>OY970062.1:0-2875956 GCA_963705245.1 uncultured Solirubrobacterales bacterium | reverse complement strand
TGAAGCGAAGACGATGGTCTTGGGTGGCTCCTGAAAGGGCCGACTCTGGTCGGCATGAGGCACGATGTCGGCCACGGATCGCGATTGACGGTCAGCGTCAGCTGGGGAGCAGACATGCAGCTGAGCCAAACACGATAATCGCTTCCTCCAGGCTCGACGGATGCCCTGCGTCATTCGATCGACCGCTTCAACGAGCAAGGAGAGTTATGCGATGCCCAAGCGGAGCATGAGCGAGGACGATCCACTCGATGACTTCGATCCCCGCGCGGTCACCCTCGACGGCGTCACGAAGGTGGTGCACGTCGCCGGCGCCGGACCGGCGGTGATCGTGATGACGGAGATGCCTGGCATCAGCCCCCATGTCGCTCGCTTCAGTCGTTGGGTCAGGGACGCGGGATTCACCGTCTACATGCCCTCGCTGTTCGGCCGCGACGGTGCGGTGCCCACCGTCGACGAGGGCGTCGCCACCTTCCAGCGGGCGTGCGTCAGCGCCGAGTTTCGGGCCTTGGCCGCGAACAAGTCGAGTCCGGTGACGCAGTGGCTCCGATCGCTGGCGCGGCTTGCTCACGCGCAGTGCGGCGGTCCGGGCGTTGGGGCGATCGGAATGTGCTTCACGGGCAACTTCGCGCTCACGATGATGCTCGAGCCCGCGATGCTCGCGCCGGTCCTCGCCGAGCCGACGCTGCCACTGGACGATCCGGGAGGGTTGGAGATAGCTCCCGAGGAGCTGGCCGCCGTTCGGGAGCGCCTCGAGCGCGAGGACCTGACCGTGATGGCCTATCGCTTCGCGGGAGATCGGTTCTGCAAGGCCGAGCGCTTCGCGGCCTACTCAGAGGCGCTCGGTGAGCGTTTCCTCGGACGAGTGCTCCCCGACAGCGCCGCCAATCCCGACACGGCGCCGTTCTTCGAGCACGTGGTGGCGAGCCCGCACAGCGTGGTCACCGCCCACCTGATCGACGAAGCGGGGCAGCCGACGATCGCCGCTCGCGACGAGATCCTGTCGTTCTTCGCCGATCGGCTCGCCCCGTGAGCGCCGACGAGCCGGCGAGAGACAGGTTCCAAGCGCAGACGAGCGCTTGCAGGGAAGCCAGGTACTCGGCGGGCAACGATCGTTCGCCGGCTCCCTGGATGAGTCCTTGCACGTATGCGAGCGAAGGACGGATCTCGACGGGCTCCTTGGCGATCACGGAATAGGCCATCGCACGATGCGATTCCCCGTCGCGCGTCTGGACGACCACGTCGAGATGCTCATAGCCCGAGCCGAGCGTCTCTTTGCGATCGAGTGCTCCCAGCTCGCTGCGCTCCAACTCGTAAAGCGCTCCCCAGACGTTCCCGTGAGGGTCGAGCGCGATGTCTGCGACCCCGGTCCCCGTCCGTACGGAGCGACGCAAGAACGCGAGCCTGTAACCCGGTAGGCGTGCGGGCCCCAGAAAGCGGTGCTCGGCGCATGCAGCCTGCATCACCGGGCCCGACATGTTGCTGCCGTACGCGAAGTACTTCATGGGTGGGGGTGAGCCTCGACGATCGCCAGTGCGAACCCGTCGTAACCCTTGTCCCCGACCGTCTGGATCGCGGTGGCGCTGACCCGTGACTCGGCTGCGAGCAGCTCGTAGAAGCGGCGTATGCCCCGTATTCCCTCATTGCCCAGCGTCGGGTCGCCGGCGGCCGGGTCGAGGATCGCCCCGTCGCGCACGACGTTGTCGACGATGATCAGAGTTCCCGGCCGGGACAGCTTCAGCGCCCACTCGAAATAGCCGGGGTTGTTCTTCTTGTCCGCGTCGATGAAGATCAGGTCGAACGGGCCCGCGCTCTCGCTGACGAGCTTGGGCAAAGTCTCAAGCGCTGCTCCCACCCTCAGCTCGACCACGTCCGTGAGCCCGGCCCCCGCGATGCTGCCCCGGGCCACCTCCGCGAATCGCGGCTCGGCCTCGAGCGTGATCAGCCGTCCGCCGGGAGGCAGCGCCCGTGCCAGCCAGATCGTGCTGTATCCGCCGAGCGTCCCCAGCTCGAGGATCGTCCGCGCGCCCTGCACGCGCGCGAGCAGCTGCAGCAGCTTGCCCTGGTTCGGCGTGACCGCGATCGGCGGCAGGTCCGCTGCTTCGCTGGCTCGCAGTGCGGCCGCCAACGCCGGGTCCTCGGGCACGAGCAGGTCCGTGATGTAACGGTCCACAGCGCTCCAGCGCGCCCTGAGCTCAGACTCTGTGCTGATCGCGTCGGTCACCGGTCGGCCACGCTATCCGATCTTGCCATGGCCCGCCGATGTCTTTTGCCCCTACTGTGCTCGCTATGTCCTCCGTTCAGATCGATGCTTCGCGCAAGCGCCTGACGCTGATCGCGTGCATCGTGGGCTCGGGGATCACGCTGCTCGACGGCACCGTCGTGAACGTGGCGCTGCCGAGCATCCAGCGCGCGCTCGGGGGCGGCTTGGCGGCGCAGCAGTGGGTGATCAACAGCTACCTGCTGACGCTGGGCTCGCTGATCCTGGTGGGAGGGTCGCTCGGCGACCTGTACGGCGAGCGCCGCGTCTTTGCGCTCGGGGTCTCGGGCTTTGGCCTCGCCTCGGTGGCGTGCGCGCTCGCGCCCAGCATCGATGCCCTGGTCGCCGCCCGCGCCGTGCAAGGCGTCGCCGGAGCGCTGCTGGTGCCGAGCTCCCTGGCGGTGATCGTCAACACCTTCTCGGAGTCCGAGCGCGGGGCAGCGATCGGCAGCTGGACGGCGTGGGGCGCGATCGCCGGCGTGCTCGGCCCGCTGGCCGGCGGTGAGCTGCTGGCGATCGGCTCGTGGCGGTGGATCTTTTTGATCAACGTGCCCTTCGTGCTCGTCTGCCTGTCGCTGATCCTGTACGCGATTCCCCGCTCTGCGCCGCGCGAGCGCAGCGGTCGCCGGGTCGATTTCCGCGGTGCGCTGCTGTGCGTGCTCGGCCTCGGCGGCCCCGTGTTCGCGCTGATCGAGCAGCCGCGCCTGGGATGGTCGAGCCCGGCGGTGATCCTGCCGCTGATCGCCGGCTTGGTCTTCTTCTCGATGTTCGTCTGGTGGGAGTCCCGAGCACCTGACCCGATGCTCCCGCTCGGCCTGTTCCGCCGCCGCAACTTCTCGGCCGGCAACATCGAGACGTTCGCGATGTACGCCGGCCTGGCGATCCTGTTCTTCTTCCTGGTCCTGTTCCTGCAGCAGATCGGGGGTTACTCCCCGCTGGACAGCGGCCTGGCGACGCTCCCGGTGACGATTGTCATGTTCGTCCTCTCACGGCGCTTCGGCGCGCTCGCCGACCGCTTTGGCCCGCGCTTCTTCATGGGCGCCGGCCCGCTCGTCGCAGCGTCCGGACTGCTGCTCTTCCAGCGGATCGGCGCGAACGTCGACTACGTCTCCGAAGTCCTTCCCGGCCTGCTCGTGTTCGCGTTGGGACTGTCGATGACCGTGGCGCCGCTGACCGCGGCCGTCCTCTCCGGCATGGAGACCCAGGCAGGAATCGCCTCGGGCGTCAACAACGCGATCGCGCGCGTGGCCGGACTCTTGGGCACAGCCGCCGTCGGCGCGGCCGTCGCGACGTCGTTCGGCTCATCGCTGGATCGCCAGCTGCTCGGCAAGACGCTCTCGCCCGCCGCCCGGGCGGTGGTGACTCAGGCGAAGAAGCTCCCCTTGGGCCAGCCCGACGTGCATGGTCTGCCTGGCGCCCAGGCACGTGCGGTGGCCAGCGCTGCCGAGCAGGCGTCGCTGCACAGCTTTCACCTGGGCGTGGCGATCGCCGCCGCGCTCGTGGCGGTCGGCGGCATCATCGGATGCTTGGGGATTCGCAACCCGCGGGCCGAGGTGGCCGAGGTGAAGGCGGTCGAATGCGCCGGCGGGCAGCTCGTGGGGGTGAGTCCCGAGGCTGTGTCTGAGACAGCCTGAGTGTCTGAGACAGCCTGAGTTACGAACGGCGCTGTTGCGGGGGGTTTCAATCGGCGTGACGTTATTACAGCTACGCCGCTACCTCGCATGGCGACACACGGTTTGTGGGCTTGCCGGAGATGGGCCAGTGATGAATTGATCTTTAAGGAGTTTGTTGCCGGTCTTGCGACCGGCCATATATGTAAGCGGCGATTGGAGACGCTTCGTCCGGGCGGTTGTGGGGTTCAGCCGGCGGGCTCCTCCGCGTATGCGCGCATCGCCTCGATCAGCGGGCGCAGGCGCCGCCCGCGCGCGGTCAGCCGGTACTCGACCGTCGGCGGGCTGGAGGGGATGACCGTGCGCTGCACCAGTCCTGCCGCCTCGAGGTCACGCAGGCGCTCGGACAGCATCCGCGGAGAGATTCCCGCGACCGCCTCTGCGAACTCATTGAATCGCAACGCGCCCGTAAGCGCCGCGTAGATGATCGACAGCTGCCAGCGCCGCTCCAGGAGGTCCGCTGTTTGGCGGACCTCCTGGGGGACCGGCTTGCATCTTTCAGACGTGCGCGACATCGCGTGCCGGCTCCAGTGCGCGGTCGAGCACCTCCTGGACGGTCATCACCGGATGGAAGCTCATCTGCTTGCGAACCTCCTCGGGGATCTCGTCCAGGTCGCCGCGGTTGCGCTCGGGCAGGATCACGTCGGTCAGACCGGCCGCATGGGCGGCAAGCGCCTTCTGCTTGAGCCCGCCGATCGGCAGCACGCGTCCCTGCAGCGTGACCTCGCCGGTCATCCCGACCGTGTGCTTGACCGGCCTGCCTGACAGCAGCGAGGCCAGCGCCGTGACCATCGTCACGCCCGCGCTCGGGCCGTCCTTGGGGATCGCCCCGGCGGGGACGTGCACATGGAACTCCTGACCTTCGAACGCGCTCTCCTCGATGCCGAGCTCCTCGGCGTGTCCGCGCACGTAAGACAGGGCAATCCGTGCCGACTCCTTCATCACGTCCCCGAGCTGGCCCGTGAGCACCAGGCCGTTGCCACCCGAGCCGCCATTCGTCTTCATCGCCGTGGCCTCGACAAACAGCACGTCCCCACCGGCGCCTGTGACGGCCAGTCCGGTGGCGACGCCGGGCGTCGCAGTCCGCGCGGCCGACTCCTGGAAGAACTTCTGGCGCCCGAGCGCATCGCGCACCGTCTCCAGGTCGATCTTCACCGGGGTCTGCTTGGCGGCCTTGGTGACCTTGGCCTTCTTCGCGGGCTCCTTCTTTGCGGCCTTCTTCTGATCTGCAGCGGCGGCGGCCTTCTTCTTGCCCTCCACAGCAGGCTTCTTGCCGTTCTCGCCGGTAGGGTTTGGCTGCTCGTCGACCCCTGGAGACGTCTGCGCGGACGCGATCCTCGTCGCTGTCTTGCGCAGCACCGTGCCGAGCTCGCGCTCGAGGTTGCGCACTCCGGCCTCGCGCGTGTACTCGGCGATGATCGTGCGCAGCACCTCGTCGGAGATCCCGACCTCGTCCTCGCGCAGGCCGTTGCGGTCACGCTGGCGCGGCCACAGATAGCCCTTGGCGATCGCGAGCTTCTCCTCGGAGGTGTACCCGTCGAAGCGGATCACCTCCATGCGGTCCAGCAGTGGGCCCGGGATCGTGTCGGCGACGTTCGCCGTGGCGAGGAACATGACCTGGCTGAGGTCCAGCTCGACGTCGAGATAGTGGTCGCGGAAGGAGTGGTTCTGCGCAGGGTCAAGGACCTCCAGCAATGCTGCCGAGGGGTCACCCCGCCAATCCGCGCCGACCTTGTCGACCTCGTCGAGCAGGATCACCGGGTTCATCGTCCCGGCGTCCCGCAGCGCCCTGACCAGACGGCCTGGCAGCGCGCCGATGTAAGTGCGCCGGTGCCCGCGGATCTCGGCCTCGTCGCGCACGCCGCCCAGCGACATGCGCACGAACTCACGACCGGTCGCACGGGCGATCGACTCGCCGATCGACGTCTTGCCCGTCCCGGGAGGACCGATCAGCGTGAGGATGGCCCCAGACTTGGGGTCGGCCTCGATGCCGCGGTCCTGGCGCAGCTTGCGCACCGCCAGGTACTCGGTGATCCGATCCTTGACGTCCTCGAGTCCCGCATGATCTGCGTCCAGCACCGCTCGCGCGGCGACCGGGTCCAGGTGCTCCTCCGAGCGCTTGCTCCACGGCACCGCGATCAGCCAGTCCAGGTAGGTGCGAATCATGCTCGACTCGCCCGTCTGCTCGCCCATCCGCTCCAAGCGCCCGAGCTCCTTGAGCGCCTGCTCGTTGACCTCCTGAGGCATACCGGCGTCCTCGATCTTGGTGCGGTACTCGTCCGCGACCGAGGCGTCGTCCTCGTCGAGCTCCTTGCGGATGGAATCCATCTGCTTGCGCAGGAAGTACTCACGCTGCTGCTTCTCCGCGCCCTCCTGCACGTCCTCGCGGATGCGCTTGCGGATCTGCAGCTCCGCGAGAGACTCGCGCTGCAGCTTGACCGACAGCTCCAACCGCTCGGTCACATCCAGCGTGCGCAGCAGCTGGACCTTCTGCTCGTAGCTGAGGTTCGGCGAGTAACCGGCCGAGTCCGCCAGTGCGCCCGGCTCGGCGATCGCGCGCAGGAACGCGGCGATCCGACCGTCGTCGCCGCGCAGCTCGAGGATCTCCTCGACCGTCGCGCGATACTCGCGCTCCAGCTCGCGTGTACGCCCATCCACCGGTATCTCGTCCGGGCGCTCGTCGACCTCGACGCGCAGCTCGCCTTCGGCCCCCGTCTGGGCGGCGCCGATCAGCGCACGATGCTCACCGGAGATGGCGACGGCGTGACCACCGCCGGGCAGCCGCAGGCGCTCGGTCACCTCGGCGATCGTCCCGACCTCGAGGAACTCGTTCTCGTGACGCG
The DNA here is from genome assembly GCA_963705245.1 of uncultured Solirubrobacterales bacterium. Taxonomy (GTDB): domain Bacteria; phylum Actinomycetota; class Thermoleophilia; order Solirubrobacterales; family Solirubrobacteraceae; genus Palsa-744. The sequence goes on along the minus strand of OY970062.1, from coordinate 2,869,186 downwards.
GCACGAGCACGACGCGCTCGTCGTCGCCGACCTCCTCGGTCAGCGTGATCCCCATGTTCGGGAACACAACCGTGTCCTCGAGCGGGATGAGGCGCAGAAGCGGCTTGGGCTGGGAAGGGTTCAAAGACGGGCTTGTCTTGGGCTGATCTGAAGATGAAGGCATAGGTATTAGCTCCATATGTGCTTACGATTTGTTAGTTAGTATAGCGCGAGGTCGTTGCGGGCGCAAGTAGTTTGAAGGTCACCCAGCAAACGGCTTCGCAGAGCCAAAAGTCAGCCATCGGGACCGTCGAACGTCACCTCGACATTCTCGTCTTGGACGCGTTCCTCGGTCTCCGCGGAAGACGTCAGCGCGCGCTTGTCGGCGTCGAGCAGCGGTTGGGAGAAGAAGCTCCGTGGCCACAGCCGCCGCGCTCGCACGACGTTGATCTCAGCCGCGATCAGCGTGACCTGGCCCCCGAGGTAGAGCCAGGCGAGCAGGCCGAGGACGAAGGCGAACAGGCCTGAGGTCTCCTGGGCGTGACGGACGACGTGGGCGACGTAGTAGCCGCCGATGTGCTGCAGGATCTGCCACAGCACGGCTGCGACGATCACGCCCGGGAGCAGATCGCGGGTCGGTATCTCGTCAGGGCTCAGGAATCGGAACGCCGCGAAGAACAGCAGCAGGTTCGAAGCCAGCGCGAGCAGGACCCCGCCGAGCACGGCGATCGCACCAGCGGTCTGTGCAGTGACATAGCCCGCCGCGACGGTCGAGACGATCAGAAGCACGCCAAGCACGGCGAGCAGGCCGATGCCGCGCAATCGCCAGGACAGGAAGTTGGGTCTGCGCTTGCGGGGTATGTGCCAGACCTGCTGGAACGCGTTCTGGGTGGCGCCGACGATGCCCAGGCCGCCGAGCAGCAGGCCGACTACGCCGATCGCCAGTGCGCCGGCGCTGCCTTTGAGCGAATGGACGTTGCTCTCCAGCTGATCGCCGATGATCGGAAACTGGCTGAGCGTCGAGTGCAGCACGCTGGCCTGGGTCTTGGGGTCTCCTTCGAGCACAAACCCGAGCACCGTGACGAGCACCAGCAGCAGCGGAAACAGCGAGACGAACCCGTAGTAGGCGATCAGCGCCGCGAGCTGGCCGGCCCCATCGTCGCCGAACTTCTTGATCACCGCCGCAGGGAAGCTGATCCTGGGGTGGCGCTGCTGAAGGCGGTCCAGCGCTTGCAGGCGGTCGTCGAGGCTCATCGGAGGGGGGGTCTGCGGATGATCGGAAGCGACATTCCCATGTGTCTACCCGATTCCAGGCGCGAACGCTCGACCCTGCCGAGGAAGTCGCGCTGGTAGCGCAGTCCGCACGCGAGCTGCTGCTGTCGGTGCATCGCCGGTGGCTGAGCTGGGAGGACCTGGAGGACTCCTACAGCCAAGCGACAGTCGAGCTCGTAGCGCAGGCGCGTCGAGGGCAGCTGCGATTCTCAAGCAGAGCCCACCTGCGCAACATGCTCGAGCTGCGCTTCGTCTCGCGCGTCCGCGACCGCCGTCGCGCACTGCGCGGGCGCAGCCCGGTGCAGGCGACCCTCGACGGCGCGCTCTCGCTGGGAGAGGTCGAGATCGCCGACGTGCGCGCCGACGTCGAGCGCCGCGCGATGTTGCGCTTGGAGTTGCGATCTCTGGAGCGAGCCGCCCGTGCGCTGAGCGCCGATCAGCGCCTCGTCCTGGCCTGCCAGATCGGGTTGCAGATGGGCGCAAGCGAGTTCTGTCAAAGGTTCGGCTGGTCACAGGAGAAGCACCGCAAGGTCGCACAACGCGGCCGCGCCCGGCTGCGACGGTTGCTGGCCGAACCAGCTGCGGATGGTGGCCGGTCTGCCGCCGAGGGCGAAGTCGCTGTGGATGGTGGCCGATCCGCCGCTGACGAGGGCCAAGTCGCTGCGGATGAGCGCGAAGTCCCCGGGACCGATGCGATGCGGGTGATCCCGGGGCACGCCCAAAGATTTTTCAAGGCCAAGTGTCCCGTTTTCGAAGGCGCGTCGGAGTAGGGGGCAGGGACCCACCTGTGTTCATATCTCCCCCCACACATAGGCGCGTCCCTTGGGACGCCGGCGGTCGATTGGACGGACGACCGCTCGGCGACACCCATCCGCTCGCGGCCGGAAGCCGGGTCATATCTCCCCATCTCGGCTTCCGGCCGCCTGTATTGCACACTCGCGCTCGCGCGGCCGGCTTTGACGCCCGCGCGGCAAGGCTGCAGGGGGAGCCGCGATGACGCCTCTGCGCCGGCGGTCCAGAGCGGTCTATCGGGTGTACAGCGAGGACGAGTACCTCGCCGAGGCCGATGCGCTCCCCGATTGGGATGCGCCGGTGGCAGAGCCGAGCTCTCTGTCGGCAGGGCCAGGCATGCCCGCAGCGCAACCGCGCTCCACGATGTCGGGATGCAGCGCGCGGCCGGCAGGGGCCTCGCGCGAGCGTCGACTGCGCCGGCTCGCCGGGGCAGCTGCGCTGACCGGAGCGGTGGGGACGGTTGGCGGCATGGTCGGTCTCGCGGGTATGCGAGCGCATGCAGGCAATCGAACGGAGATCGCCGAGCATCGCGCGCCACCTGCACGGATGGCCGTGCCTCGCACGAACACGAGCGCAGTGCGCGTGCCACGCCGCCAGCGGCACGTCGTCCATTTGGATCGAGCTCGTCGTATACGTGCGGGCAGGAGATCGAGATCGGCAGGGGTCACGCTTGCACGAACGCCTCGGAGCCAGGCGCGCCACGCGCCCGAGATCTCTGCCCAAGCGGTCGTGGCGAGCGCCGCGCAGGGCGCGCCTTCCGAAACCGAGGCGAGGCCAGGAGCGCAGAGCGAGTTCGGGTTCGAGCGCTGATGGATGGCGCTGAGATGGATGGCGGACCGGCAGCCCGCACGTACGCGAGCGTGACGGTCAGCGCGAAGCCGTTGTGGCGGATCAGGCTCCTACGCGAACTGCCGCGGCTGCTGCTGTGCGGGATGTCGATCGCGGGACTCCTGGCCAGCGCTCGCTTTGTGATCGCGCCTCCACGACCGATGGCGCCGGTGCGCGGGCGGCCGGGATCATCGCCACCCCAAGACCTTGCGGCGGAGGGCTTTGCCCAGCTGTTCGCCCGTCGCTACCTGACATGGGAAGCAAACGATCCCGAAGCTCATCAGCGAGCGCTCGCGCCATTCGTCGGCGCCGGCATGGAATCCGGCGCGGGACTGCAGCCGCCGGCCAGCGGCGAGGAGCAGGTGCAGTGGACCGAGATCGTGCAGGAACGGACGGCGGCCCCCGGCGAGCACGTGTATACGGTTGCCGCCCAGACAGACACGACGGGCTTGGTCTACCTCACGGTGAGCGTTGCTCGCGCCGGCGATGGCGCTCTGAGACTGGCCGGCTATCCCGCGTTCGTGGGAGCGCCTGCATCCGCGCCCGCGAGCATCGCCGGAAAGTTGCGCGAAGTCTCAGAACCGGCGCTCGCGACGGTCGTCGAACGGGCGCTGCGCAACTACCTGGCGGACTCGGGCGCCGAGCTGGCGGCAGACCTGACGAGCGACGCACGGGTGTCGCTGCCCGCCCAGGCGCTGAGCCTGGAAGGAGTGCAGCACCTGGATTGGTCACCCGAAGGGGGAGGGGTTGAGGCCGTCAGCGCGGTCGTGCAAGCGCGCGACGGTGACGGCGCGAGATACACGCTCGCGTATGAGCTCGACGTCGTCCTGGCCGCCGGCCGCTGGGAGGTGGCCGCGATTCAGATGGACCCCGACACGTGATCACAAAACGGAAGGAGCCCCGCATGAAAGCCTCAGATCGCCTCCAACTCCCCGAGCCCTGCTTCGCGCGCGCCGGCGTGATCCTGTTGCTCTGCGGCGTATGCCTGGTCGCCGGAGCCCCCACCTCACAGGCGGCGATCACCGCGCCAAGTCCCACACAAGAATCAGGGGCCTCGCAGCAGTCGGCTGCGAGCGAAAAGGCCGGCAGCACGCTGGAAACGGCCGCGGCGAAGGCGGGCAGCACGGGTAGGGCGGTGGCGATGAGCCTGATCGGGCTCGCGTTCGCGGTGGCGGCGATCGTGCTCGCGTTCAGCGCGACTTCAAGGAGGCCGCAGGCGTATTCGCGGTCGGGATCGTCTGCGTGCTGCTGGCGACCCCGACCGGCGTGAACCTGCTGCAGGACACGGTCAACTCGCTGTTCGGATCCCACTGAGGATGGAGATCCGCTCCTACCGAGCCGTGTTCGATCTCGAGCGGCGGATCTATCGCGTCGACCGGCTGCGGTTGAACCCGGGCGGGGTGCCGGTGCGCGGGGTCGTCTACTTCCTGGCGCTGCTCGCGACGGTATTGGTCGTCGGGCGCATGCCAGGGCTGAAGACCGTGATGGGCGCGCTGCCGTGGTACCGATCGACCTGGCGTTGCCGGGCGCGAGCGCGGCGCTGCTGAGCGTGATCCGGATCGAGGGACGCCCGTTTCACCTGGCCGCGCAGGCGCTGCTGAGCCACCGGATCGGGCCGCGCCAAGCGGTGGGCCTGCATGCTCGCCGGGCCGGATACGGCGCAGAGCCAGGCGCACGCTGGTATCCGCCGGAGATCCTGCTGCTGCCGGACGGCTCGGACGCGAGCATGCGCCGTCTGCGCTACACCGGCCCGGGAGCGGTGCTCGTCACCGTGGCGCACGAGCGCACCGAGTCGCCCGGTCGCGTCACGGGACGCCCGCGGTTGACGTTGCGCGAGCCCGAGCCGCCCGATCGAGGCTCACTCGCCCAGGGTCAGGTGATCGCGCTCGTGGCCGGGATGCGACTGCGGGTGCGGTGAAGGAGATGGGTCGGGTCAGGAGGTGAGGCCGCCGATCGCATGTGTGTACGGAAACTGCGTGTTCGCGGACGGGCTCGACGACGGCTGGGCGGCGTTTGCCGTGCAGACGAGCTCGTATCGAGTGGCTCTCCGAAGACGGCAAGCGGGCGCGTCTCCTCGCGCTGCTCGGTGCGCTCGAGGCGATCGAGGCGGACCTGCAGATCGTCGGGTCGGCCGCACGCTGGGATCTGGAGCGCTACGCGCGCGAGCAGGAGGGGTATGTGCGCGACCAGCAGGGGGATGCGCGGGGGATGTGCGCGACCAGCGGGGGATGCGCGGGGGATGTGCGCGACCAGCAGGAGGCGGACGCGCAGACATTCACCTCGCACGAGCGCAAGTCCACATCGCACGCGCATACGTCCACATCGCACGCGCACGCAAACGACGCCTATGTGGGAGAGCATCATCGCCGCCTGCGGGACATCGGCACGGCGAGACCGGCGGTCTTCCTGCTCGTGAGCCTGCGCGATCCCGAGCGAGACGTCGCCTCCTACGTCTCCCAGGCCGCCGAGCAGCAATCCGCGCGAGTGGCTGAGGCAGCTCAGGCGCGCGATCTCGCCACGCGACAGGCGCGTGCTGACCGTCGCAGAGCTGGAGCGCGCGCGGGTGCGCGCCGACCAGGCGCACGCGCGGCTGGCGGACTACCTGCCGGTCCGCCAGGCGCGCGGGGTGGAGCTGCAGTGGCTGATCCGCCGGGCGTTCTGCCGGGGCCTGGGCGAGCCGTCGATCGATGGTCTGCACGAGCCGCGGGCGCTCGTGTTCGAGCGCAACGGCGAGGCGCTGCTGGCGCCGCTGGAGGGCGACGTGATGCGCTGGATGGACGGCTACGTCGAGCACCGAGGGCAGGCGGCTGCGGATCGAGTCCGAGCTGGGCACGAGCTGGCAGGCGCAGCTGGTTGCTGGGGGCGCTGCCCGAGCGGCGCAGCTTTCCCGGGCGCGCGCGTCGGAGCTGATGTTCGCGCCGGCGGAGAGCCTGCCGTTCGGAATCGACCTGTCGCTGAACGCCCGCTTCCTGCCGAACGAGCTGGCGCTGCGGATCGCGCGCCGCCGGATCCAGGACGCCGACCAGATCGTGCGCGCCGAGTCAGACGGCGAGCAGGGGGTCTCCGACCTCGGCTATCAGCGCACGCAGGAGGCCCGCGATCTGCTCGCCTACCTGCAGGCCTCCAGCCGACCGCCGCTGCTGCGGGCGACGCTCGCGATCGCGGTGGGTGCGAGCGACGAGGAGGAGCTCGAGGAGCGCGTGGAGATGGGCCGGCGCGCGTACGGGGAGATCCGCCTGCACCGGCCGCTCGGAGATCAGCTGCGGCTGTTCCTGCAGCACCTGCCAGGGCAGCGCACGCAGGTGGCCGGGCTACGACGACACGCTGACGCCCGGAGCAGGTGGCGGCGATGATGCCGACGGCGACGCACGAGGTGGGCTCCACGCGGGGGCTTCTACCTCGGGCACACGCTGTCGGGATCCAGGCAGCCGGTCAGGTTCAACCTGAGGGAGGGCTCGGACAGCGACCGCAACACGACGATCCTCAGCGTCGGGGCGCTCGGCTCGGGCAAGACGACGCTCGACCAGAAGCTCAAGTACGAGGGGTTCCTGCAGGGCGCTCGGGTGATCGACTGCGACCCGAAGGGCGACCACCGGTTTCACCTGCTGGAGGAGGTGGCGCCGCACGCGGAGTGCATCACGCTCAAGCCCGACCCGGCGCTGCGCGGGGTGCTCGATCCGCTGCGGGTCGCGCCCGAGCACCTGCGCCAGGACGCGGCGGTGTCGTTCCTGCGCGACCTGCTGCCGGGCCGGGCCGAGCCGGCGTGGGAGACGGCGGTCGTGGGCGCGGTCGATCGCGTCCTGCGGCGCGCGCGCGAGCCGACCTGCCTGGAGGTGGTACGCGCGCTGTAGCGAGGGGACGAGACCGACGCGCAGGTGGGCAAGACGCTCGAGGTGTACGCCCGCTCGGGGCTGACCCAGCTCGGCTTCGCCGACCCCGCACGTGCGAGCTGCCGCCGGTCGGGCACAGCCAGGTGACCTACCTGCCGATCCGCGACCTGCCGGGGCCCGAGCCGGGTATGCGCCGCTCGGAGTACTCCCAGGCCGAGCGCGTCGGGGAGCAGATCGTGCGGCTGATCGCGATGTTCGCGATGCACCTGATGGGCGCCGAGCGGGAGCGGCTGAAGCTGTTCAGCTTCGACGAGGGCTGGCGGCTGCTCGGCGATCCGGTCGGTCGCACGCTGCTGGCCTCGCTGCAGCGGATGGGCCGCTCGGAGCTGGCGGTGCCGATCATCAGCACGCAGCTGGTGACCGACGCGCTGGTCGGCGAGCGCGAGTCGCTGGAGAACCTGATCGGGGCGACGTTCGTGTTCGGGATGCGCTCGGAGGCGGAGGCAGCGCGAGCGCTGGCGCTGCTGGGGCTCGACCCCGAGGACCGGCGGATGCGCCAGAGCCTGCTCGAGCTGGAGGCGGGCGCTGCCTGTTGCGCGACCACTACGGGCGAGTGGAGGCGATCCAGGTCGACGTCGTGGTGCCGTCGCTGCTGAGGGCGTTCTCGACGACCCCGAGGCACGCGTGAGGACCGGTTGGGGTTTGGTGGTGAGCGTCGTCGTGATGTCGGGATCGGTGGGGCCGGTGGCCCCCGTGGCCCGGGCGCGCGCAACGGCCGACTCGCCACCTTCACACACCCGCCCGGCGACAGGCGGGAAGAAGGCCCCGAGCGAGCCCCCGCTTGGCGCGGGGTCGGGCGCAAACACTGTCAGCCCCGAAGAAGAAGCCTCCGCCTCGGCGCCGCCCAGTGGTGGAGATCCGCTGGCGGGCAACGGCCTGAACAGTCCGTTGTGTCACGACTCGGCGGAAGCCGACCTGTCGGGCGCAGCGGCGCGTGACTGCCGGTTGTCGGGGTTCGAGGCGACGCAGGCGCCGACCGGCGACTACGCGTTTGACGTGCACATCGACACGGGCGTGACGAAATGGGGCAACGACGCGTCCGCGATGGTCCAGAACCTGGTCCAGTTCGGATGGACGATGCTGGTCGCGGTCGTGCAAGGGGTAATCGTGATGCTCGATTGGTGCTTCACGATCGACGTGCTGAACAGCCCGGCGATGAGTGGCATGGCGCGGGGGCTGCGCGAAACGCAGGCGACGTTCACCCAGCCATGGCTGGCGATCGTGCTCGCGATCGCATCGGTGCTGGCGCTGTATCACGGCTTGATCCGCCGTCGCGTCGCCGAGACGGTCGGCCGAGACGCTGCTGATGATGGCGATGATGGCGGGCGGTCTGTGGGTGATCATGAACCCGACGGGCACCGTCGGCGCGCTGGGGGAGTGGGCGAACGAAGCCAGCCTGGGCACGCTCGGCGCCGTCATGGCGGGGAGCCCGATCACCCCGAGCGGACGCTGGCCGACAGCGCGCGAAACGTGTTCAGCGCGCGCGATCGACGATCCGTGGTGCTACCTGGAGTTCGGCGACGTGAGCTGGTGCAGCGACCCGGGACGTTTGGATCCGCAGCTGCGTGCCGCGGCTCTGAGAATCGCCGCGGAAGGGAAGGATGCTCCCGGTCAGAGCCCCATGCTGCTGGCCGGAGCGCGCACGAACGGAGAACTGTTCCTGGCGCTGCCCGCCAACGAGGTGGCGCGGAACTCGATCAACACGGAAGGCTCGCTGTTCAACGTGCTGTGCGGTGGCATCAAAGAACCCTGCCACTCACCGACGGCCAACCAGGCGGAGTTTCGCACCCAGAGCGGAACGGGGGCGCGGGTCATCGGGCTGCTGTTCATCTCCTTCGGCGTGCTGGGGATGCTGTTGCTGCTCGGGTTCATCGCGCTGCGCCTGCTCGGGGCGGCGATCATGAGCCTGCTCTACCTGCTGCTGACGCCCGCCGCCGTGCTCGCGCCGGCGCTGGGCGAAGGCGGGCGCGCGGCCTTCCGGATGTGGGCGACGCGACTGCTGGGGGCGGTGACGTCGAAGCTCCTGTTCTCGTTCCTGTTGGGCGCCGTGCTGATGGTGGAGCGGGTGTTGTCAAAAGTGCACGTGTTCGGGTGGCTGCCGCAGTGGCTGCTGATCTCATCGCTGTGGTGGATGTCGTTCGTGCACCGCCATAAGGCACTGGACTTCGCTCGGGGCGAACGCGGCGCACAGCACCATTCGATCGCGCGGCGTGCGCGGGAGGCGCTGGACACGCCGCGTTCGGTGTTGCGTCACGCGGGTCAGGCCAGGCGCAAGCTGGCTCGTCCCGCGCCGAGCGTCGAGCAACGGACCAAACGGGCGCAGGCCGGAGGCGAACATGTCCAGAAGCTGGCCGACGCGCAGGTCGGGCACAGCCTCGAGTCCGAGTACCGCGAGGCGCGTGCGCAGGTCGAGGCCGGCCCGGAGACTCAGGCGCGGGTGTCGGGAATGCGCGCGCAGCTGTCGCGCGTGCAGAACAAGCGTGCGGACGCATCGGCAGCCGGCGAAACGCGTAAGGAGGCGAAGCTCGGAGCGCGCGAGCGGCGCATCGCCGGGGAGATAGCGCGCGAGGATGAGTCGCTGCGCCAAGCGCGGCGGATCGTCACCGACGGTGAAAGAGCGGAGCGCAAGACCGGACAGACCCACACGCGCGAGCAACGCGAGGAGCGCGCTCGGTTCCTCGATGCCCAGGCAGCACTGCCCGCCGCTGCTCGCGCCGGCAGCAGTGGCGAGCGCCGGGACTACGCGGCGCTCGCGGGGCTGGCGGGACACGGGCGCGGAGAGTACGAACGGCTCGATCCGCGCGACCAGCGCGAGGCACGGGCGCAGATCGATCGCGAGCTGGCCATGCGCAAGGAGCTGGGCGGCGCCGCCGCGGATATGGCGGCGGGCGCCGGCTCGGGGTCCGTAGGGCGGCGGGACAAGCGCAAGGCTGGCAAGGAGCTCGATCGTGCGCTGGGCGAGCGACTGCACCCAGAAGGCCACCACCGGCCGAGCGCTTCGGGGGGCGACTCGCGGCTGGATGCCTGGAAACGAGAGGGGGCATCGGCGGCTGCGCGCAGCCATGCGCAACGGAGGGGGTCGCCGGTGCTCGACGACGCGCGCGAGGTGGCGGCGCGGCGCAAACGGCAGCTGGGCAGGGATCGGCGCTGAGCGCCAGATCGATGCAGCGGCCGGCGATCTCGGGCTCGTCTTCGTGGCGTGGTGCGACCTCAGGTGCCGGCTCGAGCGCGGCGGGAGCCCGGGTCGCTGCACACATTGCCGGGCGCGTGATCGGTCAGACCCCGATCGGTCGCGTGACGGACGCCGGAGGAATGCCTGCGGCGAAGTTTGCGGGGGCGACTGTCGCGCTGGTCATGGGCGCAGGGGCGCTGGTCGCGCTGATGGTGGCGATGTCGGTTGCGGGTGTGAGCCTGAGCGACGTCTCGCCGGACGCCGGCGTACCCGACTCCGGGGCGTCCGCGCTCGCGCAGCGAGAAATTCCGTCCGAGTATCTGCGGCTGTATCAGGCGGCGGCTCAGCGATATGGGCTGGACTGGGCGATCCTGGCGGGAATCGGCAAGGTCGAGTGTGACCACGGCCGAGATCCCGACCCGTCGTGCACGCGCGAGGGCGCGACGAACTCGGCGGGAGCCGGTGGTCCGATGCAGTTCCTCGCCTCGACCTGGGCGACATATGGGGTGGACGGCGACGGCGATGGCCGGATCGACCGCTGGGACCCGGCGGATGCGATCTATGGCGCGGCCCACTATCTGCACGCCTCGGGCGCACCTGGGAACTACAAGCAGGCGATCTTCGCCTATAACCACGCGGGCTGGTACGTAGCGGAGGTCGAGGGCTGGGCGGCGAGATATCGAGGCCCACCGACCTCGCCGGCGGTGTCCCCGCCAGCCGTGTCCCTATCACCGGAAGGCGGGGCAGGCAGCGAAGCTGGCCTGGAAGGCGCGGACACGCGCCTGGCGGGCGAAACCTCCACACCGGTGCGGTTCGTCGCCGGTGAACGGGCAATCCTCTCGCCCGAGGACAGCCATGTCGCGCTGATTCCGGCGGGTGTGCCAGCGACGGTGCAGGCGATGGTGGTCGCCGGCAACGAGCTGCAGGAACTGTCATACGGCCCGGGTGGCCACCCCGATCCCAGGGGCGCATCCGAAGAGGACTGCTCGAGCACGGTCAACTACGCGCTCTACCGCTCTGGCGTGCGGCCGATCTCAGAAATCCTCGCAGACAATCCGCTGGCCCAGGACTATGTCGACTGGGGCGCCCCCGGTCCCGGACGCTGGGTCACGATCTATGCGACCACATCGCCGTCTGCCCACGTATTCATCGTGATCGCCGGGCTGCGCTTGGACACGAGCCACAACGGCACCGACGTTGGTCCGAACCAGGGCGAAGAAGGCCCTCGCTGGCGGATCCTCGACCACATCCCGACCTGGGCGAGCTGGTCGGTCAGGCACCCGCCGGGGTTGTAATGTGCGGCTGTGGCCGTGCGCAAGATCGACTATCTGCTGATCGGTGGGGGACTGGCGAGCGCCAACTGCGCGCGCTGGCTGCGCGAGTCCGGGACCGATGGGAGCGTGCTGCTGGTCGGGCGTGAGCCCGATCCGCCGTACAACCGCCCGAACTGCTCGAAGGGGTATCTGCGGGGAGAGGAGCAGCGCTCGGAGGCGTTCTTCCGCCCGGATGAGTGGTGGTCAGAGCAGGGAATCGAGCTGCTGAAGCGCACGAGCGTGACCGGGCTGGATCTCGCCGCGCGCAGGGCCAAGCTCTCGACCAAGGAGGAGGTCCAGTTCGACAAGGCGCTGATCGCGACCGGGGCGAACGTCAGGCGGTTGAACGTGCCGGGGTGTGAGCTGGAGGAGATCCACTACCTGCGCACGCTCGGCAACGCCGATGCGATCCGGGCGAGCGTGGCCGACGCCGAGAATGTGGTGCTGATCGGTGGCTCCTATATCGGCTGCGAGGTTGCCGCATCGCTGACAGCGATCGGCAGGCGCTGCACGATCGTGATGCAGGAGCGGACGACCCTCGAACGGGGCTTTGGCGAGCGCGTCGGACGCCACATCCAAGGTTTGCTGGAAGGCATCGGCGTGACCGTGCACGGAGAGGACGAGCTGGAGCGTTTCGAGGGCGATAGCGGACGGGTCGGCAGGGTCGTGACGCGCGGTGGTCTGGAGTTGGCGGCGGACGCGGTCGTGATCGGCGCGGGTGTCACGCCCGATGTGGGGCTTGCCCAGAGAGCGGGGCTTCAGATCGGCGAGCGCGGTGGGATCGCGTGCTCGTCGTGCCTTGAAGCCTCCGTGCCAGGAGTGTTCGCCGCGGGGGACGTGTGCGAGTACGACTCGGTTCTGCACGGTGGTCCGATGCGGATCGAGCACTGGGATGTCGCATTCAACCACGGCAAGACAGCTGCGCTGAACATGCTCGGGGGCGACGTGCCCCACACGGAGGTCCCGTACTTCTTCTCGGTTCTAGCCGGCCTGGGCGAGCTGGAGTACGTCGGTCCCGCCTCGACTTGGGACGAGGAGATCGTCCGTGGCTCGCTCGACGAAGGCAGCTTCACCAATTGGTACCTGCAGGATGCTCGCGTCGTCGCCGCGCTCACGTTCGGGCGCTCGGAGGACCTCGATCATGCTCGGTGGTTGCTCGCCGAGAAGCCCGTGCTCGACCCCGCCCAGCGGGCGATGCTGGGCGATGTGGCCGTCGATCTGAGTAGGATGTAGCGATCCGATAACGGTCGGTGGTGAAGGGAAGCCGGTGAGAATCCGGCGCGGACCCGCCACTGTGACTGGGGATGCTCACCGTGGCGCGTTCCGGCGCGAAGCCACTGGCCCGCTCAGCGGTCCGGGAAGGCGCGATGGGTAGGCCCGGGAGCCAGGAGACCTGCCTCCGACCATAAGCCCACAAGCCCTCGTGGAAAGGGGTGGCTCAACAATGGTCTCGTTTTCTCGTCGCACGCGTTCGCCGCACAGCGATCGCGCGTCTGTCCTCAGCAGCGTGCTCACAGTTGGCGTTCTGGTCGCTGTCCTGGTCCTGCCTTCTGCGGCGCTGGCCAGCCCGACCGTCAACGTGCGGGTGCAGGGTGAAGCCTCGACGCTGCTCCCGCTGACGGCGGTCACGCTCGAAAAGCCCGAACCGGTGAGCGAATGTCCCGCCGACAGCGTTAACGCGGCGATCAACCTCGCTGTTCACGGAAACTGGGATCATGGGGATGAGGAAGGCAGTAAAGGTGACTTCACCGAGACGATCCTCGGCGAGACACACGCTTTCACCCACGAATCAGACACTTGGGCGGTGTGGATCAACGACAAGTGGGGTGGTGGGATTTGCGAAGATCTGCTCAGCGAAGGCGACGAAGTTCTGTTGGTCGCCGATCACGAGCCTGAACCATTCGCGCCGACGGTGCTGCCCCTTGCGATGGCCGGTGTGCCATCCAGCGTCCTCGTGGGTGCGTCGTTCAACGTCAGCGTAAACAAGATTCACACTCGCGCCGGGACGTTCCCTGAAATAGGCGAAGGCACCCCTGAGCCCGAGTCGGGAGTGACGGTGTCCGGCGGTGGCGCGAGCGCCACCACTGACGCGAACGGAGTTGCGACGCTTGCGTTCGCTCGGTCGGGCACATATACGCTCATCGCAAGCGAGCCAGGAGCCGCACCATCCGCTCCCGTCTCCATCTGTGTGCGCGAGAGTGGCGAACCGGCCTGTGGCGTGCAGGGCTCGCCCGGCTCGTCCAGTGCCTCGTCGCCCGCGAGTGGCCCATCTGTCGGCGCCTCCTACAAAGGCGCGTATGCGCTTGTGCCGAAGCTGACGAGCCTGCTCGACGGCCACACCTACACACGAGGTCACGCGCCAAGAGTGCTCTCGGGGAGCGTGCTCGGGCACACGACCATCTCTTCGATCAGCTTGACGCTGCGCCGCCAGTACCGAGGCCGCTGTTATGCCTTCGACGGCGTCTCGACCCGGTTCGTCCGTGCTCGCTGCGGCACCGGCAGCCCGTTCAAGGTCTCCAGCAACGGTCTCTTCTCATACCTGCTGCCCTCTGCGCTGGAGCCCGGCCGGTACGTGCTCGACATCGCGGCGACCGACGCCGCCGGCAACCGCACCACGCTCGCGCGGGGCACGTCGCGGATCGTGTTCTATGTCGCCCGGTAGGAGCGATGCTCCCTAGCACCGACACCCCCCGGCGCTGCGCCCGGCTCGGGGCGCTCGGCACGGCCGCGGCCGTGCTGGGCGCCGTCGTGCTCGCCGGATGCGGTCTCGGCGCGGGACCTGCGCCTACCGCGATCAACCTGACCGTCACCCGCGACTTCGGCGCTCGCACCGTGCGTTCCTGGAGCGCTCCTCAGGTGCGCGGTCAGGAGACCGTCATGAGTCTGCTGATGCGCAACGCGACCGTCACCACCCGCTACAGCGGTGGCTTCGTTCAGAGCGTCGACGGGCTGTCCGGCGGCTCGACAGGTGGGCAGCCGCTCGACTGGTTCTATTACGTCAACGGCATCGAGGCGCCACAGGGCGCGGCGGCGACGAATGTGCACCCCGGCGATCACATCTGGTGGGACTTGCACAACTGGAGTCAGACAGACGATGTGCCCGCGGTCGTCGGCTCGTTCCCCGAGCCGTTCCTGAACGGGATCGCAGGCAAGCGTCTGCCTGTGCGCGTGGAATGTGCAGCGCTGTCGAGCAATCCGTGTCGCACGGTCGGGTCACGGCTTGACAAGCTCGGCGTACCCGCGGCGCTCGCCTCGATCAGTCCTGGCGACGAGCCGGAAACGTTGCGCGTGCTGGTCGGGCCGTGGAACGCGGTGAGCGGCGATCCGGCCGCGCACCAGATCGAGTCCGGTCCGCGTGCGAGCGGCGTATATGCGCGGTTCTCCGCCAGCGGAAGCACGCTCACCCTCCTGAACGAACAGGGCGCTGTGGCGCGCACGCTCACCTCCGGCGCGGGGCTGATCGCCGCCACTCGCTACGCCGAAGAGGCGCCGCTGTGGGTCATCACCGGCACCGATGCCGCGGGCGTCGAACTGGCGGCGCACGCGTTCGACCAAGCCGCGCTCGCAAACCGCTTCGCGCTGGCACTCGCTCCCGGCGGTGGCGCGCTGCCGGCGCCTGCCCCGTCTACGTCTGCGCCGGCGTCTGCGCTTCCGTCCGGGTCTGCGCCTGCGTCCGGATCCGCGCCCCCGTCTGCGTCTGCGGGAGGATGAATCGCGATGTTCACGGGCGCACCGTCGTACTTCTACCGTCGCCTCTCAAGCCCCCTGCACGCGACGCGCGCGGGCGTGAGCGCCGTATGGGCACTCGCGCTGACCGCGGGGGCGCTCATGCTGTTCCATCCGCTGGTCCTGCTCGCGCTGACGCTGGCAGTGCTGGGTGCGGGGGTCGCGGCTCGCGTCGGTCGCCCGCTGGCGCACACCCTGCGCACCGCGACGATTGTGGTCGTGCCGATCGTCGTTATCAACGTGCTCGTCTCGCGCGACGGTCTGACCGTGTTTGCGCGGCTCGGCGATCTCGGCCCGTTTGGTCAGGGTGATCTCACGGTCGAGGCGGCCGTGTACGGAGCGGTGATCGGGTTGAAGGTCACGCTGCTGATCCTCGTTACGACGCTCGCGAGCCTCTCGGTCGATCCCGACGAGCTGTTGCGGACGTTTCGCCGGCTGTCGTTTCGCTCATCGCTCACCGCCTCGCTCTCGACCCGCATGATCCCGTTGCTCGCTGCTGATTCCCAACGTCTGGCCGAAGCTCAGCACACGCGTCCCGAGGGCGCTCCGACCGGCGCCCGCGCGCGAGTCGCGCTGCTCGGCGCCGTCATCGGCGGCTCGCTTGACCGGGCGATGGATGTCGCGGCCACGCTCGAGTTGCGCGGCTTCGCCGTCGCCCGTCAGTCACCGCGCCGGTCACTGACATCGCGCCTGGCACGCTTTGCGCGCCGCCCGATCGCCGGCTTCGCCGGCGATCGGGTCGATCGGTCCGATGCGCCACGCGTCTCGCGCCAGGCGCGCCAGTGGTCGCGTCACGACATCGCGTTCTCCTGCTCTGCGGCCGCGGTCCTCGCGCTCTGCATCTTCGGAGGGCTCGGCGGAGCGGCGCCATTTCAGGCATATCCGCTCGTCCACATGCCGGTGACCGCAGGGACACTCGCGCTCTGCGCCGTCCTGATCGCAGCCGTCTTGCTGCCTTTTGCGGATCGCAGAGGTACAGATCCATGAACCCGATCCTGGCGTTCGACCGCGTCACATACAACTATCCGGGGGTCGACACACCCGCACTCGACGATGTCAGCTTCGAGATCGAACCCGGAGAGCTGTGCCTGCTGGCGGGGCTCTCGGGCCATGGCAAGTCGACATTGCTGCGTGCTGCTTGTGGGCTGGTCCCGCACTTTCACGGGGGACGCTTCGCCGGCACGGTCACGCTTGCCGGTATGGACACGCGCGAGCATGGACCCGCCCGTCTGGGTGCCGTCGCCGGGGCACTGTTCCAAGATCCCGAGACGCAGCTCGTCACGAGCTCGGTGCGCTCGGAGCTGGCGCTGTCGCTGGAGAGCCGAGGCCATAGCGTGGGCGCCGTCGCGCGCGGGGTGGAGGAGGTAGCGCTCGCGCTGGGCATCGACGCGTTGCTCGACCGTTCGGTGCACGAGCTGTCTGGCGGCGAGCAGCAGCGTGTGGCACTCGGCGCGGCACTCGCGGGCAGACCCCCGGTGATCCTGCTCGACGAGCCCACTTCCCAGCTGGATCCCGTCGCCGGCGATGAGCTGATCGGATTGCTGCGTCGTTTGAACCAGGAGTGGGAGACGACCATCCTGCTGGCCGAGCATCGACTCGAGCGCTGCCTGTCGGCGGCGGACCGTGTGATCGCCTTGCGCCGGGGCCGTATCGAGCACGACGGCGACCCCGCGTCTTTCCTGGCATGGGCCGCACGCGAGGAGCCCGCGCTGCAGACACCCGGAGCCAAGCTCTTTGCGCTTACCGGCCTGCGTCCGCTTCCCGTCGGCGTACGCCAGGCGCGAGCCTCGCTGCGCGAGCACGGACTGCTGCCCACGGACAACCAGGCCGAGGCCGCCGTCACCCCCGCCCCGGTGCGGGATGACGTGCAGAGGGACAAGGTCCCATCCGCGCTCGGCCGGCGGATCGGGAGGAGCAAGCCTGCCACGGCGCTGCGTGCACGCGGTGTCTGGCACGAGCTGCACGATGGCCCAGCGATCCTGCGTGGCATCGATCTGACGCTGCATCCGGGTGAGTCCGTCGCGCTGATGGGTCGCAACGGCGCGGGCAAGTCTACGCTCCTGCGTCACGCTGCCGGGCTGCTCACGCCCACGCGCGGCCGGATCGAACGTGCCGGGCGAGTCGCGCTGCTGTTGCAGAACCCGGGCGATTACTTCATCCACGAGCGTGTCGCCGATGAGACATCTGCGGCGGCGCTGCGCTCCGTCGGGCTGGCGCACATGGCCGAGCGCAACCCACGTGACCTGTCCGGAGGCGAGCGTCAACGTCTCGCGCTTGCGATCGTCGCGGGTGAGGGGGGAAAGGTTGTCGCGGGTGAAGGGGAAAAGGTTGTCGCGGGTGAAGGGGAAAAGATTGTCGCGGGTGAAGGGGAAAAGATTGTCGCGGGTGACGGCGAGCACTCACAAGATGACCCGCCGGCGGTGCTCGCGCTGGATGAGCCCACGCGCGGCATGGATCGTGAGGCCAAGGCCCTGCTCGCGCTGGAGCTGCGTCGCCGCGCCGATAACGGTCAGGCGGTCGTCGTGGCGACCCATGACCCCGAGTTCGCCGCATCCTGCGCCCAGCGCGCGATCCTGCTCGCGGACGGACGGATCATCGCCGACGGGCCCGCGAGCGAGCTGCTTGCCGGGGGGTGGTATTTCGCCACCGAGACCGCGCGCATCCTCGGTGGCGCGGGCGGCGCGTTGATGCCCGAGCAGGGGGCGGAGCTGTTGACGGCCTTGCGCGCCCACGGGACAGGCGCATCCCCACCGGATGCCCGGCTCGCCATCCCCCGAGATCCGGGCTCGCGCGCGGTCGGCGCAGGCCCTGCCATCCAAGGGCTCACACGATGAGCTGGCTGCTCGCCTCCTCGCTGATCGTCGGCCTGATCCTGGCCGCAGGCTGGATCGCCTATGAGCAGCGGCGGCCGTCGGCGCGCATGGTCGCGGTTGTGGCCACGCTGGCAGCCGTGGCGGCGCTGGGCCGCGACGCGTTCGTGGCGCTGCCGGACGTCAAGCCGATCACCGCGATCGCGTTCGTCGTCGGCTATGCGCTCGGTCCGCTCCCCGGCTTCACCGTCGGCGCGATCGGCATGCTCGCCTCCAACATCATGCTCGGCCAGGGCCCGTACACCCCTTGGCAGATGGCAGCCTGGGGTCTCGTCGGCCTCGCCGGCGCTGGGCTCGGACGGCTGAGTGGGCGGCGTCTTGAGCGTGTGCCGCTCGCTCTCGCCTGTGCGCTGGCGGCGCTCGCGGCTAAGGAGATCATGAACGTTTACACCTGGACGATCGGCGCCAGCCACACCCCCGCCGCGTTTCTGGCGATCGCCGGCACGGCACTGCCGTTCGACATCACGGACATGGTCGCCACGTTGCTGTTCGCGCTCGCCTTCGGTCCCGAGCTCGCGCGGTTGCTGGCGCGCACTCGCGAGCGCATGACCGTCAGCTGGGAACCCGTCACGCCCGCAATTCTCGCGCTGGTCGTGGGCATAGTCCTCACATCGACCGTCACTGCCCATGCTGCGTCCCTGTCCCCGGAGCTCTCGTTCCTGACCTCCGCCCAGAACTCCGACGGCGGCTTCGGGGGTGCGCGCGGGCAGGGCTCAAGCGAGCTGTACACCGCGTGGACGGCGATGGGTCTCGCTGCCGCCGGCCGCGATCCGGCGAACGTGCGTCGCGATAGGCACTCGGTCCTCGACTCGCTGCGCGCCGAAGTCTCGACTCTGCACGGCCTCGGCGACGCCGAGCGCACGATCCTTGCTGCGCGCGCGTGCGGAGCCTCGGCGTACGCGTTCGCGGGACACAACCTTGTCCTCGAAGTGCTGCGCGCGCGTGCGAGCGATGACTCCTTCGAGCACCAAGTCAACCTCACGGCGTTTGCGATCTTTGCGCTGCGCGCGGTCGGTCATTCCCCCGGGTTCGCTGCGATCCGCGAAGCGGCTGGCTGGATCGAGCGCCAGCAGAACTCCGACGGCGGCTTCAGTTTCGGCGGACACGGCTCATCCAGCGACGTCGATGACACCGGCGCGGCGTTGCAGGCGCTCGTGGACGCGGGCGCTCGCAACGCGCGAGTGCTGGGCGCCGCGGCCGGCTATCTGGTTCGCTCCCAGAGTCTGGACGGCGGCTATCCACAGCAGTACGGTGGCGAATCCAATGCCCAGTCGACCGCCTGGGCGGTGCAGGGCCTGATCGCGGCTGGACGCAATCCCAACACGGTGCGCCGCCGCGGCAGCCGCTCACCGATCGGCTACCTGGAAAGCCTGCGCGCGCCCGGCGGCAGCATCCGTTACTCGCGCACCGGCTCCCAGACGCCCGTGTGGGTCACTGCTCAGGCGCTGATCGCGCTTGCCGGCCGGACGTTTCCCGTCGGGGTGTGATCGGGTCAGCGTGGGCCGGCGGTCAGCATTGATAGGATGACTCATAGTCAACAAACGTATAAGCCAGCTTGACGTTCTGGGGTGCTTCAGGCCCCGTTTAGCGGCGTCTCTACCCTGTAGTGACCATGCATGCGAGACATAGGGCAAAGCTGGCGAATCCGCCGAGCGCGACTGCGCCACTGTGCGTCGCCGGGCTGTGCGTGGTCGCGCTCGCGCTGACCTGGGTCGTGGCCGCCCTGGTGCCGGCGACGCACGTCAAAGATGCTGTGGCGCTGCACGACTTCACCCTGCTTGGCGGCCCGCGGGTCGATGATGTGGCGAACGCCCTGCTGCATCTGCTCGACCCGCCGCTGTACACGATTTGGGCCGGGATACTCGTCGCTGTCGCGTTTGCGCGTGGGCGCCCGCGGGTCGCGCTTGCCGTGGGGATCGTGCTGGGCCTCGCGCCGTTGACCGCAGAGATGCTCAAGCCGCTGCTCGCCCATTCTCATGCACGAATCGGTGGCAGTGAGATCACCGCCGCGTCGTGGCCGAGCGGGCATGCGACCGCAGCGACGGCGCTCGTCCTGTGCGCGGTGCTCGTGGTTCCACGGCGCCTGCGCCCCACCGTCGCCGTGTTGGGCACGATGTTCGCGGCCGGCGTCGGGTTCTCGCTGCTGCTGCTCGCCTGGCATCTGCCAAGCGACGTGCTGGGCGGATATCTGGTGGGTACGCTGTGGGTGGCTCTGGCGGTGGCGGCCCTGCGCGCCGACGAGGCGCGCTCGCGCTCTCGGCGGCTAAGAGCCGATCGAAGATCGGCCGGCATCAGCGCCGGCGGCCGTGCCCGCCACGTGCGTGCCGGGATCCCATAGGGACTCGGGACCCTCGTTGACCGCGCGGGCGAGAATGAACAGCAGGTCTGACAGCCTGTTCAGATAACGAACGACCTCGGGGTTGGAACCCTCCTCGCCGACGGCGATCGCGCGTCGCTCGGCCCGGCGGCACACCGTGCGGCAGACGTGCAGATGCGCGCTGGCGGGAGTCCCGCCGGGGATCACGAACGAGCGCAGCGGCGCCAGTGTCGCGTTGACCTCGTCGCACGCGCGCTCCAACCATTCGGTGTACTGCGGGGTGACGCGCAGTCGCGGACGTTGATCTTCGTCCGTTTGCATGTCGCCGTTATCCGGCTCCGCATCTGGGACCGGTGCGCTTGGGGTCGCCGTGTCTGGGACTGCCATGCTTGGGGTCGCTGCATCTGGGCCTGCTGCGCTTGGGGTCATCGTGTCTGGGACAGCCGTGCTCGGGGGCTCCGCGCTCGGGACCGACAGGTCCGCCCCGAGGTCGAGCAGATCGTTCTGCATGCGCGCCAGCCACGTTGCCACCTTCTCTGGCAGCCCCGGCTGCAGCAGCGCCACCCCGAGCGTGGCGTTCAGCTCGTCGATCGTGCCGTACGCCTCGACGCGCGGATGCAACTTGGAGACACGGCTCATGTCCCCCAGGTGCGTCTCGCCGCCATCGCCGAGCTTCGTGTAGATGCGGGTCAGGTTGACGGTCATGCCCAGGTTTGAGTTTCGCATACGGCGACCCTGACCGCCCGCCGTCGGGAGGATCGGATACGTTCTCGGACCTCATATGCGGATCGGAGTTCCGACTGAGACCGCCGCCGGCGAGCACAGAGTCGCGCTCGTGCCGGAGGTGGTCGGCAAGCTCAAGGCCCTCGGCCTGGATGTGGTCGTGCAGAGCGGCGCGGGCGCTGACGCGCTGCTGCCCGACTCGGCCTTTGTCGACGCGGGTGCGCAGCTGACCCGAGACGCTGCTGAGGTTTGGGGCTGTGATGTGGTCGTCAAGATCGCCCCGCCCGACCCCGAGGAAGTCCGCGGGCTCGGCTCCGGCTCGATCCTCGTCGGCTTCCTCGCGCCGCTGACCAGCCCACAGACCACGCGTGCGCTGGCCGACGCGCATGCGACCGCGTTTGCGATGGAGGCGATCCCGCGGATCTCGCGCGCGCAGTCGATGGACGCGCTGTCCTCGCAGAGCAACGTCTCCGGCTATGAGGCGGCGCTGCTCGGCGCCGAGAGCATGGGTCGCTTCTATCCGATGCTGATGACCGCAGCCGGCACGATCCCGCCCGCGAAGGTGCTCGTGCTCGGCGCGGGCGTCGCCGGGTTGCAGGCACTGGCCACCGCTAAGCGCCTGGGCGCGCGCACGACCGGCTATGACGTGCGTCCGGAGGTCGCCGAGCAAGTGCAATCGCTTGGCGCACAGTGGCTCGATCTCGGGTTGGAGGCCAGCGGCGAGGGCGGATACGCGCGCGAGCTGACTGCCGATGAGCGCGCGACACAACAGCAGGCGCTGACAGATGCGATCAAGAGCTTTGACGTTGTGATCACCACTGCGCTGGTCCCGGGTCGTCCGGCGCCGAAGCTCGTCACCGAAGAGGCCGTTGAGGGCATGAAGCCCGGGTCGGTGATCGTCGACCTCGCGGGGGAGTCCGGAGGTAACTGCGAGCTGACCGTGCCAGGGGAGACGGTCGTCAGGCATGACGTCAAGATTCTCTCGCCCTTGAACCTGCCTGCGCGCATGCCCGAGCACGCCTCGCAGCTGTTCGCGCGCAACGTGCTCGCGCTGCTGGAGCTGTTCGTCGGCGAGGACGGCGCTCTGCAGCTCGACTTCGACGATGAGATCGTCGCCGGCGCGTGCACCGTGCGCGAGGGCGAGATCGTCCATCCCGGGGCCAAGGCGGCAGTGGAGGCAAGTTCATGATTCTTGCGAGCACGCTCACGACCAACCTCGCGATCCTCGTGCTCGCCGGCTTCATCGGGTTCGTCGTGATCTCGAAGGTCCCGAACACGCTGCACACGCCGCTGATGTCGGGCACGAATGCGATTCACGGGATCGTGCTGCTCGGTGGTCTGCTGCTGTTCGGCCTCGCCGGACTGGACGTGTTCAGCAAGGCGCTGCTGGTGATCGCCGTGGCTTTCGGCACGATCAATGTCGTCGGCGGCTTCCTGGTGACCGATCGCATGCTGGAGATGTTCAAGTCCAAGCCCAAGCCCAAGCTCCCGACAGCACAGGACGGGGATGGCGGCGAGGCCGGCGCTCTTGACGAGGGCAAGGGGGGACATTCGTGATCGCTCCCCCTCTCGCAAGCACGTTCCTGCAGGACGAAAGCTTCATCTACGTCCTGTACATCATCGCGTTTGCCCTGTTCATCCAGGGTCTGCGCGGGCTCGCCGGGCCGACGACAGCGGTTCGTGGCAACCGGATCGCCGCAGTCGGCATGGCGATCGCGGTAGTTGCCACCCTGCTGTACCCGGGCGAGGGCAACTGGGGTCTGATCGCGCTCGGTATCGCGCTCGGTGTGGCCGTCGGAGTGCCGGCGGCACGTCAGGTGAAGATGACCGCGATGCCGCAGATGGTCGCGTTGTTCAACGGCGTCGGCGGCGGCGCGGTCGCGCTGATCTCCTGGGTGGAGTTTCGTCACTACGGCTCCACCTACGGTCCCCACACGATCCACTTCGGTCACGAACTGGCCAATGGCGTCGTCCTGCAGAGCGGCGCCTCGATCCAGGTCGGGGGGGTGCCGACGTACGTCGCGATCTTCTCGGTGTTCGCGGCGATCGTCGGCTCGGTCTCCTTCTGGGGCTCGAACATCGCGTTCGGCAAGCTCCAGGAAATCATCCCCGGACGCCCGATCTCGTTCGGGTCAGCTCAGCAAGCGGTCAACCTGGTGTTGCTGGTGCTCGCGCTGGCGGCCGGTATCGATCTGATCGCAGGAGCAGGCTCTGAAGTTCTGTTCGTCGGCATGCTCATCGTGGCCGCGCTGCTCGGCAACGCGGTGGTGCTCCCGATCGGTGGGGCAGACATGCCGGTCGTGATCTCGCTGCTGAACGCCTTCACCGGGCTGTCCGCGGCCGCCACCGGCATGGCGCTCAACAACCCCGCGCTGATCGTCGCCGGCATGATCGTGGGCGCCTCTGGCACGATCCTGACCAACCTGATGGCGACCGCGATGAACCGCTCGATCCCGGCGATCATCGCCGGTGGTTTCGGCGGTGGGGGCGCCGTAGCTGGGGCACAGGGCGCCGGCGAGCACGCCGGGACGGTGCGCTCCACGAGTGCCGCCGACGCTGCGATCCAGCTCGCCTACGCGAGTCGTGTGGTGGTCGTTCCCGGCTATGGCATGGCCGTCGCCCAGGCGCAGCACGCGGTGCGCGAGCTGACCAAGGAGCTCGAGGCGCGCCAGGTGGATGTCAGCTATGCGATCCACCCGGTCGCCGGACGCATGCCCGGACACATGAACGTGTTGCTCGCGGAGGCCGACGTCCCCTATGACCAGCTTCGCGAGATGGACGACGCCAACCCCGAGTTCCAGCGCACCGACGTCTCCCTTGTGATTGGCGCCAACGACGTGACCAATCCGGCCGCCAAGACCAACCCCGCCTCGCCGATCTACGGCATGCCGATCCTCGAGGTCGCCGACAGTCATTCCGTGATCGTGATCAAGCGCTCGATGAACCCCGGCTTCGCGGGGATCGAAAACGAGCTCTACTTTGATCCCAAGACAGCGATGCTGTTCGGGGACGCTAAGTCTGCGGTGAGCGAGATCACCGCAGAGCTCGCTCAGCTGTAGTCCGTGCCGCCCACCGCCTGATCCAGGGCAGGGCGCCGATGAGAGGCCGCGCTCTCGTATTCGACACACACAGGTGCCATGCAGTCTCGCCTGGGCGCAAGCGGAAGTGGCTGATGAGGGCGTCCGCTGCTGCGCCTGGTCAGCACCTGCAGCTTCCTGTCAAGCCGCTCGCTGTGCTCATGCTGAGCTCGTGCTGGGCCCGGGTGTCTGACTGTTACGCGTAAGTTTGTACCCAGTGCACAATGGATTAAGTACACGAAAGTGTTGCGCAAAAGGTAGGTGTACTCTATGGTCAACTGACAGGAGGGGAACAGCTTTAAACTCGAAACTCCAGCGTGGGGGAGGGGTCTGCTGTGTCAGTGGCCGGCCACCGATGTCGGTACTGCTCCTATGCCTGTCTGGCGCTCCTGGTCGGAGCGGCGATAGGGATAGCAACATTGGGGTCGGCTGCTGCACCGGCGGTCGCCAAGCCGCCCCGCGCCATCCAGAGCATCGTCGGCGGCACCGAAGCGTCGATCGTCAGCTTTCCATTTCAGGTCGCGCTGTATGACCCTTCAGCAGGCTCACCGGTCGCGGGGTTCTTCTGCGGCGGAGTGATCGTCGACGCCACGCATGTGATCACCGCGGCTCACTGTCTTGCCGGAGGTCATGGCCGGGGGAGCGTGTCCAGCGAAGTCGAGGTGCTTGCGGGCTCCACGCGCCTTGATCAGCCCGACGCCGGGAGTGTCCGTGATCCGGCTGCAACGATATCGGTCGATCCCAGTTACAACCCTTCGACCAATGACTACGACATCGGCGTCGTCACGCTCACGCGACCGCTGTGGTCTGGCTCGAGCACGCCGAGTCTGAACGGCGCCGCCGCGATCGCGCCGTTGCCGATCGACATCGCGGCCGCCGAAGGCTATGGCGAACCGAACTCGATACCGCCGGTGATCGCCACTGTCAGTGGCTGGGGGGATGTGAGTCCCGCTCCGTCTGGCAGTCCCAACTATCCGAGCGCCCTACGCGCGGTGGACGTGCCGCTCGTCTCCGAATCGCTCTGCCAGGAAGAGTATGCATCGATCGAACAGACGATCACGCCACGGATGATCTGCGCGGGCAGCTCCAGGCCGCGCCAGGACTCCTGTTATGGCGACAGTGGCGGTCCGCTTGTCGTCGATCGCGACAGTCCGGCTCGTCCCCCCGGGGACTATGTGCTCGTCGGGCTCGTCGACTTCGGCAACGGTTGCGCTCAAGCCGGCTTCGCCGGCGTGTACACGCGGATCGCCAATTCCGCGATCGCGCACTTCCTCGCCGCTGACGTCGGCCATCGGGCGAGGGCCGCGGCACGGCGGCCGGGGAGAAAGAAGAAACGCCGCCGTCGCTGAGGCCTGAGCTGGGTATTGCTCTGCCTGGGCTGGGTATCGCTCTGCCTGAGCTGGGCATTGCTCTGCCTGAGCTGGGTATCGCTCTGCCTGAGCTTGGCATTGCTCTGCCTGAGCTGGGTATCGCTCTGCCTGAGCTGGGCATTGCTCTGCCTGAGCTGGGCATCGCTCTGCGAGACTGCGATGCGTGATCGAGCGCGCTCAGGCCCTGGCTGCCCTGTCGGAGAACGAGTTCGACGTCGTCGTGGTCGGCGGCGGCATCACCGGCGCGGGTGTGGCGCTCGACGCCGCTACGCGTGGCTGCAGCGTCGCGCTGATCGAGCGCGCGGACTATGCGGCCGGCACCTCCAGTCGCTCCAGCAAGCTGGTCCACGGTGGCCTGCGCTACCTGCAGAACTTCGATCTCGGCCTCGTGCGCGAGGCTCTGCTCGAGCGCCAGCTGATGGTTGCGCTCGCGCCGCACCTCGTCCATCCCTTGCCGCTGGTCGTGCCGGCCTTCGACGGCGCCCATCCCGACCGGCTGGTGGGCATGGGCCTGAACCTCTACGACGTGATGTCCGTCGACCGTGACCGCTTGCGCTCACGGAGAGGTCGGCGCGCGCGCAACGACCGACGCTTGGCTGTCGAGCAGGGCAGTCAGCCCGTCCAGGCTGAGGAAGGCGAGTCCTGGAGCCCCGAGCGTCACCGCGTGATCTCAGGGGATGAAGTCATCGAGCTGCTGCCCGCACTCGCCGCGCGCGAGCCGACCAGCGGGTACCTGTTCTACGACTGCCAGACCGACGATGTCCGGCTGGTCCTTACGGTTCTCGGTGAGGCCGAGCGGTTTGGCGCTGTCTGCGCCAATCGCGTGGACGCGCTGAGGCTGCTCGAGCGCGACGGGCGCGCGTGCGGCGTTCGCGTGCTGGACCGTGAGAGCGGAGAGGAATTGGATGTTCGCGGCGCGAACGTTGTCAACGCGACCGGGGTCTGGGCCGATCAACTGACTGCTGGCGCCGTTTCCGCGGGCGGCGAGGGCGCCGGTGGCCTCGCAGGCGGATCCCCTGCGCGAGGACCATCGGGCGAGATGGACCACGACAAGTCTCGCGATGAGTCCGAGCTGCCAAGCATCCGTCCGAGCCGTGGCACCCACGTGATCTTGCGCCACGAGGATCTGCCACTGCTTGGCGGCGCGATCGTCCCGGCGGCGGCCGGTCGCACGATCTTTGCTCTGCCGTGGCTCGGGCGCACGCTCATCGGCACGACCGACCGCGACTACGAGGGCGAGCTGGATCACGTGCGGCCGTCCTCGGAGGACGTCGACTATCTGCTGAGCGCGATCAACGAGTTCTTCGGGACGGCGCTTGCCTCGCACGATCTCGCGGGCGCTTACGCCGGGGTGCGACCTCTGATCTCCAGTGGCGATCCGAAGAAGTCAGTCGACATCTCGCGCAAGGCCGAGCTGTATGAGGCGTCTTCGGGCATGCTCACGATCACCGGCGGCAAGCTGACCACCTGGCGGCGCATGGCCAAGCTCACAGTCGACCGGCTCGTCGAGCGTGACTCCCGCGACGCGCCTTGCCGCACCCATGAGATCCCGCTCGGACAGGCGGTCGCCGCCGAGGAGCTGCCGCGCGTAGAGGGAGTGCCCGCGGAGTCCTACGCTGCCTTGGCCGGTCGTTACGGCTATGCGGCGCATGAGGTGCTCGCGCTTGCAGGCGAGCGCGGAGAGCTGGGCCAGCCGATCGTCCCGGGTCTGCCCGACCTGCTGGCCGAGGTGGCGCTCGCCGCCCGTCGTGAGCAAGCGCGAAGCGTCGGTGACGTGCTCCTGCGCCGCACCCGCCTGGGGTTGCTGGCCGCACGGGAGCTGCTCGGTGGGGAAGCGCTCGGCAGGAAGGCGCTCGACGGGGAGTTGCGCGATGGAGAAATGAGCGGTGGAAAGGCAGCCGACGTTGTCGTCGATGCGATCGCGGATCCTGTCCGGCTAGTGGCGGGGGTGCTCGCGCGCGAGCTGGGCTGGGATGACGGACGTGTGCAGGTGGAGACAGAACGTTTTCTCGCTGAGGCCGACGCCGAGGGAGTTCGCCCGGAGGACGGCGTGGACCCTCGAGAGGCCCGATCGGCGTGAGGTGCGTGTGAGCACCAAGCGCTATCACGTCGCTCCGCGTGTGTTGCATGCGGGAGACCGCACGTTCGAGCTCGGCCGCCGTCCACTGTTGATGGGCGTGGTCAACGCCTCGCCGGACTCGTTCAGTGACGACGGATCCGCGCGAACCTTCGATCTGCAGGTACGGCTCGCCCACGAGCTCGGAGACGCCGGTGCGGACATCCTCGACGTGGGCGGCGAGTCGGCTCGCACAGGGGTTCCGCCCGTAACCGTGGAGGATGAGATCGAGCGGGTGGTTCCACTCGTCGAACGGATCGCCGGCGAGCTCGAGGTGGTCGTCTCGGTCGACACCTACAAGCCGCCGGTTGCGCGCGCCGCGATCGCCGCGGGCGCGAGCATCGTCAACGACGTCTCCGGTCTGCGCGACCCCGAGCTCGCCCGCGTCTGCGCCGAGACTGGCGCGGCGCTTGTGTTGATGCACACGCGTGCCGCGCCGAAGCAGCGCATGCAGGACCCGGATCTCTACGGCGATGACATGATCGGTGAAGTGCTTGCGTTCCTGCGCGAGCGCGTCGCGCTGGCCGTCGCAGCCGGTGTGGCGTCCGAGCAGCTGATCATCGATCCGGGGCCGGACTTCGCCAAGACCCCGGCGCAGACGATCGCCCTGCTCGCGGACGTCGGGAGTTTGCACGCGCTGGGGCGCCCGCTGCTGATGGCGATCTCACGCAAGGACTTCATCGGCGCGCTCACCTCGCGCCCGCCGCGCGAGCGTCTGGCCGGAACGCTCGCCGCGCTTGCCCATGGCCTTGATCACGGCGCACACATATTTCGTGTGCACGACGTCGCAGCAGCCGCCGACTTCCTGCGGGTACGCGCTGCTCTGCGCGGTGAGACCCTTCAGGGCAGAGATCTCGCGCTCGCCGAGGCATTGCGCTATGAGCCGCTCTCCGCCAGCACGTCCACCGGCGCAGCGCGGCGCGGTGTCTGAGCGGCGCGACCCAGCCGGCGCCGTGGACACTGACCGGGTCAGCCGCTAGGCTCAACGCATTCAAGGGGTGCCGGCCGCTGTCCAACGCGGTGGGACGCCAACCGCCCGACATCGAACAAGGAGACAATCATGGCAGTACTCGACCGCTCTGAGTTGGAGGTCAGCTCGCTGGCTGACCTGCACGCGATCGCCGACCAGCTCGGCCTCGAAGGATTTCGTCGGCTGCGTAAGGCCGAGCTGATCGATGCGATTCTCGGAGAACCGACCGATGGTGGATCGGTGGACGATCGGTCGGCGGATGCGGACGATCGGTCGGCGGATGCCGATGAGTCCGCCAAGGAGACCACCGCCGAGGCCGCGGGGCGCAGGCGCCCGACCTCCCGGGGGCGTCGTTCGCGGCGTGCACCGGCGAAGGAGTCAGATGAGCAGCAGACCACGGAGGGTCAAGCGAGCGAGGAAGACCGACCGGCGAAAGAAGGTCGAGGGGCTGAAGAGAGTCGAGCCGCTCAGGAGGACCGACCGGCTAAGCAGGATCGGGCGGCTAAGGAGGATCGGGCAGCCGGGGGGGACCGGGCAGCCGGGGGGGATCGGGCAGCCAGGGGGGATCGGGCAGCCGGGGGGGACCGGGCAGCCAGGGGGGATCGGGCAGCCGGGAGGGACCGGGCAGCAAGGGATGAGCAGTCAGCCAAGGAGGACCGGACGGCCAAAGAGGATCGGCCGGCCGAAGGTGTCGTGGAGTTGCTTGGCAACGGCTCGGCCTTTCTGCGCGTCAAACCGCCGGAGGCATCCGACGAGGATGTCTACATCTCCGCCGCCCAGGTCCGTCGTTGCGAGCTCGTCTCCGGCGATCGCGTCACCGGACCTCTGCGTATGCCACGCCGCTCTGAGCGCTATCCGTCGCTGGTCCGGGTCGAGACGATCAACGGCGCTCCCGCCGGGGAGGTCTCAGAGGGCGCCCGCTATGACGATCGCCCGGTCGCATACCCGAGCGAGCGCCTTACGCTGGACAACGACGATCCTACGCTCAAGGCGATCGAGTGGCTCACTCCCTTCGGCCGTGGCTCGCGTGTGGTCATCGCCGGTCCAGCCCGCGCCGGGAAGACCGAGATACTCAGGCATCTGCTCGGCGCGCTCGGCGGTCGTGACGGCTTGGAGGTCACGCTCGTGCTTGCCGGCGTGCGCCCGGAGGAGATCGCAGAGTGGGGTGAAGGCTCGCTCGCGCCGGCGGTCGCCCTCAGCTTCGCGGCTTCAGCCGACGCTCAGAGCCAGGCAGTCGAACGCGCAATCGAGACCGCCAAGCGCACCGCAGCGCGCGGTGGAGACGCACTCGTGCTGATCGATACCCTCGACGGCCTGCACCCGCATGTGGCTCGCAAAGTCCTTGCAGGCGCGCGCAATCTTCGCGATGGCGGTTCGCTTACGATCCTCGCGACCGCCACCCGTCCGCTCGGAGGCGAGACGACGATCATCGCGCTCGACGCCACACTTGCCGGCGCCGGTGGACCGCCGTTGAATCTCATCGCCAGCGGGACCCTGCGCGCGGAGCTGCTCGTCGGCGACGAGGGCGCCACGGCGATCGCCAAGGCCCGCGCGAGCGCCCTGGAGTCCTCAGGCTAGCCTAGCGGCGGTTGTAGGCGACGCGGCCCCAGGAGGGCTCGCGCGCGAGCTCAATCGGCTCGTCACTGCGCTGGGGCTGCACGTAGGTGAACCCGCCAGACCCTTCGTCGAATGCGACCCCGAGCTCGCCCTCGTTCACGCGCTGGTCAAGCCACGCTCCCCTGAACACGAGCCGTCGCAGCCAGTGCACGAGCGAACGCTCGGCCGGTCCGACCAGCTCGGGCCAGCAGTCGTTGACGTGCTCGCCCAGCGCCGAGGCCGGATCGTAGACCTCGCCGTTGACCGCCAGATTGACGAGGTCTTCGAGCTCATCCGCACCCAGCCGTCCAGCGACGAAGCCGAGCTTGAGCGCCGCCTGCTCGCAGCGCTCGGAAAAGTCCTCTTCGTTGAATGTGAACCGCAGCTCTCCGTATTCGAGGACGAAGTCCTCGCCCGAATCGTAGTTTCCGCGGCGCGATGATGTCTGTTCCATGAGATCAGGCCGGGAGGTCGTTGGGGCCCGGGTCGTCGGGATCATATGCTGCGTTCCTGCCTGGGCCGAGGCGGTGAATGGGATTTTGCAGTTCGCAGAGCGCATGCGCTCTGCGCGACGGGCCACATGTGGCCCGTCGACCGTCGGCACATGTGCCGACGGCGGGAACGCACATGTGCGTTCCCGAACCATGCCGCATGCGGCATGGTTGCGGAGGGCGCATGCGCCCTCCGACGGCACCGCACATGTGCGGTGCCGGACCTGGCCGCATGCGGCCAGGTCCACCCATATACGCTGCGCTGCATGGCACGCCTGACCGAGCGAGGACTGCGCCGATCCGTCGGCGTTCCCGGCCTGTTCGCGACCGCTTACGGCAACGTCGGCTCATCGATCTACTACGCGCTCGGGCTGGTCGCCGCGCATGCGCTCGGGCTCACGCCGCTCGTGTTCGTGTTCGCCGGCGGGCTGTTCGCGCTGACGGCCAAAACGTATGCCGAGGGCGCCGCGATGTTCCCCGAAGCCGGCGGCTCATCCTCGTTCGCGCGCCACGCCTTCAACGACGTCGTCTCGTTCTTCGCCGGCTGGGCCCTGAGCCTCGACTACATCCTCACGATCGCGATCTCGGCGTTCTTCGTGCCCCACTATCTGAGCGCGTTCCCGGGACTGCACTCGCTCGACCACAACCCGGGCGACATCGTCGGCGGATTGATCGTCGTGGTGGTCCTTGCCGGGCTGAACATCCGCGGGCTGGGCGAGTCGGCGAAGCTCAACTTCGTCCTGGCGATCGCCGACCTGAGCACGCAGATCGTGCTCGTCGGCCTCGGGCTCGTGCTCGTGTTCAGCCCGACCCTGCTGATCAATCAGGTCCATCTCGGCAGCGTGCCCAGCTGGCACGAACTGATCTTCGCGCTGTCGCTCGCGATGCTCGCCTACACGGGCATCGAGACGGTCGCGAACATGGCCGAGGAGGCGCGCGACCCCGGACGGCAGGTTCCCAAGGCCGTCAACCTCGTCGTATTGGCCGTGCTCGGCGTCTATGCCGGCATCTCCATCGTCGCCCTGTCGGCCCTGCCGGTCGTCCATCACGGCGTCGGCTACAACGCCGAGCTGCAGCAGTCCTTCAGCTCCCCCGGCTACGCCACCGCGCTGGGCGGGCACTTCCAGAACGACCCCGTGCTCGGCGTCATCTCCCGCCTGGGCCTGCACGGGACGGTCCTGCACTTCGCCGAATACTACGTCGGCCTGCTCGCCGCGACGATCCTCTTCATCGCCACGAACGCCGGCATGATCGGGATCTCGCGCCTGTCCTGGTCGCTGTCCGAGCACCGCCAGCTGCCGCGCCTGTTCTCAGCACTGCATCCGAAGTTCCGCACCCCCTGGTTCACGCTGATGTTCTTCTCCGCCCTCGCGGGCGTGCTGATCCTGTACGGGAACACCGAAGTGCTCGGCAATCTCTATTCGTTCGGCGCGATGCTCTCGTTCACGACCGCCCATGCGGCGGTCATCGCGCTGCGCATCAAGGACCCCGATCGCGAGCGTCCTTACCGGATGCCCCTGAGCGTGCGCATCCGCGGCGCGGACATCCCGATGACGGCCGTCATCGGGGGGATCGGCACCGCCGGCGCGTGGATCGCGGTCGTGATCTTCCACGGCGAGGCCCGGGTCGTGGGCATCCCTTGGATGATCTTTGGGATGGCAGGCTACTTCTACTACCGCCACCGCCAGGGCCTCGATCCGTACAAGAGCTACCGCATCCCCCGCGCCGAGCGCCCGCCGGACTTCCACGAGCTCGACTATCGCATCGCGCTCGTGCCGATCTTCGGCACGGACGTCTCCGCCCAGGCGCTCTCATCCGCGGCCAAGCTGATCGGCGAAGAGGGTGTCGTATACGCGATCTTCGTGCTGCCCGTCCCCAGTCAGCTGTCGCTGGAGTCGGGTCTTGAGGAGGAGGAGGCCCAAGGCCGCTCGGTTCTCGAGAGTGCCCGCATCAAGGCCCGCCGCGACGGCATCAAGATCCATACGGGCTTGATCCGCACCCGCAACCCGGGGGCGGCGCTCGTCGAAGAAGCCATCCGAGTCGGCTCGGACGTGATCTACTGGTCGACCATCCACGCGCCCGCCGGTGAGCAGCGGATCGGACCGACCGCGACCTACTTGCTCGCAAAGCGCCCTTGCCGCGTGATCATCGAGACGGAGAACCGCCCGTCCCGCCCCCGTGAGCGCGAGCCCGCCCCGGCTGCGGTCTGATGAGTTGTTCGCTGCTCCGGCGCCTGCCTGGTGCGGCTTGAGCAGTTCGCTGCTCCGGCGCCTGCATTCGGCGCAGCTGCCGGCTGCCCTGCACAGCCTTGAAGGATCAGCCCGTGCCAGGTTGCAGGCCAAGGACGAGCCGCAGCCGTTCGATGCCCCCGCCAAGGCTCTTGCCCCCGCCTGAAAGCGTGGTCGAGGCGCGCAGGTAGGGGACGAACTTCGACACCGTCGGGTCTTCGCTGAGGCCGATCCCTTCGAGCAAGCTCAACAACGTGGCGAAGTCGACCGTGATGCTCGGCTGGATCCCTTCCCCGAGCGCGCTCTGGGCAGCGCTGTAAGAGGAAGCGCTCGACATCGTGCTCGACGGGTTCAACGCGTCCTGGATCGACGGTTCACCGAGGCCCATGACGAACTTGGTCTGACCGTCCGTGCCGCGCCCGTCCGCGATGACCAGCGTGACGGGCAGGCCCGTGAGCTTTGCTTCGACCGCCGCTTCGGTGCCTTGGATGTTCGCCGGCGTGACTTCCCCACCGTCAGCGCGCAGAGCGCTCGCGAGCTTGGCGACGGCGGCCCGCGAGGCCGCCGGGTTCTTCGAGTCGATCACGACGCCGGCCTTCAGTTCGATCACGCTTGTCCCGCTCGCGAACACTCCCGCTTCGCCCATCCAGCTGAGATAGTCGCGCCTGGCCTGCGCAGTGTTGGCGCTGAGCACGTTCAGCGGCGTGAGCAGCCCATTCAGCAACCCACTTACGCTGATCGTGACCTGCGACGAAGACGACGACAGGGCCCCTTCGCCCGCGGCCGAACTGCCCAGTGTGCTCGCCAGCGAGAGCAGACCGTGCAGTCCTTCCAATCCGCCTCCGAGCGCCCCCCCGACGTTGCCAAGGCCCGCGGCCAGCCATGATTCGCCCGGTAGGTCGCCGAGCGCGTGGTTACCCGCGGCGGCCGCGGCCACAAGCCCGCCCGTCTGGGCGCCTGCGGCCCCCGTGACAGGTGGACCGCTGTCGGCGTCGAGCGCGAGCGAGCTCGACGAGGGCACCAGCGAGACGTTGAGCGGACGGGTTCCCCCAAGGACGCTCAGCAGCGCCGGCAGACCTTCCGCGCTTACGCCCCCGTGGACGCCTGCGCCTGCGTGTGCACCTGCGCCTGCGTGCGCACCGGTAGTCCCGTCCGTGCCCCCGTGCGCCCCGCCGGTTCCGTTCGCGGCGGCGTTCGCAGCCGTCAGTCCCGCCGGGTTGGCATACACGTGTCCGAGTGCGTTTCCGGGTGCGACCGACTGCAGATGCGCGTAGGTGGAGTCGCTGTGCAGCGAAGCTCCGCCCTGGGTCGCTTCGATCACGCCGTGGACTCCCGATTCGCTGCCGAGCACGACAAACCGATCGACGACGGCGAAAGCATCCCCGGCAGAGGTGCTCTGGTAGGCGACGCCTCGATAGCTGCTCGCATGCGCGCCTGCATGCGCGGCCGCGCTCGAGACGAACGTCTTGGCCTTCTCGAGGTCGCTGGTGTCGAGCACGATCGCTCCCTGTGCCCCGCCCGCGCCGAACGGCCACTCGGCCCCGCCGGTGCTGCTCGTGGACCCGCCGCTGGCAAGGCCTTGCTGGAGCAGGTGCTCCAGCGCTTCGGATGAGCCGAGCGAGCTGAAGAACAAGCCTGCGTTGGGACCCAGCCACGGCGCGACGTCACGGCTGAAGTCAAGTGCCGGGCTGCCCGGCGTCTGCAGGACGCCCAGCAGGCGGGTGTATGGATCCTGCTGATTCGTCAGCTTGTGTCCGGCGGCGAGCGCTTCGGTCTTGAGGCTGCCATCGGGGCGCACGACGGCCCCGACGTACACCGGCGCCGAGGCAGGAACGACCCCGGCCGGGTCCGCGCTCGTGCCGGTCGAGGCGCTGGAGCCGCAGCCTGAGAGCGCCCCGGTGAGCGCTGCGACGGCGAATGCCGTGGAGACGACCCGGGTGCGCATGACGCGATCGTATCTGCAAGGGCCGATGCACACGCCGGTCTTGCACGGCTGCATGCAGAAAACGGGGCAAACCCGGCGGTCGCCTCAGCCGTCGGAGAAGAGGCCGATGAGCAGGCGTTTTGTCGTTTTTGAGAGCGTACTGACAGGATTGTGGGAAAAAATGTGCAATTAGAGTTGCGTTGTGGGGGAAAGTGGGGTAAGTTGCCGGCAGCGAGCCGAGGTGGAGGGGCTCCTCCCACTCCTCCACCCCGGCTCGGTAACTACTTGGAGTCCCGACCATGGTCCCTTTCCGCGGTACGTTCGATCACACGCTTGACGCGAAGAACCGCTTGACGGTGCCGGCCCGCTACCGCGCGACGCTCTCCGAGGGTGTGGTCCTGGCGATGCCAGTCGACTTGAAGCCATGTGTCGGGGTGTGGCGACCAGAGGACTACGAGCGCTACACCCAGCGCGCGCTCGCGGAGCTGCCCCCACTGTCTCCCCGGCTGACCGAGCTGGAGCGGTTCTTCTACGGCAGCTCCCATGACGCCGATCTCGACGCGGCCGGGCGGATCATGGTTCCAGGCTTCCTCGGAGAGCACGCTGGTCTTGCGAAGGAGGTCGTCGTCGTCGGCGCCGGCGACCGCTTGGAGCTGTGGGATCGCACCGGCTGGGACGAACATCGACCGGCGCTGCTGAGCGGCGTCGCGGAGATCACAGCGCGTGTCCACCATCCTGAGTGACATGACCACCAGCACGCACGTTCCGGTGCTCGCGGGCGAGCTGATCGACATGCTCGATCCGCGCCCCGGGCAGACCGCGATCGACTGCACGTTCGGCGGGGGCGGTCATGCCCAGCTGATCGCCGAGCGTCTCGGGCCCGAGGGCACGCTGATCGCGATCGACAGGGATCCGCTGGCGCGCGAGCGCTTCGATGAGCTGGCCAGCGAGGTGGCATGCACGGTCCGGTTCATCCGCGCGGGATATGCCGAGGCGCTGGAAGAGCTCTTCGACGAGGGCCTGCGCGCCGACATCGCCTACTTCGATCTGGGTATGTCCTCGATGCAGGTCGATGCGCGCGAGCGCGGGTTCTCATACTCATTCCAAGCGCCGCTTGACATGCGCATGGATCCTGATCAGGACTTGACCGCGCGTGAGCTCGTCGCCACATGGGATGAGCGCCGGCTGGCACGCACGCTGCGCGACTTCGGCGAGGAGCGCCATGCGGGATCGATCGCACGGGCGATCGTCCGCCGCCGGGCGCAGGCGCCGATCGATACGACCCAGGAGCTGGTGGATACGATCGTCTCGGCGATTCCGACGCCCGCACGATTCGCCGGTGGCCATCCGGCCAAGCGCACCTTCCAAGCCCTGCGGATCGCCGTCAACGAAGAGCTCGACCAGCTCGACAGGGCCCTGCCGCTCGCCTGGGGATTGCTGGGAAAAGGTGGCGTGCTGGCCGGGATCAGCTTTCAATCGCTCGAGGATCGTCGCGTCAAGCGCTTCCTGGGCGAACGCGCTCAGGGTTGCATCTGTCCTCCGGATCTGCCCATGTGCGCCTGCGGACGTGAGCCCGAAGCCGCGCTGCTGAACCGCCGCGCGATCATGCCTTCCACAGGTGAGATCGCCAGCAATCCGCGATCATCCTCCGCGCGTCTGCGTGGCGCTCGCAAGCTGGACGACGCGCCCGCGTCCAGGGATCCGTTTCCCAAGTCTGGTCCCGGAGGCGAGCGCGGGACGAGCCAACACGGGAGACCCACATGACCCCTCCGCCTCCCGCTGTCGCCGCCGCGGCCAGGACGGCCCCTGCGATCCACCCGCGCCGCGCGCCGCTGGCCCCGGTGCGCCGGCCCCGGCGCGTCTCCGGTCCTGCCCGTCCGACTCGCCCTGTCCGCCCTGCCCGCTCGGCTCGCCCGGAGTCCGCACGCAGGCTGGCGAACCCCGTCACCGCCGTCGCTGCGCATCCGCTGCTCGATCGGCTGATCCATGGGCGCGCGTGGATCGGGATCGTGACGTTTGCGCTGATCGGGATCGTGACGATGCAGCTTGGGCTGCTGAAGCTGAACGCTGGGATCGGACGGGCGCTCGAGCACGAGGCAGCGCTGCAGCGCGAAGACTCGGCGCTGAGCGTGGAAAACTCCGAAGTCGCCGCGGGCGACACAGTCGAGCTGCAAGCAGCACACATGGGTATGCAACTGATCCCGGCGGGCGCATTGCGGTTCCTGTCGGCGCAAGGATCCGAGGGCGAGATGGCGATCACCCGAGCTGTCACGGCGTTGAGCGCATCTGCCGCCGGCTCGACGGCGACCGCGAGCTCAGCTGAATCTTCGGCTTCGGCCACGACCTCGACCGAAGCTGAAACGTCGACGGCATCGACGCCGACCTCGTCGACCGAATCCTCGACCGAATCGGCGACCTCCGCAGCGAATCCGGGGAGCTCCGCGGGGAGCTCGCCGGCTGCCGGCACGGAAGCGGCGGAAGACACGACCGCCTCGGGCGAGAGCGCCTCGGGCGCCGGCGCATCCACGGGAAGCGAAGCGGCGCACGAAAGCGCCACGAGCGCGCCCGCGTCGAGAACCCAAACGCCACCGGCCGGCGAATCCGGCGGCGCCTCCTCGAGCCCGCGGGAATAGTCCGTGGCCACCGTCCAGCACAGGATCGGGGTCATATTTGGACTGTTCTTCCTGCTGCTCGTGCTCGCAGCGGCACGGACGCTGTATCTCGGGACGGTTCGCGCCGGGCCGCTGCGCCGGGCTGCGCAGACCCAGCAGCTGAGCACCGAAACGCTGCCGGCCCAGAGAGGCACGATCACCGACCGCAACGGGGTGGACTTGGCCGTGTCCGAGCCCGCACAGGAAATCTCGGCGACGCCGTATCTGATCAAGAACCCCCTGAAGGCCTCACAACAGCTCGCGCCTCTGCTGGGACAGACACAGGCCGAGGTCCTGGGCGAGCTGAGCGAGCACACCGGATTCGTGTACCTGGCGCGAGCGCTTCCGGCGAGACAGGCACGAGCGGTGATGGCGCTGAAGCTCGAAGGGATATCGGGCACCCCGACGATGCGCAGGGTCTATCCACGCGGGACATTGGCGGCGCAGGTTCTGGGGTTCGTCGGCGCGGAAGGGAACGGACTGTCGGGAATCGAGTACTCCCAGAGCGCGTTACTGAAGGGCAAAGCGGGCGAGCGGCGTACGATCAGCGACGCAATTGGCCAGCCCGTGTCGATCTCCAACGTGCACGCCGAGAAGCCCGGCGCGACGCTGACGCTGACGCTTGATGCGAACATCCAGCAGCGCGCCGAAGACGTGCTGAGCGCGGTCGGACGGGTGTTCAGCCCCAAAGACGCGACCGCGATCGTGATGGACCCGCGCACGGGGACGCTGCTGGCGGTCGCCAACTGGCCCCAGGTGAACGCGAACGATCCGGGCGCATCATCCCCGAGCGCGCTGGAGGACCGGGCAGTGGGGTTCAACTACGAACCGGGCTCGACCTTCAAGGCGGTGACGGTCTCGGGCGCGTTGCAAGAGGGGCTGATCACGCCGAATACGGGCTTCAACATCCCCGACCAGATCCAGGTCGCCGATCGCACGATCCATGACGACACCGAACACGCAGACGAGACCTTGACGACCGCGGAAATCCTGGCACAGTCGAGCAACGTGGGTGCGATCCAGATCGGCATGCGCGAGGGCGCGCAGCAGTTCAACGGCTGGGTGCACAAGTTCGGCTTCGGCGCGCGCACCGGTGTGGAACTGCCGGGCGAGGAACAGGGCGTGGCGCTGCCGTTGAGCAAGTACTCGGGCTCATCGATGGGCAACCTGCCGATCGGCCAGGGCGAGCTGGTGACGCCGATGCAGATGGTGAGCGCATACTCGGCGATCGCCAACGGCGGGATCCTGCGCCGGCCGCACATCATCGGTGAGGTGAACGGCAGTCCGCCTCCCGAGCCCGCAGGACGCCGCGTGATCTCCCAGACGACGGCCGCGGAGCTGCGCAAGATGCTCGAGGGCGTGCTCGCCCCAGGGGGCACCGCCAGCGAGGTCTCGATCCCCGGCTATCAGCTGGCGGGCAAGACCGGCACGGCCAGCAAGATCGATCCGGCGACCGGCGAATACTCCAAAAGCGCCTACGTAGCCTCGTTCGTGGGATTCGCCCCAGCGTCGGACCCAAAGCTGCTGTGCGCCGTGATCGTCGACGAACCGCAGGCCGGCTCGATCTTCGGCGGCACGGTGGCGGCGCCCGCGTTCGGGCAGATCATGAGCTTCGCGCTGCCCTATCTGCGTATCCCGCCCGGATAGCGGCCTGACGCTTATGCCCGGCACATAGCTCACGCTCGGTCGGTCCCGCGGCTCCGGCGGGGGCGGAAACTAGACTTGGGATGTGCCGTCGCGGGGGCTGAACTCATGAGGCTGGGCGAGCTGGTCGCGGGCGTCGGTCCGGCGGCCGGCGTGGACGCCGACGTCGAGATCACCGGGCTCGCCTGTGACAGCCGCAAGGTGCAGCCCGGAACGTTGTTCTTCTGCGTGCCCGGCTTTCGCAGCGACGGTCACGAGTACGCCGCCCAGTCGGTCTCAGACGGCGCTGTCGCGCTCGTCGTGGAGCGGCCGCTGGGACTGGGCGTGCCCGAGGTAGTCGTCCCCTCGGTGCGCGCGGCGATGGGGCCTGTGGCCGCGCGGTTCTTCGGCGATCCGGCGGCTTCGCTGAGGGTGGTCGGAATCACCGGCACGAACGGCAAGACGACGACGGCGTTCCTCGTGCGCGCGCTGCTGCAGGCGGCCGGCGAGCAGACCGGCCTGCTGGGGACCGTCACATCGGTCGTCGGCGGCAATGAGCGTCCGGTGCAGCGCACCACTCCCGAGGCGATCGATCTGCAGGCGGACTTCCGCGCGATGCTCGACTCCGGCGATCGCGCCTGCGCGATGGAGGTCTCATCGCACGCGCTTGCGCTCGGCCGTGCCGGGGCCGTCCGCTTCGCCGCGGCCATCTTCACGAACCTGACCCAGGACCATCTCGACTTTCACCCGACGATGGAGGATTATTTCCAGGCCAAGCGCCTGCTGTTCCTGCCCGACCCAGCCCTGCGGACTGGGTACTCCGGGGCCTCGCCGGGCGTGAGCGTCGTCAACGTCGGCGACCCCTACGGACGGCGACTGGCGCAGGAGCTTGGTGAAGACGTCCTCACGTTCGCCGTGGACGACCTCGCCGGTGTCGGTGTCGGTGCTGGTGACGGTGACGGTGCTGGTCAAGACGGGAACTTGCGTGACGGCGGCTATCGCGCCACCAACCTGCGCTGCGACTTCGACGGGTGTCGCTTCTCGCTGCATACGCCTCTTGGCGCGCGCGAGGTCGTACTGCCGATGCCGGGGCGGTTCAACGTCGCCAACGCCCTCGGCGCGCTCGCGGCCGTGCACGCGCTCGGGTTCGACCTCGACATCCTCGTCGCCGCGCTGGAGCGCGGCATACGTGTCCCCGGGCGATTCGAGTCAGTGCAGGCCGGTCAGGAGTTTGCCGTGCTCGTCGACTACGCTCACACCCCGGATTCGCTTGAGAACGTCTTGCACGCAGCGCGCGACATCGCCCGTGGGCGCGTCATCTGCGTGTTCGGCGCGGGCGGCGACCGCGACCGCGGCAAGCGCCCGCTGATGGGCGAGATCGCAGCTCGGCTGGCGGACATCGCGATCGTCACCTCCGACAACCCGCGCTCGGA
This sequence comes from uncultured Solirubrobacterales bacterium, assembly GCA_963705245.1. Classification (GTDB taxonomy): domain Bacteria; phylum Actinomycetota; class Thermoleophilia; order Solirubrobacterales; family Solirubrobacteraceae; genus Palsa-744. The sequence goes on along the minus strand of OY970062.1, from coordinate 2,828,825 downwards.
GTCGCCTGAGGCAATCGTCGCGGAGATCGTCGCCGGCATCACGCCCGTCGGCGCGGCGTTGGATGAGTCGGTCTACGTCGAGGTCGATCGCCGTATAGCCATCACACGGGCGATAACGCTCGCGGAGGTCGACGATGTCGTCGTGATCGCCGGCAAGGGTCACGAGCGGGGCCAGGAGGTCGCCGATGGCGTCAAGCTGCCGTTCGATGACATCACCGTCGCTCAGGAGGCGCTGCGCGCCCGGATCGCAGCGACCGCGGGAGTGCGTCAGTGAGGGATTGGGACATCGACCGGGTAGCGCGCGCCGCCGGGGCTCGCGTGGTCTTCCGAGCGCACGATGACGCAAGGGCCGGCGACAGATCTGGCATTGCGTCACTCGGGTCCGATATCGCGCCATCCGGGTCCGACATTGCGCCATCCGGATCCGGAACTGCGCCATCCGGACCCCTGCGCGTGAGCATCGATTCGCGCGCAGTCGCCCCCGGCGATCTGTTCGTCGGTCTGCGCGGCGAGCACGCGGACGGAGGGGAGTACGCCGCCCAAGCGCTGCAGGCGGGCGCCTGGGGTGTGCTGGCTGCGCCCGAGCATGCGCTTGCCGCGGCAGCCATCGCCGAGGCCGCGGGGGCCGGGGGATATCACGGTGCGGTCCTCGCGGACCCCGATCCCCTCGCGGGATTGCAATCGCTCGCTCGCGCCTGGCTGGGCGAGCTGCGAGCCGGCGGCGCGCGAGTGGTCGCGATCACCGGCTCGACTGGCAAGACCTCGACGAAGGACATTCTCGCCGCCCTGCTGGCCCCTCACCTGCGCACGGTTTCGAGCCCGGCCAACTTCAACACCGAGATCGGCCTGCCGCTCGCGATCCTCGCCGCGCCGACCGGCACCGAGGCGCTGGTGCTCGAGATGGCGATGCGCGGACCCGGCCAGATCGCGGAGCTCACGGCGATCGCCGAGCCGGACGTCGGCGTGATCGTCAACGTCGGCCCCGTCCACCTGGAGCTGCTCGGCTCGCTGGAGGCGATCGCCGCCGCCAAGGCCGAGCTGGTCGCGGGCTTGGCGCCCGGCTCCACCGCGATCGTTCCTGCGCGAGAGCCACTGCTGGACTCGCACCTGCGCGATGACATCCTCACTGTCACCGTCGGTTCCGGCGGCGACGTCCAGCTGGTGGAGCGCCGTCCAGACGGGCGGGTGCTGATCCACCACGGCAGTGAAGAGATCCTCCTGCGGCCCTCCTTCGGTCAGGAGCACAACCTGCGCAACCTGCTTGCCGCCGTCGCCGCCGCTCGTGCGCTCGGCGTTACGCCCGATGGCGAGGTTACTGTGCGGTTCTCCGCACTGCGCGGTGAGCGCAAGGAGATCGCTGAGGGGATTGTGCTGATCGACGACTGCTACAACGCCAACCCGATGTCCATGCGCTCCGCAATCGACGACCTCGTCGAGACAGCCCCGGGTCGGAGCGTCGCCGTGCTCGGGGACATGCTCGAGCTCGGGGAGGACGAGCAAAGATTTCACCGCGAGATCGGCGCTCACCTGGCTGCGCGCGGCGTCGGCGTGCTGGTGACCGTCGGTCCACTCGCATGCGAGATGGCGTCGGTGTTCCCGCGCGAGGCCCATTCCGTCCCAGACGCTATGGCGGCGGCTGAGCTGCTGAACGGGATGCTCGCGCCCGGTGACACCGTGCTGGTCAAGGGCTCGCGTGGCGTGGGCCTGGAGCGCGTCGGCGAGACATTGCTCGCGCGGGAGAACCAGGCTCGCAGGCTCGCGACCGAGGCTCAGGCCTCGTCCGCGGCTGAGACGGAGGCGTCTTCTACGACCGAGGCTCAGGCCTCTTCCACGACCGGGGCTCAGGAGTCTTCCGCGGCTGAGACTCAGGCCTCTTCCACGACCCATGCCCGAGCAGGCGGGCGCTGAATGGGTCGCATCCTCTTCGGTGGCACGGCCGCGCTGCTGATCTGCATCTTTCTGAGCCCCAAGTTCATCGAGTTCCTGCGCAAGCGTGAGTTTGGCCAGCACATCCGCGAGGACGGTCCCGAGGGCCATCATCAGAAGGCGGGCACGCCGACGATGGGCGGCATCATCATCTTCCTGGCCGTCTCGGTCCCGTTCCTGATCCTGACCAACTACGACTGGCGCTCGGTCGGGGTGTTCGGCGCGATGATCGCCTGCGCGCTGCTTGGCTTCGCCGACGACTACACCAAACTCGTGCGTCGCCGTTCGCTCGGCTTGCGCGCGCGCACAAAGCTGGCGGTCACGATCGCGATCTCACTCGGACTGTGGTTCATCGCCAGCCACGAGGCGCATCTCGCGAGCGAGCTGCGTCTGCGCTTCGTCGACTACACGATCGACCTCGGACCGTTCTATCCCGTGCTCATCTACTTCGTGGTCGCCGGGACTACGAGCGCGGTCAACCTGACAGACGGGCTCGACGGTCTCGCCGCCGGGTGTGCGGCGATCGTCCTGCTGTCCTACATCGGGATCGCGTTTGTCACCGAAGACTTCGACCTGGCGATGCTCGCCGGCTGTCTCGTCGGCGCGTGCATCGGATTTCTGTGGTTCAACGCGTTCCCCGCGACGATCTTCATGGGCGACACCGGCTCGTTGGGGCTCGGCGGGGCGATCGCCGGACTCGCGGTGATGACGCACACGGAGGTGCTGCTGATCCTGCTCGGCGGCATATTCGTGCTCGAGGCGCTGTCCGTCGCGATCCAGGTGTTCTCGTTTCAGACGACCCGTCGGCGGGTGTTCCTGATGGCGCCCATCCACCATCATTTCGAGCTTAAGGGCTGGTCTGAGACGAAGATCATCCTGCGCTTCTGGATCATCGCCTCGATCTTCTGCGCGATCGGATTCACCATCTATCACCAGAGCATCCGTTGATCTCGTGACGCAAGCTTTGCATCCCAGGCCAGATCTTCCTGAGGGCCCCTATCTCGTCGTGGGGCTTGCTCGTTCCGGGCACGCGGCCGCGCTTGTCTTGCGCGAGCTGGGCGAGCAGACGATCGGCGTCGACGCGAGCACTCCCGAGGGGACCGAGCCGCTGGCGGACGCAGGGGTCGAGTTGCGCTTGGACGATGATGGGCTCACGCTGCTGGAGCGCGTTCGGGCCCTCGTCAAGAGTCCCGGCGTCCCGGGGAGGGCGCCCGTTATCGCAGCTGCGCGCGCGCGCGGATTGCCGGTGCTCGGTGAGCTCGAGTTTGCGTGGCGGCTTCTACCGAACGAGTTCATCGCCGTAACGGGCACAAACGGCAAGACAACGACCGTCCAGCTGATCGGTCACATCCACCGCGCCGCTGGTCTTCCCGTCGCCGTCGCCGGCAACGTCGGCGCGGCTCTCAGTGGCCTTGTGGGACAGCTCGACACCGACGTGACGATCGTCTGTGAGGCCTCTTCGTTTCAGCTGGAGGACACGCTCGCGTTCGCCCCCGAGGCGGGAGTGCTGCTGAACCTGACCCCGGATCACCTCGATCGACACGGCACGTTCGCCGCATATCGTGACGCGAAGCTCGAGATCTTTGCGCGCCAAGGCAACGAGGACATTGCGGTCGCGCCCCTGGGACTCGAGTCGGAGATTGGGATCCCGTCCATCCCCGGCTGTGCGCGGCGGGTGTGCGTCGGCGAAGGACAAGGCGCGACATTGTCGCTCAGCGCCGGTGAGCTGTGGTGGGATGAGCGGGCCCTGATGAGGGTGGACGAGTTGAGCTTGCGCGGTCGGCACAACGTGCAGAACGCAATGGCCGCCGCCGCCGTGTGCCTGGCGCGTGGGATCGATTTCGACGCGGTGCGCGACGGCCTGCGCTCGTTCGCCGGCGTGTCGCACCGCTTGGAGGAGATTGCGCGCCGGCATGGGGTGCTGTACGTCAACGACTCCAAGGCGACGAACGTCGCCAGCACCCTTGTTGCGCTCGACGCCTTCCCGAGCAACGGCGAGCCGGCGTCAAGGGCCTCCAGTGTCGGCGCCCACAGGACGGATCAGCGGCCGGAGGGGCACGGTGGTGGAATCGTCCACCTGATCCTTGGCGGTCAGGCCAAGGATCAGGACTTCTCCCCGCTGCGTGCGCCGGTCGAGCGTGCCTGTCGGGGCGTGTACCTGATCGGCGAAGACGCTCCCTCGATCGCTGTCGCGCTGGCGGGGACGAGCGTACCCGTGCACGAATGCGGCGACCTGGAGCACGCGCTCGCCGCCGCCACGTCGGCTGCACATACCGGCGATGTGGTCCTGCTGTCGCCGGCCTGCGCGAGCTTCGATCAGTTCGTCGACTACGAAGCTCGTGGCGAGCGTTTTCGGGAGCTCGTCCTGGGATAGAGGCATCGACGTGCAGGCGTCGAAGTGGGCATGGATGCCAGCAGCCGCAGCACGGCGCACCCGTACCGCGGGAGCCGCCGTTTCCCGGAAAGTCTCCGGCCCCCGGAAGTCGAATCGCTCGGGCCCGTCAGGCAAGGCAAGCGCCCAGCAGCACACGCTCGAGCATCGCATCTTGATCACCGCCACCATGTGTCTGCTCGCCTACGGCGCGGTGATGGTCTACAGCGCGACCTCGGCGACTGCGCTGCTGCAGGGCAGCGGCACAGGCAGCGGCTACCTGATCAAGTTCGTCGTCTACGGCACGATCGGCCTGGTCGCGATGCGCGTGCTCGCGCGCGATGGGATCGCCAAAGCGCAAACGTTCGTCGCGCCGCTGCTGGCCGTGTCGTTCGCGCTTGTGCTCGCCGTCCACATTCCCCACTTGGGCGTATCGGTCAACGGCGCGCGACGCTGGATCGGACCGAGCCAGCTTCAGTTTCAGCCATCGGAGCTGCTCAAGCTCGCGCTCGTGCTGTACACGGCGACGCTCCTGGCCAGGCGGCCCCAGCGTGTGCACGATCTACGCGATCTGGCACGCCCGCTGCTGGTGGTCGTGGGCGGCGCGTGCCTGCTGGTCGTCACTGAGCCTGATCTCGGCAGTGCGATGACGATCGCGTTCACGACGGTTGCGCTGCTCGTGGCGACGGGCATCTCCGCGCGCAACCTCGCGATCATCGCCGGCACGGCTTTCGGACTGGTCGTGCTGTACGCGCTCGCGCGGCCATATGCCCGTGCGCGCCTGACCTCGTTCGTGGACCCCTGGGCGCACGCCTCGGGCAGCGGATTCCAAGCTGTCCAGGGCCAGATCGCGATTGGCTCCGGCGGGCTGTTCGGCGTCGGACCCGGCCAGTCGGTGCAGAAGATCTTCTACTTGCCGGAGGCGCCGACCGACTTCATCCTCGCCGTCATCGCGGAGGAGCTGGGAGTGATCGGCGTGTGCGCGCTGCTGTTCCTGTACGGGCTGATCGCCTACGCCGGGCTGCGCGTCGCGAAGGCTGCGCGCAGCTTGCACAGCGCATTGATCGCCGTCGGTGTGACTTCGCTGATCGTCTCTCAGGCGCTGCTCAACGTGTTTGCCGTGCTGGGGCTCGCGCCGTTGACGGGCGTGCCGCTGCCGTTCGTCTCTTATGGCTCGAGCAGCCTGATCGTGATGCTCGCCGGGATGGGCCTGTTGCTGAACGTGGCTGCGGGAGGCACCGCGCACGTGCGCGCCGTCCCCTCCCGTGGCCCGACCCGTACGGTGGCCGACGCGCGAAAACAGGCAGGATGGGGCCGTGACACAGACGAAGATCGCGATCGCGGCGGGGGGCACCGCCGGACACGTCGCGCCGGCGCTGGCGGTGGCCGGCGCGCTGCGGGCTGAGCACGCGCACGTCGCATTCGTCGGCGGGACGCGCGCCGAGGCTCAGCTCGTGCCCGCCGCGGGCTATGAGCTGCGCACGATCTCCGTCGAGGGCCTCAGCCGCACCAACCCTCTGCACGCTGCCCGTGCGCTCCTGCGCGCCGCGCTCGCGTTCGGGCGCGCACGCGCCATCCTGCGGGAGTTAGGCCCCGACGCGGTGCTCGGCGGCGGCGGCTATGTCGCCGGCCCCGTCGGTCTCGCCGCGCTGTCGCTGCGCATACCGCTGGTGCTCACCGAGGCCGACAGCCACCTCGGGCTCGCCAACCGCCTGCTCGCGCGCGGCGCGCGGCGCGTCTGCCTGGCCTTCCCGATCGCCGGCCGCTGCGGGGACCGCTATCGCCTGACGGGCCGGCCGATCCCGGTGCCCGACGCCGACCGTACGCAGGCGCGCGCCCGGTTTCAGATCGCTGAGGACGAGACGTGTGTGCTCGTGTTCGGGGGATCGCTCGGCGCGCGCTCGATCAACCTCGCCGCTGTCGAGGCGCTTGGGGGGGATGGTGGGGCGACGTCCGCCGAAGCTCCCACCGCGGCCGGTCGGCGCTCCGGCGAGACGGCTGAGGCAGGGCTTGATGCTCGCGTCCACGACGATGATCCGTCCTTGCGGGTGCTTCACATCGCCGGGCGCCGAGACTATCCCGAGCTGGCCTCCCGCACCCTGCCTGACGGGTATGACCTGCGGGAGTATCTGGATCTGGATGAATTTGCCCAGGCACTCGCCGCGGCCGACCTTGTGGTCGCGCGCTCGGGTGGCTCGGTGTTCGAGATCGCCGCCTATGGCCTGCCCGCGATCTTGATTCCCTATCCGCAGGCTTCCGCCGATCATCAGACGGCCAACGCGCGCTGGATGGTCGACGCGGGCGCCGCGATCCTCATCCCCGATGCTGAGCTGACCGGCGCGCGTCTCGCGCGCGAGCTCGCGGCGCTGCTGGACGACCGCGCGCGCCTGGCGGAGATGGCAGCGGCCTCGCGCGCCCTGGCACGGCCCGAGGCCGCGCGGGATGTGGCCGACGAGCTGATCGCCGCTGCTGCCGTGACGTCGGGACGGGCGGCACGAGCATGAGCGCCAGGCCCGAGCGCCCGTGGAGCGCTCGGCGGTTGCACTTCGTCGGCGTGGGCGGCGCCGGCATGAGCGGCTACGCGCGCGCTGCCCACGCGCTTGGCGCTCGAGTCAGCGGCTCCGATCGCGCAGCCTCGCTCTACACCGAGCGCCTGGCCGCCGACGGCGTGCTGGAGGCGCGGATCGGCCAGCACGACGGCGCGAACGTGCCCGAGGGCGAGGGAGTTGAGATCGTCTACTCAAGCGCCGTCCCGTCCGAGAACCCCGAGCGCGCCGCGGCCCGCGCGCGCGGCCTGCCCGAGCGTCCGCGCGCGGAGCTGCTGGGCGAGCTGAGCGCGCTGCGGCGCACGATCGCGGTCGCCGGCACCCACGGCAAGACGACTACCTCGGCGATGCTCGTATCCGCATTGCGCGCCGCGGGTCTGGAGCCAGACTGGCTCGTCGGCGGATCGGTCGGCGAGGGAGAGGACAACGCGAGCTGGACCGGGGCTGGGGAGTGGCTCATCGTCGAGGCCGACGAGTCCGATCGCTCGATGCTCGCGCTCGATGTGGACATCGCGGTGCTCACCAACGTCGAGCTGGATCATCATGCGACCTTCGGGTCGCTGACCGAGTTGCGCGAGGCCTTTCGCGCGTTCCTCGCACGGGCGCGCACGGCGATCGTCGTATGGGACCGCCCCGAGCTGCTGGCGCTGGCGCCAGGCGAGACGGCTTCGGGTAAGACGACGAAGGTGGCGGCGGATGCGACCGAGGCGACTGCGGACGGGGTCGTGGAGCTTGTGCGCTTCGACGTCCCCACGCCGGTTCTCCTCGACGGCGGCTCACGCTTCGCCTGGCGCGGCCACGAGGTCGCGCTGGCGGTGCCTGGCGCGCACAACGCGCTGAATGCGACCGGCGCGCTGGAGGCCGCCCGCCTGGCTGGGGCCGACGAGGAGCGCGCGATCGCGGGGCTCGCTGGGTTCCGCGGCGCGGGAAGGCGCTTTCAGCCGCTGGGGGAGACCTCGCGCGGCGCGCGTGTATACGACGACTATGCCCACCACCCGACCGAGGTCGCCGCGACGCTCGCGGGGGCGCGTACCGTCCCGCACGAGCAGCTGATCGCGGTGTTCCAGCCGCATCTGTACTCGCGCACGGCGATGTTCGCGCGGGAGTTCGGCGCCGCGCTGTCAGAGGCCGACGTGGCGGTCGTGCTCGACGTGTATCCCGCGCGCGAGCGCGCCGGGGATCATCCCGGCGTCAGCGGCTTGCTGATCGCGCAGGAGGCCGCCGACGCGCGGCGGGGTATGCCCGTGTACTGGCTGCCCACATTCGCCGACGCCGAGCCCGTGCTGCGGGGGCTGCTTGGCACGGGTGACGTGTGCGTCGTGATGGGCGCCGGGGACGTGGATCTGCTGGCGAGACGGCTGGTGGTGAGCGGCGATGGCGCGTAAGCCCGCGTCCAGGGATTCGCCCACGACCGTGCCGTCGATCGTGCAGCGCGACTACTCGCTCGCGCGCATGTCGACGATCCGCACCGGCGGCGAGGCCGACTGGTTCGCGCGCGCCGGAAGCAACGCCCAGCTGCGCGAGCTGCTTGCCTGGGCGCGTGCCGCGAACCTGCCCGTGGCGGTCGTCGGCTCGGGCTCGAACTTGCTGATCGCAGACGATGGGGTGCGCGGGCTGGTCGTCAAGCTCGATCGCAAGCTCGCGCTGATCCAGCGCGAGGGGCCGCTGCGGATCGTCTGCGGCGGCGGCGCGCGGCTGCCCGCGGTCGCGACCCGCGCCGCGCAGGCGGGACTGTCGGGAATCGAGTTCGGCGTCAACATCCCCGGCACCGTCGGCGGCGCGGTGCGGATGAACGCCAATGCCTACGGCGGCGAGCTCGCCCGGACGCTGGAGTGGGTCGAGATCGTGACCGCGCAAGGGTCCGAGCGCCGCATCCCCGAGCAGCTCGGGTTCTCCTATCGCCGCTCCAACCTCGCGGCCGGGGAGATCGTCGCGCGCGCCTCGTTGCAGCTCGCCGAATCGGACGTGACCACGGTCAAGGCCACGCTCGCCGACATGCGCGAGCGCCGCCACGAGGCCCAGCCGCAGGGGATCAAGACGTTCGGCTCGACGTTCGTGAACCCCGACGATCCCCGCGCCGAGGGCCGCACCGCCGGACAACTCTTGGCCGAGGCCGGCTGCAACGGCCTGACCGTCGGCAGCGCCCGGCTCGCGCCCAAGCACGCCAACTTCGTCGAGAACACCGGCGCCGCCACGACCGCCGACGTGCTCGCGGTGATGGCCGAGGGCCGCGCTCGCGTGCTGGAGCGCTTCGGCGTGGCACTGGAGCCCGAGGTGCAGACGCTGGGAGAGGTGAGATTTCCCTGGTAGGGGTTTGAGCGGAGAGGTCGAAGACCTCGTGAATGGCCCGATCCATAGCCGCGCCCGCCCCTCGCCGCCTGACCCGTAGACGGGCGCGCCTGGCGTTCGGCGTGCCACGACCGCTGGAGGCGGCCGCACGCGCGACGCGCGCGGTGATCGCCGCGGTGTGGGCACGCCGGCGACTGCGGATCGCGTTGCTGGCGATCCTGATCGCGATACCGCTGCTGGGCGGCTCCTACCAGCTGCTGCGGCACTCCTCGCTGAGCGCGGTCGAGCACGTGCAGGTGCGCGGTCTCGTCGCGGTTCACGGCACGGACACGGCCGCGATCGAAACGGCTCTGACGGGCGCTGCGCACGGCATGAGCACGCTCGCCGTCAGCCCCGCCGCGTTGCGCGCGGCGGTCGCGTCATATCCGATCGTCGGCACGGTCAGGGTCCATCCGAGCTTCCCGCACGGCCTGCTCATCGAAGTCGTCGAGCGCCCGCCCGTCGCGGCGCTCGTTGTCGGTGGCGCCAGCACCGCCGTGGCGGCCGACGGGGTCGTGCTCGGCCCGGGGTTCCTGAAGGGCTCGCTGCCGCTTCTGAACGCCGGCAAGGCTCCCACGGGCGCCTCCACCCCCACCCCCACGGCCGCGTCCGCCTCCGCCTCTACGTCCGCCTCCGCCTCCACGGCCGCGTCCGCCTCTGCTGCCTCCACGTCCGCCTCCACCTCCACGGCCGCGTCCGCCCCCACGGCCGCGTCCGCCCCCACGGCCGCGTCCGCCCCCACGGCCACCTCGACCTCGACCGCCCTGCCGGCGGCGGGAGAAAGCGTTCATGGCGCCTCGCTGCTCGGGGCGCTCGCCGTGCTGGGCGCCGCCCCGACGCGGCTGGCGCGAACGGTCATACGCGTGTACTCCGGACCGAAGGGTCTGACGGCCGCGCTGCGCGGAGGCCTGCTCGTGTACTTCGGCGATGCGACACGTCCGCACGCGAAGTGGCTGTCGCTGGCACGCGTGCTGGCCGATCCCAGTTCGGCGGGCGCGGCCTACATAGACGTACGCCTGCCCGAACGGCCCGCCGCCGGATTTGCGCCGGGCAGGACACGTCCTGACGCGGGCTCGAGTGAAACGGAATCCTCCAGCGCCTCCGATCCTGCCACTGCCTCGGAACTGGCTGCCGGCTTGGACGCGGCTGTCGGGGGTGGCTCGGGCGCCGGCTCCGGCAGCGCTCCGAGCAGCGGATCGGGCACAGGAAGCGAAGCTGCTTCGACCGGCTCGACGGCTGCTGGAGCCGGCTCGACAGGCTCGAGCTCAGCCGAAGCAGCGAGCTCGTCTGGGCCTGAAACAGGCTCTCCCACGAGTACCGAAACGACTGGGTCGAGCACGACCCCAGGGGGCTGAACAGACGCGATTCGGCCCTTGGGAGAGCTGGAGCCAGGACCTGACCCTCGACCTGAGGTAGAGGACATTGAAAGGACGTGTCTCGGGGTCCGGTAGAGAGTTCCTCGATCTGCAACGATTGTTGCGAGATTCGACGTCGTCGTTGACAGGGCGAAGTTCCCTGCATAACGTGCACAATTCAGCGGGTCGCACGACGACGTCGATCGAACCCTTAACTCTTACTGAAGGCTGCGGACGGGAACCCAAATCATGGAGAGCAGTGGTGGCGGCAGCATGACGGGCACGGGCAGTTACCTTGCGGTGATAAAGGTCGTCGGCGTTGGCGGCGGCGGCACGAACGCGGTCAGCCGCATGGTCGACGCGGGTCTGCGTGGCGTGGAGTTCATCGCCGCGAACACCGATGCGCAGGCGCTCGCGATGTGCGACGCCGATGTGAAGCTGAACGTCGGTCACGAGTCGACCAAAGGGCTCGGCGCGGGCGCCAATCCAGACGTCGGCCTGGCCGCGGCCTCGGAGTCCCGCGACGACATCAAGGAGGCGCTGAAGGGCGCGGACATGGTGTTCGTCACCGCGGGCGAGGGCGGCGGCACGGGCACCGGCGCGGCGCCTGTGATCGCCGACATCGCGAAGAACGAGATCGGCGCGCTCACGGTCGGCGTCGTCACGCGTCCGTTCGACTTCGAGGGCTCCCAGCGCGGGCGCCAGGCGACCGAGGGGATCGAGCGCTTGCGCGAGGTCGTCGACACGCTGATCGTGATTCCCAACGAGAAGCTGCTCGCGGTCGTCGAGCGGCGCACCTCGATGCTCGACGCTTTTCGCGAGGCCGACAACGTGCTGCGCCAGGGCGTGCAGGGGATCACCGACTTGATCACGATCCCCGGCTTGATCAACCTCGACTTCGCCGACGTGCGCACGATCATGCACGACGCCGGCTCCGCATTGATGGGCATCGGGACCGCCGGCGGAGAGAACCGCTGCGGCGACGCGGCCAAGGCCGCGATCTCCTCGCCGCTGCTGGAAGAGTCCGTCGAGGGCGCCACCGGCATCCTGCTGAACATCACCGGCGGCAAGGACCTGGGCCTGTTCGAGGTCAACGACGCCGCGGAGATCATCCAGGCCGCGGCCGACCCGAACGCGAACATCATCTTCGGCGCGGTCATCGACGAGTCGATGTCCGACGAGGTCCGCGTGACCGTGATCGGCACCGGCTTCGATCACCGGCCAGGCCGCAGCGCACGCGCGCAGACGCGCTCGCGCCGGGACCGCGGGCCGCGCATCGACGATCGTCAGCGGTCTTCGTTGGAGATCTCCGACGACGACATCGACGTGCCTCCGTTCTTGCGGTGAGGCAGTTCGACCTGGCACATGTGCCAGGTCGCCGAGGGGCGCATGCGCCCCTCGGATGACAAGCCGCATGCGGCTTGTCAAGAGACCGCACATGTGCGGTCTCTCCGTTGGCGCATGCGCCAACGGTTGACGTGTCGCATGCGACACGTCTCGCGGTGCGTGCATGCACGCACCGCCGGGCGTCGCGTCGCGCCGCCCGGACCCCATCAGCCCCCGTTTTCCTAGCATGCGGTTTCACGGGTGCAGCGGACATCCCACGCTCACCGCTAGCCTGCGGGCCGTGCCTACGACCCTGCGCCACACCGCCCTGTATGACCGCCACGTAGCCGCCGGGGCGAAGATGGTCGAGTTCGCCGGCTGGGAGATGCCCGTCCAATACGAGGGAATCCGCGCCGAGCATATGGCGGTGCGCGAGGACGTGGGCGTGTTCGACGTCTCGCACATGGGCGAGATCGAGACCTCGGGCCCGGAGGCGCTCGGGCTGCTGCAGCGGCTGATCAGCAACGACCTCTCGAAGGTCCCGATCGGCGGCGCGCAGTACGGGCTGCTGTGCCGCGAGGACGGGGGCGTGCTCGACGACCTGTTCACGTATCGCCTGGATGCCGAGCGCTGGCTGACGGTCACGAACGCCGCCAATCACGAGGGCGACCTGGAGTGGTTTAGAACTCACGCCGGCGAGTTCGACGCGCAGGTGGACGACCGCATCGAGGACTACGCGATGCTCGCCGTGCAGGGTCCCGGTGCGCGCGAGCTCGTGCAGGCGATCTCCGACGCGCCGCTGCCCCTGCGGATGACGGTGGCCACGCGGCAGCTGATGGGGATGGAGATGCTCGTGTGTGGCACCGGCTACACCGGGGAGGACGGCGTCGAGCTGCTCTGCGCGCCCGCAGACGCTCCCGCGCTGTGGGATGAGCTGACGCGCCACGGGGCCGTTCCCGCGGGGTTGGCCGCACGCGACACGCTGCGCTTGGAGGCGTGTTACCACCTGTACGGGAACGACCTCTGCACCGAGCGCGGACCGATCGAAGCCGGGTTGGGCTGGTGCTGCGTCGAGGACACAGGGTTCGTCGGCTCTGACGCCGTGCGCGCGGTGCGTGAACTGGAGCCCACCCGCCCGCGCGAACGACTCGTCGCGTTTGCGATCGACGGTCCTGGAATCGCGCGCCAAGGCAACCCGATCGCCGGCGGCGGTGAGGTCACGAGCGGCACCCTCTCGCCCACTCTGGGGATCGGCGTCGGCCTCGCCTACGTTCCCTCAGAGCAGGCCGCCGTGGGGACTCGTCTCGAGATCGACGTCCGTGGCAAGATGCGCCCGGCGGTCGTGCGCGAGAAGCCGCTTTACCGCAAGACAGAGCCACACAAAAGCTGAATGAACCCCCCAGATCACCCACCGACCGCACGAACGAGCGCCTGACGGCTGCTCCACAGAAAGGGCCGCATGGCGCAGGCAAGTTATCCCGACGAGTTGCTCTACCACCCCGAGCATGACTGGGCGCGCATCGACGCTGCGCAGCCCGCCGAGGCGACGCTGGGCATCACCTGGTACGCGCAGGACGCCCTTGGCGAGGTCGTGTTCTTCGAGGCCCCGGCCGTCGGGACGATGCTTGTCCAGGGCGCGCCCTACGCCGAGGTCGAGTCGGTCAAGGCCGTATCGGACGTGGTCGCGCCCCTCTCCGGAGAGATCGTCGCGGTCAACGACACGCTCGAGGTCAGCCCCCAGCTCATCAACGAGGACCCTTACGGCGAAGGCTGGATGGTGCGGATCGCGCTGAGCGATCCGGGCGAGCGCGACGCCCTGATGGACGCGAATGCCTATTCCGCCATCTTGGGCGGCTAGGCTGGCTGCAGCCCTTGAGTCGCTACACCTCCACCACCCCGCAGGATCTCGAGCGGATGCTCGCGACGATCGGTGTCGGCTCCGTGCAGGAGCTGTTCGACCGCCAGATCCCCGCGGGTGTGCGGCTGGGACGTGCGCTGGACCTGCCCGACGGAATGGGCGAGCAGGAGGTCTACGCGCACCTGCGCGAGCTGGCGGCACAGAACGTAAGCGCTGAAGATGAGATCTCGTTCCTGGGGGCCGGGATGTACGACCACTACGTGCCGGCGCTGATCGACATGCTGATGGAGCGCTCGGAGTTCCTGACCCCGTACACCCCCTACCAGCCCGAGATCTCCCAAGGCGGGCTGCAGGTCATGTTCGAGTACCAGACCGCGATCTGTGAGCTGACCGCGCTGGAAGTCTCAAATGCCTCGGTCTACGAGGGCCCGAGCGCTGTCGCCGCCGCCGGGTATCTGGCGAAGCTCCACAACGGCCGCACCCGCCTGGTCGTGAGTGCGGGCATGCACCCGCACTCGATCCAGACCCTGCGCACGCTCGCCCACGGGTATGGGATGAGCGTCGTCGAGGTTCCCCTCGCCGACGGTCTCACCGACGTGGACGCCTGGACGGAGGCGATCGACGGCGACACGAGCGCCGCGATCTTCGCCCAGCCGAACTTCTACGGCACGGTCGAGGACGCCGCCGCGCTCAGTGCCGCCGCCAAGGAGGCCGGGGCCGTGGACGGCGTCGGGGCCGCGGAGGGTATCGGGGCCGCGGGGGGCGCCAGGGCCGCGGCCGGGGCATCGGGTCCGGGCGCCGCCCCAGTCGTCGTCGCGCAGGTCGACCCGATCGCGCTCGGAGTGCTTAAGCCCCCCGGTGAGTGCGGGATCGACGTGGCCGTCGGCGAGGGCCAACCGCTCGGTAACCGCCTCGATTACGGCGGGCCCTCATTCGGGCTGTTCGCCGCGCGCGAGGAGTACCTGCGCAAGATGCCCGGCCGGATCGCCGGGGAAACCGTGGACGTGGACGGGCGGCGGGGGTTCGTGCTCACGCTGCAGACGCGCGAGCAGCACATCCGCCGGGAGAAGGCGACGTCGAACATCTGCACATCCCAGGCGCTCAACGCGCTCGCGGGCGTCGTCTACCTGGCGTGGCTGGGTCGGCGTGGCATCGCCGAGTTGGGGGAGCTGCTGCTCGCGCGCACCCACTACGCGCGCGAGATGCTCACCGCGCTCGACGGCGTCAGTGCGATGCACGCTCAGCCGGTCATCCGCGAGTTCGCCGTGCGCCTGGATGCCGGCGTTGACGTCGCGGCCGTCAAGGCCCGGTGTGCGCGCGCGGGCGTGAACCCGGGCGTTGACATCAACGCCCTGACCGGACGCGAGCTCGATCGCGGCGGCCTGCTCGTCGCGATCACCGAGCGGCGCTCGCGCGCGGACATAGACCGGCTCGCCGACGTGCTGGGCGCGGCCGTGGCGGCGGAGCGCCGTGAGGCGGTGCCGGCATGAGCACGCATGGCGGCGCTGGATCTGCGTCCTCGATCACTCGTGTGCCAAGCACACTTCGCTCACTGCGTCCTTGCCCAGCTTGCCCCGCGCACTCATGCGAGCGCGCGATATGACGACCGAGACTCCGCAGCAGCGTGATCGTGCGCGCACGATCTTCGAGAAGGGCGCTCCCGGGCGCCGCGCGTTCGTGTGCCCACAGCTGGACGTGCCCGCGGTTGACCCTGAGACGTTGCTCCCGGCGCGCTACCGCCGAGCGCAGCCGCCGCGCCTGCCCGAGGTCTCAGAGCCCGAGATCGTGCGTCACTACGTGGGCATCTCCAAGCGCAACTTCGACCTGGACTCGGGCTTCTACCCGCTCGGGTCGTGCACGATGAAGCACAACCCGCGTCTGCACGAGCGCGCCGCCGCGCTGTCCGGGCACGCGCGGCTGCATCCGCTGCAGGATCCCGCTCGCGCACAGGGCGCGTTGGAGCTGATGTGGCGGCTGCAGGGCGCGCTCGCGGAGATCTCGGGGCTGCCCCACGTCTCGCTGCAGCCCTCGGCCGGGTCGCACGGCGAGCTCGCGGGGCTGCTGCTGACACGCGCGTATCACGAGTCCCGAGGGGAGTCCCATCGTCACAAGGTGCTGACGCCCGACACCTCGCACGGGACGAATCCGGCGACCGTTACGATGGCCGGTCTGGAGGTTGTCAAGCTCGCGACCGATGCTCACGGCGGGGTCGATCTCGACGATCTGCGCGCGCACGCGGACGCGGACGTGGCGTGCCTGATGCTGACCAACCCGAACACGCTCGGCGTGTTCGACCCCAACATCGAGGCGATCGCCCAGATCGTGCATGGGGTCGGCGCGACGCTCTACTACGACGGAGCCAACCTCAATGCCGTCATGGGCGTCTCCCGTCCGGGCGACATGGGGTTTGACATCGTCCACTTCAACCTGCACAAGTCCTTCACCCAGCCCCACGGCGGTGGCGGCCCGGGATCGGGCCCGATCGCCGTGTCCGATCGCATCGCCCCGTTCCTGCCGACCCCGATTGTCGTCAGGCGGGACGGCGCGCAGGCGAATGGGGCGACGCCGGTAGCGCCCGTATTCGACCTCGACCACGGTGCAGACGCAGGGCCGGGTTCGCGCTCAATCGGGCGGTTGCGTGGCTTTCACGGCAACTACGGCTGCTTCGTGCGCGCCTACGCCTACATCCGCTCGCTCGGCGCCGACGGCCTGAAGGACGCCTCGGAGACCGCAGTGCTGAACGCCAACTACCTGCTTGCGCGCCTGCGCCAGGAGGGCATTGTCGCCGAGCACCTGCCGCTCGCCTACGGGGAGCTGTGCATGCACGAGTTCGTGCTCTCGGGCGGCCCGATGAAGCGCGAGCTGAAGCTGAAGACGCTCGACCTCGCCAAGCGCCTGCTCGACTTCGGATTCCACCCCCCGACCGTGTACTTCCCGCTGCTCGTGGAGGAGGCGCTGATGGTCGAGCCGACTGAGACCGAGACGCGCGAGACGCTCGACGCGTTCGCCGAGGCGATCGCCGCGATCCTGCGCGAGGCCGTTGCGGATGGACCGGAGGTCGCGCAAGACGCCCCGTACACGACTCCGGTCAGGCGTCTGGACGAGGTCGCGGCGGCCAAGCGCCCTGTCATCCGTCAGGCGCTGGGCTCTTAACATCAGAGGCGCTCTCGGTGTCAGAGGAGACGCTTTTGGTGTTAGAGACGCTTTCGGTGTCAGAGGCGCTTTCGCGCAGCTTCCCGTCGATGAGCTCGTTGACGGCTTGTGCTCCCAAGAACGGTGCGAGGGTTACGTAGGTGGCGTGATATACGAGCCGGGGTAACCGGTCGGCATGGCCAGAGCGCGTCTGCTGGTAGGCGATCTCGAAGACCGTGGCGACGATCGCCTCCATAGCGGTGTTCGATGGAGGCTCGGAGGTGTATTGGTTGCCTTCCTGAAGGAAGATCAGGAAAGCCGCATGGCTGTCGTCGACACGTTGTATCGCAGGCGCCCCGACGGCATGTGCCTCGACGTAACCGATGTGAGCGATCGTGGGATGGTGGGCCTGGAGCTGGCTGGCGGCCAGCAGTCCTTGCCAGATGCGCTCGGGCCAGGCGGCGGCGCTGAAGAATGCGCCGGCCGAGACGGCCAGCGTCTGCTGGACGGCGAGCTCGTGGACGGCGAGGAACGCCTGCTGCTTGTCGCGGAAGTGGGTGTAGAACACGCGCCGGTCAACCCGGGCGGTAGCGGTGATGTCGGCGATCGTCGTGGCGGTGTAGCCCTTGAGGGTGGCTAGCTCGGCGGTGGCGAACATGATGCGTTCGCGCTGGTAGCGGGTCAGCTGGGTGCTGGTCATGCGAGATCTTCCTCGCGACGGTGGTGGGGGCGCGCGCAGCGAGAGCTCGGATACGTGCGGGGAGGGCCGTGGCGGGGGACCGGGCTCCAGCCTGCGCCAGCGATGCTCGCGGAAGGGCCGGTTGTAGCTCTCGATCCAGCCGATCAGCTTGTTCGCAAGCCCGGTGAAATCGTGTTCGCCACGGCGCAGTCGTGGCGAAAGCAGCCAGTGGGTAGCCCCGACCAGAGCTCGAGTCGGCAGGTCGGGGGTGAGCGCCTCGGGTGCTGCCCTGTCATGAGCTTCATCGACGATCTGCTCGATCTGCTGGATCGTGCTGTCGCGCTCGTCCAGCGCGCGTGGACCGCCGGCCATCGTCTCGTTTGCCATGAACTGCGCTTGGGCGGGCTCTGCTTCGGCGCGAGCGATCAGCGTGCGCAGCGCCGTCTGCATCGCCTTCTCAGGTGGTTGTTCCTCGACTGCACGCCTGATGTGAACCAGCAGACGCTCGGCGCTGTCGCGATGAGTGGCGAGGAAGCAGTCGTCCCTGTCGGTGAAGTAGTCGTAGAACGTGGGTCGGGAGACGCCGGCGTTGGCGATGACCTTGGAGATGCTTGCACCGGAGTATCCGTCGCGATTGGCGGCGGCGATCATGCCGGCCAGAAGGCGTTCGCGTTGGGTGTTCTTGCGGTCGTTGGCAGACATCTATCGGTGACGAGAAGTGTTTCGGTGAGATGAGGCGTTCAGATCAGCTGACGCTGCTCGCATCACCGTAGCTGAATCAGTTGCACTGGCGTGAACTTCCGAACCTTCGGAATCAGAGGACTGTCGCGTGGCGCCCGATTTTCGCTGTCGTGCGCCGTTCGTCGCTTGGGAAGCCGAAGGCGCGAGAAGCAGGCCCACAACTAAGACAGCTGTCTTCCCAAAATTCCACCAGCTTTGTTTATTCATTTATTGATAAACATGCATGACCCATCTCGACTTTCGAGACGTACATCCAAATATACTTTTCTAGAGCCATATTTTAGGGATATCGCTTCAAAAGGTTGACAGCCAAAGAGCAATCTGTTTAGGATCGAACTCAGCGTTTTTAAGGCAAGCACAGGGGGGCTGAGATGCGATCAGGGTTGCGGTTGACGACGGTCTTGGCGGCCTGCTGGGCGATGGGAGCGCTGGCTTGGCTCGCGCTGGCGGGAGGAGCCGACGCAGAATCCGCAGGCGCTGGAGGACCCTCACAGCTGAGCGGGCCGGGAATCTTGGGCTCGCTGGTGGTACCAGGTGTCCAGAGTCTTGACAGCGGCGAACAAGCGCGAGACGCTCAGGAAGCGCTGCGTGCGACGCCGGAAGCCTTCACGGCGCGAGAGGCCTCTCAAAGTGCGTATGAGCATCTGGATGCCGAGCAGGTGAAGGATCTCGCGGGAAAGATCTTCCCAAGGCTTGTCGAGGAACGCGCAGGAGGTCCGCCGCCCTTGCCCGCGGGCGAGAGCGTCGTGGACTATCCGAGCGACAACGTCGCGCAACTGGCTCTGCCCGATCACAAGCACAGCGTCATCGAATCGCTCGAGCCGATCGCGCTGCAGACATCTCCCGGTCACCATGTGCCGCTGAACCTGGGCTTGCGCGAAGCAGGCGGTGGGTTCCAGGAGGTCCTTCCGGCGGTATCCGTGCATATCCCCAAGCGATTGAGCGCAGGGATCGGCCTGGCCCAGACCGATGTCTCGTTGACGCCGACCGATGCCAGTGGCTCCGCGCTCTCAGGCTCTGAGGGCGAAGTCGCTGGAGCAAGCGTGATCTACGCCAACACGCTCACCGACGCCGATACGCTGGTCAAGCCGACGACGCTCGGCTTCTCGGCGGAAACGCTCCTGCGTTCGCCCGACAGTCCGCGGGAGCTGTTCTTCCACGTAGGCATGCCGGCCGGCGCAAAGCTCGAGCCCGCCACGGATGGCTCGGGTGACGTGGACGTCATCGGCGCGGGGAGGACGATCGCGACCGTTTTGGCGCCGAGCGCGCATGACGCCGAAGGGACGAACGTGCCGGTATCGATGAGCGCGGCGGGCGACGTTTTGAAAGTGATCGTCGCACCGTTCGCGGGTCTCTACCGCCTACCGATCGCTGTCGATCCGACCGTTCAAGATAACGATTTTCAAAACGAAACAATCGAAGGCGTTGTGCATCGCACAGAGTGGCATTTCGAACATTATGGGGCCGGATTCGGGGCGCCCGAATTTCCAGAAGGGGGCAGCTGGACAGAGTCGATCTACAGTGGCCATAATACAGGTGAATGGGGCGCCTTGTCATATACGACAAGAGGGGCGTCGCAAATTACGCGTGCGTTTGCAGAAGGTCATTGGAATGACGAAAAATCGCACATCCAGAACGACATGCTGCTCACGACGGCCACGTCTCCTTATATCGAGGCTTACACTCCCCTTCCGGAAGTGAATGAAAGTGGTGGAGAAAGCGTTTGCGCACCAGAACTTCATTGCCCGACAACCAAAGTAGGCGGAGCAGCACCGGAAAACCACAACACCGGCGCGTATAAGCAGGAAGCTATCGGCCCGGGCGAAGGTCACGGTGGTTCGAACACCGTTACGAAAGCGTATGTGGAAATTTCACAGCAACAGGGCCCGGAACTCTATTTCAACACGACAAGCTCAACGATCTACAACGAAAGAACCAAAGAAAACATACCCAACGTGCTGTTCGGGAGCGGCAGCTGGCTAGGTCCACATTATGGAGCGTTCGAAGTGTATGCAAAAGATCCGGGTATGGGGATCAATCTTTTCCGAGTCGCCGCCTCTGGATGGGAGGATCAAGAAAACTACTCTGCGAAAGGTCTGTGCACAGGGATTCAATGTCCGGAATATGTACACGGTTGGCAGCTCTATAACAACGGATTGCAGGATGGTGAAGACGAAATCGAAGGCTACGCCAGGGATTCCGACTCATTGGACATCGTCGTCCTGCGACCGAAAGTCAAAGTCGACGGCACACCACCGCACGCGATCAAATTGAGCGGCCTTCAGAACGGCAACGAACTGCCGCTCGGGGAACCACATCTGAAAGTGGAAGCAACCGACGGAGAAGGCACGACGCACAGTTCTGGAATGAAGTCGATCAAACTGAGCATCGACGGGAAAGAAGTATCGGGGACGAGCGCATCGTGTCCCGAAGGCCCTTGCACGGCGAGTACGGAAGTGACGCTCGCCGCGCGCAACTATGCAAGCGGGCTGCACTCTCTTGTCGTGACAGCCACAGATAATGCGAACAATGTCTCCCAGGAAGAATTCCCGTTCAGAGTGCACGGCGCCAGCCCGGTTCCGCTTGGTCCCGGCACAGTCGATCCGAGTACCGGTCAACTGACGTTGAGCAGCAACGACGTTTCCCTTGGCAGCACGAGCGGTGTGTCGCGCACCTACCGGTCAGCCAACCTGACAGCAGGAGTCGAAGGTCCGCTCGGTCCGCAATGGGCCATTAATCTGGGCGCCGGCGAGGGACTTACGGTAGGACTCAATGGGAACGCAACGCTGACGGCGTCAGGTGGGACGGGCACGACCTTTACACGCAATGAAAAAGGTGAATTTGAATCGCCGAAAGGCGACGGGAATCTCAAGCTCGAAGCAAAGGAAGGAGTACCGGGTAAAGGGATCACAGAATATCTGCTGACTGATGTCACGAACGGCACGAAGACGAAGTTCGAACAGCCGACTGGAACTCAGAAAACAACGCCTGCGTTCACCGACGAATTCGGTGGCTCGGGGACACTCAATCTTCCAACAACCGACGCGGTAGACGCGGCCGGCGACGTTTGGGTTACAAGTAAAAATAACGGCTTGGTGGAGAAGTTCTCTCCGACCGGAACGCTGATGTCCGTCTACGGATCACAGGGAACGGCGGAACGCCAGTTCATCGAACCGTGGGGTATTGCGATCGATTCACGTAACGGTAATGTGTACGTGAGCGACCAGGGCAACAATCGGATCGAGG
Organism: uncultured Solirubrobacterales bacterium; assembly: GCA_963705245.1. Taxonomy (GTDB): domain Bacteria; phylum Actinomycetota; class Thermoleophilia; order Solirubrobacterales; family Solirubrobacteraceae; genus Palsa-744. Next base: position 2,807,317 of record OY970062.1, on the reverse strand, counting down.
AGCTCTCGTCCTCAGGAGCGTTTGTCAGAGTGTTTGGCTGGGGAGTTGGCAACGGCAAAGACGAATTTCAGATCTGCACAAAACTCTGCCAGGCAGGTGTTGCGGGATCTGGCAACGGGCAGTTCAATACAGTGGCCGGACTCAGTGTCGACTCGGCAGGCAACGTATGGGCAGCCGACTTTGGAAACAACAGGATCCAGGAGTTCAACGAAAAAGGGGAATACCAAAAAAAGATAGTTTCTCAGGGTGAGGGCGAACTGGAAGGTTCGGGGAACGGTCAGTTCAAACAGCCGATTGACATCGCATTCTCTGGTGGCAATCTCTACGTGACGGATGAGAACAACGAGCGTGTCCAAGAGTTTTCCACCGCCGGAGTTTACCTTTCAAAGTTCGGCTCAAGCGGTTCGGGGAATGAACAGTTCAACGAACCCAAGGGCATAGCGACAGACCCAACGACAGGCAATCTTTACGTAGTGGATTCAGGCAATAAGAGAGTCCAAGAGTTCACCGCTGCCGGCGCGTTCGTGACAAAGTTTGGCATTGCCGGCACCGGAACGGGTGACTTCGTGGCGCCTGTGGGAGTGGCGGTCAGCTCGTCTGGAGGCATTTATGTGGCTGACAAAGGATCCAACTACGTGCTGGGGTGGGCGCGGTCGCTGTGGGTCCCCGCTGAAGTAGGGGGACCGCTTGCGTCCAGTTCGACGACCTACACCTACGCAGCTGTCGAACAGGAAGAAAAAACGGTCATCGAGCCGACAGAGGCACTGGATCCCACACCTGCCGGGGTATCGTCGTGCACACCCCTCGCGCGCGGCTGTCGTGCGCTGACTTTCGAATATGCGTCGAGCACTAAAGCAACAGGAGAAAACGAAAATCAGTGGGGTGAATACAAGGGTCACCTCACAAAGGTCTTTTTCACTGCCTGGGATCCCTCGAAAGGTGCAATGAGCCCCCCGACGGCAGTTGCCCAATATTCCTATGACAGTAAAGGTCGCTTGCGTGCTGAGTGGGATCCACGGATATCCTCACCGCTGAAGACCATCTACGGGTACGACTCAGAAGGACACGTGACTGCTGTCTCGCCGCCAGGCGGGCAGCCATGGATCTTTCACTATGGAAGCATAGCGGGCGATACCGATACTGGCAGAGTGCTGTCCGTCGCTCGTCCCTACGCGTCCACCGCCTTGAAAAGCGCCGAAGCGCCGGTGAAGACAGTGGCGCCCGCGCTTTCTACGACGCATCCTGCGGAAGGTGTGACTTTGAGCGTGTCCGAAGGCTCGTGGAGCAATAGCCCCCTTGTCTATGGCTACCAGTGGCAGCATTGTTACGTCGAATACCGAGCTGAAGGTGAAGTCCGAACATGTTCACTGATCTTGGGGGCGACCAATCAGACATATACCCCGACCTCCAGCGACAAAAATACGGAACTGTCGGTGCTCGTGACGGCGACGAATAAGGGGGGGTCGACAGTTGCCGAAAGTAATTTCAGTGGAAAAGTAAAGGTGATTCCATACTGGCATAAAGTGTCTGCATTCGGTTTGACCGGCGAAGGCAATGGTCAGTTCAAAGGCCCCTGGGGAGTGACGATAGGTGAACATGAAGAAGTCTTCGTCGTGGACTCCGGGAACGGACGCATCGAGAGGTTCTCCAGCTCAGGAGTGTTTTCAAAAGCTTTCGGCAAAACTGGCTCCGGAACGTCGCAATTCAGCGCTCCTGAGGGAATCGTTGCTGGTAAGCCTGGCTTTGGCGAAGGAGAGGTGTTTGTCGCTGACTCTGGCAATAACAGGCTTGCATGGGGCAGTCAGAACTTGGAAAGCGACAAAACCAAGGCAGCTGTAAAAGCTCCCGCCTGGCTGACGATCGGCGAAGGTGTCGGACTGCCTTCTGAAGGTAATGAATTGAAAAAGGCAGTGTTCGTGTCTAATCCCACGGCTAATGCCATCGAACTGTATGCGATAGAAGAAAAAGAACTAACTGGTAAAAAGAAGTCTTTCGGTACCGCGGGCACGGGCAATGGTCAATTCAAAGGCCCCGCGGGGGTGGCCATGGGTGTAGGTAACTATCTCTTTGTCGTGGATGAAGGAAACAATCGTGTCGAGGAGTTCAACGAGGAAGGTCAATATGTTGCACAATTTGGATCCAAAGGCTCCGGAAACGATCAGTTCTCGTCTCCAAAAGGCATAGCGATCTCAGGTGGCTATATATATGTCGTTGATACTGGCAATAATCGCGTGGAGGAGTTCAATGAAGCAGGTGAATACCTATCTCAATTCGCGGTGAGCTCTGAAGCGCGAGGGATCGCAGTGAGCGCAAAACATTTGTATATCACCGACAGCACCGGCAATCAGATCGAGAGCTGGGAACCTGCAAGCGCACCAAATCCGCTGCCCGCGCCACCGAATCCAGGTAACAATTCGGTTTCCACTGTCGAGTACGATGTGCCCTTGTCTGGCAGCACTCCAGGGCTCAAGTCATTGACGAAAGAAGAAGTGGAAAAGTGGGGTCAAACCGCAAAGAACGATCCTGTTGAAGGTATGGCTGTCATTGCTCCCGATGAACCCCAGGGTTGGCCGGCAGCGAGTTACAGGCGAGCTACAGTTAACTATTGGGATTTGCGCGGCCAGACCGTTAATACTGTCATACCTACCGGCGGCATCACCACAAGCGAATATAATGAAAACAACCAGACCACACGTACGCTGAGCGCTGATAATCGTGCCGCCGCGATCAAAGAAGGCTGTGTATCTTTGGCTAAAAAAGAATGCAAGTCTGCTGAAATCTCGGAAAAACTCGATACTAAAACAGAATACGCTCCTAATAATGGTAACGTACTCAAAGTTGTGGGACCGGAACATACAGTCAAACTGTCTGCAGGATCGGAAGTTCAGGCTCGCAATGTGGTGCACAATAGTTACAACGAAAAAGCCGGCGAAGTCGAAGCAATCACTCACGAAACGTATGACCTCTTGACCTGGAGCAGCGACGCGGCTCTCCTTTCTAACGGAGAAGAAAAGGACACGCGGGAAACGATCGACTCGTACAGTGGCCAGGAAAATCTTGGTTGGACGCTGCGTAAACCCACCTCTGTTACGACAGATCCGGGTGGCCTGAAACTGACGATGACGACAGTGTATGACAAAAATACGGGGAGCGTGATCGAAACCAGGTCGCCTAAGGGTTCGGGGAGCGGGCCGGCTGGCAGTGGGGCTCGTGTGGCGCCTGTGTTTGCTTCTCAGCTTGGTTCGGAAGGTACCGGTGAAGGGCAGTTCCGTAAAACCTTGGGTGAGGCTTTTGACAGCGCTGAAAATTTGTGGGTTGCAGATGAGGGTAATGATCGTATTCAGGAGTTCTCACCTTCGGGAGCGTTGTTGAAAAAATTTGGCTCCGAAGGTACGGGCAATAGTCAGTTCAAATCGCCTTGGGGTATCGCGATCAATAGGTCCACGGGTAATGTGTATGTGTCTGATCACACCAATAACCGTGTTGAGGAGTTTTCATCCGCCGGGGTGTTTGTCAGGACGTTTGGTTTTGGTGTGACCAACGGCAAAGAAGAATTTGAGATCTGCACCACCAGCTGTGTTGCTGGTAAAGCCGGTTCCGGTAACGGCCAGTTCAGTGGGCCGTTGGGGGTGGCTGTCGACTCATCGGGTAACGTGTGGGTAGTCGATGAACACAACGAGCGTGTCGAGGAGTTCTCCGAAACGGGGACATATCTCAGTAAGTTCGGCTCTTTGGGCTCTGGTAATGGGCAGATGCATGAACCAGCCGGCATTGCAATCTCGGGCGGAAACCTGTATGTGTCTGAATATTTCAACAGTCGTGTGCAGGAGTTCTCGCCAAAGGGAACTTTCATCAACGAGTTCGGCACGAAAGGCATCGGTAATGGAGAATTCGAAGGAGCCGAGAATATCGCTGCCGATCCAGTTAGCGGCAACTTGTATGTAGACGATTTTGGTAATGGTCGCGTGGAGGAGTTCACGCCCGGTGGATCGTTCCTTGCGTCTTTTGGCAGCAAAGGGTCCGGGGTTGGTCAACTCAAAGGACCAGAAGGGTTGGCTGTAAACGCTGCTGGCGCGATATACGTAGGCGATACTGAAAACAGTCGTGTCATGGAGTGGGAGCCGGTTCCGTCATCACCGGTCTATGCTTCTCAGTTTGGAAGCAAAGGCACGGGCAACGGACAGTTCGTCAATCCTCACGGCGTCGAGATAGCCAAAAATGGCAATCTGGATGTGGTAGACACGTCCAACAACAGGATCGAGGAATTCTCTAAATCAGGTAAATATGAAACGCAGTTCGGCACACTTGGGGCGGGGAATGCACAGCTGAATTCGCCAAATGCCATGGCCGTCGACTCAAAAGGCAACATATGGGTCGCAGATACCGGCAACAACAGGATCGAGAAGTTCAACGAAAAACGCGAATTCACAGCAGTCTTTGGTTACGGGGTGAGTAATGGCGAAGCCAAATTCCAGATATGCACGGTCAGCTGCAAAGCGGGGCTCGCCGGCTCTGGTGCTGGACAGTTCAAAGAACCAAAGGGGATCGCTATCGCGGCGAATGGAAATGTGTATGTGAGCGACAGCGCGAACAATCGCATTGAGGAATTCAATGAAAAAGAGGAATTCATAATCGCCTTTGGTTTTGGTGTGAGTAATGGTGAAGCTAAATTCGAGACCTGCACCGTCAGCTGCAGCGCTGGTATTGCGGGCTCTGGTAGTGGACAGTTCAACCTACCTCGTGAAGTCGCCGTCGCGCCCAACGGAAACGTATGGGTTGTCGACTTCAATAACAGCCGGGTTGAGGGATTCAACGAAAAAGACCAGTATCTCCTTCAGGCCGGCTCCAAAGGCACGGGTAACGGGCAATTCAAGGAACCAAGCGGCATAGCAATCGACTCGGCCGGCAATGTGTGGATAACCGACAGCGTCAACAATCGCGTCCAAGAGCTCGCGCCGTCGGGTGCTTTCCTCGGTGTATTCGGTGGCCAGGGCACTGGTAACGGGCAATACGAAGAACCTTGGGGGATTGCCGTTACGTCCACTGGAAACATCTATGTGGTAGATGCGAAAAACAGTCGAGTCGAGACTTGGTCGATCGCGGAACGCCCGGGCAATGAAGGCGCCCGCGATACGCAAACGATCTATTATACGGCCGCGGCAAACACAGATTTTCCCGAATGCGGAACACACCCAGAGTGGGCGAACTTGCCATGCGAGATCAAGCCAGTCGCGCAACCTGGTATTTCTGGCGTATCGGGATCTCCAGTCACGACCCTCACGTACAATATCTGGGATACGCCGGAAATAGTCACCGAAACATTCGGGACTATCAAACGTATTAAAACTCAGACATATGATCCGGCTGGTCGCGCGCTGACCAGCGAAGTCTCATCGTCACCGGTTACGGATACGGCACTGCCCAAAGTCACCGACAAATATAATGGAGAAACCGGGGCCCTCGAAACTCAGAGCGCAACGATCAATGGCGCAACGAAGACCATTACGAGCAAGGACAACTCGCTCGGACAACTAATTGAATATACCGATGCACAAGGCAGTACTACGAAGTATGTCTACGAAGAAGGAAGCGATGGACGCCTTTCGCAGATCACTCAGAATGAAGGAGGGGAAGCTGAAAGTAAACAGACTTACTCCTATGATCCGACGGCTGGTCTCCTGACAAAGCTTGTAGATTCGGCGGAGCCGGGCATGGTGTTCGAAGCCGCATATGATGTGGAAGGCAACATGACGACCGTGAGTTATCCAAATAAGATGTATTCTGTCATCACCTATAATCAGGTTGGCGCTGCAACGGGCATTGAATATGTGAAGGAAGTCGACTGCGCGTCGAAATGCCCGGAACTGTTGTTCAGCAATACTGTCGTTCCTTCGATCCACGGTGAAACGCTTACGCAATCAAGCACGTTGGCAAAAGAGTCCTACTCATACGACAACGCGGGACGCCTGACAAAGACCGAAGAAACTCCCACGGGCAAAAATTGCACCACGCGCAGTTATTCATATGATGAAGAATCCAACCGTACGGGCCTGAGCACGAGGGAATCAAGCTCCGGTGTATGTGTGAGCGAAGGAGGTGTCTTGCAGGCCCATGCTTATGACAGCGGCAATAAACTGATTGATAGCGGTGTGGGATATGACGCTCTCGGCAATACGACGAAATTGCCGGCTGCGGATGCTGGTGGATATGAACTTTTGAGCTCGTATTTCGTGGATGGGCAGGTGGCTGGTCAGGAACAGAACAATAAGGCGATCAACTACACATATGATCCGGCCGGCAGGACGATGGAAACGGCTTCTGAAAATAAGGAAACTAAAGTAAAATCGACCGTAATCAACCATTATGCCGGTCCGGAAGAAGCACTTGCGTGGACAAGTGAAGGAACCGGAAAATGGACTCGCAACATCCCTGGCATCGACGGCGCGCTCGACGCGACTCAGAAGAGCGGCGCGGCGCCAGAACTGCAGCTGCATGACCTTCAGGGCAATATCGTAGGTGTTGCGGGGTACAGCGAAACGGAAACAAAATTGCTTTCTACCTATAACAGCACCGAGTTCGGCGTGCCGACGACGAGCAGTGCGCCGAAATACTCGTGGCTCGGAGCGGTCGGTGTGGCAAGCGAACTGCCGTCGTCCGGTGTAAGCAGCGAAGGAGGCTCGTCGTATGTGCCCGAGATCGGGAGGCCGCTGCAGACGGGGCCGATTGCTTCTCCTGGCGCATTTCCAAACGGTGCGGCGGGCGTAGGCATTGTGCAGTCGATGACGCCGGAACTTGGCAGCAGCGAGATGAAAATGATTGGGCTAGAAGAAGAAGCGACACGGGAAGCCGCACAGAAGAAGGAAGCGGAAGAACATGCGTTTGCATGTCCCGCGAGCTGCACCGCCCAGCCAGAAGAACCGGTTGGTGGCGGAGGTGGTGCAGGTGGCGAAGGTGGCGAAGGAATAGGAGGAGGTCAGGGTGATGGCATCAGAGTTCTGCCAAAAATATGCGTAGTGGATGGTGAGGCGACTCTGTGCGGGGAAACCAAAGTTGGGAAAAGCAGCCGTCCGGGTCGCAGCGAAGACAGAGCAGAAGGCTGGGATTGCGCGCTGTCCTACGACTATCTGTGGTCGGGTGGAAAGCTTTCGCTCAATGGGAACCTCACGTGCAATATGGAAATTAAGAATTCCACCATCGAGGGGTACGCAATCTACGGTTCTGAAACAGCCAGTAAGATCTCATCGCCGGGTCTGCCGGCTCTCCACGGGCTCGAATGGAATACGTCGTTCAGTATCGAATTCAAAAGCTTCCGTGGGCGTCGCGGGTCCACGTGGACACAAGTATGCTGGAACGCTCTTACGCAGGGTGGGTGGGCCAGTGGATGCACTGGGCCGTTGACCGCGTAGGCGTCGGCGACCCGTACTGCAAAGAGGTCGGGGGTGCGCGGATCCGCGGGGCCGAGAAGCATGAAACGGAATCGGCTGAGTGACGTGAGCGGTCCAATATGCTACGTACCGTGCGCATCTTCTCCGGCATCCAGCCCACCGGGAGCAAGCACCTGGGCAATTACATCGGCGCGATAGCCCAATACGTCGCGGGTCAGGACCGGGGCGAAGCCCTGTATTGCATCGTGGACCTGCACGCTACGACGGTCTCCTACGAGCCAGCCAGGCTCAGGGAGAGCGTGTACGACCTGACAGCGCTGCTGCTGGCCGCGGGCCTTGACCCTGAGCGTTGCATCCTGTTCAGGCAAGGCGACGTGCAGGAGCACACGGAGCTGTGCTGGCTGCTGTGCAGCGTGACCGAGCTGGGCCGGCTGCAGCGGATGCACCAGTTTCGCGACAAGTCGACCGTCCAGCGCGAGCTGGTGAGCGCCGGTTTGCTCGTGTACCCGGTGCTGCAGGCCGCCGACGTGCTCGCCTATCGCGCGCACGAGGTTCCGGTGGGAGAGGATCAGCGTGAGCACCTCGAGCTGATGCGTGACGTGGCCAGGCGGTTCAACGCAAGGTTCGGCGATGGCGAGGAGATCCTCGTCGTGCCCGAGCATCGTATCCCGCAGGTGGGGGCGCGGATCATGGACTTGCAGGACCCGACCAGGAAGATGTCCACGACAGGGGGAAGCGAGCAGGGGACGGTGTACGTGCTCGACGAACCGCGAGTGATCGAGAAGAAGATCAAGAGCGCCGTCACCGATTCCGGGAAGGAGATCACACGGGGGCCAGACAAGCAGGGGGTGTCGAACCTGATCGAGATTTTGGCGGTCGCACGGGGGAGCACGCCTGCGGCGGTCGAAACGGAGATGGCGGACGCACGCGGATACGGTGAGCTGAAGGCGGCCGTCGCTGTTGCCACGATCGAGTATCTCGCGCCGGTGCGCGAGCGCTATACCGACCTGCGCGCCGACGAGCACGCCCTGGAGGCGATTCTTGCCGACGGCGCGGGTCGCGCCAGAGAGATCGCATCGGAGACCCTTGTGGAGGTCCGCGAGCGCATGGGGGTTGGAGCCGCGCCCGTTCTCCGCCGCTGAGCTTCGGCGGAGCGGTCGCCGCGGCCGTATCGCGCGGCGGGCGGGCGTCGGGGCCAACCGGTACGGTGAGCCGGTGACCGTCGCCACGCTCGACCTCGACCTCGACGTGTTCAGCGGGCCGTTTGATCTGCTGCTGACGCTGATACTGCGCGAAGAGGTCGATCTGCTCGAGTTGGCGCTCGCCGACGTGGTGCTCGCCTATCTCGACCATCTGGAGTCCCGCGGCGAGCTCGATCTCGAGACGGCGACCGAGTTCATCGTGCTGATAGCCGCCTTGCTGGAGCTCAAGTCCAAGCTGATGCTTGCCGGCGAGGACGAGAGCGAGCTGCTCGAGATGGAGCCAGAACAGGCGGCCGAGGAGCTGCTCGCGCGGATGCTGGACGCGCGCCGTTATCGCTCCGCGGCGGGCCATCTCAAAGAGCTGCTGGAGCACGAGCACGGAACCCGCTTTCGCGAAGCTCCGCCGCCGGCGCATCTGCGCCGCACCGAGCTTGCGCCCGAGGAGGGATCCCAGGAGCCGTCCGTCCTAGGTGAGGCGATCGGACGTCTGCTGAGGATGCCACCGGCGATCAGCCTGCGGCATATCGGCGCTGCGCGTGTCACCGTCGCCGAGCGTCTCGCACACCTGCGCGGGCTGCTGCGCAGAGGGGCGTTCAGCTTCGATGAAGCCGTTCACGGAGCGGATCGTATGACGGTTGCGGTAACGCTGTTCGCGCTGCTGGAGCTGTACAAGCGCGGCGAAGCTGACTGGCGGCAACCGGAGAGCTTCGGTGAGGTCACGATCGAGGCTGTGGCGATCGGGGCCATGGCCCAGCCAATGGCCGCCCAGCCCGCGGCGCCGGTTGCGGCCGTGGCAGGATAGGCGACGTGGACACCGAGATGGACTCGATCGCCCAGAAGGAGCCCGGCGAGGAGGGTGAGATCCGTGCGCAGGGCCGCGCGCACGGCAGCTCGAGGGACGGGGGTGGCGCGGCAGGGCTGGGGTGCACGCTCGAGGCGCTCCTGTTCCTCTCGCCCGACCCCCTCAGCGTCGGTGAGCTGGCCGACGCCGCGGAGACGGACGAGGCGCAGATCGAAGCGGCGATTGGAGATCTGGCGCAGCGGTATGCGCCCGGAGTGTGCGGGATCGTGCTGCGCGAGCTGGGCGGCGGATACACGTTCGCCTCCGACCCCGCCACCGAGGCGGCCGCCAAACGCCTGTTCAGTCGGGCGCGCACGGCCACGCTCACCCCCGCGCAGGCTGAGACGCTTGCGATCGTCGCCTATCTGCAGCCGGTCTCGCGTCCGGAGATCACGCGCATCCGCGGTGTCAGCGCCGACTCGGCGGCGACCACGTTGCTGGAGCGCGGCCTGATCGAAGAGGCCGGGCGCTCGCAGTTCGGCGCGGTGATGTACCGCACGAGCACGTTGTTCTTGAAGCTTTTCGGATTGCAATCGCTTGAAGAGCTGCCCGACGTCGCGCGCTGGGATCCGACCCCCGAGGAGCAGACGGAGCTGCGGGAACGGCTGTTGCGCGCGGGGGAGGCCCGTGCGGGGGGCGGGCCATCGCCCGAGTAGGACCTGTTTTTTTGGGTGAGCCGAACGAGCCAGTTCTTCGTCGAGTTGCTGTCGGCGCCGCTCACCACAGCTGTCGGCGTCAGGCGGCGTTCGCAATTGCGCGCCTGGTCGTAAACGCAGCCGCGGCCTAACCTGGCGGATATATGCGTCTCGCCAAGCACCTCGCCCACGCCGGCGTCGCCTCCAGGCGCGCCGCCGAGGCGTTGATCGCCGAAGGGCGTGTGGCGCTGGACGGCGAGACCGTGACCGACCCTGCACGAGATGTGAGCGAGGTCTGTCGCGTCGAGGTGGACGGTCGTGTGCTGGCGGGCGCTGAGTCGCGGGTCGTGTATGTGGTGAACAAGCCGCTTGGGGTTATCTCAAGTGCACGCGATACCCACGGACGCCGAACCGTTATCGAGCTGGTGTCTGAGCACGAGCTGCGGCTGTATCCCGTCGGGCGGCTCGACCTGGACAGCAGTGGGTTGATCCTGCTGACAAACGACGGTGAGCTCGCCAACCGACTGACTCATCCGCGGTATGAGGTGCCCAAGACGTACCTTGCGCAGGTGGGAGGTGGACGAGTGAGCGAGGCCGCATTGCGGACGCTGCGTGCAGGCGTGGAGCTGGACGACGGCGCTCTTACCGCGCCCGCGCGGGCGCGCCGCCTGAAGCCGGATCTGGTCGAGCTGACGATCCACGAGGGTCGCAACCGACAGGTGCGGCGCATGTGCGAGGCGGTCGGTCATCCCGTGCTCGCGCTGCAGCGGGTCGCGTTCGGCCCGCTGCGCCTGGGTGGCCTGGCGCCGGGGGGATATCGCCGCTGCAGCGATGATGAGGTCGAACGCCTGTATGCGGCCGGCGCGCGTACCGGCGAGTGAGCGTCATCGAGGCCGGACGGCCGCCCGGTCCCGCGGCAGAAGGGTGCGGGCGGTCCGCATGACACAATCGCGCCCATGCGACTGTTCGCCCTGCGCGGCGCCACGAGCGTGTCACGGAACGACGCCCAGGAGATCCTGGACGCGACGACCGAGCTGATGAGGACGCTGATGGAGCGAAACGCGCTCACGCCCGAGCACGTCGTGAGCTGCATATTCACCGCGACGAACGATCTCAACGCCGAGTTCCCGGCAGTCGCGGCCCGGGCGCTCGGGTTCGAGCGCGTGCCGTTGCTGTGCGCGCGTGAGATCCCGGTGCCGCGGGCGATGCCACGCGTGATCCGGGTCCTGATCCACTACCACGCCGAGGACGGGCACGAGGCCAGGCACGTGTACCTCGGTGACGCCGCCGAGCTGCGCACCGACTTGCAGTCGGCACAATAGGGCCACCATGACTCTCGAGTTCGCCGAACGTATCCGTCGCATCCCGGTTTATCCCGCCGCCGGCGGCTATGCCCAGCAGGCGATGCCGCTCGTGCGGTTGGCCAGCAACGAGTCGCCATATCCGCCGCTGCCGGCGGTGCGCGAGGCGATCGACCGGACGCTGTCCTCGCTCAATCGCTATCCCGACCCGTCCAACTCGATTCTGCGCGAGCGGCTGTCCGATCGCTACGAAGTGCCGACGTCGCGGATCGCGATCGGCAACGGCTCGTGCGACATCTTGCTCGCGGCCGGCGAGGCGCTGCTCGAGCCGGGCGCGGAGATCGTGCACGCATGGCCGTCGTTCTCGGTCTATCCGCACCTCAGCGCAGCCTCGGGAGCGCGCGCGATCACCGTCCCACTGGACTCCGAGCAGCGCCACGACCTGAAGCGGATGCTGGGCGAGATCACGGTCGCGACGCGCCTGGTGATCGTGTGCAACCCGAACAATCCGACCTCGACTGCGCTCGCGCCGGATGAGATCGCAGCGTTCGTCGCCGACGTTCCCTCGCACGTGTGCGTGATCGTTGACGAGGCGTACTGTGAGTTCAATCTGCTCGGTGATCCGGATGCCTCGATCGACCTGCTCGACGCGCATCCCAACCTCGTGCTGCTGCGGACGTTCTCGAAGGTTCATGGACTCTGTGGGCTGCGTGTCGGGTTCGCCCTGTGTGGCTCGGAGGATCTGCCCAGAGCGGTCGATCAGGTGCGCCAGCCGTTCTTCTGCAACGCGCTGGCCCAGGCTGCGGCCGTGGAGGCGCTCGCCCATCAGGACGCCGTGCTCGAGCGCGTGACCAGGACGGTCGCCGAGCGGATCTCGGTCACCGAGGGGCTGGGGGCGCTCGGGATCGAGCCGGCCGACTCGCAGGCGAACTTCTGCTGGGTGGGGCTCGGGGAGCATGACGAGGCCGAGGTGATGCGTGGCCTGGAGGGGCGTGGCGTGCTCGTCCGGGGCGGGGGTGCGCTGGGCTCAGAAACACCCGCGTTGCGTGTCACGTATGGGACGCCCGATGAGAATGCACGCTTCCTCGAGGCGCTTGCCGAAGTCCTCTGAAGGTGCTACAACCTGCAGAGACGACCATGTCCGAGTCAGCAATCACATCCGCCCGCAGTCCACTTGCGCGTGCCGCATGGTCATCTTGCGCCTATTTCGCCTGGCGATTTATCTAGGCGCTTCGGACGCCCCCGCCCGTGAGTGAGAGCGGGTGGGGCGCCCGCATTGGGTCCTCTTCTCTGGACCGAGCGCCTGACATGGCGTGCACACGCCCTCTCGCACACGCGGTTTCACATGCCGACCGCGGCACCTTAACTTCCAGGCGTACATGAAAGGATGTTTCGATGATGATCGTTATGAAGGAGACCGCGACCCCCGATGAGGTCCAGGCGGTCGTTGAGCGAATCGAGCGAGCCGGGGCGCTCGCCCACCCGATCGAGGGTGCCCGCCTGACCGTGATCGGCGCGATCGGGGATGTCGAGCAGGATGTGAACATCGAAAGCCTGGGCCTGGAGGGACAGCCCGGAGTCGACCGCGTATTGCCGATCCTCAAGCCCTACAAGCTTGCCTCCGAGCAGATCCGCCACGGCGAGCGCACCGTGCTCGACATCCAAGGGCGCAAGATCGGCGGCGATCACTTCGCCCTGATCGCCGGCCCTTGCACGGTGGAATCGCGCGAGCAGACAATGCAGACCGCGCGTGTGGTGCGCGACGCGGGAGCGACGCTGCTGCGGGGCGGTGCCTACAAGCCGCGCACCTCGCCATACGCGTTCCAAGGTCTCGGTGTCGAGGGGCTGCGGCTGCTCGCCGAGGCGAAGGCCGAGACGGGCCTGCCGATCGTCACGGAGCTGATGGACCTGCGCGACATCGACGACGTGCTCGGAGTCGCCGACGTGATCCAGATCGGCGCGCGCAACATGGCCAACTTTCCGCTGCTCACCGAGATCGGGCGCTCCGGATGTCCCGCTCTGCTCAAGCGCGGGCTGTCCTCGACGCTCGACGAGCTGCTGATGGCCGCCGAGTACATCCTCAAGGAGGGCAACCCCAACGTGATGCTGTGCGAGCGTGGCATCCGCACGTTCGAAACCGACCACCGCCGCGTCACGCTCGACATCATGGCGGTGCCGATCCTCAAGGAACTGTCGCATCTGCCGGTGATCGTCGATCCAAGCCACGCCGCGGGACGGCGCGACCTGGTGCTGCCGCTCTCGCTCGCGGCTGCCGCCGCTGGGGCCGACGGGATCATCGTGGAGGTGCACCCCAACCCCGACGAGGCCGTATGCGATGGCCCCCAGGCGCTGCTGGCTGACACCTTCGACGAGTACGCCGCCTCCGTGCGGCGCACCGCCGAATTCGCGGGCAAGGCGCTCAGCGCGGCGTGAGGATCACGGTCCTCGGGGTCGGGCTGATCGGCGGCTCGATTGGCCTGGCCGCGCGCGCTCGCGCGGATGCTCACGTATGCGGGTACGACCCCGATCCCGCGGCGTGCGAGATGGCGCTGCGAGCTGGGGGCGATCGATCAGCGCGCGCCGGATATCGCCACGGCCGTCGCCGGAGCCGACGCGGTGTTCGCCGCCGCGCCTCTCGGCGCGCTCGCGCGGGCCGTGTCCGAGGCGCTCGCCGGCGCCGGGCCGGACTGTGTCATCAGCGATGTCGGCTCCACCAAGCTGGCCCTCGAGGACGCGCGCCGGGATCGGCGCTTCGTCGGCGGTCACCCGCTCGCAGGGGCCGAGACGGCCGGCGTCTCGGGCGCTCGGGAGAATCTGTTCGATGGCGCGATCTGGTATCTCACGCCCACTCCGGCCAGCGACCCGGTGCTGTACGAGCGGCTGCGGGACCTGATCGAGCGTCTCGGCGCCCGTCCGCAGGTCGTGGACGCTGGCGCCCACGACCATCTGATGGCCTGCATCTCACACCTTCCCCACGTGCTCGCCAACGTCCTCGCCGCGCAAGCCGCCAGCGCGTTCGCGCGCGAGGGCTCCCCGCCGACATCCGGTCCCAGCCTGCGGGACACGATCAGGGTGGCCGGCGCCAACACCGCGATCTGGACCGACATCTATCTCGCCAACCGTGACGCTCTCATCGAGGCCATCGACGAGCTGACGGGACGGCTCGCCCAGGTTCGCGCCGACCTGCAGGCAGGGGACGCTCGGGCCCTGCGCGACTGGAACGAGCGGGCACTGGTCGAGCGCGAGACGCTGCTGCGGCCGGGCTCGTAGGGTTCGAGTCAATGAACCTGCGCTTCGAGCCCGCGAGCGGACTGCACGGGAAGCTGAAAGCGCCGGCGGACAAGGCGCTCTCTCACCGCGCCGCGCTGCTGGGGGCGATGTCCTGCGAGCCCGTGCGGATCGAGAACTACCTGGATGCCGCGGACACCACTTCCACGCTGCAGGCCGTGCGCGCGCTCGGTGCGCTGGTGGAGATGCGCGAGCACGAGATCGTGGTGCGCGGCACCGGCTTGCGCGAGGCGCGTGAGCCCGACGGACCGATCGACGTAGGGAACGCGGGCACGCTGCTGCGCCTGTTGCCGGGCTGGTTGGCGGCCCAGGAAGGACGCTCGTTCACGCTCGACGGCGATGACTCGATCCGTCGCCGCCCGGTTGACAGGGTGGCCGAGCCGCTGGGGCTGATGGGTGCGCAGCTGCAGGCGACGAACGGGCGCTTCCCGCCGCTGACGGTGCACGGTGCGCGACTGCGCTGCATCTCCCACGAGCTGCCGGTCGCGAGCGCTCAGGTCAAGTCGTGCGTGCTCCTGGCGGCGCTCGCCGCCGATGGCGCCACGACCGTCGGCGAGCCGGCACGCAGCCGTGATCACACCGAGCGGATGCTGCTGCGCGCCGGGGTCAACATTCACCGTAACGGCCGTCACGTGACCGTTGTCAATACCGATGAGCTGGTGCTCGAAGGAATACGGGTGCCCGGCGACTTGAGCTCGGCGGCGTTCATGGTGGCTGCGGGAGTGCTCGTCCCGGGCTCGCGCATCCTGCTGCGGGACGTGGGCGTCAACTGGACGCGCAGCGGCTTCTTGCGGATCCTGCTCCGGATGCGAGGGATCGTGCTCGGTGACCTTGAGGATGAGTCGGGTGAGCTGTCCGCGGATGAGCCGGTCAGTGACCTCGATGTCGCCCATGGCGCGCTCGAGGGAACGGTCGTCGAGGCCGACGAGGTGCCGCTGGCGATCGACGAGCTGCCGCTGGTGGCGTTGCTCGGCTGCTATGCGGAGGGCGAGACGGTCGTCCACGGCGCGCAAGAGCTGCGCGTCAAGGAGTCAGACCGTATAGCTGGGGTGGTGGAGGGTCTGCGCGGCCTCGGCGCGGAGATCGAGGCCACAGAGGATGGTTTTGCGGTGCGTGGCGCCGGTGGTCTGCGCGGCGGAAGCATCGACGCGCGGGGAGATCATCGTCTGGCGATGATGGGCGCCGTCGCCGGTCTGGCCTCACGGGAGGGGGTCGAGGTCCTCGGAATGGAGGCCGCAGCGGTGTCCTATCCGGGGTTTGTCGAGGATTTGGCGAAGCTGTGCTCGTAGCGATCGACGGTCCGGCTGGCGCGGGCAAGTCGACGGTCGCGCGATCGCTGGCGCAAGCGCTTGGCTTCACCTATCTGGACAGTGGCGCGATGTATCGCTGCGTGGGGCTGCTCTCACTCCAGGAGCCGCGTCAGGAGCCCTCGACGCTGGCGCACGCCGCCACGATCGATCTTGGGGGAGCGCTGTCGGGATCTGTGGGCCGGGTGCTGCTCGACGGGCGCGACGTGACCGAGGCGATCCGCGCACCCGAGGTCTCCGAGGCCGCGTCTCGTGTCGCCTGCGATCCGAACGTGCGTAAAGCGCTTGTCGCCAAGCAGCGCGAGCTGATCGCCCACGGCGATTGGGTAGCCGAGGGACGCGACATCGGCACGGTAGTCGCCCCGGACGCCGCGCTGAAGATCTTTCTCACCGCGGACTCGCGCGAGCGCGCACGCCGGCGCGCGATCGAGCTGGGCGCCGATCCTGACGCGGTCCTCGCCGAGCAGACCCTGCGCGACGAGCGCGACTCCACGCGTGAGCACAGCCCCTTGCAGGCCGCGCCCGGAGCCGTGACGCTCGACACGACCGGTCTGAGCGTGGACGAGGTCGTCGAGCGGATCGCCGGACTGCTGGCGCGCTAGATGTCGTGCCTAGGGACGTTCCGAATGTGAGGGTGCAGGTCCGGGCCTGCCGAGGTCACGGTCGATCCAACCGAGGTCACGGTCGATCCAACCGAGGTCACGGTCGGTCCAACCGAGGTCACGGTCGGTCCAACCGAGGTCACGATCGGCGATGGCCACGACCACGAGCCGGGACGGCGAACCGGGACGGAGAGCCAGGCCGGTCATACTGGCTCCATGCTGAAGGTCGCCATAGTCGGGTACCCCAACGTGGGGAAGTCTTCCCTGATCAATCGCCTCACGGGCACGCGCGAGGCGGTCGTGCACGAGCGCCCGGGGATAACCCGTGATCGCAAGGAGCTCGAGTGCGAGTGGAACGGACGGCGCTTTCAGCTGATCGACACGGGCGGGGTCGACTTTCACGACGAGGACCCGCTGGCGGGGTCGATCCGCGAGCAGGCCCAGGCTGGGCTCGCCGACGCGCAGGTCGCGGTCCTGGTGGTGGACGCGCGCGCGGGAGTCAGGCCCGGCGACGAGGAGATGGCGGACCTGTTGCGCCGCTCGCCAGTGCCAACGATCGTGGCGGCCAACAAGTGTGACGGTGTGGGCGACATTCCTCAGGCGGCCGAGTTTCATCGCCTCGGGCTGGGCGAACCGCTGGCGGTATCCGCCGCTCAAGGTCTCGGCTCGGGCGACCTGCTCGACCGGATCGTGGAGCTGCTCCCCGCCGGAGATGACGAGCTCGCGGACGACACTGTCAGGCTCGCGGTGATCGGACGGCCGAATGTCGGCAAGTCCTCTCTCGTCAACCGATTCCTCGGCGAGGAGCGCACGATCGTCTCCGATCTGGCCGGGACCACGCGCGACGCGATCGATACGCCGCTGACCGTCGACGGACGCAAGCTCACCCTGATCGACACGGCCGGCATCCGCCGTCAGTCGAAGGTCGCAGACTCGGTCGAGTACTACACGACGCTGCGCTCCCACCGCGCAGCGGAGCGCGCGGACGTCGCGCTGGTCGTGTGCGATGCTCGCGATGGTGTCACCGCTCAGGACCTGCGGATCGCGGAGCTCGCGATGAAGGCCGGATGCGCTACCGCGATCGTGCTGAACAAGTGGGATGTGCATGAGGGATCGGAGGAGGATCTCGATCACGAGCGCGCGCGTGTGGCCGAAAAGCTGCGTCTGCGCCCGCGCGTGCTGACCGCGAGCGCGCTGACCGGTCGCCACGTCGCCCGTCTGCTGAGCGAGGCGATCACGCTCGGCGATCGCATGTCCGGACGTATTCCCACGCCCGAGCTCAACCGTTTCCTCGCGGAGGCGGTGCAGGCGCGCCAGCCGCCGGTCGGGACGCGGCGAAGCGCTGGTCAGCATCGCCTGAAGCTCATCTACATGGCACAGATCGGCGAGCGCCCCCCCCGGTTTGCGATCCAGGTCAACTCCCGCACGCGCGTGACGCGCGACTACGCCTACTTCTTGGAGAACCGCCTGCGCGCGCGTTATGCGATGGACGGCGTGCCGCTGATCGTCGACTTCGTGGAGCGCGGAGAGCGCGGCCGCGGCGACGCGCGCTCCAGGAGCGGTGGGCGGGCGCCCGTGCGTGGATAGACTCTCCCGACTTTTCTCGCCAGCGACGAACGCGGAGCCGATCCGAACTCATGAGCCAGCCTTCAGATAACGAGTACCTGTTCACCTCCGAGTCGGTCACGGAGGGACACCCAGACAAGATCGCCGACCAGATCTCCGATGGAGTGCTCGACGCCGTGTTGACCGACGATCCCTACGGGCGAGTGGCGTGTGAGACGCTCGTCAACACGGGCCTCGTGGTCGTCTCCGGTGAGATCTCCACCGACACGTACGTCGATATCCAGCAGATCGCCCGTGAGACGGTCCGCAAGATCGGCTACGACAATGCGGCGTACGGCTTTGACTGCGACACCTGCGCGGTGATCAACGCGATCGACAAGCAGTCCCCGGATATCGCCCAAGGCGTCGACGCGGCATATGAGACCCGTCACGATCCCGCCGACGAGGACGAGCTCGACGTCGCGGGCGCCGGCGACCAAGGCATGATGTTCGGCTACGCCACGCGCGAGACCGATGAGCTGATGCCGCTGCCGATCGCGCTGGCGCACAAGCTCGCCAAGCGCCTGGCGGAGGTGCGCAAGGGCGACGTGCTGCCCTACTTGCGCCCCGACGGCAAGACCCAGGTGACGGTTCGCTATCGCGATGGCAAGCCCGTGGCGATCGAGAAGATCCTGATCTCCACCCAGCACGCCGACGGCATCGACGCGGAGGCGCTGATCAAGCCCGACCTGTTCGAGCATGTGCTGCGCCCGGTCTTGCCGGGCGGTCTCTACGACGAGAGCAAGCTGCTGAAGAACTTCCTCGTCAATCCGACGGGACGCTTTGTGATCGGTGGGCCGATGGGCGACTGCGGGCTGACGGGGCGTAAGATCATTGTCGACACCTACGGTGGCATGGCACGTCACGGTGGCGGGGCGTTCTCCGGCAAGGATCCTTCCAAGGTCGACCGCTCCGCCGCCTACGCTGCGCGCTGGGTCGCCAAGAACATCGTCGCTGCCGGTCTGGCTGACCGCGCGGAGGTGCAGGTTGCCTACGCGATCGGCGTCGCCCACCCCGTGTCGGTGATGGTCGAGACCTTCGGCACAGAGCAGATCGCTCGCGCCCAGATCGCCCAGCTCGTGGACGAGCACTTCGACCTGCGCCCCGGCGCATTCCGCGAGGAGCTGAACCTGCACCGGCCGATCTACCAGAAGACCGCCGCCTACGGTCATTTTGGCCGCGACGATCACGACTTCACCTGGGAGAAGACCGACAAGGCGCAGGCGCTGCGCTCTGCCGCCGGGCGCTGAGCTCCTACTGGGCGAGAGCAGAGAGCGGTCCGGTGGGCCGTCTAGAATCGAGGGTCGCGTGGGAGATGAGCCCTCGCACCCGTCCCGGCCCCGTGAAGATCACGGGCTTCTCTTTCTATGTCCGCCATCGCTCAAGTAGAGCCCATGACGACTGCCCGCGCGCTGCGTGGCCCGTTCGACTACCGTCTGCCGGACGAGCTGCGCGGCGGGATTGTGGGGGTCGGCTCGATGCTTGTTGTGCCGTTCGCCCGCCGGCACGTGCTCGGGGTGGTGGTCGGGCTGGCCGAGCGCAGCGATGTCGCCGAGGACAAGCTGCTGGCGCCGCTGCGCGCGCTGGACGAGGGTCCCCCCGCTCTGCCCGTCGAGCTGGTCGCGCTGGCCGAGTGGATCGCGGCCGAGTACTGCTCGACGATCTCGCGCGCGCTCACGCTGGTGCTGCCTCCCGGCGCTGCGCGCCGCCTCAGCGGACGTAAACGCCGTAGGGCGGTCGCACGCTCGGAGCATCTCCCCGTCGGCACCCGCCGGCCCGAGCCGCCGGCGCTGACGGCTGCGCAGGAGCTGGTGTTGCAGTCGGTGAGCGCGGCGCTTGACGCGCGCCTCTTCCAGCGGAGCCTGCTGCAGGGGGTGACGGGATCGGGCAAGACCGAGGTCTACCTGCGCGCTGGGGCGATCGCGCTGGAGCAGGGACGGGGTGTGATCGTGCTCGTGCCGGAGATCGCACTGACACCGCAGATCGTCGGGCGTTTCCACGAGCGCTTCGGTGAGACCGTCGCGGTGCTGCACTCGCGCCTGCGCCCGGGTGAGCGCTACGAGGAATGGCGGCGATTGCGCACGGGCGAGGCACGCGTGTGCGTCGGTCCGCGCTCGGCGGTGTTCGCGCCGATCGAGCGGCTCGGCCTGATCGTTGTCGATGAGGAGCACGATGCCTCCTACAAGCACGAGGGCGATCCCCGTTATGACGCTCGTGACGTCGCCGCCGAGCGCGCGCGTGCACACGATGCGCTGCTGCTGCTCGGCAGCGCGACACCGCGCCCCGAGAGCGTGCATCTGGCAGCCTCCGCGCAGTCCGTTGCGTATGCGCAGCCTGCACAGTCCGCCGTGTCCACACAGCCAGCGCGGATGTCGCAGCTGCTGCGCCTGTCCGCGCGCGTGGACGGACGTCCGCTGCCGGACGTCAGCGTGCTGGACATGCGTGGTGGCGAGAGCGCCGGCCTGCATCCGGAGACCGCGCAGGCGCTGGCCCAGGTACGCGACGCCCGAGGCAAGGCGATCGTGCTGCTCAACCGCCGTGGTTGGTCGAACTTTCTGTCCTGCCGCTCGTGCGGATGGGTGTGGAGCTGCCCGCAGTGCGACGTCTCGCTCGTGTTGCACCGTCACGGCGGATATGTCGCCTGCCATCACTGCGGCCATCGCGAGCCCGCGCCGCAGCGGTGTGGGCAGTGCGACTCGATCTCGGTCGCCCGCCACGGCGCTGGGACCGAGCGTGTCCAACACGACTTGGCCGCCGCGCTCGACGGTGACGATGGCCGCTTCCCCATTCTGCGCCTGGACGCCGATACCGTCTCGGGAACGCCCGCCCAAGGAGTGGCCACGCTGCTGCGTCGCTTCGAGGCGGCCGAGTCGGGCGTGTTGATCGGCACGCAGATGGTCGCCAAGGGCCATGACTTCCCCGACGTGACGCTCGGAGTCGTGCTCGACGCCGACGCGACCCTGCGCTTTCCCGACTTTCGTGCCGAGGAGCGCACGTTCGCATTGATCGCCCAGCTCGCTGGACGTGTCGGGCGCGGATCTGAAGGTCGTGTGCTCGTGCAGACGATCGCTCCCGAGGCTCGCGCGATCGCCTACGCCTCACGGCACGACAGCGATGGTTTCCTTGCGGGCGAGCTGCAGCGACGTGAGATGCTGCGCTACCCGCCGTTCTCGCACCTGATCAGGATCGTGTGCTCCGCCGCGGAGAGCGCTCCGGCACGGGCGGCCGCAAGCGCACTGGCGGAGCAGTTGACCGCGTCGTTGGCCGGTCGACCGGGCGTCGCCGAGAAGAACGTCCCGGGGCACGGCGCGGGCGTGCTTGGTCCGGCTGCTTTGTTTCGCCTGCGTGGGCACGAGCGACAGGTGCTCGTAATCAAGGCGCTCGAGCGTCATTCCGCCGTGCACGCCGCCGGTGAGGCCGTGCGGCGGGTCGCCGAGGATCGTGTGCACAAGGGTGTCAGCTTCAGCGTCGATGTCGATCCTCAGTAGCGCGCGTCCGGCCTGTCTCTAGAATCGCTGAAAATGAGCCACGAGGAAGATGTTGAGGTCGAGCGCGAGGAGGACGTTCCCGCGGTCGAGGAGCTCGACGAGCAGACGCGCGCGCGACGGGATGCGGCGCTGGCCCGTGTGCGCAAGCTGGGAGATCCTGTGCTGCGGGCGAGCGCGGTCGTGGTGGAGCGCTTCGACGAGACGTTGAGAACCGAGATCGAGCGGATGGGCGAGCTGATGGAAGATGCGCTCGGGATCGGTCTCGCCGCGACTCAGGTAGGAGTGCTGAACCGGGTGCTCGTGTATCGCGTGCACGCCGAGGATCCGATCACGGCGCTCGTGAACCCGGTGCTCGAGTGGACCAGCACGGAGCTCGAAACCGCCGAAGAGGGGTGTCTCAGCCTGCCCGGAGTGCACGTCGAGGTGGAGCGTCCCGCGCAGGTTCGTGCGCGTGCGCGCGACGCCACCGGAGCGGAGATTCTGATCGAGGCAGAAGGTTTGCACGCGCGCGTGATCCAGCACGAGATCGACCACCTGGACGGCGTCCTGATCCTCGATCGCATCTCGCGGGAGGCGCGCAAGGAGGCGATGCGTGCGATGCGTGAAGTCGGTGAAGGCCGTGAAGGCGGTGAAGGCGGTGAAGCCAGTGAAAGCGGTGAAGCCAGTGAAGGCGGTGAAGCCAGTGAACGCGTGTCAGCCGAGGCTAGCTCTGCGCGGGTGGCTGACCACGACGCGAGCGCCGCGTAGCGGCGCTCAGCCGGAGGCGTATTGCGAGCATGCACACCGTCTTCCTTGGCACATCCGCGTTCGCGGCGGCGATACTGGAGCGGTTGGCCGTCAGCGAGCATCGACCGGCGCTGGCGCTGACGCGCCCAGACCGTCCACGGGGGCGCGGACGTAAGCTCGGGGCCCCGCCAGTCGCGCAGACGGCACGCCGACTGGGGATCGCCCTGGAGCAGCCGGAGAACGTCAACGAGCCCGCGACCTGCGAGCTGGTCGCGGGGGCGAACCCTGATGCGGTGATCGTGTGCGCGTTCGGCGCGCTGATCAAGGAGCCGCTGCTGTCTGAGCACGAGCTTCTGAACGTGCATCCCTCGCTGCTGGCGCGCTGGCGGGGCGCCGCTCCGGTGGAGCGCGCGATCATGGCCGGCGACGAGCGCACCGGCGTCTCGATCATGCGTCTGACCGCTGGTCTTGACAGTGGTCCGGTGTGCCTCGCGGAGTCGGTTCCGATCGAGCCGAGCGATACATATGGGTCGCTCGCCGAGCGTCTGCAGGCGCTCGGCGGAGAGTCGATCGTGCGTACCCTCGACCTCATAGCCCGCGGTGAGCCGCTGCCGTTCGTCGAGCAGGACGAGCGGGATGTCACCTATGCCGAGAAGATCGGCCCCGGCGATCGTCTGTTGGACCCGACCCGCCCCGCAGTCGAGCTGGAGCGCATCGTCAGGGCGCTGCACCCACACGTCGGCGCGCGACTGGCACTCCCCGACGGAACGCTGTTGGGGGTGCATGTCGCTCGTGTCGCAGTGGGCCCTTCGCCGCCAGCAGGCGCTTCGTCGCGAGCAGACCCTTCGCCGCCAGCAGGCGCTTCATACCCTTCGCCGCCAGCAGGCACGCTCGTGCGGGAGGGTGAGCGGCTGCTGTATGGCACTGATGACGGGGCGCTTGAGCTGCTGGAGGTGCAGCCGCCGGGTGGCCGCGCCATGGACGCCGGCGCGTACTTGCGCGGACATGCCCGCTGAAGCTCGAACCTGCGCTTATGCGGTGCTGCGGCGAGTGTTCGAGCACGGCGCCTACGCCGATCAGGCCCTGCAGGCCGAGTCCAGGGAGCTGGACCCGCGCGACCGCGCGCTTGCGATGCGCCTGGCCTACGGCGCGGTGCAGCGCAAGGGAACGCTCGATCACCTGATCGAAGGGCTCGCCGACCGACCCGCCGGACGGCTGGACCTGCCTGTGCTGGCGGCCCTGAGGCTCGGGCTGTATGAGCTTCTCTATCTGGACGGCTCGCCCGACTACGCCGTCGTGGCCGACGTCGTCGAGCTGGCCAAGGTGCAGGCGCGGGCCGGGCACGGTCTTGTCAACGCTGTTCTGCGCCGCGCCACGCGCGAGGGCGCCGGACTGTTGGACGGTCTGGATGACGGCACGCCCGAGCGGGCCGCCGTCAAGCACTCCCACCCGGAGTGGATCGCGCGCCTGTGGTGGCAGGAGCTCGGCGCCGATGATGCCCGCGCGCTGATGGCCTACGACAACGAGCCGGGGGAGATGGCGTTGCGGGCGAACACGCTTGTCACCGATGCGCCCACGCTTGCGCGCGAGCTGGCGGCGGGCGGCACGGCGGCCAGCATGGTGGCCAATACGGCGGGCGGCACGGTGGGCAGCATGGTGGCCAGTACGGCGGGCGGCGCGGCGACCAGTCCCGCAGGCGGCGGGGCGGGTGCTGGACCGGTGAGAACGCGCCCCGATCCGGACATACCGGAGGCGCTCGTGCTCGAAGACCCATTCGACGCGCACGGCTCGCAGGCGTGGCGGGAGGGTGCGTTCGTCGCGCAGTCGCGCGCGGCGATGCTCGTCGCCCGTGCAGTTGCCCCCAGGCAGGGCGAGCGGGTGCTCGACCTGTGCGCTGCGCCGGGCGGTAAGAGCACGCACCTCGCCGCGCTGATGCAAGGAACGGGAGAGGTTGTGGCGGTCGAGCACAATCGGCGCAGGGCGGGAGCGCTCGTGCATACGGCACAGCGGTTGCGCGCTCACAATGTGCGCGTCGAGCTGGGGGATGCCGTGCAGCCTCGGCCGGAGGGCGCCGTGTTCGACCGCGTGCTGGTCGACCCGCCGTGCTCGGGCCTGGGGACGCTGCAGGCACGTCCCGATCTGCGTTGGCGGATGGAGCACTCGCGCCTTGCGGAGCTGGAGCGAACGCAGGCGAGGATCCTCGCGGCGGGGGCCGGTGCTGTCCGTCCGGGCGGCGTGCTGGTCTACTCTACGTGCACGATCTCCCCGACCGAGAACGAGCGCCGGATCGCCAGCTTCCTGGACTCCAACCCCAACTTCGGGCTCGATGATCTCGGTGTCGAGTTGCCGGGACGCGCCAACCCGCGCGCACCTGAGACCGTGCTGACTCTGCCCAATCGCGATCGCACCGCGGGATTCTTCATCGCGCGGCTGTGCCGGGAGGGCTGAGGCCGTGGCCGGCGAGCCCGAGGTGCCAGCGAAGGCCCCGGTCGAGCTCGGGCCGCGCTGTCCGCACTGCGGCGAGCCGTGGCTGCGCCCGACGAACCTGCCGGGCCGCTATCGCTGCGTGTACTGCCTGCACCGCTTCGAGCTGACGTCGGTGTGCCCGAACTGCGGCGAGCACTCGACGATCGTGCGGATGTCCTCAACGGCGATCCTGAAGTGCAATAACTGCGGCGACTCCATGCTCCAAGCGATATGAGGTGAAGTGTCTACCCAGGATGCAAGCGATATGAATAAATCGTCTCATCACGAGCTGCTGAAGGGGGTGCGTGTCGCACCGTCGATCCTGTCGGCTGACTTTGGCCGGCTGCGCGAGCAGGTCGGGGAGGTGCTGGCGGCGGGTGCACGCGTGATCCATGTCGATGTCATGGATGGGCACTTCGTCCCGCCGATCACGCTGGGGCCGCTGATCGTGGCTGCGCTTTCGGAGACGGTGCGCGAGGCGGGGGGAATGCTCGATGTCCACCTGATGATCGAGCGACCCGAGCGGCAGGTGAGCGAGTTCATCAAGGCGGGCGCGGACTCGATCACAGTTCACGCTGAGGCCACGCCGCAGCTCGCCTATGCGGTGCACCTGATTCGCGACAGCGGCGCGTGCGTCGGCGTGGCAATCAATCCGGCGACACCGGTGGGCGCTCTGGCGGAGCTTGTGGGCGCAATCGACATGGCGCTGTGCATGACCATCAACCCCGGCTGGGGCGGGCAGCCGTTCATCGAGCATTCTCCAGAGAAGATCAAGCGCGTTCGCGCGATCGTCGGCGCCGATGTGGCCGTCGAGGTTGATGGGGGCATCGACCCTGGTACGGCGTCCAAATGCCGGGAGGCCGGCGCGAACGTGTTCGTGGCCGGCTCGGCGATCTTCGGCTCGTCTGAGCCGGCGGATGCCTACTTGGCGATCGCGCGCTCGGTCGAGGCTGGCTGAGCGCCAGTCCGCTGCGCAACCGATCCTCCCGCTCCACCGCGCCAGTACAGCATCGCCAGCGTGAGGGCCAGCAGTGCGGTTGCGCCCGCATAGCCGATCTCGGTGCGAAGCAGCTGTTCGCTCACGGCCGGAGTCAGCATCCACGCGAGAAACAGCGATGCCGCCAGTCCCCAGCAGCAAACGGCGGCGCGTGCGCGGTCGCGCGCCAGAGCGGCTTGGTTCAGCGCTCCCGAGGTCAGATGCAAGCCCATACCCAGCCCGATCAGCGCGAGTCCAAAGCGGTTGTAGGTGAAGTGCTGTCCAAACAGATGACTCATCACGAAGGGACCGATTACCAGCAGCCCGAGAGTCACTGCCGCGGCAAAGGCGGCAATCGCCCGTACCGTCACGCGGATCGCCCGAGCAAAGGCCGCATGGCCGTCTGTCACCTCGAGACCCGTCAGGTGAGGCAGCAGCGAGGTCTGGATCGCCTGGAAGAGCTGCAGCGGCGCGCGGGCGATCAGCAGGACGTTGAACACGATCCCCGCGAGCGCCTTGTCGGGCGAGGTTGCCGCCACTGTCAACACCGCGGCGTTCAGGATCGTTTGCTCGGAAAGCATGATGCCCGACACTGAGCCGGCAAAGCCCGTCCCTCGCCGTAGCGAGAGATCGTCATGGGCCGCGGCCTCCTGCACCCCCTCCGTACCTGGTCCAGCCAGCGCGGCGACTGCCTCATCCACTGTGATTGGAGCTCCACCCACCCCCACCGTCAGCACAGCTTCGGCGTCGTCGATCCGCGTCGGTGTGGAGATCTCGCGTCCGTGCTGTTCGTTGCCACGTCGCGCAAATGCCACCGGCACCACCACCAGCGAGACCAGTGGCGCCGCCGCGATCCCGAGGGCGACTGCCGTCTGGCCGCTTGTGATCCCCAGCGCGGCGGCAATCACAAAGCAGATCCGCGAGACCGACTCCATCAGCACCAGACCGCCGAACAGGGCGAAGTATTCATGCCCCGCCAGCCACCCCCGTGCGAAGTAGCTGGCCGCATAGGCCAAGGTGCCCACGATCAGGACGTCGTACAGCGCTGAATAGTGGTCGAAGACATTGTCCACCAACCGTTCGCGCAACGCGAGCGCGACCGCTAGGAACAGCAGTGCGAAGCCGGCCTGGATCGCGATCGGGATGCGCAGCGGATGGTGTGTATGTCCGCGTGCGCGGCGTTCGGCGATCGTGCGCGAGAGCAGCTGTTCGATCGGCCGGTAGATCACCGAGATGACCACGAACATCACCGACCACAGGACGTCCAGGCGCTGGGCCGATTCTTCCCCGAGCACGTGGCTTGCGATCGAGAAGAACGCGAACGTCAACAGGCCCGTCGAGGCGATCCCGATCGACAGGATCCGTGCGCCACTGCCATAAGAGCGCTGCGGGCGGCTGTCTCCGGCGCTTGGTGAGGCCGGGCCGTCTGCCTTGGTCTTGCCCGCGAGCGGCGGGACGCCCGGGCTAGAGGCTCGCGACACGGTCCCTACAAGCGGACAAGCAGCATCGTCCAGGGGAACGGCGAGCGGATCTCGGCGACCTGGCCGTAGCGCGAAAGCAGGTCCACGAATGAGCGCCGCGACCAATGGTTCAGATGCCCGGGGGTGTTGCCGAGTGCAGACCAGTAGGCGCCGCGAGCCATGTTCAGCATCCGCCACAGGGGCTCACGCGGGACCGATACGAGCAGGTGGCGCTCGGCGCAGCGCGCCATCTCACCTAGCGTGTGCTCGGGGTTGGGGACATGCTCGAGCACCTCGATCGCGCTCGCAAGGTCGAACTCGTTCTCGAGGAACGGCAAGTTCTCGGCATGCATCACGTGATACTCGAGGTTGGGCGCTTGGCGCTCGGCCCAGCCGGCCTGGATCGACTCCTCCTCCAGATCGATCCCGACGACGCGACGCGTCTCGCCGAGTCGCTGCGCCCACTGATGGACAAGCACGCCCTCGCCGCAGCCGACGTCCAGCAGCGAGCGGGGATCGGCGTGCGCGAACAGCTCGTCCAACGTGCCCTCAAAGCCGGTCATCATGCGTCGCACGAGCGGATTGGTCGAGCCGTACTTGTCGTAGGTGTTGCCGGTGACGATCCCGTCATCGGACACCGTCACGCCGGCGCTCACAGTCGCACCGCCTCGTGCTCTTCGGTTCCGGCTCTTCTGGCCGGACGAGCTTTCCCGTCATCCTCTGCCGGGTCTCTCTTGTCGTCCGCAACCCCTGCGGGCTGCTCGTCCGCTCCGGTCATCTCAGCCTGAATGCTCACGCGAGCCCCGCCGTCCGGCGTCTGGACAGAGGGGATATTGGATTCATAGTGCGACGGCGCGACGCCAAGCTGCAGCTCGATGCGTCGGACCCGCTCGAAGGTCTTCTGGGTCATCACGCGCTGGGCAGCGAGCAGGTCGCCGATCACACCCAGCGCCCACAGCACGACGGCTGCGATGAACAGGACGGCGCCGAGAATCAGCGACTGCACATGACCCTTGCCGTTGCCGTCGGCATATGCGACGACGAAGCGAATCCAGACGGCGACGGAAACCACACCGATCAGCAGGGCGAGGCTCCAAAACACGCGCAGCGGCTCATATTGGGCATAGATGCGGAAGATCGACACCGCGTTGCGGCGCACGTACGCGCCCATCGAGGGGAACAGGCGGGACTCGCGCGTCTTCGGGTTGGTGCGGATCGGAACGTGGTCGATCGCGACCAGCAGCTTGCCCGCCTGGATGATCGTCTCCAGGGTGTAGGTGAACTTCGAGACGACCAGCATCTGAATCGCCGCCTCGCGGTTGTATGCGCGAAAGCCGGAGGTCGTGTCGGGCACAGAGGTCGAGGATGCTTGGCGCACAACCCACGAGCCGAGGCGCTGCAAGGTCTTCTTCAGCGGCGAGAAGTGCTCGATCCCGTCGACCTCGCGATCGCCGACGACCATGTCGGCGCGACCTTGGACGATTGGACCCACCAGCCGGGCGATGTCGGGCCCGTAGTACTGGTTATCGGCGTCGGTGTTGACAATCACGTCGGCGCCGAGCTTCAGCGCCGTGTCGATCCCCGCCTGAAAGCCCGTCGCCAAGCCCTTGTTGTTGGTCAAACGCACCAGATGGTCAACGCCATGGGCGCGAGCGACCGCGACCGTCGCGTCGGTCGAGCCGTCGTCGATCACGAGCCACTGCACGGTGTCGAACCCCTCCACCTCGCGTGGCAAGTCGGCGAGTGTCTGGGGGAGCTGGTCGGCCTCGTTGTAACAGGGGATTTGGATAATGAGCTTCACTTGGTGAACCCTACCCCGTGGGGCTTCCTCGTCAGGGCGGCTGCTTGCAAGGATAGGCTCTGCGACCGATGGCCAGCGCGACGCTAATGGGAACCTGCTTCAAAAAGATCGGCACGTCCGGATGCGTCCCTGGACACGGCGCTGGATCGCCACGTGACGGCTCGCACGTGCCACCAGCATGCGCTTCGCCATCCCGCGTCGCCCAGCTTGGTCCATGAACACCCCGACCGCACCGCCTATTTTGAAACAGGTTCCGAGCAACCCGCGGCAGGACACGACTCCGCTGCAGCGGTTGCGGATGATCGAAGCCTCGACGTGGGCGAAGATTGGCTTCGCGGTGTTGTGTGTGGGAGCGCTGTTCGGCTACTTCGCCTATCCCACTTATCCGACGTATGACTCTTTCTATGCCCTGCTCTGGGGCCGGGATCTGCTGCACCTGCACCTGCCCGACTTCCGGGTGTACCGCGGGCCGACCGAGCATCCGCTGGCGATCGCGTTCGGGGCGCTCTGTTCGATCTTCGGCCAGGGCGGCGCGCGGCTGATGGTGCTCGGGTCGATCGCCTCGTTCGTGGCGGTCGTCGCCGGCGTCTACCGGCTGGGACGGTTGTGCTTCGGCCCGGTGGTGGGGTTGATCGCCGCTCTGCTGGTGCTGAGCCGCTTCTTCGTCGAGAACCTGGCGGCGCAGGGATACCTCGACATCTCCTATGTCGCGCTGATCGTATGGGCGGTCGTGCTCGAGCTCGAACGCCCCCGTCGCGGCGCGCCCGTCTTGCTCGTGCTCGCCGCCGCCGGTCTGTTGCGTCCGGACGCATGGGTGCTGAGCGGCGTGTACTGGCTGTGGTGTGTGTGGCCGCGTGGCGGCGGTGAAACGATCGGGAACGGGAGGCGGTTGCAGTACCTTGGCCTCGCCCTGATCGCTCCGGTCGTATGGGTTGGTGTGGACGCGGCTGTGACCGGCAATCCGCTGTATTCGCTGAGCTCCACCGCCGGTCTGGCGCAGGAACTGGAACGCACGCAGGGACTGTCGAGCGTGGTCGCATCGGTGTGGACGTTCGGGGTGCGGATCGACAAGTTGCCGGTGATCCTCGGCACGCTCGTCGGCCTGCCGATCGCCGTGTGGCTGGCTCCACGCCGCGTGCTCACACCGCTGGCGGCGCTGGTCGTGCTGATCGCGGTGTTCCTCGCCGAGGGCGCAGCCGGCGCTTCGGTGATCGATCGTTATCTGCTGGGCGCGGCGATCCTGCTGCTGCTGTTCTGCGCGGTCACGATCGGAGGTTGGTCGATGCTCGAGCCGGGATCCGTTCTGCGGAGGGTGTGGATGGTCGGCGCCGCCGCGCTGGTCGTGTACGGCGGCGCGTCGGTCGCCACGACGCTGAGCCTGTCCAGCCTGCGCACGACGTTGGCCTACCACGAGGATTTCCACGAGGGCCTGGCGGCGGCGCTGTCAAGCCCGCGCGTGCATGCGGTGCTGAAGCGCTGTCCGTTGGTGTCGCTGCCGGACAACAAGCTGATCCCCGACGCGCGCTGGATTCTCGACAGCGTCGGGCAGCACGACATCGTCGCGCGCAGTCAGGCGCGCGCTGACACCGCAAAAGGCGCTCACCAGCTGGAAGATCGCCTGCGCAAAGGCAGCGTGGCGGTCTACCCGCTCGGGAGCGCCGTGTTTTTCGAGGCGATTGTCGATGTCGGCGACGATCCCCGCGACCAGATCCCCCAGGCCGGATACCACCGCATCTACACGAGCCGCTATTACGCCGTGTATGACAACTGCTGAACGTTCTCGCCGTTCTCGCCGATGGGCATGGGGCGGAGTTGCGGTCGTGCTCGTGGGCGGGCTGGGGCTGCGCTTGTGGGGCATCAAGCAAGGCCTGCCCTACGCGTATAACGCTGACGAGGCGGACCACTTCGTCCCGCATGCCATCGAAATGTTCGGGCACGACCTGAACCCGCATTACTTCGCCAATCCGCCTGCGTACACATACGTGCTGCACTACCTGTTCGCCGTCTGGTACGGCGGGACGGCGGGCGTTCAGCACGCGATCGCGGCGCACCCCGAGGACGTCTACACGCTCGCGCGCGTGGCCGCGGCGATGCTGGGAACAGCGGCGCTGTGGTTGTTGTATGCGACCGGGGCGCGCCTGTTCGATCGCGGCGTCGGGCTGCTCGCGGCGGCGATCGAGGCGGTTGCGTTCCTGCCCGTGTTCTACGCGCATCTGGCGCTCAACGACGTGCCGACGCTCGCGCCGCTTACGCTGTCGCTGCTGGGAACCGCCGGGGTGCTGCGCAAAGGCCGCACGCGTGACTATCTGCTGGCCGGGCTCGGGCTCGGGCTCGCCTGCGCGAGCAAGTACACAGCGGGAATCGTGCTCGTGCCCTTCGCGGCGGCGTTGGCCGCTCGCTACTTGCAGGCGCAACCGGACTCCGGTCGAAGAGCCCTGAGTGGGATTGCGCTCGCGGGCGCCGCGGCGCTCGGTGCGTTTCTGATCGCAAACCCCTACGCGCTCCTCGACTACTCCGATTTTCACGCCGAACTGGTCCATCAGTCGACGCTGTCCGCTGAAGCCCAAGGCAAGCTCGGCGCGCCCAAAGACGGCGGGATCGCCTACTACCTGTGGACGCTCACCTGGGGACTGGGCTGGGCGCCCGCCCTGGCGGCGCTGGGAGGTGCGCTGAGCGTGTGGTATCGAGAGCGCGCCCTCGGCTGGCTGCTCGTGCCGGCGCCGCTGTTGTATCTCGCGTTCATGGGCGTCCAAGGCCGTTATTTTGGCCGCTGGCTGCTGCCGATATTCCCGATCTTGTGCCTGCTCGCAGCGCTGTTTGCGCTGCAGCTGGCAAATCTGCTTGCACGCAGGCTGCCGAGGATGCGAGTAGCCGTCGTCGCGTTGTTCGTCGTCGTGCTGCTTGCGCAAGGGCTCGTCTGGAGCGTGCATTCGGGCAAAGTGCTTGCAAGCGCGGATACCCGCAACCTGACGCGAGACTGGATGCTCTCGCACATTCCGGCCGGTGCGCCAATCGTGGTTGAGCCCGTCGCGCCCAACGGGTGGGGCACGTACTGGAACAAGTATCCGTCGCTGATCTCCCGTATCTCCCCGACGGGAGCGCTCGAAGCGAATCCGACCGTGAAGGTGGGGATCGAGGACTACGAGCGCACGCTCGCTCCGGCGCTGATCGATTACTACGAAGCTCATGGCTACTGCTGGGTGGTGAGTGGATCGACCGAGTCCGGACGGGCGCAAGCCGACCCTCGGGCGGTGCCACTGGCGATCGCCTATTACCGAGCGCTGGCACGGCGGGGCGAAGTCGTCTACAGAGCCTCGCCGTATGCGCAGGGGGAAGGTCCGGTTGCATTCGACTTCGACTGGAGCTTTGACTACTACCCGCTCGCCTACGACCGACCGGGGCCGGAGATGACCGTCTACCGACTGCGCGGAGGTCGCTGCGCGCGATGATCTCCAAGCGCATGCCTTGGCGGCTTGAAGGCGCCGGGTTATCCTGGGTGCAGAGATGATGACCTGCACGGACACCGATAGGGAGCACTTGGCGCGGACGATCGAGCTGGCGCGCAACGGCGGAGGCTTGGTCAAGCCGAATCCGGTGGTTGGCGCGGTGGTGGCGCGCGAGGACGAGATCATCGGTGAGGGCTGGCACGAACGGTTCGGTGGAGCGCATGCGGAGGTCAACGCGATCGAGGCTTGCGGCCTGTCGGATTTGAGCGAGGCGACGTTGTATGTGTCGCTGGAGCCGTGCTGTCACGAGGGCAAGACGCCCCCGTGCACGGATGCGATCGTGCAATCGGGGATCAAGCGGGTGGTCGTCGCCTCCGATGACCCGACCGAGAAGGCGGCAGGGCGCGGTCTGGGGATTCTGCGCGACGAGGGCGTGGAGGTCGTGATCGCAGACGGCGAGATCGCTGCGAACGCGCGACTGTTGAACCAGGCGTTTCGCAAGCACGCGCGCGTGGAACGCCCGTGGGTGCTGTTCAAGTCCGCGATGACGCTCGACGGCAAGGTCGCGACGAGGACGGGCGACTCGCAATGGATCAGCGGCGAGGCCAGCCGTGAGCTGGCCCACCAGTGGCGCGCCTCGGTCGACGCTGTGGTCGTCGGCATCGGCACCGCCCTGGCTGACGATCCGCGGCTGACAGCCCGTCCGGACGGGCTCACCGACGAGCTCGAGCGATACCAGCCCCGCCGCGTGGTGTTCGACTCGCTGGCGCGCCTGTCGCCCGGCTCCCAGCTGGTGTCCGCAGCGTTGGAGATCCCGCTTACGGTCGTCGTCTCCCGCGCGGCGGCGCGGGCTGACACCGATGCGTTGGAGGCCGCCGGAGTGCAGGTGCTCGTCGCGACCGGCGAGAACGAGCCGGCGCGGGTGCGCTCCGCGCTGGAGCAGCTGGGGGCGATCGGCGTCAGCTCAGCGCTGCTGGAGGGCGGACCACACCTCGCGGGCGCGTTCCTGGACGCGGGTGAGATCGACGAAATCCGTCTGTTCCTGGCGCCGCTGCTGCTCGGCGGGAGCGCCGCGCGCGACCCGCTGGAGGGCAAGGGTGTCGAGCAGATCTCCGAGGCGCTGCGCGCGCTGACATGCGAATGCGAGCGCGTCGGTGAGGACTTGCTGATAAGCGCAAGACTGCGCGAGTGGTGAGCGAGACATCATGTTCACCGGCCTGATCGAGGATCTCGGCAGCGTGACGGCGCTGGAGCGCAGCGACGAGGGTGCGACCTTGCGTATCGGTACCCGTCTTGCCGACGAGTTGAAGCAGGGCGACTCGGTCGCCGTCAACGGCGTGTGCCTGACCGCCACCGACGTCGGCGACGAAGAATTCGCGGCGCAGGCGATGACCGAGACGCTGCGCCGCTCCGCGCTCGGCGCGCTGGCGCCCGGCGCGCAGGTCAACCTCGAGCTCGCTCTGCGCGCCGACGGGCGACTCGGCGGACACGTCGTGCAGGGGCACGTGGACGGCACCGGCGTTGTGAGCGAGATCCGCGAGGAGGGGATCGCCCGCGTGTCGCGGATCGACGCCGACCCAGAGGTTGCGCGCTACCTGGTGGAGAAGGGGTCCGTCGCGGTGAACGGGGTCAGCCTGACCGTCAGCGCGCTGAGCGAGGAGGGCTTTGAGGTCTCGCTGATACCGGAGACGTTGGAGCGCACCAATCTTGGGAAAGTGGCTGTCGGGGATCGGGTCAACCTGGAGGCGGACGTCCTCGCCAAGCACGTAGAGCGACTGATGGAGGCGTCACGCGTATGACCCAGTCCAAGGCGACCACGACATCCCAGCCAGAGAAGACAGCTGCCCCGTTCGCCACGATCGAGGAGGCGCTGGAGGAGATCCGGGCGGGACGGATGGTCGTCGTGTGCGACGACGAGAACCGCGAGAACGAGGGCGATCTGACGCTGGCGGCGCAGTTCGCCACGCCCGAGGCGATCAACTTCATGGCCAAGGAGGGACGCGGGCTGATCTGTCTGTCGCTGACGCCAGAGCGCTGCGAGGAGTTGGGGCTGGAGCTGATGGCGGCCAAGAACGAATCGTCCTTCGAGACGCCGTTCACGGTGTCGATCGAGGCGCGTGAGGGGGTGACCACGGGCATCTCCGCGCACGATCGCGCGCGGACGATCCAGGTGGCGGTCGACCCCGAGACCCACCCGCGCGATCTCGTGCAGCCGGGGCATATATTTCCGCTGAAGTCCCGCTCCGGAGGCGTGCTCGAGCGTACCGGCCAGACCGAGGCGGCGGTCGATCTCGCCCGCCTGGCCGGGTTGAACCCGGCAGGGGTGATCTGCGAGGTGATGAACGACGACGGCACGATGGCGCGGGTCGGCGATCTCGCCGGCTATTGCGCGAGGCACGGGCTGAAGATGATCACGATCGCCGACCTGATCGCCTACCGTCGGCGCCATGACAAGCTCGTAGAGCGCGTCGCCGCGGCGCGGCTGCCGACGGCGTTCGGCGAGTTCGAAGTCGTCGGCTACCGCTCGCTGGTGGACGAGAAGCATCACGTCGCGCTCGTCAAGGGCGAGGTCGAGGGGCGCAGTGACGTGCTTGTGCGTGTGCACTCGGAGTGCTTGACCGGCGACGTGTTCCATTCGCTGCGCTGCGACTGCGGCGAACAGCTCGAGTCGGCGCTCGCGATGATCGAGGCCGAGGGTGAAGGCGTGCTTCTGTATCTGGCACAAGAGGGCCGCGGGATCGGCCTGCTGAACAAGCTGAAGGCCTACCGCCTGCAGGAGGACGGGCTGGACACCGTCGAAGCCAACCTGCAGCTCGGGCTGCCCGCCGATCTGCGCGATTACGGGATCGGCGCACAGATCCTTGCCGACCTGGGACTCAGCTCGATCCGCATCCTGACGAACAACCCGAAGAAGATCAAGGGCCTGGAGGGCTACGGGCTGTCGGTCAGCGCACAGGTCCCGATCGAGCACGCGCCCAACCCGCACAACGAGGAGTACATGCGCACGAAGGCAAAGCGAATGGGACATACACTGCACCACCAGGGCCTGAACCTCGACGCGGAACTGCTGCATTCCGAGCGCGAGCAGGACCGAGCCGTCGCGAAGGACGAGCAGGCGCAGCGGAAAGACACCGCCGTGCATGACGGCTTCAATGAGCGTGACGGCGTCGAGGGGCACGATGGTCTCGAGGGGCGTGACGGCGTCGAGGGGCGTGACGGCGTCGAGGGGCGTGACGGCGCCGAGGACCGTCCCCAGGGATGAGCGGCCCGGGAGATTCCCAGGGCGCCGGGTATGCGATTGCCGTCGGGCGCTTCTACGAGGAGCTGGCCGAGCGGCTGGTGAGTGGCGCGCGCGACGCGTTCGCGCAGGCCGGGCACGACAAGGTCGAAGTGTTCGACGTGCCAGGCGCGTACGAGCTGCCGCTCGCCGCCTCATACGCGGCGCAATCCGGTCGTTACGCTGGAGTGGCCTGTCTCGGCGCGGTGATCAGGGGCGAGACCGACCACTACGAGTTCGTCTGCGCCGAGACGGCTCGGGGGGTGATGCAGGTCCAGCTGGACACGGGCGTGCCGTGCGCGTTCGGCGTGCTCACGTGCGAGACGATGGAGCAGGCGCTCGCGCGCGCAGGCGGCGGCAAGCGCGATCAGGGACGTCACGCCGCCGAGGCGGTGCTCGCGATGGCCGCGCTGCGAGACGAGCTCGTGGGCGACCGCAACGTCCTGCGCGGACACGGCCGCTAAACTGCCGAACGCGATGGCCAAGGTATGTCACAGCTGCGGTAAGGGTCCGGCGTTCGGGCAGAGTCGCAGCCACTCGATGGTCGCGACCAAGCGGCGATTCGATCCGAACCTGCAGAAGGTGCGGATCTTCGTCGGGAAGGCGCCCCGGCGCGTGTATGTATGCACACGCTGTCTGAAAGCGGGCAGGGTCACGAAGGCCGCCCGAGGGGTCAAGCCTGCCCCCGACGCTCCGACTGCCTGATCGGACTGCCGGAGCCGCGCGTCGCCGCGTCGCCGCGTCGCTGGACTGAGGACATCTGTCCTGCGATCGTGTCCGGGTTTCTCCCGGGCTGATGAGACCGGCGTGCAGGACAGCCGCCGGACCTGATAAGACGTATCGCAGTGAGCGACACCAACCTGGTTCGTTTTCGTGCGGCCGTGGCGGGGGCGCTGGCGCATCTGGAATCGCGTCGTGAGGAGGTGAACGACCTCAACGTGTTTCCAGTCGCCGACGGTGACACGGGCGACAACATGGCGCTGACGCTGCGTGCGGTGCTGGCCGAGCTCGACCACCTGCAGGGTGGCAACGGCGAGACGCGTACGATCGACGAGATCGGGCGCGAGGAGATCGTGCAGTCGGTTGCGCGCGCGGCGCTGCTGGGCGCGCGCGGGAACTCGGGTGTGATCCTCTCGCAGCTGATCCGCGGGGCGGCCGAGGAGCTGGTCTCAAGACCGGGTCAGCTGATCGACGCGACGCTGATCGGCGCCGCGCTCGCGAACGCCGCTGACCGTGCGTACGCGTCGGTGCGCGAGCCGGCCGAGGGCACGATCCTGACGGTCGCGCGCGAGATGGCGCACAAGATCATGACCGACGTCGCGCACAGCCCGGAGAATCCGCGGCTGGGCCCGGCGACCGACCCCAGCATTCAGGATACGGCGATCGCCGATGCGCTGGAGCGCGCGGTTGTGAGCGGCCAGGAGTCGGTGAAGCGCGGTCCAGAACTGCTCGCAGCGTTGCGTGAAGCCGGCGTCGTGGATGCGGGCGGATACGGGCTGACGATCATCTTTGCGGGCGTCGTCGCGGCGTTGCGCGGCGAAGATGCGCCCGAGCTGGATCACTACGCTCCGGCGCGGATCACCCATCCTCAGCACGTGTCCGGCACGTATCGCTTCTGCACGAACTTCGCGGTGATCGGGAGTGGCTTGAGCGCCGGCCGATTCATCGCGCCGCTGGAGGCGCTTGGCGACTCGGTGCTGGTGGTCGGCGACGCGAGCACGCTGAAGGTGCACCTGCACACCGACGAGCCTGAGCGCGCGACCGCGGTGTTCGCTCAGGCCGGGGAGATATCGAGGTTGGACATCGCCGACATGCGCTTGCAGGTCGCCGAGCGCGACGAGCGTCTGCACGCTGGGAACCGCGAGAACGGCGCCTCGGCTGTCGCCGCGCCCGGCGTCAGCATTCTACGAGCGCGCTGTGGAGCGCTGGCGGTCGTCAGCGGCGAGGGGCTGGCCGCGATGTTCGTCGAGCTGGGCGTGCACACGATCGATGGCGGGCCGACGCTTAACCCGTCCACGTATGAGCTGCTGGCCGCGATCCACGAGGTCCCGGCCGAGGAGGTGCTGGTGTTGCCGAGCAGCCCGAACGTCGTGATGGCCGCCGAGCGGGCCGCGGAGCTGTCAGACAAGCAGGTCCTGGTAGCCCCGGCCGCCGGCCAGCAGGCGGGATTGGTGGCTGCGGTCGCGCTGGAGAGCAATCGCGGTGTGAAGGAGAACCTGGCAGCGCTGAACGGGGCGCTCGCGCATGTGCGTACCGGTGCGGTCGCCGAGGCCGCGCGCGACGACGCGCAGGGCAGGTTCAAGCGTGGCGAGGCGGTTGGGTTCATCGCTGACGATGTGTGTGCTTGGGGGGACCCGGCACAGACCTTGGGAGCTGTGATCGAGACGCTCGCCGAGGATGCTGAGCTGATCAGCTGTCTTGCCGGTCGAGACGCCCCGCTTGCGGGCGAGCAGGTCGAGGCGATGGTCAATGGGAACGTCGAGCTGGAGTTGCGTGACGGCGGTCAGCACGCGTACTGGTGGTTGTTGGCCGCCGAGTAAGGGTTCCTGACGACCGCGACGGCGGGCATCATGCTGGTTGAGGATGTCCAAGCTCGCGCAAGCCAACATCAAGCCAGCCGCCATCAAGCAAGCGTCCGATCGAAGTGTCGGTCTGCGGGCGTTCGCGTCCGGTGAGACTCCGACGAGGGAGGCGTGGCTCGCCGCGCCGGTGCGCTGGCCGAGGCCGTCGCGGCTGCGGGAGTCGTTGGACGTGGCGCCCGGCAAGATGGCTGACGGCCTCAAGACGCTCGGGCTGACGAACGTCGAAAAGCTGCTCGAGCACCTGCCCACGGACAGCAGGGATGCGCGCACGATCAATGGGCTGAAGGCCGGCGAGAGCGCGACGGTCGCTGTGCAGGTGCGCACGATCGGCGCGCGGCCGGTGAGGCGCCGGGGGATGAAGCCGCTGGTCGAAGCGACGGTATTCGACGAGACCGGGAAGATGCGCGCGACGTTTTTCAACCAGCCCTGGCTGGCGCAGAGATACAAGCCCGGCACGCGGCTGATGCTGCACGGCAAGGCGACCGACAGGGGCACGTTCAACGTCGCTCATCACGCGCTTGGCAAGGATTTGGGCGCCCACCTCGCCCCCGCCGACCTGAGTGCGGCGGCGAGCGGCACAGGCGCGAAAGGTGCGCCCGCGCTCGCGCCTGCGCCCGTCGCGCCCGCGCCTGCACCCGCGGAGATCGCCCATTATCCGGCGACGGACGGCGTGAGCTCGACGCAGATACTGACGCTCATGCAAGGAGCGAGGGACGCGCTCGCAGACGTGCCGGAGGTGTTGAGCGCGGCGACCCGGGTGCATGAGCGGCTGCCGGACAGAGCGGGCGCGCTGGCGGCGATGCACTACGCGCGCACGCCCGAGGAGCGTGAGGCCGGCAGAGAAAGGCTTGCCTTCGAAGAGCTGATCCTGGCGCAGCTCGTGTTCCTGCGCCGTAAGGCGACACGCCGAGAACGCGGAGGGGCCCCAGCGCTGGATGGGCCGCCGTCGCTGAGCGAACGCTGGCTGAGCAACGAGCTGCCGTTCGCGCTGACGGGCGACCAGCGCAGGGCGATCGAGACGATCAACGGAGACCTCGCGCGCAAGCAGGCGATGCAGCGGCTGCTGCTCGGAGAGGTCGGGAGCGGCAAGACGGTGGTCGCGGTGTGGGCGTTGCTGCGCGCGGTCGAGCACGGAATGCAGGCTGCGCTGATGGCGCCGACGGAGACGCTCGCCGATCAGCACATGGCGACGCTGCAAACGCTGCTGAGCGGCGAGCAGGCAAACGTGACATGCGCACTGCTGACGGGCTCGACTCCCGCGCGCAAGCGCGCGGACACGCTCGGCAAGCTAGCCGGCGGCGAGCTGTCGCTGATCGTAGGCACGCACGCGCTGATCGAGCCGGACGTCAAGTTTCGAGAGCTCGCGGTCGTGGTGGTGGACGAGCAGCACCGGTTTGGCGTGCGTCAGCGGGCGGCCCTGGATGGCAAGGCCGAAGCGGGCCTGGTGTCCCATGTGCTGCACATGACCGCGACCCCGATACCGCGCACGCTTGCGCTGACACATTACGGCGATCTGGACACGACGATGCTGCGCGAGCTGCCGCGGGGCAGACAGCCGATCGACACGAGCGTCGTCTCCGGTGAGTCCGAGCGCGCGGAGGCCTACGAAGAGCTGCGGGAGCAGCTGCGGGCCGGCCGGCAGGCGTACGTCGTGTGTCCGCTGATCGACCTCGTCGAGGATACCGAGGAGGTCGCGCCCGCAGTTCCCGATATGCGAGCCGCGACCGCTGAGCTCGAGCGGCTGCGCAAGGGCGAGCTGAAAGATCATCGTCTCGTCTTGCTGCACGGTGGGATGAAGCCGCGCGAGAAGGCTCAGGCGATGGCGGAGTTCGCGTCCGGAGCGGCGGACGTGCTGGTCGCGACGACCGTGATCGAGGTCGGGATCGACGTGCCGAATGCGACCGTGATGCTCGTCGAGAACGCCGAGCGATTCGGGATCTCCCAACTGCACCAGCTGCGCGGGCGGGTCGGCCGGGGCGAGCATCGCTCGTGCTGCTTCCTGGCGGGCCCCGCCGGCGTGCCCAGGCTGCGGGCGCTCGCAGAGCACAGCGACGGGTTCGAGCTGGCCGAGATCGACCTGCGACTGCGCAAGGAGGGCGAGCTGATCGGCACAAGGCAGTCCGGAGTCGGCCAGCATCAGATCGCCTGTCTGCCCGAGGACGCCGATCTGCTGGAGCGCGCGCGAGCCCGAGCCGAGGCGATCGTCTCGGTCGACCCCCAGCTGCAAAAGCCCGAGCACGCGTTGCTGAGCGACGCGCTGGAACGGACGTTCGGAGCCGACGCGCTCGAGCCGATCCCCGGGTGAGAGTCGATGAGGGTGATCGCGGGCCGCTACGGCGGACGCCGACTGAAGGCGCCGAAGGGCAAGACGACAAGACCGACGTCCGATCGGGTGCGCGAGGCGCTGTTCGCGATGCTCGGGGACATCGACGACGAGCGCGTGCTGGATCTGTTCGCGGGTACGGGCGCGCTGGGCATCGAGGCGCTGTCCCGAGGCGCGCGCCAGGCCGTGTTCGTCGAGCGCGATCGCGGAGCGATCGAGGCGATCGAGGCGAACCTGGCGGCTCTCGGCCTCGACGGTGAGCAGGCGCAGCTCAGGCGCGAAGACGTCGATCAGGCGCTGAAGGGGGCACGAAAACGCAAAGAGACATACGATCTCATCCTGATCGATCCTCCCTACGGACGGGCGCTCGAGTTGGGGCCGGGACTGTCGGCGGCGCTGCCGGCGCTGCTCGCCCCGGGAGCGCGCGTCGTTCTCGAGAGCGATCGACGGCAGCCGCTCGGGCTGGAGCTGGCACGTGAGAAAGAGCGCCAGTACGGAGACACAACGATCGCAATCCACCGTCACGAATGACCGAGAACAAGTCAATAGCCGTATGTCCGGGCTCGTATGACC
This sequence comes from uncultured Solirubrobacterales bacterium, assembly GCA_963705245.1. Taxonomy (GTDB): domain Bacteria; phylum Actinomycetota; class Thermoleophilia; order Solirubrobacterales; family Solirubrobacteraceae; genus Palsa-744. Next base: position 2,766,033 of record OY970062.1, on the reverse strand, counting down.
CGATCACGAACGGCCATCTCGATGTGATCGGGCGCGCTGCCGCGCTGTTCGACGAAGTCGTGATCGCCGTTGTGAATCGATCGGTGCGCAAGGACAAGACGTTGTTCGCGATCGAGGAGCGACTCGCGTTCGTCGAGAACGCGACCGCCGGACTGACGCACGTGCGGGTGGAGCCGTTCAACACGCTCGTCGTCGAGTTCGCGAGGAAGGTGGGCGCGAAGGCGATCGTGAAGGGCCTGCGAGCCATCTCGGACTTCGAGTACGAGCTCGAGATGCACCAACTCAACCGTCGCCAGGATCCAGAGATAGAGTCGGTGTACCTGATGGCCAGCTCGCAATACAGCTTCCTGTCATCAAGCGGGGTGAAGGAGCTCGCGATATTCGGCGGGCGAATTGACGATCTCGTCCCGGTCGAGGTCGCCGAGCGGTTGCAGGAAGAGCTCAGACGTTGACGAACTGGACTGAAGATTTGTGCACGACTCCGGTGAGCACGCCGGATGGCAATACCTACGTACATGTAATCAATCGCGCCACCAATGGTGGGGCGAACGGAGATAGTGTGTAAAGAAGATGGACGTCCTTGTACTGATCGACAAGCTTGACGACTTGGTCCACAACGCCAAGTCCGTACCGATGACCGACCAGGTCAGGGTCGACAAGGAGGAGATCTACGACATCCTCGACCAGATGCGAGCGACGATCCCCGAGGAGATCAAGCAGGCCCGCTGGATCGTGAAGGAGCGCCAAGAGATGCTCGCCGAGGCGAAGAAGGAGGCCGAGCGGATCTTGAAGGAGGCGCGCGAGCGCCAAGAGCGGCTTGTCGGCGAGGAGGAGGTCACCAAGCAGGCCGAGCGCGCCGCCGAGGACATCGTCGAGGACGCGCGTGCCCGCGAGCGTGAGATCCGGCTCGGCGCGGAGGACTACGCCGATGAGATCCTGAACACGCTCGAGGTGAACCTGTCGAAGTTCATCGCCGCCGTTCAGCGCGGCCGCGAGCGACTTCAGGGCAAGGACGAACCGGCGGAAGTCGGCTAGGACGCCGCTGACCGAAGCCGGGAGACACTCGCCTTCGGTTCGCATCCCCGTTTCGGCCAGCGCGATCCTGCGTCCTCAGTCGCTCGCGTACGCAGTACGCCACGCTCCTTGCGTCCTTGACTCGCTTGCTCATCGACGCCCTAGCCAGCGTGGTTCATGAACCGGCGGAAGTCTCATAAGCTCGTTCGTTCGGACGGTCATGCCGCATGCGGCATGACCCCGGCCGGCGCATGCGCCGGCCGGCCGGGTCGTGCATGCACGACCCGGAACGAGGGCGCACATGTGCGCCCTCGCCAGTCGGTGCATGCACCGACTGGAACAGCCATCCCCGACGGGCTCGCGGATATCCTCGACAGGCTTTCGGATGAGACTGCGTTGTTTTGGGTAGGGTCCTGCGCGCGATGAACGTGCGGGAAGCGAAGTACAAGCTCGAGGTTGCAAAGACGCTGCTGGGCACCGGCATGATCCAGCCGATGCGTCCGGACAAGGCGCTGCGCTCGCTGCGGGCGCTGCGCCAGTGGGGGCCGACGCCGGCCGCGGCGTATACGTCCTCGGCGATCAGATATCCCGACCGGCAGGCGATCGTCGACGAGAAGGGGACGCTTACGTTCGCGGAAGTCGACCGGCGCACGAACGCGCTCGCGCGAGGACTGAACAGAGCCGGAGTCAAAGAACAGGACGGGGTCGCGATCATGTGTCGCAACCATCGTGGGTTCATCGAGGCGACGATCGCATGCTCGAAGCTGGGTGCGAGCTCGCTCTATCTGAACACGGCCTTCGCAGGCCCGCAGCTCGCGGACGTGATCAGACGAGAGGACCCGGTCGCGCTCATCTACGACGAGGAGTTCGCGAATCTGCTGAGCGAAGAGGGGGAGGGATCGAAGGTGAAACGGTTCATCGCCTGGTCCGAGCCCGGCGGTGTAGCGCAGTCCACCTCCGATCGGCTGCTCGAGCAGCTGATCGCAAGCGAAGCCGATGAGCCCCTGAGCCCACCGGCGGAGAAGGGACGCGTCGTGATCCTGACGTCCGGCACGACAGGCACGCCGAAGGGCGCCCCGCGCAAGCAGCCCGACTCGATGGAGCCGGCGGCGGCGCTGTTCTCGAAGATCCCGCTGAAGGCACGCGAGAGCACCGTGATCGCCGCGCCGATGTTCCACTCCTGGGGGTTTGCGCACTTCACGCTCGCGCTCCCGCTGGCATCGACGCTCGTCCTGCGCCGCAAGTTCGACCCCGAGGACACGCTCCGAGCGATCGCTCATCATCGGGCGAGCGCATTGGCGGTAGTACCGGTGATGCTCCAGCGGATGCTCGAGCTGGGCGAGCAGACGATCGCCAAATACGACGTAAGCTCGCTGAAGGTGATCGCGGTGAGCGGGTCGGCGCTCCCGGGCGAGCTGGCGACACGCGCGATGGACGCATTCGGCGACGTCGTCTACAACCTGTACGGGTCAACAGAGGTCGCTTGGGCGACGATCGCCACGCCGCAAGATCTGCGCGCCGCGCCGGGGACCGCGGGCCGCCCGCCGATGGGAACGGTCGTGAAGCTGCTGGACTCAGACGGTCGCGAGGCGGCGCCCGGCGAGGGTGGGCGCATATTCGTCACCAACGAGATGGTCTTCGAAGGCTATACCGGCGGCGGCAACAAGGAGATCGTAGGCGGGCTGATGAGCACCGGCGACGTCGGCCGGTTCGATGCGGGCGGGCGGCTGTTCGTGGACGGGCGTGACGACGAGATGATCGTCTCGGGCGGCGAGAACGTGTTCCCACGTGAGGTCGAGGATCTGCTGGCCGATCACGAGCAGATCGAGGAGGCCGCCGTCGTAGGCGTGGACGACGAGCAGTTCGGACAGCGACTGAAGGCGTTCGTCGTGGCACGCAGTGGCGCGCAGCTGGACGAGGAAACGGTGAAGGCGTACGTGAAGGCGAACCTCGCCCGCTACAAGGTCCCGCGCGAAATCCTCTTCCTGGAAGAGCTCCCGCGCAACGCGACAGGCAAGGTGCTCAAGCGCGAGCTGAAGACGCTCGCGTAGCTGCTTTGCAGGTCATCCCCGCGCCGTAGACTTGTTGCGGTTGGGCTGGGACTCATGCCGCCGGCCCCTGGATTCTTGCGGTCGGGCTTGGACTCATGCCGCCGGGTCCTGGATTTCTTGCGGTCGGGCTTGGACTCATGCCGCCGGGTCCTGGATTTCTTGCGGTCGGGCTTGGACTCATGCTGCCGGGTCCTGGATTCCTGTGGTTGGGCTTGGACTCATGCCGCCGGGCCGTAGACTTGCTGCGGTGCTGCGACTCGTCACGATCCCGATCAGCCACTATTGCGAGAAGGCTCGATGGGCGCTCGAGCGAGCCGGTATGCCCTATCGCGAGGAGCGCCACGTCCAAGGGATCCATCAGGTAGTTGCCCGGCGCGCGGGTGGGGGGATGACGGTTCCCGTGCTCGTGAGTCATGAAGGAGCGATCGGCGACTCGGCGCAGATCATCGCTTGGGTCGACGAGCGCACGTCAGTCGAGCACCGGCTGTTCCCTGCCGAGCCCGCCGCACGCGAGGAGGTCGAGCATGTCTGCCAGCGCTTTGACGATGAGCTCGGGCCGAGGGGACGGCGGCTCATGTACGTCCATATGCTTGCCCAGCGCAAGCTCGCACTGCGCTTCAACAACGAGGGCGTGCCACGCTGGGAGGATCGCGCGATCCGCTCTGGATGGCCGTTCGCCCAGGGCTTTGTAAAGCACGTGCTCGGCATCCGTCCGGGGATCGAGATCGAGGACGAGGCGGCGGTCTGGCGCGAGCTCGACTTCGTCGCGGATCTGCTCCGCGATGGCCGCCCGTATCTCTGCGGCGAGCGTTTCGGCGCGGCCGACTTGACGTTCGCAGCACTGTCCGCGCCTGTTCTCGTTCCACCTGAGTACGGTGTTCCGCTCCCACAGCCCGATGTCCTATCCCCTGGCATGGCGACGCTCGTCGAGCGCGCCCGCGAGCACCCCGCTGGGCGCTACGCGCTCACTCTCTACGCGGAGCACCGACAAGAAAGGGTTCTCCAAGGCTCAGCAGATAGACCCTGAGTCGCAGGCGGGCGCTAGCCTGAAAGGGATGGCGGCGGCGCAGACGCATACATTCGACTTGGCAAGCCTGCGGCTCAGCCCTGGGGAGGGGCGAAAACTCCATCTGCAGGTGCCGATCGATGTGCTTCAGCTGGGAGGCGAGCGCTATGAAGTGCGCCCCGAGAGCGTGCCAGTGAAGCTCGACGTGTCCAAGATGATCGGCGGTGGGTACGCGCTCAAGCTCGCGCTGAAAGCGACGCTCCATGGACCGTGCATGCGTTGCCTGAAGGAGGCGGCCCCGGAGATCGAAGTGCAGACGCGCGAGGTCGACGTGCCGGGCGAGGGCGAAGAGCTCGCGAGCCCATACATGCACGACGAAACGCTCGAGGTTTCGGCGTGGGCGCGCGATGCGTTCGCGCTGGCCGTACCGGCGAAGGTCCTGTGCCGGGAGGACTGTCTGGGACTGTGCCCAGAGTGCGCGATCGACTTGAACGAGGCCGGCCCGGCGCACCGGCACGAGCGTGTCGGCGATCCGCGCTGGGCAAAGCTGAGCGAGCTGAAGCTTGACTAGCTCTGCGCCGGACGTACGTGACGGGCATCATCCGGGCGCGGACACCCGCGATGGACCGGGCGGGGCTGGCGGTGGCGCACCTACAGAGGTTGTGGTCGCCGTCGACTGCAACGGCGCGGATCTCGGCCCGGCAGAGGTCGCGGCGGGTGCTGCGGTCGCGGCCGGTGAGGGAGCCAGAACGATCCTGTTCGGCCCGGCGGATGAGCTGAGCCAGGCGCTCGGAAGGATCCTCGATGAGATCCCAAGCATGCGCGACGGGATGGTCGAGATGGTGGACGCGCCCGTGTCGATCGCAAAGAGCGCAGACCCGGTGAGCGCGGTGCGAGGGAACCCCGACGCCTCGATTGTCCAGGCCGTCAGAGCCGTCTCCGAGGGCCGTGCGCAGGCGCTGGTCTGTGCCGGTGGGACTGGCGCCGCGCTGGCGGCTGGACTGTTCAACATAAAGCGCGCACGTGGCATCCACCGACCGGCACTGGCGCTCCCACTGCTTATTCCAGGACTCCCACCCGACCGGCCGGTGACACTGCTGGACGTTGGTGCGAGCGTCCAGGCGCGCAGCGAGCACTTGGAGCAGTTCGCGTTCATGGGGGCCGCGCTGGCGCAGACAGTGCTCGGTGTGAAGCATCCACGCGTAGGACTGCTCTCAAACGGCGAGGAGGATTCGCGCGGCAGTCCGCTCGTGCTCGAGACCAACGAGCGCCTGCGCGCGCGTGCGGACGCAGGAACGTTGACGTTCGAGCTGGTCGGCAACGTGGAGGGAGGCGACATCGTCTCGGGCGCGGCCGACGTGATCGTGACCGACGGGCTGACGGGCAATATCGCGCTGAAGCTGATGGAGGGCGTATCGCAAACGATGCTCGCCGCGATCAGGGAAGCGGCGATGTCCTCCACGAAAGCGAAGCTGGGAGGGATGCTGCTCAAGCCCGCGCTGGGGAGCCTGCGCGAAAAGATCGATCCCGAGGTGCAAGGCGGCGCCTACCTGCTCGGGTTGCGTGGCCTCGGGGTCGTTCCCCATGGCGGGTTCACCCGCCATGGGTTCGCACAGGCGATCCTGCGCGCCCGACGTGGCGCGCGAGAGGATCTGATCGGCCGCACGCATGCGGCGCTGGACCAGGCGGGGGCGCTCAGGCGGGCTGCGCCCGTGTCCGCGCGGGTCGCTAGCCTGCCGGGCAATGACGCATGATGAGGTGTTCGCGCTGATCAGGGATCATCTGGCCGACGAGCTGGACGTCGAGCCGAGCGCGATCGCTGAGGGAACGCGGTTCAAGGAGGACTTGGAGGCTGACTCGCTGGACCTGTATACGCTTGTGCAGGAGCTCGAGGACAGCTACGGCGTGCAGATGACCGACGAGCAGGCGGCAAAGATCACAACCGTCGGGCAGGCGGTGGAATTTGTCCTCGCGCATGCTCATGCCTGATGTTCACCTATGAACCTGCTCAACGACCTGCTGGAAGGGCTGCCCGAGGAGTTGGAGCGTCAGGTTTTTACGCATGCATCCTGGACCGAGCGCCGCGAGGAGTCCTATTCGCGACTTGCGTTTCTCGGCGACAGTGTGCTTGGTCTGGCGGTCACGACACACCTGTATCCGCGCTTGGAGGCGGAGCGGTTCGGGGCGGGACGGTTGACGAAGATCCGCGCACAGGCGGTATCGGGTCCGAGCTGCCGGACGGTCGCCGAGCGGCTGGGCGTGCCCGAGCGACTGCGCGCCGCGGCGCCCCAGAGCGCGTCCGGTGGGACGGTTGCATTGGTGGAGACCGAGCGCGTGCTCGCGTCGGTGATCGAGGCGGTGATCGGCGCGTGCTACCTGACCGCCGGCTACGAACGCACAGCGGAAGCCGTCGTAGAGGCGTTCACGCCCGAGATCGAACAGGCGCTCGAGCATCCGGTCGACTTCAAGTCGGCGCTGCAAGAGCTGCTCGCCCAGCGCGGGTCGGTAGTCAGCTACGAGATCACCGTCGAGAGCGGACCCCCGCACGAGCGTACATACGAGGTGATCGCGCTCGTCGGCGGCGAGACCTTGGGTGGGGGACGCGGAAAAAGCAAGAAGCATGCCGAGCAAGAGGCTGCGCGCGAGGCGGTCGATCGTCTGCAGGAACAGACATGACCTGGGTTCGCAGGGCAAGCTGGGCAAGGACGCAGAGAGCGTGGCGTGCTACGCACGCGAGCGACCGAGGACGCAGATCCAGCGCCGCCATGCGGGCTCAGGGGGAAAAGCAAGAAGCATGCCGAGCAAGAGGCTGCGCGCGAGGCGGTCGATCGTCTGCAGGAACAGACATGACCTGGGTTCGCAGGGCAAGCTGGGCAAGGACGCAGAGAGCGTGGCGTGCTACGCACGCGAGCGACCGAGGACGCAGATCCAGCGCCGCCATGCGGGCTCAGGGGGAAAAGCAAGAAGCATGCCGAGCAAGAGGCTGCGCGCGAGGCCGTGGACAAGCTGCAGGCCGCTCAATGAAGGTGAAGTCATGCGACTGAAGTCACTTACGCTTAAGGGCTTCAAGTCGTTCCCCGACCGCACGCGCCTGGACTTCGGCCCGGGCGTCAGCGTCGTGGTGGGGCCGAACGGGTCGGGCAAGTCCAACGTGACCGATGCGGTCCTGTGGGCGATGGGCGAGCAGTCTCCGCTCGCGGTCAGGGGCCAGTCGATGCAGGACGTGATCTTCGGCGGCGGCCACGGCGTGCAGGCACGCAGCGCGGCCGAGGTGGAGATCGTGCTCGACAACTCCGATGGCACGGTGGATCTGCCACTGAGCGAGATCTCGATCTCGCGCAGGCTCGACCGCTCCGGCGAGGGCGGTTATCGCCTCAACGGCGCGCGCTGCCGGCTGACGAACGTGATCGAGGTGTTGTCCGACACGGGTCTTGGCAAGGAGACGCATTCGGTCATCTCCCAAGGTCGGGTCGACGGGATTGTGACGTCCAAGCCGCGCGACCGGCGGCTGCTGATCGAGGAGGCCGCGGGTCTCGGCAAGCACCGCAAGCGTCGCCGGCGAGCGCAGTTGAAGCTCGATCGCACCCAGGAGAATCTCGATCGCGCGCTCGACGTTGAGCGCGAGGCGCGCACGCGCCTGCGTCCACTCAAGCGTCAGGCCGAGGCGGCCGAGCTGCACGAGCGCTTGGAGCGCCAGCTGCTGGAAGCCCGCTGGACGCTTGCATGTGAGGCGTTGCGCGCACGGGGTGTCGATCTGCGGGAGGCCGAGAGGCTGGTACGCGACGCGCGCGAGCGGCGTGAGCTCGTCGAGTCCGAGCTGCAGGTCATCGTCGCGCGGCGCGGGCAAGCGGAGGCTGCGCTGGCGCAACGAACCGAGCGTCATGACGCGCTCTCACGACGCGCGTATGAGGTCCGCTCTGCGCGTGAGCGACTGCAACTGCGCGGCGAGCAGGCGCAGGCGACCGCGATCACGCTGACAGAGCGCGTGAGCCGCATCGAGATCGAGTTGGGCGCGCTCACGGCCTCCGAGGGATCGGGCTCCGAGGGATCGGGCTCCGAGCCAGGCTCGGGCGATGGCGGGGGAGTGCATGAGGTGGCAAGCGAGGATCGCGTACGCGGGCTGGAGCAGGAGCTGGAGCAGCTGGAGCGTGAGCGCGAGCGCGAGGTGGAGCGCGAGATCGCAGGCTTGCAGACCGAACGCGAGCAGGCCGCGCAACTGGCGGGCGAGCTTACGAACACCGTCGAGGCCGCGAGCGAAGCTCGCGCACAAGCGGATGTGCTGGCTGAGCAAGCGCGTGCCGGGTTGCGCAGCGCCGAAGTCGCAGCGGAGGCGGCGCGACGAGAGGCCGCACGGGTCGGCGCCGAGCTGGCAGCCGCCAACCAGTTTCTGAGCAGCCACGCCCGCTACGGCGGCGCTGGCGCCGGCGGAGCACGCGCACTGAGCGAGGCGCTGAAAGTGCAAGACGGTTACGAGCTGGCGCTCGCCGCGGCGCTGGGCGGCCGTTTGGACGCGGCGCTGGTGCGCGATCTGAGCGGGGCGAACACGCTCCTCGACGGAGCGGGCCCCGACGGAGCGAGCGCGCTGCTGGCGGGGGACGCCGCCGATGCCCCGGTCGATGCGCCACGGGCGGGCATGGCTGGGGGAGACGCGCCGATGGGGAATTCGCAGGGAGGATCTTCGGCGCAGCGAAGCGTGGCGCCTGCGCCAGGCGCGATCAGGCTGATCGAGCTCGTGAGCGGAGCTGGCGCGGCGCAGGAGCTGGCGCGGAGGCTGCTCGACGACGCGTGGGTCCTAGAGCGGTTGGACGACGTCGCCGACGGATTCACCGGGATCGCGGTGACGAGATCCGGACGCGTGCTTTTCGCTGCCTGGGGAGAGGTGCGCCAGATGAGCGAGGGCGGCGCTGAGCGGGTGCTCGCGCGGCGTAACGAACGTGAGCGGCTGATCGTCGCGAGCGAGGCTGCGGTCCAGGCTGAGTACACAGCTGGGGCGGCAGCGCAGACGGCGTTAGGGCAGGTGCGCGACGCCGACGACGCGCGCGCAGAGGCGGATGAGACGCTGCGCGAGTCTGAGCGCGAGCTCGCCGAGGCGACCGAGTCCGAGCGCCGGACCGGCTGGTTGATCGAGCAGCGTCAGAACGCCCCCGAGCAGGGCCCTCTGGCGGTCCGCCGCGCGCAGCTGCAGGGGGAGCTGGCCGCTGAGCGCAGGCAGGCCGAGCGGCTGGCCGCCGAACGGGCTCAGCGTGAACAGCGCATCGCGCGTCTGGGCGCCCGGCGCGCGGCGGACATCTTGCTGGCACCGCGCGCGCAACGTCTGACAGCGGCGCTCGTATCCGCTGGTGAGGGCGCCGACGCGCTGCTCCTTGAATTGGATGAGCATCTCTCACGCGACCACGCGGCCGGTGAGCAGGTCGCGTCCGAGCTGCGCGCGTGCGCGCACGACGAGGCCGAGATTCAGACACGCTTGCGGCTCGTCGGCGAGGAGGTGACCGGCGCCGAGGTCGCAGCCCAGCGATTGCGCGACCAGGCCAGCGAGGCCGCCGAGGAGCTGAGCACGATCGCCGAGCGCCTGGAGCGCCCACTGCCAACACTCGCGTCGGCGGTCGAGACGGGCGACGCAGATGAGGCGGTCGAGACCGATGCACCCGAGAACGTGGCCGCTGGGATCGAGCAGCTCTCAGATCAAGACGGCCCGGACGACGAGCATCAACAGGCTCGTGCCGGAGAGTCACAGGACGGAGAGGACGGAGAGGACGGAGCGCAGATCGTCGCGCTGACGCCCGAGGAGGCTCAAGCACTCGAGTCGCGCGTTCAGCGATTGGCACGCAGGCGTGAGCAGCTGGGTCCTGTGAATCCGCTTGCGCAGGATGAGTATGCGCAGGCGCTTGCACATGTCGACGAGCTGGAGACCAGGCGCGCCGACCTGGAGACGGCGCTGCGCGAGCTGAAGACCCTGATCAGGGACACGGACCGTCAGATCAGAGAGACGTTCGAGGAGACGTTCGCGGCTGCGGCTCGGAACTTCGAGGAGCTCGCCGGCGACGTGTTCCCGGGCGGGAGCGGACGTCTGCGGTTGGTGCGCGACGAGCAGACCCCTCGTGCGGTGCTCGGTGGGCAGTCCCCGGACCGAGCCGTGTCCGTTGATGGCGGAGACGCGACAGCGGTCGCCGAGGCGGCGGAGGCCAGGGCTGACGCGGAGGCCGAACGAGACGAGCTCGCGGGCGCCGGTGAGTCCGAGGAGGACGTGATGGGCGTGGAGATCGAGATCACCCCCGCCGGCAAGTCGACCAAGCGCCTGTCGCTGTTGTCGGGAGGCGAGAAGTCGATGACCGCGCTCGCGTTCCTGTTCGCCGTGTTCCTCGCGCGGCCGTGCCCGTTCTACATCCTCGACGAGGTCGAGGCGGCGCTCGACGATCTCAACCTCGACCGCTTTCTAGCGTTGCTGCGTCGCTATTCCGATAGGGCGCAGTTCATCGTGATCACCCATCAGAAGCGCACGATGGAGGCTGCTGATTGGCTGTACGGGGTGTCGATGGGTGGCGACGGCGTGTCCAAGGTGCTCTCGCGCCGGCTGCCCCCGGAGGCGGTCGCACAGGACGGGGAGGACCCCGCGCACTCCGCTACGCCTGTCGCCGAAGTCGCCTAGTCGCGTTCAGGCTGATCTCGTGGCGCGCGATTGGAGCGAACTGTTCATCACCGACGTCTCCGCCGGCGACGCGGTTGAGTCGGGCGCGTCGCGTGAGCCCCGACGCGGGCTGTTCAGGCGCCTGCGCGAGAACCTTTCCAAGACTCGCGCCGCGCTCGGTGGCGAGATCCAAGCGACGCTGTTCGGCGCGCTGGACGCAGCAGCCTGGGAACGCCTGGAGGAGGCGCTGATCCTCGCCGATGTCGGGGCCCGCACGACCGCCTCGATCGTGGGCACACTCGAGGCGGAGGCTGAGACCGGCGAGCTCTCTGGCGGAGAGGCCCTGAGCGAGCGACTGATCGGGCTGCTCGCGCAGACTGCTGGCGCAGGCGACGCGCGCATCGATATCCGCTCGCAGCCGACCGTGATCATGGCGGTCGGGGTCAACGGGACGGGCAAGACCACGACGATCGGCAAGCTCGCCTGGCACCTGCGTCACGAGCTGGGCAAGACCGTCCTGCTCGGCGCCGCAGATACGTTCAGGGCGGCTGCCAGCGAGCAGCTGGCGGGTTGGGCCGAGCGAGCCGGCTGTGAGATCCAGACGGGCCCAGAGGGCTCCGATCCGGGCGCCGTGGCGTTCGAGACGATCGCCCGCGCGCGCGCGAAAAATGTGGATGTCGTGATAGTCGACACGGCCGGGCGCTTGCATACACAAGACGATCTGATGGCAGAGCTCAGCAAGGTTCGCCGGGTGATCGCCCGCCAATCAGACGGCGCGCCGCACGAGACGCTGCTCACGATCGACGCCACGACCGGGCAGAACGGGCTGCGCCAAGCGCAACTGTTCGCCGCTGCGGCGGACGTCACCGGGGTAGTGCTGACGAAGCTCGACGGGACCGCTCGCGGCGGGATCGCGCTCGCGATCGCAAGTGAGCTGGAGTTGCCGGTGAAGCTGATCGGAATCGGTGAGACGGTCGAGGACTTGCGCCCGTTTGACCCCGAAGACTTCGCGCGCGCGCTGATCGCCGACCCATGACCATACGACGCGCGGGATGTCGACCAGGGAACCCACTAGGCGCGTCCGATGAACCCCGACCCGACGGGGCGGCACGCCGCGAGGGGTAATCTGGACATATGGACGTATGGATCGTATGGTTGGCTGCGGCGTGTCTGCTCGGGATCGGAGAGATGCACCAAGGCGGGTTCTATCTAGCTCCGTTCGCGATCGGGGCGGGGCTCGCCGCGGTAGTCGGTCTGCTGGGAGTAGGGGCGCTGCTCAGCACGATCGTGTTCGCAGTCGCCTCGGGAATCGTGTTTGGCACGTTGCGTCCGATCGCGCAAAGGCATCGCCGGTTGCCTCCAGCGATCAGGACCGGGGCTGCGGCGCTGGTCGGCAAGCCGGCGATCGTGATCGAGCGGATCGCCAACTACGAGGGCGTCGGTTGCGTGAAGATAGACGGCGAGGTATGGACCGCGCGCAGCTACGACGAAGACGAGATCATCGATGCGGGCGAGCGGGTCGAGGTCGTAGAAATTCGCGGAGCGACCGCTCTCGTGATGCACTGACTCGAAACAGGCAAACAAAGGAAACAGCTCATGGTCCTGCTCATAGTCCTCGCCGTAGTGGTCCTGTTCATGCTGGTCGCGGCAGCCCGCACCATTCGTGTCATTCCCCAGGCGCGAGCGGGAGTGGTGGAGCGCCTGGGTCGCTACAGCCGCACGCTGGAGCCGGGCCTGACGATCGTCACGCCGTTCATCGACCGGGTGAAGCCGCTGGTCGACCTGCGCGAGCAGGTCGTCAACTTCGCGCCGCAGTCGGTGATCACCGAAGACAACGTAGTTGTGGGAATCGAGACGGTGCTGTACTTCACGATCACCGATCCACGTTCGGCGACGTATGAAATCGCCAATCCGCTGCAGGCGATCGAGCAACTGACGGTGACCACTTTGCGTAACGTGATCGGCGGGCTGACGCTGGAGGCGACTCTGACCGCGCGCGAGAACGTCAACACCGAGCTGCGCGTCGTCCTGGACGAGGCGACGGGCAAGTGGGGCATCCGGATCAATCGCGTGGAGATCAAGTCGGTCGACCCGCCCCAAGACATCAGGACGGCGATGGAGAAGCAGATGCGCGCAGAGCGTGACCGCCGTGCGGCGATCCTGACGGCCGAAGGCGAGAAGCAAGCACAAATCCTCACGGCCGAGGGCGCCAAGCAGTCCGCCGTTCTCACCGCCGAAGGGGCCCAGCAGGCTGCGGTCCTGGACGCCGAGGGCGAGCGCCAAGCCGCGATCTTGCGGGCCGAGGGCGAAGCGAAGGCGATCGACACGGTGTTCACGGCAATTCATGAGGGCAAACCGAGCCGGGAGCTGCTGAGCTATGAATATCTGCAGATGCTCCCGCAGCTCGCCGAAGGCGACGCGAACAAGGTGTTCGTGATCCCATCCGAGTTCGCCGAGGCATTCGGCGGTATCGGCGAGGCGCTCACGCGGCGCACGCCCGGGGGCGAGCCCGCGCCGGCGCATCCATCTGCTTCCAGTGGCGTGCCCAAGCGCCCGCTGGCCCCACCAGACCCGCCTGCAGAGCACCAGGACTAGCCTCCGAGCAACCTGCAGCCCTCGGACTGCGAGAATTCACTGCCAATGTTCGACACGCTCACCGAGAAGCTGCAGGCCACGCTCGCCGACGTGCGCCGACACGGCACGCTGACCGAGCAAGACATCGATGCGGCAATGCGCGAGATTCGCCTTGCGTTGCTGGAGGCGGACGTCAACTTCAAGGTTGTGCGCCAGTTCACCACGCAGCTGAAGGAACGCTGTCTCGGGGCGGATGTCATCGGCAAGCTGAATCCTGCTCAGCAGGTCGTGAAGATCGTCTCAGATGAGTTGACCGCGCTGATGGGCGGGGCCTCCGCCGGGCTCAGCTTCTCCCCGCGACCGCCCACGGTGATCCTGATGGCCGGACTGCAGGGCTCCGGCAAGACGACCGCGACGGCAAAGCTCGCCAAGTACCTGCATGAAGAGCACGCATCGACGGTAGCCGTGGCAGCGTGCGACGTGTACCGCCCGGCCGCGGTGGAACAGCTCATGAAGGTGGGCGCGCAGGCGGGGGCCGCCGTGTACGAGCAGGGGACCGAGCGCGACCCCGTGGACATCGCTTCCTGGGCGCTGGAGCGCGCCAAGCAAGAGGGCAAGGATGTCTTGATCATCGACACAAGCGGTCGTTTGCACGTCGACGAGGCGCTGATGGCCGAGCTCGTGCGCATACGCGGCGCCGTGAAACCCCACAACGTCCTGCTCGTCGTGGACGCGATGACGGGCCAAGACGCAGTCAACGTGGCCGAGCGGTTTGCCGAGGCGGTCCAGTTCGACGGGGTAGTGATGAGCAAGCTCGACGGCGACGCCCGTGGAGGGGCGGCGCTGTCGGTCAAGGCGGTCACCGGCAAGCCGATTATGTTCGCCTCGACAGGTGAGAAGCTGGCGCAGTTCGAGCGTTTCCACCCCGATCGTATGGCTCAGCGGATTCTCGGGATGGGCGACGTGATGAGCTTGATCGAGCACGCCGAGCGCCAGTTCGACGAGGACGAGGCGCTCGCTCTGCAACGCAAGCTGAAGCACGGCGAGTTTGGACTCGACGATTTCCTTGCGCAACTGAAGACCGTCCGGCGGATGGGCCCCCTGACGAACTTGCTCGGGATGATCCCCGGGGTCGCGGGCGCTCAACTGCAGGACATGAAGGTTGACGAGCGTGAGCTCGACCGCGTGCAGGCGATCATCCTGTCGATGACCCCGGAAGAGCGGACTCGACCCGAGCTGATCAAGGGCTCGCGCAGGCTGCGGATCGCGCGTGGCTCGGGCACGAACGTCCAGCAGGTTAACCGGCTCATCAAACAGTTCGGACAGACTCGCAAGCTGATGAAGCAGGTCGGCCGCGGCAAGATGCCAGATGTCGGGGCGCTGATGCGTCAGGCACGGTAGCTGCGCCAAGCACGTAGCTGCGCCAAACGCGGTAGGGATGAGACCTCGCGGGCCCCTCGAGGTCCCCCAATGGCCCCGCACCGTCTAAGCTCTGCTAAGCCAAATAGGCAAAGAAGCCGCAATCAGCAAAGAAGCAGTACCCAGCGCAAGGCAAACGATCAACGCCAAGAGAGGAACAAGTTGTCGGTAAGACTCAGGCTCACACGAGTGGGCGGCAAGAAGGACCCGATCTGGCGCGTCGTCGTCGCCGATCAGCGCTCTCCGCGTGACGGTCGCGTGATCGAGACGATCGGCCAGTACAACGCGCAGACGGACCCCTCGACGATCACGATCGACGAGGAGCGCGCTCGCAGCTGGCTGGCCCGTGGAGCACAACCGTCCAGCACGGTACGCAAGCTGCTGCGGATCCAGGGCATCTCCGCTCAGGGCGATTGACGCCGCTCGTCGAGAGGCACAGACAGTGGCTACGCAAGAGGACAGTTCCGGCGAGATTCCGCGGCAGTTGCTCGAGTACCTCGCTGAAGGACTCGTAGACGAGCCCGAAGACGTGTCGGTCGAGCAGTTCGAGGAGGCCGACGGCACGATCGTGCTGGAGCTGTGTGTCGCCAACGACGACTATGGCAAGGTGATCGGCCGCGGTGGGCGCACCGCCCAAGCGCTGCGGACGGTCGTGAAAGCCGCCGCGACGGGCGCAGGACTCAGGGTGCTTGTCGACATCGTCGATTGACGCCATCGCTGACGGATCAGGGTGAAGTGACGGTGAGCGACCGTACGTCAGATCTCCAAGCGGGTCGTGTGGGTCGCGCCCACGGTCTCGATGGCAGTTTCTACGTGACGGGCGCGCGGCCGCGTCTTCTGGCCCTCGGCATGAATGTGACGATCCAGGGCAGGACTGTCGCGATCGTCCGCCGGGCCGGGACCGACCAGCATCCAATCGTGCGCGTCGAAGGCGTCGAGGACCGCACTCGCGCGGAGGCACTGCGCGGCCTTGAGCTGACGGTGGCCGAAACGGATGCGCCTCGGCTCGCCGAGGGCGAATGGTGGGCGCACGAGCTGGAGGGCTGCGCGGTCATCGACGGGGACCGTCCCATCGGGCAGGTGACGCGGATGATCGAGCTGCCCTCGTGTGAGGCGCTCGAGGTGCGACGCGAGCGGGACGGAGAGTTGCTGCTCGTGCCGATGGTCAAAGCCGCGATCCGCCATATCGATCTCGGCGCATCCCGGATCGACGTGAACATGGACTTCCTTGGGGATTGACGATCATGGAGATCGACATATTCACCCTGTTCCCCGAGTGGTTTCCCTGGCTTACCGAACAGCGTCACGTGCGTAACGCGCTTCAGAGAGGAACGCGCGTGGAGTGTGTGAACATCCGTGATCACACTCCGCTCAGCGCGGGACAGGTCGACGACACGCCGTTCGGCGGCGGCGCGGGGATGGTTTTGCGCGTGGACGTGCTCGACAGCGCTCTGCGCGCTCGCTATGGAGTCGACCCGGTGCGGCTGCGCGAGGATCGACGGATAATCGCGCTGACGCCCGGAGGGCGGCTGCTGGACGACGAGCTCGTGCACGAGCTGGCCGCGGAGCCGGCGCTGACACTGCTGTGCGGGCGCTACGAGGGCTTTGACGAGCGCATCCTCGAGCACTTCGCAAGTGAGCAAATCTCGATCGGACGCTACGTCCTCGCCGGCGGTGAGCTGGCGGCGATGGTCGTGTGCGACACCGTGCTGCGCAAGCTCCCCGGTGCACTGGGCCACGAGGAGTCAGCGGTCCAGGAGTCCTTCAGTCCCGCTCTGGACGGTCGTCCCGAGTATCCCCACTACACCCGCCCCGCGGAGTATCGCGGCTGGCATGTCCCCGAGGTGCTGCTCTCCGGTCACCACGAGCGCATCGCGCAGTGGCGCTTGCAGCGCAGTCGGGAACGGAGCGATCTGGACGCACCGCCGAATCCGGGAGTCTGATCCGGCGGTGAGGCGGGATCAGGCGGTCGTCCGCTACCATTGCTGACCGCGCTGGCCGTCACACCCTAAATCGGGGTTACTGGAGCGGTCTTCCAGGCGCATCTCTAGCACCCCGTTCACTATGAGCAGCGTCATCGAAACCATCGAGCGCGCGCAGTTGCGCCGCGTCCCCTCCTTCGCGTCAGGCGACCGCGTCAAGGTCCACTTTCAGGTGATCGAGGGCTCTCGCCGGCGCGTCCAGGTGTTCGAGGGCGTCGTCATCAAGCGCCAGGGCCACGGTGCGCGTGAGACATTCACGGTCCGCAAGCAGTCCTTCGGCGTCGGTGTCGAGCGTATGTTTCCGGTGCACTCGCCCAAGATCGAGCGGATCGAGCTTGCCGCCCGCGGCGATGTGCGTCGCGCGAAGCTCTACTACCTGCGCGACCGAGTCGGCAAGCGCGCACGCGTCCGTGAGCGTCGCTACACCGGCCCGGAGGAGACCATCGAGCCCGGCTTGATACACGAAGAGACAGCCGCCGGCGCGACTGACGCGGAGGGTATGACCGCAGATGAGACAGTTGTCGAGGGGGCGCAGGCGGTGGAGGCTGAGACATCTGCGGGGGCCGAGTCCGAGACGCCCAGCGCCGATTCCCCATCCCCCGATGCCGGCGATGAGCAGGGGGGCGAGGTCACCGGCGACACGCCGGCGTGAACACTCGCCAGAAGCGCGTCAAATCGACGTCGAGCTCGATCGTCGAGCTGGTAGTGATCGTGCTCGTGGCGCTCGGTCTTGCGCTTGGGATCCAAGCCTGGATCGTCAAGCCGTATCGGATCCCCAGCGGCTCGATGGAACCGACGCTCACGGTCGGCCAGCGAGTGCTCGTGGACCGTATAGGCACCCACTTCAGCAAGCCGCACGTCGGTGAGATCACGGTCTTCCACCCCCCCGAAGGCGCTCAGCAGGAGCAGTGCGGACCGGTTCCGCACACCGTCAAACTGGGTGGTGCACCTTGCTCTGCGCCGGTCCCGAAGGAGGCAAGCGTCAACTTCATCAAGCGGATAGTCGCTGGTCCCGGCGACGTCATCTCGATCCATGAAGGTCACGTCACCCGCAACGGCAAACCCGAGAAGGACTCCTACATACGCGAATGTGGAGCGAGCCCAGAGTGCAACTTCCCGACCCCGATCAGGATTCCGGCCGGTCACTGGTTCATGATGGGAGACAATCGTGGCGAATCTGACGACAGCAGGTTCTGGGGGCCTGTCCCCACTGGGTGGATCATCGGAGAAGCGTTCGCCACGTACTGGCCCCTGGACCGCATCGGGTTCTTCTAGCCCGCCGATCCTCATCGCCAACACCGCCTCCGCCACGACCGGCGGTACGGCGACACCCGCTGCTGCGACAGGCTCCGCCTCGAAGCCTCCCAGCGCGGGTACGAGGGCAAAGGCCACTTCGAAAACAACAGGCAACTCCGCTCGTACCCGTCGTCGCCGCCGCTCGCGGGCACGCACGAGCGGACGGCGATTGTTCGCGTTCGACCGTCGTCTCGACGTTCGACTCATCGCGGGTGCAGACGAGGCAGGCCGGGGCTGTCTTGCAGGGCCGCTTGTTGCCGCTGGCGTGCTGTTCGACTACGAGGCCCTGACGACCCGCGAGCTGCGCTTGCTGAGTGCGCTGAACGACTCCAAGCAGCACACCCCACAGGCGCGCGAGGAGTTGTATCCCCTGGTGCTGCGCAGTGCCGCCCGCGTCAGTGTGATCTCGCGTTGCGCGCGCGGGATCGATGAGCGTGGCCTGCACGTAACCAACCTCGCGGCTTTGCGCGACGCGCTGCGCGAGGTCACCGCCGGTGTGCCGGGCGAGGTCCTCTGCCTTGTAGACGGCTTCTCTGTACCCGAGTTCGAGCGTCCCCAACGCGCGATCGTCGACGGGGATGCCACGAGCGCCGCGATCGCCGCCGCGTCGATCGTCGCGAAGGTCACCCGTGACCGCTACATGCACCATGCGGACACCGAACATCCGGGGTGGGGCTTTGCCGAGCACGTCGGTTACTCGACCCCAGTTCACCGTGAGGCGATTGCTCGCCAGGGAGTTTCGCCTTTGCACCGGATGTCGTTTCAATCGCTGGCTTATCAGCAGCTGACGCTCTGAGAGCGCAGCGCCTGCATAAGAATCGTTATATATCTGGCCTCTTCGAGGTAGCCCAAGTCTTCCATTAGGCGCTGTGCCTCAGCGACCAATCCCTGCTCCAGGTATATAGGCAGTCCGACTCGAGCAGTCCTATTCGAGGGGTCCGACTTCGAGCAAAGTCCGACTTCGAGCAGTCCTACTCGAGGGGTCCGACTTCGAGCAGTCCGACTTCGTCATTGGCCGTGAAGAGCTACGCCGCGATGAGATCGGTAGCCGGTTCGACCTGGAAGACCGTTGGGAAACGGTTGGCCAGCCCGGTCGCATGCAACGCATCGCTCACGACCCGTGCGGCGTTTTCCGCCGCGGTCGCCGGGTCGGGCTCGTCGTTGGCGAGTATGAGCACTATCGTCGTCCAGTCGTCTTGCCAGGAGGCAACCGGCCCAAGCTCGGGGTGCTCACGCTCCAAATGCCTGGTGAGCAGCAGCCATTTGGGTTCGTCGCGGAACGGGACGTGCGCTACGGAGGTCCAGGTTCGATACTCCACAATCATGCTTTATACCCTTTTTTCTTGAGACACGAGAGGAAATTCGCCCATGATCGTGAGGACGATGGGGTTCCCCCTATCTTGCATGGCGGCTGTTGCTTGTCAAAGGAAAAGAACAGCCAGTACTCCTTGCGCTTCTCCACGCGCCACCCCTGATCTTCGGCGCGACGCTGGATCTTCTTCAGGTCGCCCTTGAAGCTCATGCAAGCATCACCACGCTCCCTCGATGTGGTCTAACCGCAGGAGCCGGTTCTGGCTGTCGATCGTTACGCCGATCGCGTCAAACCGGATCGTGTGGGCCGTGGGGCGGATATGCTTCTCGTCGGACAGCCAGGCGGTGGCGAGCTTGCGCAGGCGGATGCGCTGGCGGGGGCGCAGCCAGGCGAGAGGCAGCTGGTCAGGGCGGGGTGGTCGCGCGCGGGCGTCTACGCGGCGAGTCTTGACCTCGGCGAACACGAGTGTGCGACCGTCGAACGCGATCAGGTCGATCTCACCGTAGCGGGTGCGCTCGTTGCGTCCGAGTGGTGCGAACCCCAGCCGGTGGAAGTGCTCGGCAGCCAGTTGCTCGCCACGGTGGCCGAGCGCGTGACGCGGGTCACTGCGCTTGGCGTTCTTGCTGTCGGTGGTGGATCCGGATGGGGAAGTGTCGGTTGTGGGCATGCCGATCACGCTAGATCGACAGGTGTGACCGCAGACGCGCATGTGTGACGATTTGCGGTCTGGATTGTCAGGAGTCTGTGACGTCGTTATCCCGACCAGGATGAGTCTGTCCGCGTCACTGTCCTGACTGCCATGAGCCTGTGATGCAAGTGGCCTGACCGTCACCCGGTCTGACGCGCGGCGGGCTCTAAGCGTGCTTGCGCGGCGCGGGCGGCCGCGCTCGCGTAGCCTCCCGCCGTATGAACGAGACCTCTGCGGATCAGTCCGCCTCCCAGCAGTCGCCCAACTCCGAACCCGCCAGGGCCACGGCAGACACTGCCGCCGTGGCCGACACTGTCGCTGTGGCCGAGGCTTCGGCCACAGCCGATCGCCATGCCGGTGGACCGGGGTCGATCGACGGTGTGAGCGGGTTCATGGGGATGCGCTGGGACGATCCGCAGACCGTTCGGCTTCAGATCAGGCCGGAGCTGATCAACGCGGGCGGTCTGCTCTCAGGCGTAGTCACGTATGCGCTGGTCGACTACTGCATGGGCTCGACGCTGTGGGCGCAGACGAGCACCGAGGAGCGGATCGCAACGATCAACATCTCGATCAACTACATCCAAACCGCGATCGAGGGCGAGATCGTGTGCTCGACCACGCTTGATCGGCGCAACCGTACGACCGCTGTGATGCGCAGCGAGGTCCGCCATCAGGACGGCCGTCTGCTCGTGACGGCGATCGGCAGCTACACGATCTTTCCCCGGCGCCGGGCGTAGAGCCGATGATTGGCTCTTGATCGCTGTGGCTCTTGATCGCTGTGGCACTTGATCAAGACGACAGGCGAACGCGTACCGTCTGGTAATGCACTTACGGATCGGGTATGCCTTACGGATCGTTTGGTATGGCGTTGCGTGCGAGGTCCGCACGATGCCCCACGCGACGGTCGTCGTGAGCTGAGCCATTGACTGACGACAGAACTCCCGTCGCCCTGACGATTGCCGGCTCGGACTCGGGGGGTGGCGCTGGAATCCAGGCGGACTTGAAGGCGTTCTTGCGTTGTGGCGTGCATGGGACGAGTGCGATCACCGCGATCACGGCACAAAGCACGGTCGGCGTCGAGGCGATCCATTACGTGCCGCCGGAGCTGGTGCTCGCGCAGGTGCGGGCGGTTGTTCGCGATATCGGCGTGAGCGCGGTCAAGGTGGGAATGCTCGGTAGTGTGGATGTCACGCTTGCAGTTGCGCGCGCGCTGGATGAGCTGCCGCGTGGCACGCCCGTGGTGGTAGACCCGGTGATGGTCGCCGAGTCGGGCGCGCGTTTGCTGAACGTAGACGCGCAGAGCGCGCTCGTTGATGAGATCGTTCCGCGCGCGAGCGTGCTGACACCCAATCTGCCGGAGGCACGGGTGCTCGCGAGGTTGGAGCCGGCGGAGTGGGATGCGGCGGAGTGGGATGCGGCGGAGGGACGCACGGCGGAGGGGGAGGCGGAAGGGAATATGGCTGAGCACGACATGGAGAAGCTGGTGCGGACCGTGCTCGCACTCGGACCTGGCGCGGTCGTGCTCACCGGAGGTCATCGTGCGCGCGCGACCGACCTGTTCCTGGATCGCGGCGGTGAGATCATGGAGATTCCTGGTGAGCGGTATCCCGACGGCGCCGCGCACGGCTCCGGGTGCACGCACTCCTCGGCGCTCGCGGCCCGGCTCGCGCTTGGCGACACCGCACTGCAGGCGGCCATCGTCGCGCGGAGACTGGCAGGGGAGGCGGTCGCGAACGGGCTACGCGACCTCGGCGCGGGCGCGGGTCCGGTCGACGTGCTCGGGCTCGCGGAGATGCGCGCCGGCTGACGGGCACGCCGCACGGGCACGCTGCACGGGCTCCCCGCACGGGTACGCGCGAACGATGTGTGCGCCGCGAGCGATGTGTGCGCTGGCAGCGATGGTGCGCTGCGAGCGATATGTGCGCCGGCGGCTCGTAGTGCCCACACTTCGTAGTGCCCACACTTCGGAGTGCCCACACCTCGCGGGCGCCGGCACCTGTGCGGCATCGGCCGGCGGACGAGCGAGGGAGAGCTGTTGGCAGGGGAGAAGGAGAGTCAGCGGTGGCTCGCCTTGCGCGACACCGCGCTGCGATGCCCGACAGTGCCATCCACCTCGCCGTCGCGTGCCATAATCGGGAGACGATGAGACTCTTGCGGATGAAGCCCGGTCATGGCGAGATCGTGCTCGCAGAGGGCGATGTGGAGATCGCCGAGCAGGAGCAGGAGCTGATCGAGGCGTTCAGGCGCGAGCTCGACTCCGGGATGTGGGCGGCGGTGCCGACCCGGACAACCGACGGCCGGCGCGAAGCGGAGCTGGTCAAGAGCTTTGCCGAGGTGCCACGAGACGCCGAGCGCGTGATCTTCTTTCCACGTGCGGCCGGCGGGTCGCACGGAATGGCGCGCTTCTAGCCAGTCATGCTGCTCGGGCTCGGCACTGCGGCTCTTGTGTTGATGGCGCTTGTATGGGAGCTGGTCTGGCCGGCGTTGCGTAGGAGACTGGCAAGCACACGGCAGGCTCGGTTCGTCCGCGACAGCACTCGCGGGCACGAGCTTGACTACGACCCCGGCAGGGAACGTCGCGCAGAGCAGCGGGCGCGCGAGTTGCTGCGCTCGTGCGTGAACGAGCGAGAGTGGGCGATGTATCGCGACCTCGGGTTCCTGCGCGTGTGGGGTGGGGCGGGAGCGAGATACGCCTACCTGGTCTACCCGCACAAGCCGATCGTCGCGTACGTGCCGGAGACGGGGGCTCTGCTCAGCGAGTACTGCGTCGCGTTTCCCGATCACTCGCGGCCGTACGGAAGCGTGCGGTTGCCGGACTCCGACGATGTGCTCGCGAAGTGGATGGCGCTGAGCGCGGACGAGCGCAGACTGATTGCCGACGCGAACATGCACCTGCCTGGCAGGCAGGTGGACCCCCAGCGAGTCAAGCGGGACCTTGTCAGGCTGGCAGGCTGGGAGCGTGAGCACGACGGGATCTGGCGCGGTGGACAGAGACGGCTCGCCGCCGATAGTGTGCGCGCCGCGTGAGCACTCTGGCCCCATTTGACGTCAAGCACAAGAGTCGCGCCCTCACCGAGGGACCCGAGCGGGCTGCCGCGCGCTCGTACCTGCACGGGATCGGCTACTCCGCAGAAGATCTAGCGAAGCCAATCGTCGGAGTTGCTCACTCGTGGATAGAGACGATGCCGTGCAACTTCAACAATCGCGTGCTCGCCGCGAAGGTCAAGGAGGGCATTCGTGCCGCCGGGGGGACGCCGATGGAGTTGAACACGATCGCGATCTCCGACGGCATCACGATGGGCACGGCAGGGATGCGAGCGTCGCTGGTCTCACGCGAGATCATCGCCGATTCGATCGAGCTGGTCGCAAGCGCGCATCATTTCGACGCGCTCGTGACGATCAGCGGCTGCGACAAGACGATCCCCGGCACGGTGATGGCGCTCGCGCGGTTGGACATCCCCGGCCTGATGCTCTACGGCGGGTCGATCAAGCCCGGTCACTTCAAGGGCGCCGAGGTGACGATCCAGCAGGTGTTCGAGGCGGTCGGCGAGTTCGCCGCGGGCAAGATCTCAGAGGTTGAGCTGCACGAACTGGAGGAGGCCGCTTCTCCGGGCGCCGGCGCCTGCGGCGGCCAGTTCACGGCGAACACGATGGCGATGGCCTTCGAGGCGCTCGGCATCTCGCCGGCCGGCACGGCGATGGTCCCGGCCGAGGACGGGCGCAAGCTGGAGGTGGCCGTGCAGTGCGGCGAACTCGTGATGGACGTGCTGCGTCGTGGACAGCGCCCGAGCGAGGTGATCTCAAAGCCCGCATTGGAAAACGCGATCGCTGCGGTCGCGACGAGCGGCGGCTCGACCAACGGCGTGCTGCATCTGCTGGCCGTCGCACGCGAAATGGGCGTGCCGCTGCAGCTGGACGAGTTCGAGGCGATCTCCGAGCGCACGCCGCTGCTCTGCGACCTGCAGCCCGGCGGGCAGTACGTCGCGACAGAGCTCTATGAAGCGGGAGGCGTGCCGCTCGTGCTCTCGCGCCTGCAGGAGGCGGGCATCCTTAACTCGCAGGCGCCGACGGTCACCGGCCGCACGATCGGTGAGCACGCCGCCGAGGCGGTGGAGACCGAAGGCCAGAAGGTCGTGCGCCCGCTCACCGACCCGATCAAACCGACCGGCGGCTTCGCGATCCTGCGCGGCAACGTCGCGCCGGATGGCTGCGTGGTCAAGCTCTCCGGCCACGAGCGGCGCAAACACACAGGCCCGGCGCGCGTCTTCGACGGTGAGGAGGCCGCAATGGCTGCCGTATTGGCTCACGAGATCCAGCCAGGCGACGTCGTGGTCATCCGCGGCGAGGGCCCGGCAGGTGGGCCGGGCATGCGCGAGATGCTCGCGGTGACCGCAGCGATCGTCGGCGAGGGCCTTGGCGAAGAGGTGGCGCTGATCACCGACGGGCGCTTCTCCGGAGCAACGCACGGCTTCATGGTCGCGCACGTCGCGCCGGAGGCCGTCCGCGGCGGCCCGATCGCGGCGCTGCAAGACGGCGATGAGCTCACGATCGACGCCGACGCCGGCCGCCTCGACGTGGCGCTCTCCGACGATGTGATCGCAAAGCGAGTGAGCGTCTACACCCGGCCCCCGCGCGCGGACGAGCACGTGGATGTCGCAATCCAGAAGTATGCGCGCCTGGTCGGCAGCGCCGCCAAAGGTGCGGTCACGAGCTGAGAGTCGGGCCTGAGCCCGCGCGCACGGCCTTACTCGCTCAGGAAATCTTTCAGCAGCGAGTTGAATGCGCCCGGACGCTCAAGCATCGACATGTGGCCAGTGTCCTCGTAGACGACCTTGCGTGATCCGGGGATCAGCTCGGCGTAGACGGCCGCGTCACGCACGCTGATCACTCGGTCATGGTCGCCCCAGACGATCAGCGTCGGGCAGGCAATCTCCGGGAGGCGGTCACGGAAGTCATAGTTCAGGTTCGCTTCCAGAGCCTGCATGAACCCGGGCTTGCCAGCTCCCCGCAGCTGCTCGGCGGCCAGCGCGGACGGCAGGCGGCTGGGGTGAGCGGTCACGAGACCGAGCGTCACGTTACGCAAGAGCGGACGCTTTGTCACCGTCTCGGACTTCGACGCCAGCCACGCCGTGTATGCAGCAACGACTCGCTGGGACAAGTGCAGCGCCGGCAGTGCCCTGGTCGCGCCGGGGTGACGGTAGGTGCTGAGACCCGCGGGGGAGACGAGCACGAGACGCTCGACGCGCTGAGGGTATGCGATCGCCAGCTCAGCGGAGATGAACCCGCCCATCGAGTTGCCCACCAGCGTCGCCGCGCTGATCTCGAGCGCGTCCAGCAGGCCGTCCAGCAGGCGCGCGTACCCGGAGATCGTGATCTGATCATGGGGCATCGGGGATTGGCCAAAGCCGGGCAGGTCCACCGCGACTACGCGGTGATCGTCCGCAAACACCGGCAGCTGCTCCAGCCAGTTTGGCCAAGAGCCCGACAGGCCGTGCACGAACACGAGTGGGGGCCCGTCCCCGAGGTCAATCGTATTGACGGGCTGGCCCGCGACGCTCACCCAGCGCTGGTGCTCGCGCCAGTCGACGTCGAGCCACTTCGAGCGTCCGGACGGGCCGTAGACTGCAGATCTGTGATGACCGTTGCGGGAAGCGGTTGCGATGGCTTCGCCGCCGGGTACAGGCGCGGTGGGTGTCATCGGCATAATCTATCGTTGCCGAGGCTCGACGGAGTCCGCTGAGACCAGACGATGCGAATCGCGATCGACATCGACAGCACGCTGCACCACTACTGGGACACGCTCTCAGAGATCGCCGTGCGGCGTTTTGGGATCGAGCTCCCATACGAGGAGCAGTTCACGTGGGGCATCACCCGCCTGAAGCCCGAGCAGCTCCAGATCTGCATCGATGAGAGTCACGACGATGAGCGTATCCTCGCCGGCACGCCCTATCCCAGCGCGGTCAAGACCGTGCGCCGTTGGCACGATGTCGACGGGCACTTCATCCACGTGACCAGTCATCGCGCTCCCGATCGGGCCCCTGCGACGGCACGCTGGCTCGCCCAAGTGGGTCTTCCCTTCGACGATCTGTGTTGCTCCTGGGATAAGGTCTCGCGCTGCGCCGAGCTGCAAATCGACGTGCTGATCGACGACAGTCCGCTGAATCTCGCCGCCGCGCTCGAGCGCGGGATCGTCGCCGCCACGATCGTTCATCCTTGGAACAGGGACGTGTGCGAAGAAGAGGACATCCTCGCCGCGCCCGACTGGCCGGCGCTTGCGCGTGTGCTGGAACCGATGCTGGGCAGGCAGGGCATGGGGGTCGCAGCGGCGAACTAGGCCGGCATGGAGGACATCGACGTAGTCGCAGCCTGGAACGAGGCGCTTGGGCTGCTGGATGACGACTTGCGCCGCCGCGACGCTGCCGTTCGGACCGTGCGCGCGTATCGCGTCGACCTCGATCAGTTCGCCGCCTGGGCTCACGCACGCGGTCTGCCGCCCGGAGACGTCGGTCCCAAGGACGTTCGCTCCTATGTCGCCGCGCTCTCCGAACGTGACGTAGCGCCGAGCACGAGCGCGCGCAAGCTCGCTGCACTCAGGGCCCTGTTCTCCAGTCAGCGCGAGCACGGTCTGGTCGCGCAGAATCCGGCTGAGCTCGTGTCCACGCCCAGACGTCCGCGCAACTTGCCGCGCGTGCTCAAAGCGCGCGAGGCCGCTGCGCTGCTCGACGCGATCCCTGCGCACGGACCGCTCGAGCTGCGCGACCGCGCAATGTTCGAGCTTGGCTATGCGTGTGGGTTGCGTGCCGAGGAGCTCGTGTCGCTTGGGCTAGGTGACATCGACCACGACGGGGAGCAATTGCGCGTCGAAGGCAAGGGCCGCAAGACGCGCTTCGTGCCGGTTGGCGAGATCGCGTCGAGAGCCGTCGGCGAGTACGTCGAGCGGGGCCGCCCACAGCTGGCGGAGGTGGGGGATGGTGAAGAAGCCCTGTTCCTCTCAAAGACCGGTCGACGCTTGGGCACGAGCGATGTGCGCCGACGGCTGCGCTGCTGGGTGCGCCGCAGCGGCGTGGAGTCGACCGCGGGCACGATCAGCCCGCACGCGCTCCGGCACAGCTTTGCGACGCACCTGTTGGACGGTGGCGCGGACCTGCGCTCGATCCAGGAGTTGCTCGGTCACGCGAGCGTGTCGAGCACCCAGATATACACTCGGGTAGAGTCCGCAAAGCTGAAAAGCGCTTATGGGCGCAGCCACCCCCGGGCCTGATCGAGGGGGATAGGACAGGACCCCGGATGGAGACGAACGTCAAAGCGATCGAGCTGCGCGAACTGTGGCGGCGATACAAGTCTGATGGTGACCAGCGCGCCCGCGAGCGGCTGGTCGTCGCCTACTCGCCGCTGGTCAAGTACGTAGCCGGTCGCACCGCCGCCGGTCTGCCGCCGCACGTCGAGGAGGCCGACCTGATCTCCTATGGCCTCGTTGGCCTGATTTCCGCGATCGAGCGGTTCGACTTGTCGCGCGAGATCAAGTTCGAGACGTACGCGATCATGCGAATCAAGGGCGCGATCATCGATGAGCTGCGCTCGATGGATTGGGTGCCGCGCAGCGTTCGTGCTCGTGCCCGCGAAGTAGAGCGCGCGAACGCCAAGCTCGAGAACTCGTTGCAGCGAGCGCCGACCGACAGTGAGATGGCAGCCGAGCTGAAGATCACCGTTGAGGAACTGAACGACTCGCTGCTGGCGATCTCGCATTCCTCGATGGTCGCCCTGGACGAGTTGTGGAGCACCTCGGACTCGAGCGGCGATCAGGTCTCGCTGATGGACACGATCGAGGATCCGACTGCCCCCGACCCGGCCAAAGCCCTTGACGTCGGCGATCTCAAGGATCGCATCGCCGAGTCGATCGCGCTGCTGCCTGAGCGTGAGAAGCTCGTGATCGCGCTCTATTACTACGAGAATCTGACGCTCCGAGAGATTGGCGAGGTGCTCGGAGTAACCGAGTCGCGGGTCAGTCAGCTGCACACGAAGGCGGTTCTGCGGCTGCGCTCGCGTATGCAGGAGGAGTCCTTCGACGGATAGACGTTCTGACGGGGCGCGACGCGCGACGGGCCGCGCCCGGATACGCTGGGAGGCCGATGGCCACCCGCATGATCGTCACCTCCCAGCCGGATATCGCGTGCGACGTGTGCGGACGCAGGCTGCTGCGCGGCGAGCAACCGGACATGTTTTTGGCGGGTGGGCGCCGGCGAACAGTCTGTGAACTGTGTGCTCCGCGCGCGAGCCACGAGGGCTGGTTGCGCGAGACCGATCAGCGGCACGCCGTCAGCCTGGGTCCATCGCGCGTGCGCCGGGGACGCAACCTGCTCGACCGTCTGCGCCAGCTGCGCGAGCCGCTCTCCGATCGTCCCGCGCCCGCACCGCCGGGCAAGACCACATTCCCAGCGGCGATACCGGAGAGCCAGCACGGAGCGACCTATGACTTCTTCGACGGCGGTCCGGCGGTGATCGAGTCCCCGGCGCCTGGATCAGAGATGGAGCTCGCCCAGGGGGAGCTCATCACAACTCCCACCGAAGCCGACTTCCCGCTCGGGGGCGTGGTGAAGAGCGGTGACGTGAAGGCACAGCGTGCGCTGGACGTGTTCAACGCTGGCGAGCATCCGCGCCGCGTTGCGGGGGTAGCTCGCTCTCTTGGTGCGCCGAGCGTGACCGTCAGTCCGCTGGCCGAGTCCGGAAGCGCGGTTGCGATCGTCGTCGCCTGGGAGCTGTCCTGGTATCGGTATGAGGTCGATCTCGGCGACGAGGCGGCCGGGGCAAGCGTTGTCGCGCAAGGGACCGAGCTGACCGAGCTTGCCGCCGAGGACCGACTCGCGAACGCCGCGGCGGACGCTGACGGAGCTCTGTCGCTGGTAGGATCGGTGCTGCGATGATCTACTGTGTCGTGCCGAGGGAGATGTCCGAGGAGCTGTATCCGAAGCTCACGGACCATTACGCCCACGAGGACAACGTCACTGTCATCGTCGACCGCCGCAAGTCCGACCGCCGTGCCCGCGGCGCTCGACCGACTGAGGCGGTCAAGCAGCGACGTGTCATTCGCGACCGTCGCCGCGCCCGGGTTCCCGGGGATCTGCCGCCGCTTGCCACGGCTTCCTAGCGCGAGCAAGCTCCGCGATCATCTCGGCTGCGAGCGCCTTGAGGCGACCTGCCGATCGCGTCCCCTGCGCTGCACACCGATCCCGTCCGTTGACCATGCATAATCTCGCTTCGCGATGAGCAAGGCAATCGTTCATGTCGACGGTGGCGCGCGCGGCAATCCTGGGCCGGCAGCCGCTGCCTGCGTCATCTCCACGCCCGAGGGCGAGATCTTGGGTGAGCATGCTCAACTGCTCGGTGAGGTGACGAACAACGTCGCCGAGTACCGGGCACTCCTGCTCGGCTTGGAGCGCACGCGGGAGCTGGGGGTGACCGACGTTGAGGTCGTCAACGACTCAGAGTTGATCGCCAAGCAGATCAACGGTCAGTACAAGGTCAAGCATGCGGCGATGCGACCGCTCTATCTGGAGGCGATGGCGATATTGCGCGGGTTTGAGCACTGGACCGTGCGGACAGTTCCGCGTGCGCGCAACGCCGAGGCGGACGCGCTGGTGAATGCAGCACTGGATCAAGGACGCGACGCCGGCGTCCTCTGAGCATCGATGCGCAGCTGGCTCAGCGCAGCGGCTGAGCGGATTTGGCCAGCGTGATCATTTGCTCGTTGGACAGTTCCTCCAACAGGGTGTTCGTCAGCCAGTACAACACTCTTCCCGAGCGCCAGCCGATGACATGGATGTGTGACCCATCGTCGATGAGACGATAGGAACGCCCGTCGATGCTCTGCACGCGGGCGTGAGCGAACAGCGGTGGGTTCAGCCAGTCCGAGCCCTCGAAGTCGTAGTAGCCACCGATCGCGTTCTGCCGCCACACGACGATATAAGCGTGATGGGTGTTCCCCTGCTGGTCTGCCAGCGTGTAGGCACGCACCTGCTGCTGTTCGGCCGGGCCGGTCTGCAAAGTCGGGTAGAGCACCCCAAACGGCACTTCGACCGCGGCTTTGACCGCTTCGCTGTTGCCCGCAGATGAGGTCGGGAACAAGCCGATCGAGGCCGGTGAGAAGCTCGAGCCATGATGGCTGTGATGTGAGGCGTGCGCCGCCGGTTTCGGGGCTGGCAGGCTCAGCTGCGGCGGGGCATGCAAAAAGTTTGCGAGTGTGGCCTGCGCGAGCGCGGGAGTCGTGGTCACATACGAACCACCGTTCGGGCCCGTGAAGTCGACGTTAGCGCTCTGAAACTTGACTTGGCGCAGCGGCTTGCCCTGAGAGAACGCGATCAGCTTCGCCAGTTCGATCAGCTCGCTTGCCGAGGCGTGGAATGTCGAGCTGATCGCATGCCCGACCGCCTTGGCGACCGTGTCGATCTGGCCGAGCTCGTTGGTGGGATTGATCTGCTCGCGCAGATCGCGCAGGAAGTCTTGCTGGCGCGCGACGCGCACGAAATCCGAGTCAGTATGCCGATAGCGCACATAATCGAGCGCGTTTTCGTAGCACAGCTTCTGGTAGCCGGGCTGCAGATTGATGGACGTGTAGTCCGTTTCCACAGATCCGACGTTCGCGTTGTAGTAGCGATGGTCGACGTTCACATACGCGCACCCGAGCGTGTCGACGACTTTGATGAACCCTTGGAAGCTGACGTCGACGATCCCGTTCAGCTTCAAGCCGGGGAACACTTCGCGCTCGATCGTTTCTGCGGCGAGCACCATCCCGCCCTTCGTGCCGCCCAGCTTGTTCCCGATCGTGTAGGCCGCGTTGATCTTGTCCTTGGGATAGCTTTCCCCGTTTTTGGTCGTGATGTTGACCATCAGGTCGCGCGGGATCGACATGACCGAGGTTTGGCCTTGGGTCGGGTCAAACCGCACCAGCAGGATCGTGTCGCTGTGCGGCGGATCTTCGCGATCGTAAGAGTCCTTCGCGCCCACCCGCCGGTCTGAGCCGAGGATCAGAAACGTCTGCGGACCGCCGCTGTATTCGGCCGTCACCACGCTTTTCGGGGCGTTGATCTCGTTGAGCTTTGGAAAGACCTCTTCGGCGATCCCGGTGATCTTGTTAAGCGCGACAGTTGCGGTCGCTCCCGCGCTGAGCGCGACAATCAAGACCGCCGCGATCGCGAACCGTTTCCACATGCCCCAGCTCGGAGCGGGTGTGCGCTCGTCCTCCTGGGATGTCACCGGATAGCCGCTCATAGGCACTGGGGCACGCTCGTGGCCAGGCAGAAGCCCGCTCTTCAAAGTCGCGCGTTTGCCGATGGTAGCGGCCGGTTCGGCGTATCACGCCGGCAGGCGGCGTATGCCTGCCGGGCCTGCCGGTACCCTCGCAACGATGCTCAGCCCCCGCAACCGCGAGCTGTTGGGTCTCGTTCCCGCAGCGCTGCTCGTCACCGCCGGCTTCACCGCAATCTTCATCCAGCAGCAGGACACCTCGCGCGGGTCAGCGACAAGCCTCACTCTCAACCACGCCTCCAGCGTGTCACTCACCTATGGCGCTCTGTTCCTCGGGCTGTGCATAGCCGGGCACCTCGTAATCCGCTTCAGTCTGCCCCACGCCGACCCGTATCTGTTCCCACTCGGCGCGGTGCTCGCGAGCGTCGGCATCGTGATGGTCTATCGCATCGACCCCGTGCTGGCGCGCCAGCAGGCGCAATGGATGGTGCTCGGCCTCGTGCTGTTCGCCGCGACGATTCTCGCCCTGCGTCGCCGTGGGGTGGGTGTGCTGGAGCGCTACCGCTACACGATCGCGGCGGTCGGCATCGGCATGACGATCCTGCCGCGTGCCCCAGTCATCGGCGAGCAGGTCAACGGCGCCTACCTGGACATCCATCTCGGTGGCATCTCATT
Source organism: uncultured Solirubrobacterales bacterium (assembly GCA_963705245.1). Classification (GTDB taxonomy): domain Bacteria; phylum Actinomycetota; class Thermoleophilia; order Solirubrobacterales; family Solirubrobacteraceae; genus Palsa-744. Next base: position 2,734,150 of record OY970062.1, on the reverse strand, counting down.
CCAGCCTGCCGAGCTCGGGAAGGTAGCGATCGTGATCTTCCTCGCCAGTTACCTGCACGACAATCGCCAAGTGCTCGTCACCGCGGGACGGCACGTGCTCGGGCTGACGATCCCGCCGATGAAGCAGTTCGGCCCGATGCTGATCGTGTGGGGCGCCGCGATGGCCACGCTGCTGATCACCCGCGAGTTGGGCACCTCGCTGATGTTCTACGGTGCGTTCCTCGCGCTGCTGTACGTCGCCACCGGGCGGTTCTCCTTCCCGCTGATCGGTCTCGTGCTGTTCGCGGTCGGCGCGTGGTTTGTGGCCACGCACGTGGGCCATGTGCACGCCCGTGTGCTCGCCTGGGAACACCCGTTCAACTCGGTCTTGTACGCGCAGCCGGGCGGCAGCTATCAGCTCGCTCAGTCGCTCTTCGCCCAGGCCGACGGGGGTCTGCTCGGGACCGGCTTTGACCAGTCGCTGCTGCAGTATCCGGTCGAACTGGCCAACCATCACGTCGTGCGCCGCTCGATCCTGCCGGTGCCCGAAAGCGATCTGATCTACGCGGTCATCACCGACGAGCTGGGTCTCGTCGGCGCCGCTGGGCTGCTGCTCGTCTACATGCTGTTCGTCGCTCGGGGCATGAAGACGGCGATGCTGGCCAAGGACTCGTTCTCCAAGCTGCTAGCGACAGGCCTCTCGTTCATCGTGGCGATGCAAGTATTCGTGATCGTCGGCGGGGTCACGCGCGTGATCCCACTCACCGGGGTGACGCTCCCGTTCGTCGCTTACGGAGGGTCGAGCGTAGTCATGAACTTCGTGCTGCTCGCGCTGCTTTTGGTCATCTCCGATCGCGCACGGCGGCCCTACTTGCGCGATTGACCTTACGCCTGCCCTGCAAGGCTCCCGCTTGGCTCATCCCAGGCTCGCTCGACGCCCGCTTCAGGGTCCGTCGGTCTGGAGATGAGGTTTGCGCAGGTTTGCTGAAGCTTTCCCACCAAAACCTCCATATCGGCACACCGCGCAGGGCGTCGGGCGGATCGCGTCGAAACCCTGGGCTGACATGCACTCATCGACACTCACCTATGACGCCACGCCTCGCCTGTGCCTGCGCACGCCCGAGCACCCCTTGCACGATCGTCGCTACGGGCACGGCCTCACAGACGGCATCTCCTCGCCCGCGGGCCTGCATCGCCGGCCGTGGCTGGCTCGTCTGCGCCGCGCGCTGGACGAGGGTCTGTTCGCCGTGCACTACCAGCCGATCGTCTCCCTTGCCGATGGGCGTCCCTCGCACTACGAGGCGCTGGTTCGCCTCGCTGATCACCCCTCAGGACGGCTTGTCGCTCCCGGTCGATTCCTGCCGGCAGCCGAGCGTTACGGGCTGATCCGTGACATCGACCGACTCGTGCTCGCCCGTGTCGCCACGCTGCTTGGCCGGCGCGCCGGCCGCGGCCGCACGCATGACGGTGGCGCACGGGTCGCGGTCAACCTGTCTGCCCTGTCAGTCACCGATCCGACGATGCTCGCCTGCATCGAGCGCAGCCTGAGCCGCGACAGCGTCGACCCGACCCGGCTGGTGATCGAGATCACCGAGACTGCCGCGATCTCCGATATGGACCGCGCTCGCTCCTTCTGCGAGGGTGTTGCAGCACTCGGCTGTGCGATCGCGCTGGATGACTTTGGCGCGGGGTTCGGCTCATTTCAGTACCTCACGCGGCTGCCGTTCGACTATCTGAAGATCGACGGGGGTTTCGTCCGCGCGCTGCCCCGCTCGCCCAAGAATCAGCTTGTCATACAGGCTCTTGTCGGTCTTGCGCAGGGCATGGGCACACGCACGATCGCCGAGTACGTCACCGACCGTGCCACTCTCGAGCTGCTGCGCGACTACGGTGTCGATTACGCCCAAGGGTTCGAGATCGGACGGCCACATCCACTGGCTCCGTTCGCGTAAGCTGGCTCAGCGTGGCTGGGGGAACTGACTGCGCATCGCCGCATCCCATACCCGGTCGGGCGTAAGTCGACGCTGGATGAGCGCCAGCCGCGCCGATGGTGTGACACGCACGCGCGCCGGGGGATGCTTGCGGGCAATCACCCGCTCGATCGCCTTGGCGACCGCGTCTGGGCCCCCGCCCAGACGCCTCATCGGACCTTTGTATGTGTCCGTCGTCAGGGCCGCCAACTTTGTGTTGAACTCGCCGTAAGGTCCACCGGCGTCGACATCCTCCATGCTGGCGACGGCAGCGGCGGGGAAATCGGTCACGATCAGACCTGGCTCGATCAGGATCGTGTCGATCCCGAACCCGCGCACCTCGAACCGCAGGGCGTCTGAGATCGCCTCGATCGCATGCTTGGTCGCGTGGTAGTAACCGCCCCCGGGAAATGTCAGCCGTCCGCCCATCGAGCCGATGTTCACGACCTTGCCCCAGCGCTGATCGCGCATCTTTGGAAGCACAAGCTGGGTCAGCGCGACGAGCCCGAACACGTTCGTCTCGAACTGCTTTCTCACCGCGTCCAGCTCGATCTGCTCGACCGGTCCGCTCTGGCTGTAGCCGGCGTTGTTGATCAGCACGCCCACGGCTCCGTGCTCGTGCTCGATCTCTGCCACCGCCGCGCGCATCGAGCTCTCATCGGTCACGTCGAGCGTCAGCGTCTCACAGCCCGCGTCGGCGAGGTCCGCGATCGACTCGGGCCGGCGCGCGCTCGCGTACACGGTCCAGCCCTTCTTCGCCAGCCGCAGCGCGGTCGCACGGCCGATGCCCGACGAGCAGCCGGTGATCAGCACTGCCTTTGAGGGAGTCGCCGCCATCCGGCTCGGAGCATACGGGCCAGGACTCATTTAGGCTGAGCGGCCCATGCGCGCCGTCACCTTCCAAGCCCCCGGGCAGGTCTCCGTCGAGGATGTCCCCGAGCCCGAGCTCGATCGACCCGACGACGCGATCGTTCAGATCGACGCGAGCGGCATCTGCGGCTCGGATCTGCACATCTACCACGGTCGCGTCCCCGTCGAGCAAGGTTTCACGATCGGTCATGAGTTCGTCGGCACCGTCCTTGCCGGCGGCCCGGAGTTCGAGCGGGCCGCGGTCGGTGAGCGCGTGCTCGGCTGCTTTCACACAGCCTGCGCCACCTGCGCGCCGTGCATTCGCGGTGACTACCACCGCTGCGCTCATGGCCGCACGTTCGGCCATGGCTCCAAGCTCGGCGATCTCCAGGGCGCCCAGGCCGAGCGCCTGCTCGTGCCCCGCGCCAACCTCACGCTGCGGTGTGTACCCGAGGGGATGTCCGACGAGGTCGCGCTGTTCGCCGGCGACGTGCTCGGCACCGGTTATCACGCCGTCGCCCATGCGGGCTTGCGGGCCGGTGACAGCGCCGCCGTGCTCGGTCTTGGCCCGGTCGGCCTGTGCGCCGTTCAGGCCGCCCGCGCTGCCGGCGCTACGCAGGTGTTCGCGATCGACACAGTCTCTGACCGTCTGGCGATGGCAAAGCAGTTCGGGGCCGTGCCCATCCATTTGACCGATGAAGACCCAAAGCGCGCGATCCGCGCGGCCACAGGCGGTGTGGGTGTGGATGTCGCCGTCGATGCGGTCGGCGACCCCGGTCCGTTGGCGCTTGCGATCAGCCTCGCGCGCGACGCGGGCACCGTCTCGGGGATCGGCGCATACGCCGGCCGGGGCGAGGTCCCGCTCGGGTTGACCTGGCTGAAGGGCCTGACGATCAGGACCGGTCTGGCGAACGTGATCGCGCACGTCGACCGTGTCCTCGCGATGGTCTCCGCCGGCCTGCTCGACCCCTCGCCGCTCGTCACCCACCACATGTCCCTCGAGGATGCCCCCGAGGCGTACGCGCTGTATAACCGGCGTGAGGCACTGAAGATCGTCTTGACGCCCTGACGCGCCCTATTCGCCCTTCCTGGCGCCGACAGCTGCGGTAACCGGCGCCTGCAGCGTTCTACGAAGACGCGGGCTTCCGGGTTTCCCATAAAAACCCGCCGGTTCATCCAGGTAGGCTGCATTCATGACCACTGCCTCCATAACGCTTCCCGACGCGCTCGGCGAGCCCGCGCGCCAGTTCGTTGCCGGGCCCCACGGCCTGCTGATCGGCGCTGAGCGCCCCGATGCCGCCGACGGGCGCACGTTCGCCACCCTCGACCCGTCCACCGGGCGCGACATCGCCCACGTCGCTCATGCCGGCCCTGAGGACGTCGCCCGCGCCGTCGCGGCAGCTCGCGCTGCATTCGCCGACGGCCCTTGGCCGAGCCTGCCCGCCGCTGGGCGCGAGCGTCTGCTGTTTGCACTTGCTCTCGCCGTCGAAGACCACGCCGAGGAGCTCGCCCAGATCGAGTCGCTGGACAACGGCAAGCCCGTCGGACTTGCCCAGTACGTCGACGTACGCGGAGCCGCCGCGCACCTGCGCTACTTCGCCGGCTGGCCGACCAAGATCGAGGGCGCCGTTCTGCCCGTCGCCGCCGGCGCCGGTATGCACTGCTACACCCGTCGCGAGCCCGTCGGCGTGTGCGCGCAGATCATCCCTTGGAACTTTCCTTTGCTGATGGCCTCTTGGAAGCTCGCCCCCGCCCTTGCCGCGGGTTGCACGGTCGTGCTCAAGCCCGCGGAGCAGACCCCTCTCAGCGCGCTGCGCCTCGGCGAGTTGGCGCTGGAGGTCGGGTTTCCGCCCGGCGTCCTCAACGTCCTCACCGGGGACGGCTCCACCGGCGCCGCGCTCGTCGCCCACCCCGACATCGACAAGGTCGCGTTCACCGGCTCCACCGTCGTCGGGCGTGAGATCGGCGCGACCGCCGGCCGCGCGCTCAAGCGGGTGACGCTCGAGCTGGGCGGCAAGTCGCCCAACATCATCCTCCCCGATGCCGACATCGACGCGGCCGTCGCCGGCGCCTACCAGGCGATCTACTTCAACTCCGGCCAGGCCTGCAACGCCGGCTCCCGCCTGTTTGCTCCCGCCGAGCGCTTCGATGAGATCGTCTCAGCTCTGGCCGACCGCGCCGCATCCACGCCGCTCGGCCCCGGTCTCGACCCCGCCACGCAGCTCGGTCCGCTGATCTCCGCCGAGCAGCAGTCGCGTGTTCTCGGTTACATCGACTCCGGCCGCGCGGACGGCGCTGAGCTCGTTACCGGCGGCGCCGCCACGATGCAGGACAGCGGTGGCTTCTACGTGCAGCCGACCTTGTTCAGCACGACCTCCGACGAGCTCTCGATCGCCCGCGAGGAGATCTTCGGACCCGTCCTGGTGGCTTCACCGTATGACTCGTTGGAGGAAGTCGCCGCGCGCGCGAACTCCGGCGAGTATGGCCTCGCCGCGGGCGTCTGGACGCGGGATGTCGGCAGCGCCCACCGCCTCGCCGCGCTCCTGCACGCAGGCATGATCTATGTCAACAGCTGGGGCGCCGTCGACCCCGCCGCGCCGTTCGGTGGCTTCAAGGCTTCCGGCGTCGGTCGCGAGCACGGCCACGACGGTCTCAGCGCCTACCTGGAGACGAAGACGGTTTGGACAGCGTTGTAAGGATTCGCCTCGTCGCGTCCGCCGTGGTCCACCTGTCGTGACACGAACCTTGTCTGCGCTCGCCCCCGTGCAGCCCGCGCGCGCCCATACGCACTCTGGCTCCGCGGCAAAGCGCTGGAGAGCGCCGCTCGCGGTTCTGTGCGGGCTGATCTTGGTCGCGGCGACCGTCGAGATCGTGCTCGACGCCTCGCTCGAACACTCGCCGCTGATCCCGAAGTCGCCTCACATCGCCGCTTGGCTGCAGGCGCTAGGGGGCGAGCGGCTCGGTTATCGCGTGTTCCTGATCGCGATCCTCGCTTCCTGCATCGCTTATGGCGTTCTGCTGGCGCTGGTCCGCGCACGTGAGCGCGCTCCCGGCGACCGTGCGCTTGGCGGTGACAGTGCCCGGATAGCTGACAACAGCCGAGTAGGTGACGATGGCGGCGATCGGGTTGCTGGCGGTGACCGGGCGACTGGCAGTGAGCGAGCGAATGGCAGTGACCGAATGAATGTCAGCGATTGGGTGAATGGCAGCGACCGGATCGCTGCAAGATGGGCGATCGGTCTCGTCGCGCTGCTGAACCTGATCGTGTTCGTCGGGCCGATTCTGATCTCGACCGACGTGTTCAGCTACATCGCCTACGCCCGCATGGGTGTCGTCCACGGCATCGATCCCTACACGCACGGCCCGGTCGCGATCGTCGGCGATCCCGTCTTTCGCTATGTCGGGCACGACTGGCTTCGGGTCGCCACCGCCTACGGGCCGCTCTACACGCTCCTCACCTATCCCCTCGGTCTGCTCGGCCTGGTCGGGGCACTGTGGGGAATGAAGCTCTACGCGCTGATTGCCTCCGCCATCACGCTCGCGCTCACTTGGCGTATCGCCCGCCGGCGTGCCCATGACCAAGTGTTCGCGCTGCTGGCAGTCGGCGCCAACCCGCTGTATGTCGTCTACGGCCTCGGTGGCGCCCATAACGACCTGATCATGCTTGCGCTGATGATGGCCGCCGTCGCCCTGACTCTCGCTCGACCGGGGAGTGGCCCGGCGATCATCAAGCACGGTGAGGCGACCGAATCCGCTGGAGGCGCAGATGGCATAAGTGGCAGCGGACGAACCGGAGTCACCGGCGCGAGCCGCGAAGCTGCCGCCGGCGCGCTGGTGATCGCGGGCGCTCTCGTCAAGGCGACCGTCGCGGTGATGCTGCCGTTCATGGTTCTCAGCCGCCGCCGACTGGCGCCGGTCTTCGGCGCACTTGCGGCCCTCGCTCTAGGCGCGCTCGCCGGTTACGCCGTGTTCGGTATCCACGGCATCGACCTCGTCTCGGCGCTGAACCGCGACTCGGCGTTCGTCTCAACCGACAGCTTCCCGAACGAGCTCGCCCATCTGTTCGGCAAGCCCGGCGTGTTTCCAGTCGATCACGACCTGCTCAAGGCCGCGCTCGTGCTGATCGTCCTGCATCTGATGTGGCGCACTTGGCGCGGCTATGACTGGGTCGCCGCCTCCGGCTGGGCGCTGCTGGCGATCTCGGTCACGAGCACCTGGCTGCTCGCTTGGTACATACTCTGGCCGCTGCCACTCGCGGTCGTGACGCGAGACAGACGCCTGCTCGTCGCGACGCTGTTCGTGCAGGCTCTGTTTGTGATCCACCAAACATCACCGCTGTTCGCTCCTGTCTCCTGATGACCCGTGTCCGCTTGATAGAGACGACCATGCTGGTTCTAGTCGCCCTGCTGCTGGCGTTTGCGACCGCCAACGATGTCGTCCGCCAAACACACACCAACCAGCGCTTGATCGATGACCTGCGCACCTGGCGCGCTTACACCAGCCATGACTACCACAACCTCTCGATCGAGCAGACGGTGTTCGGCGAACGCTCCCAGCGCGACGTCGTCTGCGGCAACACCCTCCCTGGTGCTCCGAAAGCGAAGATTCAGCTGTGTCTTGCGATATGGGGCCCAGTCACTGACGGCAAGCGCACAGTAAATGGTGGTTGGTATCTGCCACCGAAAACCGAAGAAGACCTCCGCCGCGACCGTTATGGCTGCTTTGGGATCGCATCTGCGGGTATGTGTCCTGCGTCGGCCGGTCCGGCCGGCACGACGGGAGCGGGGCGAGAGTCCCAGTAGACCGGAGCGATACGTGAGCGCTACGAGCATTTCATCCCCAATCACCGAGGACGCCTCCATGCGCACCACCACGCGAGCCCTACCCGTGTGGTGGCCTCTCGTGGCGCTGACGATCCTCGCAGCTGCTCTGCGCCTGTCCACGCTCGACCTGCAGAGCTTCTGGTACGACGAGGCGTTCACGCCCGTACACGTCCTGCACCCGAGCCTGTGGGCGACCCTGAGCTCGGTCGTCCACACGGAGAACACACCTCCCCTTTGGTACCTGATCGCTTGGGCGGACTCGCGCCTGCTGGGGACTGGTGAGATCGCGCTGCGCCTGCCCTCCGCGCTGGCAGGCATCGCGACAGTGCCCGTCGCTTGGGCGATCGGACGCGAGTTGACCGATCGTCGCGCCACCGCCGTCGCAACGGCGGCACTTGTCGCGGTGAACCCGCTATTGGTCTGGTATTCCCAGGAGGCGCGCGCCTATGCGCTGTTCATCCTGCTGGCAGCCGTCGCGATGCTGTGCTTTCTTCGTGCCCTGCGTCAGCCGACCTCAGGACGGATGGCCGCGTTTGCGCTGAGCGGGACGCTGGCGCTGCTGAGCCATTACTTCGCGGTGTTCCTGCTGATCCCGATGGTCCTGTGGCTGGCATCGGACCGCACTCGTCGACGATCGGCGCTACCGGCGATCGCAGTGCTCGTGCTCGTGGGCTTGGCGCTGCTGCCACTGATCTCCACCCAGGGAGGCCACGGCACGCAGTGGATCGGTCAGTGGGCTCTATCCAGTCGTCTGCAGGCAATTCCGCAGTACTACTTGACGGGCTACTCCGGCGCTCCGCTCGGACACGGCGTCGAGCTGCTTGTCGCCCTGCCGATCCTCGCCGGTCTCGCTCTCGGTCTGTGGCGTGTGCTGAGACCTCCCGAGGAGCGCGCCGCTTTGATCGCGCTGACGATCGCCGCCGGCGGCGTCCTGATCCCAATCATGCTCGTCGCCTTCGGCGCCGACTACCTCGCGCCACGCAACCTCGTCGCCGCGATGATCCCCGTCACAGCGTTGATCGCCGTCGTCGTGCCCTCGCAGCGGGCTGGTCGCGCGGGAATCGTGCTCGTCCTGGCGATCGCGGTCGCCTTCCTGGCGATATCCGTCGACATCAACCTCAGTCCGCGCTTGCAGCGCGGAAACTGGCGCGACCTTGCCCGGGCCCTCACTGCGCCGGCGGGGGGTGGGGATTCCGTCGCGGGCCTGGTCCCCGCGGGGAGTGAGGGTTCTGCTGCGGGCCGGGTGTCTGCGGAGGGTGAGGGTTCTGCTGCGGGCCGGGCGCTCGCGGGGAGTGAGAGTTCTGCTGCGGGTCGGGCGCTCGCGGGGAGAGTGGGGGCGCGCGCGATCACAACGGTCGAGCTGGGCGCCGCGCCGCTCGAGTATTACCTGCCCGGACTCCACAACCTCCCCCGCGGTGCGTCTGTGACCGTCAGCGAGATCGACGAGACCGGTTACTCACCGCTGCGACCCTCAGCGGATGAGCCCCCCGCGCCCGGCTTTCGCCTGATCGAACACCTCGATGTCGACGGGCTGGTCTCTTACCGTTTTGTCTCGCCGATCCCGCGTACGGTCTCCGAGGCGACGCTGCGCCGCCACGTGATCACGCTCGCGCACCCCGAGGTGCTCGTTCCCGCGGGCACGTCACAGCCGTTTTCAAAACACGTTCTCAGGTAAAAAGATCTAGCTTTCCGACTATGCCCGTTTCGACCGTGCAAGCGCCGAGCGACGCGCAGGTGGCATTGGAGCGGGCATGCGAGCGTCTGCTCTCACTCCAGGACAGCGCGGGCTGGTGGCAGGGCGAGCTGCAGACGAACGTGACGATGGACGCGGAGGACATGCTTCTACGGGAGTTTCTGGGGATCCGCCGTCCCGATGAGACCGAGCGCTCGGCCGCTTGGATTCGGTCTCAACAGCGCGAGGACGGCACCTGGACGAACTTCCACGGCGGTCCCGGCGAGCTCTCCACCACGATCGAGGCCTACTGGGCGCTGCGCCTCGCCGGGGACTCCGTCGAGGCTGAGCACATGCGTGCTGCCGCCAGCTTCATCCGTGCGCAGGGTGGGATCGAGCGCGCGCGTGTGTTCACGCACGTATGGCTTGCGCTCTTCGGTCTGTGGTCGTGGGATCGCGTCCCGGCGCTGCCCCCCGAGATCGTGCTGCTGCCCGTACGGGCGCCGCTGAACATCTATGACTTCGCTTGCTGGGCGCGCCAGACGATCGTCGCGCTGTCGCTCGTCAAAGCCCATCGTCCCGTGCGCACGCTGCAGTTCGACCTGGCGGAGCTGCACCTCTCGGGGCCGGCGCCACCGGACAGGCCGACCCCGGACAGGTCCGTGGCGGGCGGCGCCTTCCCGGGCCGGTCGGCCATGCCTGCGAGCAGGTGGCTGACGATCCTCGATGCGGTTCTGCGCGCGTACGAGCGCCGCCCGATTGGACCTCTGCGCCGTCTCGCGCTCGGTCGCGCGGAACGTTGGATCGTACGCCGCCAGGAGGCTGACGGCTCGTGGGGTGGGATCCAGCCACCGTGGGTGTACTCGCTGATGGCTCTGCACCTGTGCGGCTATCCGCTCGAGCACCCAGTGCTCAAGCGTGGCCTGGAGGGCCTGAATCGTTTCATGGTCGAGGACCGCGGCGATGGCGATGGTCGGGTCTTCGCCGCGCCGATCGTTCCCAGCAGGCGTCTGGAAGCCTGCCAATCGCCGGTATGGGACACCGCGCTGGCGATGATCGCGCTCACCGATGCCGGCATTCCCGGTGAGCACCCGGCGCTGATCCGCGCCGCGGACTGGCTGCTCGGCGAGGAGGTCACCGCGATCGGTGACTGGACACTCGCCCGTCCGGACCTCGCAGCCGGGGGATGGGCATTCGAGTTCGCCAACGTCAACTACCCCGATATCGACGACACCGCCGAGGTTGTGCTCGCGCTGCGCCGAGTGAGTGACGCGATGAGCGCCACCGGGAATGGCACGGCATCCGCGGCTGGGGTGCGGTCGCGGATCGATGGGGGGATCCGCAGAGCGGGGCGCTGGGTGCAAGGGATGCAGAGCACCGACGGCGGCTGGGCGGCGTTCGACGCCGACAACGTTCGCGGGTTGGTGCGCGAGCTGCCGTTCCTGGACTTCGGTGAGGTGATCGACGAGCCCAGCGCGGACGTGACCGCACACGCGATCGAGATGCTCGCCGCGCTGGACCTGCTCGACACACCGGCCGCTCGGCGCGGCGTGCGCTGGCTGATCGCCCATCAGGAGCCCGACGGATCGTGGTTCGGACGCTGGGGCATCAACCATATCTACGGGACGGGCGCGGCTGTACCGGCGTTGATCGCGACGGGTGTGGCACCGTCGCAGGAGTGCATTCGTCGCGCGGTCGGCTGGCTCGCAGAGCATCAGAACGACGATGGCGGTTGGGGCGAGGACCCTCGCTCCTATGACGATCCCGCATGGATCGGTCGTGGTCGGAGCACCGCCTCGCAGACCGCCTGGGCGCTGCTCGCGCTGCAAGCCGCTGGAGAGCTCGACTCGCCGGTATGCAGGCACGGCGTCGACTGGCTGGTTGCGACTCAACGCGCGGACGGAACTTGGGACGAGCCGCAGTACACCGGCACCGGGTTCCCGTCGGACTACTACATCAACTACCACCTGTACCGGCTCATATTTCCGATCGCGGCGCTCGGTCGCTGCCTGCGCTCGGTCGCTGAGGGGTGATGGCGGGGCTGATGATCGCGGCCTCGCGACCCCCGCGGGGCGCCCCTTCCGGATCGCCGGGCGTCCAGGCGCCCGATCAGGAGGGAGCGGCTCCGCGCGAGCCCAATCCAGTGATTCCGCGTGCGCCCGATGCAGCGGCTCCGCGCAAGCTCGATCCGCGGGCGGTGATGAGACGTGCCTCCGGGGAGAACTTCCCGGTTGCCAGCCGCATGCTCCCGCGCGAGATGCGCACGCATCTGCTGGCGCTGTATGGGTTTGCGCGGCTGGTCGACGAGCTCGGCGACGGCGCACCATCCGGCGCCGCGGCGGGTCCGACTCCGCAGGAGCGGCTGGCGGCCTTGGACGAGCTCGAACATGATCTCGACCGGGCGTATCGGGGCAAGGCTAGGCACCCGCTGCTGAAGCGCCTTGAGCCAACGCTGGGTCAGTGCGCGCTCCCGCGTGACCCGTTCGTGCGCTTGATCGAGGCCAACCGCATCGATCAGCGGGTCAGCCGGTATGAGACGTGGGAGCAGCTGCGCGGCTACTGCGAGCTGTCGGCGAACCCCGTCGGGGAGCTCGTGCTCGGCGTCTTCGGACAGGCCACGCTTGCGCGCGTGACGCTGTCGGACTCGATCTGCACCGCGCTGCAGCTGATCGAGCACTGCCAGGACGTGGCCGAGGACCGCGACCGCGGGCGCGTATATCTGCCGGTCGAGGACTTGGCCCGCTGCGGCTGCACGATCGCGGACCTGTCATCCGAGCACGCCGGCGAGCCGCTGCGTGCGGCACTCGCATTCCAGGCCCATCGCGCGCGTGAGCTGCTCGCGCAGGGGACGCCCCTGATCGGTGAGCTGCGCGGCGTGCGCGAGCGGCTGGCGGTTGCTTCGTTCATCGCGGGGGGACGGGCGGCGCTCGACGCGATCGAGCGCGCTGAATATGACGTGCTCACCGGGCCGCCCCGCGCCGGCGTGGGGCGGCGCATGCTCGCGCTGGCGGGCACGCTCGCGGAGCGCCGACGATGAAACCCGGCGGGGCATACCGCCAGTGTGAGGCGATCACGCGCCGCACAGCGGCGAACTTCTACTACGGCATCCGCTTGCTCCCGCCGGATCGGCGCAGGGCGATGTGCGCGGTGTATGCATTCGCGCGTCGCGTGGACGACATTGGAGACGGGCCGCTGACGCGCGAGGAGAAGCTGCGCCAGCTCGACGAGCAGGCTCAGGCGCTCGCGACGCTATCGGGGAGCCGCGTCGTGAAAGCGGGCATTGGCGCGTTCCCGCCAGATATGCCGGTCGCCGGCCTGCAGTCACCCCAGGATGCATCGACCCACCGCCAGTTCGATGCTCCTGAGAGCGATCCGGTGATGGTCGCGCTGGCTGACACATATGCGCGCTTCGCGGTCCCGCCCGACGCGCTCGAGGCATTGATTGCAGGAGTGCACATGGACGTCGAAGGAGCGACATACGAGAGCTTCGAGGATCTCGTGCTCTACTGCCGGCGTGTAGCCGGTGCGATTGGGCGGGCCTGCCTGGCGATCTTCGCGCTGCGCGACCCGGCGGGAACGGACCGTGCTCTGGTCGACCGGTTAGCCGACGACCTTGGCGTGGCGCTGCAACTCACGAACATCTTGCGCGACGTGCGCGAGGACGCCCATAACGGCCGTGTGTATCTGCCCTCCGAGGACCTGCGCCGCTTCGGGCTGATAGCAGCCGGCGACGAGCACGAGGCAGCGAATACGATTGTGCGGCTCGCCGATCGATCGGGGGCGCACAGCCCGGAGGGCTGGGTCGGCCGGCATGGCGCAGTCGAAGGCGGGGTGGAGGCCGAGGCGGGATGGCTCGATGCGCTCGTGCGTTTCCAGGCGGATCGCGCGCGCAGCTGGTTCGACCGTGGGATCACACTCGCGCCGTTCCTGGACAGGCGCAGCGCGGCGTGCGTGCTGGCGATGGCCGGTATCTACAGCAGGCTGCTGGCACGCATCGCATCCGATCCCGAGCGCGCGCTGTGCGAGCGGATCTCACTGCCGATGCGCGAGAAGGCGTGGGTCGCGGCGCGCGGCATGCTCGGGGGGAGCGGTTGAGGGCTGGGGCGAACCGCGCATGCGTCGTCGTGATCGGCGGTGGATTGGCGGGCATTGCGGCGGCTCTTGACTGTGCTGAGGCGGGCGCACGGGTGACCCTGGTCGAGGTCAGGCGCAGGCTCGGCGGCGCGGCCTACTCGTTCGAGCGCGACGGACTGCGGATCGACAATGGCCAGCATGTGTTCCTGCGCTGTTGCACCGCCTACCGTGGGCTGCTGCAGCGACTCGGGAGCGAGCATGGCGTGAGCGTGCAGGAGCGGTTGGAGATCCCGGTGTTGAGCCCGGGTCAGGAGCCGATTGTGCTGCGCAGAGGCTCGCTGCCGGCGCCGCTGCATCTCGCGGGAGCGCTCATGCGCTACCGGCATCTGACACTTCTCCAACGTTTGCAGGCTGCTCGTGCCGCGCTCGCCCTCGGGCGGCTGGACACTGACGAGGCGGCACTGGAGCAAATCACCTTCGGGGAGTGGCTGGCCGAGCACGGTCAGGATCCGCAAGCGGTTGCCGCACTATGGGATCTGGTCGCGCTGCCGACCTTGAACCTGCCGGCCGCACAAGCATCGCTCGGACTCGGCGCGTTCGTGTTCAAGACAGGCTTGCTGACCAGCGCGAGCGCGGGTGACATCGGCTTTCACGAGCACCCCTTGAGCGAGACGATCGGCGAGCCCGCCCGGGAGGCATTAGCGCGGGCTGGAGTTGATGTGCGCCTGGGCTGGCGTGCGGAACGGATCGAGTGCGTCGGCGCGGGCTTTGAGGTTCACGCGGGCGAGGCGGGCGAGGCAGGAGAGGCGGACGCAGAGCAGAGTGCGCAGGCGGTGATCGTGGCGGTTCCCCACGCCCGCGCGGCGGGACTGCTGGAGGGGGTGGCGCCCGATGTGGCCGGCAGGCTCAGGCAGCTGGAGAGCTCACCGATCGTCAACCTGCACGTCGTATACGACCGGCCCGTATGCGAACACCGGTTTGCGGCCGGGGTCCGGACGCCGGTTCAGTATCTGTTCGATCGGACAGCCGCGGGCGGCGTCCCGTCAGGATGTCAGTATCTGGCGGTGTCCTTGTCGGGCGCCGAGCGCGAGATGGAGATGAGCTTGGACGCGCTGCGTGAGCGCTACCTGCCCGCCATGTCAGCATTGCTTCCGCGTGCCCGGGAGGCACGCATAGAAGGCTTCTTTGCTACCCGCGAGCACGCCGCGACGTTTCGTGCCGTGCCGGGAGTCGCGAAACTGCGACCCCGCGCGCAGACATCCACGCGGGGGCTCTTGCTGGCCGGAGCTTGGACGGACACGGGCTGGCCGGCCACGCTCGAGGGCGCCGTCCTGAGCGGGCACACGGCAGCGCAAGCAGCGCTAGCGGTGTTATGAGCAATCTGCTGGTAGCGGCGCCGCTGAGCGTGGAGGTCGCCCTCATCCGGTCCGCTGTGCGGGATGCTCGCGTACGCAAGACGGGTATGGGCCCAGAGCGTGCGATGCGGGCGGCGGAAACATTGGCACGAGCGCCGGGCCGAGCATTGCTCGTGCTCGGATTTTGTGGCGGCCTTGATGCCGAGTCCGAGCCGGGGGAAGTGATCGTCGCCGAGGCGGTCCGAGCCACGAGCGATGAACGCCATCCCGTGCCCGAGCGAGTCGTGTGCACGGACGTCGAGAGCCTGACAGCGGCGTTGCGAGACCGCGGGATGACCGTTCGCAGCGGGGAGATCGTGTGTGTATCCAAGCTCGCGCTGGGCGAGCGCCGCGCACAGCTGCTGGCGGGCGGGGCACTGGCGGTCGACATGGAGTCGGTATGGCTCGCAGCGGGTGCGGCAGGACGCCCCTTTGCCGTCGTGCGCGTGGTGCTGGACAGCCCGAGCCATGAGCTGCTGCGTCCGCAGGCGGTCGGGGGAGCGCTGCGTGCCGCGCAGGCGCTGCGCCGCGCGGCAACAGCGCTGCGTGCGTGGGAGCCGGAAACAGCGGCGACGGGCACTGCGCTTCGCGGATCCGACGGGCTTCACGAGGACTCGCGAGAGGGCTAATGTAGACGTAATGGCGGTCCGGGTCAGACAGAGCACGCGGATGGGCTGGTATCTGCTGCGCCAGCGTCTGGCGCAGCGCGAGAAGTTCCCGCTGATAGTCGAGCTGGAGCCGCTCTTTCAGTGCAATCTGGCGTGCTCTGGTTGTGGCAAGATCCAGCATCCCGAGCACGAGCTGCGCCGGCGGATGCCCGTCGAGCAGGCGATTGCCGCAATCGAGGAGAGCGGCACGCCGATGGTCTCGATTGCCGGTGGCGAGCCGCTGATTCATCCTGAGATTCACGTGATTGCGGCGGAGCTCGTCAAGCGCAAGAAGTTCGTCTACCTGTGCACCAACGCGCTCTTGCTGGAGCGCAAGCTCGAGAACTTCACGCCGAGCCCATATTTCGCTTGGGCGATCCACATGGACGGCCTGCGCGAGCGCCATGACGAATCGGTCGAGCGTGAAGGTGTCTTCGACAAGGCCGTCTCGGCGATCAAGGCAGCCAAGGCGGCCGGCTTCCGCGTGACCACCAACACGACGTTCTTCACACACGACTCGCCCAAGACCGTGCGCGAGGTGCTCGACTTCCTCAACGACGACCTGCAAGTCGACGAGATGATGATCTCACCTGCCTACGCCTATGAGAAAGCACCCGACCAGGAGCACTTCCTCGGTGTGACGCAGACGCGCAAGCTGTTCAGTCAGGCATTTGCGGGAGGGCGGCGCAAGCACTGGCGACTGAACCACAGCCCACTGTTCCTGGACTTCCTCGAGGGCAAGGCCGATTTTGACTGCACCGCCTGGGGTATACCGAGCTACTCGCTGTTCGGCTGGCAGCGTCCCTGCTATTTGATGTCCGACGGTTACGCGCAAACTTACAAAGAGCTGCTGGACACAACCGACTGGAGCAAGTACGGTCGCGGCCGGGATCCGCGCTGTGAAAACTGCATGGCACATTGCGGGTATGAGCCAACTGCCGTGCTGCAAACGATGCACTCGCTCAAGCAGACCCTAAGGGCGCTCGTCGGATAGGTCCAAATCGTCCACATGATCGCTGTGCGCAGAACGTATGTCCTGCCATGTGAGACCCTCGCCGAGCAGCGCAGGAATGCCGAGGGCCAACGCGGTCAGAACCTCGACGGCCTGCAGGACGATGCCATAGGCGATGGCTTGCCCGGCGCCGACTCCGTAGGCTGCGAGCACGAATAGGCAGGCGGCCTGGAAGACGCCGACATTGGAGGGGGTCACCGGGAGGATCGCGCTGACGTTGACCGCGAGCAGCACAGCGGCGGCGGCAACCAGTGGAGGATGGGCCGGCACTCCGAGTGCGAGCAGGACCGCGTAGCAGGCGAGCCATTGAAGCGTCCAGGCGAGCAGCTGGGCGGCTACCGAAGCGATCCCATGGCGGGGGCTCAAAAACACCTTCAGACCGCGTCTGGCCAATCCCAACAGGCGGGCGATCGCAGCACTGATCAGCCGTGCCCTGACGGAGCCCGAGCGCCCGCCAAAGCGCAACAGTCGCGGCCCGAGCAGCACAAGCGCGCAGAACGCAAGCGGTATCGCCGCGACCGCGAGAATCCCTGCGAGGCGGCCGTGGACGGGGATGCTGCCGAAGGTCACCGATGCAAGGATCGCCAGGGCCAGCAAGTTCATCAGCGTTTGCGAGAACACGGTGCCGGTCACGATCGGCAACAGCCGGCGCGAAGACCCGTCGAGACGGCGCGAGAGCATAACGATCCGTGTGGGCTCGCCGATACGTCCAGGAACAACGGCCGACGCCATCACGCCGATGATCGTCGCGCGGGCTACCACGATCCAGCCGATCGGCGTATCTGGCAGAGCGGCCCGCAGGGTCTCGTGCCAGGAGACCGAGCGCAGCAGCAGCGACAGCGCCATCAACGCGAGCGCAAGCACGATCCAGCCCGGGCTGGCCGTGATCAGGGCATGCCCGAAGCGGGCAAGGTTCAGGCGTGCCAGCGCATAAGCGACCAGTCCGCCGAGCAGGAGCGCAGCGAGCGCGAGACCGAAGCGTCCGGCGGCGGTGGAAGGGATCGATCGACCGGCAAGCGAACGGCGCGGATCGCGCTGATGCTCGAGGTCGTCCATCGTCCCGGGGTCTATCAAACATGTTCCAAGAGCCTTGCGCTGGCATAGCGCGAGAACAGGACGCCGGACACTGCGCAACCGGTCCGACCGTCATCCCAATAAAGTTCCGCTATGTGGGGGTGGCTGATGATCCGAACACGCGTGTTATTCGAAAAGAACTAGAGAAGGGGTCCATGACCGCAGTCGATGGACCGCTCAGGCAAAAATCAGAGACCCTGGGGAGCGAAATAATGAGCAAGTACGACAACAAGGACGACATCTCGATAACGCTGTCGCCGGTACAGGTCGAGCAGGTCATGCGCGCAGCCAGCAAGAGCCCCAACGGGACGGTGTCGAATCTGCTCCTGGCGGCGCTGGACAACGCTCATGACCCGCCTGCAGGCAGCCATCGCAGAGCGTATGACCTGCAGCGATCCTCCCAAGAAGCGCTGAGTGCGGCGTTGGACGATCCACAACTCTCCCAGTCGCTGCTGCGCGGCCTGTCGGTCCTCGCGTGCTACGGCCCGGACAGGCCGTGGCGCCCGATCATCGAGCTCTCCAATCAGCTGGGCATGTCGCCCTCGACGACCCATCGATACGTCAAGACGCTGAAGACGATTGGGCTGATGGAGCAGGATCCGACGACGAGAGAGTATCGCCCGGTAGCGCTCGAGAGATAAGCACACAGAACATAGTCCGGCCGGTCGGCATGTGGGCCCTGGCATGTCATTGGTGACACCTGCGATTATGCTTCGGTCGATCCTGAACGAGGAGGCGCAGATGATCATCACCACCATGAACGACCTGCCCGGATATGAGATCGAAGAGGTCTTGGGTGAGGTATTTGGTCTGACCGTTCGTGCTCGCAACCTCGGCTCGCAGCTGGGGGCATCGCTGAAGTCGCTGGTAGGCGGTGAGCTGAAGGGCATGACCAAGATGCTCGCCGAAGGGCGAATTCATGCCCAGGAACGGCTGATCGAGGCGGCCGAGGACAAGGGTGCAACGGCGATCGTCGCATTTCGCTTCGACACCTCCGAGCTCGGCACGACCTGGACGGAGATCTGCGCTTACGGCACTGCCGTGCGGGCTGCTAAGCGATAGTCGAGCGGCTGCTGCGGGTGAGCTCTCCCAGGAGCGCCTCGATCGAGCGCTCGAGTTGCTGGATGCTGGCCGTCTCGACGCGTTCAAGCCCCACGGTGCGGTTGACCCAGGAGTTGATCTCACGGTGGCTGCGACCGGCCTGACGGTGCAGTTCCGCCACGAGGCCGCTGCGTTCCCTGCGCAGCTCGTCACGGCGCTCGAACGCCGCAACCGGGACCGGTCCAGCGAGGACCGGTTCGGCTGGGGGTTTGGCCGGAAGCGGTTCGGCTGGGAGCGCCGACTGGTCGGCTGCAGACATTGGCGCAGGTTGGGGAGAGCCGAACAGGGTCATCTGCGCGGCGAACTCGGCGCTCAACGGCACGAACTCAGCCTGCCCAGATGGCTCGCTCGCTCGACGCTCGGGCGCCTCTGAGCCATCATCGGGTTCGTCATGACGCAACGCGTGGCGCAGCTCCGTTTCGATCTGCGAGGCGTGAGTACGCAAGGTCTGCTCGGCCGGCATATACACCCAGCTCGGCTCGACGGCCCTGCCGGGGATCGTACGCACGAATCGACCCACGATCTGCCGGAAAATCATGGGCGTCTTAGCGGCGCTCGCATACACCCCGACACGCAAGCGCGGGATGTCAACACCCTCGGAGACCATGTTCACCGCGACTATCCACGGCTCGCGCGAGCCGCGGAACTCCTGGAGCTTGCGCGGCGCATTCGCCTCGGTGTGCAGCACAACTATGGGCGCACTCCCCGTCGCCTCGCTCAGGAGCTTGGCAATCCGGCGAGCATGGGTAGCGTCGGCCGCAACCACGAGCGCGCCCGCGTCACGATGACCTTCGGTACGCAGCATGCGCAGCTTGGCGTCGGCCTCGCGCAAGATGCGTGGCAGGCCGTCCGGCAACTCGGTAGAGATCGCCGTGCGATAGCGGCGGCTGGCCTCACGCGCTGTCAGGACAGTCTCGAAGGACGACTCGATCACGTCATCGCCGCTACGCCACGACAGACTCCCGTCGAAGGTCACGAACGCCACTGGGCGACAGATCCGATCGGCGACCGCCTCGGCGTACGTGTAGGAGATGTCGGGGATCGCCAAGCCGTCGCTGTCGTAGCGTACGCCGGGGATCGGGGTGGCGTCGGAGCGAAACGGGGTGCCCGAGAGCAGCAGCCAGCGAGGCGCCGACGCAAATGCCCGTCGGAAGCTCATGCCCCAAGCGAGATCCTCGCCGAGATGGTGTGCCTCGTCGACCACCACAAGGGTGTCCCTGCCGACCTTTGCCGCCCACCCACGCGGATCTCCCGCGACGCGTGCATAGGTGACCGCCACCCCGTCGAAGTCCCCCGGCGGCCTGGGCCCCCGAGCATCCGGCTGCAGCTGCACGCCGAGAATCGCCGCCGCCGCCGCCCACTGTCGTGTGAGCGGCGTCGTCGGGCACAGCACCGCTACGCGCCTGACGATCCTCTGCGCGAGAAGATCTCTGGCGAGCTCGAGCGCGGGGCGCGTCTTGCCGGCGCCAGGCGCGGCCGAGATCAGGAACGGCCCCCCTCGCCAGCCGGCGAGACGGTCCAGCGCATGGCGTTGCCACGCGCGCAGCGAGGTCGACGATGAGCGGGTCAAAGAGCCCGGCATCCTGCGGCACGTCACGGACGGATCGCTGCGCGCATCCGCAGGGCCGCATGGTTGAGCCGATCAGCGACCTGACGGCGCCATGCCCGGACTCTCACGCCGCTGTCACGTTCACCAGGTCTGAGAGACTGCCTTGATGGCAATGCTGAGGTGGCCTGTGCGGCTCGGGTGGACCACGACGGGATATGCAAGAGCGACGAAGTGCGGATGGCGCACCGGAGTTGAGCATGAAGCCGCGTCTCGCTGCTCGCCTGTGGAGCGTTCGTGAGGGTCCGCAGCGCGACCAATCGCCGATTCTCCGCACGGGTCGCCGTGGTCTTGCTCCTGGTCCTCGGTTGCTGTGGCTCAGCGGGCTGCGGCGAAGCCACGGTTGGGGGTGCAACGGCGCCAAAAGTGACGACGACGAAGGCCAAGGCCGGTGTGAGATCGAGTCCCGCGCCAGCCCAGGCCCATAGTGTCGTCGCGCGGATCGATGCATCGTCTGACGCGATCCTCGCCGAAGGCAAGGTGCATATCGCGCCGGGAGCTCCCTCCGATGCAGAGGTTCGCCGTGAGATCGAAGCCGCCCGCAAGGCCGGGGTCGTGGTGCCGTCTGGGGAATCGGCTGCATCCTTCGAAAACGCCCCGGCGAGCTCGGGCGGCCCCGTCGTGGAAGCCGAGACGCCCGAAACAGTGTGGAATCCGCGATCGAAGCCGATCGCCGATTGGATCGTTCCGATTCTCGAATGGGCACATCTCCACGGTTGGACCGGGACGGTGACAAGCGGCTACAGGACCTACTATGAACAAGCCCAGCTGAACGCGGCCGGAGCCTACAGCGCACGTGCCGGCCTGAGCAATCACGAGACAACCAGATATCCGGGTGGCGCGGTCGATGTGACGAACCCGTCTCAGCTGATCGCCGTCCTGCGGTCATACCCCGGTCCGGTAAAGCTCGTGGGAGGCGTTCTCGGACCGATCGATCCCGAGCACTTCTCGGCCACAGGCGACTAGACAACACAGTCATTATTCACGCATCGTCTGCAACAAAGGCCTTCCCAAGCCTTAGGTTCGCACGAGTTCGTCTTTAAGCTCGACAAGACACACACCGGGTCGATGTGACCCACGACTTCAGGAGTGACCATGACCGACTCTTCCACCCAGGGAATCAAGACCGTGCTGCATCCCGTGTCCGACCTGGCAGCGGCCAAGCCGGTGTACGCCGCCCTGCTTGGTGTCCCGCCGCAGACCGACTCGGACTACTACGTCGGCTTCGAGGCGGAGGGCCAACAGATAGGGCTGGTACCGGGCGGTCGACCGCAGGGCATGACCTCGCCGGTGGCCTACTGGCATGTGCCGGACATCGAGGCGAAGCTGGCCGAGGTGACCGCCGCGGGCGCCACCGTGAAGGAGCCCGCACACGACGTCGGTGGTGGCCGCCTGGTGGCCACTTTCAGCGATCTCGATGGCAACGTCCTCGGGCTGCTTCAGGACCCCGCTTAGATGAAGATACGATGAGCAAGGCCACGAGGGCGGACACGCAGTCGCCCGCGCTGCACGCTGCCGACAGCCACGATTTGATCCGTGTGCAAGGCGCACGCGTGAACAACCTCAAGGACGTCAGCGTCGAGCTGCCCAAGCGTCGGCTGACGGTGTTCACCGGCGTCTCCGGCTCAGGCAAGAGCTCCCTGGTGTTCGGCACGATCGCCGCGGAGTCCCAGCGGCTGATCAACGAGACATACAGCGCCTTCGTGCAGGGCTTCATGTCGACGCTGGCGCGTCCCGAGGTCGATCTGCTGGAGGGGCTGACCACGGCGATCGTCGTCGACCAGGAACGGATGGGATCCAATCCCCGCTCTACCGTGGGCACCGTCACCGACGCGAACGCGATGCTGCGGATCGTCTTCAGCCGGCTCGGAAAGCCGCACATCGGCTCGCCCAAGGCGTACTCCTTCAACACCCCCTCGGTCAAAGCCGCCGGCGCGATCACCGTCGAGCGTGGTTCCCGGAAGACCATGAGGCGAACCTTCAGCGTCACTGGCGGCATGTGCCCGCGTTGCGAGGGCATCGGCAACGTGACCGACCTCGACCTGGCCCAGCTCTTCGACGAGAGCAAGTCGCTCTCGGAGGGTGCAATCACCGTCCCCGGCTATACCGGCAGCGGCTGGAACGCGCGGCTGTACAGCGCGTCGGGCTTCTTCGACCCGGACAAGCCGATCCGCAAGTACACCAAGAAGGAGCTGCACGACTTCCTCCACCACGAGCCGGTCCGGATGAAGATCGCGGGCATCAACATGACCTACGAAGGGCTGATCCCGCGGATCCAGAAGTCGATGCTCGCCAAGGACAAGGAGGCGATGCAGCCGCAGGTCCGGGCGTTCGTGGACCGCGCCGTCACCTTCACCACCTGCCCCGATTGCGGCGGGACCCGACTCAGCGCGGGCGCGCGGTCCTCGACGATCAAAGGCATCCACATCGGCGAGGCCTGCGCGATGCAGATCAGCGACCTGGTCGAATGGGTCGCAGGCCTCGACGAGCCATCGGTGGCGCCGCTGCTGGGCGCAGTGCTCCAGACTCTCGAGTCGTTCGTGGAGATCGGCCTCGGCTACCTCTCACTCGACCGGTCGACGGCCACGCTGTCCGGCGGCGAGGCGCAGCGCGTCAAGATGATCCGCCAGCTCGGCGCCTCGCTCACGGACGTCACCTACGTCTTCGACGAGCCCACCACCGGCCTGCACCCCCATGACATCCAGCGGATGAACGACCTGCTGCTGCGCCTGCGCGACAAGGGCAACACGGTGCTCGTCATCGAGCACAAGCCGGAGACGATCGCGATTGCCGACCGCGCTGTCGACCTCGGCCCCGGCGCCGGCACGGCGGGCGGCGAAGTCTGCTTCGAGGGCACCGTGCAGGGGCTGCGGGCCAGCGACACCATCACCGGCCGCCATCTCGATGACCGGGCCGCCCTGAAGCAGATGGTGCGCAAGCCCACCGGCAAGCTGGAGATCCGCGGCGCGAGCACGCACAACCTGCGCGACATCGACGTCGCCATCCCGCTCGGGGTGCTCGTCGTCGTCACCGGCGTCGCCGGCTCCGGCAAGAGCTCGCTCGTGAATGGGTCGATCCCCGCCGGCGCGGGTGTCGTGTCTATCGACCAGGGCGCGATCGGCGGCTCGCGACGGAGCAACCCGGCGACGTACACCGGACTGCTCGACCCGATTCGCAAGGCCTTCGCGAAGGCCAACGGCGTGAAGCCGGCGCTGTTCAGCGCCAACTCCGAGGGTGCCTGTCCCAACTGCAACGGTGCCGGCGTCATCTACACCGACCTGGCGATGATGGCCGGCGTGACCACCACCTGCGAGGTCTGCGAAGGCAAGCGCTTCCAGGTATCGGTGCTCGACTACCACCTCGGCGGTCGCGACATCAGCGAGGTGCTCGCGATGCCGGTGACCGAGGCCGCGGAGTTCTTCAGCGCCGGCGAGGCGCACACGCCGGCCGCGCACAAGATCCTCGAGCAGCTCACCGACGTCGGGCTCGGCTACCTCAGCCTCGGCCAGCCGCTCCCCACGCTGTCCGGTGGCGAGCGCCAGCGGCTCAAGCTGGCCACCCACCTGAACGAGAACGGCGGCGTCTACGTCCTCGACGAGCCGACCACCGGCCTGCACCTCGCCGACGTCGAGCAGCTGCTCGGCCTGCTCGACCGGCTCGTCGACTCCGGCAAGTCGGTCATCGTCATCGCACACCACCAGGCGGTCATGGCCCACGCCGACTGGATCGTAGACCTCGGACCCGGCGCCGGCCACGACGGCGGTGAGATCGTCTTTGAGGGCACACCCGCAGACCTTGTCGCCGGGCGGGAGGAAATCCAATCCCTCACCGGCGAGCACCTGGCGGTCTACGTCGGCGCCTGACCGAGGCTATGCACAGTTATATACGCTTACAGGTCAAAGCCAATAAGACGCAAATAATTTCCTAGAAGCACCGATCACGGTGCCCGTGGCCACCGGGCGTGCCGTCGGTGACCCCCGTCGTCAGTCATCCCGCCGACCGATTATTTCGCCCCAATCAGCCGCCGCAAACGATCTCTCCAACGCTTGACTTGGCCGAGGAGTACGCGCTGGTCCAGACGCTACGCGAGCGTCTCGGGATCACCGACGAGAGGCTGGTCGCGCGCGGGTACGCCGAGCAGCTTCGGGCGCTCGACGCCAGCGCATGATCTACCTGGAAGCGCCAGGTCGACGACGACCGTCGCAGGCAACCTGCAGGTACGCTCTGCGGATGAGTGAGGATCTGCCGCGCGAGGTCGCGAAGCCCTGGGGTAGCGAGCTCTGGTACGCGCACACGGATCGGTACGCGGGCAAGATCCTGCGTGTCACCGCGGGTCACAGGCTGTCTGTCCAGTACCACGTGGAGAAGGATGAGAGCAACTACCTGCTGTCAGGAAGTCTGCTGCTCGAACAGGGCGAGAGCGCAGAGACGATGCGCCGTCGCGTACTGGAGCCTGGCGCGGCTTGGCGAAACGAACCAAATGTCGTGCATACGATCGAGGCGCTGGAGGACTCGGTGATCCTCGAGGTCTCGACACCTGAGCTGCACGACGTTGTTCGTATCGAGGATCGCTACGGACGCCCAACGAATGTACCCCAGGGCTGACCGATCGGCAATGTTGGGTATGCCGCCGATGGTGGCGAGGACCAGGGACGGATAATGAGCGTCGAAGTCCGTCCAGTCCGCACCCGACGCGAGCTGAACACGTTTATCAAGCTCCCCTGGCGGATTTACCGCAACGAGCCCAAGTGGGTCGCGCCGCTCTTGATGGACTTGAAGAAGCGCCTCGATCAGGACAAGAACCCGTTTTTCAAGCACGCGCAGGCGCAATATTTCCTCGCCTATCGCGAGGGGCGGCCGGTGGGGCGCGTCAGCGCGCACATCGACCAGAACTTCAACGAGTTTCAGGGCAACGAGTGGGGCCTGTTCGGGTGGTTTGAGTGCGAGGACGACCCCGAGGCAGCGCGCGAGCTGCTGGACGCCGCAGCGGGCTGGCTACGCGAGTGCGGCCGGGATCGCATGGTCGGCCCGATGGACTTCACGACCAACGATGAGATCGGCGTGCTGATCGCCGGCCACGAGTACCGGCCGATCATCCTCTGTCCCTGGCACCACCCCTACTACCAGCGCCTATTGGAGCAGGACGCCGGCATGGAGAAGGCGATGGACCTCTACATGTGGAGCTTGCACGTCACCGGACGCGAGCACGTCCATCCGGCGATCTGGCAGGCCGCTGATCGTCTTGAGTCCGAGCACGGAATCGTCTGTCGCAACTTCCGTAAGCGTGACCTGCAACAGGAGGTCACGCGCTTTCTTGAGGTCTACAACGCCTCGTGGGAGCGCAACTGGGGCTTCGTGCCACTCACCGAGGATGAGGTCCGCCACTACGCCAAAGATCTCAAACCCGTCCTCGATGAGAACTGGGCGATGGTCGCCGAACGCAAGGACACCGGCGAGGTCGTCGGCGCCGCCCTGACGCTCCCGGACTTCAATCAGGTCTTGGGGAAGCTCAACGGACGGCTGCTGCCCTTCGGCTGGCTAACAGCTCTGCGCGAGAAAA
The DNA here is from genome assembly GCA_963705245.1 of uncultured Solirubrobacterales bacterium. Lineage (GTDB taxonomy): Bacteria > Actinomycetota > Thermoleophilia > Solirubrobacterales > Solirubrobacteraceae > Palsa-744. Next base: position 2,708,389 of record OY970062.1, on the reverse strand, counting down.
AGAGGATCGACGCGGTGCGCGTGTTCGCGCTCGGCGTCAAGCCTGCCTACCAGCACACCGGCGTCGCCGCTCGCTTCTACCAAATGCACTTCGACGCTGCTGAGCGCACCCCGCAGAAGGGCGGCGAGATGGGCTGGATACTGGAGACCAACACACCGATGAACCGCGCGATGGAAGGCATGGGCGGCGAGATCAAGCGCCGCTACCGCGTCTATGAGCGCACGCTTTAGGACCCGCGCGTAATCATCAGGTGCGTGAGATCGGTCTGGAGGGCGGTCTGAGCGGGCCGCCAGCCGGCCCGGCCGTCACCCGATGGAGCTTTCGATCAGCGCGACGCTCTCGGGTTTAGATACCGTCGGTTACGGCGATTGTTTGAGTGGTCCAGGCCGACTGCCGTCGCGTCAGGCCGGCTCACCGGCGATCCGCTTCCACGCGCCCGGAGTACGCCCGGTCGCCTCAGCGCGGCTCGGGGGGCGGGTCCTGCTTGACGCCGAGCGCGCGCTGCATCCACGCGACATCGTGCCACGCGCCGAGCTTCCAGCCGATCCGCCGGTAGACGCCGACTGGCTCGAAGCCCATCGCTCGGTGCAGGCCCACGCTCGCCTCGTTCGGCAGCGTCATGCCCGCGACCGCCATCAGGTAGCCGTGCGCCGCGAGCCGCTCGAACAGCGCCTCGTACAGCGCGCGACCCGAGCCGCTGCGTCGCCGACCCTGCTCGACATAGACGCTGACCTCGCACGAGAAGCGGTACGCCGCCCGCTTCTGGTGCGGCCCGCCGTATGCATTACGCGGGCGCGGCCACACGCTTCCAGCGCGGTGGACCCATATGTTCGGTGTCGGGCAGAGACAGATGCAATCCACTCGGCGCTCCCGGCTGGCACGATCAAGCTCGCGCCACTGCCAGGCCACCATCCGATGCGCTCAAGGATGCCTTGGGCAGGCTGTAAAGTGCTCGGCCGCCATGCACGATCTCGTGATCTTCGACTGCGACGGTGTGCTCGTTGAGTCTGAGGTGATATCCAACGAAGTGCTCGCCCGGATGCTCACCCAAGAGGGCTTGCCGACCACGCTCAGCGAGGCCCGCCGCGCCTGCCAAGGACTCCTGCTCACAGATGTCCGCGACCAAGCCCAGGCCAAGCTCGGCCGACCTTTTCCACCGGACTGGGTTGCCGAATACGAACACGAGCGCGACGAGGCGTTCCGCCGCGAACTCAAGCCGGTTGAGGGCGCGGCTGAGGCGGTTCAGCGAGTCAAGACAGCCGGATTGAAGGTCTGCGTCGCGTCTCAGGGCCAGTTGAAGAAGACACGATTGACGCTCGGGCTAACCGGCCTGCGTGACCTGTTCCCGCCCGACGCGCTGTTCTCTGCCTACGACGTGCCGCGCCCCAAGCCCGACCCCGCGCTCTTTCAACACGCGGCGGCCACAATGAACGCCAAGCCATCGGCTTGCGTGGTCGTCGAGGACACCCCCTCGGGAGTCACGGCTGCCGTTGCCGCCGGGATGGGCTGCAGGAGCACGACCGTGGATAAGTCACGGTCCCAGCGCCGGCTGACTCGCTCTGGATCGGCCACACGACCGTGGCTTAGCGGCCGCACGAGCTTGAAGTATCGGCCATACGACGATATGGTCGCAATATGGACTCTCTCGGGCGAGCCGCATCCGAACTCGAGATCCCCGCGCGCACGCTGCGTCGGGCAGTATCTGAGGGGCTGGTGCACGGGGAGCGTCTGAGCCCTCGTCGGTTTCGGATCACATTCCGCGAGGAGGCGTACCTGCGCAGCCATTGGACGTTGTTGCGGGCGCTGCGCGCATCGTTTCGTACCGAGCCCAACGTCAGGCTTGCTGTGCTGTTCGGCTCGACAGCCATCGGAACCGACGACGAGCGCTCAGATGTCGACGTATTGGTTGCGTTGCAGGATCCGAGCGTGAGCCGCCTGGCTGATCTCGCGGAGCGGCTTTGCCGTGGCATCGGCCGCGAGATGCAGCTTGTACGGCTTTCGGAGGCGGAGACCTCACCGGTGCTCATGGCTGACGTCATCGAGCAGGGACGTGTCCTCATCGATCGAGATGATTTGTGGTCCGCCTTGCAGGAGCGCGCTCCGAGATGGCGGCGTCTTGCGCGTAGCGTCGAACGGTCCTCAGCTGCCGCAATCGACGAGCCCGATCTCGACAACGCTGTATGACTTCCGCCGCACCGGCTCCCGCTCCGCTTGAAGCGAGCGACCTCCAACGTGCAAGGGCACTGAAGGCGAAGATCGGCGATCGAGTCAGCGACGTGCGCCGCCATCTGCTTGCGTTGCGCACGGCGATGGCGGAGTTTGGCGATGACTTCGAGCTGGATGTCTTTCGTGTGGCCTACGCGTCCGAGGACCCGGTCGAGCTCAACCGTGTGAAGGCGGTCGAGCGCGGTGTCGATCAGCTCTGCAACTACATCGCCGAGCTCACCGCCTTCGGGCTGGAGCTCGCCGAGCTTCGTGGGCGTCGCGAGGAGACCAACGCGAGGCGCGATCTCGATGCGCTGAGGGGTGCAGGTGTGATCTCGGCCGAGCTGACTCGGCGACTGCAACGACTCCGCGAGTTGCGGCGCATGCTCGTCCACGAATACGCAACGGCTACCGCCGAGCGGGTGCACGAGTCTGCGCTCATCATGTCTGGCAATTTCGCGGCTTTCTACGACGCGTACCGGGCGTGGATCAAGCGTGGTTTCGCGCCCCGGTCGTGACGGATGCTCAACTGGAGGAGGAGCCCGCGAGCACGGCCCTCCGAGCAAAGCGCTTCAGCCCATGCTCCGGCACAGGCATCGAGTAATAATTTGTGGTGGAAGCCCCGGTGGACCGCTGACTCCAGTCATGTCGCCGGGGTTAAGCCGTTCTCATCGGGGCGCCAGGGCCACCGAGCAGAGCAGACGTTGTGTCCGCAGGCGCCCGTACTGCGCATCGATCTTCACGGGATCAAGCGTGCCCGCGCGGTCGGGCAGCTGGCCGGCGCCCTACACACGCCTCATAGGGAAATCCCTGGGGAAGTTCGCCGACCCCGTGATAGTTTCCAAAGTCCCGCCTTTGCAGGCCTTTTGCGATGCCGGAGGAGGGACTCGAACCCCCGACACGCGGATTATGATTCGTCCCGAGGGGTGTTGTGGGGTGTCACCGGTCGGCTAGATTGGCTCTATTGCTAGGGATTCGCGTCTAGGCCGTTGCGGGCTTTGTCGCCGAATGGTGTGGGGCATGTTCGCACTTTGTTTGCACCCTGGCCTGGATTGGTTCGCCTGAAGGCTCTGGTGTCTCGCGCGTTGCTCGGATGAATAGCATGTGATCCTATGGAGGATCAACGCATCGATCTGAAGGCCCTGGCGCTCGACGCCTATCGCGCGATGGCGGCGTTCGATCGATCGATTGAGCTTGACTCGGCGCTTCGAGAGCTGGTCAAGATTCGTGCTTCGCAGCTCAACGGTTGCGCGTACTGCATCGCCTTGCACACGCGGGACGCGCGCAAGGCGGGGGAGAGCGAGCAACGTCTCTACGCGCTGGCGGCCTGGCGCGAGAGCCCGCTGTTCTCAGAGCGCGAGCGCGCTGCGTTGGAGCTGACAGACACGATCACCAGGATCGGGAAGAGCGGTGTGCCGGATGCGGTCTACGAGCGCGCGTCATCGGAGTTCTCTGCGGCTGAGCTTGCCAACCTGGTCTTCGCCATTACGGCCATCAACGCGTGGAACCGCATCGCGGTGACTAGCGGCTTGGTGTTCGCCGATACGCCGTAGTTTCTGTCTTGGCTGTGGCCTGACCAATTCGACGCGTATCGTTGACGTCAGGTATAGATTCTAGTAAGTAGTCTCTTGAGCGTGGAAACGATTCTCGGGCTTATTGTGGCGGCAGTGCTGATTCTCGTGGTCCGAGAGCGATTCGTGTCGAAGTACGGCAGGTGGCTGCTGCGCAAGGAAGAGGAGGGCGAACGTGTCGCTGTCGATAGGACCCTGCCTCGTGACTCGCTCTGGCATGAGGATATGGGCCCGAAGGACAGAGACGTCTTCGCCGGACCGACCGATTCTTGAGACGGCGCCGCGCCTAAACTGCCGTCGATGACGGATGATCGTCAGACGGAGGTTCGGGGGCACAAGGACGGTCGGGCGTGGCGCATCGGCGGCGAAGCCGAGGTCGCCTGGATTCGGGAGGGCACCGAGGTCTCGCTTGCGATCACGTCTGCGATCCCTCCGGTATTTGAGGCGTATGCCACCCTGGAGCTTCCTGGCAGCCGCGATCATCTCTCGGCCTCACCATTCGAGGATACGGACCGTCACAATGCCGGCGTGCTTGCCGTGCTCAGGGAGCATTCTGCGGGACAGCCGTGGTGGATTGGCTATCTCGACACGGGCAGCGCGGACATCGTTTTCTACGACGTGCGGAAGGTGAAGCCCGGCCCAACTAACGACGCTTCGTACGTGCTGGTCGAGGCTGGCCCCGAGCAAGCGGGTGTCTGGCGCGACCGTGAGCATTGGAAGAGTCCCCTGCCGGACCTGATCTTTCCGGTCGATCACTCGTGGCTCTTCTCGACCTTGTGGGACGACGACTGGACCTGCATTGGCGGTTCTCGAGCGCTCGTGGACGCCTTTCTGGCCCATCCCGATCTTCGACATCGGACTCGCGGGGTAGACGCATCAGTCAAGGATGCGACACCTCCCGGCCACACCGCGATCTAAACAACTGCTGTCTCCTGGTGCCACTCAGGATGCACCGAAACTACCCACGAATCGCGACCGCCAAAGAACAAGCCACTTCACCACATCGCACTAGTGGGTCGTCTGTGAACGTTTGACCGGAAGCTGGTGTCTTCTGGCGAACTTGGGGGTGTGTTCCCGAGCCAGGAGGTGGTGATGCGTCCGCCAGAGGTGTTTGTGCGCGAGCTCTCCCCGCAGGAGGGTGCGCGTCTGAAGTCGATTTCCAAGCGCGCGAAGTATCAGGCCAAGCGTCAGCGAGCGATGATCGTGCTCGCTTCGGCGACGCTGATGAGCGCACCGGAGATAGCGCGGTTGATGCGCACGGACGAGTCGCATGTGCGCAAGGTGATCCACGCGTTCAACGAAGAGGGGTTTGACTCGCTTGACCCTAACTATCGGGGCGGGCGCCCCAAGAAGACGACGCCCAGTGAGCGCGACCGGATCGTCGCGGTCGCGCGCGCCCGCCCCGACACGCAGGGCGTTCCGCTCACCCGCTGGTCGCTGTCGAAGCTCGCGCCGCATCTCGCCGGACTCGGCATCCTTGTCAGCCGCGAGACGCTGCGCCAACTGCTGATCGACGCTGGGCTCTCCCATCAGCGGACCCGCTCGTGGAAGTGGAGCCCGGACCCAGACTTCAAGGACAAGGCCGAGCGTGTCCTTGCGCTTTACAGAGCCAAACCCGACGATGGGGTCGTCGTGTGCTTCGACGAGATGGGCCCGATCCAGCTAATCCCGCACCACGGCTCGAGCTGGGCGACACGGAAGCGGCCCGGGCGGCTTCGCGCCACCTATAAGCGCCCGCATGGTGTGCGCTACCTGTTTGGCGCCTATGACGTGCACTCAGACCGGCTGCACGGCCGTCTGCGTGAGCACAAGAACGCCGGCGAGGTGCTCGCGTTCTTCAAGCAGATCCGGATGCGCTATCCCTCGAAGCTGCGGATCTATCTGGTCATGGACAACCTCTCCACCCACAAGACCGACGCGATTCGGGAATGGGCCGAGAGCAACAACGTGGAGCTTGTCTTCACGCCCACCTAAGCGAGCTTCCTGAACCGCATCGAGTGCCACTTTTGGGCTATCGGCGAGTTCGTCGTCAAGAACGCCGACTACCCCGACTGGAACACGCTGGCCACCGCGATGGCCGAGCACATCCGCTACCGCAACGGCCCCCACCGCGACCACCGACTCATCCAAGCCGAACGCCGACTGCTCATCGCCGCATGAACACCATGAACACCAGTTACAGGCGCAACATTCCCGGACGACCCACTAGACTCTTGCTCCACAACCTTCGGGCGTCCACCAGTGGTTTTCTGGGTTAGGCGTCGCGCAAGGATCGAATCCGCTCTCGCATCTGTGGTAGCCGCACGGTCCTGAACTTCTCGGGCAGACGTTCGTCATCGAGGACGGCGTCGAAAGCCTCGATGCGTCGCTCCATTGCAAGTTTTGAGCACCGGTCTTCTTGTGCGAAGCGAAAGATGCGCTCGTTGAGCTTCAGCACATCGCGGATGGCCGCTTCGCCGCGTTCGTCGAGCAGGAGTTGGCTGAACGCGCGCGCACATAGGATGGAGGCGCGGAGCTGGCGCCAGGCAAGGTCGGTTTGCTTGTTCTCAAGAACGCTGTTGTGGACGCGGCTCTCCATGCAGCGCTCTGGGTGCATGATCCAGACTTTGACTAGGCGGTCCTCGTCTATGACCAACTCTGCCTCGATGGCGGTCTGTCTGATGTCTTCAGCGTTCATTCCGTAGACGCTCGCCATGACGTCCAGTCGGCGCTCGTGGCCTTTGCTGTCGAGGAAGATGGCGACGCCGGTGAGTGGGGTGCGATCCTCCCATTTGGCCACGCGGACACGGGCGTCGAGCAGTTCGGCTGACTGTCGGAGGTCCGAGGAGTTGCCGAGGAGGTCGATGTCTCGACTCGCCACTGCGTCTACGAGCGCGTCCGCGATCCGGCATTCGAGCTTCGATGCCCAGATGGCGACTGCCTGCCCGCCGACGAGGACGACTCGCCGGTCGCGGACGACTTGCTCCAGCCGAGCGATAATGCGCTCGGTTTCATCGATCTTCAGCGGAGGCAGCTCGGCCTCGCTCTGCTGCTCCTCAGCCACGCGCGCGGCCCTGGAATCGGCGGTCAGGACAGGGAGTGCGCCGAATCGAGATTGAGCCGAATGCGATCTGCCGGAAGCGCAAAGACCTCGTTTTCGCGCTTGAGTTGCGCGGGCGTCTTGCGTCCAGAGCGCAGCGCCTCCTCATCGGCACGACGGTCCCTCTCCTCTTCATCGAGAAGCACCTGAACGTCAACATGTTCTATCTGCAAGGTCATCGCTACTCAGAGCGTAACGCCTTCTGCGGAAGCTATCCAGCCGATTCGGCATTGTGGCCGCCTTTCTGAAGGATTGCCAGTGGCTCCCCAATGTCGCCATCGAGCAGGTGGACGTACGTTGCGAGCGTGAAAGCGGCCGAGTGGTGGCCGAGCCAGCGCTGGACCTGAACGGCGTTACGGCCTTCCGCGAACAGGATCGTAGCGCAGGTGTGGCGGAAGGCGTGGAAGCCGACCCACGGAAGGTCTGCGGCCTCCCGAGCAGGTTGGAGCACTCGTCGGAAGACGTTGTTTGGCATGAGCGGCGATCCGCTGGCGGCTGGGAATACGGGGTCCTCGTCACCTGGCCACTCAGTTGCCGCGTGGTGCTCGTTGAGCGCTGTGGTGAGCAGCGGATCGAGGGAATCTCGCGACGGCCGTAGCGGCTCTTGGGTGGTCCCATGCGGCCCTTCACGAGCGCGCGGCGGACCTTGACGTGGGGGACAGGCGCGTCAAGTTCCAGATGCCTCCACTGGAGCGCGATGGCCTCGCTGATGCGAACGCCCGTGGCAGCCAGGAACCAGAAAAACAGGTGCCATTGCGCAGGGACCAAGGCAAGCATCTCGGCCAGCTCGTCGCGGCTCATCGCCTCCGCCTCGTCATCTTCGAGGTCCTCCACGGTTGGCCGATGGGGCAGGTCCACGTCTCGAGCCGGGTTGGAGCGGATCAAGCCCTCCCTGACGGCGGTCGTCAGGCAGGCCCGCAGGGGCGCCATGATGTTGCGCACCGTCGCGTCAGAGAGCAACCGTTTCTGTGCCTGTTCATCGCATAGCCAAGCAACGAACCCAGCGATCTTCGACGGCGTGATCTCAGTGAGACGCAATCGAGCGGGGAAGTAACGGCAGATGTATTGCTCTATCTGCCGCCGATAGTCTGCGCGAGTTCCCTCGCGAAACCCGCGCCTTCCACGTCCCTGATAGCGCTCCACCCACTCACGGGCGTACTCGTGCAAGGTGACCCGAGAGCGTGGCTCGAACTCGCCGCGCTCGATGTCCGTCGTGCGTGCGGCCTTCAGGCGGCGAGCCTCGTCGATCGTGCGGCAGGACTCCCACCGCTGTTTGCCGTCAACGCGGTAGCTGAACACATAGCGACCGCCGCGCCGGTAGATACCAGGCGTCCGCGTCTTTTCGAGCTTCGCGGCCATCGTCGCTCAGTCCTCCGCCAATCCAGGCGGCATCACGTGGGCAGAGACGATGGAGAACATCGACGGCACCGAACCCAAAATCTTTTTCCTGCCGCTGTTCTACCAAGAACATCCACGGTTTACCTCCGACGGCGAAGTGAGCTACGACTGCCCCTCTTCCAACCATCGTCAGCCCGACATGTGTTTGTTCAATCCCAGCGCAGGCAGTCACCACCGCCTACATATCCACGAATTCTGGGCACTCGAAGCGGCTAGCTCGCCAAACGGGCAACGTTTCGCGATCTCAGGGCTCCAAGGACTGTATGTAACCGACGGGCAAGGTCACTCCTCGCACAAGGAGATCGACAGGCTCAACGCGCGCGCGCAACACCTCCGCGTCCAACGCGGCGAACTCGGCCCCGACGAACTCCCACTCACGAGCGTCCATTACGGGCTACGACAAGGCGACCGCGTCGCGTTCATCGCCCAACACCGCCCGGATGGTGAACCGCGCGTCGAGAACGGCACACGCGGCCAAGTCACGAACATCGACCAGGAGGGCACGCTCACGCTCGCGCTTGACGGGTCAGACCGCCGTTTGCAGCTCGCGCGCCAGGACGCGGAGTCACTGCGGCTCGCCTATGCCCAGCACGTCTACCGCCAACAAGGCGCGACCGTCGATCGTGCCGTAGTGCTCACCGGCGGCTGGCAAACCAGCAAGGAGACCGCCTACGTACAAGCAACCCGAGCCCGCAAAGGCACCGACTGGTACCTCGCCCGCGACCAACTCGGCCAAGAAGGACAAGACCCCGACCGGATCACACGCCTCGCCGGACGGATGAACCGAAATCGAGCGCACACTCCATCCGTCACCCACCGAGAAGCTCCAGGACCTTCGTGGGACCCCAGCCGCGATCCGCTACGCCTGGATCGCCTGATTACTCACGTCGGCAAGCTCTTGCGAACGCCAGCACACGACGCGCCCGATCGCGACATCGGACGCGGACGCTGACACTCGATTGGGTTGTCCTGCACTCATTTTCAGCGGCTGTGTCCTGGCGCGACCCAGTTCGACTCACCCGATTGATCCGCCTTGTCGGCTGCCGCCGGATGGAGTGCCATACTCGCTCTGTCGACGATAGGTGGATGGCTCGGAGGACATGGACACAACCGTCATCAAATACAAACGCGCGGTCAGCGAGGACGGCCGGACAATGTGGAGCGTCCTGTGTGGCGACGCCGTCATTGGCCGAGTTGAACGTTATCGCTCTCTTGGGCGGGGTTTCTCGAAGAGTCAGATGTGTACAAGACATGTCCTGGTTTGGGCAAGCACGGTGACCAACGCGGAGCTATCCGACGATGACCGTCGCGCGGTTCAACAACACATCCGTCGAGACAAGACGAGCCGTGAGGCCGCAGTTGACCACATAATTGAGGCGTACGCGCGGGCCGGAATAGAGTTGCCGACGAGGGTAGATCAGCGCCGCGCGGCGTAGGATCACCAGGTCTCGAATCGTCACGTAGGTTGCTCTACGCATGGAGGGCATGGACTTTCTACCTCTCGTCAAGGCGTATCCAGCGCTCAGCAAGACGTATGGCGAGGTGTCATGTATAGCCGGCGTCGAGATGACCGCGAGCGCGCCACGGTGGATTCGTCTATATCCCGTGCCCTTCCGTGCGCTCGGTGACGAGCAACAATTTCGCAAGTATCAACCGATACGCGTACGGGTTGAGGAACATAGTGGGGACCGACGGCCCGAGACACGGCGCCCTGATCGTGATTCGATCGCGGTAATTGGCGACCAGATCACGTCCAAAGATGGATGGGCGCAACGGCGTCGATTCGTCGAGCCATTGATGGTGACATCTATGTGCGAGATCCTCCGCCGTCAGAAGATCGAACGCATATCACTAGGCGCCTTCCGACCGAAGCGAGTCATTGATCTCGTGATCGAAAAGAGGGATATCAGTCAGGAGAAGCAGCAGATCGCTCAAGCATGGGCGGCACAGCCGAGTCTACTCGACGGTCTCGCCGCCAACGAGAAGGGTCATCAGTTGCGGGAGCTAGAACTCATCCCTTGGACGTTCAAGTACAAGTACGAATGTGACGAGCAGGGGTGTGGTACTCATACGCAGTCGATAATCGATTGGGAGATAGCCGGGTACTACCGACGTGTTCGAAACTTCGTCGATTGGCAAGAAAGGATGAAGGCGCACTGGGTAGGGAAACTCTGTGGGAGTGATCGCGATACGGCGTTTTTCGTTGGAAACCAGCACCAGCATCTGAACTCATTTCTGGTGCTCGGTGTATGGTGGCCAGAGCTTCGGGCTGAGCAGTTGGCGCTAGGCAATCTGGGAGACGTCTAGATCAACGCCGAACTCGCCACGCAACACCTCGACGATGACCGTCCGGTGGCACGTCTCGGGGTCGTGCTCGACGCACATGAGCGCCGATCGCTTTTCGCTCAGCAGTGGTACTAGGTCGCGTAGAGCGTCTCGCCGCTCAGAGAGCAGCAATTGCTCGTAGCATCGCCGTCCCTCATCAACGCGCCCGGCCTTGTACATGTCTCGATAAGGCTTCGGGTTGCCTAGAGCCTTGATGTGTAGGTACTCGATGCCAACCTCGGCCATCGCTTCGTCCAAAGCTTTCTTTGCGTATCCCCGACGACGAGAGATCGGCAGATCGCGTACGTCGACTAGTCGCTCGACACCGACATCGCTCAAATGTTGGGCGAATGCTCGGTGGTCCTTATGGCGCTCGTAGCCGACAGATCCGACCCACAGGCCGCCCGGCGCCTCGGTGACTGTGACCGCTGATGGCTCCACGAGTTCGACGCGGGCGAAGACTTCATCCATGGTAAGGGCCTCGCCAAAGTATGCCCTCGTAAGCTCGGCGAAGGACCTCGTATCGTTCGCTGTTGTCGTGCTAGCCATTCGCCCCATGGTTCCATATGTCCCGGTCTACTCAACTGTACTCACGGAATCTGAAGCGACTTCGGGCACGTGTTCGCACTTTTGTTCGCACCTACGTCCTTGACTCCTGCTTGCGACTGCATCCCAAACAGCAAGAGCCCAGCGTTTGCAGCAATTTCGCCCAATGCCGGAGGAGGGACTCGAACCCCCGACACGCGGATTATGATTCCGCTGCTCTAACCAGCTGAGCTACTCCGGCGGGGCGGCGCAGTTTAGCCTCATCCCACTTCGCACCCAGCCGTCGGCGGCGGTAGGTGGCAGACACGCCGGACGCGGACAAGTCCAGTCTGGCCGCGGAATGGATGCAGCTGATTGCCTTACCCTGTGCCCGTGACTGCGGAGGTCCGCAATCGACGGCCGCCGACCCTCCTGGCTGTCCCCAACGTCTCCGAGGGCCGCGACGCCCTCATCGTGCAAGAGATCTCGTGCGCTCTTGTGACCGACAGCAAGGTCAGGCTCCTGGACATCCACTCCGACACAGATCACGACCGATCGGTCTACACGCTCGCCGGAGCTCCTGGCGCTCTCAGTGACGCACTGTTGCGGGGCGCAGCCGAGGCGGTATTGCGCATCGACGTGATGTCAGACGCATCTGAGCCGCGCGGTGAGCATCCTCATGTCGGTGCGCTCGACGTCGCGCCGATCGTCTATCTAGATGAAGCTGAGAGTGGCGCGGCGTGCGCCGAGGCGCTTGTGCTCGCCGACCGGATTGGTCATGAGCTGATGGTGCCTGTCTTTCTCTACGGTGAGCTCGCCGGCGGGCGTACCCGTGCGCACTTGCGTCGTGGCGGGGTCCCAGAGCTTGCACGGCGCATCGCAGCCGGCGAGTTGCGCCCAGACTTCGGCCCCTCCCGGCTGCATCCCAGCGCAGGAGCGACGCTCGTCGCCGCACGCCCACCTCTGGTTGCATTCAACCTGCAACTCGCCCCGCCTGCGACCGTCGCCGACGCGTGCCGGATCGCAGCTCGTATCCGCGAGGGCGGCTCTGAGGGCTTGCCCGGTCTGCGCGCGATCGGTGTTCGGCTTGGCACTTCAGTTGCGCAGGTCTCGATGAACGTCGAGCGCCCGTTCGAGATTTCGCTTGCGAGCGTCGTAGCGGCTGTCAGCAGACACGCCGAGGTCGCCAGCGGGGAGCTGGTCGGACTCGCGCCGACCGCGGCATTCGAGGGCTTCCCAGAGTACGTTCCGATGCCCGGCTTCGAGCCCGCACGCCACCTGATCGAGAACGCATTAGGCTCCTAGTCGTGGCTCAGACCAGACGCAAGCGCCAGACCAAGCACCGTGGCAACGCTGCCGGGGTAGTCGAGTCGCGTGGGCGCACCGGGCGCAAGCCGACCGCGGCGGAGAAGAGCGGCAACGCGCGCGAGGCAGTCCGAGAGCGGGAGAAGCTGCTCGACAAGCGCGACCGCCCGCCGACCTGGCGGGGAGCTTTCGTCAAGGCGATGTTCGCCGGAATAGTGCTCTTGCTGGTCGTGATCCTCGTTCTCAAGCAGGCCAATCAAGCGATCGGCCTGTTCCCGGTCGTGATAGCGGGGTACACCTTGGTCAGCTATTACACCGACAAGTGGGTCTACGATCGCCGCCAGCGTAAAAAAGTCAGGGAGGGCTCTTCCGCCGGCCGAAAGGCGCCGCAGCGATGAGCGAGCTCGACATCCGCGTCTTCACGGTCGGCCCCGTTCAGGAGAACGCCTGCATCGTCCGTCCCGCCGGCTCATCTCAAGCCGTGCTCGTGGATCCCGGCGATGAGCCCGACCGGCTGCTTGGCGCGATCGAGCAGCTCGACGTGCAAATCGACGCGATCCTCATCACCCACTGCCATTTCGACCACATCGGCGCGGTCGCACCGCTTGCCAGAGCCACCGGTGCGCCTGTCTACTGTCCCGAGATAGAGCGTCCCGTGCTCGAGGACATCAAGCTTGGCACCCCGCCCGGGTTCGGGCCGTTCGAGAGCTATGAGCCCGAGCACACCCTCGCCGGCGGTGAGTCTCTGAACATCGCGGGACTGGACATCGAGGTGCTGCTCACACCTGGACACAGCCCCGGTCACCTCACGTTCTCACTCCCGGCTTACACAGCGATCCTCTCCGGCGATGTCCTCTTCGCAGGCTCGATCGGCCGCACCGACCTGCCTCTCGCCGATCACCCGACACTGGAGCGCTCGCTGGCGATGCTTCTCGACACACTCCCACCCGAGACCGTCGTCTATCCCGGACACATGGGCATAACCACGCTCGGGCGCGAGCTTGCCACCAACCCCTTCCTTGTCGAGCTCCGCTCCACACGGCAACCGCTTGACGTGCAGGAGCCGCCGCTCAGCGGTGGGGCGCCGCGCCCGAACGGCGTGGTCGGCAGTTGAAGGCCACCTCCCTGATCAAAGCCCCCCGCGGCACCTGCGACGTGCTCGGCGAGCAGTCCTCCGCGCGCGCCACCCTCGAAGCCAAAGCCCGCGTAATTCTCGAGAATGCGGGCTACGAACGTATCGAGACGCCCGTCTTCGAGGCGACCGAATTGTTCGCGCGTGGTGTTGGCGCCTCCACCGACATCGTCCGCAAGGAGATGTACTCCTTCGAAGATACCTCCGGGCGTTCACTCACTCTGCGTCCGGAGGGCACCGCGCCCGTCTGCCGCGCCTACGTCGAGCACGGCATGCACAAGCTCCGCCAGCCTGTTCGCCTCTGGTACCTGTCCAGCTTCTTTCGGCACGAGCGCGCGCAGGCCGGACGCTACCGCCAGTTCTGGCAAGTGGGCGCAGAGGCGCTCGGCTCCGAGGACCCTGCCGTCGATGCCGAGTCGATCTGCCTGCTCGCGACCCTGCTTCAGGAGATGGGAGCAGCCGCCTCTGTTCGACTGCGTCTCTCGAGCCTCGGAAGCCTTGCCGCCCGCGAGGAGTACCGCGAGCAGTTGCAACGCCACCTGCGGGCTCACGCCGACAGTCTGTCCGAGGATGTTCGCGAGCGCATCGACCTCAATCCCCTACGCGCGTTCGACTCCGAGCACGCGGGTACCCGGCGCGCGATGGAGACGGCGCCCCTGTTGCGCGACTTTCTCAGTACCGAGGACGCCGAGCACTTCTCCGAGGTCCGCGCGCGTCTGGACGCCGCGAGGATCGCCTACGAGATTGATCCCACCCTCGTCCGTGGTCTGGACTACTACACGCGTACGGTCTTCGAGTTCACCTCTGAGGCGCTAGGCGCCCAGAGCGGCGTCGGCGGTGGCGGACGCTACGACCGCCTGGTCCAGCAGCTCGGCGGTCCCCCTACACCCGGCATCGGCTGGGCCGCCGGGATCGAGCGCATCCTGCTCGCAGGCGCTATTCCGCCCTCTGCGCCGGCGCCACTGGACCTGTTCGTCGCCTACGAGCCCTCCCGCGACAGTGACCATTCCGGGCACCACGCGCCGACGGAGGCCTTTGCGCTCCTGATCGAGGCCCGCACTGCCGGTCTAACGGCACAGATGGAGCTCGCCGGACGTTCGCTCAAAGGACAGCTCGGCTTCGCCAACGCGCTTGGCGCCCGCTATGTCGCGATCCTCAGCGCCGGCGAGACGGTGCTCAAGGACATGCTCGGCGGCGCTCAAGACACACTCGCCGCTGACGCGGTCGTGCACGCGGTTCTGCGTGCTCTGCGCACACTCTGAGCGCCTCGCTGGCGCCGCCTCGAGCAAGCTGATAGTCCGCTCGAAGAGTCCGCCGTAGTTTGCCCCGTTCAACTCTTGGGCCCGACCTGCCGAAACAGGGCCTAACAGATGACCCAGCTCTCCCGTCCCTATCAGATCGCACTTGTCGCGTTTGCGCTATTCGCAGCCATTTGGTTCGTCGCGCTGCAGGGCCGCCATCCCAGCTCCACTGGCGGCTCAGGCTCGAGCGCGTCCGGCTCGAGTGCGCCAGCAGCCCCGTCCGCCGCCGCCCAGGCCAAGTCCGCTGCCGCGTCGACGCCCATCTATCACGGTGCCGCTCCCGGCGTGCAAGGTCTGACCCGTGCGATCAACAAAGCCCACGGTGCGGTCGCCCAATCCCAGAGCGAGGCAAAGCACTTCGAACACGCCGAACCATCCGCCTCGACTACCGCCCAAACCACGACGTCAACCGTCGTCGTCAAGCGGTCCGCATCCCCAACCACCAGCCACACTACCGTCGTTCACAAGGTCACTGTGACAAAGCCTTCGTCCACTGCGGTCAAGCCCGCCGCCACCACGGCGAGCATGCAGATTGCCGTCGAACACGAGCTTCATCAAGGCAAGACCGTGCTCATCCTGTTCTGGAACTCCCACGGCTCCGACGATGCAGCCGTACATCGAGAACTCCCTGCGGTTCAGCGAGCACTGAAGGGCAAGGTTGCCGTCCACTACGCCTCCGCCAGCCAGGTCGGCGCCTTCGGCACGATCACCCACGCCGTCCAGATCTACCAGACACCGACACTCCTGATCGTCAATCGCCACGGCCAAACGACCGTGCTCACGGGTCTCACCGACGCCTTCTCGATCGAACAGGCCGTCTCCGAATCACGCGAGGCTTGAGTCGGCGTCTTTCGGTCGAGTGGGCTGTCTCGGAATTTCCTGAGGCTTGAGACGCGTCTTTTGATCGAGCAGACCGTCTCCCCATCCGGCCAGGCTCGGACAGGCGCATGCGGGATTGCCCAGGCTTCATGATCGCGCTGTCGCGCATCGATATGGGATGACGCAGTCCACTGCGAGTACGCCACGGCCACTGCTCTGCGGCTCCGCCGCCCAAAAGAGCCCGACAGCTCCATACACTCGACAATGTGACACTCGCCACGGGCTTGGTTCAGCATCTCGAACGACCGCTCGCGCGCGGGCATACCCCCGCTGGCGCGCACACCGGCGCCGCGGGCGGGGCGGCCTGCGGCGATCTGATCCGCATCTCACTCTCGCTTGCCGACAGCCCCGATGGGCGCATCGTCGACGCTGGCTATGACGCCAGCGGCTGCGGCGCGACGATCGCGGCCGGCAGCGCGGTCGTCGCCCTGGTGCGCGACACGCCTCTGCTGCAGGCTGCTCTGATCGGTCCCGACACGATCGCTTCAGAGCTCGGAGGCCTTATCCCCGGCAAGCGCCATGCCGCCGAGCTCGCCGCCGACGCGCTGCATCGTGCGCTCGGCTTGGCTCTGCGCCATCAGGCTCGTCTCCCACCGGTCGACCGGCGCACGCTCGTCGCGATGAGTGGCGGGGTCGACTCCGCGGTCGCCGCGCTGCTCGTCTCACAGGCTGGAGCCGAGGCGGTGGCGGTCACGCTCGAGCTGTGGTCAGACCCTGAGAACGACGGCTCGCTCAGCTGCTGCTCCGCCCAGGCCGTTCGTGGCGCTCGCTCGCTCGCCCATGAGCTTGGCGTGCCCCACTTCTCGATCGATCTGCGCGCAGAGTTCCGTGCCGGTGTCGTCGACCCCTGGCTCACTGCTCACGCAGCCGGCCTCACACCCAACCCGTGCGTACGCTGCAACGGTTCCGTCCGCCTCGACGCGATGCTTGATCTTGCCACCCGGCTCGGCTCCCCGACGCTGGCGACCGGTCACTATGCGCGCGTCCACCATGACGAGCCTGCCCTTGGCCCGCTGCTCAAGATGGCCCTCGATCCGGCAAAGGATCAGAGTTACGCTCTCACCGCGCTCTCACCCGCGTCGCTCGCGCGCCTGCGTTTCCCGCTTGGCGACCTGACAAAGCCAGAGGTACGCGCGCTAGCCGAGCGCGCCGGCCTACCGGTCGCGCGCCGGCCCGACTCGCAGGACCTCTGCTTCCTCGCCGGCACCCGCCGGACCGACTTCCTCGCTCGCCACGGTCGCATGGGCTCGCGCGCCGGCCCAATCGTCGACCGCGAGGGCAACCTGTTGGGCCAGCATCCCGGCACGCACACAGTCACCGTTGGTCAGCGCCGTGGTCTGGGCATCGGAGACGGCCCCGGCAGTGGTGGCGGCGATGACGAGCCGCTGTACGTGCTCACGACCGACCCTGCTTCCAATACCGTCACCGTCGGCCCGCGCGCCGAGCTGCTCACGCAGACCGTCCCCGTTCGCGACCTGACCCTCCATCGCGCCGGTCTCGTCGTCGATGCGATCAAGGTTCGTTACCGCGGTTCTCGCCTGCACTGCCGCCTGCCCGCAGACCTTCCGGCTGGCACCCATCCCTCGATCGAGGTCGAGCTGATCGAACCGGCTGAGCGCACAGCCCCCGGCCAGATCGCCTGCCTGTACTCCGGTGAGCTCATCGTCGGCCACGGCACGATCGCCTGACAGAACCGATGCGATCCCCGTACGGCGTCCTTACCGATCGAAGATCGACGGATCCCGATCGGCCAGCCCGTGCACGAAGCAAATCTCCGAAGCACACTTCGCTTCCTATCTCCTTGCCTGGGCTCTTATGTTCTTGCCTGGGCTCCTACATCCTTGCCCGGGCTCGACCTCGATCCCGTCAGAAGGACATCTTGAGTCGATAGAACCCTAAGATCACAACACGATGATGACCTCTGACGAGATTCGCGAGCGCTACCTCGACTTCTTCGTCGAACGCGACCACTTGCGCATTCCCTCCGCATCCTTGGTGCCGCCGGCAGCCGACCGCTCGGTGCTGCTCACAACTGCCGGAATGCAGCCGCTCATTCCCTTCTTTCTCGGTCGCGAGGACCCGCCGGCGCGGCGACTGACGAGCTGCCAGAAGTGCTTCCGTACCGTTGACATCGACAACGTCGGCGCCACCTTGCGCCACCTCACATTCTTCGAGATGCTCGGCAACTTCTCGATCGGTGACTACTTCAAGGCCGAGGCGATCCGCTTCGCTTGGGATCTCTCCCTGGAAGCCTTCTCTTTCGATCCATCTGATATCTGGGTAACGGTCTTCGCCGGCGACGAGCTCCTCGGTCTCGAACCCGACGAGGAGGCGATCGAGCTGTGGCAAGCCGTCGGTGTTCCCCGGGGGCGGATCGTCGGCTGTCCACGCTCAGAGAACTTCTGGGAAGCCGGCTCCACCGGCCCGAGCGGACCCAGCTCGGAGCTCTACATCGACCGCGGCCTCTCCTTCGGTGCTCCCGAGGACCTGCCCGGGGGTGAGAACGAGCGTTTCCTGGAGTATTGGAACCTCGTATTCATGCAGTACGACCAGGATCCTCACAATCATCTTCAGGCGCTCCCGACGCGCAACATCGACACCGGCCTTGGTCTCAACCGCCTCGCGGCGATCCTGCAGAGCAAGGATTCCGTGTTTGACACCGATCAGTTCCAGCCGCTGATCGATCTCGGCCGAGAGCTCTCCGGTCTACCGAGTGGGGAGGAAGACCCCGTCGCGAGCCGCTCGCTGCGTATTCTCGCCGATCATGCCCGCGGTATGTCGATGCTGATCGCCGACGGCGTTGTTCCCTCCAACGAGGATCGCGGTTACGTTCTGCGTCGGATCACCCGTCGCGCGATCCTGCAGGGCCGCCGCTTGGATATGGCGCCCGGCTTCCTGCTCCGCTACGCCACCGTTGTGCGCGAGCTGATGGCTGGCGCCTACCCAGAGTTGGTCGATCAGCAAGACCCGATCGAGCGGTGGCTCGCATCTGAGGAGGATGCCTTTGGACGTACCCTCGAACAGGGCACGCGCCTGCTCGACGAGCTGATCTCTCGTGCACACGCCTCCGGCGAGCAGACGATTCCCGCCGCCGAATCCTTCCGTTTGCATGACACCTTCGGCTTCCCGATCGACCTCACAACGGAGCTGCTGGCAGAGTCCGGCCTCTCCGTCGACGATCGGACGGAGTTCGACCGCTTGATGGATGCTCAGCGCGCCCGCGCCCGCGCCGCGACCGCAGGTGCCGAGACGAGCGAGGACAGCGGTGGGAAGCATCCTCGGGACCGAGCTCGCGAGCTCGCGGCATCCGTCGGCTTTGCAACGCATTTCACCGGATATGAGACCGAACTTCAGTCGACGACCGTCGGCGCCGTAGAAGAATCTGAGGGCAGCCTCCTGGTGAAGCTGGCCGAGTCACCCTTCTATCCCGCCGGCGGCGGTCAGATATCGGACACCGGCACGATCGAGTGCACCGGCGGCGATTGCGTGGCGAGTGTGACAAACGTCTACCGAATCGGTGAGGACCAGGCACTCGAGGTCTCACTCGAACGTGGCTCACTCGCGCCCGACGAGCCCGTGCTCGCGCGCGTGAATCGTGCGGCGCGGCGCTCCACTGAGCGCAACCACACCGCCACCCATCTCTTGCACGCCGCCCTGCGCGAACGCCTCGGCGCCCACGTCCGTCAGGCCGGCTCATATGTCGGGCCGGACAAGCTGCGCTTCGACTTCTCCCACACCGGTGCCCTGACCGCAGAGGAGCTCCGCGATGTCGAGGACTCCGTCAATCTGTGGATAGCCGCAGGTGACCCCGTCCGCGCGATCTCCACGACCCTTGACGAGGCAAAGCGACTCGGCGCGATGGCCCTGTTCGGCGAGAAATATGGCGACGTGGTCCGCATGGTCCAGATCGGCGACGGCTCCTACTCTCGCGAGCTGTGTGGAGGCACGCACGTAAGCACCACTGCCGAGATCGGTCTCTTCCACATCCTGGGCGAGACCTCATCCGCCGCCAACGTGCGCCGCATCGAGGCCGTGACAGGGTCCGGCGCAGCAGAGCTGCTGCGTGCCCACGAGCGTCTGCTTGGCGAGATCGCCGCGGAGCTCCGTTCCCGGCCTGAAGATGCGCTCGCCGTCCTGCGCGCCCGCGAGCAGGAACGCCGAGAGCTGGAGCGTGCTCTGCGCGAGAGCTCTGGCCCGGCAGGCACAACAGTCGACATTGCCGCGCTCGCAGCGACAGCCCACACCATCTCCGACGCTCCAGTTCTCACCGCCGCTGTCGATGCGCCCGACGCGCAAGCGCTGCTCGAGATCCTCGATCGGCTCCGGGGTCAACTCCCTGGAGGCGCGATCGTGCTCGGCACAGCCGTCGACGGACGCGTGCACCTCGTTGCCAGCGTCGCCCCTGAGTTGGTCGCGCGGGGTGTCAAAGCTGACGTCGCAGTGAAGGCCGCAGCTGCGATCGTCGGCGGTGGGGGAGGAGGCCGCGACACGCTCGCCCAAGCCGGCGGGAGCGATCCTGACAAGCTGCAGGACGCGCTCAGCTGTGCTCTCACGGCGATCGCAGGAGCGCTCGAGTCCTGATGCGCGTGCTCGCCCTCGACTACGGCAGCGCTCGCTGCGGCTGCGCGCTCAGCGACCCCTCCGGCACAATCGTCACACCGATCGAGGCCATCCCTCGTCCTGCCAGCCGGCGTGGGCTTGCCGACATCCAAGAGCTGATCTATGAGCGCGATGTCGAGCGGGTCGTGATCGGGCTGCCCGTGTCCTTGCGTGGCGGCGATTCTGACCAGACTCGCGAGACGCGTGCGTTTGCGCAGCGTCTCTCGCTGCGCTTGGGTGAGGGGATCCCCGTCGAGCTGCACGACGAGCGCTTCACAACTCGCATCGCCCGTAAGGACCGGGGCTCACATCGCGCCGGCGAGGACTCTCGGGCGGCAGCCCACATGCTGGAGAGCTGGCTGCATGCGAGGCAGCGCCTGAGCTCCCAAGGGAATCGGTCGGGCTGAGGGAGTGGTGACCGTCTCCTGCCGGCTCGCGGTGAGCTAGGTTCACCCGCGCGTGCCCTTCGACCGCTCACAGCAGCACTCCGCCCGAACCGACGAGGAACGCGAGCGCGATCGCGCTGAGCGCGCGCGCCGGCGTGCTGCCAGATCTCCGGTCGGCACGGAGGACGCCTCTTCGCCGCAGATCCCGCCGGCCGCTGAAATACCTGTGCCGCCGATCCCCTCGCCGCCTCCTCCGGTCATCGTGGATGAGATTGATCTTGTGCCGTCGTCCTCTGAGGTTCTTGCGCAGGAGTCTGATGTTGTGCCGTCGTCCTCTGAGGTTCTTGCGCAGGAGTCTGATCTTGTGCCGTCGTCCTCTGAGGTTCTTGCGCAGGAGTCTGATGTTGTGCCGTCGTCCTCTGAGGTTCTTGCGCAGGAGTCTGATGTTGTGCCGTCGTCCTCTGAGGTTCTTGCGCAGGAGTCTGATGTTGTGCCGTCGTCCTCTGAGGTCGTTGCGCAGGAGTCTGATGTTGTGCCGTCGTCCTCTGAGGTCGTTGCGCACGAGCCCGATGTCGGGCCGCCGCCAGCGGGCGTGTCACTGCCAGCGGTGGGACCGCAGTCTCTTAGGCCGCATAAGCACGGACGCTCGTCGCTCGCGCGAATGTTTGCCCTGCTCGCGCTCGCCCTCGTCGCCGTCGCTGTGTGGCTTGCAATCGACCGGCTTACGAGCACAAAGCACAGCAAAGCGATCGCGCTCCCGGTCGTCGTGCGGGTGCTCATACCGGAGGGCGAAACCCGCCCGCAGATTGCCGCTCGCGCTCATGCCGCCAGGCTGACCGGCAGCTACCTGACGGCATCCAAGCACTCATCGCTGCTCGATCCCGCCCATTATGGCGCTCCGCCCGGCACCCCCAACCTCGAAGGTTTCCTGTTCCCGGCCACCTATGACCTCTACCGCGGCGACCCTTCGAATCGGCTCGTGCACGAACAGCTGATCGCTTTCACCGAAAACTTCGGCGACGAAGAGATCCGTCGCGCGCATGAGCTGCATCTCACCCCCTACCAGCTGCTGATCGTCGCCTCGATGGTCGAGCGCGAGGCTCAACTCCCCGGCGACCGTTCCAAGATCGCAGCCGTCATCTACAACCGCCTGCGCCTGAACATGCCACTCGGCATCGACGCGACCATTCGCTATGCGCTCGACGACTACACCCACCCGCTCACCGCCGCTCAGCTCGCGCTTGACTCTCCCTATAACACCCGCATCCATACCGGTCTGCCGCCGACACCGATCAGCAATCCCGGCCTCGCCTCGATTCACGCGGCGGCGCACCCCGCGCATGTCTCCTACCTCTACTACGTCGCGGGCGCTGATGGCTGCGGCGAGCAGGTCTTCTCCACCAGCTTCGCTCAGTTCGAACGAAACGCCGCGGCTTACCAGGAAGCGCTGCGCAAGAACGGCGGCCACGTCCCGAGTTGCCGCAAAAAGTCCACAGCAGGTGGGTGAGGGTCGAACATGCCGCGCTTGGGAGTCCTCGGCTGGCCTGTCGCACACAGCCGCTCGCCGGCGATGCACAACGCCGCGTTCGCCGCTCTAGGTATGGACAGCTGGCGCTATCAGTTGCTGCCCGTCGCACCCGAGCGCTTTGCCGAGACGGTTCGCGCGCTAGAGCCTGCCGGTTTTATCGGGGCTAACGTCACGATCCCCCATAAGCACGCCGCGCTCGCGCTCGCGGACACCGTCAGCGAAGCCGCGCGCGCGATTGGCGCGGCGAACACGCTCACGTTTTCTCCCGATGGTCGGATCGCCGCCGAGAACACCGACGCTCCCGGCTTCCTCGCCGCGCTCGGCACCTCGCCGCGGGGGTTGAGTGCGCTCGTGCTCGGGGCGGGTGGTTCTGCGCGTGCCGTCATCTGGTCCCTGTGCGAGGCCGGAGCGCGCGAGGTGTCAGTCTGGAATCGAACCCCTGAGCGCGCCGTCGACCTCGCGGACGCTCTCGGGGTGCGTGCCGTGTCCCATCCGAGGACTGCCGATCTGCTCGTCAACTGCACTTCGGTCGGACTTGAGCCTGGGGGTGAGGCTCTCAAACAGTCGGCCACTGAGCCCCAGGGGCTCAACCTCCTGGAGCTTACGTTCGATCAAGTCGGTAACTACTCTCATGTCGTCGATCTCGTCTACCGTTCCTCACCCACGCCGCTGCTCGCTGCCGCACATGCCCACGGCGTGCGGACGGTCGATGGCCTGGAGGTCTTGCTCGCACAGGGTTCCCTCAGCTTTCAGCTGTGGACGGGCGTCGAGCCGCCGCTGGAGGTCATGCGCCAAGCTCTGCGCGACTGACGCCGGCCAACGTCGAAGCTCGCGGATCGTCAACTCTCGGTGCTTGCCGGTTCGCGGAACATGCTCGCGATGAGCGACTCTCCCCGGCAGACCGGTCCCGACGTGCACACTGCTTTGGTGGCAACCGGGCAGGCACACCGTCCGGCCTTCACCCAAACCCCGAGCCGAGCCCGCTCCCGCGATGAGTGACTCACCCCAGCAAACCGGTCCGGACCTGCACGCGATCTTCGGCATGGACGGGAGTCCCGACGCGGTAAGCGATCCGGTGGTCGAGGTCGAACGGACTGTCGTCACCGATGACGGCATCGAGCTCGACGACGACTTGACGATCGACGGCGACTTGACGATCGACGGCGACGGCATCGAACTCGACGGCGACCTGCCGATCGACAATGGCATGCCAACCCAGAATGGCCTCGTGATCGACGAGGACATCGCGATCGAACGAACCGACGGGTCCCGTCTGACGTTTGAGCCCGAAAGCAGTGATATCCAGCCGGCAGCGGCTTCGCAAGAGAGCGAGTGGACCGGCATCACCAGACCCAGCCGCCGCGGCTCGTCATCGCGCTTCCTGACCGATGTGATCGTCGACATGGGTCTCGCCTCGCGCGGACAGGTAGACGAGGCGATCGAGAGCTCGCGCAATCTCGGCACGACCCCCGAGCGCGTCCTGCTCGAAGGTGGCGGGCTCACTCACGACGGCCTTGCGCGCGCGCTGGCCGAGCGGTACGGCCTGGACCATCTCGACCTCGGCATGTTCCCGGTCGATATGTCCGCCGCCAACCTTGTAACCACGACCGCCGCCAAGCGTTACCAGGCAGTCCCGGTGGCGTTTGCGGACAAGCGCACATTGCTTGTCGCGATGGCTGATCCGTCGAATGTCCTGGCCGTTGACGACATCGCGATCATGACCGGCTACGAGGTACGCGTCGCAGTCGCTCCGCCCGAGGACATCGCCACCCAGATCTCGCGTCTTGATCGCCTCGAGGATGTGGTCGCCGATTCCGACGGGCAGATCGAGGAGTCTGAGCAAAGCGGCGCAGAGGTAGTCGATCTGCATGAGACGGCCGACGACGCCCCGGTCGTCAAGCTCGTCAACCAGATTGTCGCGCAGGCGGTCGAGCGGCGCGCCTCCGACATCCACCTGGCGCCCGATGGGCGTGAACTGCGCGTGCGCTTCCGCGTGGACGGCGTCCTGCAAGACGTCACCACCGTCCCGCGCCGGATGGCCGCGGGGGTGGTCTCACGCGTGAAGATAATGGCCGAGCTGAACATCGCCGAGCGCCGTTTGCCCCAGGATGGTCGCGTCGGCCTCGCCGTCGACGGTCGTCATGTCGACCTGCGCGTCGTCACCCTGCCGAGCGTCCACGGCGAGGCGGTCGTCATGCGTGTGCTCGACAAGGACTCTGTCGTCGTTGCTTTGGAGACACTCGGCATGGCGGAGCCCGAGCGCGATCGCTTCGAACGTGCCTTTCACGAAACCCATGGCGCCGTGCTCGTGACCGGTCCGACCGGATCGGGCAAGTCCACGACGCTGTACGCGGCGTTGCAGAAGTTGAACACCACCGAGAAGAACATCATCACCGTCGAGGACCCGGTCGAGTATGAAATCTCAGGCCTCACCCAGGTGCAGGTCTCGCCCAAGGTAGGTCTCACGTTTGCTGCCGGTCTGCGCTCAATGGTGCGCGCCGACCCCGACGTGATCATGGTGGGGGAGATCCGCGACCGCGAGACCGCCCAGATTGCCATCGAGTCCGCGCTCACCGGACACCTCGTGCTCTCAACCTTGCACACCAACGACGCTCCTTCTGCGATCTCCCGCTTGGTGGAGATGGGTATCGAGCCATTCCTCGTCGCCTCTGCTCTGGATTGTGTCGTCGCACAGCGCTTGGCGCGGATGCTCTGCTCCAACTGCAAGCGTCGCACGATCGTTCCCGCCCAGATTCTGCGCGACAGCGGCTACAAGGCGATCGTCGATCTCGAGGCCTACGAGCCGGTCGGCTGCCGGCGTTGCGGCGGCAGCGGCTATCGCGGGCGCGTCGGTCTGTATGAGGTGATGAGTGTCTCAGCAGAGATTCAGAAGCTGGCGCTGGAACGCCGTCCTGCCGAGGAGATTCGCGATCTGGCGGTCCGCCAGGGCATGCGCCGTTTGCGCGACGACGGCCTTGAGAAGGTCCACCAGGGACGTACCTCGATCGCGGAGATCGTTCGGGTCATCGGCAGCAGTTGAGCTCAGGGCCTCGGCGCGGAGGGTGCCGAGTCCTCGCGGAGGGTGCCGAGTCCTCGCGGAGGGCTGCCGAGTCCTCGCGGAGGGTGCCGAGTCCTCGCGGAGGGCTGCCGAGCCCTCATACCTTTGTCCAGTACCCGCCACGCGCACCTTCAGCGCTAATGGCAGAGCCCGCATATGTCGATGGGGCGGGCATGGACATCGATTTCGCAGACCTGTTGCTGGAGGTCGTCTCTCGTCGCGCTTCGGACTTGCACCTGGCCTCCGGGGCGCACCCGACCGTGCGCGTGCGTGGACGATTGACACCATTGGAGGACTATCCGGAGCTTTCCTCCACCGATACGCGCGAGATCGTCTACTCGATCCTCACCGGCGATCAGCGCCAGCGCCTGGAGACGAACTGGCAGCTGGACTTCGCCTACTCGGTCCCTGGCCACGCGCGCTTTCGTGTCAACGCCTACTACCAGCGTGGCGCTATCGGCGCGGCCTTCCGCCTGATCCCCTACGGCTTGACTTCGATCGACGAGCTTGGGTTGCCCGCCGCGGTACATGAGTTCACGCGCCGTCCGCGCGGCTTCGTGCTCGTCACAGGCCCTACCGGTTCAGGCAAGTCCACCTCGCTGGCGGCGATGATCGACGAGATCAACAGGACCCGCGAGGAGCACATCATGACGATCGAGGATCCGATCGAGTTCCTGCACGCGCACAAGAAGTGCCTCGTCAACCAGCGAGAGCTCGGCTCTGATGCCCAGAGTTTCGCCGACGCCCTGAAGGCCGCCCTGCGGCAGGACCCGGATGTGATCCTCGTCGGTGAGATGCGAGACCTGGAGACGATCTCCACCGCCCTGACCGCAGCCGAGACCGGCCACCTCGTGTTCGCGACGCTGCACACCCAGGACACCGCCCAGTCGATCGATCGCATCATCGATGTCTTTCCCGCCCACCAGCAAGGCCAGGTGCGAGTGCAGCTGTCGGTCGCGCTGCAGGGGATCATGACCCAGCAGCTGCTGCCCACCGCCGATGGCTCCGGACGTGTTGTCGGGACCGAGGTATTGGTTCCCAACCCGGCTGTGCGCAACCTGATCCGCGAGGGCAAGACTCACCAGATCTACTCGGTTTTGCAGACAAGCTCAGCGTCGGGCATGCAGACGATGGACGCTTCGCTGGCGACGCTCGTCCGCGCCGGCAAGATCACCCAGAAGCTGGCCGAGGCCCGCTCATCCACACCCGAGGAGCTCAGGCGTCTGCTGGGTGCGGGATCGTTGGCGGCGGCGTAGGGGGTTACAGAAGATGAGCACCTACGTCTTCAAGGCGATGGACCTCGCCGGGGGCAAAGCCCGGGGTGAAGTGGAGGCCGACTCCAAGCAAGCGGTCTCCGACCAGCTGCGCTCGCGCGGGCTGATCGTCCTGGACATCGCCGACAAGCATGCCTCGCGCGAGATCAACATTCGCTTCATGGAGGGCGTCAAAGCCTCCGAGCTGGCGGTCTTCTCGCGCCAGCTCTCGACGATGATCTCCTCGGGCATGAGCATCCTGCGTGCCCTGTACGTCCTGGAGGAGCAGACCGAGAGCAAGTTCCTGAAGGACACGATCGTCGCGGTGCGCAAGGACGTCGAGGCCGGCCTGTCGCTCAGCGACGCGATGGCACGACACCCGAAGGTCTTCAACCCGCTGTTCGTCGCCATGACTCAGGCGGGGGAGATGGGGGGCGTGCTCGAGAGCTCGCTGATGCGGGTCGCCGACCAGCTGGAGAAGGACGCCTCGCTGCGCCGCCAGATCCGCGCGGCGATGATCTACCCGATTCTCGTGATCGTCTTCGCAGTCGGGATCATGCTCGCGCTATGCGCTTTCTTGATCCCGGTGTTCATCGGCGTCTTCAAGGAATTCGGAGGCGAACTGCCGGCTATCACGAAGGTCTCGGTGTTCGCGTCCAAAGTCGTGACCGGCTACTGGTGGGCGCTGTTCGGCGTGACTGCCCTGGCGGTAGTCGCGTTCCTGAAGTGGAAGTCATCCACGTGGGGGCGCAGGCAGTGGGATCACGTCCGCCTGCACATACCGATGAAGATCGGCACGATCGTCCAGCAGGTTGCGGTCGCGCGCTGGTCCCGTACGCTCGCTTCGCTGACCAGCGCCGGCGTACCGCTGTTGCAGGCACTGGAGATCACCGGTCGCACGGGCGGCAACGTCGCCGTGGAAGATGCGATGGATGGAGTCATCACCTCGGTCAAGCGCGGCGGCACGATCGCCGCTCCCCTGGCCCAGGCCCCGATCTTTCCGACCATGGTCACACACATGGTTGGCGTCGGCGAGGAAACGGGCGCGCTCGACACGATGCTCGACAAGGTCGCCGAGTTCTACGAGGATCAGGTCGAGGCTTCGGTGAAGGCGCTTACTTCGATCCTCGAGCCGGTCATGATCATCGTCATCGGAGGCATGGTCGGCTTCATCGTGATCTCGATGTACTTGCCTCTGTTCGAAGTCTACAACCACATCGAATAGGTTTTGGCTGCGAGAGGCGCCGATTCAGGGGTGCACACGTAGCTTCCCATCGCTCGCAGAGAGCGAGACGCGGCCGTCCAGCAGCTCCAGCAGCTCTCTGCCGACCAGCTCGCGCCGCCAGCCTCGCAACGTGCGTACGTCCGCATCGCCGATACCGACGCGTCGTGCGGCGACGATCGCCTGCAGGTCAGCCTTCCCGGCCAGCAGCTCGTACGCGAGCTCTGCCTCGCGTGCTCGCGTTCGCACCAGCGCCTCTGCGAGCGCGACCAATGGCGCGTCGTGAGGATCCGGAGCCGGCGGGCGGGATTCTTGGGAGAACATCTCGGGAGTCCGTTCGCCCCCGCGCCTGACCGCATCGAGCAGCTCACGTCCTCGCCGGCGCAGGCTGCCCTGGTTCACGCCACGGATCTGTTCGAGCTTGGCCGGCGAGGTGGGCTTGCGCTTGGCTATCTCCACGAGCGCCGCGTCGCCGAGGATGCTCTGCACCGGGCGGTCCTGTGCGGCCGCGATGCTCTCGCGCCAGCCCACGAGCTCGCGCGCGATCATCTGCGCGGAAGCGCTCAACCCCCGCACGCGTGGCAGACGTGCGAAAACCGTCTCGAGGTCGCGCTCGTCGCTGGCCCGTTGCAGTGGCTCGCACTCCTCCCGCGCCCACTCCAACCGTCCCGTCTCGTGCAGCCGGCGTTCCAGCTCCCCGGCCAGCTCCAGCAGATGCACGACGTCCTCGCGCGCATACTCCAGTTGCTCAGGTGAGAGCGGTCTGGCGTCCCAGCGCGTGAAGCTCGCGCTCTTGGCGACCCTGATGCCCAGCAGTCCTGACAGCAGCGTGTCATAAGAGGCCTGCGCCGGCATACCGGCGAAACCGGCCGCGACCTGTGTGTCGAACACGTTTCGCACCTCGGTCTGCAGACGCCGGCGCACCAGCGCGACGTCCTGGCGCCCCGCATGCACCACCACCTGAATCTGCGGGTCGGCGAGCACGCTTGCCAGCGGCGTGCCGTCCAGATCCTCGGCAAGCGGGTCGACGAGCGCGATCGATTTGCTCGCAGCACCGTCGGGCACAGCAAGCTGGATCAGGCACAGCAGCGTCCGGTAGCGGCCCTCGCCCATGAACTCCGTGTCGAGCGCGATCCGCCCGCTCTCACGGGCGGCAGCAGCGATCTCCGCGAGGTCGGGCGCACCCATAGGGGCAGGTCCTGTGGGGTTCATGGCCTTGCTCCGGGAAGCAGCCACAAAACTCCTCCGCGACTCAGTCCAGCGGCTCGCGACACGTCGGTCCCATGCGCGCGCACCCACCTTGCGGGTACCGAGCAGGCCGCGTTGATCGACGAGATGTGCTTGCCGCAGAAGGAGTTGAGGAAGGCATACTTGACTTCGCCTTGGGCGATCAGCCGTTGCAGCTTGGCCACGCTTGTGAACACGCGCGCGTCATACGTCGTCAATATCACGACCGGTCTTGCGTCTTGCACGATCAGCGAGCCGATCTGCGTCGCGGACTCCGCTGCCAGCTCATACCGCGCGTCGCCCTGATGCTCACGCAAGTAGGTGCTCACCAGGCGCTGCTCTTCGCTGGGCAGCGCACCGACATATCCCGCGTCGGTCACGTTGGTTTCGATCGAGGTGATATCTGCGCTCAATGGCAGCGCGAGCACCGCCACGAGCGTCAGCGCGATCGTCGCGCCGGCGAGGAGCCTCGCGCGCAGTGTGCCGGGATCGCCCGGGCCCAAGCGCGCGAGCACCGCGAACGCGATCGCGCCGAACGCCCCCGCGAGCGTGATCCACCATACGCCCGGGCGTCCGTACAGCAGCCGCTCGACGTAGTAAACGCTTGCCAGGAGCGTCACGATCAACGCAATCAAGCGCCCCAGGTCCTCGATCGACCCAGTCGTTGGTGACCCAGTCCTTCCGACTGCATGCCCATGCGTCCGATCGGTCGATCCGGCCCATGCCACTCCGATGCCGAGCAGCGCCGCCACCGCCGGAAGGAAGCTCTCGACATAGCGCGGGTGCAGCCGGATCATGTCACTGAACAGCGCGATTCCCGTCAGCGTCCACAGGAGCAGCCCAGCCGCGACAGCTCGGCGTATCCGCGATCCCGGCAGCAGGATCGCAGGGCTGTTCGCTTGGCTTGGGGATAAAGACGAGTCGACGTACCCACCCGATTCACCACCGTGATGATGCCCGTCCATTTCCCTGGCGGCTCGCCTGTCGGCCAGCACGCCGCCGATCAACGCGGGCACGCCCAACAGCAGCGCGACGAGCAGCTCGAGCCCCAGTCGCTCGCCCGAGAGCGGTCCGATCCGTGCGAGCAACCGCGTAGGCGATGGCGGCACGATCGGGATATGGTCGCGCTCGGACTGGGTCGCCACGGGATAGTGATGGCCGGGCTGGTAGACAGTCTGCTGCGGTTCGGGCGATTTCCCGCCCAGCCGGTCGGTCCCGTTGAACACGAACGCCGCGTTCCACGCACTCCCGTTCGTCGAGCCGATCGCATATGGCCGATCGTGCGCAGGTACCAGCAGCGTCGCGGTCAGCCAGGCCAACGCGACCGCCACATACACAGCGCCGGCGGCGAGCAGCTGCAGCGAGCGTCGTTTGCGAGAGCCGGGTAGCCCCAGGCACGCGAGCAGCGCCAGGCCGGGAACCGCGACCAACGACTCCAGCAGCTTCACGTCGAATGCGATTCCCAGCGCTGCCGCCCCCGCCAGCAACCATACGTTGCGCCCGGTCTCGCACGCCCGCACGATCAGCCACAGCGCGAGCACAATCAGGGCCATCATGACCCCGTCCATCGTGTCGCTGCGCGAGGTGATCACCTCGACCGGCAGCACCGCCAGCGCCAGCGCCGCGGCAAGCCCCGCCGGTGTGCTCCACATGCGCTTCACGGCCGCGAACAGGAGCGGCACAGCCGCGATCCCTGCGAGCGCCTCCGGCAGCTTCAGCGTTGTCGAGGAGAACCCGAGCAGCTTCACGCTCCCCACCTGCAACCACAGGTCCACGGGCGGCTTGTCGATCGAGACGCTCCCGCCCGGCTCGAACGCGCCGAAGAAGAAGTTGTGCCAGGACAGCCCCATGCTCCTGACGGCCGCGTCATAGAACGGGTCGGGCGAGACTTTCCCGATGTGCACGAGTCGCAGCAGGGCTGCCGCGAGGGTGATCAGCGCGACTGCCACCCATGCCGCCGCCGACCCGGAGCTTGCTGCGTTGCGTCTCATCGGTCAGCCGACACGCTAGTCTGCTCGCCAGGATGGCGAGCGATAACGGTAAAGGCGACGGTGATCGAGCCGAGGGGTCTCACGGACCGCGGGAGTGTATGCCCTGTCGCGGCACCGGCCAGGTGATCTCCAACCTCGGAGGCTCCCCGAGCACGCTTCCATGTCCGTGGTGCAAAGGCGGTGGCGTGCGCTTGCCTGGGGTTGACACACAGGCAGCTCATGGCGGGGAGGCCGTCAGCGCAGAGAGCTGAGCCCCCGCGCGTAGGCGAAGCGTCCAAGCTTTTATGCAGCTCTTCAGGTTGTGCTCACGGCGGTCGATGCAGGCGCTGACAATAGCCAGTGCCGAGGTGCCAAGGCAGAACGCCCTAGCGGGTGTGTAGCAAAGCCGGCGGCTCTCGCAAGCCGACCCTGACGGGTCTGCCCATGGGGGGCGCATCGCCGATTGCAGGCGATGGAGCCGAGGGCTGGCGCCCAATAAACGGATCCTAGGAGGATTCAAATGTTGTATCGACTGCGCCAGCGCTCCAGCGATGAGGGTGGTTTCACGCTCATCGAGCTTCTGGTGGTCATCTTGATCATCGGCATTCTTGCCGCGATCGCCATTCCGTCGTTCCTGAATCAGAAGAGCAAGGCCTATGACGCCTCGGCGAAGGAGCTTGCTCGCACCGCCCAGACCACGGCGGAGACGATCGCCACCGACAACGGCGGCGAATACGCAAAAGTAGGTACGGCCGAATTGCACACCTACGAAAAATCGCTTCCGACCACCGCAGCAGAAGCGGGAAGCAATTCCTACCTCAGCGCTGCGACCGGAGCGAAGGAAGAATACTCCGTTACAACGACCGCCTACAACACGGGCGACGAATTCACGATCAAACGCGGTACGAACGGGGAAATCTCTCGTACCTGCAAAAGCACCAAAAACGGCTGCTCGGGCTCTAACTCCGGCAGCTGGTAGTCGCCGTGCCCCGAAGCCGATCGCTTCGGACAGAAGGTCGAAACATCGCTTGCAAGAGGGGCGGCCCACGGGCCGCCCCTCTTCGTTGTCGGGGTCAACGTGTCTAACTCAAGCGTTGCGTCTGTAAAGGAAGAGAGCTTCGTGCCGATGTTGTTCTCAGCTAGTTTCACGGCACCGGGCAGGCGCCCTATGGGCGACAGGTCAAAGCCGACGGTTCTTCAGGGGCCGAGTCGCCGTTGAGACGGCGACGAGCCGGGGGCTGGCGCCATATCAACCGGACCAAGGAGCTTCAATGTTGTATCGACTGCGCCAGCGCTCCAGCGATGAGGGTGGTTTCACGCTCATCGAGCTTCTGGTGGTCATCTTGATCATCGGCATTCTTGCCGCGATCGCCATTCCGTCGTTCCTGAATCAGAAGAGCAAGGCCTATGACGCCTCGGCGAAGGAGCTTGCTCGCACCGCCCAGACCACGGCGGAGACGTACGCGACAGATCATGGCGGGGAATACAAAAGCATGGAAGCAAAAGAACTGGAAAAATACGAAACTGGCCTGACGAAATGCCCCAACACCAGCAACGCATGCTTCAAGGAAGCAAAAGAAATAGAAGGGGGCAAAGGCTACGAAGTGGTCTCCAAAGCGGCGAACACCGGCGATGAATTCACGATCAAGAAGAAGGAAAACGGAGAAATCATTCGCACCTGCGTGAGTACTAAAAGCGGCTGTTCGGGCTCTAATTCCAGCAGCTGGTAGGGGTGTCTGTCTCACAGCATCAAAGCTTTGAGCGGTGCGTTCATGTCTCGCCACAGAGGGCGGCCCACGGGTCGCCCTCTGGCGTATCTGCAGGTGTTGGGTTGTGCTCCAGTCCTATCTGGTAAGCGTTGGGGTGGGGTAAGTCTCCAGCTGGCAGGGATCGGAGGCGGGCGAGCTGGGGCCCGGTATGTGTTTTGGATCCAGTCTCTATCCGGTAGATGCTGGAGTGGGCGAGTCTCTATTCGGTAGATGCTGGAGTGGGTCCAGTCTCTATCCGGTATCGGGACTCAAGCGCTGTCTTGCTCCGGTCGATCAGTTCCCATGGTGCCAGCAGCCTTTGCGGGATTCCTCGGAGCGATCGTCGGCTCGTTCCTGAACGTCGTCGTCCACCGCATGCCGCGCCACGAGTCGCTGGTCAGGCCCGCTTCGCACTGTCCGCGCTGTGGCACTCCGGTCAAGCCCTACGACAACATCCCAATCCTTTCCTGGCTCTTGCTGCGTGGCCGCTGTCGCAGCTGCGGTGAGCCGATCTCATCGCGCTACCCGCTCGTGGAGGCGCTTACCGCTGTGCTGTGTGTTGGCGCGGTGCTTGCGCATCAGACCGCGACCGGAATCGCACTGAGCATCGCATTGATCCTGATCGTCGTGCCAGCTGCGCTGATCGATCTCGAGCATCGCATCATCCCCAACCGGCTGACCGCGCTTGGTGCTGTGCTTGCGATCGTCCTCGGCACGGCGCTCGACCCGGCCGGTGAGCCCGAACGCCTGATCGCGGGCATTGCGGCCGGCGCCTTTTTGCTGCTTGCGGCGCTTGCCTACCCGGGCGGCATGGGCATGGGCGACGTCAAGCTCGCGGGTGTCATGGGTCTGTTCCTCGGTCGTGCCGTCGCCCCGGCGATTCTGATCGCGCTGCTTGCCGGCGTGTTCGTCGGTGTGGTCATCATGGCCCGCAAGGGGACTCAGGCAGGGCGCAAGACAGCCGTTCCTTTCGGGCCGTTCCTGGCACTGGGGGCGATCGTCGCCGTATACGCCGGGCAGCCCCTGATCGACCTCTACACCAATCACTTCCTGCGCTAAAGCGCGGTCGTTTTCACGCCGATAGGACACCTACCGGCGGCGCCCCTCCGATCCGCCGCTATCTCGATATGCCTTCGCTATCCAAGCCCAAGTTGTCCAAGCCCAAGTTCGAGCTGCGCCTCGGCCGCCGCTCCGGTGCGAGCGTTGTCGGCCTTGACATCCAGCCCGGGCACGTGGCTGCAGTGCAGGCTCGCGTCAACGGCTCGATCCTCGCAGAACACGCCGCCGCTCTGCCCTTGCCGGCCGACACCGTCCGCGAGGGCGAGGTCCTCGATGAGAATGCGCTTGGCGAGACACTGCGCGAGCTGTTCCGCGACAGCCGGCTGAGCAAGCAGGTGCGAATCGGGGTTGCCAATCAGCGCACGGTCCTGCGTACGCTCGAGCTTCCGCCCATCACCGATCGCAAGGAGCTTGCGGCCGCCGTGCGCTTTCAGGCCCAAGAGCAAGTACCGATGCCGCTCAACAACGCGGTCCTCGACTTCCATGCCCTCGGCGTTCACGACACGCCCGAGGGTCCCCGCCAGCAGGTTGTGCTCGTCGCCGCCCAGCGCGACATGGTCCAGCGTCTGCTCGCAGCTGTCCGGAATGCGGGCCTGCGGCCTGAGGGAGTCGATCTGTCAGCTTTCGCTCTGATCCGCTCCCTCTACCGCGCCGATCCCGAGCACGACGGTCGGGTCCTGTACCTGAACGTCGACGGGCTTACCAACATGGCGATTGCCGAGGGCGCTGTCTGTCGCTTCACACGCGTCGTCGGCGGTGGCCTGGAGGCGATGGCGAGCGAGCTGGCTGAGCGGCGCAGCATCGCGGTCTCCGACGCCCGCACATTGATCTCATCCGCGGATCTCGATGCTTCTGCGCCAAGCGCGATCGAGCCGGTTCCGGTCGAGCAGACCATCCCCGAGACACTTTCCGGCGAGCCGGTCTCACCCGAGCCGCAGGTCCAGGCGGCGAGCGCCGAGGAAGATGAGAGCCCATCTGCATCCGCTGGCGACTTCGCAGAATCCCAGGAGGACGCTCTGAGCGCCTCGGAGTCGTTTGCTGTCATCGCCGAGTCGCAGCCGCCGCCGGCTCCCTCAGGCGAGCAGGCGCCCGACGCGGACGTGCGGATGGTGTTGGAGAACGGTATTCGCGAGATCGCCGGCGAGGTGCGCAACTCCCTGGACTTCCACCGCTCCCAGGAGGGCGGGGGTGAGGTCGCGCGGGTCGTGCTCAGTGGCGCCGCGCTCGACGTTCCCGGCTTCACCGACGCCCTCCAAGCTGAACTTGGGGTTCCCGTCACACGCGAAACGGTGGGGATGGCCGATGGCGCCCTCACCGACATGCCTGTCTCGCCCCAGCGGCTGGCGATCGCCGCCGGTCTGGCCGTCGAAGAGGCACCCCGATGAAGGCTGTAAATCTGATCCCGCACGACGAGCGCGGTGGTTCCAGCATCACCGCCGGGCGCTCCGGCGGAGCCGCCTACGTCGTTCTCGGCCTGCTCGGCGTGCTGGCGGTCTTCGCCCTGCTGTACGGGCTCGCTGCCCACCACATCTCAAACAGTCGCTCCCAGATCGTCTCGCTCACCGCCCGCACCCAGGTGGCCGAAGCGCACGCCGCTCAGCTCTCTCCTTACACGAGCTTCGTCTCGATGCGCGAACAACGCGTCCAAGCCGTTTCGCAGCTTGTCGACTCACGCTTTGACTGGGCCCACGCCTTCCATGAACTCGGGCGTGTGCTGCCCTCTGATGTCTCGCTGACCTCTCTGGATGGCACGGTCGGCTCCGCGTCCACCTCGGGCGCCGCGACAAGCTCGTCCTCGACTCCGGCTGCGTCCTCGACCCCGGCTGCGTCCTCGACCGCGACCTCGGCTGCGTCCTCGACGGTGACCTCGGCCACTCCGCCCGGCAGCGTTCCGATCTTTACGATCGCAGGCTGCGCCACCAGCCAGGCCGAGGTCGCGCTGATGCTCGACCGGCTGCGACTGATCGACGGCGTCAGTGAAGTCACACTGCAGAGTTCCACGAAGTCCGGCTCAACCGCCAGCGGTGGGGGTGGAGGCTGTGAAGGCGGCCAGCCCGCATTCAATGTGCAGGTCACATTTGATGCCCTGCCCAGTGTGTCTGCGGGGAGCTCATCCAGCTCGACGACGACGAGGGTCTCCGCGTCGGTCGGCGGGTCCGCCTCCGCACAACCCCAAGGAGCATCCCGATGACCGCCCGCGACCGTATCGTGATCGTCGGTGCAGCGGCGCTGGCCATGCTTGCCGCGGTGTGGCTGCTCGCCGTCGCGCCCGAGCGTGAGCAAGCTTCCAAGCTCGCTGCCGAAGTCACGACTGCGCAATCCAAGCTCGCGACTGCCGAAAGCCAGGTAGCCGACGCGAGCGCTGCACAGGCGCAGTACCAGACTGCGTACGCGTCGATCGTGCGCCTCGGCAAAGCTGTCCCGGCCGATCAGGAAGTGCCCTCGCTGATCTTCCAGCTCGCGCAGGCTTCCAATCAGAAGAACGTCGAATTCGCCTCGATCACTTCCGGTAGCGGCGGGACAGGCGCCAGTGCAGGAGCGAGCGCCTCTGCGAACGCCCCCGCAAGCGCTTCCGCGACGGCTGCCAGCGCGGGCTTCAAGCAGATGCCGTTCACGTTCGTTTTCAACGGCAGCTTCTTCAACCTCTACGACCTCTTCCAGCAGCTCAACCATTTCACTCTGCGCACAACCTCCGGTGGCCTGCAGGTCAGCGGGCGGCTGTTGACAGTCCAGAGCGTCAAGCTCGCTCCCACAACCGGCTCGAGCGCCGGCTCGGTGAAGGCCAACAGCGAACAGCTTTCCGGCACGATCACCGCGACGGCCTACGTACTCCCGGCTGGTCAGACCCTTACCGGCGGAGCGACGTCAGCTGGCCCCGCCGGCACGACGACGCAGACGGCCTCGACAGGAGCTTCCAGCTCGCCCAATCCTCCAGCGGTAGTGCAGGTGAACCCATGAGCGACTTCTTCAGCCCACTTAAGTCCGACCTTCTCGACAGACGCTTTCTGCCCATCCTTGCACTGCTCATCGTCGCGCTCGTCGCTGCACTCGCCTATGCCATCCTCAGTGGCGGTGGCTCGTCTGGCTCGGCCAGGCCGGCAGTGGGCATCGCCTCGTCCACCACCAAAACGACAACGGCCATTTCCATCAGTCAGGCCCCCGCTGATCCCAACCAGGCGGTTGCCGAGACGACCAACGGCTCATCCCAGCAGCACGCCGGCAAGGCACGGAACCCATTCACACCGCTGTCCTCCCCGAAGGCAAAGTCCACCGCGACTGCCTCATCCCTCTCCACGAAGACCTCCAGCGGGTCAAGCAGCGGCTCCTCCGGCTCCTCCAGCTCATCTGGCTCTTCGGGCACCTCCAAAGGCTCCGGCGGCACCTCCACTTCCGGCACAAGCCCTAAGCCTGTCAAGCCCAAGCCTCCACAACAGGTCTACCGGGTGGACGTTCTCTTCGGAGTCGCCCCCGCCGGCACGCCGTCGCAGAACATCCAGCTCACATCCTTCAACGACCTGACCCGACTCGATCCGCTCACGGCGGGCGGCGAAGCACCGCTGGTGTTCGCCGGGGTCACCGCCGGCGGCAGCAGTGCGATCTTCACGCTCATGCGCGAAGTCATCCTGCATGGTCCCGCCGTCTGTCGCCCGAGCGCCTCGCAGTGCCAGGCGATTCAGCTCGAGCCCGGGCAGAGCGAGGAACTCGAATACGTGTTGTCCAGCAGCCAAACACTCATCTACAAGATCCAGCTTGTCTCAATCACGGCGGTCAAGGCCTCCGCCGCCAAGGCTGCCAGCGTCTTCCACGCCGAATCGAAGATCGGCCGCGCACTGTTGCACCGTGCGGGGCTGTCCGCGCTGCCCGGGTTGCGCTACTCGCTCGACAAGGGCGTGGTGGTTCTGCCCGGTGGTCATCACGCCTTCGCCGCGCACGCCGCACGACACCGGTAAGACACTGGCAAATAAGCTGGGGTCATGAGCCTCCGCTTGATCACCGCCGGGGAGTCCCACGGCCCCGGCCTTACCTGCATCGTGGAGGGCCTGCCCGCGGGTCTGCGCTTGAGCGAGACAGATCTCAGCG
The DNA here is from genome assembly GCA_963705245.1 of uncultured Solirubrobacterales bacterium. Taxonomy (GTDB): domain Bacteria; phylum Actinomycetota; class Thermoleophilia; order Solirubrobacterales; family Solirubrobacteraceae; genus Palsa-744. Next base: position 2,670,539 of record OY970062.1, on the reverse strand, counting down.
CCGACCTGGCCCGTCGCCAGCTCGGTCATGGCCGTGGTGGGCGCATGAAGATCGAGCGCGATCGCGCCGAGGTAACCGCCGGTGTGCGCCACGGACGCACCCTCGGTGGTCCAGTCGCGCTGCAGGTCACCAACCGCGATTACGCCAACTGGGAAGATCGCATGAATCCCTGGCCGGTCGCCGAGCCGGTCGCCGAGGTCCACCTGCCGCGTCCCGGTCATGCAGATCTCGTCGGCGCGCAGAAGTACAACCACTCAGACATTCGCAACATCCTCGAGCGGGCTTCGGCGCGCGAGACCGCAGCACGTGTCGCCGGCGGCGCGCTGTGCAAGGCATATCTTGCGGCGCTAGGCGTCCACGTGCGCTCGCATGTCGTCCAAATCGCCTCCGTCCGCGCGCCTGCGTCCACGACATCACTCATGCTGGATGACTTTGCCGAGGTCGATGCTTCGCCAGTGCGCTGTCTGGACCCTGACGCGACCCGCGCGATGGTGGCCGAGATCGACCGGCTGCGCAAGGCCAACGAGTCACTCGGTGGCGTGTTCGAGGTCCAAGCGTTCGGTCTGCATCCGGGTCTGGGATCGCACATCTCCTGGGAGCAGCGCCTGGACGGTCGCCTGGCAATGGCGATCTGCTCGATCCAGGCGCTCAAGGGCGTCTCGATCGGCGATGGCTTCGCCGTCGCCGGCCTGCCAGGCTCGCAGGCACATGACGAGATCTTCTATGACGACACGCGTGGTTACTATCGCGAGACCAATCGTGCGGGCGGCCTCGAGGGCGGCATGACCAACGGTCAGCCGCTGATCGTTCGCGGCGCGATGAAGCCTTTGCCGACGCTCACCAAGCCTCTGCGGTCGGTGGATACCGAGACCCACGCGTCGGCGCAGGCGCTGCGTGAGCGAACCGACTCCTGCACCGTGCCCGCCGCCGGCGTCGTCGGCGAGGCGATGGTTGCGCTCGTGCTCGCCGACGCCTACTCGCAGAAGTTCGGTGGCGATCACATCGACGACGTTCTTCAGGCCGTGCACGCCTACGCGGATCGGATCGGATGGCGCTCGTCCTGATCGGGTTCATGGGGGCGGGCAAGTCGAGGCTCGCCAGCCGCTTGGCGAAGCGGCGCGGACGCGCGCCGATCGACGGTGATGTGCTGCTGGTGGAGCGCTTCGGCCGCTCGGTGGCCCACGAGTTCGATCTTCACGGAGAGCAGGCGTTTCGCGCGGCGGAGGAGGAGGTCATGTGCGGGCTGCTGGAGGGCGTCGACGCCCGCGACGTGATCGCGCTCGGCGGCGGCAGCGTGCTCTCCGCGCGCGTGCGCACGGCGCTTAAAGGACACACGACTGCACTGATCGAGGTCGCGCCGGAGGTCGCGTGGGAGCGCGTGCACCGCGACGACGGCTCCGAGCGCCCGCTGGCGCGCGACCGCGATGCGTTCGAGGCGTTGCACGCGCAGCGGTGCGGGCTGTACGAAGAGGTCGCCGACGCCCATCTGCTGTGGGCCGAGTCGGCCTCCGGTGAGTACCCAGTACTGGTGGGGCGTGGCTTGCTCGGCGGCGAGCGCCTCGCCGCCGTGTGGCCCTTCGACCGCGCTGCCTCGCGACCCTTCTGCGTCACCGACGAGACCGTCTCGGCTCTTTACGCCCAACGGCTGGGGGAGGTCCTAGCGACCACGATCGCGATCGAGCCGGGCGAGCGCCACAAGACGCTCGTGAGCGCCGAACGCGTGTGGAGCGAGCTGGTCGGCGCCGGCATGACCCGCGCCGACCATCTCGTGGCGCTCGGCGGCGGCGTCGTCGGCGACCTCGCCGGGTTCTGCGCCGCCACCTACCAGCGCGGCGTGCCCATCGTGCACGTCCCCACGACGCTCGTCGCCCAGGTCGACTCCGCCTATGGCGGCAAGACCGGCGTCGACCTGCCCGACGCCAAGAACTACGTCGGCGCCTACCACCAGCCCGCGGGCGTGCTCGTCGACCCCGACACCCTTGCGTCCCTGCCGCCCGCGGAGCTGGCGGCAGGCTGGGTCGAGGTCTTGAAGACCGCCCTGATCGCCGGCGGCGCGTTGTGGGAGCGTGTCTCCGCCGCCGCCGGATGTGACGTGAACGAGCGCACGATCCTCGACTGCGCCCGCACCAAGCTCGCTGTCGTCGCCGAGGACGAGCGCGACTCAGGGCGCCGCCAGGTCCTGAACCTCGGGCACACCGTCGGCCATGCGATCGAGACCGTCACCGGCTACGCGCGCTACCGCCACGGCGAAGCCGTCGGCCTGGGGCTGCTGGCCGCGCTGCGGCTGTCCGGGGCCGAGGATCTGCGTGCGCAGGTGCGCGAGCTGCTGCTGGCCCGCGAGCTCCCCGTGACGCTCGACGGCGACGGTGTTGACGTCGAGGGGATCGTCGCTGCCACCACGCGCGACAAGAAGCGTCTCGGGGCCGGCGGCGTCCCGTTCGTGCTGCTGCGCACCCCTGGCGAGGTCGAGATCGGCTGTGAGGTACCCGACGGCGAGTTGCGCGCCGCCGTGGCGGAGTTGATTCTCTCATGAGCCCGCCCGTGTCGCACCGCCCGGATTCGTCGGAGTCGCGTTCCCCGGAGCCCGGCCAGACCCCGCCGGGGCGCCGCGTGGAGATACTGCATGGTGTCAACCTGAACCTGCTCGGAGAGCGCGATCCTCTTCACTACGGGACGCTGACGCTCGCTGACTTGCAGGCCCAGATCCTCGCCTGGGCCGCCAAGCTGGGTCTGGACGCGAGCTTCTTCCAGACGAACGCCGAGTCTGAATACGTCGAGCGCTTGCACTCGCTGCGCGGCCAAGTCGATGGCGTCATCCTCAACCCAGGCTCGTGGACGCACTACGCGTACGCGATCCACGACGCGCTGGAGTTGACCGGACTGCTCGCCGTGGAGGTGCACCTCTCCGACATCCACGCGCGCGAGCCATGGCGGAAGTTGTCGGTGATCGGCGACCTCTGTCTCGCGACGTTCTCAGGCATGGGCCCCGATGGCTACAAGCTCGCCCTCGAGCGTCTGCGTGCGGCGCTGGACGAGGCCGGCCGATGACGGCAGCGGCGGATGAGGAAGAGCCGACGGTGGGGATGGAGGTTGCCGAGGACCGCGGGCGCGTGGAGCGCCTCGCCGCCGGTCTGCACGAGCGCGAGCTCAGCGCGCTGCTCGTGTGGGTGCCCGTCAACATTCGCTACCTCACGGGCTTCACCGGCAGCAACGCGCTGGCGCTGATCGCCGCCGAGGAACGGGCCGCAGGCGACCGCTTCTTCACCGACTTCCGCTATGCCACCCAGTCAGCCGATCAGGTGCCTGACTCGTTTGCGCGCGAGATCGTCTCCGGTGAGCTGCTCGACGCTGCCGTCGCAGGTCTGCTTTCAGCAGAGGGGAGCTCTGGGCGTTTGGGATTCGACGACGCGAGCCTCACCGTGGCCCAGCACCGGCGCCTGCGCGAGCTGCTGCCGGCCGCGTGGGAGCTCGTCCCCTGCCCGGGTGCGGTCGAGCGTCTGCGCGCGATCAAGGACCTCGGCGAGATCGCCCGTATCCGGGCTGCCGCCGAACTTGCCGACGAGGCTCTGCGTGGCATCCTGGAACGTGGCCTGGCCGGACGCACAGAGCGCGAGGTAGCGATCGACCTGGAGTTTGAGATGCGCCGGCTCGGCGCGGAGAGCTCCAGCTTTCCCTCGATCGTCGCCTCCGGTGCTCACGGCGCGCTGCCGCACGCCGAGCCCCGCGCTGAGTCGATCGCGCGCGACGTGCTGGTCACGATCGACTGGGGCGCTCTGCATGAGGGGTACTGCTCAGATTGCACCCGCACGTACGCGACCGGCGAGCACGTCTCCGCGCAGGCGCGAGAGGTCTACGAGCTCGTACGCTCAGCCCAAGCAGAGGCGCTGGCCGCCGCCAGAGCGGGCCCGACCGGTCGCGAGCTCGACGGCGTGGCGCGCGCGGCGATCGAGCGGGCCGGCCACGGCGAGCACTTCGGCCACGGCCTCGGCCACGGGGTCGGCATGGAGATTCACGAGGGCCCGCGCCTCTCACGCACCGCCGGCGACGATCCGCTGCGGGCAGGTAACGTCGTCACCGTCGAGCCCGGTGTCTATCTGCCCGGGGTCTGCGGTGTGCGGATCGAGGATCTTCTCGTTCTCCGTACGGACGGCCACGAGGTGCTGACCGGGCTGTCCAAGGAGCTGACGGTCATTGCCTGAGCACGTGCCTTCACTGAGCGCGTGGTCTCGCTGAGCGTGTGGCCTGACTTAGCGCGTGGCCCAGCTGAACAGATGGCCTGACTGAACACGTGGCCTAAGCAGGGACGCCGTCAGGACGGTGCTCTCCACGGTTGAGGACCGACGCGATCAGCACCAACGGAGCGAACCACAGGATGTAGGTAAAGGAGTAATAGCCGTTGCAAAGCTGCACGGCGATCATCACCGCCGCGGAGGCTGCGGCGAGCCCGACGACATCCTGGCGTTTCGGAGCCCACAGCAGCACGACCGCGAATCCCCCGACGAGCGCCGTGATCAGACCGTGAGCGACGTCCGAAACGGTTTTGACCCACGCGGACGAGCCGAAGAGGATTCCGCTGTCCAGACGCTCCCAGATGGAGTAGCCCGGGGTGCGGCTTATCTGAAAGCCGAAGGTACGCGTCACGAACGTGCTCGTGCTGCTGTGCGCAAGGGCGGGCACGAATACGATCGCGCTTGCGAGTGCGAATGCGGCACCGAAGGCAAACATCTGCCGGCGACGATCTCGCCCGGTTGGGTTGCAGCCGGCCAGGACGGGTACAAGCACGAGTGGAGTGAGCTTCGTCCACGCGGCGACCGCTGTCATGGCGCCGCGGCGGAACGGAGATCGAGCCACTAAGAGTGTTCCGACGAGGGCGGCTGCCACCATCGAGTCGTTGGCGCCCAAGCCGCCGGTGTAGAGAGTGAAAGGGAAGGCAAGCCAGGCGTAGGCGAGCGCGATTCCCATCGTCGGGCCTCTGACCTGCCGTCCAAGGGCAAACAGGAGAACGGCGGTCAGCAAGTCAAAGAAAAGCGCCGCCAGCCGTGCCGCGGTTTCGGTCGCAGCTGTGTTTGCAAAAGGGATATAAGCCTCGTAGTTGACTGGTCCATAGGTGTCGTAGTGAGGGTCATAGCCGAGGTTTGACACTAATGCTCGTTCGGTGCCGTAAAGCGGACGTCCGTGCAAGATCTGCTGTGCGCCTTGGATGCCGGCGGGCCCGACGTCGGTGTTGACCTGGGCGCCGAGGGTCCAGCTGACGTGCACGGCTGTGAGCACGATGATTCCGACGATCAGCCATGAGCTGGGCAACGAGAGCGCCGGCGCAGTCACGGAACGGGGGCTGTCCGGCTGGTTCCTGCCGATGCGGGCGATCATCGCCATCCGTCCCCCCAGGTAGACCAGGGGGGCGTAGATGAAGATCATCGGTAAAAGTGAAGATCGACTCCAGGAGCCGAGCGCGATCACGAATGAGAGCAGGACCAGCAGGTCCAGATTAGATACTCGGCGCAGATGATCGAAATCGACGAATGGCAGCAGGAAGAGCCCACAAAATGGCAGGAGCACCCAGAAATGCGACACGGCCGGATAGGTCTGAAAGGAGTTCCTGAGCTGTGGCAGCAGGGGAGAGGCGATCAGGAGCGCGACAAATGCAAGCCGCGCCGCCATGCTCAGAGGTGCGCTGGCGAGCCTGGGCGCGGGTCCTGTCAGGGCAGATGCACGTGCAACCATCTGATCAGTTATCGGCCTGGTGTCAACGGGTCTTGACGCCCTGAGGCTGAAGCTGGCGAGGGAAGGCCTTGAAGCCGGTATGGGGCTCTGAAGCAGATGTGATGGTGTGTGCTGGTGTGTACAACCGCAGTGCAAGCCAAGTGCTCAGTGGCACGGTCCAGACAAGGAAGAGCCCCGCCTGCACGTCGGGGCTGATCCCTTCAGCTGACAGTCTCTGCAAGCCGAGCCAGGGCAGCACTGTGCATGCCAGCGCCAGGATCGGGGGGCGGCGTAGACTTTCGCCCAGTGTCTCCCAGGTGAGCAGGGCAATCAGGAAAGGCAGCATGTAGTAGCCGGTGTCCCAAGTGTCCAGCAGACAGCGCAACAGCAGAAGCAGTGCGAGCAGAAGCAGCGCGTCGGGCTCAGTCACCGCGCGTGATTCGCGCCCCCGTTGAAGCCACAGTCCCCCCGCCAAGCCCAATCCGACGAGCATTATCAGAGGATGGCTGATCGTGCCGGTCCAGGCCGGGCCGGTTCGATAGCCGGGCATGGTCATGCCGAAGAGCCGGTGCACGAGGGGGCCATGGCGACCGAGAAACCACCAGACCTGCCATGGCTGGAAGAGCTCTTGCTGGGGCACGGCAGCCCCACGGGCGCCCGTTGCGAACCCACCTGGAGAGACGAGCACCAGCGGCAAGAGCACGATTGCGGTCACGGCTCCCGCGCTCATCAGGCAGCGCCACCGCCGTTCCGGCGCCAGCGTCAGCAAGACCGGCCCGGCTGCGAGCAGCGCCCACTGCTTGTTCGCAATCGCAAGTCCCAGCAGCGCGCCCGCCCACAGGGGCCGATCGCGACTGGCCAGCAGTACGGCGGCGACACACAGGCACGCGCCCAGCAGTTCCTCGGGATGACCCAGTTCCAGCGCTTGCAGCGTCAGCGGGTTGGCGACGCACACACCCAGCACCACCGCGCGCCAAAGTGCTGGTCGGCCGGCTGCACGCATCTGCGAGCACAGCCACACGCCAAGCGCGGCCCCAGCCAGCAGGCAGGGCAGGGCGACCATTCGGTACACCGCGAGCTGACCGCCACCCCACAGATTGGGCAGAAGCGCAAACGGCGCGCGCTCTACCAGCGAGCCTCCATACGCCGGTGCGATGCGCAGGAAGGCGAGCAGATGGCCATGCGTCAGAGCGTTAAACGCCGGCTGCGCCTCGATTTCATAATCGTTCCATGCGAACCCATAAAGCCCCAGCCACGCCATCGCCCCGCTTGCGACACCAGCCGCAAGCGCGCACAAAGCGTTCTCGCGCACAAGTCGCCTCATGCCTTGGCATCGGCGTTACGCGTGCGCGGCTTGAGCCATAAAGGCGATCCCAAGCGGTATGTGAGCTACCTCAGCTGCCTCCACAGTCGTACAGCGCAGTGGGGTCGCTCGTCCCGCTCGTGCTCGATTCCGCCGGCGCTGCGCAGTTGGCGCGAATCCATACGATTCGCGGATCGTTGCTCACTCGCGGGACGAGAAACGCGCGAACTTGTCCGGAGTCGACGTATTGGCGCAGCTCGGCCACGGTAGGGGCCGGGATGCCGCCCTGAAAGCCCCCGATCGGCAGGATCTCCCTGCCGGTAGCGAGGATGTAGGGGGCCGCCAGGATCGACGAGTCTGTCGCCATCGGTATCGGGGTTCCGTACGTCGATGAGAGCTGTTCGACGATCTGTTCGTCCAGTACGCGCGTCCGCTGCGCTTCCACTCGTGAAATCGTCGCCGATGCCGGCTCATACGGCGCGGCGAACGGACCGAGCCCACGGATGACTATCAGCGCCGAAGCAACCCCCGGGAGCAGCAGGGCACACCCGAGCACGAGTGCAATCACCCCGCCATTAGAGGCTCTGACGGGACCTGTCTGACGAGTGGCTCCGAGCGCCAGTACGCCGATGAGCCCTGCGCAGGCAGTCACCGGAATCAGCCATCCGGGAACCCTGGATCCTCCCCCCAACAGGTAGATGCCATAACCGAGCGAAGCGATCAGGGCGCCCGCCAAGCATGCTCGCGTCGCGAGCTGCTCGCGCCGTCGCAACGCAACCGCGACGCCCGTCCCGCACAGTGCTGCGATTGCCGGAGACAGCCCCGCAACGTAGTAGGAGTTCGGATAGCCGCTCGCGCTGAAGAACGTCGCGAGGACGACGAGCCAGAGACCCCATAACACGACGGCGGCCCTGAGTGGGTCGCGACGGCTCGCCCGACGGCGCGCTACCAGCACGGCAATCGCAGCGATCAGCGCCGCCGGGAGCAGCCAGCCATCGTCGCGTCCAAACGGACCGCTGAGCAGCCGGTGCCAGCTCGGCTTGACGTTGTGGATCGGGCCTGCGCTCGCCTGTGAGAGGTGCACAAGGAACTCGGCTGGGTGCCCTGCTCCCGCGAACACGTCGCTCCCGCGCCGCAGACGGGCGATTCCGTTGTAGTCGAAGGTCTGACTGAACACCGAATTGTTTTGCGTGCCATCCACATACGGGCGCTCGTGCGCGGGAACCAACGAGACGACGGTCATCCAACTGACCGAAACGATCGCGGTCACAGCTCCTGCCAGCGCGACATGACCGATGCGCGTTCGCAGATGTGCAGGAGCCGCTAGCAAATAGGCTGCGGCCAGCGCTGGCAAGACGAGCCACGCGACAGTCATCTTCGCCTGAAACGCCAGTCCCACCCAGACGCCCGCCATCAGCAGCGAGCGCAACCGTCCACTCACGAGCGCCGAGCAGGTCGCGTCCGCCGCCAGCACGATCAGCAAGATCAGCAGCGAGTCCGCCACGTTTCCCCGATTTAACGCGACCGTTACAGGGCTGGCCGCGAGCACGACAGCAGCCACGATGCCAGCCACGGGACCGCACAGTCGGCGTACCGCGCGGTAGAGCACGAGGATCGTGAGAACTCCCTCGAGGACCTGAGGCAGGACGATCGCCCACGTGTGAAATCCGAAGATACGCAGCGACAGGGCCTGTGGCCACAGGGCTCCCGGCAGCTTGTCGACGCTGATGGTGCCGGCCGGATCGAGTGCTCCGAAGAAGAAGTCGTGCCAGCTCGTCGACATGCTGCGCGCGGCGGCCCCATAGAAAGTCTCGAGTGCGGCACCGTTCATGCCCCACGCGTATGCCAGCCCGGCAAGCGCCGCGATCGTCAACAGCGCCGGGCGTGCCCACGGCGGCTGGTCGGGCGGTGAGCGCCAGAACCGTACGGGCACCTTCGCGAGGCCGTCCCGAAGTCGTGCGGTCGATCCTCCCACCGACTCACGCATCCGGGCAGTTTACGGTGTTACCGATCCCCTGGCTGGTCCTGGCTTTCAGAACAAGGTCTACCGGATGCCAAGCGTCTCGTGTTCACGCTCGCTGCGGTCTGACGCATCAGACTCCTGAGTCCCAGTCAGTCCGCGTCAAGCTCGGCGATCAGCTCGCTGACGCGGCGGTCGATCTCGTCGCGGGTTGCTCGAACCTCGGCGAGTGGGCGTCCTTTCGGGTCGGGCAGCTGCCAGTCGATGTAGCGCTTGCCGGGGAAGTAGGGGCAAGCGTCGCCGCAACCCATCGTCACGACTACCTCGACCTGCTCGACAAGCTCGCGGGTAATGCGCCGCGGCTGGCGGTGGGATAGGTCGATGTTCAGCTCGCGCATGACCTCTATGACCTCGGCGTGAACATGATCGGCCGGTGTCGTGCCCGCGGAGAGGGCCGTGTGCCGTCCAGTTGCGGCCTGCTCGAACAGAGCTTGGCTCATCTGTGAGCGCCCGGCGTTATGCAGGCAGACGAACAGAACGGTCGCCATCGATCTCGCCCTCTTTGGTGCTGCTGTCAGCAGTGGTCGGTGGATTCGGTTGGCGGACGAATTGGTAGGCGAGCACGCCGATCGCGGCTCCGATACATGGCCCGGCTATATAGATCCAGAGGTCGTTCCAGGTGTCGGACGCGAGGGCCGGGCCGAAGGAGCGGGCTGGATTCATCGATGCGCCGGTGATCGGCCCACCGAACAGCGCATCAAGGCCCACGGTGCCGCCGATGGCGATGGCCGCTGCAGCTCCAACTGCGCGGGTGTCGGTCGCTACCGCGGTGATGACGAACATCAGGAAGGCGGTTAGGACGATCTCGTAGGCCAACGCTGTCGGGGTGCTGACGCTGGGTAGCGTCGCTCCCAGATGTGCGGGCTTGCTCGTCCAGGCCGCGAGCAATAGGAGCGCCGCTGCGCTCGCGCCTGTGAGCTGGGCGGCGATGTAGGCGAGCGCATCCCGTAGCGGGAAGTGCCGGGCGAGAGCGAACGCGATCGTGACGCTCGGGTTGTAATGAGCACCGGAGAGGTGTCCGCCTGCGTAGATCATCACCATGATGACCAAGCCGAAGGCCAAGCTTATGCCGACGCCGCCAAGCGAGCCGGGGTGCGTGGTGTTGGTGATGATCGCTCCGCACCCGGCGGTCACGAGCGCAAACGTCCCTATCGCCTCCATGAAAGCGCGACGGGGGAGGCCAGGTCGATCGATCATGCGGCCACCGGCGGGGTCATACCTGACGATCCTATTACATTGACAAATGCTGCTTCAATAGATATATATAGATTGATGGGTGTCGATTTGGAGCTTGCTCCCAAGCAGAAGCGAGCGGCCGGTGAGCGCTGTTGTGAGCCGGTCGTTTATCCCGACGTGCAGCGTGAGCAGGCGATACGCATGGCAGAGGTAGCAAAGGCTCTCGGCGATCCCGTCCGTTTGCAACTCGTGGACGTTCTTCGTCGCCACGCTGGCAAGGTCTGTGTCTGCGAGCTGGTGCCCCTGTTCGACATCGCCCAACCGACGCTCTCACATCACCTGAGCAAGCTGCGCGCCGCTGGGATCGTGGACTCCGAGCGTCAAGGACTCTGGGCCTACTACTACGTGATCCCAGATGCGCTTGATGAGCTGTCCGTATGGCTGAGTTAGCTGTCGCTGTGCCTATCTCGGCGTGCTGTTCGTCCGCGCAAGCTCGACTACCCCGGTCAGCTGCAACGCGTCCCAGCATCCAACGCCGCTACCCGAGTTCTCGCGCAGCACCCTCGCTAGCGACGAGCGAGCCGGCGTCCGCTCGCGTTGGCGTTGTGGGAGCTCGCGGAGCGTGCTCTATCGCTGCCCGCAGACCGGGCCGACTCTGGGTGCCTCCCGACTCGTCCTCATCGACGTGCCGGGCCGCGATCTTCACGCCCGATACTCTGCCGAGCGGGCGATAGCCTCTTGCATGGTTGGCGAGATGCGGCCGATTCTTGTGGGCCGACCTATTGTGGACCGGGAACCCATGGCTCACACTTGACTGTCGAGCATCGAATCAGATTGAAACTTGGCTCTGGAAGGGCTGATCGACCATTATCACGACAAACCAGTTCTGAAACGTGCCTAGAACGTATTAGAGGGATCGGACGTAAGAGCCGCCCGAGATCGTCGTGCCGACCCAGTCGCTTGTGACCGCGTGCCGCTCCTCGCGCAAAGCGCGCGACAGAGTACCGTGTGAACTCATGAGGTCGGACGGGATATCGCGTTGGATGCTGGTTGCGGTTCTGGTTGCTGCCGGCGCAGGGGCCGGAGCTGCGCTGGCCGTGGGACAAGCATCGGCAATGACGGCTCCGACAGTCGTGTCGTTGACGACATCGGGCTTTACGTCATTCACGGTGCCCTCCTCGGTCACGAGTGTCACCGTGGACGCTGTCGGCGGGTCGGGCGGCAGCGTCGTGGGCCTGGGCGAAGGCGGCAGCTACACCAGGGTCATAACGCCCGGCGGACGTGGGGGGACGGCGAGCGAAACGGTCGCGGTAGAACCCGGCGAGCTTCTGGACATTATGGTCGCGGGCAACGGGGGGAACGACTTCACGGCGGGGGGAGGCGAAGGAGGCCAGGGCGGCGTGGGCCTCGGCGGGTCCGGCGGTGAGCGCAGCGGCGGGCGTGGAGGGGGCGGAGGCGGTGAGTCGTTCGTGATGGGCGTCGGCTTTACCGTCGTCGCCGGTGGGGGTGGAGGGTCGGGAGAGCCTTACGGCGAACCGGAAGCCGGTAGCCCCGGCGGTTCTGCTGAATCAGTGGGCGGCAGCGGGGGCACTGATGCAAGTCCCGGATGCTCCCTCTTGGGTATCAACGAGGGTGGAGGCGGCGGAGGGGCAGGTACGGCTCATGCGGGCGGCTCGGCTGGCTCCGAGGCATTCGTGGAAACCAGCCATTTCGGCCCAACGGCTGGCGTCGGATACGAAGGCGGGCGCGGCGGTGGCGGTAGTGAAGGGGGCGGCGCTAACGCAGGTGGGGGAGGCGGCGGCTACTACGGTGGGGGCGGCGGTGGCGGCGGCGGCTCAATTAACGAGCACTGCACTTGGGGTCCTGGTGGCAGCGGAGGAGGGGGTGGAGGTGGGAGCTCGTACGCTCCCGGCGGCTCGACCGGGATCACGGCAGTCGGCACGCCACCCTCAGTGACCCTGACCTACACGGCGACGACGAACACAACGACCAGCGGGGGCCCCTCAGGCGGCAGCCCGACAGGAACCGGATCAGCTGGTAGCTCGACAGGAGCCGGATCAGCTGGTAGCTCGACAGGAGCCGGATCGGGCGGCGGAGGCGTCCCGGATAGCCAGCCTGTTTTCGTGAGTTCGTCGCAGATCGCGGCGCTGCTCGCCGGGCAGCTCATACCATTGGGGAAAGCGGCGAAGATCGCGCCGCTGCTCACGCGCGGGGGGTTCGCCGTAGCATTCAAGGCGCTTGAGGCCGGAACCGCCGTGATCGACTGGTACGAGGTGCCAGCCGGTGCGAAGCTCGCCAAGGCAGCCAAGTCAAAGCCCGTGCTCGTCGGGGCTGGTCAGCGTACGTTCTCTGCCGCTGGGACCGCGACCATCAAGATCAAGCTCACCGTCGCCGGGAAGAGCCTGCTCAAGCACGCCAAGCAGTTCAAGTTGACAGCGAAGGGCACATTTACCCCGCCCGGCAAGACGCCCATCACCACGACGAGGACCTTCGTCCTAAGACGCTGAGGACCGAGCGCCAGCACACCCGTCCTCCGACGGGCCGCAGTGGGCGGGGTCGCAAGCTGCGGCGTTGGTTATCTTGGAGATGGTGACCGATACTCGCGAGATTCACGCCCTACTGATGGAAGCATTTGGTCGCTTTCTTGATGTCTATGCGCAATACGGTGCCCACCGCTACCACGGCTGGGTGGACTATGGCGACCCGCAAAATTACAAGGGCCCAACGTTCTGGTCTGAGGACGATTGCATCTATCGCTTGGCGCTGGAGCTTGAGCGAGAGTTCCCGCATGAGGTCCACCTAGAGTTGCCGGTCGCCCGCTGGAGCTTCGCCGATTTTGATGAGAGCGCCGACAAGCGTGAGCGAGTGGACCTAGTCGTGTCCCGCCTGCTCAACTTCATCGAGGACGAAACGTCCCAGGAGCGGTTCATGCGCTACTCACACGAGCTTTTCGTGGAGGGAAAGTACCTGCCAGCTGGATGCTCAAAGACGTGGCGATTCGATCACGAACGCAAGATCGCGGATGTCCTCGCAGACGCCGAGCGGCTGGCACGGCATGTCCAGCGCCACCATTGCCTAGTCGCCGCAGTATTCGTAGTCGATGATGACAATCTTTTTGAGGAGATGCGCAACGACCAGTCCTGGCCGGACTGCGTAGATCTCCTCGTCGCTAGCCCCAAGGAGCTAGCCAAGCGCGGTATTACTGTGCCCTGACCAGAATGGCCCTCTCCCGGGCGTTTGAGCCGTCGCGGGCGGCGGACCTTTCGGGGAGGCGGCGGAGTAAAGCGAGCTCGAGGCCGGCTTGACTGACCCGAGATTCGACGTGCTAGTCGCATTGTCTCGCGGCCTGGCATCGGACTATCCGGCATTGATCCCCGACGACGAGGAAGGTCAGGCGAGCTAGCGGGGGCCGGGCCTCGTCAAAGCAGCCGGTTGAGCTGCTCGCGGGTGATGCCCGCGGTGCGCAGGATGTTGCCGAGCGTGCCCTTCTTGATCGGCTGATTGCCGTGGACCGGGATGGGGATCGCGTCAGGGATGCTTGGGTGACGCAGGATGTGATGGCTGCCACGGATACGCTTCACGTACCAGCCCTGGCCTTCGAGGATCTTCACGAGCTGCTTGCCCGTGACGGCCGGGGTCTGACTCACGCGGCGTGGACCGCTACGCGGTCGCGGTGCACGGTGGGGATGGGAAGGCCATCCTCGTGCATTACTTCGAGATAGCCCTCGATCGCCTCTTGAGCGTTCGCGCGGGCTTCCTCGATCGTCTCGCCCTGCGTCGCGACACTCGGCAGCTCGGGCACCAACACGCTGAAGCCGCCTTCCTGCTCGGACACGATCACCACGTCGAACTCACGTTGCTCGCTCATGGCTACCAACGATACCGGCTCTGCCGACGCGCTAGATGTGGAGGTGTCTCAGAGCACCCGCTCAATGTCGGTGGCGCTCACGTCCGTCTCGTCGCCGGTCCCATCGAGCTTGATTCGGACTGTTCCCACTTGAATGGGTCCGTCGCCTCCAACACGCCGCCCGTCCACGATCTCCAAGACCTGGCCGGACGCCTGCACCTGGCCGCCGACCCAGACCGTCACGCCTGGCCTGATTACGAGGTAATCACTCACAGCGCCGCCTTTCGTTCGAGTCGTCCGCTCTACCCAACAGGCTGGCAGGAAGTACAGACCGTCACGCCTGGCCTGATTACGAGGTAATCACTCACAGCGCCGCCTTTCGTTCGAGTCGTCCGCTCTACCCAACAGGCTGGCAGGAAGTACAGACTAGATGCACAGGTCTATGCGGACCCTCAAGTGGGCCTTCAACTCCTTGGCCGGTTTCGGCGGCTGAGGGTCATTCATCGACACAGGGGGGACCAGAATGGTCCCCGACGTCGATACCGGAGGTTCTGAAATGAGCAGTCGAATCAAGATCACGCTCCCCGATGACGCCGCAGTACGCTTGGGCGAGACGGCGGCGTCTGCTGGGGAGCCCATAGCTCGTGTCGCCGGGCAGATGGTCCGTGATGGGTTGGCGGGGATCACCGCCGCAGCCCGTGCCAACGGGACCGCTCCGCTGGACGAGCTGCCCGTCGCTCGGGCGCCCTGGCTGGAGCCCTATGGCGGGGACCGGGAATGGCGACAGTTGACGTGGGGCGCAATCATCGCCCTTTACGGGCGGTATCCCGACCAGTTGGAGGGGCTCAAAGTCGGTTGGTGGGAAGACGACGCGACGGTCGAGCTGCTCTGCGCCTTCTCCCACTGGCGGCAGATGCTCGACGACGGCGGCACCGACCCGCGTCAAGAGCTGGACTTCCAGTTCAGTCTCATCGAGTTCGGACGACGGCTCAAGGAAGCAGGCGGCGGGGTCACCAGGGAATGGAAACCCGGCCCAGCTCCCGACGAGTGGCACTGAGAACGCCTGCGAAAGGATCAAGCAGGGCACCGAGGGGCGCGCCCGTGTCGCAGGCATAGGGCGCGCAAGGCAGAGAGGCGGCGCCGGCGTCGGGAGACGTTGCGGCCAGGTGGCCGCCGCTACGGGCACCGGAGGCGTCGGCTTCGCCTCCTTGTCCCCGTGTGCGCGGCCAGCTCCCCCGGCGCCCGGTCAAACCTGTTGGCCGGTTGCTGCCCTTGGTGGTCAGTACATACGTGAGGCCACGAAGCTCAGCAAGCAACCCAAGCCGCTCCGGTCGCTCCGCGCTGCGTCTCACAGCAGCGACCAGACCGATGCCCCAAGAGGCCCGCGAAGCGCTGGAGTGGGCGCTATGTGGCGTTCTCGAGCGCCGCTACCCTGGACGCCGGTTCGCCATGAAAGACCAGCTCGACACGCTCGGCCATCGGCCCGCGGCCGCGGGCACTACCACGGCCAACACGCACAGACTCAAAGACGCTGCGTAGCACGGTCCTCAGCTCGGCAGGCTCCAGGCTGTCGAGCAGCTCGATCGGCGGTATCACGATGTCGGCCGCGCGCATCGTGTCCACGTGTTCGCGGTACTCGGCTCGGGCGGTCTCGGCGCGTTCGGTTCGAGTACGCAAAGCCGCCGTCCAGGCGGCCTCCCCAAGCAGCTCGGCCGCAGTCGGATCGGCGGCGAACCGCTCCAGCTCGCGCTCTGCCGCCTCCAGCTCGCCCTGAACGTCCTCGAAACCGCCGTCCGTCTCCGCGACGCTGGCCGCAAGGCCCGACGTGCCGCCCTGCTCGTAAGCCTGCTTGACCTGTTCCACGACGTAGCCCTCTAGCCGGTCGGCCATGATGTTCGTAGGCGAGCTGCACCGCTCGCCCTTCCAGCTCGCCAGCGACGCGCGGCAGCGATACGTGCGCAGCCCGCGTCCTCCGCCTCCGCCTGCTCGCGCGCCGATCAAGAACTCGCCGCAGTTGGCGCAGGTGGCGAACCCGCTCAACGGGAACACGGCAGCGGGGCGGCGCTGCGGCTTCTCATCGCCGGGGTGCGCCCGCTCGAACGTCACGCGATCTACGAGGGCCGCGTGTGAGTCCCGCACAAGACGATCGCCGTAGCGCGTCTCGCCCAGGTAGCTGCGGTTGCGCAGCAGTCGCCGCACGGTGAAGGCGCTCCAGGTTCGATGATCGGCGCTGCGTTTGCGACGAACTCCTGGCTGACCATCCGAGGGGTACGCCGGTACTTGCATGCGCAGGTACGCGAGCGCCGCGTCGACGCCCTGGTCGGCGGCGAGCTTGAACGCTCGTGTCACGACGCGCGCCCACTTCGGATGCGGGACGAGCAATCCGTCGTCGTCGCGCGTGTAGCCGAACGGCGTTGCTCCCATCCGAGCGCCACGATCGAGCGCCCGAGTCTTGGCGTGCTCCCACGCCTCGCTCATGCGTCGCCGTTCCATGCGCGCCAGCGCGAGCATGATCGTCATGCCGAACTCGCCAAACGGCGTCGTCGGATCGAGGCCCAGGTCGAGAGCCGCGATCGAGCCGCCGGCTTCCGTGATCTGTTCGACCAGGCGCAGGGCGTCCGCCACGCCGAGACGGCTCAGGCGATCGAGTTTCGAGACGATCACGCCGTCCGTTTCGCCTGCTCTGATGCGCGCCATGAGCGCATCGAGGCCGGGACGCTCCAGCTTGCCGCCCGACTGGTCGAGGTCTTCGTGGACGACCGCGACCTCGACCCCACGCGAAGACGCCCACGCAGATCCCTGCTCGCGTTGCAGGTCGGGGGAGATGAAACTCTCTCCCGAGCGACCCGCAACGCGGCTGACCCGCACATACTGATCCATGCGGCTAGGCTTCTTGGCTGTAGTGGTCACGCTAAACAAGGGTAAGCTGAATACGTGCTAGGCACAAATCAATTCAAGAACGGCAATCACATCGAGGTGGACGGGACGATCTACAAGATCGTCGAGTTCCAGCACGTCAAGCCCGGGAAGGGTGGGGCATTCGTGCGTACCAAGCTGCGCAGGTCCTCGGACGGGAACGTGATCGACAAGACGTTCAGGGCGGGGGAGAAGTTCAGGCCGGTCAGGACGGAGGCGCGCAGGATGCAGTTCCTGTACTCAGACGGGACGGATGCGCATTTCATGGACACAGAGTCCTTCGAGCAGATTGCCGTCGCGGAGACGACGTTGCAGGACGCGCTGCGCTGGACCAAGCCGAGCAGCGAGGTGGATGTGCTGTTCATCGATGACGAGCCTTCTGACGTGCAGTTGCCAAGCGCAGTCGATCTCGAGGTGACCCAGACCGACCCGGGATTGCGCGGTGATACGGCGTCGGGGGGTGGCACGAAGCCGGCTACGCTCGAGACTGGTGCGAGCATCCAGGTGCCGCTGTTCGTGGACGTGGGCGAGCGCATCAGGGTGGATACGCGCTCGGGCGAATACGTCTCGCGCGCGTGAGTCGCCGGTGGAGCGTCCAGTCGGTGGAGTGTCCGGCCGCTGGAGCGGTCATGAGCCTGAGTCGCGTGCCGGGGTCCGCCAGGAGTCCTCGCGTGCGGGTCAGCGCAGGCGCGCGCTAGATGCGTCGCTCCGAACAGCGCAGGGCGGCGGTGGTTGCGCTGTATCAGCACGATCTGACGGGCAGGCCGTTAGGGGAGGCGCTGGGTGCAAACGCTTCGCTGATGACGCGCGCGCTCGTGCACGCAGCGGTAGACCGTGCACCCGAGCTGGATGAGATCATCGACAGGCACTCGCACGGATGGTCGGTGCAGCGGATCCAGCCGCTTGAGCGGAGCATCATGCGGGTCGCGCTGATCGAGATGCTGCACCCGGACGTCGCGCCGGCACAAGAGCCGATCCCAGCGGAGGGGGCGATCGAGGAAGCGGTGGAGAGCGCGAAGGTGTTCTGTGGGAGCGATGCGCCGGCGTTCGTCAACGGGGTGCTGGGAGCGGTGCTGCGCGAAGTGCGCGAGAATACGCCCGAGGCGTCGTAATGATCGGCGGCTGAGACGCAGTGTGCAGAAGGACTCTGTGAACGACGGGCGGGAGACGTGGGATGAGCGAGACCGAGCAAATCGTGGACAGGCGTCTGGACGAGTTGATCTCCAAGCTGGAGCGAGCCGCCGAGCAATTGCGCTCGGGTGAGCTGACATCCGACGCGGCCGCGACGCTGGTCGAGGACTGCGCGGGGCTGGCGGGAGAGGCCGCGGCGGAGTTGGAGCGGCGCGCACGTGCGGAGGTTTCCTCGGTCGCTCCCGGCCAGGATTCACTTCTATAGCGCGCGTGTGACAGGCGACGTGACGGTAGAGAGCCCGGAGCAGGCCGATCGCATGGGGAAGGCAGACTACCCCGAGCATCTGCGCGCGGAGGTCGAGCGATATCTGGAGGCGATGCGGTTCTCCCAGGAGCCGTTGACGGCTGGGCTGGAGGAGGCGATGCGCTACTCGTTGCTGGCGGGTGGTAAGCGGATCAGGCCCGTACTCGCGTTGGCGACGGCGCGGGCGATCGGACTGGAGCAGCGCGAGGTGCTGCCACTGGCTGGCGCGATCGAGCTGATCCATACGTACTCGTTGATCCACGACGATCTGCCGGCGATGGATGACGATGCGCTGCGCAGAGGCGCGCCTACGTGTCACGTGCGGTTTGGCGAGGACGTCGCGATTCTCGCCGGGGACGGGCTGTATGCGGAGGCGTTCAAGCACCTGCTGACCGCACAGCACTCACCGGCGCAGCGGGTGTTGCTGGCCGCCGCGGAGCTCGCGAGCGCCACTGGTGTGGATGGAATGGTCGGCGGGCAGTACGCGGACGTCAGTTCGAACACTCCAGAGGGACCGGTGGCGCTGCGCAGGCTGCACGAGCTGAAGACAGGCAGGCTGATCGGCGCGTCGGTGGTATGCGTGCTGTTGCTCGGTGGGAGCGACGGACCTGCGAGAATGTGCTTTCGGCGATTTGCGGCCGAGCTGGGTGTGCTGTTTCAGATCGTCGATGACATTCTCGACGTGACCGGCACAGATGATGCGCTCGGCAAGCCGCGAGGCAGCGACGAGCGGCATGGCAAGCGGACCTACGTGAGCGAGTTCGGCATGGAACGGGCAAGAGAGCTGGCGGCGGAGTCGCACAGAACAGCGCGGGATGCGCTTGCCGAGGCTGCGAGCACCAGCGCTGGGACGCGGGACGCGGGAGCGGGGGCCGAGCTCGAGCAGATAGCTGATTTCATCTACACCCGCACCTCATGACATTCCTGCTCGACGGCATAGACGGACCGGAGGACCTGAAAGGGCTGTCCGATGCGGACCTGACGCAGCTGGCCCAGGAGGTGCGCAAGTACATCATCGACACGGTCGGTGAGATCGGCGGCCACTTCGGGGCCAATCTGGGGACGTGCGAGCTGGCGGTCGCGCTGCACTCGCTGCTGGAAAGCCCGGCGGACAAGATCTTGTGGGACGTTGGACATCAGGCATATCCGCACAAGATCCTGACCAACAGGCGCAAGCAGCTGAGCACGATTCGTCAGTACGGTGGGCTGGCGCCGTTCTGTTCGATCGATGAGTCACCGCACGACATCATGGGTGCGGGGCACGCGTCCACGTCGATCGGATATGCCGTTGGCATCAAGGAGGGGATGCGCCGGCTCGGTGGCGAGGGTGCAGGCGGGAAGGTTGTCGCAGTGATCGGCGACGGCGCGATGACCGGTGGGGTCGCGTTTGAGGCGATCGGGCAGGCGGGCGGCCTGGGCACGCCGATGGTGGTCGTGCTGAACGACAACGGGATGTCGATCGCGCCGAACGTCGGAGCGCTGTCCAGGTACTTCAACCGCGTCAGGCTGAACCCAAAGCTGTGGCATGCGCGCGAGGGCGTCGAGGGCGGACTGGCACGGCTGCCCGGCGGGATCGGCTCGGCGGTTGAGCGACTCGGGCCGCAGCTGAAGGAGTCGATCAAGGCGTTCTGGGCGCCGGGACTATGGTGGGAGGAGCTCGATTGGGCCTATATGGGCGTCATCGACGGGCATGACGTGCGGGCCCTCAGAGAGGCGCTGCGCGAGGCGCTCGCGGCGGAAAGACCGGTTGTCGTGCACATTGCGACGGTCAAGGGCAAGGGGTTCGCACCCGCTGAGGACGGCGGTCTGGAGGGGATGGAGCGCTGGCACGCGGCCAAGCCGAAGTCGATCTTGAATGGAAGTCCCACTCATCCTGCGTCTGCGCCGAGCGTCGCGGGGGCGAAGAACCCGGGGGGCAAGCAGAGTCCTGGTGGGGGGGCACTCCAATACACCCAAGTGTTCGGGGAGGCGCTTGTGCGCGAATGCGAGCGCGACGAGCGTGTCGTGGGAATCACTGCTGCGATGAACTCGGGCACGGGGTTGAGCATCTTGCAGAAGGCTTTGCCGGAGCGGTATTTCGACGTGGGGATCGCCGAGCAGCAAGCGATTCTGTTTGCCGCGGGGCTGGCGCTGGAGGGGGTTAAGCCGGTCGCAGCCATCTATTCGACGTTCCTGCAGCGCGCGTACGACCAGATCGTGCACGACGTGTGTTTGCAGCGGTTGAACGTAGTGTTCGCGCTGGACCGGGCGGGGCTGGTCGGGGACGACGGGCCGACGCATCATGGGGCGTTCGACATCGCCTACATGCGCTGCCTGCCAAACATCGTGCTGATGGCGCCGCGCGACGAGGCGATGCTCGTGCACATGCTCAGGACCGCTCTCGTCTATGACGATGGGCCGATCGTGCTGCGCTATCCGCGCGGGGAGGGCGCCGGCGTGGAGTTGCCGGGACAGCCGCACGCGATCAAGATCGGCGCGGGTGAGATCCTCAGGGAGCGCGGCGCGAGCGCAGCCGCGGGCAGGAGGGTCGCGCTGATCGGGTACGGCAGCGGTGTGGGCAAGGCGCTCCAGGCCGCCGATGAGCTGAGTGCCGAAGGGATCGAGGCGACGGTCGCCGACGCACGGTTTGCCAAGCCGATCGACGCAGGCCTGATGGCCCAGTTGGCAGCTGAGCACGATCTGCTCGTGACGGTCGAGGAGGGCGTGCTCGCGGGTGGGTTCGGGAGCGCAGTGTGGGAGACCCTGAACGAGACTGGCACAAGGATCCCGCCGATCCTGAGGGTGGGTCTGCCCGACCGGTATGTGACGCACGGCAAGCCAGCATTGCTGCACGAGGAGATCGGCTATACGGGCACGCGGATAGCGGAGCGCATAAGGACTGCGATCCTGGAGCGCGACTCTGCGACGGTCGGCGCGTGAGGGCATAGAAGTCGTGGCTATGGGTGGGTGACCCGGGAGCCAGTCCCTTCCGACCGATGCCCTCGGCGCCGGTCACCGCATGGATTGCATGGTAGGAAGCGCTCTTTGCCGCATCCGAGCGGTGAGCCGAAGCGCCGCGTTACGGCCAGGCGGGTCGCGTTACGGCTCTTGCAGCCAAGCAGGGAGAGCGGATCGCGTGCCGGGCGGTCGAGATCGCTGGGCGGTCGGATCGCTTCACAGGGCGGTCGGATCGCTTCACAGGGCGGTCGGATCGCTTCACAGGGCGGTCGGATCGCTTCACAGGGCGGTCGGATCGCTTCACAGGGCGGTCGGATCACTTCACAGGGCGGTCGGATCGCTTCACAGGGCGGTCGGATCGCTTCACAGGGCGGTCGGATCGCTTCACAGGGCGGTGACGGAGGCCCTGTAGGTGGTCCAGGGTCTATGCGTGGTCTGGTTGTTGATTGTCGGTTACGGTGTCTGCGTATTCGGTTGGTGTGAGTCCGTCCAGCGCTGAGTGCGGCCGATAGGTGTTGTACTCGATTCGCCAGTCCTCGATGATGAGCTTCGCCTCGGTGAGCGATCCGAACTCCTCGATGTTCAGCAGCTCGTCTCGCAACCGGCCGTTGAAGGACTCGACGAACGGGTTCTCCCATGGGCTGCCGGGCTCGATGTAGGCGGTGTTCGTGCCGGCGAGGCGACAGTAGTCGCGTAGCGACCAGGCGATCATCTCGGGACCGTTATCAGCCCGGAGATACTCCGGTGCGCCGCGAGTGAGCACTAGGTCCTCGATGACGGCAATGAGCTCCTCGGCGGTGCAGGTCCGGTCGACCCTGATCGCCAGCGCCTCTCGGGTGTACTCATCGACGATGTTGGCGAGCTTGAGCCTGCGCCGGTCAGAGGTCTCATCAAACATGAAATCGATCGCCCACACATGACCGGGACGGGTGGCACGCAACCGTTGCTTTTGAGTCGGGCCTATCCTGCGTCGCTTGCGGGTCCTCACGGGCCGCCTCAGGCCCTCCTGACGCCAAATACGGCGCGTACGCTTGCGGTTGATCGTCCAACCTTCGCGCAGCAGGATCTGATGCGCGGTCTTCCAACCCCACCGCGGGTGATCCCCGGCGATCTCGCGCAAGCGAGCAGTCAGGCGCTGCTCCTCGGTGCTTGGCGGCCGCCTGGGCTTGCGTTGCGTGGAGCGATGTTGGCCGACAACACGGCACGCACGACGCTCTGAAACCCCGAAACGCTCCTGCAGAACCACAACGGCCCTGCGACGGCGCTCCGGGGTCAGAATTTCCCCTCCGCCAACTCCTTGAGCATGTCGATATCCAACGCCTGCTCAGCCACGAGCTTCTTCAACCGCTGGTTCTCAGCCTCAAGCGTCTTTAGGCGCTTGGCCTCATCGGCCTTCATCCCTCCATAAACCGCTCGCCACCGATTGAACGTCGCCTCCGAGACCTCGAGATGGCGCAACACCTCAACGAGATCCTGGCCCTCGTTCAAAAGGCGCTCGCCCTCCCTGATCTTCCTGACAGCCTGCTCCGGGGTATGCCTGCGTCGCTTCATAATCGTGTCCATCCTCCCATCCCATCACGGGAAACACGACCACGCACACCACCTGGCTCACCTCAAAGGGACCCCGTCAGCGGTCGGATCGCTTCACAGGGCGGTCGGATCGCTTCACAGGGCGGTCGGATCGCTTCACAGGGCGGTCGGATCGCTTCACAGGGCGGTCGGATCGCTTAAAGAGACGACCCGCCGGGGAAGCGGGCCGTCTCGGGGAGGAGGGATGCTGCTGTACTTCGGGTCGATCACTATGTTGCCCGGATCGCAAGAATCTATCTGTGATGTTGCGCACACTGGAACGGTGCGGGTCCCGGCATGCAGCCGGAGAATGGACGGGGAGCGGATACCGTTGCGGCGATGAGCAGCCTTGGGCCCAAGCGCGTACGTCTGGACAGTCTGCTGGCCGAGCGCGGCCTGTTCTCATCGCGCACACGTGCGGCGGTTGCGGTGATGGCGGGAGAGGTGCGGGTCGGAACGGGTGAGCGCAGGGCTGCAAAGCCGAGCGAGCTGGTCGATGTGACGGAGCCGATCAGCGTGATTGCGGGCTCGGCGTACGTGTCGCGCGGGGGGGTGAAGCTCGCGAACGCGCTCGATTCCTCTGGCCTGGATGTGACGGGCAAGCATGCGCTGGACGTGGGCGCCTCGACCGGCGGGTTCACGGATTGCCTGCTGCAACGGGGTGCTGCGAGCGTGGTGGCGGTGGATGTCGGATACGGGCTGCTCGACTACCGGTTGCGCTGCGATCCGCGCGTGAGCGTGCTGGAGCGCACAAACGCGCGTGGGTTGACCTCCGGGATACTGCCCCTCTCGTCGGCTGAGGATCGCGAAGGACCGGACCTCGCGACGATCGACGTATCGTTCATCTCCCTCGCGATCGTTCTGCCCGCGGTGCTCAGCTGCATGGCTGAGTGCCACGACGTGCTCGCGATGGTCAAGCCCCAGTTCGAGGTCGGCCGTGCGCGTGTCGGCAAGGGTGGGGTGGTGCGCGACGCGGGCGCTCGTCGCGCGGCGCTCATCAGCGTGGGAGAAGCGGCGCTCGGGTTGGACGCGTGCGTGCTTGGCTACCACTCATCGGGTCTGCCCGGGCCGAAGGGCAACCGCGAGACGTTCATCCACTTGGCCGAGCTCTCGCGCGGCGATGGTGTGACGGGAGCAGCCGAGTTGACGGAGATGGCGCGTAGGGTGGAGCCGTGAACGCCAGGTCTATAACCGTCTTCACGCACCGTCGACCGTCTGACACGATCGGGGCGTTGCGCGAGCTGATCGACGCTGCTGCAAAGGCGGGGGTGACGCTGCGCTTGGACCAGGATGAGACCCGCAAGCACGCCGGTCTGACGCCTTCTTCAGGCCTGGAGTTGAATGCGCCCGTCGAAGACGATGTCGAGCTGTGCATCGTGCTCGGGGGGGATGGCACGATCCTGCGGGCATTGCAGCGGTATGCAGGCACGAGCGTGCCGGTGTTCGCGGTCAACTTTGGCGAGATCGGGTTTCTTGCGACGGTCGAGCCCGAGGAATTGCGGGATGGGATCGCACGTGCGCTGAGGGGCGAGTTCGAGCTGTTGCAGCTGCCGGCGATCGTGCTCGACGCGCCAGACGGGCAGCGCGCGGGGATCAACGACGTTGCGATTCATCGCAAGGTGGGCGAGCGGGTCGCCGAGATCGCGTATGCGCTGGAGGACGAGATCGTCGGGAGCGTTCGCTGCGACGGTCTGGTGATCGCCACCCCGGCGGGCTCGACCGGTTACAACCTCGCCAACGGCGGCCCCGTGATGGCATGGGGGGTGGAGGGGTTCGTCGTATCGTTCATCGCGCCCCACTCGCTGACTGCGCGTGCTCTGGTCGTCGCGCCCGGGGATCGACTGACGATCCATAACCATTCCCACGAGCCTCTCGACGTGGCTGTGGATGGGCGTCCGGCGGGAGAGATCCCCGCGGGGGGAGCGATCGACGCGCGGTTCGTCGACGCGGTCGGCACGATCGCCCAACTGCCGGATTCCTCGTTCTATCGTCGTCTGCGCGAGAAGTTCGGTCGTCTCGCCAGCTGATCAGGCCGCGTTCGCCGTGTCCGCGTGGTGCAGCGACGTGATGAACCCGTCGAGCTGATCCTTGGAGAACCGTCGTTGACCGCCGGGGGTGCGGTAGCAGGCGACGTGTCCGGCATCCGTCCAGCGACGGATCGTCGCGAGTGAGACGCCAAGGTAGCGGGCGGCCTGTGAGCTCGTGAACACGAGCTGGCGGTTATCGCTGGTCTGGGGGAAGGGCATTGTCGTTGCGGTGTTGGCCATCTCGGATCGGTCTCCTCGGTCATTGCGGGCCGTTGGGCCCTGGTGATGCGTCTGACGTTGTTGCAACCGTCTGGAGATGTATCGCCGGAATAGACCGGGAAGCTGAGCGAGCTGCATGTTTGTGGACGTTTGGCCCGAGGAACCTGCGTCGAGCCTGCAGCGCGGCTGTCCTTTGTGTGCAAGCAATCATGCACAAACTTGCTCAGACTGGACATTTCGTCCAATACCGCTAGTATGCTACGCAAACCTACTCAAGGGTAGCGGTTGTCCTGTGGATGGAGACAGACAGGGCTGCCTCGCAAAAGGCCCCGTGGGCCCTGGCGAAGGAGACCTATCGTGCGTTACCACAAGTAAGCTGCTGGAGAGGTCGCAAAGCGACCAGACTTTGATGTTGAGGGCGTCGTGCACCGATCTTGGATCAGTGTGCGGCGCCCTTTTTCGTTCGATACCTGCGATATCGTCGTGGACAGCCCGCGAAGCAAATGCGGGCTGTGCTCGCTCGCCCGCAGGGTGCATGTCGGGCGTCAGCCGAGTGCGGGCTGGGCGATCTTGCGTGCCCGTCGCTCGAACGCGAGCTCGGCCTCGAAGTCGGCGTCGTCGCCGTGAGCGAACGTGACTGGGCCCTCGCGCTCGAGCATCGCGATGAAGCTCTCGACCAGCTCGCCGTCGAGCTGGCGCCCCGCCACACGGCGCAGCTCGGCGATAGCGTCCTGGGGGGTCATCGGCGAGCGGTAGGTCTCGCGCGCGGTCAGCGTGTCATACGTCGAGCAGACCGCGATGATCCGCGAGGCGATCGGAATCTCGTTGCCGATCAGCCCGGCTGGATAGCCGCTGCCATCGACGTGCTCGTGGTGGTAGAGGATCGTGTCTGCGACCGGCCCGTAGCCGTCGAGCCGGCCCACGAGCGTCGCTCCGTCCTGCGGGTGGCGGCGGATCACCGCCCAGTCCTCGTCGGAGAGGACCTCGGCTTTGAGGATCCTGTCGGGAAGCGCAAACTTGCCGATGTCGTGCAGCAGCCCCGCGGTATGCACAAGGTCCTGGTCGGCCTCCGAGCAATCGATCTCCTGCGCCAACGCCCGCGCGTAGCGCGCGACTGCGGCAGCGTGACGCGCGGTCATCCGGTCGCGCAGCGCGAGCGTCTCGACGAGCGTGGTCAGCACGCCGAGTTGCAGCGATGCCAGGTGCACTGAGCGGGCTTCCAGCTGGTCGGCGCGATCCTCCGAGCGCAGCAGCGCTATCGTCAGATATTGGAAGATCACGATCACCAGCACAGACCCGAACAGCACCGACGTTCCCAGGTTGGTGTAGGCGACCGCCAGCAGTGCCGTGAGCGCGCCCGCGGCGACATGGCCGGGCAGCATCGGTACGAACACTTCACGAATCTGTGCTGTCAGAGGGCGTTGCTCGATGATCAGGTTGTCCAGTGCAATCCCACTGAAGTCGAGCGTGAGCGCGACAAAGAACACTGCGAACACGGCTAGGCCAAAGGTGACGCCATGGGCGAGCTGGTTGGCGGGGTTATGCACGTCTCCGACGAGAGCCTGCGCGAGCAGGCCCCCCACCAGCGGGAACACCGCGAACGTGGTGAGGTTGGTCAGCCAGGAGGACAGGGGCAACTGCCTTCCCACGGAGATGAATATGGCCGCGGCGACGGCGATGGCCACGGCCGGGGCTGGTCCGAGCAGGCTCATCGCCAGAACCTGTGCGACGAATCCAGCCGACAGGTGCTGGCCACGTACCGTGAACACGAGCCGTTGCCCGCCGAGCGACAGCGCCAGCAGCAGCCCGACGAGCAGCAGTGGCTGCCATTCCTGGGCGTTGGACACCAGTGCGGCGCCACCGAGCGCGCAGGCGAGCAACAGCGCCTCGGCCGTGCAGAAGATACGGATGGTCAACTTCGAGTCATTCATTTGGATCATTCATTCGAGTCAGCTATGTCTTAGGACTCTGTAGTACTTAACGGCCGATCCAGCGTGGTCCTTAAGGTGCGCTCGGCACTCTGGACACGAGCGGGTCGGGTTTGGATGATGGGGAGTCGGACGCCCACTCAGATCCCTCGTCGGGCGCCGTGGGGGCCGGGGTCGCGCTGGTCAGGCTCCCCAGCGGCAGGCGCACGAACGCGATCGTGCTGAGGCTCGCGCCAAGTCCGGCAACCAGCAGCGCGACCCGTGGTGAGCTGAGCGCGGTGATCGCGCTGCCAAGCATGAATCCGATCGCGGGACAGATCGCGCCAATCGATTCGACCGCTCCCATCAGCCGTCCCTGCAGATTCGGCGGTGTAAGCCGCTGCACCGTGCTGATCAGTGCCGCCCACTGCACGCCGTTGCCGATCCCACCGATCAGCCCCGCGGCGCAGGCAAGGACCAGCGTGGGCGCTGCCGCCCAACCCAGATAGGCGAGTCCGATCGCGAGCGTCGAGGCGCTCAACAGAACGCCAAGCGAGCGCTTGATCGAGCGCGCAAACACGACACTGCCGATGCCTGCTCCCAGGCCCCATACGCCCAGCAGGACGCCATAACCGCCGGCGCCCGCGTGCAACGACACTTTCGCATAAGCGACCTCGATCGGCGGGGAGAACTCGAAGAACACGAGCGCGACCGCCTGGACGAGCAGCAGCCTGCGCAGCGTGGTCGCGTCGTTGATGTACTGCCACGCGGCTTGCAGCCGTCCGCGCACGGAGGCGGTCTCGGCATCCTCGACGTGGGGCTGCAGGTCGAGCAGCATCGCGCCGCAGATGACGAACGAGGCGGTGTCGATCAGCAGGGCGGCCGGGGCTCCGAGCGTCGGCACGACCAGGCCAGCGAGCGCGGGGCCCAGCGTGAACGTAACGGCAAAGCCGATGTTCAGCGCGGCATTGGCCCGGCGTTCCGCCTCCGTTGCGCCTGCCTCGCGCCCGTCGCTCACGCTCGAGCCGTGCGCGTTGCCGTCGATGTCCTGCTCTGCGGCCACCGGCGCCGCATTCGCCTGTCCCGCGTAGGTCTGGGCGGGCAGGCTCTCCGCCGCGGGGCCGGCCTGCTCGTAGTGGGCATTCGCCCACTCGCGCGCACTGCGCGCGGCCGCGGCCCGCAACAGCGCGCTGGCCGCCAGTGCAGCGGTCCCGTCGAGGGCAACCAGCAGCAGGACGCCGGGCAGCCAAAAGCTCCATAACAACAGCGCCGCCAGTGCGGCGGTCGCAACCGCCTCGAACAGATACAGGCCGCTGAGCTCGCCCCGCCGGGATGACGCCTCTACACGGGCGACCAGCGCGGGCACCAGGAACGCGGGCAGGACCTGTCCGGAGAGCAGCAGCGCGGCGACCGCGACCGCGCTGTGGGTGTGTTCGAACACAGCCACCGCCAGCGCGATGAACCCGAACCAGGTACCCAGCCTGTTGACTGTGTAGGCGAGGACAATCCGCCGCAGTCGTGGAGAGTGCAGGGGCGTGATCGCAGGCGTCGCGGTCGTCATCGATGACACTGAGACGCCACGCTACAGGCCGCTTGAGATGCCAGCACCCTCTGCAATGCTGATCCCGCTCAGCCGAGTCGTGGATGAGCAGCGAGGTCGATGCTGTCGCGCGTGCGGTTGTGGCGGTGCGGCGGGTCACAAGGCGCGAGATCAGCCGCGCGGGGCGGCGGCGCTCAGCCGTGCTCGCCCGCGGCCACGGGCGTAGCCGTGTCGACGCTGATCACCGGCAGCTGCGGGTGGCGCCGGCCGAGCAGGCGCACCATCGACCCCGCGTCAGCGTCGTCGAGATCCCCGGCGAGGATCACCATGCGGCTGGACTGAGCGTGCTCAAGCAGCTCTGAGACCTCGTCGGCCTCGGAAAACTGAGTGCACGGCGCCAGCGTGGCGCTGAACTCCGCCCGCAATACCGCTCGACTGCGCGCGTCCGCGCCCGCGAGCAGAACAGGCGTGACTCCATGGCTGTCTCGCGCGACGATCCGCAGAGCCGGCCTGTTGGGCTCGGTCGTGTCCAGACCGTCCATCGGCGACACGTCCGGCTCGTCAAAGCTGCTTAGCACGCTGAGCGTGGGCTGGTCGGAGTTCCTGTGCAGCGTGGCCCGGTCGGGGTTCTCGTGCAGCGCGGGACGGTCAGAGCGCTCGTGCAGACGGCGTGGTGAGACGATCGGGCTCATTGCGTCAGCGCCTTGGGAGTCTGCATCTGCGTGTCGGTGAGCACAAGCGGCTCGGGCTTGGAGAGCGTCAAGTCTGCATTGACGCCTTCGCGCGCTCCGGCGCGGTCGAGGGCTGACAGCCCCGCGAAGCCGGCAGCCGTAAGGGTCAGCCAGGTTATGAGGATGCCTACGGCGATCATCTTGTGAGCTCCTTTGCGATCGCACTGCACGAGCGGTCAGAGGGGATGCGCGTCATAACCGACATGATGCGTCCTCGCGGGCCATTTGTCTGTAGGGCAGACGGTGCCGATCGTGTCGTCCTGATGGTGCCGATCTGTGTAGTCCTCATCGGGCGATCCGTGTCGTCTCTTCGGACCGCCGGGAGGAATCTGGAGGACCCGCTACGGTGTGCGCCAATGGAGGCAGGCATGCCAGGCTCAGATCGGCCGATCAGGGTGATCATCGCCGACGATCACGCGGTCGTACGTGACGGCATAAGGACCGTGCTCGAGCGCGAGGCCGGCGAGTTCGACATCGTCGCCGAAGCGGCGGACGTGCCGTCGACGATCAGAGAGGTACGCGAGCACAAGCCGGACCTGTTGACGCTCGATCTGACGATGCCCGGGGGGTCGAGCCTCGCCGCGCTCCCGTCCTGCTTTGTCGCCCATCCCACCCTGGCCGTGGCGATCCTGACGATGCGCGAGGACCCCGAGTACGCCAGACAGGCACTGCGCGCAGGCGCGCGCAGCTACGTCCTCAAGGAGGCCGAGCCGGCCGAGCTGCTGCAGGCGTTCAGGCTGGCCGTCGCCGGTGGCAACTACCTGCACCCCCGCCTCGGCGCGCTGATGGCGGCCGGTGACGAGTCCCCGGCCGATGGCGTAGCTCTCTCAGAGCGTGAGCGCGAGGTCGTGCGCCTGATCGCCAACGGCTACACCAATCCCCAGATCGCCGAGCAGCTGCACGTCGCGGAGCGAACAGTGAAGACCTATCGCGCTCGTGCGATCGAGAAGCTCGGGTTCTCTTCGCGCTCTGAGATAACGGCCTACGCTCGCAAACTCGGACTGGTCGAGTAGCCGCAGCGGACATGACACATGACACATGTCCCTGGCCATCACAATTTGAGGTGCTCCGTTCGGGTCCTCGTCTACCTGGAGCAGAGCCTGATCTCATCTGCAAAGCATCGAAAAGGCACTGAAGCTTTCCGGCGCCCTTCCGGCGCCCTTCCGGCGCCCTTTCTACACTCGTCGCAATGATCGACCTCTCGCTGCAATGACCGACCGCGCGCGCTGGATCGCTCTGTATGTGCTGTGCGTGGGCGTGCTGATGATCGTCCTCGACGCAACCGTCGTGAACGTCGCGCTCCCCTCGATCCAGAGCGACCTCGGCTTCTCTCAATCGAGCCTCGCTTGGGTTGTCAACGCTTATCTGATCGCGTTCGGCGGCCTGCTGCTCCTCGCCGGACGCCTTGGAGACATGATCGGTCGCAAGACCGTCTTCATGGCCGGCCTCGTCGTCTTCACAGCCGCGTCGTTTGCCTGTGGGATCGCTCAGAGCCAGGAGATGCTTGTCGCGGCTCGCTTCGTTCAGGGCGTCGGCGGCGCGATGACCTCCGCAGTGGTTCTCGGCATGATCGTCACGATGTTTCCCGAAGCACGAGAGCAAGCGAAGGCGATCGGCGTCTATGGCTTCGTCGCCTCCGCGGGTGGCTCGGTCGGTCTGCTGGCAGGCGGCATCCTGACCCAGTCGATCAACTGGCACTGGATCTTCTTTGTAAACGTTCCGATCGGAATCGCCACCGGAATCGCCGCCCTGCGACTGCTCGAGCGCGATAAAGGCATCGGCTTCAGCGCGGGTGCAGACATCCCGGGTGCGTTCCTGATCACGAGCTCGCTGATGCTCGGCGTCTACACGATCGTGAAGCCTGCCGCGGACGACGGTTGGGGCTCGGGCCGCGCGCTCGCCTTCGGGGCCGTATCGCTCGCGCTGCTGTTCGCGTTCGTCGTGCGCCAATCGCGAGCTCGCAACCCGCTCATCCCGTTGCGGATCTTCCGCTCGCGCAACGTCTCCGGCGCCAACGTGGTGCAGGCCCTGATGGTCGCCGGAATGTTCGGCATGTTCTTTCTTGGAGCCCTGTACCTGCAGCGTGTCCTCGGCTATGACGCCCTGGAGATCGGTCTGGCGTTCCTGCCCGCCACGCTCGTGATGGGGGTTCTGTCTCTGCGCTACTCCGAACGACTGATCATGCGCTTCGGTGCGAGGACGATGCTTTTTCCCGGGCTCATCCTGATCGGATCAGGGCTGCTGCTGTTTGCGCGCGCGCCTGTTGACGGCAACTACCTGACCGACGTCCTGCCCGTGATGCTCCTGCTTGGATTCGGCATCGGCAGCTCGTTCCCGGCGCTCATGACCCTCGCGATGTCTGGTGCAACGCCGCAAGACGCAGGCTTGGCCTCCGGCCTGGTCAACACCGCAGCGCAAGTCGGCGGCGCGCTCGGTCTGGCGGTGCTCGCCACCTTGTCGGCGACGCGCTCCGAGCACCTGATCGCGAGCGGCACGCCCACCTCTGTCGCGCTGACCAGTGGTTACCACCTGGCCTTCCTCATCGGGGCTTGTCTGATGGTGGTCGCGTTGGTCATCGTCGTGACCGTTCTGCGCCCGGTGACCGTCCCCGTTGCGCATGAGGGCGCGCGGCCGCTCCAAGCGGAGACCGTGGCGGCGGAGACGGTGATCTCCGAGGCGGCGTAGGCGATCAGCTGGCCGACGACACCGCTGGGCGTCCTGCCAACGGCACGATCAGGCGCATGACGGTTCCCTTGCCCGGGGCCGGCACGAGCTCCAGCTCGCCGCCGACCAGCTCCGCACGCTCGCGCATTCCCGACATGCCGAAGCCGCCCTCCAAGCCGTCGCCGCGCGGTCCGAGCCGGTCGGCTTCCGGCAATCCCTTGCCGTCGTCGGTGACCGACGCCCTGAGGACTCCGTTGCGCTCGCTCACGCTCACGATTGCCCTGCTCGCTTCGGCGTGCCTGCTGACGTTCGTGAGGGCCTCCTGCACGACCCTGTAGATCGTGCTCTCGAGCTCTGGATCCAGGCGTCGGTCGTCGTGCTCGGGGCCGAGGTCGATCTCGGTCTGAACCTCCAACCCGTCGATCGCCTGCCCGCGCCGTGCCAACGCCTCCAAAGCGGCCGCCAACCCGAGGTCGTCGAGGGCTGCGGGCCTGAGCTCGGTGATCAGGTGGCGCAGGCCGTCGATCTCATCGCCCAATCCCTCCAGCACGGCGTCCACGGCGCTGCTCAGCGCCTCACGCTCGTCGAGATCGCGCGCGTTTGCGAGCTTCAACCGCAGCGCGCCCAATCCCTGAACCGTCTCGTCATGGATCTCCCGCGCCCAGCGTGTGCGCTCGCGCTCCTGTGCTTCCATGCCGTACCGCAGTCGCTCGATCTCCACCGATCGCTCCGCCGCCAGCCGCTGGGAGACGCTTGCCGCAAACGCGCTCAACGCTTCCCTGTCCGGGCCTCTGAACCCCGAGTCCTTGCGCAGCGCGATCACCAAGCCCCCGCCATGACCCTCCATGCTCAACGGCTCGACGAGCACCGCGCGCGCCTCGATTCCCAGTTCGTGCAGCAACGCCGCGTCCTGCCCACGCGGGCGATCGAGCGCGATCGGCTTGCCCTCCCGGTAGAGCGCCCCCAGCGCGCTGCCTTCGACCGGAACGATCCGAAGTCGTGGTTTGCTCTCGCCGCTGGCGGCCGCGACGCGCAGCTCGCCACGCTCCTCGATCACCATCAGCAGCGAGGCCGCGTCAAGCAGCGCGAGGCCGCGATCGGCCATCAAGCGCAGCAGCCACAACTCTGATCCGGTGAGCATCGCGCGAGATTATGGACTATGGCCTCGCGTATGACTATGGCCCCGCGGTATGGACTATGGCCCGCGCGAGCGAGCGCTGTGCCTCAGCTCTATGCCTCGGTTGCTGCGAACCCGTTACGTTCGCGCTGTGCTGCAGCACGGGTATGCGCCAACAGTTGCGCTCCGCTGAGATCCTCTCGCCAGGCCGCCAGCCCGACTGAGACTCGCAATGGCCGGCGCACCCCGCCAGCTTCGATCTTGATCGCACGCAATCTGTCGATCAGGCGTCTGGCGACAATCTCCCCGCGTGGGCCGTCCGCGCCCGGCAGCACCACCAGCAGCTCGGTCTCGCTCGGCCGACCCACACGGTCGAACCGGCGCAGCTCGCGCAGCAGCGCCGGTCCCGCGTATGCAAGCGCTTGCTCTGGCAGCTCGCGCCCGTGCCGTGACGCGAGCTCTTTGAGGTCCTCGATCGCGACGAGCAGGCAACTGAGCGGCGTGCCATGCCGCCCGGCCCTGTTGATCTCCTCCTCCAGCCGATCTTCGAGCGCGCCCGCCGACAGGCAGTCGATTCGTCCGGGCGTCTCTCGGCGATCCTCCTGAGAGGGCGAGTCGACGCGTCGATGAGGATCGCTGGCAGCCATGCCGTTGGGCGGACGAGTGTACGTGCGAGACAGGCCCTCGTTGCGGGATCCGTCCCGTCGCAATCGCCTCCAATTATGCCTGCTCGTCGTGATCCTGTCATCTCTCGCAAGTCCACTCCCACCACTGCAATGCGCAAAGACCCCCAACTGGCCGCGCAGAGGGGTCCCGTCGCGGTTGGTCTGTCTCC
The DNA here is from genome assembly GCA_963705245.1 of uncultured Solirubrobacterales bacterium. Lineage (GTDB taxonomy): Bacteria > Actinomycetota > Thermoleophilia > Solirubrobacterales > Solirubrobacteraceae > Palsa-744. The sequence goes on along the minus strand of OY970062.1, from coordinate 2,636,593 downwards.
GGTTGGTCAGTCTCCGGTTGGGCTGTCGTGGGTGGTCTGCCTCCGTCCGCTTGCGGATGATCCGTCCCCGTCCGCTGCTAGACATGCGCGAAGAATGCTCTCCGAGTTGAACGTCGAGAACCTGCTCTTGATCGAGCGGGCCCAGTTGCGACTTGCTTCGGGGCTGAATGTCCTCACGGGTGAGACCGGCGCCGGCAAGACAGTTCTCGCGCATGCTCTCGATCTGCTCCTGGGTGGTCGCGCACGGACCGGGATCGTCCGGCCCGGCGCGAGCGAGGCCTATGTCGAGGGCGTATTCGCACTCTCGGACAAACTCCGCGACGAGCTCGGCGAACGGCTCCCAGCCGATGCGCAGGAGATCGTCCTCGCGCGCCGCATCGACGCAGACGGACGTCGCACACGCGCTTATGTGAACAGCCGCTCTGCGACCGTCACCGAGTTGCGTGACCTGGGCGCGCGACTAGTCTCCTTCTACGGCCAGCACGAGCATCGCAAGCTGACCGTCGCGAGCGCTCAGTTGCAGATCCTCGACGGTCTCTGCGGTCCCGCTCAGGCCATGCGCCTGCGGGCCTGCGCCGATGCGTATCGTCTGAGCAGCAGTTTGCAGGCCCAGCTGGATGACTTGCATGCGCTGGGCCAGGAGCGTGAGCGCGAGCTCGACTTGCTCGACCATGAGCTGGCCGAGATCGACGATGTCGGCCCTGATGAATCCGAGCACGAGCGCTTGCTCGCCGCGCGTGAGCGTCTGCGGCGTCTGGATGTGCTGTGCTCTGCCGCCGGCACAGGCGCGCAAGGACTCGCGCCCGACTCAGCCGAGGCCCCGGGTGCGGTGGCCCTGCTCGCGACCGCCGCCGCGGGCCTGGATGCGGTCGCGGGAGTCGATCCCAGCCTGGACGCGCTCGCCGAGCGCTTGGGCGCGATCGTGCTCGAGTCTCAGGATCTCGCCGCCGAGCTGCGCGACTACGGTGAACGCCTTGCCGGCGAGGATGGCTCGCTGGATGAGGTCGAACAGCGCCTGGCCGCGACCGAGCGACTGATACGCAAGCACGGTGGAACGATTGCGGATGTGCTCGCATATGCCGCGCGTGCCCGCACGCGGCGCTCCGAGCTGGACGGCGCCGAGGTCGCGCTCGCGCAAACAAGCGAACGTTTGACACGCGCTGGCGCCGAGCTCGATCGGCAAGTCGCGGCATTGCGCGATGCGCGCACGCTCACGGCCCCGCGTCTGGCCGAGGCTGTGCGCAAGCAGCTCGCTGCTCTCGCGATGGCCGACGCCGATTTCGATGTGGCGCTGTCCGCTTGCCCGCCCGGGCCCAGCGGCGGCGACTCGGTGGAGATGCTGATCGCCCCCAACCCCGGCGTCCCCGCCGGTCCCTTGCGTGAGATCGCCTCCGGCGGGGAGCTGTCCCGCGCGATGCTCGCCGTGATCACGGCGGCCGACGAGTCTCCTGCCGCCGAGCAGGCGGCGCTCGTGTTCGACGAGATCGACGCCGGCATCGGTGGCCACACGGCGCGTGCGGTCGGCGAGCGCCTGCAGATGCTGGCGCAGACAAGGCAGGTGCTGTGCATCACCCACCTTCCCCAGATCGCCTCGCTGGGAGTGCGTCACTTCTCGGTGGTCAAGGACACCTCCGCCAACCCCACCCGTGCCACCGTAGTGCAGCTCGGCGAGCCCGAGGTCGTCTCCGAGCTGGTCCGAATGCTTGGCGCGCAGGACACCGACACGACTGCCCGCCGTCACGCAAGGGACCTGCGCAAGGCTGCCTGAGAACGCGTTCTGAAAGAGACCGCATGGTCGGTGATGGGCTGAGCCTCGACCTATCATCAGTTGTGAGGCGCACCCCGAGCAGTTACTCTCGGCTAGATGGCCGCGACCAAGCAGCCGCCGAGCATGAAGACTGCGCCGCCCCTGCCGCTGCTTGAACCAGACGAGCGCGCTCACGCACGCGCTGTCAGTGGTCCGGTGCGCCTTGGGCGCAAGACGAAGCTGCTCGTCCGGCATCTCGCGCGCGGGGACATCGCGGTGATCGACCATCTCGATATCGATCGGGTCTCCGCTGAGGAGCTGATCGTCGCGGGCGCGGTCGCAGTCCTCAACTGCAAGCCCTCGTCGAGCGGGTCCTATCCGAACCTTGGACCGCAGCTGCTCGTCGAAGCCGGCGTTCTGCTCGTCGACCTGCCCGATGACTCGCTGTTTGGAACGCTCTCTGACGGAGATCGGATCGTCGTCAGCGCAGGGGAGGTACGCAGGCGCGGAACGAGCGGCGCAGAACCGGAACGCGCGCCACTCGCTCGCGGGAGCGTGCTTGACAGCGGTCGCGTACGCGCAGAGACAGAGGCTCGCCGGCGCGAGGTCGGCGAGGCGCTCGAGCGGTTTGCGCACAACACGATCGAGCACATGCGCGATGAGCGCGAGCTGCTCGCGGGACGGATCGATCTGCCCCGATTTGCCACCGACTTTCGCGATCGCTCCGCGCTCGTAGTCGTCCGCGGTGTCGGCCATCAGCGCGACCTGCGTGCGCTGCGACCGTTCATACGTGACATGCGCCCCGTGCTGGTCGCCGTCGACGGCGGGGCCGAGGCGTTGCTCGAAGTCAGGGATGTGCCCGGACATGATCGTCGGTGACATGGACTCTGCCGGCGAGGCGGCGCTGCGCTGCGGAGCGGAGCTGGTCGTGCACTCCTATCCCGATGGCCGCGCCCCTGGTCGCGCGCGCCTGGAGGAGCTGAGCCTGCCATTCAAGCTGGTCCCGGCACCGGGGACCAGCCAGGACGTGGCAATGCTGCTCGCGGCCGAGAAGGGCGCTCGCTTGATCGTCTCGGTCGGCTCACAGTTCAACCTCGTCGAGTTCCTCGACCGCAATCGCAAGGGCATGTCCTCGACGTTCCTGACACGCCTGCGCATCGGCGAGATCCTGGTCGACGCAAAGGGCGTCAGCCGCCTTTACCATCCACGGCCGGGCCTGACCCCGTTGCTGGTCGTGGTCGCCGCAGGTCTGATCGCGATGGTCGCCGTCGTGCTGATGACTCCGGCGCTGCGCGACGTAGTCGATCTGCTGTGGTTGAGACTTCAGCTGTTGTTCGGCAGCGGCTGAGCCCTCCCGCCCGCAAAGACCGCAGACGATGTTCGACTATCGCTACCACGCGCTCTCCCTCGCGGCCGTTCTGCTGGCGCTGACGGTCGGCGTGCTGATCGGCGTGGCGATCGGCGACTCAAACCTTGTCTCCTCGGCCAAGAACGGCATCGTCAGCGACCTCAACTCTGAAGTGAACGGCGCCCACCGACAGGTGGGGCAGCTGCAGGATCAACTGGCCGACGAGGAAGCGTTCGCGAACGGCATCTACCCGCTCGCCGTTCACGACATGCTGAACGGGCGCAGCATCGGACTGGTGTTCCTCGGCGCCTCGTCGGACAAGGTCGATGGGCTCGTACGTGCGGCGGTCACGCAAGCCGGTGGCGATCTGACGACCGTTGTCGCGGTACGCGAGCCGCTTGACCTGCAGGGGATCGGCCACGAGGCCGCCGGCACCCACTATGCGGGGCTGGCCAGCTCCCCCGCCCTGGTCGAGCGCTTCGGTGAACTCGCCGGCAGGCAGCTGGTCAGCGGTGGGCAGCTGGTCGGTCGGGAGCTGCTGAGCCGTGTGCGAGGGAGTTTGCTGAGCGCATTCGACGGACAGCTCTCAAGGCTGGAAGGGCTGGTCGTGGTGCGCGCTGACCCGACCGACATGAGCCCAGAACAGACCGAAGCGAGCACCGCGTTCGAGACTGGGCTGCTCAACGGAGTCGCCGCGGTCGGAGTTCCCGCGGTCGGTGTCGAGCTGACCAGCACCGAACCGTCACAGATCCCGTGGTACAAGAGCAAGAACATGTCAAGCGTGGACGATCTCGACGCGCCCGCCGGACAGGCCGCGCTCGCGTATGCGCTCGCGGGGGCTCACGGCGCGTTCGGGGTCAAGCCCACGGCCGATTCGCTGCTCCCCAGCGCTGTGCCGTGACGATTCCTGATATTCGGGAATGACCTGGCCGCATGCGGCCAGGTCCGGAACAGTGCATGCACTGTTCCGCCGGATGGCGCATGCGCCATCCGGGTGACATGCCGCATGCGGCATGTCGCGAGGCCGCGCATGCGCGGCCTCGCCTGGCGGCCTCTGCCGCCAGGACACCATCAGCTTTTTCAAGCATGCGCCGACTCCGACTGACTCATTTGCGCATATGCGAACCACTCCACCCTGGTCCCATCCGCGGACAACGCTAGCTTCCCGGCATGCGCGTAGCGCTGCCCCTCCTGCTGGCCCTCGCGTTCGCCGCGATCCTGGCCCAGCCGATCCTGCGCGCGCTGCGCGCGGGAGGACACACGCGGCCCAACTACCGCGAGCAATCGCTGCCGTTTCCGTTCGGCGTGCTCATCATCGTGGCGGCCCTGCTGGCGCTCGTCCCGCTTACGCTGATCGAACGTCTCGCGCACACCTCGATCCTCTACCCGCGCCTGATCCCGGTCGCCGTCTACGCGCTCGGGGTCGCCTGCCTCGGGCTGATCGACGACACGCTCGGCTCCGAACGTCCCGGCGCGCCCGCGCCGCCGCGGGGCTGGCGTGGTCACGGCGCCGCGGCGATGCGCGGCGAGCTGTCAACCGGGACGTTGAAGGCGGTCGGCTCGCTGGGGCTGGCCCTGCTGGCGATGGACTACGCGGGCCTGTCGATCGGTCGCTGGCTGCTGGCGGTCGCCGTGCTGGTCCTGGCGACGAACACGTTCAACCTGCTCGACCTGCGTCCCGGCCGTGCGATCAAGGTGTTCGTGCTGCTCGGCGCCGGCCTGACGATCGGCGCGCGCGAACTGCGTCCGCTGTGGACGCTCGGCCTGTTCGCCGGACCGGCGCTTATCGCCGGCGTGTACGACCTGCGCGAACGAGCGATGCTCGGCGACACCGGCGCCAACCTGCTCGGTGCGCTCGCCGGCCTGTGGCTTGTCCTGACCCTGTCACAGACAGGCCAGCTGGTCGCGCTTGCGTTGCTGGTGATACTGACCGTCTACGGCGAGCTGCGCTCTATCTCAGAGCTCGTGGCACGGGTGCCGCTGCTGCGGGAGCTAGACTCTCTTGGCAGGCCGTCCAGCCCTTCACGATGACACTGCACCCCACCGACCGCCGCGCGGACACCCCCTCTAAGACCCGGTTCATATTCGTAACCGGCGGCGTCGTGTCCTCGCTCGGCAAGGGCATCGCCGCAGCCTCGATCGGACGCCTGCTGGTCGCTCGTGGGCTGACCGTCGCGATGCAGAAGTTCGATCCCTACATCAACGTCGACCCGGGCACGATGTCGCCATATCAGCACGGCGAGGTGTTCGTGACCGAGGACGGCGCCGAGACCGACCTGGACCTAGGCCACTACGAGCGGTTCACCGACGCCAATACCAGCCGGGCGTCCAACGTGACTGCGGGCGGGGTGTATGACGCCGTCATCCGTCGCGAGCGGCGCGGTGACTATCTCGGCGGCACCGTCCAGGTGGTGCCCCACATCACTGACGAGATCAAGCAAAGGGTTGCATTGATCGCCGAGTCCAGCGATGTCGACGTGGTGATCACCGAGATCGGTGGGACCGTCGGCGACATCGAGTCGCTGCCGTTCCTGGAGGCGATCCGTCAGTTTCCCGTCGACGTCGGCAGGCGTCGGTGCATGTACATTCACCTGACCCTCGTCCCATACATCGGTCACGCCGGGGAGCTGAAGACCAAGCCGACTCAGCACTCCGTCAACGAGCTGAGGCGTATCGGAATTGCCCCGGACATGTTGATGTGTCGTTCCGAGGGGCCACTTTCGCCGGACATCCGCAAGAAGATCGCGCTGTTTGCGAGCCTTCCCATGGAAGCTGTCGCCTCGGCCCGCGACGTCGATGACATTTACAAGGTGCCGCTCGTATTCGCCGAGCAGGGTGTCGATGACTTCATCCTCGATCACTTCAGCATCCAGGCGCCCGCACCGGACCTGTCAGCCTGGCAAGAGCCGATCGAACTCGCCGAGCGGGCGAGTCACACGATCACGATCGCGCTCGTCGGCAAGTACGTGCAGCTGGCGGACGCCTACTTGTCCGTTTCCGAGGCGCTTCGCCATGCCGCAGCGCAGCACGGCTGCCGAGTGCAGATCGAGTGGGTCGACTCCGAGCATCTGGAGGACCCTGACACGGACGCGGCCAAGCGACTTGGCGGCGCCGACGGCATCCTCATCCCCGGCGGCTTCGGCGGGCGCGGGATCGAGGGCAAGATCGCAGCGGCTGGAATCGCGCGCGAGCAGCAGATCCCTTACCTGGGCATCTGTCTCGGAATGCAGGTGGCGGTCGCGGAGTTCGCGCGGCACGCAGCCGGGATGGAGGGCGCCAACTCGACCGAGTTCGACATGGAGACGCCCTACCCGGTCATCGATCTGCTCCCCGAGCAGAAGGAGGTCGCCGATCTCGGTGGCACGATGCGTCTCGGCGCTGATCCGATCAAGCTTCACGCGGACACCCGCGCACGAGAGATCTATGGCGAGGCCGTCGTCTACGAGCGTCACCGCCACCGTTACGAGGTCAACAACCTGCTGCGCAAGCGCCTGCAGAGCGCCGGTCTGACTGTGTCCGGAACCTCTCCAGACGATCGTCTCGTCGAGGCTATCGAGCTGGAGGACCATCCGTTCTTCGTCGCCTCCCAGTTTCACCCCGAGTTCAAGTCCCGCCCGGAGCGCCCAGCACCCCTGTTCCGCGAGTTCGTCGCGGCGGCGTTTCTGCACGCCGAGGTCGACTCTGATCCCGACGCCGATCGAGGTGAGCACGGTCGCCCCGAGGACACGAAGCTAGTCGACACCGCCTCGATTCACGCCGCCCGATCGTGAGCACGAGCCTCTCAGGAAGCAGGCGGCTCGATGCAGGGATGGCAAGCCAAAGCGGGCGGCCCGTCAGCGAGGGGGCAAACTCGACAGATGGCCCCAATACGCTGCGAGTGGAAGCCATCTTCCGAGATATTGACGAGCAGCAGGCGGATACGATCGCGGCCGAGATGATCAGCCGCGCACACGAGCTGGCGAACCTGCCGGACTGCGAGTGCGATGTCGACGTGAACGTGCAGGTGGCATTGCCGGAGGACGATGGCGCTCGCGGCAACCGCGCCCAGTAGCTTGCAGTCTCCATGCTGAAGCTGCGCCGCGCCACCATCATCCATGCCGGCCCACCGGACGGGCCCGAGCAAGATCTCGTGGTCGAGCTTGACGGGCGTTCGCGACCGGCGATCGCCGACGTCGCGCTCGTCGGCGCAGCGCAAGTGGGGGACGAGGTGATCGTCAACACCCAGGCTCTCGATCTCGGCCTTGGCTCGGGCGGATTTGACATCTTGCACGTCAACCTCACGCGCGGCTTGAGCGATGACGGCGCGCCCGGCGCGAACGTGATGAAGCTGAACTACACGAGTTTGCAGCATGCCGTCCGGCCCGTCGAGGTGCAGCGGCTGAGCCTCCCGCTGCAGCAGCCTGTCGCGGTGCTCGCCCTGCATGGGCAGCTGGCTGCGGTCGCATGGGCGTTCGCGCAAGCGGTTCCAGGCAGCCGTCTCGGTTACGTGCAGACCGAGGGCGGCGCACTCCCCGGCGGACATTCGCGGACCGTTCAAGCCCTGCGCGAGCGCGAGCTGCTAGCCGGTCACCTCACCGCGGGCGCCGCGTTCGGCGGTGAAGGCGAGGCGATTACGACCGCCGGCGCACTCCATCACGGGTTTGGAGCCCTTGGCTGGGATGCCGCGGTGTGCGGTCCGGGGCCGGGAATCGTGGGCTCCAGCTCACCACTGGGCCATGGCGGTCTGTCAGCGCTGGACAGCGCGCACGTGGCGCTCGCTCTCGGCTGCCCGACGTTGCTCGTGGCGCGCATGTCTTCCGGTGATCCCCGAGCCCGTCACCGTGGCATCTCCCATCACACGCTCACCGTCCTGGATCTGCTGCTGGCGCCGGTGACGGTTGCGCTGCCCGCCGGGATGCGATCTCCTGTCGGGGCCGATCTGCGTGCCGGCCTTGGCGCGGTCTTCGGTGGGGCCATGCCCAGCCGACCCGGGCTGGAGCTCGAGGTCGAGCGTCCCGCACGCATCACTCGCCACGATTGGCGGCGCGCGATGGTAGATCTGCTCGCCTATGCGGCCTCCGGACTGCCCGCGCAGACGATGGGCCGCGGCTTGACCGACGATCCACTGTTCTTCGGCGCCGCTCTGGCCGGAGGTGGCGCACTGGCCGAGCTTGCGACACAGATCTCCCTGGATGAGTCCGCGGGTGCGCAGGCCGACCGCTCGACGGCCCCGCCGGCGCAGCCGGTCGTGGGGGAGGACACCGCTGCCGATCCGTCCTACCGTGATGGATGGCCCGACACGCAGCGGGCAGGAGCCGGCGGGATGGACGCGAAACTCCGTATGTGAGCTCGGCATCCGCGTCGCAGTCGATCGCGTCTTCTGCGGATCTCATCGCGCCGGAGCCCGTCGACTCGCAGCCCGTCGACTCGCAGCCCGTCGACTCGGAGACCGTCGACTCGCAGCCCGTCGACTCGCAGCCCGTCGACTCGCAGCCCGTCGACTCGCAGCCCGTCGACTCGCAGCCCGTCGACTCGCAGCCCGTCGACTCGGAGACCGTCGATCCGCAGACCGTCGATTCGCCCACCAGCGTGCGCGCGGGCGAGACAGCGGGTGAGATCGCGCCGCTGGTGCTCGACTTCCTCGCCTACCTCGAGCTCGAGCGGGGTCTGTCGCGCAATACCTTGGAGGCATATCGCTCTGACATGCTTCAGTTTGGCGAGTTCCTGAGGCGGCGTGACATCAGTCCACTGCGAGCCCAACATCGCGACCTGGCCGCCTTCCTGTCAGAGCTTGCCGCAGGTGCGCCAGAGCCGCCTGCATCTGCTGCGACCGTGCGTCGCAAGACGGCCTGCCTGCGCTCGTTCTACCGGCACATGCGCCGTGAAGGCACGATCGCGCACGACCCGACCGCCGAGCTGCACGGTCCGCGACGTACCCAACGCCTGCCTGAGACGCTCACGCGTGGAGAGGTGACCAGGCTGTTGGATGAGCCCCGTGGCAATGAGCCGCTCGCGCTGCGTGATCGCGCGCTGCTGGAGCTGATGTATGCGTGTGGACTGCGCGCCTCGGAGGCGACCGGCATGGAGCTCCGTGACATTGACCTTGACGAGGGAGCCCTGTGCGCGCGTGGCAAGGGCACAAAGGAGCGGATCGTGCCAATCGGCTCTCGGGCGATCACCGCGATGCGCGCTTATCTGCAGCGCGGGCGCCCGGTGTTGGTCGGCGTGAAGGTTCAGTCGAAGCTGTTCGTCAACCATCGAGGCGGGAGTCTGACGCGTCAGGGCTTGTACAAGATCATTCAGGGCCACGCGCGCAGAGTCGGCCTCGATCGCAAGATGAGCCCTCATACGCTGCGCCACACATTTGCCACCCATCTGCTCGAGGGCGGCTGCGACCTGCGCTCGTTGCAGGAGATGCTCGGCCATGCCGACCTGGCGACCACACAGGTCTACACCCACATGTCGGCCGAGCACCTGAAGGACGTCTACTTCGATGCGCACCCGCGCGCCCGACACGGCGGCCAAACGCGGAGGCTGGGCCATGAGTGATCTCGAGAATCGACATGCGACAGATGCTGAACCGCGCCGTCGGGCGATCGTGCTCGTGATCGACGCGTGTGGGATCGGGGCGCTCCCCGACGCAAACGACTATGGCGATGAGGGTGCAAACACGCTGGCCCATGTCGCCGAGGCCGTAGGTGGGCTGCAGCTGCCTGCGCTCGCCTCGCTCGGCCTGGGGTCGATCCTGGCACTGGATGGCGTGCCGCCGGTGGCGGATCCGGTGATCCACGGGCGTCTGCACGCGCTCGGTCCCGGCAAGGACTCCACGGCAGGTCACTGGGAGCTGATGGGCGTCGTGCTCGACCGTCCCTTGCCAACCTACCCCGAAGGCTTTCCGCCAACGGTGATCGCTCGACTGCAAGCGGCAATGGGCCGCGAAATAATCTGCAATCGTCCTTACAACGGCATCACTGCAATCGAGGACTTCGGCGACGAGCACCTGCGTACCGGCGCGCTGATCCTCTACACCTCTCAGGATTCCGTTCTGCAGCTGGCTGCTCATGGCGAGCGAGTGTCGGCCGACGAGCTCTACCGCGCATGTGCCGCCGCTCGAGCCGCGATGACTGGCGAGCACGCCGTCGGTCGTGTGATCGCACGCCCCTTCACCGGGAGCTCGGGTGCTTTCGCGCGTACCGATGGGCGGCGCGACTTCGCTCTGGCTCCGCCATCACGCAGCTACCTGCAGGAGCTCTCCGACGCAGGCGTGCCCACCCATGGGGTTGGCAAGATCTCCGACCTGTTCGCCGGTATCGGGATCTCAGACTCTCATCCGGGTGCGACGAACAAGCTGGCGCTCTCGAGCGCGAGCTCGCTGCTCGACGAGCTGGGATCTGGTCTCGTATTCGTGAACCTGATCGAGACCGACCAGGTCTACGGCCATCGCAAGGACCCCGCCGGCTTTCATCGAGCCCTGCGCGCGATCGATACCGAATTGGCGCGGTGGCTGGGACGGTTGCGCGCCGGCGATCTGCTGGTCGTGACCGCCGATCACGGCGTCGACCCGAACCATCCGGGGACCGACCACACGCGCGAGTACACGCCGCTGCTCGCTATCACCGGGGAGATGACCCAAAGCGAAGCAATGGGCGACCGACGCAGTGGCGTGCGTCACGACGGCCCTCTTGCCGATGTCGGCGCAACGGTTCTGCGCTGGCTGACAGGTCGGGACAGCGACGCGCTGCCCGGAGACGCTTTCGTAGGCTAGGACCGTGCCGGAGCTTCCCGAGGTAGAGACGATCAAGCGCCAGCTCGCACCTTTAGTGGAGGGCCGGACGCTCGTCCAAATGGAGATTCTCGACCCACGCTGGTCACGACCGCTGGCGCCAGAGGAGCTGACGCGCGCGCTTGAGGGTCGGCGCATCGAGCATCTCGGCAGACGTGGCAAGTATCTGGTGTGGAGCTTTCGGGGGGATGTGCATCTTGCCCAGCACCTGCGCATGACCGGCGCCGTTCTGTGCGAGCCCAAGCCCGATCCCACACACATTCGCGTCCGCCTGTGGTTGCGGCCAAAGCGCCGGTTGGTGATCGTGGATCCGCGTCGCTTCGGCACGGGCGAGCTGCTGCTCGGCGCCGATGCCCTGGAGGCGTTCTTCGCCGCTCGCTTGGGCGTCGAGCCATTCGACGAGCGCTTCACGCCCGAGCACCTGCGCTCGCTCGCGCGCGGGCGCGCAACGCCGATCAAGGCGCTGCTGCTCGACCAGCGGCAAATCGCGGGTGTCGGCAACATCTATGCCGACGAGGCGCTGTTCCGCGCGAAGGTTCACCCGCTGCGCCCGGCCGGGAGGCTCTCCGCAGAGCAGTACGCCCGTCTGTCCGAGGCGATCGTGCAAGTGCTCTGGGAAGGCATCGACGCGCGCGGAGCCACAATCGATGACTTTCGCCACGTCGACGGCGTGCGCGGCTCGTTCCAGGATCGCTTTCTGGTCCACCGCCGCGCCGGCGAGCCGTGCCCGCGCTGTCAGGCGACGATCGTGAAGATGGTCGTCGCCGGGCGCGGAACCTACGTGTGCGAGATCTGTCAGCCGCGCCCTAGGAGGTCAAAAGCTCGTCGAGCCGGCCGCTCTCGAGGGCCGTCTGCACCTCGTTGAAGCCCCCCAGCAGCTCGCCGTCGACCACGACCTGGGGGAAGGTCATCATGCCGGTCCTGCCCGCGAGCGCGACGCGCCCTTCCGGATCCTTGGACAGGTCGACCTCGGTGAACTGCGCTCCACGGGCCTGCAACAGGCCCTTGACACGGGCGCAGAACGAACACGGCTCGGTGCTGTACACAACGATCTCACTCATTACTTCACTAAGTATAGCAATGGCTGTCTGCCGGGGCTGGGCCTAGACTGCGACGATGGCCGGACCCGTCAAGACGGAGGCGATCGTGCTGCGCTCGCTGCGCTACGGCGAGGCCGATCGCATCCTGCATCTGTACACGCCCCAGCGCGGACGGGTGAGTGCGATCGCAAAGGGGGTCCGCCGCACCCGCAGTCGCTTCGGGGGGCGTCTGGAGCCGTTCTTCAGGTTGCAGCTCGACCTGCACGAAGGGCGCGGCGAGCTGCTCACGGTCACCGGTGCGCAGACCGTCGAGGCGTACCCGCGTCTGCGCTCGGATGCCGGCGCACTGGATGCCGCCGCGCGCGCATGCGACGCGGTCGGGCGATTGTTTGAGACGGGCGAGCCCCACCCGAACGTGTTCAACCTGCTCTGCCGGCGCCTGTCCCTGCTCGATAAGCGTTCTCTCGAGGCTGGCCGATCCGACGAGGACTGCTCAACCGTCGCTCAGATGGGATCCCAAGACCTCCGATCGACGCAGGATCTCCGATCGATGCAGGACCTCCCATCGATGCAGGACCTCCGCTCGACCGGCGGAGCGGCCACTGGTCGTGCGGACGCGCTCGCGTTCAGGCTGAAGCTGATGCTCGCCGCGGGCCTCGCTCCCCAGCTGGGAGCATGTACCAGCTGCGGGGAGCGCGAGGATCTCGTCGGCTTCTCCGGTGCTTGCGGAGGTGTCGTGTGTGGCGCTTGCGAGGCCGCTTCGTTTCCGCTCGACCCCGACGCTTACAGCTTCCTGACCAATGCGCTCGGCCTGCCTCTAGCCGAGGCCCCCGATGCTTCCGAACAGGTGCTGGGTCAGGTGGAGCGCGCGATCTCAGAGACGCTTGAGCACCATGCTCACCTGCGCCTGATGCCGGCAGTCGCTCGCTCGCGTTGAACGGGCTGCGCGGAGTCGCGCTGGCAGCGGCACGGCAGTGACTGCGCTGCTCTGACTGCCCGTATATCGTGTGAGGCTGTGGACGAGGGTCTTCCGATCGCTTATGAGGTTCTGGAGAAGGGCGTTCCCGTGCTGGCATCCGACGGGGAGCAAGTGGGCACGGTCCATCACGTCGTGGCGGCGCCTGAGCAGGACATCTTCCACGGCCTGGTGATCGCCACGCCCGGGCATGGCCAGCGGTTTGTCGAGGCCGCCGATGTCGCCTCCCTGCACGAGCGCGGCGTTGATCTTCGCATCGACTCAGCCGCGACGCAGAGCCTGCCCGAGCCCGGTGGCGGGGCAGCAGTGTACGACGAGGATCCGGGTGAGATGAAGGGTTGGCAGCACTGGGTGCATCGCGCGACCATGCGCGGTGATTGGAAACGCGAGCCCTGAGGTATCGCCCCCGGCGACTTCGCCGCGGCTGATGGCACAATCGATCGGTGAGTATCGCCCGCGCAGAGGACGTCGTCGCAGCCCGCTTCGCCGCAGATCGCAAGGCACAGGAGGAGCAGCTGCTCTCACCGCTTGCCGCACGTTCCTATCCTGCGCTGCGTGCACGCGATGAGCCCGATTGCGCGTTGCGCACCCCGTTTCAGCGCGACCGCGACCGGATCGTCCACAGCAAGGCGTTTCGCCGGCTGACCCACAAGACCCAGGTGTTCGTCGCGCCCGAGGGCGATCATTACCGCACACGGCTGACGCACACGCTGGAGGTCACGACGATCTCGCGCACCGTCGCGCGAGCGCTCGGGCTGAACGAGGATCTGACCGAGGCGATCGGGCTCGGCCACGACCTCGGACATCCACCGTTCGGTCACATCGGCGAGGAGGTGCTCGACCGCTGCTTGCGCGAAAGCTTCGACGGGGGCTTTCGACACTATGAGCACTCGCTGCGCGTCGTCGATCGTCTCGAGCGCGACGGCGCCGGGCTGAACCTGACACAGCAGGTTCGCGACGGCATCGCACGCCATTCCAGTCGAGCGGACCCCCCGAGCACGCTGGAGGGCCGCATCGTGCGCTTGATGGACCGCGTCGCCTACATCAACCACGACATCGACGATGCGTTGCGCGCCGGTCTGCTGCGTGAGGACGAGCTGCCTGCCGAGCCGATAGCGGTGCTCGGCGACAGCGGATCGGCGCGGATCGACGCGCTCGTGCACGATCTGGTCGAGCACTCATCTCGTGCGGGCGACATCGTTCAGGGACCCGACGCGGGCCCGGCGATGCAGGCGCTGCGCAAGTTCATGTTCCAGCGTGTCTACTTGGGGCCCGCTGTTCGCGCCGAGCACGAGCGCATCGCGGGCGTCGTGCGGACACTGTTCGAGCACTACGTTGCCCACCCCGAGCTGCTTCCAGACCTGGGATCTGTGTCGAGCGGCGATTCGCCGGCGCCGGACGTCGATTCGCCGGCGCCCGAAGGTGACCTGGCTGGACGTGTCACCGACTATCTGGCGGGCATGACCGACCGTTACTGCATCAGGGCCTACACCGAGCTTCAGGTGCCCCAGGCGTTCGCCCGCTAGCTCTGGCGGCGTCCTCGATCACTCGTGTGCCCAGCACACTTCGCTCACTGCGTCCTTGCCAGAAGCGACGATCCTCGATCGACGGGCTTCATCTACTAGCGTAGCTCTTCGATGGCTCTGTATACGCGCGAGTCCAAGGATCGTGTGCGCGACGCGATCGACTTCGTCCAGCTGGTGTCGGCGCGCTCGGATCTGCGCCGCGCCGGGCCCAACCGGTATGAGGGCCTGTGTCCGTTTCACGAGGAGCGCACACCCTCGTTCGGGATCGACCCTGCGCAGAAGGTCTACTACTGCTTTGGTTGTCAGGCCGCCGGGGACGTGTTCACGTTCGTGCAGGAGACCGAGGGCGTGGACTTCAAGGGTGCGCTCGAGCTGCTCGCCGACCGGTGTGGGGTCGAGCTGGAGCGCGAGCAGGAGGATCCACGCGACGCCGAGCGCCGCCGCAGCCGCGAACACCTGCTGGAGCTGCTCGCGCGCACCAGCGCCTACTACGAACGCTGTCTGTGGGAGAGCGACGAGGCCACGCATGCGCGGGAGTATCTGTTGGGCAGAGGCCTGAGTGAGCAGATCCTCAAGGAGTATCACGTCGGGTTTGCCCCGAGCGCGTGGGATCGCGTGCTGACGGGCTCGCTGCGAGGCGGATTCTCAGAGGCCGAGCTTTATGCCACCGGTCTCGCGCAGCGCTCCCAGCAGAACGGACGACCGTACGATCGCTTCCGTGCCCGCATCATGTTCCCGCTTGCCGACATCCGCGGACGCATACTCGGATTTGGCGCGCGCGCGATGCACGAGCAGCAGCGTCCGAAGTATCTGAACACGTCTGACAACGACGTCTACCACAAGGGATCACACCTCTACGGCGCCGATCTCGCGCGCGCTCACGCCGCCCGCGCAGGCCAGACGATCCTGTGCGAGGGCTACACCGATGTCATCGCCTTGAGCCAAGCCGGCATTCGCAACACGGTCGGTCTGATGGGCACCGCCCTGACGGCCGAGCAGGTCTCAGAGCTCGCGCGGATGGCGCCCACCGTCCTGCTGGCGCTCGATGCCGACAGCGCCGGCCAGGAGGCGATGCTGCGCGCCGCCGGTCTGGCCGCCAAGCGCAAGCTGGAGCTGCGCGTCGTGCCGTTGCCCGCGGGCACCGATCCGGCCGAGCTCGTGCAAGAGCAGGGCGTCGCGGCGATCGAGCGTGCGATCGAAAAATCCGTCCCATTCGTGCGCTTTCGCGTCGAGCGCGTCCTGGACGCCGGCGACCACGGCAATCCCGAGGGTCGCGACCGGATGCTCGACGAGCTGCGGCCCGTGTTCGCGACGCTCCCGCCGAGCGCGCTGCGCATGGAGCTCACGCGGATGGTCTCCGAGCGTCTGCAGCTGCCCGAGAGCCTTGCCGAGCGCACGCTGGCGGCGAGCGGCGCCCGATCTGCCATGACGCGACCTGGCGCTACCGGCGAGACAGCCACACGTGCGCCGGCGCTATCGGTGGTGTCGCGCGGGGAGAGCACCGAGCGGGCGTTTCTCGCCCAATGCCTGGCCGAGCCCGAGTCTGGCGTCCGTGCGCTGGGCGAACTGGACCTGTCGGCGCACTTCACCAGCGACGTCCTGCGCCGCGCGGCTGCGCATCTGCGCACGCATCTGTCCGATCCCGGCGCGCACCTGCCCGAGGATGACCCGGAGCTGGCGGGCCTGCTGGCCGAGCTGGTCGTGCAGGCGGGTGGGGAGTCGCCCCGCCCGGCGATGCTCGAGTCTCAGCGCATGCAGCTGGAGCTGGCCCGCATCGACCGCGAGATCCAGCGCGCCCGGGGTGCGGAGTCCGGGGATGTGAGCGAGCTGGCCCATCGCCGCGCCGAGGTCAAGCGCGAGTTCGATCTGGCTTATGAGCGGGCACTGGAGGAGACCGGTTAGGGATCGGTAAAGTTGCCAGCTCGATCCGGGGTAGCTCAATGGCAGAGTAGTCGGCTGTTAACCGATTGGTTGTGGGTTCGAGTCCCACCCCCGGAGCTTGTTCAGGCGTCGCCGTGCAGTTTGATCCGCTTGCTTCTACTACCGTTGGCGACATCACCAGGCGCGGACAAAACCGGCCCAGCCGATCTGATTGATTCTTGCCGGGCCAACTGCTCGACAAGTGCGGCGGCAGCATCCGCCGGGTCGTGAGTCGCAGCCCAAGCGGCGATATCGTCCGCTCGGGCTTGGATTGACGGTTCGCTAAGAGCCCTTTCGACGGCCAGGCGCAGCGGGCGTGGCGATACGAAGCGCCAGGGCAGGCGTACGCCTGCTCCCGCCCAGTCCAAGCGGGCGGCGTTCTCGTTCATGTCGCCGATATGGGGACATGCGACCACCGCGCAGCCGCTGGCAAGAGCTCTTGCCAGCGTGCCATGGCCTGTGTGGCAGACGACGACATCGCACGAAGGCATCGTGCGTGCATAGGAGACCCACTCGACGATCCTCGCGTTGGCGGGTACGGGCAGGGGTTTGGAGGGCAGGCGGCGATTCCAGGTTGCGAGCACCCTCACCGGCGCGTCCGCGAGGCCGCGCAGCGCGGCGTGCAGCAACCGGTGGTCGGGATCCTGGGCTGTGGACGGGGCGATCAGCACGAGCGGGTCGTCTCCAGGCGGCAGCTCGACGTCTTCCGCCGGTGGCTCCCACATCAGCGGTCCGACTACGTGTGCCCACTCAGGCCATGCGCGGGGATACTCCAGCTGCGGGAACGTACCCACGAGCGCCAACTCGTGGCTGGTGCCGCCGTGGCCGTACTCGAGCGGGCCGAGCCCCAGGCGCTTTCGGGTTTCGTTCAACTCGACCCTTCCACGCTCGACACCGTGGCGTATCGGCCCCTGCGCTCGGCGCCACATTTTGCGGCCGGCTGATGTGCGCGGCAACCGCGCGCCGAGCGAGTAGATCGGGGCGTCCGGCTCGTTCACGGGATATACGTGCGGGATCAACGTCGCGCGAGGCACGCCGTTCAGCTCCGCTGCAAGCGCCGGAGCGAGCGTGAGGATGTCCGCGACGACCGCATCCGGACGCATTTCGCGCACGAGCGGCAGCGTGTCCTGCGTGGCGTGCACTACCGCCTCATAGAAGTCCAGCGGCTCGCCGCCTGGACCGCCGCTCGGGAACACGGTGTACTCGGGCGCCGCCGCGAACGTCAGTCCCTCGGCCTCGACACTCGCCTGCCAGCGTCGCCACGTCTGCAGCGTGACCTCGTGACCGCGTGCCCGCAGCGCCTTTCCGAGCGCGATCATCGGAAACGCATGGCCCGGGTCGCCGAACGCGCCCAGCAGGAGTCGCTTTGAGGTGCTCTCTAGCGCCACCGGCAACCGAAACCGGCGCCGACAGGGCTGGCACGGAGGGACTGGCTTCCGGGTTTCCCACCCATAACCCGACCCTTCACACGTGCGACCGCGAGGTCAGCTTGCCGCGAGCTCGGCGACGAGCCGCAACTGCTGCAGACGATCCTCCGCGGTGAACGCGATCGGGGTGACCCCGAGCGTGCCCACGCCCGCATCCCGATACACCGCCAGGCGCTCGCGCACCACGTCGGGCGGGCCGCACAGCGACACCTGGTCGATCAGCGCGTCCGGGATCGCCGCCATCGCCTCCTCGCGCTTGCCTTCCAGGTAGCAGTCCTGCACCACTTTGGCCTCGGCCTCGAACCCGTACCGGCAGACAAGCTGGTTGTAGAAGTTCTGCTTGCGTGAGCCCATCCCGCCGACATACAGCGCGATGAACGGGCGCATCGCATCGCGCGCGCCCTGCAGGTCATCGGTGACGAACACGTTCACGGTCGGCGCGATATCGAACTCGTCGAGCGATTTCCCCGACCGCGCGGCGCCTTCCTGCAGCAGCGGGCGCAGCTCCGAGACGTGCTCGGGGGAGAACAGCGTCGGGATCCACCCGTCAGCGATCTCCCCGGCGAGCGCCGTGTTCTTCGGGCCGATCGCCGCGAGATAGATCGGGATCTGCTCCTGCACCGTGCCGATCGTCAGCTTCAGCGCCTTACCCGGGCCGTCGGGCAGCGGCAGCTGGAGCGTCTCGCCATGAAACTCGACCCGTTCCCGTGTCAGCGCCATGCGCACCACCGCGACGTACTCGCGCGTGCGCTGCAGCTGCTTGGCAAACCTTTGCCCGTGCCAACCCTCTGCGACCTGCGGCCCGGATGACCCGATCCCGCAGATCATCCGCCCATTCGAGAGCTGATCGATCGTCGCGGCCGTCATCGCGGTCATCGCCGCCGAGCGCCCCGGCATCTGGAAGATCCCCGACCCGAGGCGGATCTTGGTGGTCTGTCCGGCCAGCCAGCCGAGCACTGTGGCCGTGTCCGAGCCGTAGGCCTCCGCCGCCCACACCGAGTCATAGCCAAGCCGCTCGGCCTCCTGCACGATGTTCAGCTGATCCTCGGAGCTGAGACCAAGCCCCCAGTAGCCGATATGCACCCCAAGCTTCATCGCCATCACCCTACAGGGAGTCCCCAGGGCGCACAAACATCATCTCTGGGATCACGCACGCGGGGGAGACCTTCAGCAGGTAGCGCACCGCCTCGGCGATATCCTGCGGGCGGATCATGTCCTCGGGCTTGACCTGGCCCTTGACGAAGTCCGTCATCGGTGTGTCGACGAATGCAGGGCACAATGCTGTCGACTTGATGCCGTCCGATCCGAGCTCCTTGTTCATCGCTTCGGTCCAGCCGACGACACCGTGCTTGGTGGCTGAGTAGACCGACAGCCACGGCTCGCCGTGCTTGCCGGAGATCGAGGAGGTGTTGACGACGAGCGCGCTGCGATGCTCCGCTGCGGCGGACTTCAGCATCGACACGCACTCGCGGTAGAACAGCACGATCGAGCGCAGGTTGATGTCGAGCTGCATGTCCAACCGCTTTGTCTCGATCTCGCCGACGAGCGCGCCGATGCCGACGCCGGCGTTGTTCACGAGCACGTCCAGCCGCCCGTAGCGCTCGCGGTGTGAGGCGACCACGCGCTGGATGTCAACCTCGTCGGAGACGTTCGCGGGGATGGCTTGCAGGTCGTATCCCTCCTTGGCGAGCTCGTCCGCGGCCGTCTGCAGCTTCTCGGGCCGGCGCGCGGCCAAGGTCAGCGAGTAGCCCTCCTGCCCGAGGACCCGTGCGATCGCATACCCGATCCCGCTCGACGCTCCCGTCACGATCGCTGCACGGTCTGCCATCTGCTCACTCCTCCTCGTAGTCCTCTGATCACCACGTCGGCGACCTCCGCCTGGGGTCCGAGGCGGCGGCAGTGAGCATTCCACATCTCGCTGGTAGCGTCTGCTCGATCGTGACCGAGCCGATGGTCCGGGCGCGAGGAGGGCCCGTAGCTCAGTTGGTTAGAGCAGTCGACTCATAATCGATTGGTCCCAGGTTCGAGTCCTGGCGGGCCCACTAGAGAATCCTCAGTAACCATGCGGGATTCGCGGTGTTGAGGGGCTCGGCTTGAGGTCGTTTGGGGGACAGATCGGTGGCTCGTGTGCCCATATGTGCCCAAACGAGACATCTAATTGGGTTCTGCGATGCACTTGCGGGCAAGCGAGCGAGTCCCGTCCTATGCGACACGTAGCTTGTTGTTATGGCCACAACGCCAGAGGAGCTTGCGCTCGCTTACGCTTGTCAGCTGAAATGAGCGATACACCACCCTCACCCAAGCCACTCCCATCGAACCCGATGCCGGCCACGCCGCCGCCGAACGTCATCGCGGTCGAGATTCGCGAAATCGCGAAACCGCGCCGCTAACAGCGAGGCTCGGAGCCAACGCGGCTCTACTCGCGGTTTTCGGTCATCTCGACGAGAGCCCGGAGTGCTTGCTTCTCGTCCTCGCCGCGCCGCATCGACTGCCGGTAGACCCGCAATGAAAGCGCGGGATCGGTGTGTCCCATTTCATCCATGACGACACCGGGATCTTCGCCCAGGGCGTAGAGGATGCTCGCGAAGGTGCGGCGCAGGGAGTGGGGGGTGAGTTTTTGCGGGAGCGGTGGCAGCCGATCTTTGGCGAGGTTTCCATTGGCTCGCTCGACAGACGCCAGTAGGACGCGCGAGCGAATGTTTTCGCGGGAGGGACGGCGGCCGGTGCGCGTCGCGAACACGAACCCGTCCGAGTCTTGAAGATGGTCTGCGTGCATCGCCGACAGCAGGGGTCGCAGGGCGCCTCGGATCTTGACGCGGCGCAGTCCGGCGGGTGTCTTTGCCTCGCCTACGGTGAGCCACCCAGTGGTGAGGTCAACGTCGGACCAACGCAGCGAGCAAAGCTCTCCGATCCGCAGGCCAGCAAAGGTTGAGCCGGGCTGTGTCTCGCGGAGACAGTGGTCAGATCAAAGTCTCCGCCAAACACAGGATGGCTCATAGCGTCATCGATTTACGCCTCGGCTAGGCGTAAGCTACGGGTCGCCGACCTGTGATGGATCTAGGTGCTCCGGCGTAGTATCAGTATGGACATGGGACCGGCTTGGACGGCGAGGCGTGCCAAGGGCTCGATGCTCGACGGAGCGGCTAACCGTCGTCAGTCGGCGGTCGTGTCGGCGATTGCGGCTCTAATCGTCCTTCTCGCAGCGTGTGGGCAGTCCGCCGTTGGCTCATCCCCGCGCGGTCGATCGAACGCCACTTCAGGAGCACCGGGCGCGCCGCAGCCGACGATCGCGACCTTGCAGACGCCGAGCCCCGAAGCGACCCTGCCGCGAGTGACGGCGAGCAGGGCGACGGTGCAAGCTCTGTGGCAGCTACGGCTCATCTACCCGAACATCGTCGGCGACACGGTCGTGGGCCTGGCCGGAGACGGATCGGCGGCTCGCATCGAGGCCGTCTCGTCGCTGACCGGCCAGCCTCGGTGGTCCGTCCCGACGCCTGCCGAACCCGAGGTGCTGGGAGTCTCGCTCGAGGGCTCGGTGGTCATTGTGGAAGCTGGAAGAGGGCTCGATGATCCAGCGGGGCAGATCGTCGTCAAAGAAATCGCCGTGTACTCGTTAGCCGACGGCCGCTCGCTCTGGCATACGCCGGTGGCTGTCGGGCCGGAGTATCTGCCGGGCAAGCAGCGTGCGTACGTGGCGGGGACGATCGTATTCGCCGAACCGGGTGGAGAACTCATCGCTCGCCGGGCGGCGACGGGAGGTATCGTCTGGCGCGCGAGCCGGCCACGGTCGTGTCCGCAGGGTAGCGGTGACGAAGCCCGCGGCGACGCGCGCGTGGCGGCGGACGGCGGCCTGCTGGTCGCCTCCTTCCCGTGCGAACGGGGCGGTGGATCATATGTGCTCGTCGAGCGGCTCTCGCCGGGCAGCGGCAAGCGGATGTGGCAATGGCGAACGGTCTCGGCCCGAGCGGGAAACCCGGCCTCGTTCATCGGCTTGGCGGTCGTCGGTGTGGCCTCGGCGGGCGAGATCGTGTTGCTGCAGGGGCAGGTGAGCAAACCCGGACGCTACATGCGAACCCTCCCGAATGCGCGCCGCTGGCCGCCGGCGCTCGGCCCGGAAGGCGACGAAATGCTGCTCGCCCTCGACGCCCACGACGGGCGACCGCGCTGGAGCGAGCTCGGCTTCCAGAATCCCGAACTCGCGCTCACCGACGGCGCTGTGTGCGAGTTCGACATACAGGGCGTGGAGTGCCGAGACGACTTGACGGGGCTGCCGAGCCGGCCGTTGCTGAAGACCGGCCTCTCGGAACTGGAAACGAGCGGATCAGACATCGTCGGCGACGGAACGGCTGGCGTCGCGGACAGCCTCGCGGCGGTGGCGATCAAGCGCAGGCACGGCGCCCCGCTCGTCGTGGAGGTGACCCCGCTGCGAGGCAGCCACAAGACGACAAGAGTGCTCGTGTGGCTCGGTCCCAATCGGCCGGAACCCGCTCACTCGACACCCACGCTCGTGCGAGCGGGCACGCTTCCAAATGGGGCGACGCTATTGCTGCTGCGCCGCATCGACGTGCCAGAAAGTCCGCTCCTCGCGCTGCGTGTCGGTCCCAGCGGACGCGGCTGAGCGCCGCCAGACGAGGTTGGCGGCCTCCCTGATCGTCGTGTACGACACGCGCACAAGCGCGCCTGCTTCTGTCGGTTGGGAATCCTGGCTCGATGAGTCTGGCCCGCTCTGGCAGTCTCATACATGGGATTCAAGTAAACGATAGGAGTGGAGATGAGCAAGCTGAGACTCAGCATCACTATGTCGCTGGACGGCTACGTCGGCGGCCCGGAACAGAGCGAGGAGAATCCGCTCGGCATCGGCGGGATGGAGCTGCACGAGTGGTTCTTCCCACTCAAGGCGTTCCGGGAGATGCACGGCGAGGAGGGAGGCGACGTCAACGCCAGCTCTGCTGTGGTCGAGGAGCGTCGGACAAACATTGGCGCCACGATCATGGGCCGCAACATGTTCGGGCCGGTTCGCGGTCCATGGCCGGATGAGGCCTGGCGGGGCTGGTGGGGCGAGGATCCTCCCTACCACCATCCAGTATTCGTGCTCACCCACCACCCGCGCGAGCCGCTCGAGATGGAAGGCGGCACCACCTTTCACTTCGTCAGCGACGGGATCGAGTCGGCGCTCACGCAGGCCAAGGACGCCGCACAGGGACACGACGTCTGGCTGGCCGGCGGCGCGTCGGTGGTCAACCAGTACCTGGCCTCACGGCTGGTTGACGAGGTCGACGTCTCGATCGCACCATTGATCCTCGGCGCCGGCGCTCGCCTATTCGAGGGGCTCGACCGCGGCACGCTCGAGCTCAGCCAGATCCGAGCCGTCGACGCGCCCGGCATCACACACATCAAGTACGCAGTCAGCTAACCCGCTTCGCCAAGCCGCGCCTCCAGAACTGCACGGGAACGCTTGCTGGCTACGTCCTCGAGCGGGCCCAGGACGCACGCTCGCCACCTCCTCTCGCCTGCCCGAACGGCGCCGGTGAGGCTTCGTGACACGCAGGCGCGGCGCACCTCGGGAGGACAGTAGGATGGGACGATGGGCAAGCAGGCAGGCGTCGTGCTTTACGTGTTCGCGCTGGTAGCCATCGTGGTCGGCGTGGACGTCTTGTTCTTCAGGCATCGGTTCTGGGAGCGCCTGATGGCGAACGTCGGGATTGTCCTGGTCTTCGCGGCGTTCTATTTGAGGTTCCTGAAGCGAGCATGAGCGCAGCCGCCACACGTCGGCGCGAAGCCGAGCTTCAACGAGATTGATGTGCCGCTTGAACTCGAACGCAGCGATCGTCTCCGCGTTCGGCCAGCAGCGCGTCCAGTAGGCCGATAGGTCGATTCCGACGTCGGCGGCTACCTGCTAAATTGCTCCTTTCCTGGAGTTATTTATGCCGGTAGCAACTGCCAACAGAGCAATGCTGACGCGCCGCGAGGCCGCCGAGTTGGTCCGCGTTCCGCTTGGCGCTCTCGATAAGGCCATCGAACAGAAGGTCGTCAGGGCGTACCGGCGCCGGGACCGCACATGGCTGCGCAGCGATGACATCGGCGTGATCGTGCTCCTGCAAAAGACGGCGCTGCCGTTGCCCGTGGTCGTCAAGCGGAAGATCAGGCGGTGGGTGCGCGACACCGAGCCCTACCGTGCCGGGCACGAGCCAGAGTTCGCGATCGGCGACGCGCTCATCATTCGCTGGACCCCCGAGATGACCAAGGCCCTCGAGGCAGTCGAGAGCTATGCGACGCTGCGCGACCAGTGGATCGGCGACGCTGCGCGACCAGTGGATCGAGACGAGCCCAGACATCAAGGGTGGCGAGCCGGTCATCTGCGGCACGCGCATCACCGCTCGCGGGGTCGCGGGACGCCTCGACGATGGCGACACAGTCGAGATACTCACAGAGGAGTACCCCACCATCCCTGCGGAGGCTTTCCTGACCGCCTACACGTACGCCCGAGCGCATCCCCGTCGCGGACGACCCGTCAAGCCATGGCGGGGGCCACCCCTGGGGCCACCGAACACCCGGAGAGAGCCGCAAACCATCGGGACGCCGAGTCGGCCGAAGTCTGATCGTAGAGCCAAATCCACGCAAACAGCCGCAAGCCCTGGAACGCACTCATAATCGATTGGTCCCAGGTTCGAGTCCTGGCGGGCCCATCCCCACTATCCGCCCTATCCAGGCGTCTGCTGGGAAGCTGACGGTGATCGCGGGAGTCGCCGCTGCGCTCGACCCGGGAACGCCCCAGCCGCACGTTCCTACCGGGATAGGCCCTAAGGTTCAGCCGTGGCACTCATCCGAGCTAGCGGCCCGCTGCAGCGAGCGCTGCGCAAGACGCTCCCGGAGCGGCCGTTTCACGTGCGCTTCTGGGACGGCGGGATGGTCGAGGCGACGAGCGAAGGGGCGCCGACGTTCTTCGTGAGGCGTCCGTCGGCTCTGTCGCACTTCCTGAGGGCGCCGGGGACGCTCGGTCTCGGTCGCGCTTACGTGGATGGCTCGCTTGACGTCGACGACCTGGACGCCGCGTTCATCGTGGTCGACGATTGGGAGCCGCCGCAGCTGAGCTTCAAAGACCGGACGCGTCTGGGGCTGGGGATCGTGGCTGCTGCGCTGCCTGGTGGGCTGCCTAAACGTCCAAGCCTCGAGTTGATCCTACGTGGGGAGCGTCACACCCTCGAACGTGATGCTGCCGCGATTCGCTACCACTATGACGTCGGCAACGAGTTCTTCGCGTTGTTCCTCGATGAGTCGATGACCTACAGCTGCGCGATCTACTCGCGGGGAGCACAGACGTTGGAGGAGGCTCAGCGCACGAAACTGGATCTCGTCGCCGGAAAGCTCGATTTGAAGCCCGGGATGGAGTTGCTGGATGTCGGCTGTGGGTGGGGCAGCTTTGCGATCCACGCGGCAAAGCACTACGGTGTCACGGTCACCGGCGTCACGCTCTCGCCGTCGCAGGCTGAGCTTGCACGAAGGAAGGTCGTGGAGGCCGGGTGCAGCGAGCAAGTGGAGATCCGTGTGGCGGACTACCGCGAGCTGCCGGGAGGATCGTTCGACGCGATCGCGAGCATCGGCATGTCCGAGCATGTCGGTGAGAGTCAGATCGACCGTTACGCAAAGTCTCTGCATGGGCTGTTGCGCCCGGGTGGTGTGCTGTTGAATCACGCGATCGCCGCGCTCGATCCCGAGTATGACTCCCTGGAGGACGAGTTTTCCATGCGCTATGTGTTCCCTGACGGTGAGGCGCTGTCGCTGTCTCGGGTCCAGCTTGCGTTGGAACGGACCGGCTTGCATATCGACCACGTGGAGGGTTTCAGGGAGGATTACGCTCGCACGCTGCGGGACTGGACCGCACGTCTGGACAAGCACCACGAGCAGGGTGAGCGGCTCGCCGGCATCGAGCGCATGCGTGTCTGGCGGCTGTATCTGCGTGCCGCCAGGCATGGCTTCGACACGAAGATCACCGCCGTCTATCAGGTCCGCGCGCGCAGGCCCGCCTGACTGGCATGCATTGACACACGCCCTTGACTGGCACGCAGAAGCGTGGCATGCATTGACACACGCCCCTGACTGGCACGCAGAAGCGCAGGCCGCCTGACTGGCATGTGATAGCGCAGGCGTGCGTTACCGGCACGCCGCAAGATGAGAAATCTGTCAGCCCCGGTTGTCTTGCTGTCAGGTCGCATTCATGGTGCTTGATTGCCCAAGTGATTCACCCGTCAGATCGAACGCACGCACAGCGAAATAAGGTCCGGACGAGTCGGTGCGCAGAGCGCTCTCGAACCCAAGCGATCGTGTACTCGAAACCGGTGTGAGATCGCCCGCGCGTCCACCCGCCAGAAGCTGCCACATGTGGACGTCGGTAGCTCCATTCCAGCTGGCATATACGGTGAGATCCCGGTCCCGGCCGTGATCGGCCAGTGCGATCGCCGGGGCCTCGGCGGGGCGGCCGGTCCAGGGCAGGCGAAAGGCCCGGTAGGACTGGTACTGATCGCCGAGCAGGGCGTCGAAGAGCATGTGCCCCGAGCGATGGAACTCGGAGACATGGGGCGATTCTCCCCAGCCGACGAAGATGTTGCCGTTCGGCAGCAATTGCACGCTGCCCTGACTGCCGGCGAGGATCCTTGGGTGGGTGTATTGACGCAAGAGCGTGGCCGTCATCGTCTGCTCGTCGACGTCGAGGATCAGGCCGCGTGAAAGGGGCTCGACAGCTGGGGTGGCGCCGTTGTCGAAGATGGTGAGTGTCCCATCGGGCTGACGGCGGGCATGATGTTGCCAGGCGAAGCTGGTGCCGGCGCCCATGTCGAAGTCGCTGTGTCTGCCGCCAAGACGCCAGCTGATGGCCCCGGTGCGGTCGAGCTTGTAGATCGTGTGTGTGCTGCGTGATGAGATGAGCAGGCTTCCATCTCCGTCGAGGTCGACCGAGTTGATGTGAAAATAGTCCCAGTCGGCGCTGACCGGTGCGTAGGACTCATCGAGGGGGATGTGATCGAGACTGTGCCATTCCAAGAGGAGCTTGCCGCTGGCGAGGTCGATCTCCTGGAAGATCGCGTCTTGGACGGTGCCGTGCCGCGGGCCGCCGACGCTGGAGAGGTCCGCACTCATCACTGCATAGCTGGTGAGCAGAGCGGTGTCGCGAGGCGTGATGACAAACTCGTGCAGGTCGCCGCGAAGGCCTCGCGCGGCCTGGACTCGACGGACGGTGCGATAGCTCGCGTCGGCGATCACGTACTCGCCGACGCCGTGGCCGAGTTCGATGCTGCCCTCCCACCAAGTCAAAACGGGGCTGCCCCGGTAATGCTGCACCCGGAAGTTCGTGGTCACTCTGCCCGCGAGCGGGTTCTCCCAGATCGGCTGGCCGGCGTTGTCGGCGATCACTGCACCCGCTTGACCGTAAGGAGCGTTGTAGGGCGCGATGAAGATCGGATCGGAAGACAAACCGGCCTCGCTGTGGGTGATCGTCAGTGACGGAATGCGCAGATCTGGCCGGGTGTGCCAGGTCGGTGGTGCTGGTGGGGTGGGGCGTCGGGACGCCAGAGCGCCGGAGACGATCTCACCCACGGCGCCGGTCAGGCCAAGTCCGACCGCTCCGATTCCAGCGGAGCGCAGCAACTGCCTGCGGGTCACTGTCTGACTCATCTGCTCAACAGGAAAGCGCATCCCTGGAAAGGACTCCTGAACTTTTCCTCAAGCCGAGCTCAAGCGCGCTGAAGAAGACCCTTCAAGACCCTTCTCTTTGGCGTGGAAAGGAGTTACGTGTCGCTCATCGGTCTGTCGACCGGCTGCGTCAGACCCGGCAAGCTGTACTTGCGCGTAGTCGGGCAGCGCTCGAGCAGACCAAGCTCGACAAGCGTGAGCGCGTAGCGATGTGTGGTGGACGGGCTCATGCCGAGCTCTTCGGCGATTTCGACGATCCCGCGTGGGTTGCCGTCGGGGCCAAAGCAGGTGAGGATCGACAGCCCACGCAGCAGCGAGCGCGACAGGCGCGGGTCGACGGGGCCGGTCGGCATGTATCCGCTGAGTCGGGATGTCGCGGTTGTCTTGGTCAGGGGCTTGCCGTTTGCGGGGGTTGTCGGGGCGTTCAGTGTGTCGGCGATGAGCGTCGAGATGCTCGGGGCGCGGCTCTGAGAGGCTGCGCGGACCACGTTGTCGACCTGGGCGGGTGAGAGGGTGATCGAGATGGAGGGAGGCTCGTCGGCATTGGGCATGGGGCGATGATTGCAGATGCAGACGACTGTCCGCATCCTGTGTTTCTCAGTGTGAAGCTTGCGGCGTTGCATGCGTAGTCGATTCTGCCGTCAAGAGATAGGCGCATGTCGGTTGCAGCGGCGGAAACGAGACGGTGCGGCAGATCGTCTGGCGGCCCAGCTCGCCGGGCGGGTAGCCTCCAGCGGAATGTCGATCGTGGTCACACTCCCGGATGGGAAGGAGCTGGAGCTGGCGGACGGCGCCACGGGCGCCGACGCAGCCGCGGCGATCGGGCCTGGTCTGGCCAGGGCGGCGCTGGCGATCGAAGTGAGCCGTTCAGAGGTCGATGAGGGCAGTCGTGGCGAGCAGCAGCCCGAGATCCGCGACTTGCAGCATCCGCTGCCAGACGGAGCCAGGGTCTCGATCCTGACAAAGCAGAGCGGCGAAAGGGCGCTGGAGCTGATCAGGCATGACGCCGCGCACGTGCTGGCTGCGGCAGTGATGGAAATGTATCCCGGCGTGAAGATCTCGATCGGTCCGCCGATCGCGCAGGGGTTCTACTACGACTTCGAGTTCCCAGCAGGGACGGTCGTCTCAGAGGCGCAGTTGCCGCAGATCGAAGAGCGTATGCGTGTGCATATCAAGGCGGCGGAGGCGTTCGAGCGTCAAGATGTCACGCCGGCACAGGCGCGAGAGCGGTTTGTCGCCGAGGGTCAGGATTACAAGGTCGAGCTGATCGACGACTTGGTGAAGAGCGCAACACCGGAGTGGCCGCTGAAGACGGTGTCGCTGTATGCAAACGGGCCGTTCACCGATCTGTGTCGCGGGCCGCACGGCCCGAGCACGAAGAGCGTGGGTGCGCTGAAGCTGCTGTCGGTCGCGGGGGCATACTGGCGAGGGGATTCGAACAGGACGATGCTCACGAGGGTCTATGGGACCGCGTTTCACAACAAGGCGGAATTGAGCGAGCACCTCGAGCGCCTCGAGCAGGCAAGGCAGCGCGACCATCGCAAGCTCGGCAAGGAGCTGGACCTGTTCACCTTCTCAGAGGTCTCGCCGGGCGCGGCGTTCTGGCTGCCCGCGGGGACAAGGTTGTGGAACAAGCTTGTGGCGGTCTCGCGCGAGATGGGAGAGGAACGCGGGTATTGCGAGGTCAAGACGCCGCTGATCTACGACGCTGAGCTGTGGAAGACGTCGGGACATTGGGGCAAGTATCGGAAGAACATGTTCACGGTGGAGGTGGAGGACCGCGAGATGGGCGTCAAGCCGATGAACTGTCCCGGGCACGCAAGTCTGTTTGCAAGTCGAAGGCACTCATATCGTGACCTGCCAGTGCGTTACTCAGAGCCGGGGCTGTTGCATCGCAACGAGGCCTCGGGCGTGTTGCATGGACTGCTGCGGGTCAGGCACTTTGCCCAGGATGACGCGCACATATTTTGCACCGAGGAGCAGGTTCAACGGGAGGTCGCGGGCTGTCTGGAGCTGGCGTTCGCGACGTACGAGCTGTTCGGTTTGGACATGCGCCTGGAGCTGTCGACCCGACCGGAAGAGAGGATCGGCGACGATGAGATGTGGGATCGGGCGGAGGGCGCGCTCACCCAGGCCCTGGACGAGCAGGCGCTGGAGTACGAGCTGAACCCTGGAGATGGGGCCTTCTATGGCCCGAAGATAGATATGCACATGACCGACTCGATCGGCAGGTCGTGGCAGTTGGGAACAGTTCAGCTGGACTACTCGATGCCGGCGAGGTTCAAGCTCAGCTACACCGGTGCAGACAATCAGGAGCATATCCCGGTGATGATCCACCGCGCGTCGTTCGGGTCTTACGAGCGGTTCATCGGGATCATGCTCGAGCACTATGGGGGCGAGCTGCCATTGTGGCTGGCCCCTGTGCAGGCGATCGTGTTGCCGGTGTCTGACAAGTTCAACGCGTACGGCAGGGAGGTCGCGGCGAGCCTGCGCAAGGAAGGGGCGTCCTACGTGGAGCTGGACGATCGCGGCGAGTCGGTGGGGCGGAAGATCCGTGACGCGGAGCTGAGAAAGGTTCCCTACATGCTGATCGTCGGCGAGCGCGAGTCAAGCGAGCAAAGCGTGTCGGTACGCGAGCACGGTGGCGCCGATGAGGGGAGCGTCAAGACAAGGGAGTTCAGCGAGCGCCTGGCAAACGAGATCGAGCGCAAAGGCGCAAAAGCTGGGGGTTGAAGTGGAGGCGAGCCTCGATCTGTGCGCAAGTCCGCGTGCCGGGACCGCATCGTGCGCGTGCGCCAAGTCGAGCGCTCGCAAGATCGGGCAGGGTACGTCTGTCGATTGAAGATGAGCCGCATGTCAGCGCGGGCGGCATTGCACCCGTGCGGTCCTCGCTATACTGCGCCACGTTGAAGCCTCGCAAAAAATCTTCCGACGACCGGCTGCGCCGGCGGCGCCCGCGTCCATAGCATCCGCTTGACGCGCAGCGAGTACAGCTAGTGGCGGTACCACGCAGGTTCGATCGGCGTCCGCCCGAGCGAGACACGACGAGGATCAACGAGCGTATTCGCGTGCCCGAGGTGCGCGTGATCGACGATGAGGGCAACCAGGTCGGTGTGATGAAGACGCCCGATGCGCTCAGCTTTGCTCAGGAGCGCGATCTGGATCTGGTCGAGGTTGCCCCGGAGGCGCGTCCGCCCGTTTGCAGGGTGCTGGACTACTCCAAGTACAAGTACGAGCAGGCCCAGAAGCTCAAGCAGGCGCGCAAGCACCAGCAGCAGATAACGGTGCGTGAGATCAAGTTCCGCCCGAAGATCGCCCAGCACGACTATGACACCAAGAAGCATCATGTCGAGCGGTTCCTGCGTCACAAGGACAAGGTCAAGGTGACGATCATGTTTCGCGGGCGCGAGGTCACGCATCCCGAGCGCGGCACGGCGATTCTCGACCGGCTCGCCGAGGAGCTTTCAGAGCTCGGCGTCGTCGAGCAGCGCCCGATGCAGGAAGGGCGCAACATGACGATGATGATGGCGCCCTCCAAAGCGGTGCTCGCAGGCAAGGCCGACGTGATCGCTGTGGATGGCGAGGGACCTGCGGCTGAGCCCTTGGCCGCGGCCGGCGAGAACGGTGGCACGGATCCAGGGATTTCCACAGAGCCCGACCTGTCCGAGCAGCCCATCGAGGCAGAGCGGTCTGTCGAGGCGGAGCCGTCCAGCGAGCCCGATCAGAAGATCGAGCCGGAGCCCGCCGCGAGCGCTAACGGCGACGGCGCAGACGCGTCCGCCTGAGATACGACGGAGGGCTCTGAGGCTCCCAGCCCGTGGTTGGGCTCGGGTTTGTCATACTGTTGCGCTCGGTATGCCCAAGATGAAGACACACTCCGGCGCGAAGAAGCGCTTCAAGGTCACCGGCTCTGGCAAGGTGCGGGGCAGGCACGCGTTCACGAGCCACATTCTCGAGAAGAAGTCGCCGAAAAAGAAGCGCGCGCTCGGGCGCCCGGCGCTGCTGTCCGACCATGACATGCCGCGCGTGAAGAGGCTGCTCGGAGCGGGCAAATGACCAGGGTCAAGCGCTCGCTGCACGCGCGCAAGAAGCGTAAGGCGACGCTCGAGCTGACGAAGGGGTTCCGCGGGGAGGCGCACTCGAATTACAAGCGCGCCAAGGAGGCCCTGATGAAGGCGGATGCGTACGCCTACAGGGACCGGCGGAATCGCAAGCGGGATTTTCGCAGGCTGTGGATCACGCGGATCAACGCCGCCGCGCGCCAGAACGGGATGAGCTACTCGCAGTTCATGCATGGCTTGTCGCTGGCCGGGGTGGAGCTGGACCGCAAGGTGCTGGCGGACATCGCGGTGCGCGACGCCGACACGTTTCGACGTTTCGCCGAGACCGCCCGCGAGGCAGCGGCGATGTCGACAGCCTGAGCAAGGCATCGACATCGACAGGCCCCGGGCGTCGCTCCTGACAAGGACGGCGTCCTTTTTTGTGCATGTTGTTCAACGCAGCGAGGATGATCTGAAGGAGCGTCGTCGAAACGCATCAAGCATCGTCAAGAGGCGTCACGGAGATACCGACGGACAGCGGTCTTGAACCGGTTTACAGAGATAGAACGAGAATTGATCCACCTATGACCACCATCGCTTCATCCCATAACTCCCGACTCAAGGATGTGCGCCGTTTGCAGACCAAGCGCGGGCGCGAGCGCGCCGGCAAGTTCAGCGCCGAGGGCGAGGATCTGATCGCGGCTGCCGAGCGCGCCGGATACGCCGCCGTCGAGGGCTACCGGCTGACCGGCACGGAGCTGGGCGGCAGGGGATTCGACGATGTCGAGAAGGCGGCGCTGGCGGCGGTCTCGACGCTCGGCTCGGGCACTCGCGTGATCGGCGTCTACGAGCAGCGCTGGCTGTCCGCGCCGGTCGGCCCGATGTGCGTCTATCTGCATGGGGTGAGAGATCCCGGCAACGTCGGGACGGTGCTGCGGAGCGCGCTGGCGTTCGGCGGGCCGTGTGTGGCGCTCGGGGGGGGATGTGCCGATCCGTATGCGCCAAAGGCGGTCAGGGCGAGCATGGGAGCCATATTTGCGGTTGGCCTCGCGGGCGTAGAGAACGTGACGGAGCTGCCGGGCGAGCGCGTGGCGCTTGTCGCGGGCGCGGGCGAGCCGCTGTCCGCGGTGTCCGCGAAGCTCGGAGGGTCGGCGGTCGGGACGCTGCTGGTGGGGTCTGAGCGCGAGGGACTGCCCGAAGAGATCGTCGAGGAATGTGAGCACGTCGCGCACATCCCGATCGCGGCGGAGTCGCTGAACGCTGCGATGGCCGCGACCGTGGCGCTGTACGAGATGACCCGCGGCTCGACTAGGGTCCGGGCGACATGATCGAGCGGATCGACCAGCTGCGGGCAGAGGCTCAGACCGCGATCGCCGGTGCGAGCGGCAGCGAGGCGCTGGAGGAGCTGCGGGTGCGCTACCTCGGACGCAAGGCCGAGCTGCCACAAATGCTGCGTGGTGTGGCACAGCTGGAGCCTGCCGAGCGTGGGGCGGTCGGCAAGGCTGCCAACCAGGCGCGGAAGGCGCTGGAAAGCATGATCGAGGCGCGCGCGGCGCAGCTGAACGGTGCGGAGTTGGAGCAAAGGCTCGCGCAGGACAGAATCGACGTGACGCTGCCCGGAAGTCCGCCGCAGCCGGTGGGCAGGCTGCACGTGCTGACGCAGACGATGCGCGAGCTGGAAGACATATTTGCAGGGCTCGGGTTCACGGTGCTGGAGGGCCCGGAGGTGGAGACGGTTCACTACAATTTCGACGCGCTCAACCACAGTCCGACGCATCCCGCGCGGGCGCGGACCGACACGTTTTATCTAGCTGAGGACGTGGTGTTGAGGACCCATACCTCACCGATGCAGATCAGGGCGATGGAGGCGCATCCGCCGCCCTTGTATGTGGTTATCCCGGGACGGGTGTACCGGCCTGACAGCGATGCGACGCACACGCCTCAGTTTCACCAAGTGGAGGGACTGGCTGTAGACGAGGACATCACGCTGGCGGATCTGAAGGGGACATTGCTCGCGTTCGCAAAGGCGGTGTTCGGGGACGAGCGCGAAGTCAGGTTGAGGCCCCATTTTTTCCCATTCACCGAGCCAAGCGTCGAGGTGGACGTGTCGTGCTTTAACTGCGAAGGAAAGGGTCATGTGAAGGACGGCTCGCGCTGCTACCTGTGCAAGGGCGAGGGTTGGCTGGAGGTGCTCGGCGCGGGCGAGGTCGACCCGAATGTGTATTCCTACGTGCCCACCACCGAACAGAATGCGCCAGGGTATGACCCCGAGCGGGTGCAAGGGTACGCGTGGGGTATGGGCGTCGAGCGGATCGCGATGCTCAAGCATGGCATCCCCGACCTGCGGCTCTGCTACGAAAACGATCTTCGATTTCTCGGGCAGTTCGGCTGATGCGCGTCCCGCTGAAATGGCTGCGCGAATACTGCGATCCCGACCTGGACGTGAAGGCGGTCGAGGAGCGGCTGACGATGACCGGGACGAAGGTCGAGGCGATTCACCATCATGGGGTGAGCGCGGTCGAGAAGTTCGTCGTGGGCGAAGTGGTTACGTGCGAGCGCCACCCTGACGCGGACAGGCTGAGCGTGTGCACGGTCGAGCTGGGGGCGGCGAGTGAGGACGGCCCGGTGACGATTGTCTGCGGTGCGCCCAATGTCGCGGCGGGCCAGACGGTCGCTGTTGCGCTGCCGGGGGCCGTGATGGGGAATGGGATGAAGATCAAGCGCGCGAAGTTGAGGGGGGTGTTCTCCGAAGGGATGATCTGCGCTGCGCAAGAGCTCGATTTGAGCCCGTCCACCCTGGAGAGCGATGGGATTCTCGTGTTGGACCAAGAGCTCGCGCCCGGGATGTCGTTGGCGGAGGTCGTGATGATCGCGGATGAGGTGATCGAGCTGGAGGTCACCCCCAACCGGCCGGACTGCCTCGGGGTGTATGGAGTCGCGCGTGAGCTGCACGCCGCGACCGGAGCGCCGCTCGCGCCAGAGCTGTGGCGCGAGGACCCGGGCTCGTCGGGAGTGGTGGTGGGCGCCGAGGTGACGGTGCAATGCCCGGAGCTGTGTCCAAGATTCACCGCGCGCATGTTCGAGGACGTCGAGGTCGGTCCATCTCCACTCTGGCTCAAAGCGCGGCTGAGCGCCGCTGGGCAGCGGTCGATCAACAATGTCGTTGACATCACCAACTACGCGATGCTGCTGAGCGGTCAGCCGCTGCACGCGTTTGACTTCGATCGCGTCGTGGGAGGACGGTTGACCGTGCGTCGTGCCGGTGAGGGCGAGCAGATGCAGACGCTCGACGGGCAGACAAGAACGCTCGACGCGGAGATGGTTGTGATCGAGGACGGGGAGGGGCCAACGTCGATCGCGGGAATCATGGGCGGGGAGCGCTCCGAGGTGCAAACGGGGACGACGCGCGTATTGCTGGAGGTCGCCAACTGGCATGGACCGAACATCCATCGAACGTCATGGGCGCTGGGACTGCGCAGCGAGGCGTCAAGTCGCTTCGAGAAGGGACTGGCGCCCGAGCAGTGCATATGGGCGCAGGCGGTCGCGAGCAGGCTGATGGTCGAGCTGTGCGGAGCGAGGGTGGCGCCGGGGACGATCGACATCGGCGGTGAGCCACCTCATCCACCTGCGATCAGGTTGCGAGAAAAGCGCGTGCGGGCGATCCTCGGCATCGAGATATCTCGTGCGCGGCAGGCGGAGATTCTGAAGGCTCTGGACTTTGAGACTGATGAGGTGCAGGACGGCCTGGAAGTGATTCCACCGCCGATGAGGCGTGAGGATGTCACGCGCGAGGCCGACCTGATCGAGGAGGTAGCCCGAATCGACGGGTTGGAGAAGCTGCCTGCGACGCTGCCCAAGCGAAGGGGAGCGTATGGCTTGCTGTCAGACCAGCAACGCGCGCGCCGGCGCGCGCAAGACGCGCTGGTCGGGTGCGGGTGTTATGAGGCGGTGGGGTGGACGTTTGCCTCACCAAGCCTCGCCGATCGTTTGCGTCTGGAGGAAGGGGACCTGCGCAGGCAAGGACCGGTCGTGGAAAATCCCTTGTCAGATGAGCAATCGGTCCTGCGCACGACGTTGCTCGGCTCGTTGCTGGACACGGCCGCTCGCAATCACGCTCGCGGGGTCAATGACATGCGCCTGTTCGAGGTCGGGACGGTGTTCGCCTCAGCTGCGACAGCCACAGGTGTGACCGAACGTCGCTCGCTGGCTGTGCTGCTCACAGGAAGGATGCACGAGCCAAGTTGGGGTGTGCCAGAGCCTGGATCGGTTGCGGATTATTTCGCCATCAAGGGGGTGCTCGAAGCGCTTGGGAGGGCGCTGCACGTGCCCGGCATCGAGTTCCAAGCAGATGTCCTGTCGTTTCTGCATCCCGGCCGCACTGCCGCCGTGAAAGTGGGTGCGGACGAGCCGATCGGCTGGCTCGGTGAGCTGCATCCGCTTGTCGCCGATGCGTGGGAGCTGCCCGGCGCCAGTGCCCTGGAGATCGACCTCGATCGGCTGATCGCTGCGGCCCCCAAAGAGACCGGATACGAAGATCTGATCGGCTACCCACCGTTGCGCCAAGATCTGGCCGTCGTGCTGGGAGAAGACGTGCCTGCCGCCGAGGTGCTGAGGGCTGCGCGCGAAGCGGCGGGTGAGCTGCTGCGAGAGGCAAAAGTGTTCGACATCTACAAGGGGTCGCAGGTGGCGGATGGCAAGCGCTCGCTGGCGCTCGCGCTGTCGTTCAGAGCTTCGGACAGGACGCTGACCGACGAGGACGTCGCCCCCGTGCGGGACAGGATCGTCAAGGCGCTTGGGGGGCTTGGAGGTGAGCTGCGTGGCTGAGTCAAGCCTTCGGCAGACATTCACCTCCGGCGCTCCCAGGGTGCTCGTGGCTGGCGCGACCGGGTTCGCCGGGGCGCTGGTCGCAAACCTGCTGTGGCGGCACAAGGGATTTGAGCTGGTCGGCGTGACCGGGCGCTCGGAGGTGGGTCGGCGCTTGGACGAGTGCTACCCGCGCTATCGCGTGCCCATGCGGATTGAATCGCTGGACCTCGACGGGCTCGCAACCGTTGATCGCCTGGATGCGGCGGTCGTCGCCTACCCGCACGCGGCCGCCGCCCCAACCGTTGGCGCGCTGCGCGAGCTGGGTGCGCGCGTGGTGGATCTCAGCGCAGATTTTCGGCTCGCGTCGTTGCCTACATACGAGCAGTGGTATGGCGAGCATCCGCGGCCGGACCTGCTCGGCGAGGCGGTGTACGGGCTGAGCGAGCTGCACCGCGCGCAAATCGCCGCTGCCGGAATAGTTGCAAATCCCGGCTGCTACCCGACCGCGGCGGTGCTTGGGCTCGCGCCACTCGCCCGCGCGGGATTGATCGCCGATGTCGTGATCGACGCCAAGCAAGGCATCTCGGGCGCGGGCCGCACGTTCGATGAGACGACGCACTTGTCGATGGCGGGCGAGAATATTCTCCCCTACAAGGTCGCCTCCCACCGGCACACCCCTGAGATAGAGGAGCAGCTGGGACTGCTCGGAGTCGAGCTCCCAGTCCAGTTTCAGGCGCACCTCGTGCCGCTCGACCAAGGCGAGCTGGCGAGCTGCTACGTGACGCCGACTCGCACGGTCGCCCCGGCGGAGCTGAGCGAGCTGTATGAGGACGCGTATGCGAACGAGCCATTCGTGGAGCATGTCAGCGAGCCCCCGGGGACGCGGGACGTGCGGGAGACCAACTTCTGCCGCGTGTTTGCCACCGCCGACGGGCACACGGGCAAGGTGGTCGTCCTGTCGGCGATTGACAACCTGTGGAAGGGCACCTCCTCGCAGGCCGTGCAGAACCTGAACATCATGTTCGGGCTGACCGAGACAGAAGGTCTCGCATGAGCGCGGGCAACGACGTGTTTGGCGACCGGACGTCCGTCGGAGCGCCGCAACCGTTCTTCGGCTCTCGTTGGGCAACCCCGCCCGAGCACGTGCGCGACCTGGGACCCGCAGCGGGGCTGCCCGCCGGGTTTCGTGCCGCGGGGGTCGCATGTGGCATCAAGCCCTCCGGCAACCCCGACCTCGGGCTGCTCGTGTGTGACTCAGAGACTCCCGTCAGCGCGGCGCGCTTCACTGCCACCGGCACGCCCGCCGCGCCCGTGCTGCTCAGTCAGGAGCGCTGCCGGCTCGATGCCCTGCGCGTGATCCTCGCTAACTCCGGTTGCGCTAACGCCGCGACTGGGCGCCGCGGACTCGACGACGCCGCCAAGACCCAGGGGGCCGCGGCTCTCGCGGTGGGGGTGGATGAGGCGGCGGTCGTGCTCGCCTCGACGGGTGGTATCAGCTGGTACCTGCCCGTTGACGCGGTGCTGAAGGGCATTCTCGTCGTCCAGGGTGAGCTGCGCCGTGAGGGCGACGCGGACTTCCAGCAGGCGATCCAGACGACCGACGCGTTCGAGAAGCGCGCCTGCCTGGAAGTCGAGCTGTCAGGCGGTCCGGTGCGACTGAGCGCCCAGTGCAAGGGTGCGGGCATGATTTCACCGAACTTCGCGACGATGTTCTGCTTTGTGCAGACCGATGCCGCCCTCGAGCCCCATACGGCGGATCTGCTGCTCGGAGTGTGTGTCAAGCGCTCATTCGACCGCGCCTCGGTTGACGGTCAGCTGTCCACGAACGATACGGCGGTCTTGATGTGCTCCGGCGCCTCGGGCGTGAGGATCGCTCCGGAGAGCGATGACGAGCTGCGCTTCGGAGAGGCGCTCGATGCGCTGTTGCGTCAGCTCGCGATCCTGATGGTCGCCGATGGTGAGGGCGCCACCCGGATCGCGCGCGTAGTCGTACGCGGGGGTCATATCGAGGGGGTGGAGGCCGCTGCGCGCGGTGTCGCCAATTCACCACTCGTCAAGGCTGCGCTGCACAGCGGCGACCCCAACTGGGGCAGGATCGTCCAGGCTGTGGGTGGAGCTTTGCCCGGGAGCGCTCCGTTGGCGGTGGACATCATGCTGCAGGGCATTTCCGTCTGCTCGGCG
The DNA here is from genome assembly GCA_963705245.1 of uncultured Solirubrobacterales bacterium. Lineage (GTDB taxonomy): Bacteria > Actinomycetota > Thermoleophilia > Solirubrobacterales > Solirubrobacteraceae > Palsa-744. The sequence continues at coordinate 2,598,136 of OY970062.1, read as the reverse complement.
GGCGTCGCGATTCCCTGTGACGAGGCCGAGCTTGCCGAGGCGCTGAAGGCGAAGGAAGTCGAGTACGAGATCACGCTGCCGGGCGAGGGGGCCGAGACCGAGGTGTTCTGCTCGGATCTTTCCCACGAGTACGTGACGATCAACGCCGACTACACCACATGAGGACACGAGCACGTATGGGGCGCTCGCCTGTGTTTCCGGTCGTTCGCTTGCCGATCGGGGGTCCATGGGCTCTCCGATCGGCCAGCACGTCACGCTCCGTGGATCCTGGTCCAGCTTGCCCTGTGCACCTGTGTCGGCTCTCGGCAGATCGGAGGATCAATGCGTGATGTAGGAACGTTGCTGGAGGCACTCCCCTACATCAGGGAGTTTCACGGCAAGACGGTGGTCATCAAGTACGGCGGCGCGGCGATGGAGGATGTGGGCCTGCGTGAGGAGTTCGCGCGCGACGTCGTGCTGCTCAAGTATGTCGGCCTGAACCCGATAGTGGTGCACGGCGGCGGTCCGGACATCACGGCCTACATGCAGCGCCTCGGGCTGCCAGTCGAGTTCGTCGGCGGCCTGCGCGTGTCCGATGAGACTACCGTCGAGGTCGCCAAGATGGTGCTCGTGGGCAAGGTCAACACCGAGATCGTGCTGCGCATCAACCGCCACGGCCAGCCCGCGATCGGTCTGTGCGGCGACGACGGCTCGCTGTTTCGCGTTTCTCGGCGCACCGCGCCCGGAGGCGAGGACATCGGCTTCGTCGGACGTATCGACCACGTCGACGTCGACGTGCTCAACCACGTCGCGTCTGACTACATCCCCGTGATCGCTTCCGTCGGCGCCGATCGCGACGGGCACTCCTACAACATCAACGCCGACGAGGCGGCTGGCGCCGTCGCCGGCGCATTGGGCGCATACAAGGTCATTTTCCTGACGGATGTTCCGGGCTGGCTGCGCGACCCGGACGATCCCGATTCGCTGATCAGGCAGGCCAGCACCGCCGAGATCCGCTCAGCGCTCGACACGCTCGAGGGCGGCATGCGCCCCAAGCTTCAAGCGTGCGTCGACGCGATCGGGGTGGGTGTCAGTGCCGCCCACATCCTCGATGGGCGGCTCGCGCATTCGCTGCTGCTCGAGCTGTTCACCGATGCTGGTATCGGCACGAAGATCGGAGCTGCCCCGTGAGCCTCGCGGAGCTGCAGGAGATCGAGGCGGCGAGCCTCGCCCGCACCTATGCGCGCTTCCCCGTGGAGTTCGTGCGCGGCTCCGGCGCGCGCCTGTGGGACGCCGACGGCGAGGAGTACCTCGACTTCCTCTGCGGCATCTCCGTGACCAGCCTCGGGCACTGCCATCCGCTGGTCGTCGAAGCGGTGCGCGAGCAGGTCGGGCGGCTGATGCACGTCGGCAACCTCTACTACACCGAGCCCGCCATGCGCCTCGCCGGGCGCCTGTCGGAGTCGAGCCTCGGTGGGCGCGTTTTCCTCTGCAACTCGGGCGCCGAGGCCAACGAGGCGGCGCTGAAGCTGGTGCGCAAGGCATGCCCCGGCGGAGACGTGGTGGTCCTCCACGGCGCCTTTCACGGCCGCACCTACGGCGCGCTCTCGGCGACCCCACAGGAGTCCAAGCAGGCGCCGTTCGCGCCGCTCGTGCCCGGTTTTCGCGCGGTCGCCTCCGAGCCCGACGCGCTGCGCGCCGCGGTGCACGAGCGTACGGCGGCCGTGCTGCTCGAGCCGATCCAGGGCGAGACCGGGGTGCACGTGCTCTCCGAGGAGCTGTTGATGACCGCGCGAGAGGTCTGCGACGAGCACGGCGCCGCGCTGGTCTTCGACGAGATCCAGTGCGGCATGGGCCGCACCGGCACGCTGTGGGCCTACGAGCAGACGGGCGTCGAGCCCGACGCGCTGACCGCCGCCAAGGCGCTCGGCGGCGGGCTGCCGATCGGCGCGCTTGTGACCGGCGAGCGGTTCGCCGACGTGCTCGCGCCCGGCGATCACGGCTCGACTTTCGCCGGTGGGCCTGTGATCTGCGCGGCTGCGCTCGCGGCGCTCGAGCTGACCGACGACGCATCTCTGCTGAGGAGGGTCGGGGAGCTCGGCACGCGCCTGATGGCCGGTCTGCAGGCGCTCCCGCACGTGCTGGCGGTGCGCGGCCGCGGGTTGATGCTGGCCTGTGAGCTCGACCTGCCGGCGCCCGAGCTGGTGCGCCGGCTGCTGCTCGAGCAGCGCCTCGTGACCAATGCAACCGGGCCCACGACGCTGCGCCTGCTGCCGCCGCTGATCCTGGAGGACCGTGACGTCGAGGATGCGCTGGCGCGGCTGGGGGCCGCACTCGCGGCGTCGGAGGTCTGAGCTGCGATGCGTCGCAAACGCGCCGGCGGCGCGCTCACGCAGTAGCCTTCTGCGCCGTGAGCCCCCAGGACGAGAGCCAACTTCCGCCGCGCACGGCCTCCTACGAGGCCGACCCCGAGCAGGTCCACCGGGTCCTGCTGCTCTACTCCGGCGGCCTGGATACGAGCGTGATGCTCAAGTGGATCCAGGACCGCTACGGCGCGGAGGTCGTCTGCCTGACAGTCAACCTGGGGCAGCCCGGCGAGGACTACGACGTGATCGAGGACAAGGCCCGCCGCCTGGGCGCGCTCGAGTGCCACGTGGTCGACGCGCGCGAAGAATTCGCCCGCGAGTACCTGGTTCCGGCGATCAAGGCCAACGCGCTCTACGGCGGCGGCTACCCGCTGTTCACCGCGCTCGGGCGGCCGCTGATCGCCAAGCTCGCCGTTGAATACGCTCGTCGCAGCGGCTGCGACACCGTCGCGCACGGCTGTACGGGCAAGGGCAACGACCAGGTCCGGATCGAGGCCACGGTCGCGACGCTGGCCCCCGAGCTGAAGGTCATAGCGCCCGTGCGCTCCTGGCAGATGGGTCGTGAGGAGGAGATCGCCTACGCCCGCGAGCACGGCATACCAATTAAAGGATCCCACCCGCCCGGCGCCGAGCAGATTCCTTACTCGATCGACGACAACCTCTGGGGTCGCTCCTCGGAGGGACGCTGGATCGAGGATCTCGGCCACGCGCCCGAGGATGACGTCTTTCAGCTCGTGACCCGTCCCGAGGAGGCTCCAGATGAGGCCGAGACGGTCAGCATCGGCTTCGAGCGCGGCGTCCCCGTGACTCTCGACGGGGAGCGCCTGGAGCTCGTGCCGCTGCTCGAACGCGCCGCCACGATCGCCGCACGACACGGCGTGGGGATCGTTGACCACATCGAGGATCGCATCGTCGGTTTGAAGGTCCGCGACATCTACGAGGCGCCCGCGGCCGCCCTGATCCTGCCGGCGCACCAGGAGCTCGAGCAGCTCGTCGGCACGATCCACCAGAACCAGTTCAAGCCGCAGCTTGACCGGCAGTGGGCCTACCTCGTGTACGCCGGTCTCTGGTGGGAGCCGCTGCGCACGGATCTCGATGCCTACATGGATACCGTCAACGAGCGCGTCACGGGCACGATCGCGCTGAAGCTCTACAAGGGCCACGCGCGCGTCGTCACGCGCGCGTCGCCCAACGCCGTCTACGACGCTGCGCTTGCGTCCTTCGCGCAGTCCGGCGGCCTCTTCTCGCAGACCGCTTCGCCTGGGTTCATCGAGCTGTTCTCGCTGCAGTCGCGCATGGCCTGGCGTCTGCGCAACGGCCCCTGAGACCGAAACCAACTGGGCAGATCCGTCCACTCGTCCCGATGAGCGCGGCGTGCTCGTCGCGTCCGGCCCGGACCCTAGTCTCATAGACGAGCCATGATCGCTGAAGAATCATCAGAGGTCTCGAAGGGAGGGCCGCCCCGCCCGACCGAACGTGACCTGCTGGCCGAGCGCCGCGCCCGTCGTTCTGCTCTATCCGGTGACATGGCGCTGGTCCATCGTGCCGAGGTGGCCGAGGCGACAGTGCAAACGCTCGAGACGCACCTCTCAAGCCTGCAGCAGCGGTTGCAAGAGGCCGAGGCCGAGCGGCGCGAAGGCATCGAGCGGCTGGCAGCGAGTGAGAACGAGCTGCGGCGCGTCAAGCAGCAGGAGTATGCCGAGCAGCAGTTGCGCGTCGAGGCCGAGCGTGCACTGGCGGCAGCCACCGATCGGAGGCTGTCCGATCTCCGATCGATGGGCAGATCGACCGATGCCGTCGCCGGCTTGGAGATAGTGCAGAAATTGCAGGCTCGCGTGGCGGAGATCGAGATTAGCGCGGTGCGGCTCGCGGAAGAAGTCGAGACCGAGCGTCGTGCGCGCGAGCGAACCGAGCGGGCGCTGGAGGCGATGCGGGAGAGCCATGCCACGATGGCCGCGACGGTGGGCGAGCTCAGAGACATCGCGAGCAAGCTGCGCGATGCCGCTGTGAACCCCGCGGGTGGGATGGCCGGTGCGCCTGCGTGGGTGTCATCCGCGGGGACTGAGTCACCGAGCCGGGAGCCTTCCAGCCAGGTGCAGCGCGAGGAGATGGCGGACGCGCTGGCCGCCGCCGTCGAGCGCCTGCGTGCCCGCGCGCAGGAGTCCTTGCCGTCACCGCTGCTGCCCGGTGATGCCCCGACTGAGAGTCAGGCGCCGCAGCTGAGCCGAAAGCCACACAGACACAGCATGTCGCTGATCGGCCGCTTGCTGCTCGCCCGCAAACACCGTCGTGAGCGCAGGCGCGCCGCCGACGGCTCGCCTAACATCGCGAAGCACCGGTGACCGCTCCAGCTTGCGCCCATCTGCACGTCCATTCTGAGTATTCGCTGCTCGACGGAGCTTGCAAGATCGACGCGCTCGCGGCTCGGGCCGCGGGGTTTGGTCAACCCGCCCTGGGTCTCACTGACCATGGCGTGATGAATGGCGCAGTCGAGCTGCATAAGGCCTGCGCCAAGCATGGCGTCAAGCCGATCGTCGGCTGCGAGATTTATCTGGTAGATGACCACGCGGCCGCGGCTGCGGGTCCAGGGTCGCCGAAGGTGGAGCGCAACCACCTGACGCTGCTGGCCTGCAGCGATGCCGGCTACCGCAACCTCGTCAAGCTCTCCTCGGCCGGTTTCCTGGAAGGTTTGAACCGTGGCAAGCCGACCGTGGATCTCGACCAGATCGAGCGACACTCAGACGGCGTGATCGCGTTGACGGGCTGCCTGGCCTCGCGCTTCTGCCAGCGCCTGCTCGAGGATCGCCAAGACGACGCGCGTGCGCACGCCGACGATCTGCGCCGGATATTTGGCCCGGAGAACGTGTACTTCGAGGTGCAGAAGAACGGTCTCGCACCACAGGAGAAGTGCAACGAGGGGATCGTGCGGATCGCTCGCGAAGTCGGTGGGAGCCTGGTCGGAACCGGTGATGTGCATTACCTGCGCCGCGAGGATTACAACCACCATACGGCGCTGCTGTGCGTGCAGACCAAGAGCACGCTGGCCGCGCCGAAGATGACGTTTGACACGAATGAGTTCTTCTTGCGTGACAACGCCGAGATGGCCGATGCTTTCGCGCAGTGGCCGGAGGCGACGGCCAACACGCTGGAGATCGCAGAGCGCTGCTCGGTGGAGCTCGAGCTCGGCAAGCAGCTGATTCCCAGCTACCCGACCCCTGACGGGTGCGGCGAGCGGGAGTATCTGCGCGCTCGTGTGCGTGAGGGTCTGGCATTGCGCTACGGCGACCCCCCTCCGGCGGAGGCGGTCGAGCGCATGGAGATGGAGCTGGGTGTGATCGACGGGATGGGCTTCAACGCTTATTTCCTGATCGTCTGGGACTTCGTCAAGTTCGCGAAGGAGAACGGCATCGCGGTTGGGCCTGGCCGTGGCTCGGCTGCTGGCTCGATCGTCGCCTACTGCCTTGCGATCACCGACGTGGACCCGCTGCGTTACGACTTGCTGTTCGAGCGGTTCCTGAACCCTGAGCGGGTGTCGATGCCCGACATCGACATCGACTTCTCCGTGCGCGGGCGCGAGCGGGTGATGCGCTACGTGACCGGCAAGTACGGACGCGAGTCGGTCGCGCAGATCGTCACGTTCGGCAAGATGTTCCCGCGTGCCGCCACGCGCGACGCCGCGCGGGTGTTGGGCTTTGACTATGGCACCGGCGATCGCCTGGCGAAGCTGATCCCAGACCCGATCATGGGCCGGGCGCCGTCGTTCGCGGACTGCTTGAAGCAGGGCCAGCCTCTGCGCAAGGCCTGCGACGAAGAGCCTGTGGCCCGGCAGATAGTCGACGTTGCGCAAGGGCTCGAGGGGATCGTGCGCAACTCATCGATCCATGCCGCTGCGGTCGTGATCGCCGACCGCCCGCTGACCGACATCGTGCCTCTGCAGCTCGCCGACGGGGGGACTGACGAGCACGGCGAGCGCGTCTATCGCACGGTCACTCAGTTCTCGATGAAGCCGATCGAGGATATCGGTCTGCTGAAGATGGACTTCCTCGGCCTGCGCAATCTCGACGTGATCGAGGATGCGCTGGACATCATCGAGCGCTCGTCCGGGCAGCGCCCGGACATGACCACGTTGCCGCTGGACGACGCGCGTACGTATGAGATGCTCGCGCGCGGAGACTCCACGGGCGTGTTCCAGTTCGAGTCCGAGGGCATGCGCGAGGCACTGCGGAAGGTGATACCGGACGAGTTCAACGATCTCGTCGCGCTCGTGGCGCTGTATCGGCCGGGAGCGATGGACCAGATCCCGGTATATGCCAAGGGCAAGCGCAACCAGCAAGCGATCTCCTATCCCGACGAGCGGCTGCGTTCGATCCTTGAATCCTCCAAGGGAGTGATCCTGTATCAGGAGCAGGCGATGCAGATCTCCAAGGAACTGGCGGGCTTCTCCGGGGCAAAGGCCGACGATCTGCGCAAGGCGATCGGCAAGAAGAATCGTGCGGCGATGGCCGCGCTGAAGCCGGAGTTCGTGGAGGGCTGTCGTGCGTCGGGCACGAGCGCTGATGTCATCGACCTGCTGTGGCAGACGAACGAGCGTTCCGCTGACTACTCGTTCAACAAGAGCCATGCGGCTTGTTACGCGCTGATCGCCTATCGCACGGCGTGGCTGAAGGCGAACCATCCCGCCGAGTACATGGCGGCCCTGATCTCTTCGGTTATGTCGACTAAGGACAAGGTCCCGTTCTTTGTCGCGCGTTGCGAGGAGATGGGGATCGAGATCATGCCGCCCGACGTGAACCTCTCAGACCACGAGTTCACGGTCGGCGCCCCGAGCGCGAAGAGCGGGGTTGGGAGCATCCGCTTCGGGCTGGATGCGGTCAAGGGCGTCGGATATCAAGCTGTGGAGGCGATTAAACGTGCGCGCATGGAGGGCGGAGAGTTCACTTCGCTGTGGGACTTCTGTGAGCGTGTGGACAGCCGCGCGGTCAACAAGAAGGCGATCGAGGCTCTGATCAAGTGTGGCGCGCTCGGCTCCACGGGCGCGAGCCGCAAGGGCATGCTCACCGTGCTCGAGCAGGCGCAGGGCGCCGGCCAAAAGGCCCAGCAGGACGCTCAGATCGGGCAGGGCTCAATTTTCGACTTGGCCCCCGAAGCGGTCGCTCCCCCCGCGGCGGGCGTGACGGGCGATGTCGCGGGTGGATTCGGGGGTGGCGCAATCACGGAATCCGGTCTGGGTCAGCCCTCAAGCGCGGTCGCGGCGTTTTCGCGGCCGGCCAATCCGCCGATTCCAGCCGAGGAGTTCGAGCAGGCAGAGCTGCTCGCGGTCGAGAAGGAGGCGATCGGCCTGTTCGTGTCGGCACACCCGCTTAAGCCTCTGCGTGAGGTTCTGCGCGCACGTACCGACTGCCCGCTGGCTGCCCTGCCTGATCGTCGCGACAAGGAGTGGGTGACGGTCGGCGGGATCATCATCGAGGCCAAGCGCATCCGCACCCGTGCAGGCGACGCGATGATGTTCGCGACACTCGATGACCTCGGCGGCGCCGTCGAGGTGCTCGTGTTCGGCAAGGCGCTCTCAGAGCACGAGGCCGCACTGGCGGTCGACCAGGTGGTGCTCGTGCGTGGACGAGTCGACCACAAGGAAGCCGGCAAGACCTGTCTGGTCGCACAGTCCGTCGAGGTGTTCGCCCCGAGTGATCAGGAGATCGAACAGGCCCGCGTGCAGGCCGAGACGGCTGCCAAGACAGCGGTGACGCTGGCTAGGCCGGTGCACGCGCGTATCGACGTTGCGAACCTGTCACCCAGCGCGATCGAGGACGTCAAGCAGTTGGTCGAGGACTATCCCGGTCCCGCCCAGATCGTGCTCGACTTCGACACCCCCGACGGAGTTCGTCGTCTGCGCCTGGGGGAGGCGTTCCGCGTGCAGAACACTCCCACGTTGCGTGCTGAGCTGGAGAATGCCCTCATACCGGCGCCCTCAGTCTCGGCGGCTCTCGCCGGCTAGAGGCTTTCAGTTGCACTGCCATTGCACTGCCCGCCGAGTGCGGACATAGATCGTAGATCTTGCCCACAGCCGGGTCCTGCTTCCACTGACGCATCTATCTCAGGAGTCGGGCGCTACTTGCGTTTGCGCGCCTGAAGTCCGCGTTTGCGCAACTCCATCGCCAGCGCTATTTCTGTGTGCGAAGGCCCTTCGCGGTCCTCGCCGGGGGTCTCCAGGATGCATGGCAGCTTCTGCAGACCCGAAGCGGACAGGAACGCGATGCAGCCCTGCTCGCCGAGCTCGCCCATGCCGATATTCGCGTGGCGGTCGCGGTTCGAGCCGAGGGGAGTTTGCGAGTCGTTCAGATGCAGCGAGCGAATACGCTCACGGCCGAGCTTGCGTGTGCACTCGCGCAGGACCGAGCTCATACCATCGGCCGTGCGGATGTCATAGCCGGAAGCGAGCAGGTGACAGGAGTCCAGGCAGACCCCCAGCCGCTCATCGCCGCCGGCCGCCTTCAGCAGCTCCGCGAGCTCATCGAACGAGCGTCCAAGCGTGCCGCCCGCGCCCGCGGTGTTCTCCAGGTGCAGCTCACAGCCCTCACTGTCTGCCAAGGCCTCGCGAATCGTCTTCCCAGCACGTGCGACTGCCTCGCCGACGTGACCGGTCTTGGCTGAGCCCGGATGCAGCACCACGCCGGACGCGCCGATCGCTTGCCCGACGCGCAGCGAGTGGGTGAGCGAGGTCAGCGACTTGGAGCGGATCTCAGGGTCCTCGCTTGCGCAGTTCAGCAGATAGACCGCGTGAATCAAGACTGCGCCGATCGGACTGTCATCCATCGCCTCGCGAAACGCGGCGAAGTCCTCGTCGCCATAGGCCGTCGGACGCCACATGCGCGGCGATTGGTTGAAGATTTGGATCGCCTCACAGCCACGTTCCACGCCGCGCTCGATCGCTTTTGGCAGGCCGCCCGCGGGCGAGACGTGCGCTCCGATTAGCATGCGCGGATCCTATGGATCAGATGAGAGTCAGGTTCGCACCATCGCCGACGGGCGCGCTGCACATTGGTGGCGCGCGCACCGCCCTGTTCAACTGGCTGCTCGCGCGTCACGAGGGTGGCAAGCTCGTGCTGCGCATCGAGGACACCGACCGCGAGCGTTCGACGCCCGAGAACGTCGAGCAGATCCTCGACGCGCTGCGCTGGCTCGAGCTCGACTGGGATGAGGGACCGATTCTGCAGACCGCGCGCGGCGAGCGTCACAGCGAGGCGTTGCAGGCGTTGCTTGACGGTGGGTACGCCTACCGGTCGGGTGCGACTGCCGAGGACGTCAAGGCTTACAAGTTCCTCCACGGGGCCGACCGCGGGTTCCGGGGCGAGCCAGAGGCGGACGGGGCGGTGCGCCTGCGCGTGCCCGACGAAGGTGCGACCGTCGTGCACGACGCTATCCGTGGCGAAACGCGCTTTGAGCATGTCCATCTCGACGATCCCGTTATCGCCCGTGCCGACGGTTCGGTGCTTTACAACTTCGCGGTCGCGATTGACGATCTGGATGCCGGCATCACACATGTCGTGCGCGGCGAGGATCACCTCTCCAACACCCCTAAGCAATTGCTCGTATTGGAGGCCGCCAGGGCGGTTGGGTTTGAGCCGTCGGGGGCGCACAGCACGCACGGCCGGGTCGATCAGCGGGCAGGACTGCCCGTATATGCGCACTTGCCGTTGCTGCACGGACCGGACGGCAAGAAGCTGTCCAAGCGCCACGGCGCCGCCTCCGTGCAGGAGCTGCGCGACGCGGGCTATCTCCCGGAGGCCGTCCGCAACTACCTGGCACTGCTCGGCTGGGGCGCAGGCGACGATCAGACCGTGCTGTCCACCGAGGAGCTGATCGAGCGGTTCACGCTCGATCATGTCAGCCGCAACCCGGCGCGATTCGACGAGACCAAGCTGCGCTGGCTGAACGGTGTGTACATCCGTGAGCTGCCCGTCGAGGAGCTGCTCAAACGCCTCCAAACATTCCTCGATGCAAGTCCTCATGCGGGATTTCGGGATGACCCACGTCTTCGGCGCGCTGTCGAGATCAGCCAGGAGAAGATCCACACGCTCGCGGACTTCTGGCCGTTGACCGGTCCGTTGCTCGACCTTCCCATTGACGATCCCAAGGCACGAGAGCGCTGGCTCGGCGAGGCGGGACGTGCGGCTCTGCGCGACACGCGCGAGGCGCTCATAGGGCTGGAGGACTTCACCGAGACCGCCGTCGGCCAGGCGCTGGAAGCGGTGCTCGCTCGTCGCAAGGTGAAGCCGCGCGAGGTCTACCAGCCGCTGCGTGTGGCGATTGCCGGCACGACGATCTCACCGGGCATCTTCGAGAGCGTCGCGTTGCTTGGCCGTGAGGAGACGCTGCGCAGAATCGATCGCTCGTTGGACCGCGACTCAGCCAGCTGAGCTCAGCATCGAGGCTTGGCCCAGCATCGAGGCTTGGTTCTGAGCCGCACCCGGAACGGGCTGAATTTTCTCTCAACCATTCGTCCAGGCCTGCCGATAGGACCTCGACAATGCCAGCGACGGCGACAAAGACGCAGGGCGGCACACGGAAGGCCGCTTCCAACAGCGCACGGAAGACAGCTCCCGCGCGCCCGGTCAGCGACGCATCCGATGGATCGGGCTCCGCGCCCGCGCCGGCTGCCCCCGCGGGCCGTCAGGGTGAGGGCCATGGCCGGCGTCTGACGACCGCATTCGAAGCGCTGGAGGCGTTTCCCGCGCTGGCGGAGTCGCGCAACCGACTGCTCGCGGTGGTCGAGAAGGACAATGTCGCGACGGCCGATGTCGTCACTGCCGTCGAGTCAGACGTGGCGCTGATCATCGCGGTGCTGCGCCTCGCCAACCAGGTGCAGGGCAGCCGCGGGCGCGTGGAGACGGTCGTCGCAGCTGTCGAGTTGCTGACCGAGCAAACGGTGCAAGCGCTCGCAGGACGGGTGAGGACCTTTGATTTCTTCGAGCGCTCGAGCGTGTGGGACGCGGCCCCCGAGCGTTTCCGACTGCACGCGCTGGCCACCCAGCACGCGGCCGACAGGCTCGCGGCAGAGGTCGGCTATGAGCACCGTGACCGCTTGACCGTGACGAGCCTGCTGCACGATGTCGGCAAGCTCGTGTTGCTGCACGCCTATCCGGGATATCCCGCGCAGGTGCATCGCGGGGCGAAGACGCCGGAGGAGCGTATCCATCAGGAGCGCCGCGAGCTGGGCGTCGACCATGCGCTTGTCGGTGGTGTGCTGATCCGCCGCTGGGGTCTGCCGGGCGCGATCGCTACCGCCATCGAGCGCCACCACAATCCCGATGTGGAGGGCGAGGTCGCGTTCGTGCGCCTGGCGGACATGCTCGCGCACTACGAGCAGGGCTCGGCAGTGTCACCTTCGGAGATGTTGCAGACTGCGCGCGTCCTCGGTCTTGGGCCGAATGAGCTCAGGCGCGTAATGTACGAGCTGCCGAGCACAACCAGCCAGCGCCAGCGTCATGTCGATCCGTCTCCGCTGTCCGGACGGGAGCTCGGCGTGCTCCAGGGTCTCGCCGAAGGCAAGGTCTACAAGCAGATCGCCCACGAGCTGACGCTCTCTACGAGCACCGTGCGCACCCACTTGCACAACATCTACGGCAAGCTTGGAGCGGTCGATCGTGCACAGGCGGTATTGATCGCCACGGAGCGGGGCTGGCTGTAGTTCCCTAGCATCGCCTGGTCGATGCTTTCGATCACCAGCAAGTCCCCGTATGCCGTGCTCGCGCTCGCCGAGTTGGGACGCACTGCGGGCTCCGACCCGGTGCCGATCGGGGAGCTGGCGCGTCGACGCGACGTGCCGGTGCAGTTTTTGGAGCAGCTGTTCGCGGTGCTCAGGCGCGCGGGTGTGATCAGCTCCCAGCGTGGCGTAAAGGGCGGCTACCGCTTCGCGCGGGAGCCATCGAGCGTGACCGTGTTGGAGATCGTCGAGCTGCTCGACGGACCGCTCGGCCGTGGTGCCGATGGTGTGTTTGCCGACGCGGCCCAGGCAGCTCGCAAGGTGCTTGCGCAGACTACGATCGCCGACGTGATCGAGCGCGAGTCGCGCGAGGCCGGCGCGAGCATGTATTACATCTGAGCGACGTCTCAGCAGCGCTCAGCAGCGCGCTTGGGGCCTGCTCACTATTGTCGTGGGCAATATGTCCCGAATTCCGATCAACATTGCGGAGCTTGTGGGGGACACGCCGCTCATCGGCTTGCCTCAGCTGCTGGAAGGACCGGCGGTGGACAGCGGCGTGGAGCTGTTCGCCAAGCTCGAGTCCCACAATCCCGGCGGGTCGGTCAAGGACAGGATCGGCGTGGCGATGATCGAGGCCGCCGAGCAGGAAGGGATCATCGAGCCCGGACGCACGACGATCGTCGAGGCGACCTCGGGCAACACGGGGATCGCGCTTGCGTTCGTATGCGCGGCCAAGGGCTATGACCTGGTGCTGACGTTGCCGCAGGGGATGAGCCGCGAGCGCGAGAGCTTGTTGCGACTGTACGGAGCGCAGGTGAACATCACCGAGTCGCTCGGCGGGATGGGCGAGGCGGTGGCGGCTGCGCGTGCGATGGCCGACGAACCGGACATGTTCCTGCCCGACCAGTTCTCCAACCCCGCCAACCCGGCAGTCCACCGGTGCACGACGGGCCCTGAGATCGAGCGCGCGCTGGATGGGCGTGTCGATGTGCTTGTCGCGGGAGTCGGCACAGGCGGAACGATCACTGGCGCAGGGGGATACCTGCGTGAAGGCAACCCCAACCTGCGCATAGTCGCGGTGGAGCCGATTGGCTCGGCCGTGTTGTCCGGTGGCTTGCCCGGACCACATCGCATCCAGGGTATCGGCGCGGGTTTCATCCCGACGGTGCTCGACCGCGATCTACTCGACGAGGTGATCCCAGTCTCCGACGATAATGCGATCCACACCGCCTGGGCCTGCGCCCGGCGCGCGGGCGTGCTCGCCGGGATCTCCTGCGGGGCTGCGCTGTGGGGGGCTCTTCAAGTCGCGGCGCGTCCGGAGAGCAGGGACAAGCGGATAGTCGTAATCATGCCTGACTCGGGCGAGCGCTACGTCTCGCAAGCCTTCTTCGCGCCATAGTGCTGCGCGGCGCTCCTTGTCTCAACATCGTGCTCATGCACGGGCTCCTGCGATAGCCCGCTACGCTCTCGTCATGCCCGGCCTCAGTGTGTTCGCACAGGTCGCAAAAGAGTTGCGTCGCGACATGGCTGCCGCCCGTGACCGTGATCCCGCGGCTCGGGGGGTCGGTCCGGTGGAGATGCTCACGACCTGGCCCGGGATCCACGCGCTGCTCGCCCATCGCACCGCACACGCGCTGCACGAGGCGGGCGTTCCGCTGCTGCCGCGCACGATATCGATGCTTTCGCGGACGCTGACTGGCATCGAGATCCATCCTGCGGCGCGTATTGGCACGGGCATGTTCATCGATCACGGCGCTGGTGTCGTGATCGGCGAGACGGCTGACATCGGCGACAATGTGACTCTGTATCAAGGCGTTACGCTTGGTGGCACGGGGTTTGCCGCAGGCAAGCGTCATCCGACGGTGCAGGACAACGTGACGATCGGCTCAGGCGCCAAGCTCTTGGGACCGATTACGATCGGTCACGGAGCCAAGATCGGTGCGAACAGCGTGGTCATCACCGATGTGCCTCCCAACTCGACCGTCGTAGGCAATCCTGGCCATCCCGTGCGTGTAGATGGTCGTCGCGTGGAGGGTCCCGACGCAGATTGGATTCACCTGCCCGACCCGATCGCCGAGGCAATCCAGGGTCTCGCCAGCCGCATCGGTGCCCTGGAACGGACGGTCAATGAGCTATCAGGCGAGAAGTCGGAGGCTCCGGTAGCCGAGATCAGGCCACTGCGTACGGTCCGGGGGCCCAACCCGGCGGGGGGATAGAGATGTTGCGTTGCGGCGGAAGGAGCTGAGACGATGACAGCACCCTTCAAGGGTCGCAAGCCACCCGGGCGCTGCGCCGCGTGTGGGCGGCTCTGCAAGCCCCATAGACGGAATCTGAAAGCGCGGGCAGACGGCGCAGGGTCGCTTGGCGCTCTCGCCGTCGGAGCGCTCGCGCTGGGCAGCGGCGCGATCGGTGGGCTGGCGATCGGCAGATTGGCTATCAGGCGTGGCACGGTAGGCCGTCTGCGCGTGGACGAGCTGAGCGTCGGACGCTTGACCGTGGAAGAGCTGTCGGTCACACACCGGCAAGCCACAGGCCCGAGCGATCCCGCAGCCTGATAGGCACCAGTGCTCTGGGGACCGGTCGGATTCCAACATCCGTGAGCTCGCCTGGGCCCTGAGGATCTCGCCAATCTTTCCGGTTTCGCGACAGGCGCATCTGATAGACATTCGCGGCTATGAATCCAGCCCTGTCGTCCCTCGCACACTCTTTCCACCGGCGTCTCCTGACGGCCCTCGCGGCGTGTTGTGTCGCGCTGGCTCTCCTCCTGGCGGGATCCCCCCAGCAGGCGCTTGCCGGGCCCTCGCATAATGTCGCCTTTGACAGCGGCAGCTCAGCGCTCGTCCCCTACATCATCGGCGGGCAGGAATCCTCGATCTCGCAGTTCCCTTGGCAGGTCTTTGTGCTGCTCGAAGACCCGATAGAAGGTATTGAGGCAAGCTGTGGCGGCTCAATTCTTGATGCGACTCACATCCTTACAGCGGCTCATTGCGTTGATCACGAGAACACGACCATCTCCTACCCGGCGTCTGAGCTGCTTGTGATCGCGGGCGCCTCGGAAGTGCTGCTTGCGACCGATGAAGCACATCCGCCATCGCGTCAGGTCGTGGGGGTGAAAAGCTTCCGCACCGACCCTTACTACTCCGTCTTGCCAAACATCAAGGATGACGTAGCGATACTTGAACTCGCCGAACCGCTTGAACTGTCACCGGCTAGGAACACCCAGGCTATCTCGCTTGTCGCGACCGGCGCGACCCCGGCGCCGGGAACTGCGCTCTCGATCAGCGGATACGGTAGAGAGAATGGCGCGGAAAGCTCAGAACCGGACGGCAAGCTCTACTCGACCAACCTGACCGCCATCAGCAGCGATGCGTGCAGGGAATCGGTGGGGGTCAACTCCGCTGTGCTGCTGTGTGCGGAGTCTTCCAGCTCATCAACCTGTCAAGGAGACAGCGGTGGCCCGCTGACCGAGGGCAGCCCCGCCGTGCAGGTCGGCATCGTGGACTTCGGGCCTAGAGAATGCCCGGTCGGCGAGCCCGACGGGTTCACCAATGTGGCCGCGCCCGAGGTACGAGCGTTCATCGAAGGCAGCGAATCGCCTCCAGTCGCTGCGCGCCCGATCTCACCACCGGTCATCAAATCGGTCGGTCCCGTTCCGGTGAACCTCGGTCCGCTGACCTGCGAACCGGGGGCATGGAACGGCTCGCCGTCATTCACCTACACCTTTCAGGCGGAAAACGGCTCTGGGCAGGCGCTCCAGAGCGGTCCGGTGAATGTCTTCACTGCACCCCCGACCCTGATCGGTATTCCGTTGGTGTGCATCGTGCAGGCCAGCAATCCGGGCGGGGTGACGACGTTTCGCAGTGGGACGACACCGGCGATCGTGGCCGACACCGGGCTGCCGGCTGCCGCGATCACCGCGCCGAAGTGCCATCTGCAAGCGTGCACATTGTCGTTCACAGCCTCAGACCCCAACGGTGTGGCGCTGAGCCTGCAACCATCGGCCGCCTACTCGATTCTCGCCAAGTGCCCGAAGAAGAAGAAGAAGGGAAGAGGCAGGAAACCAGCCAAGCCACCGGTCTGTCACAAGACGAAGACCGTGCCGATGTCGCTGAAGACTCTCTCGGCCGGCTCCTTTCAGGGAGCGGTGTCGAGGCTCCCCTATGGCGAGAAGATCACGTTCACTGTCGTGGCCGGCAACGCGGCCGGCTTGAAATCCGCGACATTGGTCACCCATACGACGTTGCACAAGCCCAAGGCCAAAAAGAAGAAGAAGCGTTAGCACCGGTAGACGGGCCGGCTCCTATGAGCATTGGTTGAAGGATCGTGTCTGGGCTATGCCGCAGAGACGATGACGGGCTTCACGGATCCAGCGCGCCGAGCGCGCATCTATCCTGAGGCAGGTGCCCGACGATACCCAAGCCGAGCTTGAGAGCTCCGTTGCCGTACCGGAGGGTCTCGATGTGCCACGGCCACCGGGTCAGCTTGCGCCCGACGAGGAAATGCGGATCGAGCGTCTGCTTCAGGGGCTGAACGAGCCCCAGCGCGAGGCAGTCACGCATGGGGAGGGGCCACTGCTGATCTTGGCTGGTGCGGGCAGTGGGAAGACGCGCGTGCTGACGCACAGGATCGCCTACTTGATCTACACAGAGCAGGCCCATACGAACGAGATCCTGGCGATCACCTTCACGAACAAGGCTGCACAGGAGATGCGTGGGCGGGTGGAGCGGTTGCTGAATCGCAACACCCGTGGCATGTGGCTGATGACGTTTCACGCTGCCTGTGCGCGCATCCTGCGCTCGGAGGCTGAGCGCCTCGGATATACGCGCCAGTTCACGATCTACGATCAGGCCGATGCCAGGCGGCTGACCAGGCGCTGCATCGACGAGCTTGGGATCGACCCCAAGCGGTTTACGCCGGCGGCGATCCACAGTCAGATTTCGGCGGCCAAGAATCGGCTGCAAGCCGCCGAAGACTATCGCCAGGCGGTGGGCTCGCCGTTCGAGGAGATGATCGCTGACGCTTACGAGTGTTATGAGCGCGACTTGCTGCGCATGAACGCGATGGACTTCGACGATCTGCTGTTCCGCGCGGTCAACGTGCTGGAGCTCTACGAGGAGGTTCGCACCCGCTATTCGCGCGCGTTCAGGCACGTGCTCGTGGACGAGTACCAGGACACGAACCATGCCCAGTACCGGCTGTTGCAGCTGCTGGTGGGTGGCGGTCGGGCTCCAGCACGCGGTGAGCGTGTCCAGCTGGAGGGCCATCGCAACCTGGCGGTGGTAGGCGATGACTCGCAGTCGATCTATGGATTTCGCGGAGCTGACGTCCGCAACATCCTCGACTTCCAGGATGACTTCCCCGACGCGCGCGTGGTCAAGCTCGAGCAGAACTATCGCTCGACGCAGACGATTCTGTCGGCCGCGAACGCGGTGATCGCCAACAATCGTGGAGGCATCGCCAAGCGCTTGTGGAGCGAACGCGGTGAGGGCGAGCCGCTCCACATGCGCGAGCTGGAGGACGAGCACGGCGAGGCGCGGTTCGTGGTAGGGGAGATCGAGCGGCTCGTGGACGAGGGTGCGTCCCGCGCAGAGATCGCCGTGCTGTACCGGACGAACGCGATGTCGCGGGTGATCGAGGACACGCTCGTGCGCCGCGAGATCGCCTACCAAGTGATTGGTGGGACGAAGTTCTACGAGCGTGCCGAGATCAAGGACGCGATCGCTTACCTGTCGTGGCTGGCAAATCCGTTTGACGTGGTCAGCTTTACGCGCGTGGTCAACTCCCCCCGGCGCGGCCTGGGGCGAACGTCGCTGTCGCGCATCGTCGCGCACTCCGTCAGCGTGGGAGTGTCGGTGTGGGAGGCGGCCGCTGCGGCCGATCAGATCCCCGGTCTCGGCTCCGCTGCGGTGAAGTCGCTGAAGCGGTTCATGACCACGATGGCCGATCTCTCAGAGCTTGCACAGCAGAATATCCCCGTCGGTGACCTGCTCGACGCGATGCTGTCGCGCACGGGCTACACGCAGGCGCTCGAAGCCGAGTCAATGGGAGGCGCCGAGAAGGTGATCGAGGCTCAAGGGCGACTTGAAAACCTCGACCAACTAGTCGAGGTCGCACGCGAGTTCGATGCCGGTGCGGACGAGGCACAAGACACGCTGGACCTGTTCCTGCAGCAGCTGGCGCTCGTCGCCGACGCCGACTCTCGGCGTGAGGACGAGGGGCTCGTGACGCTGATGACGCTGCACAACGCGAAGGGCCTGGAGTACCCGATCGTATTCATAGCCGGGTGCGAGGATGGTGTGTTCCCACACTCGCGCGCGCTGGACGAGGGCGGACTGGAGGAGGAGCGGCGGCTGTTCTATGTCGGCGTCACCCGTGCAAAGCGCGAGCTGTACCTGACCTACGCGCGGCGGCGCTCGGTGTTCGGCTCGACGACATACGGGCTGCGCAGCCGCTTCTTGGACGAGATCCCCCCCGAGCTGACCGATCGCGAGGACGAGTTGCGGCTGAGCGCAGGAGCGCACATGGCAAGCGCAGGCGCGAGCGCGGGTACGGCCCCGCAGTCGGCAAGGCGAGGTACCCCTGGGGGTTGGGCGGACTCCCGGGTCCCGGAGACACCTCCCGGCAAGGCGTATCGCATGGGTGAGGATGTCGTGCACGCCGCCTTCGGCGAGGGTGTCGTCACGGGCTTGGAGCCGGGCGGCGTGATCGTCGTGCGCTTCGCCCGCGATGGGACCGAGCGCAAGCTGATGGCCGAGTACGCGCCGGTCTCACATCGTTAGCATCCGGCCCGATGTCCGCCACGATCATCGACGGCAAGGCGATCGCCGCGCGTGTGCGCGGGGAAGTCGCCGAGGATGTGCGCGCGTTCACCGAGCAGACAGGGCGGACACCCGGGCTGGCGACTGTTCTGGTCGGCGAGGATCCCGCCTCAGCGGTGTATGTCGGGGGCAAGCAGCGCGCGTGCGCCGAGATCGGGATGACGCCGTTCGATCAGCGCCTACCGGCGGATGCGAAGCATGAGCAGGTCGCGGGACTGCTGGACGAGCTTAACCACGATGAAACTGTCAGCGGCGTGCTGCTGCAATTGCCGCTCCCCGACCATCTCGACGGCGCCGCGCTCACGGGGACGATCGATCCCGCCAAGGATGTCGACGGGTTGACGCCGGTGAATGCCGGCCTCCTATCGCTTGGGCGACCCGGGCTGCGACCGTGCACGCCACTGGGTGTGCTGGAGCTGCTGCGCAGCGTCGACGCGCCGCTGGAGGGAGCCGAGGCTGTCGTGGTTGGACGCTCCAACCTGTTTGGCAAGCCGATGGTCCAGCTTCTGCTCGCCGAGAACGCGACTGTGACCACGTGTCATTCACGCACGCGTGACTTGCGCGCCGTGTGCTCTCGTGCGGATGTGCTGATCGCCGCGGTTGGCAGCGTCCGTCTGATCGAGCGTGAGTTTGTCAAGCCCGGGGCGATCGTGATCGACGTCGGCATGAATCGGCTGACACCCGAGCAGGCCGGTAACACCAGCGGGCTCGTGGGGGACGTTGACTTCGCCGCTGTCGTCGAAATCGCCTCGGCGATCACGCCGGTGCCTGGCGGCGTCGGTCCGATGACGATCGCTTGTCTGCTGCGCAACACGCTGCAGGCGGCTCGTGGTCAAGCCGGAGTCCAGATTCAGATGTCGCCGATATTGCATCGGTTGCAGAGGACATGCGGCGTCGCACACGAGGGGGCGAACCGGTGAGCCTGAGACGCCTGCGGCTTGGTGAGCTGCTTGCGCTGGTGGGCGCGATCTGCGTGATCGTGTCGTTGTGGCTGCCCTGGTATGAAAATTCCTCGGGCAAGCTCAGCGCCTGGGATACGTTCGGACCCGCGGTGGTCCTGCTGATCGCCGCCGCGGCGGCAGCGCTCGGCCTGGTCGTGAGCACGATCACCGAGCGCAGCACGGCGCTGCCGGTCGCGGCCGGAGTATGGAGCACTCTGTTTGGGATCATCGCTGTCATCGCCGCGATTGTGCGAGTGCTGGAGCGTCCCGAACACGCAAACATGCTCTGCGCGGGGGCCTGGCTGGCGCTCGCCGGTGCGATCCTGATGCTCGTGGGCTCGTGGCAGTCGATGCGCGACGAACGCGGCTCGTTGTATGAGTCGGCCCAACCGCCACCGATGCCGCCGCCGGACCCGGGAGCCAACGGCACAGGCGTCGCGTAGCATCGCGGGTCCGATCGCGGTCCGTCTGAACCATGAGGACTGACGTTCCGCGAAGCGGCTGGGATGAGCGTTCCAGGATGGGCGTTCCGCGAAGCGGCCCAGGATGAGCGCTCGCGGAGCGCCCGAGGAGCGGCAGTCCACGAAGCGCTGTGGACGAGGGCTCCACGACCCCGAGGAGTCCCCCCATAGAATGCGCGCGGTGACGATCGACCGCGATCAAGTGCTGCACGTTGCTCGCCTCGCCAGGCTCAAGCTGGGTGAGGACGAGATCGAGCCGATGGCTAACGAGCTGTCGGCGATCCTCGATCATGTCGCACGCATCGGCGAGCTCGATCTTGAGGGCGTCTCACCGACCTCACATGTGGTCGAGATCACTGATGCTCTGCGCCCTGATGAGCCGTGCGAGTCACTGCCGCGTGAGGTCGCGCTTGCGCAGGCACCGGCGATCAGCGGAGACGGTTTCTCGGTACCGAGCCCGCAAGCATGAGCATTCCAGCGATGAGCATTCCGCGATGAGCATCTCGCTATGAGCATTCCGCGTTCGGAGGACATGCTGGCGCTGTCGGCGGCCGAGGCGGTACGGGCTATCGCTGCGGGCGAGCTGTCAGGGGGCGAGCTGTTTGACGTCTACCGCGCCCGCGCGGCGAGTGACGATCTGAACTGCTTCACCTGGATTGCACCGGAGCGTCCGGCGGAGTCGGCAAGGAGTCCTGCCGCGACTGGCGCCGGCTCTCCACTTGCAGGAGTGCCGCTGGCGGTCAAGGACCTGTTCTGCACCACAGGCGTGCCGAGTCAGTCAGGCTCGCGCATCTTGGAGGGCTACGAGCCCCCATACACCGCCACCGCGGTGCGGAACTTGCAGACGGCAGGTGCGAGCCTGCTGGGAAAGACGAACCAGGACGAGTTCGCGATGGGCTCCTCGAACGAGAACTCGGCGTTCGGGCCGGTGCTCAACCCATGGGATCGCACGCGCGTCCCAGGGGGCTCATCGGGTGGGAGCGCAGCCGCCGTCGCAGCTGGTCTTGTCCCGTGGGCGCTGGGAACGGACACGGGCGGTTCGATCCGTCAGCCGGCTGCATTGTGCGGAATCGTCGGGCTCAAACCGACATACGGAGCGGTGTCGCGCTACGGGATGATCGCGTTCGCCTCATCGCTTGACCAGGCGGGGCCGCTGACACGCGACGTGACCGATGCGGCGCTGCTGCTGAAGCACATGGTCGGCAGGGACCCGTGCGATGCCACCTCGCTCGAGCTCCCCTGCGAGATCGAGTTGCCGCGGGCCCAGCGTCTGGACGGGATTCGCCTGGGCGTGCCGGCAGAGCTCACCGGCGCTGTTGCAAGCACTGACGTCCCTGCAAATGCCGACGCTTCCCAGAGCCTCGGCGACGTCGAGGCTCAGGGGATCGAAGCGGGCATACTCGATGCGTTCCGCGCTGCGCTCGATCATGCCGCCGCGCTCGGCGCCGAGATCATCGAGAGCGTCAGCCTGCCGCATGCTCCGCACGCGCTGTCCGCCTACTACGTGCTCGCACCCGCGGAGGCGTCGTCGAACCTGGCACGCTTTGACGGAGTTCGCTACGGCTTGCGCGCCAAGGACCCTGAAGATCTGCTGGATATGTACGAGCGCACCCGCCACGACGGGTTCGGCGCGGAGGTCAAGCGGCGGATCATGCTCGGCACCTACGCGCTGTCAGCCGGCTACTACGACGCATACTACGGGCGCGCGCAGCGGGTGAGGACGAGAATTTCCGAGGACTTCACGAGCGCGTTTGAGCAGGTCGATTTCATCGTCACGCCGACTGCGCCGACGGTCGCGTTCGCGCTGGGGGAGAAGACGGCCGATCCGCTGGCGATGTACCTGAACGATTACTGCACGGTGCCGATGTCGCTTGCCGGGATTCCCGCCATCTCGATTCCGTGCGGGCTAAGCGGAGGACTGCCGGTTGGGATGCAGCTGGCCGGGCCGGCGTTCAGCGAGAACCGGCTGCTTGACACCGCGTATGCGCTGGAGCAGGCGTTTGCGTTCGACGGGAGCGCCGCGCGTATCTGAGTATTGGTTCCTTTTTTGCAGCGCGTGCGCATACGTATTGCTGTATATACTATGGAAAACAAACCTCCAGCATAAAGACCAGATGATCGCCAGCATAAAGACCAGATGTTTACCTATGTATATATCGACTACCATGGTGCACAAACCCTGTTTTTTTTACCAACACACTCACCCTTGGATGTCGCACACCCTCGGGAGCGTCTCGCGTGTCTGAGCAGCTCGAACCGGTCATCGGCTTGGAGATACACGTCCAGCTGAAGACCCAGACGAAGATGTTCTGCGGTTGCGAGCTGTCGTTCGGCGAGCCGCCGAACACGCGGACGTGCCCTGTCTGCCTGGGCCTGCCGGGCGCGCTGCCGGTGGCAAATGCGCAGGCGATCCATCTTGGCCTCACGATCGGGCTGGCGCTCGGCTCGGAGCTGGCGCCGCGCTCCGTCTTTCATCGCAAGAACTACTTCTATCCGGACCTGCCCAAGGGCTATCAGATCTCCCAATACGACCAGCCGTTGTGCAAAGGAGGCAGGCTGGGGGAGGTGCGCATCCATCGCGTGCACCTGGAGGACGACGCTGCCAAGCTGACGCATCTCGGCGCGAGTGGGCGGATACATGGCTCGCAGGAGAGCGTCGTGGACTTCAACCGCGGGGGGACTCCGCTGGCTGAGATCGTGACCGAGCCGGACCTGCGCAGCGCCGAGCAGGCGAGTGAGTGGCTGAAGCTGCTGCGCACAACTCTCCGCCAGCTGGGGGTGAGCGATGTGAACATGGAGGAGGGCTCGCTGCGTTGTGATGCGAACATCTCCCTGCGCCCGGTCGGTGCAGACATGCTGGGAACGAAGACCGAGCTGAAGAACATGAACTCTTTTCGGTTCATCGAACGTGGCATTCGCGCTGAGATTGCTCGCCAGGAGCAGATCTTGCAGGGTGGAGGACAAGTCGTGCAGGAGACGCTGCACTTCGACCCAAGACCGGATGCCCATCCGTCCATCACGTCGCTGCGCAGCAAGGAGGAGGCGCACGACTATCGGTACTTCCCCGAGCCGGACCTCGTCCCGGTGCAGATCGACGAGCAGATGCTCACTCGCGCGCGGGACGCCGTGGGGGAGCTGCCGGCGGACAGGGCGCAGCGTTTCGAGCGTGAGTTGGGACTCAGCGCAGAAAGTGCGCGATTGCTCGCGTTCAGGGCTGAGCTCGGCGACTACTTCGAGGCCGGGCTTACTGCCGAGGTCGACCCGTCACCGCCTGCACAGATGCTCGCGAACTGGATAGCGACCGATCTGCTGAGCAGGCTCGACGGCGACGGCGACGGCGACGGCGACGATGGCGAAGGCCAGGGCGAAGGGGCGGGCTCCGGGGATCCGTCTTCCTCGCGCGTCCAGGCGAGCGCGCTCGCAGCGCTCGTCGGGCTCGTGTCGGCGAAGCGGATCAGTGTCGGCGCCGGACGGCAGGTGCTCGACAAGCTTGTGGCCGTCGGCGGTGACCCAGCTCAGATCGTCGCGGCGGAGGGCCTTGAGGCGATCGGCGAGGGGGACGAGCTGGCCAAGATCGTCGCCGCTGGGCTCGCGGCCAACCCCGATGCCGCTGAGCGCGTACGCGGCGGTAACGCCAAGGCGATCGGCCCGATCGTGGGATATGTGATGCGCGAGACCAATGGACGTGCCGACGGCGGCGAGGTGACGAGGCTAGTCCACGCGCAACTGGGGATCTGACCCTGGCAGCGCGAACGCCTCGTGTCCGCTTGACCCTCGAACGTCAGGGCATGCTCTTGGCATCGGCATCATGTTCAACAGGCGGGCAACTCAGATTTTGGACTGTGGGCCAAAGGCAGGAAGAGCGAGGTGCGCCAATATGCTGGTCATGAACCCACGAGTGGCCAATTCAAGCGCTCAGTCTCCGCGACGGTTCGTGCTGTTGCCGGAACAGGGAGATGACGTTTCGAGTCGGGCCCCGCGGATTCGTCGCTACCGGCTGGCAAGTGTCAGTCGGCGCTCAGGGATGAGCGAGGTAGACGTGGCGAGCGCCCGCATCGCCCGCGAGCTCGGCCGTCTGGGGAAATAGACAAGCGAACGAGCGCGACAGGCTCGCGCTCGGCAACAGGCTCGCGCTCGTCTTCCACAGATCTCATCCGGCTTCCCTCGGCCGGAAGTGAGCGGGGCGCGGCCGGGCGGGGTGGCGATTCCCGTCCGGCCGCACCGTCGCATGTCAAGCCAGTCATCTGGGTCGTCTGGGTTGTCTGGGTCGTCGTCGTTTGACTGGCGCCGTCTCGTAGAGCCGCCGACGCCTTTCGGGCGCGTGGTCGGCTACCCTGGTCTCATGCACCAGGAGCAGTCCTCGTCAAGCTCGTTCGCCCGCACGGTCGTAGCGGTGCTCGTCCTGCTGGTCGTCGGGTACTTCCTCCTGCATGTCCTGATCGGCGTCGCTGTCGCCGTGGCGGGCTTCGTTGTCGTGGTCTTGGCGATCGTTGCCGTCATCTGGGCGGTTCGCGTCCTGCTCTGAGGGCGGGAGAGCGCGAAGGTCAGGAGACGCGGAGATGGCCTACATCATCCTCGCGATCTGCTTCGGGTTGGCAGGAGGTATCGTCGGCAAAATCAAGGGCAGCTCGTTCTGGCTGTGGTTTCTCATCTCTGCGATCGTGCCCGTGCTCGGCCTGCTCACGGCGATCGTCTACCGCTCCGAGCGCGACGAGCCGCGTCGGAAATGTCCGCGCTGTGGCCGAGTGACAAAGGTGTATGACGCGATCTGCACGAAGTGTGGGACAGAGCTTGAGTATCCCGACGTCGTGTTCGCGCCGGAATCGCTGCAGCCCAGATAAGGGAGCCCGAAGTCAGAGGCTGTCTATAAGAGGTGCATGGATGCGAACGAGAGGTGGGTGGATGCGAGCGCGACGAGCGCTCCCGCCAACAACTTGATTGCCAGGTTCATTCGCAGGGCGGGGTTCACCGACGAGACGGACTTTGTGCTGCGCGTCGTGCAGCCGGCACTGGTGGGCATGATCGATGGCACCGTATCTTCGCTCGCGCCGATATTCGCTGCGGCGATCTCCTCAAACTCCCATACCGCCCTGCTCGTGGGCTTCGCCACCGCGCTCGGGGCCGGCGTGAGCATGGGCTGGTCGGAGGCCCTGTCGGATACAGGTGAGCAGACCGGTCGCGGGTCTGCCGTCGTACGCGGTGCGATCACCGGTGGGATGACCGCCCTGGGCGGCATATTCCACACGCTCCCGTTCATCATCAGCGACGTGCATACCGCCCTGCTGGTCGCGGGAGGTGTGGTCGTGTTCGAGCTGTTCGCGATCGCCTGGATCAGGAAACGGTTCCTGCACGTCTCGATGCGCTCCTCGCTGTTGGTCGTCACGGTAGGTGGGGCGATCGCACTCGCGATCGGCATAGCCATCGGCAGCTCCTGAGAGCTCTCGCACCGCGGAGCACCGAAAACCCGCTGATAAACTCGCGATATGCGCGCGGTTGACGCAATCATGGAATGCCTGAAGGCCGAGGGTGCAGATGTCGTGTTCGGGCTGCCCGGAGGTGCGAACCTGCCGACGTACGACGCGTTCGTCAACGGTGGGATCAAGCACATCCTCGTCCGTCACGAGGCGGGCGGTGGGCACGCCGCACAGGGTTACGCGAAGGCGACTGGGAAAGTTGGGGTTGCATTCGCCACGAGCGGCCCGGGGGCGACGAACCTGATCACGCCCATCTGCGACGCGATGATGGACTCGGTGCCGGTCGTCTTCATCACGGGACAGGTCCGCACGGAGCTGCTGGGGACCGACGGGTTCCAGGAGGCCGACACGCTCGGGATCACGATTCCGATCGTCAAGCACTCGTTCATGATTCAGGACCCGCGAGATATCCCCCGGGCCATACACGAGGCATTCCACATCGCCCGTACAGGCCGGCCTGGTCCGGTGCTGGTCGACATTCCGCAAGACCTGTCGCGTGGGGAGATCGAGTACGAGCCGGTGACCGACGTGCGGCTGCCCGGGTATCAGCCGACGACTGAGGGCAACCAGAAGCAGATCCGTCAAGCGGCAAAGGCACTGGCCGCGGCGCGGCGACCGGTCATCTATGCGGGCGGTGGCGTGGTGAACGCAAACGCCTCGCCAGAGCTGGTCGAGCTCGCCGCGTGCGACAGGTTCCCGGTGACGTGCACCCTGATGGGCCTCGGCGCGTTCCCCGCACGAGTGGACGGGGCTGAGCCCAATCCCCAGTGGCTTGGAATGCTCGGGATGCATGGAACGAGGGCGGCGAACTACGCGATGGACGAGGCGGACCTGATTTGTGCGGTGGGCGCGCGATTCGACGACCGGATCACGGGCAAGCTCTCGGAGTTCGCGCCGAAGGCGAAGTTCATCCACATCGACATCGATCCGGCGGAGATCTCGAAGAACGTGCCGGCGCACATCCCGATCGTGGGCGACGCCAAGCACGTGTTGGCGAAGCTGGCGATCGAGTATCGCGCGCTGAGCGCCGACCCCGCGCGACTGGGAGCGTGGTGGGAACGGATCGAGGGTTGGAAAACGAAGCACCCACTCGGGTACGAGGATTCGACCGACAACGAGATAAAGCCTCAGTACATGATCCAGGCGCTCTACGAGGCTACGCGTGGCGAAGCAATCGTGACCAGCGACGTCGGCCAGCACCAGATGTGGACCGCGCAATACTACGATTTCCCCGCCCCCCGGCGCTGGATCAACTCCGGTGGGCTGGGGACGATGGGCTTTGGCCTGCCGTCCGCGATGGGCGCCGCGGTGGGGTGTCCCGATCGCGTGGTCTGCTGTGTTGCCGGGGATGGCTCTGTGCAGATGAATATGCAAGAGCTCGCGACGTGCGCGCAGGAGCAGATTCCGATCAAGGTGTTCATCATGAACAACGGATACCTGGGCATGGTCCGTCAGTGGCAGGAGCTGTTTTGGGACGGCAAATACAGTCACGTCGAGACGGGCAAGTTCCCCGACTTCGTCAAGCTTGCAGAGGCCTACGGCGCGACCGGGATGCGGTTCGAGGACAAGACGACGCTGGTCGATGACATGAGGCGTGCGATCGAGACGGACGGACCTGTGCTGGTCGACGTGCGGGTTACACGCGAGGAGAACACATACCCGATGATCCCCGCCGGTCAGGCTGCCAGGGAGATGGTCGGGTGAGCATGGAAACGATCTCTCACGGGAAGCTTGGGAGCAGGGCCTGCTCCTCTCCCGCTTCGACGTCGATCCCAAACGGCCACGCGGCTCGCGAGACGGTCGGGTGATCGCGATGGGCGAGCCAGGCACAAAGACACCGTTGAGCCTCGAGGAGCTGCAAGCCTCGACTGGTCTGAGGACGGGCCGCAAGCACGTCCTGTCGATCCTTGTCGAGAACAAGTCGGGTGTGCTGACGCGCATCGCTGGGCTGTTCGCGCGCAGGGGATTCAACATCGACACACTGACGGTTGGGCCGACCGACGATGAGCAGATCTCGCGGGTGACGCTCACGGTAGACGGGGCGCTGCACCCGATCGACCAGGTGACAAAGCAGCTGCACAAGCTGATCAACGTGTTGAAGATCAGAGACCTCGAGCCGTCGGACACGGTCGCGCGCGAGCTGGCCCTGTTCAAGGTGTCTGCGGATGGTCCGCAGCGTGGGGAGCTGATGCAGATAACCGAGATCTTCAGGGGCAAGGTGGTTGACGTGACCAAGCGCTCGGTGATCGTCGAGGTGACAGGAACGACCGAGAAGATCGAGGCGTTCGAGGGTATGGTCCGTCCGTTCGGCTTGATCGAGATGATGAGGACGGGCGAGATCGCTATCTCGCGTGGAAGGACAGAGACCTAGCAGGCGCACGACGATACGGGCTGGACGGGGTGAGCCAAAGCAAGTCCTTGCATCGAGTTGCGATCCAGCCGCCAACGACAGCAGTTGACATTACGAGAGCGTTGCACGGCAGCAGAGCCATAACCGACAGGCAGATCCCGAAGAGCCCGTTCGCGCTGAGCGAGCAGGCTCGCGAGCGCATGGGTGCGCGGCTGGAGCTGGCGCTGCGCAGGGCGAGGCGCAGTGGTGAGCCGACACTGGCCACGAGCACCGTGAGGCTGCCCGGCAATGTGGACCCGAGCGCGGTGGTCTGCGCGTCACGGAGGGAGGGCGAGCCGTGGTTCGCGCTAGAGCAGCCCGACAGGGGAGGGACGGCGCTCGCGGCGCTGGGCGAGGCGACGGAGTTGACCGATCGGAGAGCACGGGATCGCCAATCGGCCAGCGCAGGCGAGGAGAGGTTCGCGAGCGTGGCCGATCGGTGGCGCAGGTTGGCGGCAACTGCGGTGGGGGATCCGTTGGACGATCCCGACCGCTCCGGCCCGGTGGCGGTGGGAGGCTTCGCGTTTGCGCCCAAAGGCGGAGGCTCGCCGGCATGGGAAGGGTTTGAGCCCGCGTCGATGGTCGTGCCGGAGGTGGCTATCCGGCGCGCGGCGAAGGGACTTCGCGCCGGGGATGAGCCGGACGTGAGATTGACACTGGCGGCGCTGATGGCGCCCGACGACACCACCCAAGGCGCGCTCGCGCGATTGGAAGGGCGCTTAGACGAGCTATGCGACCGATCGCTGCCGCTGCTGGACCCGGCGCCCGCGGGCAGATACAAGGTCGCGAGCGCAATGCCACCCGAGCACTACGAGGCCGCCGTCGCGCGCGCGACAGAGCTGATCAAAGCGGGGAAGCTGGAGAAGATCGTGCTCGCACGCGAGGTCCAGGCGCACGCCCCGCGTGCGTATGACCCGGCGGCGATGCTGGGCGTCCTGCGCGAGGCGTTTCCGGCTTGCTTCTGCTTCTGTGTCGGGCGCGGCGACGCGACACTGATCGCAGCCAGCCCCGAGCTGCTCGTGCGACGGGAAGGTCACCGCGTGAGCACGCTGGCCCTCGCGGGCTCGACGAGGCGCAGCGCTGATCCCGCCGTAGACGACCATCTGGGCGAGCAGTTGCTGCGCGACGAGAGCTATCGCGAGGAGCACGCGATCGTCGCGCGGCGAATCGAGCGCACGTTGCGCCCCCACGCTGTGTGGGTGGCCGCCGCACCCGAGCCGGCGCTCGTGAAGATCGCGAACATTCAGCACCTGGCGACCCCGATCCGCGCGCAGCTCACGACCCCACTCGACGCCTTGGAGCTGGCCGGCCTGATGCACCCGACCCCCGCCGTCGGCGGCGAGCCGAAGGATACGGCCGCCTCGCTGATCCCCGCGCTCGAGGGGCTCGACCGTGGCTGGTATGCGGGCCCCGTCGGCTGGACCGACGCGACCGGTGACGGCGAGTTTTGCGTCGCTCTGCGCTGCGCGCTGCTGCGCGGCAGCGTTGCCCGCTGCTACGCGGGCAACGGAATCGTGCGCGACTCCAATCCACAGGCCGAGCTGGCCGAGACGGAGGTGAAGCTCCAAGCGCTGTTGCCTTTGCTCGCCGGCTGAGCACAGCCGATCGTTGATGATGCTTGTCAGCGGGGATGAGCGCTTTTTGAAAGCGCTTCATTCGGCGCACGCGCCGGGCCGCGGTCACTGCGGTTCTGTTTGCCGCACGTCCGGTCTCGGCACCCCTATCCACGGCCGTTTTGGCAGCCACCAGTTGCGTGCTCCGAACAAACGCATCAAGGCTGGCACGAGCACGAGCCTGATTAGGGTCGCGTCGAGCGCGATCGCCAGCGCCAGGCCGAAGCCGAACTGCTTCAGTTCGAGCACGTTCGCGGTGACGAAGCTCCCGAACACCGCGACCATGATCGCGGCAGCCGCGGAGATCGGGCGCGCGGTGTGCTCGACACCGGTGGCGACGGCCAGCTCGTTATCGTGAGTTCTGAGCCATGTCTCGCGCATGCGACGGATGAGGAACACCTCGTAATCCATCGACAGGCCGAACAGCAGCGCAAACACGCTCAATGGCAGGTACACCTGGATGAAGCCGGGGCTCGTGAAGTCGAGCAGACGTCTGCCGTGCCCCTCCTGGAAGACGAGGATCACGATCCCGACCGTCGCGCCCGTCGCGAGCAGGTTCATCGCCACTGCCTTGACCGGCAGCACGAGGCTGCGGAAGACGACCGTAAGGAGCAGCAGCGACAGCCCAAGAATCAACCCGAGCACGAGCGGGAACTTGGCCTGCGTTTCATCGGTCAGATCCACGACTTTGGCCGTCGCACCGCCGATTGCCACATCGGGTCCTCCACCGGCGCGGATCGTTGGCAGGAGCGCGCTGCGGATGTGACGCACTAACTTTTCGGCCCTGTAGGAGTCGATCGCGACGGTTGGCGCTGCCGTCAGCAACACCGCGTCGCGGCCTTCGGTCACGGTCATCGTGGCGATGCCGTTGTGTGCTGTGGGAGTCAGCTCGCGCGTGAGCAGCGCCGTCCGCGCCGCATCCGTCCGGCTGAGCTTGCCGTTCTCGCGTGAGCCGCTGAGGACGATCTCGATCGGCGCGAGCGTGCCCGCCCCGAACGACTCCGAGAGCACCCGCTGACCCTTGCCCGACGGTGTCCCCGACAGGGATGAGATGCCGAAGTCGATCCCCGTGCGCAATCCGAGCACGGGGATCGCGGCGAGAATCAACACCGCGGCGGTGATCTCGGCGGCGAGCACCGGGCGGCGCATGATCGCCAGCGCCCAGCGCGCCCAAGCGCCCTGTCCCTCCGCCGCGTCCGGTCGTGAGTCCCGGGGCTGCATCCGCCCGGGCAGCGCGCCTCGGTCGATCCGCGATCCGAGCGCCGCCAGCACCGCCGGCAGCAGAGTCAGCGCGACGATCACCGTGCACATTACGACCGACACCGCCCCAAGCGCGAACTCGCGGAAGATCGGCGCCCTGATCACGACGAGTGTCGCGAGCGCGATTGCGACGATCATGCCCGAGAACAGGACAGTGCGCCCCGAGCTGGCGACGGCTGCCCCCACCGCCTCCTCGACCTGCTGAGCCGTCGCGGCTCGGGGACGATCGTGCTTCCCCTTCGGCCCGCCGTCCTGACAGTTTGTCGATGAACCTGTCCGTGTGCGCCGGGTGAGCTCCTCACGGAAGCGACTGACGATGAACAGTGCGTAATCAATCCCGATTCCGACTCCGATCATCGTCACGATCGTCGTCAGGAAGCTGTCGAACCTGAGCGTCGTCGCGAGCACCGCGAGCAGGCCATAGGTGAGCAGCAGGCCGCTCCCCGCCAGTGCCAGCGGCACGATCGCGGCGACTGCCGTCCCGAGCGCAACCAGCAGGATCAGCAGCGCGACCGGCACGCCGATCGTCTCTGCCCGCTCCACGTCCTTGTTCTCCACGTCGGTGATGTCCTTAGCGACCGGTGAGTAGCCCGTCAGCCACACATTCACCCCCTTGTGCGCGAGTGGGTCAACGGCCTCCTGCAGGCTGTTGGCGCGTTCGACCAGCTGGCGCGGGTCACCGGCGATGCCCACCAGCGCGATCGCAGAGTGTCCGTCCGCGGAAACCTGATCACGCACGCCGTGTTCGTAGGGCCCGGCGAGGCCCTTGACGTAGCTCTGGCGGCGTGCAACCACGAGCGCGCGGGCGACCACAGTGCGGTAGACCGGTTCGTCCGCTCGATGTGTGGGCGAGTGGAACACAAGCACGTCCTGCTCAGAGCCATGCCCGGCAAAGCGCTGTTCGAGCAGTTGCGCCGCGTGCGAGGACTCGGCTCCGTCAATCCCGTAGTTGGGCGCCCCGAGCGAGCGCTTCAGCGATGGATACAACGCTGCGCATCCGATCAGCATCAGCATCCACACGGCGAGCACGATCCGCCTCCGCCGGGCGATCATGCAGCCCCAGCGATAAGCGCCAGCCCCGCTCATCGCTGCGCGCCGGTGTCCTGGTCAGTGTCCCGGACCGCGCCGCCGCACGCCCGCGAGACTGCGCGCCACACGTTGGAGTGCAGCTCTACGTTTCGAGCACGATCGGTCTGCACGTGCACGATCGTCGAGCTCGTCCGCGGCGCAAGCGCGCGCTCCAGCCCGGCGCGCAGCGCGGGGATTGTCTGCACCCGCTCGTACGCGAGGTCGTACAGCGTGGCGACCCGGGCAAAATCCAGGCCCGCAGGGGTGAGGATATGGCGGGTGTAGATGCTCTCTTCCTCTGGCTCCGACTCCGACTCCAGCTCCGGTTTCGGCTCGCTCGTGCGCGGATCGCGACTTGCCTCGGGGATCGGCCTCTCGCCGGCACGCAGCTCAGGCACGGTCTCGCGCGCCATCTTCGCGCGCGAGACCGGCAGGAAGTCGAAGATCCCGCCCCCCGCGTTGTCGAGCAGCACGATCGTCAGCTTCAATCCCAGTCGTTTGGCGGCAAGCAGGCCGCCAATGTCATGTGCGAGAGCCACATCGCCGATCAGCAGCACGACCGGATCGTCACTTGCACCGGCCACGCCGAACGCGCTTGACACGGTCCCGTCGATCCCATTAGCCCCGCGATTGCACAGCACGCGCGGCGGATCCTTGCGCGCCGGCCAGAACGTCTCGATGTCGCGCACCGGCATCGACGAGGCGACGAACAGGGTTGCCCTCTCGGGCAGCAGCACCCCCAACTCGGCGGAGATCGCCGGCTCGCTGATCTCCTCGCCCGCGAGCACGCCATTGATTGCCTCGGCGGCTTGCTCGTCGGCGGCGCGCCATCCCGCGAGCCAGTCCGGGTCGGCGCAGGACAGATGGAGTGGCTCAGGTGGCTGGTGAGGTGGCGCCTCGGTTTGGGCGTCTCCGGAGCCCGCGGGCGTGGGTGTGGGCAGCGACGATGTGAGCTCGGCCAGGGCGCCCGCCGGCTCCAGTGCGAGCGAGTCGCTCAACACCGACGCTGGGTCTTGCCACGCGCTCTCTGGATCGAGCGCCACTTGGGTCACGTCTTCCAGGCTCGCGAGCCACGTGCGCAGCGGCTTTGACACCGGCAGGTCACCCACCCGCACGATCAGGTCGGGGAGGTGCGCGGTCGCGAACGCCTCGTCGCGCAGCAGCGCGTCGTAGTGAGCGACCGCGGCCTGCCCTTGGCGTGCTCCGGACAGCGGGTCCGCGAGCAGCGGCCAGCCTGCAGCCTCGCAGAATATTGCGGCGGCCTCTCCCAGGGGCGTGTCGTGGTGGCGCTCATGACGTCCAGCTACGACCACGCCACGCCGCGCTGCTCCCACCAGCTCGCGCAACCTTATGTCGGCAGTGACAGCGGTGACAGCGGAGACGGCGGTGGAAATGGCGGTGGACGCGGGCGGACGGCTCACATACGGCCGGCTCCCCCTTCGGCCCGTCTCGTCGGCGGGTAGGAGCTCTGCATCGGTCACGAGCGGCTCGCGCAGGGGGATATTCAGGTGCACCGCCCCCGGTCGACCCTCCAGTGCGGTCCAGTACGCGCGACATGCGAGCGTCCGTATCCAGCGCAGCCGCTCTTGGCTGGCGTCATGTGTGCCGACTTCGACGAACCACTTGGCAGCGCTTCCGAACAGCTTCAGCTGGTCGATCGCCTGCCCCGCGCCATTTTCGCGCAGCTCTGGCGGGCGGTCCGCCGTCAGCAGCAGCAGGGGCACGCGCGCCTGATATGCCTCGATCGCTGCCGGCAGCAGCTCTGCGGCCGCGGTCCCTGAGGTGCAGGTCACCGCCACGGGCAGCCCGGATGCCTTGGCCAGACCAAGCGCGTAAAACCCCGCGCAGCGCTCGTCTATGTGGGAGTAGCAGTTCAATCGCCGCTCGCGTGCGAGCGTCAGCACCAGCGGCGCGCACCGGGACCCGGGGGAGGTGCATGCCGCGCGCATTCCACATCGCGCCAGCTCGTCGACGAACGCGCGCAGCAGCAGGTATGTATCGGTAGCTGGGGTCATAGGATGCTCACGTGCCGGAACACATCGTCCTGTTGCACGGGTTC
Source organism: uncultured Solirubrobacterales bacterium (assembly GCA_963705245.1). GTDB lineage: Bacteria > Actinomycetota > Thermoleophilia > Solirubrobacterales > Solirubrobacteraceae > Palsa-744. The sequence continues at coordinate 2,564,005 of OY970062.1, read as the reverse complement.
AGTGGCACACGTCACGCCTGGGACGGTGTGATCGCGCGTCTGTCTCCCGAACGCTACCGACCGCTGGCGTTGGACCTGCCCGGGCACGGCGACTATGCCGCTGCCGAGCGTCCGATCTCCTTCGCCAGCTGCGTCGCCCACGTGCTCGCGCTCGCGCCCGCCCGCTTCGTGCTGTGCGGCTATTCGCTGGGTGGGCGCATCGCTCTGCACGTTGCCCTCGCCGCCCCCGAGCGCGTATCCCGGCTCGTGCTGGTGGGGAGCAGTGCGGGAATCGAAAACGACACCGAGCGCGCCCAGCGCAGCGCCGCCGACCATCGTCTGGCCGACGAGCTGGAACGCATCCCGTTTGAGGACTTCATCGAGCGCTGGCGCACCCAGCCGCTGTTCGCCGACGAGCCCCCTGAGGTCGGCACACTGGCCCGCGAAGATCAGCGCCGCAACCGACCCGATGCCCTCGCAGCGGTCCTGCGGGGTCTTGGCACGGGGGAGATGGCCCCATTGTGGGACAGACTGGGAGAGCTGATGATGCCAGTCACGGTCCTCGTCGGCGATCGCGACTCGAAGTTCTGGGAGCAAGGCCGGCGCATGGTGAGCCTGTTGCCCGACGGCGAGCTGGTCGTCGTGCCCGGAGGTCATGGTCTTTTGCTGGAGAACCCGGCTGCGGTAGCCGAGCGCGTCGCGATCGACTCGTGAGCCGCTCGGCGACTCTCGTCGGTCGTTGGTCCCGATAGATGCATGACTCAAGCGATCTTCACATCAGGCCGATAGGGCCGCGGGAGAGATTGCGTGGATATTGGGGACAAACTGAATCACCATGACTGACAGCCTTCCCCAACCCACCCCCGAGCACGACGGCACGCCCGAGTCCTCTGCGGCAGAGCCCGTCGCAGCGAACGGCTCACCCGAGCAGCCCGTTCAGGGCTCGGCTCCGTCCGTCGGAGCGCCCCAGGACGCCGACGGTGACGCTTCGGCTGCCGGTGAGTCTCGGGGTTTGGACGGTGACGCTTCGGCTGCCGGTGAGTCTCGGGGTTTGGACGGCGGGGTTTCGGCTGCCGATGAGTCCCAGAGTAACGGCGGTAGCGCTCCACCCGCGACACCGTCGGTCCCGAGCCAGGACAGTCCCGGGCGCATGATGAGCATGGTCGGAGGCCGGAAAGGCGTGTGGGCCGCGGTGGCGGTGCTGTGCGTTGCCGGAGGAGTCCTCGCCTCGGTGCTCGGAGCGCGCGCGGTGGCGCACAACGATGCCGCAGCATCGCGGCGAGCTTTTCAGCAGACCTCGACATCGATCGCCTCGACGTTGAACGTCGCCATCCGTCACGAGGAACAGCTTCTCGTCAGCGCGAGCACTTTCTTCGGATCTCATCCCAAAGCCTCACAGGCAGAATTTGCGGCGTGGGTCAAATGGGCGCGCACTCGACGGCGCTATCCCGAGCTCGATGCTCTCGGTTTCCTGACACTCGCTCATGTCTCGCCCTCGCTGCTGTTGAGTCGAGATACCGGGCTGAGCATCTACACCCCCATCTCGGCGGGGAGCGGCAGGGCGCTGGCGGTCGAAACGCCCGTGTACCGGGGAACGATTACACCGCGCAGCGTGTTCGGCCGCACGGCGGCATCGGTGGGATGGCTGCGCGAGGTGCTCATGCCGAGTGTTGTCTTGCACGAAGCCTTGACAGGTCAGTCGGGCTATGCCCTGCGGTTGCGCTATCGCGCCGGCTCCACGAATGCAGTTTTCACCAGCGGCGCGCCGCGGCCCGGCGCGCAGAGCACGACCGTTGGCCTTCACAGCGGATGGACCATCAAGAGCTTCGCGCCCGTGGCCGGCGCGGGCGTATTCGCGAACAGGGGCTCGCTTGCGTTGTTGATCGGCGGCAGCCTGCTGAGCGTGCTGCTCGGTCTGCTGGTGTTCGTCTTTGGCAGCGGTCGCCCGCTGGCGCCGGCGCAGGTTCAGGCGCCAAAGACCCCCAAGCCACCCGAGCTGCCCGATGCCGATCTGTATGACCCGCTGACCGGACTTCCCAACCGCTCGCTCACACTGGACCGGGCCGAGCGCATGGTTGCGCGCGCAGGTCGCGACTCGGGAATGCTGGCGGGTGCGCTGTTTGTCGACATCGACAGACTCAAGGATGTCAATGAAAAACTTGGGCAGGCAGCTGGCGATCAGCTGCTGAGAATCGTCGGAGAACGGCTGGAGGGCGTAGTGCGAGCAGGGGACACCGTGGGTCGGCTCGACGGAGACGAGTTCGTGGTGCTGGTCGAATCGGCAGCCCGCGGAGTGCGGCTCGACTCGTTGGCGCAACGCATGATCGAGGCCCTGCACAAGCCCGTCGAGCTTGATAATTTTGGTCCAAGCTTTGTCTTGACCGCGAGCATCGGCGTTGCCTTCGGCCGCTATGGGACCCCCGAGGATCTGCTGCGCGATGCGCATCTGGCTCTGGCCTCGGCCAAGGCCGCGGGCAAAGACCGTTACACGCTCTTCAACGCGAACATGCGCACGGTCATCGAGGGTCGCGCGATACTCGAGGCTGAGCTGAACACCGCGCTGGGGGAGGAACAGTTCTTCCTGCTCTACCAGCCGATCTATGATCTGGGCACTCGCAAGGTTGTGGGTCTGGAGGCGCTGATCCGCTGGCAGCATCCCGCGCAGGGCGTTCTGGCGCCCGGAGACTTCATCCCGCTGGCCGAGGACACCGGGCTGATCGTGCCGATCGGCCGCTGGGCGCTGGAGGAGGCCTGCGGGCGAGCCGCGGCCTGGAACGTGGCAGGCAACCCAGTCGGCAACCCAGTCGGCAACCCAGTCGGCATCTCGGTGAAGGTCTCGGCCCATCAGCTGAATCGAGATGGATTCGTCACGGACGTTCGACGAGCGCTGCAGCAGTCGGGGATCGAGCCCTCGCTGCTGACGCTCGAGATCGCCGAGACCACAGTGATGCGCGACGTCGCCGCGGCCACCCTGCGCCTGCGGGAGATCAAGCAGCTGGGAGTGCGGATCGCGATCGACGACTTCGGCAGCGGCGGATACGCCCACCACGCCGACCTGCGACAGATGTCACTCGACTCCCTGCGGGTGGACAGGAGCTCCCTCGCCGCATCCGAGGACGAGGCTTACCGCAGCTGGTTGCTCGAGGCGATCCTCGTCGTCGGGCGAGATCTCTCGCTGACGGTGATCGCTACGGGAATCGAGACGCACGAGCAGCTGACCACCCTGCGGGCATTGGGCTGCACGATGGCTCAGGGTCCCTTGATGGGCACACCCACTCCGGTGGAGGCTGTCGAGGGCCTCTTTGACGCAGACTTCCCGGCGCCGGCGGCGCTCGCTGTGCCTGCGGTGCTCACGTCCACGAGCCCGGCTCAGCCAGCGCCGGTGGTGCTACAGCGGTCGGACACCCAGCCCGGGAGCTGACGGCAGGGCGATCCTGCCCGCGCGTACGGGCAGCTCGTCCTCGACTGGTCCCTCGAACAGTCTGAGTGTCGCCAACCCGCATGCCGGCACCGGTCCCCGGGAGGCCAGCGCTGCGGCGCAGTGCAGCGCGGCCGCCACTCCCAGCGGGCCGTCCAGCGTCGAGGCCACGTATGCCTCCGCGCCCGAGGCGCGCACCAGCGTCGCGGCCGCGAGCAGGCCCGAGATTCCACCGCAACGACCGATCTTCAGGCATACCGCGTCGGCCACGCCGGCGCCGAGTGCGCCGTGCTCGGCTGCGGTCTCGTCAATCGCGATCCTTGTGCTCACCCGCTCGCGCACCTCCCTCACGGCCTGCAGGCCATGCGTGGGCTCCTCCACCAGCTCCAACCCCGCCGGCGCCAACATCTCGATCGCCCGGATGGCCTCATCCACCGTCCATGCGCCGTTCGCATCCAGTCGCAGAGCGGTCTCGGCGCCCGTGACCGCTCTGACTGCGGCCACCCGGCCCGCGTCGTCGCCTGTTCCGACCTTCAGCTTGATGCATCGGAATCCCGCCTCCACGGCCTCGGCGGCCTGCTTGGCCGCCCCCGTGCGGTCGGTCGCGCCGATCGTCGCGTTCACCATCACCTCTCGCGAGGGCTCGTCGGTGAGCAGCTCCGCGACCGGCTTGCCCGTGCGCCTGCCCGCACGATCCCACAGCGCCATGTCGATCGCCGCCAGCGCCTGCGGCAGGTCCTCGACCTTGCGGCAGGCGTCGATGATCTGCGCGCCGTTCATTTCCTGCGCATCCACGAGCACCTGCCCATAGCGCTCGAGCGCATTTTTCACCTTTCCGATACTTACCCCGTCATATTCCTGCAATGGCGCGGCTTCGCCGTAACCCGTGGCCCCGTCTGCGTCCGTGAGCGTCACCATCAACAGCTCGCGCTCCCTCACGGTTCCGTGCGCGGTCTGCAGCGGTCGTCTCAGGCGCACGTTCCGCAGCTGCACGCTCAATTGCAACGCTCACCCTCCGATCCCGCCGCTCGCGAGGATCCCGGCGGCGAACAACAGGCAGAACAGCAGCTGCAAGGCCCCCGTCTTCGCCAGAGCGCCGTTCAGGGATGGTCCGTCCACCCTCGTGCCCACCGTTCGTATGAGCTTCGCCGCGAGCGGGATCGCCGCCCAGCTCAGCAGCAGCCATGGCGACATTCCCAGCGCCCACAACACCGGCGCACTGGCGAACGCGCCAGCCACCATCGCCGTATACAGGCTGCGCGTGCGCTCGCGTCCCAGCCTGACCGCGAGCGTGCGCTTGCCCGCGCGCCTGTCCGTATCGATGTCCCTGACGTTGTTCACGACGAGGATCGCGCTCGCCAGCAGCCCCACCGGCACGGCGCATCCAAATGCCTGCCACGGCAGTTGCTGCACCTGCACGAAGTATGAGCCCGTCACGGCTACCACGCCGAAGAAGAGGAACACGAACACCTCGCCGAGTCCCTCGTATCCGTACGGCCGCGGACCTCCCGTGTACAACACGCCGGCAAGGATCGACGCGGCCCCCACCGCGATCAGCTCCCAGCCCGCCACGGCCACCAGATACACCCCGCACGCAACCGCTAGGCCGAACGTCGCATACGTCGCGATCAGCACCTGCTTTGGTGGCACCAGACCACCCGCCGTCACCCTCACCGGCCCGAGCCGGTCGTCGCTGTCCGCTCCCCTGCGCGCGTCAGAGTAGTCGTTTGACAAGTTTGTTCCCACCTGAATGAACACCGCTCCAAGCAGCGCTGCGAGGAACGCGAGCGGATGGAAGTGCCCGGCTCCCAAAGCCAGCGAAGTCCCGACCAGCACCGGCGCCACCGCCGCCGGCAAGGTCCTGATGCGTGCGGCCATCACCCAGATCCGCACCATGCTCGGGCGCCCGGTCGTGCCCGAGTCGGCGGTCATCGTCGTTTGCGTCACTGTGCTCACGCGCGCTTCGGGAATTGACCGAAGTCCGGCTTGCGCTTCTCTCTGTAGGCGTTTCTGCCCTCCTGTGCCTCTTCGCTGCCGTAGAACAGCAGGTTCGCATCGTGCGCGAGTTGCTGAATGCCTGTCAGCCCGTCCTCCGCGGCGTTGAAGCTTGCCTTCAGCAGCCTCAGCGCGAACGGCGAGAGCTCCAGCATCTCCTCGCACCATTTCACCGTCTCGTCTTCCAGCTGCGAGAGTGCCACCACGGTGTTCACCATGCCCATCTCCAGCGCCTCTTGTGCGGAGTACTGCCGGCACAAAAACCAGATCTCCTTTGCCTTCTTCGGCCCCACGAGGTTCGCCAGCAGCCCCGCGCCGAACCCCCCGTCGAATGATCCCACCTTTGGCCCGACCTGCCCGAACTTGGCGTTGTCCGCGGCGATCGTCAGGTCGCACACGAGGTGCAGCACATGCCCTCCGCCAATCGCATACCCGGCGACCATCGCCACGACGGGCTTCGGCAGCCGCCGAATCTGCACGTGCAGATCGGTCACGTGAAACCTTCCGATTCCCGCCTTGCCCGCGTCGTCCTCGGCTAGATACCCCGAGTCTCCGCGCACGCGCTGATCTCCACCGGAGCAAAACGCCAGCTCACCGGCGCCCGTCAGCACGATCACGCCGATCTCCGTGTCTTCACGCGCGTCCTCCAGCGCCCTTGAGATCTCTACGATCGTCTGCGGCCTGAACGCGTTCCTCACCTCCGGCCGGTCGATCGTGATCTTCGCGATTCCCGTCCGCGAGGACGGCTCGCCCGACTTCTCGTAGCGAATATCTTCGTACTCGCCCGCGGTTGTCCAGGTGATGGGCATGGGTTGGAAGGCTAGCCTGTGGCCATGCTGGTTGAGGATTGGCTCTTTCGGGCCGCGCGCTCACGGCCCGGATCGATAGCTGCAGATGGGCCTGAGGGCAGCCGTTCCTACGCCGAACTCTATGGCGCCGCACGCGCCGGCGCTCGGGTGCTGAGAGCCAGCGGCGTGGCAGCTGGGGATCGTGTCGCGATCGCGCTGGCGCCCAGTCTCGCCTTCGCCGAGGCCTTCCACGCCTGCCTGCAACTCGGGGCTGTGGCCGTCCCGGTCGACGTGCGCCTTGGGGCCGCCGAGCGCGCGCATGTCTGCGCCGGTGCGGCACTGGTAGTGGACGAGCCCCTGAAGGCCGCGCACGAGGTGGCCGATGATCTCACGCCGAGCGAGCGACATCGTCACGACCTCGATGCCATTGCGGCCGTCATCCACACCTCCGGTACGACCTCTGCGCCGCGCCCCGTCGAGCTCACCTATGGCAACTTCCTGTGGAGTGCCCTCGGCTCCGCCGTCGCGCTCGATCGCGACCCTAGTGAGCGCTGGCTGTGCGCGCTCCCGGTCTCCCACGTCGGTGGCCTTTCGATCCTGGTGCGCTCCGCGATCTACGCGACCACGGCGGTGATCCACGAACGCTTCGACACGGACCTGGTCCTGCATGCTCTGAGCGAACAGGACATAACACTGGTCTCCCTCGTCGCCACCACCCTTGCGCGACTGCTCGACTCGGGCCTCGAGCGCCCGTCCACGCTACGTTGCGCGCTGACCGGCGGCGGGCCCGTGCCTGACGTGCTGATCGAGCGCGCACGCGAGGCCGGCGTGCCCGTCGCCAGCACCTACGGGCTGACGGAGGCCTGCTCGCAGGTCAGCACCGGCGGCCCTTCGCTGTTCTGCACGCAGGTAAGCGTCGCCGAGGATGGCGAGATCATGGTCGCCGGACCGACCGTCGCGCCCGCCTCGCTCGATCCCGACGGCTGGCTGCATACCGGTGATCTCGGCGCGCTCGATGAGCGTGGCTTCCTGCAGGTCACGGGGCGCGTTGCCGACACGATCGTCAGCGGAGGGGAGAACGTCGCCCCCGCCGAGGTCGAGGCTGTGCTCGAATCCCACCCAGACGTACTGGAGGCTGCCGTGCTCGGACGCCCAGACTCGACTTGGGGGGAGGCGGTCGCGGCGATCGTCGTCTTGCGCCCCGAGTCCACGCTTGCGGATGAGACCCTACGCGCCCATTGTGCCGCGCGCCTGGCCCGCTATAAGGTCCCCAAGCAAGTCGATTTCACCGGCACGCCCCTCCCGCGCACGCGGTCAGGCAAGCTGCTTCGCAGAGAACTCTCGTGAACGCGAGCTCACACGACAACGACGGGCCCGTCGGCAACGACTCCGAGGCCTTCGACGCAAATGCCCATCGCGAGGCCAGCCTCGCGGGTTGGGAAGCGGCTGCGGCGGGGTGGACGCGCCGCCAGGAGGCGATCCGCAGGTTGGGTGCGCCCGTGTCTGAGTGGATGCTCGACGCCGTCTCGCTGCAGCCCGGCGAGCGCGTGCTCGAGCTGGCGGCCGGACTCGGTGAGACGGGCATGCTCGCCGCTGAACAGGTCGCCCCGATGGGTGGCGTGATCATCTCCGACCAGGCCGATGCGATGCTCGACGGCGCTCGCGCTCGCGCCGCCGAGCTGGCGCTCAGCAACATCGAGTTCCAGGTCATCGGCGCCGAATGGATCGACATGCCACTCGCCAGCGTCGACGTCGTCCTCTGCCGCTGGGGCTACATGCTGCTCGCCGACCCACCCGCCGCGCTGGCCGAGACTCGTCGTGTGTTGCGACCAGGGGGGCGTGTCTCGCTGGCCGTATGGGACTCTGTGCAGCAGAACCCATGGGCGCTGCTGCCGACCTTGGAGCTGATCGAGCGTGGGCTTTCCTCACCGCCGAGTGAGCGGGCTCGACAAGAGCCCGGCCCGTTCGTGCTCGGCGATCCTGACCGCGTGCGCGAGCTGCTGGCCCAGGCTGGCTTTGTCGAGATCGACGTGCAGTCGGTTGACGTCGCTCAGCGTCACGACTCCTTCGACCTCTTCTGGGAGACGACCCTCGACATCTCTCACACTTTCCACGACGCCGTACTCAGCCGGCCCGAGCCCGAGATCGCTGAAATCCGTGCTGGCCTCGCCGCGCGTCTTGGGCCCTTTATCGCTTCGGATGGGACGCTTGCGATCCCCGGGCGCACCCTGGTCGCAGCCGCGAGCGCCTGACGAAGCTCGTCGACGGTTGCGCTTCCTCTCAGACGTCGCCGGGACCGGCCGGGTGTCGTCCTGGGGTTCGGAATCGGGCGCTGAACCGATAGCCTGCGCGATCTGATGCTCTACGACAACGACGCAGACCTCACACTCCTCGATGGCAAGACCGTCGCGATCATCGGCTACGGCTCTCAGGGCCACGCCCACGCTCTCAATCTGAAGGACTCCGGCGTCAGCGTCGTGGTCGGCTTGCGTGAGGGCTCCGCCTCCGTCGGAGCAGCGCGCGAGCAGGGTCTGGAGGTGCTTTCGGTAGTCGAGGCCGCAAGCCGCGGGGATCTGGTCATGATCCTCCTGCCCGACGAGCTGCACCATCAAGTCTGGGAGACCGAGATTCGTGACGGCATAGCCCCTCACAACATGATTCTGTTCGGTCACGGCTTCTCGATCCACTACGACGAGATCAGCCCTCCTGCAGGGGTCGACGTAGGGATGGTCGCGCCCAAGGGTCCCGGTCATCTCGTTCGCCGCCAGTTCACGGAAGGCAGCGGCGTTCCCGGCCTGATCGCAGTCGCCCAGGACGCCACTCACAACGCGCGGGCCTTGGCGCTCGCCTATGCCAAGGGCATCGGTTGCACCCGTGGCGGCGTGATCGAGACGACGTTCAAGGACGAGACCGAGACCGACCTGTTCGGGGAGCAGGCGGTTCTCTGTGGCGGCGCCTCCGAGCTCGTCCAGGCCGGTTTCGAGACGCTCGTGGACGCCGGCTATGACCCGGAGATGGCCTACTTCGAGTGCCTGCACGAGCTGAAGCTGATCGCCGACCTGATGTACGAGAAGGGTCTTGCGGGAATGCGCTACTCGATCTCCAACACGGCTGAGTACGGCGACTACACGCGCGGGCGACGGGTCATCACAGATGAGACTCGGGCCGCCATGCGCCAGATCCTCGCTGAGATCCAATCCGGCGACTTTGCGCGGGAGTGGATCGCGGAGAATCGCGCCGGACAGGAGAACTTCCTGCGCATGCGCGCCGAGCAGGCCGATACCCAGGTCGAGCACGTAGGCGGCGAGCTGCGCTCGCACATGGACTGGATCAAGCCTTCGTTTTGAGACGCTGTCTGTGCAACTCGTGAACCGGATCACGGTCCAAGCCGTGAGTTCAATGTCGCAACTGCTCGCGTAGAGGGACCGGATCTCGGTGCTTGCCTACGTCTTCTGGCACCGCCCGCTGGACGACTCGGCGATCGCTGCCTACGAGCAGGCTCAGATCGCGTTTCACCGCTCGCTCGCGCGTAATCCCCCCGCCGGCTTTGCCGGCTCGGCCTGCTATCGAGCCGCCGAGCTGCCGTGGCTTGCAGGCAAGTCCGGTGGCTATGAGGATTGGTACTTCGTCGAGGACTACACTGCGCTCGGCGTCCTCAACGAGGCCGCGGTCGGTCACGGCCATCGCAGCACTCACGACGACCTCGCGCGCCGCTTCGGCGCGGGCGCGGGCGGCCTCTATGGCCTGGTGGAGGGCGAGCTGCCGCCTGACCTCGCCTCGATCGCTGAGACGTTCGTCGCCGTCTGGGTGGCACGCACACCTGGAGTCGAGCGGCGTCCGCTCGGTGAGATGCTTGGCGATGGCATGGATCCTCGTCACGCAAGCCTCTGGCGCCGCCAGTTCGTCTTTGGTCCGGCGCCCGAGTTCTGCCTGCTTGCGCCCGAGCCCTCTGCGGGCGTGGCGCCGACCCGCCTCCCGGATGGCTGGACGGCCACCTCGATGACCCGCGAGCGTCTCGCGAGTTAGCTACACTCGCCTCCTCGTCGCGACTGGCGCACTAGGTGGAGCTCACCACCGGGAAGCGACGAACATTTACGCCGCGCGCCTGGGCATCCTTCGATCTCCGACACTCAGTGAGGAAGCCTCATGACGCCGAGCTCTCAAGCGCAGGACACTCAACTCGTCATTCCAGACCAGCTGAAGCCCGCCGACGGGCGCTTCGGCTGCGGGCCATCGAAGGTGCGCCCCGAGGCGCTCGCACGTCTGGCATCAGACGGCGCAGCCGTGATGGGGACCTCCCACCGACAGAAGCCGGTCAAGGCGCTCGTCGCAGAGGTTCGCACGGGCCTGCGCGAGCTGTTCGCCATGCCCGACGGTTATGAGGTCACGCTCGGCAACGGCGGCGCGACCGCCTTCTGGGACGCCGCGGCCTTCGGCCTCATCGAGCACCGCGCGTTGCACCTGACCTACGGGGAGTTCTCCTCGAAGTTCGCCGCGGTCACGACCGGCGCGCCGTTCCTGGAGGATCCGGTCGTCGTGTCAGCCGACCCCGGCGAGGCCCCAGACCCGAGTGCGCTCCCCGCTGTCGATGGGTCGGTCGACGTGGTGACCTGGGCGCACAACGAGACCTCGACCGGAGTGATGGTCCCCGTGGCAAGGCCAGCTGCGATGCGCGACGCGCTGGTCCTGATCGATGCGACCTCCGGCGCGGGCGGGCTGCCCGTCGAAGTCGACCAAGCGGACGCCTATTACTTCGCGCCGCAGAAGGGCTTCGCCGGTGATGGCGGCCTGTGGGTCGCACTGCTCAGCCCCGCCGCGCAACAGAGGATCGCAGAGCTGCATGATGCGTCCGACCGCTGGATCCCAGCGTTCCTGTCGCTGAGCACGGCGCTCGAGAACTCTCTGAAAGACCAGACATACAACACGCCGGCGGTCGCGACGCTGTTCCTGCTCGCCAATCAGATTCGTTGGATGCTCGACGGTGGTGGCCTGGACTGGTGTGTGGCGCGCACGCGCGAGTCTTCCGGACACCTCTACGGTTGGGCGGAGCGCACCTCCTGCACCACGCCGTTCGTCTCAGACCCGGCTCATCGCTCGCTGGTCGTGGGGACGATCGACTTCAGTGAGGACATCGACGCAGCGGAGGTCGCCGCAACCTTGCGAGCTAACGGCATCGTCGACACCGAGCCCTATCGCAAGCTGGGGCGCAACCAATTGCGGATCGGCATGTTCCCGGCCGTCGACCCGGCCGACGTGCAGGCATTGACTGCATGTATCGACTGGACAGTGGAAAGGATCTCCGCATGAATGCGACCATGGTGAACACGTCTGCGGACGAGCGTCTGAAGGTGCTGGTCAAGGAGAAGATCGGAGATTCGGGCGTGGAGCTGCTGCGCGAGCGCTTCGACGTCGATCTCGGCATCGACTGGAGCGACGAGGAGCTCACCGAGCGCATTGGCGTCTACCACGGCATCCTGATTCGCTCGGCCACGAAGATGACCGCCGAGCTGATCGAGCAGGCCGTCAACCTGCGCGTGATCGGGCGGGCGGGCGTGGGCGTGGACAACGTCGACGTGCAGGCGGCCACCAGACGCGGGATCGTCGTCGCCAACGCGCCCCAGTCGAATGTCGTCACCGCCGCCGAGCACACGATGGCATTGCTGCTCGCCCTTGCTCGCAATATTCCCCAAGCGTATGTATCGCTGACGGCTGGCAAGTGGGAGCGCTCGAAGTTCTCGGGCGTGGAGCTGTATGAGAAGACGCTTGGCATCCTCGGCTTCGGGCGCATCGGTCAGCTGGTCGCGCAGCGCGCGCGAGGCTTTGGCATGCGCGTGCTCGCGTTCGATCCGTTCGTCAGCGCCGAGCGCTATCGCGAGTTGGGAGTGGATAAGGCCGACAGCGTCGACGACGTGTACAGGCAGGCTGACTTCATCACCGTGCACTTGCCCAAGACCCCGGAGACCGAAGGCTTCCTCGACGCCGGCGCATTCGCGAAGATGCGCGACGGCGTACGCGTGCTGAACGTTGCTCGTGGTGGGCTGATCGATGACGCGGCGCTGCAGGACGCGTTGGACTCGGGGAAGGTCGGAGGTGCCGCGCTGGACGTGTTCCCGTCCGAGCCGATTACCGACTACCCGTTGTTTCAGGGCTATCCCAACGTGGTTGTAACGCCACACCTGGGCGCCTCGACCGCCGAGGCGACTGACCGTGCGGGCTATCAGAGCGCCGAGCAGGTGCTCGCCGCGCTCACCGGGGGCGTCGTCTCCACGGCCGTGAACATTCCCGCGATCGGCGCCGAGGACATGGAGGTGCTCGGTCCATTTTTGCCACTCGCCACGCAGCTCGGGCGTCTGGCGATGAAGCTTGCCGAGGGCAGCTCGGTCGAGCGCATCGAGGCGGCGTTCTTGGGTCGGATCGCGGACTTCGACACGCGCCTGCTCACGCTTGCCGTGATCCAGGGCGCGCTGCAAGGGCGCACGGAGGAGCAGGTCAACCTCGTCAACGCCCCCAGCATGGCTCAGCAGCGAGGAATCATCGTCGAGGAGAAGGCGGTCTCCGAGGCGCAGGACTTCAATGAGCTGATCCGCGTCACGGTCGCCGCCGGAGATGAGCGAGTCGCAGTCGCCGGCACCGGCATCGGGCCCAACCGCGTGCCCCATCTGGTCGAGGTTCAAGGTCGGCGCTTGACGATCGAGCTGGCGCCGTACGTGACCGTGTTCCGATATCAGGATCTGCCCGGCATGATCGGCCGCGTCGGCACGATCTTCGGGGCGCACGGGATCAACATCTCATCCGCCGCCATCGGTCACAGCCCCGACGGGCAAACCGAGGGGGAGGAGCATAAGCGTCTGGCCGCAATGGTCGTGACGACCGATGCGCCCGTGCCGGACACGGTCGTGCAGGAGATCGTGGCGTCGGAGGGTTTTGTCAACGGCTGGTCGGTCGATCTCGGCTGAAGGTCCGGTGGCTTGGTGGTTGTGGCCTCGGTAGCTGTGGCTTGATGTCTTTGGCTGTGGCTCGATAGCTGTGGCTTGGTGGCTTGGTTGTGGCCTCGGGTGGTTCTCGGCCGCGGCCCGTGAGCCTTAGTCCGATAGGGTGACTCGCAATGAGGGCGGTCGTGATCACTAAGCATGGGGGACCCGGGGTGCTGAAGGTTCAAGAGCGCCCCGACCCCGAGCTCGGGCCGGGACAGGTTCGCATAGACGTCGCGGCGGCCGGGATCAACTTTGCCGACGTGATGGCCCGTATCGGTCTGTATGCCGACGCGCCCAAGCCCCCGTGTGTCATCGGCTATGAGGTTGCAGGGACGATCCTCGAGCTGGGCGAGGGGGCGTCGACCCCGGCCGCTCCCTTGAGCCATGGCCAGCGCGTCATCGCAAGCACCCAGTTCGGTGGTTACTCATCGCAGGTCGTCGTGTCCGCGAGCGATGTCGTGCCATTGCCGGATCGACTCACCTTCGAGCAGGGCGCGGCGATCCCCGTCAATTATGGGACTGCGTGGGCGGGTCTGATCGGCTACGGCAACCTTCAGCCTGGCGAGCGCGTGTTGATCCACTCCGCCGGCGGGGGTGTCGGTATCGCTGCGACCCAGATCGCCAAGCGTCATGGCGCGGAGGTGTACGGCACGGCTTCGCCCGGCAAGCACGCGCGGATCTCCGAGCTTGGCGTCGACCACGCGCTCGACTACACGACCGCCGGTTGGGAACAGGGCCTGCCGAAGTTCGACGTGATCATGGACGCGGTCGGCGGCAAGAGCTTTCGGCGTGACTACGCGCTCTTGCGAGCCGGCGGACGCCTGGTCGCGTTCGGCGCGTCCGCGGTCGTCTCCGGCGAGCGGCGCAATCTCGTCACCGCTCTGCGCACCGTCGTGCGCATGCCGCGCTTCAACATGATCAAGCAGATGTCCGAATCCAAGGCCGTGATCGGACTGAACATGCTGAGCCTGTGGAAGGACCGTGGGACGCTTTCGCCATGGATCACCCCTTTGCAGGAGCTGCTTGACGACGGCACGGTCGAACCGGTCGTCGCCGGTACGTTCTCCTTTGAGGAAGCCGGCGCCGCGCAGAACATGATCACCGAGCGGCGTAACGTCGGCAAGGTCGTGCTGACGCCTTAAGGCGACTTTCAGTCGCGTGACTTTCGCGCGGCAGGTGCTAATCTGCGGTTTCGCATGTCGTTTCAGATCTCGTCCCTGCTTCTCCTCCTGCTCCCCCCTCGGGGGGAATAGCGCGTGGCGGCCGCGTAGCCGCATACCCAGCAGAGAGGAACGGAAAGCGAGACAGAGAAGGAGCACGACGACATGAGCACTGCGGTAGGAAGTAACCAAGGTGGACGCGCAGAGGCAGACCGCGTCCTGATTTTCGACACGACGCTGCGCGACGGCGAGCAGTCGCCGGGGATATCGCTGAACAAGCAGGAAAAGCTGGAGATCGCTCACCAGCTCATGCGGCTGGGCGTGGATGTGATCGAGGCGGGCTTTCCGATCACCTCACCGGGCGACTTCGAGTCGGTGCAGGCGATCGCGCGTGAAGTGCAAGGCCCGGTCATCTGTGGGCTGGCTCGCACATCCAGCCAGGACATCGAGGCCGCTTGGAATGCGGTGCGTGACTCTGAACGTCCGCGCATCCACACGTTTCTGGCCACGAGCGATGTTCACATCAAGCACAAGTTGCAGACCACGCGCGAGGACGTCAAGGGGCAGGTGCGCGCGGCGGTGGCACAGGCACGCGAATTCACCGAGGACGTCGAGTTCTCACCAGAGGACGGGTCGCGCTCGGACGTGCAGTACATGGCCGAGGTGATCCAGATCGCGCTGGACGAGGGCGCCACGACAATCAACGTTCCCGACACCGTCGGTTACACGATGCCGCACGAGTACGGGGCGATGTTCGTGGAGCTCTACGAGCTGGTGCCGGGGTTGCGCGACGTGATCCTGTCGGTTCACTGTCACGATGACCTTGGCATCGCCGTAGCCAACTCGCTGGCGGGATTGGAAGCGGGTTGCCGTCAGGTGGAGTGTGCGATCAACGGCATCGGCGAGCGCGCGGGTAACGCATCGCTGGAGGAGATCGCGATGCTGCTGCACACGCGCGAGCCCAGCCTGGGGCTGTGGACGGGGATCGAGACAACCGAGATCGCGCGCACGAGTCGCCTCGTCTCGAGGCTGACCGGCTATCAAGTGCAGCCGAACAAGGCGATCGTCGGGCGTAACGCGTTCGCGCACGAGGCGGGAATTCACCAAGATGGTGTTCTGAAGGAGCGCACGACCTACGAGATCATGGATGCGACCACCGTCGGCCTGAGCAGCAACTCGATCGTGCTTGGCAAGCACTCGGGTCGGCACGCCCTCAGCAAAGCGCTGGAGGAGATGGGCTTTGAGATCGACGGCCAGGCGCTGAACACCGCGTTCAAGCGCTTCAAGGAGATCGCAGACCGCAAGAAGCAGGTGACCGCGATGGACCTGGAGGCGCTCGTCACCGACGAGCTGCGCAGCGAGGACATCGGCGGCTACGCCCTGGAGTGGTTCGAGGTCGAGGCCTCTTCGCTGCGCCCGCCCCACGCGCGCGTGTCGGTGGTCTTGCCTGACGGGGGCTCCTCGACCGGCACGTTCACAGGTGACGGTCCGATCGACGCTGTATTCCAGGCGATCAACGTCGCCACGGGCGCGGCGGCGAAGCTCAGCGAGTTCACGATCGGTGCTGTGACCGAGGGCCAGGATGCGCTCGGAGAGGTCTCGATCGTGCTGGAGATCGATGGTTTCACCGGGGCAGGCCAGAGTGTCTCCACGGACATCATCGACGCGGCGGCTCGGGCGTATGTGCGCGCGCTGTCGGTGGCTGCGGCGCGGTCGAGCTTGGATGAGACGATCGGTCTGCCTGAGCCTGCTGGGCCATAGCCGCCGCCGGGCACAGCCGCGCTGTACATTCGTCCGTGATAACATACACATGTATGACGACCTCGACACGGGATCCGTTGGATCCGGCTGTAATCGGCGCGCGCGTAAAAGCGCTGCGTGAATCCGAGTCGTTGTCGTTGCGCGATCTGGCACAGCGCAGCGGCGTGAGCGCGCCGATGCTTTCCCAGGTGGAGCGCGGAGAGACGAGCCCGACGCTCGCTGTGGCGGCTCGCATCGCCGCGGGGTTGGAGCTGCGGTTGTCGCAGTTGCTGCGCTTGGATGAGGGTGGAGCCGTGACGATCGTACGTGCGGGTGGGCGCCAGCGTGGCGGAAACAAGCGGCGAGGACACAGCTTCGAGGTGATGACCTCATCTCAGCCGGGCCAGCGGGCGGAGCTCTCGCGGCACATGCTCGCTCCGGGCGCCACCACGGGCGCGGCAGACGACCCGCCGATGCACGAGCCCGGAAGTCGCGAGACTGCGCTTGTCGAGCATGGAGCTGTCGTGCTCGTGTGCGACGGACAGCGTTACGAGCTCGGTGAGGGCGACTGTGTCACGTTCGACGCCGATCTTCCGCATCACTTCGAGAACCCCACGATCGATGCCGAGGCTGCGTTCATGGCGGTCCTCAGCGCCGGTTTGAGGCGCAGCTAGATGGACGTCATGAGCAGCATCGAGAAAGCATTCAGCATCCACGACGAGAAGGGTCGGTGACCATGCCGCAACAGACGCTGTTCGACAAGATCTGGGAGACGCACGAGGTCGCCCATGGGCTGCTGTACATCGACCTGCATCTCGTGCACGAGGTGACCAGCCCGCAGGCCTTCGACAGCCTGCGCATGGCTGAGCGTCCCGTGCGCCGCCCCGACCGCACGCTGGCGACCGCCGATCACAACACACCCACAGACGGCACGCCCGTCGCTGCGCGCATCAAGGACGAGCTCTCGCGTGTTCAGGTTCAAACGCTCGAGCGCAACTGCGCTGAGTTCGGCGTGCCCGTCTACTCGCTCGGCTCCGATCGGCAGGGGATCGTGCACGTGATCGGCCCCGAGCTGGGCGTGACCCAGCCGGGCATGACGATCGTCTGCGGCGACTCTCACACTTCGACACATGGCGCGTTTGGCGCGCTCGCGTTCGGGATCGGCACCAGCGAGGTCGAGCACGTGCTGGCGACGCAGTGCATGGTCCAGCACAAGCCGCGCTCGATGCGCGTCGCCTACGAGGGTGAGCTGGGGTTCGGGGTCACCGCCAAGGACCTGATCCTCGCGACGCTCGGCCGGCTTGGGGTCGGCGGGATGACCGGCCATGTCGTCGAGTACTCGGGGCCGGCGATCGAGGGGCTTTCGATGGAGGGCCGGATGACCGTCTGCAACATGACGATCGAGGGTGGTGGACGCGCCGGGATGATCGCGCCCGACGAGACCACGTTCGCCTGGTTCACCGAGGCCGAGCGCCCCGGCGCTCCGCGCGGGGCCGAGCTGGAGCAAGCGATCGAGCAGTGGCGCGGCACGTTGCGGACAGACGCGGGCGCCGAGTTTGACCGCGAGGTGTCGATCGACGCGGGAAAGATCTCTCCGCAGGTCACTTGGGGCACGAATCCGGGCATGGTGCGCGCGGTCACCGACAGCGTCCCGGCGCCGGATGACTTCGACAGCCCCGCAGATCGCGAGGCGACCGAGCGCGCGCTGCAATACATGGCGCTCGAGCCCGGCACGCCGATCGAGCAGATCTCACTCGACCGGGTGTTCATCGGCTCCTGCACGAACTCGCGCATCGGGGACCTGCGCGCCGCCGCTCAGGTCGTGGCCGGCCACAAAGTCGCCGACAGCGTCGACGCGATGGTCGTCCCCGGCTCCCAGCAGGTCAAGGCGCAGGCTGAGGCCGAGGGTCTCGATCGCGTGTTCCGCGAGGCCGGCTTCGACTGGCGGGTCGCGGGCTGCTCCATGTGCTTGGGGATGAACCCCGACATCCTCCAGCCCGGCGAGCGCTGCGCCTCGACCTCCAACCGCAACTTCGAGGGCCGGCAGGGACGCGGCGGCAGGACACATCTGGTCTCGCCGCAAATGGCCGCTGCCGCAGCCATCGAGGGTCATTTCGTCGATATCCGTCAGTGGAGCTAGGAGAGAAGCATGGATCCGATAAGCGTCATCTCAGGTCCCGTCAGCCAGCTCGACCGTGCCGACGTGGACACCGACCAGATCATGCCCAAGCAGTTCCTCAAGCGGGTGGAGCGGACGGGGTTCGGCGAGTTCCTGTTCTACGACTGGGCCAAGCAGCCAGGCTGGGATTTGCCGGCCAACCCGATCCTCGTCGCGGGCGAGAACTTCGGGTGCGGCTCCTCGCGCGAGCACGCTCCGTGGGGGCTGCAGGACTATGGCTTCCAGGCGATCGTCGCGCCGAGCTTTGCCGACATCTTCTACTCCAACTGCACGAAGATCGGTCTGCTGCCGGTCGTGCTCAGCGCCGAGGACTGTCACAGCCTGGCTCACGCCGGCAGCGGCGAGATCGACCTGCTCGAGCAGGAGGTTCGCTTCGCCGGGCGCGGCGCGGCGTTCGAGATCGATCACGAGATCCGTCATCGGCTGCTCAACGGCCTCGATGACATCGCGATGACACTCGAGCAGTCGGCTGAGGTCGCTGAGTTCGAGCACGAGCACGAGCGCAACGGTCCGG
This sequence comes from uncultured Solirubrobacterales bacterium, assembly GCA_963705245.1. Classification (GTDB taxonomy): domain Bacteria; phylum Actinomycetota; class Thermoleophilia; order Solirubrobacterales; family Solirubrobacteraceae; genus Palsa-744. The sequence continues at coordinate 2,545,258 of OY970062.1, read as the reverse complement.
TGACGACTGCGCTGTAAGCTCGCTCGTCCGCCGGCGGAGCTCAGAGTCAACGGCTGTGGTCGCGGCCGGACCAGAGCCAAGGATGAGATCGCGGCCCGACCGAGCAAAGGCTGTGGTCGCGGTCCGACCCCATAGCCTGCGCATACATGCAAGTCACATACACATAGTCACACACACATACGTGCAGACAGACGGGAGAGCCAGAGCAATATGAGCGCGCATCACATCGTCACGCTGTCCGGGGACGGGATCGGCCCTGAGATCATGGCTCCCGCGCTGCGAGTGCTGGAAGCGGTGGGGGAGTTCCAGTTCGACGAGCGTCAGTTCGGCGGAGCCTCGATCGACGCGCACGGGACCGCCTTGACCGACGAGGTGCTGGAGGTGTGTCGCAGCGCCGATGCGGTGTTGCTGGCGGCCGTGGGCGGCCCGAAGTGGGACACGACCGACCCGGATACGCCGCGACCGGAGCAAGGCCTGCTCGGGCTGAGAAAGGGGCTGGGGCTGTACGCGAACCTGCGTCCGGTGAAGCCACTGCCCGCGCTGTATGACGCCTCGCCCCTGAAGCGCGAGCGGATCGAGGGGACCGACCTGCTCGTCGTCAGGGAGCTGACGGGCGGGATCTACTTCGGCGAGAAGACACGAACCGCGGACTCGGCCAGCGACGTGTGCGCGTATACGACCGCGGAGATCGAGCGGATCGCCCGCACGGCTTTCACCGCCGCGCGGGCGAAGGTGTGCAGCGTGGACAAGGCGAACGTGCTGGAGACGTCGCGGCTGTGGCGAGAGGTCGTGATGGCTGTGCACGCGCGCGAGTTCCCGCACATCCAGCTCGAGCACGTGCTCGTGGACAACGCCGCGATGCAGCTGGTGGCAGCGCCGCGGCACTTCGACACGATCCTGACCGAGAACATGTTCGGGGACATCCTCAGCGACGAGGCGGCGATGATCACCGGGTCGATCGGGCTGCTTCCAAGCGCATCGCTGGGAGCGGACGGACCGGGCCTGTTCGAGCCCGTGCATGGCTCCGCCCCGGACATCGCAGGGACAGGCGCGGCAAACCCGTTGGCCATGTTCCTGTCGGCTGCGATGATGCTCAGGCACGGACTCGATTCAGCCGATGCGGCGACGGCGGTAGAATCGGCCGTTGAAAAGGCGCTCGACGGCGGCCTGCGCACCTCCGATCTGGGTGGTTCTGACAGTACGACGCGAGCGACCGAGGCAGTCTTAGGCAATCTCTAAAACAGGAGCAAGATGAACGTGGAGCCAACGGACCTCATCTGGATGAACGGAGAATTCATCGCATGGGAGGACGCCAAGGTCCACGTCTTGACGCATGGACTGCATTACGGAACGGGTGTCTTTGAGGGTGTGCGCTGTTATGACACGCAGCTCGGTCCCGCGGTGTTCCGCAACGCCGAGCACGTCGAGCGTCTGTTTCGCTCGGCCGAGCTCTATTACATGGAGATACCGTTCTCCGCCGAGCAGTTGCGCGCGGCGACACTGGAGCTCGTTGCCCGTAACGGCCTGCGCTCCTGCTACATCCGCCCGATCGCCTACCGCGGCTATGGCACCATGGGCCTGAACCCGCTGGATGCGTGTGTCGACGTGACGATCGCATGCTGGGAGTGGGGCGTGTATCTAGGTGAGGAGGGCGCCAGCAAGGGTGTGCGCGCCAAGGTCTCCTCGTGGCGGCGGATCGGGTCAGACTCGCTGATCCCACACGCGAAGGCATCGGGGCAGTACCTCAACAGCGTGCTCGCCAAGGTAGAGGCGGTCAAGGCCGACTACGACGAGGCGATTCTGCTCGACGATCACGGGTATGTGTGCGAGGGGACCGGAGAGAACATCTATGTCGTGCGCGACGGCACAATCGCCACGCCGGGTCAGAGCAATTCGATCCTTGACGGGATCACGCGCCGCTCGATGATCCAGATCGCACGGGATCTCGGCTATACGGTGCTCGAGCGGGACGTCGCTCGCGCAGAGCTGTATCTCGCGGACGAGGTGTTTCTCTCAGGGACCGCCGCGGAGATCGTGCCCGTGCGCGAAGTCGACGATCACCCGGTCGGAACAGGTCAGCCGGGAGAGATCACGCGCGTGCTGCAAGCCGCTTTCGACGACGCGATTCATGGGCGCTCAGAGCGCTACCGCGAGTGGCTGGACGTCGTGCAGGCCCCGGCGCTGCAGACGCCATCCGGCGCCGGCTCGGCGCAGGCAGGTGGTGAGCGCACGCCAGCGCCGAGCGGGTCGACCGCGGGGGGCTGATGAGCGACAGAGGGCGCCCACGGGTGCAGCTTTACGACGCGACCCTGCGCGACGGCATGGGTGGTGGCGGTATGACGCTGACCGCAGCGGAGAAGGTGCGGGTCGTGCGCGCGTTGGACACGCTCGGGGTGGACATGATCGAGGCGGGGTTCCCGGCGTCGAATCCGAAGGAGCTGGAGCTGTTCGCGCTGCTGGAGAAGGAGACGCTGCGGACGGCCGAGATCGTCGCGTTCGGGATGACGCGCCGGCGTGGGGTGGCAGCCGCCGAGGACGAGGGGCTGCGCGTGCTTGTCGACTCGTTCGTGCCGGTGTGCACGCTCGTAGGTAAGAGCTCGGTGTTGCAGACAGAGAGGGTGCTGAAGGTGACGCGCTCAGAGAACGTGAGCATGATCGGCGAGTCGATCGCGTTCCTGATCGCTCATGGCAAGCGGGTGCTGTTCGATGCCGAGCATTTTTTCGACGGCATCGAGGAAGACGTCGGATATGCCTTGGAATGCGTGCGGGCCGCTGCGGATGCGGGCGCAGAGCGGGTGGTGCTGTGCGATACCAACGGAGGGTCGTTGCCGCAGCAGGTGCGCGAGACGGTTGAGGCGGTGCGCATGCAGATGCCTGACGTGGCGCTCGGAATTCATACCCACGACGACACCGGGTGTGGTGTTGCCAACACACTCGTCGCGGTGCAGGCGGGCGCAACGCAGGTGCAGGGGACGATCAACGGGATTGGTGAGCGCACTGGCAACGCCAATCTCGTGACGATCGTCGCTGACCTGCAGTTGAAGATGGGTTATGAGGTCCTGGCGCCCGAGCGGTTGGCGCGACTGAGTGAGACGGCGCACTTCGTGGACGAGTTGCTGAATCGGACGCCGGACCCGGCGCAGCCTTATGTGGGCAAGCACGCGTTTGCGCACAAGGCCGGAATGCACGCGGCCGGCGTGCGCCAGAGCAGCGAGGCCTTCGAGCACATCGATCCGACGCTGGTGGGCAACCGCAGCGATGTGCTGATCTCCGAGCTCTCCGGGCGGGCCACGATCGTGGAGAAGGCGAGCGCGATTGGGATCGCGACCGACGACGAGTTCACAAAACGAGTTGTGGAGCGCGTCAAGGAACTCGAGCACCAAGGGTTTCAATTCGAGGCGGCAGACGGGTCGTTTGAGCTGCTCATGCGCCGGGAGGCGGATCGCGAGGGATATGAGCCGCTGTTCAAGCTCGAGTCCTGGCGGGTGATCGTCGAAAAGCACGCCGACGGTCGAGCCACGACGGAGGCCACGATCAAGATCTGGGTTGGTGGCGAGCGGTACGTTCGCACCGCGGAGGGCAACGGGCCTGTGCATGCTCTGGATCGGGCGCTGCGCGATGCTATCGGGGAGATTCACCCGCACCTGAAGGACATCGATCTGGTGAACTTCAAGGTTCGAATTCTTGACGAGACGAAGGGGACGGGGGCGGTGACTCGGGTGCTGATCGATGCCTCGGATGGGCAGGAGGTGTGGGGTTCGATTGGAGTGTCGGAGAACCTGATTTCCGCTTCATGGGATGCGCTGGTGGATTCGTTGGAGCGCGGGATGCATGGTGGCAAGACCTCGTCCGGGTCCACGTTCCGTTCGACCGGCAGGGTGTAGTGCCAGGCTCGGATGCGGTGCAGGGCGTCAGTCAGGCTGTTCGGATGACGTCCCGCCGAGGACCTGAAGATCGCACTGGTGAGGCTGACGCTTCTGGGGCGGTGATTCCTCTTGCCAGGCCCGTGATCGGAGTCGCTGAGGAAGATGCTGTGTTGGAGGTGCTGCGCTCGGGCCAGCTTTCGCTGGGTCCCCGGTTGGCTGAGTTCGAGCGTATGTTTGCCGCTCGCGTCGGGGCGGCACATGCCAGCGCCGTCAGCAGTGGCACGGCCGGGTTGCACCTGGCGCTGCGTGCCGCAGGGGTGGAGGCTGGGGATGAGGTGGTCACCAGCCCGTTCTCATTTGTCGCCTCGGCTAATGCCGTCGTGTATGAGGGCGCCGAGCCCGTGTTTGCCGATATCGATCCGGTTACGTTGAATCTCGATCCGGTGGCGGCTGAGGCGGCTATCACGTCGCGAACCAAGGCCATGCTGCCGGTGCATATATTTGGCTATCCCGCCGATATGCCAGCGTTCGAGCGGCTTGCGCGCAAGCGTGGGCTTGCGATCGTGGAGGACGCTTGTGAGGCGCTGGGCGCGACCCACGCCGATGGGGTCGCGGTAGGTGGGCGAGGGCACCCGGCGGTGTTCGGGTTTTACGCCAACAAGCAGATCACCACGGGCGAGGGGGGGATGGTCACACTTGCGGATGAAGAGCTGAAGGAGCGGATCGACTCCGAGCGCAATCAAGGGCGGGCCAAGGATATGGGGTGGCTCGATCACGATCGGTTGGGGTTCAACTATCGGCTGTCGGATATCGGGTGCGCGCTGGGAATCGCACAGCTGGAGAGGCTGGGGGAGATGCTTGCCGCTCGGGCTCGAGTCGCCGGTTGGTATCGGGAAGCTCTGGGTGGAATCGAGGGGCTGACGCTGCCGTGTGAGGATATGAACGGCGATAGGAGGGGATGGTTCGTGTTCGTCGTGCAGCTACCGGTGGAGGTGGAGCGAAACACGGTCCTACGCAGGCTTGCCGAACATGGAGTGCAGAGCAAGCCGTATCTGCCCGCTATCCACCTGATGAGCTACTACCGCGAGCGGTACCGCGAGCGGTTTGGCCATCGCGTGGGCGAGTTTCCCGTATGCGAGGACGTGGCTGCGCGGAGTCTGGCTCTGCCGTTTTATCCGGAGCTGGGGCAGAGCCAGGTTGAGAAGGTGGCGCGGGAGCTGATCCGCGCGGTGGGACGCTAGTCCGGCGCGGGCTTTTTGTGGGTGACCCGGGAGCCAGTAACTTCCGACCAGCGTTGCCGGCGCCGGTCACCGCACTGGGTGGCACGGTAGGGGGCGCTTCAGCGTCGAGCTTCTCGGATGGTCACCTGCGCAGGCAGCGAAGCCGGGGTCGGCTGTCGGTAATGGTTGGGAGCGACATAGACTGCATGCCGATGTCACGATTCAAAGAGCCCCAGCACCCCGATTTTCGACGCCTGAACACGTCGATCGACTTCGATCGGCGCCTATGGCCACAGGACATCGCGCAGTCGCGCGTGCACGCGAAGATGCTTGCCAACCGGAAGATCATCACCGGCGAGGATCGAGACAAACTGTTGAGCGGTCTCGATGATGTCGAGTGCGAGTTGCGCGAGGAGCGGTTTCCGTTTCAGGCAGAAGATGAAGACATCCATATGGCGATCGAGCGACGCCTGACCGAGCTCGCCGGTCCGGTCGGTGGGAGGCTCCATACGGCGCGTTCGCGCAACGATCAGGTGGTCACAGATCTGGCTATGTACACACGGGAGTGCGCTGCCGAGGCGCAGACTGCGATCTCCGTCCTGATGGGGGTGCTGATCAAGCGCGCCGAGGAGCACCTCGATTGGCCGATGCCCGGCTACACCCATCTGCAGCGAGCTCAGCCCGTGTATCTGGGCCACCATCTGCTCGCGTACTTCTGGATGCTTGCGCGCGATCGCAAGCGCTTTGCTTTCGCCGAGCACGAGACGGGACGACTGCCGCTCGGTGCGGGCGCGCTGGCTGGGGTGAACTTCGACACCGACCGGGGTCAGGTGGCAGATGAGCTCGGCTTCTCCAAGGTGGCCGCCAACTCGATCGACGCTGTCTCCGGGCGAGACTTCGTGCTCGACTACCTGAGCGCGGCGGCGGTCTGCTCGACCCATCTTTCGCGTCTGGGGGCGGAGCTGGTGTTGTGGTGCAGCGAGGAGTTCGGCTTCTGCGAGCTGCCGGACGCGTGGAGCTCGGGCAGCTCGATCATGCCCCAGAAGAAGAACCCCGACGCGGCCGAGCTGCTGCGCGCCAAGGCGCCGCGCGTGGTTGGCCATCTCGCGGCTCTGCATGGCGTGATGCACGCGCTGCCGCTCACCTACAACAAGGACCTGCAAGAGGATAAGGAGCACCTGTTCGATACGGTCGACACGCTGGAGCTGACGCTGGCGGCGGCCACCGGGATGATCGTCGGCGTGAAGTTCGACCGCACGCGCCTCGAGAGAGCCGCGGGCGATGAGATGATCGCGGCGACTGACGTCGCCGATCTGCTGGTGCGCGGAGGCGTGCCCTTCCGCGAGGCGCACGTTGTTCTGGCCGGACTGGTGCGCACGGCGATGGACAGCGGCCGGACACTGTCCGAGCTGACACAGGATGAGCTCGCCGAGCACAGCGAGGCTCTTGCCACGCGCGGCAAGGAGTACTACGAGGTCTTGCAGGAAGACTCTTGGCTCGAGTCCAAGGTGTCCGAGGGTGGTACTGCGCTTGCGCGTGTGCGCGAGCAGATCGAGCTGGCCAAGACAGTGCTCGACGACGCGCCGGATGGCTGATTGCCCAGAGGTCGGCTCGCTGGCGGAAGGATTCTACGATCGTCCGGTGGTGGAGGTGGCCGAAGACTTGATTGGCTGCATGGTCTCTCACCGTTGCAGTGACCGGTCAGAGACCAGGGGAGGATCTTCGATCGTCGGTGGGGTGATAGTCGAGACGGAGGCCTATCACGAGAGCGAGCCGGCGTGTCACGCGTTCGTCGGATTGACGCCGCGTACGGAGACTCTGTTCGGACCGGCGGGTCGCGCGTATGTGTACCGCTCCTACGGTATCCACGCGTTGCTCAACGCGGTATGCGAGCACGAAGGCGTAGGAGCGGCGGTGCTGATCAGGGCGCTGGAACCGGTGGTGGGGCTCGATGAGATGCGCGCTCGTCGGGGAAGGGTCGGAGGTCGCCCAGCCGCTGACACAGACCTGTGTTCGGGTCCGGGCAAGCTCACACAGGCGCTCGGCATCGAGTTGTCGGATAACAACGGCGACCTGCGCACGGGTCCCGTCGTGATCGGAGCACGTGCGCAAGGATGGGACGAGCCGGTGATAGCGAGTCTGCGCGTGGGGATCACGAAGGCCGCGGAGTTGCCGTGGCGGTTCAGCGTGGCGGGCAACCGTCATGTCTCAAGTCCCCGTCCGCGAATGGCCAGCGGCGTATCGCCGTGGCGGCTGGAGCGCGAATCCAGCAAATAGGAGGGCCAGGTGGATCGAACACCAGGCCAGGTGCGGGGGGTGAGCAGTGCGGAGGCTATGAGGATAGGGCTGACTCCCGCGTGGGACTGGGGGGTGGGCTGATCCGCGCGTGAGGGTGAGGCGGACCGCGCGGAGACTAAGGGGTGGGGCTGACCCCGCCGGTCGCTTCGGGACTGGCACTCCCGCCTCCAGTCTTGGGGGGCGGCGAGCTTTCGGGTGGGCTTGGAGTCGCGGGCGTCGGCGGCGTCGGCGACGGGGTGGCGGGCGCAGATGGAGCGGAGCCGTGTTCGGGCGCACCTTCGTTTCCACGGCCGCTCGGGCTGGGATGTCGTTCCCGGGCCTTTTCTTCGGCCGGCTGGGACGCTCCCGATGGGCTGCTCGAAGGCGAGACGGTTTCTTCGGAGGTGCTCGTGGTGGGCTGCCCATGCACCTTGCCGGCGGCGTGTGCGGCGGCCTGTTCGGCGCGAGTCTTGTCGATGTGCAGAGCAGAGATCATGAAGTCATGCCAGATCAGGGCCGGGAACGTGCCGCCAAGCACGGGACCGCCGTTGAACTGGGTGGTCATCGGAACCAGGCTGTTTGGGTAGCCGACCCATACGGCGACCGTGTACTTCTTGTCCCAGCCGACGAACCAGGCGTCGCCGTAATTGGAGGTAGTGCCCGTCTTGCCGGCTGCGAACTGGCCGATCGCAGCTGCGCGGGCGGTCCCATACTGAAGCACCGTTTCGAGCACTGACGTCTCGGTGGCGGCGATGTCGGGGGGCAGCACGGGTTGGGCCACGACTCGGTTGATGTCGTGATGTGAGCCATCGGGAAGGACGTGTCCGCCGGCGTTGACTTCCTGGATGCCGACCGGCGCGCCCGCTTCGGACAGCGTGCCGCTGATGCGCTTCCCGCCGTGGGCGATCGTCTCATACGCATGGGCCATGTCCAACGGGGTGACACCTACCTTCAGGCCGCCGATCGTCATCGCCGGATTGGTCGAGATCGGGGTCGTTATGCCCATCCGGTGAGCCAGGCGTGCGATCCGTTCAGTGCCGACGTGCAGGCCGACTTCGGCGTAGATCGAATTATCCGAGAAGGCGGTCGCGGCTGTCAACGTGTTCGAGCCCGTGTAGTTGCCTTCGTCGTTGTGCACCACGAACTTTTCTCTGCCATGGGTGCCTGGCACTAGGAATTCCTTCTCCTTGGAGGTCCACACCGAATCTGGGGAGATGCCGTCCTCCAGCGCGCCCGCTAGGTCGAACGCCTTGAACGACGAGCCGGGCTGGCGCTCGCCCTCGGTGGCGATGTTGAACGGGCTTGTGTCGTAGCTGCGTCCGCCGACCATCGCGCGGACCTCTCCGGTCGAGTTTTCGATCGCGACCAGCGACGCGGTCGGATCGCCGGAGTAAGCGAGATAGCCTTCGATCGCCTGTTCGGCCGCGTGCTGCAGTTCGAGATCGAGCGTGGTCTTGATCTGCAGCCCTCCGTCGAACGCGCGCGGGGCGCCGTAACGTTCGATGACCTGCTGCTGCACCCAGCTGGTGAAGTAGCCGGCGTCGACCCCTTCGACCGTCTGCTCCCGGGGGGCCTGGACCTCCATCGGCGCGGGCAGCGCCTGTTGGACACTCTGTTCGTAGACCGCCCTCGTCAAGTAGCCCTGTTCGTACATCTGGCGCAGCACGATGTCGCGGCGAGCGCGGGCCGCCGCCGGGTGGGTTGCGGGGTCATACGCCGTTGGTGATTGGATGATCCCGGCCAGCATCGCTGCCTCCCACGGTTGCAACTGCTGCACGCAGAGCTGGTGGTTGGGGGTGCCACAGCCGAGATGATTGACGTCCTGCCCGAAGTAGGTCTGCGCCGCCGACTCGATCCCGTAGGCGCCGTTGCCGAAGTAGATCGTGTTCAGGTAGGCAGTGATGATCTTTTCCTTCGACCACTTGTGCGAGAGCTGGTAGGCGAGCGCCGCCTCCCTGAGCTTCTCGAAGATCGTGCGGTGGGACTGAGCCTGGAGCGCGTTCTTGATGAACTGCTGCTCGATCGTGGAGGCGCCCTGGATGGATCCTTTGTGCAGGATGTCCTGGACGAACGCGCGCCCGATGCCACGGATGTCGACGCCGCTGTTGGTCTGAAAGCGCTTGTCCTCGATCGAGATCACCGCCTCCTTGACGATCTGTGGGATCTGCGAGGGCGTCACGATCACCCGGTTCTGCTGACTGACCACGCCGATCGGGTGGCCGAGATCGTCGAGCAGCGTCGAGCTCTGCTCGTCCTTGAACTGCGAGAACTTGGTCAGCGACGGCAGGTCAGAGGCAACGGCGACGAACATGCCGAAGACGAAAGAGATGAGGCCGAGCAGCAGCACGGCGAAGAGGATCAGCAGGAAGCGCAGCCTCTTCAGACGTGGCCGGCCGCGGGCGGGCGATGCGGCAAGCTCCACGGGGAGCGAAAGTCTAGCATTGGGTGTACATGCCCGACGCAGCAGACGTGATCGCCCAGGATGGACCCGACGCGATCGCCGAGGAGGCCGCGGAGCTTGCCCGGGACGCTGTCGAGAGCCTGCCAGACGGGTCGCTGGCGGCGCGGCTGCGAACGGCGCGCACGGAGGGCCGTCCGTTGCGGGTCAAGCTGGGTATCGACCCGACGGCGCCGGACATCCATCTCGGCCACGCGGTCGTACTGGGCAAGCTGCGCGAGTTTCAGGACGCCGGTCACAAGGTAGTGCTGATCGTCGGCGATTACACCGCACGCGTAGGGGATCCGTCCGGACGATCGAGCCTGCGCCCGATGCTCTCCGAGGCGGAGATCGACGCTAACGCGCAGACTTTTCAAGGGCAGGCGTCACGAATCCTCGACCAGGACCCCGAGCGTCTTGAGGTGCGACGCAACGGCGAATGGCTGGACATGGGAATGAGCGAGCTGCTGAAGCTCGTGCGCACGACCACCGTGGCTCAGCTGCTGGAGCGCGAAGACTTCGCCAAGCGCTGGTCCTCGTCAGAGCCGATCTCGATGCTCGAGCTGATGTATCCGTTGCTGCAGGGCTATGACTCGGTGGCGGTGCACGCCGACGTGGAGCTCGGAGGCACCGACCAGACGTTCAACCTGCTCCTGGGACGTGACATCCAACGTGCGTATGGCTTGCCGGAGCAGGCGATCATGACGATGCCGATCCTGGTAGGCATCGACGGGCGTCAGAAGATGTCCAAGTCACTGGGCAACCAGATTGGGGTAATCGATGTTCCCGAGGAGATGTACGGCAAGACGCTGAGCATCCCCGACGAGGCGATGGACGATTACTACCGGCTGTTGCTGCATCGAGAGCGGCCCACCGAGCTGTCGCCGCGGGACGCCAAGCGCACGCTGGCGCGCGAATTGGTGGGTTGGCTGCACTCACCGGAGCAGGCATCGGAGGCCGAGCGCGCATTCGATCGGGTGTTCGTCGAGCATCAGGCGCCTGAGCAGATGGAGCAGGCGTGCTTTCGGGCTGGCGGGGACGGGATGGTGCATATGCCCGAGGTGTTGGCCCAGGCGTTTGGCATGTCTCGCTCGGAGGCCAGGCGCCTGATCGAGCAGGGCGGGGTGTCGCTGGACGAAGTGGCGTTGGGCATGAGCGAGCACGACGTGGCCGTCGAGCGAGTCGACGGAGCGGTGTTGAAGGTGGGCAAGCGTCGCTTCCGTCGATTGCGCGCCGATTAGACAGTCCGCCGCGATATCGCTATACTCCCGGGTCGGCCCTTGATGGTGCCCCAGGGCGCCCTGGGCCGGTTTGGTCTCCTCTGAAAGGATGATCCTTCTCAGGAGAGGCTTGGCGGTCTTTGAAAACTCAACAGCATGCGCATCTACGATCGGAATCGATCGTGGTGTGCGTCCAGGTTCGACCCGCCAGCGGGAGCGCTTCGTGTGCATCCGGTGGCGGACAAAGAGTCAAAGTAGATAAGCAGTACCCCGTCATGGTTCGGGACCACGGTGTATAGGTCCCGTCCGTCCGACCGTCGTGCAAACGGCGATCGGCAACTCCATGACAGCTTTTCGTGAAGTTCTTCACGGAGAGTTTGATCCTGGCTCAGGACGAACGCTGGCGGCGTGCTTAACACATGCAAGTGGAGCGACGAACCAGGGCTTGCCCTGGGGCAGAGCCGCGAACGGGTGAGTAACACGTGGGTTACCTGCCTCGATGACCGGGACAACCCGAGGAAACTCGGGCTAATACCGGATGTGCCCGCAAGGGGAAAGGAAGCTTCGGCCTCCGCATCGAGATGGGCCCGCGGCCCATTAGCTTGTTGGTGAGGTAACGGCTCACCAAGGCTTCGATGGGTAGCTGGTCTGAGAGGACGATCAGCCACACTGGGACTGAGACACGGCCCAGACTCCTACGGGAGGCAGCAGTGGGGAATCTTGCGCAATGCGCGAAAGCGTGACGCAGCAACGCCGCGTGGGGGAAGAAGGCTTTCGGGTTGTAAACCCCTTTCAGTTGGGACGAAGCTTCTCCGGTGAATAGCCGGACGGAGTGACGGTACCTTCACAAGAAGCACCGGCTAACTACGTGCCAGCAGCCGCGGTAATACGTAGGGTGCAAGCGTTGTCCGGAATTATTGGGCGTAAAGAGCGTGTAGGCGGCCCCGTTAGTCCGCTGTGAAAGTCCAGGGCTCAACCCTGGAATGCCGGTGGATACTGCGGGGCTAGAGTCCGGAAGGGGCGAGTGGAATTCCTGGTGTAGCGGTGAAATGCGCAGATATCAGGAGGAACACCAATGGCGAAGGCAGCTCGCTGGGACGTGACTGACGCTGAGACGCGAAAGCGTGGGGAGCAAACAGGATTAGATACCCTGGTAGTCCACGCTGTAAACGATGGCAACTAGATGTGGGGGGTGTCGACTCCCCCCGTGTCGAAGCTAACGCATTAAGTTGCCCGCCTGGGGAGTACGGCCGCAAGGCTAAAACTCAAAGGAATTGACGGGGGCCCGCACAAGCAGCGGAGCATGTGGTTTAATTCGACGCGACGCGAAGAACCTTACCTGGGCTTGACATGTGAGTGACCGGTGTGGAAACACACCTTCCCTTCGGGGCACTTTCACAGGTGGTGCATGGCTGTCGTCAGCTCGTGTCGTGAGATGTTGGGTTAAGTCCCGCAACGAGCGCAACCCCCGTCGCATGTTGCCAGCATTCAGTTGGGGACTCATGCGAGACTGCCGGTGACAAACCGGAGGAAGGTGGGGATGACGTCAAGTCCTCATGCCCCTTATGTCCAGGGCTACACACGTGCTACATTGGCGCATACAGAGGGCTGCGATACCGCGAGGTGGAGCGAATCCCTTAAAGTGCGTCTCGGTTCGGATTGCAGGCTGAAATTCGCCTGCATGAAGGCGGAGTTGCTAGTAATCGCGGATCAGCATTGCCGCGGTGAATACGTTCCCGGGCCTTGTACACACCGCCCGTCACACCACGGGAGTGAGCAACACCCGAAGCCGGTGGCCTAACCCGCAAGGGAGGGAGCCGTCGAAGGTGGGGCTCGTGACTGGGGTGAAGTCGTAACAAGGTAGCCGTAGCGGAAGCTGCGGCTGGATCACCTCCTTTCTAGGGAGCACATAACAGTGCCCCGATCGCAGCGACCGTCTGGAGTCGTGCTCCTTGAGAGCGCGAATGACCAGCCGGCACACGAGCGGTCGGGCCTAGCATGTCGACCGAACCTGGCTGGATGGTCGTACGCCGCGTGGCACCCTTACTACTTGGGGAGCAACCGGTCTCGGCCGCAAAACGATCCCAGCATGCTGTTGAGTTTTGAGAGACCGGCGCCGTTCGCGCCAAGCGCAGTCGCGAGTAATCGCGCCCGCACCTGCTTGGTAGAGCCGCGTATAAGTTTCTCCACGGTCCTTGAAAACTGCACAGAAGCCACATCAGCCGCCTATTCGATAAGCGGGCGGCTGAATAAACGGGTATCACCGGGCCGCTCGCGATCATTCTTCTCTGTGTCCGCTAGTTCAGGGGCATCGAGGATCACGATCGGTCTGATCACCGTCAAGATAGTAAGGGCACATGGTGGATGCCTTGGCACCAAGAGTCGATGAAGGGCGTGAACGGCTGCGATAAGCCACGGTTAGGCGCTGAATAGCCTTTGACCCGTGGATTCCCGAATGGGGAAACCCAGCGCTGGTAATGCGGCGTTATCCCCGGCTGAACACATAGGCCGGTGGAAGACAAGCGGGGGAAGTGAAACATCTCAGTACCCCGAGGAAAGGAAATCAACAGAGATTCCCTGAGTAGTGGCGAGCGAAAAGGGATCAGCCCAAACCTGCCAGATGTAAGCGGACATGCGTTGTCTGGTGGGGGTTGTAGGGCGTTTGTTCCGGGTCGTGTCCGGCCCGGCAGGAGTTACAAAATTGTGTGGTAGTCGAAGCGTGTGGAACCGCGCACCATAGAGGGCAACCGTCCCGTAGACGAAACTGCACGATCTCCTGTCAAGCGTTCCTGAGTAAGTCCGCGCCCGTGAAACGCGGACTGAACCTGGGGGGACCACCCTCCAAGGCTAAGTACTCCTTGGTGACCGATAGCGGACTAGTACCGTGAGGGAAAGGTGAAAAGTACCCCGGAAGGGGAGTGAAATAGTACCTGAAACCGCGTGCCTACAAGCGGTGGGAGCAGGCTAGTCCTGTGACCGCGTGCTTTTTGCATAACGAGCCGGCGAGTTACTCGTCTGCGGCAAGGTTAAGCGATGAGCGGAGCCGTAGCGAAAGCGAGTCCTAATAGGGCGACATAGTCGTAGGCGGTATACCCGAAACTGAGCGAGCTACCCATGGGCAGGCTGAAGCGGGGGTAAGACCTCGTGGAGGGCCGAACCGACCTAGGTTGAAAACTGGGCGGATGACCTGTGGGTCGGAGTGAAAGGCTAATCAAGCTCAGTGATATCTGGTTCTCTCCGAAATATATTTAGGTATAGCCTCGGATAAATTGCGTGTTGGCCGTAGAGCACTGTTTGGATTAGGGGCCCTACCAGGTTACCGACTTCAGGCAAACTCCGAAGACCATCACGTTTACTCCGGGAGTCAGTTGCTGGGGGATAAACTTCAGCGTCAAAAGGGAAACAGCCCAGACCGCCAGCTAAGGTCCCTAAGTACTAGCTAAGTGGGAAACGATGTTCGAGTGCATAGACAACCAGGAGGTTGGCTTAGAGGCAGCCACCCTTGAAAGAGTGCGTAACAGCTCACTGGTCAAGTGTTCGAGCGCGGACAATGTAACGGGGCTCAAGCTAGTCACCGAAGCTGCGGGTGTGTGAAGTCTTCGGACTGATCACGCGGTAGGAGAGCGTTCCCATGCCAGTAAAGCGGCGGCGTAAGCCAGCCGTGGAGGCGTGGGAAGTGAGAATGCCGGCATGAGTAACGAAAGAGGGGTGAGAATCCCCTCCACCGATTGCCCAAGGATTCCTGAGTAAAGTTCGTCTGCTCAGGGTTAGTCGGGACCTAAGGCGAGGCCGAAAGGCGTAGTCGATGGCCAACAGGTTGATATTCCTGTACCACGTCGCTTCCGTTTGACCGATGGGGGGACGAGGAAGGCTAAGGGAACCCAGGCGATGGTTGTCCTGGGGTAAGCATGTAGGGGCGGCCCTAGTTAAATGCGGGGCTGCATTCAACCCGAGGTGCGATGCCAGCTGGCTCTGAGCCGGCGAGTCCCCGACGCCATACCTCCAAGAAAATCCTCTAGGGAGGAAGCGCGTGCCCGTACCAAAACCGACACAGGTGGGCAAGTAGAGAATACTAAGGTGATCGAGATAACCATCGTTAAGGAACTCGGCAAAATTGCCCCGTAACTTCGGGATAAGGGGCGCCCCAGTAGGGTGAAGGACTTCGCGTCTGGAGCCCGAGGGGGCCGCAGTGAATAGGCTGAAGCGACTGTTTACCAAAAACACAGGTCTCTGCTAAGTCGTAAGACGACGTATAGGGGCTGACGCCTGCCCGGTGCCGGAAGGTTACGTGGAGTTGTTAGGGCTTGACCCGAAGCAGCGAAGCTAAGCCCCGGTAAACGGCGGCCGTAACTATCAGTTGACCGAGGTAGTTGTAAAACTTGGCTATATGCTGGAACATCCGAGTATCCCGCACTACGTATTCCGTCCGCAGTGGGCGGTATCGTAAAAATGTGTCGGGTGCGGACAATCAGCAGGAAAGGCCCAGGGTCGAGTCGTATCAGGACGGTTTACCGTTTCTACGGTGTCCTGAGCGGCATAGAAAACGCTGGGAATCCTCAGAGACTATACGCCAGGCCTGTCCTCCAAACCAGGGGCGGGATGAGATAGTCCGCTCTCATGGGCGACCATGAGAGTCGGCCAGAAATGTGCCGACCGCTTGGATTTCGATCCAAGTCGTAACAGTAGGAACGGTCCTAAGGTAGCGAAATTCCTTGTCGGGTAAGCACAAACACTTGCCCCACCGCCTCGCGAGAGGCGATCGAGAACCGGCTCATATCGGGGAAACCCTCCCTGCCACAGTGGCAGCGGGCAATCCCGAGGGAAGTCCTAGTGACCCCCTAACGACTGATCCGAAAGGAGAGGCGTGTCACGCTTCGGAAAGTCCGAAAATCTATGTGACGCGCAATACGCCGGCCCTCATCGAAAAACAAGGCGCCTATGAAGTGGCAGTACCGCTGGATCCCTGGTATGTGACAGGTCTGACGGATGGCGAGGGATGCTTTTGCATCTCGTTGGCTGTCCGTGCGAAGCTACGAACTGGTCTCGAGGTGAGGCCGTCGTTTTCGCTCTCGCTCAATGAGAAGGATCTGGGACTGCTGGAAGATCTGCAAGCGTTCTTTGATTGTGGCTGGATCCGTGAGTCAAAGAGCGATCGCACCTTCAAGTACGAGGCGCGTTCGATCGGAGATCTCACGAGTAGGATCCTGCCGCATTTTGAGCGTTTCCCTTTGCGGGGAGACAAGGCGAGAAGCTGTGCAGGCTTCTCCCACGTCTGCCAGATGATCGAACAAGGAGATCATCTGCAGTGTGAAAGTCTAAGAGAGATTGTGGACATCGCCTACCAGATGAATTTGGGAAAGCGGCGTCACTCAAAGGCCACGCTTCTAAGGGTGCTGGATGAGGTGAAGGTATAGTCTGCGCTCTCGGGTGACGAGAGATCACGTGAAGTTCCGACCTGCACGAATGGCGTAACGACTTCAGCGCTGTCTCAACGATGGGCTCGGTGAAATTGCAGTCTCGGTGAAGATGCCGAGTACCCGCGGCTAGACGGAAAGACCCCGTGAACCTTTACTACAACTTGGTATTGGGATTCGGTGCATCTCGCTCAGGATAGGTGGGAGGCTTTGAAGCGCCGGTTGCGGCCGGTGTGGAGCCAACCTTTAGATACCACCCTTGGTGTATTGGATTTCTAACAGCATTCCGTGAATCCGGGTGCTGGACAGTTCCAGGCGGGTAGTTTGACTGGGGCGGTCGCCTCCCAAAATGTAACGGAGGCGCGCAAAGGTTCCCTCAGCACGGTTGGAAATCGTGCGTAGAGCGCAAAGGTAGCAAGGGAGCTTGACTGCGAGACTGACAAGTCGAGCAGGTGCGAAAGCAGGTCTTAGTGATCCGGCGGTAGCAAGTGGAAGTGCCGTCGCTCAACGGATAAAAGGTACTCCGGGGATAACAGGCTTATCGGGCCCAAGAGTCCACATCGACGGCCCGGTTTGGCACCTCGATGTCGGCTCGTCGCATCCTGGGGGTGGAGTCGCTCCCAAGGGTTGGGCTGTTCGCCCATTAAAGCGGTACGCGAGCTGGGTTCAGAACGTCGTGAGACAGTTCGGTCCCTATCTGCCGTGGGCGTTGGAGAATTGAGAGGATTTGTCCCTAGTACGAGAGGACCGGGATGAACGCACCTCTGGTGTATCTGTTGTCCTGCCAAGGGCATAGCAGGCTAGCTACGTGTGGATCGGATAACCGCTGAAGGCATCTAAGCGGGAAGCCGGCCTCAAGATGAGTTCTCCCATCCCCTAGAGGGAGTAAGACCCCTGGTAGACCACCAGGTTGATAGGCCGGATCTGGAAGGACGGTAACGTTCGAAGGAGACCGGTACTAATTGGTCGAGGGCTTGACGGATTTTTTTGATACGTCCCATGCAGGACGTGTGGTACCCGCTGTGGCGCTGTGCAGTTTTGAAGGACCGAGGATGACTCTTCGGTCTCTCGCCTTTTTCCGGTGGCTTTTGCGAGGGGGAAACACCTCTTCCCATTCCGAACAGAGCAGTTAAGCCCCTCAGCGCCGATGGTACTTGGCTCGCAAGGGCCTGGGAGAGTAGGACGCCGCCGGTTTTTCTAGACAAGGGCTGCCTTCGGGTGGCCCTTCGTCGTCTGGTGGCCCTTCCTCATCTACGAGGATGGGCCACTGCAGTTCAGGGGCTTGGCGGAGCAGGGCTTGCGGTCAATGGCGCGAGTCTGTCGCGCCTGAGCGGAGCGCGATCGCCATGAGTCCGGCCATCTGCGCCGGACGGGTTCAGCGCAGGGATAGCTGCTGAGATCGGGCTTACGCACACCTGCGGGCGGGCCGCTGGCTGACCGGCACGTTCCCGCGCAGAGCGTACGCGCAGCGATCTCCGGTGCGGATGGGCTCCGGTGTAGTTGCGCCGGTCCCGAGCGTCCCATACGCCAGGTACGTCTCGCCGCCCACGCGTATCTCCCTGGCCGAGCCCGTCCTGGTCGACCTCCCAGTCAACCTCGTAGTCGTCCTCGAGCAGCAGGAACGAGCGGGCCAGGGAGAGCGCGTTGCGCGCTCGTCGCGTGAGCGGTGATGGAGTGCTCCGTGGGAACATGTGTTCGTAACAATAGGTGGGTCGGCGGACGGATGCACGCGAACATATGTACGTATTGGGAGATCATCCCGTAATCCAGCATTCTAGAGCCAAGAATGCGTTGTAATGGCTGCAAAGAAAGTTGCGTTTGAGTGGATGTCTGGTCAGGCGAAGGTCTGCAAGCAGGGTGATCGGCCCACCGGGCGAACATCGCTCCAGATGGCTGTTACGCTTGCCAGACGCCCGTCGACCGACCCGATCCCGGGCGGGGAAGCGCGCGTTCAGCCCATGGAGAAGTTCATCATCGAAGGCGGCGTCCCGCTTTCCGGCACGATGGTCCCGGCCGGGAACAAGAACGGTGCGCTGCCGATCCTCGCCTCGGCGATTCTCACCGAGGATGAGGTGGTCGTGCGAAATGTGCCGCGGATCAGGGATGTCGAGGCGATGCTCAGCATTCTCGAAGCGATCGGCGTGCAGGTTGCCTGGCGTGGACCCAACGAAGTCGCACTCTGCGCCAGAACGGTCCACGAGGTTCAGATCGATGCGGAGCTCGCCGAGCTGATCAGAGCATCGTTCCTGCTGGCCGGACCGCTGCTTGCACGGTTTCGCCGTGCGGTGATGCCGCCACCGGGTGGCGATGTGATCGGACGCCGGCGTCTGGACCCGCATCTGGACGCGTTCCGCGCGATGGGCGCCACGGCTGAATGCGGTCGTGAGATTGTGCTGAGCGCACCGAAGGGGTTGCGCCCGACTGACGTGTTCATGGACGAGCCGTCGGTGATGGCAACCGAGAACGCGCTGATGGCCGCGGCGCTCACGCCCGGCGCGACCGTGATCGGCAACGCCGCATGTGAGCCACACGTTCAGGATCTTGCACGGATGCTCGTGAAGATGGGCGCCGATATCCAGGGGATCGGCTCGAATCTGCTGACCGTGAACGGCGCCGAGCAGTTGCACGGGTGCGAGCACGAAGTCGCCCCCGACCACATCGAGATCGGCAGCTTCATCGCGCTCGCGGGCGTTACCGGGGGAGAACTGCGCATCAAGGACACAGTTCCGGGCGACCTGCGAATGATCAGGCTCGTGTTCGAGCGCCTCGGTCTGCGAACCGAGCTGGACGGCGCCGATGTGCTGGTGCCGGGTGGACAGAGGCTTGTCGTGCAAGCCGACGTGGGCGAGTACAAGAGCAAGATCCAGGATGGCCCTTGGCCGGCGTTTCCCGCCGATCTGACCTCGATCGCAGTTGCGCTGGCCACCCAGGCGGAGGGGTCGATCCTCGTGCACGAGTGGATGTTCGAGAACAGGCTGATATTCACCGACAAGCTGATCCTGATGGGCGCGGACATCGTCATGTGCGATCCGCATCGCGCGATCATCACCGGCCCGCGCAGGCTGCGTGGCGAGCGGGTGGAGTCGCCAGATATCCGTGCGGGGATGGCGATGCTGCTGGCTGCGCTTTGCGCTCAGGGGCGCAGCGAGATCGGAAACATCCGCCAGATCGACCGTGGATACGAGCGTATCGACGAGCGCTTGCGCGAGCTGGGCGCTCGCATCGAGCGGGTCGCGACGGAGCCCGCTGTTCACGCCTGAGACGCCTACGCCTCGCTTGGGTGCGTGTGCGGCTCCGTCGCCGTGCGTCCATTCCAATCGATCGCATCCGCAGCCGATCATCCTCGCAGTGCGACCGTTCCAGACCCATGGATATTCTCCCGCGGAACGCAAATAGCAATAACACCGAGCCCATGATCCATCCGATCCCCAGCGGCACCCGCGACGTGCTGCCCGACGAGACACGCGAGCTGCGCGCGATCACCGATGCGCTGCGCCGCGTGTTCGAGCGGCATGGGTATGGCGAGGTGTATACACCCGCGCTCGAGTACGAATCGGTGCTCGCCAACGCCGGCATCGCCGGTACGGGCCCGGTGCACAGGGTGTTCGACGAGACCGGCGCGACACTGGTGCTGCGCTCGGACATGACGGTTCCGATCGCGCGGCTCGTCGCCACGCGCTATCCGGACGTGGCCGAGCCGCTGCGGTTCTGCTATTTCGCGCACTGCTACCGAGGTATCCGCCCGCAGTGGAGTCAGCCGCGCGAGCTGCTGCAGGCAGGCATCGAGCTGATCGGCTCGTCCGCGCCGCAGGGCACCGCCGAGGCACTGACCGTGCTGTGCGACGCGCTGGATGCGACTGGTCTGAAGGACTACCGAGTGGGGCTCGGGGATGCGTCGCTGTTCGGAACGCTGATGGATCGTCTGGAGATTGTCCCAAGCGCGCGCGCCGGCCTGCTGGAGACGCTCGCGAGCCGTGACTTCGTCGAGCTCGAGCAGCGGCTGGCGGGGATCGGCTGCTCCGATGAGGCGTCCGCGCTGCTGTTGAGCGTGCCTCAGCGCCGGGGCGGGCCGGAGGTGCTGGCGGCGACGCCGGGACCCGCGGCGGACGCCGTCGCCGGTATGCGTCAGGTGAGCGAGCTGCTGGACGAGCGGGTGGCCGAACGAGTGATCTTCGATCTCGGACTGGTACGCAGTATCGGCTACTACACGGGCGCAGTATTCGAGGTGTATGACCCGACGCTCGGTGTGCCGATCGGCGGCGGTGGGCGCTATGACGACCTGCTTGGGAGCTTCGGTGCGTCCCGGCCCGCCGTCGGGTTCGCACTGGATGTCGAACGGCTGCATATCGCCCTCATGGGCGAGGAGCGCGGAACCGGCGTAGTGGCGCCGGTGCGATGACCATGACTGCAACCGCTATGACAGGCCTGCTGGACGACCTCACGATCGCTGTCCCGCGGGGGGCGTTGTTCGACGGCACGGTCGATCTGCTCACCGCGCTTGGGTTGGGCACGGCCGAGTTGCGCAGCAACGATCGCAAGCTTCTGTTCGAGGACATCGGCGTGATCACGATGCGCCCGTCAGATGTTCCGACATACGTGGAGGACGGTGCAGCCGATCTCGGGATCACCGGCAAGGACGTCCTGCTGGAGCGGGGTGGATGGGCGTCAGATCACGGTGCTCGCGAGCGGGGGCGCAGGCAGATCTATGAGCTGCTTGACCTTGGATACGGACGTTGCACGATGGTGTTCGCCACGGCAGACCGCGTGAACGCGCAGGGCGAGGATCCGGCCGCGGAGGCGCTGCGCCGGCTGGGGGCGATGCGGGTTGCGACGAAGTATCCACGCATAGCCGCGCGCTATCTGGAGGAGACCGGTCGCCAGGGGGAGATCGTGGAGGTCAAAGGCTCGGTCGAGCTCGCCCCGCTGACAGGGTTGGCAGAGGCGATCGTCGACCTGACGGCGACCGGTACGACGCTGCGCGAGAACGGACTGGTCGTGCGCGAGGAGATCGTGGAGTGCACGGCGCGACTGATCGCGAATCCGGTCGCTTACAAGCTGAAGGCAGCACAGATCGACCAGCTGCTGGGACGGCTGCGCGATGGCATCCCGGGCGCAGCGCGTCCCGTGACCTGATGCCGATCGAGCGCCTGAGCATCGCGCAGGTCGCGGCCCTCGGGGGCTTACTGTCGACCGCCGCGCACTTGCGGGCACTCGTGCCCGGGGGCGAGAGCGTCGAGGAGGCCGTGCGCGAGATCGTGGTGGACGTGCATGCCCGAGGAGATGAGGCCGTGCTCGAGCATACACGCCGCCTCGACACGGCCGGCGCCGTGCCGAGGCCGCTGCTCGTGCCACCCGAGGAGCTGGACGAAGCGCTCAAGCAGCTCGATCTGGAGCTCGTCGCGGGATTGCAGGTTGCGATCGCAAATGTCGCTCTCGTGGCGCAGGCAGGCGTAAGCGAGGATGTTGCTGTCGAGTTGCCTCAGGGACAGAGGATTTCATTGCGCGAGGTACCTGTCCAAGCGGCCGCGGTGTACGTGCCGGGTGGGCGCGCGTCGTATCCGAGCACGGTTGTGATGGGAGTTGTCACTGCACGAGCCGCAGGCGT
Source organism: uncultured Solirubrobacterales bacterium (assembly GCA_963705245.1). Classification (GTDB taxonomy): domain Bacteria; phylum Actinomycetota; class Thermoleophilia; order Solirubrobacterales; family Solirubrobacteraceae; genus Palsa-744. The sequence goes on along the minus strand of OY970062.1, from coordinate 2,523,219 downwards.
AATGGATGTCGCCGTGTGTGCGCCGCCCGGAGGAGACGGTCAGATCGATCCGGTGATCCTCGGCACCTGCAGGCTGTGCGGGGTGGAGCGCGTGTACCGGATGGGAGGTGCGCAGGCGATCGCCGCGCTCGCGTATGGCACGGAGACGGTGCGACGCGTCGACGTGATCGCAGGGCCGGGGAATCTGTATGTGCAGGAGGCTAAGCGTCGGCTGTCTGCGATCGTGGGGATCGACGGTTTTGCCGGTCCAAGCGATCTGCTGGTCGTCCTCGGTGCGAGTGTGAGCGCGCGCGAGGTGGAGCTGGCGGCGCTGGACATGCTCGCGCAGGCGGAGCACGGCGAGGGCAGTCTCGTCGTCGCGGTCTCACCGTCGACACAGATACTCGACGTGCTTGGACAGACGATCGAACGACTCGTGACCGCACATCCGACGGTCGCCGATGCGGCTTGTGCGCTCGTGGAGGTCGCGGATGCTCGCGCGGGGATCGAGCTCGCAAATGCGCTCGCGCCTGAGCATCTGCAGCTGATCGGCGCAGAGCTCGAGGCGCTCGCCGGCGCAGTGCGTTGCGCTGGTTGTCTGTTCGTCGGCGCGAGCGCAGGAACAGCGTTTGGGGACTATGTCGCCGGCTCCAACCATGTGCTTCCGACGGGCGGCTCGGCAAGGTTTGGCTCAACGCTCTCGCCACGGCACTTTCGCCGGCGGATGGCCGAGGTGCGGCTCGGGTTGGTGGGCGAGGATACGGTGCGCAGGCTCGCCGCGGCGGGGGCGCCGATCGCGCGCGCCGAGGGGTTCGAGGTGCACGCCGAGTCGATGGAGGCTCGCGCTGCCGATCTCGGCGCCGAGGGTGCTGTCGCGGACGGTGCGTAAGCTGAGCGAAACGCCTGGAGCTCGTGCCGCCCTGGTGGGCCCTCGATGCAAGGGCGACGAATGAGAGATGACATGACCGAGACCAGACCGACCCGTACAGCGACGATTGAGCGCAAGACCGGCGAGACTGACATAAGTCTGTCGCTGACGTTGGATGGCTCTGGCGCGGGGACCCGCGAGACGGGAGTGGGGTTCCTCGACCACATGCTCGACCTGCTGGCCCGGCACGGACAACTGGACCTGGACGTGAAGGTGAGCGGCGATCTGCAGACCGGCGCGCATCACACCGTCGAGGACACCGCGATCGTGCTCGGGCAGGCGCTCGACCGCGCGCTTGGCGACCGTTCCGGGATAGTTCGCTACGGAGCGATCGCGACGCCCATGGACGAGGCGCGCGCGAGCTGCGCGATCGACATCTCCGGACGCCCGCTTACGCTGTTCGAAGCGCAGCTGCCCCCGGGCGCGACGGGCGGGTTCGAGCACGAGCTGACCGAGGAGTTCTTCCGTGCGCTGGCAAACGCGGCGAAGCTGACGCTGCACCTGCGAATCGAAGCGGGCACGAACGCGCACCACATGATCGAGGCGGCGTTCAAGGCGTTTGCCCGGGCATTGCGCCAGGCGGTCGCGATCGATCCCGCCGAGAGCGGCGTGCCCAGCACCAAGGGCACTTTGACGACATGAACCGCAATCACAAGTGCGGTGGTCCACGGCCGACGAGTGTCAAGGCGCATGTCTGAGGCGTCAGATCCAAGCGTCACAAGGACGCAGGGAGCGTGGCGTACCGATCACAGATCGACGGGATCTCCGATCGACCGACACACGAGCGACCGAGGACGCAGCGAGGCGCCAGAGATGGCGCCTCAGATCGGGCTGGTCGACTATGGCATGGGCAACCGTCGCTCGGCCGAAAAGGCGCTCGAGCACGTCGGCGCGCGCGTGCATGTCAGCAGCGACCCCGGGCTGCTGCGCGAGATGGACGGTCTGGTGCTGCCAGGCGTTGGCGCCTTTCCCACCGGGATGAGCGCGATTCGCGCGCTCGGTCTCGACGAGCTGCTGATCGAGCGGGTGAGCGCCGGCGTGCCGCTGCTCGGGCTGTGTCTAGGCATGCAGCTGCTGTTCGAGCGCTCCGAGGAGCACGAAGGCGCCGAGGGGCTGGGATTGCTGGCGGGCGCGGTGCGTCGGCTGGACGCGCCCGGTCTGAAGCTGCCGCACATCGGCTGGAGCGAGGTTCACTGGCTGAGCGCCTCGCCGCTCGCCGACGGCTTGCCGAACCCGAGCTATCTGTACCACGTGCACAGCTTCGCGCCCGATCCCGTCGACGAAGACGTGGTGCTGGCGACCGCCGACTATGGCGAGTCGTTTGCGGCGATCGTCGGGCAGGGCAACGTATATGGCACCCAGTCTCATCCGGAGAAGTCCTCTGCGCACGGGCTTGCGCTGCTGGCGAACTTCACCCGCCTGTGCGGCCGCACGGCCGTCCCCGCATGAACCTCTACCCGGCGATCGACATCCTTGGCGGCAACGCGGTGCGTCTCATCAAGGGGGACTTCGATGCAAAGAAGGTCTACAACACAGACCCGCTGTCGGCTGCGCGGCAGTGGACCGAGCAGGGCGCGCGTTTCCTGCACGTGGTCGACCTCGATGGAGCAAAGCAGGGCCAGCCGGTAAATCTGGAGAACCTGCGTCAAATCTCCAGCGAGCTCGATGTGCCTGTTCAGTATGGCGGAGGACTGCGCTCGGCCCGCGCGGTCCACGAAGCGCTCGAGGCGGGTGCCACCCGCGTGATTCTTGGCACCGCGGCCTTTACGGACTCGCGTCTGCTCGATGAGGTCCTGGACGCTCACGAGCCCGATCAGGTCCTCGTGGGCGTTGATGTGCGCGGGGGCTATGTGGCTACACACGGGTGGGCTCAGACGACCGACACACCGGCCCGCGACGCTTTTGCGCAGCTGAGGGAGCGCGGTGCACGACACTTCGTTTTCACCAACATCGACCATGATGGGATGCTCGATGGCGCAAATCGCGATGAGGTTGTCTGGGTGGCGCAAGCCGCGGGTGAGGACGGAACTCTGATCTTCTCGGGAGGAATTGGGACGCGCGCAGACCTCGAAGCTCTCGTCGGTCTTCGCAAGGAGTTCGAGCTGGACAGGCTGGCCGGCGTGATTGTGGGCACAGCCTTGTATGAGGGTCGATTCACGGTCGCTGAGGCGCACGCGGCACTCGCCGGCTGATCGCTACGGTGGACACGTGCATCTGAAGCGTGTGATCCCCTGCCTGGACGTAGACGCCGGCCGCGTCGTGAAGGGCGTCGAATTTGTCGACATCCGCGATGCCGGCGACCCGGTCGAGCTGGCCGCGCACTACGATCGCGAAGGCGCTGACGAGCTCATATTCCTCGATATCACCGCGACGCATGAGCGGCGCGAGACGATCGCAGAGCTCGCGCGGCGAACCGCGGATGAGGTGTTCGTTCCGTTTACGATCGGGGGAGGTATCCGATCGGTCGCCGATGCTCAGGCGGTGCTGGATGCTGGAGCGGACAAGGTCTCGATCAACAGTGCTGCGCTGCAACGCCCTGAGCTGATCGACGAGATGGCTCGCGTGTTCGGCTCGCAGTGCGTCGTTCTTGCCGTCGATGCCAAGTCCGTTGACGATCCGGCTTCGGTCGGCAACGGCGATCCACACTGGGAGGCTTATCTCGCGGGCGGCCGCACGCCCACGGGACGCGATGTGATCGCCTGGACACGCGAGGCGGTCGGGCGCGGCGCCGGGGAGATTCTGCTGACGAGCATCGACCGCGACGGCACCTCCGACGGGTACGACCTGAAGCTGACTGCGGCCGTCAGCGAGGCGGTCAGCGTCCCCGTGATCGCCTCCGGTGGCGCGGGCGAGTTGGAGCACCTCGCCGAGGCGTTGCATGCAGGTGCGGACGCGGCGCTGTGCGCGTCGATATTTCACTACGGTCGGTTCACGATCCGCGAGGCGAAGGCGCACCTGGCTGCTTCGGGAATGCCGGTGCGCGAGGTCGGATGAGCGAGGCCGGATGAGCAAGGTAACGCCTTTGCGCACCGGCGCCGAGGTGCTCGAGTCACTCCATGATCAGCCGGGCGGTCCGCAGCTGCTCGAGCTGGCAGATGGCCGCGACGATGTGGAGCTGGTCGGTGGCGCTGTGCGCGATCTGCTGCTGGGTGGCACTTCGCGCGAGCTGGACGTGGTGGTGGCCGATGACGCTGAGGCGTTCGCCGGCGAGCTGGCAGGCCGTCTCAACGCTCTGGCCGGCCATAGCGCGAGTGAGCGTTTCCAGTCAAGCTCCCACGAGCGTTTCCGCACGGCGCTGGTGTGGTGGGACGGGAGCCGGATCGACGTGGCGACACGGCGCTCCGAGCGCTATCCACAGCCAGGGGCGCTGCCGGAGGTAATCGAGGGCACACCCGATGAGGACCTGCAGCGTCGTGACTTCACGGTCAACGCGATCGCCCTGCCTCTCGGCGGCACACAGCGAGGTGAGCTGCGCGCCGTTCCGGGTGCTCTGGAGGATCTGTCGGCCGGCCGGCTGCGGGTGCTGCACGACGCCAGCTTCATCGATGACCCAACACGCCTGCTGCGCCTGGCGCGCTATCGCGCGCGGCTGAGCTTTGCGATTGACGAGCACACTGCCGGCCTCGCCGCCGCTGCGGTGAGCTCGGGCGCACTGGCAACGGTCTCTCTTGCTCGCATCGGCGCGGAGCTGCGCCTGATGTTCAGCGAAGCGAACATGGTGGCCGCGATAGCCTCGATCGATGATCTCGGCTTGCTCAAGGAGCTATCCGCAGAACTGCATTTTGACGAGGAAACGGCTCACGAAACGCTCGCCTTGCTGGCCGAGGCAGGCGGCGACGACACCCGTCCGGACCTGGCGCTGCTCGCCGCGCTGCTGGCGCCCCGGGGTTATCCCCTCTTTGAGGGTATCCATGACGCAGCCCGCAGGCAGGTGGAATGGGTGCTGGAGAAGTGGGAATTCCTGGCGACCGATCGAGACCTGGTGCTGAGGGCGCTGGTCGACGGGAGATCCACAGCTAGGGAACTGGCCTTTGCGAAGACCCCCTCGGAAATTCACGCGGTCGCCTCGCGTGCGTCGCTGGAGACGGTTGCTCTGGTCGGTGCGAGGGCCTCGCTGCCGCCAGATGGTGAAGAGCATCCCACCACCGTGGCTGCCCGCCGCTGGCTCACCGAGCTGCACAGGGTGCGCCTGCGGATAACGGGTAATGATCTGATCGCCGCCGGCATCCCTCAGGGCCCAGAGATAGGCCGCCGCCTGAATGCGGCTTTGATGCGCAAGCTCGACGGTGAGCTGGCTGACAGTCGCGATGCTGAGCTGGCCGCAGCCCTGGAAACGAATCCATGAGTTCGCCCACGGCGAGCATGGGCTCGAGTGAGCTGCTCTTCGAGCTCCCCGGCGGCGGACGCGCGCTGTTCACAACACGCGCCCACGGCAACATGTCGAGCGTCGGTGGCCTCGGCCACGAGCAAGGCACAGACGCGCGCGAGCGCCTGCGCGAACAGCTAGGTGTGCGGCGACTGGCACGCGGCTGTCAGGTGCACGGCACGACCGTTCTGCGCATCCGCGCTGATACCGATATTCCCGCGCATAACTCTCCCGTCGCCCAGCCGCCGGCCGAGGCCGACGGTTACGCCACCTCCGTCGCGGGCGTCGGCGTGATGGCTCTCGCCGCGGATTGCCTGCCCGTCGCGCTCGGAAGCGAGGGCGCAGTCGCAATGGTGCACGCCGGCTGGCGGGGGCTCGCGGCGGGGGTCCTGGAGGAGGGCGTGCGCGCGCTAAGCGAGATGCATGGTGGCGAGGCGTTCGTCGCCGGGCGGGACCGGAGGGAGATCGTCGCGGTCATCGGTCCCGGCGCGGGACCCTGCTGCTACGAGGTGGGCCCCGAGGTCCACGCGGCACTGGAGTGCAGCAGCGGCGAGAGCGCCCCCTCGAGCATCGCCGCCGACACCTGCACCGGCGCTTGGCCGATCGATCTGAAGGCATTGGCACGTGCGCGACTGCTTGCGGCTGGTGTCGATCGCGTAGATGACGTCGGCTTGTGCACGATCTGCGACGAGCGCTTCTTCTCATATCGACGCGAATCCACAGCGGCGGGGCGCCAAGCAGGCATCGCATGGCTAGGGGCCCTAAGGTGAGCGTTCCGCGCTGGCCTGACCTGATGCCCTCCAGACCAGCATCCGCATCGCACACAGTGGTCGAGCCGATCCCTATCACCGATCCAGAGCGCGTCCGCGCGAACCTCGCCGCCGTATGTGAGCAGCTGTCTACCTCGGCGCGCGTCGCCGGTCGAGACCCAAGCGCGATCGAGGTGCTCGCCGCGACGAAGTACGTCCGTGCCGAGGATCTGCCCACGCTTGCCGCCGCTGGGGTCCGGCTCGTGGGAGAGAACCGCGCGCAGGACCTCGCCGCCAAGGTGGCGACGTACGGCGAGCTGTTCGAGTGGGACTTCATCGGCGCGCTCCAGTCGCGCCGCGTGCGCGCGATCGTGCCCCACGTGCGCCTGATCCATTCCGTCGCAAGCGAGTCGGCGCTGCGCGAGCTCGAGCGTCACCGCGCGCTGGCCCGGCCTGGGCTGGAGATCCTGATCGAGGTAAACATCGCCTGCGAGCCCGGCAAGTCGGGCATCGCACCCGAGGAGCTTGACTCATATATCGAACGCTCGCCCATGCCCGTCGCTGGCCTGATGTGCATGCCGCCGCTCCTCGCTGGCCGATCGGAGACCGGCCAGCAGGACCGCCGCTGGTTTGCCGCCCTACGCGAGCTGGCGGCCGCGCGTGGCTTGGAGCGGCTGTCGATGGGGACCTCCCAGGACTTCGCCGTCGCGGTCGAGGAGGGCGCCACAATCGTGCGAATAGGCACGAGGCTGTACTCTTAGCGGCTCGGTCCGGCGAGGCCGATGATCAGCCCGATGGCTAGCATTAGCAGGGAAACTCGCTCTCCGGGCGAAACTGCACCTGTACATATGGCTTTCCGAGATTCTTGGCACCGCGCCCTCGTGTACTTCGGCCTCGCCGAGGAGTATCACGACGACTATGACGAGGACCCCGGGGGGGCGGGTCCCGAATCTGACGTAGAGGATCGCTACCGCGAGCGGCCCAACGTTCGTCGCCTGCGCCGTCGCCGGGACGAGTTCGATGACATCTTCGCCGAAGATGAGCCGCGCGCGCGCTCGGCCACCGCGCTGCGCTCCGTCGGCAGAGGTGGAAACGGCAACGGTGATGTGCGCGTGCATCTGGTCGTGCCGAAGTCATTTAACGATGCTCAACAGATAGCCGACAAGTTCAAGGACTCCATCCCTGTGATCCTCAACTTGCAGAGCTCCGAAACCGATCTGTCCAAGCGCTTGATCGACTTCGCCTCTGGTCTCACCTACGCGCTCGACGGAGGTATGCAGCGAATCGCGGACAAGGTCTTCATGCTCACACCCCGCAATGTCGAGATCTCCGCGGAGGAGCGCGCCCGGTTGATTGAGAAGGGCTTTTTCAATCAATCCTGACTTGCGGCGCGATAGCCTTCGCCTGGCTGCGTCCTAGGTCTCGTGTGCTGTTTGCACACCTAGCTCCTTGCGTTCTTGCCAGCAGTCTCCTCGATCCGCATCTCAGGAGCGAAATGGCGGGGCAGCCAGGATGAGACATCGAAACGCCTGAGACAGCATCTAGCCAATAGCCAGTCATCTATGTCAGCAGCCAGAGTTTCATGCAAGTAGGTCTTATCGGTTCAGGCAACATGGCTCGCGCGTTGGCTCGTGGCTGGGGGCGCCCGGTCCTGTGCTCGGACCCACTTGCCGAGCGAGCCTTATCGCTTGCGATCGAGGTGGGGGGGGAGTCCCTGCCCACCAACGCGGAGGTCGCCCGGCGCTCGGATCTGGTCATTCTCTGCCACAAGCCCGCCCAGCTCCAGGACGTCGCTGGCGAAATCGCTGCGCACACGCGTGCGGTCGCCTCAATTCTCGCTGCCACACCACTCGCTGCGCTGCACACTGCCTATCCAGATATGCCCGTTTACCGCTTCATTCCCTCGCTCCCCGTCGAGGTTCGCCAGGGCGCCGTCGTGCAAGCGGCCGACCCGGCCCAGGACGCCGCTGTCGACACCGACCTTGACGCCAGCGTCCGTGAGTTGTTCGCCGAACTGGGCACGCTCGTCGTGCTCCCCGACCCGCTGGTCGACGTCGCGATGGGCCTGATGTCCTGTGCCCCCGCCTACGTAGCGCTCGTCGCCGAGGCCCAGATCGACGCGGGCGTACGTCGTGGCATCCCTGCGGCTCAAGGGGCGGAGCTGGTCGTTCAGACTCTCGCTGGCACCGCCGAGCTGCTGCGTCGCCGCGCTAACGACACCCAGGCCGTCCGTCGCGAGGTAGCTTCGCCTGGCGGGGTCACCGCGCGCGGACTCGATGCCCTGGAGCGCGCCGGTCTGCGAGCTGCATTCAGTGACGCTCTCGATGCGGTTCTCGGAGATACGCGATGAAGACCTGGCTCAGCGCTCTGGTTGGCGGAGCTCCCGTGCGTCTGACGAGGCCGCAGGCCGCAACGGTCTGTGTTCGATGACAATGACGGCCATCTTGCTTGCCTCCGCGCGCACCCAGATCGCCGATTACCTGTCGACGTTGATCTACGTCTACACGCTCCTGATCATCCTCCATATCGTCGTCCAACTCCTCTTCGCCGCCGGTCTGCGGCCGTCCTACTCGCGCACGACCAACGCCATCCTTGGCTTCCTACGCGATATCTGCGAACCGTTCCTGCGCATCTTTCGTCGCCTTCTGCCCAGCTTCGGAGGGTTCGACCTCAGTCCGATCGTTGCGATTCTCGTGCTCGGGCTCGTCAACTCGATCGTTGTCCAAGGCATCATCCACGGCTGAGCCCGCCAGTGCGCGCAGTCCTCTCAAGCGCCTATGTTCGCGCTGTGCTCGTGCTCGGGCTCGTGCTGGGGCTCGACCAGCTCACCAAGCACCTCGTCTCGGACTCGATCGTCCCCGGCGAACAGGTCGCCGTGCTGCCTGGCATCCAGTTCGTGAACACCCACAATCACGGCGTCGCCTTCGGTCTGGAGGCCGGTAGCCAGATCATCGTCACGATCCTCGTGGGTCTGGCGCTGCTCGCTCTGCTCGTCTACTTCGCCACGCACGCCACATCCCGACCGCTGATTTGGTTGCCTACCGGCTTGCTCCTCGGGGGGGCGCTTGGCAACTTGCTGGACCGCATCCGGGACGGCTCGGTCGTGGACTTCATCCAGTTGCCACTCGGCTGGCCCCCCTTCAACCTGGCCGACGCCTCGATCGTGCTGGGCGTTTTTCTGCTGCTGTTCGTGGTCGAGTCTCCCAAGGTCCGTCAAGGAGCAGATCGCGGAGACGGGCAGGTTGGATTGTGAGCGTAGACCGATCCCTTCAGACCGATCCATGTCGTCCGATCCTGACGATGCCCGATCCGATGCCGATCCTGATGTCCGGCCTTGACGATGTCCGATCCCGATGTCCGATCCCGACGTTCGGCCCCTGACGATGTCCGATCCCGATGTCCGATCCCGACGTTCGGCCCCTGACGATGTCCGATCCGGACGTCCGATCGACAAACCCGATTCCACAAACCGATGTAAAGCAGACGCGATGACTCACTCATCAAAACGATGACCTCCGAATACACGATCGCCTACGAGGACGAGCATCTGCTCGTGATCGACAAGCCTGCCGGCTTGGTCGTGCACCCCGCGCGCGGCCATCGCGAGGGCACACTTGCCCAGCTGCTTGGCTCTGTCGCGGCTGGGGGGTCGGATCCCCAGCGCCCCGGCATCGTCCATCGCTTGGACCGTCACACCTCCGGCCTGCTCGTCGTCGCCCGCTCACACGAGGCTCATTTGCTGCTGCAGCAGGCACTCGCCGACCGTCGCATCGTACGTGAGTATCTCGCGCTTGCACACGGCCTCCCGCCCGCGCGCACCGGGACGATCGAGGCGCCCATCGGGCGCGACCCACGCGTGCGTACACGCATGGCCGTCGACGGCGTCCATCCGCGCGAGGCACGCACCCACTTCACGATCGAGCGCTCCCTCGGTGATTTCACGCTCCTGCGCCTGCGCCTGGACACGGGCCGCACACACCAGATACGCGTCCACCTGCAGGCGATCGGTCACCCCGTCGCGGGCGACCCCGAGTACGGTCAGAGCGGTTCTCGTGGCACTCCTGGCGCGCTTGGCCTGGAGCGTCAGTTCCTGCACGCGGCACGCCTGTCATTCGCGCACCCGCTCACCGGCGCATCGGTCGACGTCGCCTCGCCGCTGCCGCCGGACCTTCGGGTTGCGTTGGAGCGCGCCGAACGGCTATCCTGACAGACTCGATTCGACCTTCTACCCGCGCGGAGTCTCGATCGCGGCCCTGCCCGGACGGTGTTCACACTCGCCATCTCCGGGTCCGCGGCGACCGCGCGGCAACATCCATAATCACACTCATAAGGGAGCACACCACCCGTGGCTCAGGCTCAGGTAGGAATCGCGGAGTTGCTGGAGGCCGGCGTTCACTTCGGCCACCAGACGCGTCGCTGGAACCCCAAGATGCGCCGCTTCATCCATGGTGAGCGCGGCGGTATCTACATCATCGATCTGCTCAAGACCTCTTCGCTCTTGAACCAAGCCCAGGAGTTCGCGGGCACACTTGCCCATCGTGGCGGCACTGTTCTGTTCGTCGGCACGAAGAAGCAGGCGCGCGACACGATTCGCGATGTCGCGGAGTCCGCCGGCATGCCCTACGTCAATCACCGTTGGCTCGGTGGGCTGCTCACCAACTTCCAGACGATCAACCAGCGCATCCGCCGCCTGCACGACCTCGAACGCTATGAGACCGAGGGCCAGCTGGCGCTGCTGCCGACCCGCGAGCGCATGGCCGCCCAAGCGGATCTTGCCAAGTTGCGTGCCAACCTCGGTGGCGTGAAGAACATGCAACGAGTCCCTGACGCGATGTTCGTGATCGATCTCAAGACGGAGGAGATCGCGGTCAAAGAGGCCCGGCGCCTGCGTATCCCGATCATCGGCTTGGTCGACACGAACTGCGATCCCGATGGGATCGATTTCGTAGTCCCTGGTAACGACGACGCGATCCGCTCGTGCGCCCTGATCACCCAAGCGATCGGCCAGGTCGTCGCCGAGGGTCACTCCGTGTTCCGTGCCGAGGAGGAGCGCGCGCGCCAGGAGGCCGAGGAGCGGGCTCGCATCGAGGCCGAGGCCCGCGCGAAGCGCGAAGCCGAAGAACAGGCCAAGCGCGAGGCCGAGGAACAGGCTGCTCGTGAGGCCGCCGAACGTAAGGCGGCAGCAGCTGCCGCCGCGGCGGCAGCTCAGGCTCCGAGCCAGAGCGCGACAGCTCCGTCCGAGTCTGCTCAGGCTCCGAGCCAGAGCGCGACAGCTCCGTCCGAGTCTGCTCAGGCTCCGAGCCAGAGCGCGACAGCTCCGTCCGAGTCTGCTCAGGCTCCGAGCCAGAGCGCAGCAGTCCCCCCTGAGCCTGCTCAGGCTCAGGGCGCGACGGTAAGCCAGCCATCCGCAGTGCCTCCGGCAGCCGCAGCGCCCGCTGCCAATACCCCGTCACCGGCCTCTGCTGCACCTGTGCCGCAGGCGCCCCCAGCGCAAACAGCGTCACCGGCCGGCGCCGCTGAGCCCGTGACCGAGACGCCCGCGAGGACGTCCTCCGCCACGCCCGATGAGCAAGCAGCCGAGACCTCTGCGCCTGAGCCGGCCGTCGAAGACGCGCCCGACGGGGCTGTTGCCCAGACCTCAGGCCCTGAGCAGGCCGTCGAGGCTGCGGCCACCGAGGAGGCAGGGGCATCATGAGCGCTCTCGAGGTCTCCGCCAAAGACGTGAAGGCCTTGCGCGATCGCACGAGCGCTGGAATGATGGACTGCAAGAAAGCTCTCACTGACGCTGGCGGCGACGTCGAGAAGGCAATCGAGATCCTGCGCCTGAAGCAGGGCAAAAAGATTCAGGACCTTGGTGAGCGCACGGCAACAGAGGGCACCGTCCAGGCCTACATCCACGCCGGTGCTCGCGTGGGAGTGCTGATCGAGGTCGACTGCAACACCGACTTCGTCGCCACCAACGATGACTTCATCGCCTTCGCGCGCGATATCGCTATGCAGATCGCGGCCTCTCCCACCGTTCGTTACGTCAGCCGCGAGGATGTTCCCGACGCCGAGCGCGACACCGAGGCGCGTCTTTATGAGCAGGAAGCCGCTGACAAGCCGGAGAACGTGCGCGAGCGGATCGTCTCAGGCAAGCTCGACTCCTGGTACCAGACGATTGTTCTGCTCGAGCAGGAGCTTCACAATCCCAAGTTCGACGGCCTCACCGTGCAGCAGCTTCGTGATCGACTCACCGCCACCACCGGTGAGAATGTGGTAATTCGCCGCTTCGTTCGTTTCGCTGTGGGTCAATAGCAATAGACCCAGGAGGTCGTGGGCCAAGCTTGACACGGACGACGCAGAGAGCGTGGCACGCGAGCGATCGAGGACACAGTCCAGCGCAGCATCCACGGGCTCCTGGAGCGGATAGGCTCCTTCGGGATGACTGACCCCGCGTTCAAGCGAATCTTGTTGAAGCTCTCCGGAGAGGCTCTGATGGGCCGGCTGGAGTACGGCACCGACCCTGCGCGAGTAGCAACCGTCGCGCGGCAGGTCGGCGATGTGCGCGATCGGGGCGTGGAGGTCGCGATCGTGGTGGGCGCCGGCAACATTTACCGTGGCATGACGGGTGTAGCCGAAGGGATGGATCGGGCGACCGCCGACTACATGGGCATGCTCGCTACCGTGCTCAACGCGCTGCCGCTGCAGGACGCCTTGGAGAAGATCGGTCAGGACACGCGGGTGGTGTCGGCGCTGGGCGTCTCGGAGATCGCCGAGCCGTACATTCGCCGCCGCGCGATGCGCCACCTGGAGAAGGGCAGGGTCGTGATCTTCGCTGCGGGCACCGGCAACCCGTTCTTCACGACCGACACAGCTGCGGCGCTCAGGGCGGCCGAGATGCATGCGGAGATCATCCTGATGGCTAAGAACGGAGTCGAGGGCGTCTACACGGCTGACCCCGCTACGGACCCCCAAGCGACGTTCATCCCGGAGATCACCCACATGGAGGCAATCGAGCGGCGGCTGCGCGTGATGGACTCCACTGCGCTGGCGCTGTGCATGGAGAACGAGATGCCGCTGAATGTGTTCAACATGGATGATGAACGGAGCATCGCGCAGATAATCTCCGGTGAGCGCGTGGGCACGCTCGTATCGACCCCGACAACAGACGAGGAATGAGACGATGGCGACTGAGGAGATGATCGATGCACTGCTCGAGGATGCGCGCGAGCGGATGGCCAAGTCGGTGGAGTCCGCCCAGCACGAGTTCTCGACGGTGCGCACAGGGCGCGCCAGTCCGGCTCTGCTGGACAGAATCGTGGTCGACTACTACGGCGCGGTGACGCCGCTGAATCAACTGGCGACACTCTCCGCACCGGAAGCCCGGCTGATCACGGTGCAGCCGTATGACAAGTCCTCGATCAAGATGATCGAGAAGGCGATCAACGAGTCCGACGTGGGCTTGAACCCATCTAACGATGGCAACCTGATCCGTTTGGCAGTGCCCGAGCTGACCGAGGAGCGTCGACACGAGCTGGTCAAGGTCGTGCGCAACCTCGCAGAGGAGGGACGCGTGGCGATCCGTAACGTCCGTCGCGACACGATGCAGCACCTGCGCGAGCTGAAGGCCGCCTCCGAAGCGTCCTCAGATGACGAGCACCGCGCTGAGGTGGAGCTGCAGAAGCTGACCGACGCGCGAGTCGGCGAGCTCGATGGGGTGCTGAAGGTGAAGGAAGAGGAGATCCTCGAAGTCTGATGGCGCCCACCGCGGAACGGGAGGGCCAGGATTCTCAGGCGCCGCGCTACGTCGCCATCATCACCGACGGCAACGGTCGCTGGGCGCGTGCGCGGGGACTGTCGGTCAACGAGGGACACGACGCCGGCGCGGACACCGTCAAGGCGCGCTTGCGCGATGCGGTTGATCTCGGCGTGCACGAGCTGACCGTGTACTCGTTCTCGACCGAGAACTGGTCGCGTCCGGCCGATGAGGTGCAGGGGCTGATGGCGATGTTCGCTGAGCGCATTGCCGGCGAGACCCCCGAGTTGCATGCGGAAGGCGTGCGGATGCGCTTCATCGGACGGCGCACGGGCGTCCCGGCCGCGCTCGTGGAGCAGATGGAATGGGCGCAGGATCTGACCGACGCCAACCGCCGGATCACTCTGTTCGTCGCGTTCAACTACGGCGGTCGCGCGGAGATCCTGGATGCCGCGCGCGCGTTCACCGCTGGCACTGAGGAGGACTTTCGCAAGCTGTTGTATGCGCCGGAGATGCACGACCCCGACCTGATCATCCGCACCAGCGGCGAGCGGCGCCTGTCCAACTACCTGTTGTGGCAGTCGGCATACTCCGAGCTCGTCTTCCGTGACGAGCTGTGGCCGGACTTCACGCGCGAGGCGCTGGCGCAATGCTTGAGCGAGTTCTCTGAGCGCCGACGCAGATTCGGCGGGCGCTGATGGGACACGATTGATGCCCGCCCGCGAGCAACGCGCATCTCCTGCCACCCACCGTCGAAGCGGCAGGGGGATGGCCACACGTCAGTCCGGGTCCGCAGGGACGGCCCGCAGATTGCTGAGCGGGTCACGCTCGGATCTGGGCGCACGCGTGCTGGTGGCGTTGCCGGCGATCGCGCTGGCGCTGTTTCTTGTAATCGAGGGCGGCTCGATCTACACGCTCGGCCTGTTCGTGCTCGGATGCATGTGCATGCACGAGCTGTACGCGATGTACGCGCGCGCGCAGCCCGCTCGCCTGGCGGGCTTCATCGCGCTCGCGGGCCTGCTTGCAGCGGCGTTGCACGGTGGTCAGTTCCAGATTCTGCTCGTTGCGGTCGCGGCGTTGCCGGTCCTGTTCGCGCTGACGCTGATCCAGCCCAGGCCCAGCGTGGCCGGGCTGGCGGTGACGCTGCTGGGGATCTACTGGATCGGGTTCGCGCTTGCGCACGCCGTCCTGCTGCGGCGACTGCCGCACGGCGAGGGGATCGTCATCGACGTGCTGGTAGGTACGTTCCTGGGCGACACGGGCGCCTACCTGGGGGGTCGGATGTTCGGGCGCCGGCCGCTCGCTCCACATATCTCTCCGGGCAAGACGGTGGAGGGCCTGTTCAGCGGGATGGCGTTTGCGATTGCCGGCGTCTGGTTGGCTGGGCGCTACCAGGACTGGCTGCCGGGCACGCACGCGCTCGTGCTCGGCCTGGGCGTAGCGCTCGTAGCACCCATGGGCGATCTGTTCGAGTCCTTCGTCAAGCGTGATGCCGGTGTCAAGGACTCAGGCGGCGTGTTTGGGGCCCATGGCGGCGCTCTCGATCGACTCGACGCGGTCCTGTTCGCCGCTGTCGTCAGTTACTACATCTGGAGCGCGTACGTGCACTGATCGACGATGGTCGGTCTGAGCAAGTCAAGTGGCTCTGGACGGCTCGATGTAGACTCGCCGCATGAGCTCAAAACGGATCGAGCGCCAGATCGACGATGCACTTCTGGCTGCAGCGACGGGAACGGGTTTCCTCTACGCGCGCAGGCGCGTCAGACGTCTGCTGCACAGAGCCGCTATCGGTGCGATGGTGATCGCCGGCGTCAGCGTCGTGGGCGTGGCTGGTGCTGGAGCAGCCTGGTACCGTCGCCGCACGGGGACCTCCGCGCCCGAGGGCTGGCGCCAGACAACGGCGTGATTTTGGCTCTAGAGAGCCCGATTTGCAGGTGTCATGCGACTAGCAGCAGGGGGAGCGCAGATGTCCACTGATCGCGAGTCTGCCGCTCGCAGCTCCAGCGGGGACCCGGGTCTCAAGCGCCTGCTTGTGCTTGGCTCGACCGGGTCGATCGGGACACAGGCGTTGGACGTGTGCACTCGGAGTGAGGGCCAGTTCGAGCTGGTCGGGCTGTCGGCGGAGCGTTCGTGGGAGACCCTCGTCGAGCAGGCACAGGCCCATGGCGTATCGAGGATCGCGCTTGCCGACGAGCATGCTGCGGCACGGGCCTCGGAGGCCTGGACAGATGGAGAGGTGCTCGGCGGGGCCGAGGGTCTGGTCAGGCTGGTAGTCGAGTCTCAAGCCGATCTCGTGTTGAACGCGCTCGTGGGCTCGGCCGGGCTCGGGCCGACCGTCGCGGCGCTTGGCGAGGGGATCGACCTGGCACTGGCGAACAAGGAGTCGCTGGTCGTCGGCGGCGAGTTGGTGAGCGCGCTCGCGGAAGCGACGGGCGCGCAGATAGTGCCGGTCGACTCCGAGCACACTGCGCTGCATCAGCTGCTGGCCGGACAGTCACCGGGTACGGTGGAGCGCTTGACGATCACCGCCAGCGGCGGTCCGTTTCGAGGGCGCACGCGTGCGCAGCTTCAGGATGTGACCGTCGAGCAGGCGCTCGCGCACCCGACCTGGGCGATGGGCGGCAAGATCACGATCGACTCGGCGACGATGATGAACAAGGGCTTGGAGCTGATGGAGGCCCACCATCTGTTCGGTGTGCCCTATGAGCGGATCGATGTGCTGGTGCATCCGCAATCGCTGGTGCATGGCTTGATCCAGCTCTCAGACGGCGCGATGCTCGCGCATCTCGGGCCGCCGGACATGCGCGTGGCGATCGCGTACGCCCTGCACGGAGGCGAGAGCACGGATCTTCCGATCGCGCCGCTGGATCTGGCGGCGGTCGGCACGCTCGCGTTCGAGTCGGTCGACCAGGATGCGTTTCCGTGCTTGCGCCTCGCACGTGAGGCGGCGTTGGCCGGGGGCACCGCCCCATGCGTGCTCAACGCCGCTAACGAGATCGCCGTCCATGCGTTCCTGGAGGGACGGCTGGCGTTCACCGCAATCGCGGAGACGATCGACCGCACGCTGTCACAGTTGCCCGCTGAGCCGGTGCGTGCATTTGAGTCGCTGTACGACGCGGATCGGCAGGCACGGGTGGTTGCCGGCGATGCGATCGCGGACCTGGCTTAGGACGGACTGGATATCCCCAGGGACAGCTCTCCGCTCGCTCATCCGCAGACCCAGAATGATCTGCCTGTCATCTGGGGCAGTGTCATCTGGGACAGGGGACGGTCGTGTAAGCGGTCGCTTGGCTGTGATCTTGGAAGGTGAACAGGGCCGCGAACGGAAAGCCGCCGCGGGGACAGTGTCCGGGTAGCACGATGCCGTTGGGCCGATAGGCGCGAGTCCTGCCATGGGAGCGTTCGTAGTAGGTCAGGCCGAGCGGGCCGATCGTGGAGTGCAACCTCACTACTGCGGCGTCTGGGGCTCCCGGGAGCGTAGGGACTGGCGCCATGGTGGTGTCGAGGCTTCCTCCGTAGGGGACTGGGGCGGGGAGCACCAGGCTCGGGAAGATGAGTTCAGCCGCGATCGGGGTCATGCCGTCGGCGTAGAAGAGCAATCCAAGACGTCCTTCTTGCGGGGGGCCCATGAAGATCGCGATACTGCTGTTCTCCTTGATGATCGTCGGTCCAAAGGGAACCTCGACTGACGCTGAGCCGTACCCCATGCGGGAGTCAGCGGGGCAACCCGGTGGTCCCATGACTTCCAGCGCCGTGAGAGAGCAGGTGGCCAGGCCGAGACCGCTTGTGACGATGCCGAGGTTCGCTGGATAGCTCAGATCGAGCGCGGTCAGTGGAGAGGGCACCTGGCTATCCCCGGCGGCGATCTGAAAGTCGAAGACGATCGTGGTGCCCTTCCCCAACCGCTCGGGTGTCAGTGTCACGTCGAGTTTGGCCGACTGGGTTGCTCGGGCGGTGACTGGCAGGCATGCGCACAGGGCGAGGATGACGGCGAGGATGCAAGTTTGACGCACTGCCCTCATCCGCCCAAGATCGGGGTCAGTAAGAAAGGCTGCCGGTTGTCTGAAGCGTCAGCGCGAACGAACGTCGGTTGAGCACGCCGTAGAGCCCTCCGTGTCCATGGGCGTGTGCGTAGCGGCCCGTGCCACTTGTGACCGTCATGGCGCCACCGAAACTTGGTTCGACTCCCGACGAGCTCAGCTTGCCCGATCCGTGACCGCTGATCGACCCAGCCCGTGTGTAAATAGTGAATGTGGCCGTCACGGTCGGTCCGACGTTGCAGCGCGCCTTGACAGTGCCTGGAAGTGTCCCGGACGCCGATCCTTCCTCGAGCAGCAAAGATCCCGGGCTGCGTACGAGATGCAGGTGGGCGGTGTCGGTGGCGCTCAGTGTGCTTGCTGTCAGAGCGCGGCGCGGATGCAGAGCTCGACGCGGATGTCCGGCGCTGTGGTTCCCGGAGGATGAGACTGTCTTGGCGAGCGCTCCGGGGCTGAAGATGGCGAGGACCGCTGCTGTGCTCAGGAGCAGAGCAGCGGCAGCTGACGGTCGTGCCGATCGCATGAGACGCCTGGGAGGGTGCTTGGTCATGTGCACGAGGATTTGGTCATTGCGGCAGCACGCATACACTAGCGTCCGATGATCCAAGCTGTTCGGCGGACCGATATATCGTTTTCATGTGGGGGAGGTCGGCTCGGATCCCGGCTCGGATCCTCATCGGGATGGCGCTCCTATGCCCATCGACTCGGACGACGGCCCACACTCTTCGGTGCTTGAGCTACGCGATCTGCGCAAGCATTACAGCGTCGGTGGCGGTGAGCCGATCCATGCCGTGGACGGTGTCTCGATCACGGTCGCGGCGGGGGAGCTCGTGGCGCTGTATGGCCCCAGCGGTTCGGGCAAGACGACGCTGCTGGAGCTGATCGCGGGGATCCGGCAGCCCGACGGTGGAATGGTGTTGGTGGAAGGCCGAGACATCTCGTCGATGTCCGAGCCTGAACGTGACGAGTATCGTCTGCGCCAGCTGGGCATCGTCGGTCAGCCCCAGCATCTGATTCCCGGAGCGCTCGCTATCGAGAATGCCTCGTTGAAGCTGTTGCTGGCCGACAAGCGCACGGCGAAGCTCACGGTCGAACCGTTGCTGGAGCGATTGGGACTTGGGGAGCGGCTTCGGCACCGTACCGAGCAGCTCTCGATGGGCGAGCGTCAGCGGGTGATGATCGCCCGTGCGCTCGCGCTCGATCCCAGGCTTGTGCTCGCCGACGAGCCGACCGCAAGCCTGGACACTCAGCGGACCAACGAGGTGCTTGGACTGCTGCGCGAGTTGTGCTTGGACCGTGGCGCAGCGGTTCTGCTCGCGACCCACGATCCACAGGCGGTGGAGTTCGCGGATCGGGTATGCGAACTGCGCGACGGACGCATTGCCGAATACAGACCTGACCATGTGCCGGCCATGTCACAGAGAGATAGCTCGTCAAGGCGAGAGAGCGCCCCACCGCCGAAGAATTCCCCAAGGCGAGAGGGCGCCCTATTGCCAGGGAGCGTCTCACCGGCGGAGAGTTCCTCAAGGCCCGATAGCTCCCCAAGGCGAGAGAGCGCCCCACCGCCAGAGAGCTCCTGAGGGTGAGGTTTGACGCGAAGCCCGCGAGGATGAGCCTCCCGAGCATCATCTTCTTGTACCGAGCGCGGCTGCGATCGAGAGCGGTGTTCGTGCAGGAGTGTTTTGCGATCCTCGGGATCGCCGTCGGTGTGGCGTTGCTGTTCGCAAGCCAGGTGGCGAGCACCAGTCTCACCCATTCGGTGACACAGCTCGACCAGCAGATCATCGGCCATACGCAGTTTCAGCTCGATGCGAGGGGCCCGAACGGCTTCGACGAACGACTGCTGGAGCGAGCGCGGAGGATGCCGGGCGTGCAGACCGCGTTTCCGATCCTCGAGCAGCGGGTGAACGTGATCGGATCGCGCGGCCGACGGTCGGTGGACCTGATCGGCGCCGATCCGCGCTTCGTGCACGTTGGCGGGTCTCAGCTGCGACGCTTCTCCCCAGAACAGCTCGCCGCGCAGCAGGCGATCGTGCTGCCGGTGGAGCTCGCGCGGATCATTGGCGCACGCTCTCTGCAGACGATCAAGCTTCAGATCGGCGCAAGCGGGGTGGAAACCCTGGTCGGTGCGACGCTCGACCAAGCCGAAATCGGGGAGCTGGTTCACAGCCCCGTGGCGATCGCACCTGTGGCCTATGCACAGCTTCTAGCGGGGATGCAAGGCAGGATCACACGAATCTTCGTCCGCGCTTTCCCCGGACGAGATCGCGAGGTGCGGGCGGAGCTCTCAACGCTGGCGAGCACGGCGGGCGTGAACCTCGAGCCGGCTGACTACGATTCGCGACTGTTCGCGGTGGCTGTGGCGTCCCAGCGCAACAGCGAAACATTGTTCTCCGTGATCAGCGCGCTCGTCGGCTTCATGTTTGCGCTCAACGCGATGCTCATCACCGTGCCTGCACGGCGCAAGCTGATCGACAGTATCCGCCCGCAGGGGGCCACTCGTCTCGTTGCCCTCCAGATCTTGCTGTTCGACGCCGCTGTGTTGGGTGTGCTGGCCTGCGCTCTGGGTCTCGTGTTGGGAGAGCTGCTGTCACTTGCGGTATTCCGCGCCGCGCCAGGCTATCTCGCTTTTGCGTTCCCGGTCGGGAACGATCGAGTCATCACCTGGCAGAGCATCGTGCTGGCCGTCGGTGCTGGTCTGCTCGCAGCACTCGCCGGTGTGCTTTGGCCGCTGCGGGATTTCTTGTGGGGCTCCCCGAAAGCTGAAAAGATCTCGAGGAGTCAGTGGCTGAGTCGAGGCGCGGCTCGCCTTGCCGTCGGATCTGGCTGTGTTGCTTTCACGACGATCGTCCTGCTCACCGACACGCGCGCCGCGATCTTCGGGAACCTCGCTCTCGTCGTGGCGCTCGTCTGCCTGCTGCCGTTCCTCTTCGACGGGGTCACAGCTCTCTTCCAGTGGGCGCAGCGGCCCTTTGACTGGGCTGCAACCGGGCTCGCGGCCATCGTGCTGCGCACCCCCCAGACGCGGGTGCGATCGCTGGCGATCGCGACGACAGCGGCGGTTGCGGTCTTCGGTGTGGTCGCATTCCAGGGTATGCAGGCAAATCTCGCCAGCGGGCTCGATACCTCCGCACACGGTATCGACTCAAACGCCGACGTATGGGTCACTCCCAGCGGTGAAGCCAATGCATTCGCGACGACTCCGTTCAGGGATACGCATGCGCATGCTCTTGCCCATCTTCCAGGGGTCGCCGCCCTCAGCTTGTATCGCGGCAGCTTCCTGGATTGGGGTGAACATCGCCTTTGGGTTCTGGCGCCGCCCGCCGGCGCCGGGCGATCGATCTTCGCGAGTCAGGTTGCCGCTGGCAATCGTGCTCTGGCGGGGAGCAGAATCGGAGAAGGAGGCTGGGTGGCGCTCTCACAAGCGCTGGCCGCAGAACACCACCTTCACGTTGGCCAAACGTTTCTGCTGCCCTCGCCTCGTCCGACGAGGCTGCGTGTGGCTGCGCTGATCACCAACCTCGGATGGCCACCGGGTGCGATCGTCCTGAACGCCACCAATTATGAGCGCGCATGGGGGAGCGGTGAGCCGAGCGCATACGAGATCCAGACCCAGCCCGGCATCTCGGCGGGGACCACAGCTCAGCTCGTGCGACGCGCGTTGGGAGCGCAAACGGGACTGGCGGTCGAAACGTCAAGCGAACGTGAGCGTCGCCACTACGCACTCGCAGCTCAAGGCCTCTCGCGGCTGACGCAGATCAGACTGCTCGTGCTGGTCGCCGCGATGCTCGCGATCGTGGGTGCGATCGGATCGATGCTTTGGCAACGTCGGGATCTCGTCGCATTCATGAAGATAGACGGGTATCGCCAAGGGGTGCTGTGGCGCTGGCTCTTGTGCGAGAGCGCAGTCCTGCTTGCGGCCGGCTGCTCGATCGGCGCTGTCTTCGGTCTCTACGCTCAACTGGTCGGGAGCCACTATCTATCGAGCGTCACCGGCTTTCCGATCGTTCTCGGCGTCGAAGCCGTCGCCGCGCTGTCCGGTTTTGCTCTGGTCACTGTGATCGCTGTGGCGGTCACGGCTGTGCCCGGATATCTGGTGGTGCGCGTGCCCGCGAGCGCGGCCGCGACCTCGCTCTAGCGCAGGCCCTGACCGCTGACGGCGCTTGGCTTTGGCTGTACAGCGCCCGCGATATTTGCGCCAGGACGGCGCGACTGACGATGACGACGTTCGCGCAGAATCACTCTCGATCCCGCATGGGGCGTGAGGATCGCGGTGCGCCAGCGAGGGCGCTCGATGCGTGGGCTTGCCGGCAGCACGCGGCGGGTGGACAGCACCTCTCCCAACACCGTCGCGGCCTGCAGCAGGGCCAGGTGGCGACCCGGACAGCGCTTGCGTCCCGCACCCCAGGGCAGCCACGTGCCCGCCTGGGGCGTCGCGCCAAGGAAGCGCTCGGGTCGGAAGACGTGTGGGTCTGGATACAGCCGCGGGTCGTGGTGCAGGAGATAGGTGCAGCCGAGCAGGCGGGCCGGTGGACGGTAGGTCCAGCCGCCGATCTCCACGGGCTCGACGATCACTCGCGGAGAGGTGAACAGAAAGGCCGGCTTGTGGCGCAGCGTCTCCTGGATCGTCGCGTGCAGGTAGTCCTCGCCCGTTCCGTCGTCGATCTCATCCAGCAGCCGATTCTGGACGGCCGGGTTATGCGCCAGCAGTTGAAATGCCCACTCGAGCTCCGCGGCCGTGGTCTCGTGTCCGGCGATGAGCACCGACATCAGGTGGTCGCGTATCTGCCGCTCGGACATCGGCGAGCCGTCCTGATTGTGGGCGGCGAGCAGCACCTCGAGCAGGTCCTCGCCACGATCGGCTGCGTGGCGACGCCGGGCGATCAGCGCAAAGATCAGCTCGTCCGCTTCCCGGCGGCGGCGCAGAAACGTCTTCCAGGTTTTGCGCCATCCGGGCAGGTATCGCAGTCGTGGCTCCTGGAGCACGAGGCTTGCCATCACCGACAGCATCTCCAGCAGTCTCTGGCACAGCGTCTGAAACTCCGCGCCCGCGTCGCCGATCACGGCCGTCAACACCACTCTGAGCGTCAGCTTGTGCAGATGAGCGTGCAGCGGGAAAGCTGTATCGACCGCCCAGGAGCGGACCTCCTGGGCGACGATATCGGTGACCATGGCGACCTGCTCCGCTACCGCCTTGGGCTGGAATGCGGGCGCGATCGCGTTGCGCGCACGCAGATGCTCGTCTTCCTCGCGCAGCACGAAGGAGCTCTCGCCAAACAGCGGAGCCATCACCTCGCCACCGGCGCCCGGGTGCAGCACGTCCGCGGGAGCGGCGACGATCGCGCGGATGTCTTGCGGATCTGAGAGAAACACGAGCGGTGGCATATCCACGGGATAGATGGTGAAGCGGGGCCCCAAGCGCTTACGACAGAGCTCGGTGTAGGCATATGGCCATCGCCGGGAGGCAAGTGTCTGCAGAATCGCCGGGAGGGGAGCCGTGGGGGGGAGCTCGCGTTTGAGGCGAGCCGCCAGTGAGGCCGAATTGGTGAATTGCATTGTGTTCTCCTGGCTGGTTGTCGCTCTAGGTGGTCGAGCGCTGGGCGTAGAGGATTCGCCACGACCGCAAGATCGGAAGCAGAAGCTTGGTCAGCGCGCCGCCGGCGTCGACGAGGCTTTTGGTCGTCTCACGCATGGCCGGTGTGCGAGCGCTGTCCTTGGAGAGATACATGGCGACCATGCACGCGACGATCAGCGTGTGGCGCTCGCCATCCGGGAGCGCTTGCGCTTCGCGCAGGCTGCGCCGGATCAGCTCGCGTACGCGCCGCGCCGCGAATTGGGGAGTGCGATAGTACGCGATGTAGCTGTGGTTCTCGTTGGCTGCGTCCTCGCTCTGATCCACATAGCTGTCGAGCATCGTGGTCGCGGCTGAGATCCAAGGAAAATAAGCGCTGTGGGCGCGCGCGATGTCCGCGTCTGTGTATGCCGGTTCCGCGCCGAGGGCCAGGAGCACGTGCACTGTCAGCGATGCGCTGGCCGCGCCGGTCAGCTCAAACCAGTCGACCTGCAGCTCTTGGAAGTTCTCATTTGCGGCCCACGCGCGTAAAGCCGCGACACGGCGGGCGGGATCGAGGTCGTGGTTGATACCCAGCACCTGAGCGCGAAGCGCCTCTTGAACGAGCAGTGGACGGACGCGCCGGTAGCCGGGCAGCTGGATGCAGATCTCACGACATACCTCGACCAGGGCTCTGAGGTAGCCGCCATCCTCGCGCCACGGGTGGTGGCAAAAGTAGTCTGCCATTGGCCTGCTCGGATCCACGGCATCGACGAGCGCAACGTGCAGCTGACGGCCGTTTGTCTGCCCCGCTGCGGCGCCGTGCTCATTGACCGTGTCAAGGAAGTCCCAAGCGATCTCATACGCGATCAGCAGGCGCAGCAGCTGTGGACAGCGAGCGCGGGGAATGATCGAGAACAGCGCGGCGCCATCGGTGTGCCCGCGCTTGTTCTCGAGCGAGCTCAACGCATCCTGTCGAATCGCGGGATCGGGGATCGCCAACGCCCGTGCCCGCCATGCGCCCACCTCGCGCGCGACGATGGGCAATGCCCATGCCAGCTCACGCGTGGTCGCGCGGGCCAGCTCACCGAGCTGCGCGACAGACAGCGGCGCGGGCTCGTCGGTCTCGATCGAGCCTCCTGGAGGGAAGACGCGCTGGATTTGTCGCTCGACGGCCAAGGTGCGGGAGATCAGCCAGGAGGCGTTATAAACAGACGCTACACTAACCGCCACCTGTGACCGGCGGCAACCCCGCTCGGGCCTGCGAAACTGATGCAATGAGTTGGGTCCTGACGATCCTCGGCATAGTCGCGCTGATCGTGCTGCACGAGCTGGGGCACTTCCTCGCGGCCAAGGCGGTGGGGATGCGCGTGGAGCGCTTCTCGCTGTTCTTCCCGCCAAAGCTGATCGGCGTACGCAGAGGCGAAACCGAGTACATGATCGGCGCGATTCCCGCGGGGGGATACGTGAAGATCACGGGGATGACCCCCGAGGAGATCGAGGGGGCTGACCCAGAGGTGGCCAAGCGCGCCTACTGCAACCAGGCGCCGTGGAAGCGGGTCGTCGTGATCCTCGCCGGACCGGGGATGAACCTGCTGATCGCGTTCGGGCTGTTCTGGGTGATCCTCGCCAGCTCGAGCTTCAACGGGGACCTCACGCTTGGCAACCTCAACCCGTCGATCAAGACGCTCATCCCGACGACGACGGTGCAGGCGATCGAGAAGGGCAAGCCCGCCGATGGCACGCTGAAGCCGGGCGACCGGATTCTCGCGGTGGAAGGCCGTCCGGCAAGCGTGACCTCGGCCATGCATGCGATCGCCGCACACCGCTGTGCGGGCGCCCAGACGCCCGAATGCAGGGCCGCCACTCCCGTGCAGCTGACCGTCAGGCGAGACGGACACACGGTGACGCTGTCTGTCTTCCCTCGCTACAGCAAGGAAGCCGAACGGATGCTGGTGGGCTTCGACTTCGGCGCGGCCCCCAAACGGTTTGGCACGTTCGCCGCCGCCGGGGTCGCAGCACACGAGATGTGGGATGGGACCGTCAACCTGCTGTCGGGAATCGGGCGTGCGCTGACGACCTCAAAGGCACGCCACGAAGTCCACACGATCGTCGGGATCGGCGTGATCGCCCACGAAGCTGTCGCCGACGGGGCTGGCTATGGGCTCGTGATTCTTGGGCTCATATCGCTCATCCTGGCGGTCGTCAACCTGTTCCCGTTTTTGCCGCTCGACGGTGGTCACGTCGTATGGGCGTTGGCCGAGAAGCTGCGGGGACGGCGGGTTTCGGTCACCGCGATGTGGCGATACAGCTCGGTCGGCTTGTTGCTGTTCGCGTTCCTGTTCGTCAACGGCCTCAGCAACGACATCACCCGTCTCGGTGGATGACCAACCATTGGCGGATGGCCATGGCGGAGGCCACTGGTGGATGACCAACCATTGGCGGATGGCCATGGCGGAGGCCACTGGTGGATGACCAACCATTGGCGGATGGCCATGGCGGAGGCCACTGGTGGATGACCAACCATTGGCGGATGGCCATGGCGGAGGCCACTGGTGGATGACCAACCATTGGCGGATGGCCATGGCGGAGGCCACTGGTGGATGACCAACCATTGGCGGATGGCCATGGCGGAGGCCACTGGTGGATGACCAACCATTGGCGGATGGCCATGGCGGAGGCCACTGGTGGATGACCAACCATTGGCGGATGGCCATGGCGGAGGCCACTGGTGGATGACCAACCATTGGCGGATGGCCATGGCAGATGCCACTGGCGGATGACCACTCAACGCGATCGAGGAACCCCGAGGCTCACTCATCGCGGTACGCGCACGGAGACCCAGCTCTTCACCAGCGGTCCGACGCGCTCGGCAAGCGCGGGACCGAACAGCGCCTCAATCTCGGCGCGCCGGAGCAGTGAGATGTCCTCCCACGTGCCAGTCACTCCCAGCTTCCAATAAGGACGGCGCAGCACGGGGGGCAGCCAATGAGCGCCGGGCAGCAGCGCGTGCGGCTCGATCGGGAACGACCAGGCGGGTGTCTGCACGAGCCAACCGTTGCCCACGCGACGAGCTTCTGCCGCAAATGCCTTTCTTCGATCCGGCGGAACATGCTCGATCACGCTCGAGCAGTACACGAGGTCGAACTCGTTCTCCTCGAACGGCAGGCCGGCGGCGGCGTCGGCACGCACGAACGGGCCGGGGTAGTCGGGACGGTCTTGCAGGTCGACGCCGGTGATGTCCCGCTCGGGCTCCAGCGCCCGCAGGCCGATGCGCCCGCAGCCGAGGTCGAGCACGCGCGCGTCCGGGCCGAGGCCCGTCATCGCGAAGAAGTGCGCGTGGCGGCGGCTGCGAGCGCGCGCGGCCAGGGGGGAGGCCAGGCGCGCAAGCGGGCCATGTGCCGTCGCGTAGACCTGCTGGGGCGGGAGGTCGGACATCGCTGCGCAGGTTAGGGCGGCCTTGGGTCGGTACGCCGCGTCGCTCGTCTGATGCCCCGTCGGCACTGGTATTCACGCCCGCTTCACGGTCGCGCGGGGGGCCCCGCGTACAATGCAGAGATGGCTTCGCAGCGCCAGATACACGTGGGTCCCGTGCCGATCGGCGGTGGCGCGCCCGTGGCGGTGCAGACGATGACCAAGACCGAGACCGCCAACCTGCAGGCGACGATGGCGCAGATTCGCACGGTCGCGGAGGCCGGCGCGGACATCGTGCGCGTGGCGGTCCCGCGCGAGCAGGACGCCGAGGCGCTGAAGTCGATCGTCGAGCAGTCGCTGATCCCGATCATCGCCGATATCCACTTCAACCACACGCTCGCGCTGAAGGCGATCGAAGCGGGCGCGCACTGCGTGCGCCTGAACCCAGGCAACATCGGTGGACCGGAGAAGGTCGCCGAGGTGATCGCGCTCGCCAAGACGACTGGCACGCCGCTGCGCGTGGGCGTGAACTCCGGCTCGCTGCCCAAGCACCTGCGCCAGCTCGAGTACGACAATCCGGTCGAGGCGCTCGTCACGGCGGCGATCGAGACCGTTCAATTGATGGAGCGGCTGGACTTCGAGAACTTCAAGGTCTCGATGAAGTCGACCTCGGTGCCCAACACGATCGCCTCCAACCGCATGCTTGCTGAGCGGATTCCCTACCCGATCCACCTCGGCGTCACCGAGGCCGGCACCAAGTGGTCGGGCTCACTGAAGTCTGCGGTCGGCCTCGGCACGCTGCTGGCCGACGGGATCGGCGACACGATCCGCATTTCGCTGTCCACCTTCCACGCCGAGGAGGAGGTGAAGGTTGCCTGGGAGATCCTGAAGGCGCTGAAGCTGCGCGAGCGCGGCCCCGACCTGATCGCCTGTCCGACCTGTGGGCGGTTGCAGTTCGACATGGACAGCGTCGTCGTCGAAGTCGAGCGCCGCCTGGAAGCCTACGAGGACCCGATCGAGGTCTCGGTGCTCGGCTGCGCGGTGAACGGGATCGGCGAGGCACGCCATGCGGACTTCGGGATCACGGGCGCGAAAGACATGGGGATGATCTACTCCAAGGGCGAGCCGCTGAAGAAGGTGCCGACCGAGCAGCTCGTGGATGAGCTGTTCAAGGAGATCGACCGTTATTACGCCGCCGGCAAGACCGTCCAGCGCGACGAGACGGCCGCCGCGGAGGCGCGCAGGTGGCTGGCCGAGCATGAGGACGACACGCAGATGACACCAGAGCGAGTGGCGGCGCTCGAGGCCGCCGCCGCGCGGGAGGCCGATGAGGTGCTGGAGTCGATGCTCGAGCCGGCGGCGGCGCTCGACGAGGCCGTCTCGCCGGTCGCCGGGCGTCGCTTCTCACGAAGCTGAGCCTCAGACTTCTGGCACACGTGTGCGCGCGGACCGGGTCCGCACTTGCGTATGTCCGGGGACGAGCCGCATGCTTATAGAAGGCTGATGTTGTCCGACGGGCCGCATGCGGCCCGTCATTCCGTTGGCGCATGCGCCAACGGTCGGGGGGTGCATGCACCCCCCGAAGGGGCGCCGCATGCGGCGCCCCACGACCGGCGCTTGCGCCGGTCGAACAACATCAGCCCGAGAGGATCAGGACGCGGCGGCGAACCGCTCGGCGACCTTGTCCCAGTTGACGACGTTCCACCACGCGTCGATGTAGTCGGGCCGGCGGTTCTGGTACTTCAAGTAGTAGGAGTGCTCCCAGACGTCGACTCCCAGCAGCGGCGTGCTGCCGAAGGAGATCGGGCTGTCTTGGTTGGGGGTTCCCATGATCGCGAGCTCCGAGCCGTTGTGCACGAGCCAGGACCAGCCCGAGCCAAACTGGTTGACTCCGGCGGTCTTCAGGCTTGACTGGAAGTCTGCAAAGGAGCCAAACGCGGAGTCGATCGCCTGGGCAAGAGCGCCATCGGGGGCGCCACCACCGCTCGCGCTCATGCTCTCCCAGAAGAGAGAGTGGTTATAGTGCCCGCCGCCGTTGTTCTGAACAGCGGTGCGCTTGTCCTGCGGCACCTGGCTGAGATCTTTGAGCACATCCTCGATCGCGGTGTCGGCGAGCGCGGTGCCCTCCAGCGCGGCGTTGACCTTGTCTACGTAAGCCTGATGATGCTTGTCGTGATGGAATTCCATCGTCGCCTTGTCGATGTGCGGCTCGAGCGCGTCGTAGGCGTAAGGGAGCGGCGGAACGGTGTAGGCCATGGGGGCTCCTTGTCGGGTTCGGTCGATGATCGTGGGTATGCAAGCTGTTCTATCAAAGGTCGCTGCCGGGCTCACAAAGGGTTGCCGCTGGCCGGCGCACCGGTGGACGGCGCGCGGCGGGAGGCAATCGACGACGCCCCGCTAGGCTCTGCCATCCGATGCCTCGCCTGTCCGAGTACATGCTGCCGACCGAGAAGCAGGCGCCCGCCGACGCGGAGGCGATCTCGCACAAGCTGATGGTGAGAGCCGGGCTGATCCGGCAGATGGGCGCGGGCATGTGGACGTGGCTGCCGGCGGGCTGGCGGGTGCATCAGCGCGTCGTCGCGATCATCCGCGACGAGATGGAGCGGATCGGCGCTCAGGAGATGCTGATGCCGGTCCTGCAGCCGGCCGAGCCGTGGCGCAAGACCGGCCGGATCGAGATCGACGAGCTGTTCAAGCTGTCAGACCGCAAGGGCTCGGAGCTGGTGCTTGCGATGACCCACGAGGAGGCTGTGACGTTTCACGCCGCCCAGATGATCCGGTCATACCGGGACCTGCCGCTGATCCTGTACCACTTCCAGGTCAAGGAGCGCGACGAGCCACGCCCACGTGCAGGGGTGCTGCGCACGCGCGAGTTCGTGATGAAGGACTCATACAGCTTCGATCGCGATCAGGCCGGCTTGGAAGAGCAGTATGAGCTGCACGTCGGCGCGTATGACCGCATCATGGATCGCACCGGGTTGCGCTGGTATCGGGTGGAGTCGGATGTCGGGATGATGGGCGGACTGGGCGCGCACGAGTACATGGCGCCATGTCCAGCCGGAGAGGACCAGGTCGCGCTGGGGTCCGACGGCTACGCCGCGAACGTCGAGGTGGCGATGCACGACCCAGCCGTGCACGAGGACTCTTCTGGCGCTCGCACGCGCGGGGGTGAGCCGCTTGAGATCGAGCAGGCGATCGAGATCGGCAACATCTTCAAGCTCGGCACGCGCTACTCCGAGCCGCTGGGCGCCAACTATCTCGACGAGAGCGGTGACGAGCGACCGGTGTGGATGGGCTCCTACGGCATCGGTCCCGCGCGGATCGTCGCGGCCGCGGTCGAGCAGTTCGCCGACGAGCACGGCATCAGCTGGCCGAAAGCGCTCGCGCCGTTTGCCGTGCACCTGGTCGGAATCGGCAAGCCCGGCACGCCCGAGCACGACGCCGCCGAGCGCATCTATGAGACATTGAGCGACGGGGGAATCGACACGATCTATGACGATCGCGAGGCCGGTCCCGGCGAGAAGTTCGCCGAAGCCGAGCTCCTGGGGTGTCCACTGCGACTGACCGTCGGCAAGCGCGCCGTCGAGTCGGGCGAGATCGAGGTCCAGCTGCGCCGTGGCCGGCTGCAGGGCCCGGGGATACCACTGGACGGGGAGCCCGACGGGCTGGTCCGGACGGTGGGCGAGCTGTGGCAGAGCCTCCCGTAGACCGGCGAGCAATCGAAGATCGTACGGCCCGCGAGCAGGATCCGGGTGACCCGGGGACGCCCGCCGTGGCCCCTGCGGCGAACGGCGACAGTCCTCGTTTGACCTTGCGCCGGCTGGTGGGCCTGGATCGCTCCGGGGCACCGCCGCCACAGACGTTGGCCGGACAGCCGCTGCGCCCGTGGACGATCCCAAACGCGATCGGTTTCCTCAGGCTCGCGCTGATCCCGGTGTTCCTGATCGTCGCGTTCTCGAGCCCCGACGGAACGGGCGCGGGGACCGCGGGACTGTTCGCCGTGATCGCTTGGGGGGACTACGCCGATGGGATCGCCGCGCGGGTGACGCGGCAGTACAGCCGCCTCGGCGCGCTGATGGATCCAGTCACCGACAGGTTGCTGGTGATCTCCGGCGTGGTCGTGTGCTGGAACTTCCAGCTCCTGCCCCGCTGGGCGCTCGCGGTCTTGATCGTGCGCGAGCTGACGATGCTGGTGCTCGGGCGCTACGGGCAGACGCGGGGCGTGGAGTTGCGCATCAACTGGCCGGGGCGGATCGGGGTGGGTCCTTTGATGGCTTCGTTCTTCTTCGCGATGGCAGGTCTGGAAACGGTTGGCGAGGTGCTGCTCTACGTCGGCCTGGCGCTTGCGCTGACGGCAACTGTGTTGTATGCGCGCTCAGGACTCGCGCAGTTGCACGCCATCTCGCAGCCATAACCTCAAGCTCAGCTTTACGGTAGAGTCAGCGCATGGATACTTTCCCAGACCTGGGCTCGTTGGATGACACCGAGCTGAAGGATCTCATCAAAGAGCTGACAGACGAAGAGACCGAGATCTCCTACAAGCGGCGAATTTTGCATGGCAAGATCGACATCCTGCGCGCCGAGCTGGTGAACAGGTTGCGCAAGAAGCACGACGGCGGCGCGACGCCGGTGATCACGGGCGAGGACGTGCAGCAGCTGACCGATATCCTCTCCAGCCGTCAGACCGCCGTCCCGACCGACATCGAATAAAGGGCGGGGCGGAGCGGATCGTCATGGCCCTGCACTGCACCGAGTGCGGCTTCGTCAACGTCGAGGGCGCTAATTACTGCCAGCGTTGCGGCGCACTTCTGCCCCGCGCGGAGGGCTCGGGCGGAGTGGGCGGGGAACCCATCACTGCGACCTATCGGATCGACGAGGCGGGCGAGCTGGTGCCGGTCGAGCTGGACGATGTGACGGCTCACGGTCCGGCGCTCGTCATCCGCGCCGGAGGAGGGCGTGTCGGTGAGAGCTTTCCCGTGCAGGGTGAGCGCATGAGCATCGGCCGCCGACCGGACTCGGACGTGTTTCTCGACGATGTGACCGTATCGCGCGACCACGCGCTGCTGATCGAGCGCGCCGATCAATGGCATCTGGACGACTGCGGCTCGTTGAACGGGACGTACGTGAATCGCTCGCGGATCGAGTCTCAGCGCCTGGAGGAGGGCGATGAGGTCCAGATCGGCAAGTACAAGCTGACGTTCCACGCGCGCTGATGGCGACACAAACGCAGACATCACAGGTGGACGTCGAGCAGCTGAACGCGGAGCTCGAGCGGACCGGGGACGCGGCCGGCGACGGGGTCGGTGGGCCTCGACAAAAGTCGATCACGATCGGCACCGTCTGCAAGGCCCTGGCACAGGAGTTCCCGGACATCTCGATCTCGAAGATCCGCTACCTGGAGGACCAGAAGCTGCTCACGCCGCGACGCACCCCGGGCGGCTACCGGTTGTACACGCAGGGCGATGTCGCCCGGTTGCGCACGATCCTGAGGATGCAGCGCGACGAGTTCCTGCCGCTGCGGGTGATCCGCCAGGAGCTCGCGGCCGGACGCGCGGGGGAGAGCACCGCAACGGCGGCGCCGACCCCGGGCAAGCGGGCACGCGACGGTATGCGGCCGTGGCGCACGAGCGTGAGCGTGCGCGAGGCAACCGGCGCGCTGTACTCGTTGGAGGATGTGCTGGAGGAGACCAGCGCCGACGACAAGCTCGTGCGCGAGCTCGAGGAGTACGGCGTCATCAAGGGTGAGCTGCGCGGGGGGGTGCGCTACTTCGACGAGACCGAACGCGAGATCATCGGTGCGGTCGCCGAGCTCGCGCGCTACGGTGTGGGCGGGCGCAACCTGCGCGTGTTCAGATCCTCGGCCGACCGCGAGGCGACTCTGCTGCAGCAGATTCTCGCCCCGGCGCTGCGTTCGCGCAATCCCCAGCGACGCAAGGAGGCGGTCGAAGCCCTTGAGAACCTGGCGGCCGTCGCTACCCACCTGAAGCACCTGCTGCTGGTACGAGACCTGCGCAAGATCGTGCGCTGAACCGATGGACGTCGCCGCGGAGCAAGCTCAGCTGCGCGCCCTGGTACGTGAGATCCCGGACTTCCCACGGGAAGGGGTGGCCTTCAAGGACATCACGCCACTGCTGGCCGACCCGCGCGCGCTGAGCGAGGCCGTGGAGGGCCTGGCGCGGTACGCGCGAGGACTGAAGGTCGACTATGTGATTGCGGCGGAGGCGCGCGGGTTCCTGCTCGGGCCAGCGTTGGCGCTGGAGCTCGGAGCGGGGTTCGTGCTCGCGCGCAAGCCGGGCAAGCTGCCATACGAGACGATCAGGGCCGAGTATCTGCTCGAGTACGGGTCTGGAGAGCTGGAGCTGCACACCGATGCGCTGGGCGCGGGCAAGAAGGTGCTCGTCCACGACGACCTGCTCGCGACGGGCGGGACCGCGCGGGCGCTGTGCGAGCTGGTCGAGCAGCTCGGTGGCGAGGTCGTCGGTTGCGGGTTTCTGATCGAGCTCGCAATCCTGAACGGGCGGGCGCGGCTGGAACCGCATCACGCACATGCGCTGATCACCTACGAGTCCTGAGAGCGGACGGATCGCGATGCCGACAGCGCGCCGAACCCGCACGATCGCCGCGTCGGCGGATGAGCTGTGGCAGACGATTCGCGATCCTCATCACCTGCCGAGGTGGTGGCCACGGGTGAGCAGAGTCGAGGACGTGACCGAGGACGAGTTCACCGAGTTGCTCGGGACCAAGAGCGGAAAGTTCGTCCGAGCGGACTTCACGTTGGTCGACTCTGACGAGCACGCCAAGCGATTGTGTTGGGAGCAGCGACTGGAGGGGAGTCCCTTCGCGCGGCTGCTGAAGTCAGCCGAGACGGAGGTGTGGCTCGAGGACGCGACGAGCGAAACGGGACACATGACCACGGTTACGATCGAGTTGCGACAGGCGCTGAACGGGTTCTTTCCCCGGTTCGGCAGTCATATGGTTCGTAAAGCCGCGGCGGCGACGATCGAAGAGGCGCTGGACGGGCTGGAGCGGATCGGGGGCGCTGCATGAGATTTTCGTTTGTCGGGAGCCAGAAGTTGGGGGAGGTCGGGAGGGGGACCTGTCCCCCTCCCGCTGATGTGGGGCTGGAGCGGATCGGCGGTTGAGGATGGCCGAGCCGCCACAGATGCGCTGGTGGGGATGGGGGGATCCCGCGCACGCCCCAGCCCTGCCCCGGCATGCCCTCCGGTTCCTGCATGAGACCGTGGGGGTCGCGAGCGCGCCAAGCCCGCCGGTTGCGCTCAACGCTGTGAAGTTGGGGCATACGCGGCTGTCGCAGAGCACCAGAGCCGCCTTGGAGGCGATCGTCGGCAGAGACGGGGTGCGAGACGACCATCGCGAACGGGTGGCGCATGCTGCCGGGAAGGGATATGTCGATCTTGTGCGCCTGCGAGCGGGCAGGCCGGAGGGCGCACCGGACGTGGTCGTGTTGCCGGGCAGTCACGAGCAGGTGCGGTCAGTGCTCGAGCTATGTGCCAAAAGTGGGCTGGCGGTCGTCCCGTTCGGTGGAGGGACGAGCGTGGTGGGTGGCGTCGAGCCGCTGCGCGGCGAGCACGACGGAGTGCTCGCGCTGGACATGCGTCGGATCGACGGGATCGTCCGGCTGGACCGCGAGTCACGGATCGTGACGGTCGGCGCCGGTATCGGCGGACCGCAGTTGGAGCGGTGGCTGGCGGCAGAGGGTCTGACGCTCGGCCACTGGCCGCAGTCGTTTGAGTACGTGACGCTGGGCGGGTGCGTGGCGACGCGCTCGGCGGGGCAAGCGTCCAGTGGATACGGGAGCATCGCGAAAATGGTGCTCGGCCTGCGCCTGGCGGCGCCGGCCGGTGACATCGCGCTTGAAGCGATGCCCGCAAGCGCGGCCGGGCCGGGGTTGCGCGAGCTCGTGGTCGGCTCGGAGGGGACGCTGGGCGTGATCGACGAGGTCTCGTTGCGAGTGCGTACCGCGCCGACCACGCGGATCTGCGAGGGGATGATGTTCGAGAGCTTCGCCGCGGGCACGCAGGCGTTGAAGGCGCTCGCCCAAGAGCACGCGATGCCGGAGATCGCGCGGCTGTCAGACGCGGCGGAGACGCGCATGTCACTTGCGCTGGCGGGGACAGGTGGTCTGAAGGGCCGGCTGGGACGCGTGTATCTCGGTGCGCGCGGGTACGGAGAGGGGCGGACGGGGCGCTGCCTTGCGATCCTCGGGTTCGAAGGCGATGCGGACGAGCTGCAACCCAGGCGCGAGAGGGCGATCGCGCTGGCGCGCCGGTATGGCGGGCTCACGCTGGGGGGCTCGCCGGGCAGAGCGTGGCTGAAGGGGCGCTTTCAGGCGCCATATCTGCGCGACGAGCTGCTGACCCACGGCGTGATGGTCGAGACGCTGGAGACGGCGACGCGCTGGTCAAACGTGCAGCGGCTGCACGATGCGGTCGCGAGCGCGATCGAAAGCGCGCTGCGCAGCCAGGGAACGCCAGGCCTTGTGATGTGTCACGTCTCGCATCTGTATGAGACAGGAGCGTCGCTGTATTACACGTTCATCGCTCGTCAGCGTGAGGGGGACGAGGTCGAGCAGTGGCGCGCAGTCAAGCGGGCTGCGAGCGAGGCGATCGTCGCGGGCGACGGGACGATCACGCACCATCACGCGGTCGGGCGCGATCACGCGCCCTGGTTGGAGCGCGAGATCGGCGGCGAGGGCGTGGCGGCGATCGAGGCGTTGAAAGCGGAGTTGGACCCGGCCGGGATCATGAACCCGGGCAAGCTGGTGCAGGGAGCGGGAGGTTTTGGTGGGTGAGCCGTAAGCCAGTTCCTGCGTCGGATTGCTGTTGGCGCCGCTCACCGCAGCAGTCGGAGTTGCGAAGGCGCTTTTGGTGGCGGGAACAGCGGTGGTGAATCAACCGAGGCTGAACGGGCCCGAGAGGACGGTAGGGCCGGGATGGGTGGGCCGCGAGCTCGTCTCGCGGGTGAGCAGGATCTGGTGGTAGTCGGCGGCGTTGGAGGGGAGCAGCGCACCGCCCTGCAGGCGCCCGTTGGAGCCGACCGCCGGGCTCTTGCTGATCGCCTCCGCGCTCGTCGGCGAGTTGTACAGCCAGACGGCGTAGAAGAAGCCCGTCGACGGCGGCAGGTGTTCGGCGGCAAGGTAGAAGGCGCGTTGTGTGCCTTCGGCGAGGATCTCGACGATGCCGACCGATTTGCTGGAAGGTTCGGGCGGGCTGAGCGTCAACTGCTTTACGACAGCAGGAGCTTTCGATGAGCTCGATTTCGTGCTCGTCGATGCGCTGGACGTCGTGTTCGCCGGGGTGCTTGCGGTGCTCCGCGTTCCAGCGCTCGAGTGCGAGCCGCCACCGCCACCGCCACCACCGCTCGTGAGCAGAACGACCACGACGACCACGATCACGACTATGCCGGCGAGGAGCAGTGCGCCACCGCGCCTTGAGACGGGCAGCGTCGGCGACGCACCGGATGCGCCTGACGGTTTGGGATCGCGCGCTGGATCCTGGGGACGTCGCGTGGAGGGAGCAGGGGGTATGCCGGATGCAGGAGCGTCAGATGGAGCCTTCGATCCGACCGGGGCGCCAGCGAGGGCGTCGAGCGCGGCATGCGCGCGGTCGCGAACCGCGCTCTCGGGAATGCCAAGCAGGTCGGCGACCTGCGTGTAGCTCTTGCCACGGTCAACAAGCAGGGACAACGTGGCGCGCTGGTCGGGGGGAAGATCGTCGAGTCGAGGCATGGCCGGGTTCGTAGGCTATCGTGGCGCCGCGATGGCCATCCCAAGTGTCGAGCAGCTGAACGAAGCGGTGACGGGATACGACCGCCTGTATGGCTTGCGGTTCCAGGCGTTCAGCGACACCGATGTGCGCGCGGAGGTCCAGGTTCGTGACGAGATAAAGCAGCCGATGGGGCTTGTGCACGGTGGGCTGTACGCGTCGATCGCGGAGTCGATGGCCTCGCTCGCGACCGCGGCGGCGGTGCTCGACGAGGGCAAGATGGCGATGGGTATGGCGAACAGCACGAGCTTTCTGCGTCCGATCACCACAGGGACAGTCCATGCGCACGG
The DNA here is from genome assembly GCA_963705245.1 of uncultured Solirubrobacterales bacterium. Classification (GTDB taxonomy): domain Bacteria; phylum Actinomycetota; class Thermoleophilia; order Solirubrobacterales; family Solirubrobacteraceae; genus Palsa-744. The sequence continues at coordinate 2,486,382 of OY970062.1, read as the reverse complement.
CAGACGGCTGCATGGCGGACGCACGACGTGGGTGTGGGATGTGACGTTCAGCGATGACGAGGGCAGGACGTGCGCGGTGACGCGGATGACGATCGCGGTCCGTCCCTTTCCCGAGGGTGACCAGCGCGACGCCAGGGCGCACGTCAGGCCGTAGTCGGCGCGTAGTCGGCGCGAGTTGACGGCTCAGCGCAGGGCGCGCAGTGGCGAGGGCGCTTGGGAGGGCAGCGGACGAGAGCCAAAATGACGATCGCGGTCCGTCCCTTTCCCGAGGGTGACCAGCGCGACGCCAGGGCGCACGTCAGGCCGTAGTCGGCGCGAGTTGACGGCTCAGCGCAGGGCGCGCAGTGGCGAGGGCGCTTGGGAGGGCAGCGGACGAGAGCCAAAGCCAGTGTCAGGCAACTTTCCCGGCAGCGACGAGAATGGTGCGCCGGGGTAGTTGACGGGGACGGCTGTACTGGCGGCGGCGAGAGCCAAGGCCGGAGTGTGGGCGTAGATGTCGAGGATCACCCCGCCCGTGGCGATCGCGATCGCGTCGCCCCGCTCGGCGAGGAAGCCGGTTGTGCCGCGCACGGGGGTCGTCGTGCGGGACGTGGCAGGGCCGTCACCCGGAATGAAGCTGTTATCCGGAGATGTGACAATTCGCAACGGCGGTACGCAGGTGGACTGACCGCCTTCCAGGCAGTCGCCGTACTGGACGGTGAACGCCCCACTGGGATCGCGTGAGGCTTCGGTGATCGCGAGCTTGTGGAAGGTCCCGCCAAGCCAGTAAACGGGATAGGGCGCGAGCAACAGGGTCTCGAGTGAGTTGTGCGCGATCGGCTGATCCTGGATGGTGTTGCCACAGGCCCCGAAGGTCAGGGCGCAAAGGATGAAGGAAAGCGTGACGAGCGCAGGCCGGTTGCGCATGACTAGCCGGTGTATCTGTTTGTGATGGGCATGCGCCGGTCACGGCCAAACGCGCGCGTCGTGACCTTTATGCCAGGAGGCGCCTGGCGACGCTTGTACTCGGCGAGGTCGACGAGGTGGATCGCGCGGTCGACCTCTTGCGCGGGCAGGCCCTCGGCGATCAGCCGCTCACGGCCCAGGTCCAGCTCGATATAGCCTCGCAGGATCTGGTCGAGCAGCTCGTATGGTGGGAGCGAGTCGGCGTCGCGCTGGTCGTGGCGCAGCTCTGCTGAGGGAGCCCGGGCGATGATCGAGGCGGGGATCGGTGCGCTCTTACGTGGCGGCGCGTCGTGCCCGAGCATGATGCCCGCAGGCGAGTTGCGCCACTCACAGAGGCGGTAGACGAGCGTCTTGGGGACGTCCTTGATGACCGCGAACCCACCGGCGAGGTCGCCATACAGCGTGGTGTAGCCGACTGACATCTCGGACTTGTTGCCGGTCGTCAGCACGAGCCAACCAAACTTGTTGGAGAGCGCCATCAGCAGGTTCCCGCGGATGCGAGCCTGGAGGTTCTCCTCGGTGAGGTCGGGCGGCAGACCGTCGAAGTCGGCGTGGAGTATCTGCGTGCAGGCGTCCATCGCCGGCTCGATCGCCAGCTCGTGGGCGCGCACGCCCAGCGCTGTCGCAAGGGTACGGGCGTCGGACTGGGTGGCTGCGGAGGAATAGCGGGAGGGCATGATCGCGACGTTGACGCGCTCGGCGCCGAGCGCGTCGGCCGCAAGACAGGCGACGAGGGCGGAGTCGATCCCTCCGGAGAGGCCAAGGACGACGCCGGAGAAGCCGTTCTTCTCGGCATAGTCGTGCAGGCCAAGTTCGAGCGCGGCGTAGATCTCGGCCTCGAGCGGCGCGAGAGTCCCTTGCACGCGATTCGCCTTGGCGTCGGGCATCGTCGTCGCTGTGGTGGGCAGGTGCTCGGGCTGCCTTTCCAACTCGGCGGCCATGTCCGGCGATGCGTCCTTCGCCGGGGAGAGATCGAGGTCACACACGAGCAGGTCCTCGGCGAACTGGCGCGCACGGGCGATCGTCGCGCCGGATGGATCCAAGACGAAGGAATGACCGTCGAAGACAAGCTCATCTTGGCCGCCGATGAGTGCGCAGAAGGCGACGTGGGCGTTGCTCTCGGCGGCGCGCTGAGCAAACAGGCGCTCGCGTTCGACCCCCTTGCCGGCATGGTAGGGAGAGGCGGAGATGTTCACGAGCAGACGCGCTCCGGCGCGAGCCTCGTCAGTTGCTGGTGAGCCGGGCTGCCAGAGGTCCTCGCACACCGTCAGACCGATTCGGTGCCCGTCGATCACGATCGTCGCTCCAGACGAGCCGGCGGTGAAGTAGCGCTGCTCGTCGAACACGCCGTAGTTGGGGAGATGGAGCTTGCGGTAGATCGAACTTATCTCACCCTCGGCTATGACGGCTGCGGCGTTGTAGACATGACCGCGGGAGAGCTCCGGGAAGCCGACGATCGCGGTGATCTCACGGACCTCGCGAGCCAGGTTCTCCAGGGCAGAGCGAGTATCGGCGAGGAAGTGCTCGCGCAGGAGCAGATCCTCGGGCGGATAGCCGGTGAGGGCCAGCTCGGGGAAGAGCACGAGCTGAGCGCCCACATTACGTGCCGAGTGCAGGCCAGAGAGGATGCGCTCAGCGTTGCCGGGAATGTCGCCGACCGTGGCGTTGATCTGGCAGAGCGCCAGCCTCATCGGGGAGCGGGTCCTCGTCAGCTCCGCGAAGCGGGCTTGCGGGGCGCGCGCTTGCCCGCGGCACGTTTACCAGGCGCGACCGAGCTGTTGGCCGAAGCGGACTTCCGTGAGCCGACAGCTTTTTTTGCTGACCGTTTGCGGCCAGGCTGCACACCGGCGGCGCGTGCCAGCGAAGCTATGGCCCGGTCCAGGTAGCGCGCGATCGCCTCCAGCTCGGGGACGGCATCGTAATCGGCGAGCAGACCGAACCCGAGCCGTCCGTCGTAACTCATAACGGCGATTCCCAGAGCCTGGCGGCGGGCGAGCGGCACGACTGGATACAGCCCGCGCAGGCGGCGCCCAAGCAGATACAGCGGGAATTGCGGGCCGGGAACGTTGGTGACGACGAGGTTGAAGAAGCGTTGGCGAGCCTGCAGGCGCGCGGCTTGGCTGAGGATCGTGGGCGGCGCGAAGCCGGCGAGGTTCGTCAGGACCTGCGCGCCGACGGCCTGTCCTGACTCCTTCAGATCCTCCATCGCGACGCGGATCTGCGCGAGGCAGTCAGCTGGGTTCTCGACGCCGACGGGCAGCGGCGCCCACATCGCGGCGACCTGGTTGCCGAGTGCGCCACGCTGGGAGTCGGCACGAACGGAGACGGGGACCATCGCCTTCAGCACGAGCCCGTCGGTGTCCTGGCCCTGTCCGCGCAGGTAGCGTCCCAGGGCAAGGCTGACTGAGGCGAGCACGACGTCGTTGAGGGTGCCCCCGAGCGAGTCCTTGACCGCTTTGAAGAGAGGCAGATCTGCATCGACGAACGTGTAGCGGCGATGCGGGCCGATGTCTACGTTGAATGGGCTGGAGGGCGCGGGCGCGCTGATGCCTGCCAGCGTGGTAGCGCCGACGCTGGCAAGGCTCTGTTTGATCTGCCCGACGGCCTTGCGCGGCGCGCGCAACAGCGCACGTGTGCCGCGACCCATCTCGGCGGGGACGGTCGCACGCTCGAGCAGCGCCTCGCCGAGCAGCTTGGCGGAGCCGGGCAGTGGCTTGGCGATCCACGGCGCAGACGGTCGTGAGGTGCCGGCCGGCTCCGGGGAGGTGTCGAACAGGACAGTTGTGATGTCCACGCCGGAGATACCATCGACAAGCGCGTGGTGGGTCTTCGCGATCAGCGCGAACCGTCTGCCCGCCATGCGCTGCACGAGCCAGATCTCCCACAAGGGCTTAGAGCGATCCAGGCGTTGTGAGAACAGTCGCCCGGCGAGCTGCTTGAGCGCGACCTCATCGGCGGGACGCGGCAGCGCGGTGTGGCGGATGTGGTACCGCGGGTTGAAGTGCGGATCGTCCGTCCACAAGGGTCGTCCCTGATCGAGCGGCACGTAGGCCAAACGCTGGCGGTAGCGCGGAACCAGATGCAGGCGGCTGAGCACATGATCGGTCAGCTCCTTCGGTGTCGGCGCAATTCCCTCGAACACCATCACCGACGCGACGTGCATGTGCGCGGTCGAATCGTCCTCCAGATGCAGGAAGGCGGTATCGAGCGCGGACAGGCGGTCGGGGTTGGCCACTGCGCTGATTGTCGCTGGTTGAGGCGCGCGCGTCAACGACAGGGCTGGAAAGTTCCGTCAGATGTGTGTGATGCAGCGCACACAAGGCCGTGTCCAAATGCGGATAGCCTCGAATGACGTTCGACCTGCCGAGTCGCGTCCGTGGATGGATGCGAGCGGGGGACCCACTGCCGGATCACCTTGATGAGAGACGGTCCGGATGGGGCGAATCGGTCGCTGATGCGACTGTAACGCCCGGCTGACGCGCGTTCCTTTCGCGTGTGCGCCGGGCGTGAGCCCGACAGCTAACCCCGTAGGCGGACACCAAGGAGGTTCTTCCCTCGATGTACGTCCCCGCGACGTCCGCGCAGCCCGCTGCGCCTGCCGTCATGCCGCTCGCCACAATTATGGAAATCACAGCGGGGGGATCGTCTCCCGGTACGGCCGAGCTGGCTGGGCTCACAACATCTCCTGTGCACGTCTCGTTGAGCGTGCGCCGCCCTCAGCTGAACGTCCTGGCTGACCATGTGAGCACGATCGCGGGCGCTCTGAAGCCAGGCTTGACTGGACGGATGGTCGCGCTGCAGGCACTCGGCGCGCGCGGCTGGCGCACGATCGCGAGCACACGTACGGGCCGAGGCGGTCGCTTTCGCGTGCGCTACCTGCCACGTCGTGCAGGTAGCGAGCGGGTGCGGCTGCGCTTCGCCGGCGATGCCTCGGATACCGATGCTCGCCGATCGCTTGGCCGGATGAACGTGTATCGCCTCGCGGCGGCGTCCTGGTATGGGGGCGGGGGTGGGCTGGCGTGCGGGGGTGAGCTGACAAGCACGACCATGGGCGTCGCCAACAAGACGCTCCCGTGTGGCACTCAAGTGACGCTCCGTTACGACGGGCGTACAGTCCAGGTGCGCGTTATCGACCGTGGACCGTACGTGGCCGGCCGTGAATTCGACCTCACCGAAGCGACCAAGCAAGCCTTGGGGTTCGGCGACACCGGTGAGGTGTGGAGCACCCGCTGAACGGCGTTATCGACGCGTTGACGGGCGGGCTTGCCGATCTTGACTGCGTCTGCCCAGAGGGTTCGCCGAGCTGAGAGTGTTCGTGCAGGGCTTGGCATCGGTTGTCATGGCTTCTTCAATGCACGGCGTGAAGTCTTCGCGTGCACAGGTATGGCTCGAGGGCCCTGGTGACTGGGCGTGGCCGGGCCAGGGCGCGACGACGGTGGAATTGCTGCCGCCGCCGTGGATCCCTGCGCTTCCGCGCAGCAAGGAGCCGACGGGTGCGACGCTCGTAACGCCGGGAGCGCGACAGCGCGGGCTTGCGTGGCGGTTGGGCACGAGCCTGCTCCTAGCCGGGCTTGCAGCTGTGTGCGTCGGGCTGGGACTGGACGGTCGTGTCGACCTGGAGCGACTGGTCGGCATCCAGGCCGCATCGAGTCAGTCGGCGGCAGAGGTCTCGCTCGCTCGCTCGATCGCGACGTCGCCGCAATTGCAGCCGAGGATCGCATCGGTGAGTCGGGACGCAGCGGGCAGCTCGATCGACTCCAGCAGCTACGCCTCGGGAGCGTTGCATGGCGAAGGCTCCTTCCTGCTCTACCTGCCGCCTGGCTACGCGAGCACGACCACGCGGTATCCGGTCATCTACCTGCTGCATGGCGATGATCAGACAGACAACTCGTTCTTGCAGATCGGTGTCCAAGGCACGCTCGACCGCTTGATCGCCCGACACGCGATCCCACCGGTGATCGCGGTCATGATCCAGGGCGGGCCAGGGTCGAACAACTGGCTGAACCTCGGCGCTGGACGCTACGAAGCCTATGTGCTCGAAGTTCAGCACTTGGTCGACCGGATGCTGCCGACGATCCCTCAACGTAGCGCTCGCGCGATCGCCGGCTACTCGATGGGCGGCTACGGCGCGATGCACCTGGCCCTGAAGCATCCGCAAAGCTTTGCGTCCGTGGAGAGCTGGCTCGGCTTCTTCAACGGCCTGGAAGGCCAGCTGAGAGCCGACCGTCCGCTGATCTCCCGTCTCGGCCTGCGCGCGTTCGTGTACGGAGGCGCCTCCGACGACATCGCCAACCCGTCCGAGAACGCCCCGTTCGCCGCCGCCCTGCGGGCCGCCGGAGCCGACGCGCACAGCGCCGTCTACCCCGGCGAACACGACTTCGCGACGCTGGAAGAACATCTGGAAAGCATGCTCGCGTTCGCCGGTCACGGATTGTCGTAGTCGTGCAATTGCCACTGAGCAGCTTTGCTCATGGTAGAAGACGAGCGTATTATGGTAGACTTCTACCATGACACTGAATATCAAGAATCCCGAGGCTCACCGGCTCGCGCGCGAGCTTGCCGAGCTGACCGGTGAGAGCATGAGCGCAGCGGTCACGATCGCGGTTCGCGAGCGACGCGATCGCACCCTGGCCGATCGGTCCGGTGGTCTCGCAGAGCAGATGCTCGAGATCGGACGAGACTGCGCCGGACGACTGCCGGAGTCCGTACGGAGGATCGATCACGGTGACATGCTCTACGACGAGCATGGTCTGCCGGCGTGATCCTCGACACCTCCGCGCTCGTTGCGATCCTGCGCGCCGAGCCGGAGGCAACGGCCTACGCTGAGGCGATCGAGCTAGCTGACATACGGAGAATGTCTGCGGCCGGTTATGTAGAGCTGGGAGCCGTCATAGATCGGGCCGCGGATGCGATCGCCAGCCGGCGCGTCGATGAGCTGCTCACCACCGCCAGCATCAAGGTCGAAGCGGTCACCGAGGAGCAGGCGCGGATTGCCAGGGAAGCGTTCCGCGATTTCGGCAAGGGCAGCGGCCACCCGGCGCACTTGAACTTCGGAGACTGTTTTTCTTACGCTTTGGCCAAGACCACAGGCGAGCCGCTGCTGTTCAAGGGCGAGGACTTCCAGCACACTGACATCGCACCCGTCCTGGTGGACGATTAGCCGGCGGGCTTGTCGCTGTCAGTCCTCGGCGACCTGGAGCACGAGCTTGCCGGTGTTCTTGCCTTCGAACAGACGCAGCAGGGTCTCGGGGAAGCGCTCCAAGCCACCCTCGGCGATGTCCTCGCGCGAGACGAGCTTGCCGGCGGCGAGCCAGCCGGCCATCTCGCGGGCGCCGTCGGTGTAGCGCTCGCCGTAGTCGGAGACCACGAACCCGGTCATGCTCGCGTGGTTGACGAGCAGCGACATGTAGTTGGACGGACCTGTCATCGCACCGGTGGCGTTGTACTGGGAGATCGCACCACAGATGACGACACGGGCGTGGCGTGCCAGGCGCGCGAGTGCCGCGTCCAGGACCTTTCCGCCGACGTTGTCGAAGTACACGTCGATTCCTTGGGGACAGTGTTCGCCGAGCCTGGCCACCAGATCCTCGGACTTGTAGTCGATGGCCGCATCGAAGCCGAGCTCATCGACCACGTAGCGGCACTTCTCGGCTCCCCCTGCGATCCCGATCGCACGGGCGCCCTTCAGCTTCGCGATCTGGCCGACGACTCCACCCACGGCGCCGGCGGCGCCGGAGACGACAACGGTCTCGCCCTCGGCCGGGCGTCCGATGTCCAGCAGGCCGAAGTACGCGGTCATGCCCGGCATGCCAAGCGTGCCCAGATAGACCGGCAGAGACGCGAGCCCGGGGTCGACCTTCATGACGGCGTATCCGTTGACGACGGCGTACTCCTGCGCACCGAGCAGGCCGGTGACATGGTCTCCCACAGCCAGCTCGGGGTGATTGGACGCGACCACACGACCGGCGGCGAGAGAGCGCATCACAGCGCCGATGCCCACGGGCGCGATGTATGACCTGCCGTCGTTCATCCAGCCGCGCATCGCTGGATCCAGGGATAGGTAGAGGACCTTGACGAGCACCTCGCCATCGCCCGGCTGAGAGACGGGCTCCTCGGCATAGGACCAGTCGCTTGGCTTCGGCAGACCGACCGGCCGGGCGGCGAGCTTGAACTGATGGTTTACAGCATCCATGTGATTGCCCTTCGTCGGTGGGATCGTGGCTTCACCGGACCATACGCCGCCATCCGCTCGGCAGGCTTGCTCGTCGGGGTTTGTCTGCCAATCGGTCGCGCTACTCGCTGACCGGCGGGTCGGGTGCCAGCTCACCCTCGTAGTAGTCGACCGTGTCCGCAGCACGGAAGACCGCTCGCAGCCCACCTCCGTCTGACTGTCGCTCGTAGGCGCCGAGTGTGCCCGAGTCGGGGCGGATCACGATGTCCGGCTCGCCGTTGGTGCTGAACGCCAGGAACCGCACGATCTCCTCGGTGCGGTTGACGAGCTGGTGTCCGCCCTGCTCGCCGCGCAGGAATGGCACGACCTCTCCCTCCTGCAGATCACGCCATCCGTCGGGTGTCCTGAGGCTCGGCTGGCCGTCGAGCACGAGCACGAGCTCCTCCTCGGCGAGATGGTAGTGATACGGGTAGGCCGCTTCGCCTGGCGGCAGCTCCCACAGGCTCAACCCCAGCCGATCGCTGCCGGCCTGGCGGCTCAGTCGGGCGCGCAGGCAGTGAAAGCCAGGGTGCTCGCGCGGCTCGTCGAAGACGGGTTCGTTGATGTTGGTCACAGGGTGGAGGGTATCTGGAGCTTGCTCGTTCCTGGCTTGTGGACTGTGCAGATGAAGCAGATGCCAAGCTGGAGCCACTCGCTTCGGACCGTCTGGGAGAGGTTTGTGAGGTCTCCCGCGGTCGCGTCGAACGGCGCTCTCGCAACGTCCGTTCCTCGATCTAGATTTGGAACGATGCCACCCGAGGATTGCAGCATCGCAGTGATAGATATGGACGCTTTCTATGTCTCGATCGAGCTGCGCCGACACCCCGAGCTGAAGGGCAGACCCGTGGTCGTAGCCGGCAGCGGGCCGCGGGCGGTCGTTACGACCGCGAGTTATGAGGCGAGGAAGTATGGGGTCGGATCGGCGATGCCCGCCGCTCGGGCGCGGCGATTGTGCCCTCAGGCCGTTGTGCTCCCGCCGGACTTCGGTGCTTATCGCGAGGCCTCGCGCGAGGTGATGGAGATCGTGCGCGCGCATGTCGAACGGGTCGAGGTCGTCGGACTCGACGAGGCATATCTCGACCTGAGCGGGCTGTTTTCTCCACGCGCGGCGATGCGCCGGCTGCTTGCCGAGATCAGGTCGGCGACGGAGCTGACTTGCTCGGTGGGCATCGGGCCGAACAAGCTTGTCGCGAAGGTCGCCTCCGACGCGGACAAGCCCGCGGGGTTCGTCGTGCTCACGCGCGAGCAGGCGTGCGAGCGATTTGCGCAAGCTCCGCCCGGACTCGTGCCGGGAATCGGACCGAAGACCGCCGCGCGCCTGGCCCAGCTGGGGTTCACTACGCTCCAGGCCGTCGGCGCCGCGCCCGAGCGCATACTCGTCGAGCGGTTCGGACCTCACCTTGGGATCGAGCTTGGCCGCCGCGCGCGCTTTGAACACGACGGCGTCGTCGGGGCCGCGCGCAAGGTCGTATCGGAGTCGCGCGAGCGGACGTTCGACTACGACGTAAACGATCCCTCCCAACTGCGCGAATCGCTGACGATGATGTCAGACGAGCTGTGCGCGAGCCTTGTCGCCCATGGGCGCAGCGGACGCACGATCGCCATCAAGGTCCGCCTCGACGACTTCACGACCGCCACCCGTGCCCAGACGATCGATGCACCCACCAACGATGTCGCGAGAGTGACGGCCGTCGCGCTGCGCCTGCTCGCCGAGTACGCGCCCTCGCGTCCGGTGCGTCTGCTCGGCGTGCGAGTCGCGGGATTGACCTCAGAGGCTCCCGCGATGCATGGGCCCGACGCCGCTGAGGGCCCGTTCGGGCAGACCGGTTCGCACGCAGCCCTGGACCAGCTGTCGCTGCAGGTATAGGATCAACAGATTATGTCGCTCACACGCGTTGGGGAGATCGAGCTCAGCTGCGAGCGTGCCGGGTCCGGACCGCCGCTGCTGCTGATCATGGGGATGAGCGGCACGTTCGATCACTGGGATGCCACGTTCCTCGACGATCTGCGGCGCGACTTCGACACGATCGTCTATGACCATCGCGGCGTCGGCTCCAGCAGCCGTCTGGATGGGCCGATCACGATCGCCCAGCTCGCCGAGGACGCCTCGGGCCTGCTCGGCGCCCTGGAGGTCGACTCCGCCCACGTGCTGGGCATCTCGATGGGCGGGATGGTCGCCCAGGAGCTTGCGCTGGCTCATCCCGAGCGCATCCGCACGCTTGCTCTCGGCTGCACTTACTGTGGTGGCGAGGGCAGCGTGCTCACCTCCGAAGAGGTGATCCGCAGACTTGGCGAAGGCATGATGTCCGGTGACCGCAAACGGGCGATCCGCACCGCTTGGGAGGCGAACGTCTCGCCCAGCTTCGCGGCGAACGACGACGCGTACGCACGCTTTCTGGAGATAGGGGCCCACCGGGCCGTACCGGTCGAAGTGATCATGGAGCAGATGCGGGCGATCACCGAACACGACACCTCCACGCGCCTGTCCGGGATCGAGTTGCCGACGCTTGTGATGCACGGTACGCTCGATCAGATGCTCCCGGTTCAGAACGGCCATATGATCGCCGGGCTGATAGAGGGCTCTCGCTTGGAGATATTCGACGGGGTTGGCCACCTGTTCTTCTGGGAGGACCCCGAGCGCTCGGCCGAGCTGGTGCGAGCGCACGCCGCCGTGCATGCCTGATCCGCACGAGCTGAGCCTCGACACCGACGATGGAGTGCAGTTGGCCGGCTGGCAGGCCGATGAGAGCGCATCATCCTCATCCGTGTCATCGCCGGCGATCGTCTTGCTGCATGGCCTGACCGCGACGCGTCGCTATGTAGTGATGGGCTCGCATCTGCTGGAGCGCTCGGGCCACCGCGTGATCGCATATGACGCGCGCGGGCACGGCCATTCCGCTCCCGCTCCCGACACAAAGGCATATGGGTATGAGCGTCTCAGAGGCGACCTGCTGAGCGTTCTGGACAGGCTCGACATCGAGCAAGCCGTGCTCGTCGGCGCCTCGATGGGCGCTCACACGATCGTGAGCTTCGCGCTGCGTAACCCCGAGCGTGTCGCGGCGCTGGGGCTGATCACGCCCGCCTACGATCCCGCAGCGGATATGACCGAGCCGGACGCCTTCGCCGGCTGGGACGCGCTCGCCCGGGGACTGCGTGAAAGTGGGGTGGAGGGGTTTCTCGCGGCATATGACTTCGCGTCCATGCCCGACTCGTGGCGAGCCACCGTGGAAACGGTCATCCACCAGCGCCTGTCGGCCCACGATCATCCCGAGGCAGTCGCCGATGCTCTGGAAGCGGTTCCGCGCTCGCGACCATTCAATCGGATCGAGGATCTGGCCGCAATCGATGCGCCAACCCTCGTGGTCGCGTCTCGCGACGAGGCCGACCCAAGCCATCCGCTCGCGGTAGGTGAGCGCTACGCGCAAGCGATCCCCGGGGCTTGGTTGCGGGTGGAGGACCCAGGCCACTCGCCACTGGCCTGGCAGGGGGGACAACTTTCAAAAGCGCTGCTCGAGCTCATCACCTACGTGGCATAGGTCGACGCGCGGGCCGCTGAGGCCGCTAGATAACGTCCGTGATAACATACGGACGTATGCCAGAGGTACGCAACTGGGACGGGCAGACCTACGACCGGATCTCCGGTCCGATGCAGTCTCTGGGGCAGGCGGTGCTCGATCGGCTGCCGCTCACCGGTGATGAGACGGTCCTCGACGCGGGCTGTGGCTCGGGACGGATCACCGAGACGCTGATCCAACGGCTGCCGCGCGGGAAGGTGATCGGCGTGGACATATCCGAGTCGATGGTCGCAGCGGCCCGCGAACGGCTCGGGCCGGACGCGGACATTCGCAGGGCAGACCTGCTGCGAGCTGGAGCTGGACCGGCCCGTCGACGCGATCTTGTCGACCGCGACGTTTCACTGGATCGCCGACCACGATGCGTTGTTTCGCCGACTGCACGCCGTCCTGCGCCCCGGCGGGCGGATGAGCGCCCAGTGCGGAGGAGAGGGCAACATCACCAAGCTGCGCGGCGGGGCCGTAGCCGCGGTCCTCGAGCGAGCGCCGTATGCCAAGCATTTCAGCGACTGGCGGGCGCCGTGGAACTACGCCGGCGCCGCCGATACCGAGGCGCGGCTGCGCGCGGCCGGATTCACGTCCGTCGAGTGCTGGTTGGCGCGCGCGCCGACCGAGCCGGGGCGCCCGCGCGAGTTCCTTGCCACGATCGTTCTCGGCCCGCACGTCCAGCATCTGCCGGAGTCTCTGCGCGAGCCCTTCATGGACGCGGTGATGGCCGAGCTGGGGGAGCCGGTCGTCGTCGACTACGTGCGTTTGAATATTGACGCGATGGCGTAGTCAACCCTCGCCAACATAAAGATCAAAAGATAACATTGGTATCTACGTATATACGGTGGATAACCAAATGGAAAAAGTTAATACCCCTCCACACCTCGCCACACCCCTGCCTCAGTAGGACGATCGCATCAGGACAAGCCTCCGTCTGAGAGGCTCAGGCCAGCGCCGCGCCCGAGTCCGCGATGCGGTCCTCCCCGACCTCGGCCCCACTCAACAGGGCTGCGTAGCGACCGCCGCGCTCCACCAGCTCGTCGTGTGTGCCGCGCTCGGAGATCCGGCCTGCATCGAGCACGAGGATCTGATCGGCATCGCGGATCGTCGAGAGTCGGTGGGCGATCGCGATCGTCGTGCGGCCCCGCGAGAGCTCGTCCAGGGCCTGCTGCACGGCGCGCTCGGTCTCGGTGTCCAGAGCGGAGGTCGCCTCGTCGAGGATCAGCACCGGTGGGTTGCGCAACACCGTGCGCGCGATCGCCATGCGCTGCTTCTCTCCGCCGGAGAACCGGTAGCCGCGCTCTCCGACGGGCGTGTCATAGCCCTGCGGCAGCGAGGAGATCAGCTCGTGGATCTGCGCCGCCCGCGCGGCGTCTTCGATCTGCCCGTCACTGGCCTGCGGACAGGCGAAGCGCAGGTTCTCACGGATCGAGGCATGGAACAGGTACGTCTCCTGAGAGACGAGCCCGACCGTGGCCGCCAGCGATGAGAGGGTCATGTCGCGGAGATCCACTCCGTCGATGCTCACGCATCCACGCTGGGCCTCGTACAGCCGCGCGACCAGATACGCGAGCGTCGTCTTGCCCGACCCCGTCTCGCCGACCAGCGCCGTGCGCGTGCCCGCCGGGATCTCGGCGGCGATCTGTTCGAGCGTCCACGGTGCGTCGGGGGCATAGCGGAACCACACATCCTCCAACCGCACGTCGCCGCACACGCCCGTCAGCGCACGCGCGTCGGAGCGCTCCTCGATGTCCACGGGCAGGTCCAGGTACTCGAAGATGCGCCCGAACAGCGCCAGCGAGGTCTGCACTTCCAGGCCGACCGACAACAGTTGTTGCATCGGGAACAGCAGCCGCGTCTGCAGCGTCGTGAACGCAACGACGGTGCCGATCGAGATCGCGTTGTCGCCGTGGACGATGCTGTAGCCCGAGAACCAGTAGACCGCGGCGGGCATGATCGCGAAGCTCATCTGCACCGAGGCCATTCGCCAGCGCCCTGCCATCCGCGCGCGCACCTCCAGGTCGGCCAGTTCACTGGACTCCGAGGAGAAGCGGTCGACCAGCTCGTGCGAGCGGCCCATCGTTTTGCCGAGCAGGATGCCCGACACCGACAGCGACTCCTCGACCAGCGTCGACATGTCGGCCAGGCGCCCCTGGCGCACCGACTGGATGCGCCGGCGCTCGTTGCCGACGCGCCGCGTCAGCCATACGAAGAACGGCAGCAGGATCAGCGAGAAGACCGTCAGCTGCCAGTTCAGGGCGAACATCGCCACGACCGTCGCCGTCACGGTGGCGACCGTGGACACCGTCGAGGTGGCCGTGCTCGTGACGACGTCATCGATCCCCCCGATGTCATAGGCGATGCGCGCCTGCACCTCTCCCGAGCGGGTGCGGGTGAAGAACGCCAGCGACATGCGCTGCAGGTGTGCGTAGACGGCGGCGCGCAGATCATGCATCACGCGCTGGCCGACCTGGTTTGAGATCCACGTCTGCGCGACGCTGATCACGCCGTTGATCACCGCCAGCGCGATCATGCCGGCGACCAGCCATGTGAGCAGCTGCAGGTTATGCCCGATGATGCCTTCATCGACGGCTTCGCGCAGCAGAAATGGCGAGGCGACGCTCAGGATCGAGCCGAGCATGATCAACCCCAGCAGCAGGCCCAAGCGCACGCGGTAGGGGATGAACAGCCGGCCGATGCGCCGCAGCGAGACGGTCCTGTCGGGAATGTCCTCCGGGCGAAGCTCCGGCTGCTGGGATCGCCGGCCCCCGCCACCGCCGCCATGTCCCTGGGCGAACGGCTGGCTGCTCATGTAGCTGACCTCACGAGGCTGACTTTAGAGCGTGCCGCGGTGCGCTCCCACAGGCGAAGGAACCCGGTGGTGCGTCAACTGCCTGCCGAGATTGCCGAACGAACACCGTTCGTTTTTGAAACCAGACGCGCGGGGTCGTAGGGTTAAGGACGATGAACCTGTCCGACTCGGAGACGCGCGTGCTGGGATGCCTGCTCGAAAAGCAGCTGACCACACCGGACCTCTACCCACTGACGCTCAACAGCTTGCGCCTCGCGTGCAACCAGTCGACCAACCGCGACCCCGTGGTCGACTATGACGACACCGTTCTGCGCGACGCCCTGCACCGCCTGGAGCGCCGCGGCTACACGCGCCTGGCCAGCGGTCGCGGCCGATCGCCGAAGTACCGCCATCTGCTGGCCGAGGCGCTCCCGCTCACAGACGACGAACACGCGGTGCTGTGCGTGCTGGCACTGCGCGGACCCCAAACTCCCGGCGAGCTCAAGCAGCGCGCAGAGCGGATGCACGCGTTCGATGGCCTGCACGCAGTCCACGACACGCTGCAGCGGTTGATCTCACGCGAGCTGGTCACGCGTCTGGATCGCCGGCCAGGGCAGAAGGAGGAGCGCTACGAGCACCTGCTCAGCGCGGACTTCGACGAGAGCAATCGAGTCGCGATGCCCATCTCGAGCACACCCATACCCACGTTCACACCCTCGACCATAGATCCCGCACATCCAGTTTCAGAGCCCACGGTTGCGCCGGTAGTGGCACTCGAGGGGCGAGTCGCCAAGCTGGAGCGGGAAGTCGCGGCGCTGCGCGCCGTCCTTGGTGAGCGCGGCATCGAGGGTCAGCCGACAGGCGAAGCTTCCATGTCCGTCCCCCTCGCCCAGAGTGCCGAGCCGGACTCAGATCGCGAGGCCGCCTCGGTCCAAAGCGCCTCATCGTTTCAGCCGTGATCGCCGACATCCACCCGCTGATCGCCGCCGTCTCGACGGACACCGCCAGCGGCGTCGGGATCCCGCTCGCGCTCGCGGCCGGGCTCGTATCTTTCCTCTCGCCATGCGTGCTGCCGCTGGTGCCGGGCTATCTGTCGACGGTCGTGGGAGTTGCACCCGCCGACATGGAGCACGCGGGGGCGCGGCGAGTGCTCGTGCCGAGCCTGCTGTTCATCGCCAGCTTCTCCACGATATTCATCCTGCTGGGGCTCGGCGCGACGGCGATCGGCTCGACGTTGAACGACCATAAACAGACCCTCGAACAGGTCGGCGGCATCGTGATCGTGACGATGGGCGTCGTCTTCCTCGCCACGCCGTTCGTGGACCGACTTAACTTCCAGTGGCACTCGGAGTCGCTGATGCGGCTCGCCGGGCGCGGCGGTCCGCTGATCGCGGGGGCGGCGTTTGCGATCGCGTGGACGCCGTGCACGAGCATCACCCTCGGCGCGATCTTGACGCAGGCCGCGGTCTCTGACTCGGCCGGGCATGCCGCGCTGCTGCTGGCGTTCTACTCCGCGGGCCTGGCAATCCCGTTCCTGCTGATCGCGCTCGCGTTCGAGCGGGCCACGAACGCGCTCGCGGTCGTCAAGCGCCACTTCCCGATCGTGATCGGCCTCGGCGGAGCAGTCATGATCGCGCTCGGCCTGCTGATCCTCACAGGCGAGTTCACGACGCTGAACTCCCAGGCCAACACGCTGCTGCAGGGAACGGGCCTGGACGTATCCAACATCTGAGAACTTTTGGGACGAGACCCCGCGTCGCGCAAGTCCTACGGCCGTGTCCGTCGCTCATCGCGTGCGTTGTCCGATCGGAGATTGACGGAATCTCCGATCGGTCGGAGCGATTTCAATATCGGTCCTGCTGAGCGGAGCGGGCCAGTGACAGGACCCAAGTCCGCCGAAGCGGTCGCCGGTTAACCTCGCACGATGCATCGGGAGCACTCAGGATCATCGCCGCAGCGCACCGCGCTCATGTCGGTCGCCGCCGCCGCGACGCTGGTGGCGATCAAGCTCGTCGTCGGCCTGCTGGCGCACAGCCTGGGGCTGATCGCCGAGGCGATCCACTCCGCCACCGACCTGGTCGCAACACTGCTGACGTTCTTTGCCGTGCGCGTAGCGGGACGTCCGGCCGATCGCGAGCATCCCTACGGCCACGGCAAGGCCGAGCATCTGTCAGCGCTCGGGGAGGGCGCGATCCTGATCCTCGCGAGCATCCTGATCGCCGGCGAGGCGATCGACCGTCTCGCCGGACACGGCCCGACGGTCGACGCGCGCTGGTACGTGCTGGCGGTCGTCGGCGCGGTGATCGTGATCGACGCGGGGCGTTCCCGCACCCTGCACCGTGCGGCCCACCGGCATTCCAGCGCGGCTCTTGGCGCCAACGCGCTGCATTTCACGCTCGACCTCGTCGGCTCGATCGCCGTCCTGATCGGGCTCGTGCTCGTGCGGGCGGGACATCCGCAGGCCGACTCGATCGCGGCGCTGCTGGTGGCCGCGATCGTGCTGTTCTCGGCGGGCAGGCTGATGCGCGGCAACGTCCGCGTGCTGATGGACAGCGCGTCGGGCCCGGCCGAGCAGATCGCACGCGCCGCGATCGCCGGCATCCAGGAGCCTGTCAGCCTGACCCGTCTGCGCATGCGCGAATCGGGCGGATGTCACTTCGTCGACGTGGTCGTAGGCGTCGAGCCCGATGCGGACCTCGCCCACAGCCATGCCGTCGCCAGCGCGATCGAGGAGGCGATCGAGCGCGATCTGCCCGGCAGCGACGTGGTCGTCCACGTCGAGCCCGATCCAACGCTCGGATCGCGCCACGTCGACCACGGTCCCCGCGCGGTGCTGACACTGTGCCTGGGCTCCGACCACACGCTCGCCGACGCCCGCGCGCTCGCGGATCAGCTTGAGCTCCAGATCAGAGCCGAGCATCCGGACGTGATCGACGTCTCCGTGCACACCGACCACGATTGAAGCCCGTCCCACCGCCCGCCGATCCGTTCAGCAGGACACATATTGAAATCGCTCGATTTGGCACACACGATCGGCGACGGACATGGCCGGCAACTCGCCACTGCGCCAGGTCTCGCCCCAAACAGCCAGCGTCAGGCCGTCGTGGCCTGATTGGCGTGCCTGCGCGCCCGATAACGATGTTCCCAGGCTTCCTGGTTGCGCTTGGCGTCGAGCACGAACGGCGAGTATCCGATCGCCCTTACGATCAGCCGGTTGATCTGTGACCAGGGACGGGGGAGGGGGCGCAGGACGTCCACGAACAGCACGACCCTGGTCTCGTCGGTGTCATTCCAGACCTCGTGGTTGCAGGTATCGTCGAACACCATGCTCTGGCCCTCCTGCCAGTGGCGAAAGTCCTCGCCGACTCTGATCCTGCACGCCTGCGCGTCGCGCGGGACGATCAGCCCGAGGTGATAGCGCAGCACGCCCTTGTACGGGCCGCGATGGTCGAGAATGTGCTTGCGCGGAGACAGGATCGAGAACATCGCCGTCGTCATCCCCGGGATCTGTCGCATCAGCTCGGCCGTGCGCGGGCACATCTCCGTGCCGAGTCGCGCCTCGAAGCCATAGCCGTATAAGAAGAACGTCTTCCAGCGGTCGTCGTCGGTGATCTCGATCTGGTCCTTGGAGATATCCTGGAAGTTCGGCAACGCGTCACGATCCTCCAGCACCCGCCGCAGCTCGTCTGAGATCGTCGTCCAGTTCGCCTCGACCTCGGCGATCCACGGGAAGCGATCGGTCGGGAAGAAGGTCGCCTCGCCCACCAGCGACCGCTTCCCGATGAACCTCTCGATCGGCGCCAGCACCCGTTCGCCGACAGCGATCGTCAGCTCGACCGTGCGCTCCCACACAGACTTCTCAGACATAAGCGCCTCCTGTCCATCTATCTGAAACTTGGAGGGTTCAGCTTAGGGCGTCTATGCGGCCTCTCGCAGCGCCGCCATCTCTGGAGACTCCGCGAGCTTCTTCAATGCGCGCTGCTCCAACTGCGAGGCTCGCTCAGCGGAGAACCCGAGCCGTTTGCCGATCGCTGTCAGCGTCTGGGGCTCCTCGCGCCCGGTCCCGAACCGCAGCGTCAGCACTGTCCGCTCGGTGTCGGGCAGCTGAGAGATCGCCTCGTGCACGATCCGCTCACGCTCGTTCTCCCAGGCGGTCTCCTCTGGCACCTCGGAGTCGGCGGGCAGCAGGTCTCCAAGGGCGGTGTCACCGTCTTCGCCGACCTGCTGGTCGAGGCTGACGAGGGCAGCACGCTGGTGGCGCACCTCCTCGACCTGCTCGATCTCCAGGCCCGTCTCGATCGCGAGCTCCTCGACGGTCGGCTCACGTCCGAGCCTGACCGACAGCTCACGCTCGACCCGTCCGACCTTGCGCGAGCGCTGGGCCACGTGCACAGGCAACCTGATCGTGCGCCCGGAGTTCTCCAGGCCCCGCTGTATAGCCTGTCTGATCCACAGCGTCGCGTACGTCGAGAAGCGAAAGCCCTTACGCCAGTCGAACTTCTCGCTGGCCCTGATCAGTCCCAGCATTCCCTCCTGGACGAGATCGGCGAGGGGCAATCCTTGGTTTTGGTAGCGCCGCGCGTTAGACGCGACCAGACGCAGGTTCGAGTTGACGAGCAGTTCCTTGGCCTCGAGGTCACCGCGCTCGATCTTCTGTGCGAGTTCGATCTCTTGCGCGGGCGTCAGCAGCGGGTAGCGTCGCGAGTGCGCGAGCAGCTGGTCGACGGACTCGGGAATGAAGGCGTCCAGCACGCCTGTGGCGGTGCTGTCAGCCGGTTTTGTGGGGGTTTTGCGGATGATCTCTGCCATATCTGATCCTTCTAATCCGATGCTTGCAGTCGGAATTATACGCCGCGATAGTTGCGTTGTCAATTATTCTTTGTGGACGGTCGATCGAGGTCTCGTTCGACACTATGTACGCCGCTCCCTGCCGTTTGGAGCACTTATCAGCACTGCTTCTGTCAGCTTTTCTTCCCGCGGTCGACTTTGCGGCCGTTTGCTGGGCCCGATCGCGTATATACGTACGTATATACGCGTGCGTATGCGTACGACCGCCCCCGTCCATGTGTGCATCCGTCGAGCCTTGGGTCAAGAAACCCGCGAAGCACGCTTAAGTATCTGTACCCGCTTTCTATACCCAGCTTTCGCCTCGATCTATCGTGCGCGCCCGTTCGGCCCCGGTGTGCTCTCGATCTCCCAATAGGACTTTCGAGGATTCCTTCATACGGCCGGGTCGAGTCGACCGATACGTATGCGAACATGTGTTCGTGCGCTGGTCGAACCTCACACTCGGCGAGGATGAGCAGCGGAGACTGCCGGGCTATCGCGACGAGGCCGTCATCCGCCGGTTCGACGCGCCCGAGGCCTTGGAGACGAGGTTCTACGAGGTGCGCGCCCGATCCGTGCTCAACCGCGTGCCCGGCAAGTCACGCATGCCGTTCCGCTGGACGATCAACCCATATAGGGGATGCACGCATGCTTGCAATTTCTGTTTTGCCAGACCGACCCATCGCTTTTTGGGCTTTGACGCGGGCCGGGACTTCGAGCGCGAGATCATCGTGAAGGTCAACGCGCCGGAGGTGCTGAGGGTTGAGCTGGCGCGACCATCGTGGAAAGGCGAGCACGTCGCGCTGGGTACGAACACCGACCCATATCAGTGGGTGGAGGGTCGCTACCGACTGATGGAGGGCATCTGGGAGGCCCTGCGCGACGTCGCCAATCCATGCTCGGTACTGACGAAGTCGCCGCTGCTGCTGCGTGACCTCGCCCTGATGCTGCAGATCGCACAACGCACAAACATCAGCGCGTGCCTGTCGGTCCCGACCCTGGACGAGAAGGCCTGGCGCGCGACCGAGCCGCATACTCCGAATCCGCGCGCGCGCCTGGAGGCAGTCGCCGAGCTCAACCGCGCGGGTATTCCCACGGGCGTGCTGATCGCGCCGTTGATGCCCGGAATAAACGACGCGCCACATCAGATCGAGCCGCTGCTGGAACGCGCTGCAGAAGCGGGCGCGACGAGCATCGGCGGGGTCGCGCTGCACCTGCGCGGGGAGGTGCGCGACGTGTTCATGGGCTGGCTGAGAGTTCAACGCCCGGATCTCGTCCCGCGCTACGAGCAGCTGTACGATCACAGCGCCTACGCGCCGTCCGAGGAACGCGAGCGTCTGGCACGGCTTGTGCGCCGTCCGGGACGGTACACACCCCGAGGGTTCAGACGGGTGCGGCCATCGGCGCCGACGATCCCATCGGCGCCCCCGGTGCCGCCGCAGGAAGCCCTGTTCTGAGCCGATAGGGGGTCCTGTTTTGAGCCGCAGGAGACCTTGTCCGAGCCGCAGGAGACGTCGTTCTGGGCTCAGGAAACCTCGTTCTGAGTCATAGGGCCTCTGAACCCCGAGGGCGTTGACTGACAAGAGCGATAAGAGACGCCTCAGGTCGATTGGGAAGTAATCGCAAGAGTTGGAGTCCTTGGTGAGCAACGCCCGTTGCAGGTCGCGGCTCAGGCCGCGTCGTCTTTGTCTTGGTCCAGGAGGGTAATGAGAGCCCGCCTGGCCCGGTAACCGCTTGCAGAGCCGCACCACTTCCTCCGAACTTAACCGACAGGAGACATGTCCAGTGCCCAGATCGTCGTTCGTTGCCCTCACTGTTGCGGTACTCGCCCTTGCCGGTTGCGGCAGCTCCAACAGCACCAGCACCCCGTCGAGCTCGACCTCCGCTGCTGCGAGCACCACCTCGACGGCGGACTCGGCGTCGAGCACCAGCCCGTTCATCGGGCGGCTCACCACCGTGAGCTCGCTCGGCTCCACCGAACCGGCCAACGGCGACGTGAATCCCTACGGCATCGTGTTCGTTCCGAGCAGCATCGGCAAGCTGCATGCCGGCCAGTTGCTGGTGAGCAACTTCAACGACAAGGCAAACGATCAGGGGACGGGCACGACGATCGATCAGATGACTACGGCAGGAAAGAGCTCGCTGTTCGCGACCGTGAACCCAAAGACGCTGCCCGGGAGCTGTCCCGGAGGGGTGGGGCTCACGACGGCGTTGAACATCCTCCCCGGTGGTTACGTGGTGGTCGGGAGCCTGCCGACCACAAACGGCAAGTCGGCGACCGCCCAGGCCGGCTGTCTGATCGTGCTGGACAGCAACGGCAACGTCGTCAAAACGATCGCAGGAAGTCAGATCGCCGGCCCATGGGACATGACCGCGGTCACCCAGGGCTCGCTGACTACGCTGTTCGTCAGCAACGCGCTCAACGGTGGCGCCGCCAAGGGCTACCACACGGTCAACAACTCAACCGTGTTGCGCATACAGCTGCACTCTGCTCCCGGGCAGCCCCCGACGGTCGTAAGTCAGCAGGTGATCGCGAACGGCATCCCGTGGCGCGATGACCCAGCCGCCTTGGTCATCGGACCGACAGGCGTTGCGCTCGCCTCAGACGGAACGCTTTATCTCGCAGATACGCTTGCCAACCGCATTACAGCGATCCCACAGGCTATGACCCGCACCACACCGGTGAGCGGTGGTGGGACCACAGTTTCGCAAGGGGGGCATCTCAACCAGCCGCTCGGACTCGTGCTGGCGCCCAACGGCAACATCCTCACCACCAACGCGGGCGACGGCAACATCGTCGAAACGACTCCGGCCGGCAAACAGGTGATCGTCGCACCGGCCGATCCGAAGACCGGCGCCGGCTCGCTCTTCGGCCTTGCCCTCGCCACGGGCGCCAACGGGGTCTACTTTGTAGACGACGGCGATAACACCCTGCGTCTGATGCACTGACCTCGTGGGCTGACCTTGAGAACCGTTCTCATGCACTGAGTCGATGGACTGACTTGACGAATCATTCTGATGCACTGACCCGAC
Source organism: uncultured Solirubrobacterales bacterium (assembly GCA_963705245.1). Lineage (GTDB taxonomy): Bacteria > Actinomycetota > Thermoleophilia > Solirubrobacterales > Solirubrobacteraceae > Palsa-744. Next base: position 2,464,016 of record OY970062.1, on the reverse strand, counting down.
GCGCCGATCTGGCGTGCTGGTCCGGCGTGCTGAGCTGATGGCCGACTTGCAGGCCATCAGCGGAAGGTCTTACGGCCACCGGCGTCTCTGCAAATAGGTATCACCCGCGAAAAAGGGAGACTCATGATCGATTCAGCCATACAGCAGATCGCGCGATCGCAGCGACACAGGCGACGTCGCCCATCTGTCCTGACGATCGGCGCAATTGCCGCGACACTCGTGTTTGTCGTCTCACTGGCTGGGATCGCGTTTGCGGGCACTGCAGCGGTGACGATCAGCTCGGCGTCCAACTCGAAGCTTGGCAAGCAGGTGGTGGTCAACGCGCAGGGCCGGACGCTTTACGCCCTCAGCCCTGAGACCGCCAGCCATCTGCTGTGCAAGAGCAGCGAATGCTTGAAGTTCTGGCCACCGGTCACCGTGCCCTCGCGCAAGACCAAGCTCAAGGCTGGTGCGGGCGTGCAGGGCCGGCTTGGGATCCTGCGCCGCAGCAATGGGATGCTGCAGGTCACGCTTCGTGGTCTGCCGCTGTATCGCTTCTCCAAAGACGCTGCGAAAGGCGAAGCCAATGGCGAAGGTGTCGTGAGCTTTGGTGGCACATGGCATGCGGTACCTGCGGCGAGCACTCCCAGCAGCTCAGGCGCTCCCAGCTCAGGCACGCCCGGCACACCGACGACACCTGTCCCCAGCTCGGAACCTCCCTACGGGTACTGAGGCCCACGCCGGCCGGGGTTTCCATACCGACGAAGGCTCGCGGGCGCCGCCAGTGGGCGTATTCTCCGACAGATAGAACTGATGCTCGCCGGTCGATCCGAACGGGAAGGATCTGCACCGGGCGGTGTCCTAAGGACCGATGGCCCCCAACCAATGGAGGATCTGACGTGAGGCTCCAAGCAGCAGGTCGAGTAAAGACGCGTTCCATGTCCATGCTCTCGATGCTTACCCTGGCTGTCGGTCTGCTCGCGCTGGCCGGTTGCGGCAGCTCGTCGAGCGGCACCACCTCCTCAGCCACCGAAACGACAAGTGCGGCCACCACGCCCGCGAGCACGAGCTCGACGACGTCCTCGACCCCGGCGCCGGCAGCGGGCGGCACGAGTGCCAGCGCGCTGAGCCTGGAAGCCAACCCCGAAGGTCAGCTGAAATACAACACGACCTCGCTGACGGCCAAAGCCGGCAAGGTCTCGATCGATTTTACGAACATGGCCTCGCTGGGCCACAACGTGACGGTCGCATCGTCCTCCGGCGCAGTGGTCGGCGCCACTCCCACTTTCCAGGGTGGCTCGAAAACGTTGTCGTTGAACCTCAAAGCGGGCACGTACAAGTTCTACTGCTCCGTCCCCGGACATCGAATGGCCGGCATGGAAGGCACGCTGACCGTGCACTAGCCCCACGCGCTAGGTTGATTCCGGGCGCGAGAGCTCTTGCGCCCGGAATTACGACGGAGAGGAACATCATGCGCGTTCAGTGGTATGGCCAGTCGGCGTTTCACCTGAGCACCCCGGAGGCGTCTGTGGCAATCGACCCGTTCGGAGATCTGTCGGGGCTGACGAGTCGCGGCATGCAGTTCGACTACCCGCCGATCGCCGGCGTCGAGGCCCAGCTGGTGCTTGTTACGCACGAGCACGCCGATCACAACGGGGTGGAGGCGATCGGCGGCAACCCAGCGATCCTGCGTTCGACCGCGGGTCGTCTGGAGTCGCCAATCGGCGAGGTCACGGCGATCGCATCCGAGCACGACGAGCAAGCGGGCATCGCTCGTGGACCCAACACGATCTTCGTGTTCGAGCTCGACGGTTTACGTGTGTGTCACTTCGGCGATTTCGGTCAGAGCACGATGCGCGACGAGCAGGCCGCCGCGATCGGCGAGATAGATCTGCTGTTCATCCCCGTCGGCGGTGGTCCCACGATCGGCGCCGGGCAGGCTACGGCGATCATCGAGCGCCTGTCCCCGCGCTGGGTCGTGCCGATGCACTACCGGACTCCGCGCATCAGCTTCCTGGAGACGTCCGACGCCTTCCTGGAGGGCTCTCCCCACGTGGAGCGTCTGCCGGAGACTGCTTTTGACACTGCTCAACTTCTGATCCAGGATGGCCCGCTCATCGTCGTCCCGGCCGCGCCGTAGGTTGGGGAGCCCAGGTGCGGGCACGGACTGGGTGCGGCAGGGCGGATGAGGTCCGTTAGGCGCGAAGCGTCAGGGACGCGTCCAAGGCGCATCTGAGCTGGACGCTAGGTGGACCGCTGCACCGACGCTCAGCACCAGGACGAGCGCGACCGCGAGAGCTGAGAAGATCGACACGTTCAGCGCGAGCAACGCTCCGGTCAGCGCCCCTACGAGCATCGCGGCGACGGCGATCGCCCGTCGCCCGAGCTTGGAGCCTGCTCCGCCCACGAGGCTGACTTCCGAGGCGAGTCCCGTCAGCGTTCGCGTCAGCACGGTCGTAGTCAGATCCGGAACCGCCAGACGTTGAGCTGCGGCGTTCTGCACTCCCATCGCGAGCGCGAGCATCGCGATCAGCGCGTAGCGGCCCGTACGATCGGGTGGGGTGGAAGTGAGCAATGCCACGAGCAGAGCTATCGCCATGAGCGAGGCTTGAGCGACGTTGGCGGCTCGCAGCACGTGCCCGCGATGCTCGGAGCTGTGACTCCCAAGCCAGCCGCCACCGAGCGCGCCGAGCAGGAACGCGCTGAGCGCAATCAGCGACGCGCTGGCGGACAGTCCGCTCGCTCCCGCGAGCGCAAAGCCGAGGAACACGATGTTCCCAGTCATGTTCGCTACGAACACGTGCCCAAGCTGCAGGTAGCTGACTGCGTCCACGACACCGGTGACGAAGGTGAGCGTTACGAGCATCGGAGCCAGCGGTCCGTGCCGGTCACCAGCAGGCGGCCACAGTGTCTGTCCGGCCTCGCGTAGAACGCTCACCGGGTTGCATCCTCAGCAGGGCCAGGACACTCTCGCCGAGAAGATATGCCGCCATCGCGGCGCACTGACCCACGCGGGAAGCGTGGACGGGCTCGACTCACAGCCGCCGCTGCGCCCAAAGCGGAGCGACCATCTAGCCGGCAACCACGACGATGTCGCCGAGCTGCAACATCCCGAACACCGTATGAGCCGTTTCGATCGGCAGCTCTACGCAGCCATTGGACTGAGGAAAGCCGTAGGAGGCGCGCGAGTATCCATGTACGGCGTCGCCGCCGTTGAAGTAGTTGACCCAAGGCACGTCGGGAACAACATATTCAGTGCCGTCAGTGTCGGTGCCACTCATCGTCGTCGAGACGAAGCGAGAAAAGATCGGGAATATTCCCTGCGCCGTTTCCGCACCGGGCACTCCCGTGTTAGCCGGAGTGCTCAGGGCGACATGGTGGCCGACGTGCACCTCGAGCGTCTCCGGGAGCGACTCGGAGACAGTGACCCAGGTGTAGGGCTTGGGGTTGCGACGATCAGTGGTCTCGGCTGCCAGCAACGAGGCCCATGTGGCGTAGTCCGGTTCGCCGGTCGATTCGAGCCCGTGAGCGGACTGATAGACGGTCAGCGCGCCACGCGTGGTCTCGTCGAGCCGGCCTGTTTCCACCGCAGGCGCATCGGAGGGATCGGGTACGAGCACGCCGCGGGGCGGGTGAAACGCGTGGCCGGCCGCTTCACCGCGTGTCTCGCGACCGGCAGGGATGCGGACTGTGTAGAGCGGATGGAATGTCGCGCCCATGTATCCAAGGCGCGCCAGGGCCTGCTGCAGCGCGGCAACCTCGGGGCACGCTACGTTCAGGCCAATCGTGTGCCGCTTACCCAGGCGGGAATGCCCGGTGGAAATCGTGTCGGCCCACACGGTCAGCGTGTAGGTCGAGCAGGGCATCAACGTCGAGGCGGGGGTGAATACCTCGGAATTGCCTACCGTCCTCCACGAGCCGGCGACCGCTGGTCTGAACGTCGGCAGGGGAGAGCTTGCGGCCGCAGGCGCCGACAGCGTCACGCTCAATGGTCGCGTGCCGTTGGTGATTCGTCGCGAAGGCAGCACCACCAGCTCGGTGGGGGTAAGCGGGTCTGCTGCCGCTGAGGCGCTCCCCGATTGCGAGCCGAGCAGATGTCCGACGCTGTGATCGCGGGTGAGCAGCATCGCCGCCCCAGCCACCCCGAGGGCGAGCACCATCAGCAACACGCTCACCGAAATCGTTTTGCCTCGCTGTGCGTGCGCCTGTGAAGGGCTATCAGCCACAGCATCGTGACGGTTACGTCCGGGCAGGCGCTCACTCATCGTTTTCATACGATCGGCAAACCCGCTCATCCTCATGAAGGCTAACGCATATGTACGACATGATCGAATCTGTCTGGACGGATTGTGGACACTCGACCAGCGGCAGGGGAGGGAGGTCGATGCATTGACTCTCCGCCGACCCCTGACGTTCTCCGCCGACCCTGAAGTTCGTCAACGGGACCCCGCGATACACTGCGCCGCGACACGCCTCCGGGGTTCGTAAGAGAATAGATTGGCCAACTCAAGGGAGCACCGCAGTGAAAAGCTTCATCGCTTGGGATGGCCTCGAGATCGCTTATCGGGAGTGGGGTGATGAGACCGTCCCGACGCCTGTCGTCTTGCACCACGGCTTCGTCGCCGATGCCGAGTCCAACTGGATTCTCACCGGCGTGGTCGATTCGCTGACAGCCGCGGGACGCCGCGTTCTCGCTCCCGACGCACGAGGACACGGACGCTCAGAGAAGCCACATGATGCCGCCCGCTATGGCGAGCAGCGCATGGCGCGCGATCTCGCCGGGCTGTGCGACGTGATCGGCTCTCCGCAGATCGACCTCGTTGGCTACTCGATGGGCGCGATCGTGTCGCTGATCTTTGCGAGCGCCGACGGGCGAGTGCGGCGACTGGCAGTGGGGGGCGTCGGCTCGGGTGTGGTCGAGTGCGGCGGCGTGGACAGGCGCGCGGTCTCCAACGAGTCGATCATCCATGCCCTCAGCGTCGAGGATCCCTCTACGCTGGGAGAGTCAGGGGCGCGGTCTTTTCGCATGCTCGCGGACGGGCTGAACGCCGACCGCGAGGCGCTCGTCGCTCAGGCCTCGTCCGTCTACCGGGGTGAGATCGCGCTCGATCGCATCTCGGCTCCGACGCTCATCCTGGCGGGGGACACCGACTCACTTGCCATTCGCCCGCAGGTCCTCGCCGATGCGCTCCCCGATGCGACGCTCGAGATCCTCACCGGAAATCACATCGAAGCCCTGGGCGATCCACGTTTCACACAGTCAATCGTCGACTTCCTCGCCTGATCGAGACTGCAAGGCATGAGCTTTGGCGAGATCGTCGCGATCGCCCTCGCGGGCTTGGCGGCGGGCATGATCAACACCGTCGTCGGAAGCGGGACGCTGATCACCTTTCCCGTGCTGCTCGCCTTTGGCTATGCGCCGGTGGCGGCCAATGTCTCGAACACGATCGGGCTCGTCCCGGGATCGATCTCAGGGGCGATCGGCTACCGCCGCGAGCTGGCCGGCCAGCGCGGGCGCGCCAGACGGCTGGGAACGATGTCGGTCCTGGGTGGCATCACCGGGGCAGTGTTGCTGCTGGTGCTGCCAGCAGCGGTCTTCAAGGCAGTCGTCCCGCTGTTCATCGCGATTGCACTCGCCCTGGTGGTGCTGCAGCCGCGCCTGAGGCGGTTGTTGGTCGATCGCGACATCAAGGCGGCGCACGAGAGCGGCATCGTCGTGGCGCTCGCCATCTACCTCACCGGGGTTTACGGCGGCTACTTCGGGGCCGCCCAAGGCATCCTGCTGCTGGGGATCCTCGGCATCGCTTTGGCGCAGGATCTGCATCGCACGAACGCACTGAAGAACGTCCTCGCCGGGCTGACCAACGGCGTCGCGGCCGTGTACTTCGCGTTTGCGGCACACGTGGACTGGGCGCCTGCCGGGATCATCGCCCTCACTTCGATTCTCGGAGCCCAGCTTGGGGCACGCTACGGACGGCGGCTGCCTCCTGCGGCGCTCCGAGCGCTGATCGTGGTGGTGGGCGTATCCGCGATCGTGCGGCTGCTCGCCTGACCGCTGGGGTTTCCCAGGGCCCAGGTCAGTCCCCGCCAGGCCCAACCGCGATCGTGCGGCTGCTCGCCTGACCGCTGGGGTTTCCCAGGGCCCAGGTCAGTCCCCGCCAGGCCCAACCGCGATCGTGCGGCTGCTCGCCTGACCGCCGGCCGCGCGACGGTATGCCCGCGAGCCTGGCAGATGATTGGTCACGACTGCGCCTGATTCACCAGGCACCACCAGGCCGCGCGGCGCCTGCGCGAGCGCCTGGTGAGGTCAGCTCGCCTCGGCTCATCCCGCCTTCGACGGCGGGATGTTCTGGTTCAGATGGAACAGGTTGGTCGGGTCACAGCGGTCCTTGAGCTCACGCAGGCGGTCGAACTTCTCGGCACCGTAGGCCGCCTGCACCCGCTCCTCACCCTCGGCGGAGAGGAAGTTGATGTAGGCGCCGCCGGTCAGCGACGGCTCGATCTCGGCGTAGAGCCGCTGCGCCCAGTCGATGTGGGCGTCGAAGCCAGTGGCCTCGTGGCTGGAGGCGATCGCGTTGAGCACGAACGGCGCCTGGCGCTCCCCGCAGGCGGTCTCGTCCTCACCGACACGGGCGATCGCGCCACCGAAGTGCTGGATGTGGATCTCCGAGGACGAGGAGGTCGCGTTCTGGTGGAAGCGAGCCATCGTCTCGATCGCGTGGTCGTCGAGCTCGCGGAAGTAGCCCGCCTTCATGTAGGCCTGAATGCCCTTCGGCCAGACTGCGTCGAACAGGCTCTGCATCTGCACGTAGGGCATCGGGCCAACCAGATCGGCGACCGGATCTCCCAGATCGCGGATCGGCTGAAGCACCTTCATCCCCTCGTCGGGGTCGCCGGAGTAGCAGCCGGCCAGGGCGATGAGCTTCTTGCCGTGCCAGTCCTCCGGGATGAACGGGGCGGGCGGCGCGGTCATCAGATTGACCAAGGTGCTCAGCTCATCCGGCAGGCCGCTCGCGAAATCGCGGTAAAAGCGCATGACCTCCTTGGCGCGGTCGCCCGGATAGAAGACCGGGCCGGCGGCCACAGTCGGGCCGACCGGGTGCAGGTCGAACTCAAAGGACGTGACGACGCCGAAATTGCCGCCTCCGCCGCGCAGGCCCCAGAAGAGATCGGGATTCTCCGTCGCGCTCGCGGTCAGGATCTGGCCGTCGGCGGTGACAACCTGCGCCGAGCGCAGGTTGTCACAGGCCAGACCGTACTTGCGCATCAGCCAACCGATCCCGCCGCCCAGCGTGAACCCGGCGACGCCGGTGGTCGAGACCAGCCCCCCGGTGGTGGCGAGACCGTGCTCCTGGGTGGCGGCGTCGAACTCCCCCCAGGTGACGCCGCCCTCGGCGGTGGCGGCGCGGCCGCTCACATCGACCGTGATGCCCTTCATCGGCGAAAGATCGATGACGATCCCGCCCTCGACGGTGGAGAACCCGGGAATGCTGTGGCTGCCGCCGCGCACCGCGACGTCGAGCCCCTCGCTGCGGGCGAAGCCGACGGCGTGGCGCACGTCGGACGCATTGCCGCAGCGGGCGATCACCGCCGGGCGGGCGTCGTGCGCGCCGTTCCAGATCGAGCGCGCCTCGTCGTAGCCGCCGTCGCCGGGCCGGATCAGTTCTCCGTGCAGGCCGTCCTCGAACTCCTTCAGCGTTGCCGCTCCAAGCACCCCTTGCGTAGCCATGCCGGCCCCCTTTTTCAGTTCGATTGTTTGACGTCGCGTTTCGACGACGCTCAGCCAGGCTACGGTCCGCCTCTTAGCGCTCACTTTGCATTGCTTCAGCCTCCAGTTCCCGGCAGTAGGCGATGCCGGCGCGGGCGCCGAGCAGCTCGAAGTGCCGGCTCGCCCGGTCCAGCCAGCGGCGCCCCGTCGCCGCCGCGCCGTCCTCCGCGCAGATCGCCGCGAGCACCGCCAGCGCCCACCCCTCCTGGTGGGTCTTCTCGATCCCTGCGAAGACCGAGGCGGCGGCCTCGAGGTGAGCCCGGGCATCGGCGCGATCGCCGGCGCAGAGCGCCACGCACGCTAGGCCCAGCTCGGCGGCTCCGATGCCGATCAGGTCGTCGTTTTCGGCGAACCAGGTCCGGCTCTGCCCGGCCGAGATGCGGGCGCCGTCCGCGTCGCCGGAGCGGGCCAAGAGCATCGCCAGGCAGCCGAGGGTGATCCCGGCACCGCGGCGGTCGCCGATCTCCTGCCGCAGGGCGAGGCTGCGCTCGAGCAGCGACCGGCCCCGTTCGAAGTCGCCGCTGGAGCGTGCCAGGTTGCCGAAGGCGTTGAGCGCGAAGGCCTCGCCCTGCTGGTCGCCGAGCTGCTCGAAGCGGGCGAGACTCTCCTCGATCAGCTCCTCCGCGCGGGCGAAATCGGCCTCGGCGCGATCCACCGCGGCGAGGTTGACGAGTATGTAAGCGGCGGCCGCGGCGCCGTCGACGCGGCGGGCGATGAGCCCGGTGTCCTCATGCAGGAAGAGGGGGTAGCCGGTCTCGGGCTCGACCGAGATCGTTCCGTAGCTGAGCGGCCAAAGCGCCGGCCGCGGCTCGGCGCTGAGAGCGCCGGCGTGCTCCAGCGCGGCTTCCAGCTGCTCCCGTGCGGGGGCATATTCGCGCCGGAGCCAGGCGGCGATGCCGCGCGTGTGCGCCGCCCACATCGGCGGCCGGGCGGCTGGCAGGTCATCGGCTATGAGCGCCTCGTGTTCGCGCACGAGCAGCTCGACGTCCTGCGCGGGACTGACGATCGCCCGGTAGCCCGCCGAGATCTCGACCGCATCGAACATCCCGGCCCGGTCCTCGAGCTCGCGGAAGATCGCCACGCTCTCGGCCGCGAACTCGTGGACCCGCACGGGGACGCCGCGGCGCAGCCCGATCACGCAGGCGGCGAGCAGCGCGCGGGCGCGCACGGCCGTCGGCTCGGGCGCCGCGGCCAGGGCGGCGGTGAGCCAGCGGTACCCCTCGGCGAGGTAACCGCGCATCAGCCAGAAGCGCCAGAGGGCGACGGCAAGACGCAGCGCCGCCTGGGGATCGGCGACCAGCGCCGAGGCCAGGGCGGCGCGGAGATTGTCGCGCTCCCGGTCCAGCCGCTGGAGACGGTCCCTCGCCGGGAGGTCGCCGGCGGGCGTCGGGTCGCTCTCGGCCAGCGCGAGGTACCAGTCGCGATGGCGCCGCTCGAAAGCCGAGCGCTCTCCCGCCTCCTCGAGACGCTCGACCGCGTACTGGCGCACGGTCTCCAACAGCTGGTAGCGACGGTCCTCAGATCCCTCATCGACGTGAACCAGCGACTTGTCGATCAGCCGGCCGAGCACGGCGACGGCCTCGCTGCGCCGCAGCGGTTCCTCCGCGCCGACGTCCTCAGCCGCCTCCAGCCCGAAGCCGCCGGCAAACACGGCGAGCCGACGCAGCAGCACCTGCTCGTCGGACTCGAGCAGCTCGAAGCTCCAGGCGAGCGTCGCCCGCAGCGTCTGCTGCCTGGTCATCGCCGTGCGGGGCCCGGCAGAGAGCAGGTCGAGCGAGTCGTCGAGGCGCTCGACGATCTGAGCCGGAGTGAGGACGCTCACCCGCGCCGCCGCCAGCTCGATCGCCAGCGGCATTCCGTCGAGGCGGTGGCAGAGGGAGGCGACGGCGTCCGCGTTGTCGTCGCCGAGCTCGAATCCGGGCGCGGCCTGTGCGGCCCGGGTGACGAACAGCCGCACCGACTCCGCCTCCAGCGACTCATCCGCCGGCGCTCCGGGGATCAGCCTGGGGAGGGAGAGCGAGGGGACGCGCCAGGTCACCTCGCCGGGAATGCGCAGCGGCTCGCGGCTGGTCGCCAGCACGGTCAGGTTCGGGCAGTGGCTGAGCAGAGCCTCGGCGAGGCGCGCGACCACCTCGATGAGGTGCTCGCAGTTGTCGAGCAGGAGCAGCTGCCGGCGATCGCCGATATGTCCGGCGAGGGCAATCTCCGGCGCCCGGTCGGAGGCCAGCCGCGTGTCGAGCGCCTGAGCGATCGCCGGCCCGACCAGCTCGGGCTCTCCGAGCGCCGCCAGCTCGACCGGCCAGACCCCGTCGGCAAAGTCCTCCCCCCGCTGCCCGGCGAGCTGCAGCGCCAGCCGGGTCTTGCCGCAGCCGCCGGCTCCGGTCAGGGTGAGGAGCCTCGCGTCGCGCAGCAGCATCGCGGCCTCGGCCAGCTCGCGCTCGCGGCCGATGAAGCTTGTCAGCTGTGACGGCAGTTCTGGGCGGCTGGCATCCGCCCGGTGCGGCTCGGAATCCCTCTCCAGCTCGGCCAGTTCGGCCTCCAGGGCGAGGCGGAGCTGGCCGAGGCAATCGCGCCGCTCCCGGCTCCAGTCCTCATAGCGGTCCGCCGGCAGCAGCTCGGCATCAAAGCCCTCGAGGACCGAGCGGTAGGCACCGGGCTCGCTCTGCTCGCGCGCCGCGGCGGCGAGCTCTTCGAAGGCGACCGCGTCAATCCGGACCGGGTCCTCGGGGCTGAGCAGGATCAGTTCTTCGCGCAGCTCCAGGTAGCGACTGCCGTCCAGCCCGATCGAGTCGAGCGCGCGCCGGGCTGCGAATATTGCCTGATGAAGGTTGTTGCGGGCGGAATCCGGGTCCCGCCCCGCCCACAGCAGCTCGGCGGCCTGGTCGACGTGGAGGCGGCGCTCGGGCGCGAGGGCGAGCAGCTTGATCAGCGTCTTCGCCTTGCGCAGCCGCCAGGCGTCGTCGGCGATGACGCTGTCGCCGGCGCTGATGGAGAACATCCCGAGGAGACCGATGCACAACACCTCATCGCCCATCGATGTGCCTTTCGTGCTGGGACTCGCCACCTCGTAAGCAAATCACTCCGAAGCGATCGACCGGCTGCCCCCAAAGGCAGCGCTGATGCTCGTCGAGCTCGGCGCCGCCGGCGTCCTTATCACGCGGACGCGCCGGCTCCGGACGTGATGTGCTCGATCACCCGCCGGAACTCTCCTTCTGGTTAGTTGAGTAGCTCGACAATGTGTTCGGCGGCCAGGCGAGCGCCGTCGGTCTCGACGTCGCGGTAGTCGACGTCGAGACCGATCTCCTGCGCGATCGCCGCCGCGATCTGCTCGGGCGGGGAGTCGTCGTAGTCCATGCGACGACCGGCGCCGTAGCGTTCCAGGCGGTGGCGGACGTGGAAGTTCTGCTCGAAGTGGTGGCGCAGCGGGAAATAGAGGAACGGCCGCTTGTTCGCGGTCAGCTCCATCGAGGTGGTCAGACCGCCTTGCACCACGGCTAGGTCGCAGGCAGCAAGGTGCCGGTAGAGGTTGTGCACGTAGGGAACGACCTCCAGGCCGGGATGTGAGGGCAGCGACTCGGGGTTGATTCGGGGGCCGGCGACGACGATCATGCGCAGCTTCGGAATACGCTCCTTGGCCTGCGGGAAGGCGGCCATCACCCGCCGCAGCAAGTCAGCCCCGACACCTGACCCCCCGACGGTGACGATGCACACCTGCTCGTCATCGCCGTAGCCAAGCTCAGCGCGCAGCTTGGTGCGATCGCCGAGGTCGGCGGGGTCAAAGCCGGTTATGTAGCCGGTGAACTGGTAGTTGCGCTCGGCCCAGTCGCGGATCATCGGCAGCCCGGGCCCGAAGCGCTCGGGGACGACGTCAGCGGGGTTGCCCACGAACAGTGAGAGGTCGCGGACCTCGGGGTGCTCGGCGATGTGTTCGACCCGCTGGGCGTTGAAATCGGCGGTCAGGAAGCTTTCCCGCGCGTCCCCATCGTCCATCGGCAGGAAGCCGACGAAATCGCTCAACCACACGTACGGTGCACGCTTCTCGCGCGGGTTCTCATGCAGGTAGTAGTCGAGCTCCCATGCCTCATCCCCGATCCACAGGTCGTAGCGGTCCTCGCGTACGACGTCGTGGAAGACCATGAAGTTGGCGGCCAGGATCTCGTCCATGCGGCGTATCGCGTGGAACGCGTGCAGGTCGTGCTCCGCGGACTCCGACTCGATGTGCGTGGACTCGTTTGCCAAGTGAGCGCTCGCCGGGTGGATGCGCTCGCCCTCCGCCTCCAGCACTCGGGTGACCGGGTCCTGAGCCAGCCAGTCGACCTGCAGGTCCGGGTGCAGCCGGCGCAGCTCACCGGCGATCGCTACATCGCGCTGCGCGTGGCCGAGGCCAATCGGTGAGGAGACAAAGAGAGCGCGAGGACGACCGCCGGGTCGGTAGACGGTGGGGTCGCGCGGCGTGCGCCGCCGTCCGAAGGCGTCCTCGGCGAAGTCGCGCAGCGCCAGGTTGAACCCGACCGGCTTGCGGGCGTGCGGCAGATGGCCTGAGCCTCCCACCACGTTGAGTTTTCCGCCGCTCAGCCGTGCGAGCGCCCGGCCGTCGCGGGTCGCCGAAATCTTGTCGCGCTCGCCATGGATGACCAGCACCGGGCAGTCGAGGTTCTGTGCCAGCTCGCGCAGGGTGCGCCGGCCACGGATGAACTCACCATGTCCCACCGTTGCGGTGAGCGTCTCCGGATCGCTGTCGAGCATCCATCCGACGCCGTCCTCGATGGCCTTAGTCGAGTGGGGCTCGGGGAAGCATCGCGCGATGAACCAGTTAGCGAACCGCGGGAGATCGTGGCGCCAGTGAACCGGGTTCATGTGCGTCCACCCGACAGGCATGGGTGCGTGGACCGAGCGGAAGAGAGATTGGGCCAGCGGGTCGGTGAAGAGCGAGTTCTTAGACAGGGTGTAAGGGAACAGCGGCCCGATGAACACGGCGCCGAGCACCCGCTCAGGCGCGAGCCGTGCGACCTCAAACTGGTACTGCGCGCCGGTTGAGAGACTCGCCATCACCGCCCGATCGGTGCCGGTTGCGTCCATCACCGCCAGGCAGTCGCGGGCGATTTCCGTGGGCGCATAACGCTTGCGGTCACGACAGCGATCGGAGCGCCCGTTGCCGAGGCTGTCCATCGTGAGCACCCGGAAGTGGCGCGCGAGGTAATGGATCTGCATCTTCCACTGGCGGGAGTGCGCCAGCGACCAGGTCGGCAGCAGGAAGATCGTCTTCTCGCCCTCACCGTAAACCTCATAAAACAGCCGCTGACCGTCGCGCTCGACAAAGCCTTCCGTGTCGGGATATCGCGCGCGACTCTGCTCGGGCGCTGCGCGGAGTGCTGTCACGTCCAGCGGCGGTGATCCTGTCCTGGTCTGGATTGCCATTTAACCTGCCCCTTTCACTGCAAGATTGTCTGTTTGCACAGTTGAGTCGAGCGCGGCGGCCCACCGATCGCCGCGCTGTCGTTCCTATGCCTTGAGCTCGTAAAGAACCGAGAACGGTTCCTCGATCGGGAGCTTGCGGAAGTGCGTGAAGCCGGCCGCGTAAGCCAGCTCGCGCGCCTTCTCTTCTCCCATGCAGGCACCGATGCCGGCGCCTCCGTGGGCGAGCGAGGTGGTCATGCAGTAGAGGGTGCTGACGTTGTAGAGGAACTTGCCGAGCGGGTTGCGGTTCTCCTCGACATCGCCGGACGCGTTCATCTCGAGCATCAGGTACGTGCCGTCCTCCCGCAACGCCCCGCGAATTGCGCTCATCAGTCCGACCGGGTCGACCGAGTCGTGCACGACATCAAACGTGCTGACGAGGTCGAACTGTCCCTGCGGCAGCTCGGCGCCGTCACCGACCGTGAACGTCACGCGGTCTGCAACCCCGTCACCCTGCGCGGTTTCCCGCGCGCGCTCGATCGAGCCGGGGTGGACGTCGTAGCCTTGGACCTTGGCCGCCGGAAACGCGGTGGCGATCGTGATCGGAGCGCGACCGGACCCACAGCCGACGTCGCAAGCCGATCCACCCGCCTGCAGCTTCTCCTGGACGCCGGGCATCGCCGGGATCCAGGTTTGGACGAGGTGGTGCTTGTACCAGGGTGCCGTCGCGCGCTCGATCGCCTCGTACATGTCGGGCAGATACCGATCCTGCCTGACACCGCCACCGGTCTTGAACGCCTCGGCTACCGCCGGCGCGACGGTGACCGTCGGGACGATCATCTGCAGGAATCCGCCGGTGAAGAACGGGAACTCCTCGTCGGCGAGCGGCAGAGCGTGCTCGGGCGCCAGGAAGTAAGAGTCGGCCGCGCTGTCGTGCTCGAGGTACTCGGCCGTCGCCATCGACCCAAGCCACTCGCGCAGGTAGCGCTCATTGAGGCCTGTTCGCCCAGAGAGCTCGGCGGCCGTCACCGGCCCGGACTGCGCGAGTGCCGCGAAGATGCCAAGGCGGTCGCCGATGTACATAAGCCCTCCGCGCATCGCGGTTCCGACGTCGAGCACGATGCGCTCGACGAACGCTTCGAGCTTCTCCTGGTCAAGTTGCACCTCGGTAGCCATCTGTGTCTCCCTTGTGGTTTGTGCTGTCGGAAAGCAACTGTCACAGGGCTCCGTGGCGCCTGCGCGAACTGCGCGCGAAACCTGCGTGAATCCGCGTAGGCTTCGCACATGATGCGCGTCGAGCTGCTGGGGAAGATGATGCTCGAGGTGGACGGCGTGCAGCTGGAGTTGCCCGCGAGCCGGCGGGCGCGTTCGCTGCTCGGCGTGCTTGCCCTGGAGCGACGAGCACACCCTCGCGGTCAGCTCGCGGCGCGCTTCTGGCCCGACGTTCTCGACGAAAGCGCACGCACGAGCCTGCGCAGTGCCCTGTCGGCTCTGCGCCGCGCCCTGGGCGCGAACGCCGATCGCTACCTGTTGACCACCCGCGATGGAGTCGCCCTCGCCGGCCCGGACCAGGTCTGGACCGACATAGGCGAGTTCGAGCGGCTCGTCACCGAGGGTCAGCTTGAGGATGCGCTCGAGCTCTCGAGGGGCGATCTGCTCGAGGATCTCGACGAGGACTGGGTCTACGAGTGGCGCGACGAGCACCGCGCGCGAGTGGCGGCGTTGCTGGAGCGAATGGCTGCTGCTGCGGAAGCTGGGGGCGACCTCGCGGCGGCGATCGCCCTTACTCGGCGCCAGGTCGCGCTCGACCCGCTCTCCGAGGAGGCCCATCGCGCGCTGATCCGCCGCTTGGCGGCGAGTGGCGACCGCTCTGGTGCGCTCACGACCTACCGGCGCCTGACCGACCGATTCGCCGCCGAGCTGAGGATCGTGCCTTCGCCGGCTACGCGCGAGCTGGTCGAGCGGATCCGTGCGGATGAGACGATGCCGCAGCCCGTCCCTCCGCTGCCATCGGGTACCCCGTCGCCCGTCGCGTCGCCGCCATCAGACACCTCGCCATCTGGGCCGCCGATTCCGGCGCCTGCGGCCGAACGCACGAAGGGCACCGTGACGCTGCTGTTCACCGATCAGGTCGGCTCGACAGAGACGCTCCAGAGACTCGGCGATGAGGAGGGCGAGCGTCTGCGCCGCGCACACTTCGGCCTGTTGCGCGAGGCGGCTGGGATGCACGGCGGCGAGGAGGTGAAGAACCTCGGCGATGGGCTGATGGTGGCGTTCGTCAGTGCGATCGACGCCCTGGCGTGCGCGATCACGATCCAGCAGGCCGTGCACCGCGCCGGGAGGAGTGGCGGCGAGCCCGAGTTCGCGGTTCGCATCGGCCTGAACGTCGGCGAGCCGATCCGCGACGAGGGCGATTACTTCGGCACGCCGGTGGTGATCGCCAAGCGGCTCTGTGACGCCGGTGCACCAGGCCAGATCCTCGCGTCGGAGTTGGTGCGTGCGCTGGTGGGCACGCGCGGTGGGTTCGCCTACCGCGCGCTCGGGGCTGTTCCGCTGAAGGGCGTCGCCGAGCCGGTCGTAGCTTGCGAGGTGATCTGGGAGCCCTCGACCGAGGTGCGTGTCCCACTGCCCCTCCTGCTGGCGGGCGAGGATCGCGGCACATTCGTCGGTCGGGCCGATGCGATGACAGCACTGGAGGCGGAGTGGGCGGCGGCGCGCAAGCGTGGCTTGCGCGTCATGGTGCTCGCGGGCGAGCCCGGGATCGGCAAGACGCGCCTGGTACGGGAGTTCGCCCGCGCGGCGCACGAGCGGGGCGCGACGGTGCTGGCAGGCAGCTGCCGTGAGGAGACCCACGTTCCCTATCAGCCGTTCGTCGAGGCGCTGCGCCACTACATCGCCTGCTGCCCCCCGGCTGAGCTGGCCGTGCAGGTCACCCCGCGCCGCGCACAGCTCGCCGCGATCCTGCCAGAGCTCGAGGACTCGCGCTCCCCCTACGGGCCGACCGGCCTCGGCGCCGAGCAGGAGCGCTTCCGCTTGTTCGAGACAGTCTCCTCGCTGCTGGCCGACGCCGCGCATCTGCGTCCGCTGGTGCTGTTCCTGGACGACCTGCACTGGGCCGACCAGTCGAGCCTGCTGCTGCTTCGCCACCTCGCACGCTCGGCCAAGAGCGCGCCGTTGATGGTCCTCGGCACCTACCGGCCGGTCGAGGTCGGCGACGAGCACCCGCTCTCCGAAGCGTTCGCAGAGCTGCGCCGCTCGCGGGCGGTGGAGCGGCTGTCGTTGTCGGGACTCGGCGAGGCCGAGGTCGCCGAGCTGATTGTGGGTCGCACCGGGCAACAGCCGCCGCGTGGGTTTGTGCGCCGTGTCGCGGACCGCAGCGAGGGCAACCCCTTCTTCATCGAGGAGCTGCTGCACAACGTCGGCGCGGAGTCCGACTGGGATGCGGCCGCGGGCGGCGTGCCGGACAGTGTCAAGGACCTGTTGCTGCGCCGTCTACGCGACCTCGGCGATGACTGCCGCCAGGCGCTTTCAGTGGCCGCGGTCACGGGGCGCGACTTCGAGCTCGACGTGCTCGAGGGTGTACTCGAGCACCCACGCGATCGCCTGATCGACCTGATCGAGGAGGCGATTGACGCTGATGTCCTGGTTGAGCTCGCGCAAACGGTCGGGCGGCTCAGCTTCTCCCACGCGCTCTTTCGCGAGACGATCTATGAGCAGCTCTCGGCCACACGCAAGGCCGCGATCCACGGCAAGATAGCCGCCGCGATCGAGCAGGCGCCCACGGACCGCCCCGATGAGCGCGCGGGTACGCTCGCCTACCATTACCGTGCCGCCGGGGAGTTGCGCAAGGCGTTTGACTGTTACCGCCGAGCCGCCATGGCGGCGGAACGAGTCCACGCCCAGGAGACGGCGCTCGAGAACCTGCAAGGAGCCATCGTCGCGGGGGAGATGCTCGGTATGACCGCGGCCACGGAGGAGACGATCCGCGACCTCTACAGCGCCCGGGCCTGGACGCTTCGCCTCCTCGGTGAGCCCGAACGGGCGTTGGCCGACCTCGAGCACGCGCTGGAGGGTGCGTGCTCGGCGGGCGACCGCGCGAGCGAGATGCGCGTGCGCAACGAGCTGGGAACCCATTGGCACGTACTGGACCCGCAGACCTCTCAACGCTGTCACGAAGAGGCGCTGCGAATCGCCGAGGAGCTCGGCGACGAATCAGGCAAGGTCAGTGCGCTCAACCGCCTTTCGCTGGTGCTCGCGAACGAGCTGGAGTTCGCCGAGGCGATTGAGCTCGGCGAGCGAGCCCTTGAGATCGCCCGCCGCGCAGGGGACGACATTGCCCTCAGCCGCGCGATGGACAGCCTTAAGTTCGCAGCGCTGCAACTCGGCGACCTCGAGCGCCTCGAGGAGCTCTGTACAGAGCTCGAGCGCACCCAGCGCAAGCGCGGCGACCTTTGGTACCTGCAATTCACGCTGTGCGAGTCTTGCTACGTGCCGCTGGAGCGCCGCGACTGGCAGGAGGCCGAACGGCGTGTCGCGGAGGCGCTCGCGATCAGCGATCGCTTGGGGGGAGAACGCAACACCGGAGTTCTGTTTCGCGACACGTCGAGCTGGATCGCACGCTGCCGCGGCGACTATGCACGATCGTTGGCGTTCGGCCGTGAGGCGTTCGCACTCGCGGACACGCCCGAGCCCAACTGGCTCGGCTGGGCCGCGGCCGGTCTCGCGATCCCACTTCTTGACCTGCGCGCCGCGGAGCTCGCTGTCCCCGTGCTCGAGCGCGGGCTCGCCGCCGCCGAGCGCAACCGGGCGCGCGGGCAGATCTTCCGCTGCCTCGGAGCGCTCTCTTCGGCCACGCGAATGGCGGGTGCCGAGACCCAGGCGCGTACGCTTGCGGAGCGTGCGCAGCAGATTGCCGAGCAGGTCACGGCGCCGCCCGGCAACGTCGACTTCTGGGGAGAGCAGGCTTACTTTGCGATCGCCGAGACCCACCTCGCGGCCGGCGACATCGAGCGCGCCGAGCAGGCAATGCAAGGCCGACTGCAAGCGTGGGAGCGCAGTGGAGCGCAAAGGTCGATTGCACGGACCACCCGCTTCTTGGCCGGCTGTGCGGAGGCTCGCGGAGACTGGGCCGCGGCGGGGCGGATGCTGGCCCGCAGCGCTGAGGCGGCCGGCGACGAGGGGCTGGTCTGCGAGCGCTGGCAGATCGAAGCCGGGCTTGCCCGCGTAGCCGCCACGGCGGGAAGTCTCACGGACGCCGAAGAACACGGGCGGCGCGCACACGAGCTGATCGACACGATGGCCGCATCGGTCGAGGACGAGGAGATCGGGACGCGGTTTCGCGAGCGCGCGCTGGCAGAGATCGGCCACCCGGCATCGGCGCTACGCGATTAGCGCCAGCCGCCAATCGACCTCGAAGCCGAGCAGCTGAGGATCTGCCAGCGATGATCCAAAGACCTGCTGCAGCGGCGCAATCTGACTGCCGTAGGTGAGCACCGCCTCGAGCTTGCCGGCGTGATCCTCCGCCGGCAGCCGGTGCGCCGTGGCATCCATTCGCTCGACTGGGATGCCGGTGGTTTCGAGCTCGGTCGCCCATCGCTCGGCGGCCGGATCCGCACCCGAGGAGGACCCGCCGCCCAGCACCCACCGTGGCCATCCGTCCACGGTGGCGTGAGGCAGGTCGGCATACAGCACCACGTCGGCGCCCCCCGCCCGGAGCGCCAAGGCCGCTGCGCGTACAGCGGTATGGTCGCGATGATGGTCGCCCAGACTGGCCGGCGCGTAGATCCTAGTGCCCGCGACGAGGACTCCGCGCAGCGCCTCGACGATCTCTCCCGAGCTCTGGTCGTGCTGGCGGTACTGGCTGTCCAAGAAGGGCAGGTTGACGGCCGTGCGGCCGGCGAGCGCGAGCGCCTGACTGTCCTCCTCGATACGCGTGCGGACAGCTGTGGCCGAATCGCTTGCGCCGGCGAGTCGATCCCACCAGCCGAGCGCTCCCGCGACAGGCTCACCCGCAAAGACGTTCACCACGAGCACTTCGCCGGCGCTCGCCAACACATGCCAACACGAAAGCACCGCGTCGTCGAAGTGAGGCGAGAGGATGACCGTGTCACGACCCATCGCCGCTCACTATTCCGTCCTTGCGTGCAGCCATCGTGAAACCGACGCGAAAGCTCGCGATCAGCGATCTGCTGCGTCCAGACGCCAACCGTTCCACTCCTTGCGGTTCAGGCTGGTCTGTCTCGGAGTGTTCCCGACGGTTGGGGTTCGATAGGTCTTTGGGGTTTGGATGGGTTCCCCAGCCGAGGAACCCATCCGTGCCTCGGTGAGAAACCCATCCGTATCTCAGAGACTGCCCAGATGAGATACGCACGCCTACATCGCGTTGCCCTCTCTCTAAGGGCTGCGGCAGCTTGCAGGAGCCGATAGCGTCTACTCGCCAGCATGTTCAACAGCGTCAACGAGGTCTGTGAGGCTCACACCGAGCCCTGCAGCGAGGCGCTCGACGGTTGTCCAGCTGGGGTTTCGCTGCGCTCTTTCGATCCGCGAGACGGTGCCTGGTGTGAGCCCAGCCTCATACGCCACATCTTCCTGTGTCAGTCCCTGCGCCTCGCGCAATGTTCGTATTGCGCTCGCGAGCGCGGAGCTGGGCGGTCCATGAGCCACATTATAAACATCGCACTGGACTAGTCCACAAGTCCATGTCGCTTTGGCCTAGGCCAACTCTGCTAGCCTCCACGCTCGCTGAGGCCGATCCCCACAGGAAGGGCCTGGCTGGCCGGCACCCACCGATCTCTACCGGGGTGCCGGCCGCTTAGTAGGATCCCCGGCCGGAGAGGTGCCGGGGCCCATTAAGCGACGAAAGCCTCCACGGTCAGGCGGCCTGCCAGAGCTCGATCCGATTGCCCTCAGGATCGGTGACCCAGCCGAATCGGCCGACACCCTCCATGTCCTGCGTCTCTTGTGCCACGTCCGCTCCCTTGGCGCGCAGTTGTGTGAGCATCGCCTCCAGGTCGCGGACCCGGAAGTTGATCATGATCTGCTGGGCACGGGACCCGAAGTAGTCGGTCTCGGACTCGAACGTCGCGAACACCGTGGGCCCGGCTTCCTGACGCCACAGGCCGTTCTCATCGGCGTCCAGGCCTAGACAATCGCGATACCACGCGCCCAGGGCCACCGGGTCGGCGGCGCGTATGAAGTATCCACCGATTCCCAGCACACGCTCCATGTCGCTATCTTGCCTGGTAATCCAAGGAAAGGCGCCACGGCCCCGCTATTCGGCGAGCTGGAGGCAGGCTTGCAGGAACGCCCGGTGCGGGTAAGCGCAGCCTCGGCCTTGTCACGATCCCGTGCAGATCGGCGCTCATCCTCGAATTTCTCGAACTCAGCCCGTCTCCAGCGCACCGAATCACCAGCCTCACCGAAGGCACGCGCGGCCGCCGAGTCTCATATAAGTGAGACGCGGCGCCTTGAACCAGTCTCATACGCGTGAGACACAACGGTCTCAGACAGATGAGACGATCTGTCTCACATGACTGAGACGCCGCAGCCCAGCTGTCTCGCATGGGCGGGATTACGTTCCCGCTCACATGAACGGGACGCCGCACCGGGTGTGCGGGGCGTCGCCGGTCCGGCCGGCTCTGACGGCGAATAGGCCATCTGGCCGATGTAGTCCACCGTACGACACGGCAGGCTTGGGATGATGCACGAGGCGATCATGAGTCCGGTGGGCGGAGCTGATCAGGACGCGGTGGCGATCGTCCCGACGGGGACGGTGACGTTCCTGCTGACCGACGTCGAGCGCTCGACCCTGTTGTGGGAAGAGCGGGGCGAGGTAATGGCCGGGGTGATGGCGCGTTGTCACAACCTGCTCGCCGAGACCATGCGGGCGCGTGGCGGGGTGCTGCCGGAGGAGCAGGGCGAGGGTGACAGTGCGGTCGGCGTGTTCGTGCGAGCCTCAGATGCGGTTGCGTGCGCGCTCGATCTCCAGCGGGCGATGGCAAGCGAGCCTTGGCCTGAGGGCGTGGATCTACGCGTGCGTGTCGCGCTGCACACCGGTGAGGCGGTGCTGCGCGATGCGCGTAACTACACCGGCCCCTCTATCCATCGCTGTGCGCGGCTGCGGGCGATCGGACATGGCTCCCAGACGCTGCTTTCGCGTTCTACGTATGAGCTGGTGGCGGGCGGCCTGCCCGAAGGGGTCAGCGTGCGCGACCTCGGTGCGCATCTGCTGCGCGACCTGGCGCGGCCCGAGCAGGTGTACCAGCTGTGCCATGCGGACCTGCTCGACGACTTCCCGCCGCTGCGCTCGCTGTCGGCCCTGCCGAACAACCTGCCCGTCCAGCTCACCAGCTTCGTCGGCCGCGAGGCCGAGATCGCCGAGGTTCGTGAGCTGCTGGGCTCCTCGCGCCTGCTCACTCTGACCGGAGCGGGCGGCAGCGGGAAGACACGGCTGGCCCTGCAGATGGCCGCCGAGACGCTTGACGATCACCCTGACGGCGTGTGGTGGGTCGATCTGGCGCCAATCGGCGATTCGGCGCTGGTGGCAAGCGCGGTTGCAAGTGCGCTTTCGATTCGCGAGTTCCCGTCGCAGCCGGTGATTGACACGCTGACGGCGCAGCTGGCCGAGCGTCGCTTGCTGATCGCACTGGACAACTGCGAGCACCTGCTCGGCGCGTGCGCCGAGTTGGCGGCCACGCTGCTCGAGGGTTGTCCCGGCGTTGTGATCCTGGCGACGAGCCGCGAGTCGCTGGGGGTCGAGGGAGAGCAGAGCTGGCGGATTCCCTCGCTGCAGGTTCCGCAGGCCGCGCTGTCTCCCGGCGCGCTCGCGGAGGTCGAAGCGATCCAGCTCTTCTGCGATCGGGCGCGACAGGTGCGGCCAAATTTCGCTTTGGTGGACGCGAACGCGCAGGCGGTGGCGACGATCTGCCGGCGCCTGGACGGGATCCCCCTGGCGATCGAGTTGGCGGCGGCACGCGTGCGGCTGCTGACGCCGCAGGAGATCGCTGACGCGATGCGCGAGCGGTTCGTGCTGCTGACGGGGGGCTCGCGCACGGCGATGCCGCGGCAGCGCACTCTAGAGGCCTCGGTCGACTGGAGTCACGACCTGCTCAGCGCGGCGGAGCAGACACTGTTCCGGCGCATTTCCGTGTTCGCCGGCGGCTGGACGCTCGATGGGGTCGAGGCGGTTTGCGCCGGCGGTGGCCTGGAGGTCGTTGAGATCCTCGACCTGCTCGCGAGCCTCGTGGACAAGTCGCTGGTACAGGCCGAGGAGCAGGGCGACAGGACTCGCTACGCGCTGCTGGAGACCGTCCGAGCGTACGCGCGGCAGAAGCTCAGCGACGCCGATGAGGCCGCGCTCGTGCGCAACCAGCACCTCGATTACCACCTGGCACTTGCCGAGTCGGCTGAGCCGGACCTGTTCGGGGCGCGCCTGGAGCAATGGCTCGGGCCGCTCACGACGGAGCTCGACAACTTCCGCGGCGCAATCGGGTGGGCGGTCGATGCGGGACGCGTCGATGAGGCTCTAGGCCTCGCCGCCGCGCTGTGGTTGTTCTTCGAGGCGCGTGGCCATTGGCGCGAGGGCCGGGGGCACCTCGAGTCGGCGCTCGCCGGGGAGGGCGCAAGCGGGCTCCCCCGGGCAAAGGCGCTGGTTGCCGTGGGCCACATCGGGACGTTCGAAGCCGACTGGGTGGCCGCGCGGGGCTATGCCGAGGAGGCGCTCGCGATTGGCCGTGATGTGGGTGACGAGCGCACGGTGGGTCGAGCGCTCGATCTGATCGGGTGGGCGCTGATCTCGCTCGAGCCGGAGGCTGCCATGCCGGTGTTCGAGGAGAGCATCGCCATCACCCGCCCGCTCGGGGACGCCTGGTTTCTGGCCGATGGGCTTTACGGAGCGGGCTTTCTTGCAAATGTGGACGGGCGGCTGAAGGCTGCGTCTCCGCTGCTCGAAGACGCCCTGGCGGTATCGCGTGCTGCGGGCAACCTGCTCGGTATCCGTGAGTCGCTCACCTGGCTCGGATTCAACGCGGCGGCGCGGTGTCGCTTCGCGGAGGCGGAGGCGATGCTCCAGGAGGCTCTCGCGCATTCGCGTTCGCTCGGCGACCCGTCGTTCGAGATGATCGATCTCGGGGCCCTCGGCCTAACCAACACCCGCACCGGGGAGTGGGCGGCCGCGCGAGCGCACATCGAGGAGTCGATCGCCTTGGGCGTGCGCATGGCCCATAACGGCACGCCACTGATGCAGTGGCAGCTGGGACTGCTGGAATACGCCACCGGCGAGCTCGAGCGCGCGGAGGCGCTGATGAGTGAGGCGTTGCCGGCGGCGCGGGCCAGCAATTACGCCTCCTTTACCGTGCCCGCGCTGCTCATCACGGCAGCCGCCCAGCTGGCGCGAGGAGAGACGGCACCGGCAGTGGCCGCGATCGAAGAAGCGGTGCTCGTCGCGCGCGAGAGCGGGAACCCGGTGGCGATCGGGGCGGCGCTCGAGGCGCAGGCAGGGCTCGCACGCGCGGCCGGCGAGGTCTCTCAAGCTGAGGAGCTGCTGCACGAGGCGCTGCGCGCCTTCCATGACGCCGGCGATCCGGGTGGCGTCGCGGATGTGCTGGAGTCGCTCGCGGCAGTCGTCTCAGAGCTCCAGAGCCCGGAGCAGGCGGCTCGCTTGCTCGGTGCGGCAGATGGCATTCGCGCCGCGGTGGGCTGCGTACGCTTTCCGGTGCGCCAGCCAACCTGCGAAGCGGAGCTCGGTGCGCTCCGCGAGGCGCTCGGCGAGGAGGCCTTCGCAGCGGCGTGGTCGGCAGGCGCCTCGACCTCGCTCGATGATGCGGTCGCTTACGCCGAGCGCGGCCGCGGTGAGCGCAAGCGTCCGCTGCGCGGTTGGGAGAGTCTCAGCCCGGCTGAGCTGCGAGTCGTGCAGCTCGTCGCCGAGGGCCTGACCAATCCTCAGATCGGCGAGCGCCTGTTCATCTCGCCCCGCACCGTCCAGGCTCACCTGTCCCACGTGTTCGCCAAGCTCGCCGTCTCATCGCGCGCAGAGCTCGCAGCGCAGGCGGCGCGAAGAGAGCTCTAGAGCAGATCCGGCAGCACTCGCAGCGATTAGGCCACCGCTGCCGGCTCGAATACGCCACCTGGCCGATGTACCACGCGCCTCTGCCCGTCAGTCTCGGTAGCAACGAGGCGAGGCCTCGCAACGAACAGAGAGATCGGAGGACGCATGAGCCAGGAATTCGATGTGATCGTCGTGGGTGCGCGCTGCTCGGGGTCGCCGCTGGCGACGCTGCTCGCACGCCGGGGCGTCAAGGTCGCGCTCGTCGAGCAGGCCAGCTTTCCGAGCGACACCCTCTCGACGCACATCTTCGAGGCCCAGGCGCTGACGTTCCTGGACCGCCTCGGGGTGATCGAGAAGATACGCGCGACCGGGGCTCCATTCCTCGACCGCGTCGACCTGCGCCAGGAGGACCTCGAGTTCGTCACCCCGATTCAGCTGCATTCAGGCGACGTCGGCGGTACGGCATCGGTGCGGCGGCTGCTGCTCGATCCGATCCTCGCTCAGACCGCCGCGGAGGCGGGCGCCGATCTGCAGCTGGCGAGCAGGGTGACGGGACTGCTCGAGGAGCGGGGTCGCGTGGCCGGCGTGCGGGTCGCACAGAACGGCTCTGAGACGACGCTTCGGGCACGGCTGGTTGTCGGCGCCGACGGTCGCAACTCGACGATCGCGAGCCTCGTCGGGGCGCGCAAGTACAACGTCACGCCGAACGAGCGGTTCCTCTATTGGTCCTTCTTCGTAGGAGTCGAGCCCGACCCCGATCCGGCATTCGTGTTCCACCGCTGGGGCAATCGGATGGTGATCGCGACGCACGCCGACAGCGGCCTCTATCAGGTCATCCTGATCCCGGATCTCATCGATCTCCCTCGCTTCCGCGACGATCTGGAGGGCAGCTTCATGGAGTACGCATGCAGCTGCCGGCCTGTCGCGCAGGCGCTCTCGAGCGCGCGGCGGACCGGGAAGTTCTTCGGGATGCTGTGCTGGGAGGGGTTCTTCCGCGAGGCCTCCGGCCCCGGCTGGGTGCTTGTGGGCGACGCCGGTAACTTCAAGGACCCAACACCGGGCCAGGGCATACAGGACGCGTTCCGGCAGGTCGACGCGCTCGTGCCGGCGATCGTGACCGCGCTCGATGGCTCGGAAGAAAGCATCGATCGTGAGATGGCAGCCTGGGGCGGCTGGCGAGACAGGGACGCGGCGGAGCACTACTGGCTGGCGACCGACATGGGCAAGGCTGGGTCGACGCCCGCGGTGGTCCCCGAGATGGAGAGGCGGCTGCTTGAGCAGGGCAAGATCGGCACGTTCCTTGATCTCTTCTACAGCCACCGCGCACGGCCCTCGCAGGTCTTCACCCCGCCGCGCCTGTTGGGCGCCACCGCCAGGCTGTTGGCGCGTCGGGGATGCGACCGACGCGCGTTGCTTGGGGAGGTGGGCACGCTCCTGGCTGAGGACTTCCAGCGAAAACGTCTGAACCGCCAGCCGGTGTACGCCGTCGCGGGCACTGCGCTCGACGCTGGCCCCTCCGACGTAGACAGCGCCGCGGCGTGAAGGGCTCGATGGCGACATCACCGTCAAGGCGCGCGCGCTCGCCGAGGCGCAATGCTGCCTGCCCCGTCTCACGTAGATAAGACGTGGTTGTCTCACGTGATTGAGATTCCGTTCTCATATGAATGAGACGCCGCTTGAGGTGCGGCGTCCCGCCGATCTGAGACGGTCCAGTCCCGCTCATCTGAGGCCGTGACGTCCCATCCATATGAGACTCGGCGGGCGGAGTAGGCGCGTTGAACTTCCGGGCCGGCGAGGTCTCAAGAGACCAGTGGGGGTCACCCGGTGGTGGCGGGCTTATCGCGTGACCGCGGAATCCACTACGGCCAGAGACTCAGCGTCGCCAGCCGATCGAATCCAACGCGGCGCCCATTGTCTCCAGAAACCGGCGCTGCTGGCGACTGCCTGGGAACGGGACGCGTCGCTCCACTACGCGCAAGCCGGCAGCACGTAGCGGTCGCTGGATGTGCGGCGTCCCGCCGATCTGAGACTGCCCAGTCCGGTTTATCTGAGACCTGACCGTCCCGTTCATGTGAGACCGGGGGAGCCAGGAGCGCCGCTGACCTGATCATCTGCAGCAAGCCGCGCCACTGCGGGCTGCTGTGGGCGGTCTGGTCAGTTGTTCCGGTCGGTTGAGTCGGCGAGTCCGTGCCAGGTGGTTTGGGTGATGGCCTGGACGAGCGCGGCGCGGGGGACATCGCGGTGCTCCAGCCACCATAGAGCGAGCCCGGTCATCGCCGAGCGCAGCAGCTCAGCGACAGGCATGATCTGCTCGGGCGCAAGTGTCAGTCCGGGCTCGGCTTTGAGTAGGCCTGCGATGGCGGTGCGGGCGGTGTCGCGCATTGTTGCGTGGAAGGCGCGGATCTCGGGATCGCCTGTGACGTCGGCGAACAGCATCGTCCAGGCGAACGGATGGGCTTCGACGTAGGCGAACCAGCTGTCGGTGACCGCAGGGATCCGCTCGGCGAGTGCTCCCGCCCCTGTCATGCCCTCAGCGAGGGTGTGCAGGAGCTCGTCGCGATGCGCGGCGAGCAGCTCGAGGTAGAGGTCCTTCTTGGACGCGAAGTGTCGGTAGACGATTGCCTTGGTAACGCCGACCTGCGCGGCGAGCTCGTCGAGTGAGACGTGGTCGTAGCCGCGCTGTGCGAACAGCTCAGTCGCGGCGGCCACGAGCGTTGCGCGGCGCTGGTCCTTCGGGAGTCGTCGTTGGGTCATCACGACTATGTTACTCTCGGGTGACTTAGTGGTTGGACCCGACAGAGGAGCGCCATGCCCGAGCTTGTTCACGATCCCGTCCGTCGCCAGCGCCTCGGCTTCCACCGCGACGGCGACGTCCTGCACACCGAGGTTTGGGCCGCACCCAACGGCGACGTTCCAGCGCACTACCACCCCGCCCAAGAGGAGCGCTTCGAGGTGCTCGCCGGCACGGTGCGCTTCACGATCAACGGCAAGCGGATCAACGCTGGGCCGGGTACGCGCGTGGTCGCGCCGCCGGGCGCCAGACACTCGTTTCGCAACACCGGCGACGTCGAGGCGCACCTGCTGGTCGAGGTCGAGCCGGCACTGCAACTGCAGGGGTTCCTCGAGGAGGCCGCGGCGCTCGCCCGCGCCGGGCGGTACACGCGCCACGGCCTACCGCGACGGCCGGGCGCGATCGTCGAGCTCGCCGATCTGATGGTCCGCTACGCAGACACCACCGTCATGGCGTTTCCGCCGCTCGCGGTCCAGCGCCTCACGATGTGGCCACTCGCGCGGCTGCGACGCCAACACGCGTGAGATGTCCGACGGGCTGACGCTCTACGTCTGCTGGGGTCTGTTCCGCACCCGCGGCCCGGTCATCCCTGCCGCAACGCCTACGACGCGTTGATCGCGGCCGGACACTCCCCGGCGGTAGTGCGCTGCTACGGCTGGGGACTGCTCCCCTCCTGGCTGAATCGCTCGCGCGGACGGCGGGAAGTCCGCCGCCTCACCGGAGCAAGCTGGGTGCCCGTACTCCTTACACCCGACCGCAGCGTGATAGCGGGCAGCCAGGCGATCACCGCCTGGGCAACCGGCTGAGCATCCGGACGGCAACATGCCCTCGTCGAACGCCCCGATACCAACCTTCGCGCCGGGCACGTTGGCGCTACGACGCATGACACTGCTCGCCGCGGTCCTAGTGGTGGTGCAGACCGCCATCGGGATGGTCGTGAATCTCTACGTGACGGTTCCGCCCCACCACTCCGGGGCGCAGCCTGCGAACTACTTCACGGGCTCTCTTCAGAGCGTCGCTTGGGCCGTTGACCATGGCGCTGTCGCCCTCGCGATCCATGCGATTCTCGGCCTGGCGCTCGTCGCGATCACCATTTGGGTTGCTGTCCGGGCGGTCAAGCTCCGGCCGGGCTGGGTGGGGTTCACGGCAGTGCTTGGAGCGCTGCTCGCGATCGGCGCAGGTTTCAACGGAGCCAGCTTCCTCGACTTCAATAAGAACATCAGCTCGCTGCTGATGGCGCTGCTGGCCCTGGGCTTCCTGTCGTGCTACGTGGTTGGGCTGTACCTGCAGCCGGCCGGGCGGTAGGGGAGAGGAGCCTCATCCGAGAGGTGTCCTCGAACGCGGTGTCGCGATGGCGAGCGCTTCGGCGCGTCGTCGGCGCGCTGATCGTCATTCCGAGGATTGGAAGCTAGACCGTCAAACGAAGCTCGCTGACGCGCGTTATGGGGAGTAGCCTCGGTGCGTGCCCGGTTGACGCTGACCACTCCCGTATGCGGCCTATCCTCGTCCGCCTCCCTGACGGTCCGCCGGTTCGTGTGGCCTCGAGCTGGAGAGAAGATGTAAGGACCCAAGACCAGACACGAGAGGAAGGCGAGCGAGATGAGCGTGACCAGCGAGAGCCCCGAGGTAGCGCTGATCCAGCGGCTGTGGGCTGCGATCTCCCGGGGTGAGCTGTCGGTCCTCGGGCAGGAGCTGGCGTCGGATGCGCGCTGGCGGGCAGTATCGGACACGCCGTGGAACTGCGAGGGCCGCGAGGCGATCATCGAAACGATGAGCCGAAACCTCGCCGGCCGCGTCCGCGGCACGATCGAGGAGACGATCCAGGACGGACCGCGCGTACTGGTCGCCTTCCGGCCTGAGACGCCCCTTGCAAACAGCGAGGGCGCGCTGGACGACGGGATCGCCTACATGGTCGTGACGATCGGCCACGGGAAGGTCGTGGAGCTGAAGGGGTGCGCAGACCGCGCCGCGGCGCAGGCATACCTTGCGGGCGAGGAGACGCCGGCTCCGCCGGTGCTCGAGGGCCCCGGGCGCCCGGCAGTGGTGCCGCCTGCGCCCGAGCACCGGGTGAGCGGTCTGATCCCGTTCGTGCACGTCGAGGACGTGCAGCTGTCGATCGACTTCTACCACCACCTCGGGGTCACCCTGGAGAGCGTCTACAAGTACAAGGGCACCCCGGTATGGGCCGAGCTGGAAAGCGAGCGAGCGCAGCTGATGGTCTCAACCAACGGCGACCCGATCGATCCAGCCGGCCAGGGCGTCCTGTTCTACCTGTACTCGCCCGATCTGGCCGCGCTGCGCGAGCAGCTGCTCGGAGCCGCCATCGACGCCGGGGAGATCGAGGACGGAACACCCGGTCCACGTCAGCAGATGCAACTCACCGACCCCGATGGTTTTATGTCCTGATGGTCGCCCAGACCGAGCCGGAGGATGACCCGACGCCCGCGTAAGCTTGGGCGTGCCGTTCAGGCGGTGATGCCGCGGATGTCGAGCTTGGCGACCAGCTCGGGGTCGTTGAACACGTCGATCGCGACCGCGCGGTCGCCGAGGACTGTGAACGCCAGCACCGCGAACGGCCGCTCGCCGTCGAATGCGACCACGCCGGCGGCGCCGTTGATGAGCGCCGGGCGGACGTACGGTGCGAAGCGCCGGGCGCTCATCGCCCCTTGCGCGACCTGCTCGGCGCCGTGCAGCTCGAGCGGGTCGCCGTCGCGGCGGTGGGCGCGGAGCACGACGTCAGGGTCGAGCACCGCCACCAGCGCCTCGAGGTCGCCCTCGCGGGCGGCGGCGAAGTAGGCGTCGACGACCGTCTGCTGTCGGGTCAGGTCCGGGTCCGGCGCGCGGCGCTGTCTCGCGCACGCGGCGACGCGCGCGGCTGGCGAGCTGGCGGGTCGCCTGCGGTGAGCGGTCGACCATCGCCGCGATCTCGTCAAACGGCACCGCGAACATGTCGTGCAGCACGAACGCGAGTCGCTCGGCCGGGCTGAGCGTGTCGAGCACGACCTGCAGCGCGATCCCGACCGAGTCCGCGAGCAACGCCTCGTGCTCGGGATCGGTCCCGACCGCCGGGTCGTCGATGATCGGCTCCGGGCGCAAACCGTCGAGTGGCTGCTCGCCGCGGGTGCGGCGGGAGCGGAGCATGTTCAGGCAGATCCGGGCGACGACCGTCGTCAGCCACCGCTCGAGGCTGTCGATCTGCTCGGCGTCGGTCCGCCGCAGCCGTAGCCACGCCTCCTGCACGGCGTCGTCGGCGTCGCTCAACGAGCCGAGGATCCGGTAGGCGACCGCGCGCAGCTGGGGCCGCTGGCGGTCGAACCTGTTGGCCAGCTCGAGTTCGTCCATCGCTGTCACACCATCCGGGTCTCGCGGGTCATACCGGATAGACCCCCGAACCCCAACCAATGTGACAGGAGGTGCCTGATGGCACGCATCAAGGGAGTATCGAAGAGCAAGGCCGGGCCGATGGTCAGGCTCGTCTACAGGCTCGGACCGAGGATGACGAAGAAGCTGACCGGCCGCGAGCCGCAGACCGGGAGCGGCATGGAGCCGATCGAGATCTGGGCCCACCAGCCGAAGATGATGGTCGGGATGGGCAGGTTCAACCAGGCGGTGCGCAAGGGGAAGTCCGTCGATGAGCGGCTCAAGAACCTGGTCGAGCTGAAGGGCGCGCAGATGATCGGATGCGAGTTCTGCGTCGACCTCGGCTCGCAGATCTGCCGCAACTCCGGCTTCTCCGACGAGGAGCTGCTGGCGCTGCCACGCTACCGCCAGAGCGACCTGTTCACCGAACGCGAGAAGCTCGCGCTCGACTACGCGGTCGCCGTGATGCGAACGCCGGTCGAGGTCACCGACGAGCTGTTCGACCGAATGAAGCGAGCACTTCAGCGACGAGCAGCTCGTCGAGATCACCGCACTGCTGACCCTGGTCAACCTCGACCGGTTCAACGCCGCCTTCGGGATCGGCTCCGCGGGGTTCAGCGAGGGAATGGTCTGCGTGCCGCCCGACCGCCCGCGCCGCCAACCCCGCTCTGGCGATGATCGCCTAGTACGACGTTCGAGGATGTCGGCTACGGCTCGAGCGCGCCGAGTAGCCGGTGGGTGGGGTGGCGGTTGAGGCTGTTTCTGTTCTTGTCATAACGCCGTGTCGTGCGGGGGTCGGCATGCCGCGCGGCGTCCTGCACATCCCGCAGCGATACTCCTCGTCGAGCGAGAGCGTTACGAAGCCGTGGCTCAGGGCGTGGGGGTGAAGATCGGGGATGCCGATCTGCTCGCCCATCCGTTTGATCAGCTTGCCGGCGTGCTGGCGCGTCAGGCGCTCGCCGGTGGAGGTGATGAGCAGGGGTCCTTTGGTGCGCACGCCCTTGGCTCGGTCGACGGCGTGCGCGACGGCCGCCTTTGTCGTCTGGCCTTTGCCCTTCAGTTTCAGCACGCGGTGGCGACCCTGCTCGCCGGAGATCCTCGATGTCAGCACCGACAGCCTCAGAGACGCGCAGGCGAGCTCGAGCAGCAGCAGCACGAGCGCCAGTTCGCGTGGACCTTCAGCGCGGGCAGCAGTAATCAGTCGCCGGGCACGCTGCTTTGAGATCCCCGCGGTCGCTGCCTGTCCAGTCGGCGAGATCGAGCGCGTAGGCGCCTTGAGTCGCCCGCCGGTTGTCATAACGCCGCAGGAGTGCGGCGGCGAGCTCGCCGGCGGTCTCCGGATCCTCGAACGGGAGATCGCCGCGCGCGGCCTCCAACAAGTTGTCCGCGAGCTCGCGCCGGGCAGCTTTCAGATCGACGAGCTGCGACGGGCGCTCGAGCGACTCAACAGCGGTCCTGAGAGCGGGCATCTACAGGCTTTCGACGCTGTTTTCCCGCTTCCTTTGCGTGGTCCATAATACCTGTTACGGACCAAAATAGGGGCAAAAGCAGGGATTTTCTGAGGCTCATGTCAGTCCGACTGATCGCGGCCGTGCCGGTAGCGCTCGTAGATGACGCGCGAGCCGAACGTCCTGGTCTCGACCAGGTCCAGCCGAACGTCTTCGGTGACCGGCGGCAGGAACGGCGTGCCGCCACCAACGACGACCGGATTGCGGAACATCCGCAGCTCGTCGACGAGACCGAGCTCGACAGCCACCGCAGCAAGGCCGGCGCCGCCGATCGCCACATCGTTGTCGGTCGCGTCGAGCGCGACGGTGGCCTCCTCGGCCAGCGACGCCTCGGCGAGTCGCGCGTTGCCTTGGACGCTGTCGAGCGTGCGGCTGAAGACGATCTTCGGGATCGCGCACCAGGCGTCGGCGAATGCGGCGTCGAGCTCGCTGTCGCGCATCGACGGATCCGTCTCCCACACCAGCATCGTCTCGTAGAGCCTGCGGCCCAACAGAAAGCCCCCAAGCTCCCGTATCTGCGTGACGTGGAAACGAAACAGGTCCTCGCTGGGCACCGACCACGAGAACGCGCCCTCCCGGTCGGCGATAAAGCCGTCCACCGAGATGCCCATCGAGTAGATCAGCATGGCTTCAAGCTCATTGCACGGAGGATATAGCGCAACGCCGTGCTGCGACCATTGGGTCAGGACGCCGCCGGGGATTCCTTTGTCGGCACGGGGTCGATCGACATCAGCGCTAGCGCGCTTGCGATCACCGCAGGTTTTTGCGATCATCGCAATATGCAATGCTCGATAATATATATTATGTCAACTTGCAGGATTTCATCAGCCACTAGAGATCAAGATGCCCGAGTCCGAGCCCGCGATCATCGAGCGCAGCATCGAAAAGACCAACGCTTGGTTGAAGGAGCTTGCCACCGAGCTCGGCAGCGACGATCGTGATTACGCCTACCGCGCGCTGCGCGCGGTCCTGCATGCTCTGCGCGATCGATTGACCATTGATACCGCTGCGCTGCTCGCCGCGCAGCTGCCCACGCTTATCCGCGGGATCTACTTCGAGGGTTGGAATCCAGGCCGTGCATCAATGCCGGTTCACACCGTGGACACGTTGCTCGAGCATGTTGTCAGCGAGGGCCGCTTCTCTGGTGAGACCGAGGCCTCCACGGCGGTGACCGCCGTTACGACTGTTCTGCGCAAACGGGTCACTCCGGATGAGATCGACGCCATCCTCGCGATCGTTCCCGACAAGCTGCACAGTCCGCCAATCAAGGCCGCTTCAGTCATCGGGTGAAGCTGCCCTCAGGTGGTCACCCGGGTGACGTCATCAGGTGACGCTCGCGCGCACACTGGCGCTCGCGCCGCCGGCGCCTCAATGTCTGTCGGCCAACTCGCGCGCCCGAACCAGCACGGCATCGATCATGGGATCGGTGAGCCTGCCCGTGAAGGTGTTCTGCTGGCTGGGGTGATAACAGCCGATCAGCACATATCGCGCGCCCTCGTACTCCGCGGCATGCGCGAACCGTGGACGCGGACGCGGCAGCATCTTCGCGGCACCGGCGCCATCCCTCTCGCCGGCCGCTGCGACCGTGAGGCTCAGACGCAGCGCGACATCCCACGCAAAGGCACCAAGACACAGGATCACTCGCACGCTGGACAGCAGTGCCAGCTCGCGCACGCCCCATGTCAGGCAGGCGTCGCGCTCGCTCGGCGTCGGCTTGTTGGCGGGCGGCGCACACCGCACGGCGGCGGTCACCCAAGCGTCGTGCAGCAGCAGGCCGTCCTCGCGCGCGGTCGACGTCGGCTGACTGGCCATGCCAGCACGCCACATCGCCGCGTACAGGAAATCGCCCGACCGATCACCGGTGAACATTCTGCCGGTCCGGTTCGCGCCATGGGCGGCTGGAGCGAGCCCGAGCACCAAGATGCGCGCCTGCTGATCGCCAAAGCCGGGCAGGGGTTTGCCCCAGTACTCCTGATCGGCAAACGCCGCTTTGCGCTCACGCGCAACGAGCTCCCGCCAGGACACCAGCCGGGGACAGCGCCGGCAGGCGATGACATCGCGCTCCAGCGTCTCCAGCTCCGACTCGGCTTTGAAATCTTGCTCCTCAGATGATCGCACCGGGCAGTAGTAGCATCGCAGTCACCATGTCGCTGTGGATGGTGATCCTCCTGCTCGGGTTGCTGAAGCTGCCAGTTGCCGTGCTCATGCTCTGGATTCCGTTCCGCGAAGACCAGGCGATGAACATGGCCGGAGCAGACGATGTCGATGGGTCGAGCTCATCCGACGACGATGGTGGCAGCAAGACGCTGCCCGCCTCCCCGCTTGATCCGCACCCGCGATCTCCCCGACCGCACCCACGTCGGCGCGGACCGCACGGCTCTGATCGTCTTCCCCTCTCTCCGCCACGAGTACGCACACCGGCGGTCAGCAGCATCGTCAAGGCCGGCAGGACGATCCCACCTCGGGCACTCAGCGGTTGCGTTTTGCGTTGACGGTCGGTGGTCGCGCTCTGCATCAGCAATCAGCGGGCTGTGCTAGCGCTGACGGTCAGCGGTTGCGCTTTGCGTTGACGGTCAGCGCGGTCAGCGGTTGCGCTTGCGTTGACGGCGCGCAGCCTTCGCTTTTGCACGACGATTGCGCATCGTCGCGGCGGGATCGCGACCGGAGCGCCCCGCGCCCGTCACGTCTGCATCGCTGACCGGCGCAACACGGTGCGCGTCGCGCAGGATCACAAACGCGATCCCGGCGATCAGCGCTCCAGCAGCGATCAGCCCCAGCAGCAGGACGGTGCCCGAGTTGGAGTTCGAGCTCGAGGATTCCGTCGAGCCGGTACTCGCCGTCGTAGCGGTAGAGGTGGTTTCCTTACCGCCTTCGCTCAATTCGCTGAATGCGTTCCCGGCAGCGGCACCGCTCACAGCAAGAGCCACGGGCGCGCCCACGCTGGCCAATATCAGCACGGAGATGGCACATAGGCAGCAAAAGCGGCGGACGCGGCGGGCAAACACGCAGTCGAGAATAACGCCTGACGCGCTCCGAGAATGTCATCCGTTCGATCTCGGCCAGCGCCGCAGCGTCCTCCCAACGCGTACGGCTCGCTGGTCCACTCCCGCCTGCCGCCGCGCAGCCCGTAGAATGACCGCGCGATGGCACCCAAACAACGTCAGATCAGGATGGAGCAGCGCGGTTCCCTCGAGGCGATCCAGGCGCTCGAGCAGCGCTCCGACGAGGAGCTCGAGAGCGAGACCAAGTACAAGTCCGCCGCTCTGGCGATCCTGGGCGCACGGGCTTCCGAGCGCTTTGATGCCGAGCAGGCTCGCAGCTACTTCCAGCGCGCGATCGCCGCGGCGCGCCCGCAGGAGCGGATGCAACTGCGGCGTATGGCCGACGCTTCCCTGGCACTGGCCGAACGCCGCGCCGGAGACCTCAAGGAGGCCGTCGAGCGCCTCGGGCAGACCCCACCCAGTGGGCGGCAGATGTTCGCGCTGCAGGCGATGGGCCTGCTCATCCCCCCCGCCTCGGCCGGAATCCTCGCGCGCGTACGGGGCATCCTGCTGATCATCGTCTTGATCATCGTGCTGCTCGCGATCGGGCTTGGCCTCGTCGAGCTGATCTCGCTGCCCTTTGGTGGGCTCGGTATTGCACCCGGTGTGCTCCTCGGTCTGTTCCTCGTGCTGGCCGTCCTCGCCGTGGTGGCCGCCATCGGACGACGCCGGCGCGACCGCGCGCAGGCGCCGTCGCGCGGCAACTCCTGAGTCGGCTTCGCGCACCCACGCGTATCTCTCTCGGACAAGCCGCGCCCTGTCTGGCGGTCGGTGCGCCAAGATGTCTCTAAGGGCTCCAATGGCCAAACAGACCCATCACAAGCATTCCGCGCGCAAGGACTATCGTCGTCTGCTCGATGCGCTCGCCGAGCACGAGGCGGTGCACCGAGTGGCTACCGGCCGCGTCAAGCCGCGGATGGGCGCGGGCCGCCCGGTCGCGCTGATCTCCAAGGTACGCCGGGTCGACTCGGGCCTGTCGATTACGATCAACGCCGCCGGAGCGATCATCGACGCGTACGTCATCACCGACCGTCCGGACGACGTGATCGCTTTCATGCGCTCCCAGGGCTGGGCCCGCTGAAGAGAGTCGCAGCCCAGGGCACCAATCCAAGCACCGCCGTCAAATGCGGTAAGCGCTGTCGTCGAACGCAGCGGTCTGAGCCGCACCATCCGGCTCGGCGTGTGCTCAGGGGCATGAGATGCATCACCGCGAGCCTCCGCGACCGGCCGGACAATACGCTTGAGCGGTGCAAGCGCCCCTCTGCCTGTTGGTGAACCCGTCAGCCGGAGGCGGCCGGGCGCGCCAGGTCGCCTCCGATGTGGAGCGGACGCTGCGCGAGCTAGGCCTGCGGGTGCACCGGCAGGACACGCGCGACATCAATCACGCACGAGAGCTGGCGCGTGCGGGCGCCAGCGCGGGTGAGACGATTGTCGTGCTCAGCGGTGATGGCATGATCGGCGCCGTCGCCGATGTCCTGCGCGAGATCCCCGGCGCGGTGCTGGGAGTGTTGCCGGGAGGACGAGGCAACGATCTCGCGCGCATGCTCGCGATCTCCGAGGATCCGCTCGAGGCGTGCGCCACGATCGCACACGGGATCCCGCGACCGATCGATCTCGGTCTGGTCAGCGAGGAACGCTCGGGAACATCTGGCCACGCGTTCGTGGGAATCGCGTCTGTCGGCTTTGACAGCGAAGCAAACCGGATCGCAAACGAAGCTCCGGCATGGCTCGGGGGACTCGTATACGCCTACGGCGCGCTGCGCGCCCTGCTGTCCTGGCGACCCGCTCGCTTTGAGATCGAGCTCGAGCCGCCCGGTGAGCGCCACGGCTTCACGGCCTACTCGGTCGGAGCTGCGAACTCGCAGTATTACGGTGGTGGGATGCGCGCCGCGCCCGGCGCGCTGCTCGATGACGGTCTGCTCGAGATCGTGGTCCTCGAAAGCGTCGGCAAGCTCAGCTTCCTGACGAGAATATTTCCGAAGGTGTTTCGCGGAACACACGTGCATGAGCCCTGCGTGAGCGTGCTGCGCGCACAGGAGATCACCATCGACGCCAACCGCCCGTTCGCGATGTACGCGGACGGCGACCCGATCGGTGAGTTGCCGGTGAGGGTGCGAGCGTTGCCCGGGGCGGTCATGGTGCTCGTCCCCGCAAGCGCTGAGGCAGGCGCAGCCTTCGCCTCGCCACCGACCATCTCGTCTACGCTCGCAGAACTGCCCGAGGCAGCACTCGACGATCCTCCGCGGGAGGACTAGGAGCGATGGCGCGCCTGCTCGCGCCCAAGCTCGCGCTCGCGCGGGCCGTCGGGGTGCTCTCGCGTCTGCGCGGCGGTGGCGCGACCAGCGCGCCCGGCAAGTTTCTGCTCGCCCTGGAACCGGACGCGCTCGGCACGCTCGCCTCACGCCTGAAGCGAGGAAGCGTGCTGATCTCCGCCACGAACGGCAAGACCACGACGGCCACACTGGCCACGTCCATCCTGGAGCGCCACGGAGTCGAGCTGGTGCACAACCAGACAGGGGCGAACATGGCGGGCGGGATCGCCTCGACGCTGCTGTCCGCCGCTCGCCCACGGGGACAGATCGCAGGCGAGTTGGGTCTGTTCGAGGTCGACGAGCTATGGCTCGAGCCGGTCGCCGCACGACTGCAAAGTCTTCGAGCGGTACTGCTCTCGAACCTCTTTCGCGACCAGCTGGACCGCTATGGCGAGCTCGAGACGATCGCCGACAGCTGGGTCTCAGCCCTGAAAGACGGTCCCACCCGAAATGCGATGCTCGTGCTGAACGCCGACGACTCGCTCGTCGCGGATCTCGGCCGTGACCGAACCGGTTCAGCCGATGGTGACCGTGGCGATAGCTGCGACGGTGGGCGGGTCGTGTACTTCGGCGTGGACGACGATTCGCTCGCGCTGGCCGGCATGGCTCATGCCGCTGATGCCAAGCACTGTCGCCGCTGCGGCGCACCGTACGTATTCGACGCCGTGTATCTCGGCCACCTCGGCCACTATCACTGTCCGAACTGCGGCCAGAGCAGGCCGAAACCGGCCGTGAGCGCGACCGGCGTGAGCCTCCATGGGGTGCGCTCAAGTCGCTTCACATTGCGTACTTCGGCGGGCGAGGCCGAGGTCGCGCTGGCGCTGCCCGGTTTGTACAACGTCTACAACGCGCTGGCTGCCGCGGCGCTCGCAAGCACGTTGGACGTGCCGTTGCAGACGATCGTGGAGGGTCTGCAGACCGCGCGGGCGGCGTTCGGACGGGCGGAGACGATCATGCTGGGAGCCGTCGGGCAGAGAGCTCTCCAGCAAGGGATCTCCGAGCAAGGGGACGTCGGACAGAAAGCTGTCAAGCATGGAGCCTCCGAGCAAAGAACCGTCGAGCATGGGACCTCCGAGCAAAGAACCGTCGAGCATGAAGAAGATGCGCAGGGACAGGCCTCTGAGCACGGGCACGCCTCCGATAACAAGGACGACCCTTTCCCACAGAGGGGCAGGGAGTTGCGGATCCTGCTTGTCAAGAATCCTGCGGGGGCAAATGAGGTCTTGCGTACGCTCGCGCTCGAGCCGGGCGAGCACGACGTGATCGGCGTGCTCAACGACAACATCGCCGACGGGCGCGACGTCTCCTGGATCTGGGACGCCGACTTCGAGCTCCTCGCCGGACGCGTTCGTCGCGTCACGTGCGCGGGAACGCGAGCGCCCGAACTAGCGGTGCGATTGAAGTACGCAGGGATCGATCCTGAGCGCATCGTGGTGCACCCGGATCTCGCTCGCGCCCTGGACGAGGCGGCGGGCGACGTGCCCAGCCTCACCTCAGGAGGCGTCGCGCTGGAGCCTCCACCCCTCTACGCACTGCCTACGTATACGGCGATGCTGTCGTTGCGCGAGCTGCTCGTCGCTCGCGGACACGCGCGCAGCGCATGGTCATGACGATGAACCGCGCATGGAGGATGAGCCACGAGCCGATCGCAAGACGCCGAGCGCGGATGAAGGGAAAGAGCTGAAAATGCCCTCCGTCCCCTCCCCCATGTTGCGCGTGTGCGCGCTGTATCCAGACTTGATGAATATCTACGCCGATCGTGGCAATCTGCTCGTGCTGGAGCGTCGTTGCGCGTGGCGCGGAATCGGGTTCCAGCTGACCGCAAGCGGGCTCGGCGAACGATTGGATCCCGACGCACACGACATCATCTACATCGGTGGCGGCCAGGACCGCGACCAGCGCTTGTGCGCCGAGGATCTGCTGCAAACCAAGCGCGCGTCATTGCATGCAGCCGCCGCGCGCGAGGCGATCGTCCTCGGAGTGTGCGGCGGCTACCAGTTGCTCGGTCATGCCTACGCAATCGGCGACGAGGAGATCGAGGGCGTAGGCCTGCTCGACGTCCGCACCGTCCGCGATCCGGGATCGCGCCTGATCGGCAACGTCGCGATCGAGGTCTCACTCGAGAGCCACGACGATCCCGGCACGCCACAAGTGCTGGCGGGATTCGAGAACCACGGCGGGCGCACCCGTCTCGGTGCGGACGCTCGCCCGCTTGGACGCGTGATCAAGGGCTACGGTAACGACGGCCGCTCCGGTGATGAGGGAGCGCGGCGGGGCAACACGATCGGCACGTACCTGCACGGTCCGCTCCTGCCCAAGAACGCGTGGTTCGCCGATTGGCTGATCGCCACTGCACTGCACATAGACCCGGGCAAGCTGACACCGCTGAACGACGCGCTGGAGCGTGAGGCGCACCTAAGCGCACGCCACGCCGCTGGAGCGTGAGGCGCACCTGAACGCACGCCACGCCGCGGAGTGTGAGCCAAAGACAGAGCTGATGAAATCCCGCACCCGCATCACGGCGTGCGACCTCTGCAACCGTGTCATTCACTCCCAGTGCTCTCCCGCCGATAGCCCAGACGTGCGGAGATGCGATCGGCCGTTGAGATCAGGTGCGGGCCGAGCGCGCTGGCCAGCTCCTCGGTCGTGATCCCCGGCGTGGCGGCAGTCATGTCGATCGCGGCTGCGATCTCGTTCGACTCATCGAGTACGGGCGCGGCGATCGCGATCCGTCCGCTTGCGAGCTCCTCGTCCTCGACGGCGAAGCCTTCATCTAAGACTTGCACGAGCTCGTCACGCAGGATGCCCTTGCTAGTGATCGCATTGGGTCCACGATTGTCCCCGTTTGTTTTTGCAAGCGGCTCCCGGCGCTCGCGTTCGGGCATGTAGGCGAGCAGGACCTTGCCGAGCGCGGTGCAGTACGCGGGCAGTCTCGACCCAAGCCCCAGCTTGGGCTCGACGTCGCGCTGTCCGCGACGAAAGCTCTGGACATGGTCGACATAGACGATCTCGCCACCTTCAAGCACCGCGAGACTGGTCGTGTAGCCCGCCCTGTGGGACAGCTCTGTCAGGTCCGCATGAGCCTGCTCTCGCAAACCGGTCGCGTTCAGCGCGGACATTCCCAAGTCGGTTACACGCAGCCCAAGTCGGTACTTGCGACTGGCGCCCTGCTCCAGGTATCCGAGCGCGACGAGCGTCGTGACATAGCGGTGGGTCGTGGAGCGGCTCATCCCCAGCCGTTCGGCGATGTCGACGATCCCGAGCACTGGGTTCTTGGGAGTGAAACACTTGAGTATCGCCAGCCCGCGCTCCAGGGACTGTGAGTACCGGGGCTCGGAGAGATCGGGAATCTTCCAGGTGTCCGGATACCGAGTTCTGACGCGAGGTGGCATCGCTATACCCCGCCGGTCTTCTCACTCGCCACTCTGGTGAGCGATTCTTGCAGGCCGGACGCCGTAGGCAGGCGCCCGGCCCAACTCTGGTGAGACGGAGGCAAAGGTGGGGTTCCTGGCACGCCGAGCGTGCTCGTACTCGGGCGTCGCTGAGCGACGTCCGTGCCTATCTCCGGGCTGAGCAGAACCCAGCTGCCATTCTCGTTCCTTGCCACCGCTGTCGATCTTGACCATCTCGTGCCTGCTTGAATAGCGACACGTCGCTATATATTTCGACAGCGACTCACTTTCAACGAATCGGCAAAGCTGAACCTGGTCGGCCCGCTATTGGACGGGCTCGACACCCGACCACGGCCGCTGATGGCGTTCCGATGCTCGCGCCGACGCAACACAACACGCGACCCGGCGTGTGGCGTCACGATTACGCTCCGCCATCGCGGGCGCTCTATCCGCCGGCTCGCGGGGCTGACGGTCGTGCTCTCGAGAACCATCTGCAGCACAGTCTTCATCTCCAGAATCGCCAGATACGATCCCGGACAGCGCTTGCGCCCCCCTCCCCACGGCAACCACTTGTGCGGGCTCGGCTGCCCTTCCAGAAAGCGCTCAGGACGGAACTCGTTCGGCTCAGGATAGATCTCCGGGTTGTGATGCAGCAGGTAGATGCAC
This sequence comes from uncultured Solirubrobacterales bacterium, assembly GCA_963705245.1. Classification (GTDB taxonomy): domain Bacteria; phylum Actinomycetota; class Thermoleophilia; order Solirubrobacterales; family Solirubrobacteraceae; genus Palsa-744. The sequence goes on along the minus strand of OY970062.1, from coordinate 2,422,758 downwards.
GCGAGCAGGTGTGTCGGCGACTGATACCTTCGCCCGCCGATCTCGATCGGCTGCTTGACCGCGCGGGGAATGGCAAACAAAAACACCGGACGGTGACGCAGCACCTCCTGAATCGTCGCCGTCAGATATTCATCGCTTGTGCCCGCATCAATCTCTTCGATAAGGCGCTCCTGCACTGCCGGATTGTGCGCAAGGAGCTGGAATGCCCACGCGAGCTGTGATGCTGTCGTCTCATGCCCCGCGAGGATGAGCGACATTATGTTGTCTCGCACTTGTCGTCGAGTCATCGATGAGCCATCCGCATTGCGAGCCTCCAAGAGCATCTCAAGTGCGTCTCCGCAACCCCGCCCTGCAGCCTCGCGATGCTCGTCTATGAGTGCGTAGATCAAGTCGTCCGATTCTGACCGCTGCCGTAAGAAGCGCTCCCAAATCGATCGACCCGGTCCATATCGCAAGATCGGCTCGGGGAACACTACGCTACCGGTCACCGACAACATCGCCAAAACCCTATCCCGTAGTATCCCAAGTCGATCCTCATATCCGGGCTCTCGCCAAGTGAAGATCCTTCGCAATATTACCTCCAGGGTAAGGGCGCGGAGGCACGGATGTAAAGGAAAAGCGATGTCTCGAGGCCATGAGGAAATCGCACGCTGCACCACCTCGACTACCCGATTTGTATGTCTGTAAATCATGCGTTTATGCAGCGCAGGGAGCACAACCTTGCGCCCGTTGAGATGTTCATCCCCATCCAGGAGCATGAAGGAGCTCGAGCCGACAATCGGCGCAATCGTGGCTCCGCCCTCTCCAGGATAAAGCACATCCGCGGGGGCGGTGAGCATAGCCCTGATCTCAGCCGGATCAGAGAGAAATACGAGCCGAGGAAAGCTCGTCATCCTGAGCGTAAAACACCTGCCATAACGCATCCGACACCGCTCCATGTGGGCGAATGGCGACCTCCACATAAGATAGGTTTGGAGAGCTGCGGGCAGTGGCATGCCCGGCGGAAGATCGCCGCCGATATTGCGATCTTCGGCCCGCTTAGACCTCGTCACGCGCCACGCATGGGCTATTGGCAACAACCTCCTCGTGACAGGTCCCCCGGCTCGAGCAAGCTTGCGTGTCTGTGCGCGAATCGTCGGCGTGTTGACACTGTCGGTAGACAGGTACATGGCGACGATACCCTCTGTTAGGACGGCGTGACGGCGACCATTGGGAAGGTTTCCGGCATGGCCCGAAATTCGCTTAATAATTGCGGCAAGACGCTCGATAGCGGCGTCCTCGCTGGCATAGTAGGACATGTAGCTGTGACTTCCACTTGCGACATCGTCCGTGTGATCGATATAGCTGTCGAGCATTGCGATTGCGAGAGATACCCACGGAAAATAGACCGAATGCACAGCAACCACCTCCTGCTGTTCACAGGACGGTTCAGCGGCCAACGCCAAAAGGACATGTGGCATGAAAGCCCCCGCGGCCGCTGTCAACTCGAACCAGCTCAACGAGTAATCGTCAACGAATTCACGTTCAGCCCATTCTTTTAATGAGGCATCGCGGCGGTCAGGCTCGGGCTCGTGATTCAGACTCTGTATCGCACAGCGCTCGACCCCGCGAAGCATCAGGGGCCTTATTTGCCAATAAGATGGCAACTCGGCACATGCACGCCGGCACGCTTTTACAAGTGCCAAAAGATAACCACCGTCGTTTTTCCACGGGTGGTAGCGATAGTAGTCCGATATCGGAGCTTCCGGGTCTAGCGCCTCAACAAGTGCGCGGTGCAGTTGATGACCGTTTGCTTGGCCAGCACATCCTCCGCGCTCGCTAGCGCTGTCGAGAAAATCCCAGGTGATCTGATAGGCGACCAGTAGCTTCAGGAGCTGGGCATTCCGATATTTCGGAAGAATCGAAAATAATGAGGCGCCTTCCACGTTGTCGCGCTTGAGAGCGATCGCATCGAGCGCGTCCGCGCGTATCAGGGCATCCGGAATAGCCGCTGCTAGGCGGTACCAAGTTTGACGCTCATGCGCTGCCCTGCGCCGACTCCACCACAACGCACGAGCCAATGCGGTAATCAGCGTCCAGATCTGCGCTGGAGACAACGATGGCGTATCAGTTTCTCCAATCGTACGGATCTTTTAAAGTTTAGAAGATCGTTATAAGACGCGCTAACAGGATCGCGACTTTGACCGGAAGACCCCTGGTCGAACGATCGGAGCCACCTCCGCTCTGCTCTACGAAGCTAAGAGCTGGGCCATGGATACGGTGTCACGCTCGTCGCGCGATACCCCGGAACGGCGATACATGCCGCAGCAACAACGGTGACCAGCACGAAGCTACCGAACGCAATCAGCGCATTGGCGGAGAGGATGACGGGAAAGCCTGTAACCGTCACAAGTGCGTGGCTCAGCAGGAACTGTCCGTAGACACCGAGTCCGGCCCCGATCAGGCAACCGGCGCCGATCAGGAGTGCGCTCTCGTAGATCAGTGCCCGCCACAACATCCGACGTTCATATCCCTGAACCTTCATACGAGCGAACCGGCGGCGGCGCTGCCAGATCATTGCTCCCATCACCGTGGCGACGGCGAGTACTCCGGCCACCAATACGAGCAAGGCGATCTGGGTCAGACGACCAAGCCCTTGACGGCTAGCCGCTCGCTGGCTCTGTTCACGTTGCATCGCTGTCTGGACAGAAAGCCCAGACCTCGGTCCCAGAACGCGCTGAATCTCCCTCTGCACCGCGGTTGGCGAAGCCCCGGAGGTAAGCATAACATTATATGCGCTGGGATCTGAGCTTTCCCACGCATGCGCATAGTCTTCGCCATTAAGAATGATCGCGCCCGGTGGCCATCCCAGATTCGTGGTCAGCGCAGCAACTCGAAATGTGGTTTCAAGCGGCGAGGGCAGCGTGAAGGTTTGACCAATGTGCAGGTGATGCTCTGTAGCGAGCGTCTTGGAGATGACCGCCCAGCCACCCGCGCGAAGTCTAGCGGTCGCCAGCGCCAGGCTGCCAGTCACAAGTTGATCTGGCGGGATCCGCGGCGACGCCGTTGATGGCGGTGCGAGCACCCATACCCGCCGGCCTCCATATTCGAGGAACCCCCCACGGTACAGACTGACCGATCTAACGCCTGAAAGCCGCACAAGCGCCGAAGTGTCGACACTCGAGAAGGGGATGGTGGCGAACAGGCTCTGTTCTCCAGATGGCGCCACCCAGAGATCCGCGACTGATGTCATGCCGTGAAATGAGCGATCGAGTCCACTCTGAAGATTAGTGTGAGACCCCTGGATCGTAACGCTGCCGAACACGGCAACCGCAGCGGTTGCGGCAATCGCGATCGACCGAAGTCGCGTCTTTGGCGAGCGCAGTTCGACGACCGCGAGCGCTGTGGCTCCACTCCCGAATGGACGTTGTAGACGGTCGAATCCCGCAATGCTCACATTGAGCAGGAGTGGCAACAGTAGCAGCAGTGCCAGGATCAGCGTCACGATGCCGATAATCGCCGACTGCGGGGCCGCGAGAAGGATGATTGTCGTGACTCCTAGGCAGGCACACCCGCTGGCGAGCATGCCCGCCATCCGCCAGTTGAACACAGGATGCTCGCGAGATATGTCGGTGTGCGTTGCGCGCATCCAGACCTCTCGCATCGGCGTTAGCACGCCAACGCACGCCGCCAAAGCCCCAGCGCCAACGGCAATCAGAACGCTCTCCCAGGTGACGATCCGCTGCGAGCCGATTGGAAAGGCGAACGACAAAAATCCAGGTGGCGAGCTGAACACGACGATCGAGAGTAGGTCTCCCAGCGCCAGCCCCGCCAAAGACGCGATGGCTGTGAGCACAAGCGCGTCGAACAGAAGGGTCTTGACGGTCTCCCAGCGCGTTGCGCCGTCGTGTCGCAGTTCCCGTACCAGTCCTCGACGCAAATCTGCCGTCAGCAGCATCGAGCAGTACGCAAACATGAAGCCGACCAGCGCACAGATCGCGGCAAACGTCTTCGTGGACTGGTCCACTGACGTGGCAGCCTGACTGAAGAGCGTGGCCTCATAGTCAGCTGGCTCGACGTTGAGTCGTCCCGCAGCCAATCTCACGAGTCCCGCGTGCACCTCACGGTCGTGTCCGGGTTGTGTCTGCACAAAGATGCGAGTTATCCGCCCTTTCATACCGGTGAGTTTCTGTGCGTAAAGCATAGGCGCCAAAGCGATCGGGCTATTAGCCAGTGGGCCGATGTTATGAGTGGTCAGTTCAGCCGCGAGGGTGCCTCGCGCAAGCTTGGCTCCGACTTGAAGCTTTACGACCTGAAAGGGCCCGGTACCGATCGCGTTTGCGATTGGGGCTGGAAGCGCGAGGGCATGCTGACGTACGAGCTCTGTATTGGTGAAGTGACGCAAGAGTCGCCCGGCGAGGTGCACGTAGCGTGGGTCAGTCGCGATCAGATCCACTGACTGGCTCCCATTTGGACCAGTCACACTGGCCTCCCGCTCCAGTACCGGCACCGCCGCGTGCACCCCCGGCAGACGCTGAACCTCGCCCAGTACCGCTTCGCTGAAGCCCTGCGGACTGCGGGCCTTAAGCTGGTACTTCGACTGACCGATGACCCCGCTGGTGAGTTCGTTGACAGATCCGTTCAGGCTAGTGCTGGCAACCTGCGAAGCGAACAGCAACGCTACGCCGACAGCGATCCCGAGCACCGCAAAGAGCTCCTGGACCAGCACCACCCTTGCTTTCAACCGCACCACGTACAGGTGGGCGATATTCGACAGCCGCATCGCTATGTAATCGCCTTGGGCGCCGGGACTGCAGCGAACAAGTGGTCGGGCTCGTAGTCGACGACCCGCCCGTCGTACAGCGCCTGCACGCGATCGGCGAAGGCGGTCGCCTGCGGATCGTGAGTGACGAGGAGAACGGCCGCGCCCCGCTCGCGGCAAACCTCCCTCAGCAGTTCCAGAATTTCGCGGCTGCGTTGGGTGTCGAGGTTGCCGGTTGGCTCGTCAGCGAGGACGAGCTTCGGTTCTGTCGAGAGGGCCCGGGCGATCATCACACGCTGACGCTCGCCCATCGAGAGCTCGTCCGCGCGGTGAGCGAGACGCTCACCCAGCCCCAGGCGTATGAGCAACGGCTCGATCCTGCTCTCAGCCTCGCGGGCGTGTTCGAGCAACCACAGCTTCATCGCCGCGTTCTGCACGACGTTGCCGCCGGGGAGCAAGTCCGAGCTTTGATCGACGTAGCCCAGCTCATGCAACCGATAGTGCGAACGTTCGGCGTCGGTAAGCGTAGAGATGTCCCGTCCACCTACGAACACAGTCCCACTGTCGGGACTGATCAGCGCGGCGATCAGCATCAGCAGCGTCGTCTTGCCCGAGCCGCTCGGGCCGTACAGCGCAACCAGCTCGCCGGCGGCGACCGACAGCGACACCCCGTCCACCGCGCGCACCGGATCGGCGTCGCCGACGTGGTAATGCTTGACCAGATCGCGCAGCTCGAGCATCAGGATTCACAGGAGGATGCGCGCTGACGCTCGCCCGGAAAATCGATCACGTTTCCCTCATCCGGCCTGGGCGCGGGGGATGGCGGCGCGAGCAGCTCACCACCGCCGAGCGACGCGAGGCGATCTGAGCGGCGTGTCAGACGGCTGTCCCCAGCGCAGATCAACACAGCGACTTCCTGCTCTTCGGCGAGCGATCCGAGCAGCCCGGCAATCTCATCGGTCTCGCCGATGCCGAGTGTCGCAGCCAGGTCGTCGACGAGCAACAGTCGCGGCTCGCGTGCGATCCCGTGCGCAAGCGCGACCAGCGCGCGCTCCCAGTCGGCCAGCTCGCCCCAGTGTTGGCGTGCGCATTCCGAAGCACCGACATGGGCAAGCGCCTGCTTGGCGCGAACATAGGCGCCACGCCTGCCGTACGCGTCGAGCAGCGGCAAGGCGATCCCGGTGAGCACTGGCATGTCGAGATGCGGTGCGGCCCGCTCGATCAAACCGATCTTTGCACTCAACAGTCGTGAGCGTCGCCGATCCGGCAGGCGCCACACATCCTCTCCGGCGAACACGACATTGCCTCGGTCTGGGCGCTCCATCCCCGCCGCTACGCGCAACAGTGAAGTCTTCCCCTGAGCGCGCTGCGCGAGCACCGCCACCACCTCACCCTCCTGCAACTCCAGCGAGACATCCGCCAGCACCCGCACCATATGCCGTCCTCCGCGCGTATAGCTCAACCACACTCCCCGCAACGACAGAACTGGATCCATCACCGCACGGGCATCTGCGAGTGCACCGAGCCGGACGCGGCCCGCTGATGCTCGCGCTGCTTCTCCAGGTACGCGCGCACGTCCTGCAGCCACTTGATTCTCGAATCCCACCAGGTGACCTCCCCAGCGATGACTATGAGCTGCATCGCTCGCCCCCACTCATCTCCGCCGGTCATCTCCCGTTCGTGCCGTGTCCGCCGGTTCAGCTCTTGCAATTGCTGCGCGCAGGACATCTCTGCCTCGCGGACGATCTCGATCAATCGCGGCAGCTCATCCGACCCCCAGAGCGCGATTTTTGCGTGCAGCTCCTCTCGTACCGGGGGGGTCTGCGTCGAGGATCGCAGCCAGCGCCTGAAGTGCTCGACCCCGGCGGGCGTCGCCTCGTAGACCGTCTTCTTGCGTCCATCCACGACTCGCAGATCCGTGCGCTCCTGCGCCTCCGCGGGACGGATGAGATCACGCTCCAGCAGTCGCCTCACCGCTCCGGCTGCCGTGCCACGACTGAACTGAGCTGAGCCGAGACGCTCGGCTATGCGCTTGTCCAGCTGGTAGCAGGTGCCCGGCTGCTCGACCAGGAGACCGAGCACAATCTCGCCTCCAGACATCTCGGATTGCCGCACCGTACTTGCCATTCCTACGAATCGTATTGGAATTGGCACCTTCGAAGAAGAACGATTTCGATGACTGAGCAACTAGCAGACAACAGCATGCCGGCTCTCCTGCCCTTCACACACTGACCGACCGTATGCCTGTTCTCAGCGCGCGACATGCTTATGCTCAACGCGCGCTCGGGCAGCAGATCCGGCTAGCCGCCTGGGAAGCTGACCACGTTCGAGTAACCCTCAGCAGCAGCAGCAGCAGGCGCCACCAGCAGCTCTCCGCCGGCGAGCGTCGCAACCCGCTCAGACCATCCCGTCGCGCTGGCATCACTGACACTCATCAACACGCCGAGCCCATGCTCCGTGGCCAATCCGTGCAACAGCCTTGCGATGTCCTCGGTCTCGCCCAGCCCGAGCGTCGCTGTCAGGTCATCGACGAGCAGCAGCCTCGGTTCGCGCGCAATCGCCTGCGCGATTGTGACGCGCGTGCGCTCGGAGTCCGTGAGCTCACTCCAACACCGCTCTGCGCACTCCTGCGCTCCGACCTCACCCAGCGCTCGCTCGCCGCACTCACGCGCCGCGCGTCTGCCCCGTAGACCCGCCAGCGGCAGAGCGATGCCGTCCAGCACAGGCACGTCCACGTCAGGCTCGCCATACCTGACCAGCGCGATCTGAGCGTCCGGTGAGCGCGCGCGCCGCCGACCCCGGACTTTGCCGCTCATCCCCGGCAGACGCCACACGTCCTCTCCGGCGAACACGACACTGCCTCGGTCTGGGCGCTCCATCCCCGCCGCTACGCGCAACAGCGAAGTCTTCCCTTGGGCGCGCTGCGCGAGCACCGCCACCACCTCACCCTCCTGCAGCTCCAGCGAGACATCCGCCAGCACCCGCACCACATGTCGTCGTCCGCGCGGATAGCTCAACCACACGCTCTGCAACGACAGCAGCGTCCCCATCGGTGACACAGTATCGAACGATTCGACCTGTCGAGGAATAACCGCCGGTGAGCGGCGGTGAGCAGGTCATAGCGAGCAGGTCATAAGATCTGCCTGTGGAGCTATCCGAGTATCAGCGGCTTTCCCGCCGCACGGCCGAGTATCCACGTGAGGCGTGGCTCGCCTATCCCGCGCTCGGACTGGCCGGCGAGGCGGGCGAGGTGGCCGAGCACGCGAAGAAGTCGATCCGCGACGACGGTGGCACTGTCTCTGAGCCCCGCCGCATGGCGATGGCCAAGGAGCTCGGCGACGTCCTCTGGTACGTCGCCCAAATCGCGAGCGAGCTCAACCTCGATCTCGACGATATTGCCCAGACGAACCTCGACAAGCTGCTCTCCCGCCAGCGCCGTGGAGTCTTGTCGGGCGATGGCGACGATCGCTAGGACGCCGTCCTACGAGGCCACGGCGAATCTCGCGAAGCGCTTTGCAAACCGCACCGGTACGAGCGCTCGTACCCTGACCCCCTCGGGAGTGTCCTCGCGTGCGATCTCGCCTGCGACCTCGTGCAGCTCCGCCAGGCTGCCGCCGTTCGCGTAGGGGACCAGCAGCTCCACCGAGCGCAACGTATGCGCCAGCTCGCGCTCGATCCGCTCCCCCAGCTCATCCAGTCCGGCCCCGGTCCCGCCACTGACAAGCACTGCGTCCGGATAATGCGTGCGCAAGTCCTCACGCGCATCCTCATCCAGCAGGTCGATCTTGTTCAGCACCAGCACCCGCGGACGCTCGTCCGCCCCGATCTCATCCAGCGTCTCTTCCACGGAGCGCTTCATCGCCTCCATCTCGTCCTCCGGCGCGCTCGCGTCGATCACGTGCGCGAGCAGATCCGCGCGCCTTGTCTCCTCCAGCGTCGCCCCGAACGCATCCACGAGCTGATGCGGCAGCTTGCGGATGAACCCGACCGTGTCGCTCAGCAGATACTGCCTGCCGCTCAGCCTCAACGTCCGCACGGTCGGGTCGAGCGTGTTGAACAGGCGGTCGCGCACACTCACCTCCGCGCCCGTCAGGGCGTTCAGCAACGTCGACTTGCCTGCGTTCGTATATCCGACTAGCGCTACGGTCGGCAATGCCGCGCGCTCGCGCTCGGCGCGCATCACCGCACGTGTCCCCTTCACCTGCTCCAGCCGCCGGCGCAGCGCCGAGATACGGTCACGCGCCAACCGCCGATCGGTCTCGATCTGACTCTCGCCCGGTCCTCTCGTGCCGATCCCACCCCCGAGCCGCTCGAGATGGCTCCACAGTCCGCGCATGCGCGCAAGGTTGTACTCCAGCTGAGCCAGCTCGACTTGCAGCTTGCCCTCGGAGCTGGCCGCGTGGTCGGCGAAGATATCCAGGATGATCGCCGTCCGGTCGATCACCGGCAGGCCCAGCGCCTCTTCGAGGTTGCGCTCCTGTCTGGGGCTCAGCTCGTCATCGCAGGCGACCACGTTCGCGTCACACTCGTGCGCCGTCTCCTTTGCCTCTCGGACCTTCCCCGGCCCCAGATACATGTTCGGGTGTGGCAGCTCGCGGCGCTGGACCAATACGCCGACGACCGCTGCTCCCGCCGTGCGCAGCAGCTCCCCCAGCTCGGCCAGATCGCCGTCCTCGGGCTGCGCCGCGATGCACAACGCCCTCTGGCGAGCCCGCTGGGGAACCTGCGAGCCATTACTCGACACCCGCGCACTTGCTTGCGGCTGTGTCACACCACTGCTGCGATGGCCGTTACGGCTCCTATCCATTCCCCTCCCAGTCTAGATGCTCCTGTAACGCCCGCGGCTGTGGTAAGCGGCGCCGACAGCACGGGATGAAAGGACTGGCTCACGGCTTACCCAAAACTCTCACCCTCCGAGCGCCCCCAGCCGTTTTACGGCCTCCAGCAACCTGTCATCAGCTGTCGTCAGCGAGATGCGAAACCAGCCCTCGCCCGCCGGACCGTATATAGCTCCGGGCGAGAGCACCACGGCGGCCTGCTCGAGCACATGCTCGCAGTATGCCTCCGAGCTCTCATACCCCGCCGGCACAGGCGCCCACACGTAGATCGTGCTGCGTGGCGGCTTGACGTCCACGCCGATTCCCTTCAGCGCGTCGCACACAAGATCGCGCCGGCGCACATACAGCTCGCTCATCGCCGCGACCTCCACGTCGGCATCGGGTGAAAGCGCTGCGACCCCCGCCAGCTGCACCGCGTCGAACATGCCCGAATCGATGTTCGTCTTCAGCTGCCAGTACGTCTGGATCGCCTGCGCGTTTCCAACCACGACCGCGCAACGCCAGCCGGTCATGTTCCAGCCCTTCGACAGGGAGAACACCTCGACCCCGACGTCCTTCGCGCCGGGCGTCTGCAAAAACGAGGGAGCGCGATAGGAGTCGTATGAGATCTCCGAGTAAGACTGGTCGTGCACGACCAGCACGTCGTACGCGCGCGCGAAATCGACTACCCGCTCGAAGAACCCCTCCGGCACGACAGCCCCCGTGGGGTTGTTCGGATAGTTCAGGAACATCAACTTCGCTCTGTTCGCGATCTCCTCGTCGATCGCGCCGAGATCCGGCACGAACCCGAGCTCCGGTCGCAGAGCCATCAGCACCGGCTCCGCGCCCGCCAGCCACGGCCCGCCCGTATACACCGGATACCCCGGGTCGGCTGCCAGTGCGTAATCGCCGGGGTCGAGAAATGCGAGGTTCAAGTTGAAGATCGCCTCCTTCGCACCGAGCGCCGGGACGATCTCACTCTCGGGGTCTAGCTTCACGTCGAACCGCCGCTCGTAGAAGTCCCGCACCGCGCCCCTGAACTCCTCACGCCCGCGATTGCTGGGGTATTTGTGCGTCTGGCGCTCGCTGACCGCCTCCTGCATCGCCTCCACGATCAGCGGCGACGTCGGGCGGTCCGGGTCGCCGATCCCGAGGCTGATCACGTCCACGCCCTGCTTGCGCTTCTGCGCGATCTTCCGCTCCAGTTCGGCGAACGCATACGGCGGGATGCGCTCCAGTCGCTTACTCGGTCTCATCTAGCTCTTCCAGCTCCTTTACGAACTCGTCGCTCACGCGGCCCTCGTATACCGGCCGCGCCCACCCTGTCAGGTTCACATGCAACCCCGCTCCGAGCTCGACCTCCAGCTCGCCTCCGTCGAGCAGCACGGTCACGGTCTCGGTCGTCCTCTGCATCCCGTCGGCGCCCCCGCGCTTGCCCAGCGCGTACGCAACCGCGGCTCCCGTCGCGCCCGTACCCGAGGACAGCGTCTCCCCTACGCCACGCTCGTATATTCGCGCCCGTATGCGCCGGTCTCCCACCTCGGCGTACCACGACACGTTCGTGCGATTCGGAAATTTCTCGTTCCCTTCTATCCCAGGACCGATCGCCTCCAGATCGAGCACCGCCAGCTCAGCCTCGTTCGCCACCGCGATCGCGCACTGCGGATTGCCGATCGACACATGCCTGAATCGCCACCTTTCGGGCTCCCGCACATCCTGCGCGTCCCGCACTTCGAGCTCGCCCACCCCGTCAGCAGGGCCACCGGGATAGTCCTTGGAAACCAGTCTCGCAATCCCCATATCGACCGTGCACGTGTCGATCCCTGTGATCGTCGGCTTGATCGCTGCGGCCATCGTCCCAATCGTGAACTCGTCCCGGTCGGTCCATCCGCGCCTGCGCAGATACAGGATCGCCTCGCGCGCGCCGTTTCCCGACAGCTCGGCCTCGGAGCCGTCCGGGTTGAAGATCCTCAGGTCCGCCACGTACTCCGGATCCTCGGCCTGCGCGAGTAACAGCACCCCGTCGGCCCCGACGCCGAAGTGACTTTCGCACAGCTTGCGTATGCGCGCGGGCGTGAGCTCGAACGGGAGCCCGTCGCGCTCGACGATCAAATAGTCGTTCCCCAGCGCTTGCCACTTCTCAAATCGCATGCTCGCCGTCGTTGTCCCCGTCGCTATCGCTGTCGTTGTCTCCGTGTCTGCTCATCGGGCACCGGAGTCTATTTACTGGCGCCCCGCCGGCCAGCCGCCCCCTCTGCGCGTGCTGGCCCCGTCTCCTGCGCTCGAGACGCCTACCGATCCAGCGCCTTCACGATCTCCCCCGCCACCTCGTCGGGTTCACGTTTGCTTATGTCCAGGATGCGCACCCCGGCGAGCTTGCGCATCCACGTCAGCTGACGCTTGGCATAGTTGCGCGTGCGCCGCTTCATCGCCTCGACGTCACCCGCCAACAGCTCTTCGAATCCGAGCGCCTTGCGGGCCGTCTCCGACGCGCCCGCCCCCTGCGCGCGCCGCACCTCTTCGCGCACGCCGGCTTTCAGCATCGCCTCTACACGCGCATCGATCTGCGCATACAGCGCCTCGCGCTCCATCGTCAACCCAACCAGCAGCGTCGGGCGGCGCACCTCCTCGCTCCACAGCTGCGACCGTCCCTCGGCGCCCTCCTTCTCGGTGGGCGCTTGGAGCTCGCCCGCGTCCAGCAGCTCCAGCGCGCGCATCACACGCTGGCGATCGTTCGGATCCAGTCCCTCCGCGGCCCACGGCGCACGCTCCGCGAGCAGCCTGTGCAACGCCGGCGCGCCGCTGCGCTCGCAGCTCCGCCTGCCAGCGCTCGCGCGCGCCCTCAGCCGGCGGCGGCTTCATGTCCAGCTCGGTCAGCGCCGAGCGCAGATACAAACCCGTCCCCCCTACGACGATCGGCCGCCCGCCTTGGGCAAGCAGCCCGTCGATCTCCGCGTGCGCCAGCCGCGCGTACTGCCCGGCGCTGAACGTCGCATCGATCGGCACGAACGACACCAGCCGGTGCTCCAGCTGTGCCCGCTCGTCGGCGCTCGCGACGCCCGTGAGCGTCTGCAATCCCACGTATACCTGCAAGGCGTCTGCGGACACCGCGACCGGCTTCTCTCCTCGCGCGCGCAGCCGCTGCGCGAGCGCGACCGCGACCGCGGTCTTGCCTACGCCCGTCGGGCCGAACAGCGCGATGACCTGCATTGACGTAGGCTCTCAACTTATGCAGATCTCAGGTTCCACAGTCCTGCTCACCGGCGCCACCGGCGGCCTCGGGCAGGCGATCGCGCGCGCATTGCACGCCCGCGGCGGCAAACTGATCCTGACCGGACGGCGTGCGGACGTGCTCGCCCCGCTGGCGGCTGAGCTGGATGGCGCACGTACGCTCGCGGTGGACCTCAGCGACCCGGCCGCCGTGGATCGTCTCGTCCTGGACGCCGGCGAGGTCGACATCCTCGTCGCCAACGCCGGGCTGCCTGGCTCCGGACGGCTGGAGTCGTTCACGATGGCAGAGATCGATCGCACGCTCAACGTCAACCTGCGCGCCCCGATCGCGCTCGCGCACGCGCTCGTGCCCGGCATGGTCCAGCGTGGTCGTGGGCATCTCTCGTTCATGTCCTCACTCTCGGGTAAGTCGGCGACCCCCCAGACTGCCATCTACAACGCGACGAAGTTCGGCCTGCGCGGATTTGCCGCCGCGCTGCGCGCCGATCTGCGTGGCAATAGTGTCGAGGTCTCCGCGATCTTCCCTGGCTTCATTCGCGAGGCCGGCATGTTCGCCGACTCCGGCACGAAGCTCCCGACGGGTGTAGGTACGCGCTCGCCTCAAGACGTCGCCCGCGCCGTCATCAGCGCGATCGAGCGCAACCGCGGCGAGGTCGACGTGGCGCCGCTGCCGTTGCGTCTCGGCTCTGCCTTCGCAGGACTCGCACCCGAGGTCGCAGCCACCGTGAGCCGCAAGATGGGCGCTGAGAAGATCGCTTCGGATCTGGCCACGGGCAACGCCGCTAAACGCTGAGACACTTTACAAACCTCCTACATACGTCTTTGCGTGGCCTTACCCGCGCCTACGGGCGCGCTTAGCAGTCGGGTGGACGATGACTTGCACAAGCAGTCATCCACCCACCAGCAGGAGGTTTGACCGATGAAAGTATCGAGAATGCTCGGAGCCACGATGGTCGCCGGCGCGCTTGCCAGCGCAGGCGCAGCCGCCGGCATCGCCGGGGCGGCGGCCGCCCCGAGCGGCACGAGCACCACCAGTACGAGCAGCAGCGGCACGCCTGCAACACCATCCACGCCGACGACACCGTCCACGACGACGCCAACCACGCCCGTGACACCATCCAACCCGGCGCCGAGTCAGAAATCGGGCACGCCTCCCAAAGCGGGCTCGTCGAGCAAACACCCGTGCCCGAACATGGGCTCGGGCTCCAGTTCTGGCAGCTCCGGCGCGTCCGGGTCCAGTTCGGGCGCGAGTGGCGCTCCGGGCCCACCGCCGGGAGCGACCTCTCAGTAGCCCGGTCCCTACCTGAGGAGTCCCCTAACCCATAGCCCTCGCCAGCAGACGCTCTGATCCGGAGAGCGTCTGGCTGGTGGCGGCGATGATCTCTACCTGCGTCAGCTCGCCCGCCGCGGCGAGGCCGGTGAAGTTCACGGCCTTGTTGTGCCGGGTGCGCCCGCGCAGGCGCTCGGGGTCGGTCCGCGAGGGACCTTCCACCAATACCTCCATCGTGCGCCCTACGAACCGCTGGGCGCGCTCGCGGGCGCGGCGCTGGACCACCTCGAGCAGGCGCTCCATGCGCTCCACCTTCACCGGGTGAGACACGATACCCTCCGTCAGCTCGGCTGCCTCGGTGCCGCGCCGCGCTGAGAACACGAACGTGAACGCGCTGTCATAGCCGACCTGCTCGACGACGTCCAGGGTCTGCGCGAAGTCCTCCTCGGTCTCACCCGGGAATCCGACGATGATGTCGGTGGTAAGCGATGCGTCGGGGACGTGCTCGCGGATCAGCGCGACCCGGTCGAGGTAGCGCTCGCGATCGTAGGTGCGCCGCATCGCCTTGAGGATCCGCGACGAGCCGGATTGGAGAGGCAGGTGGATGTGCTCGCACACGCTGTCCAGCTCCGCGTGGGCGCGAATCACGTCCTCGCGCATGTCCTTCGGGTGCGGGCTGGTGTAGCGGATGCGCTCGATCCCGTCGATCGCATCGATCCCTTCGAGCAATTGCGCGAACGTGGCGCGCTCCGGCCGCAGGTCCCGCCCGTAGGAGTTGACGTTCTGCCCGAGCAGCGTGACCTCGCGCACGCCGTCGGCGGCCATCCTGCGCGCCTCGGCCAGCAGCTCGGCGAATGGTCGCGACACCTCTCGTCCACGCGTCGAGGGCACGATGCAGTACGAACACGCGCAGTTGCAGCCGACGCTGATCTGCAGCCAACCTTGAAACGAGCGCTCGCGCCGCGCCGGCAGGTGGCCGGTGAAGCCTTCGAACTCGAAGTACCCCTGCGCGCTGAGCGAGTCGCTGGTCAGGAACTCGGCGAGCTTGTGCACCTGCCCCGGGCCAAACGCGACGTCCACGAACGGGAACCGCTCGAACACCTCATCCTTGACCGACTGCGCCCAGCAGCCGCCGACGCCGACAATGCGCTCCGGCCGTTCGTGCTTGAGGCGTTTGGCCTCACCCAGATGAGCGATAAAGCGGCTGTCGGCGGTCTCGCGGATCGAGCACGTGTTGAACAGGATCACGTCTGCCTCACCACGCTCCGGCGCCTCGCTGTAGCCAAGCGACTCGAGCATCCCCTTCATGTGCTCACTGTCATGCTCGTTCATCTGGCAGCCGAACGTCGTCAGGTGATAGCGCTTCATCACAACAGCGTATCCGGCCGCAGGCGCCTCCCCGAGCGATACGCGATGTCGATCGACGGTCTAAGCTGCTCCGACCCACAACGATGGGAGCTTTCGTTGCTATACGTTGGCCTAGGCATCATCTACGTTTTTCTGCTGCTTTTTCTCGGTTTCAAAACGATCAAAAACGGTCACTGGATCCTGTTCATCATCGGGTTCATAATCCCGCTGGTCTGGATCTTGGGCGCTATCCTGCCGCCTAAGGGCATGTCGCGAGTAGATGAGCTCTATGCCCGGCGCGATAAAGCGGGCTGACGACTCCAGCGCGCCCTATGGCGCGCTCTACGCGGCTGCGACGGCCGGCTCGCTCGAGATCGGCACAGGGCTCGCGTCTTTATCCCGGTCGATCGGAGTCACGTGCTCGCGACCAATTTCCAGGGCGGCATAGATCTTCTGCTCGATCTCCTTCGCCACCGCGGGGTTGTCGTCGAGATGGGCCTTGGCGGCGGCGCGGCCCTGGCCGAGGCGATCCTCGCCGTAGGAGAAGAACGAGCCGGACTTGGACACGATGTTGTGCTCGACCCCGAGGTCGATCAGACAGCCGGAGGTGGAGATGCCTTTGCCGAACTCGATGTCGAACTCGGCCTGCCTGAACGGCGCGGCACACTTGTTCTTGACTACCTTCACGCGCACGCGGTTGCCGACCGCCTCTGTCCCGTCCTTGAGCGTCTCGATACGCCTGATATCCAGGCGCTGAGAGGCATAGAACTTCAATGCGCGTCCGCCCGGCTGAGTCTCGGGCGATCCGAACATGACACCGACCTTTTCGCGGATCTGGTTCGTGAGGATGCACAGCGTCTGCGTGCGGTTGAGGTTGCCCGCGAGCTTGCGCATCGCCTTGGACATCATCCGCGCCTGCTCGCCGACGCTCGTGTCTTCCATCTGGCCCTCCAGCTCCTTGCGCGGGGTGAGCGCGGCGACCGAGTCGATCGCGACCACGTCGACCGCGCCGGAGCGCACGAGCATGTCGGCGATCTCCAATCCCTGCTCGCCGTAGTCGGGCTGGGAGACGAGCAGCTCGTCGATATCGACACCGATCTCCTGCGCGTACAGCGGGTCCATCGCGTGCTCGGCGTCGATGAACGCGCACACCCCGCCGAGCTTCTGCGCCTCGGCGAGCACGTGGTAGATCAGCGTCGTCTTGCCCGAGGACTCAGGGCCGTAAACCTCGACAATACGTCCCCGGGGAACGCCCCCGATGCCGAGCGCCAGGTCGAGCGAGAGCGCGCCTGTGGAGATCGCGTCGACGCGCACCTGCGCGCCCTCGTCGCCCATCCGCATGACCGTGCCCTTGCCGTACTCGCGCTCGATCTGCGTGAGCGCCCCCTTCAGGGCGGCGTCGCGAGCCTTAGCGGCCTTCTCCTCTTCGTTCACGGGCATGGTCTGACTCCTCGGTCGAGATGGAACGGACAAGCTAGAGGGCGCTTCGGACGGAACGTCTGTTCGTGTCTGTCCAGGGTCGAGCCAACCGTGAGGCACGCCGACCGGCAGCGGAGTTCAGCGACCGAGCGCGGCGAAAGCCGGCGGCGGAGAACATCCTCCCGCCGCGCCGAAGCCCTACGGCACGAG
Organism: uncultured Solirubrobacterales bacterium; assembly: GCA_963705245.1. Classification (GTDB taxonomy): domain Bacteria; phylum Actinomycetota; class Thermoleophilia; order Solirubrobacterales; family Solirubrobacteraceae; genus Palsa-744. The sequence continues at coordinate 2,405,723 of OY970062.1, read as the reverse complement.
CGTGCGCGTGGCCAGCGCCTCATAAGAAGCGCCCGCGGGCGACAGCCACGAGCGGTAGAGGACGATCGAGGCGGGCGTGAAGGAGAGTACGGGCGTGGCGGGCAGGACGCGCGCCCCGGCTGACCCACGCGGGCCGTCGCGCATGCGCGCGAGCGTGACATGCGCGCGAAAGCGCCGTCGCTGCGCGCGAAAGTCACAGACCCGCGCGAGCGCGCGCAGCAGAGCCCCGTGCAGCAATGCCAGCCCACCGTCGGGGTCATCGCGGACCTCGACCGCAAGCGCACGAGGACCACGCGGGGGCAGCCACAGCGGCGCGCCGATCTGAAGCTCGCCCACGGGCGCCGCGCACTCGCTCAGGGCCTCTCCGATCGCCGCGATCTCCTCGATCGGACGGCTGCCGAGAAAACACAGCGTGACATGCAACAGCTCGGGGTCGAGCACGCGCACGGGCGTGGACCCGGAGCCACGCGGACCGAGGCCCCGCATCGCCGTTCTCGCCCACGCAGTCAGCTCTTCGCTCACCTCCGCCGGAGGATCGACTGCAATGAACAGGCGGGCTGCGGGGACGCTGCTCACCTCGCTGTTCAGCTGTCAGTCTCGCCCAGCAACAGGCGCCTGATCAAATGCAGCGCCACAGTGGTCGCGCGGTCCCTGATGTCGGGGCGTTCGCCCGGAAGGTTGATCGAGCGAGTGATCGCTTCGCCCCCGGGGCCCGTGACGCTCAGCCACACAAGACCCACGGGCTTCTGCTCTGTCCCTCCGCCGGGGCCTGCCACGCCAGTCACCCCCACGCCCACGTCAGCGCTCAAGCGTGCGCGTACACCCTCGGCCAGGGCCTTTGCGACCTGTTCGGACACGGCGCCGTGCTGCTCGATCAGCTTCGGGTCGACACCGGCCTGGGCGATCTTCGCGTCGTTCCCATACACCACTGCTCCTCCCTTGACGTACTCAGACGCGCCCGCCGGCTCGGTCAGCCGGGCCGCCACCAAGCCGCCCGTGCAGGACTCCGCTACGGCGATCGTCCGAAGGGGGCGGGGCCGATCTGCTCGCAACAGCATCGCCACCTGCTCATCCACGGTACTGCCGTCCGTCGAGAAGAGCGTGTCGGCATGTCGTTCGCTCACCACGCGCTCAAATGCCTCATAGACCCTCGCCGCGTTTGGCTCGTAGCGCGTCACCACCTCGATCTCGCCGCGTTTCAGACACGTCGTGACCTCCAGCTTCTCCAGTTCTATTCCTTGCGCTTCGGCCTCGCGCAGCGTCTGGGCTATCTCCGACTCGGGGATCCCGAACAGCCTCATCGTTTGCTGCTCGTAAACCGTCGCGTCTTTGATCGCCTCTTTCAGCGCGTCCGTCTCCACCGCCGCCAGCCACATCGGCTGCAGCTCTCGCGGTGGCCCCGGCAGCACGACCACCGTGGGCGCTCGGGTGGGGCTGTTGTCATGACGACGGCTCTGCGCCTCTTTGGCAGGCACCACGAGCCCGGGGGCCGTCCCCACGGGCTCGAGGACGGTCGCGCCCCGCGGCACCAGCGCCTGCTTGCGCGTGCCCGCCCTGATCGCCTCCCGATCGAGGTCCGGCCAGCGTTTCAGCAGCGGCTTGACGATCTCTTCGATGCGCCCCGCCAGCGCCTCGTCCAGCTCCAGCTCGCGGCCATGAAATCGCGCTACCACTTCGGTCGTGAGGTCGTCGGCGGTGGGACCCAGCCCGCCGCTCGTCAGCACCAGGCCGATTCCCTGCTCCTGCATGAACCACAGCGCCCTTTCCATGTCCGCCGGACGATCTCCGACGATCGTCACATACGCGAGATCCACTCCCAGCTCGCGCAGCCGGTCGGCCAACCACGGCCCGTTACGGTCGCGCACGCGGCCACTGAGCACCTCGGTTCCCGTGACGACGATGCCCGCGCGTGGGGTCATGTGCACGTGGGCAGATGACCCGCCGTCAGCGTGCTGCGGCCGGCCTTCGTGATCGAGTATCCGATCGCGCCGCTGCTCGGTGGCACCATCCGCGGCGTGCCGTCGATCAGCAGCGTCACCGCGTTGTTGCCCAGCGTCAGCACGAAGTGCTGGGCCCGGAACGTGGGTGTTCGCGAGCCCGCTTCCAGCGTCTGTCCAGCGATCAGACGCTTGCCGCCTTCGCCGATCAGGCACACGTACACCGTCCCCGTCGCCCGCAGCGCCAGCGCTACCGTTGTGGTGGCTTTTGCAGCCGTCCCGTTCGTGCCGTGGCGCCCCGCCGCGCCTTTGTGCGTCGTGCGGTGCTTCGCCGTCGTATCGGTCTTCGCGCTCGTGCTATCCGACGATGAGCCGCTGTTGCCGCCTCCGGACAGCAAGCCGACGATCAACAGCACGATCACGACCACGACGATTCCTACCAGCGCCATGTACCCGCGCGACGGACGCGACGGTCCGGGCACGCGTACTTTTCGGGGGCTCGTCACGATCGGCTCCGGCGGCTCGCTCGGGCGCTCGTAGTTCAGCCGGTATTCCTCGACCAGCGCCTTCCCGTCCAATCCCAGCGCGGTCGCGTACGTGCGTAGGAAGCTCTTCACGAACGTTGGGCCCGGCAGCAGGTCCCACTCTTCGTTCTCGAGCGCCCGCAGGTACTTCGCCCGGATCTTCGTTTGCGCCTCGATCTCGGACACGTCGATACGCTCGCGCATCCGCGCCTCGCGCAGCGTCTCACCGATCTCGGGCATGTCCGCTCGTAGGCTAGTCGCTAGTGGTCATGGTCGGCTGGGTGGGTGAGGATTCAAGTCCAGCCAGCACCCTCGGCAGATCCGCCTCGCTCACCAGCACTTGCCGGGGCTTTGAGCCCTCATACCCGGAGATCACGCCACGACGCTCGAGCATGTCGATCAGCCTGCCCGCGCGGGTGTATCCCAGCCGCAGCCGGCGCTGCAGCATCGAGGTCGAGGCCGTGCCCATCTCCGTAACGAGCGTGATCGCATCTTTCAGCAGCGGGTCCTCGTCGGGGTCGAACTCGTCTGGACCAGCACCGCCCTCCGGCTCTGAGGGCTCCACCTCCTCCAGCAGCTCCTCGCGCAGCTCCGGCTCGCCCTGTTTGCGCCACAGCTCGGTCAGGCGCGCGATCTGAGCCTCGTCGATGTACGCGCCTTGGATCCTTTGCAGGCGCGAGCTGCCAACCGGGTTGAACAGCATGTCGCCCTGCCCCAGGAGCGACTCAGCGCCGTTCTGGTCGAGGATCACGCGCGAGTCGGTTTGGCTTGAGACTGCGAACGCGATTCGCGAGGGCACGTTCGCCTTGATCATGCCCGTGATCACGTCCACGCGCGGGCTTTGCGTCGCCAGCACGAGGTGAATCCCCACCGCGCGCGCCTTCTGCGCGAGGCGGATGATCGAGTCCTCCACGTCGGCGGGGGCGACCATCATCAGGTCCGCGAGCTCGTCGATCACGCACAGGATGTATGGCAACGGCGTTTCGCCGCGCTTCGCGCGCACTTTGTTCAACTCGATGAGGCTGCGTGTGCGCGCCAGCGACATGATCCCGTAACGCTGCTCCATCTCTTTGACCAGGTTCTGCAGAGCGTTGGCCGCCATCCGCGGGCTTGTGATCACGGGCGTCAGCAGATGTGGGATCGACTCGTAGTGATTCAGCTCCACCTGCTTGGGGTCGACCAGCACAAGGCGCACCTCGTGCGGGCTCGCGCGCAGCAGCACACTCGAGAGCATCGCGTTGATCGCGCCCGACTTGCCCGCGCCCGTCGTGCCCGCCACCAGCAGGTGCGGCATCTTCGCGAGGTCCGCGCCGATCGCCTTGCCCGCCACGTCCTTGCCGAGCCACACCGTCAGCGGCGACCAATCCTTCGGCGGTTGCTGAAAGACGTCGCCGAGCTTGACGATCTTGCGGCGCGCGTTGGGCACCTCCACGCCCACCGCCTGCTTGCCCGGGATCGGCGCGAGGATGCGGATGTCGGTTGCCGCCAGCGCGTAGGCGAGGTCGTCCTTCAACTGCGCTACCTTCGCGACCTTCGTGCCCGGCGCCAGCCGCAGCTCATAGCGAGTGATGTGTGGTCCTGCGACCGTGCCGATCACCTTCGCTTGCACGCCAAAGTGGCCCAGCGCCTCGACCAGGCTGATCGCAGTGCGCTCCTGCCCAGCCGTATCTGGGCGCGCCTGCTCGCCGGTGGAGCGCGTCAGCAACCTGCTTGCGTCCGGCAGCTCCCACACGAAGTCTGGGTCTTCGGTCACGGCGCCCCGGTAGCGGCCCTGCGGCGTCAACTCGCTGTCCTGCGGCGCTTGCGTTGACCGATCTGCGCGCGAGCCCGGGGTCGGCCCATCCGCGTCCCCGACTTCATCGGCGAACCCGTCGCCGGGACCGGCTTCGGCCTCGATCTCATCCGCCTCGCTCGGCGATGCTTCCGTGGCGAAGTCCTCGTCGATCCCTGTCCCGTCCTGTGAGGGCGCCTCGACGTGCGTCGCCCTGACGATCAGCTCCTGGGGAGCTGGATCCGGAGGCGTTATGACGGCCTGACCGACGGCTGATGAGGGATCGACAAAGAAGCCCTCTCCCACTCCCGTCTCATCCTTGTCGCCGTCGGTCGACCGTCGCCTGCGCCGGGCGGTCTGCAGCCGCTCACGCAAGATCCGCGTCCCCGCCGCCAGTCCTGCGGCGGCCGATCGCAAAGCGCTCGCCGGCGATGAGCCCGTCAGCAGCGTCACCCCGACGAACAGGAGGAAGATCACGAGGATGTCCACGCCGACGGTCTGCACCAGCCTGTGCGAGGACCGATACAGCACCTCACCGATCACGCCTCCATGCGCCTGGACAAACACGTTCGACCACGACGATTCGCCCGTTTTCGGGCTGGACCCGGAGCTGGCCCCCAGCGTCCCCGCCGCCAGCGCCAGCGTGATCCCGGCGAACAGGCATGTCGCGCCGGCCCGCAGCGGGCGCAGCTGTGGCCACGCCGGACGCAGCAGCAGCGCCCCGCCGCCCGCAACCAGAGCGATCGGCACGAGACCCTTGGCTTCACCCATGCACCAGCCGAGCACTTCTGCCAGTCCCTGCCCCACGCGCCCGCCATTCCAGTCGCCATACAGCACGAAGCCCATAAACACGCCCACCGCGATCGTCCCGAAGCCGAGCATGTCGCGTTGGCGCTGATCCAGCTCGGGCGCTCGCAGCGGCCATACCCGGCGCATCAGAGCTTGTGCATTGAACCTGGAAGCGGACCCCGACCGCACGCTGCGTCCTCGCGCGGGAGGACGCGCACGCGCGCGTTTTCTTTGCGCAGTTCTTGCAGCCGTCTTTCTTGGCGTCGTCGGACGCCTTCTGGTCACAGCCATCTCGCGCAATTTCGACGCCGAACCGCCGGAACCTGCCTGTGTGGGTCCGCAGAAACCCTTACGATCGCTTTAGTGCAGTTCGATAGATAAAGAACCCTGCTCACGAACTGCTTCTTCGACGACTTCTCCTACGACCCCAAGCGACGACGACTTCTCAGATGAACGACTTCTCACGCGCCCCCAGGGTCCTCGTCGTCGAGGATGACGAGGACATCGCCCAGGCCCTGCAGCGCTCGTTGCGGATGGAGGGCTATGAGGTGCGTGCGGCGCCCGACGGCTCATCCGCGCTGGAGCACGGTCGCGCGTTTGCACCCGATCTTGTGATCCTAGACCTGGGTTTGCCCGGGATCGACGGGCTGGACGTCGCGCGAGCCTTGCGGGCCGAGGACGATGTGCCGATCCTGATTCTCACGGCCCGCGACGCGCTCGAGTCGCGCGTGGAGGGGTTGGACGCGGGCGCGGACGATTATCTCGTCAAGCCGTTCGAGCGCCAGGAGCTGCTCGCGCGGATGCGCGCGCTGCTGCGCCGCCGCCCGCCGCGCGGCTCCGCCCCACTGCGGGTGGCGGATCTGTCGCTGAACGCCGATACCCACGAGGTCATCCGGAACGAGCGCACGATCGACCTCACCCAGCGTGAGTTCGAGCTGCTCGAGTACCTCATGCGTAACGAGCGCATCGTCATCTCCCGTCAGCGCCTGCTTGACGAGGTGTGGGGGTATGACCCGTTCTCCACGACGAACACGATCGAGGTGTTCGTCTCGAACCTCCGTCGCAAGCTCGAGGCCGAGGGCGAGCCTCGCCTGCTGCACACGATCCGGGGAGCCGGATACGTCCTCCGCGCCTGAGCATCTGGAGACGCTGGGCTGGATCGCCACGTCCCGCCTCGGACGTGCGACCAACACGCCCTTCGTCGACCCGTGTCGTCCAGTTTGGTCATGAGACGCTCCGCAGGCGCCTCTCTCTTCAAGCGTCTGACGGCTGCGTTCGATCGCCTGCCGATACGGACGCGACTAGCCGGTGTGTCAGCGCTGCTGACGTTCACGATCCTGTGCGCGTTCGCGGTCGCGATCGGCTCGCTGACCGTGCATCGCGTCCGCTCGGATTTCAACCGGCAGGTCGAAACCACCGCCCAGCAGCTGCCGTCTCAGCTGAGCATCAAGGTAAATCCCGCGACGTACAAGATCGAATCGATCGAACCGCCGCTCGCGGACCTCGTCACTCCGGAGCATGAGGCGATCATCCGGGTGTTGACGCTCGGTGGAGCGACGATCGAACAGGCGCCGGCGAATGCTCCGAACCTCGGAAGTCCCTCATCGGAGCCTCACACGATCGCCGACTACCGTGTCGTCAGCCGCCCCGCGATCGTCCGGATCGCCGGCAGCGGCGCGCCGATCGGACGGGTCGTCATCGAGTACGGGCGCTCGGTCGCCGACACCGAGGCGACCGTCGCTCGTGTCGAGCTGCTGCTGGTGCTGGGCGTGCTGGCCGGCTCCGGCCTCGCGCTCCTCGCCGGGGCCGCGATCGCCAGGCGCGCGATGGCGCCGATCGCGGAGCTGACCGCCACCGCCGAGCAGATCGCGCGCACCCGCGACCCCTCGCGCACGGTGCCCCAGCCCGAGGCCGATGACGAGGTGGCCGAGCTCGCGCGCACCCTGGAGGGCATGTTGCGCGAGCTGGATGCTGCGCGTGGGGAGACCGAGGCGATGCTCGCGCGCCAGCGACGCTTCGTCGCCGACGCCTCGCATGAGCTGCGCACGCCCTTGACGAGCGTGCTCGCCAACCTCGAGCTGCTGGCCGACTCGCTGCACGGCGAAGAGGGCGACGCGGCGCGCTCTGCCCTGCGCTCCTCGCAGCGGATGCGCCGACTCGTGGCCGACCTGCTGCTGCTGGCGCGCACCGACGTCGGGCGAGTGGTGGCGCACGAGCCGTGTGACCTCGCCCAGATCGTGGTCGAGGCCGCCGGCGAGCTGGGTCCTGTCAGCGAAACGCATGACATCGAGCTCGACGTTCAGCCCGCGCCGGTCGAGGGGGCCCGTGACGAGCTGCATCGCCTGACGATCAACCTGATCGAGAACGCCCTGCGCCACACTCCGCCCGGCAGCGAGGTACGGGTCTCCACGCGCATGGTCGCCGGCCCGAAGAGCGCCTCGCCCGCGGGCCAAGCCGCCGGCGCGGTGAGCGACCAAGCCAAGCTGGTGGTCGAGGACAACGGCCCTGGCGTGCCATCGGAGCTGGCGCCCACCCTGTTCGAGCGGTTCGTCCGTGGCGCCGGGGACCGCGGCGGGTCGTTCGGCTTGGGGCTCGCGATCGTGCGCGCGGTGGCGGAGTCTCACGGCGGCTCGGTCACGCTGGAGAGCCGGCTTCCTCACGGCGCGCGGTTCGTCGTAGATCTGCCGGCCTCGTCCAAGCGGGAATCGGCGGCGGCGCTCGAACGCGCGTCAACCGTTCAGCAGGTCGAGCTCTAAACCTCTACGACGACGGGAAGCACCATCGGACGGCGCTTCAGGCGGTCATAGACGAGCTTTGCGAGGTCGTCGTGCAGAACCTGCTGGAGCAGGTCGACCTCGTGGATCTCCTCGCGCGCAGCGCGCTTCAATGAGTCCTCGACCGTTGCGCGGATCTCGTCCACCAGCTCATCGGCCTGGTCCATGAAGGGGACGCCACGGAAGATCACCTCGGGGTCTGCGACCGAGCGCAACCCGTCCTGACCGGCGATGGTTACCACGACGATGAAGATGCCGTCCGCGGAGAGCATGCGGCGGTCGCGCAGGGCAACGTCGGCCATGTCTCCGATCTCGACGCCGTCGACGAAGATCATCCCCGACTGCTCACGTGAGCCGAAGCGTGCGCCGCGCGCGCCGAGGTCCAAGGGCAGCCCGTTGTCGCCCTGGAAGATGTCCTCCGGGGGCACGCCGACCGCCTCTGCCAGCTGGGCGTGCAGGCGCAAGCGCTTGAAGTCGCCGTGGAATGGCATCACGTAGCGGGGCTTGACGAGGTTGAGCATCAGCTTCACCTCCTCGGCATACCCGTGCCCGGAAGCGTGCACGGGGGCGTCCTGAGGCGTGACCACGTCACAGCCGATGTGGTACAGACGATCGATCGTCTCGTTGACGGCGCGCTCGTTGCCGGGGACGGGGGTCGCACTGAACACGACCGTGTCACCGCCACGCAGCTGCACCTGAGGATGGTCGCGGTAGGCCATCCGCCGCAATGCGCTCAGCGGCTCGCCTTGGGAGCCGGTCGAGATGATCACGACGCGCTCGTCGGGGAAGTCTTCGATCTCGCGCGGTCCGACGAGCATCCCGTCGGGCACCTCGATGTGGCCGAGTTGACGACCGATCGTGACGTTCTTGCGCATCGAGCGTCCCACCAGCGCCACCTTGCGATCAAGGGCGGCGGCGGCGTCGACGACCTGCTGGACGCGGTGGATGTTCGAAGCGAAGCTGGTGACGACGATCCGTCCCTCACAACGTGCGAAGGCCTCCTCCAGGTGCGGTCCCACGACCGACTCCGACGGAGAGAAGCCGGGACGGTCCACGTTGGTGGAGTCCCCGCATAGGAGCAGGACGCCTTCGCGCCCGAGCTCGGCCAGACGCGAGACGTCCGCGGGCGGCCCGTCGACGGGCGTTTGGTCGAACTTGTAGTCGCCGGTGATCAGGACCGTGCCGAGCTCCGTGCCGAGCGCGACCGCGGAGGCGTCGGGGATCGAGTGCGTCATGTGGATCAGCTCCAGCTCGAACGGTCCCAGCTCAAACGCTTCACCGGGCGCGACATCGTTGAGCTCGATGTCCTTCAGCTTGTGCTCCTCGAGCTTCGACTTCGCCATCGCGAGCGTCAAGGGACCTCCGTACACCGGCGGAGAAGCGCCGTGGACGGCCAGCTCGCGCAAAACCCAGGGAAGCGCGCCGAGATGGTCCTCATGTCCGTGCGTGACGACGATCGCCTCGATGTCGCGTGCGCGCTCGCGCAGATAGGAGAAGTCGGGGAGGACCAGGTCGATCCCGACCATCTCGGGCGTCGGGAAGCGCAGGCCCACGTCGACGACGACGATGCGGTCGTCCTGCTCGAGCACCGTCATGTTCTTGCCTATCTCCCCCAGACCACCGAGGGGCAGGACCCGCAACGTCTGACTCACGCGGCGGAGGCCTCTCCCACAGTGGAGGCAGAGTCAGACAGCAGATTGTGGCGTTCGAGCATCGCCCGTACCGTAGCGATCTCCTCGGCTGTCGCGTCCACGATCGGCAGGCGCGTGCTACCCGCGTTCAGGCCAAGCAGGTTCAGCGCGGCCTTCGTGCACGTGGGGCTCGCCGTCAGGAACAGTGTCTCGTACACGTCTTGCAACGACGCGTCGATCTCCGCGCGCTGCTCGGGCTCGTCGATCATCCGGCGCATCTCGTTGCCGACGACATGACTGGCGACGGCGATGCCCCCGGCGCCGCCCATGTCCAGCGTGCGCGCGAACAACGAGTCATCCCCGGCATACACTTTCAGACCATCGATCGGCTGCAACTCCATGCCATTGGCCTGCTTGACGCCGTCGATCCCGTCGATCTGGGCCAGCTCCGCGAGCAGCTCAGGATCGATGTTCGTCCCTGTCCTGCTGGGGATGTTGTACAGCAGCACCGGTTTGTCCGTAGCCCGTGCGATCGCTTCGTAGTGGCGCTTGAGCCCCAGCGGACTGGGCCGGTTGTAGTACGGGGTCACACTTAGATGCGCATCCGCGCCCAACTCCGTCGCGCGCTCGGTCAGATACACAGCGTGCCTAGTGTCGTTCGTGCCGGTGCCGGCGAGGATCGTCGTGCCCTGCGGGCGCTCGCGCGCGGCAAGGCCGATCAGGCGCAAATGCTCCTCGTCTGTCAGCGTCGAGGCCTCGCCCGTCGTCCCGGCCACGACAAAGCCGTCCGAGCCGTTCCTGGCCAGATGAGCCATCAAGGCTGCGAAGGACTCCTCGTCGACGCTCCCGTCCGCAGCGAACGGGGTGACTATGGCGGTCAGGATCTGGGCTGGGCTGGTAGGGGACACGGATGGAGTATCGCACGAAATCGAGACGCACCAACTCCGTACTACCACCTTACGACAGCAGTAGAGACGATAGCCCCTCTCTGCGCATGCTTAGCGACTCACATATGGCGACATCTCTCAATCATTTGGTAATGCAGCAACCCCACCGAATCATCTATATGCCGTCGAGCCTGAACGAGGTCCAGGATAATCTCATCCTTACCCACCCGCGGGAGTAAAGTGCTGCACCACCGTTTCACCCACTTCTTTGACCACGGGCGTCAGAAATTCCACTGCTTCTCTGGCAGCTTTCTGTTCGGGCGTGTTCCCACAAGTCGGAAGACAGCCATGGTGCTTTCCACATTCTTCGCTCGCGGTGCACGCCCTTGCTTCAGGATTCTGTTGTTTCGCTCTCGAACGATGACGATGTCCAGTCGGTTTTTTTGGATAGCAAGGATCGTGCACGTTCGGGCATCCTCCTAGGATCATCAAACGAGAACCCGCTGATGAAGTTGAACCTTCATCTTCCTCTGCACCCCCTTCTTCTTGCAAAGGCTGGACAAGGACCACATCCTCCATGTGACCTTCTTCACTATCTGATTTTGATTCGTGATGGTAGGACGCGTATTCATATTCTTCTTCTTCTTCGTATTCTTCCCATTCTTCTTCTCCGCCTGCATACTGTGGACCGAATGCGGCTACCTCGGCTTCTTCGGCGGCCCTGGCGGCGGCTTCAGCCGCCGCGCGTGCGGCAGCTTCTTCAGCCGCTCGCTGGGTTACTGCTTCGTTGGTCATCTGGATTGCGTCAGCAATGTTCGCAGCCGAAGGAATTCCGTTCGACACCATTTCACCGCTGGGATCGAAAGTATTTACGGGATCTCCGAACGTGTAGGAATAGGCGTTTGCCGAACCTCCGGAAACAGGATCGGGCTGAAGGAAACGCCCGAGCTGCGGAACATACGAGCGTGCACCCATCCCGACTACACCGGACGGCAATTCCGTTGGGATCTCCAGTGCCCCCAGCCATGAGTACTTGGGCGGAAGACTCGTAGTCGGAACCCCGAACTCGCTCGTATCGGCTTTCGAGGCCAGTTCAGTCGCGGTTTCCGAGAAGGAGGCAGTGGCAACGATATCTCCATGAAGGTTGGATAGCTGCAACACTGGCGCTTCAGTGCCAGTCTGAATAGCCGCAAGCGAACCGCTTATACCAGGAATATCGCGCGTCACTTCACCGGTTGTGTTAGTGGTCCAGGAGGGCGAGGCGCTAGGCGCAGCGTAGTGAAAAGTAGTATTAGCGACTTTTTTGCCGGTTGCGACGCTTTCCAGCGTGCGTCCAGCTGGATCCAGGTTATAACCGATTGTTTGCCCGCCCTGCGACTGACTCGCAAGCTGGTCGTCTGTGTAATAGGTGCTAGTGAGTTCTTCAGATGATTCTTTACCGCCCGCATCTTTGGCAGGCAATGCCGTTATATCGCCGAATTCGTTGTATTTAACACCCGCATCAGTGAGGCGGTCCGCTTCATCGTATGTGTGTTTTTCTTCAGTGTCGTGTTCGGTCGCACATTCCCCTTTGGCATTTGGTTCATAGGAGGTGAGACCCGTCCTGTTGGTGTCCGCTTCATACGTGTAGACACGGGTCGTGCATGTACCGCCCGCCGGGGTGTTCTGTACCTGGGTTAGCCTTCCAACGGTGTCATATGTATATACCTGTTTAGATAGGCTGCTGATCTGTTCCATCCATTGCCCATGAATAGAAGGAACGATCGCATCTTTGAACCAAATACATTTTTCTTTTTCTTCAGTGCAGTGCGTCGTCTTCTTGTATTCCAGAGCAATGGGCGCGCCTGTCTGGCTATAGCTGTAATTAGCGACCATACCATTGGGATAACTCTGCGCGAGTACTTTACCTTCTACATCATATGAAGGGATGAACTTCATCCCTTCATGAGATGAATCCACCAGTTCACTTAGCAGCCCCGTGACTTTGCTATACGCATATGTCTGGGTGCCCTTTCCATCATTAGTTTTAATAACGCGACCATCCTGATCGTATTCATATGTCGCAGTATTTTCGGCCGCATCGGTGTAACTGGTGAGTTGCCCAAGCGTGTTGTAAACACTCGTAACCTTTTTAGTTTTGCTTTCAGCAGTCGTACTCTGTTCAATCAGTGCGCCTGTTTTTTCTTCATACCGGTCAGTCACCGTCGGCAATGCAGTCCCCACCGTGGAGCTGATCGAACTGGTTTTCAAGCGCCCACTCGCATCATATGACATCGTCTTCGTCCGTATCGTGGAGCCCACTGCTTCTTCGATGGTTTCCGGCTCATTCCACACGTTGTATGCGTTATCTTTGACAACAGGCAGAGCCGGCAACCCCGTCGTTCCAGGCTGCACAGCAGGTTTAGTCTCACACGGCAGATTCGCCCATTCAGAGTGTTCACCACAGGCTTTGATTTTTGAGTTGGCCGCGGTCGTGTAGTAAATTATTTCCGTCGCATGTGGTGATTTTTCTTTGGAGTTAGCCGGTGTCCGCGTTTCAATCACCTCACCGGTGCCCGCTTCATACAAGGTGGTACGTGTAAGTTTTAGCCCATTTGGATCGGTGACCACAGAGGTCGGCTTGCGCAGCACCCAGCCAAGGTTTTCCTGGCCGGAATAAGAAGTTGTGGTTTCGCGGGTATCAAATTCTTCTTTATTAGCAGTCTCAGCACTATTAGTCGACTTTGTCACAAGATTATAGGTTTCATGGTTTTTTTCTTCGACCGCTTTTGCACCTTCGTTGTAGATATATTTCACATGATCTCGCGCCAGCACTTCTTCATTGGCTTTTTCTTTACCTTTAGCCAGCTTGACTTTGTGCTGCGGGCTGAGTGTTTCAAGCAACCGGGAGCCCGGTTCTAGACCTGTTTCTTCATAAGTGCTCTGATTATCTAATAATTTAGAAAGTTCAGCCGATTTACATTTTTCTTTAGATTCGCAGCTTTCTTTCAAAGCTGCCACACGGTTGTCTGGACTCAGCGTCCGAGTCAGGTCGCCATAAGAATTGTATTCGCTCGTCGAAAGCCCACCCGTAGGCAATAAGGTATTGACATACCGACCTTTTTCGTCCAGATACGCGATCGCCGCACGTTCATAATTACTGGCAGGCCAGCTCTGCGGATCATCCGGCGGGAAGATCGCCGTCCCTTCGACTGGATCATCTGCCTGGCCCCATTTTTCTACTTCTGCTTGCGTAAGCGTCGGCAAACCCGAACCCGACAACGGAACGTGATACTCCATGGTCCAGCCAGGATTCGGGGCAAGTTTTTCGCCTTCGAACGGTTTGAAGTTGGGATTCAAGGTCCCTATTTTATCCCCAAGTCTCGCTGTGAACCACATTTTGTTGTCAGGACCGGCAGTCATACCCCATGGAGTGCCAAGCCATGGATATTCCGTGACCACCCCAGACGTCGTGATCTTCCCGATGGTATTTCCTTCTCCACCGGTGAACCACAGGTAGCTTTCTTTTTCTGGCGCAGCAGCGATACCGTGCGGCAAGTCACTCGATGGCAGGGCGTATTCCGTGATAACGCCGGCCGTCGTGATCTTCCCGATCTTGTGAGTTCCACGGTCCGCGAACCAAAGATTGCCATCGGGTCCTGTCGTAATCTCTTCCGGACGACTTCCACCAGGCAGAGAATATTCTTTGATCGTACCCGTGGTGGTGATCTTCCCAATCTTGTTGGTCGAAGACAGCGTGTACCAGAGATTGCCATCCGGTCCCGCAACTATGCCTTGCGGTCCGCTACTAGCGGGGAGCGAATATTCAGTAATCACACCTGCGGGAGTGATCTTCCCAATTTTGGGAGGGGAGATTGTCGCATTCGTGAACCACAAGTTTCCATCTGGGCCCACAGCGATCTGGCGAGGTTCGCTACCGGCGGGGAGCGGGTATGTCGTGATTGTGCCCGAGGTTGTGATCTTGCCTATCTTGACGCCGTTGGTGCCATGCCCCTCTGTGAACCACAACGCGTTTTCTTTGGCCGGTCCAGCCGTGATCCCTTCCGGATGGGTTTCGCTGGGTAGCGCATAGGTCGTGATCGTACCTGTGGGAGTGATCTTTCCAATGTTGTGGGTGGACGACTCGGTAAACCAAAGGTTGCCGTCTGGACCAGTGGTGATCTCACGGGGTTCTATGGCTTCCATGCCGCCCAACGAGTATTCGGTGATGCCCGTCTTTACTTCACTGCTCGCGGCGCTTGCCGCCTGCACGGAGCCTCCGCCATTGAATGCGCTCACCTTTGCGATCAACGTGTGTCCGACATCGCTGGTCGTGGCGGTGTAGTTGGCATTTACTGCGCCGATAATCGGCGCACATTCACCACCAGAGAGGTTGCAGCGTTCCCACTGGTAAGCATAGGTAATCGGACTACCGTTCCATTTCCCATTGGAGACGCTCATATTCGCCCCTACCACAACAGGAGATCCAGTGAGTTTCGGAGCTTCTGTATTTTTGACGCTTTCCCCATTCCACACTGCTGTCGACGCGGGCGCCTGCATCACCTTCAACAGTCGGCCCGTGTTCGCATCGCCTGTGATCCCGCCGTACGTAAACGCCCATGACTCGTCTCCGGGCTGCGTCAGAGCAGTTACATGCCCTTCGCTGTCGTAACCGTAGACCGTCTTCAACGCCGGAGATACCTGTGGATTCCACTCGGCACGCAACCTACCCTGTTTATCGTAGAGATATTCCGCGACAGGGATCCCCGGTTCTTCCATTTTTTTGCTCGAAGGATTGTATGCGACAAGCAGTATCTGCTTCAAGCGTCCTTTGTATTCACCCCATTCTTTTTCGTTTTCGCCGGTCGCTTTGGTGCTTGTTCCATACTTGAATTCGAGCGCGCGACAGCCCTTTACAAGCGCTTCGCTTTTTTCGATCTTCGTGATGCACGATGATACACCGGCGGGTTCAGGTGCGATTGCCCACTTCGGCTCGGTCACACCTTCCACGGTCTGAAATACATATCTCACCGTCTGAGACGCCAACGGCCCTTCCTGCTTGGTGGGCTTCCACAAAGTCGATCCCGAACCGCTCGAAGACGTAAAATGCGTCGTCCCGCCATTAACCTTGTTTTTGAGTGTATATTCTGTCAGTTCGTTTTTTTCGTTTTTCACTTCAGTCAGCGTTAAGTTGGCGTCACCTCTAGGCGAGTTGAATTTCCCGCCTCCACTGCTCACAAATGTGGACTGCCCGCCATTTGCGACGGTTAGGGTGGCATTACCGTTCCAAAGCTTTGTAATGCTTTCCTGTCCGCCTACGCTCAAACTCCACTGCGGTCCGAGCGGGCCCGTTGACCCAACCGTGAGATGTCGCGAACCGTAGCTGCGCATGACAGCCAGGTTTGAGCCTGGAGCACCCACCGACACATCGGTGGCATTTAGCCTGAACTCACCGGATTGTGGATTGACCGAGCCCGGGCCCAGCGGCATGGGCGTGGCGTGATGAACCTTCAGGATGATTTCGCTGCCGGCTTCGTTCCCCGCACGATCCGTCGCCGTCGCCTTGAGTCTGTGTTCCCCAGCGCCGAATTCATCGCCGTTGATGGCGAATTCTCCGCTGGTGCTGCAGGGGCCAGGCAAACAGGGCCTCGTGGATTTGCCGACTTCACGTCCATCCACGGCAATCGCAATCGATTCCATGCCGGACAGCTGATCTGCAGCTTCCACCTTGAGATTATACTCGCCTTCGCCAATTTCATTGCCGCTTCCCAGACCTGAAAAGGTGATACCAGATGGCGGAGTGCTGTCCACTTTAACGGTCGCAGATGCAGTCGCCGCCGCCAGTCCTACTGGATCCCAGACTTTTGCTTCCACTTTGTCTTCGCCATCTGGCAACCCCGTCAACGCAATGGTAGTACCACCGTATTCACCCCATTTGCTGCCCACTTTCTCGGTGCACTGAATAGCGTTTTTGCATCTACCCACAGATTCGTAAATACCACCTTCTCTGCCCGCGGGATGAGCGTAGGGCGGTTCCCATGCTGGATCTGTGAATGAGTACCATTGCGCCCACTGCACGCCCAATCCAGGATCTTCAGCCTCGAATCCGAGTCTAGCTTTGGCAGCGCTCACCCATCGTCCGCCGCCGTACAACGGATTGACTCCGGTTTCCGACCCGGTGCCCACAATTTCATCGGTGCTATCCAAACTGACCGACGGTGGCGCTTCCTGAGTTATAGAGACGGTGCTTCCACCTAACTCATAGGTATAACTTTGATGACTTTCACTGGTTGAAGTCAATACCGATTGCTTGTAGTCCACCCAGTTTTTATCCCTGCCCGCTTCCACCACGGGGACCCCGCAGCCAGGTTCAACAGTACACAATGTCTTTTCGACAGTCCCCAGTTCGGGCTGCACAAGATAGCGCGCTTCTTCTTTATTTGTTTCTGAGCCTATATAAAATTCGGCGCTTAGCCGAGACGAGAACGAAGGCTCGGAGAGCCTTCCATACGCGCTGTAGATTTGCGACTTACCCTCAGTTTCGTAGAAAAAATCAGCCCATTCACCGGCTGTAATTTTTTCATTGATAGCCACTTCGTCGCCAAATTCGTTGAATCCTGGCGTAAACTGTTTGAAGGCGCCACCAAGTGCGTTATAGAAACCCCAACCCGTATTCCCCCCCGCCGACTCGAAGTCTACGACGGTCGGATCTACCTCTATGGGATATCGGTATTCCCCGGAACGATCGCTAACCGTTAACGTGAGCGTGTCCCCGGACACACCCATCGACACCGGTACGTTCGTCCCTGCGACATCCTGAGCGCTCGGCTGCAACACACTCGCAACCATCGTGCCATTGTCGAGCACTTGCACCGACCCGCTCTTCGTCTGCACAAGGCTCCCGCCGGCCGGCAACCCGACCCGGTAGGAGAGCCGCTGCGGGCTGGCGACCGAGCGCAGCACCGAGTCCGCATCGAACCCCAGCGTTACGGGCTTTACGATCGTGTCGGTGTCAGCCTCCGTGTTGGCAAACAGAACGGAAGCCCCATCGATCGTCCCTTCCGCACCCTTAAGCGGCGCACCCGATGCAGCGACCGGGGTCAGCGACACACCTGTATCCGCGAGGCTCACTCCTTCGCTCAGTTGCTTGGGAATACGTACCCCCACAGCAGGCGTCACAGGCTTGAACGCCTTTCCAGCTTCTTCGGTCAGGCTCAAGTCGACTGCGACCTGCCGACCCGATGAGGTCTCGGTGGCGATCGGAACCGTCGATTCGATCACACCGTGTCTGCCTCGGGGAAGATCCACCAGCGCGCTGCGATCGCCCGTAAAGCCGGCGATCGTCTGTCCCGCGGGCAGCTTGGGCGGCCCACCAGCCCGTTCATCGATCACCGCCGGAAACGCTTCGCTCGCCACCTGCGCCGCCCGAGCAGCGCTCAGGCCCTCGAACGCCGTGCGCGACGCCTGTCGCGCCGCGACCGCTTCGGGATTGGCCCGGCGCGCTTCTTCCTGGGCCTGGAGCTGCTGAGCCCCCACCAGCCCATCCATGCCGGGAATGACCAGAGAGCCCAGTGAGCCTCCACTCGACGGGAACGTACCGGTCGCGCTGAGCGAGGACGAACCATCAGCGAGCACACCCTCCGGCAAGCCCACGAGCCCCGCCACGCAGCACACCAAGACCACCCCTGCCAATCGCCCGCAAGCACGCATCCCTGCCCCCTGTCATTCGTAGCTCAAGCACAAACGTCCGAGAGATGCCAAAGCGGCTCCCTTCGGCGACCGATCATGCCGCTCGCCGAAGACCTGCCAGGATCCTTCGTAAACGTTGATGGTGATCCTAACCAGATTTGAAGAGCCACGTCAAGTCTTTCCTAGATATTCAAAGACTGCCTGTTTTAAGGGGTTTCCTAGAGACTTTCCCGCAGTCAGAAACGTTCCTTGGAAAGTTTCGACTAGTTCATGTTCTCAGAAAAACATTGTCGTTGGATTATTGATGGCGGGCGTTAACGCACTTCTGCCCACGCCGACTCCCAGCTTCCTCAAACGCCTGCCCCAGTGGACCAGAAGGCCCTTCTAAGACGGGACGATGCAGCTGCCGTTCAGAGGACTGATTGCCAAATGACGGAACTCACCCGAGCTGTAAATTGTGATGCCCTCTTGACCGCCTCACAGCTCCTGGCCGCCATCCAGAGCGCTTCACAACGCCACATCGCTGCGGTGTGTGCGCGACACCGACAGCTGAACAGACGCAGACCCGGCTCGCGGCTTACTGCCCCGGTAAGCCCGCCGGGGACTTCAGAACAGCAGCGCCTCCAGCCCCACTACCGGTGATTCCCGCAGCTTGCCAACCTGACGCACCGCCAACAGCACACCCGGCATGAACGAGTCGCGGCCGGTCGTGTCGTGACGGATCGACAGCGTCTGACCGACATCGCCGAGAATCACCTCCTGGTGGGCGACCAACCCGGGCAGCCGCACCGAGTGGATCGGGGGCTCCGATCCACCGCTCGCCGCTGCCATCAGCTGCGCCGTACGCTTGGCCGTGCCACTTGGCGCATCGAGCTTGCGGTCGTGATGCAGCTCGACGATCTCCGCTTTGGCCATGTGCTCGGCAGCCTGCGCGGCGAACCGCATCATCAGCACCGCCCCGATCGCAAAATTCGGGGCGATCAGCACATTTGCCTTGGGTAGGCCCTCCGGCGTGTGCGCGCTCTTCAACGGCTCGACATCAAACCCGGTCGTGCCGATTACCGCGTGCACACCCGCCCGCACGCATGCGAGCGCATTCTCCAGAGCCGTGTCCGGCAGGGTGAAGTCGACCACGACATCCACCTGCGCTTGTGTCTGCGTCTGCTTCGCAGCCAATACCTCCGCCAGCGTGACGTCCAGCTGCGGATCCGCGCGCCCGACGAGCTCCATGTCCGGTGCATCCTCCACGGCCGCACATACCGTCGCGCCCATCCGCCCCGCCGCGCCGGCGACCGCGACCCTGATCACGCCGCCACCCCACCGGGGACCTCGATCACGCCACCGCACTCTCCAGCGCCCTTGATCACGCCACCGACTTCTCCAACGACTCGAGCGCTTGCAGGAACGCCTCCTCCTCGGCGCCGACACCCGCCGCGGACAGCGTCGCGGGCACGAACAGCTCCTGCGCCAGCTCGCGCACCTGCTCGACCGTGACCGCGTCGATCCTGTCCACGATCTCATCGATCGAGTAGATCGGCAGCTCGCCTAGCAGCGACGAGCCCAGCCGGCTCATGCGCGCGCCCGTGGACTCCAACGACAGCGCTACCCGTCCCTTGAGGTTCTCACGCGAACGATCCAGCTCCTGCGGACTCGCAGGATCCTCGACGAACCGCTCGAGCTCGCGTGCGATCGTCGCAATCGCCTCTCCCAGATTGTCCGGACGAGTACCTACGTACAGCCCGACCTCTCCCGTGCCGGCGTGCTGACTGGAGAACGAGAACACCGAGTACGCCAGCCCCTTGCGCTCGCGCACCTCCTGGAACAACCGCGAGGAGGACGTGCCCCCGAGCACGCCTTCGAGCACCCGCAGCGTGAACCGGCGCTCGTCGTGGCGGGAGATACCTCGTCCGCCGAGACATACGTGGTACTGCTCGGTGTCCTTCCGCAGGAACCGCACCCTGCGCTCAAACTGCGGGCCAGGCTGCGCCCATGGCGCGGTGGATGCCTGAGATGCAGCCGGCATCCCGGACGCCACAGCTGTTATCCCCGACCCGTTCGCCCGAGTCTCATCCTGCGTCGCGTCCGGCCGAGTCTCATCCTGCATCGCATTCGGCTGCGTCTCATCCTGCGTCGCGTTCGTCTCCGGACCTCGAAGCGCAGCGCCGTTCTGCTCGCAAGTTGCGGCTAGGGCCAGCCCTGCAAGCATGTCATGGTCGACCGATCCCGCAGCCGCGATCACGATGCTCTGTGGCGCATAGCGTTCGGCGTGAAATGCCTGCAGCTGCTCGTGCGTGACGGCGCCAACGACCTCTGCGCTCCCAATCACCGCGCGGCCAAGCGGATGCGATCCGAACACGGCCTCGCCCAGCACGTCGAAGACCCTGTCTTGGGGATCGTCCTCGTACATCGCGATCTCCTCGAGCACGACCTCCCGCTCGGCTTCCAAGGATTCAAACCGCGGTCGCCACACCATCTCGGCGGCGACGTCAAACGCCCGCTTCAGGTGACGATCCAGCACTCGCGTATACAGCGAGGTGGTTTCACGATCGGTCCCGGCGTTGATCTCCGCCCCCATCGCGTCGAAGATCTCGTCGATCTCGTGCGAGCGATAGCTGTCGGTGCCACGGAACAGCATGTGCTCCAGCAGGTGGCTGATCCCAGCCTGATCATCGGACTCCATCGCCGAGCCCGTGCCGATCCAGAACCCAAGCGCCACCGAGCGCACGTTTGCGATGCGCTCGGTGATCACCCGCACCCCGCCTGGCAGTGTGGTTGTGCGGTGCTCGGTCATTTCATGTGCCCGGGGCAACCCCGGGCCACGTCAAACCTGCCGCAGGATCCGGCACTGGCCTAACGATCGCGTCCGGACCCGTGCCGGGGACGACCTGAGCCGCGCTCACCCTCACGCCGGGGACCGCTGCCGCCACCGCTGCGACCATCACGCCCGTTGCGCCTCACACCGTCGCGCGCAGGACGCCCACCTCCGCCGCCGCCGGCCGTGACGCCCGCAAGCTCCTCGACGGACTTGCCGGCGATCTCCGGGTCCTCGGCCAGGCGCAGGCCGATGCGTCCGCGCTCGCGGTCCACCTCGACCACACGGACGTTGATCTCATCGCCCTTGTTCAGCACGTCCTCGACGCTCTCCACGCGCTCGCCAGGCGAGACGTTGGAGATATGCAACAGCCCGTCAGTCCCCTTTGACAGCTCCACGAACGCGCCGAACGTGGTCGTCTTGACGACCTTGCCGAGATACTCATCGCCGACCTCGACCTCCTTCATCATCACCCGGATGTGCTCCGCGAGCGCATCGCCGAGATCGCCGTTGGCTGAGTAGACCAGCACCTGACCATCGTCGTTGACGTCGATCTGGGATTCGAACTCCTCCGAGAGGCCTCTGATCGTTTCCCCGCCCTTGCCGATCAGCAGACCGATCTGCGACGGGTCGATCTGGATCGTCTGGATGCGGGGCGCGAACTGGGAGAGCTGCTCGCGCGGACCGTGAATGACGTCGGCCATCTTGGCGAGGATGAACGTGCGCGCCTTGTGCGCCTGGGTGAGCGCGTCGCGCAGGATGTCAAACGTGACGCCCGTGATCTTGATGTCCATCTGCAGCGCCGTGATGCCGCGCTCGGTGCCCGCCACCTTGAAGTCCATATCTCCGAGGTGGTCCTCGACGCCCGCTATGTCGGTCAGGACGACGTAGTCATCGCCCTCCTTGATCAGTCCCATCGCGATCCCCGCGACCGGACGCTTGATCGGCACGCCGGCGTCCATCAGCGACAGCGAGGAGCCACAGACCGAGGCCATCGAGGATGAGCCGTTGGACTCGAGGATGTCCGAGACCACGCGGATCGTGTACGGAAACTCCTCGATCGAGGGCACCATCGGGGCGAGCGCCCGCTCGGCAAGGGCGCCGTGACCGATGTCGCGGCGCTTGACTCCGCCCATGCGGCCGGCTTCTCCGACCGAGAACGGGGGGAAGTTGTAGTGGTGCCAGTAGTACTTTTTGGTCTCGAGGCCGAGCGTGTCCAGGCGCATCTCCTCCTTGAGCGTGCCGAGCGCAGCGACACTCAAAGCCTGCGTCTGCCCACGGGTGAACAGCGCCGAGCCGTGCGTGCGGGGTGTCACGCCGACCTCGATCGAGATATCGCGGATCTCGTTCTCGGCACGACCGTCCGGGCGCTTCTTGTCCACGGCGATCCGCTCGCGGATGATCGACTTCTCGAGCTTGTCGAACGCCAGCTGGACGGCGGCGCGGCGCTGCTTTGCGCTCGCCAGCTGCTCCTCCGATGCGCCCTCGGGAGCCGAGGGCGCGTGCTGCTCGAGGATCGCCGCCTCGACCGTCTTCGTCGCATCCTGGCGCTCGAGCTTGTCCTCCACTTGAGTGGCATCGTCGAGCTGGGAGCCATGCGAGCTGCGGATGGCGTCAAGGACAGAAGGGTCGACGGCGATCGTCTCGAAGGCTTTCTTCTCCTTCCCCACCTTTGCCGCGAGCTCGCGCTGCAACGCACATAGCTTCTTGATCTCCGCGTGCGCGATGTCCAGCGCGTCGAGGATCTCCGCCTCGGGAATCTCGTTCGCGCCCGCCTCGACCATCAGGATGGCCTCCTCGGTGCCGGCGACGATCAGGTCGAGATCCGAACCGCCCTGGTCATCGGCGCCCGCCCCCGCCAGCAGAGCCTCCTCGCTGGGGTTTACCACGAAGTTGCCGTCGACCTTGCCGATCCGCACCGCGCCGACGGGCGTGGGGAACGGAATATCGGAGATCATCACCGCGGCTGAGGCGCCATTCATCGCGAGGATGTCGTAAGGATGGACGTGGTCGATCGACAGCGGGATCGCCACGAGCTGGGTGTCATAGCGCCAGTCCTTGGGAAACAGCGGGCGCAGCGGGCGGTCGATCATGCGCGCTGTAAGCGTCCCCTTCTCGCCGGGGCGACCCTCGCGCTTGAAGAACGAGCCGGGAATTTTCCCGGCGGCATACATGCGCTCCTCGACATCAACCGTCAGAGGGAGGAAGTCCACATCGCGCAGGCTGCCCGCGACGGCTGTCGCAAGAAGCATCGTGTCGCCCTGGCGGACGACCACTGCGCCGGAGGCCTGCTTGGCCATCCTGCCGGTCTCAAACGAGATCTCGCTGCCTGCGATCTTCACGGAGACCCGCGTAACGGCGTCGTTGCTGGTACTCATATTCTTTCTCTACCTTCCTATGCTTCCGCCCGTCGGGGTTGGGACACGTGTCCCTGGCGGATCGTGTTTATCTCTTATTCCGAACCAGCGGAGCTTAGCGGACTGCGGCCGCGGCGAGACCTTCGCGGAGCAGCTCGACGCCGGGCAACTCAGCCGGCGAGGACGCCTGATAGCTCCAGCGAACGACCCCGTCGGGTCCGGTGATCACCAGCGCACGCTGGGGGAAGCCACCCTCGTGCAGGACTCCAAATGCGGTGCATGCGGCGCCCTTGGGCTCGAAGTCCGAAAGCTGGGGAATGCTCACGGCGAGCTTCTCTCTGAACGCCGCTTGCGCGTATGAGCTATCGCAAGAGACCCCGTATACAGCCTCGCCGTTTGCGGTCAGCTCGTCAAGGCTCTGCTCATAAACCTGCAGCTGATCGGTGCATACCGGGCTGAACGCGAACGGATAGAACACGAGGATCGTCGTCTTGCCACGCAGGTCCTGCGCGGTGAAGCGCTCACCGTCTTCGCGTGCAAGTCTGAAGCTGGGCGCTGGGGTGTCGGGGGCGATGACGCTCATCATCGCCTCGCTTACTTACGTAGACCGAGCTCTTTGATCAGAGCGCGGTAACCCTCTAGATCGTCGCGGCGCAGATAGTCCAGGAAGCGCCGGCGACGCCCGACGAGCATCAGCAGCCCGCGGCGGGAGTGGTGGTCCTTGGACTGCTCGCGCAGGTGCTCTGTGAGGTGGTTGATGCGCTCGGTCAACAGCGCGACCTGGACACGGGTATTGCCGGTGTCCTGCTCGTTGGCCCCGAACTGTGCGGTGATCTCGCGCTTGCGCTCTGCGGTGATGGCGATCATTTGCGGGCACGGTAGCAGACACGCCCCAGCGTAACGGCACGCGGCACGCGATCAAAAGCTCACGAGACCCGTCAGGCCGCCGCGACGATCTCGCGTGTGCGCGCGACGTCATGGCGCATCTGCTCGATCAGCGCCTCGGGCGTGTCAAAGCGCCGCTCGCCGCGCAAGCGCGCGAGGAAGTCCAGGCGCAGCTTGCTGCCATACAGGTCGCCATCGAAGTCGATCAGGTACGCCTCGATCAGCTCGCCGCGACCCGTCGCGAACGTCGGGCGTACACCGATGCTGACGGCGGCGGAGACCTCGCCGTTCGCCAGACACGCATATACGCCGTGGCCCGGGCACACCAGCGCCTCCTCGGGCACGAGGTTCGCGGTCGGAAACCCCAGCTCGCGACCGCGCTCGTCGCCATGTACGACCTCGCCGCGCAGCTGAAATGGCGCGCCGAGAAAGCGCGTGGCGTGATCAACCTCACCGGCGAGCACCAGACCGCGAATATGGCTGGAGGAAACGATCTCTCCGTCCACCTCCAGCAACGGGTGCACCACCGTCTGAAAGCGCTCGTCGGCGGCGAGCAACCACGGATCTCCCTGCGCCCTGTGCCCGAAGCGGAAGTTCTCGCCAATCGCGACCCGCTCCGCACCAAGCGCTCCAACCAGCACATCCTCGATGAACTCGTCCGCGGAGCGTGCCGCAAAGTCCGCGTCGAACGGGATCACGATCAGCTCCTGCACGCCCAGCCCCGAGATCAGCTCCGCCTTGACCTCCAGTGGCGTCAGCAGCTTCGGCGTGTGCTGGGGCGCGACGACCGACACCGGGTGGGGCTCGAACGTGAGCACGCTGTCTGATCCCTCGATCACCGCGCGGTGACCAAGGTGCACGCCGTCGAATGTACCGACGGCCACGCTGCGAGCATTACGCCGATCATCTCCCTCGCTGGGGGCTGGCACGTCAGGCAGGCGAGTGACCTTCACTGCCGCACAGCCTATTTGGGCAGCGTCTGCAGCGCTTGGTCGAGCGCAATCAGCGGCGGCTCATCCCATGGATCGCCCTTGCGCGGGGGCGCGACCGCCTCGCTGACCTCAAACGGCCCGATCGCGGTGCGCCGCAGCTCGACGCAGTAGGCATCGCCGAGATCCGCGATCAGAGAGCGCACGTACGTGCCCGCCGAGCATTCGATCATGAAGGCCGCGCGTTCCAGCCTGTGCTTGCTCCCTGGCAGTTCTGCAGGTGATCCACCAGAGACGACGCGAGCGCCGGAGGTATCGGCTCCTACCTCCTGCTCACGCCAGATCTGCTCGAAGCGGTATACGGTCACGATCCGCTCGGGCATCTCAAACTGCTCGCCGCGTCGCGCGCGCTTGTACGCGCGCTCTCCGCCGATCTTCACGGCCGAATACCGTGGTGGACGCTGCCTGATCTCGCCTGTGGACAACGGCGGTGGGTTGAGCGGCAAACGTCCGGTCTCGGTGATCTCGCCCTCGGTGTCGCCAGTGCTCGAGGTGGCCCCAAGCCGCGCGACCGTCTCATAGCGCTTGGGCAGCTCCATCAACCGCTGTTGCGCTTTTGTCGCCTTCCCGACCAGCACTATCAGCAGTCCGGTGGCAAACGGATCGAGTGTCCCGGCGTGCCCAACCTTCGCTGCACCCAGCGAGCGCTTGACTGCGGCGACGACATCGTGGGATGTCATGCCGGCGGGCTTGTCGATCAGCAGAACGCCGTCCATCAAATATCCATCATCCGTCAGCTGTCCATCATCGCATCGTCGCGTGCGGACAGCTGGCTGCGTGTCTCGCAGACAGAGCTACGCCGCCGCGAACGGATATCGGGCGGATCAGACCAGGGTCGGCGCGGCCGGACCGTTTGAGGTTGCGTGCAGTTGCGCGGCGATCGCGCTGCGCAGGAACGCGATCAGCGGCTCGACCTCGAGCGTTGTCGTGAAGCCGGCTGCGCGACGGTGCCCGCCGCCGCCCTGCTCGCGTGCGATCAGCGACACATCGACGTCGTCGCCGGTTGCGCGCAGCGAGACTTTGCGTCGAGGGCGAGCGGGCTCTCCGTCGCTGAGCTCGCGCACGAGCGCCGAGACCTTCGTGCCCTGGATCGAGCGCAGATGATCGATGATGCCCTCCGAATAGCTGTCCTCTGCGCCGGCGCGTCGGAAGTTTTCGACGCTGAGCGCCGCCAGCGTGAGCTCGCCGGAGTCAAAGCGCTGAATCTGCGAGAGCGCAACTGCGAGCAGCTTGAGCTTCGCCGGCGGCATCTCCTCGTACAGCCGTCGGTACACGTCCTGCACGTCCACGCCCGCCCCGATCAGCTCGGCCGCCATCTCGTGTGCACGCGGACCGGTGTTCTCATACATGAAGCGCCCCGTGTCGGTGATCAACCCCACATACAGCGCCCGCGCAAGGAATGCCGTGGGCCGCACACCAAGACCGTGCATCAGGTCCCACACGATCTCCGCTGTGCACGACGCGTCCGGCACGACGTGGTCAAGCGTGCCGAAGCGGGTGTTGTCGTGATGATGGTCGATGTTCAGCAGATGCTTGCCCTCCTGCAGCACGATCGCCGAGTTGCGATCGATGTTGCCGCAGTCCAGGAACATGACGGTGCGCTGGGCGATATCCGCTGGAGGCGACTGGATCAGCCCGTCCAGCGAAAAGAAGCGGTACTCGTAGGGAAGCGGCAAGTCCTCCGGCGCGATGAACATCTGCGAGTCCTTGCCGAGCGTGGTGAGCAGCCCCTGCATCCCCACCAGCGAGCCGAGCGCGTCCCCGTCGGGGGCCTCGTGCGCGGCGAGCACGAAGCGCGAGTCCGCACGAATGCGCTCCAGCACCCGCTCGCGCGTGACCTCCGTGCTCTCGATGCGCTCGCCCATGCCCTCGATATCTTCGCTCACGAGCCCTCGATCTCCTCCAGCAACGCGTCTACTCGCAGCGCCCGATCGGTCGTGTCGTCGTAGACGAACTCCAGCGCCGGTGTGCGCTTCAACCGCAGCTCGGAGGCGATCCTGCCCTGCAGATAGCCGTGCGCGCTGCGCAGACCCGCAATCGTGTCCTCGCGCTGGGCAGCCTCAGACGCCCAGCCGCTCTCACCGAGCACGCTCACGTATACGCGCGCATGGCGCAGATCGGCGCTTGTCCTGACATCTGTCACGGTCACAAATCCAACTCGAGGGTCTTTCAGCTCTGTAGCCATCGCGTCGCCTAGCACCTGCCTGATCGCCTCATCGACGCGCCGCATGCGTCCCGAACTCATCCTATCCCTCCAACTCCCTCCAGTGATCGGCGCTCACTCATCACACGGTCGGCGCAAAGCGACTGGGAGCACTCGGCACCGTTTCAGCTCAGCTCAGCTCGCGCTCCTGCAGTCGCGTCTCGTATGTCTCGAGGATGTCGCCCTCGCGCAGGTCCTGGAAGTTCGTGAGCACGATCCCGCACTCAAAGCCGCTTGCAACCTCGCGGGCGTCCTCGTTGAAGCGACGCAAGCTCGCGACGGTCGTGTCGTAGATGACCGTTCCCTCCCGCACGACACGGACTTTGGATCCGCGCGTGACCTTGCCCTCGGTCACGAACGAGCCGGCGATCGTCCCGATCCGCGACGCGCGGAACAGCTGGCGCACCTCGGCTTGGCCGAGGGGCGTCTCCACCTCGGTCGGCTCGAGCATGCCCTGCATCGCGGCACGCAGCTCTTCGATCGCGCGATAGATCACCGAGTAGGAGCGGATCTCCACGCCCTCGCGATCGGCCACCTGGCGCGCTTCGCCGACAGGGCGCACGTTGAACGCCAGGATCACTCCCCGGGAGGCCGCCGCGAGCATCACATCAGACTCGTTGATGCCGCCGACTCCACGATGGATGATGTTGACGTTGACCTCTTCTTGGGGCAGCTTGGCGATCTCGTCCTCGATCGCCTCGAGCGACCCGGCGACGTCCGCCTTGACGACCAGGCCGAGCTCCTTGACGGCGCCCTCCTGGGCGAGCTTGAACACGTCCTCGAGGGAGACCTTGCGTCCCGAGCGCCGCGCAAGCGCCTCGGTCTTCAGACGGTTGGCGCGCTCGCCCGCGAGCTGGCGCGCGCGGCGCTCGTTCTCGACCACGCGCACGAGCTCTCCCGCCTCCGGGACACCGTCGAAGCCGAGCATCTCGACCGGCTGGCCCGGCGTCGCGTGCTTGACACGCTTGCCCGTGAAGTCGTGCATCGCGCGCACCCTCCCGAAATGTGCGCCCGCAACGAGCGCATCGCCGACGTTCAGCGTTCCACGCTGAATCAGGACGCTCACGACGGGCCCACGGCCGGGGTCGAGCTTTGACTCGATCACGGTGCCGGAGGCGTCGGCGTCACTGTTGGCGCGCAACTCCTCGAGGTCGGTGACCACCTGGATCGTCTCCAGCAGCGCATCCAGCCCTTGACGCGTCTTGGCGCTGACGTCGACGAACTCGATCTCTCCACCCCACTCCGAGGGTTGCAGCCCGTGCTGGGTCATCTCGGTGCGCACCCGCTCGGGCTGGGCGCCCTCCTTGTCGATCTTGTTCACCGCCACGACGATCGGCACTTCCGCCGCCTTGGCGTGGTCGATCGCCTCCTCGGTCTGTGGCTTGACACCGTCGTCAGCAGCGACGACGATCACCGCGAGGTCGGTCACGCGTGCGCCGCGCGCGCGCATCGCCGTGAACGCTTCGTGGCCCGGTGTGTCCAGGAAGGTGATCTCTTTGCCGCTGTGGCGCACCTGATAGGCGCCGATGTGCTGGGTGATGCCCCCGGCCTCGCCTGCCGCCACCTCGGTCTCGCGGATCGCGTCCAGCAGCGACGTCTTGCCGTGATCGACGTGCCCCATGATCGTCACCACCGGCGGACGCTCGATCAGGTCCTCCTCGGCGTCCTCGAACACCGGCTCGACCTCGACATCATCGGCGGCGTGAACGATCTCGATCTTCTTGTCGAACTCGTCCGCCAGCACCTGAATCGCATCGTCAGACAGCGTTTGGGTGAGCGTCGCCATCTCCCCCAGGGTCATCAGCTTCTTGATCACCTCCGGCACCGGCGCGCCGAGATACTCGGCGACATCCTTAACCGTCGAGCCGGAGTTGACGCGCACGAGGTCGGTCGCCTCCATCGCGGTCGTATCGATCGGCGCGATCGTCTCGTCATAGGTGCCCCGCCGGCGTCTGCCTCGGCGGGGGCGGCGCTGGGGCTGATTGGCCGGCCCGCCCTGCTGACGACGCGAAGCCTGGGAATCGATCACGACCCGACGGCGACCTCCCGGTGTATTGCTGACCGGAGCCCGCTCGCCGGTGCGCGAGTCCCGCGTCGGGCGCACCCGCTCAGCTGCGGAGCCCGATGCGGAGGCGGACTCGGAAGCCTCCGGTGGGTTTTCCTGTGCCGATGCGCTCGCTGGCGCACCGTTGACAGCGGAGGGCGCCGGCGCCGACGCTGGTGGGGTTGCGGTCGCGGTCGCAACCGAGGCAGACGTCACGGATGCGGATGCGGATGCAGTGGGGGCCGACGCGGACGTCGTGGGAGTCGACGCGGATGCGGACGCAGCGGAGGTGTCACCATTGCTCAACGCCTTCAACACCGCGGCCTCGTCGACCGACGAGGAGGCGGTCTTTGCCTCCACGCCGGCAGCGTGCAGCTTCTCCAGCAGCTCCTTGCTGGAGAGACCCTGCTCTTTGGCGATCTCGTGCACGCGCTTCTTGCTCATCGACTCACCGATTCTACGAGCTCGGCGGGGAGGGTCGCAGAGCAGCGCAAGGCGCGCGCGATTGCGCCACGCCGGAGAGCAAGCGCAAGGCAGTCAACGGCTGGCTCGCTTGCACTCACACCACGACAGAGATAAGCCCCGCGACCGGGCATCGTGCCGGTCCGGTCCAGCACCGCTCGCCGCGAGCGATCTTCCCCCGCGGGCCCAAGCGCAATCCTGACCAGTTCGGGCTTCGGCGCGATGCGCCCGCAACCGACGCACTTGCGCCTGCAGACGTGCGCCCCTATGGGATCTGCTCCCCGGCCTCGGCGACGGGCGTCTCAGGAGCGGCATCGGTCTCACCGTCGTGAGCGCGGTCGGCCACGTCCTCGTCCCCTGCCGCCGTCGCGCTCGTCGGCTCGCCTGCCGGCTCGCTGCCGGGATTCAGATCCGCGACATTGTCGGTTGCGATGCTCGCAAGCGCCTGGTGTGTCTCCAGCCCGCAGTAGCGCGAGCCTGGCAAAGACGCGTTCGGACAGCGCCGGCCGTTGGAGAGAACCGCGGCACAGCGGCCCTGGACCTCCTCCTCCTCATAGCCATGCTCGGCCTCCTCGGCAGCGAACTCGGTCTCCGAGCGAATGTCCACGCGCCAGCCCGTCAGCCGCGCCGCCAGGCGCGCGTTCTGACCCTCACGGCCGATCGCCAGCGAGAGCTGGTCGTCAGGCACGATCACCGTCGCCTGCTTGGCCTCGTCATCGACGAGCACCTCGCGCACCCGCGCGGGCGAGAGGGCCTTTGCGACGAACCGTGCGGGCTCGTCGTTGTGGGGGATGATGTCGATCTTCTCGCCGCGCAGCTCTGAGACGACCATGCGCACGCGCGAGCCACGCGGTCCTACGCACGCGCCGACCGGATCGACGCCGTCGGTGTTCGAGACGACCGCGATCTTCGAGCGGTAGCCCGGCTCACGGGCGACGTTCGCGATTTCCACCAGGCCGTCGGCGATCTCTGGGACCTCGAGCTCGAACAGCTTCTTGATCAGCTCCGGATCGCGCCGGGAGACGATGATCGACGGTCCCTTGGTCGACGGCGAGACCTCCTTGATCACCGCCTTGATCCGCTGGGAATGGTCATAGCGCTCGCCCTCGACCTGCTCGGACTTGGGCAGCAACGCCTCGACGCGTTCGCGCAGCTGCACGAGGGTGTAGCGGGAGTCCGACTGCTGCACGATGCCCGTGATCAGCTCGCCCACGCGATCGCGATACTCCTCGAACATCATGTCTCGCTCGGCCTCGCGGATGCGCTGCAGAATCACCTGCTTGGCGGTCTGCGCGGCAATCCGCCCGAAGTCGTCGGGAGTCACGTCGCGCTCGTCGATCTGGTCGCGGTATTCGGCGAACTTCGCCGGATCGATTTCCGGTTCCTCGGGTTCGCGCATCTCCCCCGTCTCGGGGTCGATCGTCGTTTCCTCGTCGATCGTCTCGACGATCAGGTGCGCCTCCAGGCGTTCGGGGATGATCAGCTCGATCACCCGGAAGTCGGCGGTCTCACGGTCCATTTCCACACGCGCGTACTTGGCCGAGCCGGGCTGCTTCTTATAAGCGGACAGCAGCGCGTCCTCGAGCGCGATCATCAACTTCTCGGGCTCGATTCCCTTCTCGCGGGCCAGCGCATGCATTGCCTCAAGGATTTCGCGTGACATATCTGAATCCTCACTCCTCGACTAGGGTCGAACGACGAATCTCGGCATAGGGGATCGCCACGATCCCGCCGTCGGCAGCCAGCATCACCTCGTCCTCGGAGGCTCCCACCAGCTCGCCTGTGAAGCTGTTGACCGGCCGACCAGCGCTCGTGTTGACCGGCCGACCAGCGCTCGCCGGCTGCTCGGAGCGGACGGGACGTGGATGGCGCGTGCGTACCCTCGCGCGGCGTCCGACGAAGCGGCGGAAGTGCGCCGGCTTGGTCAGCGGACGCTCGCTCCCCGGCGATGAGACCTCCAGCGAATAGCGTTCGCGCAGCTCGTTCAGAGCGGCACTCACGCGTTCGCACAAAGCGAGCGTCACTCCTTGCGGATGGTCGATGAACACGCGCAGCCGGCGTCCGCCCACCACCTCGGCGAGCAGCACCTCGACCTCCGGCTCGCTCACGGCGAGCCTTCCTTCGATATCCGCCTGCAACGCTGTCATCTGTCCTTGTTCACGATTCCCATCTAGGTCTTTGTCGCATACCGGCCGGCTGCCGCCAACCGGGTCCTGACGTAAAAAAAGCGGGCGGGCGCCCACTCTCGGTACTGCTACCGGCATCTGCTGGCCGATCTCCGATCGGTCGGCACGAAAGCTGTCGGTCGAGGATAGCATCGGGGCGGCGTCCCATCATCGGCACACTCGGCGCTCCGTGCCCGCCAATCGCCGTCAGCAGCGCGTAAGGCACGGTCACGATGGCGCCGGCGGAGGACCGTCGCGCTGCCCTTCGGCGCCCCCTTCAATGACCGGCGCGCAGTCTCTCGACGGCGTCAAGGATCGCCTCGGCGACCAGTGTCTTGGGCGCGCGCGGCACGTTCTGCTCGCCGGCGACGGTGAGAATCGTGACCTCGTTGCAGTCCGCCTCAAAGCCGATGTCCGAGCGCGAGATGTCGTTGACGACGACAGCGTCCAAGCCCTTGCCCGTGAGCTTCTTCCGTCCGTACTCGATTGCTTCTTGCCCGTGCTCAGCGGCGAACCCGACCAGCGTCTGATCGAAGCGACGGCGCTCAGACAGGCCCGTGATCACGTCCGCGGTCGGCTCCAGCTGAAGTTCCAAGCGCTCGCGGCCGCTCTTCTTGATCTTGCCCTCGGACGGGACCGACGGCCTGAAGTCGGCCACCGCGGCCGCCATCAAGAGGATGTCGCAGGACGGAAACTCCTCTTCGCACGCGCGCGCCAGCTCGGCGGCTGTGGCAACCTCGCGCCAGATCACCCCGTACGGCGGCTCGAGCGCGACGTTGGCGGCGATCACCGTCACCTCGGCCTCGCGCGAGCGAGCCGCTTGCGCGAGCGCGAGTCCCATGCGTCCCGAGGAGCTGTTGCCGATGAATCTCACGCTGTCGATCGGCTCGCGCGTGCCCCCCGCTGTGACGAGCACCTTCAGGCCGTTCCAGGCGCCCTCGCCGGTAGGGACGGGGACGGGGCCCTCGACAGGGAGCGTGGGAGCGTTCGCCAGCGCCGCCTCGCACGCCGCCAGGATTCGCGCGGGGTCCGCCAAGCGACCAACCCCCTGCTCCCCCTTGGAGGCCAGCCGCCCGCTGTCGGGCGCGACGAGCTGAGCGCCGCGCTCGCGCAATGTCCGCAGGTTCGCCTGCGTCGCAGGATGCTCATACATACGGTTGTTCATCGCCGGGGCGATCACAAGCGGACAGTCCGCCGCCAGCGCACAGCTGCTCAGCAGGTTGTCGGCCAAGCCGCCGGCGAGCTTGGCGAGCGTGTTCGCCGAGGCCGGTGCGATCACATAGACATCCGCGTTGGCCATCAGCTCCAGGTGGCTCAGCGGCTCATGCCCGGGGAGCGGTTCCCCGGGAAAGGTCCCGCGTGCGGGATCGCGCTCGAACTCGCTGACGAGCACGGGGGCGCCTGTCAGCGCCTCAAACGATGCCGCCCCGACGAAGCGTCTGCTCGCTGGAGTCTGAACGACCCTGACCGAATGCCCGGCCCCCGTCGCCAAACGCACCAGCTCCAACGCCTTGTAGGCGGCGATGCCGCCGCTCACGCCGAGCAGGATTCGGGACATGGCCTTGAAGTTCTAGACGGCTGAAGGGGAACTGGCAAGCCTTGGCCGAAGCATTGCGCTGCTGAGACGGTCGTGGGTCGAGCGAGGCGAGGACGCAGGGAGCGTGGCGTGCTGTGCACGCGAGCGACCGAGGACAACGCATCCGCGAAGTGCCCACGGCCGTCTCAGCGGTAGTGGTACTTGATCTTTCCTGCGGCTACCTCCTCGAGGGCGATCGTGAGGTAGTTCTTGGAGATGGTTTCGACCATCGGGGGCGGGAACTCGTCGAACGTGCCCTCTCCGAGGTTGTGGTAGTAGCTGTTGATCTGGCGCGCCCGCTTGGCGGCCACGAGCACGCTGGCGTAGTTGGAGTCGACGTTGTCAAGCAGTCTGTCGATGCGAGGTGAGATCACTTGGTGTGAGCCTTTCCTGGATTGACCTTGAAGTGTAGTCGCTCGGCTCAGTCCCGCTCGGCGGCGACGACCGCTGTCAGCCGCTTCAGGGCGTCCTCGAGCCGCAGTATCACCGGGAGGGGGCCGGCCCCCTCCCGACCACCCCCCTCAAATTCAGAAGGCGTCCCGCACAATCTCTGTCAGCCGCTTCAGGGCGTCCTCGAGCCGATCGTTGACGACCACGTGGGCAAACTCGGGTTGCGCCTGCAGCTCCTGCTCGGCTACTCGCAGCCGGCGCTCGACCTCGACGGAGTCGTCGGTTCCCCGTCCGATCAAGCGCGCGCGCAGCGAGTCCAGCGACGGGGGCGCGATGAAGACCTGGACGGCGTTGGGCACGGACTCGCGCACCTGGCGAGCACCCTGCACCTCGATCTCCAGCACGACCGGTATACCGGCGTGGACACGGTCCTCGAGCTCGGAGCGCAGCGTCCCGTAGCTGCGTCCAGCGTAATCGGCGTGCTCCACGAATTCGCCCGCGGCTACCAAGCGGTCGAATTCCTCGCGCGTGAGGAAGTGGTACTCCACGCCGTCGCGCTCGCCCGGCCGGGGTGAGCGCGTGGTGGCTGAAACCGACAGTTGCAGCTGGGGCAGCCGCTCCATCAGTCCCCTGATGAGCGTCCCCTTGCCCACTCCCGAGGGTCCGGTGATGACGAACACACGTGCCACGGCGTGGACCCTAGATGTGAGGTCGGCGGAGCTTGCGCAGACAGAGAGTGAGAGGGGCGCTAGCGGCGCAGGAGCGAAACGAGCTCGCTGCGCTGGCGCTCTGACAGGCCGCCGATCGTCTTGCTCGGCGAGATGCGGCAGTGGGCGAGAATCTTGTTGACCTTCACGCGCCCGTACTTGGGTACCGCCAGCAGCATGTCGAAGACCTTGGCGGTCTCCAGGTACTCGGGCGGGTTCAGCAGCAGCGCATGAATCGAGAGACGCCCGGCCTTCAGGTCGCGCTTGAGCTGCGCGCGCTTCGTGCGGATCCGGTTGGCCCGCGCGAGCGCGTCCATACGCTGGTTCAGCGACCGCTCGGGCGCCATTACGTGCTTTTGGCCCGTCGGTTCGGTCGCCGTCGCCATGGGCGGCGAGTCTACACACCGGCGAGCGACGATCAAGGGAAACAGGTCGAATTCATCTGCACCTCAACCTGAGGTCTAGCTATGTCGAGGTTGCTGGATAGTGGCATGTCGCGTTTGCAGGGGTTTTTATCTAACGTCTCACTGGCTGTTCAGCCAACCGTCAAGCTGGCCCAGAGGCCAGATCGTGAGCTATGCGAGCGCCTGCGAACGGGTCTCGGAAGCTCTCGGTCCCGATCGCCACGAGTGTCGCGCCCACGTCGAGCAGGTCCTGCGCATGCGCCGCGTTCTGCACGCCTCCCATGCCGATAACGGGGATCTGCACGCGCGCGGCCGTCGCGGCCACCTGCGCCAGCGCGACACCGCGAATCGCGGGCCCGGACAAGCCGCCCGTGCCGCCGCCCAGCCAGCGCCCCGAGGGGTTGACAACGCTTGGCGCCGGCTCAGCCGCGGGGAGCTGTGCGTCCACGCCCTCGCGCACCCGAGCGCGTGGCGCGAGGGCCATCGCTCGGAGCGTGTTGATCAGCGACACCGCATCCGCGCCACCTTCCTGCGCCGCCCACGCACACGCCGACACGTCCGCGGTGTTCGGTGTCAGCTTCACGATCAGTGGCTTGCGGGTCTGCGGGCGTACCGTTCTCAGCACCGTTTCCAGCTGCAACGGATCGGCGCCGATGTCAAGGCCCGTCTGCACGTTCGGGCATGACACGTTCAGCTCGATCGCCGCGATCTCATCGCGTGCGTCGCATCCCTGCACCAGCTCGGATATCTCCGCGGCCGTGGAGCCCATCACATTCGTGATCAGTGGCACGGGCAACCGTGCCAACTCGGGCAGATCCTCGGTCAGATACCCCTCCAGGCCCTTGTTGGGCAGGCCGATCGAGTTGATCAGGCCCGCGGGGGCCTCCCACAATCGCGGCGGCGGGTTGCCCGCGCGCGCTCGCAGCGTGATCGTCTTCGAGACGAACGCAGCGAACGGAAATTCAGCATCGAGAGCCTCGCCAAATGCGCGCCTCGCGGCGATCGCGTCAAACGTGCCCGAGCCGTTGATCAGCGGATGCGCGAGCCTCAGGCCGCAAAACTCGACGGGGCTCACCCCGGGGCTCCGGCGTACTCGCCGACGTGCTCCAGCTCCGCCGCGTCGATGACCGGCCCCTCCACGCACACGCGCAGATACCCGCCGTCCTTGCGTGGCACGGCGCAGCCATAGCAAGCGCCGAACCCGCAGGCCATGCCCGCCTCCAGCGCAAGCTGCGCAGGTACCTGCCGCGCCGCGCACAGCGCCCTGACGGCCTCCAGCATCGGCGCAGGCCCACATGCATACACAACCGCATGAGCGTCCTGCTCGATCTGATCCGCCAGCAGGTCGGTGACGAGACCGGGGTGACCGATCGAGCCGTCCTCAGTTGCCACGCACGCCTCGTTCAGCAGCGCCGCGCCGGCCGCGTGAGCGCCGTCACGAAAGCCGAGCAGCACCGTATTCGCCACGTCTTCGGTCTCCAGCGCGTCCTGCAAGATCGCCAGCGGGGCGATCCCCACCCCCCCGCCGACGAGCAGCGCGCGACGTCCGTCAGGTGGCGGTCTGAACCCCTGCCCCAGCGGCCCCAGCGCCAGCAGTCCCTCGCCGACCTCCAGCTCGCACAGCCGCTGTGTGCCCGGTCCGACGTCCTCCAGCAGGTAGTGCGCCTCCCCGTCCAGCAGACGCGCGATCGAGAACGCGCGTGCCAGATATGGACGCTCGTGCTCGCCCCCACCCCAGCGCTCCAGGGTTGAGAGCATCGCGAACTGGCCGGGGTCCGGTCGCGGCCCGTCGGGATCGGCCGCCTTCAGCACGCGGTATGGCCCCAGGCGCTCGTTGGCCGTGACTCTCAGCAGCCGGCGGCGTGGCGGCGAGAGGGTTCGCATGCGCTCTGTCGAGGTATCCACCTAGGCGACCCCGGCCCCATCCGGCCTGCTTGCCCCCCGGGGCCCCTGGTCCGGACCGACCCCCTGAGCTGGACGAGCCCCCTGGTCCGGGCGGGCCCCCTGAGCTGGACGGGACACTTCCGAGGTCGCCCCCGGGCGGGACTCGCCGTGGAGCTCCTGCAGGCACAGGACCTCGGGCTCGCCGTCGGCGCGTGCACGTGCGATCGCACGTGCAGCCGACACACCCGCGGCCAGCGTCGTCAAGCAGGGAATGCCGTGTGTGACGGCCGCACGTCTGATCTCCCAGCCGTCCGTGCGCGCGCCCGAGCCCGTCGGAGTGTTGACGACCAAGTGCACGTCACCGCGCTCGATCCAGTCGAGCACGTGCGGGGAGCCCTCGCCGATCTTGTTCAGCCGCTGCACGGGTACGCCCATGCGCGCGATCGCCTCCGCGGTGCCGCGCGTGGCGACGATGCGAAAGCCGTGGTCGTGCAGTATCTGAGCGACTGCGAACGCACCCGACTTGTCGGAGTCGGTGACCGTGATGAACGCCGTGCCTTCGCTTGGGAGCGGCACGCCCGCGGCAGCTTGAGCCTTGGCGAACGCGGTCGGGAAGTCGCGCGCGATTCCCATCACCTCGCCGGTCGAGCGCATCTCCGGGCCGAGGACTGCATCGGAGCCCTCGAACCGGTCGAAGGGAAGCACCGCCTCCTTGACCGACACGTGATCGCCGTACCCCAGCCCTTGCCTGCCTTGCGGCAGGTCGAGGTCTGCAATTTTCATGCCGAGCATGATCTGACACGCGAGCTTGGCCAGCGGGACGCCGACCGCCTTGGAGACGAATGGGACCGTGCGCGACGCGCGCGGGTTGGCCTCGATCACGTGCAGCTCGCCGGCGTGAACCGCGTACTGCACGTTCAGCAGCCCAACGACGCCGATCGCCAGCGCGATCTCGCGCGTGGCGGAGCGGATCTGCTCGAGCATCTCCTCGCCGAGCGAATGCGGTGGCAGCACGCACGCGCTGTCCCCGGAGTGGACGCCCGCCTCCTCGACGTGCTGCATGATCCCGCCGATCCACACGTCGGTGCCGTCGCACAGCGCGTCGACGTCGACCTCGGTGGCGTTCTCCAAGAACCTGTCCAGGAAGATGCTCGGCTTCGATGCCGCGGCGCCGTCATCATGCTGATCGCGATCGTGACGGTGCCCGTCCAAGCCGCCGTTGGCATCGGGCGGAGGCTCGCGGCTGAGATAGTCGGCGAGCCCCTCGCGCGAGTAGACGATCTCCATCGCCCGCCCTCCGAGCACGTAGGAAGGACGCACGAGCAGCGGGTAGCCCACGCTCTGCGCCTGCTCCAACGCCTCTCCCACCGAGCGCGCGGTCGCATACGGCGGCGCTGAGTAGCCGAGCTCGGCGAGCAGCGCCCCGAACCGGCCGCGGTCCTCGGCGAGGTCGATCGCCTCCACGCTCGTGCCCAGCAGCGGCACGCCCGCCGCAGCGAGCCCGGCGGCGAGCTTCAGCGGGGTCTGCCCTCCGAACTGCACGACGACGCCCTCCGGGCGCTCGACGGCGAGCACACCGAGCACGTCTTCGAGGGTGAGTGGCTCGAAGTACAGCCGGTCGGAGGTGTCGTAGTCGGTGGAGACGGTCTCTGGGTTGCAGTTGATCATCACCGCGTCGCGCCCTGACTCGCGTACGGTCATCGCAGCGTGCACACAGCAGTAATCGAACTCGATCCCTTGCCCGATCCGGTTGGGACCGGCGCCGAGGATCACGACCGACGGGCGCTCGCCGCGCACGACCTCGTGGCCCGCCGAAGCCTCAATGGATGGGGGGCACTCGCCGGGCATGACCTCGTCGCGCCCCGCCGAAGCCTCGGCGGATGGCGGGCGCTCCCAGCCCGAGTAGTAGTACGGGGTGCGTGCCGGGAACTCCGCGGCGCACGTGTCGACCGAGCGGAACGAGCGCTCGCCCTGAAATGGCGCCTGTGGATCTGTGGCCAAGACGAGCAGCTCACGCAAGAACCACAGGTCGATCGACGTCCGCTCGTGAATCGTCTCGACGCGTGTGCCGCGACGCAGCAGCTCGAGGATCGCCTCGTAGCGATCCGCGCTCGGGATCCGAAGCCCGTCCAGCAACGCCTGCTCGCTCACGTCCGCCAGGGACGGCGGCTTGTCCAGCTCGCGCGAGCGCAAAGCCTTCGCGAAGGCCTGCCCGAACGTGCGCCCGATCGCCATCGCCTCGCCGACCGACTTCATGTGCGTGGTCAGCGTCGGGTCGGTCCCGGGGAACTTCTCAAACGCAAAGCGGGGCCACTTGACGACCACGTAGTCGATCGTCGGCTCAAAGCAGGCCGGGGTCACGCCGGTGATGTCGTTGTCGATCTCGTCGAGTCGATAGCCGACCGCCAAGCGGGCGGCTATCTTCGCGATCGGAAAGCCGGTCGCCTTCGACGCGAGCGCCGACGAGCGAGACACGCGCGGGTTCATCTCGATCACGAGAATCTCTTCGGTCTGGGGATTGACCGCGAACTGCACGTTCGAGCCCCCCGTCTCCACGCCGACGGCCCTGATCACCGCGATCGCCTGGTCGCGCAACCGCTGGTAGCAGCGGTCGGTGAGCGTCTGCTGCGGAGCAACTGTCACCGAGTCCCCCGTGTGCACGCCCATCGGGTCGATGTTCTCGATCGAGCAGACGATCACGACGTTGTCCGCTGAGTCGCGCATCACCTCCAGCTCGAACTCGCCCCAGCCGAGCACGGACTGGTCCAGGAGGACCTGGCCGATCGGGGATGCCTCCAGGCCCCGCTCGACGATCGTGCGGAACTCCTCGATCGTCCGGGCGATACCGCCGCCGCGTCCGCCGAGGGTGAATGCGGGGCGCACGATACATGGCAGGCCGATCCTCCTCAGCTCGGATTCCGCCTCTCGCAGCCCCCGAGATATGTTCACCTCCAGAGTCTTCTTATCCAAGCCCCACACGATGGCGCTCTCTGGCATCTTGAGCCCGGCGTGGCCCATAGCCTCACCGAACAGCTCGCGATCCTCCGCGCAGGCGATCGCCTCGTAGTTTGCGCCGATCAGCTCGACGCTGTATTCGGCCAAGGTGCCGTTGTCGTGCAACTCCTTGGCCAAGTTCAATGCGGTCTGTCCGCCCAGCGTCGGGAGCAGCGCGTCGGGACGCTCGCGCGCGATCACCTGCGCTACCGGGCCCGGCAGCAGCGGCTCCACATACGTGGCATCCGCCAGCTCCGGGTCGGTCATGATCGTCGCCGGGTTGGAGTTGACGAGCACGATCTCATAGCCCTCCTCGCGCAGGACCTTGCACGCTTGCACTCCGGAGTAGTCGAACTCCGCGGCTTGGCCGATCACGATCGGGCCGGAGCCGAGGATCAAGATCTTGTGGATGTCGTTGCGCCTGGGCATCAGCGCGCCACCGCCCTGGCCCACGAGCTGCAGTGAGCAGCTCCCGGAATGTCAACAGGTGCGGTAACCGGCGCCGGTGGGGTTGCAGGAGCTGTGAACTCACGGGTTACCCACAAAAAAAGCCCGGTCACCATTTATGCGGCCTCCATTATCCGCTCTAGAAAGCGGTCAAACAGGTACAGGCTGTCGTGGGGGCCGGGGCCGGCCTCGGGGTGGTACTGGACGGTCCCGCCCGGGACGTCGAGCAGCTCCAGTCCCTCGACGGTGCGGTCGTAAAGGTTCACGTGCGAGAGCTGAGCCTCGCCAAAGTCGGTTTGCCAGCGCACGGGCTCGTCGGAGTCGATCGTGCGCGCACCACCAGGCCCAAGCGCAGCGAAGCCATGGTTCTGGGAGGTGATCTCGATGCGGCCAGTCTGCAGGTCCCTGACGGGATGGTTGGCGCCGTGGTGGCCGAACGGGAGCTTGAACGTGTCCAGACCGACGGCGCGGCACAGCAGCTGATGGCCGAGACAGATGCCCCACACGGGTGTGCGACCCACGACGGCGCGGACCGTGTCCACCACGTAGTCCAGCGCGGCGGGGTCGCCAGGTCCGTTGGCGAGGAACACAGCGTCGGGATCCTCGGCGAGCAGCTCCGTGACCGAGGTCGTGCAGGGATGCAGCGTCACGCGCGCGCCACGGTCCACCAGCTCGCGGACCATCGATGACTTTATGCCCGTGTCGAGCACGGCAATGCTCGGCCCGGCGTTCGTCTCGCCGTGGCGGCTGACCGTGCTCGGGGTCACCTGGGCCGCGAGATCCTGTCCGGCCATCGGCGGCTCAGCCTCGATCAGCGCGCGAGCCTCGCGTGCGGACATTCTCGCCGGGAACACCCCCCCGCGCATCGCGCCACGATCGCGGATGTGGATGACGAGGGCACGCGTGTCAACCCCACTGATCGCCGGGATGCCACAGTCGGTGAGCCATCTCAGCCAGCCGCCCTCCGCGCCGGGGGCGTCCTCGCGGTCGCAGGCCTCGCGCATGATCGCCGCGCGCGCCCAGGCCCGCTCGGACTCCATCGCCTCTGCGCTGACCCCATAGTTGCCGATGTGCGGATAGGTGAACGTGATCAGCTGACCTGTGAAGGACGGGTCGGTCATCGACTCCTGGTACCCGGACATGCCGGTCGTGAACACGATCTCACCGACCGCATGCGCGTCCGCGCCACAGCCGATTCCCTCATAACGGGTGCCATCGTCGAGCAGAACGTAGGCCATCAGATGATCAGCGCCTGGACGGCCTTGAACTCGGGTGTGCCGGCGCGCTCCAGCAGATCGAACAGCGCCGCCTCGACCGTGCTGACGACGGCGCCGGCGCGCTCCAAGCGCTCCAGCCCACGCTCATAATCGAGCTCGTGACGCGAGCCGACCGCGTCCGCCGGAACGTGCACCTCGATGCCCTGTGCGAGCAGGTCGTGGACGGTCTGACTGACGCATACGTGCGTCTCGATCCCGCATACGACCGCCTGCGTGCGGTCACGAAGGTCAAATCCGTCCGCGCGCGCGGCGGAGAAGACCGTCTTTTCGATCGGCTGCTCGTCTTCCTGCAATCCCACCTCCGGTGCGGTGTGGCCCAAGCCTTTCGGATACTGCTCACTGACAAGGCACGGCAGATCGAGGATGCGCGCACCCTGCACGAGCTTGCGGCAAGCGTCGGCGACGCCGGCAAACGATGCGTACGGCCGGAATCCCTCCTGGACGTCGACGACGACCAGTGCCGTCCTGTCGCGATCGAGCAAGCTCATCGGTCTCTCCTTTGTGAGGTGACTGCGACTACGTGACCACGCGCGCGCGTGTCTGCCCGCGTGCATGCACGCCCGTGGATGGCATACGGGAAGGTGTTCGGTTGGGTCGCATCCGCGCGGGTGAGTCGGGCATGCAGGTCGTGGGCGCGGGACATCCGGCCCCGCATCCTTGCGTCGACCGATCCCAGGCTGACGGTCATGCGGGCACGACCGAAAAGACGCGCTCTCTGTATACGATCGCGCCGGAAGCGACGGTGAGCAGTACGCGGCCGTGCAAGCGCCGGCCCGCGAAACAGCAGTTCTCCGAGCGGCTCTCCCAACCACGCTCGCCCGCCAAGAACTCGGCTTGGAGGTCGATGAGGGTCAGGTTGGCGGGCTCCCCGACCGCGATCGTGGGAGTCGGCAGCTCGAACAGGGCGGCACCCGCGGTCATTCGCTCGACGAGCAGCCGCAGGGACAGCTCGCCGGGCAGGACCAGACCGGTGTAGAGCGCGGCGAACGCTGTCTCCAGGCCGGTCGTGCCCATCGGGGCCTGCTCGAACGGGACTTCCTTCTCCTCGCGCGCGTGCGGGGCGTGGTCGGTGGCGATGCAATCGATCGTGCCGTCACGCAAGCCGGCGATCAGCGCCCGGCGGTCCTCCTCGGCGGCCAGTGGGGGGTTCATCTTCATGCGTGTGTCCAAGCCGCGAACGGACTCGTCGGTGAGGAGCAGATGATGGGGCGTCACCTCCGCGCTGACGAGCCCTCCGGCGGCTCGGGCGTGAGCGACGGCATTGACCGACGAGGCGCAGCTGAGGTGCTGAAAGTGGACACGCGCACGCTCGTACATCGCCAGCTCGGCGTCACGGGCGACCATCGTCGACTCGCTGACGGTGGGAATTCCACCGATGCCAAGTGCGGCGCTGATGGCGCCCTCGCACATCGAGCCGCCGTGAGAGAGCGTCGGGTCCTCCTCGTGCAGGCTGATCACGCCGCCGCACAGACGCTGGTACTGCAAGGCCTTGCGCAGCATCCCAGCGCTCTGGACCGGTCGGCCGTCGTCGGTGAAGCCGAGCGCGCCCTGCTCGGACAGCTCGGCCATCTCCGTCAACTCGGCGCCCGCCAGTCCACGCGTGATCGCCGCGAGAAAGCCGACAGGCACCCGCGCCTCGCGGGCGGCGGCGTCGCGCAGCGAGCGCAGCAATGGCGCCGAGTCGATCACGGGATCGGTGTTCGGCATCGCGATCACCCCGCCGAATCCTCCGGCTGCCGCCGCGCGCGTGCCGGTCTCGAGGTCCTCCTTGTGCTCCTGCCCGGGAGTACGCAGATGGACGTGCGGGTCAAAGAACGCCGGCAGCAAATGTCTGCCTCGGCCCTCGACGACCTCGGTCCCATCCGGGCGCTCCAACGTGCCGGGCTCTCCAAGCGCGGCGATCTCACCGTCGCGCACGAGCACGTCTTGGCGCGCATCGAGGCCCGTGCGGGGGTCGAGCGCGTGCACGTCTCCCAGCAGCAGCTCGGCCGGCACGCTCGGTCCGTGGACGAGTGGATTCGTGGCCACTACTGCGCCACCCTCGACGTCAAACGCGGACAGAAAACGGCAGGCGCAGCCTCGAGAATCGCGACGGGTCCGATCATCACGCCAGTTGGGGCTCGGGGACGGGACGGGGCGCGTGGGCGCCCGCAAGCAGCTCGTAGAGCACGGCCATACGGACGACGACGCCGGCCTCGACCTGCGCGGTGATGACCGCCTGCGGAGAGTCGACGACCTCCCCGGAGAGCTCGACGCCGCGGTTGACGGGGCCGGGGTGCATCAGCACTTGGCGCGGTGAAAGGCGCCGCCCGTTGATCTGATACCAAGTGGCGTACTCGCGCAGCGAGGGCACCCACGTCTCGCTCATGCGCTCGCGCTGCATCCGCAGCGCGTATACGACATCGGCCGAGCCGAGCTCGTCCAAGGTGAAGCGCACGTCGCAGCCGAGCGCCTCGATCCCACGCGGGATCAGCGTTGGCGGGCCGGCGAGCGTGACATGGGCGCCCATGCGCTGAAAGGCGATGATGTTCGAGCGCGCGACGCGCGAGTGAGTGACGTCACCGACGATCCAGATCGACGCGCCGTCGATCCCGCCGAGGCGCTCGCGCAGCGTGTACACGTCGAGCAGCGCTTGGGTCGGGTGCTCGTGCTTGCCGTCGCCCGCGTTGACGATCGCCGCGCTGCACCAGCGCGAGACGAGCTCGGCCGCCCCCGCCCAA
Source organism: uncultured Solirubrobacterales bacterium (assembly GCA_963705245.1). Taxonomy (GTDB): domain Bacteria; phylum Actinomycetota; class Thermoleophilia; order Solirubrobacterales; family Solirubrobacteraceae; genus Palsa-744. The sequence continues at coordinate 2,361,426 of OY970062.1, read as the reverse complement.
GGAGTGCGCAGGACGATCGCGTCGGGCTTGTGCGCGCTGAGAGTGAGCACGGTGTCCTTCAGCGACTCCCCCTTCTCGACGCTCGATCCGCTGGCTGCGAAGTTGACGACATCGGCGGACAGCCGCTTCGCGGCAAGCTCGAAGGAGCTGCGCGTGCGCGTGGAGACCTCGTAGAAGAGGTTGAGCACCATCCGCCCGCGCAGCGCGGGAACCTTCTTGATCTCCCGGTCGGACACCTCGGCGAAGCGAGCCGCTTTGGTGACGATCCGCTCGATCGCTTCGCGGTCGAGATCCTCGATCGAGAGCAAGTGGTTCATGCCGAAGCCTCCACGACGACGGCCGGAGCGATCGCGACCTCGTCGACGCCGTCGAGCTCGAGGACGCGTACGTGCACGTGCTCTGTGCGAGAGGTAGGAAGGTTCTTGCCGACATAGTCAGGCCTGATCGGCAGCTCGCGATGACCACGGTCGGCAAGCACGGCCAGCTGGACGCGGGCAGGACGACCGTAGTCGAACAGCGCCTCGATCGCAGCGCGGACGGTCCGACCGGTGCAAAGGACGTCGTCGACGATCACGACAGTGCGACCGTCCACGTCGAAGTCGATGTGCGATGCGTGCACGACTGGAGTGTCAGGCCGGCGCGAGACGTCGTCGCGGTAGAAGCCGATATCGAGATCCCCGAGTGGCACCTCGACGTCAAGCAGCCCTTCCAGCAGGCCGCGCAACCTGTGCGCGAGGAACGCGCCACGCCGATGAATCCCGACGAGCGCCAGAACCGGCTGCTCAGAAAGAACCGGCTGCTCCGGCTGCTCAGAAGCATCAAGATCAGCCAGGTGGCGGGAGTCGCTGGGGTTCCGCTCCACGATCTCGTGGGCGATACGCGTCAGCGCTCGCCGCAGTTCGTCCTCACGCAGGACGGTCTTGTAGCCGCTGCTGTCCAACTTGAGTTTGCCTTCCTGGCCTCTCGGGACCGGGTTAAAGGATCGCGTGGGACTGTATCAACGCGATCCGATAGCTCAAAACGCGATGCGTGATGGGCCCAGAACACGGCGTGATAGCTCGCGGCAGTTGGTCAGTGCGCCACCGGCTCGACAGGTGGTCGGTCCGTGGTCAACATCAGCTCGACCGGAGGGTGCTAGACCGCCGCGATCGGTTCCGCCGGCGCGGCCTCGCGCGTGCGCCGCTCTGACCAGCGCACCAGCCGGGGCGCGGCACGCTCGGGGAAGGGGATCTCGATCGTGTCGTAATCGCGCGGAGCCTCAGTCTGCTCGAACACGGCGCGCGCCTGTTCGCGCAGCTCCCCGCCGGGGTAGCGGCTGGAGATGTGTGTCAGTGCGAGCATGCCCACTTGCGCGTCGCGCGCGACTTCGGCCGCTTGCCGAGCGGTGCTGTGAGCGGTGAGGCGCGCGCGCTCGACCTCGTCCTCGGCGAATGTCGACTCGTGTACAAGCAGGTCGGACTCGTGCGCGGCGACAAGGAGAGTCTCACACGGTGAGGTGTCTCCCGAGAGCACGATCTTGCGCCCCGGACGCGCTGGTCCAAGCACCTGCTCCGGCGTCACTCCCCCGACTGTCTCGCCACGTTGCAGACGGCCGAAATCAGGCCCGGGCCTGACTCCGAGCCGCTCGGCGAGCTCCGGATCCAGATGCCCGGGGCGAGCTTCCTCCACCAGCGCATACCCGTAACAAGAGTCGCCTCGGTGACGGACGGGGATCGCGGCGATGAGGTACCCGTCGCACATGACGGTCTCGGTGGGCGCGAGCTCCACCACACCCAGCTCGTATGGCAAGCGTCCGTACACGAAGCGCATCCGGTCCATCAGCTCGGTCAGCCCGCGTGGCCCATACACGCTCAATGGCTGCGTGCGCTCGCGCAACGCAAACGACTTGAGCATCCCGGGCAACCCCAGCCAATGGTCGGCATGGAAGTGCGTGACGAACACGCTGTCGACATCTGCCAGCCCGACTGACTTGATCAGCTGCCGCTGGGTTCCCTCTCCGCAGTCGAACAGGATGTGCTCCCCCCCGCGGCGAACGAGCACAGCGGGCAGTCCGCGCCGAGCGCTTGGCACCGAGCCGCCGGTGCCGGCGAAGAAAACCGAGAGATCCATGCGGGCAACGGTAGCGGCGGGGCGGGGTAAGCGGCAAGCCAGATGAGGTTGCGGCGGCGCCATAGAGGTCCTCCACGACTCTCCCTCCACGACTCTCCTGCGAGCTGACGCGACCGCCCCCCGGGGGTGGCACATCCCTGCGGGCGGGGCATAAGGGGCTGCTGCAGCGGCCCGCAGCAGAGAGCGTGGTATCGCGCCGGTAAGCTCTTACGAGCAACAGGCGCCGTTCGGTATCGGCGCCGCCTGCGCCCGTAGCTCAGTGGATAGAGCGCTCGCCTCCGGAGCGGGAAGCCGCTGGTTCGAATCCAGCCGGGCGCGTTCCAGAAATGCCTGCAAATCGGCAGGTTTCTGGTTGATGTGTGCAAGTGGAGTTTTGCCCACCGGCGATGTTGGTGGGCTAAATTGTGGGCTAAAGTCCCGCCCGAGAAGCATAGAAGTCCACTCTTTCGACGGATAGGCGCAAGGCTCTCGAGTAGCGTCACACACGCTCAGAGCCTCCTTGCGCGCTCGGTTTTGCCTCCAGTGCTGGGCTTTGCGCTCGCAGCTGCGAATGCCTCCGGTCAGATGCCGGTGGTTTCGAATGAGACGAGTCCCCGTCGGCAACGAGAGGTCAACGGTTCGAACTCAGCACGCTATGTCTCTGCTGTGTCAGACAGCCCAGGCTTCCGGCGAGGATCTCGAGCGGATCCCCCAGACACTCGGTGTCGGACTTCGTCAAAGAGGGCCGCCGCTGAGCACCTTTGCGGACTCGTCGGCGCTCGTGAAGCTCTATGCCAATGAGCCCGGGCATCGACCGATCCGCGCGCTGCAGATGACAGTCGTCTCGGCGATCGCTCGAGTGGAGGTACCCTCCGCGCTGTGGCGCAAGGCCCGAACCGGCGAGCTCGAGGACACGGCTGCCGGCATTCTGGTCAGTGCCTTCGAGCTCGACTTCCACGGCGATCCCGACTCCGACCCGCGCTTTACGATCGTCTCACTGACCGAGCCAGTACTCATCGCAGCCGCCCGAGAAGCAGCGCGCCACGCGCTGCGAGCATATGACGCTGTACAGCTCACGAGCGCGCTCGCGGTCCGCGATACGGATCCACGCTGCAGCCACTTCGCCTGCTTCGACGCTGACCTGCGACGCGCCGCCAGCCAGGCGGGCTTCGTGCTGACACCAGAAACAGTGTGATTAGCAGCAACGCGGCTCAGCCCACCGAGTCAATCAGCATGCTCGTCGCGCGCCCGCAAGGCCCTGCAGGAGCGAGCGCAAATCGATCGCAAGACAGCGCACTCGGAAATCGTCCCGAGCTCAAGTGAGCCAGGCGCGTACAGCTATGCCTGCTTGCGTCGCAAATGCAGAAGTTGCCAGAGGGGTCAACTGTTCAGCACGATCCTGCTCGTTTCGCCTGTCCCGCCGAAGCCACCCGGCGGCGGGTCGGCCCCTTCTTCGGATTCGCCTTCATGGGTTTCGCGGCCTTCTCTCGCCGTGCGGCTGCGATCTTCGTTCACGAGGATCTTGCCGTTCGGCGAGCGCACGACCGAGCAGCCAGCGGCGTGGGTGCAGCATACGTCCGCCCATCGTCTTCGGTGGGTCGCTGACCGACAAAGCTGGGGGAAGATGATGCATCTCCAGTCTCATCGACGCGACGTACGGCAAGCATTAGCCATTTGTCAGTATGTTGGAACTTGCCCACACTGGCCAGCATACTCAATCGAGGGTGAGTACCTCTGGGCGTCCGAGGTAGTACCCCTGGACGTAGTCGATCTCGAGCTCGCGCAGACGCTCGAGTGTCTCTGCGTCCTCGACGCCCTCGGCCACCGTCTTTTGCCCGAAGCCACGGGCCAGTTGCACCGTGGCGCTGACCAGGTGCTGGCTCGCCTTGTTGTCGATCAGGTCGCGGACGAACTCAATATCGATCTTCAGATACTTGATGGGAAGAGTCTTCAGGTAGGTGAAAGCGCCGTAGCCGGTGCCGAAGTCGTCAAGCGCGAACTCGCAGCCCAGCGTGGCCATTCGGGCCGTAAAGCGGCTCGCGAGCTCCAGATGCTCGGTCAAGGCCGTCTCGGTGATCTCGAACGTGATCAGTCTCGGGTCGGCGTGCGCCTCGACGAGCAGCTTCTCGATCAGATCGGCCAGCTTCGCGTCGGCGAGCGAGCACGCGGAGAGGTTCACGTTGACCGCCTTACCCTGCGCCGCGAGTCTGGCCGCTTGGCTGAGGACCCAGCGATCGAGATCGCAGATGAGGCCAAAGCGCTCCGCCGCCGGGAGAAACTCACCCGGCATCACGAGCGCTCCCTCGCGATCGCGCAGTCGCACGAGCAGCTCCTGCCCGACGACCTCGCCGGAGTCCAGCGAGACGATCGGCTGTCCGGCGAGCACCAGTCGATCCTCGTCCATCGCGTCACGCAAGCGCCCGATCCAGCTCAACTCATCGAGCTCGCGACGCGCCTGCTGTTGCACCGTCTTGAGCTCGGTGATGTCCTGGAAGACGACGATGTGGCCTGCCGGTCCACCACGCTCATCACCGAGCGGCTCGGCTCTGATCGAGACCGGCAGGCGAACTCCGTCCTTGCGAACAAAGACCTCGTCATCGATATGCGCCGGAGCGAGACTGGAGTGAATTGCCCTCAGCGGACAGTGCGGGCCCGCGCACCGTTGCGCGCCATCGCGCCCACAACCAAGGCCCTCGCAGAGCGTTCTCCCGATCAGATCCTCGGCTTCGTATCCGAGGATGTCCTTGGCGGCGTGATTGACTGTGGCGATCCGGCCATCGACGTCGAGCGTCAGCAGACCTTCCTCCATGCTCTCCGTCACGCCGGCGAGGAACTTCTCGGTTGTGCGCAGGTGAGTCTCGGTCTGCCGCTGCCGGCTGATGTCGGTGACGATCGCCAGATTCCCACAGGCCTCCCCGGTGTCATCGAGCACGGCGTTGACGGACACCTGCGCCGGCAGAACGGCGCCGTCCTTGCATAGGAGAGACACCTCCATACGATCGTTGACGCCTCTGCTCTGTCGTTCAATGCTGGCCCGGGCGGTGCTCATGCCCTCCTCGTCCAAGAACTCAGACAAGTGACTGCCGAGCATCTCCTCGACCGTGTAGCCGAGCATCTCGGCGATGCTGGGATTTGCGTAGTCGGTGATCAGCTCGGCGTCGATGCGCCAGATGCCCTCGGCCGCGGACTCCAGGATCTGACGGTGCAGACGTTCACTCTGGTGCAGCTCCTGCTCGGCGGCGATCCGTCGTGCTGTGTCGTGTGCGATCGAGGCGGCTCCGACGATCTCCCCATCGGCGTCTCTCAACGCAAACAGCGTCAGGGACACATTGATGATCGTGTCGTCCTTGCGTTGGCGCAGCGTTTCGTAGTGCTCGATGTGCTCGCCCTCCAGCACGCGTTGCAGGAGCTCCCACTCCTCTCCGTTGAGAGCCTCCGGAACGATGAGGCTGATGGGATGCCCCAGCACCTCCTCCTCCCGGTAGCCGTAGAGGCGCTCGGCGCCCAGGTTCCAACTCGTGATCAGGCCGGCACGATCCTTGGAGACGATCGCGTCGGTGGCAAACGCAACGATCTGACCAGATCGCTCATTTTGGTCACGAGCCTTCCGCGCCGCGCTGCGGCGGTCGCTCTCGATCGTGGTTGTGGGCATCTTCTGAGCGGTACGTGCGGGCATGATCTGAGCGGTGCGTCCGCGTCGTTGGATCCAGCCGCGCGAGCGCCCCAACCCCGGATCGACATCGGGAGACCGGCCCACGTGAGCCCGAGGCTGGACTCAACATATGTTCTAGAGTGCAGAACATCACCGTGGAGTGGACCAGTAAAACTCCGCAGTCATGTAGTAGTCATCCCGGATGTCGCCGAGACGGCCGGTATCCAGCGAGCTGAGCAATCAGGGACGACCTGTCCGCATGCGGACAGGTCCGGGGTCGCGCATGCGCGACCCCGCCGGTAGGCGCATGCGCCTACCGGAACGATGATTGGCAGGCGTGCCGCATGCGGCACGCCTCGGGACCGCGCATGCGCCGCCCGGCTCCCAGCATGCGGTCTTGGTCTGACTCGGCGACCCGTACGAGCCCAATGTCCATGGACGAGATCGCTCACTATCGATAGATCCATGCCGCCACCCGCATGTCACGGCGTACAGTCAGCACATGTCCAAGGACAATGAAGTACCCGCTCAGTCTCATCACACCGCCGGCGCCACTCATCGATGAGCGCAGAGCAAAAGTCTATGCGCGTCAAGCAGCCTGGGCTCTATTTCAGCCATCCGGCGTGCATGGAACACGATCCGCGGGTGCACATGCCAGAGCACCCGGACACCCCGGAGCGTCTGCTTGGGATCGAGCAGACGCTGGCGAGGAATGGCTGGCTGGGCTGGGAGCGGCGCGAGGCCCCGCCGGCGCCGGAGACTCAGCTCCAGCTCATCCACGGTACGGGCCACGTCGAGCGAATCAAGGGGTTGGCGTTGGCCGGCGGGGGATCGATCGACCCGGACACGTTCGTCGGCGAGCCTTCCTACCGTGCGGCGTTGCACGCCGCCGGCGGCGCGTGTGAGATGGCGAGAGCGCTGGTTGAAGGCGAGGCGACGGTCGGGTTCTGCGGCGTGCGACCTTCCGGGCATCACGCCGAACCGGATCGTGCGATGGGGTTCTGCCTGTTCAACAACGTCGCGATCGCGGCAGAGCTCGCCATCTGCGAGTTGGGCGCCCGGCGGGTGTTCATCCTCGATTGGGACGTCCATCACGGCAACGGCACCGCCGAGGCGTTCCGCCGCCGCCCAGACGTGCTGTTTGCAAGCATCCACCAGTCGGGCATCTACCCCGGCACCGGCCCGCTGGGCGATGTGGGCTCAGGGCATGGAGAGGGCTACACGATCAACCTGCCCGTGCCGGCCGGCTCCGAGGAGGATCTGTGGCTGTCGCTGCTCGAGCACATCGTGCTTCCCGTTGCCCAGGCGTTTGAGCCCGAGCTCGTGCTGATCTCCGCTGGCTTTGACGCGCACCGCGAGGACCCGTTGGCGAATTGCCGTCTGGAGGCCGGCTCCTTTGCGCAGATGGCCCGTCACGTGCGTGACTTCGCCGACGAGCTCGGCGTGCCCCTCGGGGCGGTTTTGGAGGGCGGTTATGAACCTGCTGCTCTCGCCCAATCCGTGCAGGCGACGCTCGCGGCGCTGGGCGGGGATGAGCCGGCGCGATCTGCGGCGCCCGAGCCGCTGCTGACATCGCGCGCCGCCGCGCACATCGGCCACTACTGGTCGCTGTGAGTCACCGCGGGGTAGTTTTCCGCGTCAAGCTGACGGCCAATCTCTGATGCCCGATCTTGCGGCGTGTAAGAGTGTTGGGACATCGTGAGAAGTGCATATCCAGCCCTTCCCGTGTCAGCCACGATGGTGTCAGCTGACGATCCGTCGGAGGTAGAGCTCGTCCGGCTGCGTGACGGCTCGCGGGTCACGGTGCGCCCGGCGACGGCTGCAGATGAGCCTGCGCTGCGTGCGTTTCTCACGGGGCTGTGCCTGGAGGCGCGTCGCCTGCGGTTCTTCAGCGGAGCGGTGGACATCGGGTCCGCTGCGCACCTGGCGGCCACCACCGACGCGAGACACTATGGGCTCATCGCCCACGACGAGGAGGGCGTGCTCGTCGGGCACGCCACCTACGTCAAGCTCGACGAGACACGCGCTGAAGTCGCGGTCGAGGTTGCCGATCACCTCCACGGCCGCAGCCTGGGGACGATCCTCATCGAGCGCTTGGCGATCGTTGCCGAGCAGCGTGGGATCACGCATTTCGTGGCCGAGGTGCTCTCTGAAAACCGCGCGATGCTAGATGTCTTTCGAGAAGGATTCGATGCTCGCGTAGTACGCCACGAGGGGCCGGAGGAGAGAGTCGAGTTCCTTACCTCGGGCTGGCGTCTGGCCCGCGAACGCTTCGCATCGGATGCTTGGGCGTAGCGCCGAGCCTGAGCAGCGCGGCGTGCTCGCGTCTAGGGACGCAGCCGGAAGGGCGGGTACTGGTCTGTGACGAGGATGAGTGCGTAGCCGACCACCCGGTTGTGCCAGCGGATCACGTCCTCGAGGTAGTCGAAGATCCCGCGCGGATAGCGGCCCGTGAACAGGACCGCAAACCAGGCGGCGATCACCGCGAAGAACGCGCCGAGGTAGAGGACGGCGAGCACGATGTAGTGCGGGATCGCGAGGAACCACTTGCCCAACACAAGCCAGCGGTTGAGCCCCTCTTTCGCGTCGGGATAGCCGAAGTCCAGGTGCACGGACTGTTGCTCGTCGGTCGAGGGGTAGCGGTCGTCCATCAGCGCGAGGTACACGCCCACCCGGTTCGCGAACCGCAATAGCTGCAGGTTCCAGTCAAACCACCAACGCGGGTACTTCTGGCGGAACAGGATCATCAGCAGCGGCGGAATGAACAGAAGCCCCGTGCCGCCCACGGCGATGGTGGTCCCAGAGCCACCGCCCCAGTTGCTTGCGCCCGAGTAGCCGCCGATGCTCGCGAGCACGATCGCGATCGGGATGACCGTGAAGATGCGCAAGGCCGTCGTGAGTCGGTTCAGATCCCGGTCGGGGTAGTCGACTGAGAATCGAACGGGATGGTCCTCGTTCATGCGCTCTTTTCACTCATCCTTTTGCTGTCGCCGATAGAAAGTCATCTGGTGCGTCGAGGGTAAGGCACTGCGAGCCGGCGCGTCGCTCGGCGCACCGTTTCAGGTTGGCGAACTGATGGGTCTGCATGATCCGGTGCGCGGGCTCCCAGACGAGGACATTGGCGATGGCTGCGAGGAGCTTGGGCTCAGAGCGTGCGTGTCCGCGGGTCGCCTGGGATCGCCTCGGCGACCGGCTTGGAGCAGTAGCCCGGCAACGCAGGCTGCGACATGGGTTCGGGTGGGCGCCGAGCGCGGCCACGTCGCGTGAGAAGTCCCCACCGGTATAGGGATTTTCTACGGAGGCGCGAATAGGTACCTAGACATAGGGTTTCGCGCATCGTCCCACTCCGAGAGGGAACAGCATAAGCGTGTTGGCGTCAGCGGTCTTCAACCTCAACCACCCGGCGCACACGGTGGACTGGGAATTCATCCACCTGTCCGTCGCCAACGTGGTCGTGATCGGACTGATGCTGCTCGTGTTCCTGCTCGCAATCCTGCTGCCCTTCCCCGGAGCGGCCAGGCGCGCGGCCGCCCGCCGCGGGACGGGCCCCTCATGAGCGCCGCCCCGCCGCCCGTCGCGCCGGCCTCGAAATCGTGGACCGCCCGCACGCGGCAGCGCGCCGTCGACGCACTGCCGCCCGAGAAGCTCTTGCCCGACGGCCAGCCCACGTACGTCGCCTCCTGGATCTACGTGTTCGGGGTCGCCTCGATCGCCGCGCTGATCGTGATCGTCGCCTCCGGCTGCATCCTCGCACTGAAGGGTCCCGCCTGGTGGCATTACACCGGCGTCGGGCACTTCTTCAACTCGATCCACATGTGGGGCGTCGAGCTGTTCTTCTTCGTGATGGTCGTCCACCTCTGGGGCAAGTTCTGGATGGCCGCCTGGCGCGGCGGGCGCACGCGCGTGTGGATCACCGGTGCGATCACCTTCCTCGTCGCGATACCCACGGCGCTGACCGGCTACGTCTCCCAGCAGAACTTCGACGCCCAGTGGATCGCCACGCAGGCCAAGGACGGGCTCAACGCGGTCGGCGTCGGCGCCTTCTTCAACGTCACCAACTTCGGCCAGATGTACAGCTGGCACGTGCTGCTGCTGCCGGTGGCGGTCGTGCTACTCGTCGGCGCGCACGTGCTGCTCGTGCGCCGGCACGGGGTCGTACCTCCGTTTGAGATCGAGGATCGCAAAGCGGCGCTGGCCTCATCGGCGGCGGGGGCGAGTTCCGCTCCCCCGCACGGATCGCCTCCGCCGCAGGCTGCGACCGGTGCGCCTCCCGCGCCGCCTGCCGCCGCCGGCCCGCCTGCGCCGCCGGCCTCCACCGGGACCGGGTCATGAGCTTCCTGCGCCCCACCGACGACACCCGGCCGTGGAGCGGCCCCTACGCGCCGTATGACCTCGTCAAAGAGCTCTTCATCGCCCTCGGCGTCCTCACCCTGCTGGCGATCGTGCTCACCATCCTCTTCTCCTCCCCCGACGACCCGCCCAGCACGATCGCGCAGTGGGCGCGCCAGCAGCCGGTCAACTTCGTCGCCGACGCCACCAAGGAGCTGAACGGCACGAGCGATACCTCCGAATACGGCCCTCCTTACAACCACAACGGCGAAGGCCAGCACGCCGCCTTCCTGTATCCGCAGAAATGGCTCGGCGTCAGTCACCCGATCGACACGACCAACGACTTCGTGCTCGGCCCGCTGAGCACGATCCCCGCCGACCCGGCGCTGCACAGCGCGATCGCCGAATATAGGGCCGCGCCCGAAGCGATCAAAAAGGCCTGGGGCGAAGCGTACGCCAAGCCGCTCGAAGACTACGAAACGGCCGTAGAAGAAGACAAGACGCCGCCCGGCACCGTCTCCGCCGACCCCGCCACCGGCGCCGTCACCGTCCACGCCACCGGCGCGGGCTCCATCCCCGCGCTGATGAGCGGCCTGCTCGGCCTTGCCCAGAGCGGCGGTCTCGACGGCGACCTGCTCACCAGCAAACAGTTCTTCCAGACCGACTACACCAACCCGCTGCTGTTCATGGCCGACGGCGGCCTGCTCGAGGAACGCGCCGAAGCCCAGCACCTGCTCGGGGATCAGTGGGGGATGATGAACGAGACCGGCAGCTACCCCGGCCAAGCCTGGCTGTGGCTGTACTCCCTCTGGTATCAGGTCGAACCCTTCAAGGCCTCCGAAAACGCCGACATCCTCGTGATGCTGGTGATGGGCGTGCTCAGCCTCGCCTTCATCCTCATCCCCTTCGTCCCCGTCGTCAACCGCCTCCCGCGCTGGATCCCCATTTACCGCCTGATCTGGCGCGAGCACTACCGCGCCGGGCAGGGCGCGTAGGTCAGGCGCTGCGACGCTCCCCGTCGGGACCGATCAGCCCACGCTCGAGCGCGTAGCCGACGAGCTCGGCGCGGGTGGAGAGCCTGAGCTTCTGCTGGATATGCGAGCGATGGGTCTCGACGGTGCGCACCGACAGGTACAGCTGCCCTGCGATCTCGGCGTTGGTGTGCCCGCGTGCGATCAGCCCCAGCACCTCGACCTCGCGCTCTGATAGATCGTCCGGCGGGCCAGGAGGCGGCTCCGAGGCCATGCGCGCACCAAGCCTGGGGTTCAGGTAGCTCTCGCCCACGGAGGCTAGCCTCACCGCCTCGACGAGCTCGCTGTTGGCGGCCTCCTTGAGGACATAGCCAAGCGCCCCCGCGCCGAGTGCCTCGCGGGCGAACGCCGGCTCCTTCTGCATTGTCAGCACGACGATCTGCGTGCCGGGCGACTCCTCGCGGATCGCTGGGATCGCCTCGAGGCTTGAGCCGCCGGGCATGTTCAGGTCGAGCACCAGCACTTTGGGGTGATGCCCGCGCACGTAGCGCCGGGCGCTTTCTATATCGCTGGCCTCGGCGACGACCTCAAAGTCGCTTTCCCTGTCGAGCAGCATCCGCAGCCCACTGCGCACGACCTCGTGATCGTCCGCGAGCACGATACGGATCGCCTCCACAGAGGCGGTTTCCTCGCCGCTTTCGCTATCAATCGGCATCACATCCTGGTTGGGCATCCGCATGAAGATACCGGCTGTGCACGGACTACCGCAGCGAACTACGAACAGCCCAGGACGAGCAGACGCGAAAGCCACGAGTCTTGTTCGCAGCGCGCGACCATCCGGGTGCTAACCACGTCAGGCGACAAGTGGAAAAGCGCAGTCGAGATCGCGTAAAGCACCGCGCGAACCGAATCTAAGGTCGGTGTCGGCACCCGCGTGGTCATACCGTGGCCTCCGCCGGTACGCCAGCCTGGCAGGCTTTCGCAGGTGCATCTGAGTGCTGCCGCGGAACAAGCCTGGCCTCCATTCGTGCTCGTCAGCGGGTTGCTGCTGATCGGTCTGGTCGCCAATCGCGATGGCCTCTTCGAGCAGACTGGGCGGTTCCTGCAGGGCCTCGCAGGACCGCCGGTGGCCCTGCTCACCGCCTGTCTGTTGCTCGTAGCGGTGGTCACCGCTGTGCTCAACCTCGACACCGCTGTGGTGTTCCTGACACCTGTGCTGGTTCATGCGGCTCGCGGTCGCGGCGTTGAGGAGGAGGGGTTTCTCTACGGCGCGGTCTACATGGCCAACGCATCCTCGCTCTACCTGCTGGGGTCCAATCTCACAAACCTGCTCGTCCTCGGGCATCAGCCGATCTCGGGCGCCACGTTTGCCGCGCGCATGCTCGTGATGGCGCTCGCCGCGACACTCGCCACTGCGCTGGGACTGTTCGTGCTCTTTCGCCGCCGACTGCGAGCGGCCACAAGTCGACACCCACAGCGCGTGAGCTGGGACGCGCTCGGATTGGGGCTACCCGGCGCGCTAGGCGCCGCCGTCCTCACGATCGCGCTCCGTAATCCCGCGATCCCCGTGCTCGGGGTCGGAGTCGCCCTGACCACGATCGAGGTGGTGCGCGGTCGGCTGCAGTGGCGAGAGGTCGTGCGCGCGGTCGGACCGATTGTGCTCATCAGCTTGTTCTTGCTGTGCGTCGCGTTGGGAGTGCTCGCGCGATCGTGGGATGGACCGGCGCAGCTGCTCGATGGTGCCGGACGCTGGGAGACCACGGGGATCGGGGCGCTCGCGTCGGTGACGATCAACAACCTCCCTGCCGCTGTCCTGCTCTCGGCGCACCCGGTCTCGCACCCGAGCGCGCTGCTCTTGGGGCTGAACGTCGGTCCCAACATCGCCGCGACCGGGTCGCTCTCCGCGTTCCTATGGTGGCGTGCCGCACAACAGGTACACGCACAACCATCACTTGTGGCGTTCTCGCGCCGAGGAGCACCCCTCGCCGTATTCGCAATCGTTGTCGCCCTAGGGGCTACCGCCATTCTGCCGACTGCCCTATGACCGCAGACCGAGGTCAGCCAGAGCGTCGGTGGCGCTAACCAATATGCGTCTGCGAGATGAGCTCAGACAGTTGCGACTGCCGGTCGCTTATCCTCGTGCTACCTGGAAGCCGTGGAATCCTCGGGTGGGCCGCCGGCTGCCCGGGGCAGCACGAGCAGGGAGCAGCGTGCGTGGCGCTGCAGATAGTCGGAGGTGCTACCAAGCACCAGGCGCTTGACGGGACCGTAGCCGCGTGAGCCGACCACCAGGAGGTCGACTTGATCGCCGAACGCGGCCAGCTCCTCGCCCGCGAGGCCGTAGACGGCGTGACCGTCAACGTCGGGCATCTCTTTCATGCGACTGTTCGCCTCCTGGACCATCAGGTCGACGCTATCCCCGATCGCGGGAGGGATGATCCCGGTGTAGGCGACGGTCGGGATCATCACGACTTCAAGGGCGTGAACCGTTGCCCTGGCGGGCGCTGCCAGCTCCCGTGCCATCGTGAGCGCCGCCTTGCTCTCCGGTGAGGAGTTATAGGCGACACCGACCTTGGCGATCGGTATGGGGTGCTCGGCGTAGCCGAGGGGTGCGATTGCGACGGCGCAGGGAGCGCCGTTCAGCGCGGCGCGCGTGTCATCGCCGAGCATCGCGCGCCCGAACGCGCCGTGACTGCAGGAGCCGACGACGATCAGATCGGCGTTCTGCTCCTCGGCCTGCTCGTGCAAGCCGCGGCCGGGGCTCATCGACACGATGCTGGTGAGCTCGGCTTTGACATCGGCCGCGGCGCGCTCTTGCTCGAGTAGCTTGTGGGATGCCTCGCGCTCTTCTCTGACCAAGCCGGGCGCGATGGCGTGCGATGGGCGCAGATCGCCGGTGTGGACGTGGGCGAGCGTCAGTTTTCCATCGGGGTTTGTGAGCTTGCAGGCAAGCGCAACGGCGTCACGGCCGCCTGCCCTGCCGTCCACTCCCACGAGCACGTTCTTGAACATCACGGGTCTCCTTGTCGGGGTCGGCTACACGCTAGATCCAGACTGCCCCGGCAGCATCGGGGCTGGCTCCTGCACTGCGTGCGGGTTTTTACGGAGCATCCCGCGATATAGGCCGAATGTGCTTTAGAGCGACGATGCGTATGCCCGGCAGCGCTCTCGGCCGCGTGTGCCACGGGCCAAGCGTAGAGTCTCGAGCCGTGATCGACGACGCGACCGTGACAGACCCGCCGGCTGTCCTGTCGGGCGAGCAACTGCGCGCGTTGGACGCCTACTGGCGGGCCGCGAACTATCTGTCGGTCGGCCAGATATATCTGCTTGATAATCCGCTACTGCGCGAGCCGCTGCGGATCGAGCACGTCAAGCCGCGTCTGCTCGGGCACTGGGGTACGACCCCTGGCTTGAACTTCCTCTACGCGCACCTGAACCGCGTGATTCGCGAGCGTGACCGGAACGCCCTCTATGTCGCGGGGCCTGGTCACGGTGGTCCGGGGGTGCTCGCGAACGTGTATCTCGAGGGCACCTACAGCGAGGTCTACCCCCACGTCGGGCGTGACGAGGAGGGCCTGCGCAGGCTATTTCGCCAGTTCTCCTTTCCCGGCGGCATCCCGAGTCACGTGGCGCCCGAGACGCCGGGGTCGATTCACGAGGGCGGCGAGCTCGGCTACTCCCTCGCGCATGCCTACGGGGCGGCGTTCGATAACCCCGACCTGCTCGTTTGCTGCGTGGTCGGCGACGGCGAGGCGGAGACGGGCCCGCTGGCGACGAGCTGGCACTCCAACAAGTTCCTGAACCCGGCCCGCGACGGCGCGGTGCTCCCGGTCCTGCATCTGAACGGCTACAAGATCGCCAACCCCACGGTGCTGGCGCGCATCCCCGAGACGGAGCTGCGGTCACTGATGGAGGGCTACGGGTACTCGCCGCGCTTCGTCGAGGGCGATGACCCACAGGTGATGCACCAGCTGATGGCCGCGACCTTGGATAAGGTCACGGCGGAGATCGCGGAGATCCAGCGTCGCGCCCGCAACGAAGACCCCACCTACCCGTCCGAGCGTCCGCGCTGGCCGATGATCGTGCTGCGCACCCCCAAGGGTTGGACCGGGCCGAAGGTGGTCGACGGGCTGCCGGCGGAGGGGTCGTTTCGCTCCCATCAGGTGCCTCTATCGGACCTGGCTGGGAATCCCGAGCACCTACGTCAGCTCGAGGAGTGGCTTCGCTCCTACCGTCCCGAGGAGCTGTTTGACGAGGATGGTGCGCTGCGGGCGGAGCTGGCGGCGCTGGCGCCTGCGGGTGAGCGGCGCATGGGCGCGAACCCTCACGCCAACGGCGGTGCGTTGCTACGCGACCTTGAGCTGCCCGATTTCCGTGGCTACGCCGTCGAGGTGCCCGCGCCGACGGCGAGCATCAGCGAGCCCACGCGTGTGCTCGGCGCGTTCCTGCGCGACGCGATCGTTGCCAACCCGGCGAACCTCCGCATCATGGGTCCCGACGAGACGGCATCCAACCGCTTGGGCGCCGTGTTCGAGGTCACCAACCGCGCGTGGGACGCCGAGCGCTTGGACAGCGACGATCACCTCGCGCCCGACGGGCGTGTGATGGAGGTCTTGAGCGAGCATCTCTGCCAGGGCTGGCTGGAGGGCTACCTGCTGACTGGTCGGCATGGTCTGCTGAACAGCTACGAGGCGTTCATCCACATCGTGGACTCGATGTTCAACCAGCACGCCAAGTGGTTGAAGGTGACTCGCGGCATCCCGTGGCGCGCGCCGGTGGCATCGCTGAACTACCTGCTCTCCTCGCACGTGTGGCGCCAGGACCACAACGGGTTCTCCCACCAGGACCCTGGGTTCATCGACCACGTGATCAACAAGAAGGCGGAGGTCGTGCGTGTGTACCTGCCGCCGGATGCGAACTGTCTGCTGTCCGTCGCCGATCACTGCCTGCGTAGCCGCGACTATGTGAACGTGATCGTCGCCGGCAAGCAGCCCTCACTGAACTACCTGACGATGGACGAGGCGGTCGCGCACTGCACGCGCGGGGTCGGCATGTGGGATTGGGCCTGCAGCGACGGTGAGCAGGAGCCCGATGTGGTGCTCGGCTGCGCCGGGGACATCCCGACATTGGAGAGCGTCGCCGCAGTGGCGATCCTGCACGAGCGTCTGCCCGAGTTGAAGGTGAGGCTTGTGAATGTCGTTGATCTGATGCGCCTGGAGCCCGACACCGAGCATCCCCACGGTCTGCCCAACGCGGAGTTCGACGCGCTGTTCACCACAGCCCGGCCGGTGATCTTCGCCTACCACGGCTACCCGTGGCTGATCCACCGTCTCACCTACAAGCGCACCAACCACGCCAACTTCCATGTCCGTGGCTACAGAGAGGAGGGCACCACCACGACACCGTTTGACATGGTGATGCTCAACGACCTGGACCGCTTTCATCTCGTGATGGACGTGATCGACCGGGTTCCCGGCCTGGCTGAGCACGCGGCGCACATACGTCAGGAGATGGTCGACGAGCGGCTGCGCCACAGGGCTTACACGCGCGAGCACGGGCAGGACCCGCCCGATGTCACAGACTGGTGCTGGCCCGGCGCGAACGAGGCTCGATCGACATAGGCGCAGCGATGCGGGTTCTGGTCGTCAACGCGGGCTCCAGCAGCCTCAAGCTGACGCTGCTCGACGGCGATGACACGACGATCGCCTCGCGCGAGCTCGACGCTCCTCGCGCACAGGTGGACCCGGACCGGCTCCGAGCCGCGCTCGACACGGTGCTGTGCGAAGCGGATGCTGTCGGGCATCGCATCGTTCACGGAGGCGAGCGCTTCCGCGAGGCGGTGAGGATCGATGCCGACGTGGAGGCGGGGATGCGCGAGCTGAGCGACCTGGCTCCACTTCATCAGGCCAAGTCGCTCGCCGCGCTCGATGCCGTGATGGCGGCGCTCCCGCAGCTGCCGGCGGTCGCTTGTTTCGACACGGCTTTCCATGCGACGCTGCCGCCGGCCGCTTCGACCTACGCCCTGCCCGCGGAGTGGCGGGAGCGCTGGGGACTGCGCCGCTACGGCTTTCATGGCCTCTCGCACTCCTGGGTCGCTCGACGCACACCGCAGCTGCTCGAACGGGATGCCTCGAGGCTGCGGATCGTCAGCTGTCACCTCGGGGCGGGAGCTTCGCTGTGCGCGATCGAGGACGGCCGCTCGCTCGACACGACGATGGGTTTCACCCCGCTCGAGGGCCTGGTGATGGCGACTCGCTCGGGCAGCGTCGATCCCGGGATGCTGCTGTGGCTGGCAGAGCACGAGCGGCTGTCTGCGGCGGAGCTCGCGGACGCGCTGGAGCACCGCTCGGGGATGCTCGGCCTGGCGGGCAGCGCCGACATGCGTGAGATCCTCGCCGGTGCGCGTGCCGGGGAGCCTGCGCCGCGCCTGGCGTTGGATGTGTATGTCCATCGGCTGCGCGCTCAGATCGCGGCGATGGCGGCGGCGCTCGGCGGCCTTGACGCGCTCGTGTTCACGGGCGGCGTCGGTGAGCACGCAAGCGAGGTCCGCGCCCAAGCAGCGGCCGGGCTCGGGTTCCTCGGTGTGGAAGTCGATGGCGCCCGCAACGATGAGACACGAGCCGACGGGGAGATTGGAGCCAAGGGCGCGACTGTACGCACGCTTGTTCTCACCGCCCGCGAGGACGTCGAGATCGCGCGGCAGGTCAGGGAGCTGCTGCGAGGCTAGTCGACAACAACCGTGGCCGCCGCCTGTGGCGGTGAATGGCGGCGGAGCAGCCAGCGGCGCAGCTCGTCGGCTCCCCAAACGATGAAGGGATAGGGAAGTAGGAACACCAGATAATTCACTGGCAGCGCCGCTGTTCCCAACAGCGACTGCAGCGGTGGCGCATAGACGAAGATGGCGGCCAGCAGCAGCTCGGCAGCGATCGCGCCGAGGAGGTAACGGTTGCTGAAGACCCCAATGGATCGCAGCGATGCGCGTCTGGTTCGCACGGCGAAAGCGGTGCCGATCTGCCCGGCGATCATCCCCAGGAAGGTCATCGTGGTCGCCTGTAGATAGGCGTGATGCAGCGGGTGGCCGGCGCCGACCGGATCGCCCATCTGCCATCCGGCGCCGTTCAGGACATAGAAGAAGCCGACCAACGACAGTCCGGCGACCATCATGCCCAGGAACAGCCAAGCGCGGACGAGCATCGGAGCGCGGATGACTCCCTCCGAGCGCGGGCGCGGCGGACGGTCCATGCTGCCCGGCTCAATCGGGTCGCGGCCGAGGGCAAGCGAAGGCAGTGTCTCTGAGCCGACGTCGAAGGCCAGGAGCTGCAACACGGTGAGCGGCAGCGGTATCGCGCCGCCGCTGAGCGCGAACACGAGGAACGGCACGACCTCGGGCGTGGCGTGAGCGAAGATGTACTGGATGAACTTGCGCACATTGTCGTAGACCTGACGGCCGGCCTCGATCGCCACGACGATCGTGGCGAAGTTGTCGTCGGTGAGCACCATCGTCGATGCCTCCCTAGCGACGTCGGTCCCGGAGCGACCCATCGCCACGCCAATGTCGGCGGTGCGCAGCGCCGGCGCATCGTTGACGCCATCGCCGGTCATCGCGACCACATGGCCCTGCCCGCGCAATGCCTCGGCGATCTGCAGCTTCGTCTCGGGGGAGGCGCGGGCGAAGATCACCTCTCGGCCGCTGGCGAGAATGTCCTCTACCTCCCGCTCGTGTGTGTGGTCGAACGCCTGGGCATTGACGACCAGTGGGTTCTTCCCACCGATGCCTACCTGGCCGGCGATCGCCGCGGCAGTCAGCGGATGGTCGCCGGTGATCAGCACGATTCGTATCCCGGCCCGGTGGCAGCTCCTCACGGCATCAATCACCTCAGCTCGGGGCGGATCACGCATCGTGACCAACCCGAGAAAGCACAAGTCACACTCGGCGTCCCCGCGGTTCGGCGGCTTCGCGTCCGAGGGCAGGGATCGACGTGCGAGGGCCAGCACGCGCAGACCCTGGCTGGCGAAGGTCTCGACCTGCCGCGTCACACGGTCCCGCTCGGAAGGCTCGAGCAGACGCTGCTCACCATTTGGCAAGAGCACGTCGACGCACTGCGGCAGCACCGACTCGGGTGCGCCCTTTGTGTGTATCCAGTCCTGGTTCTCGTCGCTGTCGAGGGTAGACATCAGCTTGCGCTGAGCGTCGAAGTTGTACTGATGAGTGCGCCCGCGGCTCGCGCCGTCGATTTGAGCGCCGAGTGCCTGGGCGGCCACGAGCAGCGCCAGCTCGGTCGGGTCTCCACTGCTTTGGCCCTCGGGCTCCAGGTGAGCGTTGTTGCAGGCAGCGGCCGTCTCGCCCAGCGCCTCAAGAGCCGCATCGGCGGAGCGCCGCGGCGGGTCCGCCGCGTGCTTGGCATCAAGCGCGATCTCGCTCGCTACCGTCCAGGCAGCTATGGGACGCATACGGTTCTCGGTCAGCGTTCCGGTCTTGTCGGTGCAGATGACATCGGTGGAGCCGAGGGTCTCCACGGCGCTCAAGCGCTTGACGAGCGCGCCCCGGCGGGCCAGCGCGCGCACCGCAACGGCAAGCGCCAGTGTGATGACCGGGAGCAGCCCCTCCGGTACGTTGCCTGCCAGCAGGCCGACCGCGAACACGACGCTGTTCTTGAATGACAGGCCGGCGCCGAAGATCGCGACGGGGACGAAGGCGATGGCCATTACGATCGCGATCGCGGCGATCAACCACGCGACCCTGCGGACCTGTCGCTCCAGGGGGCTGGGCTCTTCCTTGACTCGCTCAGACAGTGCGGCGATGCGCCCGAGCTCTGTGTGCATCCCGGTCGCGAACACGACGCCCTGGGCCTCTCCGCCGGTGGCGCTCGTACCGCTGAACAGGAGATCCCGCGCGGCGATCCGCGGTACGCCCGTGTCGAGGAGCTCCGCTGAGCGCAGCGCCGGAGCCGACTCGCCCGTGAGCGTGGAGAGATCCACCTCGACGGCGCCTGAGATCAGGCGCATGTCGGCGGCGATTCGATCGCCCTCCTCGACGACCACAACGTCGCCTGGGACCAGATCGGCGGCCAGGATCGAGGACGGCTGTCTCTCGCGCAGGACCGTGACCTGCTGAGGCAGGAACTGAGCCAGTGCCTCCACCGCTCGCTCTGCCTGCATCTCCTGCACGAACGCGAACACGGCGTTGAGCAAGATCACCAGCAGGACGGCGATGGCGATCGTTTGGCTGCCGACGGCGAATGACAGCGCCGCCGCTAGCCACAGCAGCAGCGCGAGCGGATGGGTCAGCTGACGCGCCAGCTCCCCCGGCCACTTCAAACCGCCGCGACGGCGCAGCTCGTTGGGGCCGTACTGGATAAGCCGCCGCTGTGCCTCGCGGGCTGAGAGGCCTTCCCGCGAGCTGCGCAAGTCACGCAGGAGCAGCTCCGCGGCCTCCTCCACGTCAACCTCCTGCGAGGCTTGCACGCGGGCTGGCTCGGTCATGCCTTGCCCGACGTTCCCGCAGACACGTTGGCTCCGTGAGAGTCAAGCGTGCTCAGCAGGCGCAGCTCCTCCATCAGCAGGCGGGGTAGCAGGAAGTGCTCGCGGACGTGCTCGCGTCCGCGTCGGCCGAGCTGGTCGCGTAGCTCACCGTCGTTCAGCAGTTTGAGCATCCCCTGGGCGCACTCCTCGACTGAGTCGACCAGCACGCCGCCGATACCCTCGGGCATTTGCAACGGGATGCCACCGGCGCGACCGGCCACCACGGGGGTGCCCTTCCACAACGACTCTGAGACGACGAGCCCGAAGCCCTCGCGGATCGACTTCTGCACGACCACCTCGGAGAGACGCTGGAAGGCGTTGACCTCCACATTGCCGACGCCGGTGAGGTTGGTGTAGACGTGGATCAGCTCGTCGCGCTCGGCGGCCTCTGAGACCTGACGGTAGACCTCCCAGCCCTCCGGATCATCCAGCGCCATCGAGCCGACGAGCGCGAGCTGCAGATCGCCGATCTCCTCGCGCACGAGCCGGTAGGCGTCGATCACGCCGAGCGGGTCCTTCCACGGGTCAAAGCGCGAGACCTGCGTGACGAGCCGGCCGGGGATCTCCACGCCGATCCAGTCGAGGATCTGGCTCGCCACGGCGGGGTCGAGGTCAATGTTCTTGGGGCTCAGCGGGTCGATCGCGGGAGCGATCACCTCGACGCGCTGCACGGGCAGGCCGGGGGGCACGAACTCTCCCGTCGTGAACACGGCCGCGTCGAAGCCCTCCAGGTACGGCGCGAGAAAGCGCCACGCGTCGGGATTCGGCTCGCTCGTGTCGATGTGGCAGCGCCACACCCAACGCGCCTCCCCCTTGCCGTGCGCCTGCAGCAGCCCGACCGGCTGGGGGTCGTGGATGACGATGAAGTCGTAGCCGCCGTCGAGCGTCGCGGCGTTCTCCTCGTTGCACTCGCGGTAGGCCGCCTGCTCGGCCTCGCTCAGCGGACGTGGCGCACCCTGCAGAGCGTTGTGCAGCGCCTTGGTGGCGCGGAAGAAGCCAGGGTTGCCGCCAATCACCTTCCAGTCCACGACGAGGCCGAGGTCGCGCAGCAATGGCACGCTCGAGCGCAACAGCTCTGAGACGCCGCCGCCGTAGGCGGTCGCGTTGACGTGCAGGATGCGCGCGCCCTGGAGTGCCTGGGCGTGCTCGCGCAGCTCGGCCATGATTGCCGGCGGCGCGATCGCGTCGTATGAGTCAAGCGCCCAGCGCCCGACCGTCACTTTCTGAAGCACGACCCGTCGCTCCCTACTGTCCCGTCAGGTCGCGTCGCCTGAAGACCCACATGGCAGCGAGCGCGCAGGCCACCGCGCCGGCGAGCATCACCGCGGCGGCGCCGGTGCGAAACGGCTGTGTGGGGACGAGCCCGACGTGCGCGAACGGCGTCAGGTCCACAAGCCATTTCGGCGCCCCGAGCAGCGAGCCGGTCAGCTGCCACAGGAACGTGACGGCCACAAGCCCGTAGGCGATCCCAGTGCTCGCTCGGGGCACGATCGCATAGGCGAGCGCCGCGACCCCGAGGAACAGCAACGCGACGGGCAGGCAGTTGGCGCCGGCCTCGAGCATCCGCGGCAGCGAGATGCTCACGCCCTGCGAGACGGCGCCTGCCCAGGTGAGCAGTCCGGCTGCAACAGAGAGAATCATGGCGACGCACGTTGCCAGTATGAGCCGCCCACCGAGCCAGCCGCGGCGGCTGACCGGCTGGGCGAGCAGCGTCTCGAGCCGCTCATCGGCTTCTTCGTGTCTCGCGGCGGCGATCTGCGCGCACGCGAACAGGCTGACGGCCAGGATGAAGAAGATGAACACGAACGCCAGATACCCGGTGGGCGTCTCGATCGAGCCGGAGCCGAGCTTCGCTATCTCTCGCTGCACGCTCCCCGAGATCCCCGCGGAGGAGATGCTCGCCGAGACCATGCCGAGGATGAACGCAAACGCGCCGATGCCGCCCGTCCACGCGATCAGGCTTGCGCGCTCTGAGCGCAGCGCCTGCGCGGACGGCGAAGAGAGCAGCCCAAGGTGCGGCTCAGCGCCCTCGCGCGCCGGGAGCACGCCGGTGCCGATGTCACGGACGGCGGCGATCCGCGCGGCGAGTAGGAGTATGAGAGTGCTGGCCAGCACTGGAAGCACTAGGACCACCGGGTGCGGGCTCGTGAATGGGCGCAGCTCCTCTGCCCACCCGAGCGGTGTCGCCCAGCGCAGCCAGCCGGCACCGTGTGAGGTATCGGCGATCACCCGCAATAGCAAGGACAGCCCCACGACTGCGCCCCCGAGCTCGAGCGCAACACGGCGTGTTGGCGCGAGCTGGCTTGCGAGCGCGCCCACGCCCACGAACACCGGTACGACAGAGACCGTCGCCAGGGCAAGGTAGGCCGACCCGCCCACGGGCAGACCACCGGCGATGAAGCCGACAGACTCGGCGAGCCACAGGATCGAGACGCCCGCCGCGATCGCCGCCATCGCCGAGAGAAACGTCGTGCGGCGTCCGACGGCCAGAGCGAGGACGAGCTCCATCCGGCCGCTGTCCTCCTCGCCGCGCAGCGCGCGCACCGCGGCCAGCAGCCCGAAGACGCCGGCGAGGATCGCAAGCGTCCCGCCGACGCGCCAGGCGCTGTAGCCGCTGACCGTCAACGGGTCATACGGATAGCCGTAGAACAAGCGCAGCGCATCGTTGCCGGCGAAGCTGTGAGCGAACGCGAGCCGGTCTGAGAGCATTGGGTAGGCGTGGCGGTAGCCGACCGGCTGGATGTAGGCATAGAGCGCGAACAGGTAGCCGAACGCGATCGTGCGGACCCGAGCGTCGCGGAATGCCCGCCGCGCGAACACGACCGCGGGTCGCCGAAGGCGACCTATCTCCATCCAAGCCACCGGCGCATGCGCCCACCCGAACAGCAAGGAAGACCTACTAGGCATCGGCGACATGACCGTCAGAGCCGTCGTAGTGATGCAGGAATATCTCCTCCAAGGACGGCTCACGGCTGGTAAGAGTTGCGACCGGATGCTGGGCGAGCGCTGCGATCAGCGGGCCGACGCTTCCTGAGACCTCGAAGCGCAGCGCCTCAGGTCCAGCGCTCTGCACGTGCACCCCTGCCAGCGCCGGGAGCTCAGGTGTCCGGCCCGCGAACGTGACCTCGACCGTCTGCGCAGCGAGATGGCGCAGCTCCGCAAGCGTTCCCTCGTCGACGAGCTTGCCCTCCCGAAGGATGCCGACGCGGTCGCATAGCGCCTCCACCTCGCTGAGGATGTGCGAGGAGAGAAAGACGGTCTGCCCGCGCTCCCTCGCCTCCTTCACACAGTCGCGGAAGACGACCTCCATCAAGGGGTCAAGACCGCTCGTGGGCTCGTCGAGCAACAGCAACTCGGCGCGCGTGGCGAGCGCCGCGATCAGCTGCACCTTCTGGCGATTGCCCTTCGACAGCGCCCGGATCTTCTTGCCTGTATCGAGCTGAAAGCGCTCCACCAGCAAATCGCGATAGGCGACGTCGGTGCCGCCATGCAAGCGCGCGAGGAACTCAAACGTCTCCGCGCTCGTCAGCGAAGGCCACAGGAACGGCTCGCCTGCGACATATGCGACGCGGCGATGCGCTCTCACCGGATCGCGCCACGCATCGAGGCCGAACAGCTCGGCTCGCCCGCCGCTCGGGCGGTGTAGACCCAGCAGCAGCCGGATGGTCGTGGTCTTGCCGGACCCGTTCGGGCCGAGGTACCCATAGACCTCGCCGTCGCCCACCGCCAGATCGAGCCGATCGAGCGCGAGCGTGCTCCCGTAGCGCTTGATCAGCCCCTCAGTGCGAATCACCGGATGCACGAAGTCTCCTTGTCAACGCAGGACATCGTGCGGCAGGCTACTGGGACTCTGTGCGGCGAGCATCGGCTCTTGGCCGCATCGGCTTCAGGGAAAGACCGCAGCGACAACGCAAGCCGGTGCAGGTGTCCGTATTCCCCCGCACCCTCGGGCGGGCGACTCCCCGATGTGCGCCAGCTGACGGATGCTTAGCTTCGTGCTCATGCTTGACAGGATTGTGGTGGGCTATGCGGGAGACCAGGCCGGGCGTGACGCGGTCAAGCTGGCCGCGAGGCTCGCGGCCGTGCTGAGCAGTCATGTGACGATCGTGTTCCCCTACCACCCGCTGTTTGCCTCGGTCCCGTGCGAGCAGGCCGAGGAGCGCGTCCGGGGAGAGGTGCAGGCGCTTGTGGCGGGTATCGGAGGGCTGACGGCTCCTACATACCACTGGAGTCCATCGCCTTGGCCCATCCACGCGTTGCACGAGCTCGCGGGCTACGAAGAGGCGGACCTGATTGTGTTCGGCGCGGCCCGCGAGGGGCTGGCCGATCATCTGCACGTCAGCCTGATGGAGCGCATGATGCATGGTGCGCCTTGTGCTGTGGCGGTGGCTCCCACTGGATACGCCGACGGTGACCCCGATAAGGCCGGTCGTGTTGGCGTCGGCTTCTCCGACTCCGACGAGGGCAAAACAGCCCTTCATCTGGCCCACGAGCTTGCCGGCATCCTCGGCGGCGAGCTGGAAGTGATTGCGGGCTCGGGCTTGAGCCCAGCGCTTGCAAGCTACGCCTTCTCCTCGCCCTCGCTGCCACAGGTCGAGAACGAAATGTACGCGGAGACCAAGGCCAACCTCGAGCGGGTAGCGGGCGAGCTGGGCGAAGGTGTGCCGGTCCACCTGGAGACGGTCAGGGGAGATCCGCCCGAGGTGCTGATCGAGCGATCAAAGAACCTGGACATCCTCATGCTTGGCTCGCGCGCCTACGGGCCGCTGCGTCATGTGCTGCTGGGAAGCGTCTCAGCTTGTGTGATGCGCGAGGCGCACTGCACGGTGCTGGTGGTCCCCCGAGGCACTCCTCCTCGACACGACTGAGCCTTGCCGACCGCAGAGGAGCTGACATGAGGGCTCGCGGGCTTGAGCGACTGCGCGTCCTGGGAGCACCAGTCCTGGCGCTTAGCGGCATCGCAATCGGCGGGCTGCTCGCGCTGCTCGTCGGGTCCGCCCCGGCCAACGCAGTGTGGGCGGCGACGGTCGCCTTCATGCTCGCGCCGCTGACGTGGTCGGTGGCGCGCTCGCTGCGGCGTGGAGACATCGGCGTGGACGTCATCGCCCTGCTGGCAATGGCGGGGGCGCTCGCCCTGGGCGAATATCTCGCCGGCGCCGTGATCGCACTGATGCTCGCCGGCGGCAACGCGCTGGAGGCATTCGCCTCGGGCCGCGCCCGCCGCGAGCTGACCGCCCTGATCGAGCGCGCCCCACGCACCGCACACCGGCGGACCAAGGACGGTTGGGAGGAGATCCCCGTCGAGGCTGTGGAGGTCGGCGAGGTTCTGCTGGTGCGGGCCGGCGAGGTCCTGCCGACCGACGGCGTGATCGTTGGCGAGCACGCGGTACTCGACGAGTCCAGCTTGACCGGCGAGCCCCTGCCAGCGACCTACGCCCGCGGGCACACGGTTCGCAGCGGGACAGCGAACGCCGGTGATGCGTTCGAGCTGCGAGCAACCCGGCGCGCGGGCGACAGCGCCTACGCGGCCCTGGTGGCACTGGTCAGAGAGGCCGAGGGACGGCGTGCCCCCTTCGCACGCATGGCAGACCGCTACGCCGCGTTCTTCCTGCCGCTGACGCTCATCATCGCCGGCGGCGCCTGGGCGATCAGCGGAGATCCGATTCGAGCCCTGGCTGTGCTCGTCGTAGCCACGCCCTGCCCGCTGATCCTGGCTGCACCGATCGCGTTCGTCGCCGGACTCTCGCGCGCCGCTCACATCGGCGTGATCGTCAAGGGCGGCGTGGCGATCGAGCGCTTGGGCGACGCGCGCACCGTGCTGCTCGACAAGACCGGGACGCTGACGCTGGGAATCCCAGCGCTCGAGCGAGTGATCACGCTCAAGGACATCCCCCGCGAGGAGCTGCTGCGCCTCGCCGCCTCGCTGGATCAGCTCTCAGGCCACGTGCTTGCCGCCACCATTGTGCGCCAGGCAGATCAGGAGGCGATCGCTCTCGCGCGGCCCGAGCAGGCGCGCGAGGCCCCAGGGCAGGGAATCGAGGGCATCGTGGATGGCCGGCGAGTCCTGGTGGGAAGCGCCGCGTGGCTGGCCGAGCACGGGATCGACCCCGACGATCACCAGGCGCTGGGAATGTCAGCCGAAGGCAACGCGATCGTGCTCGTGGGAGTGGACGAGCACCTTGCCGGCGTCTTTGTGATGGGCGACCACATTCGCCCCGACGCCCACGAGCTGATCCGACGGCTACGCGCCGCCGGTGTGAGCCAGGTGGCGATGCTCAGCGGAGACCGCGAGGAGATCGCACAAGCGGTCGGTCGGCAGCTCGGCCTGGACCGCGTCTACGCGCAGCAGAGCCCGCAGGACAAGCTGGACATCGTCAGGCGCATGCAGAGCGACCCGCGCTGCTCGCCGGTAGTGATGGTCGGCGACGGCATCAACGACGCGCCCGCCCTCGCCACGGCCGACGTCGGCATCGCCATGAGCAACGCCGCGGCGACCGTGTCCTCGGAGACCGCCGACGCAGTAATCACAGTCGATCGCATCGACCGTGTAGCAGACGCGATCGTGATCGGCCGGCGCACCGTGCGCATTGCCCGCCAGAGCGTGGTGAGCGGCATCGGCCTGAGCATCTGCGGGATGGCCCTCGCCGCAGCCGGATTGCTCGTGCCGGTGGCAGGCGCGATCTTCCAGGAGGCGATCGACGTCGCTGTGATCCTCAACGCTCTGCGCGCCTTGGGGGCCGGTCGCTAGAGAGGATGGAGCAACCCGTGTTCTGGATGCTCGTGAGGATTAGCCGGTTACCGAGTACGTAAAAACGCACACCCCTGGTTGGGGGGACTCCCCGATGCGTCGGCTCCAAGCCGGTCTTAGGTTCGAGTGTGCTTACCGAACTCGATTGCACACAGACCAAACAAAGGTAGGAACCGGAGATGAAGTCCCTTGTTTATCACGGCCCCGGCCAGCGAAGCTGGGACACGGTCGATGATCCTACGATCCTCGACCCGACCGACGCGATCGTACGAATCGACACCTCGACGATCTGCGGCACCGACCTGCACATCCTCAAGGGAGACGTGCCCGAGACCACGCCGGGCACCGTGCTCGGCCACGAGGCCGTGGGCACCATTCAGGAGGTGGGCGCCGGCGTCACGACGGTCGCCCCGGGAGACCGGGTGCTGATGTCGTGCGTCAGCTCTTGCGGGCGCTGTCGCTTCTGCAAGGAAGGCCGCTACGGACAGTGCCTCGGTGGCGGGGGCTGGATCTTCGGTCACCTCATCAATGGCCTGCAGGCCGAGTACGCGCGCGTCCCATTCGCGGATAACTCTGTCTACAAGGTCCCCGAGCGGCTCACCGACGAGCAAGTGCTGTTCCTCGCCGACATCCTTCCTACCGCGTTTGAGGTGGGAGTGCTCAACGGCATGGTTTCCCCTGGAGACGTCGTGGCGATCGTCGGCGCCGGGCCGATCGGCCTGGCCGCCGTCCTGACCGCGAGGCTTTACACGCCCGGACGGATCGTGGCGATCGATCTCGCCGACAGCCGCCTGGAGAGCGCTCGGCGCTTCGGCGCGGACACGACGATCAACAACGGCGGCGAGGATGCTGTTGCGCTGGTCATGGAGCTGACCGACGGTCTCGGCGCCGACGTCGCATTCGAGGCCGTCGGCGTGCCGCAAACCTTCGAGCTCGCCGCCGATCTGATCCGCCCCGGCGGGCGCGTGGCGAACATCGGCGTTCACGGCAAGCCCGCCGAGCTGCACCTGGAGAAGCTGTGGATCCGCGACGTCACGATCACGACGGGACTGGTCGACACGTTCAGCATCCCCCGGCTGATGCGACTGATCGCAAGCGGTCGCCTGGACCCGTCGCTGTTCGCCACACACCGCTACGCGCTCGGGGACACGATGGCCGCCTATGACACGTTCGCCGACGCGGCGAACTCAGGCGCCTTGAAGGTCGTGCTCCAGGGCCCGAACAGCACCGCGTCTCTCGCCGGCAGAGAGCAGAGCATGGCGGTCGTGTGAGCGACGTCCAGGCACCCACAGCAACACGCAACCACCCTCAATTCCATCGCCAACACCAATGATCGGCGAGGGACATGACAACCGTTGAGACGCCCATCACCTTGAGGCTCACGGCTTGAGCCGGATGCGCACTTCGTGACCCGCACCCCGCCAACCGGCCCGATGCGCCGTGATCTCAGCCAGGAGGAAGGCACCGACCCAGCCCTCCTAGACGCACTGACGACGCCAGCGATCTACGGCGAGAGCCTGCCGGTCGCTGTGCACGAGACGCACGCCTCGTGGGTGTTCCTCGCCGGCGAGTTCGCCTACAAGGTCAAGAAGCCCGTTCGACTGGCGTTCCTCGACTACAGCACGCTTCCGCTCCGCCGCGCGGCTTGTCTTGAGGAGGTGCGCGTCAACCGAGAGCTGGCCCCCGACATCTACCTCGGGGTACGGGCGGTCCTCCGCACCGCCGAGGGGTTTCGCTTCGCAGCGCAGGACACGCCGGGCGCGGTCGAGTACGTCGTCCTGATGCGCCGCTTCGACGAGACGCACACGCTGCTGGGGGCCATCCGGACTCGATCTCTCACCCATACACAGATACAGGAGGTGGCCCGGCGTCTCGCTGACTTTCACCTGCGCTCACCAACGCTTGCCGCCGGTGGAGCGGCCCAGGCGCTCGAAGCCTGGAGCGCGAACATCGAGGAGATCCAGCGCCTGGAGCATCCCGGCGCGTGGCGGGTGGAGGTGATGCGTGGGTTCGGCGAGGCGTTCGTGCACACCCACGCCACGGAGATCGAGCGCCGCGTCAGGGAAGGATGGGTGCGCGACGGGCACGGGGACCTGCGCTGTGAGCACGTGCTGCTCGGGCCTCCGGTTCGCGTCGTCGACCGGATCGAGTTCGACCCGACGTTGCGCCACCTGGATGTCGCCCGCGACTTGGCGTTCCTGGCGATGGACCTCGAGGCTCACGGTCGGCGCCGGGCCGCACGGGAGCTGGTGGGCGCCTACCGTCACGCTGGTGGCAGCCCAGGCAGCGAGCAGCTCCGCGGCTTTCATGGCGCATATTGGGCGCTGGTGCGAGCCAAGGTCGCGTTGATTGCAGCCGCGTCACGGGAGGGTCGGGCCCACCGGCGTGAATGGGCACGTGCCGAGCGGCTGTGGAGGCTCGCAGAGCGACTTTGCTGGCGAGCGCGCAGCCCGGTCGCGATCGTCGTATGCGGCGCTGCGGCGAGCGGCAAGTCGACGCTCGCCGCTGAGCTTGCGCGTCGCTCCCGGTTCCCGGTCGTCTCCTCCGATGCGATCCGCAAGCGCCGCGCCGGCCTGCGGGCAACCGAGCGCGCCACAGCCGAGCACTACACCAAAGGGTTCACCCGTGCCACCTACGATCTGCTGAGCCGGGATGCGCTCGCGCATCTGGATCGCAGGGGCGGCGTGATCGTGGACGCGACCTGTCACACCAAGAGCGAGCGTGCGTCACTCTTTCACCGCCTGCGCCGAGGCAATGTGACTTTCCTGGTCGTCCACTGCCGGGTTAGCCTGAACACCGCGCTCGCCCGCGTGGCGGCGCGGATGCAGAGTCCCGAGCGGATCTCGGACGCCACGCCACGGATCGTCGCCGAGCAGTTCCGCCGTTTCCAGCCGCTGGACGAGCTCTCCGCTCAGAGCGTGCTCGCGCTCGACGGCGAACAGGACATCGACGTGCAGGTTGCCGGTGTCACACGCGCGGCGGACGAGCGGATGCGCGCGGTGGCAAGCCGAACACCACCACCGTCTCAAAGCCCGTGCTTTCCCCCGGTCGACCGGGGCGTTTACCCGGTAGCCGGAAGGCGGGCTGGCGCCTAGCTTGAGGTATGGCCGCGCACCTACACCTGGCGCCGAGCCCTGCCGAGGCTGGACCGACTCCCGAGGCAACGATGCCGATCGACGTCGTGCTCGCCGACGGTCATGCCTTGATGCGCAGCAGCCTGCGGCGCCTGCTCGACGGCAAGCAGGGCATCGCGGTGATCGCCGAAGCCCAGGATTTGACCACGGCGGTGAGTCATGTGCACAGCGATCGCCCGCATGTGCTCGTGCTCGATCTGAGCATACCGGGCGGGTCCGGTCTTGACACGATCGGCGAGCTGCATGAGCACGCACCGGATACCCAGATCGTGGCGATCACCATGAACAACACTGCGATGTTCGCACAGCGGACTCTCGCCGCCGGCGCCGTGGGCATCGTCCTGAAGAATCTCGCCGACAGCGAGCTCGTCGAGGCCGTTCGTGCGGCGGCTCGAAGACGAGGAATACGTCAGTCCCCGTGTAGCCGACCGGCTGCAGGTGTTTCGCCATTCGCTCACCGACGGTGAGCTGAGCGTCCGTGAGGTCGGGTGTTAAGACGCGGCCTGCTGAGGGTCTGAGCGCGCTTCGCCCTCATACCCGGCTACGGGCAGGCAGACACGTACCAGCGTGCCCTGCTCGCCGGAGCTGATCTCAAGCGTGCCGCCGGCGAGGCTCACCCGCTCGCGCATGCCGGCCAGCCCGAACCCTGCGGTCTTGGTGGCGGTGTCAAAGCCGCTGCCGTCGTCCTGCACCTCGATCGAGACTTCCCCGTCCGAGGCGCCGATCGCCACGCGCACGCTATCTGCTCGCGCGTGCTTGGCGACGTTCGTGAGCGCCTCCTGCACCAGCCGGTACACCGTGCCCTCAAGCTCCGTGTCAGCCGTGTCCGGCAGCTCAAACTGACTGTCGACCTCGGTGCCGTTCTGCTCACGGTGGCGGTCTAGCAGCGCCTCGAGCGCGGTCTTCAAGCCGAGCTCGTCGAGTGCGGCGGGGCGCATCTCAGTAATGATCGAGCGTAGGTTTTCGATCTCCCGTTCGATGTGCACCACCGCTTCGCGCATCGCTCCCTGCGCGATGTCAAGGTCGTCGTGGCTCAGCGCGGAGGACAGCAGCAG
The DNA here is from genome assembly GCA_963705245.1 of uncultured Solirubrobacterales bacterium. Lineage (GTDB taxonomy): Bacteria > Actinomycetota > Thermoleophilia > Solirubrobacterales > Solirubrobacteraceae > Palsa-744. The sequence continues at coordinate 2,329,927 of OY970062.1, read as the reverse complement.
CTGCAGGCCACCGAGGCCCTGAAGCGTCTCGTCGTGAAGCTCCCTGGCCCAGCGGCGGCGCTCGGTGTCGGCGGCTGCGATCGAGCTGCGCAGCCGGTCACTGGCCACGCTCTGCGCGAGCGCCACGGCGGTCGCGGCGCTAACCGCGAACGTGCGCAGCATCTGCTCGTCGTCCTCGCTGAACGCGGCCCGATCGGCTCCATGATCGAATGCCGCGAGGATGCCGAGCGCCTCGCGACGGTAGAGCATCGGCACGAGCAGCGCGGTCTGCGCATCTGAGACACCGAACTCCTGCGGTGCGATCCGCAGGCGCGCCGACACGTCGGTGATCCGCTCAGGCCGCCCGCGCTGGAGCACCTGTCCAGAGGTGGACCCGGCGATCGGCAGCCGCACATTGCGCACGTTCTCGGTGTGTCCGGCGCTGGCCTGCACGACCAACTCCTCTCCCTCGCGCAACATGATCACAAGGCTGCGGGCACCCACGAGCGCCCGGCCGCGCTTGACTATCAGCTCAAGCACATGCTCGAGGGCGATCTCCCCGCCGATCGCGACCGCCACGTCACGGGTCGCCTCCAGCCCGCGAAACGCCTTCTCAAGCTCCTCGCGGCGGCGCTCGCTGAGCTCATACAGCCTGGCGTTCTCGATCGCCACGCCGGCCCACCGCGCGAGGACTACGGCAGCCTCCTCGTCGGCCTCGGTGAACTCGCCGCCGCCCTCCTTCTCGGTCAGATAGAGGTTGCCCCACGCCTTTCCGCGGATAAGGACCGGCACGCCAAGGAAGCTGCGCATCACGGGATGGCCCGCAGGGAAACCGTAGCTGCTCGGGTGCAAACCCACGTCGGGGAGGCGCAGCGGCTCGGGGTGTTCGATCAGCTCGCCAAGCACGCCTCGCCCGCGCGGCAGATCGCCGATCTTGCGGTGCGCCTCCTCGTCGATGCCCGAGGTCAGGAACTGCTCGAGCACGGCGCGGCGGTCGTCGAGGACCCCTAGCGCCGCGTATTGCGCCCCGGTGATCTCACGCGCCGCTTGAAGAACCTGATCCAGTACGGCCTTCTGATCGAGCTCTGTCACCAGCGCCTGACCGACGTCAAGCAGACGGCGAATCCACGGCTCTTCAGAATCTACGGTCATCTGTCTCTGATGGAGCTTACTCGTAGTTTGTCCCCTCAGATTTGGGGGTTTCCCCCGACCGCGAGCTATCCCTCGAACCTATGCTCAGGGCGGGCGTCGACCGACCTGGGTTGGCGCTCTGAGACTGATCTACCGGCTCTGAGTCCTTCCAAGGAGGGCATCTTGCCATGCAGGGGACCAATGGATGAGAAGTTGCGCTGCGCTCGTTGCGGCGATGTGATCGGGGCTTATGAGCCGCTCGTCGTACTACGCCACGGCCGGGCACTCGATACCTCGAAGGCGGAGATGGAAGACGGCATCCCGCCTGGCGAGTGCTACCACGGCGCCTGCTACACGCAGGCGCACGAGCAGGCCGAGGACGAGTAGCTCGGCAATCCGAGGAAACCCGCATCCGTCGCGCTGTCTACTGCGGATGACGCCCCGGCCGGCTCGTGAGAGCCTGGATGTGAGCCAGCCGGGTTTGAGAGTTGGCGTTCAGATATCGACCAAGGCAAGGAGAAAGCAATGCCGCTCCCATCGAGTTTCAGCGCGCTCACGATCAGCGAAGTGATGCACCCTGGGGTGATCGACTGCCCGCCGCAGACCCCGTTGCGCGAGGTCGCGTCGCTGATGGCCGAGAACAGCGTTCACTGCGTGGTAGTGGACGGCCTCGCGCGCGGTCCCCATCACACCGAGCGGTTGGTGTGGGGCGTCATCTCCGACGTCGACCTGATGCGCGCCGCCGGCGCCGGGCGCATGGAGGGAGAGGCCAGCGAGATCGCGGCGACCGAGATCGTCACGGTCGATCCACACGAGGACATCCAGCGCGCCGCACAGGTGATGGGCGAGCACGAATGCTCGCACCTGATCGTGGTCGAGCCCGACTCGGGTCGCCCGCTTGGCGTCGTCTCGAGCCTCGACGTGGCACGAGCGCTCGTGTGGGGTCCGCGACCGTCAAGCTCAGTACCGGCTACGTAGTTATCCCTTCGCGACCACGGATTTCCTCGACTACCAAGGCCCACACGCGACCATAACCTCAGAGCCATGAATACAGACACCTCCCATTCAGAGAAGCGCCGCGTGCTCATCGTCGGCGGCGGCGTGGCAGCGCTTGAGACGACGCTCGCCTTGAGCGAGCTCGCGCCCGAGCAGACCAGCGTGACCGTGATCGCCCCCAACGAGGAGTTCATCTACCGCCCGCTGAGCGTCCGCGAGCCGTTCGCCTACGGCGCGGCAAAGCGCTACCCGCTCGCGCCGATCGTGCGCGACGCCGGCGCGGAACTGCTAGTCGACGAGCTTGCCTGGGTGGACCCGGAGAAGCGGATCGCCCACACCGAGTCCGGCGCGGAGGTCGAATACGACGCGCTCGTGCTCGCGCTCGGCGCCAGAGCCAACCCTCGCTACCAGCACGCTGTCACGATCGACGACCGCCGCATGGACGAGATCCTGCGCGGCGTCATCCAGGACATCGAGGGGGGCTACCTCAAGAGCCTCGCGTTCGTCGCGCCCGGCCGGATGGCGTGGCCGCTGCCGCTGTATGAGCTCGCGCTGATGACCGCCGCTCGCGCCTATGACATGAACATCGAGCTCGCCGTCACGATCGTCACACCCGAGGACAGCCCGCTGGCGATATTCGGCCAGAACGCGAGCAGCGCCGTGTCAGAGCTGCTCGAACGCTCCAAAATCCAGACGATCAACTCCGCTTACGCCGAAGTCCCCAGCTCCGGGGAGGTCGTCATCAACCCCGGCGACCGGCGCCTGCACGTGAACCGCGTGATCGCCCTGCCAGAGCTCTACGGCCCCAGCGTGCGCGGCATCCCACTCAGCGAACACGGCTTCCTGCGCGTGGACACACACGGGCACGTGCTGGACGTCAAGCACATCTATGCCGCCGGGGATGCCACCGAGTTCCCAGTCAAGCACGGTGGCGTTGGCTCCCAACAGGCCGACGCGGTCGCAGAGTCGATCGCGGCACTCGCCGGCGCGCCGGTCAGCGCCGGGCCATTTCGTCCCGTGATCCGCGGAATGCTCTTGACCGGCGACAAGCCACTCTACCTGACCGCGCGCATCACCGGCGGGCACGGGTTCAGCTCCGAGGTCACCGACACGCCTACCTGGGAGCCCCCGAGCAAGATCGCCTCGAAGTACCTCGCCCCATACCTCGACTCGCAGGACCGCGAGAAGACCCCCACATGAGACCCGAGGACCCGACCGGCACTCCGCACCGCGCCGACAGCGAGCTTGGCGGGCCCTGCATGATCCTTGGCTATGACCGCAGCCAGAGCGCCCGTCACGCCGCGAGCTGGGTGACGAACGAGCTGCGCTCGGGTGGGAAGCTCGTGATCGTGTATGCCTGCCGGCCGCTGCACGCACCCCCGGCGCCGCTCAGCACAGCGAGCGAGCGCCACGAGTTCGGCCGGGCGCTACTGGATGAGCTCATGCTCGACGGCGATGATGAGCTGCTGGATATCCACTTCACGACCGAGGTCTCAGACGAGGACCCCGTGAGGGCGCTGATCGACGCTGCACGCCACCATGAGGCTCGTGCGATCGTGATCGGCGCCAAGGACCACTCCCGGCTGCACGAGGCGCTGGGAACAGCTACGACCGAACTGCTGAAGACCTCGCCCGTTCCAGTCATCACGGTGCCGTTGAGCGCCAGCCAGGTCGCTGGGCAGACGTTCACGCAGTCCGGCGCCGCAGGGTGAGCGCCCCCAGCGCCAGTGCGAGGAGCGTCGTGCCGAGGATGACACCGACGTCGAGCGCCATCCTTGCGCCCAGCGAGCCCGAACTGGTGGCGGCATCTCTATCGCGAAGTGTTCCAGCTCGTAAGCGATCGCGGCAGCGGAACTGCTCAATCAGCGCAGCGGCACCACGAGACAATCGCGTTGAGAGCCGTCGTCAGGGTGCGCGCACGTCAGTGAGATTGTCGATGATCGCGAAGTCGCCTGTGTTGTGTGTGAGCAGAGGGACGCCGTGGGTGTTGGCAGTGGCGGCGATCGCGAGATCGACGGCGCGACGACGCGGCCTTCCGCCTCGAGCCTTCACAGCGGCGGCCAGACGCCCCCACTCCCGCGCGACCTCAGCGGTAATGGGAAGCGGCTGAAACGCAGCCTCGATCGCGCCGAGTCGTTGGGTTCGCAGAGCGCGCTCATCATCATCGACGGCGATAAGGACACCAAAGTGCAGCTCGGCTACCGAGGCCACACTGATGGCCGCTTCGACATCTCCCGGTGCTTGCCCGCTGATTAGGACCGAGGTATCCAGCAACGCCCGCATGCGCTAGGCGAACGGGTCCTCAAGTGACGCAGGGAAGCCGGCGAGGTCCTCGGCGAGCGTTTGCGGTGCGGGCGTCCGCCAGATGGCGCGCAGGTCGGTGCCCGTGACCCATTGCCGGCGCTCGGTGGGACCGAGCTGCGCAACCGGCCGACCAGCGACCGTGATCGTGATCCGCTCGCCGGCCTCCGCGCGACGCAACACCTCCCCCACGTTGTTGCGCAACTCCTTCTGCGGGATGGTGGTCATAACCAGACGGTAGCAGAAGTGCTACCTCACTGGTAGCCGACCGGATGGGTCCTGACCGTGATGCAGCTGCCGCTGCACCGAGTCCAGGTCTCCGGCCGGGATCGACTGGTGACCTCGGCTGCTTGTGAGCCCCAGACGACACCGTGGCGATGGACTCCAGATACGACCGCCTGGGTGCGCACAATGCCTAGCGTGCCGTTGCCAGAGCATCACGCGCTGATGAGAATCGCCGACCGGCGGCGTCATGGCGTGCCGTTCGACGGCTCCGAGCTGACGAGGCGCATCGACGAGCTGGGAGACATGCAGCTCTCAACAGCATCGCGACACGACGCCTTCGCAGAGCTCTACGCCGCGTACACGCCAGCGGGGTTTCGACTGATGCCGTTCCCGGATGACTCAGCGCTCTACGGTAGCGAGCACCGGGTGGTCGTGCGGGCGGTCATCGCCGACGATGCCGAGCAGCAGGTGGTTGGCGAGATTGAGCGCGACCTGATCCTCGACCACGATGTCGTGCGGCACGAGCTCCTCAAGCTGCAGGATGCTTACCGTGGTAGCGGTGTCAGTCTCGTCTTGCTCAGTCAGGCGCTACCGATCTATCGCCGGCTCGGCTTGAGAGCCGTCGTGGTGCATGCCGCGCTGGAGACGGGACGCTGGCATTGGGCGCGGCTCGGTTTCGACTTCGCCACGCCGAGCGAGCGCGCCACGGCCATCGGATGGGCCTTGCTCGCGCTCGCGGGTCTTGGGCGCGCACCGGTTTCGCCGGACGCCCCGGCGAGGCGGCTTGCGCAGCTCGGCACTGGCTCGCCACCGGAAGAGGCGAGTATGGCTGAGGTGCGTGGCGCCGTTGAGGCTGAGCTCGCGCGCTGGCGGACTGATCCAGGACGTCGAACGGCCGCTGATGAGCTGGAGCGGGAGTGGGATCGACGCGCACTGGCGGAGTCCGCGAATCGATTCACGGCACTCGATCCGGCGCGGATCGCGTTGCTCGCCAGCCGCAACGGACTCGACACCTCAGAGGAGATAGCGCTCGGCAAGGCGATCATGCTGGCGGGACCAGATTGGCACGGTCTCTTCGATCTGGCCGACCAAGCGTCCCAGGATGCATTTGACCGGGAGTTCAGTCGATATTTCGCGTCCCACTCCTAGATGGTGGTATAAGCCACCAGTGGTGGTAGAATGCACCAGGAAAGGTGGTCCCGATGAAGCGTGATCTAAATGTCGATGCGTTCTATGGAGCGCTTGAGTCCAAGAAGAGCGAGTTGGGCATCAGCTGGCGCGGCCTCGCCGCGGAGCTTGAGCTACCAGACCACACAGTATTCACCCGGATGTCCCGCGGGCAGACGCCCGATGTGGACACTCTGCTGTCGCTGTCCGGTTGGCTTGGGGTGCCGCTTGATACCTACGCTCATGGGGAAGTTGTTGCCCCCGACAGTCGCTCCCAGACGCTCGAGTCGATCCGGGGCTTCCTGCGCGCGGACGAGTCATTGAGCGAAGAGAGCGCCGAGGCGATCACGTCGGTGCTGAGGGCGGCCTATGACCAGCTCGCACAACGCCAAGAGGTCCCTGCCGCCGAGCCAGAGATGGCCACCGCAAGATAGGCAGAAAATGGTTCATTGAGTCCCGGCGATGCTCGCAGAGTCTCCACATATGCGCCGTGCGACTTTTGCCCACCGGAGCCGTTTGGTGGGCCAAATCCATCCGGGAAGCCCCGGTATCTAAAGGGATCGCGATGGGACCGGCGCGTCAGGACGTATCCTGCGCGTGGCTTGCTAGAGCCGTTTCTTGCGCTTCCTCAGCTTTTTCCGCCGACCGCCTCCGGAGCGAGAGGTCGCAAGTTCGAATCTTGCCGGGCGCGCTTGGAAATGCCTGCAAATTTGCAGGTTTCTGGTTGATGTGCGCAAGTGAGTTTTGCCCACCGGCGATGTTGGTGGGCAAAAGTGTGGCTAAAATCCCGCCCGAGAATCACAGAAGTCCACTCTTTCGACGGATAGGCGCGAGGATCTCGAGTCGCGTCACACGCACTCAGAGACTCCTTGTTCAGGCTTCCGGCGAGGATCTTGAGCGGATCCCCAACATTCGGTGTATTCCGGACGGAGCGAGCAGCAAACCTCACGCTGATCGCCGACCGCGAGCACCTGGCCAGCGATGACGCGCGTACCGACGAAGACGGATGAGGTAGAGGCACTTCAGCGCGGCCGTGTCGTTCGGGAAGTGCCACGGGCCCCTGACGGCGCGGCGGTAGCGGGCATTGATCGACTCGATCGCGTTCGTTGAGCAGATCACGCCGGCGCGTGCCGCCACGAAGATCGAGCGGTCTACGAGGAGCAGTTCCGCCAGATGACACCCCGTGCGGGTCCTGGCAAGATGGGACCCACCGTGTACGCGTCCCCCGAGACTCCGGGAAGCGACCTGACGGCGCGACCGCCGTGGCGAGCCCGTATCGCCGCGGTCGTCGCGCTCATCGCGCCGGTTGTCATGGCTGTGGTGGCCGCGGTCGCACTGGCGGGCGATGTGCCCGTCGCGGTGCTGGCGATCGGGCTCGTGCTGGTCTGCAGCGCGGCAATCTGGTTCGCCTTGACCCGTCGCGGCCCGCGGCGAGCAGCCGGCGCGGCGCTCGCCGCGCTCAGTGCGATCGGACTGATCGTGGTGCTGGTGGTCAACTGGCAAGGGGTGGTCGTGCTGGTTGCGCTGCTCTTGCTGCTTGCCGTGTTCGGACTGGCCGCGCGCTACGCATTGGGGCGGACCGGCGAGGCAGGCGTTCGCGGGGCCACCGCGGTGCTCGTGCGGGTGGGTGCCGCCGACTCGGCCGTGCTGATCATCAACCTGAAGTCGGGTGGTGGCAAGGCGGAGCGCTTCGACCTCGCCGTGGAAGCTCAGCGGCGAGGCGTCGAGCCAATCGTCCTGCAGCCCAGCGATGACCTGCTCGAGCTCGCCGAGAGCGCCATCGCTCGCGGTGCGCAGGTCATCGGGATGGCCGGCGGCGACGGCTCGCAGGCCCTCGTCGCGACGGTTGCCGCTCGACGCGGCGTCGCCCATGTTTGCATTCCCGCGGGGACTCGAAACCACTTCGCCCTGGACCTTGGCCTTGACCGTGAGGACGTCGTAGGTGCGCTGGATGCGTTCACAGACGGCGTCGAGCGGCGCATCGACCTCGCGCGCGTCAATGGCCGCGTGTTCGTCAACAACGCCTCGCTCGGCGTCTATGCCAAGGTCGTCCAGTCGGACGCCTACCGCGATGCCAAGCTCGAGACCTGGACCGGCATGTTGCCTGACCTGCTGGGGCCCGACGCCGAGCCGATCGATCTCGAGTTCACCGCTCCCGATGGGAGCCGCTGCAACGACGCGCCGCTCGTGCTCGTATCGAACAATCCCTATCGGGTGACGAGCCTCGCCGGCGCCGGGACGCGTGAGCGGATCGACACGGGCCAGCTCGGTGTCCTGGCCGCGCGGGTGCGCAGCGCTGCCGACGTGTCAAAGTTCGTCGCGCTCGAGCTGGTCGGTCAGGTTGGTCGCTTTCCGGGCCTCCTGTCGTGGTCGAGCCGGGAGTTCGAGGTCCGCTCGAATGGACCGGTGGAGGTTGGGCTCGACGGTGAGGCACTCGTGCTGGATCCCCCCCTGCGCTTCGCATCGCTGCCAGGGGCGCTACGCGTGCGGCTGCCCAGCGGAGCCGGCCTGCCGCCGGCCACCAGAGCTGCAGCGCTGACTACGGACAATCTGGGCATGCTTCTACGGGTGGCGGCCGGCCGGTGAGCCACCCGGCCGCGCGGCTGGTGCTCGGCCTCGCCGTCTTCGTGTTCCTCGGTTGGGGAGTCGGGGAGCTCTGGACCTCGATCGTGGGGTCGCTCGAGCTGGACGCGGTACGCGACGTAGCTGCTCAGCGCTCGGTGGCCCTGACCGAAGCAGCGCGGGTGGTCACCTGGGCGGGCAGCGCGTTCCTGCTGGTCCCGCTCGCCCTGATCGCCTGCCTGGCGCTGATGCGAGCGGGCCTGCACCGAGAGGCGCTCGCGGTCGCGCTCAGCCTGGGTGGCGCGATGTTGATCTCAGGCTGGGTCAAGCTGCTTGTGTCGCGCCCGCGCCCGCCCGTGGAGCACCTGCAGGCGGTTACGGGCTCGAGCTTTCCCTCGGGCCATGCGACACAGGCGAGCGCATTCTGGTTCTCGCTGGTGTTTGTGTTGCCGGCGGCAGGAGCGACGCCAAAGCCAACCCGCGTGGCTGCGGGCCTCGCGCTCGTGATCGTCCTCGCGGTGGCCGCGTCTCGCGTCTATCTGGGCGTCCACTATCCAAGCGATGTGGTCGCCGGCATGCTGCTCGGCAGCGGTTGGGCGATGTACGTTTCCCGCTGCATCCCGGCGCGTGAGGTTCAGTGACGATGTGGCATCCCGTGCAACGCCTGGACCACCGACTGATGAAGCGCTCCTTCCGTGCGCGCTCACCTGCGCTGGACCACACTCTCGTCGTGATCACGCAGGCGGCGAACTACTCCCGACTGTGGCTTCTCATTGCGGGTGCGCTCGCGGTGTTCGGAGGGCGACAGGGGCAGAGGGCGGCTGGGCGCGGCCTCATCGCGATCGCGATCGCGGCGGCGGCGGCCAACGGCCCGGCCAAGCTGCTCGTCCGCCGGCGGCGGCCTTCCTCACGCTCGCGCCCGGCGCTCATCCGTACGCCGCGATCGACGTCATTCCCGTCCGGCCACACTGCCGCAGCGGTTGCGTTCGTCGCGGGCGCGAGCGGTGAGCTGCCGATCCTCGCGCCGATCCTTGGTCCGTTGGCAGGCACCGTCGCGTACTCGCGCGTGCACACCGGGGTGCACTACCCAAGCGACGTCGCCGCCGGTGCCGTAATCGGGATCGGCTCTGGCCTACTGGCTGCACGCCTGCCGCCACGGGTTCTCCAGCGACGACGCGCCGCGCGCAGGCGAGCGGATCTTCTCGCATGAGCGGGCGGGTTTCGACTCGAGCCGAGCGCTGGGTGCCCGGCATCCGCGTCGTCCGAACGTATCAGCGCTCATGGCTGCGAGCGGATCTGGTAGCAGGTGTGGTGTTGGCGGCGATCCTCGTTCCGCAGGGAATGGCGTACGCCGAGCTGGCCGGGCTTCCTGCGGTCACCGGTCTGTATACGACGATCGCCTGCCTGATCGGCTACGCGGTGTTCGGGCCCTCGCGGGTGCTCGTGCTCGGACCGGATTCTTCGATCTCGCCTTTGATCCTCGCCGCGATCACGCCGCTGCTGATAACCGGAGATCCCGCGAGCGCAATCGCCCTGGCCGGCATGCTGGCGATCCTGGTTGGACTTACCGAGATCGGTCTTGGACTGGGAAAGCTCGGGTTCGTCGCCGACCTCCTCTCAAAGGAGGTGCAGGTCGGATACATGAACGGCCTTGCGATCACGATCATCGTCGGCCAGCTGCCGAAGCTTTTCGGCTTCTCCACACACGCCGATTCGTTCCTCACGGAGTTGCGCGCGTTCGCAGAACACCTCGACCAGACGCAAACGACGACGCTCGTCGTCGGCGTCGTCGTGCTCGTCCTCCTGCTGGTGCTCCCCCGCATCACCACTCGGCTGCCGGCGGTGCTGATCGGGGTCGTCGGCGCCACCGTCGCATCGGCTGTCTTCGGGCTCGCCGGCAAGGGCGTGACCACGGTGGGCGCGCTGCCTCAGGGGATTCCCGCGCCGACGTTGCCGTGGACCAACGCGAGCGACATCGTTCCCCTGCTCATCGCCGCGGTGGGCATCACGCTCGTGTCCTTGACCGACACGATCGCCACCGCGACTAGCTTCGCGGCTCGGCGCGGTGAAGAGGTCGAGCCCAACCAGGAGATGATCGGCATGGGTGCGGCGAACATAGCGGCGGGGCTCTTCCAGGGCTTTGCAGTATCAACCAGCGGCTCAAGGACAGCGGTAGCCGAACAGTCAAAAGCCAAGAGCCAGGTCACCGGTGTCGTCGGCGCAGCCCTGGTCGCAGTGCTCCTGCTGTTCCTCAACTCGCTGCTTGCCGACCTGCCGCAAACGGCACTGGCCGCCGTGGTGATCGTCGCCGCGCTGTCATTGATGGACGTGAGCATCCTGCGCCGCTACCTGCGCGTTCGCAAGAGCGCGTTCGCGGTGTCCCTCGTCGCGACCACCGGTGTGATCCTGCTCGGCGTGCTGCAGGGCATCGTCGTCGCTGTGACGCTCGCGATTCTGCTCTTCTTCAGGCGCAACTGGTGGCCTCACGGCGCCGTCCTAGGCAAGGTCGAAGGTGACGACGGGTGGCACGACGTTGACACCCATCCGGACGCGAAGCAGATTCCAGGTGTCGTTGTGTATCGCTGGGAGGCGCCGCTGTTCTTTGCCAACGCCGGCGCCTTCCGGCTGCAGATCCGCAAACTCGTGCGTGACCACGAGCCTCAGTGGGTGGTTCTCCAGTGCGAGGCCGTCACCGACGTCGACGTCACCGCCGCCGAGATGCTCGAGCAGCTCGACAACGAGCTCAATGCCGCCGGGACCCACCTGGCGTTCGCCGAGATGCGCAGCCGCCTGCAGGACCTCACGTTGCGCTACGGCCTCCTCGAGACCCTCGATCGCGAACACTTCTACCCCACGCTCGAGGCTGCCCTCGAGGAGATCCAAGCCCGCGAGTTCTCGCCGGGTCACCCAGGGTGACAGAAATCCGGCGGGGTGGATAAGCGTTTCGCCGCGATTGTCAGGAGTCCTGGCGCTTCTGCTCGAACGGGTCTCCCGGGGCGCCCTTTGGCGCCTGCTCCTCGAGCCGCTTCTTGGCCTCGAGCAGCGCCTTGCGCTGCTGCCTTGAGACCGGCGGGAAGCGGGGGTCGATCTCCATCAGCGTGTGAACCAGCACCGCGGCCGCTCCGAACCGGGCAAACCACTTACGGTCGGCGGGGATCACGTACCACGGCGCCCACTCAGTGCTCGTGTGCGAGAGCATCTCGGAGAACGCGCTCTGGTAGTCATCCCAGCGCTCACGCTCCTTGACGTCAGCCGCAGAGAACTTCCAGTTGTGGTCGGGGAGATCGATACGCCGCAGCAAGCGGGCTCGCTGCTCCTCCTTTGAGATGTTCAAGAACAGCTTGACGATCCGCAGCCCGTTGTCGGTGAGATAGCGCTCCCAGTCGTTGATCTCGCGGTAGCGACACCGCCAGATGTTCCCTGTCCTCGCTGCCTTGGGCAGCTTCTGGCGATCAAGATTCTCTGGATGTACGCGTACCACGAGCACCTCCTCGTAGTGGGAGCGGTTGAAGATGGCGATCTCGCCGCGCTCCGGGAGGCGCTGCGCGTAACGCCAGAGGAAATCGTGATCGAGCTCTTCGGCCGACGGCACCTTGAAGCTGTGCACGGCGACGCCCTGCGGGTTGACCCCGCTCATCACGTGGCGGATCGTCCCGTCCTTTCCGGCGGTGTCCAACGCCTGCAACACCACCAGCACCCCCCACGTGTCCTGAGCAGCCAGCCGTGCCTGGTACTCAGAGAGCAGTCGCACCCCCTCGGCGAGCAGGCCACCCCCCTCCCTCTTCTTCATGCCTCCCTTGAAGGCAGGGTCGAAGTCCTTGGCGAGGATCACCTTTGACCCGGGCTTCACCCGGAATGGCTTGATGAACTCCGCAACCCGTCTTTGACGTTTGTCGGCCATCTTTGCTCCATTCCTGCCGCATCGAGTGTTTCCGGCCAGACCCTGCGCGAGACCAGTATCGACCTAGGCGTTGAGAATCTTGGCCTTGGCGGCTGCGAACACCGGGATCGCCTCACCCGTTTGCGGCGCGCCCGGTGGAAAGCCGATCACAACGATGTCAACTGGACCCAGCTCCAACTCCTCGCCGCTCACGGCTGCTCATCTCGTCGCTCTGCCATTCCCGTTGCAAGCCGCGCCATAGCGGCCTATCGACGATGTTAGGAGAGTGTATCGGGCGGCCAATAGCCAGAACAGTTCCCAGCGGTCATCGAAGTGCCGATAGGCGTGAGCCCAGCGGCCCCGACGGCCGTCACCTGCAACATCAGCTCAGCCTCACCGAACAGGCGGGCTAGGACCTTCACACAATCCCCTCGGCACTGTCCGTCCTGCGGAGGGGCACTGGCGCGGATATGCTTCGGTGCGGCCTCGATCGGCCACATCAGACTTCGCTTCATCACGCGACCAGACTGCATAAAGGGGAGTTATCACATGATCGCCACCGCCTATCCGTTTCTCGAAGTGTTCTGGACGATGGTCATCTTCTTTGCGTTCTTCATTTGGATCTGGATCCTCTTCACGGTGTTCGCGGACCTGTTTCGCCGCGACGACATCTCGGGTTGGGGTAAGGCCGCATGGATCATCTTCGTCATCGTCCTTCCCTACCTGGGTGTATTCGTCTACCTCATCGCAGAGCACAAGGGGATGACCGAACGGACGATCCGACAGCAGGCAGCAGCGAAGTCGCAGATGGACCAGTACGTGCAGTCCGTATCAGGCACAAGCGACCCAACCGCACAGATAGCCAACGCAAAGGCGCTCCTGGACCAGGGCACGATCACCCAGGCCGAGTTCGACCAGATCAAGCAGAACGCACTCGCGGGCTAGCGGGGACCAAGCTGGCTGGGCTCGCCACCGCTCACGGTACTCAGCCTTACAGCTATTTGGGACTTCGTGGTGTCAGGGATCGTAGAGCGCGGGCTAGAAGCCGGTCTCGGCGGTGATGCGACCTGATTTGACTGCCGCGATGAGCTCCCGATAGTCGCGCTGGTTCTGCTCGGCATATGCGTGGGAGAACTCGACGATCGCGCGGTCGAAGGTGGCGCTCTTACCGAGGTAGGAGGCGATCGCTCTACGGTCGCCGCTGCGGGCGTGCGCGCGGGCGAGCGTCCAACCACACAGCCTTCCGTAGGCTGCCAGACCCTTCGGGATCATTTGCTCGATCTCCGCCGAGCCCTTCCAATCCTTCAGCTGACGACCATAGAAGTCCCGTTCTTGACCGTCGATCCCAGACTCTACGTGCACCCAGCCGAGGAAGATGTCGCTGGTTGCCTGCATCAGCCGCTGTCCGGCCACGACCCGCTCGCCGTGGCTCTCGAACTTGCATGGACCCAGGAACTCCTCGAGCACCGATGCCTCGGCCTCCTTCATCTGCAGAAAAAGCGGGTCCTGTCCGTCGTTGCCGAGCATAAGCGCGATCCAGGCGCGCGTGCCGACGCTTCCCACCCCGACAACCTTGCGCGCGAAGTCGGCCAGGTGGAAACTGCCCGAGCAGCACGCGCCGGTCATGCACGAGCGTTTCGCGGTATGAGCGCAAAAGTTCGCGCAGCCAGTCGAACATCTCATCGTGCTCGCGGCCCTGCAGGAGGTCATCGACCGAGATTATCAAAGGCGGTTCGGCGAAGATCCGCGCCTCACCATCCACGACGCGTGTCAATTTGGAGAATGCCGACATGCTGTCCCGTGTACGCGCCTTGGCCAGATTCTTCTCTGTCCTCTTGACCATCCGGGGGGTGAGCTGCGGACCGAGTTTGGCGAGCACCGCCTCGATGTCCAGCCGGGCATACCAGACGTCGAGGTTTCTCATCGCAGCGAAGCTCACCATCGTTGTCCGGTACGCCTCCACGGTGTCAAGTACCGCCTGGTCCTGATCCTTGACGGCAAAGTCGTTATCGCGCGCCGCGATAAGCATGCTCGCGGCCAGACGCTTGACGTCCCACTCCCAGGGGCCCGGAAGCGTCTCGTCGAAGTCATTGAGATCGAACACGAGGCGACGCTCGGGCGAGGCGAACACGCCGAAGTTCGACAGATGCGCGTCACCGCAGCACTGGACGTTCAACCCCGAGCGCGGTGTCGCCGCCAGGTCGCTGGCCATGATCATCGCCGCACCACGGTAGAAGGTAAACGGCGAAACCAGCATGCGCCCGTAACGGATCGGCACCAGCTCCGGAACGCGGGTCTCGGCCTGACGCTCGAGCAGCTCGATCGGATCAATCCGGTGCGGCGCCGGCTCGAACATGGCGTGACTGGAGCGCGGCACCTGTCCACGGGCCGCCTTGCCGCGAGCGACCCGCTCGGCCACCGTCAGGTGCGGCGCCGGCTCGAACATGGCGTGACTGGAGCGCGGCACCTGTCCACGGGCCGCCTTGCCGCGAGCGACCCGCTCGGCCACCGTCAGGTGCGGCGCGGTCGCGCTGGCCTCGGTCGTGCGCTTCTCGGTCGCTGCCATCGACAGAACATACTCCGCGAACTCGGGGCGACGACCGCGCAAGGCCCGACTGGCTTCGGATCCAGCGTGGCGACCGGACGGGATGGTTGTCCGTCTACGGCAGAGCCGTGCAAGGCCCACCGAGCCGGACCTTGTTTGAGGTGCGGGGAGGCGAGCGTTTCCGCTTCGCACGGCGAAAGCAATAGCGAGCGCCCCGATCTGCCCGCCTCTATATCCTCGATGTCCTGCGTCACGGTCGATGATCTCATCGGCGTCAAGGTAGGCGTATGAGCTGCCAGTGCTCGTCGATTGTCTTCGGGCGCTTGTAGTTGATGCGACTGCGGAGCTTCTCGGCGGCATCGTCGGTGAACAGGAACGACCGGCTGCCATTTACCATCCTCCGGAGCGCCCCGACTTTGGCGAGCCTCACGAGGAGCTCGAATGCCTCGTACCTCGATGATGCTGCATTTCTTCCTCAGCTGGATATGCATTCGAGGCGCGAGCGGCGAGCCATCTGCGGGAAGCACCTCCCTGTGCTGGGCGGAGATCCGCCCGCTCGGCTTTTGGCCCACCCACCCCGTTTGATGGGCCAAATCCATCGGGGAAGCCCGGTATCTAAAGGGATCGCGAGGGAATCGGCGCGTCAGGACGTACCCTTCGCGCCGCATGCTAGAGCCGTTTCTGCGCTTCCTCAGCTTCTTCCGCCGACCGCCTCCGGAGCGAGAGGTCGCACATTCGAATCGTGCCGGACGCGCTGAAGAATTGCCTGCAAGTCGGCAGGTTTGCAAATAGTCTGCGGCATCGATAAGCCCCTCAGATTTCCGCGGTCTCAGACGCATCTGCGAAATGCTCGGCGACAAGGTCACACCTAGGTGTCGTCTCTCAGCTCGCGACCCAGCTCTTGGCGTCCTCCAGCTTGTCCAATTCGTAAACCATGACTTCGCCGGGAGTCATCCACGCGAACAGCTGGAATGCTTTCCCGACCCACTGCACGTCGGTGACGATCGCCGAGCGCTTCCATGCCGAGTGATGTCCGACGCCGAGCCCAAGCCCCGTCTTGACGTCATCGAACCAGGCTCCGGGCTCGAGCCCCTCGAAGCCTGTGAGCCTGAAGAGCATGCGGATCTCTCCGGACTCCGCTGCTTCACGCAGGACCGGCTGAAGAATCTCGCGATAGTCATCACGGGTGAGCTTGCCGGAGGCACAGAAGCCAATAGTTCCCGTTGGCATGTCATCGATTCGTTCGACCATCACGTCTCCTTTCGTCGCTGTCGGCTTTCCCGACAATGACAATGCTCAGTTCTGAGAACCCTTTGATTGGTCTCTAGCGCGAAGTGTCCCAGCTCGTAGGCGATCACGGTGGCGGAAACTCCTCAATCCGTGCAGCGGCGCCGCAGGACAAGCTCAGAGCAACCACATCGAGCGTCGCCGTCAGGGTGCACGGACATCGGTGAGATTGTCGATGATCGCGAAATCGGCCGTGTTATGTGTAAGTAGAGGGATGCCGTGGATGTTGGCAGTGGCGGCAATCGCGAGATCGACGGCGCGACGACGTGGCCTCCCGCCTCGAGCTTTCACGGCGGCGGCCAGACGCCCCCACTCCCGCGCAATCTCAGCGGTGATGGGAAGCGGCTGAAACGTAGCCTCGACGACGCCGAGCCGTTGGGTTCGCAAAGCGCGCTCGTCATCCTCGACGGCGACAAGGACACCAAAGTGCAACTCGGCCAACGAGGCCACACTGATGGCCGCCTCGACCGCTCCAGGTGCTTGCCCGCCGATAAGCACCGAAGTATCCAGCAAAGCACGCATGCGCTAGGCGAACGGGTCCTCAAATGATGCTGGGAAGCCAGCGAGGTCCTCGGCATGCGTCTGCGGTGCGGGCGTCTGCCAGATGGCGCGCAGGTCGGCGCCCGTGACCCATTGTCGGCGCTCAGTGGGGCCGAGTTGCGCAACCGGCCGACCGGCGACCGTGATCGTGATCCGCTCGCCGGCCTCGGCACGACGCAGAACCTCTCCGACGTTGTTGCGCAGCTCCTTCTGAGGGATCGTGGTCATGACCAGACGGTAGCAGAAGTGCTACCCACTAAGGGACCGCCCGTATCGAGGGCGAGTTTGACCCACCGGCGATGTTGTTGGGCAAAACTCCCTAAAGCCCGGCGGCGCCGCAACCGATGTGTGGGGTGCGGCCAGCTCCATCGTTCACAAGGAGCCGAGCCGCATCTGGAAAAAGGCACACCCGCCGCGAGGCGGGCTCGCAAAGCCAGGGGTCTCCCGCAGATCGCCCAGCCGCCCGGCATGTCTGTGAATTCTATAAAGGAGCCCCTGTCGCATGCCCCGCATTTTGAAGATCAAGAAGACACGCCTTGCGCTTGGCGCCTTCGCAGTCGGACTGGCGATTGTCGCAACCGCGATCGCCTACTGGACCAGCTCCGGCGAAGGAACGGGCACTGTCAAGTCGAACTACGCCAGCGCTTCGTTCGAAGTGAGCAGCGGCCTGGTCGAAAACCTCTACCCCGGCGGCAGCGCTGCGGTCACGGTGAAGGTGAAGGACAGCGACGCGAACCAGAACGAGTACCTGACCAAACTCGAAGCAGAAGTCAAGGAAACCTCGGTGACTGAATGCAAAAAGGAATGGTTTGAAGTCACGCCTGCCTCGCAGGAACCAAAAATCGTGGTCGCGCACGGTGAAACCAAGGAATACACCGTGAGCCTGAAAATGAAAGAAGAAGCCAGCGTCAACCAGAACGCGTGCAAGGGCGCATCGGTCACGCTGCGCTACAAAGCCTCCTAAGCAAGTATGCATGAGACCAAGTCGTCTCAGCAGGTCTCAGCGGATCACGGCGACGACCGTGATTGTGCTGAGCCTGCTTGCCGGGGGCGTCTTTGCATACTGGTCAAACACCGGCCAAGCGGACGCTTCGGCGATCCTTGCGACGCTCTCGGCGCCGACGATCTCAAACGCCATTCCGGGCGCCCAGACGGTCGGACTCACGTGGTCGGCCGTCACGCCACCTGCAAGCGGCACCGTCGAATACTTCGTAGCTCGCGACGGCGGCACTCCCAGCAGCGGCTGTCCGAGCTCCAGCTCTCGCTCGACCGCGACGAGCTGCACCGATACCGGTGTATCTATCGGCACACACGAATATACGGTCACCGCGGTGTGGCGTACCTGGACGGCGACGAGCATCGCCAAATCGGTCACCGTCGCCTTCGGCCCAGCCACCCACTTCCAGCTTGAAGGCGCGAGCACCACGCCCGCAGCCGGCGAAGCCGACAACCTCACGATCACCGCCAAGGACGCGAGCAACAACACGGTCGGCACCTACTCGGGCTCGCACAGCCTGATCTTCGAAGGCTCAGGCGTTGCGTCGGGCGGCGAAGAACCGGTCGTCGTCGACAAGTCAGGCGCCGAAAGAAACTTCGGCGAAGCAACCGAAATCACGTTCATCGAAGGCAAGGCCACGGTGTCGAGCGCGGCGAACGGGGTGATGCAGCTCTACAAGGCCGAAGCAGCGCACATCAAGGTCAGGGAAGGTTCGCTCAACAACGGCGCCGGGCTGGCGGTGACGGTCAAAGCAGCCGCGGCCAAGAGATTCAGCGTGCCGACACCCTCAGAACAGGAAGCGGGCA
The DNA here is from genome assembly GCA_963705245.1 of uncultured Solirubrobacterales bacterium. Classification (GTDB taxonomy): domain Bacteria; phylum Actinomycetota; class Thermoleophilia; order Solirubrobacterales; family Solirubrobacteraceae; genus Palsa-744. The sequence continues at coordinate 2,311,511 of OY970062.1, read as the reverse complement.
CTGCGTTCAACGTTACACTCACCGCCACCGACGAATATGGCAACACCGCCACGAGCTATGCGGGGAAAAAGACGGTCACCTGGAGCGAACCCTCCAACTCGCCCAGCGGAAAAACGCCCAGCTATCCGGCAACGGTCACCTTCACGGCCGGCGTGGGCGCGGCTGCCTCGATCAAACTGTATGACGCCCAGAGCACCACCCTCAAAGCAAAAGAAGGCACGATCGAAGGCGCCTCGACCGCCTTCACCGTCAAGCCAGCTGCAGCCAAGAAATTCACCGTGCCAACACCGTTAGAACAGGAAGCTGGCACCGCCTTCAACGTGACGCTCACGGCGATCGACGAATGGGGCAACACCGCGACTGGCTATGGGGGCGCAAAGACGCTCACCTGGAGCGGCCCGGCAAATGCGCCAAGCGGCACAGCGCCCGAATACCCGACCTCCGCGGCGACGGTCACCTTCACCGCGGGCGTCGGCACGGCGTCGGCGATCAAGCTCTACGACGCTCAGAGCACGACGCTCAAAGCGAAAGAAGGCACGATCGAAGGCGCCTCGGGCTCGTTCACCGTCAAGGCGGCAAGCGCCGCCAGCCTCAGCGTGCCGACACCGACCGAACGGGAAGCGGGCGTCGCCTTCAGCGAGACCATCACCGCCTGGGATACCTGGCATAACGCCGCCAAAAGCTATGTGGGCACAAAGACGCTCAGCTTCAGCGAACCGGCCAATTCGCCCAGCGGACAGGCGCCCAGCTACCCGGCGACGGTCACTTTCACTGCAGGCGCGGGCACGGCCTCGATCAAACTCTACGACGCTCAAAGCACGACGCTCAAAGCGAAAGAAGGCACGATCGAAGGTACGACTGGCGCCTTCGCGGTCAAAGCAGCTGCAACCAAGAAGTTCAATTTGCCAACGCCCTCAGAACAAGAAGCGGGCGCCGCTTTCAACGTGACGCTCACCGCCACCGACGAATGGGGCAACACCGCCACCAGCTACGCGGGCGCAAAGACGCTCAGCTTCAGCGAACCAGCCAGCTCGCCCAGCGGACAGGCGCCCGAATATCCAACCTCTGCTGCGACGGTCACCTTCACCGCGGGCGTCGGCACGGCGTCGGCGATCAAACTCTACGACGCCCAGAGCACGACGCTCAAAGCGAAAGAAGGCAGCACCGCAGCAGGCACATCAGGCTCCTTCCTCGTCAAGGCGGGGACCGCCGAACGCCTTGCCTGGGCGCACGCCGAAGTGACCGCCGGCAAACTCGAAACAGGGACCTGCCCCTTTGCCTGCACGACGGCCAGCATCGGCAACGGCAAAAAATTCAAAGCCCACGCCAGTATCACCGACACATACGGCAATATCGTGAGCAACATTGGCGCCACCACCAAGACGAAGGTCGAAAAGACAAGCGGCGAAGGCACGCTCACCAATGCCTCCGGCCTGAGCATCCCCGCATCAGGCCTCGCTGAATCCGCGACGACCTTTGAATACACGAGCCCGGCATCCGGCACAAGCGAAGCCGTGCTCAAGCTCAAGGCCGAAGAAGGCACCTATAGCGAAGCCGAAGCGCACGTGAAGTATTAACCGGGATCCAGGATCCGAATCCAGCGAGGCACTCGCGTCGGATCACCGCGGCTGCCTCGCTGATGCGAGGCAGCCGATATCACCATCTGTCGATGAGTCACGCACGCTAGAGCTCGATGTCGGTTCAGGTGCGCTTTCGGCGAGGTTGTGGGACGATGAGACGCATCAGACCAAGACGGTTGAGAGCCTGACAAACCCCATGACAGGAGATGAGATGAGCGATAGACCCGTTTTCATCTACGCCGCAACCTACAGCGACAACACGGATGCGTTCGCCGACTACGAGGGCCTGCTCGACCTCCATGCCGCGCGGCTGGTCGGCACCTATGACGTCGCGGTGATCACCAAGGATGCCGACGGGAAGGTTCACGTCATGAAGCACGAGAAGCCGACGCAGCACGGCGCCTGGGGAGGTATTGCGGTTGGAGCCGTGGTCGGGATCCTGTTCCCGCCGTCGATCATCGGAGCGGCGGCAATCGGCGGACTGGCCGGGGGCGTCGGCGGGCATCTGCGGAAGGGCATCTCGCGCGGTGACGCAAAGGATCTGGGCGAGCTGCTGGAGGGCGGCGAGGCAGCGCTGATCGTAGTCGGCGAGTCACGGATGCAAGAGCAGCTCGACAAGGTGCTCGCACGCGCCGAAAAGTCACTCGAGAAGGAGATCGACGCTGACAGCAAAGAGTTCAAGCGCGAGCTTGACGAGGCCGAAAAGCAGGCGACAGCCGGTTCCTAGACGGTCACTGCTCGAAGCAGTCGGCGTCACGTGCTTGGCGGCGCCGTCCCGCCCACCGGCAGAGCACGCACGAGCCGAATCCAGGCACGTCGCCGGGAAGCGCCTCAACTGGCGCGAAATCGAGGCATCGCGCGGCGCAGATGCGCCGAACGACACGCTACCCTGGATCTATGATCACTCAGGCAGATCGTGCGGCTGAGCGGCGTCGCGCAAAACTGGAGGACATCCAGCAGCAAGTCAAAGCTGGCTCGCTGACGATCAGGAAAATGACGCCGGAGGAGCGCAAGCGCTATCCCCCGAGACCATCCTCGAAGAGCCGCCGCCGCTGATTCCTCACCGCCGGTTGATCAGGCCGTGCTGGTGAGATCAGGCCGGGCTGGTGGGCTTGCCACCGCTGGAGCGGCGAGACATCCGCTTTGAGCTCCACCAGCCCCAACCACCGACAGCCACGACCGGCACGACATACAGCATCGAGACATACCAGTGCATCAGGCAGGCGAGCGGAGCCATCTCCAGAAAAGCTATCACGCCCTCACCACGCTTCCTTCCTCGGCGCCTCACCCACGCCATCACTGCCTCTGCCATCCCGTCCACCAGCCCCATCTTCGCCGTCGACAGCGCCACCAGATCCTGCGAGGCGACGTGAACGGCGCCGGCGTACGAACAACACGAACAGCAGCCCGAGCAGGGCAATCGCCACGCCGAGCACGATCACCGCCGTCGTGGCTTTCGAGCTCTCGGGCGTCCAGAACAGCTGCCCGTCGATCGCGCCCTTGCGCGTGCCGACTGCGATCGGCACCTGCCAGTCGAAGATCAGCGTGCGCTTGCTCTTGTCCTTGACTTGCGGAGGCACGATTGGCGAGGTGTAGTGGATGCGATGGTCGTGCCATTCGAATTGACCCGTGCGGTCGACCACTTCCCACTTCGGCGCGGCCAGGGGATCGGCGATCGGGGGTACGTTGATGTCGCCATAAAAGCTGCGGTTGAGATAGGTGGCGGGCGAGCGCACGTTCTGCTCGGCCGTGCCATCGGCCAGCACCCGCGCGTAGGGCTCGTTGTTGTAGCCGTAGATCGTGACCGTCGTGCCCGTATGGTTGATCAGCAGCAGGCGGTCGGCGAACTCGAGGACTTCCACGCTGAGCCCGGGCACGTTCGGCGTGACACTCGTGATGTTCGAGCGGTAGTTGAAATTGCTGCCCTGGTCGTTGATCGGGCTCCCGCTCTCGGTGCTGGTCACGGCACGAGCTGGGGGCGCCAGGACGAGCACCGCGATACCCAGCAAGATCGGCAGCAGACGGCGAGGCATGAACATCACCGTAGCCGAGGTCGAATCGCCGAGACGCGACAGGCGATCAGCCACCGAACGAGCACCCGGTTTGGCAGCCCCTCGAGAGCCTCAGGTTCCCACCGCCGAGAGCAGCCACAGCCCAAAGCTCGTGAACGCGACCATCACCGCGAGCATCCAGTACTGCGAGCGGACAGCCTCTTCGACGTTGTCGTACATGACCAGCGCCTTGTCGTGCGCCAGCGCCAACCCGGCGACGTGCCCGGCCAGGAGCGCCGCGACCTGCACGTACCAGATCGCCGCAAACGAGATGATGTTGTAATCGATCTGATAGCTGCTCGTCCCGAACAGATTCGCTCCGTTGCCAAGCGGGTCCGAGGCGAGATAGCCGATCGCCTGGCCCTGCCAGATCAGCAGCGAGAAGTAGTGCGCAAGCACGTACGCGAACCCGATCGGCACGAGTGTGTGCGCGAACGCGTGCGTCAGCTCGCTGGTGTCATAACGCGTGCTGACGCTGCGCACGCCCACGATTCCAATCCGGTACACCGCCGCGATCAGCCCGAGACAGAACAGCAGCCCTACCGAATAGGCGAGCTCGTAGGCTCGAGTCTGGTTGAAGCCGAGATCGGCGAATACGCTCTGCACACTCGGCTCGAGGTTGCGCCATACGCCACCATTGCTGAATCCGTCGAACGTCGTTGTGCCGATGATCGTGCAGATCAACGCGATCGTGCCCGGGCGAATCTGCAGGTTGGTGATTGCACTCAGCGGCCGGCGCAGGCAGACGACGCCCCGCTTATCTCTGCACACCGCCGACAGCCGCGACAGCAGGTTGAAGTAGGCGCCGAACCCGTCGGCTTGCCCACCCCACTCCTCGATCCCGAACGACATCATCCCGACGAGCATCACCAGGAAGTACCCGAGTGACAACCACGCCAGCGTCGACGGTCGGTCACGGTCGGCGGGTTCGTACACCAGCTCCAGCCATGCGAACCCCACGATCACCGCGACCGCCGGCCACATTCCAAGCCATTTGGGATATCGCAGCGGCGGCGCGTTCTGCGTGCCCCCGCGGATTACGCGCACGAACGCGTTCAATGCCCGCGCACAGGTCCGCCACGGACTGAACGCACGGAAGACGTCGCCGAACAGCACGCTCGCAAGCGGCGTGCCGACCCAGAATATGACGTAGATGAACGTCACCGCGAAGTTCGCCAGCGCGACCTGCGCACCGGCCAGCCCGCTGCAGACGACAAGCACGAACAACCCCACTCCGATCACGCCTGCGAGCCATTCCAGCACGCGGGGCAGCCGTACCACCGGCCGCCGATGCTGCTCCTGCAGTTGCGGGCTCGTCCACAGAGTCGAGAGCGCCACGAACGAAACCACCAGCACGATCGCCGCCGTCCAGCTGAACAGCCACACGGGAATCGGCAGGTCCGCTCGCCCCACGATCCCGTGCGCTTGAGCGCTCGCCGGAATCGCCAGCGCCGCGACGAGCAAGCCGCCGAGCAGGAACGGCAGCTTGAAACGACGCCTGGCTCTCATGCCCGGAGCAGTCTACGGGTCGATCTGAATCCGAGCGCAGGGTCGGAATCCGAGCGCAGGGTCGATCAGAGCTGTGATCTCGGCGACTGACGTTGGGTTTCGACATGGCGAGTCGCCCGGAACCCTTACCCTCCAGCGAGATGATCTCGCTTAGCATGAACGCGCTTCCCATCGCCGTCTCGACCGACGTCGAGTCCGTCTTTCAGCTGGGCCCGCTGGCGATCCTCGGACTGCTCTACGCGCGGCGCGTGCGCACCCTAGCCGTCGAAGGTCGCAACCCCGTGCCCGGATGGCGCCAAGCGTGTTTTTACTCGGGCTTTGTGGTGATCGCCCTGGCGCTCACATCGCTTGGCCGCGCCAGCCAGGAATTGCTGTTCGCGCACATGATCGAGCACCTGCTGCTCGGCGATATCGCGGCGCTGTTGATCGTCCTCGGGCTCACCGGCCCGCTGATAGCGCCGATCCTGCGCATCCGCTTCTTCGATCGTCTGCGCATCCTCGCCCATCCGTTGATCGCCTTTCCACTATGGGCGATCGACCTGTATATCTGGCACCTTCCTGTCTTCTACCAGGCGGCGCTGCGTCACAGCGGCGTGCATGCGCTCGAGCACGCGATGTTCCTCGGTTTTGGCATCAACATGTGGATGTGTCTGTTCGGCCCGCTGCCGATGCCGAGCTGGTTCGGCAACCTCGGCAAGCTTATCTACATCATCGCCGTGCGCCTCACGGGCACGATCCTCGGCAATATCTTCCTGTGGTCGGGGACCGTCTTCTACCCGTTCTACATCCACGGCGACGCCGTCTACCACATCTCTCCGATCGCCGATCAGAACATCGCGGGCGCGATCATGATGGTCGAGGAGTCGATCCTCACCCTCTGTCTGTTCTGCTGGCTGTTCCTGCGCACCGCGCGTGAGGGCGAGGAGCGCCAGGAGCTGCTCGACTTCGCGCGAGCCCAAGGCCTCGAGCTGACCGACGCCCGTGCGGCGCGGGCCGTCGCGGCCGGACGCGGCGCCGAGTTGCGCAAGCGCATGGAGGCCCGTACCGGCGCCCCCGAGCGGTGAGGCGTCGTATCCTCTGCTCATGTGCGTCGGTTGCGCAATGACTGCGGCCTCGGCCGCAACGGGCTTTCGAACCTGGATGCAGACCCATCACTTCGGCTGGCTCACGCCGCGGCGCATGCGCGCGCTGACGATCGCCGTAATGTCGGGTGCGGCGATCTTTGCGACGGTCGGCTTCAGCGGGTCGACTCCGGCGATGACTCACGCCACGCATTCCGCCGGAACGGCTCACGCCGTTTCAGCTCACCGCTGATAACCAGGGCTGGCTAGCAGCCACCCGCCACCGCAGGAAGGATCGTGAGCTCCGACCCATCCGCGACAGGCGTCTTCAGGCCATCAAGGAAACGGATGTCTTCACCGGCGACGTACACGTTGACGAAGCGGCGCAGGCCACCGTCATCGTCGTACAGACGCGAGCGCAGCTCGTCGTGGCGCGCGAACAGGCCGTCGAGCACCTCCTGCACCGTCTTGCCGTCGATCTGCGTCTCGGCCTCGCCACCGGCAGCAGCCCGCAGCTGCGTGGGAATCTTCACCTTGACCGCCATCAGACAGCGACCGCCTCGGGCACACCTGTCTCGAATGCCTCGACCGTCGGCGCGATCGTGTGCGTCTCGAACGTCCCGCGCACAGCGTCAAGCGTCTTCAGGCCCTCGCCGGTGATCACCAGCACGACGCGCTCGTCAGGATCGATCTCTCCGCGCTCGGCGAGCTTTGCCAGCGTGGCCGTCGTCACGCCGCCGGCGGTCTCGGTGAAGACCCCTGTCGTCTCGGCCAGCAGCTTGATACCGGCGCGGATCTCGTCGTCTGAGACGGAGTCCACACTGCCGCCCGTGCGCCGTGCCAGATCCAATGCGTAGGGGCCGTCGGCCGGGTTGCCGATCGCCAGCGACTTCGCGATCGTGTCCGGCTTGACCGGCCTGCACACGTCCTGGCCGGCGGCGAACGCGCTCGCCACGGGCGCGCAGCCCTCGGCCTGCGCGCCATTCATCTTCGGCAGCTCTCCATCCAGCAGGCCGACCTCGCTGCTGCGCCACTCCTCAAAGCCCTTGCCGATCTTCGTGAACAGCGACCCTGAGGCGACCGGCGCGACGATGCGGTCGGGCAACTCAAAGCCGAGCTGCTCGGCGATCTCGAACGCCAGGGTCTTCGAGCCCTCAGCGTAGTAGGGGCGCAGGTTGACGTTCACGAACGCCCAGTCGCGCTCGGCGCACAGCTCCGTGCAGAGACGGTTGACGTCATCGTAGTTGCCCTCCACCGCGACCAGTTTCGTCCCGTACACGCCCGTCGCGAGCACCTTCTGCTCCTCCAGGTCGACCGGAATGAACACGTAGGACTCCAGCCCCAGGGCCGCCCCATGTGCCGCTACCGAGTTGGCGAGGTTGCCAGTCGACGCACACGCGATCGTCTCAAAGCCGAGCTCCCGGGCACGCGCTGTGGCTACGGACACGACACGATCCTTGAACGAATGGGTTGGGTTGGCCGCATCGTTCTTGACCCATACTTCGTTCAGCCCGAGCGCTGCCGCAAGTCTGTCGACGCGGATCAGCGGCGTGCACCCGGCCGGCAAACCGGTGCGCAGAGAGCCTCCGCCGCCGGAGCGCTCCAGGAGACCACCAGGGGCGCCGCGGCCATAGGCTGTGCTCGGCAGGAAGTCGGCGTAGCGCCAGATGTTCTGGGGGCCAGCCTGTATTCGCCTGCGCAGCTCGTCCACGTCGCCGCCGGCCAGCCGGCTGTGGTCATAGGCGACCTCCAAAGGCCCGAAGCAGCGCTCACACACGTACAGCGCCTCCAGCGGATACTGGGCCTTGCACTCCTTGCACTCCAGATGACTGACAGCCATTAGGGCTCCTTCGCTCTAGTCTTCGCCGTGTCACTAGGTGTGGCGAAGAGCACGAAGCCCGCCACACATCTCTCTGGAATTGGCACCTTCCCGCTGTGACGTTTACGGTGGTTGCCGGGGTTTCATAGGGCCAGTCCCTCCACCCCTCTGGATGTGTCCAGCTATGCAGTGCGGAAGTTTAGCAAGCGTCCGGACAGATGCAAGCGACCCGAAGGCTCGTCGCGCGGGCGGGGCGCGGTTTGAGATGTTCGGGTCGCGGTAACACCTGGGGGTGCCCGGTGTAGAGGCGTGCGATGAACGTCCCCGCGTCTCCCGCATCCCCTGCCTCCCCCGCAATCGGCGAGCAGGCCCAGCGAACAGCCGATGTCCCCGCCGACTTCGAGCCAGAGACTCCCGCGGTCAAGCGGCGCATGCTGATCATCGTCAACCCGTATGCGACCACCGTCTCCGACCGCCTGCGCCATCTCGTCGTGTACGCGCTGCAAGGTCGCTTCGAGGTCGACGCGGTCGACACCGAGGCCCGGGGCCACGCGACGGAGCTGTGTCGCGAGGCCGCGCACGAGGGCTACGACGTGGTCGTCGCCTTCGGCGGCGACGGCACGGTCAACGAGGCCGCCAACGGCCTGTTCGGCTCCCCCACGCCGCTGACGTGCCTGCCAGGGGGCTCGGCAAACGTGTTCGGCAAGATGCTCGGCATCCCCGGCGAGCTCGTAGACGCCACCGAGCATCTGCTCGCCCTCGCCGATGACTGGCGACCCCGCCGCGTGGACCTCGGCGTCGTCAGCGCAAGAACCGCGGAGGGGATCCTCGCCGACCGCCGCTGCTTCACGTTCGCCTCCGGGCTCGGCGTCGACGCAAGCGTGGTCGAGCGGGTCGATGCGAACCCTCGCCTGAAGGCACGTCTGGGCGCCTACTACTTCACGTGGGTGGCCTTACGCACCTTCGCCCGGCGCTACCTTCTCAAGCCCCCGCGCATGGAGGTGGTGCTCGCGGACGGCGACACGCTTGCGGGCGTCACCGCGATCGTCCAGAACGGCTCGCCCTTCACCTACTTCCAGAACCGTCCGATCGAGATCGCCGACGGCACCACGCTCGACTCCGGCGCGCTCTGCGGTTGCGTGCTCCACCGCGCGACGCCCCTGTCGATGCCCTCGATCGGCCTGCGCGCGTTCGCGCGCGGCGCGCGCGTCAGCCGCCACCGCCAGGTCACGGGCCTGGCGGAGCTGACCGAGCTGACCGTGCGCTCCACCGACGAGCGCCCGATTCCGCTGCAGGTCGACGGCGACTACCTCGGCGAGGTCGCCGAGGCGCGCTACTCGATCCTGCCTGGCGCCCTCAACGTGCTCGCCTGACTCGCCCGAGGCTCACCCTCGGTGGGCATGTCGCTTGATGAGGGGTCATGCCACTTGATGAGGCTCATGCCGCCTGATGAGAGTCATGCTGTTTGAGGGGGGTCATGCCGCATGCGGCATGACCAGCAGGGCCGCATGCGGCCCTGCTTCGGGGGCGCACATGTGCGCCCCCGCCGGGCGGCGCATGCGCCGCCCGGTTCACACCCACGACGAGCGTCCGGAGCCTGCTTAAGCCGCAGCTCCGCCAGGCGTGACCCTGTAAGCGTCGAATACCGCGTCGATGTTTCGCAACCGTGTGATCGCGCCCTTCAGCGTGTGTGTATCCGCGACCTCGACCACGAACCGGTTCTTGACCATCGGCGGGCTCGACAGACAGCGCGCCTCCAAGATGTTCGCACCCGACTCCGAGAACACACGCGACAGATCCTCCAGCAGGCGATGGCGATCCCACGCATCGACCTGGATCTCGACGACGAACGCGGTGCTGCGCTCGCCCTCCCAGGAGACACTCGTGAAGCGTTCCGGGTCGCGCGCGAGGATCACCGCGTTGGGGCAGTCTTGGCGGTGGATCGTAATCCCTCGGCCCAGCGAGATGTAGCCGACGATCTCATCGCCCGGCACCGGGCGACAGCACTTCGCCAGGCGCAGCATCACGTCATCTACGCCCTCCACGCTGATGCCGTACTGGCCCGATGACTTCGTCGGACGCCGGCGCGGGCGCCCGACCCGCAGCAACTCCGCTCCGGTGGCGTCACCGTCGGCGGCCTCGCCCTGCTTCAGACGTTGCATCACCTTGTTGACGACGACCTTCGGCGAGACCTTCGCCGCGCCCAGCGCGATGTAGAAGTCGTCCGCCTTGCGATACCCAACCTCACGGATCACGTCCGCGAGCAGCGCCGACCCCGTGATCTTCTGGGCTGGCAACCCCTGCTTGCGCAGATGCTCCTGCAACAGATCGCGCCCGGTGTGCTCGGTGTCCTGACGAGACTCAGCCTTGAACCAAGCCTTGATCTTGTTGCGCGCCCGGGTCGTCTTCACCATCGCCAGCCAGTCGCGCGAGGGTCCGCGCTCGCGCTTGGCGGTGAGGATCTCGACGATGTCTCCAGACCGCAGCTCGCAATGCAGAGGCACGATCTTGCCGTTCACGCGCGCCCCCACGCAGCGGTGGCCGATCTCGGTGTGCACCTCGTAGGCGAAGTCCAGCGGCGTGGCGCCCGCAGCCAGCGACTTGACTTCACCCTTTGGCGTGAACACGTACACCTCGTCCTCGAACAGGTCGGTGCGCAGCGTGTCCATGAACTCCTTCGGATCCGACAGCTCCTTCTGCCAGTCGAGCATCGAGCGCAGCCACTGCAGCTTCGCGTCCTCGGGCGAGCCTGCGCGCCCACCGTCGTGACCCGGTCGCTCTTGGCCGGGCAGGTGCTTGTACATCCAGTGGGCAGCAACCCCGAACTCCGCCATCTCGTGCATCTCCTGGGTGCGGATCTGGATCTCCAGGGGCCTGCCCTCCGGGCCGATCACCGTCGTGTGCAGCGACTGGTACATGTTGAACTTGGGCATCGCGATGAAATCCTTGAACCGGCCGGGCAAGGGCTTCCACAAGGAATGGATCGCACCGACCGTCCCGTAGCAGTCCTTGACCGAATCCACGATCACGCGCATTGCCGTCAGGTCGTAGATCTCGTTGAACTCGCGGCCCTTCTTGGTCATCTTCGAGTAGATCGAGTAGAAGTGCTTGGCCCGCCCGGCGATCTGCGCCTCGATTCCCAGCTGCGTCAGCTCGCGTGCCAAGTACTCGCCCGCTTCGCCGACATAGCGCTCGCGCTCGTCGCGCTGTTGTGCCACCAAACCCTTGATCTCCTGGTACTTGCGCGGGTGCAGCGTCGCGAACGCAAGATCCTCGAGCTCCCACTTGATCGCGTGGATACCGAGACGATGGGCGAGCGGGGCGTATATCTCCAACGTCTCGCGCGCCTTCTCCATCTGCTTCTGCTTGGGCATCGCATCGATCGTCCGCATGTTGTGCAGCCGGTCGGCGAGCTTGATCAGGATGACCCGCACATCCGTGGCCATCGCGACCATCATCTTGCGGTAGTTCTCCGCCTGCGCCTCGTCACGCGACTGGAAGGTGATTCCCGTCAGCTTCGTCACACCGTCGACGATCGCGGCGATCTCCTCGCCGAAGCGCTCGGAAACCTCCTCGATCGAGGCCGAGGTGTCCTCCACGGTGTCGTGCAGCAGCGCCGCGCACAAAGTCTCGGTGTCCAGCCGCATGCCCGCGCAGATACGCGCGACGCCGACCGGGTGCACGATGAAGTCCTCGCCTGACTTGCGACGCTGCGCCGCGTGATGCTCGCAAGCGAACACGAATGCATCCTGCACGCGCTCGAAGTCGATCTCCACAGACGAGTCCGCCGCGTGCTCGGAGACGATCGCGAACAGGTCGCCCAGCAGCCGCCGCTCCAGCTCGTTCAGGTCCAGGCGAGCATCGCGCCCGGCTGGAACCCTTCGATCCTGTGCACGCACGAGCGCATCGGAGTCCGGCGTTTGCTCGAGCGTCCCCGCCATCGAGGCGTGCTCGCGCACACCGACCTCAGGCGTACCGTTGGGATCCTCAGATGTCGCCATGCATACAGGTTAGGCGACCGCCCGCCCGAACTGAAGGCTTCAGGAGGACCTCAGCTGAACAGGACCAGCTCCGGCAGATCGATTGCCGTCTCAGATATCTCACGCTGCGCGGGAGTGGAAGGCGCTTGAGGACGAGCCGCTTGGCGAAGATCCTCGATCCTTGGGGAGCTCGCAGCACGCGCGTGCCGAAGCACCAGCCGCGGCTCACTGACGCCGTTCCACTCGTTCACCTCCAACGCGAACGTCGCCTCCGCCGGCTCGCCTTCGGCGACCGGCAGCCGCCCTCCGTTGTTGAACGCGACCGCCCGCGCCCGACCTTCGCGTGAGCGCACGGTGAAGCGCACGTGCTTGCCTTCGCCCATTGGTCGCACGTCCGCGAACGTCGCCTCCTGCACCATCAGGGATACCGGCGGATTAGCCTGACCGAACGGGGCCAATCCCGTCAGCTCCTCAGCCAGCGCCATCCCCAGATCTCTCCCCTGCACGATTGCGTCCACCCGCTCCACTGGCGCCGTGTCCGCAGCCGTGAGCACGCGGCCGGCGTGCGCGTCCAGCGCGGCCGCGAAGTCAGCCACACGCTCGCGCTCGATCTCCAGGCCTGCCGCGGCACGATGGCCTCCGTAGCGAGTCAGGTGCTCCCCACACGCGGTCAGGCCCGCCAGCAGGTCAAACGCCTCACAGCCGCTGCGTCCCGAGCCCCGGCCACGACTCCCGTCCAGTGCGATCAGCACGACTGGGCAGTGGTGACTCTCCGCCAAGCGCGACGCGACAATCCCGATCACGCCGACGTGCCACCCCTCGCCTGCCAGCACGAGCGCGTGACGCTCATCCCCGTCGCCATCATCGCCGTCGCCAAGCGCCGCGACCTGGGCTTCGGCCTCGAACCTGATCTTCCGCTCGGCGCCACGGCGCTCGTGGTTGACCCTGTCGAGCTCCTGAGCGATCTGCGCCGCGCGCACGGAGTCCTCGGTCAGGATCAGCTCGAGCCCCGCGTCCGCCCGGTACAGCCGCCCGGCCGCGTTCAGCCGCGGCGCCAACCCGAACGCCACCGAGCGCTCGTTCACCCTGGAGGGATCTACTCGCGCGACGCTCATCAGCGCCCTCAACCCGAGCTTGGCAGTGCCCGCCAGCGCGCGTAGCCCGCGTCGCACGAGCGCGCGGTTCTCGCCGAGCAACGGAACCACATCCGCGATCGTCGCGAGCGCCACGAGGTCGAGATCGTCCGTCGGCGCACACCCCCGCAGTCCCTCGGCCAGCTTGTAAGCGACCGCCGTCGCGCACAGTCCCTCGTAGGGATATCCACACACCACTGGATGCACGATCGGCGCATCCGGGAGCGCTCCGTCGGCCCGCACGCTGTGGTGGTCGCTGATCACCACCTCCATGCCCAGCTCCCGCGCCGCAGCAACCTCCTCGACAGCTGTGATCGCGCAGTCCGCGGTCACTAGCAGCTTGGTCCCGCGCGCCGCCAGTCGGGCGATCGTGTCGATGTTCAAGCCATACCCGTCGCTCGCGCGGTCGGGCAGGTACCAGTCGACGTCCGCCCCGAGCCGTCGCAGAGCGCGCACGAGCACGGCCGTCGAGCACACACCATCGACGTCATAGTCCCCGTGCACGGTGATCAGCGTCCCGGCTCGGACGTGCTTTTGGATCGTTGCGATCGCCACGTCGATGCCCTCGAACGCGGTATACGGATGCTCGTCATCGGCTGCGATGAACGCTCGCGCTCGCGCCGGCTCGGACATGCCACGACGGACCAGCACCTGGGCCACCGGGGCGCTGACGCCCAGCTCCCGCCGCAACCGCTCGACCGCGCTCGGCTCGCACTTCGGAATCTCGAATCGGGGCTCCCCCACCCCTGCAACCTACGGGCGCGACTAGACGGAACTACGGGCGCGACTAGACGGAACGACTCTCGCGACGGATCCCCTCGAAGTAGGCGGCCGCGATGCCGAGCAGCGCTCCGGGAACGGCGTACAGAACCACCACGATGTCCGTCTCGCTCTGGCCCGGCACCTTCAGCGCGCCCACCTTCGCGCCATAGATGATCAGCCCGACCACGACCGCCCCCACCAGGGCTCCTACGAACGCACCCACGATGCCACCCCAGAACCTGTCCGGCAGGAAGATCGTGAAGTGCCAGATAGCGAGTCCCATCATGACCCAGGCGAGCATGCCCATCAGCGTGACCTCCCGTGGCGCTTGTTACGTGGACGTTTGCTCTTTTCGCGCCGCTTGGGCTGTTCCTTGAGCACCAGGTCCTCGGGGGTCAGATCCGCCGCCGGGTCACGCTCGGGCGCACGTTCGCTCGCACCCGCAACTGCCGCACCGTCGCCATCCGGCGTCTCCGTCGCGCCCGCCCGTTGCGCGACACCCGCGCGGCTGCGCTTGGGCTGTTTGTCCGGCTGCTGCGCTCCGTCGATGTCGAGATCTTTGACCAGTTCCTGGAACTCGCCCCGTGAGATTTGCTCTCCCGACTCGTCTGGCGCGATCAGGCTGCCGCGACGGTTGCGTTTGCGCTTCTGGACCGGATCCACGTCCACCGGCGCACCCCCGACCGCGGTCGCATATGCCGGTACGGATCCGAGTTCGCGCACGATTCGCGCTCGGCGGTTGCGATAAGAGCCCTCGCGCTCCTTCCAGTGGGTCAGGACCGGAGATGCGATGAAGATCGACGAGTACGCGCCCGAGGCGATCCCTACCATCAGCGCGAACGCGAAGTCCTTCAGCGTGCTTCCGCCGAACAGCAGCAGCGCCAGCACGGGCAGCAATGTGCAGAAGCTTGTCGCCAGCGATCTTGTCAGCACCTCTGACATCGAGCGGTTGACGATCTGCGAGAACGCCGCTCGCGGCATTCGTGGCACGTTCTCACGCACACGATCGAACACGATGATCGTGTCGTAGAGCGAGTACCCGAGGATCGTCAGCAACGCCGCGACCGTCGCCGAGGTCACTTCGCGGCCGGTCAGCGCATAGATCCCCGAGGTGATCAGCAGGTCGTGCATCAACGCGATCAGCACCGGAATCGCGTACTTCCACTCGAACCGCAGCGCGATATAAGCCGAGATCACCAGCAACGAGGCGATGATCGCAATCAGGGCGCTGTTCGCGATCGTCTTACCGAACGTCGGCCCGATCGAGGTGCTCGAGAAGTTCTTCGTCCCCGGCGAACTCGGTCCATTGCCGAACTTCGTGTTGAGCGCATTCTTGACTTCGTGGACCGCCGTGGGCTTCAGTTTCTCGGTCGAGATCTGATATCCGCTGCCGCCTACTCCCTTGCTCGAGTACTTCTGAACCTGCGCGTTCGGATAGCCCTCGGCGCTCATCACGGCGCTCACTTCGGCGGAGCTCGCCGCCTTGATGAACGCCGTCTGGATGCGTGTGCCCGACTTGAAGTCGATGCCGAAGTTCAGCCCTTTGCCGCCGATCGCCAGCGCGCCGATCAGCAGGATCGTGCCCGATAGGGAGAAAAACCACTTCGACGCGCCCATGAAGTCGAACGTCCAGCCGCGACCGCGCCGAGCGGCGCCGAGCGCCGAGGGTCGGCTCATCAGCGGTGAGCGGCCCATCGTGCCCAGCGCCGCGCGTGTGGCGAGGACCGCCGTGAAGAGCGTCAGCAGCGTGCCGATCCCCAGCATGAACGCGAACCCCTTGACTTCTGCGGTCGCCAGCGCAAACAGGATGAACGCCGTCATGAACGTCACCACGTTCGCGTCGACGATCGCCGCGAAGCCGCGCGTGTATCCGGTCGCGATCCCCGACACGATCGATCTGCCGCCTCTGATCTCCTCCTTCACCCGCTCGAAGATCACGATGTTCGCGTCGGCGGCGATCCCGATCGTCAAGATCAGACCGGCGATCCCGGGCAGTGTCAACGTGATCGGGATCAGCTTGATCAGCGCGAAGAAGTACGCGCCGTAGACGATCAACCCACCGACCGCGATCGCGCCCAGCACGCGATAGAACAGCAACAGGAACAGGCAAACCACTGCGAAGCCCACGAGCCCGGCGACCAGACCTTGGGCGAGCGCGGTTTTGCCAAGCGTCGCCGACACCTGCGAGTTGGAGATCAATTCCAGCCTGATCGGCAGCGCGCCCGACTGCAACTCGGCGGCGAGGTTCTGCGCGGAGGTGATCGTGAACCCACCGGAGATCTGCGAGCCGGTGGACGCGTCGATCCCTTCCGGGTACTGCGTGTAATCGATCGATGGCGCCGTGATCAGCTGGCCGTCCAGCACGACCGCGAAGTGCTGCTGCGCCGCTTCCTTGCTAACGCCCGGCAGCTGCGCTTCTTGGCCGCGATGAGCGATTTCTTTGGTCACACGCTGAAACACGCTTTGCCCACGGGAGGTGAAGCCAAAGCTGACGTTCGGCGCCCCCGTGCCCCCGCCGCCTTCGTCGAAGCCTTGCTGCGGGTTCTTGATGTCAGCCCCCGTGAGCACCGGTTCGTCGTTGAGCACGTAGAAGCTGTTCGGGCTTTGCTGCGTGACCTTGCCGGCCGCCGTTTCGACCGGGCGGGCCTGCACGACGATCGTGCCCGGATTGACGCGCACCGCCTTTGGCTTGGAACCCGCCGGCGGTTTGTAGCCGTCGGCATACAGGTTCTGTTCGGTTTCCTGGGGCGGGCAGATCGGCTTGCCGCCGCTGCAAAGCATCTTTTCGTGCTTGGTGTCGAGCAGATACCAGCTGCCGTACACGCACCCGTCGACCTGCTCGGGCGTGCATCCCGGCGTCAACGTCGTGGCATTCTTGTTCATGACCGTCGGACGTTTGGCCGCCCGCAGCACAGCGTCGTACTGAGGCAAGCCTGACACGCTCGAGCCCGCGTTCGCCCCGCCCGTTGCGGTCGCTTCCGTCGCGCCCGCCGGCTTGCCGTTCGGACCGATCACGTTCGGCTCCCAGTCATAGAAATACAGCTGTGCGGTCTTGCCCACCTCGGCTTCGGCGCGCTGCGCGTTGCTCACGTCCGGCAACGCCACGTCGATTTCGTTCTTTCCGCTGCTCTGGATTTCCGGTTGCGCGACGCCCAGCTGGTCCACGCGCTTGCGCATGATGTCGATCGATCGATTCAGCGATTCGGTGTCGACTTTCGCTTGCGCCGTCGGCTTGCCCAGATACACGAGCTGCACGCCGCCCTTCAGGTCCAAGCCCAACTTGGTCGGCTTCAGCGCGATCACTGCGAGCGAGACCGCGAACAGACCTGCGACCAGCAGCAGGATGAGACCGTTGCGACGGCGATCGGTCATGGCTTGTGGCAGTGGGTCATTGTCTTAGAAGAGACTACTTCTCCGGAGTCAGCACGAGCAACAGCCCGCCGTCGTCGTCGTAAGCGGGGAACATATCCGCCTTCGCGCTGGCCGCCACATCGCGTTCACCGCTGACGACCACAGGCTTGTCCAGCGCGCGCACCCCCCACTCGAGCACGGTCGCGACCGGATCGTCGCCGTTGGCAAAGCTGAGCCCCAACACCTGCTCGACGCGCTGACCGATCACCTCCTCCTCCTCCAGGCCCGTGAACGCGAACGAGTTCTTGCCGCAGCCAATCACCCGGCCCTCACCGTCGCACACGAAGAAGGCGGCGTCTGGCGCAGGGTAGTAGTCGTCGAGCAGCTCGAACAAGAACGCGAACCCGCACTTCGCGCAACCCTTCGGCTGACGCGTGAAGCCGATATTGCGGTCCAGCTCGCTCGTGCGGTGACCGCAGTTCGGGCAGATGAATGGATGGGTCATAGCCACAGACTAAGGGAGCGGACGTGTCGAGGCGCCCGCACGCCTCACACGTCCCTCGAGCCTCGTCCTCGGGCCGGCTGGGCCTGCGCGGGTGGGAACCTGAGAGGGTTCGCGGGGCTCGTCACTGAGCCTCAGAACAGCGCCTGTCCGACCGGCTCCGGCGCCGGCATACCAAGGTGGATGAATGCAGCAGGCGTCGCCGCGCGCCCTCGTGGCGTGCGCTTGATCAGACCCTGCATCAGCAGATATGGCTCGTATACGTCCTCGATCGTGTCCTGCTCCTCGCCCACCGCCACCGCGAGCGTCGACAGTCCGACCGGGCCGCCGTCGAACTTCAGGCAGATCGCCTTCAGGATCTCCCGGTCCAGGCGGTCAAGCCCCAGCTCGTCGACCTCCAGCAACTCCAGGGCGCCTCTGGCTGCCGCCGCCGTCACAACGCCCTGCATCCGCACCTCCGCGAAGTCGCGCACGCGCTTGAGCAGTCTGTTCGCCACACGCGGCGTCCCCCGGCTGCGTGCGGCGATCGCCAGCGCGCCGTCCTCCTCCAACTCAATCTCGAGGATCCCCGCCGAGCGCCTGACGATCGCCGCCAGCTCGTCCGTCGCATACGGCTCCAGTCGCGCCTGAATCCCAAAGCGATCGCGCAGTGGCGTCGTCAAAAGACCCGTGCGGGTAGTCGCCCCGATCAGCGTGAACGGAGGCAGCTCGAGCGTCACCACGCGCGCTCCGGCTCCCTGTCCGACCGTGATCGGCAGGCGGTGATCCTCCATCGCTGGATAGAACGTCTCCTCCAGCGTCCGCGGCAGCCGATGGATCTCATCGACGAAGAACACGCTGCGCGGCTCCAGCGCCGTCAGAAACGCCGCGATGTCTCCCTTACGCTCCAACGCCGGCCCGGCGGTCTGCACAAACGGAGCTTGCAGCTCCGCCGCGACGATCTGCGCGAGCGAGGTCTTGCCCAGTCCCGGCGGCCCCGCCAGCAGCACGTGGTCGAGCGCGTCGCCCCTTCCCGCGGCAGCCTCGATCGCCACCGCCAGCTGTTCGCGCAGCGTCTCCTGGCCGACGAAGTCCTCCAGTCGTTTCGGGCGCAGCGAACGGTCGAGCTCATCCTCGGGCACGAGATACGGCGTTTGGATGCGCGGCGTGGCGGTCGTCTCGGTCATGACGTACGCGCCACGCGCAGCGCATGCGCGATCAGCTCCTCGGCGCTCAGATCTCCATCCGCGTCCCGCAGCAGCTCCTCGACCTCGCCCGGTGCGTACCCGAGCTCCAGCAGCCCATCGCGCGCGAGCCCGCGCGGACCGTCGCCGAGCCGGGCCACGAGGATCTGCCCGTCGTTCGCGGCGCCGTGCACGCCCACCACCTTCTCGCGCAGCTCGACGATGATCCGCTCGGCCGTGCGCTTGCCGATCCCGGGCACGGCTTGAAACCGTGCCGCGTCGCCCGCGGCGATCGCGCCGATCAGCTCGCGCGAGGGCCCACCCGACAGCACCGCCAGCGCCACCTTTGGACCGACCGCCTGCACCGAGAGCAGCATCAGGAACAGCTCCCGTTCCTGCTCTGAGTGAAACCCGTACAGCGTCAGCGCATCGTCGCGCACGATCAGGTGCGTATGCAGCGTCGTCTCATCTCCAGCCGCAGGCACGTGGTGCAGCGTCTGCGCCGACACTGCAGTCCTGTAGCCGACGCCGCCGCACAGAATCACGACGTGGTCGGCTCGTCGCACCGCCACCTCGCCACGCAACATCCCGATCACCGCGCAGCCCCCGCTCCCGCGCCCGCTGCCATCCCGACCCCCGCTCCCGCGAGTGCTACCGACAACGGCGCACGGTTGATGTGGCAGATCGCTACCCCCAACGCGTCGGCAGCATGGTCAGGTCGCGGTGGATCCTCCAGTCCCAGCAACGCTTGCACCATGCGCGCGACCTGCTCCTTATCGGCGCGCCCACTGCCACACACCGCGCTCTTGACTGCTTGCGGCGTATAGCTCTCGCACGGCACCCCCCGCTGCCCCGCAGCCAGCATCACCACGCCCCGCGCCTGCCCGACGGCGAACGCCGTGCGCACGTTTTGGCCGAAATACAGTTCCTCGAGCGCCACTCCGTCGGGCTCGTGCTCGACCATCAGCGCGTCCACTGCCGCGTGTATATCGGCCAGCCGGCGCTCCTGCGGCACGCCCGCTCGCGTCTCGATCACGCCGCCGTCGAGCGCCACGAGTCGCCCTTCGCGCCGCGATACCACGCCGTAGCCCGTGTTGGCCAGGCCCGGGTCTATGCCAAGAACGATCATCCTGCTTGATTCTGCGTTCCCGGTCGGACACCTTGAGCGGATCTGGGGGCTCCCAGCAGAAGAGATTGGGTTCTGTGATGTGTCCGGGATGTCCTGACACACATCACTATATGTTGAAACCACACAGAAGCGATTGGGTTCTACGAGAGATTGGGGTTCCAGGACCTACTCCCACATGCGCCACTTGGCCTGCCCAGCGACCCATAAATCATTCAGGGCGACCGCGTCCTTGTAGGTGTCCATGCACTCCCAGAACCCCTCGTGCCGGTAGGCGCGCAGCTCACCCGCCGCTGCCAGCTCACGCAGGGGCTCGCGCTCGAGCACGCTCTCTTCGCTCATGCACTCCAGCATTCCAAGCTCCAGGCAGAAGAACCCGCCGTTGACCCACTGCTCCGAGCGCGGCTTCTCGCGAAAGCCGCTCACCCTCCCGTCCCCGTCGAGCTCCGCCACACCGAACTGCAGCTCCGGTCTCACCACCGTCATGCTCGCCAGTCGCCCGTGCCCCTGATGGAACGCCAGCAGCTCATCCAAGTCGATGTCCGCGACCCCGTCGGCGTACGTCGCGCAGAACGTCCCTTCCAATCGGTCCTCCAGGCGCTTGATCCTGCCCCCGGTCGGAGTCTCCTCCCCGGTGTCCACACACTCCACCTCCACTCCCGCAGGCCACCGCGCCTCGCGCACATATGCGTCGATCATCCCGCCTCGATACCCCGTCGCCAGCACGAACCGCTCAAACCCCTGAGCGGCATACACCCTGATCACGTGCCCAACGATCGGCTCGCCGCCGATCTCAACCAGTGGCTTGGGAATCTCCCGCGTGTGCTCCTGCAGCCGCGTCCCCCGCCCACCGCACAGGATCACGACGGGAGGCTTTGGTGGGTGAGCCGTGGGCCGGTTTCTTCGTCCCGTGCTGTCGGCGCCGCTCACCACAGCTGTCGGCGTGTCGAGAGCATTCGATCCTCGACTTGCGGTCTACCCGGCAACGCGCTCGAGCACCTCCGCCGGGACGTCGAAGTTGGCGTGCACCTCGCCCACGTCGTCGCTTTCTTCCAACGCCTCGACCAGCTTCATCAGCTTTCCGGCCTGCGCCTCGTCGATCGGCACCAGACTTTGCGGGCGGTAGCCGATCTCGGCGCTTTCGATCGCGACGCCCGCGGACTCCAGCGCCGCGAGCACGGACGCGTACTCTCCCGGCCCCGCGAGGACCTCCCACAGGCCCTCGTCGACGGTGATGTCCTCCGCGCCCGCCTCGACCGCTATGACCATCACCTCGTCCTGGTCGTGCTTGTCCGCGTCGATCGCGATCGTGCCCTTCTTATCGAACAGATAGGCCACCGAGCCCGGCTCGCCGAGGTTGCCACCGTACTTGGAGAACGCGTGGCGCACGTCCGCGCCAGTGCGGTTGCGGTTGTCGGTCACGGCCTCCACCAGCACGGCCACCCCGCCCGGCCCATAACCCTCGTACAGCACGCTCTCCAGCGCCGACGCCTCGCCCTCGCCGCCGCCGGTTCCCTTGGCGATCGCGCGTTCGATGTTGTCCTTGGGCATCGATGCTTCTTTGGCCTTGCGGATCGCGTTCTCGAGCGTCGGGTTCCCTTCCGGATCCCCGCCTCCGTCGCGCGCAGCAACCGTGATTGCCCGCGCGAGCTTGGTGAACTGCTGGCCGCGGCGGGAATCCACGATCGCCTTCTTGTGCTTGATGCTCGCCCACTTCGAAT
Source organism: uncultured Solirubrobacterales bacterium (assembly GCA_963705245.1). GTDB lineage: Bacteria > Actinomycetota > Thermoleophilia > Solirubrobacterales > Solirubrobacteraceae > Palsa-744. The sequence goes on along the minus strand of OY970062.1, from coordinate 2,289,753 downwards.
GTCCGGACATCTCCCAGAGGATACTTCCGCGAGGCATCCCGTTCTGCTTGCTCACCCGCGAAACGGCCTTCAGAGGTTCGCGAGCACCGGACCTGACCGTCCGGCTCTAGGATGCCGAGCGACATGACATCCCTCGATCCAGGCATATTCAAGGCGTATGACATCCGCGGCCTGTACAGCTCCCAACTCGACGGGGACGCGGCCGAGCAAATCGGGCGCGCATTTGCGCGAGTGTTGTCAGAGCTTGCCGCAAAGCCGGTCGCCGAGCTTCAGATCGGGCTCGGCCGGGACATGCGCCTGACCGCGCCCGAGCTGTCCGCGCGTTACCGCGAAGGGCTGCTGCGCGAGGGAGCACATGTGATCGACGCCGGTCAAGTCGGCTCGGAGATGCTCTATTACCTGGTCGGCTCGCGCGAGCTCGACGGCGGGTTGATGTGCACGGCTTCGCACAATCCTGCCGCTTACACCGGCGCCAAGCTCGTGCGCGAGGGAGCGATCGCGCTGTCCGGCGACTCTGGCATCCAGGACATTCGCCGGACGATCGAGGCCGGGCTTGACCGCGAAGATGAGTCAAGCGCCCGTGGCAGCGTCGAGGAGGTCGATCTCTACGAGGAGTTCCAGCGCGCCGCGCTTGCCCTGATCGACCCAGCCGTCATCAAACCCCTGAAGGTCGTGGTCGACGGCGGCAACGGCATGGCCGGCCCGATGGTCGGCCCACTGCTCGACCGCTTGGGTCTCGATCTGATCGAGACCTACTGGACGCCCGACGGCACGTTTCCCGACCACGAGCCCAACCCGCTGCTGGCCGAGAACCGCCAGTTCATCATCGACAAGGTGCGCGAGACCGGCGCCGACCTTGGCATCGCCTGGGACGGCGATGGCGATCGCTGCTTTTTCATCGACGACACCGGCGAGTTCGTCGACGGGGACTTTCTCACCGCGATGCTGGCTGAGTCGCTGCTGGTCAAGCGACCCGGCGAGGCGATCCTGTATGACGTGCGCGCCTCCCGGGCGGTGCCCGACACCGTCAAGCGCGCCGGTGGCGTTCCTTTCATCAATCGCGTGGGCCACGCGTTCTTCAAGACCCGCATGCGCGCCGAGGGGTCGCTGTTCGGCGGGGAGGTCTCCGGGCATTACTACTTCCGCGATTTCTACTGCGCGGACTCCGGGACGCTGCCCGCACTGCTCGTGCTCGAGCTGCTTTCACGCGAGGGCAAGCGCATGTCCGAGCTGCTGGCGCCCTATCACGAGCGCTACTTCATCTCGGGTGAGGTCAACTCGGAGGTCTCAGACCCCCAAGCGAAGATGGCCGGGCTCGCAGAGCGCTACTCAGACGCGCGCCAGGACCGGCTGGACGGGATCTCGATCGACTATGACGACTGGCATTTCAACGTGCGCCCGTCCAACACCGAGCCCTTGCTGCGTCTCTGCCTGGAGTCTCTTGTCTCCCGCGAGGACATGGAGCGCCGCCGCGACGAGGTGCTGGCGCTGATCCGCTCGTGAGCGACGCCTGTGACGGTAGAAGGGCCAGACGGCGGGCTTTAGATCCAGCTACGCCGCTAACTCGCATGGAAACACAAGGTTTGTGGGCTTGCCGGAGATAGGCCAGTGTTGAATTGATCTTTAAAGAAGTCCGTGGCCGGTCTTCGACCGGCCATAGATGTAAGCGGCGATTGGTCGCAATCTATTGGACGAGCTGGGGGTCGCACGATGAACACACAAGATCGCAATGAGGACGAGCTGCTGGCACAGGCAGCGGAGGCGGGTATCCACCGCCTCGCTATTCCCACTCCGTTTCAGGTCGGGCGGGTGAACGCCTATCTGATCGAAGACTCCCCGCTGACCCTGATCGACTCGGGTCCGAACTCGGGTAAGGCCCTCGACGAGCTGGAGCAGGCGCTGGCCGCGCGCGGTCATGCGATCGAGGACATCGAGCTGCTGATCGTCACTCATCAGCACATCGACCACTTCGGACTCGCCTCGATCCTCGCACGGCGCTCGGGCGCTGAGGTCGCGGCCCTGGAGGGACTCACGCCCTACCTGCGCGAGTTCGGAACGTCGACCGAGCTCGATGATCGATTTGCGCAGGAGATCATGCTTCGGCACGGGATCCCCGCCGATGTCGTCACCGCGCTGCGAGCGGTCAGCGCGAGCTTTCGCGCGTGGGGCTCGGCTGTCGAGGTCACGCGGGCCTTGCACGACGGTGAGCAGCTGCGCCTGCGCGATCGCACGCTGCGCGTGCTGCACCGTCCCGGCCACAGCCCGTCGGACACGGTGTTCCTCGACGAGTCTCGCTCGATCCTGCTCGCCGCCGACCATCTCATCGCGCACATCTCTTCCAACCCCTTGCTCGCGCGCCCGCTCGGCGCCGGACCCGAGTTCACCGGTCCCCGCCCGCGCGCGCTGATCGACTACATCGCCTCGCTGGAGCAAACCCGTGCGATGGAGCTCTCGCTGGTGCTGCCTGGCCATGGCGCGCCGATCGTCGACCATGTCGCGCTCATCGACGGACGCTTCCGCATGCACCGCCGTCGAGCGGAGAAGATTCATGGTCTGATCGCCGCTCAGCCGCGCACCGCACATGAGATCGCCGTCGAGCTGTGGGGCAACGTCGCCGTCACCCAGGCGTTCTTGACGCTGTCCGAGGTGCTCGGCCATGTCGATCTGCTGCTCGACGACGGGCGTGTCGTCGAGGTCGAGCAGGACTCGGTCGTGCGTTTTTCCGCTGTCTGACGCTCCCCTTTTCAGAAACATCGTCGTGCGGTAAAGTCCATGCATATTGGGTTACGTAGCGTTGGCAAGTATCATTGACTTGTCAATGCCGTGGGAGATTGACAGTGGTCAGACGGGTGGTGGACTGAGATCATGACCGGGGGCGTCGAGAGCATCACCTCGAATCCGCATCTGAACGTGTTCGAGCCTTATCAGGATCTCGGACGAGGGCATGAGGATCAGCTCACGCGCGCGGCGATGATCGTGCTGCGACTCGTTCCGCTCGCTCGCGAGGCGCTGCTGCACGAGATCGGCGAGCGCTCGCAGAGCAGGCTGCCCGACTGCACGATCGACTTGCAGGCCGCGCACCTCGTCGACCCCTCCGAGGAAGGTGCATCCAACGGCAAGGTTCAGCGTGGACGCCTGGTCAGCGTGTTCCTGACCCCCGACTTCGAGCCGCCGGAGATCGTCGAAGAAGTCACCGACACCGACCGCGGTCAGCGGTTTGACGGCGTGCTGCGATTCGACCCCGACCTGGTCGTGCTGCTCGAGAGCAAGGTCTGTCGCCGCTGGGCCCGGCGCGACGGCGATCGCGTGGCGGAGCTGAACCTCGGGGGGGTGCACTTCGCTGAGCGCCGCACATGCCTGTTGCGCTGGCACGACCTGCTCGAGGCGTGGTGGCGACTGGCGGAGATCGGGGTGCTCTCCCCCGCCGAGCACGCGCTCGTGCAGGACATGCTCAGTTACGCCCACCAGGACTTCGGACACCTGCTCCCGTTCGGCAGCCTGCGCCGTGTGGGCGCCGACCCGATACGGCGCAAGTGGCGGCTGCGCTCGCTGCTGCGCGAAGCGACTGGCATCCAGCCCGAGCGCGTCGGTCTCGTGCACGTGCGCCTGGACGCCGCTCTCGGCACCCTGTCGTTGCAACGAGCCGCGCTGAGCATCGACGACGAGGACCGCCTGACGCTGCACCTGTGGCCGGGCGAGCTCAAGCCCCAGGCCGAACACCTCTATGCCGCCGGTCACGCCGAGCGGCTGTGTGAGCTGGTCGGTGCTGATGCTCCCGGGGCCAGGAACGGCTCGACCCCCGCCGAGGCGCCTTCCTGGCGCGTGGAGCCGCAACCGCTGCTGGGGTTCCGCAACGCGCCCCGGCGCACCCGTGTGTACCTGACGTGCAGGCTCGACGCCCCGACGTATGCACGCCGCTGGGAGGGCGAGGACTGGTCGCATGTCGGCGCGCACCACCGTGAGACGATCCGGACCGAGCTGTGGCCGTGGCTGCTGGAGCGCGGATACGCCTCCGAGCAGGACGCCGAGCGGCTCGATCCGTTCCTGCGCGCGCTCGGCCGACGCTTCGCCCACCTGCGTCCGAGCATGCACGTCGCCCGGTCATGGTCCTGGGCGCAAGCCGAACAGTTGGAGGACGAAGGCCGACTCGTCGGCGAGATCCACGCGGCGATCAATCGCGTTCTCGGCGCTCTTGACGAGTCCCCGGTGCAGATGATCACCACGTCGGCCAGCGCCGAGCTGCATGCCACCGCTGCACCGGCGCCCGCTGAACGCAAACGTTCCACCAAGCAGCCCCTCAAGCGAGCACGTACGGCGAAGAAACCGGGCGCGGCGACGCGTTCCCGATAAGCCGTTCCCCAGTTGACCAGCCCCCGACAGGCCGTTCCCCGACAGCCCGCTTCCCGACAGGCCAGTCCCCGATAAGCCGGTCCTTGCAGGTCGCGCTCCGCTCGTCAAGCCCGGATCGGATCAGCTCCGCGCGGTGACCGCGGCCAGGAGCAACCGGTGCACGCGGTCGTCGTCGGTCAGCTCGGCGTGAAAGGCGACCGCCAGCATGCCGTCCTGGCGGGCCGCGACCGGATGTCCGTCTACCTCGGCAAGGATCTCGACTCCCGGGCCATGTTCGGCGATCCACGGAGCGCGGATGAACACTGCCCGCAGCGGTCCCCCGGTTAGACCGCTCAGCTCGATGTCGGTCTCAAAGCTCCGCAGTTGAGGCCCGAATGCGTTGCGCTGCGCGGTCACGTCCATCAGCCCGAGATGCTCTCGGTCGAGCATGATCAAACCAGCGCACGATCCCAACACCGGCATACCGCCACGCACCAGCTCTCGCATCGGCTCGGCCAATCCCTCGCGCTCGATACCTAGCGTCATCGTCGTCGACTCCCCGCCGGGAATCACCAGCCCATCCAAACCGTCGAGGTCGGCAGGCGTACGCACCTCGCGCACGTCGACTCCCAGTCCGCACAGCACCCGTCCGTGCGCCTCAAACCCACCCTGCAACGCGAGCACACCGATCAGGGGCATGCTTGGGTGGGGGTGTGCCTTCTATTTTTCAGTTTGGTGCGCAATGGTATCTACGGATATACACGATCGCGCACAACTGCAGATTTTTTATATATACCCGAGACCGACCTACCAGCCGCGATCGGCGAGCAGCTGGTCACCCTCGAGCTTCGAGCTCTCCAGGCTGACCATCGCCGGACCAAGACCGCGCGAGGCGCTCGCCACCCGCTCGGGGTCCTCCCAATGTGTGGTGGCCTCGACGATCGCGCGCGCACGGGCAGGCGGATCGTCGGACTTGAATATGCCCGAGCCGACGAACACGCCCTCGGCGCCGAGCGCCATCATCAGCGCGGCGTCCGCGGGCGTGGCAATCCCACCCGCGCAGAACAGGACAACGGGCAACCGCCCGTCCGCCGCGACTGCGCGCACGAGCTCGGCAGGCGCGCCCAGCTCCTTCGCGGCGCTCGCGAGCTCGGTCTCGTCGAGCACCGTCAGACGTCGGATCTCGCCGGTGATCGCACGCATGTGTCGGACGGCCTCGACGATATCCCCGGTTCCGGCCTCGCCCTTGGAGCGGATCATCGCGGCGCCCTCACCGATCCGGCGCAGCGCCTCGCCGAGATTTGTCGCTCCGCACACGAACGGCACATTGAACGCCCACTTGTCGATGTGGTTGGCCTCGTCCGCGGGCGTGAGCACCTCCGACTCATCGACATAATCGACCTCCAGCGCCTGCAGCACCTGAGCCTCGAGGAAGTGACCGATCCGCGCCTTGGCCATCACGGGAATGCTGACCGCCTCCTGGATGCCGGAGATCATCTCCGGGTCGGACATCCGCGCGACGCCACCATCACGACGGATGTCGGCAGGCACGCGCTCGAGCGCCATCACCGCGGCGGCCCCCGCCTCCTCGGCGACGGTCGCCTGCTCGGGTGTGACCACGTCCATGATCACCCCGCCCTTGAGCATCTCCGCCAGGCCGGTCTTGACTCGAAATGTCGCCTCGTCGCGCATGGGATCCAGTCTATCTCGGTCGGCTCACGCGAACTTGCGAGACGATGATGTTCCGGGCGGCGCATGCGCCGCCCGGCGGAACCGTGCATGCACGGTTCCGGACCGGGTCGCATGCGACCCGGTCTGCCCCGACAGCAACATCTACTTCAGCCGGAACGCCTTGATGCGATCGTCGTACTGGGCCGAGTCCTTCGAGTAGACCCCATACGCGAGCGCCTGGATCATGCTCAGCAGCGCGGTGTGCGAGCGCACGTACGCGGGCGAGTTCGACGAGTAATAGAGCTTGATCTGCGCGAGCTTGGCGACCTCTGACAGGGTCGCGTCGGTGATCGCGGCGGTGCGGGCTTTGCGGTGGCGCGCGAGCTTCATCGCGCGCACCACCAGCGGATGCGGCCGTCCCGCCGACAACCCGATTACGAGCGTGCCTTGGTCGATTCGCCCCAGCCGGCTGAGCGCCTCCTGGGACGGACTGGCGACGACATCGACGCGCAGGTCGAGCAGCATCAGCAGATGGCGCAGATAGCTGGCGAAGAAAGCCATCTGGTCGGTGCCCGCGACGAGCACCTTCTCGGCACTCACGATCGCCTCGATCAGCGCGTCGACAGAGCTGCGCGAAACCTTGCGTGCCGTCTCCTCGACGTTCAGGTAGTCGGCGGTCAGCGACGTCTCGAACTCGTTCTGGTCAAGTGAGAACAGCGGCGTGGAGCCGGTCTCGCTCGGGCTCGCCGGCGCCTTGGCGTGCACGCGACGGTATTCCTCACGCGCAGCAGCCTGCAACTCGGGAAATCCCTCGAACCCGAGCGCCTGCGAAAACCTTACGACCGTCGAGCTGGAAGTGTTCGCGCGCCGTGCCAGCTCCTCGGCAGTCTGAAACGCCGCCTCGTCGAGATGATCGACGATGTACTGGGCGACATCCTTCTGCGAGCGCGAGCACTCGTCGAACCGGGCACGGATGTACTTGGACAAGCTCTGGTGCTCGCTCGTTCCGTTCACAGGCGGCATCGGGGCAGTAGGAGTGCCAACACGCTTCATCGGCGCTCTTGTTCGACACCGGCGCCCCCCACTCCTGCTCGACCCCGCGATCCCAACCGGCGATCCGCGGGTCTGAGCGTCCCGACCGGCGCCGATCCGCGGGTCTGAGCGTCGATGATCCGTTGGTCTGATCCTGAGCGAACATACAGACACACACGATGAGAGACCGAACACACACGGGTGGAGCTTCCCGATGAGGATCGCGATCGTCGGCGCAGGCGTCTCTGGCTTGGTGGCTGCGCACCTGCTGCATCGCGAGCACGATGTGGTCGTCTATGAGGCGGGCTCCTATGCGGGCGGGCACACGAACACGATCAGAGTCGACACCGCCTATGAGACTCATCACGTGGACACAGGGTTCATCGTCATGAACGATCGCAACTACCCCAACTTCACACGGCTGCTCGACCGCCTGGGCGTCGCCAGACAGGCCACCCATATGAGCTTCTCGGTCTCCGGCGCGGACGAGAACTTCGAATACTCCGGCACGCCCCGCGGTCTGCTCTGCCAGCCACGTAACCTGGTCAGCCCGCGGTTTCAGCGGATGATCGCCGATCTGCTGCGCTTCAATCGCGAGCTGCGCCGACTGCTGCACCACCAGGAGTCCGGCACGTCGCTCTCCGATGAGTCACTCGGAGACTTCCTCGTCCGGCACCGCTTCTCGCGGGTCTTCGTCGAGCGGTTGATCGTGCCCCAGATCAGCGCCGTGTGGTCGGCTGACCCTCGTCAGCTGCATTCGTTCCCAGCGCGATTCTTGGCCGAGTTCTTTGCCAACCATGGCATGCTCGGCTTCCGTGACCGCCCCCACTGGTCGACGATCGCGGGTGGCTCGGCGCGCTACGTGGAGGCGCTGACACGGCCCTACCGCGACCGTATCCGGCTGAACTGCGCCGTCCACTCGATCGCGCGCCTGCCCGACCACGTCGAGCTCACGGCCTTCGGCCAGGCGCCGGAACACTACGACCAGGTGATTCTCGCCACCCACTCCGACCAGGCCCTGGGACTGCTGCGCGATCCCACCGAGCGAGAGACACGCGTGCTCGGCGCGATCCCTTATCAACACAACGAGGCGGTGCTCCATACCGACAGCACCCTGCTCCCGCGCCGGCGCGGAGCGCGGGCGGCCTGGAACTTTCACTTGCTGCGTGAGCCGAAGCCGCTGAGCACCGTCACCTACTACATGAACCACCTGCAGCGGCTGCGCTCAGACCGCGACTACTGCGTCACGCTGAACCGCACCGAGGCGATCGATCCGGCGCGCATCATCGCCACGATCGACTACGCCCACCCCGTTTACACCTCCCGGGGCGTGGCCGCACAGGCCGAGCACGCCGCGATCGGCGGCCTGGAGCGCCGCACCCACTACTGCGGCGCCTACTGGGGCTGGGGATTTCACGAGGACGGCGTGCGCAGCGCGCTGCATGCATGCGCTCCGTTCGGGGTGACACTGTGAAGGCCACCGCCACACTCGAGCGTCTGGCCCGACCTGAAGCACCATCGCCATCGTCTTCGGCAACCCCAGGCCCCGGCTCATCCCGCCGATTGCACTCGTGCCTGTATGAGGGGTCAATCCGTCACCGGCGGATGGGCGCCGTGAACGACGAGTTTCACTATCCGCTGTTCATGGCCTACCTCGACCTCGCGGAGCTGCCCGAGTGCTTTGACGGGCTCAGCCGGCTCTGGTCGGCACGCCGACCGGCCCCAGCGTGGTTTCGCCGATCTGACTATCTCGGCGACTCCCGCGTGTCCCTGAGCAACGCCGTGCGCGAGCTGGTGCTCGAACGCACCGGCGAGCGACCGGAAGGGCCTATTCGCCTGCTCACCCACCTACGCTATTTCGGCACGTCCTTCAACCCGGTCAGCTTTTACTACTGCTTCGACGGGAGCGACGAGCGGGTGATCGCGGTGGTGGCTCACGTAACCAACACACCCTGGGGTGAGCGTCACGCCTACGTGATGCCAGTCCTCGACGCCGCCGATCACGGCACGGTGACGCTGATGCGGGCACGGTTGGACAAGCAGCTGCATGTCTCGCCATTGATGGGCATGAACCACACCTATGACTGGCGCCTGACCGAGCCAGGCAAGCAGCTGATCGTGCACATCGAGTCCGGTGGCGCCGACGGAAGCAGGGTGTTCGACGCAACACTTTCACTCCGACGCAATGAGCTCACGCCGCGCGCCCTGCGCCGGGCGCTGCTGCACTACCCGTTCCTCACCGTGCGGATTCTCGCGCGCATCTACACCCACGCCCTGCGCCTGAGACTGCGTGGGGCACGATACTTCCCGCACCCCGAGGCAGGCGCAGGCGCATGAACCGCATTGCCAAGCTGATCGTCCTGCGCCTGCTGCGGCGCGTCCACGGCGGCACCCTTGAGATCGTCGAGGGTTCCGAGCGTCTGACGTTCGGCGAACCGGCGCCAGAGCCTGCGCTGCAGGTGACGCTGGAGGTGCGTTCGCCCCGCTTCTACCGAGCCCTGCTGCACGGCAGCACGGGGTTGTGCGAGTCATACATTGACGGCCTCTGGGAGTGCTCTGATCTCGTAGCGCTCACCCGCCTGGCCGCGCTGAACGTCGGAGCCCTGGACAACTTTCGACGCGTGCTGGCGCCCCTGCTGATCCCCGCGCAGCGCTGGCTGCGGTGGCTGCGGCGCAACACGATCGGACGCTCGCGCAAGCAGATCGCCGCTCACTATGACCTCGGCAACGAGCTGTTCGCGCAGTTCCTGGACCCCACGATGATGTACTCCTGCGCGGTCTTCGACTCCCCCGGGGCCACGCTCGAGCAGGCTTCGCTGGCCAAGCTCGAGCGCGTCTGCGTCAAGCTCAACCTGGGACCCGACGATCACGTGCTGGAGATCGGGACCGGATGGGGTGGGTTCGCCGTGTACGCAGCACAACATCGCGGCTGCCGGGTGACGACGACGACGATCTCTCGCGAACAGCACTCCTACGCGTGCGAGCGAGTGCGCAAAGCAGGGTTGCAGGACCGAGTGACGGTCCTGCTGCAGGACTATCGCGACCTGCATGGCAGCTATGACAAGCTCGTCTCGATCGAGATGATCGAGGCCGTCGGTTGGCAGAACTTTCCGACCTATTTTCGCCGCTGCTCTGAGCTGCTCTCAGACGACGGAGCGATGCTGTTGCAAGCGATCGTGATCGACGACCGCGCTTATGAGGTCGAGAAGGCGGGACGCAGCTTCATCAACACCTACATCTTCCCGGGCGGATGCTTGCCCTCGATGGAGATCATCTCCAAGTCGCTCGCACGTGTCACCGACATGCGCCAAGCCCATCTGGAGGACATCACCTCCCACTACGCCACCACTCTCGCGCGCTGGCGCGAACGCTTCCTGGCAGCCTCCGATCGGGTCACCCAGCTCGGTTATGACGAGCGCTTTCGGCGACTGTGGGAGCTGTACCTCAGCTACTGCGAGGGCGGCTTTCGCGAGCGACGCATCCAGGACGTTCAGCTGCTGCTGGCTAAGCCCGGTTACCGCGCCGAGCAAACGCCGATCGTGTCTGGCGCTCGGACGCCGGTAGTGTCTGGCGCTGCATGAAACGCACCCTGTTCGACGATGTGCACGAAGACTTCCGTGCGAGCTTTCGCACGTTCCTGGAGCGCGAGGTGCTCGGCGATGAGGGCCGCTACGGCGAGTGGGAGCGCGCCGGGATCGTTCCGCGCGAGGTGTTCGCGCTGGCCGGGCGCGGCGGCTTTCTCGGTATGGCCGTGCCCGAGCGCTATGGCGGCGCCGGCGCGGAGGACTTTCGCTTCAACCTCGTCATCGGCGAAGAGACCCAGCGCGTGGGAGTCGGGGGCTTCGGCCTGGGCGTCACCCTCCACAACGACATCTGCCTGCCGTACTTCCTGAGCTACTGCACCGACGAGCAGCGCGAGCGCTGGCTGGACGGGATCGCCTCCGGCGAGCTGATCACGGCGCTGGCGATGACCGAGCCCGGCATCGGGTCCGATCTCGCCGCAATGTCCACGCGTGCCAGGCGTGAGGGAGATCACTACGTCGTCGACGGCACGAAGACGTTCATAACCAACGGGATCAATGCCGATCTGGTGATCGTCGCAGTGAAGACCGGGGCGGGTGGACATCAAAACCGCCATCACGACATCAGTCTGCTCGTGGTCGAGCGCGGGATGGAGGGCTTCGAGCGCGGCCGCAACCTGGAGAAGATCGGCCAGCACTCCCAGGACACCGCCGAGCTCTCGTTCGCCGAGCTGCATGTCCCGGTCGAGAACCTGCTCGGTCAGGAGGGCGAGGGGTTCCGCTATCTCGTCTCCAACCTGCCCCAGGAGCGCTTGTCGATCGCGGCCTCGGCCGTAGCCGCCGCCGAGGCCGCGATCGGATGGACGCTCGACTACGTCGGCGAGCGCGAGGCGTTCGGCCAGTCGATCGGATCGTTTCAGAGCTCCCGGTTCACCCTCGCAGAGGTCCGCACCGAAACCGAGATCGCGCGCACCTACGTCGACCGTTGCACGCAGGCGCTGGACGCCGGCGAGCTCACGCCCGAGGACGCCGCGATGGCAAAGTGGTGGTGCACCGACCTGCAAGGCCGCGTCGTCGACCGCTGCCTGCAGCTGCACGGCGGGTATGGCTACATGCTCGAGTACCCGATCGCCCGCGCCTACGCCGATGCGCGCGTGACCCGCATATATGGAGGCGCGAACGAGATCATGAAGGAGATCGTCGGACGTTCGATGGGCCTGTAGGAGGCGTCTTCGAACGCGAACGAGATCGCGAAGGGATCGTCGGACGTTCGTGGGGCTGCAGCGTCTTGGAAAGCTCCACGAAGTAGTCGAGCGAGCGTGGATTGGCGAGCGAGTCAATGCTCGCCGCCTCATCCGGCGGGGTGCCCATCAGGATCTTCTTGACCGGTACCTCCAGGACCTTGCCCGACAGCGTGCGCGGCACCTGCTCGATCTGCAGGATCTCGTTGGGGACGTGCCGCGGCGAGCAGTCCTCGCGGATGCGCTTGGCGATCTTCGCCCGCAACTCGTCGTCGAGCACGACGCCGTCGCCGAGCACGACGAACAGCACCATCCACAGCTCACCGCCACCGACAGCATCCGCGCCGCCTGCGCCCCGGGCGGTAGTGGGGACGTCGACCACCAGCGCGTCGAGCACGTCCTCGACCGCTCCCGCCGCACGGTAGATCTCGCTTGTCCCCATACGCACACCTTGGCGGTTGATCGTCGAGTCCGAGCGACCGTAGATGACCGCTCCACCGCGAGGGGTGATCCTGATCCAGTCGCCGTGTCGCCAGATGCCCGGGTACATCGAAAAATAGCTCTCGCGATATCGCTCGCCGCCGCCGGGCCCCTCGCGATCGGGAGCGTCCTCTCCCCAAAAAAACAACGGCATCGAGGGCAGCGGCTGGGTGAGCACGAGCTCGCCGACCTCGTCGATCAGGCTGTGGCCGTGTGCGTCCCACGCCTCGACCGCGCAACCGAGCACACGACTCTGCAGCTCGCCCTCGTAGACCGGCAGGAGGGGACAGCCGCCGACGAACGCGGTGCAGACGTCGGTGCCGCCGCTGGTGGAGAACAGCCACTCGGTGCGACCGACATGCTCGTAGACCCAGCGGAAGCTCTCTGGCGCCAGCGGCGAGCCGGTCGAGCCGATCGCACGCAGGGCATGCAGATCGAAGTCGCGGGCAGGCTCGATCTCCGCTTTCTCGCACGCGCCGAGGAAGCCTGCCGATACACCCATGCAGGTCATCCCGGTCCGTTCCGCCAACTGCCACAGCACGCCGAGGTCAGGATGACCGGGGCTGCCGTCATACAGAACGATCGCCGCGTCACTGAGCAGACAGCCGATCAGGAAGTTCCACATCATCCAGCCGGTCGTCGTAAACCAGAACATGCGGTCTCCACGCCGCAGGTCCAGGTGCAGGCGGCTCTTCTTGAGCTGCTCGACGAGGATCCCGCCATGGCCGTGCACGATCGCCTTGGGCAGGCCGGTCGTGCCCGATGAGTAGAGCACCCACAGAGGATGGTCGAACGGCACCTGCTCGAACTGTGGAGCAGCCAGGTGCCCCGCCCGGGCCATATCCCCGTCGCCGCGATCTCCGTTGCGATCATGGCCCTCGGCGTCACCCAGCTGCAGCAGCTCGCTCCAGCTCAGACCGCCCGGCATGCCGGCGGCTGAGGCGTCTGGTGAGAGGTAAGGCAGCAGCACCGTATGGCGCACGCTTCCCAGCTCGGCGAGGATGCTTGCGAGCACACCGGTGCGATCGAAGTCCTTGCCCCCATGCCGGTAGCCGTCGACTGCCAGCAGCACCGTCGGCTCGATCTGAGCAAACCGATCGATCACGCTGCGTGCACCGAACTCTGGCGCCGCACTCGACCAGATCGCACCGAGGCTGGCGACTGCGAGCAGCGCGACGAGCGTCTCGGGGATGTTGGGCATGTAGGCGACGACGCGATCTCCACGACCGACGCCAAGCGCGCGCAGGCCTGCCGCCATCGCAGCGACCTGCGCGGTGAGCTCACCCCAGGTGAGCGAGCTCAGCTCACGCAGCTCAGACGCGTGCAGGACGGCAACGGCATCGGGGTCACGGTCGCGCATCAGCATGTTCTCGGCATAGTTCAGCTCGGCCCCGGCAAACCATCGAGCGCCGGGCATCTGTCGTGAGTCGAGCACCTGCTCATACGGACGCGAGGCGCGCACGCCGCAGTACTCCCAGATCGCCGCCCAGAACTCCTCGACCTCCGACACCGACCAGGCCCACAGCTCGGAGTAGTCGATGAACTTGCGCCCGTAGCGCTGTTGCACCCAGCCCATGAATCGAGTCATCTCTGCGCGCTCGCGCGCAGCCTCGGTCGGCTCCCACAGTGGCGACACGCCCGTGTCAGAAGTCATCGTGTGCTCGCCCTCCCGTTCACCCTATGTGCATATGTCCGCACAGGATCATCCCCCGCCACCCGCACGCCCATTGTCGCTGCGCTTCTATTCATACTCGCTTTTTGGATGAGGCGAATACTCGCCAGGCGTACAGTCTTCGAGCGCCAAGTCGAGCGCGCGCCCCGGGGACTGGGTCAAGCATCCGGCACGCACTGCTGGTCACGCAGTGCGCCCGTCGCGCCGTACGCCGGTCGAGCCATGCGCGGGTCGAGCCATGCGCCGCCGAGCCATGCGCCGTCGAACCGTACGCCCGTCGCCGGTATGCTCGCCGGTCGTGACACCCGAGGACGGTCTACGCAAGGAGTTCCCCGTGCTGGAGCGACTTGCGTACTTGAACGCAGGCACCGACGGGCCACTACCCGCTGCCGCGGCACGAGCTTCCGCGCAGGAGCTTCAGCGCGAGACCGAAGACGGACGCGGCAAAGCCCACGCCGAGCGACGTACGGAGCTGAAAGGACAGCTGCGCGAGGCTTACGCCGCCACGCTCGGCTGCGAGCCGGGTGAGCTGGCGCTGAGCACCTGCACAAGCGAAGGCATCGCCCAGGTCATCGGCGGGTTGGAGCTTGGCGAGGGAGATGAGATCCTCACCAGCGACGAAGAGCACCCAGGACTGCTGGGCGCGCTTGGCGCGGCACGGGAGCTGAAAGGTGTGACGGTACGCATGGCGCCTTTGCCCGAGGTGGCCAACGCGGTCGGTCCGCACACGCGCTTGGTGGCGTGCTCGCATGTTGGCTGGATGAGCGGGCATATCGCCCCGGAGGGCTTGGCACACCTCGACGTGCCTGTGCTGCTCGACGGCGCTCAGGGCGTCGGGGCAATCCCGGTGGATGTGAAGAGGCTTGGCTGCGATGCGTATGCGGGCGCCGGCCAGAAGTGGCTGTGCGGCCCCGACGGCACGGGGATGTTGTACGTGAGTGCGCCTCTGCTCGCGCAACTGAGGATCGAGCGGCGTGGCTATCCAAACCTCGCCGACCCCGATGCCGGGATCGATGCCAGCCCGCACGAGGACGCACGCAGCCTGGACTCGATGTCGCTCGGCGCCGAGGCGGTCGCGTGCGCGTTGGCAGCCGTGCGCGTGCTGCAAAATGCTGGCCTGCAGGCCGTGCATGAGCGCGCACGCAGACTGGCAGCCCGACTGGCGCAGCTGCTGGCAGAGCACGACCGGACGGTTGCACCGCGCGGAGACAGCACGCTCGTGTCGTTCGAGAGCCCCGATCCCGAGCACGAGCTCGAGCAGCTGCTCGAGAATGGGGTGATCCTGCGTAACATTCCCGGCAGGCCCTGGCTGCGAGCGTCCGTCGGGGCATGGAACAACGAGGACGACCTCGACCGGCTGCTGATGGCGCTCTCAACATGAACTCCGCTCAGTCGACCACCACCGTCCCGGCAACACCGCCGCTCGGCTCAAGCCCAGCGGTCCCGACCGCGCCGTGGCGGCACACACGCGCGTTGGGACGGGTGGGACCCCATCACCTCGCGCTCACGGCGGTGATGGCGCTGTCGGCGGTGTTGAACGTCAACCGGCTGTCTCAGAACGCATATGCGAACACCTTCTACTCGGCGGGCGTGCGCTCGATGTTGCGCTCGCTGCACAACTTCCTGTTCGTATCGTTTGACCCCGGTGGACTGATCACGGTCGACAAGCCGCCGCTGGGCCTGTGGGTTCAGACGCTCAGCGCGAAGGTGTTCGGGTTCACGCCGCTCAGCCTGTTGCTGCCCGAGGCGATCGCGGGCGTACTGGCGGTCGCCGCGCTCTACTGGGTGGTCAGTCCCAGATTTGGGCCCACGGCCGCGGTTGCGAGCGCGCTGGCGCTGGCGGTGTTCCCGTCGTTCGTAGCCGTCTCGCGCGACAACAACCTCGACGCGATCCTGATCCTGGTGATGATCCTGGCCTGCGGCTTTGGCCTGCGCGCGATCGAAACGGGCAGGTTGCGCACGCTGCTGGGCTGCGCAGCACTTGTGGGGCTCGCGTTCAACACGAAGACCTTGGCCGGCTACCTAGTCGTTCCTGGGCTTGGTCTCGGCTACCTCGTGTGCGCGCCCGGATCTCTGACGCGCAGGACCGGTCATCTGCTTGCGGCGGGCGCCGTGCTGCTCGCGGTCTCCGCCTCGTGGTTTGCGATCGTCGAACTGACACCGGCCTCACAGCGACCGTTCGTGGGCGGCTCGACTGACAATACCGAGCTGAACCTGACGTTCGGGTACAACGGCTTCGGGCGTGTCGGCGGACAGGTCGGCGGTCCCGGACGCATCCCGGTCGCCTTGAGGCATGGCTCGCTTGCGGACATTGAAAAGAAGGCGCTCCGGGCCCGCGCCGATAGATCATCGCTCGCGCACGGAGCGTCGATCGGCGGTCCTCGAACCGGAGGCGACGGACCTCGTACCGGAGGCGGGCCCCGCACCGGAGGCGAACCTCGAACCGAAAGCGCCCTCCCCGGGCATGCGGCTCCAGCTCGAGCTCCAGCTCCAGTCGCGATCGTTCCCGCGATCGCGCCGAAGAAGGCGCCGCAGTCGCCACTGCTGCCCAACGGCCGGGAGCGTCATCCGACTGCGTTCGGCGGAGCGACCGGACCACTGCGTCTGTTCGACACCGGCTTGGGTGGTCAGGGCGCCTGGATGCTGCCGTTCGCGCTGCTTGGCTTGATCGCGCTCGCACTCTGGTCAATCGATGTTCCCGTGGATCGCGGTCATGATGTTCGCGCGGATCGCAGTCGCGATGTCCGCTCGGGTCGCGGTCGCAGTCGCAGTCGCAGTCGCAGCCTGGTCTGGTCAACTCCAGATCGCTCACGCCTGGCGGGGCTGATCGTGATGGGAAGCTGGTTCCTGGTCGAGTTGGCTGTACTGAGCTTGTCGAAGGGAATCGTGCACCCCTATTACATTTCAGCGCTCGGGCCCGGGACAGCCGCGATGATCGGCGGAGGGGCGGTCGCGTTCGTCGAGCTCGGCCGGCGCCGGAGGCTGCGCTTGGCGCTGATTCCGATAGCCGTCGCTGCAACCGTCGTGACTCAGCTGACCCTGCTGCAGCGCGACCATTACATGCACTGGTTCTGGCCGATTCTGATCGGTGGGGCCGCCCTCGGCGTCGTGACCCTCCTCGTGCTGCGTCGCTGGACACGACAAGCGATGGCGCTCACGCTCGGCCTGTTGCTGATTGCTCCCGGCGCTTATGCGGCAACGACGTGGGAATTCCCGGTCGAGGGCACCTTCCCGGCGGCCGGCCCACACGCGGCGGAAGGGGTCGGACCGTTCGGGCAGACCCCGGCGAACATGCAGATCACCAAGGCGCTGCTCACCTACGTCACCGCGCATCGACCGAGCAAACGCTGGATCGTGCTCACGGAGGCGTCGGATACTGCCGCACCGATGATCTTGCTTGGCCATGACGCAGCCGCGATGGGCGGTTACAGCGGCAACGACCCGGCGCTTGACGGCCGGAGCCTGGCACGTCTCACAGCTCGCGATGAAGCCCGTTACGTCGTGCTCGGGGGCGCATATGCAGAACGTGGTGGCAACGCGGCTGCGACCGCCGTGATGACCTCCTGTGAGGTGATTCCGGCAGCCGCGTGGCAGCAACCGCCGGTCAATCGCAATGCCCTGCTGCTGTATGACTGCGCCGGGCACGAGCGCGCGCTGAGCCAACCCCACAGTGGCCTGGACGGACTCGGCTAGAGATTACGCCGCGACGAGCAGCTCGCGATGGAAAGCACGGGCGAACAGCTCTCCCTCGCGGCTCGCAGCCCAGCGCGGCACGGAGGACTCGCCGTCAGCAATCAGGCACAGCTCGATCTCGCTGCCATCTGCGCCCCCATTCGCGGCCGCAGCGCCATCGCCACCTGATGAGCCCGTGAGCGTAAAACGGGTGCCGCGCACGAGCTGATCGCGGGAGCGCTCGAGATCCTCGGCTAGGCGGAGCAAGACCGCGCAACGATCCAGGCGCGCGACGTCGCCGGGACCAAACAGCGCCGCGAGTGGCCCCGGGTCGGGCATGCCCTTGCGATGGTAACGAGCCGCTTGCGCGACAATCGCCACCTCGATCGGCGAGTAACCCGGCAAACCACCGTTGAGAATCAAGTAGCGCGAGTGCTTGTGATGGTCGTCGTAGTCGACGGACATGCCAATGTCGTGCAGCATGCACGCCGCCCACAGCAGTTCGCGCTCGATTGGATCGCCGTCATGCAATCGCAGACGTGCAAGCTCGTCGAACATCGTCAGCGCCAATGTCGCGACATGCTCGATATGAGCGACATCGGGCCTGTACTGCGCAGCCAGGTTCAGGACGCTCGTGCGGCGCAGATCCGCGAACAGCGGGGGGTCACGATCCGCGAGCAGGCGCTCGAAGAAGACGCCCTCGCGCAGCCCCGCCTCTGTGACTTCCAGCCTGTCGAAGCCTCCGGCCAGCAGCACACCCTGCACGACGATCGCCCCGGCGAGAATCAGGTCGGCACGGGCCGGCTTGATGCCCGGAACCGAGCTGCGCTCGGACGCCGGCAGCGCGGCAAGGCGCCGTACGAGCTCATCCAGCGCCTCGCTCGAGACGATCGCCGCTTGCACACCGTTAGACGGCAGCCCTGACGCGCGCTGGGCGGCCACGGCGAGGTTGCGAACCGTGCCACCGATGCCCACCAGCCTCGTGCCAGCACGAGAGAGCCACTCGGCACCTCCCAGCTCGTGAGCGACATGCTCGCGCAGCTCGTCGATCTGCCTGCGCTTGGCGGGTCCGTTCGCAGGCAGAAACCGCTCGGTCATACGCACCGCCCCCAGGCGCCACGAGCCGAGCTCATGCGCGATCCGGTCGACGACACGCACCAGCTGCAACGATCCACCGCCGAGGTCCAGCACACAGCCGTCGGTCAGGGTCGTCGAGTTGACCGCCGCGAGATACCCGTAGCGAGCCTCATCCTCCCGGCTGAGCACTCGAATCGGAAGGCTTGTGCGCTCGCGGGCCAGCGCGAGAAAGCCCTCGGCGTTCTCGGCGTCCCGGATCGCGCTGGTGGCGAGGGCATCCACGGCCCCCCCGATCGGAGATCGACGGGACTCCCGATCGGGGGGAATAGGAGGTCCGGAGGGCTTGGTGCGGTTGGGAGACTGCGTCAAGCCGAAAGGCCGATCCAAGCCGACGGGCTGCGCCAAGCCGGCCGCGCGGCAGAAGTGGTCGAACACATCCAGCGTGGCCAGCGCGCGGCGGATCGGCTCCTCCCCCAGCCTGCCGCTTGCCGAGAGCCCCTCACCGATACGTACGGGCTCGTAGATCTCGTCGGTGCGCCTCCACCAGCCGCCCGCGGCCATGAACACAACCAGCCGAAACGAGTTGGATCCCAGGTCGATCACGGCCAAGCGCTGTTGAGATCGCTGCATCGTTGGAGCGTATTCGCCGCTCCGGAAGGCTCCGGCGGGAACTCGGAAGCGATCACTCGGCCAGGCCCAGCTCGGGCCTGGCCGCACTCATCCGCTCAGCCATCTGGCCTTCGGCTTCTGCGTACTGGACGATCGCAGCAACGGTTATATCGAGAGCAGCGGCAAGACTTGCAAGCTTGTCCCAAGTCGGGTTGCGGATGCCCCGCTCGATACCCGAGAGGTAGGTCGGGTGCATATTTGCTGTATGCGCCAGATCCTCGATCGTGACATGTCGCACGTGGCGTAGACGGCGGATGGCGCGGCCGAGATCGGCATTGGTGGGTACAAGCACGGACACATCTCATAGTCGCTACTTGACACCTCCATTTGAACAGGCTATATTCCACATTTACAGACAATTGTCAGTCATATGTGTGTCTTCTTTGTGTCACGGAGGGATTCCATCCCACCAGATGAAAACTGTCAACCAGCGAAAGGCCAACCTGGGACCAGCGGAGCACGGGACGCCCTCGCGATCACCAGGGCGCCATGACCGTCGATCGCCACGTCCCGGCTCTCCCTCGACTGCGATGCATCAAACATGTGCAAGTAACGATTTCGTCGTCGGCAGGCCGGCTGCTCTTTCGTATCGAGGGCCGATCCGCCGGAGGTACGACGATGGCCCCGTGTTTCGCCGGGGCCCGACGGGACGGCCGAAGGCAACCTCACCTTCGGCCGTCTCAGTCGGACGATTACTTGCCGGTGAGATAACTCACGACAGCTCGAGCATCGGCTTGCAGCGCCGCCGCATCCTCGCGCTTCAGGCGGACGAATGGCTCGAGCGCGACCTTGCCCGCCGGCATGCTCCAGATGCCGACAGCACGACCCCGGACAAGCGCGAATGGGCGAAATATGCCGTTGACGGTGATGATCGACCGGGCGCCCGCAAGAAGCGGCTCGCGCGATACCCAACCGAGCAGCACCGGGTCAAATGCGCCCAGCAGGCGAGGCGGCGGCAGCTCCGCCGCGGTTGGCCCCGGGCGGACGACGAGATCCAGGAGGCCGTCCCTGCGCCTGACCAGCTCAGAGGCGATGGCCTTCAGTCCTGCGCGCGCGTCGCGTAGAGGCAAGCCAGCCCACTTGGCGAGATCGCGATCGTCTGCCGGACCATGACCCGCCAGATAACGACGCGCCAGCTCCCTCAGGGCTCGATCCCGGTCGACCGGCCTGGGCTTGTCCAGCCAGTCGCGGACGAGCACATATGCATGCTCACGACCGACCATCGGTCCGCGCACCGTGAGCCCACGCAGGCTGGCGAGCAGCAGCAGGTGCACTAGCGCCTGCCCCTCCGTACGCACCCCTGCTGCCGCTATCCGCTCACGCAGCTGGATGCGAGTAAGCGGACCCTCGTCGGCAAGTGTCCGCTCGATCACCTGCACCCCGCGCTCGGCGGCATCCGGCGTCACGCCCTCTTGCGCAAGCCTCCGGGCGCTGCTTGTCATCAGGCGCGGCGCCGTCAGCGCTTGCAACCATGGATAGTCCTCGCTGCGAACGAGATGCAATGTGCCTCGGTTCAGCCATGTGATCAGAAGCGTTCGATCATCGCTCAAGGCTCGATCTGCATCTGCTGCGAAGAGACCCTTGCTTCGCGCCCGGATTGCCAGACGGACGCCTCGTGGATCCTGGCCTTGGACCGCCAGCAGGCGCTCCACCACGGCCACGGGATCTTTCGCGGGTGCTCCCGCGAGCAGTTGCGCGGTCAGACGCTCGAGGATCATCGACGAGGTGGAAGTATGGCGTGCGGTGCGGGCCCATCCTTCGGGTTTGGTGAATGTCCGCAACACGCTGACGTCCTCGCTTGCCGGACGCCTGAGCCTCAGTGCTCTGGCTCGGAAGTTCGGCGACGCATTCGGCAGACGGATACGCTCGCTCTTGGCGGCCAGCAGACGCCCGTCCGCCGAGACACAGCGCTGGTTTTCGTCGTGGGTGTCGCGTAAACCTCGGCTCCGTCCGGGCGGATTAAGACACTTCAGGGCATGGCTATGAACTTCTTGGCGTGTGATCGTGAGCAGGCGTTCTTGATGCCGCCGGACCCGCGGGATTGGCTGGGGGAGGACCATCTGGCGTGGTTCGTGTTGGCGTCGGTTGAGGAGATGGATCTGGCGGCGTTCTATGGCTCCTACCGCCAGGATGGGTGGGGCCGGGCGGCGTTTGAGCCTTCAATGATGGTGGCGCTGTTGGTGTATGCCTACGCGCAGGGCGAACGCTCCTCGAGGGGGATCGAGCGGCGCTGCGTGGAGGATGTCGCCTACCGCGTGATCGCGGCACAGCAGACACCGGATCACGCCACGATCGCGAGGTTCCGTGTCCGCCACGAGGACGCGTTGGCTGAGCTGTTCAGCTCAGTGCTCTCGTTGTGCAAGGAGGCGGGGTTGGTGAAGGTCGGGGTGGTCGCGATCGATGGCACGAAGGTTCACGCGAATGCCTCGCATCACTCAAACCTCGACTATGAGCAGCTCGCGCGGGAGATCTTGAAGGAGGCCGGCGAGATCGACGCGGCCGAGGACGGGCTCTACGGGCAGGATCGCGGTGATGAGCTGCCCGAGCATCTGCGCACGCGGGAGGGCCGTCGTGCCGCGCTCGCGGAGGCGAAGCGAAAGCTCGAGCGCGAGAAGAACGCGAGCGCGCCGAGCGAGGCTGCCGGCGAGGTAGAGGTGGCCGAGGTGAAGATCGAGCTTGACTCTGATGTCATCGTGGCTCGCACTCAGGGTCGTGAGGGCTGGCTGCGTGAGGCCCGCCACCAGCTCGATGAGCATCGCCGGCGGGAAGCGAAGCCGATCGTCCGTTCGCGTGCGCAGCGGCTGTTGGAGGCAGAGCGCCGAATGGCGCAAGACCTCGACGTTGAGCGTGCGGCGAACGAGGCATACGAGCACTACCGCGAGCACGGACGAGACACGCAAGGCCGACGACTCAGTCGCCCACCGAAGCCATATGAGCCACCCGAGATCCCGGCGGGGAAGATCAACACGACCGACCTGGACTCGCGGAATGTGAAGACGCCGCGCAGCTACACCCAGGGCTACAACGTCCAGGCCGTCGTGACCGAGGAGCAGATCGTGCTCGCGGCCGAGGTGAGCGCAAGCTCACCGGACTTCGGTCACCTCGAGCCGATGGTCAAGGCAACCAAGCGCGAACTCCAGACGATTGGTGTCACTGATATTCCTGCGGTCGCCGTCGCCGATAGCGGCTACTGGAACGAGCAGCAGATGGACCATGTCGTGGCCGACGAGCACGTGCAGGTATTAATCCCGCCGGACGCCGGCAAGCGCCAGACCCCGCGGCCGGGATGGCAAGGCGGAAGGTACACGGCGATGCGCCAAGCACTCGCGACCGAATATGGCGACCGGCTCTACCGGCGGCGAAAGGCGATGGTAGAGCCAGTGTTCGCACAGACCAAGCACAACCGGCGCATCAACCAGTTCCACCGACGAGGACGATCGGCCGCACTCTCAGAATGGCGATTGATTACCGCCACCCACAACCTCCTGAAGCTCCACAAACACCAGATAGCCACCGCAGCGGCCTGAAGGAGGCCCAGCAGCTACAAACGCCACCCCACCGGCCTCAACGACACGCCCGCCGCCCGAGCGACCACCTCTACCAACGCGGCCACTGCCACGACCGCGAACCTTTACGCGACACCCACCGTCCCGAGCAGTAGCGAGTCGGGCGCCCGTGAGACGCTCGCATCCTCACGCAAAGCGCAAGCCAGCGGTTTCGAGCAAGCACGCGCCTGAGCAGGCTGTGGCTCTGCGCCTGCTGCGCTCACGGGAGGCAGGAGCTCGACAGCGGAGCCGAGACGGCGATGCTGATGCCCAATCGGTATTACTTGCGGGACGATCTCGACCCGGAAGGAGCCTCAGATGGACTGCAGCCTGGAGGTTGTTGTGCTCCCCGTCAGCGACATTGATCGCTCGATTGCGTTCTATCGCGACCAAGTCGGCTTCCACCTCGATCACGACACGCACAACGAGCACATGCACGTAACGCAACTGACCCCACCTGGCTCGGGTTGCTCGATCGTGTTTGGCGACCTGCCACCGCAAAGAGCGATGGAGCCGGGCTCGATGAAGAACCTTCAGCTCGTGGTGCCCGACGCGACAGCCACACGCAATGAGCTGCTCGATCGCGGTGTCCAGGTCAGCGAGCTGACGGTCATCACCGACGCGGACGGCGGGACTTTCTTCGGCTTTCAGGACCCAGACGGAAACTCATGGGCCGTGCAGGAGATCAAGGCGCGAGCTGGCAAGCCACTCATCCCGAATGATCACGTCGGTCTCAGCGAATGGGCTGGCCGTTGAGCAGATGACGTGCCGATGCACGTGCGTCAGCGCCACCGATGGGATCGGCCATTTGCGCCACACCTTCTAGCTCCGCCAGCGAACGAATCGGTGAAATGTCGGTCCTGCCGACGAAGCCGGCGGCTGCTTTGCGGGCAAGCAGCAGCCAGCACTGCCCTCAATCGCGTACCTGTGTCGGACGAGGAGGAACTGCTGATGTTGCCTCTGGTTGAGCCGGCTTCCCGCTGATCGTGCGGAGTCGCGCCTCGGACACGAACGCCTCGAAGGCCCGTACGCCCTTGATGCGCCCGCGCAGGGGGTCGTGCAGCTCGGGCACGCCGGCGAAGGACTTCACCGGCGCATCGGGCTCTCCCGCCTGCAGACGTCAGTATCAGACCAACCGCCACGAACGTGGTCGACACAGCCGTTGGAGCTCTCAGCGTCTCTCCTTCCGTCAGCTCGCCATCGGTGGTCCCGCGCCGACCGCCTTGGACGCTGCCGCGATCTCACCGCGAAGCGCCTTCAGCGCGGCGACGTAGATCTCCGAGAACGTCGGGAACGGCTGGATCGTGTCCGTCAGAACGTCGAGTGGGACCTGGCCGCGGATCGCGAGCGTCGCCTGCTGCAGCCACTCGCCCGCCTCGGGGCCGAGCGCGTAGGCACCCGTCAGCCGCTCGCCGTCGCTGAGCAGCGTGAGAAAGCCGTTGCTGTCGGCGTATTTGCGCGTGTAGGTCGCGGTCTTCGCCACCTCCGACAACGGGACCATGGCGCTGAAACGGCCGGCGGATGCGCCCACCGCCGCGGCTTGCGGGTCGGTGTAGACGACCCGGGGAACGGCCTCGTAGTTGGCCTTTCGCGGCTCGCCGAGGATGTTCGCGGCGACCACCTCGCCCTCGTACTTGCCGACGTGGGTAAGCGGCCAGATGCCGTTGACGTCGCCGATCGCCCATAGATGCTCGGCCGCGCGCAGGTGCGCGTCGACTGGAACTCCGTGCGCGTCGGCCTCGACGCCGACTGTCTCCAGGCCGAGCCCGAGCACCCGCGGACGCCGGCCCGTGGCGACGAGCAGCTTCTCGCCGCGCAGCTCGCGTCCGTCGTCGATCTCGACGACGTAGTCCTCGCCATCGCGTCGTGCAGCGCTCGCGTTCGCGGACAGGACGAGCTCGATGCCCTCACTGCGCAGAACCTCGCCGAGCGCCTCACCCAGCGGCGCCGGCTCCCGCCCGAGTACGTGCTCGGCCATGTCGATGACCGCCACCTCGCCGCCGAGTCGACGAACGGCCTGCGCCATCTCCACGCCGACCGGGCCGCCACCGAGGATCAGCAGACGGCGCGGAACAGCCTTCATCGACGTCGCCTCGCGGTTGGTCCAGACGCCGTCGAGCTCGCGTAACCCTGGTACGGGCGGCACGACCGGATCGGCGCCGTTCGCCAAGACCACGTGCTCAGCGGTGTGGCGCACGCCGTCGACCTCGACGACCCCAGGGCCCGCGAGCCGCCCGCTGCCGCGCAGCAACTCGATGCCGTGATCGGCGAGGAAGCGCTCCTGGCCGGCATCGGAGTAGTCGGAGACCATGAAGTCACGCCAGGCAAGCGCCGCCTGCACATCCACCTCCGCGGTCGCGGCGGCCTCGCGCGCCCCATGGACCGCCTCGCCCGGCCGCAGCAGCGTCTTCGACGGAATGCAAGCCCAGTAGGAGCACTCGCCTCCGACGAGCTCGCGCTCCACGACCGCCACCCGCAGACCGCCCTCCGCCAGCGCGCTCGCACAGTGCTCGCCCGGCGAGCCACCGCCGAGCACGATCACGTCATAGTCGCTGCTCATGTCGGCAGCTCCTCTCAGCGACCCGGTAGCCGCGTGGTGATCTCCTGGAGCAGCCAGCCGTTGCCATCCGGATCGCTGAAGGTCGCGAACGAGCCATAGGTATCGTGGTCGGGCGCCGGCCCGGGCAGACGACCGGGATCGTGGAACCGGGCGCCCAACGCCCGCTCGTGGAACACCTCGCTCACCTCCGCGCCACGTGCTAGCAGATCCTCACGCGCCGCTTCGATATCGGAGACGCTCAGGTAGACACTCTCGGCCGAACCGGGCTCGGCCGATGTGACGTTCGTGCCAAATTGAATGGAGCACCCGGAGCCCGGCGGCGTGAACTGGACCAGGTGCAAGCCCCCATCCGCAGTCACGTCCGCGTCGAGTCTCCAACCCAGGCCTTCATAGAAGGCCTTAGCCCGATCGACATCCGAGACCGGCACCACCATGACCTCGAGCTTGAACTCACCGGCCTTCACCGGCGGGGCGCCCGCCGCGCTTTGGCTGCTCACCTCGATATCGCTCTCATATTGCCTCCATGATCCCGTCGGGTCGCCCATACTTTCCTCTCATCCGAACAGAAGTCAAGGTCGTCCCGCGCGGCGCGTGGCGAGTCAGGCAACGCTGAAAAGCGACCCGCGGCCGCGTCGCCGGGCATCCGCACGACCGGGGATCGATGCCAGAAACCAAAACCGACCTGCGGGTGCCAACATGAACAGATCGTCGTGAGCAACAACGAGAAGGTCGCGATCATCACCGGCGCCTCGCAAGGCATCGGCGCAGGTCTCGCGAGGGCTTACCGTGAGCGAGGGTATGCGGTGATCGCGGCTGCTCGATCGATCGGGACTTCGGAGGACCCCGGCGTGGTAACCGTCGAGGGCGACATCGTCGACCCCGACACGGCGCAGCGCATCGTGCAGGCGGCGGTCGAGCATTTCGGCCGCATAGACACCCTCATCAACAACGCAGGGATCTACATCGGCAAGCCCTTCACGGACTGCACCCTCGAGGACTTCAACGCCCTGATCGCCGTCAACGTCGCCGGCTTCTTTCACATGACGACGCGCGCGATCAAACAGATGCTCAACCAGGGCCATGGGCACGTGGTCAATGTCTCAACGTCACTCGTCGAGCAGCCGGACAGCAGCAGACCAGCCGCGCTGCAAACGCTGACCAAGGGCGGCCTGGCCGCGGTCACCCGGTCGCTCGCGATCGAGTACGCCTCACGCGGCCTGCGGATAAACGCCGTTTCCCTCGGCGTCATCAAAACGCCGCTGCACGACGAGAGCTCCTACGCGGGGATGGGCGCGTTGCACCCCATCGGCCGAGTCGGCGAGATCGAGGACGTGGTCGCTGGAGTCCTCTATCTCGAGTCGGCGCCTTTCGTGACCGGAGAGATCTTGCACATCGACGGCGGCCAAAGCGCTGGACACTGACTATGGAGCCATTCCAACAACGGAGGTCAGCATGAGCAACATCAATGAGGAGATCGTCTTGGCTCATTTCATCGTTTCAGATGATGTAGAGCGTTCCTGCCGCTTCTACACCGAAGTACTCGGCGGCAGGGTGGCCTTCTCCGGCCCCGGAGGGCTGACCTATGTCGCACTATCCAACAGCTGGATCATCATCAATGGCGGCGGTGGCCCGACGGACGATAAGCCCGCGGTCACTCTCCAGACGCCGAGCGACCCCGACCGGGTCGACAGCTTCCTCAATATCCGGGTCAAGGACATCCAGGCCGTGTACGCCGAATGGAGCGCCCGGGGTGCCCAATTCCTGACGCCACCGAAGCAGCACCAGTACGAGATCCGTTGCTACATCCGCGATCCCGACGGTCATCTGATCGAGGTCGGGCAAACCACCGACCCTGAGGGGGACTGGACCCCCCCACAGTGGCTGTCGAGTACGCCCGCCGGGGAGTCATGACGACCGCGGTCATCGGCACCGGGACGCTCGGATCGGTCATCGCCCGCCTGCTGGCCTCAGGCGGCGAGACCCTGCGGCTCTCGAGCGCCCACAGTGAGTCGGCACGAACGCTGGCTGCAGAGATCGGTCCAGCTGCGGTCGTCACCGGCGACAACCGCGACGCGTTGCAGGGCGCAGATGCCGTCGTCCTCGCGCTGCGGTTTACCGCACTGAAGGGCGTCATCGACGAGATCGCCGACCGGCTGACCGGCAAGCTCGTGATCGTTCCGAGCAACCCGCTCGGCATCGACGCACAAGGCAACGTCTCACGTCTCCTGCCGAAAGGACAAGCCTCTGGCGAGGTCCTAGCCGGGTGGATGCCCGCGGGGGCGCGATTCGCGATGGCGTTTGGAACCCTGTCGGCTGATTTATTCGAGTCCTCCAGCAAGCGATCACCGGAGCCGGCGGTCCTCTTCTACGTGACCGACGACGACCGTGCCGGCGAGGAAGTCGAGCGGTTGATCCGAACGGCCGGCTTCGAGCCGGTGAAGGCCGGCCGACTCCAACAGTCGGGTCGACTCGAGGTGAGCGGCGACCTTCACGACCTCGTAGTCGGCCCCGCAGAGGCACGGTCATTGACCGGTGGGCCACCAAGCAGTGGAGGTGGCAGATGACCGAGCTCGGACCGCCGGCAGAGGGAATTGTGCTGACCCACTTCATCGTCTCCGACGACGTTGAGCGTTCTCGGCGTTTTTACACCGACGTGCTCGGCGGCACGTTGGAACGCTCCGGAGAACCGACCAACGTCGCGCTCGCCAACAGCTGGATCGTCATCAATGGTGGCGGAGACCCGACGGACGACAAGCCCACGATCACTCTAGAGACGTCACCCGACCTCGACCGGGTCAGCAGCTTCCTCAATATCCGGGTCAAGGACATCCAGGCCGTGTACGCCGAATGGAGGGCCCGGGGTGCCCAATTCCTGACGCCACCGAAGCAGCACCAGTACGAGATCCGTTGCTGCATCCGCGATCCCGACGGTCATCTGATCGAGGTCGGGCAAACCACCGACCCTGAGGGGGACTGGACCCCCCCACAGTGGCTGTCGAGTACACCCGCCGGGGAGCCCGAGTGAATGACAAGTTCAGCAGCGAGATCCGTCATGTCGACGGTGAACGGTCCCCTGGACACTGAGATCCCTATCACACGCCGTTCCCGCGCTCTCAGCTAACCGCTCGGGCCGGCGATGCTCCGAGTCGCCGTCGTCAGTACCGCCACGCTGATGAGGTTTCGGTCATGACCATCGCGATCATCGGCACTGGAGGGATCGGATCGGTCATCGCCCGTCAGCTCGCCTCAGGCGGCGACACCATGCGGATCAGGTAGGGACCACAGGAAGGATCACGGCCTCAAGTGCCACGGCCGCCGTCCTGTCGACGACCTAGAATCCCAGCGCATGTCAACGACGCACGAGGAAGTCGCACTGCAGCTATCCACGATGGCGCTCGCGAGCCAGAGCGACAGCGAGAGCCAGATACGAGCCAAGGCGACCTCGATCCTCTCGGCCCCTCCGCCGAACGTGATCGCAGTCGAGATCCGCTCGCCTGAACCGACCGAGTAGCGCGGGGAGTTCCTCACCCCGCCCGCCGGTAGCGGATGTGGGTGGCGAGTGGAGAGTGAAGCACCTCGACCGGCTCGAAGCCGAGGGACTCGACTCCGTCGAACAGCCGCTCGCCGGACCCGAGCAGGACGGGGACCACGTCGAGCGTGAGTTCGTCGATCACTCTGGCGGCGAGCGCCTGACGGACGGTCGAGGCGCCGCCCGCGATGTCGATGCCACCCTCGCCGGCCGCCTCACGCGCATGCGCGTAGGCGGCCTCGAAGCCCTGGGTGACGAAGTGGAAGCTCGTGCCGCCCTCCATCTCGATCGGTTCGCGGGCGTGGTGGGTGAGCACGAAGACCGGCGCATGGTAGGGAGGCTCGGAACCCCACCATCCATCCCAGGCCTCATCCCACTCGCCGCGGATCGGCCCGAACATGTTGCGGCCCATGAGGTAGGCCCCGCGCGGTCGCATGAGCCAGCCCTCTGCCGTCGCGTCGGCGTCGTTCCCGCGCTCGTCGCCGAGGTGCCAGCTATGGACCTCCCTGCCGCGCTTCCCCAGCGGACTCTCGCGGCTCTGGTCCGGCCCGGCAACGAAGCCGTCGAGCGAGATCGACATGTGGCAGCTGGTGTCCGGCATCGGCGTCCTCCAAGATTGCGACTTGCAAGCCTCGGCACCGTACCGCACGAGAAATGTGGTGGCAACGCTGCAAGTACCATCTACGTCATCGTGACGCGTCCGGCCAGCGAACCTCGCTCGGGCTGCTCGATCAACGCGGGCAGCGGAGGTGATCGGCGACCACTGGTCACTGCTCGTCCTGGGGGAGTTG
Organism: uncultured Solirubrobacterales bacterium; assembly: GCA_963705245.1. Taxonomy (GTDB): domain Bacteria; phylum Actinomycetota; class Thermoleophilia; order Solirubrobacterales; family Solirubrobacteraceae; genus Palsa-744. The sequence goes on along the minus strand of OY970062.1, from coordinate 2,259,964 downwards.
ACCTTCGCGGCGGCGGTGCTTGGTCTGCATCCCGCCTGCTTCCCGAGGCGGCCGCGGGGTTGCGGACTGCGTCGTGCCTCGTTTGCCGCGGAACAGCGCGGTGGGGCCGGGTGGCTTGCCCCACCTACGATGAGGGTCGTGCGGATTAGCGACGTAGCTCTGCTTGCAGCCGGGTTGCGAGCCGGACGGAGGCATCGATCTCGACTTGGCGGATCGAGACGCTCTCGACGCTGAGCCCGAATGGAACACCGACGCGCCGGCAGAACGCGATCAGCTCGAGGGCAGTAGCGACGGCTTGCTCGTAGGACGCGTCGAGCGTGTCATCCGCGTGGCGCAGCTCGTTCTCGATCCAGCGCGGCACATCGACTCCGAGCCACTGAACGAACTCCAGTGTCTTCACCGAGCCGCAGACCGAGAACGTGAAGACGATCGGCGCCGGCTTGATGTCGCGAGCGGCGCACCCGTAGTGATAGTCGGAGACCAAGTCCTTCGCGGCATTGACGTCATAGACGATCTGGGTGACAAAGAACGAGCAACCCGCAGCCTGCTTTTTCAGCAGACGGAGGTGCTCCCCGCGCCCGCGCGCGTGCCGCTCTGGGATCGCGACACCTCCGAGGAGGAGATCAGGACGCACCCTCGGTCCTGAGTTCGTAGGCCCGTAACAGAGAGGTCGCGACGACCTTCTGACGCGAGGACGCACCGACGAACACCGACAGCGCTTGGGTTTGGGCTTGTTCGCTGAGCCACGAGCGAAGACGTTGCTCTGGGTACTTGCTGACAGCGCGGTACACGATCGCGGGCACCTCCAAGCCGACGAGATCGCGAGCGAGGTAGTCGACGGGGTCCATCGTGGGCAGGAACGGAAAGGGGCGTTCCTCGGGATTGCGGTCGCTCTCGTCATCAATGTCGTAGAGGACGAGACCGTCGATGCCCACGGGGCGCAGGCGCTCGAGCGTTTTTCGCGGCGATCTGACGGGCCTGCTCCGGTTCGGTCGTCAGGCGCGGTGGCGTCAGCGCGAAGAGCAAGAACTCACCCGTCCCCTCCGCAATGCGCCGCTGCAGCTCCACGCGCCGAAGCGTAGCCAAGCGCCTATGCACTACGACTGGGCGCCGACGGTTGTGGCCCCCGCTAGCAGCCACACCACGCGGTGTCTCGCCTCCACAAGAGTCGCGTCAAATGCTGCTTGGACGCGCCATCCGGCGTTAGTCGCCGCGACTCACGCGAACCAGGACGACCGTGCCGTAGCCAATCGCGCCCGGTCCAACACGCAGCATGGCCCGGGAGTGGGCTTCACGGCGAGTTCTCGCCGCTCTCGACCCTCGCCTGTCGCTGACCCCCGAAGGCCCGCGCTCAGACCGAGCATATTCTCCGGCTTCAGAAAAGCCCAGCAAATGCAGGGCTTCCCCAGTGGGCGATACTGGGCTCGAACCAGTGACCTCCGCCTTCTCGAGACGGTACGGGGTGGGAACCTGGCAGCGGTGGGCACGAAAAGGCAGTAAACACGGGCGAAATCAGCGATTCTGGGTCTCCGTGCATATCCAGGCTTTCCGATATTTTTCCATCGAGATGTGCGCCAAGATTGAGCCGCAACGGCTCCGATGAGGATGCGCGTCGGGTGATTGCGCTGCTTCTTCCCCAGGGCGAGGCCCTGCAGGAGCATCAGGTCCATGAGCACGCGCTCGTGTTCATCTTGCGTGGGGAGCTTTTGGTAAGCGCGGGTGCCAGCGAGCGAGCCCTCTCGGCGCCGGCCTGATCCATTTCGACCCAGGCGAGCGCCACGAAGTCCGGGCGATCAGTGAGTGCCAACTCTCGTTCTATGCCTGGCTCCGTGGCCCGGTCCCGAACACCAAAGCCACAGCGGCGCCCCGTAGACGGCGACGGTGAGAACAAATCGGGGAGACTAGGCCGTGTCCTTCATACCAAGGGCGATGCTCGATGCCCGGAGCTCGCCGTACTCTCATTGGCGGGAGGTAGATGAGGTATCTGCAGGCGGGCGATAAGTGCTGAGTGATCGGATAGGCCGCCTTTGCGCCACTGGTGCTCGTAGCCGCAGCTCTGGACAGTGATGGAGGCTGAGAGAATGAGGTGGTCGAGGCGATAGCCGCCTTTCCAACGGAGCCATTCCCAGCTGAGTTCGCGCACTTCGTGACCGTGGCTGAGACGATAGGCGTCGCGGAAGCCGTATGGCTCGAGCCCGCGGATGAGCGCGAGCTCCGCTTCGTCCCAGAGCTCGCCGCGATCATCTCGCAGACGGCCGTACTGATCGCGAGCGAACGTCCAGACGCTGCCGTCTCGATGCTCCTTGCGCGGCGTGTTCAGGTCGCCGCAGAGGATCCGAGGGCGACCGTGAGGATCGTTCGCGAGGTGCCGATGGACCGCTTCGTGCGTGCGGACCTTCGCGAGCTGCGGCTTGGGACTGATCGGCGAGTGTACGTTCACGAGTTCGAGGCCGGTTGGCATGCGGACGGCAAGGACACGCTCAGGCCACGGCGCCCCGTCGACCGCGATCGGCTCGATGGGTTCTCGGCAGGCGGTTAGGACCATGAGAGGGCGCGAGCGCGCCGCGTCCGAGGCGCCGTGCTCGACGCCCAGGTAGCCGGCGTCGTGGAGGAGCTTTTCCCACCGAGGCAACGTGCTGCGCGTGATCTCCTGCAGGCAGATCACGTCCGCATACAGGCTGAGCAGCCGCTCGGCCTGCTCCTCCAGGCACTTGACGCGGCCCGCGACATTCCAGCTGACGAGCAGCATCGGCGCTAGGTCTGCTTTACGCGGACGAGGCTTTCCTTCAGGGGGTGGGTGGTTAGGAGTAGCCGTTGGCAAGATAGAGGCCGATCCAGACGATCGCCAGTGAGAGCAGGAACACCGCCGCCTCGAGGACATGCCAGTTCGGCCGCCGGATGTGCCATACGAGTAGCGCACAGACCATCAAGACGAGAGCGAGCTTGACGTGAAAGGTGGGGTTGCCCCACAGGTGCAGGTGGAACGCCAGCGCCGTGCCGGTCGCGAACAGCACCGCAAGCGCCACGAGTGTGCCCTGGCCGAAGCGCCGGGCGATCGCACGCATACCTTCACGATCGGCCGAGCGCCCGGCAACCGGCACGACGACAGCGGCGAGCATGACCTGCCCGCCGACGAAGAACGCCATCGCGAGCAGATGCAGCCAACGGATGAAAAACCAAGCCTGAATCACGGATGGCGGGGAGCTCCGGGCCCTCGCAGGACGTGGTCGAGGACCCCGGCGAGCGCTTGGATGCGGGGCAGGTGTGCCCGGGTCAAGCTCCCTAGCTGCTGGCGGCCGTGGTCGGTGAGCTCGAGGTGCATGCGTCGCTGGTCGAGCGGGTCGCGCTCGCGGCTGATCAACCCGGCGCTCTCGGCACGCTGAGCGAGCTCGACGGCGCTGTGGTGGCGGACGTGCAGTGCCTGCGCGGCTTGACCGATCGTCGGTCCGGGTGTGGTGGGGTGTCCGCGTATGACGAGCAGCAGCTGATGCAGAGAGGGAGTAAGACCGGCGTCGTGGGCCATCTGTTCGCTCCAGCGCAGGAACTCGCGTAGCTCGCTGCGGAATGCGAGCAGCCGCTGATAGTCCTCGTCGAGCAGCGGGTCGCTGCAGTTGGCGGGGCTCATCCTGCGGGCTCGCGAATCCAGGGCAGTGCGCCAAGTCCAGTGGCGAGTCGGCGCGGGCCGAGTGGGCGCTCGCGGTGGCGCTCCTCGATCAACACGCGCTCATGAGCCTTGAGCAGGTCGAACTGGCTGACCAGGCCAACCAGTCGCCGAGGGTTCTCCCGGTCTGTGACGGGCAGCACTCCGTGGCCGCTGGAGACCATCCTGTCGGCGACCTCACGCAAGGTCTCATCGGCGAAAGCGAGGATCGGTTGGCGTGCCAGGTCGCTCGCCGGCGACGGGCTCAGGGACTGGCGCGCCGCGAGCAGATCGGAGAATGCCAACACGCCGATGAGCCTCTCCTCCGCGTCGAGCACCGGATACAGACGCTGGCGGCGCTCGTCGCTCCCCTCCGGCAGGCGCTCGTACAGCTCCCTGGTGGGCGTCTGTGGCTGCACGGTGAGTACCTCCGTCGCCATCACGTCGCGTACGAGTAGGGAGTGCAGCGGGTCGATCTCGTACTCGCGGGTCACGTGGTAGCCGCGGCGCGCGATCTTCTCGGTCAGGATCGAGCGCTTCAGGGTCAGGACGCTCACGAGGTGCGCGATCGTAGACGCGACCAGCAGCGCCAACAGCGTGTTGACGTCATGCGTGAGCTCGAGCGCGAACACGATGCTGGTAAACGGTGAGCGCATCACGCCGGCCATCGCGGCGGCCATCCCGATCAGCGCCCACGTGCCCTCCCCCGCGCCCGGGAGCAACGCGCCGAGCAGTCCGCCGAGGGCTGCGCCGAGCATCAGCAGCGGGGCGAGGATCCCGCCGCTGGTATTCGACCCGAGCGCGATCGACCAGACCGCCAGCTTGACAACGAGCAGCACCGCCAGTGCCCCGAGCGCAAGCTCTCCCGCGAGCTCCGCCCCGATCGTCGCGTAGCCCACGCCGAGCACCCTCGGGTCGATCAGACCGCCGACACCAACAAACACGCCACCGATCGCCGGCCACCACGACCAGTGAAAAGGCAGCCGCCCGAACAGGTCCTCCGCCCCATACACACAGCGCGTCATCACCCACGCCAGCCCTCCACACGCAACCCCAACCAGCACCGCCCCGAGCGTCACCGACACGCCCAAAGAGCCATGAGCGCTCATCGCAAACAGCGGAGCCGCCCGCAACAGCCCAGCACTTACGAGCGCTTCCCGCACAGCCTCAGCCGAGCACGCCGCGAGCGCGACCGGGATCATCGAGCGCGGACGCCACTCGAACAACAACAGCTCCACCGCTAGCAGCACCGCCGCGACCGGCGTTGCGAACACGGCGGTCATGCCGCCCGCCGCACCGGCCACGAGCAGCGTTCGCCGCTGCGCAGCGGTCAGATGCAGCAGCTGCCCCACGATGCTCCCGAGCGCGCCACCGGTGACGATAATCGGCCCCTCCGCACCGAATGGGCCACCCGTGCCGATACTCACGGCGCTCGAGATCGGCTTCAGCACCGCCAGCCTGGGCTCCATACGGCTACCGCGCAACAGGATCGTTTCCATCGCCTCGGGGATCCCATGACCACGAATCCGCTCAGAGCCGACCCGCGCCATCACACCCACGATCAACCCTCCGACCACAGGCACCAAGACACTCCACACCCCCAGCACATGGATGTCCGGAGCCGTCAGATCGGTGCTGAGCGTCCCCGTATAGGCGAGATGCGTAATCAATCCAATCAGGTCCAACAACGCCAGCGCGAGCAGCGCGACAGCCCCGCCCACCAACAACGCCGCCACACCCAGGCCAAGGACTGAGCGCGGCGTGGTGAAGTCCCCCAACTCACGCTCACGGGCACCCGTTGCCCTCGTATCCGGTGGAGCTATCGCGTCAGCGGGAAATCGCTCAGCAATACCATTCCTCGCCACCACAAAACAATCGTATCGGGTGGCGATATTTTTAGGAGCTCGGTCGTGCAGGTGTCTATACGAGCATGCTCGGCCCGGTGGGACCCAAATGAGTATCTTTGCGAGCTGCGCTCCCAACGAGACTACGCCACCTTGATCGGCATCTTCACGAGCATGGTGGGGCGCACTCGTGGGCGGCTCGGCGTACCGGGCGCCGTCTACCAGAGCGGATTCCTGCCGGTGACTTGGTGCTGCTAGCGGCGGCTACTGCACAAGGCGTCGCGGCTGATTGCCAAGGGTCGGGTCACGAGCGTGCTGTGCGCGCGCCCTTTCACAAGCCTTGAAGGCAAGGACGGCCCCGGCTCGGCGTCAGCACCATTCAGGACTAGAGTGCAGCACTGGCGGGCGTGCTGCTGGAGTTGGATCATGGCCGAGGCTAGGTCTGGGCGCGCGGCGTGATGTCCTCGCTTGATGAGTTGGCCCCGGTGTCTAGGTCGGCAGCATCGGTGAAGGGGAGTGCCTTGTTCATGCCGGTCAGCGCGAACAGGCGCTGCACGTTCTCAGGACCAGGAATAATCCTTAGCTCGTGGCCGCGTGCGCGACAAAGTTCATGCCCTGTGATGAGTACATGCAGGCCGCTTGAGTCGATGAACGTTAGGCTTCTGAGGTCGATGACGATGAGCCCCGGCTCACCGTCGGAGGCGTCTTTGAGAGCCGCTTCTATCTTGGGGGCGCCCAGCAGGTCTGCTTCGCCGGTCAGAACGATCGTCTGGATCCTGGGGGCGCTCGTCACGTCGATAGTCAGGTAGGGATGCTCTCTAATCACTTTCACCCTCTGTTCTGAGACGCGCACGTCGTCCAGGCATTGTACGCAGGTTCGTTCGCGCCTAGTGCTGTGATGTCGCTCCCACCAGAACTCGGGCCGTCGCCGAACGGCGGCTTTCATGCTGGGGGCGTCGCGTCTGCGGTTACGAATTCGCGGCCTCTTGTAGGGCTGCTGGGAGCGTGGAATGGATTGCGATTGCGTCGGGCAGGCCGACGATTGAGGCAAGGCGCTTGAGCTGTGAGGCGTCGGGAATGACGAGGATCAGCTTGGCGCGTCGGTGGCCGAGGCGGTCGCTGAGGCGTAGCAGCATGTCGATGCCTGCGCTGTCGACGTAGCGTGTCGCGCTGAGGTCGATGACGAGACTTGAAGCGTCGGGACCGAGCGCGTCAGCTAGCTGCTGCTGGGTGGTCGTGGCGTTCGCAGCATCAATGTCTTCGTTGACGTGCGCGATTGGCACATCGTCGATGCGTTCGAGGTCCAGCGGACTCATGCTTGCTGGGAGAGTCTCTTGGTCATCGTCACGACGGTTCCTCCTTTGTCGCTGTCGATCTCCACGCTGTCGAGGAGAGCGCGCATGATTTCGATTCCCCTGCCGCCGCCTTGTGGGCGGACGGTGCGCCATCGGCCGATGTCGCGGACGGTGACTATCACCTTCTGGCCGTCGTGTTCGCAGCGCACGATGAAGCTCGCTTCGCGAGCGCCATAGGCGTGCTCGATTGCGTTGGTGGCGGCCTCGGAGGCCGAGAGGGTGATGTCGAAAAGCTCGTTTTCGTTGGCGCCGGCGGCTTGGAGCCAGCGGCCCAGGGTGTTGCGCAGGCCGCCAAGAATGTTGGGACGCGCTGGCAGGGTCATCTCAAGCGTGTCTTCGAGCGGCAGGGCCTCAATGGCCAGTAGCGCTACGTCGTCCTCGAGCGGAGTCTCGTTGACAAGCGCGCGATACACGCGGTCGGCGAACGACGAGTCAGTACGTTGGGCGGCAGCCTGGGCGACGACGGTCAGCCGCTGGAAGCCCTCATCGATCGACTCGTCGCGTCGCTCGATAAGCCCGTCTGTGTAGAGCAGGAGTCGGCTGCCGGTCGGGAACGGGTAGCGGCACGCTTGGTAGTGGTGTCCGACGCGCACGCCGACCGGCAGGCCGGGCGTCTGTTCCAGCAGGCGGATATGACCGTCCGGCTCGATTAGCAGCGGCGGCAGATGCCCGGCGGTGACGACCTCGAGCTCTTCGGCCGCGGGATCGAGTGCGAGAATCGACAGCGTGGCTCCGCGGCTGCGTCCCATCGAGACGAGTAGTTCGTTGAGCATCGAGATGACCTCGGTGAGCTTGTGTCCTTGCGCCATGTACGCGCGTAGGACTGTTCGGATCTCGCCCATCACTGAGGCGGCCAGCACGCCGCGGCCGACGACATCGCCGATCACGAACGCGATCCGCCCACTTGCGAGCTGGAACACGTCATACCAGTCCCCGCCGATCTTGATGCCGGAACCGGCTGGTAGGTACTTGGCGCTGAAGCGCATACCGGGTATCTGCGGCAGGGCGTCGGGCAGCAAGCTGCGCTGCATGATCTCTGTGACGGCGCGTTGCTCTGAGATGCGGGCGTTGTCGATCGCGAGGGCGGCACGATCGGCGGCAAGCTGCAGCAGCATCTCGTCGTCCTCGTCGAAGTGGCGCTGGACGAGCGTGCCGACGTGCATCACTCCGATGACGCGGCCTTCGACGTGGACAGGTACACCGAGCATCGAGCGGATGCCCTTTTGTCGGAGGATCGGGTTTACGACATCGGCGTGGTCGAGGTCCTCGATGATGATGGGACGCGCCTCAGCGGCGACGCGGCCTGCGAAGCCGCGAGCAAGCGGCACTTGGACGCCTTGGCGCACCTCCTCCTCGAGTCCTCTTGCGGCGCGTGCAATGAGGACGCCACGATCCTCGTCGAGCAGCAGCACCGCTGCGGTGTCGACGTTGAGCGAGCCGCGGATGCGCTCAAGCAGCTCGGAGAGCATGTCCTCGAGGGACATATATCCGAGCGTGGAGTCGGTGATGCTGAGCAGGTGGTTGCGGCGGCTCTTGGATACCGAGGAGCTGAGCGTGGACTGCTCGGCGGGTTTCAGGGTGTCGGTAGGCAGCCCGTTTCGCATCTCGGTCTCCACTTGCGCATGCAATGGGCCGTTCATAGCCGCGACTCGGAGGGTGTCAGGTTTGCGCGTACGGACTGCGCGGCGGGGTGGCGTGTGCAGGCAGGTGGGCTCATAGTCGTCGTGAAGGCCACAGGATGGCACTGGGGGCGACCGAGGGCCGATGATCCAGGCCAGCTACGTTTTGTGAGACGAGCTTCGCGCCGAGCGCGACACCGATCCCCACGACGCCGCTGGTGGCGATTATGCGGACGAGCGTGGACTCAAACGCCGGCCGCGCCGCGGGCTCGGGCAGCATCGGGATGTCCGTGAGTCCTGTCTCACCGTGACCTTGTGCATTGCCTGTCATGTTGGTCGAGCGTTCAGCGAGTCGCCTTCTTGATAGAGCTGCGTGCTTTGCCGACGGCGTTCTGTGCTTTGCCCTTCAGCTCCTCGCCGGCACCGCGGGCCTCGGTACTGGGTTTGCCGGCGACGATGCCGGCTTCCCGCTTAGCGCGGCCCTTGAGCTCTTTGGCCTTGCCCTGTGCTCGCTGCATACGGTCGCTCATTGTCTCCTCCTGTGCTGGTGGGGGTCTGGTTGGTCTCTACCCAGCTGGCCGACCGAGCGAACCACAGCCGCCCGAGCGCAGTGTGGTCGCACGGGTTCTACGCGGGAGCGGGCTCACTGATGTTCTCGCGTAGCTTGGCGATTGTGGAGCGCAGCAGCCGTGAGACCTGCATCTGAGAGACGCCGAGCTGTTTGCCGATCTGTGCCTGGGTCAGTTCGTCCACGAAGCGCAGCTTTAGCAGTCGTTGCTCGCGGGCGGTCAGGCTCGCAAGCGCATCTTCGATCAGCATGTCGGTCTCGACGTGCTCGTAGCCGTTGTCGTGCTCGCCGAGAATTGAAGCGAGCGTGGTTTCGCCGTCCTTGCCGGTCTGCGTGGGCGCGTCCAGGGAACTGGCCGTGTAGGCGTGGGCGACCTGCAGGCCGTCGAGGACATCCTCCACTGAGAGCTCGAGGTAAAGGGCTAGCTGTTTGACGGTTGGTGGCCTGCCGTGTTCGCGGGAAAGAAGCTCGATGGCGTCTTGAACTGCCTTGGAGCGCTCTTGGGCGCCGCGGGCGACGTGTACGGCCCAGGAGCTGTCACGGAAGTAGCGACGTAGCTCACCAAGGATGGTGGGGATCGCGAATGCCTCGAACGGTCGGCCACGCGCGGAGTCGAACCTGTCGATCGCCTTGACGAGCGCGAGGTTAGCTACCTGTATGAGATCTTCGCATGGAAGCGAGGAGTTCCTGTAGCGACGTGCGACCTTGCGCGCTAGAGGCATGAAGCGCACAATCAGCGTCTCCCGTGCATCGTGATCTCCTTGGCCGGCGCGGTAAAAGAGAACCTCTGTCGAGGGGAGCAGCGTGCCTGCGGTACACCTGCGACCTGCGGACTCTGCCACGAGCTGGCGACCTGGCGTGGCTCTGGTTTCGGGGATGCTCGTTGCTGTCACTGATCGACCGCCTTAGTCGCTTGCCGAGATATGCGGAGCCTACCCTTGGCCTTCGGCTCCTAAACGGCCTAGAGCTCGGCAGCGCTGGCCGCAGCTTGTTCTCAGCCCTGGGCAAGAAACGGGCGAGGACTGCTCGCACATCATCGTGTAGCCAAAGCGCGACATTGTGGGGGCGGCTCTCTTCCGCGGGCGGCTGTGCATGTCTTCACCATCGTCCGTACCAACGGCGGCGGCCGCCCCCAACCGGCGCGCCGCCGATGAAGAAGCCGATCAGCCACAGCAGGACGGCGATCACGAGCACATACCAGAGCACGTGTACTGCGAACCCGAGACCGCCCAGGATCGCGAGCAGCAGCACCAACACGACGAGTGCCACCATCTTGTTCCTCCTTAAAGTTGGCGTTGATTTACCCCGTCGTTCGATGAGGCTAACTCTTGCGCTTGGCCTGCTCTTGGGCGAGCCCGAGCCAGGCACCCGATCCAGCGTAGATCGGGGAGACCATATCCATTGCGCCTTTTTGATCGGCGTAGGTGTGAATCGGTGAAAGCCGGGCCGCTAGTCGGCTTGGGCGGTGGCGCCGGCGGGTGCGACATCGTGTCGTCCCTCTGCGAACTCCTCGACGATCTTGGTACAGAACGCTGGCAGGTCTTCCGGCTTGCGGCTCGAGACGAGGCCCTGGTCGACGACAACTTCCTCATCGACCCATTCGCCGCCAGCGTTGCGGATGTCGGTTTTCAGGGAGGGCCAGGAGGTGAGCTTGCGATCACGTACGAGATCTGCCTCGACGAGCGTCCAGGGACCGTGGCAGATCACGCCGACGGGCTTGCCGGCAGAGAAGATCTTTTGCACGAACTTGATTGCCCGCTCGTCGGTGCGCAGCTGGTCGGGGTTGGCGACACCGCCAGGCAGCACCACTGCATCGTAGTTGTCGGGGTCGGCATCCCGAAGGGTCTCATCGACCGGGTATGTCGAGCTCTTGTCGAGGTGATTGAACGCTTGGACCTCGCCGCTTTCAGGGGCGATCAACTTCGGGGTGGCGCCTGCTTCTTGGACGGCTTTCCAGGGCTCGGTGAGCTCGACCTCCTCGATACCCTCCTGAGCTGTGAGAAAAGCGACTGTCTGTCCTTGCAGCTGTGCGGATGCCATTTGGTGACTACCTCCTTCGTGTTGATGTCGGTTTCCGGGGGCTCGGAATCGAGAGAACGCAGCTCAGCTTGGTGGCGCTTTTCACAGCTGATCCTCGGCCGCGCGGTAGGCAACTTGGAGGAAGTCGGAGATTGTGTGCGCGACGAACACGGAGCTGATCAGGCGTGTGAGGCGCGGGGCACCGACGAGGCCGAGCGTGAGCGCAGTGGCTACCCATTGGGCGAGGCAGTAGGGGCACACAAGGAGCTCTCCTGTGGCGAGGCGCAGCCCGTGGCCGCACGGCTGCTCCTCTACCTCGCCCTGCCCGCTTGATTCTTGGAAGCGGGTGAAAGGCGCTCTGATGAAGCTCGTCACCTTGTCCTTGGCAACCAGCCGACTGATCTTGTGCGTTGCGATCCCGACGAGCAGCAGGTCGGTAACGGTTGGACGCTCGGGCAGCTGGCGGCGACGGGCACGCAGCGCGATCATCGACCCGGCCAGTCCGGTGCTGTATGCGCCGGTGAGAATGGCGTAGGAGCCCAGTGGGCGCTCCTCGCCGGGCGCATAGTGCGAGGAGAGCGATCCCAGGGGTGTCGCGCCGCTGGTGCCAGGACGGTCGTCGGTAGCGCTCTCAGGCATCGTCTAGCTGTTGCTCTTTTTGGCGCCCTTGCGTCCTGCGGCGGCCTTCTGGGCTTTAGTGCCGCCTTGGGAGGTGGCTTTGCGTTTTGTGCCTGAGCCTGAGCTCTTGCCACCTCGTTTGGAGGCACCTGGGCTGTTTGCGATCTTCGCTGCGCGTTCCTTGCTCATGCCCTTTTCGCGCAGCCCTTCGTACTGTTTGTCGTTCTTGACACTCGGCCCGTGATCTTTGGCCATCGTCAATCCCTCCTGGTGTTGGCTGGACAGGGTTGTCCCTACCCATTTGCCGGGCGGTTGAAAAATACCCGCACCGGGTGCTACTGGCGGTCGGCTGCGAAAGCCCTGAACGTTGCCTTCATCTGCTCGTCTGGGTCTGGCTCATCGCCCCCGTCGCTGTCGTCATCGTGTTTCGGCGTGTCGGGCGCGGTGTCGGAGTTGGCCTGCAGGACAACGCTCTCCAGAAAGTGACGCACCTCCGACTCGCTGCCTTGTTGCAGGTCGCCGACCTTGACCCCTTTCTTGGTGAGGTGGACCTCTCCCCAGCTGCTGTGAGGTGTGTCGAGCAGCGCGAGCACGCTCTCAAAGCGCGCCTTCCATGCCTTGGAGGCTGAGCCGGTCAGCTCGACTGCAAGCGTCGCATCTTCTATCTGGGCGGAGCCCCACTCGATCTGTCGCGGCTCACGGGTTGCCATGAGCAAGACCTACCCGATTGGCGGCGCTGCCACACCTGGATCGCCCTGTCCTTGAGCTCCCACGCGGCGGCGCGCGCCCACGCCCCGCCACAGCCGTGAAGCAGGATGGGGAACGCGATGAGGGCGGCATCTGCTCTACGGTGGCGTCGGCCGGTACGCGGGAGTGGATGCTCATGCGTGGCTTCTTACCCGTGTACCGACGGGGTCGATGCGCTTCTCTGCGAGGCGTTCGCCGAGGCGACTGGCAAGCGCCATGATCGTGAGCGCTGGGTTGGCGGAGCCCTGGGTTGGCATTACGCTGCCGTCGGCGATGAACAGGTTGGGAACGCTCCAAGCGCGGTGGTCTGAGTTCACGACGCCGGCGTCAGGTGAGTCGGACATGGCGCAGCCGCCGACGAGGTGGGCGTAGCGGTCGATCGTGAGGACATCCTGCGCTTCGGCGGCGTCGAGGATTTCGTGCAGCTTGTTCTTTCCGTAGGCGATGTTGGCGCGATCGTTATCGCATTGGGTGTAGTCGAGGCGCGCGACAGGGATGCCGTGGGCGTCTGTCTCCTCTGCGAGCATGACCCTGTTCTCGGGCTGGGGCAGGAGCTCGCACAGGACTCCGATCGTGTACCAGTGGTTGTAGTCGCGCATGTACTCCCGCAGCGCCTGCCCCCAGTGACCGTCGGCGAGGACGTGCTCGGCCCAGCCGATCGGCAATGGGCCGACGGTCTGGATCGAGAAGCCGCGCGCGAACCCACGATCCGGGTCGGTCTCGTAGAAGTGCTCTGAGTTGATCTCCGGCGGCGGGGCCTTGTACATCCGCATCTCTTCAGGGAAGCGCCCGGCGACCTGTGGTGCGCCCTGAACCATGACTCCCCGGCCGACGAGATCGTTGTCGTTGGCCAGACCGTTCGGGAAGCGCTTGCTGGTGGAGTTCAGCAGCAGCCTCGGTGTCTCGATCGAGTAGCCCGCGATCGTCACCGCCTCCGCGGCCTGGAAGTGCTCGCGGTCGTCGTGAAGGTAGGTGACGCCCGTGGTGCTTCCGGTCTCATCGGTCTCGATACGGGTGGCCATGCAGTCGGCGCGGATCTCCACGCCGTGCTCCAGCGCGTCGGGGACATGGGTAACGAGCGGGGACGCCTTGGCGTTCACCTTGCAGCCCTGCAGGCAGTAGCCGCGGTAGATGCAGTGCGGACGGTGCCCGAAGCTGCCGTTGGCGATCCCAACGGGCCCAACTCGCATCTGGATGCCGAGGCGGCGGGCGCCTTCCCAGGCACGCAGCGCGCCCGCGCCGATCGGGTGCGGAGCATGCGGGTAGCCGTGCGGGTCTCCCCAGGGCCACCACTCCCCTGCAACGGGCAGCTCCCGCTCTAGGCGCTCGTAGTGGGGCTTGAGGTCCTGGTAGGAGATCGGCCAGTCGGCGGCCACGCCGTCGCGGCTTGCGACCTCGAAGTCTGAGGGATGAAAGCGCGGGGTGAACCCGGCGTAGTGAATCATCGAGCCGCCGACGCCACGCCCGCAGTTGTTCTTGCCAAGCTCCACGGGATCCTCACCCCCGATCACCCTTGGCTCGGTCCAGTAGAGCTCGTGCGCGCCCGCCTCGTCGGAGACCCAGTCGCTGTCGGGGTCCCAGAACGGCCCGGCCTCCAGCACGAGGATCTTCCAGCCGCGCCGGGCCAGGCGCTGGGCGAGCGTGGCGCCGCCGGCGCCCGCGCCGACGATCAGCATGTCAACCGGGTCCTCGGTTTTGTAGCGGTGCATCCGCTCGCGGCCTGGGATGCCGCGCTTGTGCGGATCGAGCAGGAACGCCGAGTCGTTCTCGGGTGGGCGCAACGAGCCTTTGAGCGCAATGCGCAGCTGTTCTTTCACTCCACCTCCCGATCCTTCACGTCGAGCACAGGATCGACCGCGAACTCGGGGGGCGACTCCCAGTGCTCGCGCTGCCCGGGCCCCAGACGCGCGAAGCCTCGAGGGTATCCCGGGCCGCCGAAGCCGATCTCATTCCACGCCCAGGGATGGGAGTAGAAGGCGGCGAGCACCAGGCGCATCACGACGGCCCAGGCACGCTTGACCGGTAGATCGTCCCATTCGAGCTCGCCTTTTGAGAAGCGCTCGACGAGCTCGTGCTGAAGCTCGCTGCCGGCTGCGGCGAACCCCTGCTCGCAACCGGCCTGCCGGGCACTCGCGTCGAGGTTGGCGGCCACCCGCCGCCAGGTCTCGGGGTCCGCCGGCATGTTGTGGTAGCGGAACCCGTCCAGGCGGCCCGCATGGAGCTTCGCGTCGACCATCTCGAGCACCGGGATGCGCGGCTCTGAGTCCTGTCCCGTCACGACGTGGCAGAACGCGCGCAGTGTCAGGGTCTGTGGCTCGTCGAAGAAGCGGATCGGGGGCACGTTCGCCACCCGGTCGAGCACGACACCACGGGTGAGCGGGTCCCAGTGCTTGGTCGTGGCGAGCACGTCGTAGTCGGGGTAGCGGCCGCGCATCTGCGGCGTCGTCCCCCGGCGCTGGGTGGGAAGCTCGGGGGGCGGTCCTGGCTCGGTGTGACCTCCCTGCTTGGGCAGGTGCCCCGCTCCGTCTGATCTGGTGCTGGTGGCCATCCTCAACGCTCTCGCCGAACGACAGCGGCCAGCAGACCCATCCCACCGACCAGCGCGAGCGATCCCGGCGCGAGCAAGGGCGGCCCCATCACGATGTTGTAGAGCGGCTCGTCGAAGCCGCCAGGGCGCTTGCGGACACCCTGCACATGGGTGCAGACGCCGATCAGCCCGTCGAGGCAGTAGAGCACTGAGACGGCCGGCAGTACAGTGGTGGCAGCGCGCTCGGAGCGCACGCCCGCCATGCCCGCGAGCGTCAGCATCGGGGAGAGCGCGACAGGGGTCCACATCCACTTGTCGCCGAAGGAGCCCCGGAAGTGCTCGAAGTAGATCTCCAGGCCGAGGGGGAGCGCACTGAGGGCGGTGGCGGCAGAGAGCGCGCGCTGCAGCCGCCCGTGGCGCACGTTACGCATGAGGCCCCGGCTCATCGACTCGAGCGACTGTGCAGGAGCTCCGGGAGCTTCTGGCGGATCGCCTGCGCGATGATCTGCCGGCGGGCCGGGTCGCCGTGCCGGATGGCGGACGCGAAGGAGCGGGCTTGCTCGATCGTGATGTGCGGCGGCAGCGGCGGAACCTCCGGGTCGCACACGACCTCCAGTACGGTCGGCACCGTGCTCGCGAGCGCGCGATCCCAGCACTCCCCGATCGCGTCGGGATCGTCGGTGCGGATGCCATTCAAGCCGAGCAGCTGCGCCCATTGCGCGTACGGGAGGTCCGGGAGCTCCTGGGACTCGACGAACTTGGGGTCGCCCGACATCGCACGCTGCTCCCATGTCACCTGGTTGAGATCACGGTTGTTGAGCACCATCACGATCAGGCGCTGATCTGACCAGCGCTCGCGGTACTTGGCGATCGTGATCAGCTCCGCCAGGCCGTTCATCTGCATCGCCCCATCCCCCACGAGCGCGATCACCGGCCTGTCCGGGTAGGCGAACTTCGCCGCGATCGCATAGGGCACGCCCGCTCCCATCGTCGCGAGCGTGCCCGACAGCGTGGCGAGCATCCCGGCGCGCAAACGCACATCGCGCGCATACCAGTTGGCGGCTGAGCCGGAGTCGGAGGTGAGGATCGCCCCGTCGGGCAGGCGCTTTGACAGCTCGTGGAAGATCAGCTGCGGGTTCACGGGCTCCGCGGGCTCAAGCGCGCGACCCTCGATCACTTGCCACCACTGCGCAACGTTCCCTTCGATCTTTTCACGCCAGGAACGATCCTGCTTGCGCTTCAGCAGTGGCAGCAGCGCCTTGAGGGTCAGGGCGCTGTCGCCGACGAGGTTTACCTCCATCGGGTAGCGGATGCCGAGCATCTTTCCGTCGAGGTCGATCTGCACACCACGGGCCTTGCCCTCTTCTGGCAGGAACTCCGAGTACGGAAAACTCGAGCCGACCATCAGCAGCGTGTCGCAGTCCTGCATCAGCTCCCAGCTCGGCCGAGTCCCCAGTAGGCCGATCGAGCCGGTGACGAATGGCAGGTCGTCGGGCACGGCGGCCTTGCCGAGCAGCGCCTTGGCGACTCCCGCACCAAGCGTATCGGCGACTTCGATCACCTCTTGGGTGGCGTGCAGGGCGCCGGCGCCGACAAGCATCGCGACCTTCTCCCCTGCGTTCAGTGCCTCGGCGGCTCGTTTCAGCTGCTCCTCCTCGGGAAGGACTCGAGGTCGCTCATAGCCGGCGCCCGAATGTACGGTTCCGTGAGCATGTGGTGGGGTGGGCACCGCGTCTTCCATCTGGAGGTCATTGGGCACGATCACACAGGTCACGGTTCGCTCTGAGAGCGCGATCCGCATCGCCCGGTCGATCAGATGGCGGATCTGCCCGGCCTCGGTCGCCATCTGCACGTACTCGTGCGCGACGTCCTTGAACAGGGTCGTCAGGTCGACCTCCTGCTGGTAGTTGCCGCCCAAGCCGAGCCGAGCCTGCTGGCCGACGATCGCGACGACCGGCTGGTGGTCGAGCTTGGCGTCATACAGGCCGTTGAGGAGATGGATAGCGCCGGGACCGGAGGTCGCCAGGCACACGCCGACCTCGCCGGTGAACTTTGCGTGCGCGCAGGCCATGAATGCGGCCATCTCCTCGTGGCGGACCTGGATGAATTCGGGCCCGCCCCCCCGGTCGCCTGAGCGGCCGAAGGCACCCATGATCCCGTTGATCCCATCGCCGGGATAACCGTAAATACGTCTCACATCCCACTCGGTTGTGAGTCGGTCGAGCAGGTGGTCGGCGACTGTCTCTCTCATAGTGCTCCCTTTCGGTAGTGGCGATCTTCACTCTCACCGACCATGAGAAACACCAGTGCCACGAACACGACACCGCAGAGCCCGAGCAGGAAGATCCCGATCACCGAAGGGACGGTGCCGCGAGCTAGTAACAGGACAACGATGCCTGCCACCAGTGCGGCGCACCCGATGGCGATGGCCGTCCAGTCGGCGGAAGTGAGGCACCTGGTCGTTTTATTCTCCTCAGCGCTCATGTCTTCGCTCCTACCCTCGGGGTCGCGAGCTAAAACGGCCTATCCGGCGCGTGGGCATGTTCGTGGTGGCGGTGCTCTGAGAGCGGTGGGCGTTCCTCGACGGTGACGGGACGGTTCTCCAGCAGTTCGGGGGCGCTGCGGGCGGGTGGCAGGATGATGGAGCTGCAGGCGTTCATGTCGGCGAAAGCTGGGCCGAGGAAGCGGGTTTGGGCGGCTACGAGCACGGCGTAGGCCATTGCTGAGAGGTCTCGCAGGGATTGGTGGCGGTTCTGCCTTTCGCCGAGGTCGACCTGGGCGAGACCGTCTAGTCCGTAGGTCCGCCAGCAGTCGATCAGCATCGCTATCTCTACGCCGTAGCCGGCGCTGAACGGGATCTGTTCGAGTAGCTGGCGGCGAGCTGCGGTCTCCCCCGCGAGTGGCTGCTCGAAAACGGTCAGCTCGGGCGCGTGCAGGTTCAGCAGCGGCCGAGCCATCAGCTCGGTGACGCGACCGCCGCCTTCTGCGAGGATCGTGTTGCCGTTGCGAAAAGGGCGGCGGAACGTGCCCTTGACGAACTGGATGTCGGGGTTACAAAGCAGCGGGCCGATCAGGCCGAGGAGGAATCCTTCGTGGAAGTCCTCGGTGTCGGTGTCGGCGAACACGACGATTTCGCTGTCGGTCTCGGCTAGCCCTCTCCACATCGCGTCGCCCTTTCCCTGCACTGGCCCGTACTCGCTGAGAAGCTCGCTCTCTTGCGCGACGCATAGACCCGTCCGGCGGGCGATCGTCGCGGTGTCGTCCTGGGAAGCAGCGTCGATGACGAGCACCTCGTCCAGTAGGCCAGCGTCCTTGAGTCTGGTCGCCGTTTCGGCGATCCGGGCGATCGTCTGTGCGACTTCGCGCGTGGGCAGTAGCAGCGCGACCGTGTGCTGCTTGACGGCGAGCAGACGCTTGAGGGGAAACTCGTTTGCGTGGTAGGTGCGCCGGGCGCGCCAGTCGGCGCGTGTGAGGTCTTGGGCGAGGCCGCGTGGGGCGCGCCCGTCTGTGCGAGCGGATGTTCGTACCCGCACGCGCTGGCTGCGGTGGATGGCGATGCCTTGCCTGGTGAGCGCTTGTGCGAGCGCCTCGTCCTCGAGTGCTGCGCGTACGGGAAGCCCGCCGCAGCGCTGGTAGGCGGCGGCGGTCAAAGCGAGCGATGCGCCGGAGAAGTGAGGGTGCTCGACGGCGGACTCACTTGCCGTTTGCTCGACAGCATGGGTGAGCCGTTGGACGTTGCTCTGTTCGCGCACAGTAATGGCGTGCGGGTCGAGCGCCTGGCGCTCTGTGGGGTCGAGTTCGATCAGTCCGCCGATCGCCGCGGCACCTGCTTGGGCGAGCGCTAGCTGCTCCGAGAGCCAGTCGGCGGCGACGGTGGTGTCGGCGTCGGTGCTTGCGATCAGCCCATGCTCCTTGCCGATTTGCATGAGACGCCGATACGCGATGTCCATGCCGAGACGCCGGGCGCGTCCGACGCCTTGGGGGCGCAGGAGAGTGACGGTGTGGACCACGGGATGCGTGTGCAAGCTCGCGGTCTGTTGGATGACTTGGAGGGTGCTGTCGCGGCACCCGTCGAGGATCAGGATCACCTCATAGCTGCCAGGGGTAATGTCGCGCTGAGCGCTTAGTGCCTGCAAGCAGGTAGCGATGCGTGACGCCTCGTCGCGGGCGGGTACGACGACGATCGCCTGCAGGTCCGGGTGTGGGAGTGCGAGCGCAGCGAGGTCGGCGAGCGTCTGCGCCGCATAGGCGTCTGGGTGGCTGGTGTTCATGGTGGGCTCTCCCCGGCGGCGATCAGCTCGCGGCCATATTCATAGTCCTCGTCGCGGTCATGGGTGAGCACTCCGACGAGCTTGCCGTTGTGGGAGTACCAGACGGTGAACGCGCCGTCGGGATGCTCCTCGAGCCGGCTGGCATCATGGCCGTCGCCCCATGCGGCGTACTTGATCGTGTGCTGGCCGATGCTGGACCAGAAGCCGGGCACGTCCTGCCAGTGGGCGTCAATGCCTGCGAGCACGCGCCCGGCGATTTCGCCTTGGCCGAGAGCGTCGCCCCAGTGCTCGACGCGCAGCCGTCGCCCCGCGCTGCGGTTATGGGCGTAGGCGACGTCGCCGACGGCGAATACTCGCTCGTCCGCGCGCATCTGCGCGTCGGTGAGGATCGCATCCCTGGCGATCGTCAGGCCAGCGTGCTCGGCAAGCCCTGTGCGGGGCCGAACTCCCATGCCGAGCACCACGTTCTCGGCCTCGATCCGCTTGCCATCCTCGAGCTGGACGATGCGGCCATTGTGGATGGCGCACACCTCGACGCTCATCTCCAAGGTCACGCCGAGGTCTGTCAGCCACTGGGCGATGTGCGCGGCCATCTCGGAGCCGAGGCGCTGCTGCTGGGGAGCTGGTTCTTGGCCGACGAGGGTCACGTGGGCGCCGCCCAGTGCGAGGGATGCGGCTAGCTCACAGCCTATGAACCCGGTTCCCAGCACGACCGCGCGGGTGCCTGGCTGGGCTTGCGCAGCGATGCGTTCGCTGTCAGCGCGCTCGCGCATCGTCTGCACCCGCGGATCGTCTAGGCCGGGAAGGTCGGGGCGTGTGGGCTCGGCGCCGGTGGCGAGCACGATCGCATCACAGCGGAGCGCGGTGCCGTCGACATTGACGGTCCCGGCGTTCGGGTCGATTGCGGTGGCCTCACAGCCGAGGCGCAGCTTTATGTCGTGCTCGTCGAACCAGTCCTGGGTTTGGATCGGCAGCTCGCTGGCGTCGAGTTCACCGCGCAGAAACTCCTTGGTGAGCGGCGGCCGACGGTATGGGATGAGGGTCTCCTTGCCGAGCAGCATCACCTCTCCTGCGCCGCCGTGCCCGCGGTACGCGCGTGCGGTTGCGAGTCCCGCTGGACCGGCACCAACGATCACGATCCGCTGGGAGCTCATTGGCCGTCGAAGCGGTCGAGCCTGTATCCGTCTTGGCGTCCGTCCACCGCGTGCCAGGCGGCCAACTGGGCTGCGAGCCGGTCGTGTACCTCATCGCCGAGCAGTGGCTCTTCGTGCCCGACACCGCGCCAGCTGACCGCGAGCACGCTCGCACCGTATGCGAGCTGAGTCTTGAGCCAGCCGACGGCCTCATCGAGGGCTGGCGGCTGCAGGTAGTAGAGGATCTCCGAGCAGACGATCAGATCCCATGAGCCGGGCGGGGTTTCCTCTGGGAAGCCGGCGCGGAGCAGATCGACGTTCCGCACTCCCTGCAGGTGTCGGCGGGCGAGCTGCAGTGCGCTGAGGGAAAAGTCGATCGCGACGACGTGCTCGCAGCGGGCGGCCAGCAGACCGGTGAACACGCCGATCGAACAGCCGACCTCCAGGCAGAGGCCGTGGGAGCGATTCGGCAACGCGGCCAGGGTCGCCGCGTACTTCTCGCGCTCATAGTCGCTCGTGCGATACCCCCAGGGGTCGGGACTTTCGTGGTAGAGCCGCTCGAAGCGCTCGGCTGCCGCTGTCGTTGTCACGGTTGCTCCGTGTCGAGCATCTCGGCTCCGAGCTTGATGATCTTCGGATCCAGTCGATGCTGGAGCAGGAACAGATCGAGGTCGCGTCGGGCACGGTCCAGGGTGCTCGCTCCGATCAGCGCTCGCGACCCGCAGACTCGCGCCGCTTGATCTGAGATCAGGAGCGCACACTCGTACAGCGCGACGCGGCATTCGACGGCGAGCACTGCCGGATCGACTTCTGGGTGGGGGTCGTCGAGCCCAGCAAGCTCCGTGGTGGTGTGCTCAAGCCAACGGTTGATCGTGCCTTGCGCGACGCGCATCCGGCCGAGGTCGTGTGCCTGCACCGCGTCCAGCCGGGCGGGGTCGAGTGCGGCGAGGGTCTCACCGATGATGCTGTCGGCTAGCCCGGCCCAGGTTGCCGAGGTGCGGATCGCGTCGCGGGAGAAGAATGGCTCGCGCGAGAGCTCGCCAGGGGCGCCGAGAAGCGCGAGCACGGGCGTGTCGTGAAACTCGACGCGGTGACTCTCTGAGGAGCGCAGGCCCGAGGCGCGATACCAGCCGTGGTCGATGCTCACCCGGCTGGTCGTGTCGAGGTAGACAAGTCGCCGGGAGCCATCTTGATCGGAGGCGATCACGAGGGCGCGCTGTACTCCTCCGGCGCCGGAGCAGAATGTCTTGACGCCGCGTAGCACGAGCTGGCCGTCGCCTTGCTCCAGGCGAGCGGGTGCTCCCTCACCGGCGGCAGGGTCGGCGCCCCACACGCCCAGCAGCAGCCTGCCTTCTCTTATCTGTGCGAGTTCGGTTGAGCGCAGCGGTTCGGGGGCGGCGAGCGTGAGGCGCTCGATGCCGTTGAGGTGCCCATCGAGGATGCGCGCGGTCGACGCGTCCGCGGCTGCAACGGCGCGCACGAGTCGCACCTCCCCGGCGAGCCCATCCGGTGGCATTGTCAGAGCGCCAGCAGCGGCAAGATCGGTGAAGTTCTCTGTGGGGAAACGCGGCTCGCGGTCAAGCTCGCCTGCGCGGCCGGCGATGCGCTTGAGCGCCCACTCCAGGCTCTTGCGGAGTGTGGTGTGAGTGACCGGCAGCTCTTGGACGCTCATGCTGGCGCTCCGGTGGTGGGCTGGCCGGTAGCGAGAGGACGTCGGTGGGCGCGGTAGCCCATCGGGGCGAGGATGAGATCGTGGGCGCGGGCTGTCGCTGCGAGCTGCGGCACCAACGCAAGGGTGTTCTGGCAACCGCCTCGCCTCGCTCCAGGCCCGAGGGCGTCGTGCATCAAGACCGTGCCGCCGTCGGCGAGCTGGGAGCGCGCGTGGTCGAGCATCGCCCGCGGGGGATCGCCGCGCCAGTCATGCGTGTCGATCGACCAGCGCACGAGCTGCAGCCCGAGCCGCTCGGCGACACGGTGGCTCGCATCGGTGCAGACGCCCCACGGCGCCCGCCATAGCCGCGGGCGCACCCCGACGCTCTCCAGCGCCGCGAGGGCCGACTCACTGTCATGTTGCAGCTCTGCTTCGGTGAGCTCGGTGTGGCGGACGTGGCGGTGACAGTGAAGCTGTATGTCGTGTCCGGCAGCGAACACTTTCCGTGCGAGAGCGGGCTCGGCGAGCACCCACTCGCCGACCATGAAGAACGTCGCCGCTACATGACAGTGCTGGAGTTGCTCCAGTATGAGCGGCGTCCAGGTTGAGTCGGGGCCGTCGTCGAAGGTGAGGCTCAGAGCGCGGGGCACGTTGAGGGGATGCCCGAGTTGCCTGCGTGCGAAACCGACGGGGCCGTGTTGCTCACGACTGGTCTTGGTACTCACGCAGGAACCCCTCGAACAGGCGACGGTGGCCTTCCTCGTCGTGGAGGATCGCGATCACCATGTCGTTCGTCACCGGGTCTGACTCGTTGGTGGCCTCGATGATCTGGTTGTAGAAGTTGATCGCGCCTGTCTCGGCCTCGATCACGCCCTTGATGACGTGCACGATGTCGGTCTGGTGCTCGGGCGGCTGCAGGTAGGACTGTTCGGGTTGGAAGCTCATCGACCCGGGCACGATCCCGTAGAGCTCCTTGATGCGGTTGGCGAACTGGGTGGCGTGCCCCAACTCCTCCTGAATGTCCTCCCGAAGGGACTTGATGATCTCTTGTGCGCGCACGCCGTCTGGGTTGACGGAGTTGGCCAGGTAGCTCATCACCGTCTCGATCTCCATCCGGTACGCCTTGGTGAGCATCTGGACAATGCGCTCACGCTCCTCGCGGGCACCTTCGGCGAGAATCCCGGTGCTGCTTTGGACTGCTGACATGGCAGGCTCCCTTCGCTAGTGGTTCCTAGTGATCGCTTACCCAGCGACGACTGGACGCAACCGGCCTGGTCTGGTTTGGGGAGCGCAAAGCGCCGGGTATGCCAGCAGGATGCTTGGGACCCGCGGTGGATCGGACGGAGGGATGAGATCGCGCGGCTGAGGCGCAGTGACTGCGCAGCGCCGGGCATCTCGCGCCGGCGGCGCGGCCATGCCTTTGAGTACCGGGGTGCGGACGGGGAGCGCGTGGAGGATCCCGAGGTGCTGGAGCGGATCGCGGAGCTGGTTATCCCACCTGCCTGGCGGAATGTGTGGGTCTGCATGGACCCGCTTGGGCATCTGCAGGTCACCGGAGTCGACGCGGCTGGCCGCAAGCAGTACCTCTATCACCCCCATTGGCGCGCTCACCGTGACCGGCGCAAGTTCGATTCGATGCTTGCTTTTGGCGCGGCGTTGCCTCGGTTGCGCCGTGGTGTGGCTCGCGACTTGAGGGTCGCGCACGGTGGGGCTCATGTGCCGGCCGCGAAGCTAGATGAGCAGCGTGTCTTGGCGTGCGCGGTACGGCTGTTGGATCTTGGGTTCTTTCGTATTGGCTCGGAGGACTATGCGGAGCGCAACGAGTCCTACGGGCTGACCACGATGCTGCGCGAGCACGTGACGGTCGGCGCACGCGAGGTGGTCTTTGACTTTCCGGCAAAGTCCGGGCAGCGTCGGGTGCAGGCGATCGCCGATCCCGAGGCGCTTGCGATGCTCGCAGCGCTCAAGCGGCGCCGCACCGGCTCACAGCTGCTCGCCTACCGTTCTGCGGATGGCTGGAGCGAGTTGACGGCAGAGGAGGTAAACGCCTATCTGAAGTGCAAGTCGGGTGGCCCGTTCACCGCTAAGGACTTCCGCACTTGGAACGCGACGGTACTTGCCGCGGTCGCGTTGGTGGGCGCCGAGGATGCGCGAGGGCGTGCCGCACGTGAGCGGGAGGTCAAGCAGGCGATCAAGACGGTAGCGGCGTTTCTCGGTAATACGCCTGCGGTGTGCCGTGCTTCTTACGTGGACCCAAGGGTGATCGACCGCTTCCATGCTGGTGTCACGATCGCGCCCGCCATCGGTAAGGGGCCACCCGATCTGAGCAAGACGAGGGTTCGCGCTCGCGTGGAGAGCGCTGTGCTGGAGCTGCTCGAGCACGTGGCGGACGGCGGCTGAACCCTCAGTGAGGTCTCGCGACAGCGACAGGCACGCGCGTCGGCGGAGAAGCCGGAGAGGATCGCCCCGACGATAGCTCCCCGTCCAGCGTTTGCGCTGCTACGGCGAGGATTGGAAGGCCGAACGGTTGGGTAGATGCGCGATGTGTGTCGACGCGGCTGTGATCTTCGGCGAAGGGGCTTGTGATGAGCGAGAGTGTTGAGACCGGCACGATCAGGACGAAGATCCCAGCGCGTTTGGACCGGC
This sequence comes from uncultured Solirubrobacterales bacterium, assembly GCA_963705245.1. Lineage (GTDB taxonomy): Bacteria > Actinomycetota > Thermoleophilia > Solirubrobacterales > Solirubrobacteraceae > Palsa-744. Next base: position 2,235,326 of record OY970062.1, on the reverse strand, counting down.
TGCCGTGGTCGCGGTTTCACTGGATCGTGGTGGTCGGGCTGGGGACGGCGTGGATCTTGGACGGCCTCGAGGTCAATGTCGTCGGCTCGATCTCCAGTCGGCTCTCCGAACCGGGCGCCGGTGTTGGGCTGACCGCGGCGCAGGTGTCAGGGTGGGCGGCGTCGCTGTACGTCGCGGGGGCGTGCGTAGGAGCGCTCGTGTTCGGTCAGATGACCGACCGCTTCGGGCGCAAGCGCCTGTTCATGGTGACTTTGAGCATCTACCTGCTGGGCACCGTGTTGACGGCGCTGTCGTTCTCTCCAACGTGGTTCTTCGCCTGCCGGTTCCTGACGGGCATGGGGATCGGCGGTGAGTACAGCGCGATCAACTCGGCGATCGACGAGCTGATCCCGGCCAAACACCGCGGCCGGGTGGACGTGTCGATCAACGGCAGCTACTGGCTCGGCGGCATCGGCGGCTCGCTGCTGGCGGTCGTGATGCTGAACACCGCAATCTTCCCGGTGAACGTCGGCTGGCGCCTGTCGTTCGTGCTCGGCGCGGTCATCGGGCTGGGCGTGCTGCTGGTGCGGCGCAATGTGCCCGAGAGCCCGCGCTGGCTGTTCATCCACGGCCGCGAGCGCGAGGCGGAGAAGGTCGTCGGCGAGATCGAGCAGCAGGTCAGCGAGTCCAGCGGCGAGGAGCTGGGAGAGCCTGAGGGTGAGCCGTTGACCGTGCGCCAGCGCCGCACGATTCCGCTGCCGCTGATCTTCCGCTCGGCGATATCGATGTATCCGCGACGCACGGTGCTCGGGCTTTCACTGTTTATCGGGCAGGCGTTTTTGTACAACTCCGTGCTGTTCGGATTCGGCAACCTGCTGAGCCTGTACTTTCACACCCCGTCGGGCAACGTGCCTTACTACCTGGCGGTGTTCGCCGCGGGCAACTTCGCCGGAGCGTTGCTGTTGAGCCCGCTGTTCGACACGGTCGGACGCAAGCCGATGATCGCCGGCACCTACATCCTCTCCGGTGTGCTGCTGATCGGCACCGGCTTGTTGTTCAAGGCCCATCACCTCGACGCCGTCAGCTTCACGGCATGTTGCTGCGTCGTGTTCTTCTTCGCCTCAGCCGGTGCCAGCGCCGCGTATCTGACGGTATCGGAGATCTTCCCGATGGAGACCCGTGCTCTGTGCATCGCGGTGTTCTACGCGGTCGGCACCGGCATCGGCGGTGTGATCGGCCCGCAGGTGTTCAGCCGCATGATCAACACCGAAAGCTACGAGCAGGTGTTCCTCGCGCTGAGCCTCGGCGCGGTGATGATGATCCTCGGCGGGCTCGCGGAGCTGGCGTTCGGGGTGAAAGCAGAGCGGGAAAGCCTCGAGAACATTGCCAAGCCGCTCACGGTCGAGGACTCCCCAAAGGGGCCCCCTGTCCCCGCACCGGCGGGATAGGGACGACGCCGATGGGGTCTGTTGTGGTAGCCGTGACGGGCGCGAGTTCGGGGGTGGGCCGCGCGAGCGCTCAAGCGTTTGCGCGCAAAGGGGCAGCCGTTGGCTTGATCGCGCGTGGCACCGATGCCCTGCACGCGACCGAAGCTGAGGTGGTGTCGCTCGGTGGTCGAGCGTTGGCGGCGCCCGCCGATGTCGCGGACGCGCAGGCGCTTGAGCAGGCTGCGGAGGCAATCGAGCGGGAGTTCGGCCCAATCGACGTGTGGGTCAACAACGCGATGGCGTCGGTGTTTGCGCCGGTGAGCGAGATCACCCCAGATGAGTTCCGCAGGGTCACGGAAGTCACCTATCTCGGCGTGGTGTACGGCACTCTCTGTGCGCTGAGGCGGATGCGCCCGCGCCAAGCGGGCGTGATCGTGCAGGTCGGCTCGGCGCTCGCATACCGTGGGATCCCGTTGCAGAGCGCCTACTGTGCCTCCAAGCACGCGATCCAGGGGTTCACCGAGTCTTTGCGCTGCGAGCTGATGCACGAAGGCAGTCCTGTCCGAGTGACGATGGTCCAGCTGCCGGCACTGAATACTCCGCAGTTCGACGTGGTGCGCACGCGGCTGCCGCGCCACCCGCAGCCGGTCCCGCCGGTCTATCAGCCAGAGGTCGCTGCGCGTGCTGTAGTGGCGGCCGCCGAGCGGCCTGCGCGACGCGAGTGGTGGGTCGGTGCCTCCACCGCTTTTACGATGATCGGCAACGCGGTTGTCCCGGGATTTGCCGACCGCTATCTAGCACGCACCGGCTACGATGCTCAGCAGACGAAGGAGGCGGTGCCCAGCCGTCCGGACAATCTCTTCGAGCCGCTTTCGGGTGATCGCGGCGCCCACGGCGACTTTGATTCCCAAGCGCACGACCAAAGCGTCCAATGGCTCGCAACTCGCCACCGGGTTGCGCTCGGCGGTCTCGGACTCGCCGCGCTCGGCACTCTGAGGTGGCGAAGGTGAGCGAAGTAGGCGGTGTGCCGCCGCTGGTCACATACAGCCTGATCGGGGACTGTCATGGCTCGGCGCTTGTCTCTGATACTGCTTCGATCGACTGGTGCTGCCTGCCGCGCTTTGATAGCGGTAGCTGCTTTGGGCGCCTGCTCGACTGGGAGAAGGGAGGGCATTGTGAGGTGCGCTTCGCCGAGGGCCCGATCCGGACGGGTGGCAGCTCGTACTTGAAGGACACGATGGTGCTCGAGACGTTCTTGGAGGGAGAGACGGGGTCGCTGCGGGTGCTCGACTGCTTCGCGATGCGCGAGCGTGGCGCTCAGCAGCCGCGGCGGGAGATTGTCAGGATCATCGAGTGCCAGCAGGGGACTGCGGGCGTGGAGATCGGGATCGCGCCGCGCTTTGACTATGGGTCTGTGCGGCCGTGGCTGCGCCGCTCGGGCAGCGGCGTCTTCAGCGCGATCGGCGGCGATGATGGCCTGCTGATCTGGAGCGATGAGGAGCTCGACAGCGATGGCGAGAGTCTCTGGGCGCGGGCGTCTCTGCATACTGGTGAGCGGTTGCGGGTGCTGATGCGGTTCGTCAGACCCCATTTGCTGGAGGACGAGGAGACTTCCGATCTCGACGGGGAGTCCGTTGACGCGCGCTTGGCGGAGACGATCGCGTGGTGGCAGCGCTGGCGCGAGCGTCTACATCACGACGGAGTCGACCAGGAGGCGGTCGTTCGCTCGGCGCTGACGCTGAAGGCGCTCACGTATGCGCCGACGGGCGCGATCGTCGCAGCGCCTACTGCTTCTCTGCCTGAGACGCTGGGCGGGGAGCGCAACTGGGATTACCGCTTCAGCTGGATCAGGGACTCGGCGTTGACGGCGAACGCGCTGGCGGAGATGGGTTGTGGCCGGGAGGCTGAGCGGTTCAGGCATTTCATCGTGCGCAGCTCCGCCGGACACGCCGAGGATTTGCAGATTCTGTTCGGGATCGGCGGGGAGCGACGCATCCTTGAGCAGGAGCTCGACCTGGCGGGCTACCGCGACTCCCGCCCTGTGCGGGTCGGCAACGAGGCGGCTCGCCAGTTGCAGCTTGATGCGCTCGGGGAGATCCTGAACCTCGCTTGGCGCTGGCACCGGCGGGGGAAGTCTCCCGATGATGATGAGTGGCGGTTCTTCTCTGAGCTTGTCGAGACGGCGGTCGAGCGCTGGCAGGAGCCTGACCGCGGGATCTGGGAGTGGCGTGGCGAGCCGCGCCATTTCGTTCATTCCAAGGCTTGTTGCTGGGCAGCTGTGGACCGCGGGCTACGCCTCGCTGAGGAGTGCGTGCGCAAGGCGCCTGTGCGGCGCTGGGAGAAGGCGCGCAAGGAGATCCGTGAGGCGATCGACGAGCATGGGTTCGACGCCGAGCGTGGCGTGTTCGTGCAGTGCTTCGATGAACCGGAGCTCGACGCGGCGCTGCTGTTGCTCCCAAGGGTGGGGTTTGTGGCCTTTGAGGATGAGCGAATGGTCAGCACTGCGCGGACGATCCATGAGGAGCTCGGCGCCGAGGGCTTCGTGCGCCGCTACCGGCGTGATGACGGGCTGGGGGGCAAAGAGGGCGCTTTCTTAGCGTGCTCGTTCTGGCTGGCGGAGTGCTACGCCCACCAGGATGCGCTGCAGGACGCGCGCGAGGTATTCGATCGCGCGATGAGCGCCGCGAGCCCGCACGGCCTGTTCTCCGAGCAGGTCGATCCCAACAGTGGCGAGCTGCTCGGTAACTACCCGCAGACGCTCAGCCATCTTTCCCATATCGAGGCGGCGCTCGCGCTGAGCCAGGGCGCCGCCACAGTCTCCGGCCGATCCTTGAAGGCGGGCTAGTCGTGGAGAGGACTCTGGGCCTGACCTTCGACGGCGCGCCGGATGCCGGGAACCCGGAGATGGTTTGTATGGTCTCGCTTTGGGTATTGAGAGGGGCATGGAAATTGGAGCCTTCTTCATTCTGGTGATCCTGCTCGTGGTTGTGGGAGTGCTCGGCGGGGGCGTGTATTTGATTGCGGCTCGGTTGCGTCATAAGGAGCTTGACCCGGAGGGCGACAAGGTCGAGGGGCCTACGGACTCGCAGCAGACTCGCCCTGAGCATGTCGAGGTGGATAGCGAGCAGAACGCTCGTTTCGTCGGCACCCAATAGAGGCGGGAAATGGTGGCACGGGGGCTCGGAAGCGATGTCGAGGCACTCACGCGATCGACGCACCCCTCCCCTGCGCCTGATGTCCCCGTTGAGAGCGTGCGCGCACGCGCATTCACTGTTCCGACCGACGCCCCCGAGGCAGACGGCACCCTCAAATGGAGCTCGACGACACTTGTTCTTGTAGAGGTAAGCGCAGCAGGACAGTCAGGGCTTGGGTTCAGCTACGCTGCGGGCGCAGCCGCAGCACTCGTGCACGAGCTATTGCGCGATGCGGTCATAGGCATGGATGCGCTTTCTCCGCCAGTGGCCTGGCAGCGGATGCGCAGTGCGGTGCGCAATATCGGCTACCCGGGGGTCGCTTCGAGTGCGATCTCGGCCGTCGATATCGCCTTGTGGGACTTGAAGGCACGCCTACTGGACATGCCGCTGTCCAGCCTGCTGGGCCGTGTCCGCGAGACCGTGCCCGTGTACGGCAGCGGCGGCTTTACCTCCTACACGCCGGAGCAGATGGAGCGCCAGCTCGCTGGCTGGATCGAACAGGGCGTCAAGGCGGTGAAGATGAAGGTCGGCTCCGATCCGGACAGAGACCCGCAACGGGTTCGTCATGCCCGCGAGGTGATCGGCGAGGACGCCGCCCTGTTTGTCGATGCCAATGGCGCCTATAGCCGCAAGCAGGCCCTGCGGCTGGCCGAAACCTTCGCTGGCGAGTCCCGCGTGACGTGGTTTGAGGAGCCGGTGTCCTCCGATGACCTAGAGGGGCTGCGTATGCTGCGCGACCGCGCCCCGGCGGGAATGGATGTCGCGGCCGGCGAGTACGGCTATGACCTCTTCTACTTTCGCCGGATGCTGGACGCTGGCGCAGTCGATGTGCTGCAGGCGGATGTGACACGCTGCGGCGGGATCACGCAGATATTGCAGGTGGGCTCGCTGTGCGCCGCGCGCGGGTTGCGCCTGTCGGCGCATACGAGCCCTTCTGTCCACGCGCATGTGTGCGCGGCGATCGAGCCGCTGGAGCATGTCGAGTATTTCCACGACCACGCGCGTATCGAGGAGCTTTTGTTCGACGGGACGCCGCCGCTGCGTGACGGGTTCCTGTGCCCTGATCCCGCGGTCCCGGGCATGGGGTTGGCGTTGCGTGAGGACGAGGCGGAGCGCTACGAGCGCTGATGCCGGACACGCTTCACGCTTACGAGCATGTGCAGGGCATCTATCTGCCGATTGCGGTTGGTGTGTTCGTGCTGGTCGTCGGGACTCTGTTGGTGCTGCTGGTGCGCGGTGCGCGGCGCACCACGCCGGGAGGAGGCTCGCAGGCGCTTTTGGTGGAGGTTGTGTATGCGTGCGTGCTGGCGTGCGTGGCCGGCCTTCTGGTGTGGGTGACGTTCACAGCGGAGACTCCGATTGATCGCACCGTCGCCGATCCGGGACTGCGCCTGAAGGTCATCGCCGCGCAGTGGAGCTGGCGCTTCATCTATGCGGATGGCGTGAGCGTCGTCGATATCGACACCTGGCGCCCCACGCCGACGTATGTGCCGACGGGGACTGAGATCGAAATCGCCGGCACCTCCGAGGACGTGATCCACGGCTTCTGGATACCTGGACTGCACTACCAGCGTCAGTTCGTGCCGGGCTACACGACACGCTTCGATCTACTGTTCCAGCACTCCGGCTATTACGGGGGCGAGTGCTCGGTGCTGTGCGGTGTGAACCACAGCGAGATGCACTTCGCGGTACAGGCGGTGAGCCCCCAGCGCTTCCTCGAATGGCTGGCACGGGAACACGTACGCGGGGACGGCAGCTCGTGAGCACCGTTGCGCTGCCAACCCGTGTCAGATCGAGCACGCTCGCCTCGACCGACCACAAGCGGATCGCCGGCACGGCGTGCGCGATCGCGCTCCTGTTCTTCCTCGCGGGCGGACTGCTGGCCCTGTTGATGCGAAGCCAGCTCGCCGCTGACGGAGGCGTGGTTTCACAGCAGACCTACAACGAACTGTTCACGATGCACGGTTCGACGATGGTCTACCTCGTGATCGTCCCGGTGGCGCTAGCGGTGGGCATCTACTTCGTGCCGCTGCAGGTCGGAGCGGCGGAGATCGCTGGGCCACGGGTCGCGCTCGCCGGCTTGTGGATGTACGTGTGCGGGGGCGCTCTGATGTGGTCGGGGTTTCTCACCAGCGGCGGCGCCGCAAGTGCGTCGTGGGGAGGGTTCGACCCACTGTCTGAATCCATCCACTCCCCCGGCAGCGGCATGGAACTGTGGATCTTCGGGGTGATGCTGGCGACCCTAGGACAGATCCTGTGGGCGGGGTGCATCCTCTTGACGGCGCTGCGAGCTCGCGCGCCAGGCATGACGCTGATGCGGATGCCGGTGTTCACCTGGACGATGGTGGTGACCTGTCTAATGGTGGTGTTTGGATTCCCCGCGCTGCTGCTCGCACTCGGGCTGCTGTGGGCGCAGCGACATTTCGGCGGCGTGCTGGTCGGCGGCGCCGGCGCCGTGGACTACCAGGCGCTGTTCTGGTTCTACGGGCACCCGGTCGTGTACGTGATGTTCTTCCCGTTCGTCGGGATGGTCGGAGAGGTGCTCGCCACATTCTCCGCACGACGGTTCTTCGGCTATTCGGCGTTCGTGGTAGCGCTGCTCGCGTTCGCGGGGCTCTCGATGACGGTGTGGGCGCACCATATGTTCACCTTCGGAGTATTGTCGAATAAGTATTTCGCGCTGACGTCCACGGCTCTGATCGTTCCGGCGGGTGTGGAGTATTTCGACTTCCTGGCGACGATCTGGCGCGGGAGCCTGCGTTTCACCACCGCCTTCCTGTTCGCGCTCGGATTTCTAGTGCAGTTCCTCATCGGCGGGTTGACGGGTGTGATCCTCGCCTCCCCGCCGTTGGACTATGGATTGAATATGTCCTATTTCGTGGTCGCGCATTTTCACTACACGATCTTCGCGGGTAGCGCGTTTGGTCTGTTCGCCGGCATCTACTACTGGTTTCCGAAGATCACGGGCGTGCTGTTGCGCGAGCGGCTGGGGAAGCTGCACTTCGTGCTGATGGTGATCGGCACGAACCTCACCTTTTTCCCGATGTTCATTCTCGGCGCGGAGGGCATGACGCGCCGAATCGCGCACTACCCCGCCTCGACTGGCTGGCAGGGGCTGAACATCCTCGAGACCGCGGGGTCGGTGGTGATCGCGTTGTCGGTGATCCTGTTCATGCTCAACATGCTCGTCTCATTGCGCCGGCGAGAAGCGGCCGGCGATGACCCGTGGGGTGCGCACACGTTGGAGTGGGCTACGGGCTCCCCACCGCCGCGGCACAACTTTCATGCGCTGCCGCCGATCCGCTCCTACGCGCCACTACTGGATCTGCGCGAAACGGGTGAGGTGAGTGGATGAGACGCGCCGCGATCGTGCTGCTCGGCTGGGGAGTGTGGCTGGGCGCCTTGACCATCCTGCAGGTCGTGTTTGCGCCGAAAGTGATCCAGTTCTCGATACCCGCCGTTGCCAGCGCGGCGTGCGTGACTGCCGGCCTGGTGCTGTGGGCGCTGGATGTGCGCCAGGGGCAGATGGAGCGGCCGCGGCTGGTCACTGATAGCTCGCTTGCGACGGTGACGCTGGTCGTTGGGTTGGTGGTGGTGCTGCTCGGCGCGGGGTTTGGACTGTGGCTGATCCTGATCGGCGTCGGGGTCACCGCGCTCGGCTTCGGCGGCGTCGTTCGCGAGCAGCGCGCACGGACACGCACGCTGGGCGGGGAAGGATCGCGGTGAGTACCCAGCCACCGACCCTCGCGCGTCTACTCGGCACCTGGACGCTTCACCCGGTGCTGTTTGGCGTGTGCGTTGCGGCGGCGGGCCTGTACGTGTGGGGCATGGTCCGCTCCCGCCGAGGCTGGCCTGTGTGGCGGCTGGCGTCGTTCACTTGCGGCCTGCTGGTGCTGTTGCTCGCGTTGACGACGGGCATCGACGAGTACGCCGATGAGCTGCTCTCGATCCATGTGGTCGAGCATCTGCTGCTGATCCTCGCCGCGCCTGCCCTGGTCCTTTGGGGGGCGCCGGTGAGGCTGTCGTTGAGCGCTTGTCCACCCGCCGGCCGGCACATGATCGCCAGCCTGCTGCGCAAGCGGTGGGTGCGGCTGTTGACGCGGCCGGCGTGCGGGTTCGCACTGCTCACGCTCGTGGTGCTCGGCACGCACATGACGGGCGTCTATGAAGCGGCGCTGCGCGACCAGACGCTCCACGCCTGCGAGCACGCCGCCTACTTCTGGTCGGGGATGCTGTTCTTGGCGCCACTGCTGGCGGCCGACCCGATCCCGCACCCGCCGGGCGCGATCGCACGGTTCTCCTGGCTAATGGCTGCGATGGTCATCATGTCCGTGCCCGCCGGGGTGTTCCTCTTCGACAGCCGCGTCATATACCCGTTCTATCTGGCACCCGCGCGGGTGCTTCACACCTCGGCGCTCTCAGACCAGCACGCTGCGGGAATGATCATGCTCGTCGCCGGCGGCTTTGCGATGGGCGCCCTGGCGATCGTCGTTGCGATGGGAGCGATGATCGCTGATGAGCGACGCCAGCAGCGACGCGACGCCTACCTGCACGCTGATGGGCAAGCGGCGTCGGCTAGGGAGCTGGCGGGCATATGAGACATTGGCTGATGGCTGCCACAGCGGGGGTGTGCGGAGCGCTCGCGCTCCTCGACTTCGCGGCGCGCTGGGACGCGAGCGCCACCACGCTCAGGACACCCGTGGGCGGGTCTTCCTCGCTGGTGGCGCAGGGACACTCGTTGTTTGAGTCCTCGTGCGCGGCCTGCCACGGTATCGCCGCGCAAGGTATCCGCGGCCGCGCCCCCAGCCTGCATGGTGTGGGGGCGCTGGCAGCAGACTTCTATCTGGAGACCGGGCGGATGCCGTTGCCTTCCAGTCGCGCCCAGCCGCTGCGCACCTCCCCGGCGTTCCCGCAGAGCAAGATCAAGGCGCTGATCGCCTATGTGGCATCGTTGGGGGGCCCAGAAATCTCTGTCGTGCAACCCAGGCAGGGATCGCTTGCGGAAGGCCAGCGGCTTTTCGGGCTTGACTGCGCGGGCTGCCACACGATCCAGGGACAGGGCGGCATCGTGACCGGCGCGATCGTGCCGTCGCTGAACGAGGCGACACCGACGCAGATCGGCGAGGCGGTGCGGATCGGCCCGTACGTGATGCCACGCTTCAGCGAAGGCGAGCTCTCCACAGCGCAGGTGAACTCGCTCGCCCGCTACATCCAGAGCATCCAGCACCCCGATAATCTCGGGGGCTGGGGAATCGGTCGGATCGGCCCGATCCCCGAGGGGATGCTCGCCTGGCTGTTGGCTGCCGCGGCGCTGCTTTTGATCGCACGGCTACTCGGCGAGCGCACCCGCGAGAACGCTAAAGGCCCTCGACAGGTGGGCGATAACAGATGAGCCGCATCTGGAAGGCGATCGTGATGTTCGTCGTGTGGCGCACCGGCGGTCTGCGCCGCCGATCCACGGCTACCGACGAGGACCCGTCAGAGCGCCATACCGGTGCCCCGGCATGGGCCGAGTGGCTGGTGGCGCTGCTGCTGTTGCTCATACCGGTCGCGGCGCTCCTGTTCGTCGCGCTATTCACGCTTCACCCGAACACGCAGTTGCTCGGCCTCGCGCTGGGCGTCACGCTCGCGCTGCTGGCGGTCGCGCTTGTGCTCGCGGGACGCTGGCTTGTGCCGCAGGAGACGAAGGTCGAGCAACGCCCCCAGCTCGCCGACCCCGACACCGCGCAGCAGGTGCGCGAGCACGCGGCAGCGGGCGTGGAGGGCATCACGCGCCGGCGGCTGCTCGCCGGCGCCGCGGGAGCCGCAGGAGCAGGCTTGACAGCCGCGGTCGTGATTCCTGTCGTCGCGCTCGGCCCCGGCCTCGAAGAGCAGCTACGACGCACCCCTTGGCACGCAGGACGCGCCCTGGTAGATGAGCAGGGCAAGCCGATCCTCGCCGCGGACGTCATCGAACGCAGCTTCCTGACCGCGTTCCCGCAGCACGCCGATGACGAGGACCTGGGCTCCCCGGTGGTGATCGTGCGCGTTGACCCCGCGACCTTGAAGCTCCCCCCAGAGCGGGCCGGCTGGGCGCCGGAGGGCATCCTCGCCTACTCGAAGATATGCACGCACGCCGCCTGCGCGATCTCACTGTTCCGCGACCCCTTGAGCCCCTCGACCGAGTCCAAGGGACCGGCGCTGGTGTGTCCCTGCCACTACTCAACGTTTGACGTACTCGACGGCGGCAGCGTCGAGTTCGGTCCCGCCGGGCGCCCACTGCCGCAGCTGCCCTTGACGATCGACGCCGCCGGTGTGCTGCGCGCGACCGGGCCGATCTCCGGGCCGGTCGGCCCCTCCTGGTGGGGAGACCCGTCGTGAGCCGCGCACACCAGCACGCTGAGGACCCGGTGGCGTTCGTGGATGAGCGCCTCGGCGCGGCGCGGGGCCTGCGCTTCCTCATGGACTACGTGTTCCCCGACCACTGGAGCTTCCTGCTCGGCGAGATTGCGCTGTACTCGTTCATCGTGCTGGTCCTCACCGGCACGTTCCTGGCGCTGTTCTTCGACCCCGACACCACGCAGATCCTCTACCACGGCAGCTACCAGATGCTGCAGGGCCAGAGCGTCTCCGGCGCCTACGCCTCCACGCTGCACATCTCCTTCAACGTGTCCGGTGGGCTGCTCGCCCGTCAGATCCACCATTGGGCGGCGCTCGTGTTCGTCGCCGCGATCACCCTCCATCTGCTGCGGATCGTTTTCACCGGCGCGTTCCGCAAGCCCCGCGACATCAACTACTTCATCGGCGTCACGCTGCTCGCGCTGGCGATCCTCGAGGGGTTCGCCGGCTACTCACTGCCTGACGATCTGCTCTCCGGCATGGGCCTTGCGATCGCGTGGGCGGTGGCGATGTCGCTGCCGTTGATCGGCGGCCCGTTCGCCACCGCGCTCTGGGGCGGACGCTTCCCTGGGTCGACCGCGTTCGAGTCGCGGCTGTTCATCGCGCACGTCTTCCTGCTGCCAGCGATCATCGGCGGGTTGATCGCTGTGCACCTGGCGATTATCATGCGCCAGCGCCACTCGCAGTTCCCTGGCCCTGGCCAACGTGAGGACAACGTGGTGGGCACGCCGATGTGGCCAGGCTATGCGCTGCGCTCGCTGGGTCTGTTCGCTGCGGTGGCCGCGGTGCTGGTGCTGATGGGTGGTCTGATCCAGATCAACCCGGTGTGGCTGTGGGGTCCCTACCACCCCTACATCGGCACCAACGGCGCGCAGCCGGACTGGTATCTGGGCTGGCTGATCGGCGCGCTGCGGCTGATGCCGAATCTGGAGATCCACGTCTTTGGCCACACGCTCGTGCCCAACCCGTTCTTCGGCGGGGTGCTTTTCCCCGGCCTCCTGTTCGGCCTTTTGTATGCGCTGCCGTGGCTTGACCGGCGTTTCATCAGCAGGGACTACCGTCGCCACGATCTGCTCGAGCGTCCGCGTGATAACCCGCGGCGCAGCGCGCTCGCGGCGGCTGTCCTTTCCGCCGTGACGGTCGTGTTCGCCGCCGGCTCAGCGGATCGCCTGTTCTTCCAGTTCGGGTTCGGTTACGAAGGCGCCGTGTGGTTCTTTCGCGGCGCATTCCTGCTCGTCCCGGTTCTCGTGTTCGTGCTCACCAAACGGGTCTGCGAGCAGCTCGCACGGGAGCGCTCGCACCCGATGCGGGGCTGGAGCGGCCAGGTGGTCCTCCGCAACCGGCGGGGTGGCTTCGACACGACTCGCCAGTGAGCCGTGACTGCGTACGGCAGAAATTGCGCCTACCGCGATAAGAGAAGAACGAATGCCGGGTCAGCGCTTCTTGTTCTCGACCGCGCGCAGTAGCTGAGCCTTATCCATGTTCGAGCGTCCCTCCACGCCGAGCACTCGCGCCTCCTGGTAGAGCTGTTCGCGTGTGCGCCCGCGCGGACCCGGCTTGCCCGAGCGCAGCCCGCCACGCCGCCCGGAGGAGATGTCGTTGGTGGAGGATCGTGAGCTGGTGCACGATTCGCCGCTGCGTGCGCGCTCCTTGTTGACGCTACGCGCGGCGATCTCCTCGGCCCGCGACTCCGACGCGCCGGTTTCGCGCTCGCTGCGCTTGATGTGCTCGTACTGCCGGCCGCGCTTGCTGCCTTCTTTCACACCGCGGGGCGGCATTTTCATCTACCTCCGTTCAGCTGGTGGTCTTTCATGGTCGCTTGCAGGATCGCGCGCACTCGATGCGCCTCGCCGCGGACGCCGGCTCTTGAGATCATCGGCTCAGCGCCCGGCGGCGTGTGCCTGAGTAGCCGCCGCACCGCTTCGGAGACGCTGATGAGCTGTGGACTCTCGCGGTTTGGCCGGCGCAGACGCTGGCTGTCTACCGGGCCGGTGCGTGCTGGAGTGGGTGTCGCGTGTTCGCTCATGCTGCGGCGGATGTGAGCGCTGAGGTGACGCTTTCGCTGTCGTTGAAGCGAGACAAGATCTCCTTTGCGTAAAGCTCGAAGAAGCGTTCCTGGTCGTCGCCGATCTGCTGAATATAGAGCTCGTCAAAGCCGGCGTCCACATACGCCTGGATCGCTTCGAGCTGGCACTCAGGGTCCGGCCCGCAGGGCACATCTTCGCTGGCTTGCTCGGCGGAGACCAGTTCCGAGGCCTGTTCAAAATGCGCGGGCGTCGGAAGGATCTGGGCCAGCTCGCCGGGCAGCGCCTCATTCGGCCACAACCGGTACACCGTCTCGTGTGCCTCTTGCTCGGTCTCGGCTACGCATGCCTTCATGCCCCCCGCCACCAGCTTCCCCGCGCCTGCCTGGCCGCGGAAGGACTCGACGGCTTCGGCGTCGGGGCCGACAGTGCAGTAGCCGTCGCCGATGCGTGCCGCGAGACTCGTGGACTTCGAGCCGAACCCGGAGATCAGAATCGGCGGCAGCTGCTCCGGTAGGTCGTAGATGCGGGCGTTCTCCATGTGGTAGTGGCGCCCACGGTGGCTCTGCATTCCCCCCTGCCATAGGGTGCGGATCACCTCCACCGCCTCCTCGAGCATCTCAAGGCGGGTGTCCACCGCCGGCCAGCGATCACCGAGGATGTGCTCGTTGAGTGCCTCTCCGCTGCCGAGCCCCAATGCGAAGCGACCCTCCAGCAAGACCGCGGAGGTGGCAGCTGCCTGGGCGATGATCGCTGGATGGATGCGCACAATCGGACAGGTCACGGCGGTCGTGAGCTTCATCTGTGAGGTGGCTTGGGCGATCGCGCCTATCGTCGACCACACGAAACCGCTGTGGCCCTGCTCGTCGTTCCAAGGATGGAAGTGGTCGGAAATCCACAGCCCGTCGAAGCCTGCCTGCTCAGCCATGCGAGCCTGCCGAATGAGCTCGCCGGGACCGAACTCCTCGCTGGATAGGAAGTAGCCGATTCTCACCTCAAGGTCTCCTTCGATCGATCTCGTGTTCGCGGCAGTTCTACCCTTTAGGGGCAAGACTCAATCCACGTTCGCAGCGCTATGCGCTAGGGCGCGCGCTTGGGTCGGGAGATGGATGGGAGGAGCACCAGGGGTATCCCGGTGGCCCTGCATAGAGATTGGATGGCAGGCGTTCCGGAGGGGTGGCCTGGAGCGCCCGTGATTCTGGAGGGCCGCAGGCACCATGCCTACTACCGCCGACGTGTCTATACGAAGACTCAGGCGCTAAATGCGCTGGACTGTCAGGACGCGAGGCCGGTGGGCTGCCTGCCCGCACCGCGCCCCAGATGCGTGAATCCCCGAGCGAGGAGTCGATGGGAGAGCACCGGAAGGGTCATCCCGATGGGCCCCGAATAGACATTGGATGGCAGAAGTTCCCGAGGGCGTGGTGCTGGAGCGCAGCCGTGATCTGGCTGGCCGCCGGCACCATCCCTATTACCGCAGACTGTTGTTGTGCGTGATCGCCGTGTTGCCGGTCTTGGCGCTGCTTGGCGTGTTCGGCCAGAAGCCGAGCACGAGCTCGGCTCACGCAGGCGCCGCGAGCCTGAGCATCACGGCGCCGACCCGGCTGCGCAGCGGATTGATCTTCCAGGTAAAGGTCAGGGTGGTGGCTCACCGCGAGATCAAGAAGCCCGAAATTGTCTTTGACGAAGGATGGTGGGAATCGATGAGCGTCAACTCGATCGAGCCCGAACCGAGCGAAGCGAGCTCGAAGAACGGACGAGTCGTCCTCTCATACGGCAAGCTCGCCCCAGGCGAATCGTTGACCAGCTGGATCTATTTTCAGGTCAACCCGACGAACGTCGGTAAGCGTCGCGAGGACGTCGAGGTCGATGACGGCGAAACCCCGCTCGTAATCGTCCATCGCTCGCTGACGATCTTCCCATAGCCCATGGACCTCGTAATCCGCGCCACCGTCGTCTTCTTCTTCATCTTCCTGGTGACCCGCGTCGTCGGCCGTCGCCAGCTCTCGGACCTCGAGCCGTTCGACTTTATTCTCCTCGTGGTTTTGGGTGATCTCGTCCAGCAGGGCATCACGCAGAGCGATGAGTCGGTGACGGGCACGCTTACTGTGATCTCTACGATCGCGCTCCTCTCGGTAGCCGTGAGCTGGATCTCCTTTCGCTCTCACCGCGCACGGTTGATCGCCGAGGGGGAGCCGATCGTGCTCGTGCAAGACGGCCGCCCGATCAAGCGCAACATGCGGCGCGAGCGCATTACGCTCGCAGACATTCAAGAGGAGGCCCGTCAAGCACAGATCGCGTCGATCGGCGACGTCCAGTGGGCGATCCTGGAGAACGATGGAAAGATCAGCTGCATTCCTCGCCGGCAGTGACGGCGGGTAGGGAATTATGATGACCGCCGACGCTCAGCCACCGCATGCCGATCGCGAGAGTCGTGCCGGTGGCTCTGAGCGCCGGGAGACGGGCCTTGAACGTCTGGATCGCAATCTGGATGAGATGACCGGCGAGTTGCGTGTGGTCGTTACGGGCGTACAGGTGCTGTTCGCGTTCCTGCTGATCGTTCCCTTCAACACCGGCTTCGCGCACGTCGGCAACTTTGAGCGCACTGTGTACTTCGTCACATTGCTTCTGGCGGCGCTATCTGCGGCATGCACAATCGCGCCTTCGGCACAGCATCGCTTTCTGTTTCGCCACGACGACAAGCGTTATCTCGTGTTCGTCTCCAACCGCATCGTGATCGCGGGGCTGGCCTTTCTCGCGCTGGCTATGTGTGGCGCCCTGCTGCTCGTCGCGACCAAGCTCTTCGGTCCTACGGTGGGCGCGATCACCGTGGTCCTTGGTGCGCTTCCGTTCTTGCTGTTGTGGTTTCTACTGCCTCTGCGACGTAGAGCAGACCTCGATGCTCCTACTGACGATGGGCTTGCATAAGCCGTCCAACGCGAACGCGCTCGCCCTGGGGTTTAGATCAGTCGGTAGCCGACACCCCACTCGGTGATGACCCAGCGTCCGCCTGCGGCTTCGAGCTTGCGGCGTAGGCGACTGGCGTGACTGTCGAGCGTCCTCGTGGTGCCGGTCGAGCGGTATCCCCACACGCCTTTTAGTAGCTCGTGTTTGTGAAATACTCGTCGCGGGTCGCTTGCCAGGAACAGCAGCAGTTCGAACTCCTGACGGCGCAGCTCTAGCTGTTTGCCTGCGAGGCTTACCGCATGTGCGGCGGTGTCGATCGTCAACGGGCCGATCTGGAGCAGCCCTGTCTGCTGGATGCTGCTGACGGAGGCCCTGTAGGTGGTCCAGGGTCTATGCGTGGTCTGGTTGTTGATTGTCGGTTACGGTGTCTGCGTATTCGGTTGGTGTGAGTCCGTCCAGCGCTGAGTGCGGCCGATAGGTGTTGTACTCGATTCGCCAGTCCTCGATGATGAGCTTCGCCTCGGTGAGCGATCCGAACTCCTCGATGTTCAGCAGCTCGTCTCGCAACCGGCCGTTGAAGGACTCGACGAACGGGTTCTCCCATGGGCTGCCGGGCTCGATGTAGGCGGTGTTCGTGCCGGCGAGGCGACAGTAGTCGCGTAGCGACCAGGCGATCATCTCGGGACCGTTATCAGCCCGGAGATACTCCGGTGCGCCGCGAGTGAGCACTAGGTCCTCGATGACGGCAATGAGCTCCTCGGCGGTGCAGGTCCGGTCGACCCTGATCGCCAGCGCCTCTCGGGTGTACTCATCGACGATGTTGGCGAGCTTGAGCCTGCGCCGGTCAGAGGTCTCATCAAACATGAAATCGATCGCCCACACATGACCGGGACGGGTGGCACGCAACCGTTGCTTTTGAGTCGGGCCTATCCTGCGTCGCTTGCGGGTCCTCACGGGCCGCCTCAGGCCCTCCTGACGCCAAATACGGCGCGTACGCTTGCGGTTGATCGTCCAACCTTCGCGCAGCAGGATCTGATGCGCGGTCTTCCAACCCCACCGCGGGTGATCCCCGGCGATCTCGCGCAAGCGAGCAGTCAGGCGCTGCTCCTCGGTGCTTGGCGGCCGCCTGGGCTTGCGTTGCGTGGAGCGATGTTGGCCGACAACACGGCACGCACGACGCTCTGAAACCCCGAAACGCTCCTGCAGAACCACAACGGCCCTGCGACGGCGCTCCGGGGTCAGAATTTCCCCTCCGCCAACTCCTTGAGCATGTCGATATCCAACGCCTGCTCAGCCACGAGCTTCTTCAACCGCTGGTTCTCAGCCTCAAGCGTCTTTAGGCGCTTGGCCTCATCGGCCTTCATCCCTCCATAAACCGCTCGCCACCGATTGAACGTCGCCTCCGAGACCTCGAGATGGCGCAACACCTCAACGAGATCCTGGCCCTCGTTCAAAAGGCGCTCGCCCTCCCTGATCTTCCTGACAGCCTGCTCCGGGGTATGCCTGCGTCGCTTCATAATCGTGTCCATCCTCCCATCCCATCACGGGAAACACGACCACGCACACCACCTGGCTCACCTCAAAGGGACCCCGTCAGGGGCTCCCGGAGTTACCGTAACTTCTGATAAAGAAGCCCTAGCGCCACCTCAAGCAATGGGTCAAACAGCGACCTAGAGTCCGGAGCGTACGCACAGCTGTGTGATCATCAGCGCCTCAACACTAGCCAAACCCCCACAAGTAGAAGCACGACTGCAACAACGATCGCTAGCGGATGTTCTTCGACAATGTAGCCGCCG
Organism: uncultured Solirubrobacterales bacterium; assembly: GCA_963705245.1. Lineage (GTDB taxonomy): Bacteria > Actinomycetota > Thermoleophilia > Solirubrobacterales > Solirubrobacteraceae > Palsa-744. Next base: position 2,217,624 of record OY970062.1, on the reverse strand, counting down.
CTGCCTTGCATCAGGCGGACCAGTCAGCTCCGCTTCCGTAGCTCTTGCTTACGCTTTTCTCGTAGTCGCGCCCAAGAGAAGATCGCGCCAACTCCCACAATGATCGCCACAACCTCTACCACGAGTAATGCCGTCGCTGTTGCTCCTCCACTTTGATGACGCACAAAATCCGTAGCGCCCATAATCGTAAGCGCGACTCCAGCGATCACTCCCATCCGTGTTTCAGTCATACATAACTCCAAATACAGGACTATACTTTATAGCCAAATCAGCCTCCAACGTTCTGGCCCGTGAGAAGCCTTGCACCCGTAAAGCCCACACAGAACGCCCCAGCTGCCTGGGCCACTCCGGGAACCTTGCTAAGTCCGACGAGCACTGCCGGTCCGCTGAGATCACATCCCTGTTGAATATGACTGTTGATCCGTTCGCCTTCCGATTCATTTGGGGGTTCGTTTTCTGTCTCGCGTCGAATTTCCTTTTCCGTTGCTTCTTTTTCTTCGTAAGCCCTTTTAATCCTCTTCAATTTTTCTTCGTATTCCGACCGACTTTCACAAGGAGACAGTTCCATGAGCCCTGTCGGATCGGCTTTATTCAGAGGATTGTCGCCCGCGTAGTAGTAGGGTGCTCGGGTGATGTTGGTGAGGGGATCTGCCGTGAGGAACTGGGCTGTTGTAGGGTCGTAGGCGCGGGCCCGCATGTAGATGAGCCCCGTGTCGAAACTGGTGTATTGCGCGTAAAACAAAGGTCCGCCGCGATCTGGCCTCTTGACGCGATCCGATCTGGGCGTGAGCAGGGACTTCCGGCACTCCGACCCCCGGCGCGAGAGCCGGCGGCTGGGGTGAAAGGCCCGGCGCGGTCCTGAGCCCTCGCAGCAATCCTGGCGGGGGCGACCAGGGCGGCTGGGGAAGGATGCCGGGTGGCGGGCGTGTTCGTGCTGCTGGAGCATGTGCGAAGGATAGAGCCCGCGACGGCGTGCGAGCGGGGGCGCTGGACGAAAAGGCCGGGGCCGTGCCGGTGTCTAATCTGCCGGGGTAGCTATGCCTGATCCTGACCAGCCGGCGCTCGGCGCCGCCGTGAAGATCATCCGCGAGGAGAAGGCGATCAGCCAAGCGCGGTTGAGCGAGGCGACCGGGTTCCGTCAGAGCTGGATCAGTGACGTGGAGAACGGTCGGCGCCATCCGAGCTTCAGGAGCGTCGTGCGCCTGGCCGCCGGGCTGGGCGTGCAGACCTCGACGCTCATCAGGCGCGCGGAGAGACTGGCCGGCGACTGAGCCCTTTTGGAGTACCCCAAGATGTGATAGACGTTTAGGGTGCCAAGTCCAAATAAGTGCCCCCGCACCGCTGACACGGCCGGGGGCGTGACACAGGAGGTGTAGCTCCCATGCCGGACCAGCGTATTCAAGACGAGGACTCGCAGGATCATCTCAGCGAGGAGCGGATCGACAACATCGTGCTCGACTTCATGCTCCTCGACCAGTCGTGCCCGTGGAGCGTGCAGGAGATCGTCCGCGAGCTGGGCGATAAGAACGATGCCACCGATGCGCTCAGCCGCCTTCAGAGGATGGGGCTCGTGCATCGCGCGGGGGAGTTCGTGTTCCCGACGCGCGCCGCGCGCCGCGCCGCCGAACTGCGGGTCGGCAGCGTCTGAGCCCTGCGGGTCTCCCGGCCGCGCTGGGGGTGTCTCAGCGCGAGCCGGGCGGCGCTCCGCGCGCGGCATTGCCCGCCGGCGCGCATGTGTCGGGGGAGCTGGTGTTCTCCGTGGCTGGATCGGCTGCGCCGATCGGCCGTGCAGGGCTCAAGCGCTCAACTGCTCACCGGGGGGTGGAGTTGGGTGGTGTTCTCTGTGGGGCGCTGTTGGGTCGGGCCGACAGATTCAAGATCACCCCGGCCAACAGCGGCCGGGCAAAGGCACGTCCGGCCCTCCCGACGAGGCGCTCGCGCCGGGACCGAGTGTTTCAGCGTGAGCCGGTGGGGGGCGGGACCTGTAGGTCGCGGCAGATCTTGCGCGCGAGCGGCCACACGATCTCGTTGTGTCGGGGTAACACAGAGGCGCGGTTGGTCGGGCCTCGCCACTTCTCGTGCTTGGTGCCCCCGACGACGCGACAGCCATGCTCGCGCAGATGCGCTTCCAGAGCGCGGCGCTTCACGACTGAGCGATGAAGACGAGCGCCTCGCGATCCTCACGCTCAACGGGCTCGGCCAGCTCCTCGTCCGGGGTGAGCATCGTCTGCAATGCGTCGATGACGTTCTCGCGCGCCTCCTGGCGGGTGTGGCCCTGGCTGTGGGTGCCAGGCACCTCCGGGATCGACGCGACGATCCAGTCCTCGCCCGCATCCTCATAGACGATCGTCAAACGCAGCGTCTCGCTCATGCCCAACACGGTAGCCCGTGCGCCCGTCGAACACCACCCCTTCTCGCCTGAACGCCACCCCAGCGGCCGTCGCGCCGGCGTCCAGCTGCGCGACCGCGAGTCCTCTCCGCTGGCGCACGCTCAGCACGAAAAGGCGCGGACAGACTACGGGTATGAAATACCGGGTGGGCTTGCTGTCCGGTCGTGTTCATAGGGTCGTTTGACCAGGACAGGGGCTCTTGTGGGAAGACGCAATGGTGGGGCAGGCCGTCGTGCATTTGGGCTGCGAGCCCGTCAATGACTATATGGCCGCCCCTGCGACTCACCTGGTTGGGCTGAGAGCCCGAATCCGTATTTGTCGCTTGCCCACCGCGCCTTCCAGTTTGAGAGTTCGATGGCTGGTGAAAGGAGCGGAAAGTGCGGTTTTTCGGTATTGATCTTCACTTGGAGTTCTGCGAGGTCGCGGTCGCTGAGGGCGGCAAGGTCTCGCAGGTCGGGCGGATCGCGAGCACACCGGAGGCGATCAGGGAGTTCGCGCGTGGTCTCGGCGGCGAGGATCAGGTCGTCTTGGACGCCAGCGGTAGCGTGATGGCGATCGCGAGGATCCTGCGGGAAAGCAACGTTGGGCGGGTCATCGTCTCTAACGCGGCGCAGACGCGCGCGATCTCTCACGCGCGCGTGAAGTCCGACCGCTTTGACGCGGCGATGCTCGCCAGGCTCCTCTCGGCGGGATGCTCAGCGAGGTATGGGTGCCGGACGAGGCGACGCTCGCGTTACGCCGCCGGGTCGCGCGACGCTCGGCTTTGGTGCGGGCACGCACCCGGATCAAGAACGAGGTGCACGCCGTCGTGATGCGCTGTCTGCTCGGCCGCCCACCCGTGAGCGACCTGTTCGGCCGCAAGGGACGCGTCTGGCTGGCCGAGCAACAGCTTCCCGAGGAGGAGGCCGAGACGGTAGCTGGCTGTTTGCGCCAGATCGACTTCCTGGATGGCGAGATCGCTCTGCTTGACCAGAAGATCGCCGAGCAGGCCCTGGCGTGGCCGGGGCTGGGCAGCCTGTTGACGATCCCCGGCGTGGACATCGGGACCGCGGCGGCGGTAATCGCAGCCGTCGGAGACATCTCCCGGTTTCAGACCCCGGGGCAGCTGGTCGCCTACCTCGGCTTGGACCCGAAGGTCCGCCAGTCCGGGTCAGAGCCCGCTCGCTACGGGCACATCTCAAAGCGTGGCAACGCGCAGGCCCGCTCGATGCTGGTCGAGGCCGCATGGATCTCGATCCGTAGCCCCGGCCCGCTCAAGGCGTTCGGTGAGCGTGTCCGTGCTCGCCGCGGCGCCCAGGTCGCGGCAGTCGCTGTCGCACGCAAGCTCGTGGTTCTCTGCTGGCATCTACTCACCAAGGACCAGGACTACGCGTTCGCCCGCCCGTCGCTGACGCGCCAGAAGACCCGCCGGCTGGAACTCACCGCCGGCGCGTCACGCCGGCCACGCCGCCACGACGGGGCAACCGTCTCGCCGACGGCGGCTCAACGTGCGGCGGAGCGTGAGCTACAAACCCAGGCCGAGCTCGCCTACCGGCGCCTGGTCGACGATTGGCGTTCAACAGCATCACCGAAGGGTGGTGCGGGTGCGACACCGGGGCGCGCATCTCAAAAGCCCGTAAAGGGCAAAGCCGCGCGGCAGGCCACAAGCCCCTGACGCCTGCGCTTCGCTCACGTCAGTCACCCGCACCACAACAAATCATCCCACTCCCAAGCACTCGACGCGACCCCAGCCGTCGACGCTGATCGTTGCGCCACGACACGCCCCGGCGCAACAAGAACGGCCGTATAGACCAGATGCACACGCCTCCGGGCGCTGTGCGATCACTGTGCCACGGGAGCGCACCCCCTCGAGCGTGGAGCAGCGCTCTCAGCAACCCCGAAGAAAGTTCGCGCAGCCCTTGACTTTTCATCCGTAGATGCACGGGGCTGTGCGGACCCTCGACAGGGCCAACTCGTTGGCCGCTTTCGCGCGCTCACGGTCATGTACCTATGAAGGGCCAAATCAGGCCCCCAGGTCAACGGAGGTTTCACGATGAGTAGTCGAATCAAGATCACGCTCCCCGAGCAGGTCACCGAGCAGCTGGACGAGCTGGCCGCCGCGGAGGGCGAGCCGCTCGCGCGCCTCACCGCACGACTCGTCCGCGAGCGTCTCTCCCAGCCCGCCGGCGGCGGGCTGCGTGTGCTGTCGTTCGAGAACCGCGCGCGGCCGGCGTGGCTTGAGCCATATGGCGGGGACCGCGAGTGGCGGCGAGGGATGTGGGGCTCGATCGTCGCGCTGCACGGACGCTATCCCGACGAGCTGAGCGGGCTGCAGCAAGGCTGGTGGAAGGACACGTCGCAGGTCGAGACGCTGTGCGCCCTGGTCGTGTGGCGCGAGACGCTTGACGACACCGGCTCCGACCCGCGCGAGGAGCTTGAGTTCCAGCTCAACGTCGCCGAGTTCGGACGCCGGCTCAGCCAACAAGGCGGCGGCGTCACGAAGCAGTGGACACCCGGCGCACCACCGAGCGAGTGGGTCTGAAAAGACCACCCGCAACCCCGGTGCGATGGTCCGCCAGCGGGCCGTGTAGGGGCGTCCGGCACCCTTTGGTGCAACTGTGTGCTGCGTCGCGGAGCGCAGCGACGCGGGCGGGCAGGGACGCCTTCGAGGCCTCTGGCGCGGGCGCTCGGGAGGGCGGCTAGGAGAAGAAGATGCGGAGGGGCTTTCAGGGCCGCTCAGGAGAGCTTTGCGGGTGCTGGCGGGCGTGGTCGTGTAGGTCTTGCTGCTCGGTCTCGGCTTCGGCGTCAAGAGCGCTGTGCAGGGCCTCGGTGGGGTCCTCGCTGCTCTGAGTCGCAGTGTCCGTCATGTGGCTGCTGGCGGGGCGCAGGATCGCGCCGTCGTGGCGCTCACCGCCGCCGGTGCCGCGGGTGCTGCGTGGCTCGTTCGAGGCGCCGGGGTGAGTCGCTGCGTGGACGGCGGCGAGTGCGCGGAGCGAGACCTGGGTGTAGACCTGGGTGGAGGAGATATCTGAGTGGCCGAGCATCTGCTGGATGTAGCGGATATCCGCGCCGCCTTCGAGCATCAACGTCGCCATCGTGTGACGGAACAGGTGGCAGCCGCCAGGCTTTGCGACCCCGGAGCGCTGGACGTAGCCGCGCACGAATTCGGTCACGGTCTGCAAGCTGAAACGCACGCCATCCCAGGTCAAGAACAGCGTGCCGTCGTCCGGCTCGAGAGCGAGCTTGGGGCGCACGTCTGCGAGGTAGCGTTCACACCACGCGCCGGCGCGCTGACCGATCGGGATCATGCGGTCCTTTTTGCCCTTGCCCTGGCGCACGGCGAGCGTGCCGCGCTCGATATCCAGCGCGAACACCGTTAGGTTCACAAGCTCCGCGCGGCGGATGCCGGTCGCATAGAGAACCTCCAGCATCGTCCGATCACGCACACCGAGCGGCTCGGAGAGATCCGGGGTCCCAAGCACCCGCTCGGCCTCCTGGGCGCTCAGCACCGCGCGGGGAAGACGCCGCTCTGCCTTTGGCAGCTGGAGCTCAGACGCGGGGTTGTAGAGGATGCGGTTGCCGCGCATCAGCCAGCGATAGAAGGTGCGGATCGGGATCAGCCGCCCCTGCTGCGCCCTGAACGAGAGCGGCTGCCCGTCGGTCTTGCGGCGGTAGTAGAGCGCGCGCTGGTAGGCGTCGAGCATCGGCTTGGTCACTTCGCTTGGGCGCGTGACGCCGCGCTCGCAGAGCCACCCCGCGAGCCACGCCAGCGAACCGCGATTGTTGTGGACCGTCCCCGGCGCGTAGCCCCGCACGGCCAGCGACTCGCAGAATTCAGCCACCAGGACCGGGAAACCCTGGGAGTCATCGGGATCGCCCGCGATCTCTTTCGGTGGGTTGCGTTCGCCGCGGCGCGGCATCTCAACCCCCGCCCGCCACCGCCGCAAGCGGCGGGCGACCACCCACCGACCGGCCCCCGACCGGGGGGCGACCGCCCCCCGACCGAGCCGCCTGCACCCCCGACCGATCGCGGTCATAGGTATGCGCCGGCTCGCCGGGACCCCCGTCCGTATCGATCTGGTCGGGGTCAATCAGGCCCGGCAGGCGCGGCGAGCCGTCCTGGCTCTCGCCGTCCCACGCCAGCTCGTAGAGAAACGCGCCGTGCGGGCCGCGATGCGCCCACACGAGCTCAAGCGAGGAGAGCCGGCCGAGGTGGACCTTCAACTGCGTGTCACCCCAGCCCAGCGCTTCGCGCAGCTCACGGCGGGTAAACCTGACGCGCTCCCGCGACTGGCCCTGCTCCTGGGCGAGACGCTCGACGTGACGCTCGATCAACCCGAGCAGCCGCCTGGTGCCGGGCGGCAGCTCATCCAGCGAACGGCCAAGGACGGTATGCGCGAGCCGGTTCGCGAGCACGATGTCCTCCCGCGTGACCTCGATGTAGGTCAGCTCCTCACCACCCGGCGTGCTCGCCAACCGCCGCGGCCGCTGATGCTGATGCAAAAGCGCAACCGTGCGGATCAACGTCAGATACTTCAAGTGATCGCGCCGCGTCCGCGTGCGCGCATCCGAGAACGTCAACGCGCGCGCGTAGGGATTAACGACCGCCAACGGCTCCAAGAGACGCTGCGCGTCCTGATGAACCTTCAAAACCCGCGAGCGCTCCTGCCCGGCCAGCAGACCGTCCAGCGTCTCGCGCTCGCGCTGGCGCTCATGAATCGCGCGGGTCTGCTCGCGCTCCTCATCCACACTCAGAACGATGCAGCGATTCAACAGCTCCTCGTCGACATCGATCGTCGTCGTCGTCAAGAAGATCGCGACCGGCCCCGACACCCGGTAGGTGTGAGTCACAAGCCGCCCCGTCTGGCCCTCCTTCCCGGTCGAGGCGATCCGCAGCTCGCCCTCTGACTGCAACAGCTTCAGCGCGTAGGACGCGCGCTCGGCGCCCTCCTCCTCAGCGACCGCCAAAACCTTGTGCTGCAAATCTGACTCGCCCATGTAGAAAAGGCTCTGGCCCGTCATCGCACTGAATGACACCCGCTCCTCCTCGGGCACCATCGCCAACACCGCCTCTTGTAGCGCCGACTTCCCCGCCGCCGAAGTGGACTGCACGATCACCGCCAACGGCCGATCCAGCTTCCGCGAGACCGCCGCCAAATACCCGATCAGACAGTTGCTCTGCTCGCCGACCACCCCGACACGAGCGAAGTCAGCAACGACACGCTCGACCAGACCGGGGTCCTTCAGCAGCCCGAGGGCCTGCTCGCGCTCCGCGTCGCTCAGCTCGACCTTGGGCTCCTCCGCGGCTTGCGCACCGCGCACCGCGCGCTCGACGTGCTCCTCGCACGCCAACAGCACCCGACCCATATCTCGCGCGATCAGCTCCTCCGCCAACCCCAGCTCCTCGCCGGCGGCGCGCGCGAACACACCACGCGCCCGCGCGGAATACAAATCGAGCGAATCGACGTGAAAGACCTCGCCGCGTCGAGGATGCTCCCTGGCGACCAGCACATTCACGCGCAGCACCTCAAAACTCGACGCCTTCGCCAAACCCCGCACCCGCCAGCGCCGCTCCTCGACCGTCACCCGCAGCTCCTCGCCCTCAAGCTCCACCACCGGCCCCGCGCTCGGCCTCGGTGGCGCCGGCGAGGACTGCACCACCGGGCGCTCGCCGACATCCGGGGCAACCGAAGCGGCTAGGAAAGGATCACGATCTCGACCGCTGTCCTTCTCCTCGTCGCCTGAGCGCTCAGCCACCACAGGCACGACAGGATCAGCAGGCAGCTCGGGCTCAGCCAGGACCGCCGGCGGCGGCGAGGACTCTTCAGCGGGGCGCTCGATCGGGACGGGGGCTGGGGGAACGACAGCAGGCCCGGGCTCGATCAGGACCGGCGCCGGCCGTGCGCTTGGACTGCCCTTGCCCATCCACACCGCTTCGCGTAGCAGCCCCGCGAGCGCACCGGCCGGATCCTCGACACCGAGCGCGAACGAGTTAGCGTCCCTGTCCGCCGGAAACAACACCCGGAAGCACTCGATCCCATCGCCGCCGAGACGCTCCGCCAAGGCAGCGGCGCCGCGGTCGCCCGCGTCGTCTCGATCGAACGCGATCAGCACCCGCCCAACGCCGGCGTCTTTGAGCGCGGCGTGCAGCTCGTCGGTGAAACCATCGGCGCCGTAAGCCGCGGTGACGTGCCGCAGACCATGAACCCAAAACCTCAGCGCGTCGATCAAGGACTCACAAACGATCACCTCCCCGCCCGCGGCGCCCAACCCCTCACCGTTGAACACGCCACGCCGCGGCCCGGACAAATAGAGATGAAGCGGTGTGCCCGCCCGCAAATCGTCGCGCAGCTTGCGCCCGTAGAGCTGCACCACCGTCCCGTCCCGGTCACAAACCGGGATCACCAGCGACCCCGAAAAGTGTTCATGCCCGGAGGCCCTGATGACGCCGAGCTTCTGCAACCTGCCGCGCAGCTCCGCGCCCGCCTGACGATTTTTCGCCGGCAGCCGATAGCCAAGCGTGCGATTCGCATAACCCAGCCGGAAGCGCTCAAGCAGCTCGCCGCCACGCAACCCTCGACGCTCCAAATAACCCAGCGCCTCCGGGCTCTCCCGAAGCGTCTGCGCATAGAAGCCGACCACCCGCTCCAACAACTCCCGCTCGTCCACGCCCGTCGGCAGCGGCGAGGGCAGCTTCGAGACCGTCGAGCGCACCGCCGCGCGCCGGCGGCCGATCGGCGTAGGCGCGACACCATCGCGCAGCAGCTCGACCGCGTGACGAAACGACACGCTCTCCGCGCGCATCACCCAGTCGATCACCGACCCGCCCGCCTGACACGCGCCCAAGCAATGCCACAAGTTCTTCTCCGGTGAGATCACCAGCGACGGGGTGCGATCCTCATGGAACGGGCAGCAGCCGATCAGGTCTTTGCCCTGGCGGCGCAGCTCCACGCCCGCCAGCTCCACCAGCCGCGCCAGCGCGACCTCCTCCTTCAGCCGCTCGATGACCTCATCCGGGATTCGCGCCATGCCTTCCTCAGCCACACCTTGTCAAGACGAAATTATAGCCGTGCTGCGCTAGCATATATGCGTGCGAGGACAAGTGCTCCCCCAAGGCGGCCATATCGTCACGCGACCAGGACTGGATCTGATCGCGATGGACTTCCCCAAACGCCTAGCCACCCTGCGCAACGAGCGCGGAATGACCCAAGGCACCCTCGCCGAGCACGTCGGCATCCACGTCTCACAGCTCCGCCGCTATGAGGCCGGCAGCTCCTCACCCACCCTCGACGTGCTACGCAAGCTCGCGATCGCTCTATCCGTCAGCTCAGATACGCTCGTTTTCGACGCCGAGCGAGACTCGGACGAGGAGCTACGCCTGCAACTAGAAGCCACCCAACGCCTCACAGACGAGGACAGACAACTCGTCAAACGATTCATAAACGGCCTCCTCCTCAGCCACGAGGCCAAACGCCTCGCAGCATAGGACGCCTATCCCTGCGCCTCAGTCAGTCGCCCGGAGAGAAGCCGGATCACTCAGTCTCGTCGTACTCATCCACGTTGATCGTCGCTCCAAAGGCCGCCGCAGCGGCGACATGACGCCGATTGAGCACCCAGCCAAGAGCAAGCTCACTGCCGCGGTGAATGATCCAGACGTCCAGCTGGACATTCGCGCCAGAAGGCAGATTCTTGAACTTGTCCGCGTGTGGGCCTAGCGCACTCCAAAGCTCGTCAAGCTGAGCATCCAACGAGCGCTCCACCGAATCGCCAACCTGCCACACCCACATATGACTCGCAACGAGCGTCTGTGGTCGCTTGGCCGATATCGGATCACCCTTGACGCGCTTTCGCGTAGGCTCGATGCCAATGTAGTCGGAAATCTCTGCGGCAGTCGTGCTGTCGCTGAACACTGTGATCGAGCAGCGGACTTCCTCCCGCGCTCGCTCCCACGGTGCCTGCGGTTCGGCACTCATCCATCCAGCCCCGTCGGGATAGGCTCGCCGCCGCCCTTCGGCGCGAGATAGATTTCACCTGTGCTCTTGTCCCTGTAGTAGTCGTAACGGCCGGCATCTTCGCCAACCGTTTCGCCCTTATCCGTGTGCGCATCGGTGCCCGCTTCATCGAGGATCCGCTCGGTTTCACTTTTGCTCAGTTTCTCGAGGTTTCCGGGGTTGGGTTCACCGCACTCTTTTGTCCGCTGTTCTTCTTTTTCGTGTAACTCGGCTTCGCCTTCGTCGTTGGGTCCTTCGTTTTCGTTGACCTCGTTCCATACGCTTTCGATGCCGTGTCCGACCCTTTCGAGTCCGTGCTGGACTCCTTCGACTGCCGGCGGCGGCGGGCCACAGAACGGGAAGTAGCACGGGACGCCTTCGATCCCTTCCGTTGAAAGCCCGTCAGGGTCACGGCGGTTGAGAGGGTTATCGCCACCGTAGTTGTAGGGCGCCTGCGTGACGCCCACGGCTGGATCGACCGTTAGGAACTGAGCCGTGGCAGGATCATAGACCCGGTTCCGTAAATAGATCAGCCCCGTGTCGCTGCTTGTGTATTGGCCGTCAAACAAAGGTCCGCTGCGGTTGGAGCGTTTGGCGCGATCGGTTTGGGGCGTGTGCAGGGACTTTCGGCAGTTCGGCGCTCGGCGTGGGGGTCGGTGGCTGGGTTGGGGAGCCCGGCGCGATCTTGAGCCTTCGCAGCAGTCTTGGCGGGCGCGGTGGCGGCTGGGAGAGAATGCCGGATGACGGGCGTGTTCTTGTTGTGCGAGCACGGTCACGAACGATAAGGCCCGCGGCGGCGCTGGAGGCCGAGCTGGACCAAAAGACGAGTCGGCCGCCGCGTCGATGATGATGTGGGCGATGCTCACTCCTGACCAGCCAGCGCTCGGCGTCGCCGTCAGAGCGATCCGTGAGGAGCGGGGTCTCACCCAAGTAGCTATGTCCACGGCGACCGGGTTCACGCAGAGTTGGCTTAGCGATGTCGAGCACGGCCGGCGCAATCCGAGCTGGAGCAATGCTGTGCGTTTGGCTCGCGGGCTCGGTGTCACAGTCGCCGAACTCGCCGCGCGTGCCGAAGCAGAAGCCCTCTAGAACTTCGCGGGGATTATATAGTAGGCTTGTCTCTCGGCCGGTGAGATAGCCGGTCGGCGTATCCAATAAAGTGCCCCCGCACCGTTGTAGCGGCCGGGGGCGTGACACCGAAAGGTAGGGCCTTCCGATGCTGGATCAGCGTATTGAAGACGAGGACTCGCAGGAGCATCTCAGCGAGGAGCGCGTCGATAACGTCGTGCTTGACTTCATGCTTCTCGACCAGTCGTGCCCGTGGAGCGTGAAAGAGATCGTCCGCGAACTGGGCGATGAAGGTGATGCCGTCGATGCAGTCGGGCGGCTTCAGGGGACGGGGCTCGTGCATCGCGCGGGGGAGTTCGTGTTCCCGACGCGCGCCGCGCGCCGCGCCGCTGAGCTGCGGGTCGGAAGCGTTTAGCCCAGCGGGTCTTCCCGGTCGTGCTGGGACGCGGTGTCTCAGCACGAGCCGGGCGGCGCTCACGACGCCGGCAGGGCGCGTTGTGGCGGGGGGCTGGTGTTCTCCGTGGCTGGATCGGCTGCGCCGATCAGCTGTGCAGGGCTCAGGCGCCTGGCTGCTTTCACCGGGGGTGAGCAGGGGTGGTGTTCTCTGTGGGGTGCTGTGGGGTCGGGCCGAGAGATTCAAGATCACCCCGGCCAACGACGGCCGGGCAAAAGCACGTCCGGCCCTCCCAGCGAAACGCTCGTGCTGAGAGCGCTGGGGTGTCTTTAGCGTGAGCCGGTAGGGGGCGGGATCTGTAGGTCGCGGCAGACCTTGCGTGCGAGCGGCCACGCGATCTCGTTGTGGCGGGGTAGCACCGAAGCTTTGTTGGTCGGGCCGCGCCACTTCTCGTGCTTGGTGCCGCCGACGACGCGGCAGCCGTGCTCGCGCAGGTGCGCTTCCAGAGCGCGGCGCTTCACGACACGGCAGTGAAGATGAGCGCCTCGCGATCCTCTCGCTCGATGGGCTCCGCCAGCACCTCGTCCGGGGTGAGCATCGTCTGCAACGCGTCGATGACGTTCTCGCGCGCCTCCTGGCGGGTGTGACCCTGGCTATGCGTGCCGGGCACCTCAGGGATCGACGCGACGATCCAGTCCTCGCCCGTGTCCTCGTAGACGATCGTCAAACGCAGCGTCTCGCTCATACCCAACACGGTAGCCCGTGCACCCCTCGAACGCCACCCCTTCGCGCCCTGAGCACCACCCCGGCGGCCGTCGCGCCGGCGTCCAGCAGCGCGACCGCGAATCTTCTTCTGCCGGCGCATGTTCAGCACGAAAAGTCGCGGACAGACTAGATGCACGGGGCTGTGCGGGCCCTCGACAGGGCCAACTCGTTGGCCGCTTCGCGCCGCTCACGGTCATGTACCTATTAAGGGCCAACCAGGCCCCAGGTCAACGGAGGTTTCACGATGAGTACTCGAATCAAGATCACGCTCCCCGAGCATCTCGCCGAGCAGCTAGACGAGCTAGCCACCGCGGAGGGCGAGCCCGTCGCGCGCCTCACCGCGCGACTGGTTCGTGAGCGTCTCTCTCAGCCTGCGGGCGGCGGGCCGCGCATGTGGTTCGAGAGCCCCGCGCGGCCGTTGTGGCTTGAGCCATATGGCGGGGACCGCGAGTGGCGGCGGCGGATGTGGGGCGCGATCGTCGCGCTTTATGGGCGCTATCCCGACGAGCTGAAAGGGCTCCAGCAAGACTGGTGGAGCGACACCTCACAGACCGAGACACTGTGCGCGCTGGTCGTGTGGCGCGACACGCTCGACGACACCGGTTCCGACGCGCGCGAGGAGCTGGACTTCCAGCTCAACATCGCCGAGTTCGGCCGGCGCCTGGCCCAGCAAGGCGGCGGCGTCACGAAGCAGTGGACACCCGGCGCGCCCCCCGACGAGTGGGTCTGAAAGGAGCCTTGAAGCCCAGCGCAGCGATCCCCGGCCACCCCCGGCCCGGGGAGCACGCGCCCCCCGCCACGAGCGGTTAGGGCACGTAACCACATAGCTTGCTCTCCGCGAGCGCCGGGCGTTTCGGCACCCGTGGTGCAACTGTGTGCGGCGAAGCGGAGCGCAGCGACGCGAGCGGCAGGGACGCCTTCGTGCGGGTGGCGCGGAGCGCTCGCAAGGACGGCTAGGAGAGGAAGGCACAGAGGGCCTCGGGGACGCTCAGGGGCGCTCTGCGGGCTGTTGGCGGGCGTGGTCGTGTAGGTCTTGCTGCTCGGTCTCGGCTTCGGCGTCAAGAGCGCTGTGCAGGGCCTCGGTGGGGTCCTCGCTGCTCTGAGTCGCAGTGTCCGTCATGTGGCTGCTGGCGGGGCGCAGGATCGCGCCGTCGTGGCGCTCACCGCCGCCGGTGCCGCGGGTGCTGCGTGGCTCGTTCGAGGCGCCGGGGTGAGTCGCTGCGTGGACGGCGGCGAGTGCGCGGAGCGAGACCTGGGTGTAGACCTGGGTGGAGGAGATATCTGAGTGGCCGAGCATCTGCTGGATGTAGCGGATATCCGCGCCGCCTTCGAGCATCAACGTCGCCATCGTGTGACGGAACAGGTGGCAGCCGCCAGGCTTTGCGACCCCGGAGCGCTGGACGTAGCCGCGCACGAATTCGGTCACGGTCTGCAAGCTGAAACGCACGCCATCCCAGGTCAAGAACAGCGTGCCGTCGTCCGGCTCGAGAGCGAGCTTGGGGCGCACGTCTGCGAGGTAGCGTTCACACCACGCGCCGGCGCGCTGACCGATCGGGATCATGCGGTCCTTTTTGCCCTTGCCCTGGCGCACGGCGAGCGTGCCGCGCTCGATATCCAGCGCGAACACCGTTAGGTTCACAAGCTCCGCGCGGCGGATGCCGGTCGCATAGAGAACCTCCAGCATCGTCCGATCACGCACACCGAGCGGCTCGGAGAGATCCGGGGTCCCAAGCACCCGCTCGGCCTCCTGGGCGCTCAGCACCGCGCGGGGAAGACGCCGCTCTGCCTTTGGCAGCTGGAGCTCAGACGCGGGGTTGTAGAGGATGCGGTTGCCGCGCATCAGCCAGCGATAGAAGGTGCGGATCGGGATCAGCCGCCCCTGCTGCGCCCTGAACGAGAGCGGCTGCCCGTCGGTCTTGCGGCGGTAGTAGAGCGCGCGCTGGTAGGCGTCGAGCATCGGCTTGGTCACTTCGCTTGGGCGCGTGACGCCGCGCTCGCAGAGCCACCCCGCGAGCCACGCCAGCGAACCGCGATTGTTGTGGACCGTCCCCGGCGCGTAGCCCCGCACGGCCAGCGACTCGCAGAATTCAGCCACCAGGACCGGGAAACCCTGGGAGTCATCGGGATCGCCCGCGATCTCTTTCGGTGGGTTGCGTTCGCCGCGGCGCGGCATCTCAACCCCCGCCCGCCACCGCCGCAAGCGGCGGGCGACCACCCACCGACCGGCCCCCGACCGGGGGGCGACCGCCCCCCGACCGAGCCGCCTGCACCCCCGACCGATCGCGGTCATAGGTATGCGCCGGCTCGCCGGGACCCCCGTCCGTATCGATCTGGTCGGGGTCAATCAGGCCCGGCAGGCGCGGCGAGCCGTCCTGGCTCTCGCCGTCCCACGCCAGCTCGTAGAGAAACGCGCCGTGCGGGCCGCGATGCGCCCACACGAGCTCAAGCGAGGAGAGCCGGCCGAGGTGGACCTTCAACTGCGTGTCACCCCAGCCCAGCGCTTCGCGCAGCTCACGGCGGGTAAACCTGACGCGCTCCCGCGACTGGCCCTGCTCCTGGGCGAGACGCTCGACGTGACGCTCGATCAACCCGAGCAGCCGCCTGGTGCCGGGCGGCAGCTCATCCAGCGAACGGCCAAGGACGGTATGCGCGAGCCGGTTCGCGAGCACGATGTCCTCCCGCGTGACCTCGATGTAGGTCAGCTCCTCACCACCCGGCGTGCTCGCCAACCGCCGCGGCCGCTGATGCTGATGCAAAAGCGCAACCGTGCGGATCAACGTCAGATACTTCAAGTGATCGCGCCGCGTCCGCGTGCGCGCATCCGAGAACGTCAACGCGCGCGCGTAGGGATTAACGACCGCCAACGGCTCCAAGAGACGCTGCGCGTCCTGATGAACCTTCAAAACCCGCGAGCGCTCCTGCCCGGCCAGCAGACCGTCCAGCGTCTCGCGCTCGCGCTGGCGCTCATGAATCGCGCGGGTCTGCTCGCGCTCCTCATCCACACTCAGAACGATGCAGCGATTCAACAGCTCCTCGTCGACATCGATCGTCGTCGTCGTCAAGAAGATCGCGACCGGCCCCGACACCCGGTAGGTGTGAGTCACAAGCCGCCCCGTCTGGCCCTCCTTCCCGGTCGAGGCGATCCGCAGCTCGCCCTCTGACTGCAACAGCTTCAGCGCGTAGGACGCGCGCTCGGCGCCCTCCTCCTCAGCGACCGCCAAAACCTTGTGCTGCAAATCTGACTCGCCCATGTAGAAAAGGCTCTGGCCCGTCATCGCACTGAATGACACCCGCTCCTCCTCGGGCACCATCGCCAACACCGCCTCTTGTAGCGCCGACTTCCCCGCCGCCGAAGTGGACTGCACGATCACCGCCAACGGCCGATCCAGCTTCCGCGAGACCGCCGCCAAATACCCGATCAGACAGTTGCTCTGCTCGCCGACCACCCCGACACGAGCGAAGTCAGCAACGACACGCTCGACCAGACCGGGGTCCTTCAGCAGCCCGAGGGCCTGCTCGCGCTCCGCGTCGCTCAGCTCGACCTTGGGCTCCTCCGCGGCTTGCGCACCGCGCACCGCGCGCTCGACGTGCTCCTCGCACGCCAACAGCACCCGACCCATATCTCGCGCGATCAGCTCCTCCGCCAACCCCAGCTCCTCGCCGGCGGCGCGCGCGAACACACCACGCGCCCGCGCGGAATACAAATCGAGCGAATCGACGTGAAAGACCTCGCCGCGTCGAGGATGCTCCCTGGCGACCAGCACATTCACGCGCAGCACCTCAAAACTCGACGCCTTCGCCAAACCCCGCACCCGCCAGCGCCGCTCCTCGACCGTCACCCGCAGCTCCTCGCCCTCAAGCTCCACCACCGGCCCCGCGCTCGGCCTCGGTGGCGCCGGCGAGGACTGCACCACCGGGCGCTCGCCGACATCCGGGGCAACCGAAGCGGCTAGGAAAGGATCACGATCTCGACCGCTGTCCTTCTCCTCGTCGCCTGAGCGCTCAGCCACCACAGGCACGACAGGATCAGCAGGCAGCTCGGGCTCAGCCAGGACCGCCGGCGGCGGCGAGGACTCTTCAGCGGGGCGCTCGATCGGGACGGGGGCTGGGGGAACGACAGCAGGCCCGGGCTCGATCAGGACCGGCGCCGGCCGTGCGCTTGGACTGCCCTTGCCCATCCACACCGCTTCGCGTAGCAGCCCCGCGAGCGCACCGGCCGGATCCTCGACACCGAGCGCGAACGAGTTAGCGTCCCTGTCCGCCGGAAACAACACCCGGAAGCACTCGATCCCATCGCCGCCGAGACGCTCCGCCAAGGCAGCGGCGCCGCGGTCGCCCGCGTCGTCTCGATCGAACGCGATCAGCACCCGCCCAACGCCGGCGTCTTTGAGCGCGGCGTGCAGCTCGTCGGTGAAACCATCGGCGCCGTAAGCCGCGGTGACGTGCCGCAGACCATGAACCCAAAACCTCAGCGCGTCGATCAAGGACTCACAAACGATCACCTCCCCGCCCGCGGCGCCCAACCCCTCACCGTTGAACACGCCACGCCGCGGCCCGGACAAATAGAGATGAAGCGGTGTGCCCGCCCGCAAATCGTCGCGCAGCTTGCGCCCGTAGAGCTGCACCACCGTCCCGTCCCGGTCACAAACCGGGATCACCAGCGACCCCGAAAAGTGTTCATGCCCGGAGGCCCTGATGACGCCGAGCTTCTGCAACCTGCCGCGCAGCTCCGCGCCCGCCTGACGATTTTTCGCCGGCAGCCGATAGCCAAGCGTGCGATTCGCATAACCCAGCCGGAAGCGCTCAAGCAGCTCGCCGCCACGCAACCCTCGACGCTCCAAATAACCCAGCGCCTCCGGGCTCTCCCGAAGCGTCTGCGCATAGAAGCCGACCACCCGCTCCAACAACTCCCGCTCGTCCACGCCCGTCGGCAGCGGCGAGGGCAGCTTCGAGACCGTCGAGCGCACCGCCGCGCGCCGGCGGCCGATCGGCGTAGGCGCGACACCATCGCGCAGCAGCTCGACCGCGTGACGAAACGACACGCTCTCCGCGCGCATCACCCAGTCGATCACCGACCCGCCCGCCTGACACGCGCCCAAGCAATGCCACAAGTTCTTCTCCGGTGAGATCACCAGCGACGGGGTGCGATCCTCATGGAACGGGCAGCAGCCGATCAGGTCTTTGCCCTGGCGGCGCAGCTCCACGCCCGCCAGCTCCACCAGCCGCGCCAGCGCGACCTCCTCCTTCAGCCGCTCGATGACCTCATCCGGGATTCGCGCCATGCCTTCCTCAGCCACACCTTGTCAAGACGAAATTATAGCCGTGCTGCGCTAGCATATATGCGTGCGAGGACAAGTGCTCCCCCAAGGCGGCCATATCGTCACGCGACCAGGACTGGATCTGATCGCGATGGACTTCCCCAAACGCCTAGCCACCCTGCGCAACGAGCGCGGAATGACCCAAGGCACCCTCGCCGAGCACGTCGGCATCCACGTCTCACAGCTCCGCCGCTATGAGGCCGGCAGCTCCTCACCCACCCTCGACGTGCTACGCAAGCTCGCGATCGCTCTATCCGTCAGCTCAGATACGCTCGTTTTCGACGCCGAGCGAGACTCGGACGAGGAGCTACGCCTGCAACTAGAAGCCACCCAACGCCTCACAGACGAGGACAGACAACTCGTCAAACGATTCATAAACGGCCTCCTCCTCAGCCACGAGGCCAAACGCCTCGCAGCATAGAGCAACCAAAACCACGCCCAGCGGGAGCGACGGCCCCACCACGGAGTGGATCGCCTAACCAAGCGACCCAACAGCCATGAAGGAAACACCACCGCACCCACCCCCTCAGTGATGCAGTTGAGCGCCTGAGCCCTGCACAGCCGATCGGCGCAGCCGATCCAGCCACGGAAAACACCGCCAGTGCGCCAGCTTAGGCGTGTCCGTCATCGGCGCGACCGGAGATGAAGCAAACGAGGCCCAAGGCGTGCTAGCCCTCGCGACGTTCTGCTCGCTCCCGCCTGCGCTGGGATTGCGCCTGCAATTTTGAAAGCCACGCCAACTCAGACGCAGCGAGAGACTGTGCATCACTCTCCTCCAAAGAAGCGGCGAGCTGCAAATAGTGCGGGTTGCGCCCATAAATGCGAGCAGCCGCGATCACAGCAAACACCCGCCCGAGCCCATCCGACTCTCGCAGCCGCGACGCGATCTCATCATCATCGCGCGACTCACTCTCGACCTCCAGCACCCACTCAAGTAGAGCCGCTATCTCTGGGTCTTTTATATAAGGCAAACCTGCGCCGAGCGGCGATCGGGCCAGCCTCGTCATGAGCTCAAACGCCATTTTGCGGATCGACCGCCCGGAGTCAGCGATCAGCAACACTGCACCGCCAACGACCTCGCCATCTTCGTTGGTGGCGGAGGCCAGCACCGCAGTCAATACGCCCGATTTGACCCACGCGTCGGCGTGGTTGAGCAGCCTCGTCAGCTCGGGTAGCAAAGGCGTTGCTTTCGCTCCCAGCTCCTCAGCGAGAAACGCCCCGGTCCTCACTATCTCGTCATTCTCGCTACGGAGCAAAGGAACTAGCTTATCGACTGGGTAGCCGTTGGTATAAAACTCGCCAATCAAGTCGTTAGACACCTGCCCGTCAGTGTCGCCGACTGTCAATATAACTTGAATTAGCTCGTCGCCGCGAGACTTATTAGTCGTCATGATCCACCGAGCCGACGTTCAATCTGGCGCAGAAGTTTTTCCTCCCTGCCCAGGCGAGTGCACCTGCTCCTCATAATCACCAGGAGGCTCAGTATATTCAGGTTCACTTTCGATGTTTCCCCCCCAATTATCTGCGATTTTCTCATGTTCTTTGATACCTTCTCGCATGTTGGTCACATACTCTTCGGCACTAGCCGATACCGCCCCAGCACTCAAGAGCACAGCGACGCCGCACGCCAAGAGAGCCAGCACACGAACAGAACGCCACACCGGCGGCGCCCCCCGATCCGTCGTCACGAGGTCCACCCCCTGCATATCACCGACTGGACTGAGCATGCGCACCCTTCCGTAGATTCGTCTAGCTTTGCGTAGCGTTGCGGCGCATCGTAACCACATCGACTGACAATTTGCTACAACTGTTCGAGCATTTGCTCGCATTTTGCGACAGATTTTTAGTGCTGTCCTGGCTACATATGTGCTCTTGTGGCTGTTGTCTGACTGGCTACGGGTGTAGACGATGGTGGCTTGCCGCTCAACCCAGACCCCGAGCTTGCCGAGCCGCTATCCCGTTTCGCCGCGAACCTGCGGCGTGCTCGACTGAGTGCTGACATGAGCCAGGAAGCCCTCGCGGAGGAGGCGAAGATGCACCGCACGGCCTTGTCACGCTTGGAGACGCGGGCGCGCGCGCCGGAGTTCAGGACGCTGCTGCGACTGGCTCGTGCCTTGGATACCACCCCGGCGAGCCTTCTACGGGGCGTGCGCTAGCGCCGACCCATCCAGCCAAGCCGGTGCGGCCAGGCGCGCTGCTTGCGGCCACCAACTAACAGTTCAGGCATGCGCCGGGCCTGGATACGGAGGTGGATTGCTCATGCCCGAGAGGGCGTTGTCGGAAGGCCTGATCTTGGCCGCGTTGGAGAGAGCAGCGAGGCATCAGGAGCGCGCCGCGCCGGGGGTCTTGTACGCGGTCGTCAGGAACACTTGGGCCTGCTACGTGGCTCGGCGACGGGGCGCTGCCTACGGCCGCGGTTCAGGGAGTCGGAGGCCGAGGGTCTCTTGGTCAAGCGAGAAGAACGCCGAGCTGTTCCTTGACAAGCGCGCTCTCATCGAGCTCAACGAGCGCCAAGCGAAGAAGCTGGGCCTCAGCGACGAAACGCCGCCGTCGCAACGCCTACGCGGCCCCCACCCGGATCGTGATCGGGAGCCTCACTAGTCGGACCAGCCGCGTTGGACAATCGTAGAGGCGACGACCGGAATCGAACCGGTGTAGACGGCTTTGCAGGCCGCTGCGTAGCCACTCCGCCACGTCGCCAGATGCACCGCTAGCTTATCGGGCGCTTCGGGGACGGTTATCAACTATTTCCCCGCCCCTTAGCGGCGCTTTGGGACATTGTTAGCGTCCGCACAGCGAGCCCGCACATCATGGTCTCATCCAAAGAATCTGGAGGTGGTCCGTGAAACGTCTACTCGCACCAATGCTGCTCGCCTCACTTGCCGGGGCGACCGTCGCGATTGTCGCGCTGCTCACGCTGGGTGGCAGCACTCGACGCTCGACACCCGCTCTGCGCGTAACCAGCGCGTCGGTTCGCGGCGGCTCCTCGACGGGAACCCGCCGCGAGGTCTCGTCCACCGCGCTCACGGCTACTCAGATCTATCAGCGCGACTCCACGGGCGTGGTGGCGATCAAGGCCGTCACATCGAAGGGTGAAGACAGCGGCACCGGCATCGTGCTCAACGACCAGGGCCTGATCCTCACCAACGACCACGTGGTCGAGGGCGCGAGCAGCATCGTCGCCGGCCCGGGCACCTCTTCGAGCGTGACTCGCCCTGCGACACTCGTCGGCGAGGAAGCCAACGAGGATCTGGCGCTCATCCGCATCGATCCGTCCGGACTGGGCCTGCATCCGCTGAGCCTTGTGAGCTCCGGCTCCGTTCAGGTCGGCGATCCTGTGTATGCGATCGGCAACCCTTATGGCCTCAACGAGACCCTGACCCGTGGCATCGTCTCGGCGCTGGGCCGCTCCATCTCCGCGCCCGACGGCTCGACCATCACCGGCGCGCTTCAGACCGATGCGGCGCTTAATCCTGGCAACTCGGGAGGTCCGCTGTTGAACGAACAGGGCAACATCATTGGTGTCAACTCTCAGATCGCCTCCGATGCGGCCCGCTCAGAAGGCTCGCAGCCCGGCAGCACCGGCGTTGGCTTTGCTATCTCATCGAACACCGCCGCCGCCGCGGTCAAAAAGATTGAGGCCGGCGAAGGCGTCTCGTCCTCTTCGGCAAGTCAGAGCGCGGTCCAGGGTGAAGGTGGCTCGGCTGGCTCGGTTGGTGGCGGGACGCAGTCGCCCTATGGCGAAGGCTCGCGTGGCTCGCAGAGCCCTTACGGCGAAGTCGAATCTGGTAGTGGTGTCGAAAGCGGCTCCGGCCAGAGCGGCGTGGTGATTGTCCCCGGCGCAGTTGGCTCCAGCGGAGCAGAATCGGCTGGAGTGGAAGGTGAAGGCCAGACGGTGATCGTGCCTTGATCTACCCGAGGCCCAGGCGCTTCTGGGAGGGGTCGCCTGGGCCTTGTTTTTGGGCGTATGCCATCGCGAGCTTGCCGCGAGCGCTCGGGTGTGCCGGGGTATTCGCGTCGCTTTTGCGTTGATAGGCTTGGATCTCCATCCCAGGGCGATTAGCTCAGCTGGGAGAGCGCCGCCTCGACAAGGCGGAGGTCACAGGTTCGAGCCCTGTATCGCCCATCATCAGTATCTAAGCCAGATATAGCAGGTGGCGAGCCTCGGAATTTGGGGCCGCTTTAGAGGCGACGGGACACAATCAGGACACTTTTGTGAGCGAAAGCTACGCGGTAGAGCGTTCGGCTGACGGGGTCCCTTTGAGGTGAGCCAGGTGGTGTGCGTGGTCGTGTTTCCCGTGATGGGATGGGAGGATGGACACGATTATGAAGCGACGCAGGCATACCCCGGAGCAGGCTGTCAGGAAGATCAGGGAGGGCGAGCGCCTTTTGAACGAGGGCCAGGATCTCGTTGAGGTGTTGCGCCATCTCGAGGTCTCGGAGGCGACGTTCAATCGGTGGCGAGCGGTTTATGGAGGGATGAAGGCCGATGAGGCCAAGCGCCTAAAGACGCTTGAGGCTGAGAACCAGCGGTTGAAGAAGCTCGTGGCTGAGCAGGCGTTGGATATCGACATGCTCAAGGAGTTGGCGGAGGGGAAATTCTGACCCCGGAGCGCCGTCGCAGGGCCGTTGTGGTTCTGCAGGAGCGTTTCGGGGTTTCAGAGCGTCGTGCGTGCCGTGTTGTCGGCCAACATCGCTCCACGCAACGCAAGCCCAGGCGGCCGCCAAGCACCGAGGAGCAGCGCCTGACTGCTCGCTTGCGCGAGATCGCCGGGGATCACCCGCGGTGGGGTTGGAAGACCGCGCATCAGATCCTGCTGCGCGAAGGTTGGACGATCAACCGCAAGCGTACGCGCCGTATTTGGCGTCAGGAGGGCCTGAGGCGGCCCGTGAGGACCCGCAAGCGACGCAGGATAGGCCCGACTCAAAAGCAACGGTTGCGTGCCACCCGTCCCGGTCATGTGTGGGCGATCGATTTCATGTTTGATGAGACCTCTGACCGGCGCAGGCTCAAGCTCGCCAACATCGTCGATGAGTACACCCGAGAGGCGCTGGCGATCAGGGTCGACCGGACCTGCACCGCCGAGGAGCTCATTGCCGTCATCGAGGACCTAGTGCTCACTCGCGGCGCACCGGAGTATCTCCGGGCTGATAACGGTCCCGAGATGATCGCCTGGTCGCTACGCGACTACTGTCGCCTCGCCGGCACGAACACCGCCTACATCGAGCCCGGCAGCCCATGGGAGAACCCGTTCGTCGAGTCCTTCAACGGCCGGTTGCGAGACGAGCTGCTGAACATCGAGGAGTTCGGATCGCTCACCGAGGCGAAGCTCATCATCGAGGACTGGCGAATCGAGTACAACACCTATCGGCCGCACTCAGCGCTGGACGGACTCACACCAACCGAATACGCAGACACCGTAACCGACAATCAACAACCAGACCACGCATAGACCCTGGACCACCTACAGGGCCTCCGTCACCCCAATTCGCGACGGAGCAGGTGTGCGACGTAGTGTGCCGCTTCAGAGCTGCGGATCAAGGATGATCTCCAAATGGTGAACGCAGTAGGCGACATGACCGCGGGAGGACGAGCTCGTTCGATCGTGGCGTTCAGCTTGCCGATCAGCAATCGGACGCGACTGCTCACCGCTTTCGGCAAATCGCGCGTCGGTGAGCCCACGGATTTCGAGACGGAGCCAGTCGATGAGGCGCGCACTGGCGGATACGATCGTGGCATAGGGGGTCTTGTTGGTCCATTGGCCGAATTCAGACCCATACGCTTCAAGGGCAGTGCTTCTGGGGGCACCGCCATCACCGATCTGAATAAACGCGCCACGTGTGCCTGGCGTCTGTGCGCCAATCCATGTTGTCGCCAAGCCGGAGCGTGATGGGTCGACAATCCGAGGTACCGTCCACGACCCCTGCACCGACGACACGCGACCGAGCCATACGTAGCCTGCGTAGGCACCGAACGGGGAGTCTGTTATGCGACGGTGTTTCGTGCGACCCGTAGCGGGATTGCGATGAAGACGAGGATAAGTACAAGAGCGAGCACGACGAATGCTGCGCGTCGCAAGCGGCGCGCTAGAACGTGGGGGTTGCGTGCAGTAGCGGCCATTGGTCGTTGGGCGAGGGGTTAGATCACTCTGGGTAAGTCGCTGGGATAAGTCAGTCGCGACGTGTAGGGTCTCCTGATCGACTTCGGATGGATCACGACGCAGCTCGCAGCCGCCAAACGCACTAGACGGTAAAGATACAGGTGCCACGGGCTCATAATGCCGACGCTTGCGATAATCGAAGGGGAGCCGCTCACCGAGCACCTCGTGCTGCTAATCATCGCTGTTGCATCAGCTGGCGCTTTGCTTCTGATCATCTTGCTGGCTACGATTTTTTTGGGGAGCGCTAAGAGAGATCGTGGGGGCCCTGACCGCGAGCCTGAGCGGACGAAGGCAACGGAGCCAAGTCAGAATCCGGTCGGACCAGGCCAGAATCCGTTCGGAGACCCCAACTGATGCGCGAAGGCAGAGTCATCCCAACAGCACAACCCAGATCCAGTGCAGGGACCGCCCGTATCCGTAGTTGAGCGGACCACCGGGTCCGCCAGCGCGGGGCCACCGTCGCGATCCGAGACGACATAGCGCTTCCGCGCAGCTTTAGGGACAGCGCTACAGGAGTCAGACATTCGAGTAAGTTTGAGTGGACTTGATGAGACATAACAGCGGATTCCGCCGCGTTCACTAGGCGGCCGGCCGGGCGTACCTACGATTAGTTGAGGCATTGCGAGACCCGGCGGATGAAGAGCCAGACTGATTTGAGCTGTACGCGCACGGGTAGTGGGATCGTTTCAACACATGTCTCATCCCCCTGACAGGGACTGGCGATTCCCGCTACCGCCGCAAAGACCGCTCACGCTTCCCACGCTCCGCGTCGATCTAGGAGGTGTCGGGTTAAAGCCTTTATGCGTGCTCTCGCTCTATGTCTATCCACCTTCGCGATCGCGACCTCCCTCGCAGCCTCCGCAAGCGCGGCCTCGCCATCGTCCCCGGCTCCGGCGCCCGCTCTCACAGCCACCCAGCAGAACTATCTCGCCCTGGCGCAGTCTGGTGCAGCGCGCGCCGAGCAGCGCTGGCGGGATCGGCGACTCGGCTGGTATGACGCGCGACTGAACGATCACGACCGCTATCCGCTGGCCACGATCTGGGACATCGTGCCGCTGTTTCAGTCGCTGGACGCGATCGCTATCGCTCAGCCCACGCCCGCGAACCGGCGCGCCGTCGCACGATTTGCGACCGGAGCGGAGCACTACCTGAAT
Organism: uncultured Solirubrobacterales bacterium; assembly: GCA_963705245.1. Taxonomy (GTDB): domain Bacteria; phylum Actinomycetota; class Thermoleophilia; order Solirubrobacterales; family Solirubrobacteraceae; genus Palsa-744. The sequence goes on along the minus strand of OY970062.1, from coordinate 2,192,404 downwards.
CGGGGCCTGCGCCCAATTCCCGGTTACTCCCCGTATCCAGGAGATCGCGATGCGGATACCGAGACGTGGTTCGACGACAACGGCTGGTGGGGGCTCGCGTTCGTCGAGGCCTACCGCGCCACCGGAACGCGCCGCTATCTCGCCGACGCTGAACGCGCGCTGCGATACATCGCGACCGTCGGCTGGGATCCCGGCTCAGGCGGAATCTGGTGGAACACGCTGCACCCTTACAAGGCAGGCGAGGCGCTGGCAAGCGGCACACTCCTGGCGACGCTGCTCTACCAGCAGACCCACTCGAGCTATGCGCTCAGCCAGGCCGTCCGATTCCTGCAGTGGGCGAACACGACCGGGTTCAGCCCTGCCGATCAGCTGTATGCCGGCAGCAGCCTGTCCCCCACCCCGATCGACTACATCGAGTCCCCGCTCATCTATGCCCAAGCCGTGCTCTGCCGGATCGCTGACACGCCGACTGACTGCCGGCGGGCTGAATATCTGACGACCACCGCGCTCGTCCGCTTCGGGCACTTGCTCGACTTCTCGCCGCAGTACGACGCTATCTACCTGCAGTGGATGCTCGCGTTGTACTCCCTCGACGGCAACTCCACGCTTTATGCGCTCGCGGCTGACAACGCGCGCGACGCGCAGACCCGCGCGGCCAACGGTGAAGGCTTGGACCTGCTCTCCTGGAGCGGCGAAACCCTCCCGGCACGTGACGCCGAACCGGGCTCGCTGCAAACACAGGCCGCCACGACGAGCTTGTTCGCCTGGCTCGCGGTCTACCGCCCGCCGTCATGAGCACTGCTCAGGATCGTTGGTGATCTCGCTCTCCACTGCGCACCAACCGCAGGCCGGTCCGAGGGCGTTGGCCGTACGCGGGCTTCAGCCGGCAAGCGGCGATGGCGGTATGCGAGTCTCCCCGTGCACCTCTGGCACACGCATCGCGACCTCGTCGACATAGCACCAGGACCAGATCTCGCCAGGCTCCAGTGAGCGAATGATCGGATGTTCGCTCGACTGATTGTGCGCGGTGGCATGGCGGTTGGGCGAGTCATCGCAGCAGCCGACGTGGCCGCACTCCAAGCAGATGCGCAGGTGCAGCCAGGGGTCACCTGTCAGCAGACAGTCCTCGCAGCCCTCGACAGCCTCGGGGAGCTGGGTGATCCGGATGTGGTCGAGGTGGGTGCAGATAGCCATCGGGTCATCCGATCTTGTCGTCGTCGATCAGGCGGGATTGTCCGCGCGGTAGTACTCGATCGCGCCGGTCGCCTGCAGGTCGGAATCGAGGATCGCCTCGATGTCCAGGGTGACCTCGATCTCGTTGCTGACGACCACGCCACCGCCGGGAATCTGATCTTGCCAGGAGACATCGAAGTCGTGGCGATTGATCCGGGTCTTTGCTTCAAACCCGATGCGGGTCAGCGTTCCCTTGTTCTCGTCGCCCACCCAGAACGGCGTTTTCCACTGGCCGAGATACGCGACGTCCATCGCCACCTGACGGGTGATACCGCGAATCGTGAGGTCTGTGACGGCCTTGAAGTTGATGTCGCCGGTTCGTTCGGTCAATCCTCCGGAGAACGAGATCACAGGATGATTCTGCACGTCGAAGAAGTCGGCGCTGCGCAGGTGAGCGTCGCGGTCGGGCTCGCCGGTCCAGAGTTTGGTCGCGTCGATTCTCCCCGCAAACGTCGCGGTCAGCGGATCTTCCCAGTCCAGATGCAGCTTGCCGTGGACGTCCTTGAACAGGCCGTGCACCCAGGTGACCATCATGTGGCGAGCGCGAAACCCCGCCTCGGTGTGACCGGGCTCGAACGTCCAGCTCGGCAGCCCGTCTGTCGTCTCGTTGTGTGGCTGTGGCTCGGGCATGGCAGCATCACTCCATCCGTTCCGCTTCCGAGCGATCACCGCTCGAACAGGAGCGTAGCTCCTGGCGACGGCTCGCACATCCAGGTGGCTTCAGCTCGGAAGCCCGGCACCCCAGCCGAACCTCTGAACGCCGCACCGCACCGCTTGTTTTGAAGCAGGTTCCTAGTCTCTGCTGATGGCACAGCCCATCGAGGAGGAGCGGATCACCGTGCAGCGACGCACGACGTTGGCTTCGATCGCGGCGGCCAGCCTGCTGGTGGTTCTGAAGCTGGGAGTGGGTCTGGCAGCGGGCAGCCTCGGATTGATCTCGGCTGGGATCGAGTCAAGCGGCGATGTCATCGCAGCGGTGCTGACGTTTTTCGCGGTACGCCTGGGTGGACGGCCCGCCGACCCCGAGCACCCCTACGGCCATCGCCGCGCCGAGAACCTCGGTGCCTTGGGAGAGGCAGTGATCCTGCTGGCCGGTGGGGTGATAGTCAGTGTCGGAGCGGTCGGTCATCTCGTCAATGCCGGCAAGGCTCCTGACGCCAGCTGGTATCTCTTCCTGGTCATCGCGATCGCACTGGTCGTGGACCTCAGCCGCACCATCGTCTCGTGGCGAGCTGCTCGGCGTTATGGCAGCGCCGCGCTGCGTTCCAATGCATTCCACTTCGCCGGCGACATGGCGGGCTCTGTCGCAGTGCTTGTCGGATTGCTGTTCGTTCACGCCGGATTTGCCCAGGGTGACGCGATTGCCGCACTGGTGATCGCCGGGATCATCTTTGCCGCCGCGGTGCGGCTGATTGCGGAGAACGCCAACGTCTTGATGGATCGGACCCCGGCCGAGGCACGAGAGGCAGCTGAACGGGCGATCGCCGGCCTGGACGCGGATATCGAGCTCAGGCGGCTGCGTCTACGTGAGTCCGCAGGACGCTACTTCGCCGATGTTGTCGTCGCCGTGGCGCCCGGGCAGGCGGTGGTCGAGGGCCACCAAGCCGCCAGCCTGGTCGAGGGAGCGATCGAGGGCTCGCTGCCCGGCAGCGATGTTGTGGTCCACGTCGAGCCCCGTCGCAGCGGCCTGGACCTTCGCGACCGCGTGCTTGCTATCGCCTTGGCCGAGCCGCTGGTAAGGGAAACGCACGACATCGCTGTCTTTGAACAGCAAGGGGAGGTCAGCATTTGCCTGCACATGAAGTTCCCGCCCGACCTCGACCTGCGGACGGCGCACACGGTCGCCGAGCGCGTCGAGCAAGCGATTTGCACCGAGCCCGGCGTGACCGACGTGCAGACCCATCTTGAGCCGCTCGAGCGCCCTCTCGTTGCCCGCATAGCCGACGATCGCGCCGACCGGCAGGCGATGCAGGAGATCCAGCGTCTTGTCCGTGAGCGCAACGGCGTTGAGCCACGCTTGATGAGGCTTCTATCCACCGAAGCCGGGCGCGTCGTTTTCCTCACAGTCGCCGTGGGCTCCACTGCCTCTCTGGTCGATGCGCACGAGCTGGCCGGCGAGCTCGAGGAGCAACTGCGCCAGCATGTCCCTGACATTGCTGACGTCGTCGTGCACACCGAGCCATAGAGATGCAGCTCCCGGAAATCCTCGATTCACCGATCGCTGCAGGTGGCTATGAGGGGAAGGAACCCGCGAGCATGGAGTCCTTAAGGACAGGCAGGGTCAGTGAGCCACTGTCGTCCTCATGTCGCTTGACCAAAGGAGTCCCGATGCCCTCAGTTGTGAAGCTCCTCGTCCCCGCGCTAGCCGCATCGCTCACGCTGGCTGCGTGTGGCAGCAGCTCGGGCACCTCATCACAAGCCAGCTCGGCGCCGGCCAGCACCACGGCATCGAATGGGGAAAGCGCGACGGTCGTCAAGACGGCATCGAATACGACACTCGGCGCCACCGTGCTGGTCGACGCCCAGGGCATGACCCTCTACAGCCTCAGCGGTGAGCAGAACGGCAAGTTCATCTGCACGAGCTCGGCCTGCACGCAGGTGTGGCATCCGCTGAGCGCACCGGCCGGCACGCCGAGCGGGAGCGTCGGCTCGCTCGGGACGGTGAAGCGCCCAGATGGCACCGAGCAAGTGACATATAAAGGGATGCCGTTGTACACGTTCACACAGGATCAGTCTCCCGGGGAAGCCAAGGGGCAGGGCATCAAGGACGTCGGCACATGGACCGTCGTGAGAACCAGCGCCAAAAGCGCGAGCACGCCCGCAGCTGCCGCCCCAGCCACGACGACGCCCGCTGAACCCGCTCCGCCAGCGGAATCCGCCGCGCCCCCGAGCTCTGGCGGTGGCGGCAGCAGCAGTGGCGGAGGCGGCTACAGCTACTAGCAGCAGCCAATCTCCACACACCTCGTGAGCGGACCTGCTGCACGCATTGTGAGCAGCTGAACTAACTGCCGTTCGGGGAGGGGGCGATCTCTCCCCGGCCGGCGACTTGCAAGTCCGCGGGCAGATCGAGCGCCACGCGACGGGCAAGCACCGTCAGGCCGGTACGCCACTGGATGATCGCGGCCCGCTGAGCGGACTGTGTATCGGGCAGGCCGTCCAGGTCGCGCTCCGCCAGGCCGACGGTGAGCGCGCTCAGGTATGAGTCCTCGTAGATGTAGGTATGGGCGTAAGGGGCGTTCACGGAGCGCAGCTGCGCTGCAGCGGGCTGGATCGCGGCCATGTCAACCGTATAGGCAGCAAAGTATAGGCAGCAAAACGCCGCTCCAGGACGCCCATTCGCTGCGCTGCCTGCGCAGGAGAGATGCGGCCGTCGTGGTAGTCCGACAGGATCGGATCGGCTCCATCCAGCAGGCGGTTGACAGCCAGCCGGATCGGCTCGACCTGGTGCAGGTAGCTCACGAGCGCCGCGTGTTCGTCGCGCGCGGCGACACGAGCCGAGGTCGAACTTCCCCCACAGCCGCACAGTGTCACCACGGCGAGCACGAGCGCCACGGTAAAAAGCTGGACACGTGCACGTCGTGGCCGAATGGCAGTTACTTGGAGCATGAGGGCGCGATCATCCTCTCCTTGCCGACCCCGCCGCTCGCACATCCTTCCCAACGCATCATCGGCAATCCGCCCCGCGCAGCAACGCCTCCGCCGTGTCGGACCGCCTCTGCCGTCTCAGAGGCCTCTACCAGCGCCCATACCAGCGCCGGCGACCGACTCCAGCGTCTGCACCGCCGATCACGAAGCCGAGCAGCCAGAGCGCGACCGCGATCAGCAGAACGAGCCAGAGGACATGGGCCGCGAACCCCAAACCACCGAACACGGCAAGAATCAGAAGCAGAACGATAAGCGCGACCATGATAAGCCTCCTCGTCGGTTGAGAAGACCTCTACCCCGGCCTACGCGCAGGCAAACCCTGCGCTTATGTGAGTTCGATGCCAGCCGCCGCGAACACGAGCTGGAGCAGCAACCTGCAAAAGCCCTACTGAGCCGCCAGCAGCTGCACGTCGTGAGCGAGTTCGGCGGGAATGAAGTTGGAGGCGTAGACGGTGGTGCGCTTGCCCGACGCCGAGATGCCATAGACGAGCCCGGAGTGGTTGATGAACTGCGGCTGCTGGATATCGCGTTCAGAGCCGACGCCCCAGGCCTTCCAGACGTGCGCGAGTTCGTGGGCGGAGCCGGTCAGGTAGAGCATCCGCCCGGTCATTTTGTGACGCGCGAGGAAGGCCGCCACGGCCCGGGTTGTATCCCCACGAGGATCGACCGAGACGGCGATTATCTGCACCTGCGAGGACCGGTGACCCAATAGTTCGAGGGTGGCGTGCAGGCTGGCGGTGATCAGCGGACAGACGTCGGGGCAGTTGGTGTAGAGGAACGTCACAAGCACCGCGCGACCCCGGTAAGAGTCGATGTTGACGGGCTGACCGAGGTAGTTGTGAAGCTCAAGCGGCGGGGCGGGCGCTGCCGGCGAGAAGACCCCCTCGGCGCGAAATTCGCCATGGGCGGTGGTCGCACCGGTGGCTTGCTGACGTGAGTTGCCTCCGATCAGGAGCACCGCAACGCCTCCGGCGATCACGACAAGGACGAGCAGCGAGAGCAATATCCGCGGGTCGAGTCCGTGCTTGCGCATCGACGAACGAAGTTACCAGCACAGAACGCCGAACGCGCCTGTCCGCGGGCTGCGGGGGCCGAGACCAGACTTGAGGCAACGCAGATGCGTTGAGACCGCGGCCGAGCGCGTGCTGTCCGGTCGGAGATCCCGTGGAATCTCCGACCGGTGAGACAGCGATCGCAAGATCCATCCTGCTGAGCAGAGAAGGTCTGCGCGCTTGAAGCGTGCGTCGGCAAGAAACGTTGCAAACCTGCTTATGCGATGCAAGTTGCAGATGGACCTGTTAGGTTGCCCCGCGTTGTGCCTAATCCTCGACCTCAAGGGGTCGGGGAACGGGGGACCCAGAGCAGCCGAGAAAAGGCTGCGGGGGCGAATCGCCACCACAGTGTGGCGTAGCGCATGTGCGCGAGCCCGACAGCTAACCCCGTAGGCGCCCAAGCGAGTCGAAAGGACGTGCTGCGCATGCCGGGATTCCCGTCGCGTGATCTTGCTGTTATGGACCCCTGGGAGGCTTCGTATGCCCGCTCTCGTGCGCGCCGCGAGCGTGCTGGCAGATTTCCGATCGGGCGCAGAGACACGGGCACTGCCTCGCCCTCATCGCTATCGGCGCTGCTGGATGGCGGTAGCCGCGAGCATGCGGCGCGGGACCTGACCGAGACCGAGCCGTGGGATCTCTCATTGGGGCGGTCGCGTGCGCGCAGGCGCGCCGAAGAGTTGCGGTTCGTGCCAGCGGGAACCCGCGCGAAGCGGATCTCACTGGGCGCATTGGCAGCACTGACCGCCGGTCCGAGCGCAGGCCTGGCCGAAGCCAGTGGGGCTAACGGAGTCGGTTCAGCCGCGGCCGGCCCAGCGACGACGACCGAACACAGCATAGTGTTGAACCCGGGCAGCGAAGGCAGGCAGGTGGAACTGCTTCAGCAGGCGCTGGGGAATGTGACTGTGGACGGCGTGTACGGGCCAGCTACCGAAGAAGCCGTCCAGAAGTTCCAGGCGAGCAGAGGCCTGACGGTCGACGGGATCGTCGGTCAGCTGACCAGTGCGGCGCTGCGAGGACGGACGCCGGCGCGAGCGTCGGTGGCGGATGTGAGCGACCTGGAAACTTCCTCCACAGAAGGAGAAGAAGGCGCCGGTAGCAACGCGGTCGCGCGGCTGCAGAGCGCGCTGCATCTCACCGCAGACGGTGATTTCGGCCCAGAGACCGAGGCCGCGGTCAAGCGTCTGCAGGCCCGGCACGGGCTTACCGTGGACGGGATCGTGGGCCCGGCGACATGGAATGCAATCGGTGTCGGCGGCGAGGAAACGCTTGCACCGCCGGCCTCGGCACGCCTCAGCTCAGACCACCACAGCGGCGCCCATGTGGATACCAACATCGACGCGAGCGCCGGTGAAGCATCCCCCACGGCAGGCGAAGGAAGCTCCGGCGGCAATGCCGTCGCGGAGCTGCAGAGCGCACTGCACCTGACTGCTGACGGAACCTTCGGCCCGGAAACAGAGGCGGCCGTCAAGCGCTTGCAAGCCCGGCACGGGCTTACCGTGGACGGTGTCGTGGGCCCGGCGACATGGAGTGTGATCGGCGTAAGCGACGCGCACACGCTGAACCCGCCGCACTCAGCGATGACAAGCGAAGGCTCGGCACACAGCTCCACGGGAGGCGGCTCGAGCGTGGTCGCGAAGGTGATCGCCGCCGGTGATGAAATCGCGACGCGGCCGTACGTGTTCGGCGGCGGACACGGCTCGTTTCAGTCAGTCGGGTACGACTGCTCAGGGTCGGTGTCCTACGCGCTGCATGGCGGTGGACTGCTGAGCTCGCCTGAGGACTCATCAGCGCTGGAGTCCTACGGCGAAGCGGGCCCGGGCAAAGACATCACCATCTACGCGAATGCCGAACACGCGTTCATGGTGGTGGACGGCAAACGGTTCGACACGATCGCCCAGCAGGAGACCGGGACGCGGTGGTCGGACTCGATGACCTCCACCGCGAGCTACGTGGCGCGCCATCCCGACGGGATGTAGGAGGTCGCAGGGTCACCCTGCAATCCCTCTCCCCCAGCCAAATTCGGGATACTCGGGCCGGTCTGAAGGGGCTGGCCCGAGCCTCATTGAGGGCCCGCCCGAGAGTTTCGTCCCAAGCGATGCCTAGCTTGGATGTCTCCGCACGACGAAGGAGGCAGAAGCGATGCTTGCACGGACGAAGACGTTCACGATCGAGGGACTGCAGACAAGACAGGTAGCGGTCGAGGTCGACATCAGACCCGGGTTGCCCTCGTTTGCGATCGTCGGCCTCGCCGGCCCATTGGTGCGGGAGGCGCGCGAGCGGGTGCAAGCGGCGATCCTCAACTCGGGATATGAATTTCCAGCACGTAGGATCACGGTCAATCTCGCACCTGGAGACGTGCCGAAGGTGGGTCCGGGGTTGGATCTGGCGCTGGCGTGCGGTGTGCTGGCGGCGAGCGAGCAGCTGCCGAAGGAGCATCTGGACAGCCACGCGCTGTTCGGCGAGCTGGCGCTCGACGGGAGCGTGCGAGGCTGTCAGGGAACGCTGGCGGTGGCCCAAGCGTGTACAGAGGCGGACCTGAAGACACTCGTGCTCGGCGTGCAGCGTGCGCGGGAGGCGATGCTGGTGCAAGGCCTGCGGGTCGCCGCGGTAGAGCAATTGAAAAGCGCCGCGCGCGTGCTGAGCGGTGGTCAGCCGGACCCGCTGCCAGAACCCGATGATCCCGAGCCGACAGGCGCCGGTGCAGGCGCCACAGGTCCAGATCTGAGCGAGGTGCGCGGCCAGCATCACGCGGTGCGAGCGCTGATCGTCGCGGCGGCGGGAGGGCATAATTGCCTGCTGAGCGGCCCACCGGGGACGGGCAAGACGATGCTCGCGCAGCGGGTCCCGTCGATCCTGCCCGGATTGAGCCACTCGGAGGCGATCGAGGTAACTCGTATCCACAGCATCGCAGGAGACTTGGAAGGCGAACTGGCCCAGAGCAGGCCATTCAGAGCGCCGCATCACTCGATCACGACCGCCGGACTGGTAGGTGGCGCGCACAAGGGGTGGGTCGGCGAGATAGTGCTCGCCCATCGAGGAGTGCTGTTTCTCGACGAGCTCTCTGAGTTCGCCAAGCCTGCGCTCGAGGCGCTGCGCCAACCGCTTGAGGACGGACGCGTAGCGATCGTCAGAGCCAAGCACTCAGCGGTGTACCCGTCCCGCTTTATGCTCGTAGCTGCAACGAACCCGTGCCCATGTGGATATGCGGGCGAAAGGGAGCTGTGCAGGTGCAGTGAAACCGATCTCGCCCGCCATCGGCGGAAGATGAGCGGTCCGCTGCTTGACAGGGTCGACCTGCAGGCAAAGCTCGAGAACGTGAGAAGCGAGGGGCTGAGCGCCGAGCCGTGGACGAGCTCTGAGAAGGCGCGCGAGCGCGTGAGCGCAGCCCGCGAACGCCAGGGACGAAGGCTGCGCGGGGAGTGTGCGACGGTGAATGCGCACATGGACGTGAGCACGCTCGAAAGGCATGCGAGACTGGACGAGAAGGGGCAGCAGATGCTCAGAGATGCCCAGGCGAGAGGGACGTTGAGCGCGCGCGGGCAGCACCGAACGCTGCGCATCGCACGAACGATTGCCGATCTCAATGGCTGCGAGCGGGTGCGGATGCGAGATGTCGGCGTGGCGCTGTCACTGCGCCCGGAGACCGGCCTGCACGGCAGCCGGGCGGCGTGAGGGTCAAGCGCAAGATGAGCAACGAGACAGCGGTGGAGGCCTGCCAAGAGTGCCTGCGCAGCACCTGGCTGCTAAGTGAGTTGGGCGGGCGGTTGGACTACTGCTGCCGGGACGAGAGCAGGCTGCTGGAGTTGTTGGCATTAGATGACGTGCAGCTGATCGCCGCGATCGGTGGGAGGCGGCGCCAGGAGCTGCGAGAGCGCTGGGAGCAGTTTGAGCTCGAAGAGCCAGCGGCAAGGCCATTCAGTGCAAAGGCGGGTGTCGTGGAGAGAGTGTGCCGGCACTGCACCGGCTACGTGGAGGTGCTACGTGCTGATCAAGAAACGCCGAGATTGCTGCATGTCATGGGCGGAGCAAAGCGTCTGGGCACGCTGATGGCAAGACCCGCGGTCGCGATCGTGGGCAGCGAAAGACCGACCGACTATGGGATGGAGATGGCGCGTAGCCTCGCGCGCGGGTTGGCCGCAAGCGGTGTGACGATCGTGAGCGGGTTCGCGAACGGGATCGCCGTCGCTGCTCACGCGGGAGCATTGGAAGCTCAGGGACCTGCAGTGGCGGTGATGGCGGGCGGCGTGGACGTGGTCAAACCGGCCGGGAGACGTGGTATCTACGAGCGAGTCACCGCAAGCGGATGTGCGGTGGCGGAGCTGCCGTGCGGGTATCGGCAGCGACGCTGGTGTGAGCCGGTGCGCGCTCGAACGGTTGCAGGTCTTGCGAGGCTGACAATCGTGATCGAGGCCGATGACAGTCCACGCGAGCTGATCGGTGCACGCGCCGCGCGGAGACTGGGCCAGCCAGTCGCAGCAGTTCCGGGCCGAGTGACCTCACCGGTGAGCAGGGGTACGAACGCACTGCTGATGGAAGGCTCATCGCTTGTGCGAGACCCGGCAGACGCGCTCGACCTGCTGTACGGAGTGGGCGTATCCGGGCTGGGCACATCCGAGCCAGACTCATTCCAGCCAAACGTGGCCCTCAGGCCTCGGACGGTCCTATCCGAGCCGGTGAAGCTCAAGCCAAGGCTGCAAACGGTGCTTGAGCAGGTCGGCTCCGGCAGAGACACGCCCGGCAAGCTGACCTCCGACGGAGAGGATCCGGGCGAGACGATGCTCGCACTCTCAGAACTGGAGCTCATGGGTCTGCTGGGAAGGGGCGACGGCGGACGGTACGTGCCGCGCGAGAGCCTGATCGGCCAGCAGATCGGCATCGGGAGTCATGCGCCGGCTATGAGCCTGCCGTCCCGAGGGCAACACCCCTGATGGTCCACGAGAGCGCGCCCTCCTGGTCCGGCCGGGTGGTGGGTTAGGGTTGTGGCTGCTGGCTGCTGGCGAGGGCTGCCGGAGAGCGATGAGGCCCGCTCCATAACCGCGGCGTGTCCGCTGATGGCTTCTACCGAGACAAGCCCCGAACGGGAGGACTTACTCCGGTGGACATCGACACGCCAGATAGTGTCCCAGAACCCAGAGCACCGATCGAGGATGTGGGCGAACTGCCCGAGTCCTTCCGAGCGGCGCATCCTCAGATCAGCAGGTTGGAGCTCGCGGCGGTCGGGGCCGGCGGAGCGGTGGGCGCACTGGGACGCGTCGGTTTGGAGCAAGCATGGCCAAGCGCAGCGGGAAGCTGGCCGTGGGCGACGTTCGCGGTGAACATCGCGGGGGCGTTCCTGCTCGGCTGTCTGATGGCGACGTTGCGCCGCCACGGACCGACCTCGATCCCGACGTACAGGCTGCTGGGAACAGGATTCTGCGGGGCCTTCACAACCTTTTCGACGATGCAGATCGAGTTGCTTGGAATGATTGACGGAGGGCGTTACGAGTTGGCGATCGGGTACGTGGGCGCGAGCGTGGTGGGCGGGTACGCGGCAGTGTCCGTCGCAGCAAAGCTGATCGCCCTGACGACCACGGCGAGCGCAGCAGAGGCGGAGGCATGAGCGCCGCCACTTGGATAGCCGTGGCGGGGCTCGGTGCAATCGGCTCGGTGGCGAGACTGCTGCTTGAGGACGTAGTCTCATCCAAGCTCCCACTCACATTTCCCGTAGGAACGCTGGCGGTCAACTTGAGCGGCACGTTCGTGCTCGGCATGCTGACGGGCCTCGCGCTGACGGGCAACGCGATCGTGCTGGTCGGCGGCGCGACGATCGGTTCGTATACGACGTTCTCGACCTGGATGCTTGAGACGCACAGCCTCAACGAAGACGGCCGCAGGAGAGCCGCTGCGGCAAACGTGCTCGCAAGCGTGGCCGCAGGAATCAGCGCAGCAGCACTGGGTCAGGCGCTCGGCGGCTGGCTGTGAGAGGCGGCCGACTGTGACCGTACTGCTCGCCCTGCTCGCGTCTGGGTTCATCGGGATCTCCGACTTCCTCGGCGGGACGGCCAGCCGGACCCAGAGCCCCCTGCAGGTGACTGTTGTGCTCCATGTGGCGACGATCGTGACGCTCGTCCCGATCGCGATCCTGCTCGGCGCGAGCGATCTGACCCTGCATGATGCGGCTCTGGGAGCGGCAAGCGGCCTGGCGACAGGTGTCGCATACGTCGGCTTCTTCGCAGCCATCGGTCATGGACGGATCGGTGTGGTCGTCCCCGTGTCAGCCGCGATGACCGCGCTTCTGCCGACGGTCGTCGGGATCGCGGGCGGTAATACGTTGTCCACGCTGACGGCGGTGGGCGTCCTGTGCGCGCTCGTATCGATCCCGCTCATCGCCTATGAGACCGGGCACGACGAGGCGAGCACGAACGACTGGTCTGTCACTCAGCAGACCGCGGTGTCGCTCCTGTGCGGCATCGGCTTCGGAACCTTCTTCATCTGCGTAGGCAGCACCTCACAAGGCGCGGGCCTGTGGCCTACCGTGGGCAACCTCGTGGTTGCGGCCACGGTGACCGGCGCGATCGCGATCGCCCGGGGCGTCATGCCCCGCCCTCGATCTGCTCCCCGACTGGCTATCGCCGGTGGTATCGCCCTGGCCGGCGCCGACACCTGCCTCACGACGGCGCTGCAGCGCGGACCTCTGACCGTCGCCTCGGTCCTCGGCAACCTTTACCCCCTCGTCACGATCGCTCTTGGTGTCGCGTTGCTCGGCGAGCGCATCCGCTTATGGCAGGGGGCGGGCATCGCGCTGGCCATCTCAGGCGTCGTGATGATCGCGGCCGGGTAGCAGAACGTCGGATCCGGAGAAGCACACGCGCGGCGCGCCATGCCATGCCATGCATGCCGGGGAATGAGCCATATCGCGCGAGCTGCGCCGTGCCCATGCCAATCGCACGGGATTCGTCGCGCCATACCGTGCCGTGAGCATCCACCCTATAATCGGCCCTCGCGCGGATGTAGCTCAGTTGGCTAGAGCGTCTGCTTGCCATGCAGAAGGTCGAGGGTTCGAGTCCCTTCATCCGCTTTCGGGAAAGCCCTGTAAATCGCTAGGTTTTTTGATCGCTGACAAGGCATCGTCCTCGCGTGAAGGGCCGCGGGTACCACTCGCGGGTACCAAACGGGCGTTATTCGTGCACGCTTTTGGAGGCACCGCAGGGCTCACCACGGTGGACGTCCGCACTTCCATGCCAGCTATGGCGGCGACGAGGCCCCCGTTGACCTTGAGAGCCTGACGACCCTTGCAGGGGGGACTGCCGCCACGTGGAGCGCGCCTCGTGGTCGAGTGGGCAAAGGCGCACCGCCCGAGCTACGCCAGAACTGGGGTTCGTGCGCGCAACCACCAGCCACTTGTCCCGATTGAGCCGCTGCGCTGAACGCTCTACCATGGCGACCATCCGCAGTACACCCCTTCTCACCGAGGCGCAGCCGCTAGACGGATACAACGCGTACGTCCGATTCGAGGACGGCACCACGGCCGAGGTTGACCTCTCCTACCTGCTCGACTACGGCGGCGTGTTCGAGCCCCTGCGCGACCCGGCCTACTTTGCACAGCTACGGGCCGACGCCGAGGCCGGCACAATCGTCTGGCCCAACGACGCCGACATCGCTCCTGAGACGCTGTACGCGCACGCTCAGGAGCGCGCCGCGGCCACCGCGTAGTCAACTTCCTCGACTGCGGCGAGTCGGGTTAGCGGCTCTGCAGCCATTCTTCGAGCATCGGCCGTGTGAAGCGGATGTGGCGTCCGATGCGTATGCAGGGCAGCTTGCCTGTTCTTGCGGCGTCGTATACCCAGCTGGTCTTGACGGAGAGCAGCGCCGCGACTTGGTCGGGTCGCAGCAGTGGGCCATCCAGATGACGGGACGCATCGGGTGCATGGTCGTGGGAATGAGTGCTCGTGTCCATGGTCATGCCTCGCTGGGGTGGTGGATTTGGACGATGGCGGGTGGCTGGTTTGAGCCGGGTGTGATGACGGCCGCCTGGCCGGTCTGGAGGTCCTTGATGCGGCCGGGGTCGAGGTTCAGTTCATGACCGCGGCGGCGGGTGCTTCTGCCGCTTGGGACCGTGCCGAAGACGTTGTGCTCGGTCTGTTGGGTGGTGATCCAGGCTCGTTTGGTGCTGGCGATCTGGGAGATCGTCTCGGCGGACTCGGGTACGTTCTGGCGATGCGCGATGAGGGCGGCGATGTTGCCGAGAACCTGCTCGCGCAGCGTGCTGTGCGTGGCCGTCTTGAGGTCGGCGAGCTCCTGGGTGGCGAGGATCAGGCTGATCCCCGCCGAACGTGCGCGTCCGAACAGCCGCGAGACCTGCCCGGCTCCGATCGCTGAGAACTCGTCTATCAGCACGACCGTCGGCACGGGACTTTTCTGCAAGCGTGCGACGAGGGTGACGAGATCGCCGATGATCGCGCCGGCGAGCATCGCGGAGAGCAGCGGCCGGCGATCTGCGTCCAGGCGAAAGTAGACGACCGCTCGTTCTGTGACCGCCCGCTTCAGGTCTAGCGTGTGCTCACTGTCATTCGGGTTCAGCCATTGGCGGGTATCTGACTCGGCCAGGATCGACAAGCGGTCCCGCACACCGGCCAAGTCGCGCCGCTGACGATCTGTCAGCGAGTCCAGGTAGCCCTGCACGGTCTTCGCGTCCTGTTCGGGCAGTCGACGAGCGCTGACCTCTAGCTCGCGTGGATCGAGATGTGCCATCAGCGACGCCGGGGTGATCTGCATACCGGCGGTGTGCATGACGCGTACCGCGTGCCCGAGATAGCGCTGGGCCTGGCGTAGATAGTGCGGCTCGGTGAAGTGCTCTCCCGCGAGCGCCTTGTCCGCGATCTCGGTGTCGGTCCCGTGCGCGTAGGGGTTGTATGCCAGCGCTCCCTCCGGCGTCCATGTCAGGAACGGCACGCCGGCGTGAACGGCTGCGCGCCGCAGCTCTTCACGGAGCATGAGATCGCCCTTCGGGTCGATCGTGATCGCGCCGTAGCCTGCGTCGATGAGACGGCAGGCGATCCATGCCTCGCTGACCGTCTTGCCCGCACCGGTCGCTCCGACGATCAGCGTGTGCGATCCCGAGCGGTATCCGACCGGGATCGCCACCGGCAGTCCTTGCTCGTCGCGGCCTACGACGAGCTGCCCACCGCCGACCCAGCCCTGCCGCTCGATCTGTTGCTGAGCGCGGCGACGCTCGAACAGGCCACGTATTCCCAGACGGCTCTCGGCGATCGCGGCATGGTCGCCACCGCTAGCCAGGTCCATGCGATGCCAGCGCCGCCCGCGTGAGCACGCGTACAGACTCGCGCCGATAACCGCTAATCCTGCCGGCCAGGTCAACTGCCACAGCACGAACCCGGCCGGTAGGCCGAGCGTCGCGCACGACCACAGCAGTCCCCTGCTGCGTAGCGTTCGCGCGATCCAGTGGCCACCGATGAAGATCACGCCCAGCACCATCAGCATGCCGCTAAACATTTGACGTCTCCAGCTCGTTGATGGCAGCCAGCGCCTGTGGCTGATCGATCGGGAGGACCACGATGTGCTCCTCAGCCCGCGTCTCGATGACCGCGCGGTTCACTGCGCGAGCCGCGGCGGGCGGCGCGAGGTAGTACACGGCTCCTATGTGGCGCGCTCGCGCCCAACCCGTGCAGATCGCGGCCAGACGCCGCGGAGCCTTGACCGACAGCTCGACCTCCACCGCCACGACCCTCCCACCCGGAGAGACAAGCGCCAAATCAGGACGATGCACCGCCGGACGCCCACCCGGCAGTTCCCCCAATCTCGCCGAGGCGACCTGCTCGCCGCAATCGCTCTCCCGCGCTCGAATCTCGCGCTCGCTCAACATCTCCCAACCGGGCAGCGCCAAGTGCAAACCGACCGCCGCACTCGCGACCTGCTGGGCGTGCTGAAACCCGCCCGGACTGATCCGATAGACCCCGAACCGCCCCAGCCCCTGCCAGCGCAGCCCATCCGCACTCGCCACATACAACCCAGGCTGACGGTAAAGCACCATCCGATGCTCCAACAACCCATCCCTGACCAGCAAGCCCAGACGAGTGTAAGCCCAACTGCGACCCATCGCAAAACGACCCATCACATGCTCCGCCCCGGCCGCACCGAGACGACCGATCCAATCAACGATTTCCGCGTCCTTCTCGGTCTGCATAACGCCTCCTTGACGCGATCGACGACAACACCGCTTAACCCCATGTCGATCGAACCCCGCCACAGACCCCCCGCCAATTCCAGAGGGACACAGCGAACCACCCTCAAACGCAAGCGCCGAGATCGCCGATGAGCCGCTGTCAAGGCCGGCCCTATAGGGCCGGCCTGAGCCCGAGAGGCTGCGATCTTTTTGCGCCCGGCGGACCTCACGAGACCTTGCGAGATGGACAAGCGCATGCGCTTGTCCATCTCGCTCGATCACCCTTCGCCCGTCTTGATGAGCACCACCCATTCAGGCCGGGTTATTCAACTGTGCCCCTCCAGCCGGCGGCCTGTCCGCCGGCTGGACCTCCGCAGCCGGCCCCCTCGGTTCTCCGCCCACCCCACCATTTTCCGATAGGGATGCGACCCCCGGTCGCATCCCTATTCGTACCTTGCCGTTCCTTTTCACCCCAGACCCTGCTCATTCACTAAGCGTGTTGTCGGTTCTCGACCGTCGTGGCCGACCCGGGCATGCCACACACCTTCAGACCAACCCCATGGCTCCGCCCATCGACTTCGCCACTTTTGACAGGGCCGCGACGGTCGAGAACCGACACTCACCACGCAGCGTGATTTCATTGGCCTTCCGGTGCGGATTTCATATCCGCACCGCAAAGCACGGGGGAATCCGTTCCGGATTTCCCCCGGCTCCACGCCTTCGCGCCAGGTCGAGACCGGCCACCAGGCCGGTCTCGACCGTCCGTACACCCCTGCTCGCGGGGCCGGGGATATCCCCGGCCCCGCACGTCCAGCCGATCGTGATCCGTACGGGATCACGATCGGTGTAGGAGTCCAGCGCCATGTCGAGCACACGGCGATCCACTACAGAGGCTCCCCCGCCGGCGCCAGGTGTGCAACACGCCGGGCAACCAGGCCACAACCTGCCAGTTGCGCCCCATGCCGCCACCCCTTGCCCACCCACCTGTCCACCCAGAGCCCACCTCTCCCCCGTCACCCATACCGCAGGCACCGCACGGCCGACAGGCCGTGCGACAATGCCGAAAGGTTGGGGACGGGGAGCCACAAGCCATCGAGCAGCACCTCGACACCCCTCGGTGCTCGTCATCGAGACTTGATGCGTCAGCGCTTGAGTTCGAGCTTGGCGACCGGCACCTGTACGAAGTCGAGCACCTTGCCCGTTTCGTTCGATACCTCCACCAGCACGGCATCGCTGTACTCACTGACGATCGTCCCGACGGTGCCGGCCGGCCAACTGCCCACCGGCTCGCGGAGCCTCACAACCGAGTGCTCCATGATGGCGTCCACAGCTGCGGCGTGTTCGCCTGCTAGTGATGCGCCAGTTCGGGCAGCAAGATGCGCGTGCTGCCGTCGGCCGACACGAGCACCACAGCGCGCCCTTCATCGGCTGCTCGCCGAATCTCAGCGCCTATGTAGGGCTCGTCGGCATCCACGAATGCCGCCTTCTCGGGGTATGGCGAGCGTTCTTCGATCGCCAGCTCAATCGCTTCGTCCATGATCCGCCCGGCGGGCGACTGGTTGGCGTCTGTGCTCATTGTTTGCTCCACGACTCGATCATCGCCTCGTAACCACGCTTGGTCTCACTGATCGCGGCTCGCATGCCTTCCCCAAGGGTACCGTGATGGAAGATCTCTGCAGGCACCTTGCCAGCGTGTCTACCGTAGCGGTGCAGCTCGTTGTGGCCATGAGCGCCGTCGTAGATGCGCACCGTCTCCAGCGAGCCGTCAACTTCGATGAGCAGTACGATCGCGTAGTCGAGGACGGTGCGCCGATCAGTCGTGAACTCCACATGCAGAAAGACGCGGCGCACTCGGTCGAGCAGTTGGGTGTAGTTGGCGCTCAAGCCACCTCCATCTGCTCGGGCATGATCGCGCTCGGCATGTCCTTGGCGAAGATCCGCGTCAGCTTCGCCGCATCCTCCGCTGCCGGTCGTGCATGCAGGTAGCGCGCCGTAGTCCGCGAGTCGGCGTGGCCCATCATCGCCTGGACGTTCACCAGGTCGAAGCCCTGGGCGGCGAGGGTGCCGAACGTGTGGCGCAGGTCGTGGAAACGCAGCGAGGGCATGTCCGAGTTCTGAGCGACGGCGCCATCGCGGGCAGCCTTGTAGCGACGGCGCAGCGCCGAGGCGTCGAGATGCTCGCCGGTGCGCGAGCAGAACACCAGGTCGGCCGGCCGCGTGAACATCGGCCGCTGCGAGAGACGCGCCAGGGCCTGCGCCGGCTGGTCGGCCAGCGGCACGCTGCGCCCACGTCGCCCCTTGGGGCTGTCCTCCTCGCCAAGCACGTAGCTGCGTTGGACATGCAGTCGCTGGGCGTCCCACATGACGTGCCGCCAGCGCAACGCCAGACACTCCCCCATCCGCAGGCCGCAGAAGGCCGCCACGAGGATCAGGCAGGCATCCTGGGCGTCCTCCTGAGCGCGGGCTTCGAGCTCCGCCTCCGTCAGCTGCAGGCGGCTTTCGCGGTGTGCGCCCTCCTGCGCCGTACGGGCGATGGCTTCGACCTCGGCGGGAGTGTAAGTCACGATCTCCGCCGGGTCCGCCTCCCGGCGCTTCTCGGTGGGGGCAACCGGGTTCATGGCGAGCCCGAACGTGTCCTCCCGGCAGGCATAGCTGTAGATGCTGTACATCACCTGCCGGTGCTGGTTGACCGACCGTGCCGAAAGCAGCGGATCGACGTCGAGCTCGGCTAGCCAGCGGGCGATGTCTCGCGTGGTGATCGACGCCGCGGGCAGACCACCGAAGCGACTCATGATCCGCGCTCGTGGCGCACGTCCGCGCTTGCGGGGTGTCTCGTCGGGACGCAGCAGCATCGTGCGGTAGTGGTTGAGCGTCGTGCGCTTGATGCCCAGCACACTCACCCTGTGCGCCAGCCAGCCCGCCGCGATCTCATCGAAGGAGATCTCCAGTTCCTGTTCGCGGCAGCTCCGCTCGTGCTCTCCGGTCCGCTCAGCCGAGCGTTCGGCGATCACGGTCGGGATCAGCGCAAGCGCAGCGTCCTCGCTCAGATATGCATCCGTCGGGCGCCCCCGCCGCTTGACCCAACCGCGATGGCGCGTGCGTCTGCGCTCACCCGCGCGAGTCTCCTCACCACGCTCTATCCACGCCGGCCCGAGCCGTCGCTTGACCTGCCGGCCGTCCTCGCGCCACTTGGCGTAGTACACCGGCCCCTCCTCGCGCTCGACCACGAGCAGGGTGACGCTGGGTTGTCTCGGTGTTCCCATCATCCCCGAGACTACCTCGCTCAGAGGATGTGGCGTGCCAAAAAATCGACAGCTTTTCTCGCGGGTACCACCACGGGTACCAAACTAACCCTGCGAATTCCCAAAAACAGCCCTCTATCCAAGCCAACTTTCCCCATGTTTATTGAACATGAGGTCACTGGAAAATTTTGCCATGCAGAAGGTCGAGGGTTCGAGTCCCTTCATCCGCTTTCGGGAAAGCCGATCGTAGGCGGCCGTGTGCGTGCCCGGGGAAAGACCGTGCCGAGCAGGCCGCGAATGATCGCCGCGAGGATGTTCATTTGGTCGAAGTAGTCACGCCAGACCGTGATCTCTCCCTCCTGCACGTCGAAGCGCCCACAGACCCAGAATTGGACACGCAGGCGGCGAAACTTGAGTACATCTGTGCGCTCGGTCAAGACTGTCGGTCCGTCCGCTGAGATCGCATGTATGTAAACCTCGAATCCGACACTCAGTCGGCTGAGTGTGACCTGAAGGAGTTGACGAACGCGCTTACGTCCGTGGATAGTCGGGAGTCCTACGTTCGTGTACTGGACCTCAACCGCCAACAGCTCGGCCGCCTCGTCGATGTCGCCATGACGAAGTAAGTCCAGGAATCGCTCCACCACCTGCGTGGGCGTCTGCGTGGACGTCGAGCCAACCTTCCCGTGGTTGGCTTGTGCTCCGGTCAGATCGCTCGCAGGTTCGGACATGACTGTCAAGCATACGGCGACTCATCCGTCGGTGAGACCAGCGCCTCAGTCCACCGGTACGATCAGCGTGTGCCCAATCGCCTGTACTTCACCGACTCAGACGAGGCCAACGCGCTGATCGCAACCGATCCGATGGCGCTGCTGATCGGCTTTGCGCTCGACCAACAGGTCTCGGTCCAGAAGGCGTTTGCCGGCCCTCTTGTGCTGCGCGAACGTCTCGGTCAGATCGACGCTGGGACACTGGCGTCATCTGACCTCGAGCCGATCTTCCGCGCCAAACCGGCGATCCACCGCTTTCCCGGTTCGATGGCTCGCCGCGTGCATGACCTTGCCGTGCACGTATGCGATCACTACGACGGCAATGCTGCGCGAGTCTGGACTGACGCGGCCGATACAACCACGCTGCGCGGCAACCTAGCCGCCCTCCCGGGATTCGGCGAGATGAAGATAAAGGCGCTTGGCGCCGTGCTCGCCAAGCGCTTCGGCGTCGCTGCCGCCCAAGGTCTCGTGCCATCGCACCCTACGCTCGGCGATGTCGATTCTCGCGAGGCGCTCGAGGACTATCAAGCCGCCAAGCGCGCCCACAAGGCCGAACGGGCCGCCGCGCAAACTCGATAGTCGGAGGGCTACCATCGGACAAGCTGCCTCGTCTGGAGCAATCTCGACCCGAGATGTCCCGACCCGATGTGCATAGACGCCCCGACGAGGCGAACAGACAACACGAGCCTAGGAGCGAAACAAATGGCAGCCACCGAGACCGCATCAGAGCAGCTCGTCACCGGAGTGGACTTCGTCGCCCTGTCCACGAGAGACCTGGAGACCGCCGTGAAGTTTTATGGCGAGACACTCGGGCTGCCAATGTCGGTGCATCTGCAGGAGCGCAACTATGCCGAGTTCGAGACCGGGAACCTGACCCTGAGTGTGATCGACGCGGAGAAGATGGGGATGGAGCATCAAGTGCGGGGACACGAGATCGCGCTGCACGTGGACGATGTCGAAGCGGCACGCAAGACGCTGCAGGAGCGCGGTGTGAAGTTCAGAGGCGACACGCTCGACACAGGCGTGTGCCACATGGCGCTGTTCAACGACCCGGACGACAACCGGCTGATGCTGCATCACCGCTATGCACCGCGCAATCCGCAGACGTAGCTCACGAGAAGCTGCACGCCCGCTTGCCAGACACGAGTTACCGTAAAGATGTGGCAGCTCGGCAAACAATAAAACTGCGGCTCCGGCCCGAGCGTCCCTGGCGCGAGCACGAGCGCTTGTATGTCGATCTGTTCGCAGACCCTGCGGTGGCTGCCACATTGTGGCCGAGCACGCTCGGCGGCGCCCGTACAGCAGAGCAAGCCTCAGAAATGCTGAGCACAGACATCGTGCACTGGCGAGCGCACCGGTTCGGCCCGTGGGTGTTCTACGAGACGGCGAGCGGGGCGTTCGTCGGACGAGGCGGGCTGCGCCACACCACACTCGCGGGCAAGCGGTGCGTGGAGGTGTTGTACGCGGTTCGCCCAGACGCGTGGGGACGGGGATATGCAACCGAGATGGCGACAGTCGCCGTCACGCACGCTCGCCACCTGGGACTGACCGACGTGATCGGACTGACGACAACCACCAACATCGCATCGCGACGGGTGTTGGAAAAGTCGGGGATGGGCTTTGACGAGAATGAGATGTTCGAGTATGCCGGCCTGCCCCACTGGCTGGGGCGATTGCGCCCTCGCAGTTGATATCAGAGGCGATTGAGGCGCCGGCATCTGCGGAGCACGTGCTCGCCGAGGCAAGCGCAGTCAGGGATGTATCAAGTCGAGGGCAGCGGTGTGACCGCGACATACTCGCCATCGGCCGGCCCGACTGTGTGCTCACCACGCTGCGCGCTCTTGACTCCGTACAGATATCTGTCGGCGCGCGCCATCGGGACATCGAGGCTCTCGCCAGAGAGCCACTCGCTGACGCCTACCGACCACCCTACGAGATCCTCGCGGCTGCACAGACGCTCAAGTACCGCCTGAGCCCCGGCAGGAGTGGTCGCTGGGAGCAGCAGGACGAACTCGTCGCCACCATGACGCGCAAGGATGTCGCCGGGGCGAACACGCGCGCGCCAATCGCGTCCGAGACTGGCAAGCAGCCTGTCTCCAGCGGCATGACCCTCCCGGTCGTTGATCTGCTTGAAGCCGTCCAGGTCGAGCACAGCCAGGGTCAACGGGCTGCCCGTGCGATCGGCCAGCGCGCGCTCACGTAGAGCCGCCGTCTGGAAGCCGGCACGGTTGAGCAACCCCGTCAGGTGGTCGGTATCTGCCTGGCGGCGCATGTTCTCGCTGAGACGACCGAGCAGGAGGCAGATCGACCAGATCGTGACGGTTACGATCGTCCAGTAGACGACGATGTGGGGCAGGCCGCCGATCAGCAAGGCGGTGCCGAAGCCGATGGAGATCAGCAGACCCTGGGCGATAACCGCGCGACGTGGGAAGAAATGGGCGGCGTAGATTGCGATCCAGGGATAGGCGAAAGCGGCGATCATCACGCCCCCGGGGGTGGCGGCGTGTGAAATCAGCCAGCTGGTCGTCAGCGATCCGCCTGCCGAGAGCAGCTCGAAGCCGAGCAGCGGGATGCGCGATCCAAACAACCAGATCCCAGAGGCGGCCGCAATCGCGAGAATGCCGGCCATCCCCACGAGCATCACCGGCTCAGCGGGGCTGATCGGATCGACAACAGCGGTGAGGCAGATAAATCCCTTGAACGTGAAAAGCAGCGACAGCGTCCATGCGATCGCGGGCCTGCGAGCCGTGAGACGTCTCGGGATCGAGCGCGCCAGCGCGCCGATCCGTGCAGGCGGCAGTCTCACTCCGAGCAGTTGCCACGGCCGTCGGGCTGACGGCCGGACGGAGCTTGTATGTCGCATGTGATGCACCTGTGTGTCTCTTCGGTCGAGGCCCTGTGCAGCTTGAGCCCGTCGGGGCTCTTGACAACGAGCCTTCAGTCTGCGCGCAGACATGACATTGAGGCATTACTCTGAGTGGAGGATGCTCTTCACCCGCAAGCAGACGAGCATGACCGATGAGGCCTCGGCGTTGCCCGGACGAGCCGCCGAGATGCCAGTGCCCGCGCGGCACGAGGTGCTGCACACGCCACTGAAACCCCCATTTCCCGAGGGCGTCGAGACAGTGGTGTTCGGCATGGGCTGCTTCTGGGGAGCGGAGCGGATCTTTTGGCAGGCCCCCGGCGTGTACACCACGGCAGTCGGGTATGCGGGCGGGTTCACGCCTAATCCGACCTACGAGGAGGTGTGCTCCGGACGGACCGGCCACACCGAGGCGGTGCTGGTCGCGTTCGACACCGCCAAGACGAGCTTGCAGGAGATGCTGAAGCTGTTCTGGGAGGGCCATGACCCGACGCAGGGCATGCGCCAGGGCAACGATGTCGGCAGTCAGTACCGCTCTGGGATCTACTGGCGCGATGAGGCCCAACGAATCGCCGCCGAGGCATCACGGGACGCATACCAGCAGATGCTGACACAGGCCGGGCATGGCGAGATCACTACCGAGATCGCCCAGATCGACCAAGCTCACCCGATGTATTACGCCGAGGACTACCACCAGCAGTATCTCGCCAAGAACCCAGCCGGCTACTGTGGGCTCGGGGGGACTGGCGTGTCCTGCCCCGTGGGGCTGGCGAGCCCCTCCACCCCCTCCTAGAACCCTTAATCGGCGGTACGGTCGGGCCGTGAGTCGGACGCGCCAGTCGGGACTGTGATTCGGACGTACCAGTCAGACCATGATCCGGACGCGCAAATCGGACCGCGATCCGGACGCGAGGCTTTGAAAATGGCTCCACAACGACCGCGGCCCCGCCGAAGCGAGGCCGCGAGCCGGTCGTTGTCCGAGCTTCCGTGCGTTGCTACGTCGCGCTTCCCAGCGCAGGCTCACCCCCGCCGGTCGGCTGCCACGCCGGGGCGTGAGGGCCACCGAGTGTGGGCACGTCCGACGGATAGACCTCGTTGCCGTGGATCGCGTGATCGCCGATCTCCAACTCCTCGTCGGTGAGGCGCAGAGGGAAGAAGATCCCCACGAGCTTCAGCAGGACGAACGTGACGACGCCGCTGAACACGATCACCCACGCGGCGGTCTCGGCCTGCCAGCGCAACAGTGTCCAGCTGCCGCCGTTGAAGACGCTCAATTTGCCGGGCAGACTAGAAGCGCCCCCGACGCCGATGTACTCGACGAGATGCGGATCGGCGAACAAGCCGACCATGAGGCCACCGCAGAGCCCGGCGATCCCGTGGGTGTAGATGACCCCCAGCGTGTCATCTACGTGCCGGAACACGGGCGCTCGACTCAGGAACCTGATCGCCATCCACACGATCGTCGAGGCGATCACACCGATGGCGATGGCGCCGTAGCCGTTCACGAAACCGGCGGAGGGCGTGATGGCCACCAGCCCAGTGATCATCCCGTTGACCGAGCCGATCAGCGACGGCTTTTCGCGGAAGGCGTAGTCCCAGAAGATCCACACGAGCATCGCCACGGCCGTGCACAGGTTCGTGTTGAGCACAGCCGCCGAGGCGTTGGCTCCCGCGTAGTAGGAGTCCCCGCCGTTGAATCCGTTCCAGCCGAGCCACAGCAATCCGGCGCCCGCCGCAACCATCAGCAAGTTGTTGGGGGCATCGACCTCGCGGTCGCGTTGCAATCGCGGTCCGATCACCGCCGCCGCCACGAACCCGGAGATGCCCGCCGCGAGATGGATGACATAGCCGCCGGAGTAGTCCAGCGCGCCGTGCGCGGCGAAGTAGCCACCGCCCCAGATCAGGAACGCGTTGACGGTGTAGACGAACGTGATCCACAGCAGCACGAACGGAATCCAGGCCTTGAAGCTGATCCGCCCGAGCACCGAGCCGAGCATCAGAATCGGCGTGATCGCGGCGAACACGAACTGGAAGTACACGAGCGAGGCCTCGGGGAAGTGGAACGGCGGGCCTTCGGTGATCGACGGAATGATCGCCTGGCCCTCCTCGGCCCCGGTCGACAGGACCGTGCCCGACTTGCCCCACATGGTGTCGAGGAACCCTTTGCCATGTCCGATCGGACTGCCGAAGCCCATCTTGAACGCCCACAGGCACCAGGCGACCATCACCAGGCAGAACGCGACGAACGTGAGCATCATGCTGTTGACCGACCAGCGCTTCTGCATGACCCCGCCATACAGGACGGCGAGACCGGGAAGGCTCATCAGCCCGACGAATGTCGCCGCAGTCATCTGCCATGCGTTGTCTCCGGCGTTGAGCCATGTTGGGTATGCGCTCCAGGACAAAGTGCCTCCGTTTCCCTGCTGTTGTGGAACCGTCGAGCCACCGTCCTCCCATAGGGACAGTGACGCGACGGGTGCGGTCCGCGTATGAAAGCCGCAGCGGACGCTCGCCGGTAGGGACACCCTGGCCAACAGTTGGGGCAGGAGTTTCGACATTTGTATAGACGACTCCAGTCGGGCTGTCGGGGGCCGAGACCGTACGCGGGTCCTGTGATCGCGACGATGCGACCGCGGCCGGACGCGTGCGTCGATTAGAGCGTTTTCATAAGAGATCCTGCTGAGCGGATGCATCCCATGGCATGCGCTCCGGCGGGACAGCGCCGGCGGAATCGAGGCTGTGAATCAGCCGTACGGGAAGCCGGCGCGCCGGCAAGCGGCGCGCAGCTCGTCGGCGACACCTTTGAATGCTCCCGGAGATGCGCACACACCCCTGGCTCGCGAGCCGCAAGCGTGCTCGGTGGCGCCGCCCAGCGTGCTGGCGAACGTGACTTCGATGCAGTCCCGGCGCGCGGGAGCGCCGCTCGTCAGGGCATAGGCGCCGAGACCGATCACCGCGATGGTCAGACATGCGAGCACAGCCGCAATCGCGACCCGCTCGCGCCGTCCCCAGCGCAGCGGCTCAGACAGTCGCTTGGACTGGTCCATCATGATCATCGGGCGAGCCTACCGAGCTAAGACGTGAACGTGTCTGGCGCGGGCCCGTCGAGCGCGATGCCCGTCGTCGGCGCGGCTGTGGCGCCCTCGGCCGGACTCGTGTCGCCCGGCGCTGGCGACTCGCCCTGCGGCTGGAAGGAGAGCGCTGCCGAGTTGATGCAGTAGCGCTGTCCGGTCGGCCCCGGACCGTCGTCGAACACGTGCCCGAGGTGACCTCCGCAGGTGCGACACACGACCTCGGTGCGGCGCATGAACAGGCTGTTGTCGGGACGCAGCTCGACGGCCTCGGCGACCGCGGGCTCGGTGAAGCTCGGCCAGCCCGTGCCGGAGTCGAACTTGGTCTCGGAGTCGAACAGCTCTGTGCCACAAGCGGCGCAGCGGTAGGCACCGGAGTCCTTGTTGCAGACGAGCTCCCCCGTGAACGGCGCCTCGGTGCCGGCCTTGCGCAGCACCTCGTACTGGGCGGGCGTCAGCTGCTCACGCCACTCCTGGTCTGACTTGACGACCGTGGGCTCGCTCATGATCTTGTTTTAGCACTCCCCGTCTCACCTGCCGAGCCCCCTGAGCGGAAGGCCGATCCGCGCGCATTCCCGACCTGCGCAAAACCCACTCCCCAGTCGGGCCCAGATGTTGCTCACTCCAGTCGGGCCCAGATGTTGCGTCACCTGGCCCGGGCACTGCACAAACCCTGCTAGCATGATGTTTACGTTCACGTCAACTTCGACATCCCGGCGCATCGGCGTCAGTGAAGACCACGAGCACTACAAGTGGTGGGCGCTCTCGTGCACGAGCCTTGGGATGCTGCTCGCAGCGACGAACTCCGGCACGCTGATCATCGCGCTGCCCGACCTCGAGCGCTCGCTGCATACCAGCCTGCTCGCGCTCGTCTGGGTGATCCTCGCGTATCTGATCGCCGCAACCGTGCTCGTGCTGATGGCAGGCCGGCTGTCAGACCTGTTCGGGCGCAAGCGCGCATACATCGGCGGGTTTCTCGTGTTCGCGTTTGCCTCACTCGGCGCGGGGTTCTCCCCCGATGCGACCGTGCTGATCCTGTGGCGAATCCTGCAGGGGATCGGTTCCGCGTTCCTGTTCGCCAACGCGGCCGCGCTCGTGACCGACGCGTTCCCCAAGGAGGAACTCGGGCTGGCGATGGGAGCGAACACCATGGTCGCCGCGATCGGGCTCGTGCTGGGGCCCGTGCTCGGCGGAGCATTGGTCGCGATCTCCTGGCACTGGGTCTTCTGGTTCAACGTCCCCCTTGCGCTCGCCGGCGCCGCCTGGGGCGCGCTGATCCTGCGCGAGCTGGCCAAGCGCGATCCGGTTCGCGGGTATGACGTGCTGGGCACGAGCACCTTCGTGCTCGGCCTCACCGGCCTGGTGCTCGGCGTATCGCGTGGCGGGCTGAGCGGGTGGAACGACTCGATCGTGATCGGCGGCCTGCTCGCAGCGGCCGTGCTGCTGCCCGCGTGGGTGCTGATCGAGCGCCGCTCGCGCGCACCGATGCTCGACCTGAAGCTGTTCAGCAACCGCCTGTTCGCCGCGGCGACCGCCGCGGCTTTCATCAACGGGCTGGCCCGGTTCGCGCTGATGTTCCTGTTCGTCTTCTACTTTCAGGGCGCCCAGTCGAACTCGCCGATCGAAGCCGGCATCAAGCTGATACCACTCGCACTCGGCATGCTCATCGCCTCACCGCTGGCGGGCATCTACGCCGACCGGCATGGATCACGGACGCTGGCCGCCCTGGGCATGCTTGTCAGCGCGATCGGCCTAGCGGGAATGACGACGCTCGACGTGCACACCGTCTATTCCGAGAGCGCCCTGTGGCTGGCGCTCGTGGGCGTCGGCTCGGGCATGTTCAACAGCCCCAACACCGCCGCGATGATGGGCTCGGTCCCTGCCCAACGGCGTGGGATCGCCGCGGGCGCGCGTACGCTCGTGCAGAACACCGGCGCGGTGCTGTCGATCGCGTTCGTGCTCGCGATCGTCACCTCAGCAGTGCCCAAAGCCACGCTGTTCGCCGTGTTCTCGGGTCTGGCCAAGGGACTGTCGACAGAAAAGCTGGCGCCATTCATCGACAACATGCACGTCGCCCTGTGGGTGCTCGCTGCGACCTCACTGCTCGGAGCATTCGTATGTCTGCTGCGCCCCAGCCACGTGCAGTCCTCCGCTCCGTCCACGTCTGCCGCCGCGCCGCCGCAGGCAACCGTGGGAGCACGATCGTGAGCGTCGCCGAACCCAGCCTGCGGATTGGCGACGTCGCCAAGCTGGCCGGCACGACGCCACGGACGATCCGCTACTACGAGGAGATCGGCCTGCTGCCCGAAGCACCGTCGCGTCCGTCCGGCGGGCATCGTGTGTACACCGACGCCGAGGTCGAACGACTGCGCGAGGTGATGCGTCTGAAGCACCTGCTCGGGGTCACGCTCGAGGAGCTCAAGACGCTGCTCACCGCCGAGGAGTCCCGCGCGATCGTGCGCGCGCAGCTGCGCCGCGAGGACGTTGCCCCCACGCGCCGCCGCGAGCTGCTCGACGAGGCCCTAGGTCATATCGACCGACAGCTGGAGCTCGTCGAGCATCGCGCAAGTGAGCTGACTAAGCTCAAAGGCGAGCTGTGTGACACGCGCAAGCGCGTGCGGCGCAAGATCCGCGAGCTCGATGCTCACGCCGAGGGCGCGTTCCCTCCCCCGGCTCCGCTCGTCGCCGAGCCCACCGGAGAATCCCTGTCATGAGCGCGAGCGAATACGCCGCCGGCGCAAACCGCTCCGCTGCTGACCCCGGCGCCACCGGTGATCCACGCGCAGTCGACGATCCGCACGTCACCAAGGCAGCCGACCCTGCGGTTCTCGTGGACAACCTGGTCGTCCGCTTCGATCAGGTCACGGCCGTCGGCGGGGTCTCCTTCGCGGTCGCCCCCGGCGAGGTGTTCGGCCTGCTCGGCCCCAACGGCGCCGGCAAGACGACGACGATTCGCGTGCTCACCACGCTGCTGGAACCCACCGACGGGCGCGCGCTCGTGGCCGGGTATGACGTCCGCAGCGACAGCCTGGCCGTGCGCGCCTGCATCGGTTACATCCCCCAGGCGATCTCTGTCGACGGAGCGCTCACGGCATATGAGAACCTCGACTTCTATGGCCGCGTCACCGGCGTGCCACGACGCGAGCGGCGCGAGCGGATCGCCGAGGCGATCGAAACGATGGAGCTCGAGCACATGCTCGACCGCCTCGCCCGCACGCTCTCGGGCGGCATGCTGCGCCGCCTGGAGATAGCAAGCGCGCTGCTCAATCGTCCACAGGTGCTGTTCCTGGACGAGCCCACCGTCGGTCTTGATCCGAACGCTCGCACGATGGTGTGGGAGCGCCTGCAGGCGCTGCGCGAGCAGTCTGGCACGACGATCCTCGTGACCACCCATCTGATGGAGGAGGCCGAGCGCCACTGCGACCGCCTTGGCGTAATCGACCAGGGGCGGCTGATCGAGCAGGGAGAGCCCGCAGAGCTGATCCAGCGCCACGATGCCGGCAGCCTGGAACAGGTGTTCACGGCCATCACCGGCCGCCCCATCGACGGGGAGACCGATGGCGAGGACGAGGAAGGGAGGTTCTCCGATGTCCGCGCACAGCGCCGCACCGCCCGCCGCCTCAGCTGAGCTGGCGCCTCACGCGCTCTCGGTCGGCCCGCTCACCCGCCTCGCCGAGGGCACCCTGGCAATGGCCCAGGCGGAGATGCGCAAGTTGCGACACGACCACCTCGACATCGTCACCCGCTCGGTCCAACCGCTGCTGTGGCTGTTCATCTTCGGCAGCGCCGTCAGCGGCGCCCGCCTGCTGAACCTCGGTCACATCGAATACCGCGCTTACCTCGCCCCCGGCGTAATGGCCCAAGCTGCGATGTTCATCGCGATCTTCTTCGGGCTCTCCGTCATCTGGGAACGCGATGTCGGCCAGCTCCAGCGGCTGCTCGCAACTCCCTTGTCGCGCACCTCGATCGTGCTCGGCAAGGCAGCCGGCGCGTGCGTGCGTGCGCTCGTGCAGGCGCTCCTGCTGTTGGCGGTGCTCGCCATAGCCGGCATCGGCGTGCGCTGGACGCTCACAGGCGTGCTCGGAACGCTGGCGATGCTGATGCTCGGGACCGCGGCATTCGCGTGCATGTCGATGCTGCTCGCGGCCGTTGTCAAGGAGCGCGAGCGATTCATGGGCATCGGCCAGCTGATCATGATGCCGCTGTTCTTCGCCTCTTCGGCGCTCTATCCGCTGGCCGTAATGCCCGGCTGGCTGCGTGCGATCGCGCGTGTGAACCCCCTCACCTATGAGGTCCAGGGCCTGCGCCAGATGCTCGTCGGTGTGGGCGGACGCGGCGTCGTCTGGCTCGACTTCCTGGTCGTCGCTGCCTTCTTCACGGTGATGCTCACCGCCGCGACACGCGCCTACCCGCGTGCGATTCTTTGAGTCAAGGCTCCAGACCCGCCATCCGCACCCGTCGACACGACAGATAAGGAGAACCAGCGAGATGCCTCCTGCAGTCCCAGTGACGCCGAGCCCGGAGGGCGTGCCCGGCGCCGTGAGCGACCCGTCGAACGTACTTGGCGAGAACACAACGTTTCCCGGCTCCTCGGGCGATTCGATCAACGGTTACCTGGCCGTCCCCGTCGAGCCGGCGGGCGAGCACGGTCGCCCGGGGATCGTCGTGATCCACCACGCCGGCGGCCTCGACGAGCACAACCGTGACATCGCCAACCGCTTCGCCAACCTCGGCTACGTAGCGCTTGGCGTGGACCTTTACACGCGCGACGGCGGCCCACCACCGATGGACGACATGCAGACTGTGATGGCGCGCCTGTTCGCGATGTCCGATGCGACCGTCCTCGGCGATCTGCAGGGCGCCGCCGACCTGTTGCGCGCACGCGAAGACTGCGATGGTCAGGTCGGTTGCATCGGCTTCTGCATGGGCGGGCGCTACGCCCTGCTGTTTGCCTGCGCCTCCAACCGGCTGGACGCGGTCGTCGACTGCTGGGGCGGATTCATCGATACGGCCACACCAGACGAGAGCTCCACCCCCGCGCGCCCCACCCCGCCGCTGGAGCTGGCCGATCGTATGTCCTGCCCGCTGATGGCGGCGATCGGCGCCGAAGACCACAACCCCTCGCCAAAGCTGGGCGAACAGCTGCGCGAGCGCGCAGCCACCAGCGGCCAGGAGGTGACGGTGGATGTGTATGAGGGTGCCGGGCACGCGTTCTTCGCCGACCCTCGTCCCTCCTACCGTCCGGAGCCGGCGGCGCTGCTGTGGGAGCGAGTCGTCCCGTTCTTCGCCCGACACCTGCAGTCGGGGTGAGCTCAGTCGGAATCCTCCCGCCGCGTCTCGTGGCCACGACAAGCCAACACCGGCAGGCGCGGATAGCGCGGATAGGCTGGGTCCTGACGCGAGCGAGCACACAGCGAAAAGACCGACCCGCGGGTGTTTCGCACTTCGACCTGGTGCTCGCACGTGTCGCACAGTCCAGCCCCGAGACTTGGACGCAGCGGCGACTCCGGCGACTGGGAGGACATGACCGCAGCGTAGTGCCCGGACCTTCCGCCGACCCCCTGCAATAATCGTTGACCATACAACTATGACCACGTTCTATCGACTACTCGGCTTTCTTCGCCCCTACAAGCGCGGCATGATCATCTCCTGGGTGCTGGCAAGCCTCGCGATGGTGATGACCGTCGCGCTCCCCGCCCTGACAGGCCGTGCGGTGCAGATCATCGGCACGGGCCCTCAGCATCATCAGGGCGCCGCACAATCCAGCGCCCGCCACGAACTGACGCTGATCGCCGGTGCGATCGCGCTCGCCGTGCTGGTGCGCTGGGGGCTGACCTACTGGCGGCGAATGGTCGCCGGACGGCTGTCGCTAGGCGTCGAATATGACCTGCGAAAGCTGCTCTACGGCCATCTGCAACAGCTCGAGCTGGGCTTCTTCGATCGCCAGCAGACGGGCCAGCTGATGTCGCGTGGGACCGTCGACCTGCAGGCCGTGCGCTTCTTTCTCGGCTACGGGCTCGTGTTCATCCTGCAGTCGATCCTGACGATCGTGCTCGCCGGGGTCGTGATGATCGCCATCGAACCGCGCCTCGGCCTGATCTCACTGGCGCCCGTGCCGTTCGTCGTGCTGATCTCCTA
Source organism: uncultured Solirubrobacterales bacterium (assembly GCA_963705245.1). Classification (GTDB taxonomy): domain Bacteria; phylum Actinomycetota; class Thermoleophilia; order Solirubrobacterales; family Solirubrobacteraceae; genus Palsa-744. Next base: position 2,160,228 of record OY970062.1, on the reverse strand, counting down.
TCGCTACGGCCGTCGCGCGCGGCCGGCGATCCAGGAGACCCAGCAGCGCATCGCCGAGCTGACCGCGGACGCCGAGGAGAACATCTCCGGGGTGCGCGTCGTCAAGGCCTTCTCCCGCGAGCCTCGCCAGCTGCAGCGCTTTCAGGGCAGCGTCGGGCGCGTGTTCGACCAGGCGATGGTCGCCACCCGCCTGGAAGCGAAGTTCAACCCGATGATCGGCTTCTTGCCTCAGCTCGGCCTCGCCGCCGTGCTGTTGATCGGGGGTCAAGCCGTGATCCACGCTCACCTGACGCTCGGCCAGTTCACTGCGTTCTACCTGTACCTGAACATGCTCATCGCCCCGATGCGCACGCTCGGCGTGATCCTCAACCTCGCCCAGCGCGCCACCGCCTCGGGCGCGCGCCTGTTCCAAGTCCTCGACCGTCCCCCACGCCTGACCGCACCACCTGACGCTCCGGCGCTGGGGCCCGGCAGTGGGCACGTGCAGATGCAAGGCGTCACCCTGCGCTATGACGACTCCGACGAGTTCGGCGCCGCCTACTCGGCGACCGACGCGGCCGATTCCGCGACAAACGCTCCCAATGGAGCCTCGCCGACCCACACCGCGCGGGCAGTGCTGCGCGACATCGATCTGGACATTGCGGCCGGGCGCACGGTCGCACTCGTTGGCGCAACCGGCTCGGGCAAGACCAGTCTCGCCTCGCTGATCTCGCGGTTGTACGACGTCAGCTCCGGGCGAGTGCTGCTCGACGGGGTCGACGTGCGCAAGGTGAACCTGCGCTCTTTGCGCCAGGCCGTCGCGGTCGTCAGCGACGACCCGTTTCTGTTCTCGGAGACCGTCGCCGAGAACATCGCCTATGCCCATCCGGACGCCACGCGCGAGGCGATCGAAGGAGCCGCTCGCCGCGCGCAGGCCCACGAGTTCATCGAGCGTCTGCCCGACAGCTATGACACACGCGTCGGCGAGCGTGGTCTGACCCTGTCCGGCGGCCAGCGCCAGCGCCTGGCGATCGCCCGCGCGCTGCTCGCCGATCCGCGCGTGCTGATCCTTGACGACGCCACTTCCTCGGTCGACGCCTCCACCGAGCGTCAGATCAAGCTCGCGCTCGACGAGGCAATGGCCGGGCGGACCACGTTCATCATCGCCCACCGCCTCTCCACGATCGCACTGGCGGATGAGATCATCGTGCTCGACCACGGTCAGATCGCCGCGCACGGCGACCACGAGGAACTGCTGGAGGCCTCGGAGCTGTATCGCGAGATCGTCGAAAAGGGGCTGCCCGACCAAGTGTTCCTCACCAGAGAGTTGCCCAGAGAACGCGAGGTGAGCGGGATATGAGCGCGCATGGCGGCGCTGGATCGGCGTCCTCGATCACTCGTGTGCCAAGCACACTTCGCTCACTGCGTCCTTGCCCAGCTTGCCCTGAGCGCTCATATCGGCGCGGCGAATCTCTGACGGTGAGCGGGATATGAGCGCGCATGGTGGCGCACGCATGGTGGGCGGTGGCCCCATGCGCTCACAGTGGGCAGGAGAGCGCGCCGGCAAGGGCACGCGCGGGCGCAACCTGCGCGGCCTGCTGAGATTGCTGGGCCCCTACCGTCTGCGCGTGAGCGTGATGCTGGTCGCGCTCGTACTCGGCACAGCCGCCTCGCTCGCGCCGCCGCTGCTGGCCAAGATCGCGATTGACGACGGCATCGACCGCCATGACACCCGCACGCTGGTGCTGGTCGTGGTCGCGTTCCTGGCATCGGCGCTGCTCGTCTGGGCTATGACCTACGCGCAGACCTATCTCGTCGGCTGGGTCGGCCAGCGTGCGCTCGCCGACCTGCGCATCCGCATCTTCACCCACCTGCAACACCAGCCGATCGGCTTTTACGAGAGCCGTCCCGCCGGGGTACTGATCTCGCGCATGACCAATGACGTCGAGGCGCTGGAAAGCTTGGTTACCGACTCCGTGGTGACACTCTTCCAGGCCGGTCTGACGCTTGTCGGGGCGGTCGCAGTGCTGCTGTTCCTGGATGTGAAGCTGGCTCTGCTGACGTTCTGCGTCGTCCCGTTCATAGCCGCCGGCTCGATCTGGTTTCGGCTCGTTTCGGCCGGTGCGTTCCGGCGTACGCGAGAGACGATCGGAGCGATCACCGCTTACCTGCAGGAGACCCTGTCCGGGATTCGCGTCGTGCGCAGCTTCGGCCAAGAGCCCCACCACGAGGCGCGGTTTGCCCAGCTGAACACCGACAACTGCGACGCGAACATGGTCACGGTGCGACTCAACGCCGCTTACTTCCCAACGGTCGAAATGTTCTCCGGTGTGGCGCTTGCCCTGATCGTGCTGTACGGCGGCTACCAGGCGCTGGAAGGCCACATCACCGCGGGGACCGTCGTCGCGTTCGTGGGGACGCTGTCATACCTGTTCGAACCGATACAGCAGCTGTCCCAGCTCTACACCACCTACCAATCCGGGATGGCCGCGCTGGAGAAGATCTTTCAGCTGCTGGACGTCACCCCCGACCTGTCTGACCGGGCCGGGGCAATCGCGCTGGAGCGCATCCGCGGCGAAGTGCGGTTCGAGAACGTCTCGTTTGCGTACAACCCGCGTAAGCGCGCCAAAAAGAACTCGCGCGAACACGCTGGAGCAGAGATCGGCGAACCAGGCGAGCAGCAGGAAGAAGTGAAGGCCCTGGAGCACATCGATCTGACGATCCCTCCCGGGCAGACCATTGCGCTCGTGGGCGCGACCGGCGCGGGCAAGTCGACAATGGCCAAGCTCATCGCTCGTTTTTACGATCCGACGTCCGGTCGAATCCTCGTGGACGGTCATGACCTGCGCGAGGTTTCTGCCGAGTCGCTGCGCTCGCAGATGGGGATCGTGCCCCAGGAGGCATTCCTGTTCGCGGGCACGATCCGCGACAACATCGCTTTCGGTCGACCCGACGCGCAGGAGCAGCAGGTTCGCGAAGCTGCGACGGCGGTCGGCGCAGAGGCGTTCATCGCAGAGCTGCCTCACGGCTATGACACCGAGGTCGGTGAGCGCGGCGCGCAGCTGTCCTCCGGTCAGCGTCAGCTGCTCGCGTTCGCCCGCGCCCTGATCGCCGACCCCCGCATCCTCGTCCTGGACGAGGCGACCTCCAACGTGGACCTGCACACCGAGGGACGGATCGAGGCCGGCCTGCGCCGTCTGCTCGCGGGCCGCACCGCTATCGTCATCGCCCACCGCCTGTCGACCATCCGTCAGGCCGGGCGCATCGTCGTGCTCGAACACGGCCGCATCATCGAGCAGGGAACGCACGACGAGCTGGTCGCGGCCGGCGGTCGCTACTACGAGCTGTACCGCGACTGGGCCACGCAGGCAGCAGCCTAGTCACGGGCACACATGCCCGCCGGTGTCAACCGCGAGCGACGCGGCTCGCCGATTCGGCTAGCCTGCAACACATGTGCAGAAACATCAGAACGCTCTACAACTTCGAGCCGCCCGCCACCGAAAACGAGGTGCACGAGGCCGCTCTGCAATATGTACGCAAGATCAGTGGCTTCACCAAGCCTTCCCAGGCAAATACCGAGGCATTTGAGCGCGCCATCGAGGAGGTGACCGAGATCTCAGCCCGACTGCTGAGCGAGCTTGTCACCTCAGCGCCCGCGCGAGATCGTGAGGTCGAGGCAGCAAAGCGCAGGGCCCGCAGCGCACAGCGGTTCGCGGCCTAGCCCATCGGAATACAGCTCCGGGACAGGGATTCGAACCCCAAATTCCTGCTCCAGAGGCAGGCGTGTTGCCGGTTACACCATCCCGGACCGGACGGCCAAGGATAGCGACCTGTTCCTCGTAACCTGCCCCGCATCCCAGGGTCGTGCGTTACACGCTACGCCTGCGCGGGTGAGCCGTCCGCAGCGAAGTAGGCGGTGATCGCCTCCTCAAGGCCCGGGTCGAGCACGAGCAGGACCTCGTCGCCGTCTTCGATCACGGTGTCGGGCTTGGGCACAAAGCCCGCCCCGGCGCGCAGCACCGAGATGATCAGACTGCCCTCGGGCAGCTTGATATCTGAGACGCGCTCGCCTATGACGGGCGCACCCGCGCTGACCTCGAGCTCGATGATCTCCAGGCGCTCCTCTTCCAAAGCGAGCAGGTGCACGAGGCCGTAGCGAGGCACCTCGTGCTCGATCAAGCGCAGGATCAGGTCGGTCGCCGACACCGCGGGCTGTATCCCCAGCAGCCTGAAGTGATCGTGGTTGCGGGGGTTGTTGACGCGCGCGATGATCCGATCGCACAGGTACTTCTCCTTGGCGACCTGGCATACGAGCATGTTGTCCTCGTCGTCACCGGTCACGGCGACCACCAGATCGGCGCGCTGGATGCCTGCGCGGTCGAGCACCCACAGCTCGGTCGCGTCGCCGTACTGGGCGGCGTGCTCGAACTCATCCTCGATCTGCAGGTAGCGTGGGCGCGAGGACTCGATCAGCGTGACCTCGTGGCCCTTGACGATCAGCTCGCGGGCGAGATTGCGCCCCACCTTGCCGGCTCCAACGACGATCGCGTACACGGATCGGGCCTCAGGCCTGCTCTGGTTGCAGCGCGCGCTCGAACATCTCGATCGCGTGCTTGGTGGGAGAGATCGTGTCCAGGCCCTGTTCGCCATACCAGTTGGCGCGCGCTGGGTCCATCACCCGCGCGATCACCTTTGCGACCCCGAATCGCTTCTGGGCTATCTGGGCGATGATCAGGTTGGTGTTATCGCCGTCGGTCGAGGCGATGAACACATCCGCGCGCTCGATCCCGGCCCCGATCAACGCGTCTGTCTCGAGTGCCGTGCCGACCGTGAACTGACCTTCGGCGTCCTCCCAGCTGCGGCCCTGACCGGCGTCCAGGCGCTCGTGGGAGAGCGGGTCCTCGTCGAGCACCGATACTTCATGACCGGCGGCCAAAGCGGACTTGGCGACAGCCGAGCCCACGCGCCCGGCGCCCACGATCAACACGAACATAGAGTTCGGGTCAAAGCAGCTGGTGGGCTGAGGGGGTCGAGCCGTGGATGGCAGACGCCGCACACGAGCGCAGGCGTGCTGGTTGCACGTCGAGCATCGTGGGTGGCGGCCTGACGCCGCGGAACGGCTGCCTCAGACCGACAGATGCTTTGACCCGGACTCATAAGCGCTGAGATTAGACGATGTCCGGATGCTTCAGTGCTCGCCTGGGTCAAAGGTCTAAGAACCGGTCGCGGCCAATGCCGCCTTGTGCTCTGCGATGGAGTCGCCGGCCGCCGGCGCGGTGACGATCACACGGCAGGTGGCCTTGGCGACCACATACTTGGTGACGTCTCCCACAAAATCCTCCAGTGGCCCGCCTCGCCCCCCCAAGCGCGAGCCACCGCGGATGCGCGAGGGCTCCTCGGCGGCGAGCACGATCGCCTCCACCCCGCGACGCCTGGCCTCCTCGACGATCGCATAGCCCGCGCGGCGTGTCCTGACCGTGGCCGTCGCCACCTGCACGCCCGCGTACTCCTCCCCCACGACCTTGGCGCGCGCCAGCGCCTTACGGGCGTGCTTGACCTGAGCCTCGGGCAATCGTGCCTCCAGCGGCAGGGACATCGGGATCACGAACACCCACACCGCCTCGATCGTGGCGGTGTCGATCGCCGCCTCGTCGGTCTGTTCGCCTGAGACCAGCAGCGCTGCGGTCTGCACGATGTCCTCGTCCAGGCCGGTGCCGAGCAGCGGCACGAGAATCGAGCCATAGTCGCGCTCGGGGGTCGGCTCGGAGCGCAGCGCCTGCGGCGAGACGGTGACCCGTCGCAGCAGCGAGGTCTCATCGGCGCGGCGATACACCACATACAGGGCGATCCCCACGGCCATCCACCCCAGGCCCACATAGCGCGCGGGTTCGTGAATCACCATCACCGTCAGCCATCCCACCCCGGATACGAGCGCTCCAAACGCAGCTGGCAGGGGCAGCTCGCCGCCTTTGATCCGGATCGACAGCGGCACCTTGTAGGGGCGGTCACGTTCGGGCTCTGAGTAGCGCAGCTTGCAGATCGACAGGTGCGCGATCGTGAACGCGAGCATCGCCCCGAACGCATACAGCCCGACGAGGAAGTCAAGGTTCTCCGAGGCGGCCAGTCCCGCCGCGATCACGCCCGCGAGAATGATCAGCACGTATGGGGTCGAGCGCTGCGGGTGCAGCCGCCCGAGCCCACTGGGAATCTGACGGTTGGTCGACAGCGAGTAGGCCAGCCGCGAGAGCCCGAGCATCGCCGAGTTGGCGGCCGCGATCAGCGTCAGCGTGGCCAGCGCCCCGACGACATATGTCAGGCTCTGTGCGAGCCAGTGCGGGTGCATCTGGGTGACGATCCCGATCACCGGATCGTTCAGGTAGCGACTCGCCAGTTCGGTGTGACCGTTGTGCACGGGCAGCGCCGTGACCGCCACCACCGCGATCCCCACATACCCGAGCACGACCGTGGCCGTGCCGCTGCCGACCATCCGGCGCAGGCCGGCACGACTGATCTTCACCTCGCCCGCCAGCCCCGCTGCGGACTCCAGGCTCGTGAACGCGATCGTGGCGATCGTCAGCGCGAACACAAAGCTCGACCACGTCGGCGCGCTGCCCAGGTGGATCGGCGCGAGCAGCGTGTGTGGATCGAAGAACAGCACAAGGCCGAGCACGACGATCAGCAGCTGCACCGCCAGATCGCCGACCACGAGCGTCCCGATCCGCCGCGCGCGACGGCCGCCGAAGCCACGGATGTTGGCGAGCACAACGAATGCGATGAACGCCAGCGAAAGCAGCAGCGCCTCGGTGCGGTTGCCCAGCGGGTGCCAGAACACGCGCAGATACTGGGTCGCCGAGTAGGTGGTGACGGCGATCAGGATGATGTAGTCCAGGAGCACCGCCCAGCCGGCGATGAAGCTGACGAGCTCGTTGAACGCGTACCGTGCGAACACCGTCGATCCGCCGCGATCCTGGTGCAGGGAGGCGCCCTCGACGTATGTGAGCGCGGCGAGCCCAAAAAACAGCGCCGCCAGCAGAAATACGACCGGGGTCAGACCCAGCGCGTGACCGGCGATCACACCGAGCGAGAAGTAGATCGCGCTGGCCAGCGAGGTGTAGACGATCGCGAACAGCCGTGGCGAGCCGATGCTCCGTTTGACGATCACGCGCGAACGAGCGGCCAGCTCGGCGGTCGCGCGCTCGACCTCATCCACGCTCTGCTCGACCTCGGCAACGGCGTGCTCCAGGCCCAAATCCTCAGCGTCCGCTCCGGCCTTCCGAGGATCCTCCGGCGAGGCGCTCACGCTTCCCGACCCCTGCGTTTCTCGACATACAGCCGTCCCCCACCCGCAGCGATGAACAGCACGCCCAGCAGCAAGCGTGGCGAGACGATGCTCCCATGCCCGCTCACGGCCTGCACGACCAGCGCCACGCCAATGGCGCCCATCAGCAGGGAGAGCACGAAGGTGCCCGCGCGATGCGCCTGTCTGCCGTTCATCTCATCTGGAGCTTATTCGTGCGATGGGCGCGAGCGGACGTGTGGTGGAGGGCAGATGCCGAACGCGCATGCGCGTTCGGCCGACCGCCGCATGCGGCGGCCGTTCAGACGGCGCATGCGCCGTCTGACGGAGGCGCACATGTGCGCCTCCGAGGCAGGGCCGCATGCGGCCCTGCCAGCCGTCCCGCATGCGGGACGGCTCACCCCATCAGCTTTCTGTCAGGCATGCGGCCCGGCCTTTGCGGCCGGACACTCAGGTTATGAGCGGAATGATCAGAATCGCCACGATGTTCGCGACCTTGATCATCGGGTTGATCGCCGGCCCGGCGGTGTCCTTGAACGGATCGCCGACCGTATCCCCCGTCACCGAAGCAGCGTGGGCTTCTGAGCCCTTGCCGCCGAACGCGCCATCCTCGATCAGCTTCTTGGCATTGTCCCACGCTCCACCGCCCGCGGTCATCATCACAGCGAAGAAGTACCCGACGACGATCACGCCGATCAGCAGGCCCCCGAGCGCCTGCTCGTCGATCAACCCGACGATCAGCGTCAGCAAGATCGGCAGCAGCGAGGGCAGGATCATCTCGCGCTGAGCGGTCTTGGTCACGATGTCCACGCAGGCCGCATAGTCGGGCTCTTCGGAGTAGTCCATGATCCCTGGGTGCTCGCGAAACTGCCGGCGCACCTCCTCGACTACCGCGCCACCAGCGCGCCCCACGGCCTCGATTGAGAGCGAGGCGAACAGGCACACCATCAGACCTCCGAGCAGCAGCCCGATCAGCACCGGGGGTTCGTTGATGCCGAACGAGATCAGGTGCCCCGCCTTGAACTCGAGTTCTTTCTCGAACCCGGCGAACAGCACGATCGCGGCGAGCACAGCCGAGCCGATCGCGTAGCCCTTTGTCACGGCCTTGGTGGTGTTGCCGACCGCATCGAGTCGATCGGTGACCTTGCGCACCTCCTCGGGAAGGTCCGCCATCTCAGCGATACCGCCCGCGTTGTCGGTAATCGGGCCGAATGCGTCGAGCGCGACGATCAGACCGGTCAGGGAGAGCAGGCCGACCGCCGCGACGCCAATGCCGTAGATACCGGTGACGCCGCCCCCCGCGAGCTTCCATGAGCCGAGGATGCCAAGCACGATCACGATCGCCGGGAGCGCCGTGGCCTGCAGTCCCGAGGAAAAGCCCTGGATGATGTTCGTCGCGTGGCCCGTGATCGATGCTTTGGCCGTCTTCTTGACCGGCGAGAAGCGTGTCGAAGTGTAATATTCGGTCAGTCCGAACAGGAGCGCTGTGACGGCAATCCCGATCAGCGAGCACAAGTACAGGTGTGTCCAGCTGGGCGTGTTCACGAGATTGCCAACGACCCTGAACGTGAGATCACGCATCAGCCAGTAGGTGATCGGCGCAAACGCCGCCGCCGCGATCAACCCGGACACGATCAGCCCTTGCAGCAGCGCACGCTCGACGTTCCCGGATTTCGAGCGCACCGCGAACGTGCCGATGATCGAGGCGATGATCGCGACCCCGCCGATCACCAGCGGATAGAGCACGACGCGCGTGGACTCGTGGAATGTGAGCACGCCGAGCAGCATCACGGCGATCGCGGTGACCGCGTAGGTCTCGAACAGGTCGGCTGCCATGCCGGCGCAATCGCCGACATTATCGCCGACGTTGTCAGCGATCGTCGCCGGATTGCGCGGATCGTCCTCGGGGATCCCCGCCTCCACCTTGCCGACGAGATCAGCGCCGACGTCCGCCGCCTTCGTGAAAATACCGCCGCCGAGCCTCGCGAAGACGGAGATCAGCGAGCCACCGAAGCCGAGGCCGATCAGCGCATCGACCGCCATCTTGGGGCTGTCGTTGAAGAACGAGGTGAGCGCTCCGTAGTAGCCGGCGACGCCGATCAGGGCGAGTCCGACGACGAGCAGACCGGTGATCGCGCCACCGCGGAATGCGACCTGCAGCGCGGGAGACACGCCGCCGCGGGCAGCCTCTGCAACACGAGCGTTGGAACGCACCGAGACATTCATGCCGATGTAACCGGTCGAGCCCGAAAGCAGGCCCCCGATCGCGAACCCGCACGCGACGGCGATGTTCTGGATGAAGATCAGCGCGACGAACAACACCACGCCGACGATGGCGATCGTCGTGTACTGGCGGTTCAGGTAGGCACGGGCGCCCTGCTGGACGGCCAGCGAGATGCTCTGCATCTTCTCATTGCCCGGCGAGAGCGCGAGCAGGGATCGCGTGGTCACCAGGCCGTAGATAACGGCGCAGGCGGCGCAAACGAGGGCGACGACGACCCCATGGTTCGTCAGAAAGCTGCTCAACAGAAAATCCTCCGCGGTCTGATTGGCGTGCCGCGCGAGGATCGCGCGCACATTTCTCACCCAAGCCGACACTCATCACATGACGAGCGCTCCTCGGGCGTAAACGCGCGCGCAGTCTATCGTGCCCGCAAGCGGAAGGGTTTGTGCCAGAACAGACGGCTGTTCAGCGCCCCGGCACCCACAACCTGCCACTGGACTCCGCCGGCCCCGGCCCACTCGGCTCGCCAGCCCCCGCGGGCCCACTCGGCTCGGCGCTCGCGGGCGTGTTCGGAGTGGGCGCACTCGGCTCGCCAGCCCCCGCGGGCGCGTTCGGCTCGCCAGCCCCCGCAGGCCCACTCGGCTCGCCAGTCCCCGCGGGCGCGTTCGGCTTGGCGCTCGCCGCGGCCGTATCTTGCTCCGGCCCGGGATGAGCCTGTCCTGAGGCCGGATCCGCGGGGGCACTCGCTCCCGCCTCCCGTGCATAAGCCATCTGCAGCTGGGATAGCGCGTCGCGCAGCGGGCGCATCTCATTGGGCTGCCTGCGCTCGAGGATTGGCAGCAGCGCGCGCGCACCGTCGATCGCGTCACGCACTTGCTCCAGATCGCGCGCGCCGCTCGTCGGCTGACCCTGGCCGGCGGACAGACCCAACCGGTATCCCCCGATATTCAGCAGCGACACAGCCGCCTGCAGGATCATGTCGGCGCTCGAGATACGGCTCATCTCCGCTTCGTAGGCGGCGCGCTGGTCCATCTCCGAGCGGTCCTCCTCGCGCAGCTCACCGGTCTGCTCGTTCGTTGCTCCAACGGGATCTGTGCTCACACCGTCACCTCCTGTGAATAGGTCTGTCGTGTCTCTGCCACCGATGCCGCGAACACGTCCTCCGGGCCGGCGCCCGCCTCGATCATCCGTCGCTGGCGTTGTGCGCCGTTGCGCGCCGGGAAGGCAATCTCGATGCCCAGCTCGGCGCGAACCGGCGCCGTCCAGGCAGTCAGCCGTTCGATCGCTTCGCGCGCTGGATACTCCTCGCCGCGCTCCAGATCGATCAGCCGTCCATCGAGCCCGAAGCGGATCGCCCGCCACATGTTCTCCTCGATCAGACGTGGAGGAAGGTCTGCAAGGGGAACGCCCTCATCCACGTCACGGGTCGCCTGCGCGATGCACGCGACCATCAGTGCTGTGAGCGCGTCGGACTCCTGCGCAGTCGCCTGCGCATCGCAGATGCGCACCTCCACGGTCCCGAAGTTGAAGTGTGGCCTGACCGACCACCAGACCTGAGTGAACTCGACGATCGAGCCCGTCCGCTTGAGGAATTCGATGTACTCGCGATATACAGGCCAACCGCCGAACGTGTCGGGCACGCCACAGCGCGGAAAGCTCTTGGTGAAGCTCTGCGTCCGCGCCGAGTGCAATCCCGTGTCGCGACCGTCCAGGTACGGTGAGTTGGCTGAGATCGCCAACAGCAGTGGCAAAACCGGCCGCAAGCGATCGCACGTGCGCACTGCGCGGTCGAGGCCGCGTACTCCCAGGTGCACATGCAGGCTGAACGTATTGTTGCGCCACGCCACATACTGCAGCCCTTCCTCGACGCGGTGATAATGCTCAGTGTCGATGATCGGCTGCTCGCGGTAGTCCGCCCAGGGATGAGTTCCGGTCGCCCCGAGCGTCACGCCCTGCGCCTCGGCAAGCCCGAACAGGCGCTTACGGCGCTCGCGCTGGCGAGCGAGCGCGTCGTGCAGATCCTCCCCGACGCCGGAGATGATCTCGATCTCCGATGAGATCAGCTCGCCCGTGATGTGCTCGTGCAGCAGCCGGTCACCCTCCGCGGCAGACCGCAAAGCCTCAAAGCGCGGCAGCAGTTCGAGCGTCTGTGGGTGCAGGATGGAGAACTCCTCCTCCACGCCGACGGTCCAGTCGGTCGCCTGCGCAAACGTCTCGGCCGCTCGATCTAGGTCCAGGCTGGTCATATGGCGTGGCGGTCTGCCTGCGTACGGGTTTGGGATCGGAGCGTTCCAGGTGTCCAGTGTGACGCGCGCGAGGCAGCCCAGGGCCTCAGGTCAGATAGAAGTACAGCGCGTAGAGCAGATCGACGGCTGGGCTGGAGGTGTGGACGGTTACCTCCGGGGGTACGGCCAGCAGCGACTCGGAGTAGTTGAAGATGATCTTCACGCCCGCATCGACAAGCTCGTCTGCGAGTCCCTGGGCGGCGCCTGTCGGCACCGCCAAGACACCGACGACGATGTCCTCGTCCTCCACCATCTGGCGCAACTCCCCGGTGTGGCGCACGACCTGGTTGCCGACCGTGCTGCCCACCTTCTCCGCGTCCACGTCGAAGATCGCCACGACCCGGAAGCCGTGGTCGGCAAAGATGTCCGAAGAGGCGATTGCCTTGCCCAGGTGCCCAGCGCCGAGCAGCGCGATGTTGTGCTGGCCCGCCGTGCGCAGAATCTTGCGGATCTGCGAGACGAGCGCCTCGACGTTGTAGCCCACCCCACGCTTGCCGAACTTCCCGAAACCGGACAGGTCGCGACGGATCTGCGTGGAGTTGACGTGCGTGTAGTCCGATAGCTCCTGCGAGGAAATCGTCTCCTTGCCCATCTTCTTGGCCTGTGTGAGCACCTGCAGATAGCGCGAGAGCCGAGCCGCCACGCCGAGGGAGAGCCGTTGCTCGCTGGAGACGACGCCGTTGTGCTCGGCGCCGTCGGGAACCGTCGTAGGCTCGCGATAGGTCATCGTCGTGACTCTAGACGTTCACGCAGGATCTGCTCATCGACGAAGTACTCGCACAGCTCGTCACCGTCGAGCATAAAGACGGGAATCCGCTCGAAGTAAGAGCGATGCAACGCCTCATCGCCGGTGATGTCCCGCTCGCAGACCTCAAAGACAAGCTCGGCCTGCAACTCACGCAGCACGACCAGCGCGTCGGCGCAAAGATGACAGTCGGGTTTGGAATAGACCGTTATCACGCTGGGCCCAGACATCACCGTAGACGCTCCCCGCTCGCCGGACGCTCCCCAGTCGCCAGACGTCCCCCGGTTGCCGGACGCTCCCCAGTCGCCAGGCGCTCCCCGCTCGCCGGACGCTCCCCAGTCGCCAGGCGCTCCCCGCTCGCCGGACGCTCCCCAGTCGCATACGCATCGAGCCCCAGGTAGGCTGGATAGGGCAGCGGTTCGGTGAAGCGCGCGGCAGCTGCGATCATCGCCGCGTTGTCAGTGCAGAACACTCGCGCCGGGACGTGCACCGTCGCTCCGAGCTTGCTCAACCGCCGGCGCAGCTCGCCGTTCGCAGCCACTCCGCCTCCGACCGCGAGGCGATCCAGTCCAGTCTCTTGCAGGCCCCGTTCAGCGCGCTCGATCAGGCTGTCGACGATCGCCGCTTGATAAGAGGCTGCGAGATCGGCTGCTCGAACCTCGATCTCAGACGGGGACAGCTCGCGCAGGCGGTAGAGCAACGCCGTCTTCAACCCGGCAAACGAGAAGTCCAGACTCCGCTCGAACATCTGCCTGCCCGTTCCCTTGCCGCCGCGTGCGCGGTCAGCGCGCGAGCCGGGAAACACGAATGCATGCGGATCGCCCCCATTGGCCAGCTGCTCGAGTGCGGCGCCCCCCGGATAGCCCAGACCGAGCATCCTCGCCCCCTTGTCGAACGCCTCCCCCGCCGCGTCATCGAGCGTGCGGCCGAGCACTCGAAAGCCCTCGTGCTCAACCACGTGTGTCAGCAGCGTGTGCCCGCCACTGGCAATCAGGCACACGAATGGCGGCTCGAAGGCCTCATCGTCGTGTCTCGAGCTATCGCCGTCCCACGACGGAACGATGAAGTTGGCGGCCACGTGACCCTGCAGGTGATCGACGGGCGCAAACGGCAACTCGCGTGCGGCGGCCAGCGCCTTGGCCATTGAGAAACCCACCAGCAGCGCCCCCACCAGGCCCGGGCCCTGTGTGGCCGCGACCAGACCGATCTCCCCCAGCGAGCCCAGTCCCGCTTCGCTCAGAGCTTGCTCGACCACCAGGTTCACGAGCTCCAGATGGTGACGGGAGGCGACCTCCGGCACGACCCCACCGAAGCGGTCATGGACTCCTTGGGATGAGACCACGTTCGAGCGCGCTCTTCCCCGGGCATCGAGGACCGCGGCGCACGTATCGTCGCAGCTCGTCTCCAGCGCCAATATGTTGCCTGGGCCGATATCCGACCAACCCCCTTGGGAAGCACTGCTCTCATCCATGGGCCCGTGACCGAACCTGCCCTGGGTCATACAGGACCTGGATTGGGCACATCGTCCAGATGCCCCGCGAGGGTCGCCGGGGTCCGCCACATCACAAGCGCATCCTCTCCGTTGTCCTGGTAGTAGCGGCGGCGCACCCCTGCCGCGCGGAAGCCCTCGCGCTCGTACAGGCGGATCGCGAGCTGATTGGAGCGGCGCACCTCCAACGTGTAACGGGCCGTCTCATCATCGACTCGCTCGTACAGCTCGGCGAGCAGTGCCGAGGCCACGCCCATGTGCTGGCTCTCGATATCCACCGCGATATTCATCACGTGCCAGACGGTCTCATAGCGAGAGCAGATCAGGTACCCGATCAGCTGCCGTCCGCGACCGGCGGGGAGCATCGCGGCAAGGCAGATACCGGACTGCTTGGACAACTCCAGCACAAACATCGCAAGCGACCACGGCGTCGGGAACACGCGGCGCTCGATCGCGATCACCTGTGGCAGGTCGGGATAGACCAGCCGCCTGATCTCGATCTCGCGCACATCCTCGACTCCGGGCTCGGCGACCCATCGTGAGCTCATCCTTTCACTCCCTGTGGCATGCGAGCGCGTTCCAGCGAGATCTCCGCATCGGGACGACGGCAGTAGTTCGGCAAGACGACGTCGATCGTCCCCGTGACAGAACTCGCCGCGATCTCGCAGATAGCCCCGCCGCTCAGCATGTGCAACTGCGAGTCATCCGGCGGCAGCTGAACTCCGAGCCCTTCGAACTTCTCGCGATACAGCGTCGCTCCATTTCCCACCGCAATCCAACGCGTCACAGACTCGCCCGTCATTGCTTGCTCCAGGATGTGACAGAGATCATCGGGCGCGAGCGCCCGAGGCGCAACCAGCTCTCGCGGGCTGCTCCGCTCGCAATCTATCGCCGCCCCGTCGGCGGGGATGTAAGCGGCTGCAAAGATCTCACCCCTGCGGGCGTCGATCGCCGTGAGCACCCCCTGATCCCCATCGACCCGTCCCACCGCGACCTGAGCGAGCGCTCGCAGGCTGGACACGCCGACGAGCTCGATTCCCAGCGACTGCGCCAGACCGCGAGCACTTGCCACGCCGATACGCAGGCCCGTGAATGTTCCGGGACCGATACCAACGGCGATTCGCTCCAGATCGCCCCAGGCCAGTCCGGCCTGCGAGAGCAGCTTCGCGGCAAGCGGCAGCAGACGCGTCGCATGTCCCGGGCGCTCCCCGGGAGCGGGATCGTCGCGGGCCTGCACGGTGCTCGCATCGGAGAGTCGCAATCCGATCGCGCTCGCCGGCGTCGCTGTGTCAAAGCCAAGCACGATCATCGCGGCGCTCCTGCCGATCGGGACGCAGAAGACGGAGAGGCTCTCAGCTCCACCACCTCGATGCGCCTGCGATCCGCACCGGCATGGACGAGCGTCACGCCTAGACGAGCGTCCAGCAGCTCTGAGCCGGCCACCTCCGGCCACTCCACAAACGCGATCCGCCCTGCGCCAAGATAGTCGGCCAGCAGCTCTGGATCCTCTCCCTCCATGCTGTTCAGGCGGTAGAGATCGAGATGCGACATGGTCACGCCTGCGCCGGGATAACGGTGCCCGATGCTGAACGTCGGACTCGTAACGGGGCCCGAGACACCGAGAGCACGCGCCGCGCCGCGGATGAGCGTCGTCTTGCCCGAGCCCAACTCGCCCATTACCAGCACCACGTCACCCGGCCTCAATCCCACAGCCAGCTCGGCGCCGAGAGCCTCTGTCTCTTGCGGATCTGCGGTCTCGACAATGCGCGCGGCCACGACGAGACTCTAGAGGTCCACGGAGGTCCAGGCGACTACCGGCGACCAGCGGGCAGCGCATACGAGCCACCGATCCATGGAACAGACTCGAGCAAAGCTCCTTAAAGCGACTGGCCCGCGGGAGAGGGAAACGCGGGCCAGTCGTCACTGCTAGGGAGGATGGAGACAGACCCGTTATCGGCACGCATCGCCGTCAGCTTTAGGGGCCTGGACAAAATTTTCGACACTCCGCTCAAATCCCCTGCCCTCAGCGAGCTTCGCCCGTGCAAAGCAAGTCGCGCCTAGAACAGACCCAGCTGACAGCAAGTCGCGCCTAGAACAGACCCAGCTGACAGCAACTCCGCCTAGAACAGACCCAGCTGATCCGGCTCGGCGGGACCAGGGGTGCCCGCTTTGCCCAGATCAGGCGCGCTTTGGTCAGCCTCCGCCTGTGGGATGTCGATCACCGCGTCCTCCATCTCCGTCAGTTGCGACTGCTCGGGCTGCGCAGGAGCCCCCTGTGCGAGCAGCTCCGGCAACCGGGCGAAGTCCTCGCGCAGCGTCTCGAGCATTCGCGGCGTATACAGAGCAGCGGCCGGATGGAAGATCGGATAGAGCCGCACGGCACGCCTGCCCAGCACTATCACCTCGGGCTGTCCATGCAGGCGCGTGATCCCCGTGGGATCGCCGCGCAGGAGCTTGGTGGAAAAATTGCCGAGCGTGCAGATCACCGTCGGCTGGATCAGCTCGACTTGGCGCAGCAGATAATCCTGACAATTCTCGATCTCGATCGGTAATGGATCGCGGTTTCCGGGAGGTCTGCACTTGAGGGTGTTCGCGATGAACACCTCCGAGCGCGCCATCCCGATCTCCACCAACAGCTTCTCGAGCAGCTTGCCTGCACGACCAACGAACGGCACGCCCTGCTCGTCCTCACTCGCGCCTGGAGCCTCCCCCACGAACATCAACTCGGCGTCGGCGTTACCGGCCCCGAACACCACTGTCTTACGTGTCGCGGCCAGCTCAGCGCAGCGGGTGCAGCCGCGTGCCTGCGCAAATACTTCCTTCAGAGCCTCGCGTCGCTCTGATGCGGAGGGTTCGCTCTGTCGGGCTGACACCGCCTGCATGCTATGAGCGATGATCTCGCAATGGCGTCACCCTCTGAACCAGATGCCCAGACGAGCGATGGCGAGCACACGAGTCTCCAGGCGGTGCAGGAGCGTCACGAGATCGGCCTGGACGCCGCTCGGGTCGAGACTGTCGCCAAGCGCCACGCTCGCGGGCGGCGCACCGCTCGCGAGAACCTCGACGAATTGCTGGACCCCGGCAGCTTCGTCGAGTACGGACCGCTGTTGTTCGCCGCCCAGGAGCGCCGGCGTTCGCGCGAGGAGCTGATCGCCCGCACGCCCGCCGACGGCCTCGTCGGAGGAATCGGTGAGATCGAGGGACGGCGATGCGTGGTGATGTCCTACGACTACATGGTTCTTGCCGGCACTCAGGGCATGCGCAACCACGCCAAGAAGGACCGTCTGTTCGAGCTGGCGCAGCGACGCAAATTGCCGGTGGTCCTGTTCGCCGAGGGCGGCGGTGGACGACCAGGCGATGTCGACATGCCGATCGTCGCCGGCTTGGACTGCCGCGCTTTCAACCTGTTCGCGCAGCTGAGCGGCCTGGTACCGCTGGTGGGGATCGCCTCGGGCAACTGTTTCGCCGGGAACGCGGCCTTGCTCGGGTGCTGCGACGTGGTGATCGCAACCGAGGACGCAAGCATCGGCATGGGCGGCCCGGCGATGATCGAGGGCGGCGGCCTGGGCGTGTACGAGCCCGCCGAGGTGGGCCCAATCGAGATGCAGCACGCAAACGGGGTGGTCGACCTGCGCGTCGCAGACGATCGCGCCGCGGTTGCGAGCGCCAGGCGCTATCTGTCCTACTTCGGCGATCCGCCAGACGCAGTGCGCGTACCCGACCAGAGGCGACTGCGCGACATCGTCCCCGAGCGACGCCGGCAGATCTACGACGTGCGTCTGGTGCTCGACACCCTCTTCGACGAGGACTCCGTGTTGGAGCTGCGCCGCGGTTTCGGGGCGGGCATCGTCACCGCCCTCGCCCGCGTCGATGGCCGCTCGCTCGGAGTAGTTGCCAACAATCCACCCCACCTGGGCGGGGCGATCGATGCCGCCGGCGCTGACAAGGCGGCACGCTTCATGCAACTCTGCGACGCCTTCGAGCTGCCCCTGCTTTTCCTCTGCGACACCCCCGGCTTCATGGTCGGTCCCGCGGCCGAGCGGACGGCGACGGTCCGCCACTTCGCACGGATGTTCGTGATCGGGGCGAACTTGACCGTGCCATCCGGGACGATCGTGCTGCGCAAGGGCTATGGGCTCGGAGCGCAAGCGATGGCCGGCGGCGGCTTCAAGACTCCGCTGTTCACGGTCGCCTGGCCGACATCGGAGTTCGGCGGCATGGGCCTCGAGGGAGCAGTGCGCCTGGGCATGAGACGAGAGCTTGAGGCAATCGAGGATCCGGAGGAGCGCGAGCGCGTCTTTCAGGCGACGGTCGCCGCCGCCTACGAGCACGGGCGAGGGCTGAACATGGCCGCCTATGGCGAGATCGACGATGTCATCGACCCACTCGACTCACGACGCTGGATCGCGACCCTGTTCAGTGAGACCGATCGGCAGTGGTGGCAGCGCTCGGGCAAGAAGCGCCCATATGTCGACGCTTGGTGAGGGATTTGGACCGCGATCTGTGAGCCCGGATACCGATCTGTGAGCCCCGGGCCCCGATCTGTGATTCTGGACCCCGATCTGTGAGGCTGGACCACGATCTGTGATTCTGCTCACACGAGCGAGATTCACCACGTCGGCGCCCGCAGCGGGTGTATCATTTGGTCAGGCCATTATCGAGCCCGCTCGAAGTGGACCTATGCAGTGCTTGACTGAAATCTTGAGTCGTGCCGGTATCCGCAGGGAACTGGACCGAGACCGATGAGCCCCATCAACCGACCCTCGCCCAGCGCATGAGGACCGTGCGTGCAGTCGCTGAGCTGCGAGCCGCACTCGCACCGGCGCGCCGTGCTGAGCATACGCTCGGGTTCGTTCCGACAATGGGAGCTCTGCACGAGGGTCACCTGTCGCTCATCCGGCATGCCCGAGCCTGTTGTGACGTGGTGGTTGTCTCATTGTTCGTCAACCCTTCGCAGTTCAACGAGCGCTCAGACTTGGAGTGTTATCCCCGCCAGGAGAGCCAAGACGCCGTTCTCGCTGCCGCCGCCGGCGCTGACGTGCTGTTCGCGCCGTCGGTCGAGGAGGTCTATCCGTCCGGGTTCGCTACCGCCGTCGAGGTGCTGGGCGTGACCGATAGGCTGGAGGGCGAGACCCGTGGTGCGGCTCACTTTCAGGGCGTGAGCACGGTCGTGACCAAGCTGCTGTGCATGGTTCAGCCCGATATCGCCTATTTCGGTCAGAAGGACGCTCAGCAGGTCGTGGTCATCCGCCGACTGGTGACAGACCTCAATCTGCCGGTCTGTGTCGAAGCCTGCCCGACGGTGCGTGAGTCCGATGGCTTGGCGATGTCCAGTCGCAATGCGTTGCTTGACCCAGACCAGCGCGAGCGCGCGCTCGCGCTGCCCGCTGCGCTGCGCGCGGCGTCCGAGCTGGCCGGCACGGGTGAGCGTTCCACCGATGCGCTGTTGGAGGCCGCCACCAACGCGATGGCCCAGTTCGGCGTCGAGGCCGAGTATCTGGCAATCGTGGACCCTGACACGTTCGAGGCGCTCGATTCGCTGCACCGTCCCGCGCTGCTCGTGCTGGCGGCTCGCGTTGGTGAGATCCGCTTGATCGACAACTTCCTGCTTGCACCCGCTGCTGTGAGCGCGACGAGCACAGCCGGCATCGCCGAGATGAGCAGCAGTCAATCCACACCATCCGCCAGCCATCTATCCCTGGGAGAGCCGACCACATGCAGCGCGTGATGCTCAAGTCCAAGATCCATCGGGCAACCGTCACCGATTGTGACCTTCATTATGTCGGGTCGATCACGATCGACCCGGACCTGCTGGAAGCCGCCGACATCCTCGAGCACGAGCAGGTTCACGTCGTTGACGTCGACAACGGCGCGCGCTTTGAGACCTACACGATTCCCGGGGAGCGCGGATCTGGAGCGATCAAGGTCAACGGAGCCGCCGCGCGCCTGGTGCACCGAGGGGACACAATCATCGTCATCTCCTACGGCCAGTACGACCAAGCCGAGTTGGAGCACTACGAGCCTCGCGTGGTTCACGTGCAGGCGCAAACCAACCGCATCATCACAATCGACGACGAGGTGGCGACCCTGCTCGCGTAGGGCGTCAACCGCGCCAGAGAGGACTAACACATGTCCAGCCACACCAATCCCGCCCTCCGGGCCGTCTACCCCCAATCCCCATCCGACCCCGGGCGCCTGCCGATGACCCTGCCGCTGCTCGTGGAGAAGAAGCGCCTGCGTGAACCAATCGTGATGGTCACCGCTTATGACTACCCGAGCGCTCGCGCCGCTGAGGCGGCAGGCGTCGACCTCGTCCTGGTGGGGGACTCGGCCGCGACGACCGTCCTCGGGTACACCTCGACAACACCCGTGGAGCTTGGCGACATGCTCGTGCTCGCCCGTGCTGCCCGCCGCGGCCTACAGACCCCGCTGCTGATTGGAGATATGCCGTTTGGCTCATATGAGATCTCAGACGAGCAGGCGATCACCAACGCGATGCGCATGGTCAAGGAGGCAGGCTGTGAGGCAGTCAAGCTCGAGGGCGGCGGATCCTCATCGGTCAGTCGTGCGCGTGCGATCGTCGCCGCTGGCATTCCCGTGATGGGCCACGTCGGCCTCACCCCCCAGACCGCTACCGCTCTCGGCGGCTGGAAGGCGCAGGGCCGTACTGCTGCCACCGCGGCACAGATCGCTGCCGAGTCACTCGCCCTGCAGGAGGCAGGCTGCTTCGCGCTCGTGTTCGAGGCGATTCCCAGCGCCGTCACCGAAGAGTTGATGCCCGCGATCGAGATACCGGTGATCGGCATCGGCGCCGGCGATGCCACCGACGGGCAGGTGCTCGTCTTTCATGACCTGCTCGGTATCCGTGACGGCCTCGGGGCGCGCTTTGTCAAGCGCTACGCCAACCTTCAGGAAGAGATGAACGCTGGCGTGGCAGCCTACGCCGAGGACGTGCGCTCACGACGCTATCCGGGGCCCGAGCACACCTACTCGATCGAGCCGTCGGAGCTGGCGGAGCTGCACGCGCGGCTTAACTGAGGCAGGGCCAGGTGCCTGCAACGCGGCCAGGCACCCGGCATCGGTGCCGGAGAGCACAGCTTCACGGGGCCTTACTTGTCGTTTGACTCCCGTTGCGAGGTCCGTATTCAACTCGCTTCAGTATGCGCGCGGGAACACCCGCCGCAACCGAGAACGGCTCGATGTCACTGGTTACCACACTGTTTGCACCGATCACGCAGCGCTCTCCGATGCTCACACCGCCGGTCACGACCACGTTCGCACCCAGCCAACAGTTGTCGCCGATCCGTGTCGGTCCCTTAGCAGTGAACCCCTGCCACGGCACCGGCTGCTCGGGATCGTCATAGCGGTGGCCCGAGTCGGTCACGAAGCAGCCATTCGCGAGCATGCAGTGCTCGCCGATCTCCACCAACTGCTCTGAGGCGACCATCACGCCGAGGTTCAGGAACGTGCCCGCACCGATCCGCACCCTTGCGCTCCCTGGAGCGGTGATCCATACGCCTGGCTCCAGCAGTGCTCCCGCCCCGATTTCCAGTCGACCCTCGTGCAGCGCTTCGAGCACGTTGCCGTGGACCGGCCAGCGTACGAACGCTTCGCGACGCATCGCCTCCCAGTGGATGCGCGCGCGATTCCAAGGCAGCGAGTTACGCTCATACCAACGCCACTTCTGCGCCCACAGACGCGACTGCCTGGCGAGCCCACTCGCCCGCCGGCTCGCTTGGGCGAGATGAGAGTCGCGAGAGCCAGAGCAAGTATCCGCAGCGGGCCTGCCCTGGGGAGCGATCTGCTTTTCCCCGGAGCTCAAGCGGCGACCTTGGCCCGCCGTTTGCGCTGAGCGCCCCTCCCGGACCCGGTTTTGGCGCCCGTGCGTTTGGCGGCGGGAACGAGCATCTCGGCGAGAAAACGCCCGGTGTATGACGCCGGCTCAGCCGCCACCTCCTCGGGAGTGCCGGCGGCGATCACCATGCCTCCCTCCTCGCCGCCCTCCGGTCCCATGTCGATCAGCCTGTCAGCACACTTGATCACGTCGAGGTTGTGCTCGATCACGACCACGCTGTTGCCTGCCTGCACCAATCGTGCGAGCACCTCCAGCAGGCGCTGCACATCAGCGAAATGCAGTCCGGTTGTGGGCTCGTCAAGGATGTACAGGGTGCGCCCGGTCGCGACCTTCGAAAGCTCTGTCGCGAGCTTCACCCGCTGCGCCTCACCACCGGAGAGCGTCGTCGCGGGTTGGCCTAGGCGGACGTAGCCGAGACCGACCGCGTGCAGCGTCTCCAGGCGGCGGCGGACCTTCGGGATGTGCTCGAAGAAGGTCAGCGCCTCCTCGACGGGCATGTCGAGCACGTCGGCGATGCTCTTGCCCTTGAACCGCACTTCGAGCGTCTCGCGGTTGTAACGCTTGCCGTGACACTGCTCGCACGGCACGTACACGTCGGGCAGGAAGTGCATCTCGATCTTGATCTGTCCGTCGCCGCGACAGACCTCGCAGCGTCCGCCCTTGACGTTGAAGCTGAACCGTCCCGGCTTGTATCCCCGCGCGCGCGCCTCCTGGGTCTTGGAGAACATGTCGCGAATCACGTCGAACAGGCCCGTGTAGGTGGCCGGGTTCGAGCGCGGCGTGCGTCCGATCGGAGACTGGTCGACCGCGATGATCTTGTCCAGCTGATCGAGCCCGCGGATCGCGCGATGTGAGCCGGGACGCTGTCGCGCGCGGTTCAGGCGGTTGGCAGCCGCCTTGTACAGCACCTCGTTGACGAGCGTGGACTTACCCGACCCCGATACGCCCGTCACACACGTGAGCACGCCCAGCGGCACGTGCACGTCGATGTTGCGCAGGTTGTTTTGGCTGGCCCCGATGACCTCCACATAGCCGCTCGGCGTCCGTCTCCGCGCGGGTGGCTGAACGCTCAGCGTCCCGGCCAGGTACTGACCCGTGAGCGAGCTCTTTACGCGCTGCACCTGTGCAGCGGTGCCTTGCGCGACTATCCACCCGCCATGCTCACCGGCGCCTGGCCCCAGATCCACGAGATGGTCCGCGGCGCGCATCGTCTGCTCGTCGTGCTCAACCACGATCACGGTGTTGCCCAGGTCGCGCAACCGCTCGAGCGTCGCGATCAGCTTGGAGTTGTCGCGCTGGTGCAGCCCGATCGAAGGCTCGTCGAGGATGTACAGCACACCCACCAGCGATGAGCCGATCTGGGTCGCCAGTCTGATGCGCTGCGCCTCACCTCCGGACAACGTCGAGGCGGCTCGGTCCATCGACAGATAGCCGATCCCGACGTTCTCCAAGAACCGCAGCCGCTCTGAGATCTCGCGCAGGATCAGTCGCGCGACATGACGGTCGGTCTCTGAGAGCTCGACCTCCTGCAGCCACTCCAGCGCCCTGCGTGCAGAGAGCGCTGTGAAGTCCTCGATCCGCGTGCCTCCTACGAGCACAGCGCGGGACTCGGCGCGCAGGCGCGCGCCGTCACACACCGGACAGGTGCGCAGCGACATGTACTGCTCGATCTTCTCGCGCGTGCCCTCGGACTCGGTCTCCTTATAGCGGCGTTGCAGGTTTGAGACGATTCCCTCAAAGCGGGTCGCATACGAGCGACGCCGGCCGTAGCGGTTGCGATAAGAGATCTGCAGCTTCTCACCGTCGGTCCCGTGCAGGAACAGGTTGCGATCCTCTTCAGGGAGATCTTCCCATGGCGTGTCGAGATCAACGTCGTAGCGTTCGGCGATCGCCTCGGTGACCTGCTCGTAGTAATTCGACACGCTGTTCGCCCACGGCACGATCGCGCCCTCACCCATCGACAGTGACGGATCGGGCACGAGCAGCTCTGGGTCGATCTCCATCTGCGAGCCCAACCCGGTGCAGCGCTCACATGCGCCATGAGGCGAGTTGAACGAGAAGATCCTCGGCTCCAGCTCGACCAGCGAGGGCCCGTGCTCGGGACAGGCAAACCGCTCAGAGAACGTGAACACCGTTCCCGCCCGTGGCACCTCGCCCGGAACAATTTGAGTTGCGGCCGAGCGCACGCCCTTCGCGCCGGTGGAGCGAGTGTGCTCTTGCGCAGACTTATTCTCGTCTTCTCCGGAGGCGCCGACGATCTCGATCTCCACGAGTCCTTCGGCTCGGCCGACAGCTGTCTCGATCGAGTCCGCCAGGCGCTTGCGCAGGTCGTGGCGCATCACCAGGCGATCGACGATGACCGAGATGTCGTGCTTGTAGCGCTTGTCGAGCACGATCGACTCCTCGAGCATTCGCACCCGGTCGTCGATCTTCACGCGCTGAAACCCATCGGTGCGCAGCTCCTCGAGCAGCTTGCCGTACTCGCCCTTGCGCCCACGTACTACCGGCGCCATCACCATGAACCGCGTGCCCTCGCCCAGCTCCATCGCCTGGTCGATGATCTGCTCGGCCGACTGACCCACGATCGGTCGCCCGCAGATGGGACAGTGCGGCTTGCCCACGCGCGACCACAACAACCGCAGGTAGTCGTAGATCTCGGTCACCGTGCCGACCGTCGAGCGCGGGTTGCGCGAGGTCGTCTTCTGGTCGATCGAGATAGCGGGCGAGAGTCCCTCGATCGAATCCACGTCTGGCTTGTCCATCTGCCCGAGAAACTGCCTGGCGTACGCCGACAGCGACTCCACGTAGCGGCGCTGACCCTCCGCATAGATCGTGTCGAACGCGAGGCTCGACTTGCCCGAGCCGGACAGGCCGGTGATGACCACCAGCGCGTCGCGCGGCAGCGTCAGCGATACATCCTTGAGGTTGTGCTCCCTTGCGCCGGAGACGACGATCTGATCGCTTGCTGGCATCCGTGCCTATTGTATTGCGGCGAACAGACGTTCGTATCGCGCGTGCGCTCAGCCCTCGATAGCCGCGAACACCTCGTCCAGCAGCTTCGCCCGGTCCGCCACCTCGTAGTTCTCCGCCAAATACCTGTCGGTCGCCTCGCGCGAGTCGCCGTTCAGGGCCATGTTCAGCGCGACCAGCCGCGCACCGTCGAGATCGCCGTTCTCCGGGGCCGGGGGCTTCGGTGGGGATGCCGATGCAGGTGGGACCGAAGCTGGCTGAGGTGGAGTTGGGGACGGTGCAGGTAGTGGTGGTGCAGCTGGTGACGGAGGATGAGAAGAAGAAGAAGAAGAAGAAGAAGCAGAAGCAGCAGCAGCAGCGACCGGTGGCGAGGGAACATCCGCCGGACGTGCCGGCGGCTCGGTCAAAGCCACTTGCTCAGAGACCGCCGACACCACATCGGACCCCCGCCCGGACGCCGCATCATACAGCTCGCCCATGTTCGTCTCGACGGCCGTCAGGTCGCCTGCCAGTCGAGTTGCTCCCCCGCGCAAGCTGTCCACGAGCGCACCCGTCTCACTGTCCAGCGACTCAACCCGCTCGAGCAATGTCGCGGTTGCTCTGCTCACTGCCGCTACGTGCGCCTGGGCTTTTGCCACCGCGTCTGCACGCGTCTTCTCAGCGTCACTTGCGGCCTGCGCGCGCGTGCTGTCCGCGCTCGCCTGCGCCTCGCTCTCGATCTCTGCCGCCGCGACCTCGGCGGCCGCGACGATTGCCTGCACCTGGGTTCCCGCGGTCGCCGCCAGCGAGTCTGCGCCGCGCCCGGCGACTGTGCGCTGCAGATCCTCCACCTCGCCGGCCAGCGCCCGCAGGTGCGCGTCCACGGCCGCCGGGTCGTATCCGCGCCGGCCGATCGGAAAGTCGCGCTTCTCGATGCTCTGCCTGTCAAGCTCCACTGCGTTGCAAGCCTAGCGGACGGCCTCGTCGGCAAGCTCACCTTCGTTGGCGTGGATCTCGCGCAGGTCGCGCCGCAGGTCGCGCAGCTCGTCGCGCAGCTGGGCGGCGTACTCGAAGCGCAGGTCCTCCGCGGCCGCGCTCATCTCCTCCTCCAGCTCGACCACCATCCGCTCCAGCTCGTGCTGAGGCATCTCCTTGGTCTTGGCCCTGCGCTCGGCGGCTCGGCGACGGCTGCCGCGCGGGACCTTCGAGTCGGCCTGCAGGAACTCGGCGATGTCCGATATCCCCTTGACGATCGTCGCAGCAGTGATCCCGTGCTCCTCGTTGTAGGCGAGCTGGATTTCACGCCTGCGGTCGGTCTCAGAGATAGCCGCTTTCATCGCCTTCGTCTCCCGGTCGGCGTACATCAGCACGGTCCCCTCGACGTTGCGCGCCGCCCGGCCGATCGTCTGAATCAGCGAGGTCTCCCCGCGCAGGAACCCCTCCTTGTCGGCATCCAGGATCGCCACCAGCGATACCTCTGGCAGGTCCAGCCCCTCGCGCAGCAGGTTCACCCCGACGAGCACGTCGTACTCCCCCAGTCGCAAGTCGCGGATGATCTGGATCCGCTCGAGCGTGTCGATCTCCGAGTGCAGATATCTGGTCTTGAACCCCATCTCCAGCAAGTACTGCGACAGGTCCTCGGACATTTTCTTCGTCAGCGTCGTCACCAGCACTCGCTCGTTCCGATCCACTCGCGAGCGCACCTCGTTCATCAGATCGTCGATCTGGTTCTTGGTCTCGCGCACCTCAACGATCGGGTCCACGATCCCCGTCGGACGGACGATCTGCTCGACTACCCGTCCGCCGCGCGTGCGCTCGTACTCGCCGGGTGTGGCCGACACGAACATCAGCTGCGGCGTGATCGACAGGAACTCGTCGAATGTCTGCGGACGGTTGTCAAGCGCGCTCGGGAGTCGGAACCCGTAATCCACGAGCGTCTGCTTGCGCGAGCGATCCCCCTCGTGCATGCCACCGATCTGTGGGACTGTCTGGTGGGACTCGTCGATGAAGCAGACGAAGTCCTTTGGGAAGTAGTCGATCAGGCAGTACGGCCGCTCACCCGGCTGGCGACCGTCGAGGATCCGTGAGTAGTTCTCGATCCCAGAGCAGAACCCCATCTCACGCAGCATCTCCATGTCGTACTGCGTTCGCTGACGCAACCTGTGCGACTCCAGCGGCTTGCCGTCAGCCTCCAGTTGAGCACAGCGCTCGTTCAGCTCTGAGCCAATTGCTTCAACGGCCGCTTCGACCGTGCCCTCACGGACGTTGTAGTGCGTCGCCGGCCAGATCGCGACGTGCTCGAGATCGTCCTCGATCAGCTCGCCTGTCAACGGATCGAAGTGTTGCAGTCGCTCGATCTCATCGCCGAACATGCTCGCCCTGAAGGCCGTCTCGGCATACGCGGGGAACACCTCCAGCGTCTCCCCCTTGACTCGGAAGGTCCCGCGCGAGAGCACCGTGTCGTTGCGCGTGTACTGGATCGACACGAGTTTGCGCAGCAGCTTGTCGCGATCGATCGTCTCACCGCGCTTCAGAATCTGCATGTTCATCTCGTACACCTCCGGCGAGCCCAGCCCGTAGATGCAAGACACCGACGCGACCACGATCACATCTCTGCGCGCGAACACTGCCGCTGTCGCCGCATGGCGCAGGCGGTCGACCTCCTGGTTGATGGCCGAGTCCTTCTCGATGTACAGATCCCTGCTCGGGACATACGCCTCGGGCTGGTAGTAATCGTAATAGGACACGAAGTACTCAACCGCGTTGTCGGGGAAAAAAGTCCTGAACTCGTTGCACAGCTGCGCCGCGAGCGTCTTGTTGTGCGCGATCACGAGCGTCGGGCGCTGCACCGCCTCGATCGTCGCCGCCATCGTCATCGTCTTGCCCGTGCCCGTAGCGCCCAACAGGGTTTGAAACCGCTCGCCCGCGCGCACGCCTTCAGCTAGCGATTCGATCGCGCGCGGCTGATCGGCGGTCGGCGCAAACGCGCTATCCAGTTTGAACTCGGGCATCGGACGGAGTCTCCTACGTTAGCGGCCACCGTCACGAACCAAGGCCGAGCTGGTGCCCATAGAGCGCGCGGTATTCACGCTGCGCCTGCAGCACCCGTCTGACGTACGCACGCGTCTCTCCGAACGGAATTTCGCCGACCTGCAGGCGCTTGCCTTCGGCGTTAGCGCGAGCCACCCAGCGATCGACGTTTGCCAGACCCGCGTTGTAAGCAGCAACCGCCAGCATCTCATCGCCGGCGTAATGGTCGAGCAAGTAGCGCAAGTAGTAGCTTCCGTAGGCCACGTTCACGCTCGGTGTAGACAGATCGCTGGTAGTGAAGCGGTAGCCGCCCGAAAGTCGAGCCAAGAATTCGGCGGTCGCCGGCTCGATTTGCATCAACCCCTCCGCGCCGGCCGGCGAGGTGCGCGGATCGAACTTTGTCTCGGCGTAGATCACCGCGGCGATCAGCGCCGGATCCAGGTGCTTGGCGGCGGCCTGTTCGCGGATGACGCTTGCGTCGCTGAGCGGGAGCGCCAGTTCGTGCACGGCGTGGTCGACGCGTGGAGTCAGCACCGCTGCAAGCGCTGCTACCAGCGCGACGACAACAATCGCGCCGACCGTTCGTCGGCGTCGATACGCGACGCTCATCCTCCAAGAGTGTCAAGCACACCCGACAGCTGTGCTTCCAGATCCTGCACGCTGCTGTCGTTGCACACCGCGAACGTCGCCCGTCGGGCCTTCTCATCCTGGGATAGCTGCCGCGCCGCGCGCGCGTCTTCTAACACGTGTCCCCTGCTCGCCGCGCGCTCGCGCCGCACCGGCTCGCTGGCCAGGACTGCAATCGTCGCCTCATAAGCGTCCTCCATTCCCGCCTCGAACAGCAGCGGGACCTCCACGACTGCTGCGCGCGGAGAGGGAGACCGCGCGCGGATCTCCAGCAGCCATGCCCCCACTCGCTCACCGACCATCGGCCACAGCAAGCCCTCGAGCCAAGCCCGGTCCTCAGCCCGCGTGAATACTCGCTCCGCCACCGCCGAGCGATCGACCGTACCGCCGGGCGCGACCTCATCGCCCCAGCGTGCAACGACCGCATCGCGCAAGCGCTCGCCCGCGTACAGCTCGTGGACGATCGCATCGGTCGACAGCACCGCCGCCCCCAACCGCTCGAGCGCCGCCAAAGCAGTCGACTTGCCTGCACCCATGCCACCCGTCAGCCCGACGAGTGGCACACTGCGCTCCTGCATCTTCGTTTTGCTCGCCCGACGCGCGCGGGGACGCGTCAGTCCTGCGCGGGCTCGCCGGCGGGCTGCAACTCCGCGTCGACGCTATCGCCCTCGGTGGGCGCGTCCGATGACGACTCGGGCGCCTGTGATGTCGGCGATGACTCTGGCTTCTCGGATGCCTCCGGCGCCTGCACCGCCGACGCCTCATCAGCCTGAGCCTCACCGGCGGCGGTCGAGTCCGCGGGCGTCTCCACAGCCGGGGTCTCATGCGCAGAGGGCTCATCGGCACGAGGAGGCTCGTCCGCAGGGGTCTCGACCTGAGTCTCCTCTGCGGGCGCCTCGGCGGCAGACCCGTCTTCACCGGTAGGCGCCTGCACAGCAGGGGAATCCTCCGCAGGCGTCTCAGTCTCTGTGGCAACCTCAGCCACAGTCTCGATCTCCGAGGAGTCCTCTACCGCGCTCTCTCCGGCGTCCCCCACAGGGACATCGGCCACGGTCTCGCCGTCCACCTCGGACGCCGCACTGTCGGCCTCCGCCGGGACCTCGGCGCTCGCGGGCTGCGGTGCGGGATCGTCGGGGCGGGAGACAGGCAGAATCTGGTCCTCGACGCGCTTGGCCGACAGCGACAGCCGGCGTCGCTCGGAGTCGATCTCGAGGATCCGCACCCGGATCTCATCGCCCGGATGGACGATCTCACGCGGACTTTCCACGTGGTGGCCGGCGAGCTCGGAGATGTGCACGAGGCCCTCCACGCCGTCGAGAATCTCGACAAAGGCGCCGAAGGTCACGACCTTGGTGACCTTGCCGGCCAGCTCGTCGTTGACGTTGTAGGTATCCACGATCCGCTGCCAAGGGTCCTCCTGGGTCTGCTTCAGCCCCAGCGAGATGCGCTGGCGATCACGGTCGATGTCCAGGACCTTGACTTGGACGGTGTCACCGATCGTGAGGATCTCGCTCGGGTGGTTCACGTGCGACCACGACAGCTCGGAGATGTGGATCAGACCGTCGATCCCGTCGAGGTCCACGAACGCGCCGAAGTCCACGATGTTCGAGATCTGCCCCTCGACGACCAGCCCGGGCTGGAGGCGGTCGAGGATCTGCTGGCGGACCTCCTTGCGCTCCTCCTCCAGGACGGCGCGGCGCGACAGGACGACGTTGTTGCGCGAGCGATTGAGCTCGATCACCTTTGTCTCTATCTTCGTGCTCAGGTACTCGTCGAGATTGGGCACACGACGGATGTCGACCAGCGACGCGGGCAGGAAGCCACGCACGCCGAGGTCGATGATCAAGCCACCCTTCACGACCTCGATGACCGTGCCCTCGACGGGCTCGCCGGACTCTGCGGCGGTTTCGATGCGCCGCCAAGCTTTCTCGAAGCGGGCGCGCTTCTTGGACATGATCAGGCGTCCGTCCTGATCCTCCTTGGTCATGACGATCGCATCGACCTCCTCGCCCAGATGCACCTCGTCATGCGGATCGACCGACTTGCGGATCGACAGCTCGTTCGCGGGAATGACGCCCTCGGACTTGTAGCCGATGTCAACGAGGACCTCGTCCTTGTCAATCCGGACGACGTGGCCGGTGACGACCTCGCCCTCCTCGATATCGCGGAACGTGGCGTCGTAGTTGGGGACGATCTGCCCGTCGATCTCGAGCAGGAGTCCGTTGGACCCCGCGACCACGTGGGCCTGGGGATTCTCTATCAGTGTTTGCACCGGTCGAAGCCTAGCGCAGAGGCCGAGCAAGGCTCGGCCGGTCGAGGACGACCGAACGCCGCCCCTTCGCGTCAGAACGCCGGACCGGAGACCTCGTGGGTCTATACCATCGACAGATGCCGACGCGAGCGACCAAGCGGGGAGCGCAGCGCACCCCCTTCTGCCGGCAGGGCGACTGTGATGTGTTGGTATGTGGGGCGTCCTTCGCCGGGCTGGCCGTGGCAAGTGAGCTGGCGGGCTCGGGGGTGCGGGTGCTGCTGCTCGATCGCTACGAGCTGGGCGAGCGTCAAACCTCGGCCTGCGCGATGCCGGAGCCGTGGCTTGCGGCGATGAACCTGCTCGGATCGCTGCGACAGACGTTCGACGAGTTCGTCGTTCATACGCCGTACCGAACCTCCCGCTGGGAGCTGCCGTGGTCGTTCGCGACATTCGACTATCGCGAGCTGTGTGCGCTCCTGCATAGCCAGTCCGACCAGGCCGAGACCGAGTTCGAGACGGCCGCGGTCACGGGCCGCTCCGGGCATACGGTGCACACAGATCGCGGTGACATCGAGGCGCCGCTGATCGTCGACGCGCTCGGGTGGCGCCGGGTTCTGTCCAACGCGAGCACGATCCAGCCGCCCAACGCCCGTCTGTCACGAGGTCTGGAGGTGCACCCTCCCGGTCGTGGCTCGGAGCTTGAGATGTGGATCGACCACCGCTGCATTCGCGCCGGATACGCTTGGAGCTTCCCTGCATACGACGAGGTGCGGGTCGGCGTCGGCTCCTTCTGGCCGGCCGATCATGTCAAGGAGCCGACCATTCGACTGGCTGACAAGCGGGGACTGCCGCCGGAGGGCTATCAGGGCAACTGGATCCCGCATCAGCTGCGCCCGGCCGTCGAGGACGGCGTGTTCTTCGTCGGGGACTCCGCTGGACACTGTCTCCCACTGACTGCCGAGGGCATCCGTACTGCGCTGTACTTTGGTCTTGCCTGCGCACGCGAGCTGCGCTCTGTGCACGAAGGGCAAATCGCCCGCGAGCAAGCCCTCGCGCGCTACGGCGCCTTCTCGGATAGGCACGCGCGCAAATATCGCTGGCTGCTGAACGCACAGCGAGCGATCGGTCAGTTGACGCCCACGCCCGCGCCAACTGCGCTCTCGTGGAGCCTCGAGTCACGCAGCGTTGCGAACTGGATATTTGCGCACTATCTGAACATCGCCCCCCCGTCGTTCGTCAACGCAGGAACCCAGAGAACCTCATCACGTCGGCAGGTCGCGGCCCCGATGGCAGCCTGAGCCGAGGCACGGACGGGTTCCCCAGCCAGGGCACCCGTCCCACCCTCAAAGACCTATCGAAGAACCCCAAACTGTCGGGATCACTCGGTCACAGCCCCGGTCACAGCCTGAGCGACAGCCTCGATCACTCGCGTGGCGAGCAGACGTCGCGCCTAAGGTGCCGAGACCATGCATAGCGCAGGCCGATGCGCGGCGACCGCGGCAGTGCGCGTGCGTGCCAGCCGATTGGAGATCCGTCGATCTCCGATCGGTAAGCGTTTTCGACACCGGCACATCCCCACTGACACGCGCGCGGCGACAGGCCGCTCAGGCGACCCTGCGCAGTTGCCGGCTCGTGGTGCGTGCCGCGTCCAGAGCCAGCCGGGAGGCCTCGATCGCGCTTGCCCAGGAAACCTCTGACAGCAGACCGGGCGCGGCGACCATGTCTCCGGCCAGAAATACGCCGTCACCGCGATCGACGGCGGGGCGATCCCGCCAAGTGCTCCCGGGCAGGTCAAGTGCGCCACTGCGCGTTTTCATCACTTGGCGTCGACGCCAAGTCTCGCGTTCGCGCCAGCCCGCCAGGGAGGCGTCGAGCAGTCGCTCCAGCCGGATTGTGGCGCGCTCGGTGTCCTCTCCGGGACGGATCGGCATCTGCGCCTGGACCAGCTCCTCGCCCTCGGGCGCCAGCGACGGGTCGGGAGCGGTGAAACGCTCGATCCAGCCGGCCTCGTCCAGATCGGAGACCACAAAGGGGTCACCGCGTCGATGACGCAGGCCCAGGTCGAGGCATACCGTGTGTCCGCTCATCCAGCTCAGCGAGGTCTCTGCCAGCAAGCCGGCGGCCTCACCCAGCTCGGTGGCGAGGATCACCGGTGTCGCGGGTACCGCACGTACGTTGCAACCGGTCTCGATCGTCACACCCAGCTCGCGCGCACGAGCCTCCAGCGAACTGATCATCACGCCCCAGCCACCGATCACGTACCGGGCCGAGGGCGGAGGGCTCAACAGGGTTCTGACCGTTCGCTCCCACACGAAGGCCGCGGAGAGCTCTCCAGGATCATGATGAAACGTGTATACCGGCCGCGGCGGACAGCATCGCCGCGGTGCGCTCATCGGTGTGACGAGCAGCCCAGCTGCGGAAGTCCAAGTCCACGGGCGCCTCGCGCCCGCGCAACCGCAGCACCGAGGGGATCGCCCCGAGCGGCGGGGTGCGCCTGACCTCACCTCCCCAGCGCAGCTTCACCCCCGCCAGCGGCAGACCGGCATAGCGGGGAATCAGATTGCGTTCAGCCATCCACTTCCAAAGCGGGCCATCCTTGTAAAGGACGTGAGGGCCAACGTTCGCCTTATAGGGACCGTCGCTGCTGCGCGCCCGTCCACCCAGAGCCGAGCGGGCCTCGAGCAGAGTCACGCCGGCGCCTGACTCCGCGCAGGCGATTGCCGCGGTGAGTCCCGCGAGCCCTCCCCCGACGATCGTGATCTGGCTCGTCGAGATCTTTCGATTGGGTCGGCTCATGGCGATGATCCTCCTGGCGGTTTGTGCGGGCACGAGGCGGTTTGCGCGGGCACGAGGCGGTTTGCGCGGGCACGATTCACCTTACGCCTGGACTGGTCCTTTATACAGTTCCAGTAATGGCACACACAAAGGGACCAGTTGCAAGTCCTGAGCTGTTGATCGAAATCGATCGCTCCAGCGAGTTGCCTCTGCATGAGCAGTTGGAGCGATCGCTGCGCGAGAACATTCGTCGTGGGCGACTGCCCACCGGCACGAGGCTGCCGTCCACGCGAGGACTCGCGATCGAATTGGGTATATCGCGCGGCGTTGTCACCGAGGCCTACGGCCAGCTCGCCGCCGAGGGCTACCTGGAGACTCGTCAGGGCGCCAGCGTGCGTGTCGCCAGGGCGGTGAGCGCTGTGTCTGCACGCGCACCGGCTCGCTCGCTGCTGCCCACGTTCCCCTACTACTTCCACCCCGGACTGCCCGATCTGGCGGGGTTTCCGCGCGATCGGTGGCTGCGCTCGCTGCGCGCCGCCTGGCGCGAGTCCCCGCTGGAAGCCGTCGGCTACGGCGATCCACGAGGAGTGCCGCGGCTGCGGGAAGTGCTCGCTGACTATCTCGGGCGCGTGCGCGGAGCGGCTGCCGACCCTGAGAACATGCTGATGTGCACGGGGTTCATGCAGGGAATGTCGATCCTGTGCCGCTGGCTGCACGATCAGGGTGTCGAGGCGGTCGCAGTCGAGGATCCCGGCTGGCACGTGCATCGGCTGATCGCCGAGCAGGCCGGCCTGCGGACAATTCCCGTGCCGGTGGACGACCAAGGCCTGTGTGTGCGAACACTCACCGAAACGGGCGCAAGCGCTGTGCTTGTGACCCCGGCGCACCAATTCCCCACGGGCGTCGTGCTCAGCCGCGAGCGCCGAGCGGCACTGATCGAATGGGCGCAGGACGGTGAGCGGCTGATCGTGGAGGATGACTACGACGCCGAGTACCGCTACGACCGCGTCGCTGTCGGCGCGCTGCAGGGGTTGGCGTCCGAGCGGGTGCTTTACATCGGTTCCGCCAGCAAGCGCCTGGCGCCCGGGATGCGCTTGGGTTGGATGCTGCTCCCCTCTTGGTTGGCATGGCAGCTGATCTCGATCAAGGCGATCGAGGATGGGGGCTCGGAGGTCGTGGGCCAACTCGCGCTGTGCGACTTCATCGAGCGAGGCGAGCTCGACCGCCACACGCGACGTATGCGACTGCGCTACCAGCAGCGGCACGACTCGCTCCTGCAGGCGCTGGCGCGATGGTTGCCGCAGGGACGCCAGAGCGGCGCGGGCGCGGGTTTGTACGAGCTGGTGACGCTGCCAGATGACATCAACGAGCCCGCGCTGCTCTCGGCGGCGGGGGCGCGGGGCGTCGGAATGGAGGGTCTTGCCTGGCATCGGTACACGCACGGTGGGCCACCAGGGGTGGTGCTCGGGTACGGGAACCTGTCCGAGCCGGCGATCGAGCACGGCGTGCGTCTGATCGCCGAGGCGCTGGCCGAGCTGGGCAAGCAGTCCTGAGCGCCGGTCATCCGGGGACCGTCCGGTTGGTGAACATCCTCGCGAGCGTCTAACCCGGCAGCTGTTCTTCTGGCTGATGGTGTCTCGGAGGGTCGCATCTCCCCGGCAGCTGTTCTTCTGGCTGATGGTGTCTCGGAGGGTCGCATCTCCCCGGCAGCTGTTCTTCTGGCTGATGGTGTCTCGGAGGGTCGCATCTCCCCGGCAGCTGTTCTTCTGGCTGATGGTGTCTCGGAGGTCGCATCTCCCCGGCAGCTGTTCTTCTGGCCGATGGTGTCTCGGGCGATGGTTTCTCCCCCCGACGGCGGTATCTCAAAGCGCGCAGTGGCATCGGCGCATATCGTCCAACTGGACCTCGGCGAGAGCGAGCCGAACCCATATCGTGCAGACCATGACAGTCAGCTCCGAGCGGTTTACGAGTGCAGCCTCATCACGCCGCCCCGCGACCGTCATAACGGTGGGCATAGCCGCCTTCGCCATCATCCAGCTCGGGCTCGCGCTGCTCATGGCAGTGAGCCCTCATGAGTTCTATACCGCCGTTGGCCCGTTCGGCGCGTACAACGGCCACTACATCCGCGATTTGGCCACCTTCTACGCCGCGACCGGCGTCGGCTTGCTGCTCGCCATCGGTCACACTTCCTGGCGGGTGCCAATGCTCGCGCTCATGACCATTCAATACGCGCTGCACAGCGTCAACCACCTGGTCGACATCGGCAAGGCCCATCCGGTGTGGAACGGTTACTTCGACTTCTTCTCGCTCGCCGCGGCAACGCTGCTGCTCGCGTGGCTAACGTGGATGGCACTGGTCGAGGGGGACGCCGTGAGTGCAACCTCGGAAGGAGCATCCTCATGAGTCGCCTCGCAGGAGTGGACAAGCGCAATGCCAATCCGATCGTGCGTCTGGTCTACTGGATGACCCGCCGTGAGTACGACCGCATGCTGGAGCCGGTGGCCGTATACGCCCACGCGCCCGGCCTGCTCGTCGGCTACGGCATGCTCGAGCGGGCGTTCGCCGCCGCCAAGCGCGTGGACGAGCAGCTGAAGACGCTCGCCGAGATCAAGGCAGCTGCGATCATCGGCTGCGAGTTCTGCATCGATATAGCCTCTCACAAGGGCCACGAGGCAGGGCTCACCGACGAGCAGTTGCTAGCGCTGGGGCATTACGCCGAGAGCGAGCTGTTTTCGGCGCTGCAGAAGCTGGTGCTCGACTACGCCGTGGCAGTCACCCGCACCCCGGTCAAAGTCGACGACGAGCTGTTCGCGCGCCTGCACGAGAACTTCGACGAGGGACAGCTCGTGGAGCTGACAACCGCGATTGTGCTCGAGAACTATCGCGCGCGCTTCAACTGGGCGTTCGACATCGAGTCCGCAGGCTTCACCGAGGGCATGGTCTGCGCCGTGCAGGAGACAGCCACGACACCGATCTCGACGATGTCCACGAGCGCCGTAGATCCACCCAGCGCAGCGTGAGCTCCGACCACTGACCGAACTTGCTGCCTCGCGAACCTGGAACCTTCCGCCGGAGAGACCTGAAGGTCCACGCCAGAGCTTGCGGGCGTGGACCCCGGTCGCTCAGCTCACCTTGGCCGTGAACGGAACCTTGCCGCTGTCGCAGCGCAGGCCATGTTCCTGTCCGGCCGAGTAGGTCAGATTCTGTTCGATGTAGCCACTGGCGGTGCCCTTCTTCGTGAACGTGACCGAGAAGGTCCCTTCTCCCGTCTCTGGTTCTCCGCCGGGGATCGGGGGTCCCTCCGTAACGGATCCGTGCTCTACGAGCGTGCCCGAGGCGGGGAGCGCAACCGGGGTCAGGAAGTTCGCGAGCGGGTTTTCCATGCTGACTGGAGTGGTGCACCCGAGGCGCGGCGAGGTGAGTACAGATACGCACAGATGCACCGCGGACGTGCCGGGACCGGGCGCGGCAGCGCACTTCGTCTTCTTGAGGGTGATGCTGAACTTCTGCGCTTCGCTCGGCGGCGACGCGGGCAGCTTCGCGTTATAGGTGCCGGTCTTGATGACCGCCGGTTTGGCCTTGGCGTGAGCGCCGGCCGTGGCGGCGATCGCCAGGCATACCACGACAGCGATTCCCATCAGTGCTGCAAGCCGAATTCGGCGCATCGTCAAACCTCGCGTCCTCGGGTTTACGGGCGGTGTGCCCAAGCGCAAGCATACATAGTGGACGGATGTTCGAGCTTGAGCACGCTCACCGTCGCACAACCAGCACTACCCCGGCCACCAACAGCACGAGCCCAAGAATGCGCGAGGCGTCGATTTGCTGCTTGGCGATCCCCAGCAGGCCGAAACGATCCACGACCACCGCGATTGCCAGCTGGCCGGTGACGACGATCGCCGTCAGGCTGCTGAGACCGAGCGTGCGCACTGTGACAAGGGCGACCGTTACGTAGAACGCGCCGAGGATGCCTCCGATCAGCGCCCACCATGGCGCCCTCGTCACACTGCCGATCCCAGACAGGCCACCGCTGGAGAGCGAGGCGACGAGAATCAGTGCGAGCGTGCCGATTGTGAACGAGACGGTTGCAGCTTGCAGGCTGCCGACCTGACGGCCCAGACGCGCGTTGACCGGGGCTTGCAGTCCGACGAAGCAGCCAGCGGCGATCGCAAGCAGGATCGCCAGCCCACGACTCATTCGCCAACCCTCGCGCTTACGCACGCAACTGCGCCGGTGGGCGATCCGGCCCCTCCGACATCGCAGAAGCGGTCCCAACGCGAACTCACTTTGCCTCCACCGGTAGACGATCGGCCCCTCCGACATCGCAGAAGCAGTCCCAACATAAGCTCACTTTGCCTCCAGCCAGTTGGAGCCAACGCCGATGTCCACCGCCATCGCTGGCTCGGCGTCCCATACGCCGCACATCTCCCGCTCGATCAGAGCACGCGCGACATCAGCCTCCACAGGCGGACCCTCGAACAGGAGCTCGTCGTGGATCGTCAAGATCAAGCGCGTCTGCAGTCCCTCGACGACGAGTGCCGCGTGGCAACGGACCATCGCGAGCTTGATGATGTCAGCAGCGGTACCTTGGATGACGGTGTTGACGGCCAGGCGCTCGCCGAGTGTACGCACCTGATAGTTGCGGGCACGCAGCTCGGGGATCTGGCGGCGGCGCCCCCACAAGGTTGTGACGTGGCCGTCCTCCTTCGCCTGCTCGATCGTGTGCTCGATGAACGAAGCTACTTGCGGGAACCGGTTCAGATAGGCCTCGATGAAGTTGCGGGCCTCCTCGCGCGGAATGTTCAGACGGTCGGCTAGACCGTAGTCGGACAGGCCATAGACGATGCCGTAATTGATCATCTTCGACTTCGAGCGCATCCCCGGATCGATATCCCCCGGTGCAACCTGGAAGACCTGGGAGGCAGTCGCGGTATGGACGTCTTCGCCGCGCCGGAAGATCTCCTTCAAGGCCGAGTCATCGGCGGCGTGAGCGAGGACCCGCAGCTCGATCTGGGAGTAGTCGGCGGAGATCAAAACACCGCCGGGGGCCGCCTCGAAGCAGCCACGGATCTCACGTCCCAGCTCGGTGCGGATCGGGACGTTTTGCATGTTCGGGTTAGTGCTTGACAGCCGCCCCGTCTGAGCGACGGCCTGCAGGAAGGTCGTGTGGATGCGAGACTGCTCGTCGGCCTGCTCGGGGAGCACATCGAGGTAGGTCTTGATCAGCGTGCTCAGCTCGCGCCAGCGCTCGATCCGCGGCACGATCGTGTGCTCGGAGCGAATCGCTTGCAACACGCGCGCGTCTGTCGAGAAGCCAGTCTTGCCGCGGCGCTTGCGCGAGAGACCAAGCTTCTCGAACAGGATCTCACCCAGCTGCGCGGGCGAGGCGATCAGGAACTCGGTACCGGCAAGCGCGAAGACTTCCTGTTCGAGCTCCAAGATCTCCTCGCGCACCCGTCCGGTGATCTCCGCCAGACGATCGAGGTTCAGGCGCACCCCGATCAACTCCAACGCGCGCAGGACAGGTACCAGCGGCAACTCGATCTCGCCCATCATCCGGTCAAGGCCGCGCTCTGAGATCTGCTCCCGCTGCCATGACGCCAGCCGTCCCAGCAGCACCGCGTCCCCAGCCACGGGATCCTCAGCGTCACACAGCAGACCGCGCTCTTCACAGAGCTCGGTGAACGGGTATCCACGACGAGCGGGCTCAAGCAGATAGGCGCCCAGCAGCGTGTCGTGGACGAGCAGGTCCGGTATGAGGCCCAGCTCTTTGGCGTCGTGGACGATCACAGGGCGCCCCGCGCATGCAGCGACGATCTCCTCCGGACCGTCACAATCACCGGCAAGCACGTCGACAGGAGCAGACATGCGCCTGGACGAGCTCGTCCTGGCGGCTGAGGCACTCGCCGCCTCCCCTGCTGCGGTCACATCGTCGGGGCCCGGACTTGGGTTTGGATCTGTAGGCGCGGAGGCGATCGCAAAGCGCCAGGGAGCGCCCTCTGCAAACAGGGCACCCTCGGGCGCCACCGTGGCGCGCACAACGACGCACAGCGCATCGCCCGCGCCAAACCCGACGATGTCGGCGGGCGTGCCGGAACGCACATGCGAACGCAGCCTGACCTCCGCCGCGGGGGCCGAAGGACCGGCGACGAGCTCGTCCTCACCGAGCGCCTCCTCCAGACGGCGCAAAGGGTCGCGCAGCTCGTACTGACGAAAGAACTCGCGCAGACGCGAACGGTCGGGCTCACGCGCGACCTCGTCATTCAGGTCAAGCCCGACGTCGAGGTCTCGCTGGACGGTTGCCAGGCGCTTGGATACGCGCGCATCCTCGCCATGGTCGATCAGGTTCTGTTTGCGCTTAGCCCCACCGATGTCCCGGATATGTCCGAGCACGCCCTCCAGTGAGCCGTATGACTGGATCAGGTCAGAGGCGGTCTTGTCGCCGATGCCTGGAACACCAGGGATGTTGTCAGAGGTGTCGCCCTTCAGGCCATAGAAGTCGGGGATCAGCTCGGGCGGGATGCCGTAGCGGTCAAGCACCGCCTGATGGTCGTAGATCTTTGTGTCGGTGATACCGCGCGAGGTCGCCATCACCTTGACTAAACCGGACTCGTCGATCAACTGGAACACGTCACGGTCGCCGGTGACGATCATCACCTCAAGGCCCGCGCCGCGGGCGCGATCGGCAAGCGAGGCGATCACATCATCTGCCTCATAACCCTCGAGTCGAACGTTGCGGTATCCGAACGCCTCCACGAGCGGTTCCATCGCCGGCCACTGCATCTTCAGCAAGTCCGGGCGCGAGCGCCGGGTGGCCTTGTAGTCGGCGAACATCTCGGTGCGCCCGGACGTGCCCGCATCCCACGCCACGACGGTGGGGCGAACGCCATACTCGGTGACGATCTTCACGAGCATCGAAGCGAACCCGAAGATCGCGTTGGTCGGCTCGCCCGTCGAGGTGGCGATCGACTCAGGCAGCGCATAGAACGCCCGGTAGACGAGGCTGGGACCATCGATCAGGAACAGACGCCGGTCTGCGTCATGCCCATCTGAGCCTCCCGCCGCGGAGCCGCTCGCCTGCGTTGTCGTGTTGGATGCCATGCACGGATCACTTTACGGAGACCCTCACATAAGATGCCTGGCCGCTGCCGATGCCAGGCAGCGGCCGCAGTGCAAAGCTGCCGTCTGTCGCAAGCCGCAAACCAAACCGGGAGACCTCTCCGTGACAAGCATCACCCCGAGCGCCCAGTACCGACTGAACGTGCGCGTCGAGATCGACGACAGCACCGGCCTGCTCGGAAAGGTGACGACCGCGATCGCCGAGGCAGGAGGAATGGTCGCAGCGGTAGACCCGGTCGAGATCGAGCATGGCCACAGCCTGCGCGACATTGTCGTGGACGCTGCCGATCCCGAGCACTGGGAGACGATCGTCGCGGCGATCGACGCGCTGGAGGGCGCAAAGGTGATCGACCGGATCGACCGTACTTTCCAGCTGCACGTCGGGGGCAAGATCGAGCAGCACAACAAGCATCCGTTGAAGACGCGGGACGACCTGTCGATGGCCTACACCCCGGGCGTGGCGCGCGTATGCCTGGCGATCGCCGAGGACGAGGACAGAGCGTTTCAATACACGATCAAGCGCAACACGGTGGCGGTCGTCAGCGACGGCACGGCGGTGCTGGGTCTCGGTGACATCGGCGCGCGCGCGGCGATGCCGGTGATGGAGGGCAAGTGCTGCCTGTTCAAGGAGTTCGCGGGCGTGGATGCGTTCCCTATCTGTCTGGACACCAAGAACGCGGGCGAGATCGTGGAGACCGTCAAGCGAATCGCCCCGGCGTTCGGGGGAATCAACCTCGAGGACATCTCGGCGCCGCGGTGCTTTGAGATCGAGGATCGGCTGAAGGCGGAGCTTGACATCCCGATATTCCACGACGACCAGCACGGCACGGCGGTGGTCGTGATGGCAGCGTTGCTGAACGCGGTCAAGCTGACAGGCAAGCGGATGGCGGACATGCGCGTGCTGATCATCGGCCTCGGAGCAGCGGGGATTGCGGTGACAAAGATCCTGCTCGAGGCGGGGGTCGGGCAGATCGTGGGGGCCGATTCACAGGGCGCGCTGCACGTCAAACGAGGAGATTACATCGGCGGGACCATGAATCCACAGAAGCGCTGGTTCGCAGAGGTGACGAACCCGGAATGCCGCGATGGGACGCCCGCAGACGTGATCGACGGATCGGATCTGGTCATCGGGCTGTCGGGCGCAAGGGCACTGCCGGCGCAGGCGCTGACGAAGATGAACGACGACGCGATGGTGTTCGCGATGGCCAATCCCAACCCGGAGGTCATCCCCGAGGAGGCCGCGCCGTACGTCCGCATCATGGCGACAGGTCGCTCGGACTATCCCAACCAGATCAACAATGTGCTGGCGTTCCCTGGGATATTTCGGGGCGCGCTGGACGTACGTGCAAGCGCGATCACAGAGCGGATGAAGATGGCAGCCGCGCAAGCGATCGCAGAGATTGTGACCGACGAGGAGCTACGTGAGGACTACATCATCCCATCGGTATTCAACCGCGACGTAGCTCCAGCGGTCGCGGCGGCTGTCGCCAACGAGGCGCGCACGAGCGGGATGGCGGAGGCGGCCGGGAACGAGGTCGGGTTCGCCCAGGGCGACACGCAGACGGGAACCCATCCGGTCGTTCCGGCGGGGGATGCAAGGACGTAAGCTGACCGACAGGATGGAATCTAGAGTCAAGCCAGGCGCACGGCAATCATGAGGGTGACGATCACCGGGGCGAGCGGACTGATCGGCAGGACGCTGGTGGCGGAGTTGGCGGGACGCGGGGACGAGGTGACGGTGCTGACTCGCGACCCGAAGCGAGCGCGCGCCAAGCTGGGCGCGGAAGTGCAGGCGCTCCGTTGGGATCTTCTGTCAGAGCCAGCGCCCGCACAAGCCCTGACCGGGCGCGACGCTGTCATGCATCTCGCAGGCGAGCCGGTTGCACAGCGCTGGAGCGAACAGGCCAAGCGCACAATCCATGACAGCCGCGTGATCGGCACCCGCAGCCTCGTGGAAGGCTTGCGCGCGCTCGACGCCGACGTCTGTCCGCAGGTGCTGGTCAGCTCATCAGCTACTGGCTATTACGGCGCACACGGCGCGGAGCCGATCGACGAGGACGCATCCTCGGGTAAGGATTTTCTCGCACAGGTGTGCGCTGCCTGGGAGGCCGAAGCACGCGCCGTAGAGCAGTTCGGGATGCGCGCAGTGCAGATACGCACCGGAGTCGTGCTCGATCGCTATGGCGGAGCCCTGGAGAAGATGTTGCCTCCGTTCCGCCTGGGCATTGGCGGTCCAGTTGCAGGCGGGCAGCAGTATATGGCGTGGATCCACCGTGACGATATCGTCGGCGTGATGCTTGCCGCACTGAGCGATAAGCGTTGGTCGGGCCCGGTCAACGCGACAGCACCCGAACCGGTGACCAATAGCGAGTTCTCTCACACACTCGGAGGTGTGCTGCACCGTCCATCACTGCTGCCCGTGCCTGCGCTTGCATTGCGCCTGATGTACGGCGAGATGGCAGAGATAATCACGACGGGCGTACGCGCGGTGCCCGCAAAGGCACTCGTGCTCGGCTACAGCTTCGAGCATCCTCACTTGGACGAGGCACTGCGCACCGCACTCGGATAAGCCCGCTGCCGCCGCGGCGGCAGCTGAATGTGCAGCAGGTACGGGGCGGGCTAGCTCCATAGAGCGTTCTCGAACCGCCAGCCACAGACGAGTTCAGCCCACGTTCAGCTCGCGCCAGAACACCGGAGTTCCATTGGACACATGGTCGACGGCGTAGCTGGAAAGGGTGGTTTCGCCGTCTGGTTCGATCGCATAGCGGCCGATCACCGAGTCACGCTCGCCCGTATCGAACAGTGCGTCGACGACCGCTTGGCGATTGTTGCCGCGCGCCCCGGCACGCCTGATCGCCTGCAGCGCAGCGTTCATTGCCTCGTA
Source organism: uncultured Solirubrobacterales bacterium (assembly GCA_963705245.1). Classification (GTDB taxonomy): domain Bacteria; phylum Actinomycetota; class Thermoleophilia; order Solirubrobacterales; family Solirubrobacteraceae; genus Palsa-744. The sequence continues at coordinate 2,116,722 of OY970062.1, read as the reverse complement.
CCCGAAGAGGGCATACGCTTCGGGTTGTTCGCCGAACTGGCGATGGTAACCGGCAAGCACAGGCTGGGCCATGACTGGATATGAGCTCACCGGCAACACGGGCGTGGTCAGCAACGTCTTTGAGGCAGCGCTGGTGCCGATCGCAGACGTGAACGTGTCATTGACCATCGTGCTCGACCCGAGCAGCCACAGGTGCGGGTCGGAACTGTGCAGCTGCTTCCACAGCGCGACGGTTTCCGGAGTGGTGCCTCCGGCGAAGAACACGGCTTGCGCGCCGCTGCTGACGATCTTTGCAACCTCGCCCGCGAAGCTGGTCGTGGCGGTCATATCGAGACTGTCGTGCGCGGCGAGGGAGATACCTGCGTGTTCTGAGTCGGTCACCACCATCTGCGCCAGTGGCAACTCGAACGGGTCCTGATCGTCTAGCACGTAGACGCTGTGGACTCCGAGACTGCGCATCAGCTGTGCCTGGGCCTGTGCCTGTGCCTGATCGCCGGGCTGCAGGCGCGCGAAGTTGCGCTTGCCAGTCAAGTAGAACCGTTCGGGCTCATCCTGGCCAGCGTCCAGCGGGGAAGTCAGGCCCCCGTACGGGCTGGCAGGACTGATCTGGAGAATTCCGGCGGCGTTGATCAGGGGTAGTGAGATCGCGGTAGCCGCCGAGTTGTAGTCCCCGAGATAGGCGATCGTACTGGGATCGTTGGCAGCAGTCTTGGCGTTGCTCTCGGTCACGCTTGGATCCCACTGACCGCTTGTGGGACTTGAGTCGTCAAGCGAGGTGTAACTCACCTTGAACGGCCCGACATGCCCACCGGCGTTGTGCAGCGCGAGCTTCTCGCCACCAACTATCTGTCGGGAGATCGCACCAGAAGGTCCCTGCAGCGGCAGACTGGAGTAGACGGTCAGCTGATTGCCCAGACTGGTGGCGGCTCCGGAGACGCTCCCGCAGCCGGAGGCGACTGCCGCGAGCGCAATCGCCACGACCAGCGAGGCCGCCGCTTGGCAGAACCGGCGCACCCGCACCGGTACTCAGCTGTGACGGCCGGGCAGGTAGCTGGAGAGGATCTTCAACGACGCGCCTACGACGATAATCGCCGTCGCAAGCATAAACGCGTCAAAGCCCTTGCTGCCCAGCGCCCACAGCACGATCCAGACGGCCAGGCCGGCGGTTACGGTGAGGACCAGTCCCATGTTGGGGCATCCTACCGAAGGCACGCGTGGACGGTCGACGTTAGCTCAGTGACGACGCTAGGAAAAGCGCTATATGCTCATTGATACCTGTCCATCGGTCCGTAAAACGACAGGTGCGACTGATGATTCGCGATGCGCGCGGCTTGCGAACGCGCGGCTCGCGTTCACCGACGCCCGAACGCGCGGCTCGCGTTCCCACACCGGTTACCGCGCAAGGCCTGCGGACAGCTCGGCGACGACTGCGCCAACCGCACCCGCCGGGTCCTCAGGCGCATCGCCGGCGGCGCGTACCAGCCGTGTGCCCACAATCACGCCGTTTGCGCCCGCGTCGGCGGCCGTCCGCGCCTGTTCGGGTGTGCTGATCCCAAAACCCAGCGCGACCGGGACTTCCGTACTTGCCTGCGCACGCTCGAGGATCTCTCCAAAACACTCGGACAAGGACGACGTCGCGCGCTCCCCAGTCGTGCCGACGACCGAGACCGCATACAGAAACCCCTGTGCCTGCGCCCCGATCGCCATAAATCGCTCGGGCGTGGTGGTGGGCGCAACCAGCGGCACGAGTGCCAGCCCATGCGCATCGCACGCAGCCCGGATCTCAGCGGACTCCTCCAGCGGCAGGTCCGGCACGATCAGCCCACATGCCCCCGTCTGCGCGAGCCGCTCCACGAATGCGTCCACACCGGGCGCGAGCACCATGTTTGCGTAGCACATCAGCACCACCGGGACGCTCGTCGCCAACCCACGCGAAACCTCCAACACACCCGCGACGCTCGCTCCCGCGGTGAGTGCCTGTGTGCCTGCCGCATGGATCACCGGGCCGTCCGCGAGCGGATCGGAGTACGGCAACCCCAGCTCCAGCAGATCAGCGCCCGCATGCACGCACGCTTCGCCGATCCGCAGCGACTCGTTCAGCGTCGGATAGCCGCCCATCAGGTAGGGCATCAGCGCTGCTCGCTTGTCCGTGGCCGCGAAAGCGTCAGCGATGCGTTCCACCCCGGTCACCGTCCCCGGCCGTGTACTCACGCCTCTCCATCTCCCAGTACCTCCGCGAGATCCTTGTCTCCGCGGCCCGATAGACACACCAGATCGAGCTCGCCATCGGTCTGCGCGAGTGTCCAGGCCAGCGCATGCGCCGTCTCCAGGGCCGGGATAATCCCCTCCAAGCGCGCAACCTCTCTGAACGCGGCTGTCGCCTGCGCGTCGGTGACAGCGACGTAGCGCGCCCTGCCGATGTCGCGCAGATGTGCGTGCTGAGGTCCGGTGCCAGGATAGTCCAGACCAGCTGAGATCGAGTGCGCCTGCACAATCTGGCCCTCCTCGTCCTGCATCACCGCCGACAATGCCCCGTGGAGCACCCCCGCGCGCCCGCCGACCGTCAACGGCGCGCCATGCCTCGGCGTATCGATGCCGTCGCCGCCGGCCTCAACCCCGACCAACTGGACACGCTCGTCATTCAGGAACGCGCTGAACGTGCCGATCGCATTCGAGCCTCCTCCCACGCACGCAATCACACGTTCGGGCAACTGCCCCTCGCACTGCAGGATTTGCGCTCTTGCCTCGGATCCGATCACGCTCTGCAGCTCCCGGACCAGCGCCGGATACGGCGCTGGTCCAACCGCGGAACCGATCACGTAGTGCGTGCTCTGCACATTGCCCACCCAGTCTCTGATCGCGGCCGAGGTCGCCTCCTTCAGCGTCCTCGCACCCGCATCTACGGGTATGACAGTCGCGCCCAGCAGCCGCATTCGCTGCACGTTCGGATGCTGGCGGCGCGTGTCCTCTGTACCCATGTATACGACACATTCAAGGTCCAGCAGGGCACATACCGTCGCGGTTGCCACCCCGTGCTGACCTGCTCCCGTCTCGGCGATGATCCGCCGCTTTCCCATGCGCCTGGCCAGCAGCGCCTGACCAAGCGCGTTGTTGAGCTTGTGGGAGCCCGTGTGGTTGAGGTCCTCCCGCTTGAGATATACGCTGCGACCCACCTGCGCCGACAGCCTGCTCGCGCGATACAGCGGCGTCGGGCGCCCGCCGAAGTCGCGCAGCAGTCTGTCCAGCTCGCTGCGGTAGGAGGGATCATCGCGTGCCTGTCTCCAGGCCCGCTCCAGCTCAGCGAGCGCCGGCATCAGCGTCTCGGGAACGTATTGGCCGCCGTAACGACCGAACTGGTGCTCGACTGGCGCCTCGGCTGTGCTCACGCAGGTGCGCCTTCGATCGGAGTGACCGGTACGTCCACAACGGACTCCGCGACGGAGACCGCCGGAGAGCCTGTCAGCGTGCCCGTTGCCGCGACGGCATCGAAGAACCCCCGCAGCTTCGCCTCGTCCTTGCGACCGGGGGCATACTCGGTGCCACTGGCGGTATCGACCGCATACGGACGCACCCGCTCGATCGCTTCGGCGACGTTGCCCTGGTGCAGGCCACCGCTCAGGATCAGCGGCGTCTTTGCGCGCCGCCCCGCGAGCAGCGACCAGTCGAACGTCTCCCCCGTCCCACCTCGCAGATCCTTATTGCCCGGCGCCTTCGCCCGCGCGTCGAGCAGATGGAAATCCACGTGAAATCTCGCGAGATCCCGCACGTCGCCGGCACCGGACACCTGGGCCGCCTTTATAACCTTCACCCCGGTCCGCCGTTCGACCTCTGCACAGAAGGCTGGGCCCTCGTCGCCATGCAGTTGCAGCATCGTCAGGCCCAGCTCATCGGTCCTATGCCCGAGCTCATCCAGGGAAGCATCCACGAACACCCCACACAGCTCTACCTTGCGGCGCAGCGCGTTGGTGATCCGCAATGCCTGCTCGATCGAGCACTTGCGCGGACTGCGCTCGTAGAAGACCATGCCGATCGTCCACGCACCCAGCTCGACGGCCAGCTCCGCGTCCTGCACGTCGGTGATCCCGCAGATCTTCACTTTGGAAGGCGTCTCGGTCATACCGCCAACGGTAGCGCTCGCTTCGGGGTACGGCCGCTCGCGAGACCTCGCGCCCAAGCTTTCGCGTGTATCTATCCTTCAGGTGTGCTCGGGTTCGGCACCGAGTTGGGCCTGCTTCCGAGCGTGACGGACACAGTCTTGTGTTCGTAGCTGCCTTTGCCGTTCGCACGGAGCAAGCCCACGCTCACAGTGTCTCCCGGCTTCTTCGCGGCGACATCACTGGCGAGGTCTTCAGAGCTCGTCACGACCTTGCCATCAAACGAGACGATGATGTCACCGCCGATCGCGACAGCTCCATTTTCTGTGTTGCCGCTGACCTTGCCACCGCGGATGCCGGCTTTTTCGGCGGCCGTCCCGTGCTGGACGCTCTGCACGAGCGCGCCACTTTTCACCGGCAGGTTCAGGGCCGACAGCGAGCCGTCGATCGTCAAGGAGGTCAGGCCCAGGTAGGCGCCGCGCACCGTCCCGCCTTTCTCCAGCTGGGAGATCTCAGACTTGGCGGTGTTGATCGGAACGGCGAAGCCGATGCCGACGCTGCCATCGCCGCTGCCGCCGGTCTCGATCTGAGAATTGATGCCGATCACCTTGCCGGTCGCATCGAGCAGTGGACCGCCGGAGTTGCCCGGATTGATCGGAGCGTCTGTTTGCAGGACATTGTCGATCGCAAAGCCATTAGGCGCTGTGATCTGGCGCTGCAGCGCCGAGATCACGCCTGTTGTAAGTGTCCGTTCCAGATCGAACGGATTGCCGATCGCGAGTACCGGATCGCCCACCTGCACCGTGCTGGAGTCACCGAGCGTCAGCGGGTGCAGGGTCAAGCCGTCGGTCGGGATGCGCAGCACCGCGAGATCGTTAGATGGATCCTTACCCACTACCTGAGCGTCGACGTTTTGGCCCTTTTCGATGCTCACCTGAACCTTCACCGCATTCTCGACCACGTGATAGTTCGTGAGGATCGTGCCGTTTCCGTCGATCACGATCCCCGAACCCGTCGCCTTGCCCTGGCGCTGGGATTCGCCGCCGCCGAACAGGTTGAACGGCGACGATTCACCCTGCTGCACTACCGTCGAGGTGACGAACACAACCCCGGGCGCATCGCGCACATAGATCTGGTGAGGCGTCAACCCCGTGCTCACCTGCGAGGCATTTGATGGCTGGAGCGGGGCAGACTGGACCGTCGTGACCGTGCTGGTTGACGAGCTCAGCCCACCGAACGCGGCGATCACGACCGCGACGACTGCTCCTCCGACGAGGGCCGCGACAAAGGGGATGGCGAATGTGCGTTTCATCTAGGTCGGTGAGAGTGGCCGTGGCCGGTCATCGTTGCTTGAAGGTGGTGCATGGTGCAGCTGTTCTGTGCACAGAATGGTCGACGGCTATGAAGGCCATCTAAAGCAAAACATCCGCTCGAATAAAACTTCAACGCTCCACTCGACCCGAGTCTGTGACGCTGGCAGAATAGGCCCTCAGCGCCCGCAACGCCTCCTCGGGTCTTGGCGAGCGCATCAGCGACTCACCCACCAACACCGCCGCAACGCCCGCCTCCTGGAGTAAAGCAAGCTGTCTGGCAGCGACGATCCCCGACTCTGAAACGATCGTCACTCCCGCCGGAATCTCATCCAACAGCGAGAACGTGCGCTCCACATCCACACTGAAGTCCCGCAGATCGCGATTGTTGATCCCGATCAGATCCGATCCGGCATCCAACGCGACGCGTAGCTCCATCTCGTCGTGCACCTCCACCAGCACGTCCAAGTCGAGCTCCCGCGCCTGTACGCGCAGCGCTATCAGCTCAGACGAGCTCAGTGCAGCCACGATCAGCAGCACTGCATCCGCCCCGGCAGCCTTCGCCTCAAACAACTGATATCGCTCGATAATGAAGTCCTTGCGCAGTACCGGCAGCCCGCACGCAGCGCGCGCAACATGCAGGTCCTCGAGCGAGCCTTCGAAGTTGGGGCCCTCTGTCAGCACCGACAGCGCGTCTGCTCCGCCGCGCTCATATGCACTTGCGATCTCCGCTGCGTTTGCGTCCTCGCGCAGCCTGCCCGCCGAGGGTGAGCACCTCTTGAACTCCGCGATCACGCCGATCTCTGGTCCGTTCAGCGCGTCGCGAAAGTGTCGCTTGGCGACACCGGCAGCGAGTGCCCGATCCCGCAGCTCGGCTTCCGGGTGCTTCCGCCTGCGCCGCTCGACCTCCGCGCGGGTGCTCTGCAGAATGCTCTCCAACACAGTCATCGCACAGCCACCTCGGCAGGCGCATTCCTGACGCTGGCCTGCACAAACCGCTCCAATGCCTCTGCGGCCCGCCCGCTCGCTATGGCTTCGCGCGCCACCGCGACACCGCCGGCAATGGACTCCGTATCACCGGCCGCATAGATTGCGGCGCCTGCGTTGATCACAGCGAGCTCGCTGTGCATCCCAGGCTCTCCCGCAAAGATGGTCCGCGTCACCTCAGCGTTCTCCCGCGGACTTGCACCCATGAGCACTTGCCCGGAGCTCGCGATGTCTGAGGGCTCCACGCCGACATCGCCTGGGGTGAGCGTATATCGAGTGAGCTCATCTCCATTGATCTCAATCACTTTCGTCGCCGCATCGATGGAGATCTCGTCGAGGCCGTCCTCGCTTGAGACGACCAGTGCGCGATCGACGCCCAGTCGTGCAAGCGCGCCGGCCATTGTCTCCTGAAAGGCCGGATCGGAGACGCCGATCAGCTGGCGTCGGGCACCCGCCGGGTTGGTGAGTGGGCCGAGGAAGTTGAAGATCGTGCGGACCCCCAACTCACCTCTGACGGGCACGACGAATCGCGTCGCCTGATGGTGCATGGGAGCGAACATGAACCCGAACCCCGCCTCTTCGATGCACGCCGCGACACCCTCTGGAGCTAGGTCGATACGTGCGCCTAGCGCCTCCAACAGGTCAGCCGACCCGGAGCGACTGGTGGCAGAGCGATTGCCATGCTTGGCCACGACGCAACCCGCCCCCGCGGCGATCAAAGCCGCCGTCGTGGACACGTTGAAAGTGCTGCGCCCGCCCCCCGTGCCTGCCGTGTCCAGCAGGTCCGCGTGGTTGACTGGAACGTGCGCGGCCAGCTCGCGCATCGTACGCGCCAGCCCCGCGAGCTCGTCGACCGTCTCGCCCTTCGTGCGCAGCGCGATCAGGAAGCCAGCGATCTGTATCTCGGATGCCTCACCGTGCATGATCTCGGCGAGCACCTCAGCGGTCTCGTCGGCGCTCAGGTCACGTCGCTGGGCAAGCGCGTCGATCGCGCGGGTCAAAATCTCGTTGGACACCTAGTCCACCTTCGCTGTGATCGCAACCGTGATTGCACTTGACCGTGCACTCACACCAGTCGGCTTGAGGGTCTGAGTCTCCCGGCCCGAGACCCGCCCATCCAGGAAGTTTCCCAACAGCTTCTTGCCCTCGTCGGTCAACACCGACTCGGGGTGAAACTGGACACCCTCGGCGGGCAGTTCCCGATGGCGCAGGCCCATCAGCACGCCCCCGCCACGCGCGGACTGTTCGAGGCAGTCGGGCAACTCCGGGGCAACCACCAGCGAGTGGTAACGCCCAACCATGAGCGGACACGACAGGTCACTGAAGATCGTACGGCCATCGTGCTCGATCGTCGTAGTCTTGCCGTGCACCGGAGGGATCAGCTTGACTTGTCCGCCAAACGCCTGCGCGAGGGCTTGGTGGCCAAGGCACACGCCCAACGTTGGCACACCTGCCTCGGGCATCCGCCGGGCCGCCTCCAAGGAGATGCCAGCCTCGTTAGGCGTACATGGGCCAGGCGAGATCACACAGCGCGCATACTCATCCCCCAGCAGCTCGTCGACCGTCGCGCGATCATTGCGCACAGTGCGCACGTCCGCACCCAGCTCGCCGAGATACTGGACGAGGTTGTACGTAAATGAATCGTAGTTGTCGATCACCAAGACCTTCATCCGCAGACCCCCTGATATGAGCGACACGGTGACGGATGCACAGGACAAGCTGGGCAAAGACACGCTGGGCAAAGACACGCTGGGCAAAGACACGCTGGGCAAGGACAAACTGGGCAAGGACACGCTAAGCGAACTGTGCCCAGCACATGAGCGAGGGAGGACGCCCATCCAGCGCCGCCATGTGTGCCCATCACGGCCATTCCGGTTGAGCTACCGCTAGCTCGATGGCTTGCAGGACAGCACGGGCCTTTGCTTCAGACTCGGCCAACTCATATGCCGGCTTGGCATCAGCGACCGTACCGCCACCCGCCTGGATATGCGCGAGACCATCCTTGACGACGACTGTGCGGATATGGATACAGGTATCCATATCGCCTGCATAAGACAGATAACCGATCGCACCGCCATAGCCGCCGCGCTTGATCGGCTCGAGCTCGTCGATGATCTGCATCGCCCGGACCTTGGGCGCGCCTGACAGGGTGCCGGCGGGCAGGACCGAGCGCAGCGCATCCATCGCACTGACGCCATCTTGCAGCAGACCCACAACCGAAGAGACGATGTGCATCACGTGCGAGTACGTCTCGACCGCCATGAACGTCTCGACCTCAACAGTCCCCGGCGCGCATACTCGACCGAGGTCATTGCGGCCGAGATCAACCAGCATCACATGCTCGGCGCGCTCCTTCTCGTCCTTCAGCAGCTCCTGGGCGATCTGCTCATCCTCGGCGACGTTCGCTCCGCGCGGACGTGTGCCCGCGATCGGCCTGGTGCTCACGCGCGCCGGGCCATCCGGCCGTCCGCTGGAGCTGACAGTCAGCAGCGGCTCGGGACTAGCGCCCGCAACCTGGAAGTCGCCGAAGTCCAGGAAGTACATGTACGGGCTGGGATTCACAGCCCGCAGCCCCCGGTAGATAGAGAACGCCTGTACCGGTGTCGGCGCCGACCAACGCTGGGAGGGCACAACCTGGAATGCGTCGCCGGCGTAGACGTACTCGATGATCCGCTGCACCATGCTTTCAAACTGCTCGCCGGACATATTCGACTTGAACTCAGGCATCTGCCGCCCTAGGGCTATGTCGGGCTTACTCCCCGGATCGGGCTCGCTATCAGCCTCGTCGCCGGCCTCGCGGCGAAACTCGCCGGGTGGGACGGGTCCGGCGAGCGCACCGCGAATCTCAGCGATAGCGCCAGCAGCTTTCGCTCGCGCGCGCTCCACGTCCGGCTCGTTTTCGAGATCGGCATTGACAAGAATCGTGATCGTGTGCTTGAGATGATCGAACGCGACCAGGGCATCTGAGAGCATCAGCGCCATGTCGGGCAACCCGAGCGGATCGGGGCCGGGCTCGCCGAGCGGCTCCACAGTTCGTACCAAGTCATAACCGAAAAAGCCCACCGCCCCGCCCGTGAACGGCGGCGCGTCGGACATCGGCGCCTGCCGAAAGCGAGTGACGTGCTCGGCTGCAAGCGAATACGGGTCCCCGCCGTCCCCAAGCGACCAGCGCAGCACCGAGCGCGGACGAAAACCGATGAACGACCAGCGCCCGACGCGCTGGCCCTGGTCGGCAGACTCCAGCAGGAACGCCGGCTCCCCTGGCGCAAGTGCGCGGAGCTTCAGAAAGGCCGACACGGGCGTCTCGCAGTCTGCGATGAAGCTTTCGCAGACCGGAATCAGATTGTGGGCAGAAGTCTCCTCAGCTACGGCGGCCATCGAGCACCCGCTCGGCGTCGGCGAGATCCCGTCCACGACCATGCACCAGCACCAGCAGGTGGTAGAGCAGGTCGGCGGCCTCTTCGTCCACGCGCTCATCCGACTCATCACGCGCGGCGCGCGTGACCTCCTCGGCCTCCTCGCGCACCTTGGCGCCTGCCAGAGCCGGATCGTCTAGGAGAGTGACGGTGTAAGAGCCCTTGGGACGCTCCTGCTTACGTGTGCGCAAGGTCCGCTCCAACATTGGCAATACCTCATGCAAGGCGGCCGGATCGAGCTCGCCGCGGTGAAAGCAAGTGCGCTCACCCGTGTGACAGGCCGAACCGGCCGGTTCCACCAGCGCCAGCAGCGTGTCGCCGTCGCAATCCAGCCGCAGCGCCCGGACGGTCTGGACGTTGCCGCTGGTTTCGCCCTTGTGCCAGGCCTGTTCGCGCGAACGGCTGTACAGATGCAGCTCACCCGTCGCGCGTGTGCGCTCAAGCGCCTCGGCATCCATGTAGGCGAGCATCAACACCTCGCCACTGCTCCAGTCTTGCACTACGCACGGCACCAGACCGCGCTCGTCGTAAACGACCTGTTCATCGATCGGGCTGTGTTCGGGTGCGCTCATCTGTGGAATTGTAGGTCCCGTGGCGAGAACGGCATCGGCGCTTATGGTCCATGCCCCGATATATGTCGGGATTGACGCAGGCGCTCCACGATGTCATACGCCACCCACGAAGCTTTACGCACAACCAACACGCCTGGTGATCGGGGATGCACGGCGATCTCCATCGACCAGCATGTGAGGCCTGTCATCCACTGCCTAACCACCTCGACCACCAATCTTTCGTGACGCGAACCTTTGAGCGCAAGCTGATAGTCGTCACTGGCAAGGGGGGCGTGGGCAAGACGACGATCGCGGCCGCACTCGGCCTAGCGAGCGCTGAGCGTGGCTTGCGCACGATCGTGGTCGAGCTAGGAGACCAGCACAGGCTGCCCACGCTGCTGGCAAAAACCAGACCGGACGGAGACGAAGGGCTGGACGAGCATTCCCGCGTAGGCGTCGAGACTCCACTCGCGGAGAACCTGTGGAGTGTCACGATCGACCCCGACCGAGCTCTGCTGGAGTGGCTGCAGTCCCTCGGCGGAAGGGTGCCCGGTCGCGTGCTCGCGAGCAGCGGCACGTTCCAGTACTTCGCCGCCGCCGCGCCCGGCGCAAAGGAGCTGGTGAGCATGGTCAAGATTTGGGAGCTGACCCGTGGCGAGCGCTGGCGCAGACGCTCGGGACGATACGACCTGGTCGTGCTCGACGCCCCAGCGACCGGGCACGCATTGGGTCTGTTGCAGTCGGCGCAGACGTTCGGCACAATCGCACGCGTTGGGCCAATCTTCGGCCAAGCCGAGCAGGTGCGCGAGCTGCTCCAGGACAGTGCCCAGACCAGCTATCTCGCGGTGGCTCAGCCGACGGAGATGGCGGTAGGCGAGACTCTTGATCTGCAGGCCGGCTTGCGCTCACAGCTTGGCCGCGAGCTGGACGCGGCAATCGTCAACGCGACGCTGCCACGACGTTTCGACAGCGCAGATCTCGCGCAGATCGAGCGATTGAACCGTGGCAGCGCGGCGAGGGCAGTGAAGCGCTCAGCGCTCAGCGCCGCAATAGCCATACACGAGCGCGCGCGCATCCAGCACAACCAGATCGCGCGCCTGCGCCGTCACGGACTGACGGTGCACGGCGTGCCATTCGAGTTCACGCCTCAGCTCGATCTGCAGACGGTGCGCCGAATCGGCGAGCGCTTGGCGAGAAAGCTGTAACAACGACGCCTACGCTGCAGCAACCCGGTACCGGCGCGTGGCCGGGTCCCGTTCGATCAGCCCGACCGCCAGCAGGGTGGTGACGTAACGGTGGGTGGTGCTCGTGTTCATATCGAGCATCCGAGCCAGCTCTGCGATGCCTAGGTAATCCCCATCTGCCGGAAAGCATGACAGCACAAGCAGGCCCGACAGCAGCGACCGCGACAGGCGCCGATCATCCATTTGCTCGGGGTAGGTCCAGTCCTCAGAGTCGACCGAGAGCGTCCAATCCGGATCCCGCAGCGCCGAGAGCAGAGTCGACATAGTCCCTCCCTCTCCGGCCCCCCGCACTACCTGGTCGACCTGCGACTTGGAGAGCTCGATCATGACCTTGCCGGCATCGGAGTCACCATCTCTGCTGCGAACCGGACGCCGGTCGGGACGCCCAGCTCGCTGCCATTGGCGAGACACCCCTGGGCTGGACACGCTGGCGTCGACCTCAGCGCGCCGGTTACGACGCTGCTTCTCCCTCTTGGCGGGCGATACCCGGCTATTGCTCTCATCCAACATTGCGTGCATACGAGCATGTCGACAATGCCACGCCACGCAAAGACTTGTCTGAATATTCAGTTCTGACTAGAGGCTGGAGACCCTCTTCTCAGTCAACGCCGCGCTCCTGCCCAGCGGCACAACCCACATCAAGCCTAGTTCGCGACCTCAGCATTAAGTACAGCTGTCTGCCGGTGCACCGCTGCGATCATCTCGCAGTCGACATCATCCTCGGCATATGCGAGCCAGCATCCCTCGCGAATCGATGCATCTGGAATTGCGAGCTCTCGCCCACCGATCCCCAACCTCCTGGAGCGCATTCGTATTGCCCTTATGAGCCCGCGCAACCACGTTACTCATGTCTGCACCTGACTGTGAGAGTGGCGACGGATCGAATGAATCTCTATAAATCAGAATACTCCTGAAAAATAGAAATAGGGCGATCAGCTTTTTGAGACTGATGAGCCTGCTCCAAAATCTCACTTCCCACTCGGTAAGACGACAGAATGTCCATCCTGGTGCAGCTGCTCGAGCAGCTCACGGGCATTCTGCAGCCATTCTATGCGCGCGTTCCAAAATGCTGCCTCGGCGTCTTTCGCAAGCACTCTCATCAGCTTCGACCATGCTCGCGGTCCGCCGGTCCGATCCTCTTCGGTAAGTCGATACAGATCCCCTAGACGGCCCAGGCAAGCCAGTTCCTGACCGTAGACCATATCGATCAGCGGCGCCACGTCGCGCGGCCGACACAGCGAGATCTTTATGTGCAAATCATCCCGTAGGGGTGGCGTCGGTGACAAGGCGAGCATCCAGCTCTCGAAATGCTCGACTCCCTCCGGCGTGGCCTCATAGATCGTCCGAGGCGCGGCACGCCTGGCAGGGCCTTGGCCCATCTCGCCGGTACTGCATACCAACGCATCTCGCATCAGCTGATCTAACGCCGAGTAGACCCCCGAGGGTGCAAACCCGGATGCACCGAAACGCTCATCCAGGCGCTGCGCCAATTGGTAACCGTAGCCCGGACGCTCAATCACGAGACCCAGCACGGCATGCTTCGCGGACATTCCCTCACCCTCCTGGAATACCTACACTGCACAGACGCATTTCAAACCAGAAGGCACCCCATCCCGTGCGGCTGCGCATCCTAAAGATGGAATGAATCAGATCAACCGGAATGTCCTTGAAGCATCCCTGAGGCGGCTATCAGGATTTACCGTGCCATTGCATACTTGCCGATGGCATGACGACCAACCGAAAGATCGGCCAGCATGCAGCTCTTTACAGCACGCCTATGTGCGATCCCACCGACCGATTGAAGCTCGGCCAGCATGCACTGCCACCCAGAGCTAAGTTATGCCCAGGCGATCGAGCAATCCCTCGTCCGCACGCCAGTCACGACGAACGCGCACGGACAGGTCGAGATGCACCTGACACCCCAACTCGCGCTCCAGCTCCTTGCGTGCGGCCATGCCGATCGCCTTGATCATGCGCCCGCCGGCGCCGACCACGATGCCCTTTTGTGAGCTGCTCTCAACCCAGATCAGCGCCCGTACCCGCGTAAGTCCGACGCGCGGGTGCTCGACCTCTTCGATGACGACCTCGACCGCGTGGGGAACCTCCTGGAAGGTCCGTCTGATCACCGCCTCCCGCACCAGCTCGGCGAGCAGCAGCTCAAGCGGTTGATCGGAGCGCTCCTCGGGCGCGAACATGAGCGGCCCCTCAGGCATCAATCCGGCCAAGTGCTCGACGAGTGCCTGCACTCCGGAGCCGGTACGTGCCGAGATCGGAAAAATCTCGCCGCCAGACTCCAGCTCGCCGACCTGCTGGAGGACCGCTGCCGTCGACGCGCGATCGAGTCTGTCGACCTTGTTGACCGCGATCGTCGTCGGGAGCCCCACTCCCGCGAGGGTACCCGCGATGAAGCGGTCGCCCGGACCCACGCCCTGCTCACCGTTGACGATCATCAGTGCAGCGTCCGCCTCTTCGAGCTCTCGCTTCACGCGTCCTGCCATCCGTGCAGTCAGAGCGTCGCGCGGACGCTGCACGCCCGGCAGGTCGACCAGCACAATCTGCCGGTCCTCGCGCGTGCACACCCCCCGGATCGCCCGACGCGTCGTCTGCGGGCGGTCGGAGACGATCGCGACCTTCTCCCCCACCACGGCATTTACAAGCGTCGACTTGCCTACGTTCGGTCGTCCTGCCAGCGCCACGAAGCCGCTGTATGTCAAGGACACTCCCTCCCCAGCAGCTCGGCCTGCAGTGTCAGCATCTCCCCGTCGTCGGTCTCGTGATCCATACCCACGAGATGCAGGACCCCGTGCACGATCGCCTCACGCATATCAGCCGTATGCTCAGGACAGATCATCACATCACCCAGCTCGCGCGAACCTGCCTCCGTGGGCCATTCGTCCGTGAAGTCATCCTTCGCATCTTCCTGCGCCCGCATCGACCACGGTATGGGATCAGCGCCGTCGATCGGAAACGAGAGCACGTCCGTCGGTTCGGGTTTGCCGCGATGCTCGCCGTTCAATCGGGCGATCCTAGCGGCGTCGACATACTCGATCGCCACATGCCCGTCATGCACGCCCGCGGCTTCCGCCGTCATGATGCACAAACACCGCACCTCCCCTGGCGCGGGCCCTCCTGGGGCGAGCCGCCCGCCAAATACCTCGACCTCCACCATCGTCGATGGGCGCTCGGCTCAGGCCCGGCGGCGGTCGGCACGACGCTGGCCGATCTCTGATCGATCAAGGGTCTCGTGCTGGGCGTGCTCGTCATACGCCTCCACGATCCGCTGCACGAGCTTGTGCCGGACCACATCCTCGCCTCCGAACCGTACGAACTCGATGCCCTCGACCTCCTCGAGCACTTCGCCGACCGCTATCAGCCCCGACTGCTGCTCACGTGGCAGATCGACCTGCGTGACGTCTCCAGTCACGACCATCCGCGATCCGAAGCCGAGACGAGTCAGGAACATCTTCATCTGCTCCGGTGTGGTGTTTTGCGCCTCGTCGAGGATCACGAATGAGTCGTTCAGCGTCCGTCCGCGCATGAAAGCCAGCGGTGCGATCTCAATCGCACCTCGCTCCAGGTGCTGAGAGACCTTCTCAGGGTCAAGCATGTCGTGCAGCGCATCGAACAGTGGGCGAAGGTATGGATCGACCTTCGCCATAAGGTCGCCCGGCAAAAATCCCAGGCGCTCGCCGGCCTCAACCGCTGGGCGCGTCAGGATGATGCGATTGACCTCGTGCCTTGACAGCGCGGCAGCCGCCATCGCCACAGCAAGAAACGTCTTGCCCGTCCCCGCCGGGCCGATACCGAACGTGACCGTACTCTCCCGGATCGAGTCCACATAGCGCTTCTGATTGACTGTCTTCGGCGCGATCTGCCGGCTACGGTGTCGCCATACCACGTCCTCCAGCACCTGTGCGGGGGACTCCTGCGCGTCCAGTGCGCCGGTCACTGCCGCGATCGTCCCCGGCCCGATCTCATGGCCCCTCGAGATCAGATCAGAGAGCTCGCGCACGACCCGCTCACCAGCTCGTGTCTCGCTCTGCTCACCGTCTAGCGTGATCAGGTTTCCGCGCAGAAAGACCTTGCACTCCAGGTGCGCCTCCAGCGCGCGCAGCACCGCGTCCTGACTGCCCGCCAGCTCGGCGGCGACCTCGTTCGGCAACTCGATCTGCGTCCTCATCCGCCGTTCCGTAAACCGCGCGTCCGCAAAACCAGAGCGTTCATCCGGCAAGCGCCGCCTTTACGAGACCCGATACGCGCCCACCATCCGCGCGCCCGTCGACGGCCGCCATCGCGCTCCCCATGGCACGACCCATGTCCTTCACCGACTCCGCCCCGCTCTCACGCACCGCCTGCTCGACGATCTCCTTCAGCTCCTGGTCGGATAGCTCCGCAGGCAGGTATCCCTCGATCAGCTCAGCCTCCGACTCCTCGCCCTCCGCAAGGTCCTTACGCCCCCCCTCGCGATAGACCTTTGCCGCCTCCAGGCGTCGCTTGCGCTCACGCCTAAGCACAGCCAGCTCGTCGTCGGAGCCTTCCTTTACCGCCTTCTGCAGCTCGGACAACACCAGCCGCAGCGCCCCCACGCGCTCCTTTTCGCCCGCGCGCATCGCGCCCTGAAGATCGTCTTTGACCGTATCGAGTATCACCATCTCCGCTCAGGATACGCCGTCGCCGCAGGTTGCATGTGTCATTCCCGCGATGCCAGCAGTGTGATGGCCGCTATTCAGAAAGCTTACGCACCCTTTACGCACCCCCTTGAATCCCCACAACGGTCGCACTGCAAGCAGGGCAATAGGCGCTCCAGGACACGCCCGGCGTACAAGCCACCGAAGCCGCCACCGGCTATCGCACGCTCCAGGCCACGACTCTGGGGCTAGTCTGGGGTGACGATAGAGACCACCGCCACGATGTTGCCATCTGCGCGACTTTGGACTGACACGCGAGCGAGACGGCGAGCGACTAGGGTGCCGTCCGTGACCGACTCCCTCTACACAAACGCACTCGCCCCGTTCCTCGCGGAGGTGCAGCGCCTGCGTCCAGCTGATGCCGAAGTGATCGACGCGCACACCCACCTCGGCCTGGACGAGGATGGGCGCTCGCTTGAGCTCGAGCAATTGCTTTCTCAGCTGGACGCTGCCGGGGCACGGCGTGCGTGCGTATTTCCGTTGCACGACCCCGAGCGCACGCCTGCCTACAGCATCCCCAACGACCGCGTCATCGCCTGGGCAGGAGAAAGCGACGGCCGGCTTACACCGTTCTGCCGCCTGGATCCTGCTGAAGATCCAATAACCGAGGGTGAACGCTGCCTCGCAGCCGGCGCGCGCGGCATCAAGCTGCACCCCCGCGCCCAGGATTTCGTATTCGATGGGCCGGAGATGCGCGCCATCTTCGCGCTCGCTGAACGCTCCGGTGCGCCGATCCTGATTCATGCCGGCCGAGGTCTGCCACCACTCGCCGACGGACTTGCAGACCTCGCTTTGAGCCACCCGAGCGTCGTTCTCATCCTCGCCCACGGGGCGATCTGTGATCAGGGCATTCTGACCTCACGCCTCGCCGACCACCCGGGGGTGTTGTATGACGTCTCCTGCTTCTTTCCGCTCGATGTGATCGAGCTGTTCGCACGCGTTCCCGCTGAGCGGATCGTGTTCGCCTCCGACCCGCCCTACGGACTGCCCGCCACCACGCTCTACCTGGCGCTGCGCGTAGCTGCACAGGCTGGCCTGGATGAGGCCGCCACCCGAAATGTGCTGGGTGCAACGATGGCCGGACTGCTTGACGGTCATGGGCTGCCACCGATCTCACCGCCCCGGCGAGGATCCACGATCACCCTCTCGGGCCGACTGGCCCGCGTCTACAACTACGGCAGCCTCACCGGTCCGGCCCTGTTTGCCGGAGTTCACGAGCAGGCGCTGGCGATGCTCGACATGGCGCTTGCCGCCTGCCGCGACCCAGAGCCCGGAGCGGTCGGCAACGCTCTGGAGGTAATCGGCTCGGCACTCAGCACCGCCCGCGTCCTGTTGCAGAGCCCGGACGGTGTCCGCCCGGCGATCGACCTCGTGTACCGCGCGATCGTGCGAGCGGCGACCGAGCTGCCTGACACCGACTGATGTGGGCTGGACGGACGATTAGATACGTAAGACTTCAATACTGCGCGTAGCGATGGTCCCATGCAGTATTCAAATCGTTACACCAACATCCGTCCCTCTCCCTTGAATCTCCCAATCCTCCTTGCTTCATCCCCAGTCAGCTGCTTCGGCTCTGCACACTCCTGACTGCTCACCAGCCATACCGCCGCCCACTCGCCACTAACGCACCGCTCATGCTCACGCAGACCGTGCCGTTTGGCGTACTCACTCACGATCTCATCGACCTCGCTAACCAACAAGCCGCCGGCCAGCAGGTGTGACGGCGCCCACGGTATCGCCCTCGCCAGATCCAGCAGCAGGGGACGCAGCAGGTTCGCGACAATGACGGTCGAGGTCGATAATCCCAGATCATCGCTCGACAGCGGGATCGGCTCGCTGCGCAGGTCCAGACGCCTGACGTCGATGTTCACGTCGTTGACGCATGCGTTCTCAGCGGTGGCCTTTACGCTCTCGCGATCATGGTCACAGCCGATCACTGGTGCATAGCCCAGCTTTGCACCCGCGATCGCCAGTACCCCCGAGCCTGTGCCCACGTCCAGCAGTGGTCCTCTGCCGGGCTCGCTTGCAGCGAGCCGCAGGAGCAGCTCCAAGCACAATCTTGTCGTCGCGTGCGCGCCAGTGCCAAACGCCTGACCAGGGTCGATCACGATCTCGACCGTCTCAGCATGCTCGCCGGGCGCCTCCCATGGAGGACGCACACGCACAGCTGGGACTCGTTGCGAAGCCGGGGAGGCAATCAGCACGGGCTTGTGGAACTGCTTCCAGCGCTCCGCCCAATCGTCGGCCACTTCGCCGCTTGACACTTCGATCAACACCCCTCCTGCCGCAGCCCGCAGGTCCGGTATATCCGGGAGCTCTCCCGGCGATCCATATACCGCGTACTCGACGGTCCCCTTGTCGAGTTCGACCTCCTCCACGCCGCTTGGGGCAAGCTCCAACAGCTCAGCGAGCACTATCTCCGCCTGCGCAGCACTAACGCGTACCGCGAGGCGGATCATCCTCGCTTCTCGCTACTCGCAGGCAGGCTCAAGGCAGTTCTCGCCGACACGTCCTCCATTACACCGCCCTTTGTTCAACAACGACGTAGATCACGCGGCCTGGCTGCGCAACACACGACGCAGCTTGGCGAACATCGACTCATCCGAGTGCATGTTCTCCTCGGTGAGCGTCTCGAGCAGACGGCCGATCAGCTCGCGTTGCTCCTCGCTCAGGCGCCTGGGCACCACGACATTCATGACGACCTTCAGATCGCCCCGGCGCCCACCCCGCAGCGATGGCATGCCCTGTCCTCGCAGCGTGATCACCTCACCGGGCTGCGCACCCTGTGGCACATCCACCGCAGCGGTCCCCTCAAGTGTCGGCACTTGCAGCGTTCCGCCCAGCGCCGCGAGCGGCGCGGACACGTCCAGTGCGGTGATCAGATCCTGTCCTTCACGCACGAACCGCTCGTCCTCGCGAACCTTCACCAGAACATACAGATCCCCCTCGGGAGCACCAGCCTCTCCGGCATGTCCGTGTCCCGCGAGCCTAATCCGCTGTCCGTCGGCGATCCCGGCCGGCACATCGACCTCGAGCGTGCGTCGGCGCGCCCTGCGGCCGCCACCGCGGCACTCCCGGCACGGCTGCTTGGCCACCCGCCCATCTCCGTGACACGCCTCGCATACGACCCTGCGTACCATCTGCCCGAACGGTGTACGTGTGACCGCTTGCAACTGCCCACTACCCCCACAACGCTCGCACGTCTCAATCGGAGTGCCCGGCTCAGCGCCGTTGCCGTGACAGTGCTCGCAACGCTCGATCGCCTCGAAAGAGACTTCGACGTGCGCGCCTGAGGCCGCTTGCAGCAGATCCACCTCGATTGCCACGGCCACGTCACCACCGGTCGCCTGCCCACCGAACGAGCTCGCGCCGCCGAAGAATGCCTCGAACAGATCCCCGATCGAGCCCAACCCGTCGAAGTTGGGCGCATACCCGCCAGACCTCAAGCCTTCGTGGCCGTACCGGTCATATGTCGCACGCCGTTCAGAGTCCGACAGGATCTCGTATGCCTCGGCTGCCTCCTTGAACTTCTCCTCGGCTTGCGGATCGTGCGCGTTGACATCGGGATGCAGCTCTCGCGCGAGCTGACGAAACGCCTTCTTGATCTGCTGCTCCGATGCGTTCCGTTCGACGCCCAGCACCTCGTAGGGATCGCGTGGTGTGGATGTTCTGCTCATGGCTTGGGGGTTCTACCTAGATCTGGACGCAAACCCTCGCACAGCAGGGACATCTCGACTCGTGGCCCATTGCGACGGCTGGTCCAGGACGGTATCGACTCAGCTCCCGGCATAGGCATCTTCGACGAACCGCGAAAGCTCGTGTGCTGCCTCGCGGACCGTCACTATCGCCTCGGCGTAGTCCATCCGCACCGGCCCAATCACCGATACGGCGCCCAGCTTGCGTCGCGCCACCCCATAGCCGGTCGCGACCAATCCGAGCGAGCGCATCGCCGGAATTTCGTTCTCCTGGCCGATTCGCACGTACACGCCCTGCTCACCGAGCGCCGTACGCAGAACCCGCAGCAGCGCCACTCGTCGTTCGAGCAAGCTCATCAACTCATTGATCTGGGCCGTATCCTCGATCATGCCAGCGGAGAACAGTCGTGCCGTGCCGCCCACATACAGCGCATCCTCACCCTCTGGGTCGATCTCCCCGAATGCCGGTGCCAGCCGCTGCAGGAAGGCGACCTCGGTGGCGGACAGGCCTGAGTCGATCAGTCGTTGGTGCAACATGCGCGCTCCGAGCCCTGTGCCGACGAGCCGCTCGTTCAGATACTCCCCCGCCCATGTCACCAGGCCGGGATCGACCGCGTGCTTGAACGTGACGAGCTCCTTCGACACACCGCCTGTCGAGGTGATGGTCACGACCATGACGACCTGCGGTTGCAGCGCGAGCACCTCGACGTGCCTGATACTGGCGGTGTTCAGAGCCGGCGCCGATACCACCGCCAGCAGGTTCGTCACCTGTGACAACGTCTCGGTCGTGGTACGAACCGCCTCCTCGACCTCACGCCTGATCAGCGACAGCTCAAGTCGACGGCCTGCGACACGACGCGCCTGCTCGAGTCCCTGTCCGGAGGCGAGCATCCGATCGACCACGTAGCGCTGCCCGGAGTCCGTCGGCACCCGCCCCGCCGAGACATGCGGATGGGCGAGCAGACCCTGCTCCTCCAGCTGCGCCAGCTCGTTTCGCACAGTCGAGGATCGGCAGTCAAGATCAGGATCCGCGGCGATCGACTTCGATGCCACCGGCTGTCCCGTGCGCAGATAGTCTTGCACGACCTTGCACAGGATCGTCTCTTGTCGAGCGCTCAGCATCCCTTGAGTCTATGAAAGGCGCCCGCAGGAACTATGAAACTCCGTGATACGCGGGGCTGCCCAGCTTCGCCGAGCACAATCACAGCTCCAGCTCGGCCTCCGCGTTGCGCACGATCTGCTTGCCCGCCTGCTCGGCTACCGTATCCACGATCACGTGACCGTCGTGCTGCTCGCGCACCGTGCCTTTCACAACGACCTCCTGCTCGGGCACGCCCATACCGCGGAACTGCACGGACAGGCGCTTGAGATGCTCAGGGCCGCCCGCGGCCTCGGTCTGCGCACGCGCGACCTGGGCCATTGTCCACAGCCCGTGCAAAATCCGCCCAGGTAGACCCACCGCGCGAGCGAACTCCTCGTCGATGTGAATCGGGTTGAAGTCACCCGAAGCGCCCGCGTAGCGCGCAGTCAGATACTTGTCGGGCGTGATCTTCACCTCGGGGATCTCGCCTCCGACTTGCAGATTGTCCATGCGGTTCACACCCCTCGCACGATGTTGGTCCAAGTGCCGCGACACACCTGCTCGCCACGCTGGTTGGTCGATATCGACTCGAACACGTAGTAGCCGCGTCCGTCGCTTTCGGAGATGTCCTTGACGCCGGCGGTCGTCGTGATCTCATCGCCCGCCACCACCAGCGGGCCCCACTCGAACTCCTGTCCGCCATGGACCATCAGCGCAAAGTTGAGCTCGATCTCGGGATCGAAGATCGGCGGGCCCACCGAGGGGGCGCTGTAGACGACAGCGAACATCGGAGGCGCTACGACATCTGCATGACCGGCATCGCGAGCAGCCCGCAGATCGAGGTGGATGGGATTCGTCTCACCGACCGCGCGCGCATACTCCTTGATCTTCTCCCTGCCCACTGCATACGTCGTAGGCTCATATGTCTTGCCGATCGCTTGGGTGTTCACTGGCACCGAACTGACTCCTTGACGCAGACTGTTGTCACTCGCGAGCCGCTGAAACGGTCGCGGCCGGCAGTTTACGCGGACGCTCCATCTGGAGCCTTGCGACCTGCGCGGGCCCTGCGCATCGCGAGAGCTTGCGAAGGCCATCGCAGCCTTAAACACAAAAAAAGCTTGTTGGCCAACAGCGAGGGATGCCGATATGAGCATCCCTCGCCTGCCATGCCGCGTACCGCTAAAAGACGAGCTCCGCATCCTCAGAGCCAGCTCCGACGCCGGCAAGCTCACGCTCCTCGCCGTGCTCGTGACCATCCAGGCCATCGCCCTGCTCCTGCCCGTGGCGCTGACCGCCGGGGCTGTCCAGGAACTGGACCGTTTCAGCCACGACGCTCACCGCCTGACGCTTCTGCTGATCGGTGCCCTCCCACTCGCGCCACTCCAACCGCCCGTCGATCGCGACACGGCTGCCCTTGCGCATATAGCGGCTAACGCTCTCAGCAGCGCCGCCATAGACACTCACATCGAAGAAGTTGGGCTTCTCACGATAGTCGCCTTGGGCGTCTTTCCTGCTTGAGCTGCAAGCTATA
Source organism: uncultured Solirubrobacterales bacterium (assembly GCA_963705245.1). GTDB lineage: Bacteria > Actinomycetota > Thermoleophilia > Solirubrobacterales > Solirubrobacteraceae > Palsa-744. The sequence goes on along the minus strand of OY970062.1, from coordinate 2,094,125 downwards.
CGCAACCCGCAGACGCTCACGCCCGAGGGCAGGGCTCGCAACTCCGGATCGCGTGTGAGGCGCCCGACGAGAACGATGCGGTTGATGCTGAAATTAGACATTTATCCGTCTCCATTGATCTTGAGATTTACCCCCATCGACCAACTTACGCATCACTTGGGACGGTACTCTCGGGCGGAGCCTTCGATCGTTTCGCCCACAACACCAGTTACGCCCGAGCAGGCCAGCGCATCGAGCCCCACGACTACGATCTGTTCGTGCGCCTGAGCCCGGTCGATCGCGCGCTCAAGCGCACGCTCAACCTTGGGTGGGGCGATATACAGCACGCCCGCAATCACCCGGCAGCGAGCCCATGCCTGGCAGATGTCCGTCAGGCGTCGCGGCGCCTTGATCGTCAGCTCTACCTCGACCGCGACGGGCAGTCCACCCCCATCCTCGGACCGATCTGGCCAAAGTACGAGGTCCGGACGATGCAGCAGCGGTCCACCATCCGGTGCTGCACCCAGACGTGCACTTGCCAGCGGCATGCCATGCTCGCGTTCGTCCCGGCGCAACTCACGCTCGCCCAGCACCGTGTGGTCTGGATAGCAGCGTTCAATGGCCGCGGCAACCCCAGCGCACACGATCAGGTGATAAGCGTTTGATGGGCTCACCCGACACGGATCGAGTCCGCGCAGGCCGCACGTTCGCATACCCGCTCGTGTCAGTGTGTACAACGCCGGCTGCGCCGCCAGCAAGTGCTTGCGCGACAGCAATCCAGCCCGCGCGAGCACCTGCAGCTGCCCGCGTGCGGCAGCGGCTGTCACACCCAGGTGATCAGCCAGTGCCTCAGCCGTGACAGCGCCCATGCTTGCCACCCATTGCATGATCGCCACTCGCTCGGGAGAGGGCGGAGACGTGAATTTTTTTGTCGATTTGGACTTCGGCTTGTCCTTAGATGGAAAACGTGTATGAACCACGGCGACTCTCCTGGAGTTTGATTTGTCAGGAGGACCCCGAGGGGCCCTCCCATGTGTGCAACACAGAGCTGTGATCCACGCGGTCAGCGACGACGCTTCAGCGAGAAGATCCGCACGATGCTCATGCTGCCGCCGTCGGACAGCCCAATCACAGCGGCCCAGCCTCGAGGAAGGCCCCTGATCTGCTCATCTCGCAGCGCGTTCTCGAGGACTCGCGTACGGGTGGGCTTGCTGTCACCGTGCCGTGAGGTCCTCCAAACGCCCCTGGCTTCAGTCATACTCGAGATCAGCTCGGCCGAGGCGGGAACCACCTGACGATGGGCGATCAGCACGGACAGGTTGCCTAGAATCTGCTCTAGGAGCATCTCCCGTCCGGGCACGCGCAGATCGGCGAGCTCCTGCGTGCCCAACGCCAGGCTCATACCCGCCCCGCTGGCTCTGGCGAACAGACCCACCACCCTCTCTGGCGAGATCGCGGAAAACTCGTCGATCACTACCAGCGTCGGCACCGGCCGGCCCTGCAATGCCGCGACCATCGCCTGCAGATCCTGCACGATCGCCGCTCCGAGCATCTGAGCGAGCAAAGGTCGATGGTCGGCTTCGAGGTTGAAGTACACCACCGCATACGCGTTCGCCGCCTCGAGCAGGTCGAGTCGCGCAGCTCCCCGTGTCCGCGGGTCCAGCCAGGGACCGATATCAGACTCGGCCATGATCGCCAGACGATCGCGCACACCCGCTAGATCGCTCTGCTGGCGCGCAGTGAGCGAGTCCAGATAGTTGTGCACTCCCTGCGCCTCAGCCTCAGACAAGCTCCGCGCAAGCATCTCCAACCGCGATGGATCGAGATGATGCACGAGCGCCTGAAGACTGACCTCCAGTCCGGTCTTGCGCAGTACACGTACCTCGTGACCGAGATAGCGCTGAGCCTGACGCAGATAGTGAGGCTCGGTGAAGCGCTCGCCTGCGAGCACCTTGTCGGCGATCTCCGTCTCGCTGCCCCGAGCGTAGGGATTGTATATCGATGAGCCTCGCGGGGTCCACTCGATAAATGGCTTTCCAGCAGCTAGCGCCGCATCCTTCAACTCGCGACGCAGATCGCGATCGCCCTTGGGGTCAACCACGATCGTCCCCATGCCACGCTCGATCGCACGAACTGCCATCCAGGTCATCGTGACTGTCTTGCCCGAGCGAGTTGCACCCACCACGAGCGTGTGCGTACCTCCGGTCGCGCCACCGAGTGGGATCGAGACGACGCGATCGTTCTGCTCGCGGCCAATGACCAGTCGATCGCCGCGAAACCAACTCGGAGTGTCCGCCCCCTGACGCAGCTCGAGTTTACGTACGAGCGATCGCAGGACGTCCAGCGGACCCCGTCGGCTAGCGGCGAGCTCGGCCAGGTCAGCACCCGCCTCGAGATCTTCACGGTGCCAGCGCCGCCCACGTGCAGTTGCGCAGAGCGCTGCCATACCCAGCGTCGTATCAACACCGTCACCGAGCATTGGCCGCGCGAGCATAGCCAGTGCCAATATCGTCGCGGCCCATGTCCAGCTCAGGTTCCGAGCGCGTATCAGCTGCGCAGCGATGAGCCCAATCATGAGCCCTGCTGCTAGATGAGTTGTCGTGGTGAAAAGCCAATGGATGAGCTGCTCTACCGGCGCCAGTGGGTTCACTGGCCTTTCTTCGGTGTATTCAGATGACGACATCTGTGCTCCTCTTTTATGGGCCGACGCAAGCTCGGCCAGTGGTTAACGACCGACGGCGGGCTCGAGAGCCCGCCGTCGCGGTGTGCTGCATAGCGAGCCGTTCGGGCCCGTCAAGATGTGAGCGGGACGATCGCCCGGCGCCTGCCGAGCCTCGTCACGCTAGGAGAGGACATCACCGCAGCCGGTAGCCAACACCCCATACGTTGATCACCCAGCGACCACCACCCTCCTCGAGCTTGCGACGCAGACGGCTGGCGTGGCTGTCAACCGTGCGTGTCGATCCACACGACCGGTATCCCCAAACCGCGCGTAACAGTTCCTGCTTACCGAACACTCGCTCCGGGTCGGACGCAAGGTGAGTGAGCAGTTCGAACTCCAGCCGGCGCAGATCGACCGGCAGCCCACGCAGCCTTACGGCATGCCCGTCCATGTCGATCTCCAGGGGACCGACCACCAGCTGATGTGCCGGCGCGGTCGTCCACTCAGCTCTGCGCAGAAGCGCTCGTAAGCGAGCTCGCAACTCCATGTAGCGAGCCGGGCGCGCCATGAAATCATCCGCGCCGGCCTCGAAAGCTCGGAGCATGTCCAGCTCACTCGCGGTCGCTCCAACTACGATGACCGGCGTCGCCCGAATCCAAGGAGTCCCGCGGGCAACCTCACGGATCTCCTCCAGCAGCTTCAGCGCTCCTCGCGGCGGGTCCAGCTTGCCGAGGACGACCAGCCGGGGTGGACACTGGCCCGCGAGCATCCGCGCGTGCTCGGCAGTGCTCGCGAACTCAGCTGGGTATCCGTCGGCCTGAAGCTGCTCGACGAGTGTCTTGGCGATCACCCCATCAGACTCGATCACCAGGATCGGCTCCGAACCAGTCGGCCCACAAGCATCGACGCCGACCGGTCCAGAGACAAGATGAGCCTTCACCGGTCCGAGCGGCGCCGGCAAGCATCCAGGCCGAGTGAGCATCCCAACGGCCTGAGATCCCTTCGTCATCCGAGCTCAACCTCGCGCGGACTGATCCCGAGCCCGTTGCGGGCAACCAGCGCCAGCACATCGCTATGGATCCACGACGTGGGACGACTTGCACCGCTCTCCGGGAGGATCCCGAGACGACGAGCTAGCCAGCTCGTCTCGCCACTCGTATTGCCCTTGGAGTCGCGCTTGATCCGCCCGCAACGGATCGCAATCTCACTCATGCTCAGCCCGTGACACTCGATCGTGGCAAGTACCGCCTGGCGAAGTCTGCGATTGAGAACGATCGGGCTTTCCCGTAGACGTTCGAGCTCGCTACGCAGCACTGCAGTGGAGACTTTTGCATCCTCGCGATAGAGCGCGAGCGCCCTGAGCGTGAGTCCGCATGCCGGCTCGTAGGCCTCAATCGCACCGATCACCTCACGCAGGCACACCGGTGTTGGAAGGGCCGATCCTCCACGACGGGGATGCCGACGCCAGCGCAACTCCATTGCCGAGGTGTCCGTTCGCACCAGTGCAAGGCGATACAAGTACTTGTTCCCTCCACGTCTCTCCACAAGCTCGAGTGCGTGAGGACTCCCAATCATGAGCCCCTTCCGCTCATCGTTGCCGACAGACGAACTTCCGGTCAGATCCTCGGCGTTTACCCGTCGGCAGCGACCTCTGTGTGCATCCTTCAGATAGTGGGCACACACCAGTGCGGCGTTCTCGGCCGGCTCGTCAGCGCCTAGATGCGCTACCAGCCGGCGATCACCGAGAGTGATCGCGTCCCGGTCCACAACGAGCACACTGCTGTCGACTCGCTGCACGGCGATCACTTCCCGTGTCCTGCCAAACGCGTCGGTGTAGCGACCCAAAGGGTCGAGCTTGCGCTGTAACGCTGTGTCGAGCCACGAAACAGGCGGGACGCATTCGACACGTGTCGACGTGCCGCGACGGGATCGCACGGACGCTCCAGCTCGTGACAGAACTGGGACATCGGATCGATAGCGTTCGGGCGCTCGATGGACAACTTGAGGGAAAGGCGAGATGGTGGTCAGCGTCGTCATGAATGTCTCCTGCCCAACTTGGGTGGCCGCATGGGTGTCGTCGCAGCGCCTTCTAGGGAACGGATGACGGCCCGTCAAGTGGCAAGTCATTCATCCGGCGACGCGCAAAGAGACTCCGAGAACCCTTAAGGGTTCTCGGAAATCGTGATCGGCGAAGAGCGAATAAGAAAAGTTGGCGCGAAAACACTCAGGACGACAACGCGCCCATGCAGTGAGTGTCATTCAGCAGATTGCTCCTGCTCAACAGCCAGCTCGTGCTGGTCGACACGATGTCGCGACGACCATATCGACGGTTGTGAGTCACGACGGTCGCGGCGCTGTTATGCCACACACATGCGTTAGAGCAGCTGGGCTGACGACGAGAGGGATCTGCTTCAGCGCCCGCAGATGGTGAGCTATGGGTGTCGGCGGGAGACCGAAATGCCTTGGGAAGTAAGAAAGAAGAGACAGCGATAGTAGCCACTGACGGTTGCCCCTCTGGCCTTGACGCAGCCCTGGCGTTCGGGCTCCACTCGCTGTCTTCTCGAGATCAGCTGCGTTTGGCTCTGCAGAGCCAAACTGGACGTAATAGTGTGCAGTTGCGTCTCTTGTCGACGAGCGGGCGGCTGCATGACACGCCTCGTGGAGCGGGCGGCGACTGCGCGCGCTCAGGGGGCAACGGCGCTTCTTGCCAGGCGAATGCAAGAGCGTCTGCGCGCCAGTTCGGTACTTAGGTAGAGACCAAGCGGTGTCAGGGGAGCTACGTGCTACTCGCATTCCTCGATGGTCGCCCTCACCCGCTACCCCCTCACGCAACTCTCGCCCCATCCCTGGCGCCTTCACGCCAAGCCCACCTTCATCCGCTGCCCATCTTCATCCGCTGCCCATCTTCACCCGCTACCCCCTCACACAACACTCGCCCCAACCACGACGCCCTTCACGCCCAGCCTGCCTTCACGCGCCTCTCACTCGAGCCGCGAGGAGCTCCCGTGGCTCAGCCACCGACGCTCGGGCACGCGGATCTCCGTGCGCGACGGACACGCGCACATCCGGCGGCAACCGCGGTACCCCGTACCCGCGCAGACTCCCCTCGTGCGCGTCGCGCTCAGCCACGAACAGGATCCCCTCTCGCCCCGGGTATTCCCAGTCGACCGGGTACTCGCCGGCATAGGCGCGGCAGGCGGTCAACACCGAGTCGGCCCTGCGCGCACACTCTCGCGCACGGGCACGATCGCGACAGACAAACACGACCAGGGGCGGCGCCCCGAGTCGACGGCCATAGCGGATTGTGTGTGCCGACCAGCCCGCCACGAGATGGTCATAGCGCTCGAGCTTTCCCGCGGCTCGACCGGTGGGCAGACGGTCGTCGAGCTCGATGAGCAGATCGATCTTGGCGCCCGGTGACATTGCGACCCTGGCCACCGGCAATTTCCCGGCTGTGCCCACCTCCGCCTCGCCGCCCGCACCAATGCGCTCCCGCATCGGCCCAGGTAGCTCGATCGTCACGTCGGGACGCACTGTCTCAAAGCGCTCCACCTGCGATCGTTTGCCCGTTGGGTCGGTACGCAGGAATTCGTGGGGGACGCGCCCACTCGGCAAGCTCAAATCATCTGGTCCAAGCGCCCTGCGCCCTTCCGAGGTCGTGCGCAGCGGCGGGGATAACACCGATTCCCTCGCCCCGCGCAGTATCAGTGGCGCGCCGTCTAAGACATGCTCCAGTGCAAGCGTCCAGCCGGCCACGTGTATGTCATGGCGCACTTGGCGCAACAGTCGCTCGCTTTCCGTCGACGTCGACGAAAGCGCGGGAGCGTGCGGAATGTCAACCTCGCCCCCCTCCGGCGCTGTCAAACGATTGTGAGTATGAAGCAGGCCAACACCTGCGACGGTCATTGCGTAACACATCGGTGCACCCCCACCGTCACGGCGGTGAAACTGGAAGCGCCGCACCAACCCAGCATCGGACAAGCGCTTCAGACGCCGCTGCGTCGTAGTGGCGGCCCGTCCCGAGTTGAAGCGACGGTGGATCTGACTGCTCAACACATGACGCATGCATGCCACAAGGGCGAGGATCTCAAGGTCAAGCGGCTCGGGGTCCAGCGATCTGGGCTCCGGCACACGCTTCGTCCAGCGCACGCTGTATGCGCCATCCAAGTCAACCAGCTCGCGGTAGCTATCTGCCGGAATCCCCGCAAGCGCATCGATCTCATCTGTCCTCGTGCGGATCGAGCGAGCGTCTGGCACGGAGGACGCCGGTTGTCCAGCATCCACCGGGTGGCCTGCGTCGAGCTGTTTGGTTTTGTGTTCTCTGTTCTTGTCTTCCGTTTTGCCGTCTTCGAGAATCGGCCGCTCCGACTCCCGACCTGCAGTCCCCCGGCGCTTGCGATCCCAGTGGGGCTGGCGCAGATCGGTGCGATAGCGCCCGCCACGCTCGGATTGGCACTGGGCGTGCAGCGCCACTCGCTCCGGGTCGACGCGCAGTGGGATCGTTTCGGCCACAAACGGGGACTGCCGACCCTCGGGAGTGCTCCAGCTGACGATCGCATTGTGGCGAGGCAGATGCAGTCGAGCATCCGGGCGCCCAAGCGCGGAGAGATGCTCGATGCCCGGGCGCACCGAGTCCGAGAACTCGGCCATCGTCAGCCCGACAGCCGCTCGCGCATCGCTTACGGAGGCCGTCGCGAAGTACACGCGGTGGGCAAAAAGCGCATCGAGCTGCTCCCGCACCTCGCGTTCGGTCCACTGCGCCTCGGTCTGCCAACACGCCACCGTCTCCAAACCCGCGGAGCGCTTCAGCGCCATCGTCTCGGCAAAGCCCCGGTTGAGCACCAGGGGCGCCTCGTCAACCTTGAGCGCAACCGCCACCCGCTGATCCTCCGACACCAAGTCCTGCTGGCGGGACAACGCGGCATCGAGCATTCCCACGAGCAGTTGCATCAGCACGGAGGTGTTGCCGGCGCCCATCACCCCCAACGCGCCCTTCACGACAAGCACCTCCTGCCGGAGGATCACACGATCGAAGTCGATCCTCAATGAGTCGTTGAGCAGCACCCGCTTGATCGACTGCGAATTGAGCAGCCGCGCAAGCTTGTTCACAGGAGCATCCAGCTTGGCGGTTGTCATGCTGCGCGCATCCGCCAGTTGCGCAGTCAGCTCTGCGGTGAAGAACTCGGAGATCTCCTTGAACTCCGGCAGCGCACGCACGCGCGCCCCGACACGAGCCCGGTAGGAGTATCCCTCCTCGCCAACCGACAGCAGCCGTGCCGCGTCCCATAGCGTTGAGGCACGGTCGTACGCAAGCACGGCGATGATTGCGTTGCGCAGATACCGATCCGACGACGCCCTGATATCTGCGTCGGTGAAAAGATTCTTAAGGGCCGCAACGACGTAGTCGGCGATTACATCCGCAGGCGCGTCCACCGCGAGCGGGTTGAACCCGCATGTGGGATGAGCCAGGTCCAGCAGCGTGCACGTCCTCCTGGCGGGCACCAGGCTCACCGCCGCCTCGGCCGCGTCGCCCTTGGGGTCGAGCACGATCACCGCACAGCGCTCCCGGCGCAGATCCTCGGCGACCGTGGCAACCAGGTAACTCGACTTACCCTGCTCCACCGTGCCCGGGACGGCAGTGTTCTGTCGGCGCATTGCCGGATGGATCGACACCGGCCCGAGAGCGTCTCTCAGCGTGCCCATTCCGTCGGCGGGACGCATGATCGCGGACGACGCGGGTGCCACGGGCAGTACGCCGCGTGCGAACGGAACGGTCGCGTAGTCGATCGATGGCAGGTGCCAGATAGCCGCCAGCTCGGTGGAGGCGAATACGCCACGATGCCAAGACGGCAGTGGATTGCCCTCACCTCGTCGCACACGGCGTGCATACAAACCGAACAGGCCATGCCGCACGGCGGTACCGCGCTCAACCAGACGATTCTCCGCCTCACCCGCACGCAGCTCCGAGGCGATCCGCTCGCAAACGTCGCGCTTGGAGGCAATCACGCGCAGGTCGACGAAGAACAGCGGTCGGTGCTGAACATCTAGGGCACCCCGCAGCTCCGCGTCCTCGACCATCGAGCGATCGTGCATGACAGCATGCTCGCGGCGCTGGCGCGAGAGCCGCGCCTCACGGCGCTTGTACAGCCGCTTTGCGTGGCGCTCGAACAGCGACGGTGCAGGGATCATCGCGACCTGCACACATGCCTCGCCCGCGCAGACTCCCATCACTGTCATCAGCCGGTTCATGGCGGGCTCACGCTGGTGCTCGAACCTGTCGAGCACCTTTGCGCGTTGAATGAACTCTGTGTGCTTCTTCAGCCGCAGCACCGCCGGTGCTCTCCCCGGTAGCCGCGATTCAGACGTAAGCCTGCAGTTCGGATAAGCGGTCCGTAGCGCCGCCTCGACCATCCCCTCGAGTCCCACCGGACACGTCACCGCCAGCCAGGCAGACCCGTCCAGGTGGTGCACCTCCAACGCCACCGACGGTTGACCGTCGCGCAGCCGCCGCCACCAACGACACAAAAGGCGCTTATGCAGCGACTCGAACATCGACACAACCGCTTCCGCGCTCGCCCAGTCGGTGCGATATGTCTGCACTCGCAACCGCACATACCGTCGCTGATGTCGAGCATGCAGGCGGGCACTCCCGACGAAAGCCGAGCCAAGCACCATGAGAGCGGCAAGAACAGACGCCGCGGAGACTCCCCCGAACGGCGCCCAGCGCCAACCGAAGCGTATGCCCGCCTCAAGCGAGCTGCTTAGAGCCGTGACCGTGAGGTGACCTGTGGCCGAACCTGTCGTCCCTCGCAGCACCTTCCCTGGCCCGCCCTCCAGCAACCACGCGATCAGCATAATCGCCACGAGCAAGGCGATCAGGCCCAGCATCCGCCAAAACAGGAAGCGCAACAACTCACCTGCTATTCCGACGCAGCGTCGAAAGCGGGACAGTGCGGCCGTCCTAACGGCCGTCCTAAGCGACTGCTCCAATGGCAGTCCACGATCGCGCGCGACGCTCAAGTTTACGCATGCAACGATCGAACGGACATAGAGATGAGCGCCCTACCGAGACCTAATCACACCTTGCATGCCTCGACGGCCAGCCATCGACCAGTCTGGACGCGCGGACTTAGGTTCGCGCTCGCGACGACGATGGCGATAGCAATCATGCTGGCCCTTGCGCTCGGGAGCGCCAGCGCGAGCACGATGACCTTCGGCAGCTCGCTGTCAGTCCCGGCCACCGAGGACACGACCGACAATCTCAGCTACGAAGGCACCAACGTGGAACTGCCCGGTTCGGTATTCCATATCCCTCACGACGGCGCTGACACCGCGCTATGGAATGTGCAGCTGGCCAGCGGCAGTCCAATAGCGCCTGCGGATGGTCAGGTGGTGAGCGTGAGTCTCGAGGGGTGCGCCAAGCCCAACGGCCCACCACCGCTCACTCAGATCCATTTCCAAGCTCTGAGCCCATTGCCCGGAGGCGGAGCAAAAGTCGAACTGACCAGCCAGGCCTTTGAAATCCCTGTCTGTGGTCAGGACGGCGCTTCAGGTGCCACGGTCAGCACCTACCAACCGATCAATCTCTGTGTCGTGCAGGGCGACTACGTCGACTTCAACGACGAGGGTGGCTTCGTCGCTGGGCAGAATGGACCTCCGCCCTACCCGGCTGGCGTTCCCTACATGGTGATCGGTGCAGTGTCGGGCTCCACGATGGATTCGTTCGTCGCGAATGACGGAGCCGGCAATGGCGCCACCTTCTCGCCTGCCAACACCTCGAGCCACAACGGTTTCGCCTCTAATCCGGGCAGGGAGCTGATGCTTCAGGCGACGCTCGCCACCGGTCCCGACGCGACCCCGATCTGTCCGGGGGGTACCAAAGGCGTACCCCCTCCCGGCTCAGGCGCAGCCCATCATCACGTCCTTCCCAGCTTGACGATCCCCACTCCTCAGCACGATGGCATGAACGCGAGCGGAGTTGTTCAGGTGGCGATCTACTGCCACTCCTCCGCCACATGTGCCGGCACCATCACACTGCATTCCAAGCCCTCCCACGGCTCGCGCCCGGTCTGGCTGGGAGCGACCCGGTTCACCGTGACCTCTCACAGCACCGGCAAGGCTCGAGTGCGTCTAAGCAGGCTCGCCCGGAGCATGGTGCGCAGGACGAACGGGGGACTGGGAGTCGAGGTGACGGTCAACGGCGACTCAGTCATCGGGGGAATGAACCCATTGACCGCCTCGATCGCGGTGCACGGCGCCTGAACGGGCTGACCGGCAAGCAGTTCAACGCGGACGAGCCGCGCGCTCAACCTCGGTGCCACGCTCGGTGAGATGCCAAGCGTTCGCGGCGCCCTTCAATTGACCTCCACCCCGGTTCTCCACAAGATCCAACCGCTGCAAGCGCGTCAGGAGCTTCGATATCTGGCCCTGATCAGCGATACCCGAGTCTTCCGCGATCTCGCGATTGCTCGCACCCGAACGCGCGCCAATGACCACCAGGACACGTACCGTTCGATAGGTGAGTCGCATGTCCAGGCCTTCGAGCGGGTCACGGCTTCCGGGACGCGCCGGTGGACGAGCCGCTTTCCGCGGTTCAGGCGCGGGTCTGGCGAGCTCTTTGCTGGCAGCCCGCGCACCCAGATAAGGCAGCACGATCATGCTCATCAGGGGAGCAAGGAGATTCGAGAGCGGCTCTTTACCGCCCTCGAGCAGACGCGTATGAAGCACCGCGAAAATCGCGCCGACTACGCCTTCGGCGGTGACCTCGGGCGGTTCATGAGCAGCGTTACTGAGAGATCGTCCACGATCGACCACTTCAGCCAGCTCGTCGAGCACCTTGGCACGGCTCTCCAGGACACGTGCGCCTGCGCCCAGCGCCTCGACCACGCAGAGCTTGGCCAGACCAGGCTCTTCGTCCATGAACATCAGCAGCCGTGCGAGACCTGCGCGCAGACCCTCTCGCCATCCCGATTCAAGCGTGTAGGACTCGATCGCGAGCGCACGCGCTTGGCCGATCGCCTGATCGAATGCCGCCAAGAAGCAGTCCTCTCTATCGAGGAACACGTCATAGAAGGTCTTCCTCGAGACCTTCGCCCGACCGATGACTTGAGCAACAGTCATCCGCGCATATCCGACCTCTTCGACCGCCTGCACCGCGGCGGTAAGCATCCGGCTGCGCTGGATCTCGGTCACTTGCCCACGTGGCAGGCCATTAGGGCCGGGGCGCAGTCGCGGACCAGCTGCGCGCGTTTTGTCAATCGAAGCCATGCTCTTCCTGCCTCATCGTCCTGTTCGACTTGAAAGTTGGTACCCCACCCCACGAGCCACGGCGCCCGGTGGGCACTTCGCGCGCAAGCAGACGACAAAGCCTGTTCGCACGCACCACAGAGGTTCATAGGTCGAGGCTCACAAGTCGAGACGCGTCTCCTACTTTTCTTCTGCCTGTTCGAATAGCCGTCAGATTGGGTGTTTTGTACCCTGATGCGGAGTCGCACGCTCGATTGCGAGGCGTCATAAGCACTGCATACGGAGAGCCGGCAAGGCACAACCGACCCGCCCTTGGCGAACGAACGCTACGTCCACGAACCTCAGTCGAGGCTGCGGGGGGCCTTCAGAGGTGTCTCAGATTTACGGAACCGGAGCGAAAGGATCCGTGACGACAGCTCAACGACGCCCACGGCAGCGCACAAGTCCCTAGGACACTTTCCGACTCACAAGCCGTACCAAAGAGCTCGACCCGTCAGACCTCAGCACACCCACCCCGACCCACAAGCCGAACCAAAGAGCTCGACCGCCAGGACCTTCCAGTACCGCCAACGGGATTCGAACCCGTGTTACCGCCGTGAGAGGGCGGCGTCCTAGTCCCCTAGACGATGGCGGCGCGCCGACAACTCGCCCGAGGCTAGCAAAGCGCCCGGAACGAGCCTGCCTTGGACGGTTCGACGGATCTTCCGTTCGGGTCGGACTGCTCGCGCCGTTCCGGGCCGAGCTGCCGTGCGATATCTTCGCTTGCTCACGACACGCGGATGTGGCGGAATTGGTAGACGCGCACGGTTCAGGTCCGTGTGGAGGAGACTCCGTGGAGGTTCGAGTCCTCTCATCCGCACTCTGCAAAAGCCCTTTTCGATTGGAGCCCGCGCCGACCTGAGCCTCCGCCCGCTTGCGAAGGGCGACGAGGCCGAACTCCGGCGCATCCACACAACCCCGGAGGTCATACGCTGGTGGGACCTCCCAGATGAGAGCTTCCCATGGGACGAGCCCCAGTCGACCCGCCTGACGATCGTCCTCGACGGGGCGATTGCGGGCCTGATCCAATACTTCGAGGAGCTCGAGCCAAAGTACCGTCATGCGGGGATCGACCTGTTCCTCGACCCCGCCTTGCACGGCCATGGGTTCGGCACGCAAGCCGTAAGACATGTGGTACGTCATCTCATCGACGACCGTGGCCATCACCGCATTACGATTGATCCAGCGACGACGAACGTCGCAGCCATCAGAGCTTACGAGAAGGTCGGCTTCAAACCCGTGGGCGTCATGCGCCGATCCGAGCGTGACGTCGGAGGCGGCGGATGGCACGACTCTCTGCTGATGGAGCTGCTCGCAGACGAGCAGTGAGATCAGGTCACGCCGCCTCTCCGAGGAGATCCGGCGGGCATCTCGGACCTCGACACCCTCCCTACGTGCGCTGCGCACTCGGGTCCTCAGACCCAGCAATCTCCTGCGTGCAGGCGAAGAGATCGGCCGCACTGACGTCGAGTGCTGCTGCGATCTTCAGGATGTTCGTGAGGCTTGGATTGCGCACTCCGCGCTCGATTCCGCTGACATATGTACGGTCCAGATCGCACCTCAATGCAAGACTTTCTTGAGAGATGTTGCGCCGTTTGCGGATACTACGGATAGCATCGCCAAACGCGGCGTGGGCTGGAGATCGAATCGACATGCCCACAGCTTTCCGCCTTGACGACTATTAGTCTATGGACTATCAGTCTCACCAACATATGCAAGCGCCCCGGCGCGGCGGCCACCGCCCGGGGCATGGCACGGAAGGAGCACTCCCATGCAGGACCAAACTAAGCAGATTCCCAACGATCGCGACCGCAGGGTGGAGAGGGCAATTGTTTTGCAGACCCTCCGCGATGACCACGACGAGGGCTGGTCGCGCGCCGAATTAGAGGCCGAGCTCGACCACGCCGACCCGATCACGATCGAGAACGCCCTGAGCGTTCTGAAAGATGAGGGCGTCATCGAGCTCACAGGCGAAACGGTCCGAGCGTCCAGCGCATCGATGCACCTGGACGAGCTGGGGATGATCTCTGTCTAAGCGACCACATCTCGAGCTCAAACAGGGAACAGACGCTCGACGTCAGCCCTGATACGGGAACGGCCGCCGGGATTTGCCGGCGGCCGTTCCTCCTACTACTGCAATCCTTTTGGTTCGCTCAGCGACTGCTGCCACGACGCTGACTGCGCTGAACCATGACGATCGAACCGCCGGCGACAATCAGGAGCAGACCAAAGCCCACCGTCCAGCGCAGGTCCAAGCCGGTGAATGGCAGGGTGCCTGCTTTCGCCGGGGCCTGAGTCTTCGTCGGGACTGTCGGCGTAGCCGGCGTCGTGGAGGTTGTTGAGGGTTCTGATTCTTTCTGCGGAGATGTTTTGCTTGTCGAAGGCTGCGTTTCCTGTTTCGCCGGCTGCGTTTCCTGTTTAGCCGGTTCCGTATGGGTGTAGCCGGACAGGCCTTCTTTGTTGGTGCTGGTCGCCGCGAGAGCGGGCGCTGCGGGCGCTGCCAAGAGCAGGAGCGCCACCGGCAGGACGAGCAGCATGCGCAGCGACACGCACCGGCGGGACGGCCCTCTCCTCATCGATTTGGCGTCTATATCGGTTCGGGTCATGCCAACCTCCCGTTTGGTGGTCTGGTGAGCGCTATTGCCCTGGAAACGGGCCTTCGCTGCAGCTGTGCTGGCGGCGATTCTATTGGCAAAGCTCATTTTGTGTGGGCTGCCTGCTTCGGCGTCGAAGGAAGGGAGCATCCGGCACAAGCAGGCTCATCCAACGACACAAGCGTCGAATGTCCAGATAGCCGTCTCCAGATTCGTCCTCGAGTGAAACTGTCCTCTTTACCTCGAGCACGCCATATGGTGCAGCGTCAAGGCCTGCCGACCCGTCTTCTCGGCACCGCGGATACTCATCCCGGCTCGACGATCGTTATCCCGGCTCGATGATCGACCCGGGCGGCGGATGCCCGGATATTGCAGCGCTTTCGCAGTCGCGCACGCAACGCCGATAGACGGCATGGAATCCCAGCAGTTCGGGCACCGTGATGAAGCGATAGCCACGGGCGCGCAGCGCTTGGATGATGTGTGGGTAGGCAGCCAGCGTTTGCCCGCGCGGACCGCCACCATCATGAGAGATCACGATCGAGCCCGGCCGGACCTGAGCGAGCACGCGCTGCTGTATCGCGGAGACCCCGGGGAGCGTGTAGTCGCTGGGATCGACCTCCCACAGGATGCTCGCAAGACCAAGCGAGGCAGCGGTCCGCAGAACCGAACTGTCGTAGTCCCCATAGGGCGGGCGGAATACGCACGGGGTGTAGCCGCTGAGACTGCGAATCGCCTGAATCGTGCGCTGCAGCTGGCTGCGCACATCGCCGCTGGCCACGAGATCCGGGTGGGTGTAGGTGTGGTCGCCGAGCGCATCTCCATCGCGCAACTCTTCGTGCAGCGTCGCCTGATAGCGCCCCGTGACCTGCTCGCCGATCATGAAAAATGTCGCGACTGCGCCATTCGCCTTCAGCATCCTCACAAAGCTGGGCGTGAGCGGATAGGGGCCGTCATCGAAGCTCAATGCGACCTCCTTGCGGCGCGGACCATGGGTGTAAGCGACCGTCGGTCCGCGCCGGACGCAACCGATCGGGCGATAGCGGACCGGGAGAGGCGTCGTCGGAGTTGTTCCGGTTGGCGCATGCGCCAACCGGCGGACTGGCACATGTGCCAGTCCGAGCAGGGCCGCATGCGGCCCTGCTCGTGGCCTCGCATGCGAGGCCACGGAACTGCTCCCTGACGAGGCGTGGGGCAAGAGCAAGAGGACAAACACGAACGTCACTCCGAGCAACGCCAATCCCAGCAAAGCAAAACGCCGACCGGCCAAGCGCGCACGACGGCTCGGGGCTCCGGAGCTCATCCTGCCCACCATACTCCGGGCCCTACCTCCTCCTTATGGAGATCTCCAAAAGCTCGGCCACCCTGGGATGCGTACCCGGACACTGCGCTAGATCGCCACGTGGGGCTCGCGCGTGCAGCCTGCACGCGCTTCGCCACCCTGAGACGCCCAGCTCGGTCCAGAGCGCCTGACCGCACCGCCTGCTATCCGGAGAAGCCCTAGTGTCATGAGTCATAAATTCGCTGGCGTTTCCCGGCGCCTGAACGCGCCTGACGCCCGCCGGCGTCGGCCATGTGCTACCGGCACACTCACCGACGCCGTCGAACGTCAGATCACGCCCATCCATCCGGCAAACACTGACCGAATTTATGACTCAGGACACTAGACCAAGACACGCCCCTCGAGGGTCCCGTCGGCGAGCATCGCGCGCAAAGTCTTCTTGTCGAACTTGCCGACGCTCGTCTTTGGGACTTCGGAGATGAACGCGAACTCGTCGGGGATCCACCACTTCGCGACGCGCCCACTCAGGTGCTCGTGCAGCTCCGGCACGCCGGTAGTCGAGTCCTTGCGCAGCACAACGCAGCAGAGTGGCCGCTCGGCCCAGCGCTCGTCGGGCTTGGCGATGACCGCCGCCTCGAGCACATCCGGATGGGCCATGACCTCGTTCTCGAGCTCGACCGAGGAGATCCACTCCCCGCCGGACTTGATCACGTCCTTGGAGCGGTCGGTTATCTGCACGTACCCGCGCGCGTCGATCGAGGCGATGTCCCCGGTGCGCAGCCAGCCCGAGTCGAACTTCTCGTCCTTTGCCTCACCGTGGAAGTAGCGTGCGGCGATCCATGGCCCGCGCACCTCGATCTCCCCGGTGGCCTCGCCATCCCACGGAACCTCCACGCCACCGTCGCCGATGAGACGCAGCTCCACCCATGGCATCGCCCGACCCTGCCTGGCACGATCGTTCCAGTAGGCGTCGTCGTGCTCACCACGCTCATCCGGGCGCGAGTAGGTGGCGACCGGGCTGGTCTCGGTCATCCCCCAGGCCTGGAAGATGCGCACACCGTGGCGTTCCTCGAAGTCCTGCATCAGCTGGCGCGGCACAGCTGAGCCGCCACAGGCGGCGTTGGAAAGCGAGGACAGGTCGACATCGGGATGCTCGTCGGCGTAGCGCAGCAGGTCGGCGAAGATCGTCGGCACACAGCCAACGAGCGTCGGACGCTCTGCGGCTATCAGCTCAGCCAGCGGTTCTGCCTGCAGGAAGCGATCGGGCAGGATCAGGTCAGCGCCGGCGAGCGCGGCGCCATGTGGCAGACCCCAAGCGTTGGCGTGAAACATCGGTACGACCGCAAGCACACGGTCTTCCCGGGACAACCCGACGGCATCGCGCATGAGCGTCGCCGTGGAGTGCAGGCTGACCGAGCGGTGAGAGTAGAGCACGCCCTTCGGGTTGCCGGTGGTCCCGCTGGTGTAGCAGAGGGCTGCGGCCTGACGCTCGTCTATTTCGGGATAGTCAAATCCGCCCGGACCAGCTTCCTCGAGCAGCTCCTCGTAGCGAAGTGCGTTCGGCAACCCGCCAAGGTCGCCGGGATGGGCGGGATCTCCCATCACGACGTAGTGGCGCACCCCCTCGAAGCTGGGGACAAGCTTTTCGAGCAAGGGCACAAGCGAGTCATCGACGAAGATCACTTGATCCTCGGCGTGGTTGACGATATAGGTGAGCTGCTCCTCGAACAAGCGGATGTTGAGCGTGTGCAAGACAGCGCCAACACAGGGAATTGCGAAATAGAGCTCGAAGTGCCGCTGGTTGTTCCAAGCAAAAGTGCCAACGCGGTCTCCAGGCTGCACGCCAAGCCGGTCGAGCACCCGGGCGAGGCGGTCGATGCGCTCGGCGCTCTCTCCGTAAGTCACACGCGTTCGCACTCCACCCTCGCCGAGAGTTACGACCTCAGCCTGCGGATCGCTGAAGCGCAGACGTCGCAAGATGTGATGAAGCGTCAGGGGAAAGTCGTCCTGCATCAACCCCTCAAGCGCCCCGCTCATGCTGGTCTGAAGGTGCGAATTGACCTGCTCGGCATCTGCATCACGCTCCATCTCGATCCGGTGTTTGACCCGTTTCCTGCCCACCTGTCCAGTCTCAGAATATCGGCGGACGGAGACTCATATCTCATCTGGTGCGAGACCTTCACGCGCTGCGCGAGCCGTTCACGCGCTGCGGGCGCCATGCTCACTCATAGCGGCAAGATCACTGTAGATCGTGTGTGTGCGCTGGGCGATGTCGTCCCAGTCGAAACGCAAGACGTGCTCGGAGGCCTCGGTCACGAGCCGGTCACGCAGATCGCTGTCGACGAGCAGACGCTCGATCATCACGCCGAGGTGCTCGGCATCGCCGCCGTTGAAGCGCAGACCGACGCGATCTCCCGGTGGCACGACCTCGCGCAAGCCACCGGTGTCGGCGACGATGCAGGGACAGCCTGAGGCCATCGCCTCCAGGGCGACCAGCCCGAAGGGCTCATAGATCGAAGGCACGACGCAGAGATCGGCGATCCGGTAGAGCGAGTGCAGCGCGTCATCGCCGATCCAGCCGAGAAACACGCCATGCTGAGATAGGCCAAGCCGCTGGGCCTGGGCGCGTAGCTCGGACTCGTGCGTGCCCGAGCCGGCCACCAAGAAGCGGACGGCGCCGACCCGCTCGATCACGCCGGGGAGCGCGTCCAGCGCGAGCTGAAAGCCCTTCTCGTATACGAGCCGTCCGACCAGCAGCACGAGCTGATCCTCGGGGGCTGCGAACTCGCTGCGCAGCGCCTCCAGGTCGCCGACGGGCTGCAGGTCGCGCGGGTCGATCCCGTTGGGGATGACCGTGATGCGTCGCTCGTCGATGTCAAAGATGTCGGCGACATGACCGCGCATGTAATAGGAGCAGACGATCACCGCATCGGCACGCTGGGCCATCGAGCGCTCGACGGAGTGGATGTGCGACTGGGGCTCATCCTGAACCCAGCCTTGGTGGCGACCGTGCTCGGTCGCGTGGATCGTCGTCGCATAAGGGACGCGCAGCCGCTCCGACAGCGCCGAGGCAGCGTGCGCGACAAGCCAGTCGTGGCCGTGGATGAGGTCGTAAGCGTGCTCCTGCGCGAGCGAGAGACCGGCCGCGAGCATGTCGTCATTCATCTGCTCCACCCAAGCGACAAAGCGCTCGAGGTCACGAGGCCAGCTGGGCTCGGGCACGCGATAGACGGTCACGCCGCCTCGCTGTTCGACCGATAGCCCCCCGAAGGAGCTCTCCGGGCTGTGTGCTCCAGCCCCATCGCCAGAACCGCGTGTAAGCACATCGACGGTTACGCCCAGGCGTACGAGCGCCTCGGCTAGCTTGCGCACATGTCGCGCCAGTCCGCCCTCAATCACGGGCGGGTACTCCCAGGAGAGGAGCAGCACGTGGTCGCTCATCCACGAGACCCTATCTCGGGAAGCACATAGGCAGTTCAGTCAGATAGCCACCCAGAAGCCTCACTACCCTCCCCGCGCTGACAGCCGACCACTCATCCCGGCGCCAACAGCCGAGCAGCTGCGAGGACGCGCGATCGAGCAGACTGGATGCATGGGCGCCGTAATCGACACGGTATGGGAAGGTCTGCAAAACGCATTGCTGATGGCGTGGCAGGTGTGGTGGGCCCTGGTGTTGGGTTTTGCGATCTCGGGAATCGTGCAGGCGTGGGCGCCGCGCGCCCGGATCGAGCGGGCGCTCGGTAGTGGCGGAGCAAGGTCCGTCGCAGTGGCGACGGGACTGGGAGCGGCATCGTCGTCGTGCTCCTATGCGGCTATCGCGATTGCCAAGTCGCTGTTCGCAAAGGGCGCGTCGGCGGCAAGCTCACTCGCGTTTCAGTTCGCCTCGACCAATCTGGTGGTCGAGCTGGGAGTCGTGATGTGGGTGCTGATCGGCTGGCAGTTCACGCTGGCCGAGCTCGTCGGGGGACTCGTGCTGATCGCGACGATGACCCTGCTGCTGAGAGTGTTCGTCTCCAGGCGCCTGGAGACCGAAGCCCGGACGCACGCCGAAAGGACGGCGGACGGCCATGTGCACCATGCCGCCGGCACGCCAGCCGGGATCACGTTGCGCGCAAGGCTGCACTCGGTGCAGGCATGGTCGGATGTGGCACACAACTTTCGCAACGACTGGGGAATGCTCTATCGAGAGATTGCAATCGGGTTTCTGCTGGCCGGGTATGTGGGCTTGCTCGGACAGGATTTCTTCGACAGCCTGTTCGTGACAAACGCCCCCGAACCATGGCGACTGCTGGAGAACGTGATCGTCGGCCCGATCGTCGCGGTTCTCAGCTTCGTTTGCTCGGTGGGCAATATCCCTCTCGCCGCGGTGCTGTGGTCGGGCGGGATCGGGTTCGGCGGCGTGATCGCGTTCGTGTTCGCGGATCTGATCGTAGTGCCGATCGTCGCGGCGTATCGCAAGTACTACGGCCCTCGATACGCGATGCGGATCGTGGGGCTGATGTTCGTGACGATCGTGATCGCCGCGCTGGTCGTCGACGGCTTGTTTGACGCCGCCGGCCTGATTCCACAGGTGCGGCCAACGAGAGCGGACGTGTTCGGCGAAGTGACGGTTGGCTACGAGCTGGTGCTGAACGTGCTCGCAACAGCGGTGTTCGCGGGGCTGTTCGCGCTGACGGCGCGACGCGGCGCAACCGATCCGGTGTGCGGTATGAAGGTCGATCGCGGCAAAGCAGTTACGCGGGATGAGGTCGGCCAGACATATTGGTTCTGCTCAGAAAGCTGCGCGCAGGCGTTTGACCCAAACGTGTCCCGCCCGGTGCGATACTGACTGCAGTCAGGCATCCAACGATGGGCCTGAAGGTCACCGTCGATGACGCCCGGCACATCTGATGTCCAGAGCAGAGGGGGACCCGATCAGCGTCAACGCCCAGCCGGTGAGTGACGCAGCTATCGAGTTGCTTGTCGAGGCTGGCGTCGCGCTGGCCACATCGCTTGATCTGAGCACGACGATGGGACACGTCGCTCGCCTGACGGTGCCGCGGCTGGCGGATCTGTGCGTGATCGATCTGCTCGACGAGGACGGCTCGATCAGGGATGTAGCCGTTGCAGCGGCCGACGATCAGATCGCACGCGGCCTGGAGGAGCTGCGTTCAAAGAACCAGCTCGACCCTCAGGGGGAGCATCCGGTCGCCCGCGTGATCCGCAGCGGGGAGCCGGTGCTGCTGCCGCAGATGACAAGCATGCTGCTCAGTTCGTTCGCCCAAGGCTCCGAGCACGCGCGGTTCATGATCGACCACGGCTACCACTCTGCGGCTGTTGCTCCGCTGCTCGCACGAGAGCGCACCCTGGGCGCCATCTCTGTGCTGCGGCTCGGCGGTGGAGAGCCCTACGCAGACGAAGACATGAGCCTGGTCTGCGAGCTGGCTCGACGGGCCGCCCTGGCGATCGATAACGCCCGCCTGTTCTCCGAGCTGCACCATGTCGAGCAACGCTTGGAGGCGATACTGGTCAATCTCGGCGAGGCGATTACCGTCATGGACGAGCGCGGGCGGATGGTCTTCGCCAATCAGGCGGCCGCTGATCTGCTCGGAGCCGCTGCGCCCGACGAGTTGATGAGCGCGCAACCGGGAACGATCATGCCCCAGTTCCTGGTCCTGGACGAGCAGGGACGGGAGCTCGATCTGGAGAGCATGCCCGGGCGGCGACTGTTCGCGGGGGAGCATCCACAGCCACTGCTTGTGAGGAACATCGTCCGCGCCACGGGCGAGGAGCGCTGGCTGATCGTCAGGTCCTCACCGATCGTCGATCCCGAGACCGATCGCATCCAGTATGCCGTGAACGTGTTCGAGAACATCACCGAGGTCAAGCGTGCGCAATTGGCAGAGAGTTTCATGGCCGAGGCGAGTCGCGTACTGGCTTCCTCGATGGATTACGCGGAGACACTGCGACGCGTTTCACGGCTGGCCGTCCCGCAGCTCGCGGACTGGTGCGGCGTCGATGTCGTCAACGATCGCGGTGAGATCGAGCGCATGGCCGTTCATCATGCCGATCCGGCAAAAGTCGCGATGGCCGAGCAGCTTGATCACAGGTACCGCCCGGCCCTCGATGACCCGACCGGCGTAGCCGAGGTGATCCGCACCGGACAGGCACGCATCTACACGGACATCCAGCCGGACGCGCTCGCCGCCTATGCACACGACGACGAGCATCTGGAACTGCTGCGCGCAATCGGGGCGACGGCCGTGATCATCGTGCCGATGATCGGCGCGAACAGGACGGTCGGCGCGATCACGCTCGTCTCCTCGGAGTCTCTGCGCCGTCTGTCGCCTGCCGATCTCGCGCTCGGCGAGCGGCTTGCCCGCCGTGCCGGAACGGCGGTCGAAAGGGCGCGGCTGTACACCGAGCGCTCGCGAATCGCGCATATCCTCGAGCGCTCGCTGCTGCCGGAGTCCCTACCGCAGGTCCCAGGAGTGCAGATACAAGCGCTGTATGCGCCGGCGGGCGAGACCAACGAGGTCGGCGGTGATTTCTACGACGTGTTCGAACACGACAATGGTCACTGGGTGCTCGTGATCGGCGATGTCTGCGGCAAGGGCCCTCGGGCCGCGGGCGTGACCGCGCTGGCGCGTCACACGCTGCGCGCGGGAGCGCTGAGCGGTCAGTCGCCCACCGAGATGCTTCAGACGCTGCACCGAGCACTGCGCTTGCAGCCCGACGCCGCGGATCTATGCACAGTCTGCCTGGTCATGATGGCGCCGGGACCCGATCACGCGCGACTCACGATCGCCCTCGCGGGACACCTGCCGCCACTGCTGGTGAACCGCAACGGAGACACGATCCCGGTCGGCAAGTCCGGCACGCTGCTCGGCGTCATAGACCCGATCAAGATCACCGAAAGCAAGGCCGAGCTGAACGCCGGCGAGACGCTCCTGCTTTACACCGACGGCGTGCCAGAGGCCGGCCGAGCCGGCGGACAGCTCGGTGAGCAAGGCCTGCTCGGACTATGTGCCGACGCGCCACGCCTCACACTCCCTGGACTGCTCGAGCACATCGAGAAGGCTGCCACCCAGCATGCATCGGGAAGGCTTCGTGATGACATTGCGCTGCTGGCGATACGCTTCATCGGTGACGAGCCTCACAAGGAAGATGGCTGACTCCGACAGCGACCCAAATGACCGGAACACAGGCCTGTGAGAGCCACGAACAGGCGCCTCGATGCGCGAAAGCCCTGCGCTAAGATCGGCATATGGAAGCCTCCGAGCACTTCCGAATCGACTCGCGGCATGAGCGAGACAGGGTCATACTGATCCTCCATGGCGAACTCGACCTCGCCAGCGCATCGCACCTGGAGAGCGCAATCGAGAGCGCCGGGATCGAGGACACGCCGCTGGTCGTGCTCGACCTCGAGGACCTTCAGTTCATCGACTCGACAGGCCTGCGGATCATTCTCGCGGCTCACGAGCGCTCACTGGAGCGTGGGCAGGAGTTCGCGGTGACCCGCGGCTCAGAACAGGTCCAGCGCCTGTTGAGCATCACTCGTGTGAGTGAGCATCTGCGAATCATCGCCTCGCCGGACGAACTGCTCGTCTAGCTGCCACAGCGACCGACTGTGCAATCGGGGCGCCGAGATTCGAACTGGAGACCCGCTGCTCCCAACAGAGGCGCGCTTAGTCCCTGCTCAGTCCCTGAGGCCGTATCTTCAATCGGGGCGCCCAGATTCGAACTGGGGACCCCCTGCTCCCAAAGCAGGTGCGCTACCAGGCTGCGCCACGCCCCGATGAGCTTAAGAGTAGACGTACAGGCCATCCCACCAAGATCTGAGTCTCTCGGCGTATGCGTAACCCGCACGGGCTTATCCCGCTGCTAGCCTCCTCCGCCACTGCCCATGGCCGAGATCCAACCGTTGCATGCGCTGCACTACGACCCGTCCGTCGTCGGCCCCATTGCGGACGTTGTTGCCCCACCCTATGACGTGATTGATTCGGCGCAGCGTGCCGAGTTGCTGAGGCGCTCGCCGTACAACGTCGTCGCAATCGACCTGCCCGAAGGCGAGCCGGATCGGTATGCGGCGGCCGCTGGCCTGCTGGAGACCTGGCAGCTGCAAGGGGCGCTCGTGCGGGATACCGAGCCGGCGATCTGGGCGCACGCGCAGGACTACGCGAGCCCGGACGGGCGCAAGCTGACGCGACACGGGTTCTTCTGCAGAGTGCGGATCGAGAAGTACGGTCCCGGACGCGTTCGCCCGCATGAGCGCACGCACCCCGGACCGAAGGAGGATCGGTTGCGCTTGACGCGCGCTACGCACGCGAACATCTCGCCCATCTTCTCGCTGTACTCCGATCCGACTCAGGCCGCTTGGGCTGCGCTGGAGCCAGCCACCACTGACCCACCGTGGGCCAAGATCGTCGACGCGGACGGAACGGCGCACCGCCTGTGGCGCGTCTCCGACCCGCAGGCAATCGCCGCCGTGCAGCAGGCCACCCGCGATGCCGAGCTGCTGATCGCCGACGGCCACCATCGTTACGAGACGATGCAGGCTTACGCGAAGGAGGTCGGCGGCGAAGGGGATCACCAGTACATCCTGATGTGTCTGGTCGCGCTGGAGGACCCAGGACTGACGGTGTTCCCCACGCACCGCTTGATCAGCAATCTCGATGAAGATCGCCGCGGCGCGCTGGAGCAGACCCTGAAGCGCGACTTCGAGATCGAGGAGGTCTCAGCCGAGCAGATCGCACCACCCGCGCAGACCCACGGTCGGAGAACGCCCCTGGAGCTCGGCTACATCGACCATCGCGATGGTCGCGCGCTGCGTCTCACACTGAAGGACCAAGAGATTGCAGATGCAGCGCTGCAAGGCCACTCCGAGGCCTACCGTCGGCTGGACACGGGCGTCCTGGAGGCGCTGCTGCTGAAGGGCGCGCTGGAACTCAGCGACGAGGATATATCCCATCTGAACGGCCTGTTCTACGCGCGCTCGACCGCAGAGGCGTTGCAGCTGGTCCGCAAGGGCGACTACGACGCGGCGTTCTTCATGCGTCCCACCCCTGTAGCCCAGGTCAGAGACGTCGCGGCGGCCGGCGAGAACATGCCGCCGAAGTCGACCTTCTTCTATCCGAAGCTGCTCACGGGACTGCTGTTGAATCCACTCGCTTGATCTTCCACGCGCATCGTGGGCCAATGCGCATCGTCGACCAACGCGCGTCATGGACCAACGCGCACCATCGACCAACGCGCACCATCGACCAGATCAGGCCATATCGAAGAACACGCAGGACCCAAACGCGCCTTGTCGCGACCGCGTAACCGCGGCAGTGCATCATGTTGCCGGAGTACCATGGGAGATAGGGGGTTGAATGTGCATGATGGGTCGATCCGAGGGGCTGAG
Source organism: uncultured Solirubrobacterales bacterium (assembly GCA_963705245.1). Classification (GTDB taxonomy): domain Bacteria; phylum Actinomycetota; class Thermoleophilia; order Solirubrobacterales; family Solirubrobacteraceae; genus Palsa-744. Next base: position 2,068,941 of record OY970062.1, on the reverse strand, counting down.
ATGATCGATAGGAAAGGCGGGCCAGCATGAAAGCGACGGCGCGACGTGACGACAGGACGTTGAGGCACACAGTGCAGGTGCGCGAGCACCAGCTCACGGTCGACGAGCCGCTCGACAGCGGCGGCGAAGACGCGGGACCTGATCCCCAGGAGCTGCTCGCGGTCAGCCTCGCCTCGTGCACCGCGATCACGATGGAGATGTATGCAGCACGCAAGGGTTGGGACGTCGGCCACGTCGAGGTCGACGTGGAGTACAGGCCCGCTGAGCGTGGATGTCCGACCAAGTTCGATCTCGTGCTGCGCCTGCCCGACGATCTCCCCGAGGAGCAGGTGCAGCGTCTGCTGGTGATCGCAGCGAAGTGCCCGGTGCATCGTGCGCTCGACGGCGAGGTTATGTTTGCCGAGCGCGTAGAGCGTGTGCACTTGGCCGCCTGAAGCCAGCGGAACAAAGACAACCCCGTGACCTCGCCATAGCGGACAGTCAGACTCAGGCGGCAGTACTGGTGCCACTGTTCTTCACAGGCGGCGACCAGGATCCATACGCCGTGTTCACCAGGCGTCGCACAGATTTGCGTCGTCACGCGGGCGAGATCTCTTTTCCCGGCGGTCGCCAAGACCCGGGGGACACCGACCTCTCGGAAACGGCGCTGCGTGAGGCCGAGGAGGAGATTGGGCTGGCACGCGCCCAGGTGAGCCTGCTCGGAGCGCTGCCGCCGGTATCGACGTTCGTGACCAACTACGAGATCCATCCGTTCGTCGGCCTGATCCCTGCGGGCATGGCCTGGGAGCCGTCCCCGACGGAGGTGGACGAAGTGCTGGAGCTCCCGTTGGACGCGCTGCGGACCGGCAGGACGCGCACTCGCATGGAACGCCGCGGGATCGCTTTCGAAACCGACGCCTACATCGTGAGCGACCACCTCATCTGGGGTGCCACGGCGCGGATTCTCGAGAGCTTGCTGGAGCGGGCGAAGGAGCTGCTCCCAGCGACACCCTAAGCGGTGGTGCGGTGCGATGCGCCAGAGTCTTACCTGGTTTGCATCCCGAGATTAACTGGGCTGGGGCACCAGTCGAATGTAAGGACGCGGCTCATCCCACCCGTCCGGGTAGGTCTCTTTGGCCTCGTCGTTTGAGACCGAGCCCGCGATGATCACCTTCTCGCCGGGACGCCAGTTGACGGGCGTCGCAACCTTGTGCTCGGCGGTGAGCTGGAGCGAGTCGATCACACGCAGCACCTCGTCGAAGTTGCGGCCGGTCGTCATCGGGTAGACGAGGATCAGCTTGACCTTCTTGTCAGGCCCGATCACGAACACGTTGCGAACAGTCTGGTTATCTGCCGGTGTGCGCGCGAGCGGATCGCCAGACGTGCTCGCAGGCAACATGCCGTAGAGCTTCGAGACGTTGAAGTCGTCGTCGCTGATGATCGGGTAGTTGGGAGCCGCGCCCTGGGTCTCCTCGATGTCCTTGGCCCACGCCTCGTGATTGTCGAGGGCGTCGACGGAGAGGCCGATGATCTTCGTGTTGCGCTTGTCGAAGTCGGGCTTGGCATTCGCCATGTATCCGAGCTCGGTCGTGCAGACGGGCGTGAAGTCCTTCGGGTGCGAGAAGAGCACTGCCCAAGAGTCGCCGATCCAGTCGTGGAATTTGATGCGACCCTCAGTCGTGTCGGCCTCGAAGTCAGGTGCTTCGTCGCCAAGTTGCAGCGTCATGATGTTGTTCCTTTCTCGACAGATACCGTCGCGAGAGCCGGATGAGGAAAGCGCTCCTTCATGAATCCCGATCAGCTTTTGGGAGATTGAGCTCAGGATAGCGGACGAAAAGCGCCGAGCCATCTGACCGACAGGCATCTGCTCATCTACGTTTCACCCGATCGGACGCCAAGCAGCGAATCGACGGCGCCGCGGGCATCAGTCAGCCAAGCATCCAGATCCTCAGGGTCGGCGCGCACGAAGGCCAGCGGGATCGCGTTGTGCGAGGTGGTCGCGCGGACGATGCGCTCGCCCTCGGCGAGAGCTTTGCCAGACGCGGTTCGGTCGACACTTGGCGCACCTGTCGCGAGATCGGCCTGGACGGTATCTGCCTCCTCGACAGCCGATCCGATCGTGCTGGGGATCTCGTAGACAAAGCCACGCATGGTCGTGTCGATCGCCTGACCGAGAAAGGACTCGAGACGGGAGTCGTGCAGCGCGCGCACCCGCGCTTGCTCCCCGCGGGCCGTGGCGAGCAGCCAGCAGGCGACCGTCACACCGTCCAACGCTCCGCTCAGCGTGGCCAGACGGTTGGGTGTGCCGATCAGGCATTCAGCGCCAGCCGCCTCGATCCCAGCACGACCGGACTCGGTACGGGTCGTGATCCGCACCGAGTACGACCCTTCCTGCACCAGCTCTGCCGCGAGGCGTCTTCCGCGGCAGCCGCCGCCGACGATCAGGACTCGGGCCACGGCGCGCGATCCTATACGGCAGCGCTCGGACCGACACAGCCGCCCCCGGGTCGGCCAGCTTGACGTGGCGGCCGACCCGAGGCGCCCTGAGATCCGAAAGGCATACGGCTGCTTCGAGCCGTGGCTCGAAGCTTTGGGCCGCCGGCAGCACCCGGCGAGCGGCGGCCACCCGGCGAGCGTCGCGGCTCTGTCAGGCCGCGACGCCCGCTTGAGCAGGCCGATCGGAGATCGCCCGGCACACGGCGATCGCATGCCGAGACCTGCTCGAGCGCCACCGGAGAGGTATGGGTAGCGGCGCTCGAGCAGATCCCGGCACATGGACGTCCGATGCGCATGACCGTCCTGTCTGGAATCCGTTCCCCCTGGGTTGGCTACCGTCCATTGCCATGAAGAAAAACACAGTTTCTAGTATCTGTCAAGGGGGAAGCAAAAAGTTCTGTCAACCCTGTCTTACGGCCTTTCCGATCGGGCGGCCGCAAACCCTCCCTCTCCGACGGCGACAGGCACACCGGAGCAGCGCGGGGACAGACCCGCTGTGCGCACGTCAAGCAGACGTAGAGACCTCAGCCGCGAGTGGGGTCCCAAGCGTGGAATACCATCCGCGAACGATGAGCGAGAACTCCCCAGCCCAAGACCTCCCCGCCGATGCGACGGACGGGGATGTCGTGACGATGGACAAGATCGTCGCGCTGTGCAAGCGGCGCGGGTTCGTCTTCCCGTCTTCGGAGATCTACGGAGGCGTCGGCTCGACCTACGACTACGGGCACTACGGAGTGCTGCTCAAGAACAACGTCAAGAACGCCTGGTGGCGGGCGATGCTTCAAGAGCGCGAGGACATCGTCGCGATCGACTCGGCGATCCTGCAGCACCCGCGGGTGTGGGAGGCGAGCGGCCATCTCGCCGGATTCACCGACCCATTGGTGGACTGCAGGACATGCAAGCAGCGCTTCCGGGCTGACCACTTGGGGGACCTCGCGTGTGGGCGCAAACCCTCCAAGCACCCCGGTGAGACCGACGAGTGCAACCTGACGGACGCCAGAGATTTCAACCTGATGTTCGAGACGACGATCGGCCCGGTCAAGGAGTCCGGCTCGGCGGCATACCTCAGGCCGGAGACAGCTCAGGGGATCTTCATCAACTTCAAGAACGTGCTCCAGTTCTCCCGCAAGAAGCCGCCGTTCGGGATCGCGCAAGTGGGTAAGTCGTTCCGCAATGAGATCACCCCCGGGAACTTCATATTTCGAACGCGCGAGTTCGAGCAGATGGAGATGGAGTTCTTTGTCCCGCCACAGGAGGCACAGCGATGGTTCGAGCACTGGCTCAAAGAACGAGAGCACTGGTACACCGAGCTCGGTCTCAGACCCGACCATCTGCGACTGCGCGCCCACGACCAAGACGAGCTGTCGCACTACTCGACCGCGACCAGCGACGTCGAGTACCTGTTCCCCATCGGCTGGTCGGAGCTCGAGGGAATCGCCAACCGGGGCAACTTCGATCTGACCCAGCACGCGGAGCACTCCGGCGAGAAGCTCGAGTACTTCGACCAAGCCAGTGGCGAGCGGTACGTGCCGCACGTAATCGAGCCAGCGGCGGGAGCCGACCGGGCGACGCTCGCGTTCCTGGTAGACGCGTACGACGAGGAGATCCTGGAGGGTGAGACCCGAACGGTGCTGCGTCTGCACCCACGTCTCGCGCCAGTCAAGGTGGCGGTGCTCCCGCTGCTGAAGAAGGACGGCCAGCCGGAGCTCGCACGCAAGGCATACGAAGCGCTACGCGGCAGAGTGCAGGCCGAGTACGACGAGGGCGGGTCGATCGGCAAGCGCTATCGCCGCCAGGACGAGATTGGAACGCCACTGTGCGTGACGATCGATCACCAGAGCTTGCAAGACCACACGGTGACCATCAGAGAGCGCGACTCGCTAGCGCAGGAGCGCCTCCAGATCGACGGACTCACCGAGGAGATCGAACGGCGCGTGCAGGCGCCGTGGAGCAGCCCGAAGTTGGTGGCATAGCAGTGGCGGACGGCCGAGCCAGGGCCGGACAGCGAGCGCCGGGTAGAGGCAGCGGATGCAAAGAGGGCGGCAGACGCCGCGCATGACCACAACCGTCCGCCGAGGAATGGGCGGACGAGAGGGAGAGACAAGCACATGGACTTCGACCTGACCGACGAGCAGCGCCTGATCAAGGACACCGCACGCGAGTTCACCGACAAGGAGATCGTCGTGCAGTCGCGGGAAAACGCCCGCAACCATCACTTCGACCTGGAGATCGTCAAGAAGCTCGCCGCTCAGGGCTATCTCGGCGCCATCGTTCCGCCGGAGTACGGCGGCGCCGGCCTTGACTACCTCAGCTACGGCCTTGCAGTCGAGGAGATCGGGCGCGGGTGCTCCTCCGTGCGGACGGTTGTCTCTGTCCAGACCTCCCTGGTGTGCTCGGCTTTCCTGAAGTGGGCAACCGAGGAGCAGAAGCACAAGTACCTGCCCAAACTGTGCTCCGGCGAGTGGCTCGGCTGCTTTGGTCTGACCGAGCCGGACACAGGCTCAGATGCCGCCAACCAGCGCACCCGCGCCACCAAGACCGACACGGGCTGGGTGATCAACGGCGCGAAGATGTGGATCTCGATGGCCAACTACGCCAAGGTCGCTCTGATCTTCGCCCAGACCGACCCTTCGCTCGGCTACAAGGGCCTCGGTTGCTTCCTCGTCGACACCGATCAGGACGGCTATAAAGCGCAGACCATCGAGCACAAGATGGGCCTGCATGCCTCCGACACCGGCTCGATCGCACTGGAAGACGTAGAGGTCCCAGAGGACGGTCTGCTCGGAACGATCGGCGACGGCTTCAAGGTCGCCATGTCATCGCTGGACTCCGGGCGCTACTCGGTGGCGGCCGGCTGCGTGGGCATCTGCCAGGGATGCGTGGAGGAGTCGGTCAAATACGCGCAGGAGCGCCAGCAGTTCGGCAAACCGATCGCCAGCTTCCAGCTCGTGCAAGCGATGATCGCCGACATGGTGCTCAAGGCGGACGCCTCGCGGATGCTGACGTGGCGTGCGGGCTGGCTCAAGGACCAGGGACGTCCAAACACGACAGAGACCTCGATCGCCAAGCTTCATGCCACCGAGGCGGCAGTCGAGTGCGCGAACACGGCGATTCAGGTCCATGGTGGCGCGGGCTACGTCGACGACCACCCGGTCGAGCGCTACTTCCGCGACGTGCGCGTGACCACGCTCTATGAGGGAACGAGCCAGATCCAGAAGCTGATCATCGGGCGCGCGATGACGGGCATCAACGCGCTCGTGCCGAGCTGAGATGCCCGCGATGCTAGCGGTGCCAACGGTATCCGCGCTGTCAATACTTCCCCAAGCGACCCCCGTACCGTATGTCCGAGCCTGATATGCCCCCCGCGCGCGTAATCGGCGTCGTCGGCGCCGGCACAATGGGGGCCGGCATCGCGCAGCTGGCCGCACGGGCGGGCGCGCGTACGCTGCTGCACGACCCGCTTGCAGACGCACTCCAGCGCGGGACGCAGCGCGCTCGGGACGGTCTCGCCAAAGAAGCCGCCAAAGGACGGCTCAGCACCGAGGACGCAGACGCCGCCGCCGCGCGGATCGATCCGGTTGACGCCCTGGAGGCGCTGGTCGAGTGCGAGTTGGTGATCGAGGCGGCGCCTGAGCGGATCGAGCTCAAGCACGAGCTGTACGCCCAGCTCGCGGAGATCGTCTCGACCCGGTGCGTGCTGGCGAGCAACACATCGTCGCTGCCGATCACCGCGATCGCGGCCGCTGTGCCCAGCCCAGAGCGCGTGGTCGGGATGCACTTCTTCAACCCCCCACCGCTGATGCGCCTGCTGGAGGTCGTTGCCGGGGCGCTCTCCGACGAGCGCGCGCTTGAGCTCGCGGACGCGACGGGCAAGGCGATGGGCAAGGACACGATCAGGGCGGTCGACGGTCCCGGGTTTCTGGTCAACCGCTGCAACCGGCCGTTCGGGCTGGAGGCACTGCGCTTGCTGTCCGAGCAGATCTCAGACGTGCAGACGATCGACAGGATTGTGCGCTTGGGCGGAGGCTTCCGCATGGGCCCATTTGAGCTCAGCGACCTCGTCGGCGTCGACACGGGATTCGATGTGTCCCGGAGCTTCTACGAGCTCAGCTTCGGCGAGCCCCGCTGGCGCCCATCCCCAATCCAGGCCAGGCAGGTCGCGGCCGGGCTGCACGGACGCAAGACCGGGCGGGGCTACTACGACTACAGCCGCGACCCCTACCGGCCCCCCGACCCGGACCCACCCCTGCGCACTGCTGATGCCCAGGTCCGGGGCGACGGTCCCGTCGCGCGGGCCCTGCGCGAGCTGGCGCCCGGGCGCACCGGACCTCAGATCGTCGTCGACGGACTCGGTGGGACGATCGACGACGAGCCGTTCTACGCGCTCGTGCCCCTTGGGCTCGTCGAGGTCACCGGCGAGACCAGCGACGCCGCGTTCAGAGGGCTCGGCCTGCACACCGCACGCGTCTCACCCGCGCCCGGCGGCGTGCTCGGCCGGATCGCATGTCAGCTCGTCAACGAGTCCGCGTTCGCCCTCGGCGAGGGCATCGGCTCAGCTCAGGACATCGACACAGGGATGACGCTCGGCCTGAACCATCCACGTGGACCCCTGGAGTGGGCCGACGAACTCGGCCTGGATGCCGTGCTCGGGGTGCTGGACGCACTGTGGGATGAGTACCGCGAGGAGCGTTATCGCCCCGCCCCCGAGCTGAGACGGCTGGTGCGCGCGGGTCGCCTCGGCCGCAGGACTGGAGCGGGCTTCTTCGAGTATGAGTCCGACCTCACGACCTGACTCAGCGGGCTCAGACCTGATCCGGCAGGATCACGACCTTACCCAGCAGGATCGAGATCGAAAACGCTGCTTGTGGTCTCAGCACATAGCAGACTGATGTCTTGAGACACAACAAGATTGAAAAACGCTGCCGATGGAACACCCAGAACAACTCGGTCGGCCCGTCCGGGCACGCGCCGTCAAACAGGCTCGCCCCAAACGACGACCTCACGTTTGCGCGTGCACTCGCGTTCAATCTCTGTGAGCCCCGGACTGCCACCTTTTCAGCGCTTTCTCGACGCCCACAGCGAGGACGTATGGCGCTTCCTCGTCGCCTCAGTTGGGCGCGAGGACGCAGATGACTGCTTCCAAGAGACCTTCGTCTCCGCTTTGCGCGCCTATCCGCGGCTGCGCGTCGACTCGAACCTGCGCGCGTGGGTGCTGACGATCGCACACCGCAAGGCGCTGGACGTCCACCGTGCCCGTGCACGCCGGGCGCTGCCCACGGCGGAGATCGCTGTCCTCGCCGACAGCAACGGCCAGAGCTCATCCCCTGCGTCGGATCGCGAGGACACGCTGTGGCAAGCCGTCCGCGAATTGCCTGCGCGTCAGGGCTCCGCTGTGGTGCTGCGCTTTGTGGGTGACCTCGCCCATCGGGAGATCGCAGCCGCGATCGGCTGCTCGGAGGAGGCGGCGCGAAGATCACTGCACGAGGGACTGACCACACTCAGAAAGGAATTACCGGAATGATGACCGCAACAATCGAGAACACACTGAAGAGTGGGCCCGCAAACGCCCATCCGGACGCGGCGACAGCCGCCAGACGACTGACAGAGCGCATCATCGCCGATGGCCTTGCCGATGTCAGCTATGCGCCGGTCGACTCACCGTTTGGGAGATTGCACGCCGCTAGGACCAGACGTGGCCTTGTGCGCCTTGCGTTTCCGGAGGAGAGCGTCGATACGTTCCTTGAACAGATCGCCACGAGGCTGTCGCCGCGCGTCGTCGAGGCGCCAAGCTCGCTGGATCCTGTCAAGCGTGAGCTGGACGAGTACTTCGCTGGGCGCCGGCGCAGCTTTGACCTGAAGCTCGACTGGTCTCTGATCGCACCGTTCGGACGCCGCGTGCTGAAGATGACCGCCGCGATCCCCTACGGTGGACATCTCAGCTATGCCGAGGTTGCAGCCGAGGCGGGCAGCCCCGGCGGCGCCCGCGCAGCCGGCAATGCGCTCGGCGCCAACCCGATTCCGATCGTCATCCCCTGCCACCGAGTCCTGCGCTCCGGAGGCGCACTCGGCGGGTACGGCGGTGGGCTGGATCGAAAGAGGTTTCTTCTAGAGCTGGAGGGAGCAGCGCAGGGACACACATTTTGATCCGCCGAGAAACTCCGGCCGGGGCCCTGGAGCAGGTTTGAAACCCCGAACGCGGCTCAAGGCCCTGGAACAGGTTTGGAACCCCGAACGCGGCTCAAGGCCCTGAAGAACCCCGAACGCGGGTCAAGGCCCTGAAGCAGGTTTGGAACCCCGAACCCGGGCCAAGGCCCTGGAGCAGGTTTGGTCCTAACACGTTGGCCTCTGAAGCAGGTGGCTCTCGATTCGACTAGATCGCTATCCGGCATCTGCGATCGGCTCCCACTGAGCCTCAGCGAGGTCACCGACGGGCATCCCCTCGGGGGTGGGAACCTCTGGCGTGTCCCTGAGATACCACTCGGCGTCGAGCGCCGCCTGACAGCCTGAGCCCGCGGCGGTGATCGCCTGGCGGTAGGTGTGATCGACGAGGTCCCCCGCGGCGAACACGCCCGGGCGATTGGTCCGCGTCGAGCGTCCGTCCACAGCGACATATCCCTCTGCATCGACGTCGATCTGACCGCGCACCAGCTCGGATTGCGGCTCGTGCCCTACCGCGACAAACACGCCCGTGACCCCGATATCGCGGGTCTCCCCGGAGCGTGAGTGCACGAGCACCGCCTTCGCCAGTGCGCCGTTCTCGCCGGGCAGCAGTTCCTTGACTGTATATGGGGTCAGCAGCTCGATGTTCGCTTGAGCGCGCGCCCGCTCGAGCATGATCTTCGATGCCCTGAACTCCTCGCGCCTGTGCACGACCGTGACCTTGGAAGCGAACTTCGACAAGAAGATCGCCTCCTCCATCGCGGAATCTCCACCGCCGACAATGATCGTGTGAGCATCTCTGAAGAAGGCCGCATCGCAGGTCGCGCAGTAGCTGACCCCTCGCCCGCTCAGCTCATCCTCGCCGGGAATGCCGAGCTTCTTGTGCTCGGCGCCCATCGCCAGCACGACTGTGCGCGCTCTGTGCTCGACGTCTCCGACCCACACCCGATGTATTCCCCCCGGCTCGCTCGCCAGCTCCACCCGCTCGGCCTGATCGGTGATCAAACGCGCGCCGAACCGCTCGGCCTGGGCACGTAGCTTGGCCATCATCTCCGGGCCCATGATCCCCTCCGGGAACCCCGGATAGTTCTCGACGTCGGTCGTCTGCTGCAGCAGTCCGCCCCATGCGAAGCCCTCGATCACCAGCGGATTCAGGTTGGCGCGGGCCGTGTATAGAGCTGCGGTGTATCCGGCCGGACCGCTCCCGATGACGATCGTGTTCTCGACGTCGCTGCTCATCTCATCTCCAAGGTCGCTTTACTTTGTAAAGTATACCGCCTGCGCGGCTGTCGTATCCACCGCTTCGGCGTGTCCGCTCGCGGCGGGGTGCACACTCTGTTCCTCACGCCAGCGAGCCACGGTGCGACGCAGTTGAAAGTAGGCCACCGCCCCAGGGATCGTGGGCAACCAGAAGGAGATGGCACGATAGGACAGTACCGCCAGGACCGCCAGATCGAGGTTGACCCCGAAAGCGACGAACGCTCCGATCATGCCTCCCTCGACGCCCCCCAGACCACCGGGGAGTGGCAGCAGATTGCCGAGCATGCCCAAGAAATAGGCCATCAGGATGACGGTAAACGGCGGCGGGGATCCGAATGCGTGAAACATCGCCCACAGCACAGAGATGTCAAAGCCCCACCAGGCCACAGCGCCAAGCAGGCCGGGATCGCGCGAGCGAATCAGCTCGATCGCGGTACGCACGCCACTTGCCGCCAGGGCTGGCACCGTCGCCGCGCGAGCCACCCAGTGGGCAACCCGACCCGAGCCCGATGCCCACCGTCCGAGGCGCCGCTCGAAATCGCCCGGCAGCATCGCCATCGCGCCGACCGCCGTCATCAGGACCGCCGACACGATCGCCGGGACGATCGTGATCGCAAACGAGCCACCCCCGGGGAGCAGGCCTGTCCCCAAGCCGATGCCGTCCAGCAGCACCGAGCTCGCGTAGACCACATACAGCAGCACCATGAACGCGACCATCCGACATGCGACGAGCCGTGCCTCCATTCCCGAGCGACGCAGCGCCCAGGCGGTCAGCGCGATCCCCCCAGCGCCTGCGGTGGCAAACAGGCGCGTGGCGGCCAGACCGGCCATCGTGATCTGATAGCTCTCCGGCCACCCGATCGGTCCATACGGGCGGGATGAGTCAGATGTGCCGGATGAGTCAGATGTGCCAGATGAGCGGGCGCTCGTACCCACAAACACAGCCCGGAACAGCACTACATAGCCCGCGAACGACAGCAGCTCGAGCATGACCCCGATCGCGATCCACCAGCCGTCCCCGTGCTCGATGTGGTGCAGCGTCGTGCCCACCCCGGCGAGCTTCGGCAGGACGAAATACAGAAAGCCCACACAGGTAAGGACGAACAGGGCAAAAGCGACGGTCTGCCGGCGCGTGACATGGACGCGCGGCATCTCCTCTTCATGCTGTGCCTGTGCCGCCACTCGCATCGCTTCGTCTGGCACGATTTCCGTCATCTCTCGCTCACTCACCTCCTGATTCTCAGATCGCTTCGTGCGCCATGACCTCCAAAGCCGTCACAGCGCGCCCGAACCCTCGCACCAGCGGTCCTGCGCGCGGCCCCAGCCGCCGCACAGCGCCCGTCAGCGCTGCGCCCGCGATCAGATCGATCACGTAGTGCTCGCCCAGATACACGAGCGCAAAACCGAGCGCGACTGCATAAGAAGCACCGAGAGCACCTGCGACCGGTCCCGCCTCGGCGAGCAGAAGCGCGGCCATCAGTGATGTAGCGAAGTGCAGCGAGGGCATCGCAGCCAGGGGATTACCTCCAAACACACTGTAGAGCGGCCCCCAGCCGTCTCTCCAGAAGTGCTCGCCATACTCGACCATCATCCGCCGCATGTCCTGCTCGCCGTGACCATGATCGCCATGACCATGATCGCCATGACCATGCTCACCGCGAGGATCTTCGCGACCAGCCATCGACGCCGCGTACCAAGGTGGCGCCGTCGGAGCGAGCCAGTAGACGCTTGCGCCGAGATCGAACACCGCGTAGGTCATCACGGCCGCACGTGGAAATCGCTCGGGATGGCGCACGAGGATGTATGCGAGCGAGCCATGGGGCACCATGAACCACGCCCAGTGAGTCCATACGAGCACGCGATCGAGCATCCGCCAGCTCGGCTCGCCGCTGCTGATGTCAACTCGCGCGAGCGCGCGCTGCAGGCGTAACGTCGGCAGCTCGCCGAAGCCGAGCAGGCGGTCGATGTCGATCGGATAGTCGATGTGCACGCGCTCTTCCTGCACCGCCTCGTCGTCGTGCGGGGTCTTGTAGGCCGCTAGATACGCCCACATCTGCAGACAGCACACCGCCACGTCACGCGTGCGCGAGCGACGTACCGCCACGCACAGGCCGACCGGCGCGGCGAACGCGACCGTCTGGATCACCAGCGGCGGCGTATTGATTCGCTTGCGCACCAGCGGCGCCGTGACTCCCGCCGCCACGATCCCCCAGGCCGTCGCCCTGATTACCTTCGACAGCCTCAGCACTTCGCTCGGAGTATATGGTCGCGCTCGGGCGAGCTCGGGCGCGACTCAGGGGGCAGGCACTCGAGCCTCGGCGCGCACGGTCGCCTCGGCGACAAACGTCCCGATGACTCTGCTGGCCGTGTCTGCCTCCGGATGCCACTGCACGCCGAGGACGAACGGCCGGGAGAGTGGGCTCCCATCCAGCTCGATCGCCTCCGGCAGATCGTCGAGCATCGAGACGCCGCTGACGATCAAGCCCTCCCCCAGCCGGTCCACGCCCTGGTGGTGGTGGGACTTGGTCGCGTGGGAGAGCTCACCCGCCGCCCCTGCGGCAAGCGAACCCTCGACCAGCATGACGTCGTGGTCAGACCCGTCGAACGAGCCGATCACGCGACGGTGCTCATCATGGCCGTAGCGCTCAGGCAAATGTTGCAACAGCGAGCCACCAAGGGCGATGTTGATCAGCTGCATCCCCCGACAGATCCCCAGCACCGGCATGTCCCGCTCGATCGCTGCTCGGGTCAGCGCGATCTCGAACACGTCGCGCTCTGGCACCGTATCCACCGTCTCGGCGTGCGGCTCCGCGCCGTAGGAGCCGGGATCTATGTCCGCGCCCCCGGCGAGCACGAGCCCGTCGAGCATGTCCAGGATCTCACTTGGATCCTTGACCGCCAGTGGATCCACGGGCAGCATCAGCGCGAGCCCACCGGCTCGCTGAACGGCTTCGACATAGTTGCTCGGCAGCAGCATCGCCTGCTGATCCCACACGCTCCAGCGCGCTCGCTCCAGAGCGACGCACATGCCGATCACGGGCCTTGCCATCGTCACACCATAGGATGATCCTCCGTCAAAGGAGAGCGATGAACGATCTGAACACCCAGCTTGAGACCGTCGATGTATCCCTGGCCGATGGCGTAGCCACCGTCCAGCTCAATCGGCCGCAGGCGTTGAACGCCTGGAACAGGCAGTTCGGCGAAGACCTGCTCGCGGCCATGAGCAGGGTGAGCGAGGACGAGGCCGTGCGCGCCGTGCTGATCACCGGCGCCGGGCGCGCGTTTTCCTCGGGTGCTGACCTGAAGGACTTCAGCGGCGGCGAGACCACGCCCGACGGGCGTCCTGACGTGTACAAAACACTGACCGAGCGGTACCACCCGATCATGCAGGCGATCCGCGAGATGCCAAAGCCGGTGGTTGCCGCCGTCAACGGCGCTGCGGTCGGTATCGGCTGCTCGCTCGCATTGTGCTGCGATCTGATCGTGGCAGCAGAGAGCGCATATCTCCTGCTTGCGTTCGTCAACATCGGTCTCGTGCCCGACGGCGGCTCCTCGCTGTTCCTGCCGACGCGTATCGGCATGGCCCGAACGACCGAGCTCGCGATGCTCGGCGAGCGTCTGCCCGCGGAGAAGGCGCTCGAGTGGGGTCTGATCAACCGAGTCGTGCCCGACGAGCGCTTGGCCGAGGAGTCCACCGCACTCGCCGCGCGCCTGGCGGCCGGGCCCACGCGCTCATACGCGGGGACCAAGCGCCAATTGAACAACTGGCTGTATGCCCGCATGGATGAGCAGCTCGAGCTCGAGGCGCAGATCCAGCGCGAGATGGCCGGCAGCGATGACTTCATGGAGGGCGCGATGGCGTTCGTGGAAAAGCGCCCGACACGGTTCGCGGGCAAGTAGGCAGACCCCGGCCGAATATCAGGTCCGACCTCGAACCTCGGTCTCCAAGCCAGTCTGCACTGGGCGATTGGGGTCGCCGAACAGCTCGTGGCAAACGTCATCAAGCGCTTCAGGTCCGGGGCTGAATAGAATCACGCCCGCCTTGGGCCACAACCTGCTCCCCGCAACGCTTGCCTTCTTCACGCCCGAGTCGGGTGGCTCGCCGAACGCGGACCAAATCGACTCGCTTTACAAGATCACGCTGTACATAGCGTTGGTCATCTTCGTCGCCGTCATCGGCGCGCTCGCGTACGCGCTGATCAAGTTCCGCGCACGCAAGGGCGCGACGGCCGCCCAGATCAGAGGCAATACTCGTCTTGAGGTCAGCTGGACGGTGGCCGCAACAGTCGTCCTCGTCGTTCTGGCAGTGCTCACGTTCGTCAAGCTCGACTCGATCCAGAACCCTCCGAACTCCAACGCCGGCGGCGCCAACCTCGCGGCCGAAAGCGGCGTGCTGTACGCAAGCGACACCCGCAAGCTGCCCCCGAACGGAAAGTCGCTGAACATCACAGTCATCGGCCGCCAGTACATCTGGCAGTTCGTCTATCCCGGCGCGAACGAACCGGATGGTCTCGGCGCGCCCTATTCCTACGAGGAGATGGTCGTCCCCACGAATACGACGGTCACGCTCGACATCGTCTCCTCGGACGTCGTGCATTCGTGGTGGATACCCCAGCTCGGCGGCAAGTTCCAAGCCGTCCCCGGATACCACAACTACACGTGGTTCAAGATCTCAAAGCCCGGCATCTACACCGGCCAGTGCGCCCTGCTGTGCGGGCGCGGGCACGCGCGCATGATCGCGACCGTGAAGGCTGTTCCGCCCGCCCAGTTCGAAGCGTGGCTCGCCTACCAGAAGAAGCTGATCGCCGAAGCTAACGCCGACGCCCAGGCAGCGCGCGCGAAACTCAACTCCCAGACCGGCGCCGGCCAGGTCGAGAACCCCTAAACGAAACTCTCAGGAGAACAGCGCTCACATCATGGCCACCGTCGCATCCCAACTACCTATCCCCCAGATAGTCGCCCACCGCGCAGAGCGCGAGGCGCACGGCTGGATGAGCTGGATCACCACGACCGACCACAAGCGGATCGGGATCATGTACATGGTCACGACGTTCGTGTTCTTCTGCCTCGGCGGTATCGAGGCGCTGATGATCCGCCTGCAGCTGGGCGCGCCGAACAACACGCTGGTCACCCCGCAGACCTACAACCAGCTGTTCACGATGCACGGGACGACGATGATCTTCCTGTTCGTCGTGCCGATGATGGCGGGCATGGCGAACTACTTCCTGCCGCTGATGATCGGCGCACGGGACATGGCCTATCCGCGCCTGAACGCACTCTCCTACTGGCTGCTGCTGGCCGGCGGGATCGTGTTCTACGCCTCGATCTTCTGGAACCCCCCGGAAGCGGGCTGGACCAGTTACGTGCCGCTGTCCAACGCGCTCTACTCGCCCGGCGGTGGCCAGGACGCTTGGATCTATCTGATCCATCTGACAGGCCTGTCCTCGATCCTCGGGGCGGTCAACTTCTATGCGACGGTCGCGAACATGCGCGCGCGGGGCATGAGCTGGGGCAGGCTGCCGCTGTTCGTATGGGCGATCTTGACCTATTCGATCCTGATCATCTTCGCGATGCCGGTGATCGCCGCTGCGGTGACGATGCTGCTCACCGATCGGCACTTCGGCACGCACTTCTTCGACCCGGCCCAAGGCGGCTCGCCGCTTTTGTGGCAGAACCTGTTCTGGTTCTTCGGGCATCCCGAGGTCTACATCATGGTGCTGCCCGGATTCGGCTTGGTCTCGGAGATCCTGCCGGTGTTCGCGCGCAAGCCGATCTTCGGCTACAAGGCAATCGCGGCTTCGACCGTGGCGATCGCGTTCCTCGGGTTCCTCACGTGGGCCCACCACATGCTCACGGCGCCGATCCCCGAGGCGATCCTCGTGTTCGTGATGCTCAGCTCCTTCTTGATCGCGATCCCGACGGGCGTGAAGATGCTCAACTGGATCGCCACGCTGTGGCACGGCACGATCGAATTCAAGACACCGTTGCTGTTCTGCGTCGGGTTCATCGCCCTGTTCTTGATCGGCGGCATCTCCGGCGTGTTCCTCGCGGTGTTCCCGGTCGACTGGCAGCTGAACGAAACCTATTTCGTCGTCGCCCACATCCATTTCGTGCTGATGGGCGGCGCGGTGTTCACGATCTTCGCGGCGATCTACTACTGGTTCCCCAAGATCACCGGGCGGATGCTTTCGGAGAGCCTCGGCAAGCTCAGCTTCTACCTCATGTTCTTCGGGTTCCTCGCGACATTCCTGATCCAGCACGTGATCGGCCTCGACGGGATGCCGCGGCGGGTGTATGAGTACCCGAACGTCGGCAACCTCGCCCTCTACAACCTGATCTCGACGATCGGCTCGTTCATTCTCGCCTCCGGTGTCATCGTCACGATCCTCAACGTCGTGCGCAGCCTGAAGGTGGGCGCAATCGCCGGACCGGACCCATGGAAGGCGAACACGCTGGAGTGGTTCACCACCTCCCCTCCACCGGCCAACAACTTCGACGTGGTCCCGCTCGTGCGCTCGGCCGAACCGATGAAGGACATCCGCCGTGAGATCGAGCGGCGCAGCGGCGCGGGCGTTCCCGCGCCCGGTGCTGCGACCGTGCCCGCCGGAGCTACGCAGGTGGGCGTGTAGCCGCAGATGAATGCCCTCCGACGCGTGCCTGCCGATCACCGCTCCGAGCACGCCGGGCCCCAGCCGCGCACACGGCCTTCGGATCCACGGCCAGATCGCCTGACCCAACATCCCTCGTGACCCAACACCCCTCGTGACCCAACACCCCTCGTGACCCAACACCCCTCGTGACCCAACACCCCTCGTGACCCAACACCCCTCGTGACCCAACACCCCTCGTGACCCAACACCCCTCGTGACCCAACACCCCTCGTGACCCAACACCCCTCGTGACCCAACATCCCTCGTGACGCCAGTCCCTACCATTACTCGACGATGAGCGCGCATCCGACAGGTGCAGCCCCGGCGATCGAGGCGCCCACTCTCGGCCTGGCGCCGCGCACGCGTCAGCTGCTGAGCGACTATGTCGAGCTGACGAAGCCGAAGGTCCAGTCGCTGCTGTTGCTGACGACGATCACCACGATGTATGTGGCTGGCGATCCCTCCGTCGCGCTCGTTGCGCTCACCTGTCTCGGTGGTTATCTCTCGGCGGGCGGCGCGGGCGCCGTCAACCACTGGTTCGATCGTGACATCGACGCGCGCATGACCCGTACTGCCACGCGGCCGATTCCCTCCGGGCGTGTCCGCCCGACCGCGGCCCTGTTGTTCGGCTGCACGCTGGCGGCGCTCTCGTTCCTCGAGCTCTCGCTGACCGTGAACGTGCTGGCTGCGAGCCTGTCATTCGCGGGCTTTCTTGGCTACGTGCTCGTCTATACCGTCTGGCTGAAGCGGCGAACGCCGCAGAACATCGTGATCGGCGGGGCCGCCGGCGCCGTTCCTCCCTTGGTCGGCTGGGCGGCGGTCACCGGATCGGTGAGTGGCACGGCGGTGCTGCTGTTCGCCATCGTGTTCTTCTGGACACCTCCCCACTTCTGGGCGCTGAGCCTGCTGATGAAGGACGAGTACGCGAAGGTCGGCGTGCCGATGTTGCCGGTCGTACGCGGTGAGGCCGAGACCCGCCGTCAGATCCTGCTGTACACCGTGCTGCTGTATGCGGTCACACAACTGCCGTTCTGCGCCGGTGGGCTCGGCACGATCTACCTCGTCGCCTCGATGCTGCTGGGGTTCGGCTTCATCGCCGGCGCGATCCGGCTCTACCGCAGAGCTGACCGGCGCAGCGCGCTGCAGCTGTACCTGTATTCGCTTGCCTACCTTGCACTGCTGTTCTGCGCGATGGTCGCCGATGTCCACCTGTGAAGACGGAGCCCGGGGGGCGACGTCAGACCGCGGCCCGGATGGCCGCGAGAGGTATGCTCTCTGCCCATGATGACCCGACGCCTCGCACGCAAGAACATACGCACGGGACTGATCGTGTGCGCGATCTGCATGTTCATGTTCGGCATATCGTTTGTCGTGGCCGCAGCGTACGTTTCATGAGTCCCCTCGACCCCGAGATCCCGCCTGT
Source organism: uncultured Solirubrobacterales bacterium (assembly GCA_963705245.1). Classification (GTDB taxonomy): domain Bacteria; phylum Actinomycetota; class Thermoleophilia; order Solirubrobacterales; family Solirubrobacteraceae; genus Palsa-744. The sequence continues at coordinate 2,050,974 of OY970062.1, read as the reverse complement.
CGGTGAGGAGGTCCATCTCCCCGGACCAACCGTCTTGCCGGTCCTGACTGCCGTAGGGATCACGCTGACGCTCGTCGGGATCACGACGTTCATCGAGCTGACGGTCGCAGGCGTGCTGATCACCCTCGCCTGCGTGTGGCGCTGGATCCAAGACACCCGCCACGAAATCGACGAGCTTCCCTTGGATTGACCTGCCGCATGCGGCAGGTCACGGAGCCGTACATGTACGGCTCCGCCGGTGGCGCATGCGCCACCGGAACAGCATCACTCTAAGTGCTCGCCGGTACCGGGCAAACTGCCCCATCCTGAGTCCAGCAGCGAACGATGTCCCGGACTGACAGGATCCCCACCACCTCCCCGTGATCGAGCACGATCAGGTGGCGAAAGCCGCCCTGGACCATCGCCGAGGCCGCCTTCTCCAAGGACCAGTCGGGCGCAGCAAAGACGACGTCGCGCGTCAGGTGATCGGCGACCAGCTCGCGATCGGGGTCTTCGTTTGACCCGAGCGCGAGCAAGATGTCACGCTCGGTGATGATCCCTGGGCCGGGCTCCTCGGGGTCCATGACGACCGCGGCGCCGACGTTGCGCTCGGACATCAGCCGTGCGACAGCGCGCAGGACGTGTCCAGGGCCCACCGTGAGAACCGTCGGGCTCATCCCCTCGCGAACCTCCATGACAAGTCCCTTTCCCACTCAGCTTGCAGACGAAACGCTCGTCCCGAACATTTGCAACGATTGCCTCAATGTAGTACGTCGCACGTGTCGGGTCAAGGTCGACTTCGAGCACGCCAAAGGACCGCCGCACGACCGCCGAACATCGCATCGTCATGAACTACTAGGATCACGCCTCGTGATGGAGGGGATCGCAGTTACCAGCGCTTTGAGAAACCAGACCACGCACGCCATCACGGGCGCTGGCGTCGTCCGGGAGAGCGTCGCGCATGCCTGACCGACGCGCATTCACCACGGCGGGCGTCGCGGCACTGATCGCCACTGCCGCGGGTATCGCCCTGAGTTACCAGATCCATTGGTTCCCGGTTCAGGCCAGCACCCAAGCCAAGAACACCGACCGGCTCTATCACGTGCTGGTGATCGTCTCGGTGCCGATCTTCGTGCTTGTCGTCACCGTGATCCTGTTCTCGGTGTGGCAGTTCCGGATGAAGCCCGGCGAGGAGCTCAAGGATGGCCCCCCGATCCACGGCAACACCCGCCTCGAGGTCTTCTGGACGGCGATCCCGGCGGCCCTGCTGCTCGGGCTCGTCTCCTACTCGTTCGTGGTCCTTCACGAAAACGAAAAGAAACCCGCCGGGGTGCCGGAAATCCAGGTCGGCGTCACTGGCCAGCAGTTCTTCTGGGACTACGAATATCCCTCGTCCGTCACGGGCGGCGCACCCTTGAAGAGCTACCAGCTGTACCTGCCCGAGGGCGACAGCGTGAACTTCAACATGCGCTCCAAGGATGTGATCCACGCCTTCTGGATCCCCGCGTTTCGTCTGCAAGAGGACGTCGTCCCTGGCATCACGACCCACTATCGGGCGACGCCCGACCGGATCGGCAGCTATCCGGTCGTCTGCAACCTGCTCTGCGGGGCGGGACATTCGCTGATGCGCTCGACCGTCCACGTGGTCCCGCCCGCCCAGTTCCAGGCGTGGCTGAAGAGCCAGGAGCGCTCTGGCTCCACCGTCGCCACGGCATCCGCCACGCGCCCGAACGAGGGCGGCACGCCCAGCGCCAGCGCGTCCACGGTCCGTCCGGGGAGAAGTGTCGGTCCCGCGACCATTACGGGAGCAGCTGCGGGATAATGTCCATCACGATGCACCGACACCGACGGGGAGCCCACTGATGGCAACGACGGTCCAAGCGCCGAGCCCTGTCCACTCTTCTCACGACGGCTCCAGCCTCTCGTTCGGCGCCAAACTGCGCGCTCCAGGCTTCTACCGCGCCGCCTGGATGATGCTGCTCGGCGTGGCCTTCGCATTCGGGCTCACCTGGCTCGTGCGAATGACGACCGGGCACACGACCTTCCACCACTTCATCGACGGCGAAGCGATCCTCACGGTCGCGCTGATCGCCGCACCGCTGATGTTCCTCGTCGGGATCGGTGGCTTTGACTATTGGTTCTACTGGGCCGCAGGCCGCCCGACACGCCCGGAGGATCACTCTGGCCACGGCGCGTACACGTGGAAGGATTATTTCCGTATCAACACCGACCACAAGGTGATCGGCATCCAGTACACGGTCACTTCGTTCTTCTTTTTGCTCGTAGGCGGACTGGTCGCGATGCTGATGCGCGCCGAGCTGGCGCAGCCGGGCGCGCAGTTCATCGACGCGAACACCTACAACGGCCTGTTCTCGGTGCACGCCTCGATCCTCATCTTCTTCTTCATCATCCCGGTGTTCGCGGGCCTCGCGAACTTCGTGATCCCGCTGATGATCGGCGCGCCGGACATGGCCTTCCCGCGCTTGAACGCCCTCTCCTACTGGCTGCTCCCCGTTGGCGGGCTGATCATGCTCTCGAGCTTCCTCGCTCCGGGCGGGGCGTTTGCGGACGGCTGGACGGCATATACGCCCCTCTCGACGGACATGCCTGTCGGGCAGGTGTTCTTCTCGCTCGGGGTCCAGTTCGCGGGCGCGTCCTCGATCATGACCGCGCTCAACTTCCTCGTGACGATCATCACGATGAGGGCTCCGGGGATGAGCTTCTTCAGGATGCCTCTGCTTGTGTGGGCTAACTTCGCAACCTCGCTGCTGGTCGTGATCGCCACGCCGTTCATCGCCGCCTCGCAGTTCTTCATCCTGCTCGATCGCTCGCTCGGCTTCAATTTCTTCAACGCGGGCGCAGGCGGGGACGTGCTGATGTATCAGCACGTCTTCTGGTTCTACTCCCACCCGGCCGTCTACATCATGATGTTGCCCGGGTTCGGAATCATCTCGGAGATCATCGCCGTGAAGTCGCGCAAGCCGATCTTCGGCTACCGCATGATGGCGTTCTCGCTGCTGGCGATCGTCATCCTCGGGTTCACGGTCTGGGCGCACCACATGTTCACCTCGGGCATGGCCGCTTGGATCCGCATCCCGATGGCGATCACCACCTGCATCATCGCCGTGCCGACCGGCATCAAGATCTTCTCCTGGCTGGCGACGCTGTGGCGCGGCGTGCTCCACCTGGACACGGCAATGCTGTTCGCGCTGGGATTTTTGACGACGTTCACCCTCGGCGGGATCAGCGGCGTGATGCTCGCGATGATCCCCTTCGACATCCACGTCAGCGCGACCTATTTCATCGTCGCCCATATTCACTACGTGCTGTTCGGAGGCTCGCTGATGACGATCTTTGCGGGCGTCTACTACTGGTTCCCGAAGATGACCGGGCGCATGTATGACGAGCGCCTGGGCAAGTGGCATTTCTGGAGCACGTTCGTGTTCTTCAACCTCACGTTCGCACCGATGCACATCCTTGGCCTGGACGGCATGCCTCGACGCGTCGCGACATATTCCGCCCAGTATGCCGACCTGAACTTGTTCATCTCGATCTGCAGCTGGCTGCTCGGCCTGAGCACGCTGATCTTCCTCTACAACATGCTCACCAGCTGGCGTGGCGGCCCTCGCTCGGTGGCCAACCCGTGGCGGGGAATGACGCTCGAGTGGCAGGTGAGCTCGCCGCCGCCGATCTTCAACTTCGACCGGGTCCCGACGGTCGTCGGCGGCCCGTACGAGTACGGCGTGCCCGGCGCGGTGCACGGCATCTTCCAGCCCGCCCCCGTCGGCGCGGCGTCCGGCGCGCCACCGGGCGTGAGGCTGTCCCCGAGCGAATGATGACCGACTCCAAGCACGCATTTGCAAGATCGGCGCCCTCGGAATACATCCCCGATCCCCGAGCATCGCCCCGGATCACGCAAAGACGCACACGAGCAGATGACCTGGGCCAAGGAAAAATGACAACGGAGGACGACAGAGCGCGATGAGCGAGATCCTGGTGGTTGCCAACCGCACGCTCGGTGGCGAGAAGCTGCTCGACATCGTGCGCGCACGCGCCAAGTCCGCGGGCGATGTCCGCTTCCGGCTGGTGGTCCCCCAAAGCAAGCCCACCGCGGGCCTCGTGATCTACGACGAGGCGGTGCGCGAATCGGCGCAGGCGAGGATCGACCTCGCGCTGTCGTTGGTCGCAAGCGAGGGAATCAACGGAACCGGGGAAGTCGGCGACCCCGACCCGTTCCTGGCGACGATGGACGCGATCGCTGCACACCGGCCAGACGAGATCATCCTCTCCACGTACCCGTTCGCCCGTTCCGGCTGGCTGCGGCGCGACCTGATCGAGCGCATCGAAAACGCTTCGGGCCTGCCGGTAGAGCACGTCGTGACCGACCTCGAGCAGGAAGGACTGCCCTTCGGAGTGACGCTTGTGCTCGCGAGCAAGACTTCCAGTGGCGAGGAGCTGATCGAGCACCTGCAGGCGAAGGCCGCGCGGGACGAGCAGCGCCTGCACCTGTTCATCGCCGTGGTTCCCCAGCAAGACCGCAGCGGCGACGCGCCACGCGAGGCACGCACGCGCCTCGCGACGATGCTCGACAAGTTGCGCAGCGCAGACCTGCTCGCATCAGGGATGGTCGGCGACCCCGATCCCTACACAGCCGCGCTGAACGCGCTGGAGCTGTTCCGGGTGGACGACGTCGTCATCTCCACGCTGCCAAACCAGCGTTCCGGCTGGCTGCGGGCGAACCTGATCGAGCGCGTGCAGCACGCGACCTCGGCGAAGGTCGAGCACGTCGTCGTCGACCTCGACGCCGCCCCAGCGGCGACTCCGGCGGCATAGGGACATAGGCACGACGATGGAGGCAGCCAGCATCTCAGCTCGCGCGACCGGCCATGGCGAGCACGACGACCATCATGGCCCGCCCCCGGCCAACCACAGCTCCCGCGTGGAGGCCCCGTTGCTGGGGATGCTCCTGTTCATCATCTCCGAGATCATGGTGTTCGGCGCGTTCTTCACCGCCTACTTCTTCATCCGGATCGCCCAGGGCGACCCGTGGCCGGCAGTTGGAACCCACCTGCCGGTCCAGGTCGCGGGCGTGAACACGGCGATCCTCGTGTCCTCGTCGCTGACGCTGCACTGGGCTCAGACCTCAATCAAGAACGGTAACCGCTGGGGGCTGAAGGCCGGCATTCTCGTCACGTTCCTACTCGGGTGCACGTTCCTGTTCATCCAGATCAACGAGTACGCCAACATCGGCTTCGCCCCTCAGGACGCCGCCCAGCAAACGATCTTCTACTCGTTGACAGGTTTGCACGGAGCACACGTGTTCATCGGCCTGGTACTCCTGCTGATCGTGACGATTCGCTCGTTCCGTGGCCATTATTCGCCCGAGGAGCACCGCGGGGTCGAGGTGCCCGGGATCTACTGGCACTTCGTGGACATCATGTGGATTGTCGTCTACATGACCGTGTATGTGCTCTGACGGCCGTGGACACGGCGCGGCTGCTGCGTCCTCGATCACTCATGTGCGAAGCACATTTCGCTCACTGCGTCCTTGCCCCGCTTGATCCACGACCGTCAGAAGGCGCTGTTCTGGAAACTCTCACCCTCGATTACCAAGGCGACGATCGTGCTCAACCCGCTGCGCAGTGAGGACGAGGCGTTCAGGCTGCTGCTGTACGTGGTCGCGGTGTTCGTCGTGGTGCTCGCGGTGGTGCTGATCGCTCGGGCGCTCTTCTGAGCCACCCGATCTTCTGAGGGCCCGATCTTCTGAACCACCATCTGACGGTCAAGATCCGGAGGTCCGCGCTCTTCTGAACAACCATCTGACAGTCAAGGTCCGGGGACCCGCGATCTGCCGAGCCGGAGGCTCGACTACTTGACGGTCAAGGTCCCGTACATCCCTGCGGCGCGATGTCCGGGGGCCTCACAGAAGAAGGTGTAGGTGCCGGGTTTGAGGTTGACCGTCACCGAAGCGGTGCCCTTCGTGACGAACTGGCTAGCACCGAGCGGCGTGCCCTTCGCGGTCGCTCCGCTTGCCCCTGGTTCGACGGCGATGTTGTGGGATACGCCAGACATGTTCGGCATTTCGATCGTGACCGGGCCGGCGGTGGCGGTGGCCTTGTTGGCGACGTATGCGAGCTGTCCGCTCGGATTGGCGGGGATCTGCAGCTTGCCGGCCTTCTCGACCGCCGGCTTGCCCGCGCCGGGGGCTTCGACGGCGCTGGCAAGCAGGCCGGTGTCTTTGCCCGGCAGCGCGGCGGTGGCGGCGACGTAGGAGGCGATGTCCTTGACGTTCGATCCGCTGACGAGGTTCTTGGGCATCACGCCGAACGGATTGGGCTCGCGGATCTGGTATTCGACCACACCACGGATCGCGGAGCGCCCGTCGGCTTCGGCGACGCTCTCACGGAAGGCTTCGTCGAGGTCGGGACCGACCGTGCCTTTCGTGTTGGCGCGCGCAAGCGTGTGACAAGCGCCGCACTTGGCAACGAACTGCTGCTTGCCGACGATCAGGTTGGCATTCTCGCCCTGCTTGGCCGAGCAGCCGGTGACAGCGAGAGCCAGCCCAAGCAGCAGGCTGCCTGTGATGGCCGTCCGGCCAATGTTGCGCAGAATGTTGCGTGACGAACCGCGAGAGATCGTCGTGACGTAGTCCCCAAGTACGAGCATCGGCGCGAGAACTCTATCCGAACGTCCGGCCGTCAGGGGGGTGGCAGTCAGGGGGTGGCAAGCACGTCCAGCTCGCCGTATGCCGCTGCGATCACGCCGCGTGCGACGCCCTCCCACGACCAGCGCTCACGGACGGTGGCGACAAGACCCTCGCGGGTCCGCTCGCGCAGTGCGGAATCGACTTCCAGCCAAGCAACGATCCGCTCGGCGAGAGCACGCACCGAAGTGTCGTCAATCGGAAAGGACAGCAATGGGGCCACCTGGTCGGGCACGGCCCCGGCGAGCGTCTCGCTGACCTCTGCGAGGCCCGAGTGTGCAGCGCTGATCGGCAGCGCCCCGCAAGCGGCCGCCTCGGCGGCGACCATGCCGAACGCCTCGGGGAATGTGCTCGGCACGACCAGTGCGTCGCAGGCGGGAAGCAGCTCGATGAGCTCGTCGTGGTCGAGGCGCCCCGTGAACAGGACTCGCTCTGGCAGGGCCCGCGCAGCGACCAGGTAGCGGGCCCGCTCGGACGGCTGAAGACCATCGAGGAACGAGAGCAGATGAGCGAGGGGCCGCGACGCCGAGGACGATCCCTCCGATGACACAAGCGACAGCGAAGGCGCTTCCAGGGATCTGCCTGCGAGCGCGATCTCTCGAGCACGCTCCAGATCCTCGGCGGCGAGCGCTGAGAGCAAGTGCTCCAGAGCGGTTCGGTAGGCGCCGAAGCCGACGACGACAAGTCGCGCAGCAGGCACGCGCTCCAGCACGAGCGGCCAAGCGGCGAGCAGCAAGTCGCACCCCTTGCTGACGATCAGCTTGCCGACGAACGCGACGAGCCGGTCGTGCTCGGGATCGAGGCGTGCGAGGGCGCGCGCAGCGGATGAGTCATCGCGCGCGAACGCGTCCTCACCAGCAGCATCCTCACCGACAGCACCCTCACCAACAGCGCGGTGAACGGCGACATGCTCACCAACGTCGCACTCACCGGCGAAGTCCTCACCGACAGCGCCCTCACCAACAGCGTCCTCACCGACGACATCCTCACCGGGAGACCCGGCCTGGGCCCCCACGGAGTCGGTATTCAGCCGGGAAGCGAGCGCACGGACTCCCGCTCGTGCATGCGACGGGTCGCGCGGGGTGAACCGCTCGACGTCCACGCCCGGTGGGCCAAGGCGCGTGCGCCCCTGGAGCGTTGGGTCTGCGAGTGCCTGCCACAAGCTGGCGGCGGTGTGATGGGAGCCCACGAGGATCGTGCGAGCACTGGCGAGACCCTCTCGGGCCAGGTCGAGGAAGCGCTCAGGATGGGGCTTCACCGTGTACTCGAGCGCGCTGCCGTGAACCTTGACGGCATATGGAACCTCGTTCCCAAGCGCACGAGCGAGGATGACGGGGCCCATCACCAGATGATTGGCGAGCGCGACATCGGGACGAACGTGAGCGGCAACCTCGCGCACCGCGGCGACGTTCGCGTCTATGTAGGAGGCGACCCCGGCATCGGAGCAGTCGGCGAAGGTGCGCGCTTGGATCCCCTCGTAGCGATCGGCTACATAGACGGGCAGCAGCGTGCCGATGTTCGGCCGGTAGACGGTGCAGCGAGCGCGGTCATCCTCGCGACCGTTGCTCCCGGGGATGTGATGTCCGGAGATCGCCCGCGTGTGGGTCGAAGCGTCCGCGCCCAGGGTATGCACGCGCAGGCGCCCTGCATCCCAGTCCCCGGCGGCGCCGACGAACGGCTGACGCTCGGGATGGCGGTCCTGACAGAGCAGATGCACCTCGTGACCGAGCTTCACGAGCGCCGCGGCGACGCGAGCGTTGTAGACGTTCGATCCTGTCCCACCGAGCAGGTAGCCGTGAAAGACGAGGATGCGCACGGCGGCAGCCTACCGCTCCCCTCCCCCGCCGCTCACGGTAAAGTCCCGGTGCATGAGCATCCAACAGCGCTACCGCCTGCGAAATCCGGCCAGCGGGCGGGAGATCGTGATCGAGGCAGAGCCGGATGAGATCTACAAGGACCGCGATACGGGCGAGGAGCTGCAGATCGTCGGCAAGCTGCTGCCGCTGGCGCCGTCAAGCTCGAAACTGCCCTGGGCCGTGGATAACCTGCGGTTCTGTCCGTGGTGCGATCAGCTCGCGCAGAAGGATCTGAACGACTGCCCAACGTGCGGGCGGCGCATGGGGCCGCTCGGCACGCCGGCTTGAGGGGTGAGCGCGTGAGCGCAGACAAGCGCGTGAGCGCAGACACAGACCCTATCCGCGCTTCTTCCCGTCGAGCACGCCGAGCCACTGTTGCCGCGACAGCAGTGCTTGTGCTGGCATGCGGCGTGGGCCTGAGCGCATGCGGAGGTTCGAACAACGTTTCGGACGTGACACCGAAGAGCACCCCCGACATCACCCCGCCGACGGATACGAGCGCTGAAAAGGAAGCGTCACAGACGACTGCGACTTCGACAACGTCGACAGCGAAAACGAAAACGAGCGGCGCAAGCGAATCGAGCTCGTCCGGGGAAGAAGGCGAATCGAGCTCGGAATCGCCCGGCGGCAGCAGCGCGGGCGGCTCCAGCGAAAGCGGCGAATCGGCTGGCGGCACCTCGGCGGGCGGAGCGAGCCAAGGCAAAGCAGAACAACCGTCCGGGAAAGGCGAAAGCGAAAGCAAGGGCAGCGGCGAAGCCGGCGGTACGGGCGCTCCCTAAGGTACGGGCGCTCCCTTGGTAAGGCCTAAGTTAGCAAGGCCTAAGTAAGGCGTTGGCTCACACTAAGGCGTTGAGATCAAGGTCGCGCTGTAAGTCAGGCGGGCCGTGCGGTACAGGCAGAAGTACTGAACGTTGGTGCCGATCTGTGTTTGGGTTGTCTGGCTGGAGGTGCTCGAGCAGCTCGTCTTGGGCCGCGAAGCGCGCCAGGAGGTGGTGTTGGCGAAGCCGAGCGCAAGCGCGGGCGCCCAGGAGGGCACCGTGAGAGCGATGACGTCGCCCTTCTTGACTTCAAGCGTGGTTGCCAGTGGGAACTGGGCTGTCTTGCCGAAATAGGGTTCGAGCTTGACGAGCGGGCTCTGAGAGATCAGCTGGTAGGTGAGGTTGGGGCTGCGCTGGGGCCGCAGGACCGCGATGCCAGCCATCGAGGCACCGCCCTCGTGGGTGTTGAAGAACTTGGTCTGGGTGGTGTTTGGCTTGCCGAGGGCGATCGTCCAGGCGACGATCGTGCCGGAACGCGGCGCCGAGAGGATGTTGGTCGAGGTACCGACCTTGACCTGGAAGCCAGTCGTGCGGCTGACCGCCAGGCACGGGGTACCAGGACAGCTTGGGGCAGTCGCAGGCGTGGTTTCGCCGATGATCCCGACTTCGGTGAGGGTCGCGGGGGCAAGCGCAGGCAGCGCGAGCAGCGCTAGCGCGAGACCCCCCAGGATCGCTGTGAATTTGCGTCGCATATGCGTCATGAACACACCCGCTGAAGAAATGGTGCGGTCGATTTAGATTCGCGACTCGTGGGCAAGTTCCTGCGCGGCAGCCGCGATCTCGGCGGGATCGCCGGGAGCGGGCACCCAGGGCAACCGCAACGGGTCCTCAGCGTAGCGCGGGATGACGTGGACATGGAAGTGAAACACCGTCTGCCACGCGACGGCGCCGCAGGAGTTGACGAGATTGACACCATCGGCCGAAAGACGCTCGCGAACACGCTCAGCGAGCCGCTGCGACGCGAGCGCGACGGCCGTCAGATCCTCCGGATCGATTGTCAGCAGGTCGGTGGAGTGCGCGCGGGGGACAACCAATGCGTGCCCGCGCGTGGCGGGAGCGATGTCCATGAACGCAATCGTGCGCTCGTCCTCGTCGACGATCGTCGAGGGCAGTTCACCGGCGACAATCTGACAGAAGATGCAGTTCGGATCCGACATCGTGAGAAGAGTAGAGGCTTCTCACGCCATCGGTAGAGGCTTCTCACGCCATAGCACGCGCATGAGCGAGAGCCTGCTCGGGAGTGGAGATCTCGCCTGCGTACTGGGCGGCTGTGAGCTCGCGGAGAATCTCACCGAGCCTAGGGCCTGCAGGAATGTTCAGGGCGCCCGCCAGCTCGTCGCCACGCCAGAGCGGTGGGGGTGGTCCGGTCGCGCGCCAGCGCAGGGCATCGGCGAGCATCGAGCGCGCGAGTCGCATGTGCTTGTCAATCGACTCGTCGGCACGGTCGCCACGGGTGGCAAGACGGTCCGCGACCGACAGGAGAGTGACGTCAACCTCGACGGGCGAGGTGGCCTGCAGATAGGCGAAGACCGTACGCCGCGCGAGAGGCTGAGGCTCGTGCACGAGGAAACCGAGCCGCAAGTGCTGACGTACGAGCGCAGCGATATGGGCGCGCAGGCGCTCGCTCGCGCGCAAGCGCTCGAGTATCGAGCGTGCGAGCTCGGCACCACGGACATCATGGCCGAGGAACGTGACGCTCTGCCCGTCCGGCCGCATTGCGCGCGTGATCGGCTTTGCCGCGTCATGCAACAGGGCTCCCCAGCGCAGAGCATCGCCGCGCGTGAGCTCGTCCGCGAGCGGCTCTTCCAGCAGCGCCGCGACGGGCCCGGCCAGCTCGGGGTCACCGAGGGCAGTTATGGGGTCGGCCTGCAAGGAGATCACGTGCTCGAGCACCTCAAGTGTGTGCCCATGGACGTCGCGATGATGAAAGCGGCTCTGCTGAACATCGCGCAGAGAGTCGACCTCGGGCAGCACAGCCGCGGTGACCCCAAGCGCGTTCATCATGGCCAGCCCGTCGAGTACGCGGGGCGAAGCGACGATGCGGCGCAGCTCCATGAAGACCCGCTCGCCGGAGACGCGTTGCAGATCGGGTGCAGTGACCGAGGCGGTGCGCGCAGCCTCCGAGTCGGGCTCGAAGTCGAGATCGAGCGCCAGCCGTACGAGGCGCAGGACGCGCAGGGAATCGTCGGCAAACGCGCGCGGTGAGGCCGTGCGCAGGCGCCGAGCAGCCAGATCGGCAAGTCCTCCGAGCGGGTCGATCGGTGCTCCGCCGGAGACAGGTTCGGCAATCGCGTTGACAGTGAAGTCGCGCAACTTGAGATCAGCGGCCAGCGAGCCGCCACGCAGCGGCTGGACGTCCACCTGCCAAGAGCGATCGCGTGCGACGACACGCCAGCCGGAGAAGTCTTCGGACAGCTCAAAGCAAGCCGCGCCACCGGCCGCACGGGCGACCGCACGAGCAGCCGTCGCAGGAGACGTGTCGACGACGACATCGAGGTCGAACGTGTCACGACCCAGCGCGCGATCGCGCAGGGCTCCGCCGACCAGCCACGCGGGCGTGTCCAGCAGTGCGTCGCGAACGAAGCGCAGTGCCTCGCCGGGCGCGTTCTCGCGTGCGGCGCCATCGCCCTCGCGCCCGGATCCAGTGGCCTGCTCAGACCAATCGCCGGATGTGGCCTCCTTGCCGCTCACGGGCTTGCGGATGCTCGTGGCCCGCGACGACGCTCCACGCGCGCGGACAGGCCACAGGTGATCTCGTAGTTGATCGTGTCCATACGCTGCGCGAGCTCCTCGGCGGTGATCCGCTCGCCGCCGCCCGAGCCGATCAGGATCGCCTCGGCGCCGCACGACTCAAGCGCCCCTGGGTCGGGACCGAGGTCAACTGCGACAGCATCCATGCTGACAGTCCCGACGAGAGGCCTGCGATGGCCGGCGATCAGAACATCTGCGTTGCCGGACAGCCCGCGCCGCCAGCCGTCGCCGTAGCCGATCGGGAGCAGACCGATGTGGGTGTCACGCTTGGCGATGTAGCGTTGCCCGTAGCCGGTGCCCTCACCCACCCGACAGGGCTTGACCTCGGCGACATACGAGCTGAGCTCCAGCACGGGCCGCAGACTATGTGTGGACGGATCCTCGCCGAACGGGTCGAGGCCGTAGAGAGCGATACCGCAGCGCGCCATATCGAAGTGGGCGCGGGGATCGCGCAGTATCGCAGCGCTGTTTGCGGCGTGGACGATAACCTCCGGGCACCCGCTGTGAACCGTGCCCGACCAGTCGATGAAGGAAGCGAGCTGGCGCTCGAAGAAACCGCCATCGTCGATCGTATCGGCAGTGGCGAAGTGGGTCATCACCCCCACAAGCCGCACACCGGGTGTGGCAATCGCAGCCGCGACGACGCGCGACGCCTCAGCAGAATCGCTGGTTCCGAGACGGCCCATGCCGGTGTCGAGCTTGACGTGGACCCGCGCGTCGCCCGAGACCAGCGCGGCGGCCTCAGAGGCTAGGGATATCGAACGCTCGCGCCACAGGACGATGTCAGCCTGCAACTCGATCGCCCGCTCGATCTCGGCGCGGTCAGACAGCGCACCCATCATCAGGATAGGCACTTCGATGCCTGCGTCGCGCAGCTCCTCGGCCTCCACGAGCGTGGCCACCGCGAGCCAGGTAGCGCCGGCGCGCAGCGCCGCGCCGGCACACTCGACAGCGCCATGGCCATAGCCGTCGGCCTTGACGACCGCGCACAGCGCCGAGCCGCTCAGCGCACTGAGCATACGCGAGCAGTTGTGCGCGAGCGCATCCAAGTCTATGTTGGCCACGGCGCGCGCGCTGCTCATCTCCTGGCTCCCCGCGCAGCCGGCCGGATGCCCACCTGCCTCGATGCCCGATCGGCTCGGCGACCATTCCGAACCTCGCATATGACCACTCCAGCGATCACGTCGCGACCACCCGCGCGGCCGGGAGCGCAGCAATCACATCCGTTGCGATCACGCCCTCCGGCGCACCCTGCGCGCGTGCCGCGAGACGGCCGGCTTCGGCGTGCAGCGAGACACCTGCAGCAGCCGCCATAAAAGCGGACAAGCCCTGAGCGAGCAGTGCTGCGATGACCCCGCAAAGCACATCTCCTGTTCCCGCTGTCGCCAGCGCGGGACTGTCGCCGGCGCTTACCGCGACGAGTCCAGAGGGGTCGGCGACCAGCGTGTCGTCGCCCTTGAGCACGACCACCGCCCGGGCTCGCTCTGCCGCCTGGCGCGCGTGTGCCAAGCGTTCGTGTGCGATGTGCGCGGTGTCGGTATCGAGCAGCCGCGCCAGCTCGCCAGGATGCGGCGTCAATACGGTCAGGGCATCGCGCCGGGCAAGGTCATCAAGATGCCCGCCACCGTGCACTCCCGAGTCGGCATGTGCGTTCAGTCCGTCGGCGTCGAGCACGAGTGGGACCTGAGCGCGGCTGGCGAGAGCCCGCGCGAACGCGATCGCATGCTCCCCCCGTCCGAGTCCGGGACCGAGCGCGAGCGCGCCGCCGCGGCGCGATGCCTCGAGCACGACCTCCACGCCAGCGGGCGTCAGGCCACCACTGTCGTCGGGCAGGCCGCGGGTCATCAGCTCGGGCGGCCCTCCGCTAGCCAGGATCGTCTGCAGCGAGGCGGGTACACAGGCCGTGACGTAGCCGGCGCCCGCACGCATCGCGCCAAGGGCGGCCATCCGCGGCGCCCCGGTCATACCCCGTGAGCCGCCCGTGACGAGAACATGGCCGGAGGAAAACTTGGTCGAGCCGGCCGTCCGGCGGGGGAGCAGACTGAAGACCGTACGCGCGATCAGGCCGATATCTGCGTCGACGAGTGCGCCGCGGGGGATACCGATGTCAAGCACCTCGATCTCACCGGCGTAGGCCTTACCCGGATGAATCCACAGGCCGGGCTTGGCCGCATGGAATGTGACAGTCGCCGCCGCGTGTATGGCGGAGCCGGAGACGACGCCTGTGGAGGCGTCCACACCAGATGGCACGTCCACGCTGACGACCGGCGCCGGACAGGACTCGATCGCCTGGATCGCGTCAGCGATCGCGTGACGCGGCTCGCCCGCAAAGCCGGTGCCGAGCAGGGCGTCGACCACGACGCTGGCTGCACCGAGCATCTCCCGGCCAGCGGCAAGCTCCAGCGGATCCTCGCCCGGCAGTCGCTCGAGGTTCACCAGCGCATCTCCCGTCAGCTTCACCGACGATCCGGCGAACAGGACCGTGACCTGGCGGCCCGCATGGCGCAACAGACGCGCAACTACGAGCCCGTCCCCCCCGTTATTGCCCATCCCGCACACGACCGTCACGGGGCCGTCCGGCGCCAATCGTTCGACCGTGCGCGCAACACCGGCACCGGCGCGCTCCATCAGATCGAGCGACGGCACACCACGCTGCTCGATCGCCCAGCGGTCGACAGCTCGCATACGCTCGGCGTCGAGCAGGGGTGTCAGCCAGGCGGGCAGCGCATCCACGACCAGCGATGCTAGATGACTGGGGTGAACCCTACTCGACGGTGACGGTCTTCGCGAGGTTCCGCGGACGGTCGACGTTCAAGCCACGCCTGCATGCGATCGCGTAAGCGAGCAGCTGCAACGGGATCGTGCCCAGCAGCGGCTGCAGCATCCAATCCACGTCCGGCACACGCAGCACCTGCTTGGCGTGAGCGTCGATCGTGTGATCGCTCTGGGCGGCCACGGCGATTACGTGCGCGCCTCGGGCCGCGACCTCCTGCATGTTCGAGACAACCTTGTCCTTGACGGGCGACTCGGTCGCCACGACCACCACGGGCGTGCCCTCCTCCAGAAGCGCAATCGGCCCGTGCTTCATCTCGCCTGCCGCATATGCGTCTGTGTTGATGTAGGAGATCTCCTTCAGCTTCAACGCGCCCTCAAGCGCAACCGCCAGCCCGATGTGACGGCCTAGATACAGAAAGAAACTCGCCTCCCAGTCGCGCTCGGCGGCCGCGGCCACCGGCCCCGCGGGCTCCCCGGTCTCGGGGTCGCTCGCCCCTTCAATCACCTCGGCGATCGAGTGCGGCAGCCGTTTCATATCGCCCACCAGCTTCTCAAGCGTCGCCGGCCTCATCGTCCCACGCAGCTCTGCGAGCTTCAAGGCCAGCAAGTACATCACGACGACCTGACAGACGAACGTCTTCGTAGCTGCTACACCGATCTCAAGCCCCGCCCGCGTGTAAAGCACGCCATCGGCTTCGCGCGTAGCTTGAGAGCCCACTACGTTCGTCACCGCAAGGACCGTCGCGCCGGCCTCTCGGGCAGCACGCATCGCCGCCAACGTGTCTGCCGTCTCGCCTGACTGCGTCATGCCGATCACAAGGTCCCCTGGGCCAACAAGCTGCCTGCGATAGCGATACTCCGACGCTACATCGATGTCCGTGCGGATCTGTGCCCACTCCTCCAGGGCGTAACGACCCATCAGCCCTGCGTGGTAAGCCGTCCCGCATCCGGTGATGAGGATCCGCTTGATCCCGCGCAACATCGCCTCGTCCAGGGCGCCGACATCATCGAGGTCCACGTGCGTCCCCGCGGCCGTGCGGTCGGAGACAGCCTCGGCCACGGCGTCGGCCTGTTCGTGTATCTCCTTCAGCATGAAAGTCTCATAACCGCCCTTCTCAGCGGTCTCTTCGTCCCAGTCGACCGTATCCACCGCACGCTCGAGCACCTGCCCGGTGGGCGTCGTGATCGTCACGCCCTCGGGCCTCAGCACGACGATCTCGCCGTTCTCCACGTACTGCACACGCCTCGTCTCCGCCAGGAACGCCGGTACAGCCGAGGCCACGAACTGCTCGCCCTCGCCACGTCCGATGATCAGAGGGCACTCCTTGCGCGCACCGACAAGCACCTCGGGCTCGTCAAGGCTCATCGCCACGAACGCGTAGTGACCCTCCAACTCTGCATAGGCTGCGCGCACCGCATCGGCCAGGTCACCCGCATAATGATCGGCGATCAGGTGCGCGATCACCTCGGCGTCGGTCTCGGAGGTGAAGACACTGCCCTTTGCCGTCAGCCGCTCCTTCAGCGCAATGTAGTTCTCGACAATCCCGTTAACGACCACGTGCACCCGGTCGCCGCTGTCGAAGTGCGGATGCGCATTCTCCTCGCTCACCCGTCCGTGCGTCGCCCAGCGCGTGTGGCCGATGCCTGTCGTGGACGGACGCGCAGCAACCGCCACCGATGAGCCGGACTCGTCCTCACGGCGGTCATTCGACGCGAGCTTGGCTTGCAGCGCACCGAGGTTGCCGACCGCACGCACCGCTTCGATCCGGTCATCGGCGATGACCGAGATCCCGGCGGAGTCATAGCCGCGGTACTCGAGCCTGCTCAGGCCCGCGAGCAGCAGCCCACGGACAGGGCGTCTACCGACATAGCCGACGATTCCACACATCGGTCGAAGATATCAGTGGCTTGCAGGCGCGCTCAAGCGCAGTGGACACATGAGCCTTTATCGACAGACACGCCCACCGGGCGAATGATGGGATTCAGCGTTCAAACGTGCCATCACGTGGGACGCCGGTCGGGCCTGCCCACGACTCCAAACCCGTTCTCAAGCCAGCTCACGCTGGACGAGCTCGACCAGCCGGTCGCAGACCTCCTGCGCCTCGGCGTCGGTGGGAGCCTCCACCATCACGCGCACGAGCGGCTCGGTCCCACTCGGACGCACCAGCACCCGTCCACGTCCGGCGAGCGCCTCATCCTCGGCTTGGACGGCAGCGGTCACAGCATCCGCGCCATGCAGCGCCTCACGGTCGCGCACCCGCACATTGACCAGGCGTTGGGGCAGCTTTGCCATCGCGCCGCGCTCGCGCAGATCCGCTCCGGCCAGCGCCTCGAGCGTCAGCAGCGCCCCGGCGATCCCGTCGCCCGTGCGGTTGAACCCGAGCTCGATCAGGTGTCCTGACTGCTCGCCACCCAGCGTCCAGCCACGGGCGAGCAGCTCTGCGAGCACGTAGCGATCGCCTACCTGCGTGCTCGCCACCTCGATCCCGGCGCCGGCCATCGCGGAATGGAAGCCGTAGTTGGTCATCACCGTTACGACCACCCCATCTCCCGACAGGCGTCCGGCGTCGCGCAGATGCAGCGCCGCAAGGGCCATCAACTCATCACCGTCGACCACCTCTCCGGCGCCATCGACCGCAAGCACGCGGTCACCATCACCGTCGAACGCAAACCCAAGCGCATGCCCACCCGCAAGTACCTGCTCGGCCAAGCGTGGCACATGGGTGGAGCCACACTCGGCATTGATGTTGCGTCCGTCAGGCACATTCGCCACGGTCGTCACTTTCGCCCCTAGACGCCTGAATATCTCCGGTGCGACCTCATAGGTTGCGCCGTTGGCACAGTCCAGCAGCACGTCCAGGCCTGCAAGGTCAAGGTCGACAAAGCGGGTGTGCAGCTCGCGCAGATAATCCTCGCCCGCACCGCGCAGCTCGCGAATATGGCCGATCCGGCGTGGCCGCCCCCCCGGCAGCGCATGCGCTGCCGGGGTGACACTCTCCGTCCCCGCGGCGCTGCCGCCCATTCCCACAGCTTCAATCGTGGCGCGCTCCAGCTCACGCTCGATCTGCAACTCGGTCTCGTCGCTCAACTTGTGGCCATCGCCCCCGAAGAACTTGATTCCGTTGTCCGCGTACGGGTTGTGCGAAGCCGAAAGCACCGCGGCCAGGTCAAATCCATACCGCCCGATGAGCAGCGGCGCGGCGGGAGTCGGCAGCACGCCACCGAGCAGCGCATCTCCCCCAGCAGCCGCCACACCCGCGGCCACGGCGGCCTGGAGCATCTCGCCAGACTCGCGCGTGTCGCGGACGATCAGCACCTGCGGTCGCTCCGCCCGGGTAAGACGCGTCGCCGCCTGGGCCAGTCCCAGCGCCAGCTCGGCACTCAGCAGCTCACCGGCGACACCTCGGACTCCGTCGGTCCCGAACAGTTTGCGGGTCATCTCTTTGCAGGTGACGACATCGTGATCTCCACCCTGGCGAGCCTTACCATGCTGGCCTGCTTGCGTCTCGGTCCAGCTCTAGCGCTTGGAGAACTGCGGCCGCTTGCGCGCCTTCTTCAGGCCGGCCTTCTTACGCTCCTTCGCGCGCGAGTCGCGCGTTAGAAAGCCTCTGCGCTTGAGCTCGCCCCGCAGGTTCGGGTCAGCCTCCAGCAACGCCCTGGACACGCCATGGCGCAGAGCGCCCGCCTGCGCGGAGATGCCGCCACCATGCAGTCGCGCAACGACATCCATACGCTCTTGATAGCCGACCGTCTCCAACGGCTGACGGATGTTGCGCTGGAGCGTCACCCGCGGGAAGTGCTCCTCCAGGACGCGTCCGTTGACCAGATACGTCCCGGTCCCCGGTCGCAAAGTAACCCTCGCAATCGCCGTCTTGCGCTTGCCGGTCGCCCGATACCTGGCCCCGGAGGCAAGGTCGATAGCGGCCGTCGAAATCGGCTCGGCAAGCGTCTCCTGGTCCTCGCGAGGCTCTCCCTCCGCCTCGAAGACCTCGCTGTCCTCCTGCCCGTATGCCTCGGCCACGCTCGCGTACGGGTCGGACTCCCGGTCGCGACCCAGCGGGTCGACGCCCTCAGGAACGATGTCGACCTCGAGATGAGCTCCCGGCACGGCCGGCTTCTCGCGCGGCGCAGGCTCCTCGTCCATCTCCTGCTCAGCCTCGACAGCCTCGTCCTCGATCGCCTCTACCACGATCTCCTCGGCAATCTTCTCCGCGACGATCTCCTCGGCAATCTCCTCCGCGACAGCCTCCACGACGATCTCCTCGGCAATCTCCTCCGCGACAGCCTCCACGATTGCCTCTTGCACTGCCTCCTCGACGATCTCCTCGGCCACGGCCTCCTCGAAAGCCTCGGCCAACTCCTCGGCCTCGACGCGCTCCTGTGCCTCCTGCGCAGCCTCCAGCGGCGCATCCTCCGCGGAACCCGCGATCTCCGCCGCCGCCTCGGTCGGTACGGCGTTCCCGGCGATTGGGTCGAACTGCTCGGCCTTATCACCAGCGGGCTTAGTCGTCTCACCAGCCTCCTGAGCCTCCTCGAACGCCTCCAGCGGCGCATCCTCGGCGGACCCGGCTATCTCTGTCGCCTCCTCGGTGGGTACTGCGTGCTCGGAGGGCGTCTCCTCGTCAGGCGTGTCAGGCGTGTCGTCGTCGGCCATGCTTATGCCTCTATCTCCAATGGTTGCGGCTTCTGCGCGATATGCGGGTGCTCGGGACCGGCATAGATCTTGAGCTTCGTGATCTGCCGGCGGGCGAGCCTGTTGCGAGGCATCATCCCTTTCACGGCCAGCCTGATGACCTCCTCGGGCCGGCGCGCGATCATTTCCTCAAAGCTGCGCGACCGCAGTCCGCCAGGGTAGCCGGAGTGACGGTAGTAGCGCTTGTCGGTGCGCTTGCTCCCGGTCACGGCGACCTTCTCCGCGTTGATCACCACGACGAAGTCGCCGGTATCGATGTGCGGCGTGTACTCGGGCTTGCGCTTGCCCCGCAGCACATCTGCGATCTGCGTAGCGAGTCGGCCAAGCGTCTTACCGTTGGCGTCAACCAACAGCCAGTTGCGCTCGCGGTCGGTGGGCTTGGCCACATATGTTTTCATCGAGGTCGTCATCGCGTGAAAAAAGCCGCACGTCAGCGCGCGGCGCAGCGGCACATCATAGTCACTCCCACTCAATCGTGCCTGGGGGCTTGGAAGTGATGTCCAGCACGACCCGGTTGACCTCGCGCAGCTCGTTGATCATGCGTGAGGCGATCGTCTCCAGCAGGTCATACGGCAGTCGTGCCCAGTCGGCGGTCATCGCGTCATCGCTTGTCACCGCCCGCACGACCACGACGTACCCATAGGTCCGCTCGTCCCCTTGCACGCCGACCGTCCTGACGTCCGGCAGCACGCAGAACGACTGCCACAGCTCGCGATACAGCCCCGCCTTGCGGATCTCATCTTGCAAGATATGGTCGGCCTCGCGCAGCACATCCAGGCGCTCCTTGGTCGCTTCACCGCCGACGATCCGGATGGCCAGGCCAGGCCCGGGAAACGGCTGGCGCCAGACGAGCCGCTCTGGCAACCCCAGCTCGGCCCCGACGGCTCGCACCTCGTCCTTGAACAGCGCGCGCAATGGCTCTACCAGCTCGAACTGCAAGTCGTCCGGCAGACCACCGACATTGTGGTGGGACTTGATCGTCGCCGCACCCGTCCCACCGCCAGACTCGATCACATCCGAGTAGAGCGTTCCCTGTACGAGGAAGCGCACCTCGCTGTCATCATCGCCACCCGTGAGCTTCGTTGCCTCCTCCTCGAACACCCTGATGAACTCTGCACCGATCGCCTTGCGCTTGGCCTCCGGCTCTGTCACCCCCTGCAGCTTGAGCAGGAACCGCTCCTCAGCGTCAACTGCAACGAGTGGCACGCCGAACGTGTCCCTGAACGCGCTGACCACCTGCTCCCCCTCGTCTTTGCGCATCAGCCCATGATCGACGAACACACACGTCAGCTGCTCGCCCACAGCCCTGTGCACCAGCAGTGCCGCGACCGACGAGTCCACGCCGCCCGACAGTCCACAGATCACACGACCCTTGCCGACCTGCCTGCGGATCCGCTCGATCTGATCGTCCACGATCGAGGCCGCTGACCACGTACGCTCGCACCCGGCGATATCAGTCAGGAAGCGGGTCAGAATCTCCTGTCCGTAGGGCGTATGCACGACCTCCGGGTGAAACTGGATGCCGTAGATGTTTCGTTCCGCGTCCTCCACTGCTGCTACCGGCGATGCAGTTGAGGACGCAAGTGCGACAAACCCTGGTGGGGGCTCGAACACCGTGTCTCGATGAGACATCCAGCATGTCTGTTCTTTCGGCATTCCCGCCAGCAGTCGTCCGGGGTTCGTGACAGTCAGGTCAGAGCGACCGAACTCCCCCACCTCCGCCTGCTCGACCTTTCCACCAAGCTCATGCACGAGCAGCTGCATCCCGTAACAGATACCGAGCACCGGCACCCCCAGCTCCAACAGTCCCCGCTCGAGCTCCGGCGCGTCTGGCGCATACACCGACGCAGGCCCACCAGACAGCACGATCCCGCATGGTTTGCGCTTGGCGACCTCCTCCAGCGGGACGCTGTGCGGCAGCAGCTCGCTGAACACACCGCAGTCGCGAATCCTGCGCGCGATCAGCTGGCTGTACTGACCGCCGTAGTCCAGGACGACGATTTGCTCGGTCGCTGTGGAAAATGCCGGACTGCGCGCAGCCGTCGGACTACGCGCAGCCGTGTCAGTGGGACTCTGTGTGCTGGCGATGCTCATGATCGCCACATCACTGTCTGAGCTGTTCGGGGCGAGGCCGACAACAGGTCGATTGCCCGCCCACCCGGCGTGGCGTGCTTGGCTCGCGTGCAGGCCGATCGGAGATCCCGGGATCCCCGATCGGTAAGGACGCCGCCGAACGAAGGCGGGGACGACTCAGACGTCATTGACCAGCGCGGCTGCCTTCCCGTTCACTGCCCCCATGCCCACGCCCTGGTCGCGCTGCAGCGCCTTACCCTCGGTCTGCAGCGCTGGCGCAATCACCACCTCCGCGCGATTGAACTCAGCGAGATCCTTGTGACCACATGTCGCCATCGACGTGCGCAGCCCGCCGAACAAGTTGAACGTGCCGTCGTTCTCTCGCGCCGGACCGACCAGGATCTCTTCGAGCGTGCCGTTCTGCGTAGTCGCCACTCGCGCGCCCCGAGGCAGGCTTGGGTGGAATGTCGCCATGCCCCAGTGAAACCCTCTGCCGGGCGCCTCGTATGCACGCGCAAGCGGTGAGCCGATCATCACCGCATCCGCGCCCAGCGCTATCGCCTTAGACACGTCACCTCCGTTGCGCATCCCACCGTCGGCAATCACCTGGCAGTACTCCCCCGTCTCCAACATATGAGTCGAGCGTGCGTGCGCTACGTCGGCGATAGCCGTCGCCTGCGGTACGCCAATGCCGAGCACACCCCTGGTTGTGCATGCCGCACCCGGCCCCACGCCCACGAGCACCCCGGCCGCGCCTGTCCGCATCAGATGCAGTCCCGTGTGATACGAAGCGCAACCGCCAACCACCACCGGCACATCAAGGCTGGGGATGAACTCCTTCAGGTTCAACGGCTCTGAGATGGTCGATACGTGTTCGCCAGAGACCACCGTTCCCTGGATCACGAGCACGTCAAGACCCGCCTCCAGTGCAAGCTCGTAGTAATCGCGCACGCGCTGAGGCGTCAGCGATGCAGCGACGACGACCTTCTGCTCCTTGATTTCAGCGATCCGCTGCGCGATCAGCTCGGGCTTGACAGGCTCTGAGTAGATCTCCTGCATCTCTCGTGTGGCCATTTCCTTGGGGAGCTGCGCAATCCGCTCCAGCTGCTCGTCGGCGTCCTCGTAACGGGTGAATATGCCCTCGAGGTTGAGTACCGCCAGCCCACCCAGCCCACCGATCGAGGCAGCCGTCGCCGGCGAGACGACGCCATCCATCGCGGATGCGAGCATCGG
Organism: uncultured Solirubrobacterales bacterium; assembly: GCA_963705245.1. Lineage (GTDB taxonomy): Bacteria > Actinomycetota > Thermoleophilia > Solirubrobacterales > Solirubrobacteraceae > Palsa-744. Next base: position 2,028,093 of record OY970062.1, on the reverse strand, counting down.
CAGCTCGAACTGATAAGGACCAAGCTTCCAGCTGATGTCGATGTCGTCAGGATCTCGTGTGCGCCGCGAAGGCACGATCGCGATGTCGTCAAACCCGTATGCCTGGCGGGCCTTCTTGCCGCGCCCGATCTCTATCTCCATCGCTGAATCCTCGCAGTCGGTCCGGACGAAAAGACCCCGCTCGGGGCGGGGTCAAACAGGGGTCGGCGGAGCGCCGTCGGGGGTTTGTCGCGGACGTCTGCCAACTGGGTTTGAGCATAGCAACGGCGAACCACGGCCGAGACCCTTGGATATGCTCGTTCAGCTATGCACAGTAGGACCATTCCGAGCTATGACCCGCACGCGATCGAGGCGCGCCGGCAGACTGCCTGGCGGGCGCGCGACGCCTTTGTCACACCGCCCGCCGAAGGTGAGCGGTCACGCCGCTACATCAAGCCATCGGCACCATTCACCTCGGGCAACATCCACATCGGCCACGTCCGCTCCTACTCGATCGGAGACGCCTACGCACGCTTTCAACGCGCGCGTGGTGAGGACGTGCTCTTCGCGTTCGGCTTCGACGCCTTCGGCCTGCCCGCCGAGCTTGGGGCAATCGACCGCGGCGAGTCCCCCAGCGACTGGGTTGCCCGCTGCGCCGAGCACATGACCGGCCAGCTTCAGCGCCTGGGCTACTCATTCGACTGGGACCGCACGTTCCTCAGCTCCGATGCGCTGATGTACCGGTGGTCGCAGTGGCTGTTCGTGACTCTGCTCGACGCAGGGCTCGTCTACCGTGGCACGGGCGCCGTCGATTGGTGCGACACCTGCCAGACGACCCTGGCCACGATCCAGGTGGAGGACGGCGGCCTCTGCTGGCGCTGCCACAACCCCGTACGGCTGACCCAGCTCCCGCAGTGGTACCTGCGCATCAGCGCCTATCTGGACGAGAACGACCGCCGCCTCGGCGAGCTGGCGGACAGTGGCATCTGGGACGAGGTCGCGCTCTCCAGCCAGCGGTTTGTGCTCGGACGCCTCGACGGGGTCGAGGTCGATCTCGCGGGCCCGGATGACAGCCTCCTGACGGTGTTCACCCCACACGATAACGCTGTCTCGCTGGCCCGATTTGTGCTGATCTCGCCCAAGCACCCAGACGTCGAGCTGTGGACAAGAACCCCGGAGACGCGTGAGCGCCTGGATGAGCTGCGCTCAGGCGGCCTGGATCGCAGCGCTCGTGACGTCGAGGCAATCCCGCTGATCGATACCGACCGCACGCTGCCCTCGCCCGCGGATGGCGAGCCCCTGCCTGTGCTGATCTCTCCCGTCGTGGACGGGCGCTTCGGCGTGACCGCCGTGTTCGGCATCCCCGCGCGCGATCGCACCGACGCGCTGATCGCCGCGCGGCTCGGGCTGGACGTCGGCGACGCCGCCGCTGTCCCCGACGGAGCTCAGTCCGGAGATCGCGGCAATGACACCGGGAACAGTGCCGGGGGGATCGAGGTCGGGGGCGGGATCGAGGTCGGAGGCTTGGGCGAGGGCACAAACAACCGCACCGGCGGGAACGATGCCGGCGGGGAGGCTCCCCCAATCGCGGGGCTGCGCCCGGCGATGCGCTACCGCGCCAACGACTTCTCGATCTCCCGCCAGCGCTCATGGGGCACACCGATCCCGATCGTCTACTGCGACGGCGACTGCGGCACCGTGCCCGTGCCCGTCGAGCAGCTGCCGGTCATATTGCCGCTCGATCTGAAGCCCACAGGCACCGGCAACCCGCTGGCCGAGCGCGAGGACTTCGTGCAGACCACCTGCCCACGCTGCGGCGGGCCCGCACGGCGCGAGACGGACACGCTGGACTGTCATTTCGACGCGCTGTGGCTGTGGGCGCCCGTGTGCGTGCCGCCCGATGAGCGCACACGCCCGCTGGATGAGATCTTCGCGCTGGAGGACCTGCGCGCGTGGTTGCCGTCCGAGCGCGTCGTCGCCGGCTCAGACAGCGGCAACTTCGTGTTCGACCAGCGCATCGTCACCAAGGCCCTGCGCGATATCGGCCCGCTTGCGTTCCTGGCTGATGGCGAGCCGTTCGCGGGCTGCCTGTTCCACGAGATGGTTATTCGCGACGGTCGCAAGATGTCCAAGCACCTCGGCAACGTGGTTGACCCCGACGAGCTCGTCGCCCGCTACGGCGCCGACACAGTACGCTTGGCGACGCTGTATGCCGCCCGTCCGCAACGCGCGCTGAACTGGAGCGACTCGGCGGTCCTGCGCTGCCATCGCTTCCTGACACAGGTTTGGGATTTCTCTCAGAACCAGCTCGCCGCAGCCGTGGCAGAACGAGCCAATCCGGATCGGCTCGTCGAGGGCGAAGCACACTCTCCAGCCGGCGTGGACGCGCTCGCTGCTGAGAGCACCCACGAGACCGGCGTCGGCGCGGAGCCTCAGATCAGAGACACAACTGAGCACCTGCGCGTGCGTCTGGAGAAATGGTGCGCAGCTGCAATCGAGCGAACCACCGATGAGATGCTCGCCCTGGAGATGCACAGCGCCGTGCGTGACGTCATGCGCCTGTTCGATCGCTTGAAGGACTTCGAGAAGCGCGTACTCGCGCGCACCGACGAGTTGAGCACAGCCGATCGTGATGCGTTGCTAGGCGCTCTGGCGATCCTCGCGCAGCTGCTCGCGCCGCTCGCTCCGCACATCGCCGAGGAGTTGTGGATCGCGTTCGGCAACGACGACGACGCGCAAACGCCGTGGCCCGGCGTATCGTCTCTGGAACCGGCATGAGCTCGTTCAGCACCGCATCAAGCGATCAGAGATCTCGCGCACGAACGCGTTCGTGCGCTACGGGCCTTGTCTGTCATCGCTGCGATCGCCGGTATCCGCTGACCGACACGGTGTTTGCGTGCCCGGACTGCGGCAAGGGCCTTGACGTCGCCTACGACTACGAGCTGGCCGCCCGTTACTTCAAAGAGGTCCCCAGCTCCGAGCGGCCTCAGAACATCTGGCATTTCGAGGAGCTCCTGCCAATCGTCGATGGTTCCGCGCAAGCCCGCGTCGGCCGTTACGCCGGCTACACCCCTTTGATCCACGCCGACCGGCTGGGCGCCGAGCTCGGACTCAGCAATCTCTATCTCAAGGACGACTCCACCTCGCGCCCCAGCCTGTCTTACAAGGATCGCGTCGTATCGATGTCCGTCGCGCGACTGCTGGAGCTGGGTCGCGATGAGATCGGCTGCGTCTCCACCGGCAACGTCGGCACCGCCGTGGCCTCGCTGGCAGCGAAGGCAGGGGTTGATGCATACGTGTTCTATCCCAACCGCCTGGAGGACACGAAGGCCCGCGCCTGCGCGGCGCTGGGCGCGAAGGTCTGCCAAGTGGAGGGCAACTACGACGAAGCCAACCGCCGCTGCCGCGAAGTCGCTGAAGCGACGGGGTTGGAGTTCGCGAACATCACCCTGCGACCGTTCTATGCCGAGGGCGCGAAGACCGCTGCATTTGAGATCGTCGAGCAACTCGACTGGCAATCACCCGACCACATCGTCACCGCCGCCGCCGGCGGGACGCTGTCATCGCGCCTGCACAAGGGCTTGGGCGAGCTGCAACTGCTTGGGCTCGCCGAGACCGACCCGACACGCATCCACATCGCCCAGCCCAGCGGCTGTAATCCGATTGCCACCGCGATTCTTGCCGATGAGGCCGAGATTCACGCCGTGACGCCCGAGACCGCCGCACACTCGCTGGCGATCGGTGCGCCCGGCGACGGTTATCTGGTGATCGACGCCGTGCGCAAACGCGGCGGCACCGGAGGCTTCGCCAGCGACCCAGAGATCTTTGCGGGCATCGACCTGCTGGCGGCAACCGAGGGACTCTTGACAGAGCCCGCCGGTGGCACGACGATCGCGGTGCTCGAGAAGCTCGCCCGTAAAGGCAAGTTCGCTCCCGATGACACGGTCGTTGCAATCATCACCGGCAACGGGCTGAAGACCCTTGATGACCACCCCGAGAAGCCATGGCCGGACAAGATCGACTGCGAGCTGGACGCGATGGTTGCCGCACTTGAGGGACTCGGGCGCAAACCGAGCCCGGTAGCGGCGTAACACTGGACGGTGCAGCTGACACTGGAAGTGAGCCTGGCACTGCACAGGGAGCCTGACGCTGCACGATGCGCCTGACACTGCACAGTGCCCCTGACACTGCACGGCGGCGACCGGTGTCACCTGCCACCTTGCAAGCCTGGTCCGGCGTGAACGCTTATCCCTCCTCGATCACCGATCGCGCTTGAGACGACAAGTCAAGGTGACATTCCTGTGTGCTCCCAGGATCTCGGCTCATCAATAGAAAAGCCCCGCCGAAGCGGGGCTTTTCCTTAGCAGGTCGTTAAGCCGGATTCTGTCGTTGAGCAACCATCCATCTGCGCGGCCTACCTGGACCTCAGCGGGCTACCTGCAAGCGGTCCGCTTTGACCTTGCACCGGGTGGGGTTTGCCCAGCCGTCACGTCACCGCGACGCTGGTGCGCTCTTACCGCACCATTTCACCCTTGCCGGCCCGCCGTTCACGTGGGACGGCGAGCGTAGGCGGTTTGTTTCTGTGGCACTTTCCCGCGGGTTTCCCCGGGTCGATCTCTCGACCACCCTGCCCTTTGGTGTCCGGACTTTCCTCGAGAGCTTCTCAGCCCCCGCGGCTGCCTGACCTGCGTCTGTCACGGTAGCGCGCCGTGCCCGCGGTGTAAAGAACTGCGTCCTGCGATTGCACCCAGACGCATCGCGACGAGTCGAATTACGTCCGTCGCTGCACCCAACGCCTTGCGGCAGAGGCCTCAGAGTTGAGCCCGAGGACACCCGAGACTCGCAAGGACATCTGAGGATTACGGCCCGGCGAGTTGCGACTCGAAGCTCAGACGCTTCTGAGCAGGCCCACCACGCGTCCGAGCACCTTCACATCCTTGCTGCGAATCGGCTCCATCGCGTCGTTCTCGGGCTGCAATCTGATGTGGTCAGACTCGCGGAAGAAGCGCTTGACCGTCGCCTCATCCCCGAGCAGCGCTACGACGATGTCGCCATCACGCGCCGTGTCCTGCGAGTGCACCACTACGTAATCACCGTCAAGGATGCCTGCATCCTTCATCGATTCGCCGCGGATCTGGAGCAGATACTGGCCGTCCCCCCCACCTGCGAGCTCTGGAACCGAGACGTACTCCTCGACATTCTCATCCGCGAGCATCGGCACTCCCGCGGCTACCGAGCCCAACAGCGGCAGGCTGTCAGGGCGCACAATCCCGCGCACCCCCTCCACTGCGCTGCCCATCGCGCGATCGAGCAGCTCGATCGCGCGCGGCTTCGAGGGGTCCCGGCGCAGCAGGCCGATCTTCTCCAGGTTGGCCAAATGCGCGTGCACCGTCGAGGACGAGGCGAGTCCAACCGCTTTGCCGATATCGCGCACCGTCGGTGGATAGCCGTACTTCGCCGAGTGCTTGCGTATGAAGTCGAATATCTCCTGCTGGCGCTTGGTCAGATCCATGTCTGCTCTGCTCCCTGTTCGGGTGGACTGGGGACTTTGGGGACTTCGACGAACATGTGTTCGCACGATAGCGTGCTCCGTGGACGGATGCAAGGGATAAGCCGATTACAGCGGCCTGGATGTCTGGCTCAGGGGATGGCAGCAGGGACTCATACGGGAGTCGCAGGACCCCTCCAGCCTCCCGCCCGCTTGGCCGCGGCTATACTCGCCTCGCTCTGGCGCCCGTGGCGGAATTTGGTAGACGCGCAAGGTTGAGGGCCTTGTGGACCGCTTGGTCCGTGGTGGTTCGAGTCCACTCGGGCGCATGAGAAAAGGTCCTGCCATGCAGGGCCTTTCTTTATTCGAGGCTGCAGCAGGACCTGCCGTCCATGGTCCGGGTGCACATTGCTCTTAGTCAGAACAATGCACTATCTCGTACGTCGACCCACTCCTGTTGAAAGGCAAGAGGCCAGGCAGAGCCGGGGCTTCGGGGGCTGAAGTCGCCTACAGGTTCCTCTCGCCGCTGACTACGGCTTCGCGGGCGCCGACCGGTATGCCGCTCAGTCCGAGCACGCCGGCGGCTGCGCGCGCTGCCAGCACCTCATCGTGCGGCGCTTGTCCGGCGAGTTCGATAACCGTGCCCTCCAAGGCACCGATGAAGGCAAGTGCGACGGCCCTCGCCGGCGGACCGGCTGGGATCGTTCCCATTCTCCGCCCCGCGCTGACGAGGCGGGTGCAGCGCTTGACGAGACTGTCGGAGATCCGCTCCAGGTGACGTCCAACAGGGTGGTCCTGACCGCTGAACTCGAGCCTTAGTGCCAGCGCCACCCGAGCCACGTCTCGCCGACAGTAGACGGCGTGACCACGCGCCATCACGATCAGCGCTGTGACTGGATCGGACTCTTGCTCGATGAGCTGGCCGACCTCCTGGCTCCATGTCTCATCGACCCAATCGATCACGGCCAAGGCGAGGTCCTCCTTGTCCTTGAACTGGTGATAGAGCGCGCCGCGGGTGTAGCCGGCCTCGCTCGCCACCTGCTCCAGTACGAGGTTTCCATAGCCATAGCGGGAGAGCCCCCTCGCAGCCGATTCGAGCAGGGCGCTCCGAGTGCGCGCACTTCGCTCTGCCTGCGTTGAACGGCGTCCGCTCACGGCTCCCGTCGCGCTTGCCTGGCTGCTGGCGTTTCCTGTTTCTACATACATGCATGTATGTTATCTTGTTCGGGCGCAAGATGCGTTCGCGCAATCCCTCCAGAAAGGTCGCCTCCCATGCATCCGTTCCGCAGCGCAATCGAGACCGGGGAGACCGACCGCGTGCTTGAGCTGTTTTCACCAGAGGTTGTGTTCAACAGCCCTGTCGTGTTTCGCCCTTACCACGGACGTGAAGCGCTCGGTGTGATCCTCAGCGCCGTCATGCGCGTCTTCGAGGACTTTCACTACGAACGCGAAATTGGTGCCGAGGGGGCCAGGGACCACGCACTTCTGTTCAGGGCACGCGTCGGGGACCGCGAGCTGCACGGGTGCGACTTTCTTCACACGGGTCAGGATGGGTTAATCGACGAATTGACGGTGATGGTCCGGCCGCGCTCAGCCGTGCTCGCGCTCGCGGAGGCGATGAAGACCGAGGTTCTCGCGATCCAACGCAAGCTGGGTGTGGAGGCGCTCGCTTGAGCGCCTCCACACCTCACCACCGACGATCGCTGGCCGAGACGACGAATGCTGAGCTCGGGGTATGAGACTCCCGAACAGTGCCCATGAATCCCAGCCTTGGCGTATCTGCGAGATCACGGCCGACTTCAGATTGGAGGATGTTTGGGCACTCCCGGCGCAGGGCAGCATTGATGACTTTGCAAGATTGCTCGAGGTAATGGCTTCCCTGGATCCGGCCAACAGTGGGTCGTTTGCGACCCGCGCCCTTTTCAGCATTCGTTATCGCGTCGGCGGCTGGTTTGGGTGGGATGATGCACCGCGCCCACTCGTTATCCCCGACGACACCGAATCTACCCTGGGCGCGCGACTTCCAGAGGATCTGCGCAACACCGCCACGGGCCTGGATCTCAGCTCATATGGCTTCCTGCCCCTGTACCGTACTGATGTCGAGTGGGCGGCTGAGCTTTCAAACCAAACTGTTCACGCCGCGATGCACCTGGCCTGGGTCAAACAGGACGAAGGCGTCTATCAAGGACAGATGGGGGTATACGTCAAGCCGCGCGGCAGGTTCGGGGCGGCATACATGACCCTGATCGCGCCGTTCCGACATCGAGTCGTATACCCCGCCCTGATGAGACAGATCGAACAGGCCTGGAACGCTCGCACTGAGCAGCACCCGTAAGCCAGCACATTTTGCCGCACTCCGAGCGCGCTAAATCGGTGATCGCGACCGGCCCTCCAGCTCCGCTGTGGTGGTAACGCTCGAGACCTGGAGCAGGCGATCCGCGCGCACCCGCGCCTCATTGCCAACAAAACGGCCAAAGTCGTTACGTCGCCTTGCAACCATGCCGTAGAGCAACTCGGTCGCGTTTGGGAAGCGATGGGCCAGTCGAGCCAGGCCTTGCGTCTGCGGCAGCACCCCCAACACTTCAGCCGCAGCAGCACCGGCCGAACGACGGCAGCCATCCTCTCCGACAACGTGAGCCGTACGAAGACGTTCGCTCCGATCGACATCCGCTAGCAGCTCGCAACCAAGCGGGGACTGAATCGGCACCGCAACGAGCACATGCTGACGATCTTGCCTCATGGCCCAAGCCATCGCCCACCGGCAAAAGCCACAATCTGCGTCATACAGAACGATCACAAGTCCCTATGAGGACAAGCAACCAGAGGATAAAGCAGTCGAACGTGCACAGGCACCATTCTAAATCACATGAATACCCAACCTTGACTTACGCCACTCGCGATTCGCAGACCACGGACATCGATATCTTCCGCTGCCGTCTCAGCCATCCAGCATTCCAATCCATAGAGGCCGGCGGATTCTCGCTGCCACGCTTACCAGCTACGATGAGAAACTGCGGGATATGCCACCCACGAATCGAGTCAGCGCCACAGCCAAGGATCTTGCGCACACAGGAGGGCGCGACGCCCCGATAGAGATCGTCGCATACAACCCCGCGTGGCCGTCTGCATATCGGGCCGAGCGTGAGCGACTCACGCCATTGCTGCCTGATCAAGTGGAGCTGCACCACTTCGGGTCAACCGCCGTTCCGGGCCTGGCGGCCAAGCCGGTGATCGACATGATCGCGCTCGTGGATAACTTCGATGCAATCCCAAAGCTGGTAAAGGACGGCCGCTACCAGTATCCCGAGGCGTTCAACGCGACGCTCACCCACAGGCGCTTCCTGTGCTATCCAACGGCCGCTCACCGCACCCACCACCTGCACCTCGTCGATCTGCCAAGTGAGCTCGAGCGCCGCCTGCGCTTCCGGGACCGCCTGCGCGCCGATCCCGTCCTTGCAGGCGAATACGAAGCGCTGAAGCGCGCGCTTGCGGAGCGCCACAGAGAGGACCGTGAGGCTTACACCGAGGCCAAGAGCGAGTTCGTCAGACGATACGAACAGACAGAGCCCGCGAGCCTTGAGCTGCGTCCGGCAATCCCCTCTGACGCCGAGCGACTCTGAAGGGAGCTCCAACCCCTTCATTACGAACACACTTGATAGCTTCGAAAGGCCTCAGAATGCCCTGTAAGAGTTCCGCGTGATCACAAAACCATGACGAGAGCGATTCGTGCAGCGAACCGCTCTCCTGCTGATCGTGCACGTCACACTGATCGGGCCGATACCTCCCCACTTGCTCCCGCCTCTGAGAGCCACAGGCTGACTACCGACAAAGGAGTCCTGGCTAAGACGCGCAAGCGACGGACGCCCAACCGATCCGAGGAAGACGAAGCCAGGATCCCCAACGCTCATGGCCTTCGGAGCCGGAACCGGCCTGGCGCTGCAAAGCAGCTGCATCGGAGGTGTATTGGGCGGGTGAATCGCGATGCCACAGGTGACATTCCCGCCTAGCGCCGTCCACAGCTGCGCTCCCGAAGTAGAGGCAAGCGCGGACGTCGATGTGAGCATCAGCACGGTCGAGCCGCCTAGTACCCAAGCGATGATCAGCGACCGCAGCCGACACACACGCGCATTATCGCACGATGAGGGCAGCGCGTGGAGCTCACCGGGGGAGCGTCTCAACCAAGGCCCATGGAGCTCGGCACCGAGCTGACAGGCCTCCACCTGCGCTCCTGTATGACACGAATCCTCAGCCCGTGAAGGACGGAATGCTCGGGCGTCGTGAGCCTCCCCCATGACCGACCGAAACCCCGGCGACCGGTGCAACCGGCTCGGTGGCTCAGGCCTCGACACGTGTACGCGCCGCACAAACTCGAGAGCGTCAACTGATACGCGCAAGCTTCTTCCTGTCGCCCGTAGGCTTGCCGCTGCCTCAGTCGACTCCCGCCACACCGTCAGCGATCCGCGCATAGGCCGAGGTGAGCATCAGCTCGAGATCGGCAAGGACGTCAAGATGACGTTGCGCCCACGCGATCGCAAGCCCCGGCTGCAACATACCTTCGCCAGCCACGTGCTCGAGCACGACCGGCCTGATCGGAGTATCCGCCTGACCCTTTCCCTCACCGTGCTCGGGATCGGGCGAAGGCGCCGACTGCGAGATCGCCCTCCCAAGCGACTCATACCAAGCACAGCGAGCATATCGCTCGGCGTCAAAAGCATCGCGTGCTTGCGCCAGCCTAGGCAACTCATCGCCGACCGGCCCGAGGCGTATCAGCGCGTGTGGGTCATCAAGCAGCCGGGCGACCCGCCGTACGCGACCAGCGCCGACGGTAAGCACGGTGAGATCATGAAGACGCCCGCGCGCGGAGCTCCGGTTAGCGAGATAGTCGCGGACGGCGGTGTCGAGCAACTGCGCGGCGTCTGACGCTTCGCGGGCCGCGAGGCTGAGCTGCCCTGTCTCGCGGTCGCCCAGCAACGTCGCGATCGTCACGTCCAAGTAATGGGCCGCATCAACGTACGCCGCGCCGATTGCCCTGCGCAGGATGGCGCTCGCACCGCGCGGCCAGACCAGGATCCCGACCAGCAGGCTGACAGCAGCGCCAATCGCAACGTCCTCGACTCGCACGAGACCAACCCTCCAGCCCGCCGGGTGAATCAAGTTGAAGAGCACAAGCACCACAACCGTAAATGCGGCCTGGCCAGCCGCAAACGAGATCGCCTGAGGAGCGTATGCGGCCAGCAGCACGGCAAATGGCAGCACCACCCAGAGCGCACCATGCTCGCCACCGAGGGCGATCACGATCAGCCCGCCGAGGATGATCCCGCCCAACGTGCCGAACAGCGCCCAGGCGACCGACACGCTTGTGGAGAGTGCGCTCGAGCGCAGCACCGACATGGTCCCAAGCACGATCCAGAACGCATCCTGCAAATCAGTCAGCCGCCCAACGAGAACCGCGAGCGCCAGTCCAACAGCCCCACGCAGACTGTTCCGCAGCCAGATTGAATTCCTGCTCGCGTGCGTTCGGATCAGCCGGCTGCTCGCGTCGACTCGTGCGCGGGACGTCGACGTCGCCACTGCAGCTACGCGATCGTGGCAGGCCTGCACGGTATCTCGGCCCACCTGCAGGGTTCCGAACGAAAGCTCGCGCAGCCTGTATGCCTCGTCCAGCTCCATCGTTGCCTCGATCTCATCGCGATCCGGTTGCAAGTGTTCGAAATGGGCCAACTGGGCGCGCCCAAAAGCCTCGTGTGCCCGTCTCAGCCGGGTCAGATCGACTCCCGTGTCTGACTGGGCGCCATCGAGTCGATCTGCCACATCGCGCAACGCGGCCGGCGCCGAGGACTCGATCTCGGCGCGCTCGGCAGCGCAGGGAGTCCTCGGACCCGCCAGGGCGGGAGCACGATCCGCGACCCGCTGCAGCCAGCCAAGATCCTCGATAAGCCGAGCAAGAGCAGCAGTCGGGCCGGCTGTCCCGCTAGGACGTTGCGCCATCGAGACGAAGCGATCGCGCACTTCCGCAGTTGCAACGCGAGCGGCCTGAGAGGCGCTGCAGGCACTTGCGCGATCGCCTCGCGACTGCGCCTCCACCAGCTCTGCCAGCGAGCGTGCTGCTTGCGCAGCTCCATGACGAAGCGCGCTACGTGGGCGGCCTGGCCACAACAGCAGCGTCGCTGGAATGCAAAGCGCTCCCGCAAGTCCCCAGCCGGCCAGCCGCGTGGGAATCGCGCTCGCGCTCCCGGGCACCATCACCGGCAATACGAATGCAAGCATCGCGGCCGCATGCGCAGCGGCGATGTAATCATCGAGTACCCCCGCAAAGAGAATCGCAAAGGCGACCAACCCCATCACAACGGCCGCAAGCCAGGTTGTGCGGGAGCAGAGTGTCCCGAGCGCGATCAGCGCCGCACCGACCGCTACGAGGAGCAGATAGGCACGAAGACGCGCGCGCAGAGTCCCACCGAAATCAACGAACACGAGCAGCGCCATCGAGCCGAAGGCCGCGAACAGCGCCATCTGCTGGCTGTCTATAACCAGCAGCGCAAGCGCAAATGCGAGCGGCATCACGATCGCTGCTCGAAGCGCGCTCTTGAGCACGAACATTCCCGGGTCCGCCGCGCCCACGCGTGCGATGATAATGCCTGCGTTCCCCAGTCTTGAAAACGCCCCATTTTCCCTGACGCGCTCCGCGACGGACTTAGGCTCAGGGCCTGAACAAACCCGGGTCTCGCCCAAAACCCACCCCACACCCTTACACCAGCGTGCTCAGGCAAGTCGTCAGTCAGCCAACGGGAAGTCGACAGTTCCGCTGCCCTCACGGTCAGGCTGCCGCGATCAGTGCAGCCGCCTCGATCTCTGTCCCATCGGCCATCGACTGACTGATTGCGAAATTCTCCTCGACTAGCGACACATTCCCGGTGGAGCAGGGCGAGTACGTCGCGATGGAGCTCGCGCACCGTGCTGGCATTAAGGCGGCCCGCGTCGAGCTCACCCGGGCGCTCAAAAAGACGGTCCTTCTCGTGGAGCGCTTCGACAGGCTCCCCGAGACCGATGAGCGGCGGAGTCTGGTCTCAGCGCTGACAATGCTGGGTCTCAACGAGCTCGCCGCCAGGCACGCCAGCTATGCCAACCTGGCCCAGATCGTGAGGGCCAGCTTTATGGATCCAGGTTTGAATCTGCGCGAGCTCTTCTCTCGAATCACCTTCAACATCCTCGTCGGCAACACGGACGACCACGCCCGCAACCACGCGGCCTTCTGGGACGGGCAGATGCTCACGCTCACTCCCGCATACGACGTCTGCCCGCAAGTGCGCAATACCGGGCGCGCAAACGCAGGCAATGATCATCGGAGACGCCACGGAGCCGTTCAAGGAGAGCCAGGTCGCCGGCTGCGTCGAGCGAGCACACCTGTACCAGCTGAGCAAAAGTGAGGCAACGGCTATCGTCGATCATCAGATCGACGTGATCAAACGCGACTGGTCCGAGGTCTGCGAACAAGCAGAACTCTCAGAGACCGCCCGCAGCTACTTTTGGAAACGCCAGTTCCTGAACAACTACGCACTTGAGGGATGGCCACCAGCAACGACCACGATCGGTGCAAGCTGAGGACAGCCCGTCTGCGAAAAAGCTCGAACTGAGCCGCTCAATCGATTCAGCCGTGCGAACGACTGCACTGGTCGCCGGAGCGGGAGTCTTCAAACTACGCGGAGGCGACTCTCACTTGTCCTCCGCTTTGTGATGGGTTGACTCATAGTGGGAGACATCGCAGGATAAGTTGAGTGCGCATCTGGAAGCTGGTTTCGCGTATATGACTGCGGATCGCAGGCGATGGGTGTTGCGGCTCGGCAGCGTCCTCATCGGAGGTCGCGATCAGCGTAGCGTCTAGTTATACGACTTGGCGTGCTTATGCCTCCTGTCGGCTCAAGGCACAGGTGGATGAATACCACGGTGTAACCTAGGCAGATGAAGGAGCTTGGACGTGGGATGGAAGCCTTGTGACAGTGGGACTCTATTGTCGGCATTTGTAGCCAGTCGGGGCCTCTTGCTCGCGATCGTGGAGGACCAGGATGCCTGGGCGAGAGCGAGCTGTACGTAGGGCGCAGGCTACTAGACAAGCCCGGGCAGCGAGAGGAGCGCGGACTGCTAGGCGAGCCCGTGCGGCTAGACGGGGACGAGCGACCTCGGCGCGGGGAGCGCTTGGGCTTCGTGCTGTTGGCGCTTGTGCTGTCGTCGCGTTGATAGTCTTGCTCGCGCTGCTCGTAGCAAACCAGCGGGGACGCGTCGCTTCGAGTGCGAGCACTGAGAGACTGCGCATACAACGGCAAGTGGCGACGTTGTTTGCCGGAATACCTCAGCATGAGCTGGTCCTTGGGCAGCCGACTGCACCGGTGACGCTGCAAGTATTCGTCGATCTCGAGGACCATGGCGATGGTACTCGCTGGTTTAACGAAATGCTGCCGTCCATTCTCGAAAAATTTGTTCGAACCAACGTCGTTAGGTTGGAATTTCACTCCTTTAAGAGTGATACGCTCAATCGCCGGCCGTTCTTTGTGCAACAAGTAGCGGCGCTTGCCGCTGGTGCGCAGAACTTGCTTTGGGACTACGCTGCGACATTTATAAACGAGCAGGGTGAAGAGTTCACGAACTACGTCACCGAAGAATTCCTGACCGGTATCGCGAAACAAGTCCCGGGACTCAGCATCGCCAGGTGGGATCAATCACGCACTATCTCCATGGCAAAGATCGTCGAGGCGGATATCGTCGATGCACACAAGGTAGGCTTCCACGACTCTCCATCTTTCCGCATCGGCCTTACGGGCGGCAGGATAAAGAACTTCGTGGGTCGAAATGTTGAAATCCCCCACCACAAATATATCGTCCGTAGGACACCTTCTGGCGAACGATATATAGCCGGGGAAAGCTCAGAATGGCAACACCCAGTCTCGCTCATTGAAGCAAGCGACGTAAAGAAGGCCGTTGAAAAACTGATCTAACTTCGAACCGGAGGGAGCTGTTTGATGCACAAATCTGAGCAAATGGCGGAACTTACTCTGCTTCAATAACTTATATGGAAGAAGGAAATCGTGACACGGATTCGATCACAAGTGCGTCCCATAGCGACAGTATGCGCTGTAGCATACGTCCTCGGTGTCATCTTTGCGCCGGCAATAGCATTTGCCTGCGAAGGAGGAGGAGGCGAAGGAGAACAGGAAGGTAAAAAAATCTTACTCAACAATACCTTTGCAAAGTTTCAGGTGGAGGAGGAGGCACCGGCACAGAAAAATACAAATACACGAACGACGGACCGGGCCCATGGACGCCAGGCGCGCCTACCATTGTGTATTCTGAAGGAAAAATGGTTGTGTGGAACATTACCAACAAATGCAATGCAGCGGTTCCTCAGGGTAATGAATGCGAAATAGAAGTAGAATTTATTGCTAGTAAAGGTGTCGTCAATGAACGAAATGCAGTCGAAATTACGTTGGCGCCGACTCCTAAGTCCAAGACAGTGGGAATCAGGACATCGTAATTTCAACTTGCACGCCAGTTCGTTCCGAAGGGGGATGAATTCAGCAATGTAGGGTCGTCGCCCGGCCTGAACTGAATCCAGCCTCCCTGGCCGACCTCGCCAGCTCGCTGAACAACCTCGGCGACCGCTACAGCGAGGTCGGCCAGCGTGGACAAGGCAAGCGCAGGTAACCTTCTCCCCAACAACTCCCTGCAAAGCGCTTGAAACCCGTAGTGTTCAGTTGGTTGGGGCGTTCAGGTGAGTAGCGGAACGGGTCGCTGCGGGCGTGGGCGGTCAGTGTTTCGGTGAGGTAGACGAAGAGTGATCGGCTTTGGAGGCGGCAGGTGGTGTGTGCGGAGAGGATGAGTCGCTCGATGCGGTGTTCGCCGCCCTTGGATTGGCTGCCGAGGCTGAGCTTGCTGGATCGAGCTGCAGCAGCATGTCGGTCTCCCCTACCTGTGCATGGGCGGACTCAACCGCTCCGCGTCTCGGAGGTCGAGAGATGGATACGCCAGCGCTACAACTCGTCGGACAAGAGCACCGAGCAGGCATTCCGGGCTGCGTCGGTCTCGATATATGGCAAACGAGCGAGTTTTTGCCCCTGTTCGCCTCTACGCCCATCCCCTTTAGCTTCTTTTCGGGGATTTTGAACCTGATCGGGGAGAAAGGTTCGAGTTGGCTTTCCCATGCGGTTTTCTGACCTCCTGCGGTCTTTCTGCGGTCCCAATTTCGCCGTCCATACCACAGGCTGCGTGCCCCCTCGGGGAACGCTGATGCGGGAAACGCGGAGAGGATCGCCAACGACGCTGCTGCGCGACGGCGAAGCGCCGTCTGCAAAGCACGCGCGCGCCATCAGACTCACTCGATCACGGCCGCGCATCCGAGCCGCTGGCTACCGTGAGCGTCCGTGATTGAGATGGACGCGTTTCCTCCCGATGTCATCCCGAAGCTCAAGACCTACGTCTACCGCCTCATCGACCCACGCAACGGCGAGACCTTCTACGTTGGCAAGGGCCAAGGCAACAGGGTCTTCGCGCACATCCGCGATGAGCTAAGTCAGGACGGCGACGAGCTGAGCGACAAGCTCAAGCGCATCCGCGAAGTACGTCTAGCCGGTTTCGAGGTCGCCCACGTCATACACCGACACGGCATGGACGACGCGACGGCGTTCGAGGTCGAGGCCGCCCTGATGGACGCCTATCCCGGCCTCTCTAACGTCGCGGGCGGCACCGGGTCAAGCGAATACGGGGCTATGCACGCCCGCGAGATCATCCGCCGCTACTCGGCCCTGCCCGCCGACTTCCGGCACAAGGCCATCCTCATCAGCGTCAATCGCAGCGCCGCCGAGACCTCGCTCTATGAGGCCACGCGGTACGCCTGGAAGATCAGCCGCAAAATGGCGATGGAGGCGGAGGTCATCCTCGCCACGCAGCGCGGACTCATCGTCGGCTCGTTCGTCGCGGAGAACTGGCTTCCGGCTACAGCGCAAGACTTTCCGGGCCACGAGGATGCGCCCGGACGGTTGGCCTTCATCGGTCAGGAGGCACCGGCGGAGCTGCGCAATCAGTATGTCGGCAAGCGAGTCCCAGACGAGTACCGCAAGAAGGGCGCAGCCAACCCCATCAAGTACACCTGGACACGCTGAATCGCAGGCACTGCACTGCCGCCGCTGCCAACAGCCGCGCGCGCTGCCCTTGATGGAGAGACACCCTCAGCGTCGAGCGGGTGACGTGCGCGGCCGCTTCGCCTTGCGCCAGCCGCCGAGAGGAACGCGCGGCCAAGGGAAGCCCAAGGATGTGAGCATGGCGCAACGCCAGTTGAGGTTGCGAAACGCGCTGCTGGTGAACGTGATCTCGAAGTAGCGGCCGTTGAACGTGCCGGTACCGGTGACATGGCCCGTGTAGCCATGAAGCGTCGCTTCGCCCATGACACCGCCGACTTCTTCGCCGAGTAGCCCCACGCGTTTCGGCCTTGCGCTCATGCTCGCGCTGAAATCGGGAGGATGGAACACACTTTCGTCGTAGCTGAGGCATTTCGAGCCTAGCTTGAAGCTTTCGCCAATCTGTTCGCCCCAAAAACTTGGATCGAAGACTTCCGCACGTAGGGAGACGGTGCCGGCGCTTGCGTTGTATCGAATGATGACTTCGCGCGTGGACTCTTTCGTCTGGACCGCAGGAGGAGGCGGTACGCCGATGCTCGGAGGGTTGTGCGGTTCGGGGAACACGACGCGGCCACTGTGGATCGTCGCACTGGCTACGCCGGGTGCTATGAGCGCAAACGCGGCGGCAAGCGCGGCGAAGCTGGCGCCACGGATGCGCACTGTGGGTAGCCAATGGCCGGGCTCAGCGTTCTCTAGTAGGCCGCTTGCGCAACGCCCGAAGCGGCTCCGCCCCTCGCTCACCCTCTTCGCGCCCTGCGCTGAAAGTCGCCAGCCGTTGCTTTCCGCCTGGGTATCCGCGGTGCTTCCATCGCCTCGATCTCCTCGTCGCTTGGGAACAGCCCGAGTTCCTGTTCCGCACGTAGCTGTGCCACATGGTTCAGCGTTTCTCGCTCCTCCACCTCCTTGGGTGTCTGTCGCGCCGACTCGACCTCGATCTCGCTCCACTCCTCCTCCGAGGGGAGATAGCGCCCACTGAGCGTGATCTGCACGTAGGAGGGGTCGCTGTCGAGGATGATGCCCCCGCCTGCGGTGTCGCCCTCTACAAGCCCAGAGAACCTTTCGAGATCCCACGAGCTGGGGGCGTTGACGGCCCAGTCAACGGCCCCCGAGCCGATCACGTCAACCGTCACGACGTACTCGCGGGGCTCACCATCGTCGGACTCCAGGTACACGTCGATGACCTTAATGCCATGGACACTGTCGAGGGTCGCAAGCGTCGCCTCTTCGACGTGGCTCTGCAACGCGACGGGCGGCTCGTAGCCTTCAAGTTGCACCCTACTATCGCGTACCTCTTGGCGGACGATCTCGCCAAGCTCTCGCCCCGCGTGTCCGTCAAGCAGCCTGTTCATGTCGTTGAGTACGTCCTCATCTTGGAGGTAGTCGCGCACGAACGCCTGGACGCTCAGCAAAAGCGTGACCTCACCAGCGGAGCGTCCGGAATCCCGGTCCGCCCTGAGATCATCCTGCAGCTCCGGGTGTAGCTCAGCGCGTTCTTCGCTGACAGTCTTACGGTCGGCGAAGTCGTGCGTGTTCGCGCACGCGAAGACGAGCGGACCGCCCTGCGCTGCGGCGCGCACATGCTCCCAGATGATCTGGTCGCGGTAGCCCTCGTTCTGTTCAGCGAGCTCGTCTCCGTCGCGGTTGTGGGCAAGCGCCTTCGTTGGCTTACGCCGCGCCATGATCCGTCGCGCCAGTTCATCGTGATCACTGGCGGGGGCTGGAACAGGAGTTATCCCAGCCCCGGCGAGCCGCTTGCGCAGCTCGCCCTCCATGCTCTCCGTCAGAACCTGGCGCCGAAGTTGCTCGCGTTGGTGGCCGGCGGCCGCGAGCAGCCGCGGGAGATCCTCAAGCGCCCCCCGCATGTGCTGCAGCTTGCGCCTGTATACGAAGACGGTCTCGGCCAGCACGACCTCGGGGATGATGACCTGCACCCGCTGATCGGCGGCGTCGCGCAGCAGATGCTCAAAGGGGCCCGAGCGACCATAGCCAGCATCTACGATCACGCTCGTATCGAGCAACACTATGGGGGCTGGCTCGCTAATCAGACGATGTTACGCGGGTTCCGCCGCCATGCCCGACACGCTTGATGGTGGCTGCCAGTTCACTGAACGGCACCGGGTCTGCGTGCTTGCGCACCCAGGCGATGCTCACGCTCTTGTATGCGCACTCGCGGACCCGCTCGGCCGCGACGACGTAGAACTCCCACTGCGAGAGGTCGAGCGCGTCGTAGCGCTGCGGGTCCGTGCAGGTCTGGACCGAGAACACGAAGATATCGGCGCGGACCTCGGGCTCGCTGCCGAACTCGTTGTTGTTCGCATCCCAGGTGCGGGCAATGACGCGCCCAAAGCTCAGCCGCGAATGCTGGGCCTGCGCCCACGATTGCAAGTAGCCGCTCGCCTTGACCTCGACGCGAAGCCCCGAGCCGGTCATCACGTCGTAGTTGTCCCACACTTTTCGCCGCGTCTCAGTGCGCCCGAGCGCGAGCGCCACAAGAAACTCCGCAAGCACGCCGCGCTGTGTGTTGTCCCGAAGGTCAGAGAACGCCCAGCGCCAGAAGTCCAACACCGTCGCGTCGGCGCCAGCAAAGGGGTCGGTGCCCTCAAGAGCCTGTGGCGGCGCTGGGCGAAGCCAGCCTGCGGGTGGAGGTGACGCAGCCAGGCTTCGACCATACCGGCCCCACCGATCCGGCGCGCGACCGACCGGAGCGTGGCGACGCCGGGCAGGACTGCCTGTGTGCAGTCAATTGCCCCTTGCAGGTCGGTGCGTGCTCTGCTCTGCTCTCCCGCCCCAAGGCGTCGCGTGGGCGGGCGAGCGTCGATGATCCCAGCCGACCATTGAGCTAGGGCCCATCGGGCTCAGAACGAGGAGGCGCAGAGGGCCGTGCGTGGTTCGTCATCCTTAGGCGATGGCTCCGATCATGTTTGCTCGCACCTGGCGAGACGCTATAGATGCGGAAATGGCGCGTGACCACCGGGTCGTCAGTCGACGCCACGGCCTTCTGCGGATGATGTCGGCGAACACAGTGATGGGACGCCCGCTCGTCGCCGCCGTAAGCCAACGCTGGTGCTCCAGCCGGTACGACTGGTACGACGCGACAGCATTTGACGAGGTCGTGACGTCTGCCGAACTGGGATGGCTCGTCGTCGCCTACGGGCACGTCGGAGCAACGCCGGGCCGTGATCGCGAACAGCAAGCCAATGATGCGAAGCTCCAGGGACTACCAGCACCCTTTGAGGCTTGGTTTGCTGGCGGCCAGGGTGACTGTGACGGCTGGCTCAGCTGGCAAGGTTATCTATCGGTTGACCACCCGCTGGTCGACGAATCGATATTGCGCATGCGGTTTCCAACGAGCGGAGTCCCGCTGGAGGTTGGTAGCACCGACCCGGACACGACGATCTGGCACCTTCGACATGAGGGAGGGCTGGCCCGCTGGCCCTATGGCTTCGACTATCTCACGCTGCTGCTACGCACTACAGGTCCGCCCGCTGGCCGTGCGTGGCCTCTCGCCAAGCCGACGGTTGAGCAGGGTTGCCTCATGCTCGATCCTGATGCTCTGGATCTCGAGCATGCCGGCTCAGGAGATGGCGTTTTTCCAAACACACGCCGCCATGAGACTCAACAGCGTCTCGCACTGGACGGCTGAACTCACCATCCAGCGCCGCGACGGTCGGTATGGCTGCCAGCCCACGGGCGATATTTATCAGCGCTCGCGCGTTACGCTCACTCATCGAGCGCGCATTCGCCTTGCACTCGAAGACGGTCACCTTCCTTCCCGTTGAGACAAGCAGATCGACCTCACGCTTATCCGTGCCGTCGAAGATCTCGAGACCGGGCCACGCCTGCTGTATGCGCACCGAGGGGCCGAGGCTCGCCATGTTGCTGAGGCTTAGAAGGACGGGCAGCAGATCCTGGTCCATGCAGCGCGCCATCAGACCGTCCAGTCGATAAGCCGTTTCGGCCTCACGGGTTCGTCCGGCGTCTGTAGTGGGCAACGGAAAATACTCGTTGCAAGCCCGGCATTGCAGGCGCTCGTCTAGTTCGCGGAGCCCGATCCAGTCGGGGTAGTTGCAGACGGGGCAGCGAAGTGACCGTCCGCGAAGGACAAGCCCTGACTCCACGAGCGACCCCAGGACTGGCAGAAGCCGATTCTTCTTCAGCGTCCTAATCGACACCAGCTCACCTAGGGTCCGCGACTGCAGCTCAATCCACAGCGGCTCTTTGCGGAGTTGATCAACCAATCTCTGCACGATCGTGCCATTCGGTGACTGCTCGGCCGCGAACTTCTGCGCGAGCTTCTTGCGCGAAAGCGGCGAGAGGGCCGCTAGGAGAGTGACAGCATCCTCGTTCGCCAAGACCCGCAGACTCTGAAGCCGCCCGAGACGGCCGAGCAAAGCCTGCGCGTATCTGCCGGCCTGGGAGATCTCGACCTCGTAGCCATGACCCTCGCCCCACAGCCGCAGTGCCTCCCAATCTTCCGGGAAGCCAATATCGAGCTCCACGAATCTCGGGAACTCAACACTGAAAAGCCGATGCCATCCAGTGTGCACCGGGCTGCCGGCAAAACCGCCTGAGCTAGGCGGTCGTTCGGGGGCAGCGGCAGTGGCAAGTTCATAAGCTCCAAGCGCACCATGCCACCGGGGACTGCCATAAATGGCTCCGGCACTGGAATCGTCAAGGCCACCCCGGCGGGGGTAATCGTCATCGTCGTCGTGGCGATGAGGCCTCGCTTGATGGACCCAGCGAGGAACGGGCGGTCGAGGAGGTATTCCGGCGAAGTCTCCTCCTGCGCTCCGATCGAGGTCACGAACCGCACACCTTCGTACTCACCAATGCCAAGCTCACGGAGTCGCTCTCTCACTAGCGCGTGGTCTGCCGCCTCTGCGCACACGATCAGATCCGGCTTGATCCCCTCACTGCGCGGTCCCGCGAGCCACCCACCGATAGGAGCGAGATCCTGGCTGTCAGCCAGAACCTCTCTGCCAACACCGATCATGTTCGACTCCCCTCCCCATCTGGTCAGACGTGCCCGCGCGTTCCAGAAGCTGACGATCTCGTTGAAGCCTCCTCGACTGAAAATCCAGAGATAGCGCGGGCTGATCCATCCGTCAGCAAAGAAGACGCCCATATACCGGGAGCTGAGTGCTAGCGGCGTACGACCGTGACACTCGTCTTCGAGCATCGCTCGGTGATGCGAGCCAAGGATCTCGACATTGCGCATTCTAAATCGCTGCTCGTAGTGGGGTCGCTCTTGCTCGTCGATCGCACCCCAACATGCGAGCTTGATACGGCGGAGACGGGCACCGCGGAAGCTCGGCTCAGCCATCGTGGTGTGCGGCCAACTCGTAGCGAGCAGCAGCGGGTGCAACTCGCGTTCGTCGAAAGCGTCCCTCAGCGGACTTGTGGGACATCCGATTCGGGACGGAAGCGTCGACCCCGCCCGCTCGCTCAGCGCAGGGTGGACAAACAGCTGCTCGATCCCTCGAACTCCCAGAAGTGAGTGCACCAGCGCCGGAACTCGTCCGTCGCTCCGAACAGGGATGATCAGACTATTCGTGCCGTTCCAGAAGCCGCAGCAATGTTGCATCACGTCTTCAAGCGCCCCGAGATCTCCCTGCGGAATCGCGAACCCCCACTCGCATGAACAGAGCGTGCGCGCGGAGTTTGGCCTTGAGATCGGTTGTCGGTTCGGCTCTGCTCCCGCAAGGATGACCTCGGCGGAGCAAGGGCTAACCGGCCGCCCCCGCGACGTTGACTCGGCAAACGACGGGCGGTCGTTTGCGACGGAACGGGAAATGGGACCCCGCGGTTCCGCTCAGGAAGCCAACAATTACCCCTGCTGGCTCGGGCTGGGTCAGGCGGCCTTCGCTACCCACGATCGCACGGGCATCGCGTAGAGCTTGTAGGTCCAGTTGCCGCCGTTGACGAAGCGCCAGCTAGCAGGCGGCTCCACGGGTACGCAGGTCACTTGGTTATTGACGTGCAGGTGGCCGTGGAGCCTTTCACCTATCCAGACCTCGCCGGGCGTGCCGACGGCCTGAATCTTCGCTGCCATCGTAAGAGCCATCCCGTACACGTCGGGCTGAGTACGGGAGGCCGCGCTGCCAACGACGCGCACCGACGCCTCACTGGCGTCGGCTCCGATGCGGATATCGACGGCGGGCAGGCCGTAACGTTCAAGCTGCGTGTTGAGCGCCGTGTAGACGACCGCGACCATGACCGAGGCAGCATGTACCGCCGCGTCGCAGGCAGCGATCGAGATGCCGTGGCCGTCGAAGGCCGCGATCAGACCATCGCCCGTGAAGTTGACGATCACCCCATCGAAGTCCCCAACGATCTCGGCAAGCTCGCGCAGCAGGAGCGGAACTATCCGCCCGTAGGCATCGGGATTGCTCGCTTGCAGTTGGGTCGAGCCGACAAGATCGATGCACAGGGCGGCGACCGCGAGCTCAGAGCCGACCAAATCGGCCAGCGGGTTCTCCGGCGACTGCGGCTGCTCGATCGACTCGGGGTGCTCGAGGGCGTAGCCGATTGCCTCCGAGCGCTCTCGAAGCCTCTCGTAGAGGTCTTGGCGTTCGGGTGACTCGACGGTCGGCCCGTTGGCGACCGCGTCGAGTATCTGACTGATCGCACTCTCCCAGACCTCGGGCGGGAAGACATCGTTGGTCTGAATGTCGCGCACGCTCCCGTCCTCCTGGAGCTTGTAGCGATCCTTTGAGAAGCGGACCCGAAGCGGCCGCGTGCCATCCGGCTCGGGGTCGTCTATCTCAACGGACTCGACATCGATCCTGACCCAGTCGGAATCAATCGTGATCGGCTCCTCCGCCATGTCCGCAGTGTGACACGAACGCTCGACGGTTCAGCGTGATATCCGGCACTTAGCGCTCTCTTCCGGGCGATCGTCAACGCGCGAAGATGAAGGCTCTACAGCGGTGGGGCCCTTTACAGCGGTCGGATCGCTTTGACTACCTCGTGAGCAAGATCTCTGGTCGCTGTGAGCGATGCTGCCGCTTCTTCCTGCGTGACTCGGGCACCCTTGTGGACAAGCGCATTACGGCGCTCTAGGTGGGCGCAGTAGCTTTCCCAGACAGACTTCGGTTCCCGGATGCTGCGCCCCGTCACGGCCTGCCAGACTTTCTGTCCCCTCTGATCGAGCATCGAGTAGCGGGTGAGCAAGTCCGGGATGACCTGCGCGAGCGGTTCGCTTGCGTGGCGGGAGACGGCGAACTGAATCGCCCCCTCAAGCAGCAGCTCGCAAGCAGTCTGCGCAGCCACCACCGTGAAATCGTAGTGCCCCTCATCGTACATCCGTTCGGCCTGCACGAAGAACCGGGCCTGATCCATGTTGAACGTCACGAGAGAATTCAGCGGATTGATCGTCGCTGGCAATCCCTCTTCAGCGCCCGGAAGCCCCGCGCAAGCGCGAAGCTCGTCGTAGATTCGGCGGGCTTCCTTATCCGCTGAGCTCGTGGTCGGAGCCTCAATTTCGATCGGCACCCTCGCTCGCACCGGTACTTCGCCGACATCGCCCCTGACGATCCCGGCAACCCGATCGTCGCCTTCAGCGGTCGCCGCTTCCAATGCAGGGGCGTCCTCGTCCGGTGCTTGGAGAGTGACGAGATACCGAGCCATACTCGAAGCGTAGGTCTCACCCCGACATATGTGCTGGCTCGAAGGCGTCGAGATCAATACGCAGGGACGACGGTCAGCGAAGATGCGCAAGCCGACGACCTTGCGATCCTGCGGTCCCTTTAACCCGTCGCTGCGGTCCTTTTGCGGTCCTGCGTGCCGAGAACAGCCGGGAACAGACGAGAAGCGCTGACCAAGAACCCCCGTGTTATCGCGGCTTTCGCCAGCAATCGCAGCGAGGTTCAAGGTTCTGATCCTGCGACCTTTCGATCGGGGAGTAAGGTTCAAGTTGGCTTTCTCATGCGGTTTTCGGGACCTCTGCGGTCTTTTTGCGGTCCTCCGACCGTCACGGTGCCCGGCCGGCGGCGAGGGATGACGAGCGGCTGCCATGGTGCATATCTGGCCCGACCACATTCAAGCGCGGCGGACGTTGCATACGTTAGTCTGTTCCGCCTGATGTCGGTATCTTGTCAATTTCGCGACGGCAAGGTGCTAGAGTTCCGACTATGAGCCTTGCGTATGCTGAAGAGGCGATCCACGTCCACGACACCGGACACCTCTCCGACCGTGACATCGCACGCGCGACAGGCGCAGCGCCGAGCACGGTGCGGGAATGGCTCGCACGTCGCAGCGCTCCGAGCGGAGTACGTGCCGAGCGGCTGGCCGAGCTCTCCTCGCTGGTCGAACAACTCGCACGCGTCATCCGCCCCACCTACATCCCCGTATGGCTCAGCAAGCCCATCCCCGCGCTCGACGACGACAAGCCGATCGACCGCATCGCCAAGGGCGACTACCGAGCAGTTGCCCGCCTGATCTCCGGCCTCGAGGACCCAGGCGCAAGCTGACGTGCCGCCAGAAGTCACAGCAATCGCCATACGTGGACGCAGTCAAGCACACCTACCCCGGATCACCACCAATACCCGAACGCGCCGCCCACCGAATAACCGCTGGCGCGCGGCGACGTCGTAGACGCGCTCTACCTCGCCGACAGGACTGCGAACCTCGCCCGCAGCAAGCACCGGCTGTGGACGCATCCTCGCCGAATGAGACGTCAGCATGACAGTGGTATTCATGAATCAAGCCACTCGATGAACGCTTGTGACATCTTTGGCTAGGACGACCCCATCGTCTATTTCGGAATGACAACAGCAGAGAAGGGGAGAACATGGACTTTGCGCGCTTCGACGCTTCAGAGGTCATCATCCATGAAGTGCCGCAGCGCTTCGTCGGAGGCCCGCAACAGCAGCTCGTACTGTCAGACAGTCCGGAGCGATTGAGTGGCCAGCTACGGACCTTCTTCGAGGCTAAGCTTCGTGGGTCTCTGGCACGGCACGGTTTCGATGTAGAGCACGATTCGCTGAGCCCATCGGCGGTTCCGGGCCTAGTTGCGAGCGTAATTGCGGATCAGTCACAACTGGTGGCGGCGTCGCGAGAGATGGCCGAACAGCTGCATCATGTGCAGACTGGTGTGAACCCCGCCGGCCTGCTTTGTGTTGCCATAGGAACCATTCACCACACTCCAGCTGTGGCAGTGCTGAAGGTTGAGAGAGAGAATGGCGTTCAGGTTCGCCCCCGAGACGGCGTGAACCGAAGCCTGACGATGCATTTCCTTGACGATCTGATGATCACTGGCAAGACACGGATTTTCAAGGCTTCGATCTTCCAGGGAGACACCATCGCAGCACTCGACGGACGAGTCGCCGACGACCAGCGCGGTCCTGAGCACTCAAGCGAGGTGGCATCCTTCTTCCTCTCGTCATTTCTGGGGTGTCGGCTAAAGACGGTACCGTCGGTCGCGACAAAGCAGTTCTTCTTGGGCACCGAGCAATTCATAGACGAGTGCGTCGAGGATCCCGAACGCAAGGCTGACTACACAGTTGCGCTCCTGGCTGCGATGAAGGCACCATCGCGCGATATCCGTCCCCGTGACTTCGCCGATCAGAACTTTGTGACTGCCGACCGCACTCCGTATCGCGAATTCATGGCCGAGCGCGACATTGCGGTTGATCAGGTATTCGAAAAGGACAATGCACTAATTGAAAACCGCATCAAGAAGATACGCTTGGAGACTAGCCACGGGCTCCTCGTACTTCGGACCTGACAACGAGGTCCGGGACCGTGTCGAGGTGAGCGTAGATCGGGTCGTAATAAACGATCGTGTAGTGAAGACACAGGGACGATGAGCAGCGAGTATGACACCTCGCGCACCGAGTTCTTGGCCGCGCGGCCGCGATATAAGGATCTAGCAGAATGGGCCGTGAAAACACTCGACGAGGGTCTGAGACATGCCGGCATTCCTGCACATGTGTATGGGCGAGCAAAGGATGTAGACAGCTATCTAAAGAAGCTTCTGCGCAACTCAGTGTATCTCAGCGGAGAGCGCCCTATACAGGACAGGGCAGGGGTGCGCGCAGTGCTGCCATACCTCGACGACGCTGGCACTGTCGACACGGTCATCCGCGAACGCTTCCACGTCGACGAATACGAAAACAAGCTCGATACGCTTGACGCTGATCGTCTCGGATACCTCGGCATCCATTACATTGCCCGGCCCAAAGATGAGTGGTTGCCCGAAAGCCAAAGATCTGACTTGAGCGGCCTCCAGGTCGAGATCCAGATCGGCTCGATGGCCCAGCGGGCATGGGCAGATGTATCGCACGAGCTTCTCTATAAGGCAAGCGTCGACGTGCCAGACGCATTCAAGCGGATGATAAACCGACTAATAGCGATCGTCGAACTCTTCGACGCTGAGATAGAACGGTGCCGGACCGGGATTCGAGACCTACCTGGGTTCGCTGAGAACCAGATTCTCGAGCCGCTCGACCGTGAGCTGCTGAGGTTTTCTGGACGGCCGCCTGACCGTGTGCTCTCTCAGTTGATCACCCCGCAGCTTGTGGCTGCCTATCACCGTGACTCCACCGAGCAGCTATTCACGGACGTGCTGGCGCCGTGGATCGAGTCCAACCGTGACCGGCTGGATAAGATCCACGCGCGCAAGCGTGAGGAACCCGAGGCCCTCAGCCCACTGTTCTCTCAGCCCGAGAGTTTCTTGATCCTCGAGCGAGCGGAAAACGATCCAGACGGTCTGCGTGCGGCGTGGCCGGCCGAGCTGCCGCGTCAACTCCTCGTCGAGATGACTGAGTATTGGGGAAGCCCGGTCGACTAAAGGCCGACGGTGCGGCCCAATCGACTGTCACGACCGCAGCGCGTCTTACGCTCTATAGGTTATGGATCTAAGCAGCGACAATGTCTCCGCTCTCATAACGGAGGCGCTTCTACGTACATATCGCGATGCGCCCGTGAAGGACCCGAGGGGCCATCTGCTCGAGTTTGAGCACGAGAGGAGGCGTGATATCTACTGGCTCGTGGGGCGCTACGGCAGTGATCCGCTTGTGGGGCCGCTCCCCGAACTTGCTCAGCTCGCGGCGATCCTCGAGCGTCTGGAGCGAGACCCTACGGGTCTCGTCACAAACTGGCCACGCGAGCTTCCCAGCTACTGGCTGGAGACACTCGCAGAACTTTGGGGCGCACCACTCTGAGCGAGCCGTCGGCTGGCTGCGACTGGAGCTACGTGCCACACCAGACGGTGCCAAAGCGTCCCTGCCGGCGCCGCATGGCGGGACACCCGATGAGCCCTAATGAGGTCCCTTGTCCGCGCCAGTGACAACCTGAGCCTGCTTTGAGGCCCCACGTTCATGGGCATTTTCGAGCATATTCGCTGCTTTTCAGTCTCCGGTTCCGCGCTCGGGTCTTGCGGGACCAGAGCGCTTGTCTGCCATCGCTCACGCGCGTATGCTCGAACCGGCCTGCGAGACCGTGTCGGCGCGTGGCTCCAGGCGTGGCACGTCGTCCGTGCGGATCTGGCAGCGCGCGAGACCATTCCGTCCGAGATAGCTGCGAACATATGTTCGTATGCAAGGACCATCCAGGCAACGTGTCGAATCTAGCCGCATGGCCAGCGGCAGCGCTATTGAGTGGACAGAGGCGACGTGGAACCCCGTCACCGGGTGCGACCGAGTCTCCCCCGGCTGCGCTCATTGTTATGCACTCGACCTCTCAGCGCGCCTGAAGCGCTTCGGCCAAGCTAAGTATCAGAGAGACGGCACCCGCCCTTCAAGCGGCCCAGGATTCGCCGTGACCCTCCATCACCAGACGCTCGCTGCACCGCTTCGCTGGAAGAGACCGCGCGTCATCTTTGTGAACTCAATGAGCGACTTGTTCCATGAGGAAGTGCCAATCGACTTCATCCAGGAGATCTTCGACGTGATGGTACAAGCGGACAGGCATGTATTTCAGATTCTTACTAAGCGGCATGAGCGACTCGTAGATCTCGCGCCGTCGTTGCCATGGCCTCCGAACGTCTGGATGGGCGTCAGCATTGAGAACAGACGCTTCATGCACCGAGCGGATTATCTTCGGTCGGTGCCGGCAGCCGTACGCTTTATTTCTGCCGAGCCACTTCTCGGCCCACTAGACGCCCTTGACCTCGATGGAATCGACTGGCTAATCGCGGGCGGAGAGTCCGGGCCGAAGCATCGACCCGTGAAGGAGAAGTGGCTAATCGATCTACGCGACATATGCCTAGACGCGAGGGTGCCGTTCTTTTTCAAGCAGTGGGGCGGCACTCGCCCGAAGTCTGGGGGCCGCCTCCTGATCGATCGTGAGTGGAACGAAATGCCTAGCACAGCCTTGGCGATAGCCTGATCGACAAGCGGCGATGGCTCGCCCCCATGACATCCCTGACGGCTCCGACGAGAAGTGGCAGTACACAGAGCATGCTGCGGCTAAGCATGAGATTCTGCGTCGATACCTAGGCGCGTGGCTTGCCATTCTTGGCCGGCGACGCAAAGGCTCCAGGTTTCGGCATCCTCGGCTAGTACTGGTGGACGGGTTCGCCGGTCGTGGTCGCTATATAGACGGGCAAGTCGGCTCTCCGGCGATCATGTTCGAGCAAGCGGTGCAAGCCGTAGAGGCTGGCCTCGCCGAGCGAGTAGCGATCCGCTGCGCAGAGCCGAACAAGACCAATTTCAAACATCTTGAGGACGTGTGCGCGGACCTCAAGCACAACCGGGTTGAGATCATCGCCCGGCAGCAAACATTCAGTGACATGGGAACCGCCGTCGTCAAATGGGCCGCTCAACAGCGTCCCGCTGTTCCGACGTTCGTGATGGTCGACCCGTATGGCGTGCGAGGTGTTGAGCTGACTCTACTTCGCGAACTACTCAGCTACGATCGCTTGGAGGTGCTACTGACTTTGATGGTCCGTGACCCAAGCCGATTCCTCAAGGAGGACAACTACGCCGAGCCTCTAACGGCGCTGTTCGGTGGCGAAATGTGGCGTGGATGCGAGCAGGTCGCCAACCGGGCCGAATGCTTGCTTCTATGTTTTCAGAAAGTGGTCAGGCCCGACGTAGCGCGTTGGGCGACACCGTTTCGCGTCTTTGAGGACGAACGGCAAGCCGTCCTCTACTACCTTGTTCACCTCACAAACAACGATCTCGGAATGCGCGAGATGAAGGACGCGATGGTGGCCAAGTCCGGCGAGATGACGTTCTGGCCTGTAACTGTACGGCCTCCGGATCAGATGGCGCTGGAGGTTTCCGAGACAGCCCCGTTCCCAACGTTGCAGAGAAGACTCACGAACGAATACAGCGGTCGAGCACTCACATTTCTTGAGCTTCTCAACGATGACTACCCCGACGGTTCATGGATCGAGAAGGAATATCGATCGGCGATCAAGGCGATGGAGCTCGCTAATCCACCAGATGCCAAGATTGACCGAGTTAGACCCATAACTGCAACAGGCAAGAGGGCAACCGGGCTGGGACTTGAGGACACGGTGACTTTCCTGACGGGTGTTTAGACACCGATCGCAATGCCCGTAGACCCTGGGCTTCGGGCGGGCGGTACGCCCATGTCGCCGCTGTTGGACGGTCTCGGCGATCGCAAAGCAGCCCAGCGCAGTCGGATCGCAAGTCCGCCAATCGACGCCGACCCGGCGCGCCGGCGGTACATCTCCGCGCTACTCGTCACTCAGCCAGTGGCAGGACAGGCAATGTTCGGCGCTGTCTCGACCGGCACCGCTTCCGCAGCGCGGGCACGCCTCGACGCCGCCGGATCCGGGATGCAATCCTGGCTGCCGGAACCAACCGCGGCTGCGCACGCAGATGGGTGAGCACCTCCCGCATGGTCCAGCGGAGCTTCGGCTCGTACGCTGCGGCACCTTCGATCAGCCGCTGCCACCAGCCGGTCAGCTGATCATCTCCCTGCCCACCCGCGCCCCCGAGGAGACCTGTCCCCCATGCCGCGATCCGCCCGATCGAGAACACGTCAGCAGGCGGCTTGGCATCGCGCGGGTCAAGCAGCAACTCGGGCGCCATGAACTCAGGGGTCCCGAAGCGCTCGAGCGGCTGGGTCATCCGCTGCGCGGGCCGAAAGGGCTCGCATACGAACCCCCAGTCCGCCACGACCCAGCGGTCCGGGTAGACGAGGATGTTCGCCGGGCTCAGATCACGGTGGACATAGCCATGCTCGTGGGCGTGGGTGACGGCCTGGGCCACGGCGAGCAGGCCTACGCGCAGACGGGTCCATTCGTCGCGGGGAAACGGCCCGAGGTCTTCAAGGCTCCCTTGCGCCCTGCTCATCGAGTACCAACCATTCTCGGCATCGTGAAGAATGATCTTCAGCACGTTGGGGTGATCGAGGCGGCTCTGCACTGCGATCTCGCGCTTCATTCGCTGCTGTGACCATTTCGATGGACGCGCGACCTTCACAGCGATCTGCTGATACCCGGCCTCGCCGAAGTAGACGAACGCCTGACCGCCTTTCTTGCGGTGCTCCTCGTCGACCAGGTAGGGACCCACACGCATAAGCACATTGTTGCGCGCTCGCAGCGAAGATCACAAGCGACGATCAGGAGCACGGCCCTTCACGCAGAGCGTAAGCACGCTGGGCAAACGAGCTGGCTCGTGGCCCGACCCGGAGTTCTCAGCGCTTGAACGTCCGGCGTGAAAGCCACGCAGCGTGTCGCCTGCGGTCCCTTTGGCCCGTCGCTGCGGTCCCTTTGCGGTCCCGCGTGCCGTGAACAGCCAGGAACACGCGAGAACAGCCGTCCACGAGCCCCAGTGTTTTCGCGGGATTTCCCGCCTGTTCACGGCTGTTCGCACTTACAACGAAAATCGGGGAGACAGGATTTGAACCTGCGACCGCCCGGCCCCCAGCCGGGTGCGCTACCAGACTGCGCCACTCCCCGTGGCACTGCAAGCGGGCGACGGGAATTGAACCCGCCCTTAAAGCTTGGAAGGCTTTCGTGCAACCACAACACTTCGCCCGCAAGCGCATCTCATCCTACCGTCGCGCGGCTACTTGCGCTCGACCCCTGGCCGACTGACTCTCACAAGCTCATCGTCGTCGCACTCGTCTCATCAGACCGGCCCCAGCCCGCGGCGCTCCTCCGTCGGGACCTCGCCCGTCTTCCCTGCCAACCCGGGAGGTGGCCACGGGCCGAACCAGTTGTCGCGAGCGCCGTCAAGCGTGATCGTCGACCCGTTCAAGGCCCGTCCGAGGGGCGAGCAGAGCAACGCCACAAGCCACGCGTGCTCCTGCGGGTGACCGAGACGTCCCAGGGGAACCGAGCGTCCCATGCCCGCGCGGACCGCGTCCGGGTACTTGCCCATTGCCTCCGTGTCGAAGTGTCCTGCCGCGACCGCTGTCACCGCGATCCTGCGATCCGCCCAGCGTGCGGCCAGTTCGCGGGTCAGCGCCTCGACGGTCGCCCTTGCAGCCCCGGAGTGGGCCATGCCGGGCATCCCGTGATGGGGCGAGAGCGTCACGTTGACGATCGTGGCGCCGCTCTTGGTTTCAGCGCCCAAGCCACCCTCGACGGCGGCCTCGGACATGTTCAGCATCCCTTCGACGTTCAACCGCCATACCGCGGCCCAGCCCTTTGCGACGATGCCCTCGGCGGGCGTGAAGTACTGACCGCCGGCGTTGTTCACGAGCATATCGAGACTGCCATGGCGTTCCATCACCGTCTCGACCAGCCGTTGGGCGTCGGCCTGCTCGCGTATGTCGCCCATCGCCCAGTCCGCCTGGCCGGCGCCGGCGGCCACGTCCACGCCGGCGCCCGTGTCCGTATTGCCCGCTCCGTTTGCGCCCGCGCCGACCGCCGCGGAGATCTGCGATGCGGCTGTTTCCAGTGTCCACGCCCGGCGTCCGGCGATCGTCACCGTCGCTCCGCATCGCGCCAGCTCGATCGCGGTGGCCTTGCCCAACCCCGTCCCGCCGCCGGTCACGAGCGCCACCTTGCCATGGAGCAATCGCGAGACGAACACCTGCGAGCGCGCTTCGTTTGACATTCACGCGATCATACGACCGTGGCCGGTCCGTCCGTGAGCAGGCACATTCGCTGGATCGGGGTGGGGCTCGTCGTGCTGATCGCCGCGGTCGCGCTCGGGGGGTACCTGTACGAGCGCCATCGTACCGGCAGCATCTACCACCCCCATGCCCGCTTCATCGCACAGCCGACCCCGGTCCTGCCGACACATGGACCGGAACGGTTCTCATGGCCGTTCTATGGCTATTCGAAGGACCATACCCGCTTCTTCCCGGCCCCCGCGAACGTGTTCCCACCGTTCAAGGGACTGTGGGTCCGTAACGGCAACTCGCTGCTCGAGTTTCCCCCTTCCATGTATGGCGATCACATCTTCCAGCTCGCTGATGACGGCGTGCTCAGTGCGATCAACAAGCACACCGGTCACACCTTCTGGCAGCGTCGCATCGGCTCGCTGTCCGCATCCACCCCGGCTGCCGTCGGTAGCGTGGTCTACGCGACCGTGCTCGCACGTTCGCCTCGCATCCGCAAGGGACGGGTCGTCGCGCTCGACTACAAGACGGGCAAGACGCTCTGGTCGCGCGACCTGCCCAGCCCAAGCGAGTCCTCACCGCTCCTAGACCACGGCAAGCTGTTCTTCGGCTCCCAAAACGGGACTGTATACGCGCTGAACGCCCATAACGGCAGGGTCTTATGGGTTTACCACGCGGCAGGCGCCGTCAAGGCCAGCCCGACGCTCTCCGGTGGAGCGCTCTACTTCGGCGACTATTCCGGCCATCTGCAATCCCTCAGCGAGAGCACCGGCAGGCGGTTGTGGGACAGCGGCTCCGGTGGTGCGCTGCTCGGCAGCGGCACGTTCTACTCGACCGCCGCGGTCGTATATGGGCGCGTGTTTCTCGGTAACACCGACGGGCGCGTCTACGCATACGACGCGTTCACCGGCCATCTTGACTGGGCGGTGCAGACGGGCGCGTACGTGTATGCCTCGCCCGCTGTCACCAATGCTCCCGGCCTCGGCCCGAGCGTGTATGCCGGCTCATACAACGGCGCTTTCTACGCCCTGAACGCCCGCTCCGGGCACGTCGAGTGGCGCTTTCACCCTGGCGGGCGCATCTCCGGGTCCGCGACGATCGTCGGACGTGTCGTCTACTTCGCCGATCTCGCCAGCCATCGCACCTATGGCCTTGGCATCTCCACCGGCAGAGTCGTCTTCCAGATGCACACGGGCTCCTTCGACCCAGTCATCAGCGACGGTCAGGACATCTATCTGACCGGCTATACCGGCCTGTACGGGCTGGCTCCCAGATAGCTGCTGCAAAAGCCTCGCTGCCGCCCTAAAGCCTCGCTCCCGCCCTTAGACAGTCACAGCGACGGGATGGGCGTCACTTCGACACAGCCGGAGCCAGAGACCGATCGCCCCGAACGAGCCCGAGCGTCGCCTGCATCAACCTGGGCACGAGCCACTCGACTCAAGGGCCCGACTCAGCGAGAACCGTGCCGCGACGACGATCGGACCGGCTGCGCGAGCCCGCACATACGTCCAGCCCCCGGGAGCATCCGTCACGCAGCCGCGGCCCGAAACGACCGTGAAGTAGCGGGTGTAGTGGACCCTCACCAGCAACGTGCCCGGGGCGTTTGCAGCCAACGCGAACGTGTCGCTTCCGAGCGCCGTCAGCCGCCCCGCGCCTGCCAGCAGCGGCGTCGCGTCGCGCACGGCATACACGCGCCAGTGACTGCTCGTGAAGACCGGCTGCAAATACGGCAACCCTTGACGGATCAGCTTTCCCTCCCCCGCGCTGGATGGATCGAGCGGCACATCGGGCAGCAGGACATACGCGACCGCCTGCTCGTCCAGCCACTTGCGATACGCGCTTGCGGTCAGTTTCGGCGCGAGCAGAATCGAGTCATAGCGCACATCCAGCTGCTTCTCCCAGCCTCGCGCGAGCGACACTTTCGGGGCAAGCAGCGCGGCCTCCCAGTGCGAGCGCGTCAGCGGCACCTCGACCCGCTCGAGGCTCGCACCATGACTCGCCAGATAGCGCTCGACGGGCGCGTAGTAGGACGCTTGCGTCGCTTCAGACCCCGCCACGGCGGCCGTCTCGCGCACGGGACCCCACGCGATCCACGCTCCGATCACGCATACCGCCACACCGAGCGCCACGGACCCGAGCCCGCGCGAAGACCCGAGCCCGCGCGAAGACCCAAGCCCGCGCGAAGACCCAAGCCCGCGCAAAGATGCCGCGAACGGGCTTGCGAGCCGTCTTTCCTGCCCAACCTGTCCTCCGCCTCCGCGCAGTCGACGTTCATCCTCGGCGAACGCACACAGCAGCAATGGTCCCGCGAGCAGCACTCCGTAACGCTCCACGTTGCTGCCCATCGGCGTGTGGATCACGAGGCACAGCACACACGCGAGCAGATACAGGACGGCGCCCAGTCGCAGGATGTCCCTGTGAGGGCTTTCACTGCGCGGGAGCGCCCACAGGAACAAGCTCACGACGAGTGCCGTCGCCGCGAACGACGTCGCCGGATACGGCTCGTATCCGCCTTCCGCGAACAACGCTCGCACCGGCACAACCACTAGGACCACGGGGGCCACCACTGCGAGCAGGGCCATCGGGGCGGGCCGCGCGAGCGCGTACGTGAGCCCGGCGAGCCCGAGCAGCACCCCCGCGACCGGGCTCGCCGCTGCACACATACCCGCGAGCAGCGCGGCGAGGATCAAACGCTCGTGGGAGAGCGCGTATGCACAAGCCAACGCAAACGTGACGCCGAGCGCGAACGTCAGCCGTCCGCTCCACACGTCCCCGACAGCTGCCACGGCAAACAGGCACGCACCCAGCCGTACGCACAGCTCGCGCCCGAACGCACCGAGGACGATCCGTTCGAACAGTGCTGCCGACCCGATGACCGACACGACCGCGAGCACGCGCATCCCCAGCAGCGAAGCGAGCGGCGCGAACAGCAGGCTGTAGCCGGGCAGAGCGTGACCGGCGTACCAGTGCTCGTCGAACACGCCGAAGCCCACCCGTTCGTAGAGCCCGAGCCGGTACACCTGCGCAGCCAGATCGGGGGTGCGCAGGTCCACGAGCAGCCACACGACCAGCAGGCCGGCGGCGAACACGACTGCTACGGGGATCGTCATCCCCGAAGCGCGCGAATAGGCCGGAGCCCGAGGTGCTACCCCACCGGGCTCCGGCCCATGTCCGATAGAACCGGCGAGCGGCCGATAAGTAGCTCTCGTTTTCAAGTCGGTCTTCATTTGGGCGAGCCCGATCGTGATGAGCTCATCGCGGTCGAGCCCCCGCAGTCCGCGCGTGTGCCGTCCGGAGCGCTCGCGATATCGGGCGCGAACGTGGTATCTGATTGCGACGGTGGCCGGGACGATCGATAATCCGCACCGGCGGATCATGACGAGGACACGAACGACACGAGCAGGTCTGGCTTTGGCGATGACCTGCGCGGCCGTCGGTCTCGCGGCCGGGTGCGGCACGACCGAACACCCGGGACCGATCGCTGCCGGAGAACTGGCCGAAGCGCAAACGTTTCCTTACTACCGGATCTACTGGGCCGGTCTCAGCTTCGAAGGACAGCCGATCGTCGCCGCCGACGGGCGCAAGGGGTATAACAGCGGAGTCGGGGACAGCGTCTACTACGGTGACTGCGCTCATGGCAAGGGCGTGTTCGGCGGCGGGGGCTCGTGCACCTTGCCGCTGCAAGTCACGACCGTGATCTACCGGCTGCACTCCAACGCCGCGCTCGGCCCGCAGCGCAACATGCTGATCAGAGGGGTTCCGGCCACGGTTTACGACGGCGGGCGCTCGATCGAGCTGTATACCGGCAGGGTCGCGATCGACGTCTTCTCTGACATGTTTGCTCGCGCGCGTGCAGCAGCACTGCAGCTGCGTCCGCTGAACGCGTCCGGCTCTTCCACCGGCCCGTTGCCAGCGCCCGTCTACTGTCCGGGACTGTCCGGACGCCAGGAACGCCAGCTGCAGCGTGCAATGGCGAGCCTGCCCGGGCACGCCTGCCAACAGGCCGCAGCACAGGTCGCGTTCACGAACAGCCTCAGGCGTCTCACGACGGCCTCGGTATCGCCACAATCCTATGAGCTCGCCGCGGGCGCGACGGGACGAGCCAGCTCGCGTCGCAAGCCGAGGAATGCGAGCGAGCCGATCAGCGCGGGTATCCACAGCGATATCGCCCGGTAGGTGATGACGGCCGCGAGCACCAGCGAGCCGGGGCGTACTCCGAACAGCAGCAGCATCGCGACCAAGCCCCCTTCGACGGCGATGAGCCCGGCGGGGATCGGCAGCGTGTTGGCGAGCAATCCCACCAGGTAGGCCATCGCGACCGCCCAGAACGACGGTGCGGGACCGTAGGCGAGCAAGCACGCGTACAGCACTGCCACGTCGAACAGCCAGTAGGCGACCGCTCCCAGCAAGCGCCAGTCGCGCGCCCGGATCAGCTTCAGCGCTTCGGACACGCCACCACTCAGGGCGGTCAGCGCGACAAACATGCGCCCGCGCGAGCGCAGCCGCCGCTCGGCGCCCCGGCGTGCCCACTCGGCCAGTGCGAGCGTGCCCACGATCGTCGCCAGCGCGGCCGCGGCGGGCAGGAGCGTCAGCAGTGGATTGGTCGAGCCAGGGAGCAGGCCGAGCCACATCGGCACGCCGATCAGGATCGTCGCGAAGATGCTGACGGCGCTCGTCAGCACGAAGATCAGGACCGAGCGCTTGGCTATGCGCTGCACCGAGACGCCGCGACTGCGCAAGACCCACGCGCCGAGCGCGATGCCGGCGAGACCGCTGACCGAGACGACCGAGTTGACCGCGAGCTCCGCCAGCGACAAGCGCGAGACCAAGCGCTGTCCGAGCATCCCGAAGACAAGGCCGAACAGCACGACATAACCGGCGCACGACAGCAGCTCAAAGCCGACTCCCGCAGCCACCCATCCGGCGTGCGCGTCGCCGATGCGATCGGCCGCCGAGCGCAGTCCTGGAACGGCCAGCAGCAGGGCGGCGACAAGCGCAAAGAAGACCGCCAAGACGAGGATGCTGTTGCGCAGAGTGCGTGACTGCGCGGACATCTCCACGGCCGACTCCGTCGGAGCGTCCTTTGAAACATCCTCTTCGATTGGGCTGTTTTCGACGATCGGTGGCACTCCCTCCGCTTTAATCACCACATGGCCGAGCAAACAGCTCGCATCCTCGTCGTCGACGACGAGCCCGCGGTGCAGAACGCGCTGTCGCGAGCCCTTACGCTAGAGCACTACAAGGTCGTGCAGGCGATGGACGGCCGGCAGGCGCTGGAACGTCTGGGGCTCGACCCGTACGAGGTGGTGATTCTCGACGTCGCAATGCCTTATGTGGACGGCCTGGAGGTGTGCCGGCGGTTGCGCGAGGGCGGCGACCGAACCCCCGTGCTGATGCTTACCGCGCGTGAGGCGATCGACGACCGGGTAGCGGGCCTGGACGCCGGCGCGGACGACTACCTGGTCAAGCCATTTGCGTTGCGCGAGCTGCTCGCGCGCGTACGGGCGCTGCTGCGTCGAGCCGGCGATGAGGATGACGACGAGCAGGAGCGGACGCTCTCCTTCGAGGATCTGCGTCTGGACCGACTGGCCCACGAAGCCTGGCGCGGCGAGCGCGTGCTCGCATTGACACGAACCGAGTTCCTGCTGCTGGAGATGTTCCTGCGTCACCCCCGCCAGGTGCTGACGAGATCAGCGATATTCGAGCACGTCTGGGGATATGACTTCGGCGCGACTTCGAATTCGCTGGGCGTGTACATGGGCTACCTGCGCCGCAAGACCGAGGCCGCAGACGAGCCTCGGCTGCTGCATACCGTGCGCGGCGTCGGATACGTGCTGCGCGCGTCATGAGCTTCCGGCGGCGGATCACGCTCGTATCGGCGGCCGCGGTGGCGGTCGCGGTGCTGCTCGCCTCGGTCCTGATCTACGCGCTCACCTCGAACGAGCTGCACGGTCAGGTCGACGCGCAACTGCGCAATCGCTCGGACAACTTGCATCTGATCGAGCACGGGCCGTCACGCCCGCGTGACCGGCGGCTGCTGGACCTGCTCCAGGACAAGAGCCCTTCGGCTCGACAGGTGCTCGAAGGCAATGCCCAGCCATCAGGCAACGCGCTGGGGAACGTCTCACCGCGTCCCAACCAGGTGCGCGGCTATCAGCAGCTGGTCGACTCCAGTGGGACGGTCCTGTTCAGATCGGGCGCGAAGAACGTGACGTTGCCGGTGGACGCGCGCACGCGTGCGCTGGCGGCGGGCCACGGCAGGAGCTTCTTTCGCGACGCCACCGTCAACGGGGTCGCGCTGCGGGTCCTCGCCGAGTATCTCGCGCCCGGCCGCGTCGTGCAGTTCGCTCAGCCACTGACCGAAGTCAACGAACTGCTGAGCCATTTGCGCCTGATCCTCGTGCTGCTTGGCCTTGGTGGGATCCTGCTTGCAGCGCTGCTCGGACGGCTCGTCTCCCGCGCCGCGGTGCTGCCGGTTCGGCGGCTGACCCGAGCAGCCGAGCACGTGGCCGAGACTCAGGACCTGTCCGGGCGTATCGCGCCGACCGGCGAGGACGAGATCGGGCGGCTCGCTGTCAGCTTCAATGCGATGCTCGACGCGCTCGAGGTCTCGATAGGCGCGCTGGACGCGTCCGTGCATGCCCAGCGCCAGCTCGTCGCTGACGCCTCACATGAGCTGCGCACCCCCGTGACGAGCCTGCGGACGAACATCGAGATCTTGCAGCACGCCCATGACATGGACGATGGCGAGCGCGCGGGTCTGCTGGACGATGTGGTCGAGCAGATCGAGGAGCTGACGCTGCTGATGAACGACTTGATCGATCTCGCCCGCGGCGAGGAACAGCGCGTGGACTCTGAGGATGTGCGCTTGGACCTTGTCGTCAAGGAGGCCGTCGAGCGAACCCGGCGCAACTCGCCGGCAACGCCGTTGCAGACCACGCTCGCGCCGGTGCTCGTCAGCGGCGTCGCTGCTCGACTGGATCGTGCCGTCGTCAACCTGATCGATAACGCCGCCAAGTACAGCCCGAAGGGAGAGCCCGTCGAGATCGTGGTGCGCGGCGAGGAGCTGACCGTGCGCGACCACGGGCAGGGCATCTCCGCCGAAGACATGCCGCACGTGTTCGACCGCTTCTACCGAGGGGCCGAGGCCCGCGGGCGTCCAGGCTCGGGGCTGGGCTTGGCGATCGTCAGGCAGGTCGTCGCTCAGCATGGTGGCATCGTCACGGCCGAGCGCGCCCCAGGCGGGGGAACGCTGATGCGCGTACGGCTGCCGGGGGCTGAGCCAATGGATCAGACCGGCATGGACGAGACGACACCGGCTGCCGTGGATGGGGCTGCCGTGGGTGGGACTGCTGTGGGTGTGGCTGCCGTGGATGGGACTGCTGTGGATCGGACTGCCCTGAATGCGCCTGCTGTGGGTGCGCCTGCCGTGGATGCTGCGGATGCACCGAGCCCTCGCCTCCCCGTGTAGCTGCTGCATGGCGCAGCGCACGAGCACGGAACAGGGCAGGTGAAAGACCGTAACGGCGACGAAACGCACGCGCGAAGTGGGATGAGCGGTAGCCGACCAGCCGCGCAACGTTGCTGACGGGAATCATGCTCTGCTCGGCGAGCAGCTGGGCGGCGACTGTCATCCGGCGCGCGTGCAGATCCTCATGGAATGAGTCTCCGAACTGCGCGTACGCACGCTGCAGCTGCCGAGGCGAGGTCGAGATCGCGTCGGCGACCACGGCTAACGTGAGTGGGCGGCGGTAATAGCGGGCGACGACCACCCGCCCGAGCAGATACAGGCGACGATGCTCGCTCAGGGTTTCTGGGCGCACACTCTCTCACCCGACCAAGCCCGCCGAACGGGACATACCTTCTGAAAGAGCACATCTCTTCTAGACGGAGCGGGATTGACAGAGCGGGATTGCTACTCCTCGCCGAGCTCGAGGACCGCCAGGAAAGCCTCCTGCGGGACCTCGACGCGACCGACCTGCTTCATCCGCTTCTTGCCCTCCTTCTGCTTGGCGAGCAGCTTTTTCTTGCGCGTTATGTCACCTCCATAGCAACCCGCGATCACGTCCTTGCGGAAGGCCTTGACGGTCTCGCGAGCGATCACGTGCGCGCCGATCGCAGCCTGGATCGGGACGTCGTACTGCTGGCGCGGGATCCGCTTGCGCAGCTTCTCGGTCAGCGTGCGCCCCATCTCATAAGCCTTGTCCCGATGGACGACCATCGACAGCGCGTCGACCGTGTCGCCTGCCAGCAGCACGTCGAGCTTGACCAGGTCTGACTCCTTCATGCCGCTCAGCTCGTAGTCGAGCGACGCATAGCCTTTGGTGCGGGACTTCAGCTGGTCGAAGAAGTCGAGCACGATTTCTGCCAGCGGCAGCTCGTAGTTCATCTGCACGCGCTCAGGCGAGAGATAATGCATGCCGGCGTGCACGCCGCGGCGCTCTTGGCAGAGCTCCATGACCGCGCCGACGAACTCTTTGGGCGCGATTATCGACGCCTGGATGAACGGCTCGCGGATCTCGGCGATCGTCCCCGGGTCGGGCATGTCGGAAGGGTTGTGGACCTCGAGCTCCTCGCCATTCGTGAGCGTCAGGTCGAACTCGACCGAGGGCATCGTCGCGAGCAGCTCGAGGTCGTACTCGCGCTCCAAGCGCTCGCGCACGATGTCCATGTGGAGCAGCCCAAGGAAGCCGCAGCGAAAGCCGAAGCCAAGCGCATCCGAGGTCTCGGGCTCCCACGACAGGGCGGCGTCGTTGAGGACCAGCTTCTCCAGCGCATCGCGCAGGTCCGCGTAGTCGTCTGACTCGATCGGGAACAGCCCGCAGAAGACCATCGGCTTGACCTCGCGATAACCCGGAAGCGCCTCGCTCGCCTCGGCGCTGCCGGCGCGACTACCGGGTCCCGAAGTGCGCGTGCGGGTCGTCAGCGTGTCGCCGACGCGAAGCAGCGTGACGTCCTTCAGACCCGTGATCAGGTAGCCGACCTCGCCCGCTGCCAGCTGGTCGGTTCCCATCATCTGTGGGCTGAACACACCGATATCGTCGATGTCCGCCTCGGTCCCCGTCGCCATCGCTCGGATCGCCTCGCCCTTCTTGAACACTCCGTCGACCACCCGGATGTAGGCAATCACGCCGCGGTACTGGTCGAACTCGGAGTCGAAGATCAGCGCTCGCGGCGGGCCATCGGGATCACCCGACGGCGGCGGCACACGCGCGATCAGCTCCTCGAGCACCTCCCCCACGCCCGCGCCCGTCTTGCCGCTGATCTGCAGGATCCCGTCCGTCGGCTCGCCGATCAGATCGCTCACTTCCGCTGCGACCCGCTCGGGCTCGGCTCCGGGGAGATCGATCTTGTTCAGGCACGGAATCAGCTCGAGCCCGGATTCGACCGCGAGATAGGTGTTCGCGACCGTTTGCGCCTCCACGCCCTGAGCTGCGTCTACGACCAGCAGGGCGCCCTCGCAGGCGGCCAGCGAGCGGGAGACCTCGTAGGTGAAGTCGACATGCCCCGGGGTGTCGATCAAGTGCAGCTGATAGGTCTCGCCATCGCGCGCCGTGAAGAACACGCGCACGGCCTGCGCCTTGATCGTGATCCCACGCTCGCGCTCGAGGTCCATCGAATCGAGCAGCTGGGCGCGCATGTCGCGAGCGTGCACCGTGTGAGTCAGCTCGAGGATGCGATCGGCGAGCGTCGACTTGCCGTGATCGATGTGGGCGATGATCGAGAAGTTGCGGATGTGCGCCTGGTTCATCGCGCTACAGGGTAGAGGCCCCGCCCTCCCGGCCAGAAGCGCTAGCGTTAACGGTCCGGCGGATCGCCAACTCGACTACGGGCCTTCGAGGCTCAACCGCGGCTACGCGCCAGATGGGTTCCCACCCACCCGGCGGCCTGTCCAGGTGTCGGGAGTGTCACGCCGCCCAGGCAAGACACACTAGTCCTGGGACGTAAGTAGTAAGCGGCGATTCCAGTTCGGGCGCACGCCGGGTGGGCCTTGGCCCACCCGGCCTCTGCACACGCAAACGCAGACCCGGGCCCGGACACGTCGAAAGTCCTGGGCGCAGATCCGATACAGCTAGGCGCGCCCCAGCCGGGCGCGAATCAGGCTGCTGACCTGATTCGCCTCGGGGATGTGCATCGCGAGGCGCAGATCCGATACAGCTAGGCGCGCCCCAGCCGGGCGCGAATCAGGCTGCTGACCTGATTCGCCTCGGGGATGTGCATCGCGAGCACCAAGCGCACGTACACCCACAGGCCGACAGCCGCGGCAGCGCCAAGGCTGATGAGCTGCGCGATCAGACTGTCACCAAGGACGGCGTTGAGCAGGTACCAGACGAGCCAGCAGGCGCCGGCCATGATCGTCGCCGCAACGGTGACGCGAGCCGTGATCATCAGCGTCTGCGCCCCTTCCAGGCGGCCGTTGAAGCCTGTGCGCAGGCGATAGAGCAACAGTGCGGTCATCACGACGTTGGCGGCGACCGTGCCGATCACGAGCCCGGCGATCCCCAGCGGCTTGTACAAGGAGAGACTGACGACGATATCCACGACGATGTTGATCGCGGCCATGCGTGTCGGAAGCCACGGCCGCTGGAGCGCGAAGAAGGTTCGCGTCAGCAGCAGGTTGATCCCGGCGAACGGCAGGCTGAACGCGAACCAGAACAGCGCGATCGAGACCAGTTCGGTCGATTCGGCGTTGAAATGCCCACGCTGGAAGACAAGTCGCGTGATTGCCTCGGGCAGCACGATCATGAAGGCGGCAGCCGGGATCAGCAGCAGGTTGATCTGGCGCATGCCGATGCCGATCGTGTTTCGCATCCCGGCCGCGTCGCGCCTGGACGCGAGCCTGCTCAGCGTCGGGAACAGGACCGTTGCGACAGCGACGCTGAACATGCCCTGCGGCAGCATGTAGATGCGAAATGCGTTGTCGATCGCGCGCGGCGCCTGGACTGAGACTTTGCCGCCGAAAGCAGTATTGATCAGCTGATCGAGGTTGACGATCCCCAGGCCGATCGTCACGGGAATCATCAAGATGAAGACCTGGCGAATACGCGGGTCATGCCAATCGATCGAGAACTGCAGACGAAAGTCGATCCGGGCGAGCGCGCCCATCACCATCAGCATCTGCACGACGGTCGCTGCGAGCACGCCGATCGCGAGCGCATAGATCTCGTCTTGGCCGTGAAAATGCGGGGCAAGGACGACGAGCAGCGCGATGATCACGAGATTCCACACCGCCGGGGCGATCGCCTGGATCGTGAAGTGGTCATAGGACTGCAATATCCCCACCATCAGCCCGGTCAGCCCCAGCAGCATGATCACCGGGAAGAGCACTTGGGAGAGACCGACGAGCAGTTGCACGTCAACGCTGTTGAACGTCGGACCGGCGAACAGCGGCATGATCAGCCCAGCCGCAAGGATGAAGAAAGCCGAAACCGCGCCCAACCCGATCAGCAGGATCCAGAACAGCGTCGAGGCCAGGCGGAGCGCCTCTTTCTTGCGGCCCGTCTGCAGCAGATCGGTGAATACCGGGACGAACGCGGCCGACAGAGCGGCGTTCGCAAACAGGTTGGCGACGAGGTTCGGCACCAGGTAGGCGATCGTGAAAGCCGATGCGGGGGCGCCCGTGCCGAAGTAGCTCGCGGCCACGATTTCACGCGCGAGACCCGCGACGCGCGAGATGCCGGTGCCGATCGAGAAGATCGCGGTGTTGCGCGCCACGCCGGGGCTGGTCGCCGACTGGGCGAGCTCATACTCGCCGTCCTCCTCAACCACGCGACCACCGGCTCCTTCGAGCTGCGCGCTCGCGACGTGCCTGATGTCCTCGATCGGGGACTCCAGCGGGGAAGGCGAATCGTCGCGGGCGACTTCACGCTCGACTGCCCGCGTATCTGAGATCGGCTGGGGATCCCGTGACCCCACCGGGGTCGGCGGCTCCGCGGCGGCGGGTGGGTCTCCGGAGTCGGGCAAGGCCGCTATAGTACGGCCCGCTGCACATGTCGTTTTTGCACGCATGCGCAGCCTTCAAGCTATGGCCAACATCCACTCACAGAAGAAGCGGATCCTGCGCTCCGAGCGCGAGCGTCTGGAGAACCGCCTGTACACATCGACAATCAAGACGTACTTTCGTCGTCTGGAGTCCGAGGTTGCAAGCGGCGAGCAGGAGGCTGCGACGAACACCCATCGTGAGCTGATGAGCACGATCGACAAGGCTGTAAAGCGCGGTGCGATGCACC
Organism: uncultured Solirubrobacterales bacterium; assembly: GCA_963705245.1. Taxonomy (GTDB): domain Bacteria; phylum Actinomycetota; class Thermoleophilia; order Solirubrobacterales; family Solirubrobacteraceae; genus Palsa-744. The sequence continues at coordinate 1,983,244 of OY970062.1, read as the reverse complement.
GGAACACGGGCGCACACCGCAAGAGCCGCGCCGCCCGTCTGCGCGCAAGCGCCTCGTAAGAACCCGCGCCGCCGTCTCCCGCAACTGCCTCGCAAGAACCGCGCGGCCCGTCTGCGCGCAAGTGGCTCGTCTTAGGCCACCGCCGTCTCAGGAAATCTTCAGACAACCACCGCTCTCAAGAGGCAACCGTCTCGAGCAACCGCTAGGCCGGCGCAGAGATCTGTTCGATCGCGCGCAACGCAAGCGTCTCTTCGTCCAGACCTGACATCCGCGAACGAGCCTCTGGCATCGGCGAGCCTCCGCGTGTGTCGATCTCGAGATCCGCGAGCATCCCGAGCGCCGCTCGCAATCGCTCGGGCTCGGTCTGAGCGACATCCTTGACGAACCGCTCGGCAGCTCTTGGTGGCATCCGCAGACCTCGCCTGACCTCTGCGGTGGACTCGCCCGCTTGCAGACGCAGCGCTATGGCGAGCGCTTCGCGCATACGCGAAGCCATCAGATATGTCAGTCCCGCCAACCGCTCGCCCTGTCCGCGCAAGCGCATATAGGAGCGTGTCGCCTCGCGCTCGTCTCCCCCGACGAGCGCGTCGGCGAGCGTAAACGCGCGGTACTGCGCTGAGCGAGCAGCGCGATCTTCGATGGCTTCGACGCTCACCTTGCCGGGCGAGTCGAGTTCCAGCGCAAGCTTCTCCAACTCGCGCAGCAGCCGCTGCTGGCGCTCACCCACCTGACCGACAAGCGCGGTGGCCGCAGCCATGTCGAGCTCGATTCCCATGCCAGCCGCCTGAGCGCGAGTCCACTTGGGCAACTCCCACGGCTTGACCGTCCCTTGGGCGACGACCTGTCCTCCCGCCCGCTTGATCGCCTCGTGGACGGCCGCAGGAGCTTTCGTGCGGCCCTCCTCGCGCGCGAACAGCGCCACGGTCGTATCTGGTGGCATCGCCTCCAGCGCGGGCACCAGCTGCTGTTCGACCTCGGCCTGCTTCCAGCGCTCGACCCCGTCCACGAGGATCACCCGCCGTCCGATCGCGAGCGTCATCGCGGCCAGGGCGCCAGCGACGCCCGCGGGTGTCGCCGACTCGCCCTCCAGCGCCTCGACGCTATCGGCGCCGCCATCGCGCTCGGCCAGAGCGCGCAACCCGGCACGCCGCTCGGCCACCGCTCCGTGATCGTCGCCGTGAATCAAATACACGGGCTTCAGGTCTGCCACTAGCGCACCACGAGGTTCACGAGCTTGCCTGGCACGACTATCTCCTTGACGACCTGCTTGCCGTCCACGTGCGCGCGCACATTCGGTGCTCCCCTGCACAGCTCCTTGAGCTCGTCCGGACTCGCGTCGGACGCCACCTGCACACGGTCCCGCAGCTTCCCGTTCACCTGACATACCAGCTCATACGTGTCCCGCTCGAGCATTCCTCGATCGGCCTGCGGCCAGGGCTGCTCCCACACCCGCTCCCCTGTCAGCCGCTCGTACACATCCGCGCTGACATGCGGGGCAAAGGGGAACAGCAGCGAGGCGGCCGTGGAGAGCGCGAACGTCTGAGTCGCCACGCTCGTGGCCTCGCGCACACGCGAGCACTCGTTAAGCAGCTCCATCACTGCCGCGATCGCCGTGTTGAACGCGAACCGACGCAGGTCGCCCGACACCTTGTCGATCGCCCAGTGAGCCTTCCGCAGGAGCTCGAGATCGTCTCCCGATGGGCCTGTCCCCGTGCCGGTCATATGCGCCGTGAAGGGCGGATCCGCATGCTCCTGAGAAGCCGATGCTGTTCCGGGCTGCACATGTGCCGCGAAGGGCTGATCCGCATGCTCTTGAAAAGCTGATGTTGTTCCGGTCGGCGCATGCGCCGACCGGCCGGGCTGCACATGTGCAGCCCGGGGAGGGGTCGCATGCGACCCCTCCGGCCGCGCCGCATGCGGCGCGGCCTTCCCTCCCTCAGCCTGATCGGCAGCCGCCGTCTCGGCCGCCAAGCGCCACAGTCGGCTCAGAAAGCGATGAACTCCCTCCATCCCCTCGTCGGACCAGTCCGCGTCCTGGTCGGGCGAGCCGATGAACAGGATGTAACACCGGGCCGTATCTGCTCCGTAGCGCTCGACGATCGCGGCGGGCGAGACGACGTTGCCCCTGGACTTGCTCATCTTCGCGCCGTCCTTCGTGATCATGCCCTGGGTGAACAGCGCCTTGAACGGCTCTTGGAAGTCAAGGTGGCCGAGATCGGCGAGCGCCTTGGTGAAAAATCGCGCATACATCAGGTGCAAGATCGCGTGCTCGACCCCGCCGATGTACTGGTCTACGGGCATCCACTCTCCGAGCACAGCCGGATCCCAAGCCGCGCGGTCGTTGGACGCGTCGCAGTAGCGCAGGAAGTACCACGACGAGTCCACGAACGTGTCCATCGTGTCCGTCTCCCGGCGGGCATCCTCATCGCCGCACTCCGGACAGCGAGTCTGCACCCATTCCTCGGCACCAGCCAACGGCGAGCGCCCCCGGGGAGCGTAATCCTCGATCTCCGGCAGCTCGACAGGCAGCTGATCGACCGGCACGGGCACCGCTCCACAGCGCTCGCAGTAGACGATCGGGATCGGGCACCCCCAGTAGCGCTGGCGAGATATCAGCCAGTCGCGCAGCCGGTAGTTGACCGACGCGTGACCGTTGCCCTTGCGGTCCAGCCACTGGACGATCGCGCTCAGCGCCTCGCGGTTTCCCATCCCGTCAAAGTCGGGATGGGAGTTGACCAGCGGTCCGTCCCCCAGATAGGGGAGCTCACCTTCTCCCGCCTGCCCGTCCGCGCCCTCCGGCGGCGGGGTGGCGGGGCCTTCGATAACGCGCCTGATCGGCAGGTCAAACGCGCGCGCGAACCCGTAGTCGCGCTCGTCGTGTCCCGGCACAGCCATGATCGCGCCCGTTCCGTACTCCATCAGCACGTAGTCAGCCACATACATCGGGATCTGCTCGCCGTTCACCGGGTTGGTGACAGTACGTCCCAGCGACACGCCCGTCTTTGGCTTCTCGGCGTTACCGCGCTCCTGCCCAGACTCGGTGATCGCGTGGCTGACGTACTCGCGCACTTCGCGCTCGCGCTCGGTTCCCGCGACGAGACGCAGCACATCCGGATGCTCGGGCGCCATCACGAAAAACGTCGCGCCGAACAACGTATCCGGGCGAGTGGTGAAGACCGGATAGTCGATCTGCAGCTCATCGCAGCGGAACGTGACCTCCGCACCCTCCGAGCGCCCGATCCAGTTGCGCTGCATGGTCTTGACGTGCTCGGGCCACTCGATCTCGCCCAGATCGCCCAATAGCCGCTCGGCGTAGTCGGTGATACGCAGGAACCACTGTTCCAGTTGCCTGACTTCCACGGTCGCGCCGCAGCGCTCGCAGTGCCCGTCGGCGTCAACCTGCTCGTTGGCGAGCACCGTCTGGTCTTTCGGACACCACTTGACCGCCGCCTCCTTGCGATAGGCGAGACCTGCGTCGAACAACTGCAGAAATATCCATTGCGTCCAGCGGTAGTAGCTGGGTTCGTGCGTGGCCAGCTCGCGCGACCAATCGATCGAGATCCCCCACTCGCGAAACTGGCGTTGGAAGGAGGCGATCGAGGCATCCGTCGAGGCCCGTGGATGCACTCCCGTCTTGATCGCATGATTCTCGGCCGGCAGTCCGAACGAGTCATAGCCCATCGGGTGCAGCACACGACGGCCGAGACGACGGTGGTAATGGGCGATCGCGTCGCCGACCGAGTACACCTTCAGGTGGCCGATATGCGGCTCGCCGCTCGGGTACGGGAGCATCTCCAGCACATATGAGCTGGCTGCACGTCCGCCCGCCTCAGCGTCGTCACGACGCCCGTCAGCGGCGCTGTCGTTGGCGACCTCCCAGGTGCGCTCCCTCGCCCACAAGGCCTGCCAGCGGGGCTCGATCTCCTGGGGGTCGTAGCGGTGTTCGACCATTGCCTCGCAGGTTATCGGGCAGGTTAGGACGGAATCTTCCGACGAGCACCCAAACGCCCCCGGCGCGAGATGCCGCGCGAACCCCTCCTACTGGGGTCAATCGCTGTCGTGGAGCGGAGCGGCGGCCGCGGCGAGGAGGCGCTCAGCGGCCGCCGAAGATCCGCAGCAACGTGAGGAAGATGTTGATCACGTTGATGAACACGCCGGTGGCGATCCAGATCACGTCGCGCTCGGTCGCCTTGCGGCGGATGATCTGGAAGTAGATCGCCAGATAGGCGCTCACGATCACGTAGATCGCGAGGTTCAACAGGAAGCTTTCGCCCGAGCCGATCAGGATCAACACGATCGCAAGCGCGAACACGCCGAGCAGCGCGAAGAACAGCGGGCGCATCCAGCGGATCAGGTCGCGCGAGGTGGCAAAGCCGTAGGAGCCCATCACGCCGACCGTCAGCGCCGTGCCGCCCGCGGCCTGGTAGATCGCGCTCTGATCGACCGTCGCATACTGGTTGATCACCGGCCCCAACCCGAGCCCGAGCAGCAGCGCCAGCGCGAACATCCAGGTCATCCCGGTCGAGCCTTCCCGCAGGCGCGGGACGAACATCTGCACAATCAACATTCCCAACGCACCGATCTCGCAGATCAGCCCCGTGCCGTAGCTCAGATCGCGCCCGATGTAGGAGCCGGCCGCGAAGAAGGCGAGCGCGACCGCTACGAGGAACATCACCTGGCCGAGCAGGAACGTCGAGCTGGCTTCCCGGTCGGCCGCGCGCGGCTCGAAGACGCTCAGCGCACTTGGCTTTGAGGAGGTGCTGGTTGCAAACGGGTTCTCAGACATAGGCTCAATCTTACGTCAGCGCCGCATTGAACACGAACGCGCCGAGTCCGAGTGATGCTTGTGCGGCCGTTCAGGAGGTGAAGCGCGAATGCGCGCGCACCGCATCGACGATCGCCGCGGGCGCCTTCTCCGGCGAGCCCGCGTCAAACGGCGGTTGCGGGTCGTACTCGATGCCCAGCTGGATCGCTTGCGCCACCTCCTTGCCCGCGATCGCTGCGGCCAGCGCAAGCGCCATGTCGATCCCCGCCGACACCCCCGCGGCCGTGACGATCTTTCCGTCGAACACCACTCGCTCGGACACGGGTTCCGCGCCCAGCTCGCGCAGCTGCTCGAGTGCGAGCCAGTGGCTCGTCGCGCGTGTGCCTTCGAGCAGCCCAGCCGCGGCGAGAATCAGCGAGCCCGTGCACACCGACGTGGTCCAAGTGCTCGTCTCGTGCACTCTGCGCAACCACTCAAGGGCCGGTCCGCCGGCGCGGGCCGCGACCTCCCCGGGGCCCCCCGGCACCAGCACGATGTCCGGCTCGCCCGCTTCTCCCAGCGAGCCCTCTGCCACGAGCGTGAGCATCCCGTTGTCCGTCTTGACGGGACCTGGCTCGACCGCGACGAACTTTGCGCTCGCGCCCGGCAGTCGACTCAGCACCTCGTATGGACCGATCGCATCCAGCGCGGTAAGGCGGTCGTACAGCAATATCGCAATGTCCATCGTCAGCTTCCTTTCGGGTCAGGCCGCGACTGTGCCGGCCGGGTGATAGCGACGGCGATACTCGGCGGGGGCGACGCCAAGGGCGCGCAGAAACGCTCGTCGCATCGTCTCCGAGGTACCGAACCCGCAGGCCGCCGCGACTGTCGCGATCGGCTCCGAGGTGTCCTCCAGCGCGCGGCGGGCAGCCTCCACGCGCACTCGCTCGACGTAGCGCCCCGGCGTGATCCCTGTCTCGGCTGCAAACGCGCGCGCGAAGTTGCGCGGGCTCATGTGCGCGCGCTCGGCCAGCGTCTCCACCGACAGATTCCCCGAGACGTTCTCCACGACATATCGCTGGACCTCACGAAGCGGCTCGCGCCCGGGCTGCTGGGCGGCAAGAGTCGCGCTGAACTGCGACTGATTGCCGGGCCGGCGCAGGAACAGCACGAGATGACGCGCGATCGTCAGCGCCGCCTCGCGGTCGAGATCCTCCTCGACCAGCGCAAGCGCCAGATCCATGCCCGCGGTCACCCCGGCCGAGGTCCACACCGGACCATCGCGCAGGTAGATCGGCTCGGGATCGACCTCCACCGCGGGATATCGCTTGGCAAGCTCCGCTGCCGCCGCCCAGTGCGTGGTCGCCCGACGCCCATCCAGCAGACCAGCAGCCGCGAGCACGAATGCCCCAGTGCACACCGACGCCACGCGGCGCGTGCTCGGCGCGGCCCGCTTAATCCAATCGAGCAGCGCTTCGTCCCTGCTCGCCTCGCTCGATCCGACGCCGCCGGGGACGATCAGCGTGTCGATCCTCTCGGACGCGTCGACAAGGCTCGCCCCGGGAACGATCTTCAGACCGCTCGACGTAATCAGTTCCGCGCCGTCGAGGCTGGCGACAGTGATGCGATAGCCCCGCTCATTGCGATAGCCCCGGCCCCGCTCGTTGCGCTCGCTGGCAGCGATCAACTGGTGAGCCCCCGTGAACACCTCCAGCGGGCCTGTCAGATCCAGGCTCTGCATGTCGGCGTACGCGACGATGACGATGTCCTTGGGAGTCAAACCCTTATCCATCACTCGATAATGGTCTATTCCTGGCTTGTCCGCAAGGACATATTTCCAACTCTTCCTGCCACACATGGTTTGGACTGCGACGCGATCTCGCAAGCCCTGACGACGTGCGACTCTGCCACGTATGCAGACCTGATGACGTGCGACTCGGCCACGCATGCAAGCCCGATGACGTGCGACTCGGCCCACGCATCGCACCCTGTGGCAGCTGTGGAATGCACGCAGGTTTACGATGCGAACATGGAGTCGCAGTCCGATGTCCCGGGCGCAACCTCGGGACACGTCGCGAGCATCATCGCCGCAGCCGAACGGGCCGCCGCGCAACTGCGCGAGCAGGCGGAGACGCGCGTCCACGAGCGCATCGCCGAGGCCGACCGCGCCGCCGAGCACCGTGTCCAGGCGGCCGAGGACGAAGCGCTTGAGATCCTCCAGACAGCCCGCGCACAGGCGGAGGCCGCGAGGAACGATGCGCTCGCAAATGTCGGCGAGGTGCACAGCGAAGCCCGAGCACAGGCAACCCAGCTCCTTGCAGACGCGCAGGCAGAGTCCGAGCAAACCCTCGCCGGGCTGCGCGATGAGGCGGGAGGCATCCTTGACGATGCTCGCGCACAGGCGGACGCAATCCTCAGCAACGCGCGCGCGCAAGCAGAACAACTGAGCGCCACCGCCGGCGAGGAGCTCTCCGGGCGCCAGGCGCAGGCGCACAAGCGAGCTCAGGAGATCCGCACGATCGCCCGCGCCGAGGCCCGCGAGATCGTCAGCGAGGCCCATGCCGTCTCACACGATGTCGTACGCGAGGGAACCGAGGTCTCGCGCAACCTGCGCGAGCTCTCCTCATCGCTGCGCACCAACGCCGAGCGCCTGCTACGCGATGTGCGCCTTGCCCATGGAAGCATGACCGCGCGCCTGGACCAGGCCGGCCCTGGATCAGGGACGCCGCGCCGCAGGGACGAGCCCGGTGAGGATCTCGACGTCCCGGAGTTCATTCCTCGGGGGTGAGCCCTTTTGCGGGATAGTCCGGCGACGCGACGCTCCGTGCTCGAGAAAGAAGACTGCATCGCGACAGGCGTGCAACAGTCGTTCGCCATCCCGCTTTGAGTTCAAGCGTTATACGATGTCTTGAGCTTGGGGCTATAGCTCAGCTGGGAGAGCGTCTGGCTGGCAGCCAGAAGGTCGTCGGTTCGAGCCCGACTAGCTCCACTGAACTTGTCTGTGCGCAAACCACGGGTGCGCCGACGCGGTAGATGGGCAGGATTTCCGTCCGGCTGTTGACGCGCAGGTCGGCGATGAGGATTCGTAGCAGCGCCTTTGCCTGGTCGGTGTCGCCCATGTCGACGACGCGGCCGAGTTCGTCAGCGACGGCTTCGAGGGGATACGTCCGTTCGGCCAGCGTCCTTCGCGGGCGCGGCGCTCGATACCGCTGGTTACGCGGTCAATGATCGTGGCGTGCTCGAACTCGGGTCGCGCGTACTCGTCACGGCGCTTGATCAGCAGCCACTGTGCCTTCGCGCCGGGACGGGTGCGCTGCAGGGCGATGCCGCCGCGTAGCTTCTCGCCGCAGCACGAAGACGGCGTGTCCGCGCTCGAGCGCTTGGGGCCACGCGACGCGCCCACTCTGCTCGTAGGTACCGCGGGGTCGTAGACCAGTAACGCGCGAGCGCGAGGCACGGATGCCTCGCGCTCGCGCCCTCCGTCGCGCACCCAGTTCGAGTGTTATTTGACGATCACGCCTTTGATCGGCATCGAGCCGTCGTATTCCCCATTCGTCCCGCTGGATCCGCATCCTGCGCCTTCTGCTTCGGTGATGGTGTATGACAGTTTTTCGAGCCTGAATATCAGCAGGCTTTCGAAATGGCCAGAAGTCAGGTCCGTGTTCCTCCATTCGAATTCAGGCAGAAATGCCGTTGGTTCACTGATTACTATTTTACATTTGGCAGTTACGATTTGAAATATGCATTCGGGCTTTGCACGTCCTTCGTCGAATTCGTTTGTGAAAACTTCGGCGAGATTCGTACTTGTTAGCTCCACCGAACATTTTTTATGGATTTCGATTACCGGATGCCCCGCGAGACCGTAGTTATAACTGCAGCCCGTGAATTTTTCCCATTTTATTTTGAGTCGCGACGACAGGCCCGACGCTGGAGAGGCCGTCGTTTCGAGTTCGTCGCATTCCACCCAGTTCGAACCGAGCTGAATGATCTGCGCGGTTTTGGTGGTCGTAGGAGACGACGTTTCGCCATCGAATTCGTGACCGAATGCGGGGCCTGCAGAAATCGCAAGCGAGCAGAGAGCCGTCGTCGCGAAGGCCAATACGAATGTTTTCCTCATCATGCCTCCTGTTTCGCTGGTGCATTACATGGCAATTACGGATGCGGGGAAACAAGCCGTACGTCAGTATAATGGAATTTACTATAATATGTTGAATCGCACGCGGTCGCGGGTTGCGCTTTGGGTTCGAAGCCGGCGCCGTACGCGACCCAGACAGTAGTTCGGCCCGCTCGCACGCGGCGAGCGTCGCACTGCCTGGCGCTGGACAGGACTGCACCTGGCGCTGGACGACGCCGCGTCAGACGGCGGCGCGACCTGCTCGTGGAAGGCGCGCGCTACCCCGCGGAGCCGGCCACTGCGCCTTCGCACCGGGACGGGTGCCCTGCAGCGCAAAAGCTCATCAATGAGCGGATAGTCGATCCGGCGACCGACGACGCTCGTGTCCATGAACAGCGCGTAATTGTTGGCCGCTTGCAGTATTTCGATGAGCCGGGCTTCGTGTGCGGGCACGCGCACGGTGGGCTTGAAGCCAAGCCACGGGACGAAGGTGTCCTGCTCGAACTCAGAAGCCGGGATCGGCAAGGGCAGAGGATTCCGCTCCCACCTGGGCGAGGACAAGGCTCGCGCCACGCGCGTCTATTTGGGTGCCCGAGGGGCCATCACTTCACAGTAGCGGCAGTGACGCAGGTGCTCCTATTCGGATGAGTCGATCCCGACGGCTGGCGCCACCATACGCGTTTGGTTTGCGCACAGAGCAGTTTCGCCCATTTTTTTGGTCGCCAACGCCCCGATCGGCTCCAGCGGCTCTTCGCGTCTGGCGCGCTCCCAGTTTGCCGCCAGCTAGCCCTCGTATATGGCCGCCCACTCCGCCACCAGCGCACGTGGCGGCAGTGCACCCGCGATCACGAGTCTCGCTTGTCCTTCATACATGTGACGATGCAGTGTCTTGATCACTGCGCTCGTATCGCGCTGCGCACCAGGGCGAGCGCCACTTGACGGTGGATGAGGGATATCGGGGGCCAAACGAACGCCGCGATCCGTCGGTCGTAACGGATGAACGACGCGAAGGACAGTTGGCCCTCATCGAAGTGCATAACCACGTGGCCGGTCAAGAACCACGAGGCAGCCTCAATCCTCATCCAGTTCTCGCCGCGATCGGCGATCTTCCACCCGAGCAGGCGATCCGGGGAAGGCCGCAGCTTCAGGCGAAGGCCGAGAAAGACACGCTGAACAAATGGGATGAAGAAGAGCAGACCACGCGGCACACCCTTCAACGCCGCGTGGATCAACTGCTCGGGTTCTGGCGTCTCGTTAATCGGCGCGGTGACGATATCGGCGTAATCGGTATTCGCAAGGGCGCCAAGAGAGCGAATTGCGTCTGGAACCTCGCGCCCCCACCGGACGGCCGAGATGTCTGCGCGTCCGTCGCGACGCGCAGAGAGAGGGTTGGAGTGCTGAGGTGAGGCTGTGGACATCGCCTGGTCGCAAGGATGCTACCATACATACGTGCATGTATGTACTAATATAGGGTGAACGCGGTCTCATCGAAGCAGCGAGTCACGGTGCCTGAGAGCACCCCGTCGGTTACCTGCATCTCCGTTCCGCTAGCTGTCAGGCTGGGGAGAGCGGCGCGGCTGCTGGAGCTCCGCCCCGGCTGGGGCCTCTTGCAGCCCGATGCGGTCGTGGAGGCGTCGCAGCGGTCTTGGCGCCCACCAGTTCCACTTGCCCATCAGCGCCATCAGCGAGGGCACCAAGAGCGCTCTGACGATGCTCGCGTCGACCGCGACCGCAAGCGCAGCGCCGAGGCCGAGCTGTTTGGTGAAGAACAGAGCTGAGGTGGTCAGGGCGCCGATCGCCACGCAGAAGAGCAGCGCGGCGGCGGTGACGATCCGCCCGGTCCGCTCGATCCCGAGCGCGATCGCCTCGCGGTCGGGCAAACCGTGGTCGTGGGCCTCCTTGATGCGGGCGATCACGAACACCTCGTAGTCGGTCGCCAGCGCGAACGCGACCACGAGCATCAGCACGAGGCTCGACTCTTCCAACCCGCCGATCGGTGTGAACCCGAGCGGACCGGACAGGTGGCCGTCCTGAAAGATCAGCACCTGCAGCCCGACGGCGGCGCTCACGCTCAGCACGTTCATCGCGATCGCCTTGATTGGGATCGTCACCGAGCCGGTCATCACGAACAGGAAGCCCGCGGTGAGCGACAGCAGGATCAGCAGCGCGAGCGGGATGCGCGAGGCGATCGCTGACTTCTGGTCGGCGAAGAACGCGCTCGCGCCGCCCACCAGCGCAGCGTAAGGGTGTGCGAGCGTGCGCAGCCTGCCGAGCAGCTGCTGCTGGACGTGCGAGTACGGAGAGCCGTGGGGCAGCAGCACGATCTCCCAGCTGCCATGGCCAAGGTAGGCCGGGGCCGAGACGCTCCCCAGCCGGCCCGCGACACCGGCTGCCGCCGTCGCGAGGCGCTGAGCCGAGGAGTGTGGGCCCTTGAAGACGATTTCGGTTGCTTCCCCAGTGTTGGCCGAGAAGCTCCGGGCGAGCGCCGTTTCGACCTGGCGGCTTTCCGAGCTGGCAGGCAGCAGGTTCGCGCCGGGGGAGGTGAACTGCAGGTGCAGCGCGGGGATCGCCGCCGCGAGCAGGACGAGTGCGCTGATCAGCGCGACGGGAGCGGGCCGGCGCACCACGCCGTGAGCCAGTCTCCACCAGCCGCCGTCTGCGGGCGCCCTCGCCGTGCGCGCCGCCCGGCGCTTGAGCCATGCTGGGGAGAGCGCGTCGATGCGTGGCCCCAGGACGATCAGCATGGCGGGCAGGACGAGCAGCGACACCGCACCGCCGCACAACACGACGAGCGCTCCGCCGATCCCCATCGATGAAAGGAAGCGGATCGGGAACACGAGCAGGCTCATCATCGCCGCCGCGACCGTCAGGCAGCTGAACAGCACCGTGCGGCCGACCGTCCGCAGCGTTCGTTCGATCGCCTCGTGAGCGCCGGCGCCATGCGCGAGCTCCTCGCGGTAGCGGTAGAGCACGAACAGGCTGTAGTCGATCCCCAGACCAAGGCCCATGCCGCTGACGAGGTTCAGCGAGAACACCGAGATCGGCGTGAACTGGTCGATCAGTCGCAGCCCCAGAAACGCGAGCACGATCGCAAAGCCGCCGACCAGCAGTGGCAGAAGCGCCGCGACCAAACCGCGGAAGAACCAGAACGACAACAGCAGCAGAAGCGGAAAGGCGAGCAGCTCGGCGCGCTCGAGGTCGCTGGTCGTGCGTTCGTTGAGTTCTTGGTTGGTGCGCGCGTAGCCGCCGAAGCGCACCGTCGTCCCCGTCAGCTTGGCGTTTGCGGGCGCTCTGGAGAGGGCGACGCGGACACGCGCGATCGCCGTGGTCGCGTCGGTCGTGGTGGCATAAGCCGCGAGCACGACCGTTTCGTGACCGTCGCGCGAAAGCAGTGCGGGCGCGGGCGAAGCGGCTCTCGCCTCCCCGTAGGCGAGGACGCGCTGGAACCCGTGCTGTCTCGAGAGCAGTGCGACGAGCGCTCTGACTGCACCCTGAGCCGCCGTGTCGGTCCCGATGTCGCGACTGCTCTGCAGCAGGGCGGCCACGTTGTAGTACGGGTTCTGCTTGGTCGCGGCCTGAATCGCGGCGTTCGTGCGTTCATACTGGGAAGCGGGATCCTCGAAGTCCTGCGCCGAGCTGCCGAGCATCCCAGCCACGGGCGTGCCCAGCGCGGCCGCGATCACGAACAGCACACCAGCCCCGGCGAGCACGCGCCGCGGGTGGGCCAGGGCGAGCCTCGTAAACCGTCTGATCACGGCCTACTCCTCGATCAGCCGCCGGTGCACCGCCCAGCGGGTCAGCTCGTGGCGGCTCGAGAGCTGGAGCTTGCGCAGAACCGCGGAGACGTGCGCCTCGACGGTCTTCGCCGAGATGCCGAGCTGGGCGGCGATCTCCTTGTACATGTATCCGCGCGCGATGTGCTGGAGCACCTCGCGCTCGCGCGGCGTGAGCAGATCGAGCTCCGGGTCGACCTGCGCGGCCGGGATCTCACCGGCGAAGGCGTCGAGCACAAAGCCCGCCAGGCGCGGGGAGAAAACGGCGTCGCCGTCGCGCACGCGGCACACCGCGCCAGTGAGCTCGGAACCGGAGATCGTCTTGGTCACGTAGCCGCGCGCACCCGCACGGATCAGCGCGATCACGTCCTCGGCGGCGTCGCTGACCGACAGCGCGAGAAAGCGAACGGCCGGGCGGCTCTCGCCAACACGCCGGATCACCTCCGCCCCACCGCCCCCCGGCATGTGGACGTCAAGCAGGACGACGTCGGGCTCCAGCTCCTCGATCACGCACACGGCGCCCTCCAGGTCGCCGCTCTCGGCCACGACCTCGACCCGCGGGCCGAGGCTCGCGCGCACCCCGGCGCGGAACAGGTCGTGATCGTCGACGATCACCACCCGTGCGGCCGATCCCGATGCGTCGCTCACAGCCGATCCCCGAGCGATCGCCGGCCCCGACCTGCGACTGGCTCCACGCTCGCCCTCACCGCCGATCCCCGCGATCGATCGCGATCTCGACCTCTGTACCCCCGCCAGGCAGAGCACGCACCGTCGCGCCACCGCCGGCACGACGCATTCGTCCGATGATCGACTCGCGCACGCCGCGTCTGCCCGGCGGTACCACCGCCGGGTCAAAGCCGGCGCCACGATCGCGGACGAACACCTTGATGCGCTCGTCGGAGAGCTCGGCGTACACGGACGCCGGCGCCTGCCCGGCGAACTTGGCGGCGTTGAGCATCGCCTCGCGAGCGGCGCCGAGGACGGCGCCGGCGGGCTCGTCCAGCGAGCAGTCACCGACGGCCACGACCTCGACCGTGCCGCCCGCCACAGCCTCCACTTCGGCGGCGGCCGTCTCCAAGGCGCCGGCCAGCCGCTCGCCGCGCTCGCTCGAGTCCCCTCCGGCCAGCCAGCCGCGCAGCTCGCGCTCCTGCCGGCGGGCAAGTGCCGCCACCCGCTGCGGGTCATCAGCGCCGCGCTGGATCAGCGCCAGCGTCTGCAGCACCGAGTCGTGCAGGTGCGCCCCGACGTCGGCGCGCTCCTGGGAGCGAATCCGCTCGGTCCGCTCGACCGCGAGGTTGCGCGCCAGACGACGCCAGGAGGGGGCAAAGATCAAAGCGAGCGCGATCAGCACCGCGAGGCCCGCGAGCACCGTTTCGCCCGCCGGCCGCAACGCGCCGTTCGCCCACAGAAACGCAAATCCACCGGCGAGCACGAGAGTGACGCCGAGCCCACCGCGGCTCACCTCGGGCCGGCCGAGCGCACGCACCCGCGCGGAGGGCTCCCGCAAGGGTGCAGCAGGCGAGGTCTCGGGCGGGCGATGGGCAGCCCAGCCGCGACGGCGGGCGGACGGGGCGCCGGACGCCCGCCAAAGCAAGAGCGCACCCAGCGCGGCGACAGCAGCCGGCCAGACGATCGCGTCTCCCGGCCAGGGCCCCGCCGCGCGCACGAACAGCAGGCCGCTCACGGCCACCAGGCCCGCGCCGATCGCGATTCTCATACCGCCGTGCGGCCGATGCGTCAGGTGAGAGGACATCGCCGCTCATGATCTCAGCCGCGACCCCGGCCACGTCCGACCAGGCCGCTGGCGAGCAGGATCGCCCCCAGCCCGCCGACGAGCACGGGGGCCATGTAGGCAAAACGGAGGTCGATCGTGCCATCCGCGTCGAGGACGAGCAGCACGCCCAGCGCAAAGACGGCGACGCCCGTCAGCAGGACGGTGACGTTCGGCGAGCGCATCAGCGAGTCGCCCCCGCCGGGAAATCACAGGCTTCGTTGGTGCCGAGCTCACCTGCGTGGGAGTGAGTGCCGAACCAGCCACCCCCGCCGTCCCAGCCACGTTCAATCGGGTGATGGGCTACGAACAGCGCGCCGAGCCCGACGTCCCCGTTCAGCACCAAGCGCGGCGTGTGCAGCGGGGGCGAAGGACGTTCTGACCAGTCCACATCGAGGCCTCCAGATCTCTGTTCGAGCGCCCCGGCATAACCGCCGCCGATCTGCGCGCTGGTGGCGACGCAAACGCCGCGGGGCACCAGGACGACGAGCTCCCCCATGCCCAGCCGGACGTGCAGATAGGTGTCGCCCGGTGGGAACGCGACCTCACGCAGATCGACTTCCAGGCGGCCCGCTCCAAGCCGGTAGTCGTGATGCACTTCGCTCAGGAGGTGCGGGCGATAGGTGCGTTCGCCCACACCGCCGTGCAGGTCGACGTGCGCCGCAGCGATCACCGCCACCGACACCGCAAACACCACAGCCGGTAGCACCAACTGGCGAGCCCGGCCCGTGAACGCGCTCAGCACGAGCGCCGCGCCGATCGCTACCACCACCCACGCGGCAAAGCGTCCATCGATGCCCGCAAGCCACGCGCCCGCCATCGCGAACAGAACCGACCAGACGGCGATGGTCGCCACGAGCGCGAGACAGCCAAACAACCGGCGATCGGCGCTCGCGTGCCCCTCCTCGGCGGGCCGGCGCAGCCGCAACCAAACCAGCGCGGCGATGCTCCCCGCCAGCACGAGCGACCCAATCCCCACACCGAATCCCCACGCGCCGCGGTGTCCCGTGTGGCCGGCTGCCTGGAGGGCGATCCCCCCCGCCACGACCAACACGACGACGCCGAGCACGCTCAGCCAGGACGAGCGGCTAAGCCGGATCGGCGCCCGGCTCGCCCCCTCCTCCGCCACCAACAACAAGATCGCGAGGTACAGCGCGATTCCCACCCCGGAGAAGACAGCGAGTCCCACGAACATGATCCGAAACAGGATCGGATCGACATCGAAGTGAGCCCCCAGCCCGCTGCACACGCCGCCAATCAGGCGCCCGCGCCGTGTGCGGACGAGCCGGGGGCGGCGGGGGCGCTGCTCGCGCCCGCTCTCAGCGCTTGACATCGACTGCGCCGCGGGTGGTTGCGCGGAAATCGGTGATCGTCTCGAACATGGGCACAGTCTCGCCCCACGATCGTGTCCGCGCAATTGGGAATGTCCCTTACCCGTGCCTAGACTTTCAATTGAAAGTCGGCTCGGCTCCAGTCATCTGACATGGAGCAAAAAGTCAAGGCTCTGCGCGGATTGGCGCTGTGTGTCTCGGGTGTGGGGTGGCGGGCGTCCCGGGGCAGCGACGGTGGATCAGACTGACATTCGCGGGTTGGTGCCGCATGACTGGTATCCGTCGGGAGCTGCCTCGGTCTAGCGTCGCGGGTCGCCGGTGAGCCGGCGCCGCATAGGTGAAGCGAGGGTTCTCCTTCTGGGAGGGAGCGCCCGCCACCCCACGCTCGAGCACGATCGTGTTGTTTCAGCGAGTCCGTAGTGGCTGCTCGGTGGCGATCGCCCACACGAACCCGGCGAGCTCGCGTGCGCATGCGACGACGATCTTCTGGTGGGGCTTGCCGCGGCCTGCCATCCTTGCCCACCGTCGATGCAGTCTGATTGGGTCCACGGCGCCAGGTTAGCGCGTGGCGCCGTCGCTAGCGGAACCTCACAACCGCCGACGCCCAGTCGCCGGGCGTAGGCGTTTAGCTACGCTTCGGCGCGTGGAGCTGCAGCGGCGCATTGCCGAGGGGACTGGTGAGTTCTTGCTCTTCGCGCTGACGCCACCGCGCCTGACGACCGAACCGGAGCAAGCCGGTCAGATCGCCGCGAAGACGCTTGAGCGACTGCGCCCCGTGGGCATCGACGGTCTCGTCCTCTACGACATTGATGACGAGAGCGACCGCAATCCCGAGGAACGCCCCTTTCCGTTCCTACCCACGATGGACCCGGCCGACTACCTTGCTCGCGATCTCGTCGGCTTGGAAGTGCCCGCCATCGTGTACCGTGCTGTCAGCAAGTACCCTGAGCAACGTTTTCGCTCGTGGCTCAGTGAACAAGCGCCAACGCAGGCGCTGTCGGTGTTCGTCGGTGCGTCCTCTCGTGAGAAGGTGGTCGCAACCTCTCTGCTGCGGGCCTACGAACTCAGGAGCGAGGTGCGTCCGGATCTCCTCCTCGGAGGTGTCGCGATCCCAGAGCGGCACGCGCGCGGGCGCGGGGAGCACCTCCGTCTGCTGAAAAAGCAGGCTGCAGGTTGCTCGTTCTTTGTCACCCAGATCGTCTATGACGTCAATGCCGCGAAGGACTTGGTCTCCGACTATCACTACGGGTGCGCCGCTCGCGACATCAAGCCGGCGCCGATCGTCTTCACGTTCTCGGTCTGCGGCTCGGTGAAGACACTGGAGTTCGTTCAGTGGCTCGGAGTCGATGTGCCGCGCTGGATCGAGAACGAGCTGCGCCACGCGGATGACACGCTCGACGCGTCCTACGAGCAAGCCGTCGCTACTGCCCTCGAGCTGATCGCGTTCTGCCGGCGCGTCGGTGTTCCATTCGGGCTCAGCGTCGAGAGCGTCTCGATCCGCCAAGTCGAGATCGATGCCTCCGTCCGGCTCGCAACCCGGCTGCAAGCAGAGCTACGTCGCTAGTCCACACGCGTGCACGTCCAACCCGACTACGACTCCCCTGCGATCCTCCACCATGGTCGGCGACCTCCGTATGTGGCTCGGCCGGGATCAAACCCAGCAACCCACGCAAATGCGCAGGCCGCCGGCCATCCTCACCGAGCACCCGGACCAACCCGGCCGCTCCATTCCTGTCTAGCCTTGTCTGGCCTGCCTTCGGCGCGCGCGCGGTAGATCGTGCCGCTCTGAATCAGCGCTGTCTCGGCCTTGGGACTGGATCTCGAGATAGATCTCCGTTCGGTGAACCGACACCTTCGAGGGCGCCTGGATGCCAAGGCGCACCTTTGCACCGTCGCTCGACAGCACCGTGATCTCGATGTCGTCGCCGATCATGATGCTCTGTCTGGGCTTCCGCGTCAGGACGAGCACGAGCCTCGGTTCCCCGACTCGATCCAGCTCGCTCGGACTCCGAGTCCAAGGCGGACGCGTCGGTCAGACACGCGGCGCACGGACTCCCTCTGTGATGTCATCATCTCCTACGAGCTTAGCGCTGGAATGACGATCGGGAGCCACCGGAATCACGACCTGGAGCCAAGAGCTCGTATGTTTAGGGAAGCGAACATGATCGAGCTGGTCAAGAGCCCTTCGACGCCGGTCCTCTTCAGAGGCCGTCTCGCTCTTTGGCTGGCTGTCCTGCTCGTGTTCGCGGCGCTCCTCTTCGCCGCCGGCGCCCAAGCGCAAGGGACGAACGCGCCCGAAGGCGCCACGGAAACGCCAATAGGCGAAACGGTGACGGCACCACCCGCCGCTGAAGAACGCCCTTCAACCGCCGAACAAGCGCCACCAGCCACCGAACAGGGATCACCCCCGGCTGAAGCAACCCCTCCACCGGTCGAACAGGCACCTCCCCCCGCCGAACAAGCGCCACCCACCACCGAAGCACCCCCTCCCCCGGCTGAACAAGCCCCTCCAACGATCGAACAAGCGCCACCAGCCACCGAACAAGGACCACCCCCGGCTGAAGCAACCCCTTCACCGGTCGAACAGGCACCTCCCCCCGCCGAACAATCACCACCAACGGCCGAACAAGCGCCACCCACCCCTGACGAAGCCCCTCCCACGAAGCAGGCGCCGACCGTAACGGAAGAAGCCCCTCCCACGGCCGAAAAAAAGACCGCCGAACAGACCGCCGGCCAAGTGGCCCCTGAAGCGGACTCCGAAGGGCGTGACTCGCAGGGGACGAGGGAAGACTCGCGGGCGGAAGAAGTCGCGCCCTGGGTCTCAGCTGCCGTGACGACTGCTACCGCCCCCGGCGCCGGCGCCCCGTCTGCAATCTTGGCGGCGCCCGTGCAGAGCCAGTCCTCTCTCGCGTGGTGGCCGCAAACGATTTCTGCACGCCGCGTCGAGCAGGCGAGCTGCGAGCTCGCCGCGATCGGCGCATCGATGACAGTGGGCTACGTCAGTGGTTGGTTGGACATATCGGCCGGTTCGCCGGTCACGGTCACCCTCATCGCCGCTGCCGGCTCATCGTCGGCAGCGGCGATCGCGACAGACGAGCCTGCAGACAGCCAGGACGGTCGTTCCGCGGTCGAGAACCATCCCTCCGCCCCCATCCCCGGACCTGGGCCGGGCGGATCAGGCGGCGGATCGGCCGCGGGAGGCGGTTCGGGCGCCGCCTCCTCCTCGGCATCCCTCACGCTCGTGGGCGCTCTCATCCAAGCGACGCCCAGCGCGGTGCGGCGGTTGCGCCTTGCGCAGCCATCGTGGCGCACGTCGTTCTTCGTTCTGATCCCAGAGCGACCGGACTAGCTCCTCCCGGTCTCTCTCTGCCTCGGTCCTGGATCACCCGGTCCAGGGCAGTTCGCCGATCAGTTCAAAGATCTGTTGAAAAGGAGCTGTATTAGATATGAAACGTCATCTGACATTGTCAACGACGAACCATGAGATGAGCCTGTCAGAGGTGCCCCACCTTGGGCCGCATCTGACGCTCGCGAGCGCGCCGGTCTGGAGGCACAAGCTGATCCTGACAGGCAGGTTGAACCACCGCTCGGCGCCCGAGCTCGATGAGGAGATCGAGTGCCTGTGCCAAGAAGGCGTCACGACCCTCACGCTCGACCTTCGTCAGCTCGACGCGATCGATGCAACCGGGATCACGGCGATCACATCCCGTGGCGCCGTCTGCAGGAGGCAAGGACATGACTTCGCGGTGATCCCCGGGTCACGCCTCGTCCATCATGCACTGGCTGAGGCGGGCGCCGCGGACCTGCTGGCGCCTGAACTGAACGAGACCGTCGTTCGTCGTTTCTCCAGCCGTTCTTCGGACGGCTCTTGCCCAGATAGGTCTACCGCAATGATCAAGAGCCTGTGACGGGCCGGTGGAGCGAAGGCCATTGGCAATCTCAGCGACGTCGCGCGGCGGGCTCCAGTGCCGGGTTCTGCCAGCCGCCGTCGGCTGGGTTGACGTTGCTACCAGGCGGGACGATCTCGTCGATACGGTCGAGCACGTCCGCCGAGAGCTCGACCTCGCTTGCCCCGAGCTGGGACTCCAGCTGCTCCATCGTGCGCGGCCCGATGATCGCCGCAGTCACCGCCGGATGGCGGATCGCGAAGGCGATCGCCAGATGGATCAGCGACACGCCCGCCTCCTCGGCGAGGTTCGCCAATGCATCGGCCGCGTCGAGCTTGCGCTGATTCTCAGGCAGCGAGAGGTCATAGCGGGCGGGCAGTCGCCGCGCGCGCGTCGAGGAGGGCGGTCCCTGTCCCTTGCGCCAGCCGCCCGAGAGCCAGCCTCCCGCGAGAGGGCTCCACGGGATCACGCCCATCCCGTGGCGTTGCGCGGTCGGCAGCAAATCGGCCTCCACACCGCGCACCAACAGGGAGTATGGCGGCTGCTCGCAGACGAAGCGCTCAAGAGCACGGTCGCGTGCGGCCCATTGGGCCTCGACGACCCACGAGGCGGGAAAGGTCGAGGAGCCGATATAGCGGATCTTGCCCTGGTGAACCAGATCTGACAGTGCCCCGAGGGTCTCATCAATGTTGGTGTCGGCCTCGGGACGGTGGACCTGGTAGAGGTCGATCCAGTCGGTTTTCAGACGGGTGAGCGAACTCTCGACCTCCTGAATTATCCAGCGTCGGGAGTTGCCGCGCCGGTTGACATCCTCGCCCATCGTCCCGTGAAACTTGGTCGCAAGCACCACGTCCTCGCGTCGCCCGGCCAGGGCCTTGCCGACGATCTCCTCTGACTCGCCGGCCGAGTAGACGTCGGCTGTGTCGATGAAGTTGATCCCCGCCTCGAGCGCCGCGTGGATGATTCGGATCGAGTCCTCGTGATCGGCGTTCCCCCAGGCGCCGAACATCATCGCGCCGAGACACAGCGGGCTGACCTGAACTCCGGTGCGGCCGAGCAGGCGGTAATCCATTGCCTCACCTTACCCGCGATCCCTCATCGGACTGTCCCGTGGCGGCGCACGCGCCGCCACGGGGAGACCGCGCATGCGGCCGCCGCAGGCGCGTCCAGTTGCGATGCTCGATCGAGCACATCACATACTGCGGGGCCTGCGCCGCCATGTGCAGAGCTTCAGAACGGAGCCGGCAACCCCTGACCGTTTTGAGAAGAATCCTTTTCGCGGCGGCACGCCTCTTATCTACGCGTCGACACTCCGTCGAGCAGAACGAGAGGCTCATCGTGACTATCGCTGTCTATCTACGCAGAATCTCCGTACGCAGAATCTTCGTCGGTCTGGCTGTGATCGGTCTGGCGGTCCTCGGCCAGGCAGCCCCGGCTTCGGCGGCGCCCACATTCACGTTCAAAACGACGGCTCTGCCGATCCCGGGCTTCCCCGGTACCGGCGACATCCTCGGCGCCGGCGCCGTGATCCAGGTCGAAGGCAACATCTCGGGGACCGAATACGGCGGCTTTCCGCCGCCGCTTATCGGGATCAGATACTTTGCGCCGGCCGGTGCAAAGCTGCACCCACAGGGGTTCGCCTCCTGTGCGTCGACCGTGATCGAAGACAGCGGACCCGAATCATGCCCGAAGAAGTCGATTGCAGGCCCAAAGGGTGTCGGGGTCGGCGTCGTGAGCTTCGGTTCCGAACGCGTGCAGGAGACGGCCTCGGTGCAACCGTTCTTTGCCCCCGGCGGAGGCTTGGAGCTATTCCTGGATGGCTCCACGCCGGTCTCACTCGAAGTCCTCGCTGCGGGTCGGTTCGTCAACTCTTCCCCGCCGTTCAGTGTGGAGTTCATCGGCGCAATCCCGCTGATCGAAACAGTGCCCGGAGCGCTCGACGCGGCGATCCTGAAGGGCACCGTCAGAATCGGCGCCGCTTATAAGCAGGGTAGGCAGACGATCTCCTACGTAACGGTGCCAAAGAAGTGCGCGAAGGGCGGATGGCCGGTGAAGGTCGAATTGAGCTTCTTCGGCGGCGCGACCGCGGAAGCCTCTTACAAAATGCCGTGCCCCAAGAATTAGTCAGAACAGGACGCTTACCTAAACCAGAAGGGACGCCGCCATGATCATCATCTCTCTCGTCGCAGCCGCAGCCATTGTCTGCGGCTGCCTGTTCTTCTTCACCAGAGCAAGAGCACGCTCTCGTGACTGATACGCGTACAGCGCCCTGGCCCGGCGAGCAAGTCGTCAGCGCGGCAAAGCAGGGCGACCCCCGTGCCATCGCGGTGCTTCTCGAGCGCTCCCACGCACATGTGCAGCGCTTTGCTCGCACGCTCTGCTCGACACCCGAGGACGCGGAGGACGCGGCGCAGGAGGCTCTGATCGTGCTGTACCGCAAGATCGGTACGCTCAGGGCCACCGCGGCGCTGGCATCGTGGATGTTCCAAATCGTGCGCAACGAGTGCATCCGCAGATCACGGGTCACTCTCCATAAACCGATTTCCACCGCTACGGCCGAGCCCTCCGCCGAAGACGCCACCCTCGCCCGCCTGGAGATGCAGCGAATCGTCGACTCGATCGCGGGGCTCCCCTCCGAGCAACGTGCCGTCCTCGTGCTGCGCGACGTCCAAGGTCTATCGGGAGCGGCGACCGCTCACGCGCTGGGACTCAGTCGTGCCGCAATGAAGTCACGCCTGCACCGCGGACGCGAAGCACTCCGCTCAGCACTCATGACACCAAACAACACGACCAGCCACGGAGGCGCCGAGAATGTCTGACCATGACCAAAGCGCTCCCGCCAGCACCTCACTCGCCGGCCATCTCGTTCGTGGAGCGATCGGTTTCGGACTGATCGGCTTGGCGCTCGGACTGACCCCAAGCGCTGGTCCCGTCGCACTCCTGCTCGCGCCCCCCGCCATGCTCGCGCTTCGCGGCTGTCCCATGTGCTGGATCGCCGGGCTGATCCAGTCCATCTCGGCGGACCGGCTCAAGCGAACATGCATCAACGACCACTGCACGCTGCGCCCATCTGCCTCAACAACCACCCGCGGCCTACGCAGTCAGGAGCAGGTGTCCTCTAGGTTTAGGAATCCGCGCGGAGCGTCGAGCGCATCGGTGGGCTGACGGCTGGATCATCTCCGAGCCAGCCACGCCCGGTGGGACAGGCCAACGGCAGACGGCAAGAGCGGGTGCAGCATGTTACCCGCGGGATAGAGTCTCGACGCGTGCACAGCGCAGCTCTTCTACGACGAGCGATCCTTGGAGTCGGCTTGCTCTTTCTGGCGGCCTGGCTGAGCGCCTGCAGCGGAGCCGGCGGGCTGGGTGCAGCAGGAAAGTTCACGCCGCGCACACCCGACACGCTCACGGTCGCCACAGCCCAGGTTCCGGACCCTGGGTTCTGGTCGGGGACCGTAGAGCATCCCACGGGAGGGTTCGAGTACGGGCTCGCGCGGGCTCTGGCGGCACGGTTTGGACTGGCCAAGGTGAAGGCGATCGAAGTGCCGTTCAGGCGACTGACCGCGGGATACCTGGGCGGCGCCGACTTGGCATTGTCGGACATCACGGTCACCAAGGAACGCTCTGAACACGTGGACTTCTCGACGTCGTATTTGAGCGCGCCGCCATCGATACTCGTGCGCCCCGGCACCGAAGTTCCCGACGTGCATTCCGCCCAGGGCCTGCACTTCGCCGTGGAGGTCGGGACGACGCTGGTGAGTGCGCTGGAAGAATCGATCGAACCGTCCACCCCCGCGCAGATCCTGAACCATCAGCGTGAAGTGCTGCTCGCGCTGCGCGTCGGCCGGGCGAATGCGGTGATGCTGGATCTCCCCGTCGCGCTCGCTTACGCGCGCGAATCGCCACACACCTACGCGGTCGCCGCGCAATTGCCCAGCGAAGACGTGCTTGCAGCGGCTCTGCCCAAGGGGTCGGAAAACCTGGAAGCGGTCGATTCGGCGATGCGCGCGTTGAGCGTCGACGGCACGATCGAAGGCCTGGGACGGGAATGGCTGCACACCGACCTGCAGGATGGCCGCGCCGAAGAAGTACCCGTATTGAGGACCGACGAATGATGCCGGCGCTGGCGCAGGTGCACGTAGCGATGGCTGCGCTCGTGGACATCTCCTCGCCGAAGGGCGCCCCGTGGGAGTTCCTGATCGTGTTTGCGACGTTGCTGCTCGGACCGGTCCTGTTCAAGCGCGCGGGTGTCCCGGGGATCATCGGCCTGCTGCTCGGCGGATATGTGATCGGTCCGCACGGTCTGGGCTTGATCGGGTCGGGCAACGCCACCTTGCCGGATCTGGGTCAGCTCGGGCTGCTCTATCTGATGTTCGTCGCCGGCGTGGAGCTCGACCTCAACCTGCTGCGCAGATACCAGCGCTCGACGATCGTGTTCGGGCTGCTCACGTTCGCGTTTCCGATGGTGCTTGGCACGCTCGTCGGCCTCGCGCTGGGATGGGAAACCGAGGCCGCGATCCTGCTCGGCTCGCTGCTCGCCTCACATACACTGATCACCTATCCAACCGTGCGTGGGGCGGGCCTCGGATCAGATCCGGCGGTCGCGACCGCCGTGGGATCGACCGTGCTGACCGACACGCTCGCGCTGGTTGTTCTGGCAGGCGTCGCGGGCTCGGTCGGCGGTGGCCGCTCGGGTATCGAAATCGCGGTCCAGCTCGGGATCGGACTGATCGTGCTGATCAGCTTCAGCCTGCTCGTGCTGCCACTGCTCGCCGGCTGGGCGTTCCGGCTGCTGGGCGTCGAGCGCTCGGTGCGTTACATCGTGGCGATCACGGCTTTCCTTTCCGCTGCGACGGTCGCGGAGCTGTTTGGCATCGAGGGCATCGTCGGGGCGTTCTTTGCCGGTCTGGCCCTCAACCGGCTCGTACCCAACGAGGGTCAGCTGATGGATCGCATCGAGTTCTTTGGCGGGGCGGTGTTCATCCCTGTGTTTCTCGTCTCGGTGGGGTTGATCCTCGACCCCGCGGTGATGGTCAAGGGAGAGACGCTGGAGCTCGCCGGATTGTTCATCGTGGCATGCCTCGGCGGCAAGGCGCTGGCTGCGTTGCTGTCGGCGCGGCTGCTGGACTTTTCGCGGCCCCAAGCGACGCTGCTGTTCTCACTGAGCTCCGCGCAAGCAGCGGCGACGCTCGCGGCGACGGTGATCGGCTTCCAGCTCGGCCTGTTCGACAGCTCGGTCGTCAACGCGGTGCTTGTCGTGATTCTCGTAAGCGTGCTCGCATCGACGCTCACCGCCACCCACGCAAGTGACCGCATATCTTCTGATGAGCACGGCCCGCGGCCCATGGGCACGCGCGTCGTGGTCGGCGTCGGCGATCCCGAGCTGGCCCGGGGAGCGCTGTCGATTGCCGTGCGGATCGCCCGAGCGGACGGCGGCGTGGTTCACCCGGTGCTGGTCGTGCCTGAATCGGCGCCGTTTGCACCCAAAGCTGCGCGCGAGCGCCTCGGGCAGGTCGCCGCCGCGACCGGAGTCGACGGTCTGCCCACGACAATCGTCGATCGCTCGGTGCTGCACGGAGCTCTGCGCGCCGGCGCGGCCGAGGAAGCCACGCTCGTGCTTGTCGCAGAGCCGGCTGCAGTGGATCTGTCTCGGCCCGAGAAGACGACAACTGATGCCGAGGCCGCAGCTCGTTCGCACCCTCCACCGGTCGCGATCGTCCGGGGTAACGCCGATCGACTTGGCAATGTGCGAACTCTCTTGGGTGGCGAGGATGATAAGTCGCCGTCGGTGGCAGTCGAGATGGCTCGCCGTGTTGCGGGTCGACCCGCGGACCGGCTCGACGGCGGCGGGAACAGCGGCGGCAGCAGCAGCAGCAGCCGTGGCGAGAGCGACAGCCGTGGCGGCAGCGACAACGACGACAGCGGTGATGACGAGGATCCGGACTGGTCGGCATTGCTGGCACCGGGTGACGTGACGTTCGTCTCATCCGAGCTGGGAGCGGCGCTGTCTGATCTCCCGCGAGCGGCGATTGTCGTCACGACGCTCGACGAGACAACTGTCGAAGAACAGAACGTGAACGACGACATTTAGAGGCAGCATGACGCTCTGGATGGGACTGTGGGCAGCCCCACGGACGCGCGTCTGGATGCCGCCCGGTCAGACGACTTCATCAAGGACGGGTGGCAGGGGCTTGACGGACCCTCCCAATTAATGTTACTGTCGGTAATATGAAAGCTTGAAGAGCGTTTCATTTCAAGCATGGGTCATCGGAAGGCGTCATGGACGCGGTCACGCCAGGGAGAGAAAAAAATGAAACCAAAGATCCCGATTCTTCTCGCAGCGATCCTGACCTGCTTGTGCCTGATTATCGTCGCTATCGCTTGGGGCGCGGAGACGTTGATGGTCCAAGCGAGCTTCAGTCCCGACAAGCTGGGAGCCCCGACCAACGTTTCGGTCAGGGGAAAGTTCGTTTCGACCACAGCAAGCCCGCCGTCGCCGATCACCAACGTCACGGCCTATCTGCCCGCCGGCCTGGAAATCGACACGCGTGGCGCCGGCACTTGCACAGCCGCGAAGCTGGAAGCAAGCGGTCCCAGCGGCTGTCCGGCCGACTCCCGCGTAGGTTTTGGCGGCGGTACCGGTCTGATCGAACTCGCCAAAGAAATCATCCGTGAGCCTTACACGCTCGACTTCTTCTTCGGCCCTTCCGAAAACGGGCACCTGACGGTGCTGGCCTACGTCCAAGCGTTCACGCCGGCCGCCTTCGAACTCGTCCTGGTGGCGAAAGAATTCCACGCGCCCAAGCCCTATGGGCTCGGCTTCAGCATCGACGTCCCGCCGATCCCCACCCTCCCAGAAGCCTCCGACGCCTCGGTGGAAAGCGCATTTCTGACGTTCGGCTCCACGAACGTCGCCTACTACAAGACGGTCGATGGCAAGAAGACGCTGTTCCACGTCAGAGGCCTGGTAATCCCCAAGACCTGTCCCCGAAGCGGCTTTCAGATCAAGGCGACGGTCAACTTCGCGGACGACACCTCGCTCACCGTCAACCCAACGATCCCATGCCCACGCAAGTAGCCGGACGCAGGCAGCGCGGCACCTCTTGGCGATGTCGTGCTCGAATGCCAGTCGTGGTTGCGCATGCTGAACCACAAGCGCGCCATACTGGACATCATATGAGACCCAGACGGGTGGATATATCCAGTATCGGCGCCACGCTTGCCGCACGAGCTGCCGGCGCGATCCTGGCCGCTCTGACCGTATGCGCTGCTCTGGTCACACCGGCACAGGCCGTGACCTCTGCCGTCATTACGCCCTCCCTCTCACCGGACGAGCTTGGCGCAAAGGCGGCTCTCACCTTCACCATTCGGTATGCGGGGGGTGAATTCGGTGTGCCTTCCCCAGTTCGCAAGTCGGTCCTGCAGTTCCCCGCCGGGTTGAGCCTCGACATCCCACATTTGCGCAGCTGCAACGCGACCCGCCTGCGAGCTCGGGGTCCGAGCGGCTGCCCAGCACAATCGGCGATCGGCAGCGGACACGCGCTCGCCGAGACGCATGCGGGATCCCAGACCATCACCGAGGACGTCACGCTATGGGCATTCCTCGGCCCACCCCAGAATCTTCAGCCGACGTTTGAGATCCTCGGCCAGGGCTACACGCCGCTCGACGAACGGGTGGTCTTCATCGGGGAAGTGCTCCCGGATAAGGCTCCCTACGGAGAAGAGCTGGTGATGTCCATCCCCCCGATCCCCACGCTGCCGTTGGAGCCCGACGCGTCGATCGTCAGCTTCTCGCTTACGATCGGCGCGAGCAGGCGACACGAGGCGCACGGCGCCAACACAGTCCTCGTACCATCCAGCTGTCCGGCGGGCGGCTTTCCGTTCGCCGCCGAATTCACCTACGCCGACGGCTCCGGCGGCAGTGCCGCCGCCGTGGCCCCGTGTCCACAATGAGCAGATCGTCCAGACTCAGGAATGGCATACTGGCGGGAGCACTGTCGTTCGGTGCGTTGATGGCACTCGCGCCTCTCAGCTCCGGCGAGCGTTCCGCGACCGCAGGGCAGACGCAGGCCACGGCGACCCCGTCCGCGCTCGCGGCGAGAACGATCTCGCTGGACGAGACCGGCCATCTGCATCTGACGAGCAAACACGGCTTCACGCTCAACGAGCAAGGCTCAGCATCGGGCACGATCACGGGCACGATCTACGTGCATCTGACCATCGCCTCGACCAGCAGCGTGACGGCCGAAGTCAACATCTATCCGAGCGCAGGCTCGATCTCGGGCAAAGGATCGGGTGGCTATCTCAGAGGCAGCACGATGGCCAGCTTCTCCGGCTCGATGTCGATCAGCCGTGGGACGGGGAGCTATGCGCATGCCCACGGATCGGGACTCAGCTTCAGTGGCACGATCCAAAAGTCAAACGACGCTATCACCGTTCACGTGAGCGGCAGAGTGTCGGACTGATTGACTGACTGACGACGACCACGACGACAATCACTACGACGACGACTACGACTAGGACTCTGTCGGTCGCTCGCGGCGCAGACCTGAGGAGATCTAGTGCTTGAGCTGCGTAACCTCGTGAAGCACTACCCGGCGATCGGCGGGGAGCCGGTGCGTGCGGTGGATGGCGTGTCGTTGCAGGTCGCGCCCGGTGAAACGGTCGCTCTGTATGGACCGAGCGGCTCGGGTAAGACGACGCTGCTGCTGATGATCGCGATGCTGCTGAAACCCACGGCCGGCACGATCACGATCGGCGAGCGCGACGTCTCTCAGCTCTCAGAGCGCGAGGCCTCGCACTTCAGGCTCTCCGAACTGGGCTTCATCCGCCAGAACTTCGACCTGCTGCCGGGTGTCAGCGCCATCGACAACGCGGTGCTGAAGCTGCTCAAGACGAAACGCTGGCGCGATGCCCAGCGCGAGATCGCACCGTTGCTCGAACGACTCGGATTGGGCGAGCGTCTGCAGCATCGCGCCGAGACGCTCTCAATGGGTGAGCGCCAGCGCGTGATGATCGCCAGGGCGCTCTCGACCGGTCCCCGGCTGTTGCTCGCGGATGAGCCGACGGGAAGCCTCGACACTCAGCGCGGTCGCGAAGTGCTCGAGCTGTTGCAGGGACTGTGCCGCGAACGGCAGATTGCGAGCGTGCTCGTCAGCCATGATCCGATGGCGGCCCTCTATGCCGACCGCGTGCTCGCTCTACGCGACGGCAAGCTCTCGGATTACGAGACCGATCGAGTAGTCGCCCAGTCAGTCGATGGCACGGACGGATGGGCAGCTGGCACGGCAAATGCTCAAGCAGGCGGAGGACAAGAGCAAGCGGGCGAACGGGCGGCTCGCCATGACCGTTGACGAGGGGAAACTGTGAAACCGCTCAACGCCCTGCATCTCTACCGCGTGCGCTTGCGCGCGCGGTTCTTGCAGGAGTGCTTCGCGATTGTGGGAATCGCCGCTGGGGTCGCGCTGCTGTTCGCTTCGCAGGTCTCGAGTTCGAGCCTGCAAAGCTCGGTGGCTCAGCTCTCGCGCGGGATCGCAGGTAATGCGACACTGCAGCTCCTGGCGCGTGACCCGCACGGCTTCCCCGAAAGCACGCTGGCGCTTGTACGTAAAATCCACGGTGTGCGCGTCGCGGCGCCGTTGCTGGAAGCCGGCGCCAACGCCATCGGCCCGAAGGGCAGCGCGTCGGTCGAGCTGATCGGCGCCGATTCGAGCCTGGCCGAGCTCGGCGGCTCGCTTGTGCGTCACACTGCGCTCACACCATTCGGGGGAATCGGCGCAGTCGTGCTGCCCGCTCCACTCTCGCAGAGGATCGGCGTAAAGAAGTTTGGCCAGGAAGTCACCTTGCAGCTCGCCGGACGCACGGTCCAAGCCCCGCTTTACGCTCAACTCCACGAACAGCAGATCGGGCCGTTGGTCGCGAGCGCGGTCGCGATCGCACCCCTGTCCTTTGCACAGGAACTGACCGGGCTGAGCGCTCGCGTGAGTCGCATCCTTGTGCAGCCCGCCGCCGGCTCTGAACGCGAGGTGCGATCCGCGCTGCAAGCACTCGCCGGTGATCGCCTGAACGTCGAGACGGTCGACTACGAAGAAAAGCTGTTCGCAAAGGCCGCTGCGGCAAGCAATCAGTCGACCGCGCTGTTCTCGGTGATAAGCGCGCTCGTGGGATTCCTGTTCGCATTCAACGCGGTGCTTATCACTGTCCCGCAGCGCCGACGACTGATCGTCGATCTGCGCCGCGACGGATATACCCCTCAGACGGTGATCGCGGTGCTGCTCCTTGACGCCATCGCTCTGGGGTTCCTCGCTTGCATACTGGGGCTGGTGCTGGGCGAGGAGCTCTCGATTCACCTATTTCACTCCAACCCTGCATTCCTGTCTTTGGCTTTCGCTGTCGGCTCAGAGCGCGCGGTGAGCTGGCAGAGCATCGCGATCGCCTCTGCAGGGGGGATGCTCGCGGCCATCGTGGCAGTGCTCAGCCCGTTGCGTGACATTCTCTCCCGTGATCCGCTCGCGGCGATCAGCGCTCGGCCAGAAGGATCTTCCGGCGCCGCACGCGCCGGAGGGCGAGCAGCACTCGTCGGCCTTGCCTGTCTCGCAGCGGCCACGGCGATTCTGCTCACCGCGCCCAACGCCGCGATCCCGGGAATGGTCCTGCTCGTCGGAGCTCTGTTGCTGGAGCTCCCGTTCGCGCTCAACGTGACGCTGACTCTAGTCAAGCGGCTCGCCCGCACGACCACGGGCGCCGTCCCGCACGTAGCGGCGATGGAGCTGAGCACAGCCGGCGCGCGAGCCGTCGCGATCGCGGCGACGGGTGCGATCGCGATCTTCGGCAGCGTCGCGATTCAGGGCGCGCACGGCGACCTGCTCAAAGGCCTTGAACGCGCGGCGGGAGATATGAACGCCTCCACCGATGTATGGGTCTCCCCCGCCGGCTCGTACAACCTGTTGAACACGACCCAGTTCACACCGGTGGATCAAGCCAGGCTGAGACGGCTTGCGGACGTGCAGGCGGTCGACTTGTACCGCGGCGGGCTGCTCGACTATGGGCAACGGCGTGTGCTCGTCCTCGCCCCTCCACCGCAGGCCAACCCGCTGCTGCCCGCGAGCCAGCTCGTGCAAGGCAACCTGCGCCGGGCAACAGAACGGGTGCGGGCAGGTGGCTGGCTCGTGCTCTCAGAAGCGATCGCCTCTGAACACCATCTGCACATCGGTCAAGCTCTCACGCTGCCAACGCCCGATCCGAGGATGTTCCGAGTAGCGGCGCTGTCCACCAACATCGGATGGGCGCCCGGCGCGATCGTCATGAACGCCTCGGACTACGCGCGCGCCTGGGGGAGTCAGGATGCGAGCGCGTACAGCGTCCTGCTCGCTCCCGGCGTTCCGCCGGCTCAAGGCGTACGCGAGATCGAACACGCGCTGGGTCCGAACTCGGGGCTCGCCGTGCAGACTGCCGAGCAGCACGCCACCCGCCAGAGCGCGCTCAGCCGCCAGGCCCTGTCACGTCTTACCCAGATCGCGACGCTGATTCCGATTGTCGCGGTGCTCGCGATGGCCGCGGCGATGGGCGCCATGATCTGGCAGCGTCGCCCACGTCTGGCCAAGCTGAAGCTGGAGGGGTTCCCCCGGGCCGACCTGTGGCACACGATTTTGCTCGAGAGCCTGTTGCTGCTGGGCGTAGGCTGTCTGACCGGGGCCATCTTCGGCCTCTACGGTCAGCAGTTGGCCGATCGAGCACTCGCCAGCACAGTCAACTTCCCCATCGTTTACTCGATCACGGTGCCGACTGCGCTCAGCATCCTCGCCCTCATGACTGTCACCGCCCTCGCGATCCTTGCAATTCCCGGCTATCTCGCCGCCTCCGTACCGGCAGCCCTCGCGTTGCAAGATTGACGTTCACACCAGGCGCACTTGCGATGACAAACCGATCCTCACTAATCGCTCGATCCCCACTGATCGCTGTTTCACATGCGATCCTTCTTTGCACCGGCTTGATCGCCGCCATCGGCCGTCGCCCTTACAACAAAGTTGCGCGGGAGCAATCCCAACAGCACACCCGAGACGCTTTGCTCGACGCGGCCGATGACGAGTTTTACGGCGACCGTTGGCAGAAGACCTCACTCGAGGCGCTGTCAAAGAAAGCGGGAGTGACCAAGCAGACATTGCTGCGCCATTTTGGCTCCAAGGACGGATTGCTTCTGCAAGCACTGCTGCGTGGCGCCGCGCAGATACGCGATCAGCGCTGGAGCACCCCTACGGGAGATGTCACGGGCGCAGTCGAGAACTTGATCGATCACTACGAAGCCTGGGGTGAGCGCTCGTTGCGTATCGGCGCTTGGCAGAACGGTCCCGCCGTGCTCGCCATGATCTCGCGGACGGCGCGCCAGATTCACTACGACTGGGTCGAGCACGCATTCGCCCCCTGGCTCGACGGCCTGGACGAGCAGGCTCGTGAGCGACGTCGAGCTGCGCTGATCGCCCTCTGTGACGTGCAGACCTGGTGGCTCTTCTCACACGACCTCGGGCTCGCGCGAACCGAGATCCAAGTGATCCTCACCGATCTCATCGAGCGTTTGCTCGCGGAGGGGCAATGAGGGTACTCGCATACACCTCGCCCGCCCGCGGACATCTGTATCCAATCGTGCCGATCATGTCCGAGCTCGCCGCGCGCGGCCACCATACGTCGGTGTGCACGCTCGCCGACGAACTCGGGCATCTTGCGCAGATGGGCATCGAGGGGTGGGCGATCGACCCCGCCGTGGAGCGCAAACAGATCGAAGACTGGCGTGAGCGCTCGCCGCGCAAAGCTGGCCTCTCGGTGTTGAAGACCTTCACGGAACGCGCCGGCGGCGAGGTGCACGACCTCGTGCGAGCGATCGACCGATGCAACCCCGACTTCATCTTGGTTGACGTCAACTGCTGGGGAGCCGCGACGGTGGCCGAGGCATCGGGACTTCCGTGGGCTGTGTACTCGCCCTACCTGTTGCCGCTGCCCTCTCGCGACGCCCCGCCCTTCGGGCTGGGACTGACTCCCATGGACGGTCTCATCGGCACAGTCCGTGACGCGATCATCGGCCGTGCCTTCAATACCAGCTTCGACCGAGCGGTCATGCCGACGATCAATGCGCTGCGCGCCCAACACGGACTGTCCACGCTCGACCGCTACAGCGAACTGCTCGAACGACCACCCCTGCTGTTGGCGCTGACCGCCGAGGGGTTCGAGTACCCGCGCACGGACTGGCCGGCGAACGTGCGCTTGGTCGGCGCCATCGATTGGTCACCGCCACTGCCGGCCCCCGCATGGCTGACCGAGCTGCGGGATCCGCTGGTCCTTGTCACCTGCTCGACCGAGCGCCAGCGCGACAAGCGCCTTCTGCACGTCGCACTGGAAGCGCTGCCTGCGGCCGGCATGTCTGTGATCGGCACGACGGCGGCGCACGACCCTCGATCATTCAGGGCGCCATCCGGAAGCAGGGTCGTGCGCTTCGTCCCCCATGAGGCCGTCCTGGAGCGGGCGGTGTGCGTGGTCTGCCACGGTGGCATGGGCATCACCCAGAAGGCCCTCGCAGCCGAAGTGCCGGTCGTGGTCGTGCCCTGCGGACGAGACCAACTCGACACGGCGCGCAGAGTGCAGGTTGCCGAGGCGGGGGTTCGTCTCTCGCCCCGACGACTGACTCCCGACCAGCTCGCAGCTGCCGTCCGCACCGCAATCGAATGCCATGCTGGCGTCCAGCGTGTCAGCCGCGCCTATGCCGCGGCGGGAGGTCGATCGGCGGCTGCCGATGCGATCGAGACGGTAATGACGGAGCTGCCGGCCCGAGGCGCAAGCCCTCAACCTTGATCGAGACGATCATGGCGGAGCTGGGAGCCCGAGGCGCAAGCCCTCAACCTTGAGCAAGTTCTCAACCTTGACAGTCAAGCCCGCGCGCGGGAGGATGCGCCTTGCGTGAACCGCGAACCGAGTGAGCCAGGCGGGCAATGACGGGTGTGCTTTACCGACTGGGGCGGTTCTGTATACGGCATCGGGTTGTGGTGCTCGGTCTCTGGCTCGTGCTGACGATCGCGCTGGTCGCGGTGTCCCATCAGCTGGGTGAAAATACGAACGACAACTTGTCCCTGCCGGGAACCGACAGCCAGCGCGCCTCAGACACGCTGGCCAAGTCGTTCCCCGACCAGGCAAACGGGACGAGCCCGATCGTCCTGCATGCCTCCAGCGGGAAGCTGACCGACTCCAAGTACGCGAGCGCCGTCAACGAAGCGGCCGCCGACGTCGCGAAGGCTCCGAACGTTGCGTCCGTCGTCAACCCGCTCACGCCGCAGGGCGCCTCCGCGCTGAGCAAGGACCAAGCGACCGGATATCTGTCGGTGACGCTGTCGGTGAGCCCGGGAGAACTGTCCGCAGAAGAAGCGCAGACGATCATCAACGCGGCGAATCCGGCTGAGGCTGCCGGGTTGGAGGTCGAGACCGGAGGCCAGTTGGGTCAGAAGGTCTCCAAACCATCTACCGAGTCCAGCGAGCTGATCGGGATCATCGCGGCGATGGTGATCCTCACGTTCGCGTTCGGGACAGTAGTGTCGATGTTGCTGCCGATCCTCAACGCGATCCTCGCGCTGCTTGCCTCACTGGCGATCATCCGCATCCTCGGCCATGTCACCACCGTCCCGTCGGTAGCGCCGACACTGGCCACGATGATCGGCCTGGGCGTCGGGATCGACTATGCGCTGTTCATCGTCACGCGCCACTTTCGCGGGCTGGACGACGGACTCCCGTTGGAGGAGTCGATCGCGCGGGCCGCCGCGACATCCGGTGGCACAGTCTTCTTCGCCGGCGGAACGGTCACGATCGCACTCGTCTCGCTCGCGGTGGCGGGCATCCCGTTGGTCACGACGATGGGCCTGATGGCGGGCATCGCGGTCGTCGTCGCCGTGCTCGCCGCGCTCACGCTGCTGCCAGCCGGACTGGCGATAACCGGGCCGCACATCAACTCGTTGCGGGTGCGTCAGGGCCATCGCGATCTGCACCCCGAGGCTGACGCCAAGCAGGGACTCTGGGCGCGCTGGGCGAACGGCATTGCCGGGCATCCGCTGATCGCCGGGCTGGCAGCGCTCGCGATTCTCCTGCCGCTGACCATTCCCCTGCTATCGCTGAACCTGGGGCAGCAGGATGTCGCCGCGTTGTCCACGTCGACCACCGCGCGCCGGGCGTATGACCTTCTCTCGGAAAGCTTTGGGCCGGGCATCAACGGACCACTGCTCGTGGCGGTCTCGCTCGCCTCGCCGGCGAAGGCGCCATCCTCGAGTGAGCCGCAGAAGTCGGCAAGCTCGTCGGGCGGTTCGTCGAGCTCACCGAACGGCACGAGCGGCTCGGGCTCATCAGGATCTTCCAGCTCGTCGGGCGGTTCGTCGAGCTCACCAAGCAGCACGAGCGGCTCCGGCTCATCAAGCAGCGGCCAGAGCGATCCACGTGCTGATGACCCACGCCTGCAGACGCTGCAAAAGGACGTCTCATCCACCTCTGGCGTCGCCGAGATCACACCGATCCAGATCGATGATGCAGGAACGACCGCCTATTTCAACGCGATCGCGACTACCGGACCGGCGGAGAAAGCCACCGAAGAACTCGTCGAACGGCTGCGATCGAGCACGATTCCGAGTGCCGAGCACGGCACGGACATGCACGCCGATATCGGGGGCAGTACCGCTGGCTATGTCGATCTCGCCTCGCGGATCTCGGAAAAGCTGCCGCTTCAGATCCTCGTGGTGATCGCGCTCAGCTTCGTGCTGCTGATCCTTGCATTCCGGACCGTCGTGATCCCCGCACAAGCGGCCGTCATGAACCTGCTGTCGATCGGGGCCTCCTATGGCGTGCTGACTGCGGTCTTTCAGTACGGCTGGCTGAGCGGCGTCATCGGGCTCAGCGGTCCGGTTCCGGTCGTCTCCTACGTGCCCTTGTTCATGTTCGCGGTTCTGTTTGGGCTGTCGATGGACTATGAGGTCTTCCTTGTCAGCCAGATCGAGGAGCA
Organism: uncultured Solirubrobacterales bacterium; assembly: GCA_963705245.1. Taxonomy (GTDB): domain Bacteria; phylum Actinomycetota; class Thermoleophilia; order Solirubrobacterales; family Solirubrobacteraceae; genus Palsa-744. The sequence goes on along the minus strand of OY970062.1, from coordinate 1,947,606 downwards.
CGTCCATGCGGGCGAGGACAACCGCAGCTCGGTGGTCTCGGGTCTGGTCACGAGCGCGCGTGTGATCACGGCAGCGGCGGCGATCATGGTGTTCGTGTTCGGCAGCTTCGTGCTCAACGGGGACCCGACGATCAAGCAGTTCGGCGTCGGGCTCGCGGTCGCGGTCGTACTCGACGCGACCGTCGTGCGCTGCCTGCTGGTGCCCGCGACGATGCTCCTGATGGGGAAGATCAACTGGTGGATGCCACGCTGGCTGGAAAGGGTCGTCCCACACGTGAGCATCGAGGGCGCCGAGTTCTTCCTCGCGCGCGATCAGCCTTCGGTGAAGGCGGTCGAACCAGCGGCGGAGGGTGTCGCCGGCCCGGGGGCGTGAGCTGCGGTCGGTGAGCAAGCCCAAGGCGCCGTCGCAATCCGAGTGGGAATCGGACCGTCGATAGGATGAGCGATCTGTGAGCTCAACATCTGTCACACCCGATTCAGCCATGCATCCGCGACAGGACGGCGGCCCTGCAAGCGCAATCCAGGCACGCGGCCTGCGACGGACGTTCAAGGGTGAGATCGACGCTGTTCGCGAGATCGACCTCGATGTAGCGGAGGGTGAAGTGTTCGGCTTTCTGGGGCCAAACGGCGCCGGCAAGACCACAACTGTGCGCATGCTCTGCACGCTGCTGCCGCCGACGGCCGGTAGCGCGCGGGTCCTCGGGATTGATGTGCTCACCGATCCGGGCGCCGTACGACGGCGGATCGGTGTCGCTCTGCAGGAGATCGGCCTCGACCCGGTGCAGACCGGACGTGAGCTGCTCGAGTTGCAGTGCGGTCTGTATGGGATCACGGGATCCACCGCACGGGCACGCGTGCAGGAGCTGCTCGAGCTCGTCGGCCTCATCGATGCCGCCGAGCGACGCACGAAGACTTATTCGGGCGGGATGAAGCGCCGGCTCGATCTCGCCAGCGCGCTCGTTCATTCCCCCGAAGTGCTGTTCCTCGACGAGCCCACCACCGGTCTCGATCCGGCTTCGCGGCTGACGATCTGGGAGGAGGTGAGGCGCATCAACTCCGAAGGCACGACCGTGTTCCTCACCACTCAGTACCTCGAGGAGGCCGACCGGCTATGCGACCGCCTGGCGATCATCGACGAGGGTGAGATCGTCTCCGAAGGCACTCCCGAGCAGCTTAAGTCCCAGCTGGGCCACGACGTCGTGTCGGTCACGTTGGACGGCGCCGATGTCGCCGCGACGAAGGCCACCATCGGTGAGCTGCCGGGGTTGGAGCGAGTCGTCGCCGAGCGCGACGCCCTGGCGCTCTACGTCGAGGATGGCCCAGGCTCGATCGCCGAGATCGTACGGCGCCTGGACGGCGAGCAGATCCGCGTCGGCGCGATCTCCGTGGCGCGGCCATCGCTCGACGACGTCTTCCTGCAGGCCACCGGCAAGCGGCTGGAGGGTCAGGATGAGAATCGGGATAGGGAGCGCCCGCAAGCATCATGACCGAGGTCCTGTTGCTAGGTCGACGCGCGGTGCGCGAAGTGGTGCGCCTGCCCGCAGCCACGATTCCCACGCTGTTCATCCCGCTGTTCTTCTTGGCAGTCAACATCGGCCAGATCTCGAAGACGTTTCCCTCAACGACGCCGTTCCTGCATGGCCAGGGATATGTGGGCTTCCAACTCCCGGTGTCGATGATGTTCGCCGTTTGCACCGCCACCTCGGGCCTCGCGCTCGTCACGGAGATCGAACTCGGCTATTTCGACAAGCTGCTCGTCTCGCCCATCCGGCGCTCGTCGATCATCTTTGGACGTCTTGCAGCCGATCTGGTGCGAGGACTCGCTGTCGCAACGCTCGTGCTGCTCGTCGCGCTGGCGTTTGGCATGGAGATGCGGAGCGGCATCGGTGGCGCGCTGATACTGATCGTGCTGGCAGCCATGTGGGGCGTCGCCTACGCCGGGATCGGCATGTTGGTCGCCCTGCACACTCGCAACGTCCAAGCCACGAACGCGAGCTTCCTCGTCTTCTTTCCGCTGCTCTTCCTCACCCCTAACTTCGTGCCTTTCGAACTGCTCACCCCGCTGATGGAGGCGCTCGCGAGAGCCAATCCCGTCAGCTATGTGATCGAAGGATTGCGCTCACTCGTGCTCGAAGGATGGGTCTGGCACAAGCTCGGGATCTGCCTCGGCGTGATCCTCCTCACCGGCATCATTCTCACCTGGTTGTCGGTCCGCGCGATCAACACCTACGACCGCTGAGACACCTACGACCGCTGAGGCTCATGTGCGAGCTGGTGACGCACTCGATCGCGCACGTCGGCGTAGCGTAGAGCCTCGTATGCGATCAGTCCGGACAGGACCGCCGCGAGGATCGCGAGCGTCACGAGCGCCGGGAGCGCAGCTCCGGCTGGCAGGAGCGCGAGCAGGACGAGCGCACACACCATGCGTCGCCAGCTGACACTGTGCATGTTGCGCAGCCGAAACGCGACGTGGGCGAGCAGATAGATCGCCGCGCCGCCCAGCAGGGCGGCTGACGCGACCAACTTCAACGGGTCATCGACGTGCTCGATCGTCCGCTTCATGCCAACGGCGATCAGCGCTATGCCGGCGACCATCGGAAAATGCAGATAGGAGTAGGAGTCGCGCGCTATCTCGTTGCGCTCACGCCCTTCCGGCGCTTTCGCCAGACGCCTTGCTGCGACGATCGCCGTGACATCGAAGTATGCCCACCACAAGGCCGCCGCGATCACGATTCCCAGCACTGCGGCCGTGACGATGCCCGCGTCGATCACAGCTTTCGCGCCGACGCCGATCGCTACGATCGACTCGCCCAACGCGATGATCACGATCGCTCCGTGGCGGTCGGCAAAATGGCCGGGTACGAGCCTCCAACCGTCAGCGCCGAACAGGTACGGACCGCCGGCGTCGAGCACCAGCGCCAGTCCCCACAGCCCGAGTTGCAACCCACCGGACGTGAACGCCGCGACGAACAGCAGACCGGCTGCGATCGCGGTGCTGCCAGCCAGACCAAGCACCGAGTGGCGCAGCTCGGCGTCGTAGCGACTGGCGAGCATGAACAGCACGATGTGGGCCGCGCGTACCGCTGCATACGCACACGCAAACAGCAGCGCCTCCGCCCCGAACGCACCGGGCACACACAGGGCACAGACCAGGAACGCGGCCATCGCGGCGAACATCGCCATCCGCACGGTCCCCTCCTCCGGATCGACCACGCTGGTCAGCCACGCGTATCCAACCCACGACCACCACAGCATGCCGAGGACGAGCAGACCCTTCAGCATGCCTTCCCATGTCGGTGTACGTGCGATCAGCGTCGTGCACTGCGTCAGCGCGAGCACGAACACCAGGTCAAAGAACAACTCCAGCGGGGTCACCTGCTCGCTGTCGCGCAGGACCGTGCTGACACTCACGTGCGGTAGACGGCTGGGTGAGGGATTAGTGCCCACCCAGCCATCTTCGCAAGGTTCACCGTGACTGCCGCGGCGGTCGGCCGCTGCCACGACTGCCACTGTTGCAACTACTTCTTAGGGCATCGCGCCTTATACATCGTGGTCACGGTTTCGCCGGTCGCAAACGTGAGTTCCGACTTGACTGGAAAGCCGCCTTTCGGGCACTTGCTCGGCAGCGTGCCGTAAGAGATCGTCTTCTTGCCCTTCTTGTAAGCGGCTCCGACCTTGATGTTGATCGATTCGGTCGACACGGGGGGCGCGCCCGGGACCGACTGGACGAGCTGAACTGCGGCGTTGAGCTCCGGTCCATAAGGAGCTTTCGCGGTGACGAAATGTCCTGTGGAGACGACCAGCTGAGCGGAGATCGGAGAGGCCGCGTTGACGTAGAACTGCAGGTTGTTGCCAGGCGCGAAGAACGCCTGCAGCGTAGCGTTCTCTTTGACGAGTTCGCCCCCGATCGGATCGACCACGCCCGCGCTGCCCACCGGGCTCGCCTGGGACTTCTTCGGGCAGCCGCTCGGGCCGATATTTTCAAGCGTGGCCTGCGCGCATGTCACAAATCCCTGCGGATGCAGCTTCGTACCGGCCGGAAGATAGAAGTTGACGTGCGTCAGCTGAGACACCACGCCACCGGTCGCTTCGGTGCCTTTGATCGTGTATTTCGCTTCCACGGCCGCACCCGCGCCGAGAATGTTGCCCGTGCCTGGAAATCCCGGGATCGGGACCGCTTTAGCTATCAGCTTGACCGTGGGCGCCGCGGATGAGACGGCGGGCAGGACGAAAGCGGCAAGGCCGAGCACGGCCAGACAGGCAGACGTTCTGCGCATTCGATGACTGCATCTGACTCTGCGCATGATGGGCTCCTTGTAGGTGTCTGCCCATAGAACCCATTGCAGACGTTCGAGTCGCGCTCAAACGTCGTGGGCGACCAGGGCGCGCGACATCCCGGGGCCCGGCTCCGCACGCACATCGCGGGCTCCCAGCGGCTCGCCACAGCGCGTGCACACCCGCCGCTCACCGAGATCGCCACCACAGCCGGCGTGACGGATGATGATCGGTGGTCCCTTCGGGGCGGCGTAACGGTCGCCCCAGCGCAGCAGCTCGACGATTACTGGCCACAGGTCCAGCCCCTTGTCGGTCAGACGGTATTCGTATCGAGGCGGACGCTCGCTGTAGGGGACCTTCGTCAAGATTTCATCGCCGACGAGCCGCTCCAGTCGCGCCGCGAGCACGTTGCGTGCGACGCCCAGATCGCGCTGCAGCTCATCGAAGCGACGGATCCCCAGGAACACGTCGCGGAGCACGAGGAACGTCCAGCGCTCCCCCACCAGCTCAAGGGTACGAGCGATCGAGCAGTTTTGAGCACTGTAATCGGACCCAAGCATCCCTCGATCAAGATACCACCGACTTAGTTGCTTTATACAACCCACTGGTGTAAGCTGACCCGCCAGTGGGTTTTTTGATGCAACTTATAAGGCGGAGGCCCTCCGGACGGGAGCAAGCGAGCGGTCATGCCGCAGCCCGCAGCGTCGGTTACGAAAGGAGCGGCTGATGGAGCGCAAGTGGAAGGTCCTCATGGTCGTCGTGGTGGGCGTGTTCATGGCCGGGCTCGACGTGTTCATCGTCAACATCGCATTCCCCCAAATCCACTCCGACTTCCCCGACTCGAGTCTCAGCTCGCTGTCGTGGATCCTGAACGCGTACACGATCGTGTTTGCCGCATTCCTGATCGTTGCGGGCCGCTGGTCGGACGGGTTTGGGCGCCGGCGCGCGTTTTTGCTGGGCGTCAGTCTGTTCGTCGCAGCCTCGGGCGCGTGTGCCGCGGCGCCCTCGATCCCGTTCCTTGTCGCCGCTCGTGCCATCCAGGGTCTCGGCGCTGCGCTGCTGATGCCGGCCTCGCTCGGGCTGCTGCTGCCGGAGTTCCCGCCACGGCAGCGGCACATCGCGATCGGCGCATGGGCGGCGGTCGGCGGTATCGCCGCGGCCGCCGGACCTCCACTCGGAGGCCTGCTCGTCCAGGCCGGCTGGCGGTGGGTGTTCATCGTGAACGTCCCCGTCGGGATCGCCGGCTTGATCGCCGGCCGACGCGTGCTGCGCGAGATCCGCCACCCCGACACCGCTCGACCAGACCTGCTCGGTGCGGTGATGCTCACAGCGGGCGTGGCGCTGTTGACGGTGGCGATCGTCCAGGGCGGCGACTGGGGCTGGTCGAGCGCCGGGATCATCACGCTGCTCGTGCTCGCTGCTGCGCTCATCGGATTGCTCGTCCGTCGGATCCTGCGCCATCCCGCTCCGATCGTCGAGCCCGAGCTGCTGGCGGTGCGCGCGTTCAGCGCGGCTACGCTCGGGTCGCTGCTGTTTTTCGCGGGGTTCGCCGGGATGTTGCTCGCGAGCGTCCTGTTCCTCACCGGTATCTGGCGCGAGCCGATCCTCACCGCCGGACTGATGATCACGCCGGGACCGGCGATGGCCGCGCTTACGGCGGTGCCTGGCGCGCGTTTGGGCAATCGCTTCGGCGTCGGCCTTGTTGGCGCGCTCGGCGCGGTCCTGTTCGCCCTCGGGGGACTCTGGTGGCTCGGGCATCTCGGCTCACAGCCGAATTACAGCTCGGACTTCCTGCCGGGCATGTTGATCGGCGGGATCGGCGTCGGCCTGGTGATCCCTTCGCTCACGGGCGCCGTCGCCGCGACGCTCCCGCCCGCGCGTCTGGCTACCGGGATCGCGGTCCAGACAACCGGACGTCAGCTTGGCTCGGCACTCGGGTTCGCGATCCTGATCGCTGTGCTCGGGACCCCGCACAGCGCGGCGGACTTCACCGGCGCCTGGCGGTTCATGATGCTCTGCACCCTGCTCGCGGGTGTCGCGCTGGCTGCTGTCGGACGCACACCAGCGCGTGCCCCCGCGATCAACGCCCCTGCTGTGTCTCCGCCCAACCATGGCGGAGAGTCCTCGAGCGAGCCTGCCGCAGCCCAGCTTGGCTAGTGTCCTGAGTCATAAATTCGGTCAGTGTTTGCCGGATGGATGGGCGTGATCTGACGTTCGACGGCGTCGGTGAGTGTGCCGGCAGCACATGGCCGACGCCGGCGGGCGTCAGGCGCGTTCAGGCGCCGGGAAACGCCAGCGAATTTATGACTCATGACACTAAGCATCGCCTACCGCGCGCGCGGGGACCTCGCCCCACAGCTGCTCGATGCGGTAGTACTCGCGCGTGGACGGCGTGAAAATGTGCACGACCACGTCGAGATAGTCCATCAGGATCCAATCGCCCTTGCCTGCCCCCTCTATCCGGCATGGCAGTATGCCGTGCTCGCGCTTGCACCCCTCCAGGATGCCGTCATGGATCGCTTTCACCTGGCGTTCGGTGTTGCCGGAGCAGATCAGGAAGTAATCGGTGTACCCCAATATCTCCCGCAGGTCCAGCTCGACCAGGTCGCCTGCCTTCTTATCGGCCGCATACCGCACGATCTCGCCGAGGAGCTCCTCGGGATTCATGCCGTTCCGCCGATCCCGGGCGCCGGTGCAGGTGGGAGTGCCGGCGATGCAGGAGCGTGCAAGGGTACGGACGCGGCGTGGTAAAGACCATGAGCGGCGATGTATTGCGCGACCGCCTCGCCGACCAGCTGGGTGACCGGCTTGCCCGCGGCAACCAGCTCGCGGACCATCGATGAGGACACTGCGATCTTGTCCATCGGCAGTGACCTCACTTTCGGGGCCGGTTGAAGTGCCAGAGCCGACAGCGCCTCGAGCACATCGACAGAGTCCAGCCCCTCGTCGCACTCCTCGACGGAGTCCAGCTCGTCACGCTCGGCGACGGCCAGCTCCGCCAACCCCAGCAGCCGCGCCGGTTCGCGCCAGCCCGGCAGCGTGCGCGCAGTGTCAGCTCCTACGATCAGCGTCAACTCAGCCCCAGGATGGGTGTCATGCATGGTCTGCAAGGTATCCACCGTATAGGACGCGCCTCCCCGTTCGATCTCCAGCGCCGACGTATCCAGGCCCGGCTCGGGGGCGACCGCCAGACGACACATCGCCAGGCGATGCTCCGGGCCGGGATCCTCTCGGTCGAAGGGCTTGTTCGGAGCGACGTTCGCCGGCATCAGCAGGACCTGCTCGAGACCCAGCTCCGCGCGCGCATGTCGCGCCAGCGCGATGTGCCCGATGTGCGGTGGGTTGAACGTCCCACCGAGGATGCCGACGTGCGTCACCGAGACGTCAGCCGCGGACGTGCCCGGCACCTGTCACCAGGTACTTGGACGTGCATAGCTCTCGCAGTCCGATAGGTCCGCGCGCGTGCAGCTTTTGGGTCGAGTTGCCAATCTCCGCGCCCATCCCGAACTCGCCCCCGTCGGTGAATCGTGTCGAGGCGTTTACGTATATGCAGGCGGCGTCTACCCCCAGTTGAAACGCGCGCGCGGCGGCCGTGTCGCGCGTGACGATCGCCTCAGAGTGACCGGACCCGTAGCGCCCGATGTGCTCGATCGCTTCTTGCGTCGAGTCCACCACCCCGACCGCCATCCTCAGCGCCAAGTACTCGCTCGCCCAGTCCTCATCGCTCGCCTCCTGCAATGCCAGGTGGGGTGCGCCGTGCGCCGAGGCGGCGCCGTTCATCGAGGCGGTGCTGTTCATCGAGGCAGCGTCGTTCATCAAGGCAGCGTCGTTCATCAAGGCAGCGTCGTTCATCAAGGCAGCGTCGTTCATCAAGGCAGCGTCGTTCATCAAGGCAGCGTCGTTCGCGAACGTCGCACGGTTTGCGAACGACACACTGTCAGCCGGCACATCCGCAACGATCTCGCGCGTGCGCGCGTCGACACGCAGGTCGACTCCTGCCGCGGTCAGTGTCGCGGCTATGCGCGGCAGGAAGGATGCCGCGACGGACTCATGCACAAGCAGCGTCTCGGCTGCGTTGCACACACCCGGGCGTTGTGTCTTCGCGTTCAGGACGATCGCCTCGGCTTGATCGAGGTCGGCGCTCGCATCGACGTAGACATGACAGTTGCCGGACGCGGCGTAGATGACGGGAACGGTTGCGAGGTCCTGCAGCGCTGCCTTCAAGCCCTCCCCGCCGCGAGGGATGATCAGATCGACGGTGTCGTTCTGGGTCGCGAGATCGGCGAGCTCCTCACGTCCACCGCCTGCGACAAGACTCACGGAACCCTCGGGCAGACCCGCCTGCACCGCGGCCTCGGCGGCTATGCGGGCGAGCGCCGCGTTGGAATGAGCTGCCGTCGACGATCCGCGCAGGAGGATCGCGTTGCCCGACTTCAGGCACAGTGCTGTCGCGTCGATCGTGACGTTCGGGCGGGCCTCGTAGACGACCGCAACCACGCCCAGCGGAACGCGGACCTTGCGCACATCCAAGCCGTTGGGCAAGCGCCGGCCTTCGATGACCTCTCCGACCGGATCGGGCAGCGCGACGATCTGCTCGACGGCGCGGGCGATCTCGGCAATCCGATTCTCGTCCAGCAGCAGCCGATCCAGCAGCGCGTCGCTCAGACCTGACTCCTGACCCGACTCCATGTCTAGAGCGTTGGCGCTCAAGACCTCCTGCGTGCGGGCCAGCAAGGCCTGGGCGATCGTCACGAGCGCGGCGTCCTTGCGCGCCGTATCGACCTGCGCGAGGGCCATCGCAGCGCGCCTCGCACGGCGGCAGATGTCGGGGACCGATGACACGGCTGTGGTCATCGGACAAGCATAGGGCTCGTGGTCAGTCCAGGACCAGATAGTCCCGGTGGACCGCCTCCTCGCTTGCGCGCGGGAGGATCTCCCGTACGACTGCGGACTTCATACCGAGTACCTGACGAAGCTCTGTCGATGAGTAGTTGCAGATGCCCTTGCCGAGGGCGCGTCCCTGCTCGCCTGTGCCGGCGGCGGTCTCGACGATCATCACCGCGTCGCCCGCGTCGAAGTCGTCCAGCACCTCGATTACACCTACGGGCAGCAGGCTGGCGCTGCCCTCGCGGACGGCCCGAGCTGCGCCCGCGTCGATCAGCAGCGTGCCGCGGGATGGCTTCGCATATTTCAGCCAGAGCTTGAAAGAGCTGTAACGAGCCGCGCGGGCCGCGAAGCGTGTGCCCTCGCGCTTGCCCGCAAGGACCCCGGCGAGCGCCCCCTCGCGCAGGCCGTTGCAGATCACGGTCTGGATACCGGCAGCGGTCGCCATGTCCGCGGCGACCACCTTCGAGCGCATCCCGCCAGATCCGAGCGGCGAGGTCGTGTGGCCGATCTCGAACTCCTGCAGACCGCCGAAGTCATTGACCTCACGAACGATCTTCGCATCTGGATGCAGCCGCGGATCGGCCGTGAACAGCCCGTCGATGTCCGTCAGCAGGATCAGTTCGTCAGCGCCTACCAGCATCGCGACTTGGGCCGCGAGAAAGTCGTTGTCGCCAAAAGAGATCTCGTCGGTGGACGTCGTGTCGTTCTCGTTGATCACCGGCAAGACCCGCCAGGCCAGGAGCGTGGCGAGGGTCTGGCGTGCGTTCAGGTAGTGCGTACGCGCGGACATGTCGAAGAAGGTCAGCAGCACCTGAGCGCTCGTCACGTTCCGCTCGCGTAGGAGCTCGTCGTAGACGCGATAAAGCTTGCCCTGCCCGACAGCGCTGGCGGCCTGCAACTCACCAACGGCGCTTGGACGCTGTGGCAGTCCCATCGTGCGCATCCCGCGCGCGATCGCTCCACTTGTCACGATGATCGGCTCATCGCCGCGATCATGCAGCTCGGCAGCGGTGTCGCACACACGCGCAAGCGCATCCTCGCGCAGCTCGCCGTCAGCGTCGGCGACAACGCTGGAGCCAAGCTTGATGACCACGCGCCTCATACTGGTCAGAGAGCGTAGATGGTCGGTATGCAGGTGGTCTTTTGGGGCGAGCCCGCGGGCGGTCCCGGCGGCGCGTAGTGACGCCCACCTTGTTCGGACGGTCCACATCGAGCTTTTCGGTTCCGCGCAGGTTCGAAGCGGGCGGGAACGGTGAGCGAGCGCAGTCAAACACCGCCTCCGGGCAAGGTCAGCCAGGCACACCTGGGTCGAGCTCAAACGCCACGCCCGCGATTTGCACCTCATCGCCGGCGAGGAAGCCCTCGCGCTCGAGTGCGTCGAGCACGCCGATCTTGCGCAAACGGCCCTCCAGGTAGGCAAGCGCGTCATCGTTGTCGATGTCGTAGCGACTCAACAGCCGTTCAACGCCGCGACCGTTCACCGAGAACGAGCCTGAGCCAAGTCGTTCGACAGTGAAGCCGCCCCGAGCGCCACCGGGCCTGAAGACCATGTGCTCGGCCAGCTCCTGCTCTCCTGCCCCGGCAGGGACGCCCGGCGCGTGATCGGCCGGCGCGATCTCGATGTCGGGGACGATCCGGAGCAACAGCTCACCCAGCTCGCGCACGCCTGCTCGGGTGGCGCTGGAGGTCACGAGCACGGGCACATTCGCTCCGAGCCGGCGCTGCCATTCGGCCATCGCCTCCCGCCCCCGCTCAGGCGTGACGAGGTCACCCTTGGATAGGACCAGAACGCGCGGCAGGCAGGCTAGGCGCTCGTCGTGGGCTGCCAGCTCACGCTCGATCGCGGTGTGATTTGCGAGGGCGTCGGCGTCCTTGCCACTGGACAGCTCGGGTGCGATATCGAGCACGTGCACGAGCAGTCGCGTACGCTCGACGTGGGCGAGAAAGTCATGTCCCAGACCGGCCCCGTCGCTCGCGCCCTCGATCAGGCCGGGGATGTCCGCCACTACGAGCTGACGACGCTCAAGCTCGTCTTCGAGCACGCCCAATACCGGTGACAGCGTCGTGAAGGGGTAGCTGGCGATCTTTGGGGCCGCGCGTGTCATGCGCGAGAGCAGCGAGGACTTGCCCGCGTTGGGCAGCCCAACCAAGCCGACGTCGGCCAGCAGCTTCAGCTGCAACTCCAGCCAGCCCTCCTCGCCGGGCAGTCCGCGCTCGGCGAACCGCGGTCCTTGGCGAGTGGGTGTGGCAAACCGCTTGTTGCCGCGCCCCCCGGAGCCTCCGCGTGCGATCGTGGCGCGCTGACCGTGAGCGAGCAGCTCCCAGCGACGACCAGCGAGATCGTCTGAACCTTCTGCCGTCTCGCCCCGGACTTCGGTGCCCGGTGGGACTCTGATCATCAACGTCTCGCCATCCGCGCCGTGCTTGAGTGCGCCTTCACCGTGACCGCCCCGGCCGGCGTGGTACTGCGATCTGCGCCGGAAACCGTGCAGGTCGCGTAGCGACTCGTCACACACGAGCAACACTTCTCCTCCGCGCCCGCCGTCACCACCATCGGGGCCTCCCCGCGGCACCTTTGCTTCGCGACGAAAGCTCATGCAGCCGTCTCCCCCTGCTCCAGCCCGGACATAGATCTTTGCGCGGTCGTCCAGCATCGTCAGTCAATCGTGACAGCCACGACGATCATCAGTGGCTTCGACAAATGTCGACCGCATGCAGGTCGGGCCCGAATATGGGTAGATGTCAATTGATTCCGTCCACCTTCGTATAGGAGCAGGGATAGCGATACTCAGGCGGGGAGCCTGTTCAGGCGGAGGCGAGCTTGTGCGCGAGGTAGAACTCCGCGCCGGCAGCCATGCTGGCCACCAGGACCGTCCCGATTGCCCCGTTGGTGGGCAGATTCGAGCGCGCAGCGACCGTGGCGAGCGCGTCCACAGAGTCGGCCGTCGCACAGGCGATTTGAACGTGTGGCCCGTGCACGGGATCGTCGAGGGTCTGGAACGCGAGAGCTCCTAGTACGAGGTCTCGCGCCCCGAGTGAGCGGGCGAGATAACGCACGGCCGGATGTCCCGCGTTGCTCCCCAGCCACCTCGACGTCACGCTCTCGGGCGCAGCCAAGATCGCGATCCCCAGCGCGACTCGTCCCGCGGCGAGCAGACTGGCGGCTCGTCGCGGATTCATCGATCTTTCTAGGACTCGGACTGAGGTAGGACGCTCACTACGCGCCCGCGTCGACCGGTGGTGAACTGCACCGTTCCTACGGCGCGTGCGTACAGCGTGTCGTCCTTGCCGATGCCCACTCCGGCGCCCGGCTTGAATTTTGTGCCGCGCTGGCGCACGATGATCTCCCCACCGGTGACAGTCTGGCCCGCGAAGGTCTTGACGCCGAGTCGCTGCGCGTTGGAGTCGCGTCCGTTGCGGCTGGATCCGAGTCCCTTCTTATGCGCCATCTGTCTTCGCCTCCTTGTCTTTGGCTTTCGCCCGCGAGCTGCCGCCTAGTGCCAGCTCGGTTACCTCGATCCGGGTCAACTCCTGGCGGTGACCGGTGCGTCGCTTGTAGCCGCGCTTCGGCTTGAACTTGAACACACGCAACTTCTCGCCGCGCTCGTGCGCGATCACCTTCGCGGTGACCTTCACCTTCTGCAGACCAGCCTTGTCGAACACGGCCTCGTCAGAGCGATACAGGATCGGTTCGAGCGCGACGCTCTCGCCCTCGGCGACGGGGAGCCGCTCGACCAGCAGGTGCTGGCCGCGCTCGACGCGGTACTGCTTGCCGCCTGTCTTTACGATCGCGTACATGACGTTGGTAAGCCGATGCCCTTTCTCGCTCTGTTCTCTGCTACTCCGTGCCTGACTCGGCTGCGGCCGCCTTGGCCTTTGCAGCCGAACGGCGCCGCCCGCCCCTGCGGCCACGACGCCGAGGCTTGGATTGTAGGCCATCCTCGCCTCCGTCCGCGGCCTCCTGAGGAACGGCGTCTGGCGTAGCATCGACGGGCTTGGGGGTGGCGCTGTCGCGATCACCAGCGGCGACTCTGTCCTCGTCATGGGTCGTGACTTCCTCCCCAGCGGCATCGAGCACGGGCTCGGAGGTCTCGGGCTTGGTCCCAGACGCCTCGAGCTTGGTCCCAGACGCCTCGAGCTTGGTCCCAGACGCCTCGAGCTTGGTCCCAGACGCCTCGAGCTTGGTCCCAGACGCCTCGAGCTTGGTCCCAGACGCCTCGAGCTTGGTCCCAGACGCCTCGAGCTTGGTCCCAGACGCCTCGGGCCTCGTCCCGTCTGTGTTCGCGACCGGCGCAGCGATGTCCGGCTTGGACGCAGCAGCCCGTTTTCTGGGGCGGCGTTTGACCGCTGGCGCCGGGGGGCGTGGTGTGGGCTTGACGACCTCGCCGGACTCATCGAGCAGCAGCGCGCTTGCCGCCGTGCGGCCAACCTGGTCGATCCGCACCATCCGCTTCTCCCCCACATGGACGGCGGCGCCGGCGATCGAGATGATGTAGCCGTCGATTTTCGCGACGGCGTCATCGACGTCGTACATGTGCGGCTCGACGATCTCCACCAGCACCTCATCGCCCTGTCTGAAGGGCAGCGCGCGCTCCTCGACTTCCTCGCGGGTGCCTACGAACGTGATCGCGAGATGGTCGAGCGTGAGGCCCTCGGAGCCCTCAAATAGGAACGACTTGCCCGTCTGCGCCTCCAAAGCGTGCAGCACACGCGATCCATGCCCGGTGAACTGGGTGCTCACACGCGGGTTCATCTGCACCAACAGCGCTTGTGCGTCGGGGTGCTCCGCGGCGAGGTCACGCAGCTTGCGCTCGAATTCGATCGCGATCGTCTCCTCACTCTTGATCACACCCTCGCCGTCGCACGTCGGGCAGGCTCTGCTCATGATCTCGCGCACGCCCTCGGTCACGTTCTGGCGAGTCATCTCGACCAAGCCGAGCTTGGAGATCTCCGCGGTGAACGTCTTCGTGCGATCCTCGTCGAGGGTCTTGCGCAGAGTCTTCATGACCGCGTCGCGGTTGCGCGCGCGGGCCATGTCGATGAAATCGATCACGATGATCCCGCCGATGTCGCGTAGCCGCAGCTGGTTGACCACCTCGGCGGCGGCCTCGAGATTGGTCTTCGTGATCGTGTCCTCCAGCGCAGCGCCCTTGCCGCGACCGATGAAGCTGCCCGAGTTGACGTCGATCACGGTCAGTGCCTCGGCGTAATCGATCACCAGATAGCCGCCGCTGGGAAGATCCACGCGGCGCGAGAGCAGGCCTTCGATCGCCGTGTTGACGCCGTAAGCCTCGAACAGAGGCTTAGGTTGGTTCCCATCCCACAACTCGACCCGCTCGACCAGCTCGGGGGCGGTGCGCGCAAAGAACGACACGAGCCGGTGATGCTGCTGCTCGTCGTCGACGATCGCCCGCTCGAAATGAGCGGAGAAGATGTCGCGCACCACACGCACCGACAGGTCCGCCTCCTGGAAGACGAGATCGGGCGCTTGAGTCTCCTCCACGCGCTTGACGAGCACCTCGTGCAGCTTGTGCAAGTACTTGAGCTCGCGCTCGAAATCCTCCCGTTTGGCCCCGTGCGCAGCGGTCCTGACGATCGCGCCGCCATCGCCGAGGTCGAGTTTGGCAGTCTGCTTGCGCAGACGCTCGCGCTCACGGTCCTCCAGACGACGAGAGACACCTATGCCCTCGCCCGTGGGGGCGTAGACCATGTAGCGGCCGGCGATCGTCAGCTCCATCGACAGGCGCGCGCCCTTCGTCTTCAGCGGATCCTTTATCACCTGCACGACGATCTCTTGCCCGGGCTTCAGCAGGTCGGCGATTTTGCTGTTTTGACCGCCGCCATGGCCGCGTCTTGCGATCTCCACACCGGGCAGCACGATCTCGTCGACGTGCAGGAATCCGTTCTTCTCCAGGCCAATATCGACGAACGCGGCCTCCAGACCGGGCAGGACGTTGTCGACCTTGCCCTTGTAGATGTTGCCTACGATCGAGCGTCCGCCTCGGCGCTCGATGTACAGCTCAGCTATTCGATAGCCGGCCTCCGGCTTTCCGTCGCCGCGTTTGCGTCGGCCACGGGTCGATGAGGACTTTGCGGCGCCCGGCGTTCCGGTCGCCTCCAACAGCGCGACGCGCGTCTCCGCGCGGTCGACGCTCACCAGCACTTGCTTTTTCAATTTTCCGATCCAGTCTGATAATTGTCATATCTAATAAAGTGGCACACGGCCCTTCAGCGCAGCCGAGGCGCGCGCCCGGACGTAGATTGACTGCAGCAGACCTACGGCCAGAAGAGTCGTGATCACCGACGAGCCGCCATAGCTCATCAGGGGCAGCGTAACGCCGGTGATGGGCATGATCCCGATGGTCATTCCCACGTTTACAAACACTTGAAACATCAGCATAGCCGCTACCCCGGCGGCCACGAGCGTGCCGAACAGGTCCTTGGACATCGTCATGATGCGCAGCGTGCGCCAGATCAGCAGCGCATAGAGGCACAGCACGAGCCCCGCGCCGAGGAAGCCGTACTGCTCGCCGACGGCTGCAAACACGAAGTCTGTGTGATCCTCGGGCACGAAGTTCAAACGAATCTGGGTAGCATCGGCGCCGCGGCCTGTCTTCTGCCCGGAGCCGATCGCTATCTTCGACTCCTCTTGCTGATAGCCCTCCTTTTGCGGGTCGGTCGAAGGGTGCAGGAACGCGGTCAACCGTTCGGTCTCATACGTCTTGAGCACGTGCACCCCAGCCGCGGGGGCGGCCACCAGCACAAACGTGAGCGACACCGCGACGAGCGCCAGCAGCCCGGCGAGCTGCCGCCCCGAAGTCCCCGCCACGAGCAGCAGCACGAACGCGATCACCATGTAGACCATGCCCGAGCCGAGATCCGGCTGGGCGATCACGAACATCGCGGGCACCAGCGCCGCGAGCATCACCCGCGCGGTCGTGTCGCGCTCGCGCAGGCGTCGTGCACGGTCGACGACGAACGCCGACAGCGCCAGGATCAGCAGCACCTTGCCGAGCTCGGAGGCCTGAAACGAGAAGAACGGAAGGCTGATCGCCCGCTGGGAGCCTTTGGCGGCATGACCGACCGCAAGCACCGCCAGGATGCTCGCCATCAGCAGCGCATAGATCCCATTTTTCAGTGGGCGCAGGCGTGCGTAGTCCACACGGGCAAGCACGAGCATCAGGACCCCGCCGAACACCAGGTAGACCGCCTGGCGGTCTACGTAGTAGCCGGGCTGACCGGGCACGAGTTCACGGGTTGCAGCGCCCAGGGTCATGACCGAAGCGATCCCGAGCCCGAGCACGGCAAGCGTCAGCAGCGGATCCAGCGGCAGCCCAAGCCGCGGGCGTGAGCTCGGCTCGGGCGTGCGCTCGGGTGTCTGGATCGGGGAAGAGCCGATTGAAGTCGTGCCGGCGGAAGGGGTCATCGCATCCTGGTGGACGGGATCGCGGCAAGCGACATCATGGCCGACAGCATCGTGACGGGCCGGATCGTGATGGACGGGATCGCGGCAAGCGACATCGTGGCCGGTGGGATCGTGGTGGACGGGGTCATCGCGTGGTGGTCGACCGATTCAAAATGTCTTGGATGTCCCGGCGACGAACTGCTCGGGCTTGCCGAACCACTGGGAGGCCATCAACCGGGCGATCGGTGCGGCGGTTTCGGCTCCGAAGCCACCCTGTTGCACTGTCACGGCGAGCACGATCGGCCGGTTGGGATCGCCCACGTAACACATGTACCAAGACTGGTCTTCCTTGCCGGCATGTTCGGCTGTTCCCGTCTTGCCGTAGACGGGATGTTGTGCCTGATCCCAGCCCGTCCATACGTCTGCAGAGGTGCCGCCTGGCTGGCTCGCGGCCTCGTGGATGCCTTCCATCACGAGACTCAGGTCGGAATAGTTCAGGTGCACGTGGCGGACCGGCGGGAAGCTCAAGGCTTGCACCAGCCCGCCGTTGGCTTCGTCGATCTCCATCCCCAGGTGCGGGCGCACGACTGTGCCGTAACCGCCGTGCATGTACGCATTGGTGAGCGTCGAATACGCCACCGCCATCTGCAACGGTGAGGTGAGCAGGTCGCCCTGGCCGACCGCCAGGTCCATGTTGTCGCCCACGCTCCACGGCCTGACTTCGGCCACGATGTCGCACGTGCCGTGGTGCTTTTGATGTTCGCACTCTTCCTGCAGATGGTTCTGTCTGGCGCGCCATGCGGGATCGGGAATCGTGCCTTCGATCTCGCTCGGCAGGTCGATTCCGGTCTTGTGGCCGATGCCGAGCTCTCGGGCCATGTTCTGGATCACTTCATGGTGGCTGTTCGCCAGCTCGCCGACTTCGAAGAAATATGTGTCCGAGGAGACCTTCAGGGCTTCGACCAGTCCCACCGGCCCGTAGTCGGCCTTGCCGGCGTTGCAGAACTGCTCGGTCGAGACGTGGATGCACTGACCGGCCCCGAGTCCCTCCGTGGGATTGATAACCCCGGCTTCGAGCGCTCCAATCGCGGTGAACGGCTTGAATGTCGAGCCCGTCGGATAGGCGCCGTTGACCGCGCGATTGGTCAACGGCGCGGGGGCTTCTTCGCCGCCTCCTTCTTGGCCGCCCGCGCCGGCCTTGCCCTCCAGCGCGGCGTATTCGCTCTGCGTGAGCGGTTTGGCGAACTTGTTCGGGTCGAAGCTCGGGTAGGAGCCGATCGCCAGGATCTGTCCGTTGCGCGGGTCGATCGCCGTGAATGCCCCCGCGGTCGCCGGTTTGCCGCCCGCACGGGCGTTTTCGATCCCCTCCAGCAGTGCTTTTTCCGCCTCCCGTTGCAGACCGAGGTCGAGCGTGACCTTGAGGCTGTAGCCGGCCTTTGGAGGGGTCGGCTGCAGGCGCGTCGGCTCGGGATAGCCCGCGGAGTCAACTTGCACCCGCTGCACCCCATCGTCGCCGCGCAGGTAGCGATCGTAGTAGTACTCGAGCCCTTCCTGGCCGACGACCGTCCCCTGTTTGACACCTCCAAACGCAGGCAGCTTCAGCTCCCGTTCGGAGACCTGTCCGACGTACCCGAGCACCTGTGCGGCCATCTCCCCGAACGGATAGGAGCGGATCGAGACGGGCTGCTGAGTGACACCGGGAAACTCATTCTGGCGCTCGGCGAGCACGGTCAGCACTCCACGCCCGGCGTCCGTCTTGATCGTCACGGGCGCATACGGCAGCGCCGTGCGGCCCTTGATCACGAGCGCCTCGACATGCTGGGCGCTCATCCCCAGCAGCGCCCCCAGCCGCCGGTACAGCGCCAACCGAGGCCTGCCCGCGGGCGGCAGCGCCGAAGGCACGATCTGCACGGCATTCGTCACCGTGCTCGCCGCAATCGGCTGGCCTTCGCGGTCGAAGATCTGTCCGCGCGGCGCGGCGATCGGCAGGTCGCGCACGCTGTTTGCGGCTGCTTCCTGGACATACTGTTCGCCGGTCAGCACCTGCAGGTACCACAATCGAAAGAAGATCACTCCGAACATCACGAGCGCGATCCCGCCGAGGATCGCCACGCGGAAGGCCATCTGCGGCGAGACCGGGGGCGTGCGGGTGGAACTCGACGCCCCATCGCCCTGGGCGTCACCGGGGCGAAACCGTTCGATCGCGCTCATCGCAGTTACGTCCTGGACAGCGGGCTCAACCCGCCGGTCGTATACGCGCGGCGACGGCGGCGACGGCGCGGGTCCTCGGGCAGCCCGCCGATCAGGCAGCGACGCACGAGCACCCACATCGGCAGCGCGACGATCGTGTTGACGACGACGCCGAACACGATCTGGCGCAGCAGCTCCAGGCTGACAGGCGCGTCGACGCCGAGCATAAACTCCATCAGCGAGTAGCCGACAAGCGCCGCGGCCGTAGCGGCGGCGCCCACCAGCAGCGGGGTGAGCGCCGCCTGCGGGTCGCGCAGCTCGTGCAGCCGCCCACACCAGTAACCAACGAGCGTGAACACCAGCGAAGTCAGCCCAAGCGTCTGCACGAGCGCGAGATCAACCAGCAGCCCTACGGCAAAACCACACGCGGCGCCGAGCGTAGAGCCGCACAGCAGGCCGATGAATGCGACCAGCAGCGTCGACAGATCGACCGTCACGCCGAACACGGGGACCTCCGAGACGACGCCGATCTGAAAGAACACGACCGCCAGCGACAGCACCGCGATGCGCGCCAGCAGCCCGCTCGACAGGCCCTGACCGCTCACCCGCCCACCCCGGTCGAGGCCAGCTGTCCCGCCGCCCCGGTTTCGGTGCTCGCGCGCCCGCCCGCCGGGAGGCTGGACACGAGGCTGCTCAGCCGCGCCGGTTGCGTGCCCGCGGCGGCGGTCAGCACCTGTACGACGTCGAGGTTGCGCAAGTTCGCCAGCGGATGCACGTTGACCGACTTGTAGGCGCTTTCTTCATCGACCGAGGTGACCTGCCCGATCGGGATTCCGCGCGGGTAGAGCGAGTCGTCAGGGCTTGCGACAGTACCGGAGGTGAACACGTATTCGCCCTTGATGGCCGCCGTATTGGCGGGCAGGTACTGGAGCAGCAGATCGTTTGGATCGCCCACCTTCGGCTGGACGATGCCGGTCGCCGCGGACGCACCGATGCGCGCGCTCACACCCACGCTGCTGTCGGTGATGAGACTGACCTGGGCTCCATCGGAGGCGGCCAGCGTGACCTTGCCGACGAGACCTTCATCGTTGATCACGGGATCTTCGACCTGCACCCCGTCCGCGGTCCCCTTGTCGATCGTCACGGTCGAGTACCAGAGATTCGGCGTTTTGCCCACGACCGTCGCCGTCACCGGCCGGTAGTCGGACACGCTCAGCTGGCCGTCCAGATGGAACATGCCCAGCAGCTCGTGGTAGGACTGCTGGTCGACCTGCTCGGCGACCACTTCGCGGCGCAGTTTGTCGACCTGCTTGCGCAATTCGGCGTTCTGGCCTTTGGCGTGCAGCGTGTCGCCAAACCAGCCGAACAGGTCACGCGCCGGCTTGAGCGCCTTGTTGGCGCCATCTTGGATCGGAGAGACGACCGTGAGAAAGCCGCGCTGCACGGAGTGCAAGCGTCCACCTGAGGCCTCACCGAAGTAGGCGGTCAGGAGTATCAAGGAGAGCACGACGAGCAGCGCGAGCACCGCACGTCGACGCCGGACCGTCTTGTCATACACGAGTCAAGGCCTTCCGAAGCGTTCATTGCAGAGAGTACGCGCAGCCCACGATCGACGCTTCATGCCTCAGGTGGTCGCCTCGCTCATCGACGCCGTCGGTTGCGTGAACCGCGATTGGCACGGTGAATCGCCTCGAACTCCTCGAGCGACCGGCCCGACCCGACCGCTACGCATGTCAACGGCGACTCGGCCAGATGGGCGGGCATCTGCGTCTCCTCGCGCAGCCGCTCATCCAAGCCCTGCAGGAGCGAGCCACCGCCCGCGAGCATGATCCCGCGATCCATGATGTCCGAGGCGAGCTCCGGCGGGGTGCGGTCGAGCGTCTCCTTCACCGCGTCGACGATCTGGCTCAGTGGCTCCTCCAGCGCCTGACGGATCTCCTCGCTGGTGAGGACGACCGTCTTGGGCAGCCCGGATACCATGTCGCGCCCGCGAATCTCGGCCTGCAGCTCCTCCTGCATCGGACAGGCCGAGCCGATCTCGAGCTTGAGCTCCTCGGCCGTCTGCTGACCGATCAGCAGCTTGTACTCCTTCTTCGCGTAGTTGATGATCGCCTCATCCATCTCATCGCCCCCCACACGGATCGACTGAGACACCACGATCCCGCCGAGCGAGATCACCGCCACCTCGGAGGTGCCGCCGCCGATGTCCACGACCATCGAGCCCGTTGGCTCGCCCACGGGCAAGCCGGCGCCGATCGCGGCAGCCATCGGCTCCTCGATCAGATACGCCGTACGCGCTCCCGCGGACAGGCACGCCTCCTCGACCGCGCGCTTCTCCACGCCGGTCACCCCGGAGGGCACGCACACGACCACGCGTGGGTGTGCCCAGCGGTTCTGGTGGACCTTCTGGATGAAGTGCCTGAGCATCTCCTCGGTCACGTCGAAGTCGGCGATAACGCCATCCTTCAGGGGTCTGATCGCCTGGATCGTGCCCGGTGTGCGTCCGAGCATGCGCTTGGCCTCGATCCCGACCGCATGAACTTCTCCGGTCCGCGAATCGATCGCCACGACGCTGGGCTCGGACAGCACGATCCCGCGCCCGCGTACGTATACAAGCGTATTCGCCGTCCCCAAGTCGACCGCCATATCGCGGCCGCCGAAGCCTGTTAGGTAGGTGAAGATGCTCATCGGTCAGGTTGAAGACACGTACGTCGGCCCATGTGCACACGCGCTCGAGCTCGGCTGCGCCCCTTCGATTCGAGCGTCTGCGGTAGCCGACGTTTGCCTGCGGCAGTCTAGCGGACCCCCATCTCCGACTTCCACGTCTGCCAGCGGATTTGCAGGCATTACGGCCAGCGAGCAGCTGTCTGACCTCAGGGGTCAAGCAATTCGGGATGGATGTCGAGCAGCGTTGCCACCGGCAGCCCGACGACATTCTCGTAGTCGCCCTCGACCGCCCGCACAAGCGCCGCGCCCGCGCCCTGGATCGCATAGCCGCCGGCCCGTCCGCGCCACTCGCCCTTCGCCACGTACCAGTCGAGCAGCGCATCGTCGATCACGCGAAATGTGACCGCCGTGCGGGCGACCGCCACCCGCTCCTCGGCGCCGGGCCCAAGCAGCGCCAGGCCGCTGAGGACTTCATGGGTGGCGCCTGCGAGCGCCTGCAATGTCACCCGCGCGGCTTCCTCGTCGACGGGCTTGCCGTAGATCGCACCGGCGAGCGCCACGAGTGTGTCGCACCCCAACACAAGCTCATCGACTCCATTCCCAGCTCTCTCGGCCCCGCCGTCGTTGGCTTGCGCCGCACGGGCCTTGCGCAGCGCATTCTCAAGCACGACCTCCCCTGGATCGCCCTCTGTCAGCTCCGGCACGTCCGCGGCTCGAACGGTGAACGAGACCCCCAGGCGTTGCAGGATCGCCCGCCGCTGGGGCGATTGCGAGGCCAATACCAGCGATGGGAGCAGTGACATCAGGCCCGCCAGCCGGTGGCCGCCGTTGCTACCCCTGTGCCAGCTCGGGAAAGAACAGCGCAGCCTCGCGTGCCGCCGACTCCGACGAGTCCGAGCCGTGCACCATGTTCTGGCCCATCTCGATCGCGAAATCGCCGCGGATCGAGCCGGTCGTGGCCTCGAGCGGATTGGTCGCGCCGATCACCTGACGAGCCGCCGGGACCGCATCGAGACCCTCCAGCACCATCGCCACGATCGGCCCGGAGGTGATGAACTGAACCAGCTCACCGAAGAACGGGCGCTCTGCGTGCTCGGCGTAATGATGCTCGGCCAGCTCCCTCGTCACGGTCAGGTGGCGCAGTGCGACGATCTTCAGACCCTTGCGCTCGAAACGAGCGATTATCTCGCCGGTCAAACCTCGTGCAAACGCGTCGGGCTTTACGAGGATCAGGGTTCGGTCCATGGGTTTTGCAGTTCCTTTGGATGGTCGTTTGGGTTCGCAGGAGAATAGATGGCCCGCTCTGGGCCTGGTGACACGGAATGTCCGCCTGTCAAGAGCACGGAATGTCCGCCTGTCAGGAGGTGGGACGCGGGCGGCGCGCGCGACCCGTGCTCCGCGGTCCAGCGCCGGGCTTCGCCCTGACGGCATCCTCGTCAGCGCCGCCTGCGGGGGTGACGGCAGGCAGGCCGATCTCTGATTGGTCGCCCTCTGCGGCGAGCGTGGACTCGCGGCGCGGCGAGGAATCATCCTCGATCGGCAGGGACTCCTCTTCGCTCGACGTGCGCCGCCGGCGTTTGCGTCGCGCGGGAGCAGCGCCCGGCACCTCGGTCTCGCAGTACGGGCAGATCGTCCACGCCTGATCGAGCGGCCGCTGGCAGCTGACGCAGCGCTCCTTGAGCTTGCGCAGGCAACTGGGACAGCGGATGAAGTCACGCTCGATGCGATAGTCGCAGTGCGGGCACAGAGAGTGATCGAGGTCATGCAGGCGCGCCTCCGCGGCCTGCGTCTCCAGCTCGCGCTCGCGTACGTCCTCGAGATACTCGGGCGGGCGAAGGATCACATAGACGATCGTGCCAACAAACGGGAACAGCGACGCCGCCGTCGCGCAACCGACCAGCATCGGATCGAGGATGCGTCGCCGGGCGTCCGCGTAGGTCCAGTAGATCAGCGAGAAGTACAGGACGAAGACGAACAGGATCAGCAGATCTATGGCCAGGTTCAGGCCGCTGCTTTCTATTCCAAAATATGCGAGCGGGGGCATCGGCCGGCTGAGTTTAGAGAAACAACCGGCCGAATCCGTAGCCGGCGGCAAAGAACACAAGTATGACAAGGGCCACGATCAGCGCGACGGCGCCGATCATCGTGAGCACGGAGGGACCATCGTCGTTCATCTGTGGTTTCAGCCTTGCGGAGCAGCCTGCTGGCGCAGCGTATCGGAGGTCTGGAGGCGATGCAGCAGATCGCCGACCAGATAGACCGAGCCCGTGGCAAGCACAGCCCTGCCGTCCTTGTCCCCGTGGTGAGCTTCCCCGGCCCAGCGGCGAGCCTGCTCGAGCGCTCGCTCCGGATACGGCTCGCAGACGACAGAGTCGAACCCGTGCTGGCGCGCGAGCGATTGCAGCGCGGCTGGAGACAGCGCGCGGGGGCTCGGCGGCGCCGTGAACCAAGCGCGCTCGCAGACTCCCAGCAATGCGTCGAGCATGCTCGCGGCGTCCTTGTCCTCGAGCACCCCCATCACGAGCCCGATCGCGCGACCGTCGAAAACCTCCGGCAGCGATTGCACCAGCGCCGCGACCGCAGCGGGATTGTGCGCACCGTCAAGCACCGTCAGCGGATGCTCATCGATGACCTGCAGACGTCCCGGCACGTCCGTGCCCCTGGCCGCATCGCCCACCGCCTGCTCGTCGAGCGCGATCCCGGCATCACTCAGATAGGTCTCGGCGGCGGCCCGCGCCAGGGCGAAGTTGCGCTGCTGGAAAGCGCCTCTCGCCGCCAGTGGCACAGCGCGGACCACGTCATCCATCCGCGCACCGCGCTCTGCGGCGGCGCTCACCCTATGCCCTACGGCGCCGTCCACCCCCGCACCGCGCTCTGCGGCGCCGTCCACCCGCACGATCCGCGCCCCGCGCTCATCAGCCACCCGCTCGGCAACCGCCAGCGCCTCCTCGACGATTCCCGCGCCGAGCACGAGCGTGCCCCCCGGATGCACGACCGCGAGCTTCTCCTCGGCGATGTCCGTCAGCGTCGGCCCCAGCCAGCGGGTGTGCTCGAGGCCGATGTTGGTGAGAACCGTCATCCGTGCGTCGATCACGCTGGTGGCGTCATAGCGCCCACCAAGACCCGCCTCGACAACCGCGACATCGATCTCCCGTGCCGCCATCTCCGACAGCGCCGCCGCCGTCAGCAGTTCGAACTGCGTCACGTGGTCGTCCTCGGCCAGCGTGCGGTTGACCCGCTCTGCCGCCTGCGCCGCCCGCTGGACCGCGGCGGCGAACTCGTCTTCCTGGAGATCCTGCTCGTCGATCTGCAGCCGTTCGCAGTAGGAGATGAGATGGGGCGACAGATAGGCCCCCGTCCGCAGCCCGTGGCGCTGCAGGATCGCCGCGATCATCCTCGTGGTCGAGGTCTTGCCGTTGGTGCCGAGCACGTGGATCGTCTCGTAACGCTGCTGTGGTGAGCCCAGCGCCGTCATCATCCGTCGCATTCGGTCCAACCCGAAGCGCATGCCGAACAGCTCCAGCGAGTGCAGATGGCCCTCGGCCTGAGCCTTCGTCCAGGGCGTCACGTGATCGCCGCCCGGGGGCTATGCGCCCGTGCAGGTGCGCGAGTCCATCAGTGGCGCTTACGCCGGCGAATCTGCTTGACGCGCCTGAGCGCCACGAGCTCCCGGCCCATGCCCCTGACATCGAGCTTACGCGCCAGCTTGCGCAGCTCCAGACGCTCCTTCGCGCTGAGGTTGCTCACGCGTCCACGCGACTCGCGCAGAAGCTCGGTCAACCGCGCGCGCTCCTTCGCCGACAGCGCAGCCCAGCGCCTGCCGACGATCACCGTGCCCTGCAGCAGGGCCGCCCAGGGCACCGCCTTCGCGCCGCGCTTGAGCTTGGACTCGGACTTGCTTGGCTCGGACTTCTTCAGCTTGACCACAGCGCGATAGTAGCGATCGCGCGTTCTCGACGCGAGGTCCCGGCCGGCGGGCCGGACGACTGATCGCTCCAGCTGATCACCTGCTGAGCGGGATCGCCTTGCTGGGCGAGATCCCTGCTGGACGAGACCTCCTACTGAGCGGGATCGCCCGCTAAGCGGACTCCTCGCGCAGCTCGTGCGTGTGGTCTGCCTCATCGGGCGCGGCTTCGGTCACCAGCGTGGGGGTCAGACCCTTTTCGACGGTCTCCTTGGTCACGACACACTTCTTCACATCCCGGCGAGAGGGCAGCTCGAACTGCACCTCCAGCAAAATTTCCTCGATGATCGAGCGCAGCCCGCGCGCACCGGTTTCCCGCTCCAGCCCGCGCTCGGCGACCGCGGTGAGCGAGTCCTCGGAGAACACGAGCTCGATCCCGTCAAAAGAGAAGAAGCGCTGGAACTGCTTGACCAGGGCGTTGCGCGGCTCGGTCAGGATCGACACGAGATCCTCGCGCGTGAGCTGGTGCACCGCGCTCATCACCGGCAGCCTGCCGATGAACTCGGGGATCAACCCGTACTCGATCAGGTCCTCGGGCAGGCATTGCTCGAACACTTCGCCGGTGTCCTTCTCTGCCTTAGCTTCGATCGCTGCCGCAAATCCGATCCCCTTGTGACCGATCCGCTGCTCGATCACCTTGTCGAGGTTGGCGAACGCTCCGCCGCAGATGAACAGCACGTTGGTCGTGTCGATCGTCAGGAACTCCTGGTGGGGGTGCTTGCGCCCCCCCTGGGGAGGCACGGAAGCTTGGGTTCCCTCGAGGATCTTCAACAGCGCCTGCTGCACACCCTCGCCGGAGACATCCCGCGTGATCGACGGGTTATCCGCCTTGCGCGCGATCTTGTCGACCTCGTCGATGTAGATGATCCCCGTCTCGGCCTTCTTGACGTCGTAGTCGGCGGCTTGGATCAGCTTCAGCAGGATGTTCTCGACGTCCTCACCGACGTACCCCGCCTCGGTCAGCGCGGTCGCGTCTGCGATCGCGAACGGGACGTTGAGGATCCGCGCGAGCGTCTGCGCGAGCAGCGTCTTGCCGCAGCCGGTAGGGCCGAGCAGCAGGATGTTCGACTTCTGCAGCTCGATCTCGTCATCGCCCGAGTTCATCATCTGCACGCGCTTGTAGTGGTTGTAGACGGCCACCGACAGCGTGCGCTTGGATGGCTCCTGACCGACTACGTACTCGTCCAGGACCTTGTAGATCTCGCGCGGCTTGGGCAGCTTCTCGAGATCGAACGCGGGCGGATCCGAGAGCTCCTCGTCGATGATCTCGTTGCAGAGGTCGATGCACTCGTCGCAGATGTACACGCCCGGCCCGGCGATCAGCTTTTTGACCTGGCGCTGGGACTTGCCGCAGAAGCTGCACAGGAGCTGCTCGTTGGAATCGGTTGGTCGGGCCATGGTCTAACTCGTCGGGCCGCGTTCGGCGGAGCTAGTGCTCCGAGATGACGCGGTCGATTATCCCGTACTCCTTGGCCTCCTCGGAGCTCATGAAATAGTCGCGCTCGGTGTCTTTGCGCACGTCGGCAAGCTCCTTGTGCGTGTGCTTGGCGATGATCTCGTCCAGGCGCTGGCGCACGTCGATGATCTCCTTGGCATGGATCTCGATGTCGGTGGCCTGACCCTGAAAGCTCGAGCTCACCTGGTGGATCAGGATCTTGGCGTTGGGCAGCGCCATGCGCTTGCCCTCGGCGCCTCCCGCCAGCAGCAGCGCGCCCATCGACATCGCGATGCCGACGCAGATCGTCTGCACGTCGGGCTTGACGAACTGCATCGTGTCGTAGATCGCAAGGCCCGCGTACACCGACCCGCCGGGTGAGTTGATGTAGATCGAGATGTCCTTCTCGGGATCCTCGGACTCCAGGTGCAGCAGCTGAGCGACGATCAGGTTGGCGATCTGATCGTCAACGGGCGTGCCGAGGAAGATGATCCGCTCGTTGAGCAGGCGGCTGTAGATGTCGAACGCACGCTCGCCTCGCGAGGTCTGCTCGACCACCATCGGTACCAGGGGACTCATAGCTTCCGCATCAGTTTCGCTTTGCTCGCTCGATTCCTTCCGAAAGCCGATCGACGGTCGGCACACTGTCCTCGTCCTCCCGCCATCCCAGCCACATCAACCCTAGCGCTCCGGTGTCCAAAGTCCACCGGGTGACCCCGCCTCGCCCGGGCCGGTGCTCGCGCCCGCCTCGCCGGCGCCCACTCCCGCGCCTGCCCGCTCGCGCTCGGCCTCCTTCTCCGGCGTCCACAGCTTCTCGCGCGCAATTGCCCGCTCCAGCGGAATCGGCTTGGCGCGCTCCACGATCAGATCGATCGCCTGGCGCGCGGCGAGATCCTCGCGCAGCTCCTCGACCCGCCCGGCCTCGCGCAGCTGTGCGAGCACCTGCTCGGGCCCGATCCCCTCGCGCTCCGCGGTCGGCGTGAGCGCCTCCAGCAGATCCTGCTCGGAGGGCTCGACTCCCTCGGCCGCAACCACCGCCGTGAGCACCGCCTCGCGACTCAATGCCCGCTCGGCCTCGGGCGTCATCTCGGCCAGGATCTCATCCTCGCCACGCCCGGTTATCTGCAGGTAGGCCTCGCGCGAGATGCCGCGGTGCGAGAGCGAATGCAGCATCCGCTCCCACATCTCGTTGGCGCGCGCACGAGCCAGCTCAGACGTGACAGGCACACGTGCTCCCGCCACCGCCGCGTCGAGCGCCGCCTCGCGAAACTCTTCGCGTACCCGCCCCTCGTCGGCCTCCAGCAGACGCCGGCCGATGTCCTCGCGCAGCTCGGCGACGTCGTCAAAGCCGGCGTCGATGGCGAAATCCTCGTCCACCTCGGGCAGTCGCTTGCTCTTGACCTCCTTGACGGTGATCTCAAACGACGCTTCCCTGCCGGCGAGCTCCTTGGTGGCGTAGTCCGCCGGAAAGCTCAGATCGACGGTACGTGCGGCCTCGCCGGCCTGCGCGCCGAGCAGAGCCTCCTCGAAGCCGGGAATCAGGTTGCCCCCGCCGAGCTCGACCAGCTGGTCGCGACCCTCGCCGCCCTCGAACGGGACAAGCGTCGTCTCGCCCGAGCTGTCATCGGTGCTGGGGAGGCGTCCGACATAGTCCACGACCACATAGTCGCCCTCGCCCGCGGGGCGCTCCACTGCGTCCAGGCGCGCAAAGCGCTCGCGCATCCCTTCGATCTCCTGCTCGATCTGCTCTTCGGCCACCTCCGGCTCGCGGCGGCCGACCTCGAGCCCCGCGTACTCGCCCAGCTCGGCAACGGGCAGCACGCCGATCTCGATCGAGAACTGCAGCGCCTGTCCCTGCTCGGGCAGCTTGCCGAGCTCGATCTTGGGGTCGCCTACAGGCACGATCTCCGACGCGCGGATCGCCTCGGCGTACCAACCACCCAGGCCGTCGCGCACGGCCTCGTCCAGCACCGCCTCGCGCCCGACACGCTGCAGGACCAGCGGCGCGGGCACCTTGCCCTTGCGAAACCCCGCCAGCTTCAGCTCGCGACCGAGCTGACGCGCCTTGCGCTCGATGCCCGCCTCGATCTCCGCGGGGCCTACTTGCACGCCCACGCGCACACGCGACTCTCCCAGCTCGGTGACTGTCGTCTGGACCGGCGTACCCATTGCCGCCACGATACCGTGCCGCCCAATGACGACGGCCCGCGCACGCACAGCCAGGCGCCTGGAGACGTGGCTGTGGACCGGCCCGATCGGCCACCTGATCGGCGGCGGCCTGGACTTCGGTCAGGCGCTCGCGCGCTACCTGCTCGCGCGAGCGCGGGCCGGACGGTCCGTTAGGCGACGACTGCCGCCGGAGCCCCCCCGAACTGCAGCGATACACCGCTCGGGACGACCAGCACGGGGCAGGTCGCGATCTCGATCAGGTGCGCAGCCGAGGAGCTGAGCGAGATACGACCCTGCTGAGCCTCGGCACGCGAGTCGATCACCAGCAGATCGGCCCGGTCGTCGGCCACGGGCACGACCTCGGCTCCGAGCGCATCGGCAAGCGCCTGGGCGGTCGCCAGAGCGCTGCCGTCGCCGCCAGCCTCACCGACCGCGACGATCCGCTGCACGCGCCCATTCTCGCCGTATGTCTCGGAGAGCCCGACAGGGGCGATCGCGATCGCCGTGACGCCGCCCTCGAGCAGACGCTGCGCGGAGTTGCCGATCGCGATATGGCCCTTGGCGGTATGTGAGTCAGAGCAGAACACGATCGCCTCCGCACCGATCTGCTCAGCCAAAGCACGCAGTCCCTCGGGGGTGGAACGATCGGTCACCGCGTGACGGCTGGCAAACGTGCCGGCGAAGAGCGCGGCGCCGCGGTCGAGCACTTCCTGGGCCTCCTCGTCGCTGACGGCCTCGTTGGTGTGGCGAACGTAGCCGAGCGACACCTGCGCGCCGGCACGGGCAAACAGTCCGCCGAGCGCTATCGCGTCATCCTCGTTGGCGGTCCCATCGTAGGAGACGATGACTTTGGTGGACATGACGGCTTCTCCTCTGTGTTGTTCTGTGTTCGGAAGCTTGAAATGGCTCCGCGCGAAGGCGGCCCGCACGAATCGACTTCGTGTCGCAAGCCGATTTCGCATTCATCCTGGCACCTTCCTCTCATAAGGTCCAGTACACTTCATTATCGTTGCGATAAGCTTTGCTTATGCTTAATGTGAACCGTCTGCGAATCCTCAAGGAGGTCGCGCACAAAGGCTCGTTCTCGGCCGCCGCGGACGCAATGTCCTATACACAGTCAGCCGTCTCCCAGCAGATTGCGACACTCGAGGCCGAGACGGGCATGACGCTGCTGGAGCGCCGTCCACGCGGCGTCAGCCTGACTGCGGCGGGCCAGACGCTGGTGGGGCACGCCGAAGGCGTGCTCGCCGGCCTGGACGCCGCCGAAACCGCCCTGGCGGCGATCGCCGGGCTGCGCGGGGGAC
Source organism: uncultured Solirubrobacterales bacterium (assembly GCA_963705245.1). Classification (GTDB taxonomy): domain Bacteria; phylum Actinomycetota; class Thermoleophilia; order Solirubrobacterales; family Solirubrobacteraceae; genus Palsa-744. The sequence continues at coordinate 1,917,310 of OY970062.1, read as the reverse complement.
GGCTGCGCATGGCCTCCTTCCCCACCGCGGGCGCGACGCTCATGCCGCTGGCGATCGCGACCTTCTCCGAGCGCTACCCCGACGTCGAGCTGACCCTCGCCGAGGGCGAGCCCGAGCAGATCGGACCGCGCCTGCGTGCGGGCGAGCTGGATCTGGCGCTGCTGTTCGAGTTCGACATGCTCGAGCCCGTGAGACCCCCTAACGCGGATCGATCCGGCGGCTCGGACGGGTCCACCGATGGACAGCTGACGCGCGTGCAGCTGTTGGAGGACCCCTTGTACCTGGCGCTGCCGCGCGGGCATCGTCTCGCCGAGCGGCGACGAGTGCGCTTGGAGGACCTGCGCGGGGAAGCCTGGGTCCAGACCTCGCAGGCCAGCCCGTGCGCGCGTCATGTAGTGCGCTGCTGCCATGCCGCCGGGTTCGAGCCGAACGTGTCGTTTCAGAGCGACGACTACCAGACCGTTCAGGGTCTCGTCGCCGCCGGAGTCGGGGTCGCGCTGATCCCGGAGCTGGCCCTCTCGGTCGTCCGCGAGGACATCGTCATCCGCGCGCTCTCCCCTCGCCCACCCGCCCGCCGGGTGATCGCGGCCACGGCCGCGGGCGCGCGCCTGCTGCCCGCGGCCCCGGCGATGTTGAGCGTGCTCGAACAGGTCGCCGCCGCATACGAGGCGCTCGGGACCGAGCGCCTCGCAGCGTAGCCCCAGCGGGCCGAGCTCAGCGGGCCGGGTTGGCCAGATACGCCTGGTTGACCAGCCTGCCCAGCACTTCGTACCCGAGCGGTGAGGGGTGGATGTCACCATCGTCAGAGCTCCCACCGGGGTCGTTCGGGTTGCACATTTCGGTGTACTTGCAGATCGATGCCTGCTCCCGCGCCGGCTTTTTGCCCCGGTTGAAGACCGGGAAGGGATTCGCGAACGTCACATTCGGGAAGTGGGGCAGGATGTCAGCTTCGACCGCCGCGTTGAGGCCCTCCTGCAGCGCGTCGCTGCCGGGGAGTATCAGCGCGTCGGGGTTGTAGAAGCCGACGAGCACGATCGGCCCCGCGTAGTGGCCCCCACCCGGTCCGGCGTTGTCCAGCACGCCGAGAATGTCGCCGATGTTCGCGAGGATGTGCGGAACGGTGACTTTTTCCGAGGTGACCTTTATGCAGCCGACCACCGCCGCTTCGGGCGTAGCGCCGTACGTGCTTTTGCCTGTGTGGGTGAATTCTTCGGTGACTTCGATTTCGCACTGCTTGATCGCCGCGAGCTCGTCGTTGGAGCCGATGTTCAGCGTGATCGCCTCGACTGGGTGCGCCGGATGGCCTTCTTTGAGGATGCTGAGCGCGTCTTCCAGCTGTGAGATCGACTGCCCGCCGACGCTGAGCGAGTTGTGCAGTGGCAATCCGTCGACATTGTTGTACGCGCACGGGTGGTAGTCGCCGAGCCCCTGCGGATCGTGTCCCGCCGGTTCCGTCGAGGTTTTCCCGCCGAGACCTGGGTTTTCGCCGATCAACCCGTTGGAGGTCTCTCCCGGGCAGGCGTCGTTGACGAGCGTGAGGCCCCTGCCGACCTCCGAGCCTCGCGCGAGGTCCTGGGCGAAGACGTTGGTGAAGCCTTCTTCGAAGTACGACGGTGACTCGTTCGGCGCGTTTTCGTCGAACACCTGCTCGCTGTAGCCGAAGCTGATCGAGTCCCCAAGCGCCAGATAAGTGCTGACGGGCGCGGTCCTCGCGCCTGCGCTCGGCGCGAGCGCCATTGCCACGAGCGCGATCAGCCCGAGCGCCAGCGCGAACGGGCGCAAGGTCGGGTGTCGGCGGGAACGGGTCGAGCCCGGGAAGCCGTGTGAGGCAAGCATCTGCATCTCCTCCTGCTGAAGGGGCTGCACGCACATCCTCTCCCCCACGACGGCACAGCCCATCTAATGGAATCTGTTCACGCTACTCCTCGGGTCAAGCGCTGTCAAACGGGTGCTGCGACGGTGCTGTCAAGCCACGCGGATCTCAGCCACCGAAGAACTCGATCAGCAGCTCGCTCACGCGCTCGGGCGCCTCGTGCTGGACCCAGTGGGAGGCGCCGGCGATACGCTCGATACGGACGTCCGACATCCAACGCGGCTCGGGCTCGGCCAGCTCTGCCCCGAGATAACGGTCGCGCTCGCCCCAGATCACGAGCGCCGGCGCGGCGATCGGGGTCATCTCCGCCAACGCCCTGCGCGGTGAGCGACGCGCGGAGGCGCGGTAATAGTCGATCATCGCCGTGAGCGCCCCGGGTTGGGACCAAGCCTCTACGTAGCAGTCGAGATCCTCGTCGCTGAACGCCCCGCGCGCGCCGGCGCGCAGCGAACGCTTGGCGAAGGAGAAGTCGTCGTGCGCGAGCAATCGCTCGGGCACGACTGGGAGCTGGTAGAGGAACACGTACCAGCTGCGGCGCAACTGCCGGGCGGTGCGCAACGCCGCGAGCATCCGCGCGGGATGGGGCATGTTGAGAATCGCCAGTCGTCGGATCGCGTCGGGATGGCGCATCGCGGTCGCGTAGGCGACGGCCCCACCCCAGTCGTGCCCGACAAGGTAAGCGCCAGAGCCCTCGCCGCTGTCGGACCCGAAGTGCGCGATCAGCCCCGCGATGTCATCGGCGAGGGCATCGCTGCGATAGGCACGCAAGCCGCGGGGCTTGTCCGAGAGGTTGTACCCGCGCATGTCGGGTGCGATGACATGAAAGCCGGCCTGCGCGAGCGCGGGCAACTGCGCGCGCCAGGCGTACCAGAACTCGGGAAAGCCATGCAGCAGCACGACGATCGGACCGTCGCTCGGACCTGTCTCGACGTAGTGCAGACGCACGCCCCCGCCGACCTGCGCCTCGCCGTGGATGACCTCCGTCGTGGCTGTCGCGTCCGGCATCGACACATCCTAGATGCCTGAACTCACATGCGGTGGTCGTCCACTCGCAACCCTCCGGCCTGTCACGCCGGGGAGTCGACCCTGACCGCCGTCTCGACCTCGTGTCCCTTGGGGGTGAGTGTCCAAGCGTTGGCTTCACCTTTGGCGTGACCGGGGCCGTTGTTCTCGATCAGCCCGAGGTGGTCAAGGCGCGCCAAGAGCTTTGAGATCTGGCCCTGGTCGTGCACGCCCGCATGGTCTGCAACCTGACGATTGGACGCCCCGGAATGCTCGGCGATCACGGCAAGTACTCGCAGGGTGCGATAGGTCAGGCGCATGTCCAGACCGTCAAGAGGATCTTTCGCCTGCTTGCGAGGGACGCGTGCGACGCTCGGCGTGGACCGGGAAAGCTCTTTCGCAGCGGCGGCCTGTCCGAGGTAAGGGAGGACGATCATGCCCATCAACGGGTTCAGCAGATCGATCAGAGGATCGTCCGGGCGTTCGAGCATCCGCGCGTGAATGACCGCCAGGACAGCACCGACGATACCCTCGGCTGTCAGGGGTGGCGGACCTTGCCCGTTCTTTGACTGTGAGCGTCCCTGATCGATGAACGCGATCAGAGGTCCGAGACAACGCGCACGACGAGCCAAGACGTCAGGACCGCAGCCCAACGCGTGCACTATCACGAGCGTTCCCATCACACGCTCATCCCCTGCGAACTGGAGCAGTCCCGACAGTCCTGCCCTGACCTGCTCCCGCCAGCCTGTTTGTCCCGCTGCGGCGTCGTTCGCGACCGTGGTGGCGCGGGCTACCACCTCGTCAAAGATCGCCATGAAGCAGTCTTCGCGATCGTCGAACAGGTCATAGAACGTACGCCTTGACACACCCGCACGACCGGTGACCCGCGCGACGCTCATCCCGGCGTAACCATGCTCGGCGACTACCTCCGCTGCCGCTGTGAGGATGCGGGCGCGTTGAATGGACGCTACGCGGGACTTTTCATTCGGCCGTAAGATCCGCTTCGCGGATCGGCCGGAATGAAAAGCCCGCTCCGCTTGGCTCACTTTGTGACTCTCCCGCTCTTGGTTGGTTTCTTGGCTTTCTTCACCGATGGGCCGTACTGCCTGCGGGCCTGCGTTTCACACGCTGCCCTGCGCTTCTTTGGTTTGGTGCCACATGCCTTCAGTGCTATCGCGAGTTTTTGTGCTCGGGTTAGAACCACGCTCTTATTCTTGACCGATGGAATGGGATTGAGGTTGCCCACACCTGTCACCGCCGCACTGGAGGGCGCACCAAACGCAGGTGGTGGGGTGCTGGTAGTGCCTTCACAACCGGACCCTTCACAAGACTGGTCGGAGGCAACTGGTGCGAAACCACCATCCACCCGTGCATCATAAAGATCGCGCTGCACACCATCCACATCACTCGACAACAGCGGATCATCTGTCGCGAACAACACATTCCCACCCGAAGCATCCGTACCCTCAAACTGTGTACCACACAAGGCGCCTTTCAGCGATTGAACATCTTGACCGTCTGATACCAAATGCACCTTGCCCTGCGAAATCAACCCCCCAGAATGAAACTCATACAAACTCAAACAACCCTTCGCAGCCGAGGACGCACGCGGACTTAACGCACCACTCGACTCAAAAAATACCGTCTGACCATCGCCAGACACCGCCAAGCGATTTGTTGACGATTTAAAGTCATGGATCCTGCCAACTTGTTCGACCATTTCAGCAAGCGCCGGCGCAGCCGCTCCTATCGCTACGCCGTTCCCATTTTCGCTGTATCCGTTTTCTCCTTGGGTGACGCGCACGAGTTCTCCCGTAAGTGCGTCGTACTCGAACAGCTGCGTCTGATTGCCCGTATCATCAGGCGTCACACCGGGCCTCGAGCTCGCAAACACCACAAACTGACCTTCTCTACCCATTATCTCTACCGGACGCTGAAGTTCCTTCTGCCAGTCCTCTGCATCTCCCGCGCCGAGTGTTGCGATGAACCCGGTGGTACCGCTCGCAGTGTCATACACGTACAAGTTCCGCTGGCCTTCCACCGGCACTGCACCGTACTCGTTCGCACCAGCGCTCGCGAGCGCCCCACGCGCTACGTAGTACACACGTGATCCATCCCCCGAGATACCTGCGACCCCTAATACCTCAGCGCCCTCAGAGATCACCCTCAAACATTGCCTTGCTACCTGACATTCACTCCCGGATTCACTAAAATCGTACTCATACAGATTACAACCGACACCACTTTCGATAGTCGCACACCCAGGTTCCGTCGCGCTACCACTTGCCGTTCCGTTAACCGCGTCTTCTGTCAACTTTTGCGTACTCGTGAAGAACACCTTTTCCCCACCTTCCGACGCACCCTCAAAATTCTTATCCGATTCCGCTCCGCAGGCGATCGTACACTCACTGGCCGACACATGCACAGTCACAGCCGGCATACCACTCGACAACGCGCCATGCAAGCGGGCATACACCTCGGCTACTTTAGGACCAAATCCTTGACAGCCAAATAGCCCGACGCGTTCAACTGTAAAAAAGACCGATTCGCCATCACTCGACAGCGCGTTATACACCGTCCCCCCCCCAAGTCGCGAACCACACTGCCCAATCAAACTTCTGCTACCTTTTTCCCCTTCGACTGCCACCAGGATCGGCTGTTCCTTATAGATACCAGTACGTTTGCTTACTGTCCCGCTATATTCATACAACGAACCTGTGCTGCCAACCGTCCCATCAAACGGCCAATAGACCGCATCGTTCGCCGCGAGCACTACATGCCCATAGTCACCACTCGTGGCCACCGGTTCATCTATGACTGCCGCGGTGTTGATCACGTTACTTGGTTCTTCTTTATCTCCATTAGGGGGAGCCAGCGGCCCGACAAAACTATACTTACCGGCAGCCGAGCGAATGTAGAGATCCGTCGTGTGGGCTGACTGATTGGGCATGTGCTGATCCCAAAGCGTCACACCGCTATCAGCTTCAAACGCGACCGGCTGCTGTCCAATAAACTGTGACAGTGGAGCGTTCAACGGCGTAAGCCGCCAGCCTGACACGGTGCGCGAATCTAGATACACTCCGACTTCCAGTACGGTTTCACCCTCGCCGGGAGTACCCGCAAGATTCCCAAGGCTCGAGACGATCGCGCTTTCGCCATTCGATGCATAGCTCGACGCGAGCATGGGATAGCCCTCCTTGTACACCGGGGTCACCATCTCATACGCCCGACAATCCGCCAGCAAACCGGAGTTCAATTCGCTGCGCAACGCTTCGTTAGGACATGAGCCTTCAGCGCGTGCGGAAACGGCCAAGAACGGTACCGTTATGAGCACACAACAAGCTAGCAATCCCGCCAAGAACAATCTATGAGTACTCATCCCTAACCGCCTTTTATTGGTCATATCACCGTGACTCATCACCGTTTCACCGATCTCCTGCCTACTTCTTTTTGCCGCTCTTTGACTTGCTCTTGTGCTTAGACCGCTGCTTCTTTGCCTTCTTCTTGGGACAGCCGCTCACACCGATCTTTGTGTTCTGGGTGATGACGGCCCCGTTCTGTGCGGTGATCGTCGCCGGCAACGTCAACGACATCCCACACAGGTCTCCTTTCGCCTTCGTCGGGATGTCTGTCGCGAACGCGGAATGCGCACCCTGCGGCAGCACCGCTTCGAAGCTAGAGATCGGTGCATCGGGGACGCTGTTGAACGTGCTCGTCGTGATCTGCTTCTTGATGTTCGTGTTCCCGTCCAGATACAGCAGGACACCTTCGCCCTGCAAGATCACTACTGCGTCAGGGAACGCCGCACCACCATGAGAGACGAGGTAGATCGGTCCCGTCAACGGGTGCGCGAGCACGGGAGTGTGTGCTGTCGCTGTCCCGATCACCGACCCTGATGGACACCCCGCCGGGTTCGTGTTGAACTGCGCTTCGGTACACGCTTTCTGGAGCGTCGTCAGGCGCGCCGGTAGCTGCTTGGGGAACACGAGACGGACTTTCGCTATGTTCGCCTGTCCCGTCGCAGACCCCAGCTTGATCGTGAGGCTCGCACCACTGGCTTTCGAGGTCTTGCCCCTCGTGCTCGCTGACAACGTCGGCTTGAACGGCAAGTTCTTGCAGCCCTCAGCGTTAAACGGAGTAGAAACACTAGCCATCGCGCCCAGGGTAGAAATGAGCGTCCCCGTGACGCTCTGCTGCACACAACTAGTCGGATTGAACGTAAACGCGGGATTGTTCAACGTCACGTTGACCGTACGAATCCGCAGCGGAACACCATCAATGATCTGCGGCAGCGGACTGCTGACCGCTGTGACCTGCGCAGTGTGCGGATCGATGTGCAGCGCTGCACGCACAATCACGTTCCCCAGGTTGAACGGTCCCGCGACAGCGGGCACCACTACCGATAGCCCGAACGGTGCTCCCGCATAAGGACCGGTGAAATAAACCTGTCCTGTCTGATAGTAAGGCTCAGAACCAGCCCCAATACCCACCGTTGTGCTGCCAACACGACTTGATTCCGGACACCCACCCACAGACGCCTGCGGCTCAGGACACTGCGCGACGCTCGCGACCGACGCGAGCAAACCCTGCGGCAACGTCGTGGAGATCGTGGAGATGTCCTGTTCGCGATCTTCTCGTTTCAACGTCAACGTGAACGGGGTGTGTCCTCCCGCTTGGGTTGAGGTGCTGCCCGCGCTGAAGCCCAGAGCGAACCCCTGCGCACCACAACCTTCGTTGACCTGAAAGCTACCAGACGGTTCAGAAGACGCTCCACCACTCCACGGTGCGATCACACCCGTCGTAGTCGCTGTGCCACACGTTTGTGGGTTAGCCAGCGACGCGCGCGGACCACCACTCGTCTCGATTGTGAGATCGTTGACGGGGAACTGCGGGGTGCCTTCAAACACCGAAGTGATCTGCCCCGTGCTGGGGTTCACCAACGCCTTGCCTGCGAGCTTGATGATCACGCCTCTGCTTGGGGCTTCCAGTTCTAGATACAAGCGATACAGCGAACCGTTCGCGGCGTCTTCCGGTGTGCACAGGTTCGGATGGGCACCGTTCCCGCATTCCGGTTCCGCGAGATACAGGTGGCCTTCTAGTTCTTCATGCAGCAACGGCGTACTCGCACGCGCCGTACCGACCTCCGAAGATGAGGGACAGTGCCCTGCCGTAGGTGCGGGCAGTCCGTCGGGACCGTCTATTTCGCCTTCCCCTGTTTCGGTCCCGGGATCCCCAGGCGTGCCTTCACCGTTGGGGAAGTCGATCCCGTGAGGCCCACTTGCCCCGCACGCAGTCAAGCCGTTTGCTGCGCCCGGGGATAGTGAGGTGCCTGCCGGGAACGTGAACGTCACGCTCTTATACGGCGGCGTACCCAACCCTGAGCCGCCGTCCGGTGCTTGGGGGACTTCCAGACCGACCTTATAGCCCGAGGGCTCATCCGCCTCGCTCGTATCACCAGCATCACGAATGTCCGGGCCGGCGCTCAAGTTTGTGGAGAACTGCAGCAGATTGCACCCTTCGAGGCTGGGGAATGCCACTGTCGATTGCGAGAATGTGCTTTCGGGGTGCACCCATGTATCCGCCGACACGGACGCTTCACGCGCCGCCGGTCCCTCTTCACAGTTGCTTGGGTTGGTGAGGAACGCCCCGCGGTCATAGCTAGACGATTCTTCCTCGCCCGTCAGGAAGTGTTCTTCGAGGTCGCCGTAGAACGTTGCGACCAGCCCGGTCAAGCCGGCGATCGGCGGCAACCCCGGCGTTGCGACACGCAACACATACGCGCCGTCGTGGCGCACCACCGACGCGTAAATAATGAACGTATAGTTATTGGTCGTGAACGCGAACTCCGCGGCATAGCCTTTCTCTGGCGTGATGTTGTAAATCCCATGCGCATGAGTGGGATCGCCGGTGTTCGCCAACACGTTGCTCAAGATGAACGGGAGGATCGTACCCACGCGACTCCCCGGCGGGCAGCCCGTAAGGTTGGTCCCCGTTTCCACGACCGACGCCGGACACGTATCGGCAACTGCCGGGTTACCAAGCATCCCCAACGGAAGATAGAAAACCAGATCCTTTATCGGTTCAACCGGTTTACTCGGCTGCCCCAAACCTTCACCAAACATGCTGTTCAAGACCAGCGTCGTCGTCAAGAAATGCGGGTGACCATCCACTTGCGTCACTGGTTCACCGGCCGGGCCCGTCGCTTCGAAATTAAATTGCGCTACCCCCGACGGAGCCATTTCGCCCACGGCGCCCGCCCGCGTCTTGCTTTCGCTACTCACGGTCGCAGCACCGCCACCACTCACGCTAGCTATATCCGAGAGCGAACCCGTGATACTACCCGTGACTTCGAAATCCACTTCCAAGGTAAGGAACCCGCTGGGCACGACAACCGATTCCGGGAAGACACAAGTCTCTTCATCCGCTTCTTCACTTGTGCACGCTGCTTCGCCTCCCTCAGCCCTAAACCCTACGACACTCAGCCCAGCCGGCAATACATCCTTCACCGTAAAAGGCCCGATGCTGTTGCCCCCACCAACATTCTCAACAACAACATTATATTCCCCTCGCTTACCGATCTGCGAAGGCACAACCGAGGGAAACCCAGCCGTCGTCACATGCCACGCCGGCGCGGGCACAACCGCCGCAAAGGCCGTCCCAGAACCATTCGCTAGGCCAATAACGGCAAGTAGCAGTGCCGTTCCGACACCCAAACAGACGCGCCGCACAGAGCGATCCAGGCTCACAGCAAGATATGACCTATGAACACCTCTTCCTGCAATACCTTCACGTCCTCGTCGGCGCAACACCATAGCAACTCCTCCCATTCCAGTCCTCATCACAAAATCACCACACTCAACCGCACACCGCTCCATCTTCAGTTGTTGCGGGGTCGCCCGCCCTTTTACGCGGACGACCCCGAGACTCACTCACTAGCGTGAGGGGTCCACAACACACTTGGCCTCAGTTGTTGCCGCTAATGAAAGCTCCAACCTTTCGCGGATTCCAATTTAGCCTTCGCTCCGACAATCAGATGTACCGAAGTGTCGTTCCAAAGCAATTCTTTTTCCGCGGTATTAACACGGAATTCCTGCTGAGTAGCTTCTTCACGCCCCTTAGGCAAGACAAGCTTTATCTTACCCTGAAGTTCTGATTCGCCGGCGATAATGCAAGTACCATTGATAATAAATCTCGCAAAATCTTCGCCTTTGACAGGCTTCAACAAAACCGTGTCTTCCGGGCTTTTGCTGCCCAGCGCCGCTTCGACCTTCAACGGCTTGCTTTCAATGATCCCTTTTTCTAGACTGCAACCAGACGCTTTTAGAACACACCCGGTGAAAACAAAGTGTTCGACTTCACCACCAGTGTGTGCAGCAATGTCCGCTTTCTTCAATTCAATGCCGGAACATTCAGTGACCACTCCGAGATAGTTGAAAGTAATAGGTTCCGTCAGAGCGGTCGTGCTCGCCAAAGGCGCTGACGACGCCAGTTCGGTGCCCCCGACATACCACGACGCCGCCGAAGCAGAACCAGCCGCCGTCGCGCTAACAGCCACGACAACCACCAACCCAGCCATAACAGCCTTCATTCTGGATCTCATAACAACACTTATGCCTTTCTCATTCGTCTCATTCAGCATCGAGACCAGCCCAAAACAGACCCAGCCCCGACACCGGTCTCACTGCACAGCACGCCCGAACGAGACGGCAAAGCCGCCCCGCGCCAACGCACATTTAGATGCCCGGTGCGCTCACGGGCACGAGAAGACACCGCATGAAGGCGGTGTGATAAACGAAGAGCTCTGCTCGCCGATCGGGGAGCGCGCTGTATGACAGTTATGCCACCGCGCGAATGACAGGCACCCGACGCGCCGCAACGTTCCGCATACGGCGAGAGACACCCAACATCACAACATCCCGCACGCAGCGAAAAACGGTGCGAAGAAGAAGCGTGTTGTGTCCCTGCTACGCCGCCGCGCGCGTGGCAGGTCCAATCGCAGTGGGCTTGCCGGCCGTTCGTTACCGCATAACTGCGCGTTCGGTCTCGCGTTACATCACGCGGATGGCAATCGTCATTGCGCGAATGGCAGGCCGTTATCTTCCCCACGAAGGGGACTGCGACCCGGCGCCGTTGGGCCGCTAAACCAGAAGCGCTACTGGGCCAAGAGAGAGAGAGAGAGAGAGAGAGATGAGTCAGCGCTGCTGACGCATCTACCTACAGACCCTACCGGGCCCGCGGCGACTCCCGACACATGTGTCCTACATGAACTCACGCGAAACAGCTCCCTCACCGAAGCGATACAGGTCCCTCTCCAAAAAAGAACCCTCCATTGCGCTGCAAGGTCGACCACCAAGGGAAGACCCAAACCCGATCTATTTTCTACACGGCACCCAAGGGGATGCCAACACGGAACCACTATATACCCAAGCCACAGCAAAAGTCAACCCCCCACTGACAAGCCCCGCTAGAGCCTTCTCGTCGGGGCGACAGCGGGGGACTCCAGCGCGACCACGGAACACACGGCAAGCCGATTGGCGCACACGGCAAGCCGATTGGCGCACACGGCAAGCCGATTGGCGCGCCGCCGGCGTCCGCAGCGGCTGTCATCGTGATCGGTCGTGAGCATTCTGCTTCTGATCGTCGGACTTCTGCTTGGCGCCGCGTGTGCCGTGGCGCTCGGGCGCCGTGGTGGCCGCGTGCGCGATGAGCAGGAGCACGCACGCGAACGCGAGCGCCTGCGCGATGAGCTGAAGGCGATCTCGCTCGACGTGCTGCAGCAGACCGGCGACTCGCTCGCGCAGCGGATGACCGAGTCGCGCCGGGCCGAAGAGGAGCGGGCATCCGGCGAGATGGCCCGCCGCGCGGAGGAGCTGAAGGGGCTCGTGACGCCCGTGCACGAGAAGCTCGGCAAGGTGGAGAGCGAGCTCGGGCGTCTGGAGCGCGAGCGTCGCGACTCCCAGGTGCAGCTCTCGGAGATGGTGCGCGCGCTGAGCGCCGGCACCGACACGCTGCGCAAGGAGACCGGCGAGCTCGTGTCCGCGCTCAAGCGTCCGGAGACGCGCGGGTCCTGGGGGGAGATCCAGCTGCGCAGAGTGGTCGAGCTGGCCGGGATGGTCGCCCACTGTGACTTCACCGAGCAGAGCACGATCCAGACCGGCGACGGCCGGCTGCGACCCGACCTGCTCGTGCGTCTGCCCGGGGGGAAGGTGATCGTGGTCGACTCCAAGGTTCCGCTCGATGCCTACCTCGCCGCGATCGAGGCCGGCTCGGGGGATGCACAGCAGCGCGAGCTGGACCTCGAACGCCACGCCCGCCAGACGCGCGAACACATCACCAAGCTCGCCTCCAAGGGCTACCAGCGCCAGTTCGACTCCACGCCAGAGCTGGTCGTCATGTTCGTGCCCTCAGACGGCATCTACCAGGCCGCGCTCGCCGAGGACCCCGCGCTGATCGAGTACGGCGTCCAGCAGCAGGTGCTGATGGCCACCCCCACGACCCTGATCGGCCTGCTGCGAGCCGTGCACTACGGCTGGGGTCAGGAGCAGATCGCGGAATCGGCGCGCGAGATCGCCGAGTCCGCCCGCGAGCTGCACCGCCGGCTGGGGCCCTTCGCCGAGCATCTGGCCAAGACCGGCCGTCAGCTCGACTCGGCCGTGAGCGCCTACAACAAAGCGGTCGGCTCCTTCGACCACAAGCTGGTCCCCCAGATCCGCAACATCGAGCAGGCCGGTATCTCCTCCGAGCGACAGATCGAGGCGCCCCCGGCGATCGAGACCGTGGCGCGACCGATTACCGCACGACTGGAGCCTGTGGCGGAGACCTTGGAGGAGTCTTCCTCCCCGCTGAAGCAGGTTCCGAGTGCTTCTGAGGCCCATCCCCTGCCGACCCGGATGGCGCCTCCAGCGCAGGATCCTCGAGGTCCGTCCGAGTCCGCGTCAGACCCCGCCGGCGGGCAATCAGAACAAGCAGCGTGAGAGCTGCCGGCACCGTCGCCGGAAGCTCATCCACAAAGAAGAACAGCAGGTCAAACCCCAGCGCCAGCAGCGCCGTGAGCGCCGCGCCGCGCAATTGCCAGCGCCGGCCCATGGCAGTAGCCAGCAGCGCGCCAAGGACCCCGGCGATGAACAGATCGCCGTAACCCATCAGCGCCGAACCGAACACGGCGCTCTGCAGTTGGGGCAACCCGGCCGCCGGGCGCGCCGCGTTCAGCGCGTTGTTCGGCTTCTGCAGCAGTTCAGACGCCACCAGCGCTGCGTCCGCCATCGCCATCGCCACGATCCCCGCCGCCAGCCAGCGCGGGGGCGTGACCGCCGCCAGCAGCGCTCCCAGCGCCGCACAGCTGAGCGCTGACAGGACCAGCGCCGCCGCCTCTCCCGCCAGGCCGCCGCGATCCGCCCACGCGAGCGCAAACAGCGGCGCCACCAGCAAAGCCCGCGTGGGCCGGGGCGGGGCGGCATCCCACGCCAGCCAGCCCAGCGTCATAGCCGCGAGCACGGGCACCGCGACCAGCGCCAGATACGTCAGCCCATCGGCGCTCGCTCGTTCGGCCGCTCGGGCGATCAACACGAACAAGATCACCGACGCCGGCGGGATCAGCGCCCAGCGCCGGCCCCGCAGCCGGGCAAGGCCGGGTTGCCGGCGATCGGCCGGCCGGTCGTCTGTCCCGTCCGCGTCCCTCCCCCGCGCCGGTTGCGCGGGCTCCGCGCCGGGCACGCCCCATGCGCGCGGGACCGCCACAAGCGCGCCCTGGACGAGCGACAGCACGGCGATCGAGATCGAAAAGGGGATCATCGTCATGCCAAGATAAGGGCTCGCATCCCGATAGATGGCGAGTCGAGGGATGTGGGCCTAAACTCTCCCGCGAATGATCGCTCCCGAGCGAGAGCCCGCGACTCGGCAACACATCTACCGGCGCCGGCGCGTGGCCGCGGCGATCATCGCCCTGGCATGCCTCGCGCTCCTGATCGCGGCGTTGAGCTCGCACGGGAGCGGCACGCACACCACCGCAAAGGCCGCCACGCACCCCCAGGTGGCCGTAAAGCGAACGCCCGCCGAAACGCAGGCGATGACCAGAGTGGCCGAAGAAGGAGCGATCAACCACGTCCTCTCCTACACGCCGGCGATCCGGGCGGGCGGCAGCAAGGGCAACGAGGTCGCGCTCACGTTCGACGACGGCCCCGGCCCCTACACCGTGCAGCTGGTCTCAGAGCTGAACCGCCTGGGCGTGCACGCGACGTTCTTCGCGATCGGCAAGGAGGAGCAGTACTTCTCGGCGGGCACCGTCCTGGAGCTGCGCTCGGGCGATGTCGTGGGCGACCACACCGAGACGCACCCGATGCTGGCCTCACTCTCCGCCCACGACCAGAACGAAGAGCTGTTCGAACAGATCGCGCGCATAGAACTGCTCGGAGGACCGCGACCGCGCCTGTTCCGGCCCCCGTACGGCTCGTTCAACGCGACCACGTTCAAGCTGCTGCACAAGCTCCATCTGCTGATGGTCCTGTGGTCGACCGACACCTCCGACTACACCCTGCCAGGCGTCCAGGCGATCGAGCAGAGTGCGCTCGCGGGCGCCCACCCGGGCGCGATCATCCTCATGCACGACGCGGGCGGCGATCGCTCGGAGACGATCGCCGCGCTGCCCACGATCATCGCCGGACTGCGCAAGAAAGGCCTGCAGCCCGTCACCGTGCCCCGCCTGATGCTCGACGATCCCCCACCCCCGGGCCAGCCTCTGCCGACGAGCCTGGCTGGGGACTGACGGTCCGCGCCAGCGGAGCAGGCCCTACGATGAGCGGCATGAGCGCGTCCGCCACACAGGCGCCGCCGATCCTGCATCTCTCCTCGGTGGTCGGAAGCCCTCTGCGCGACGCAGACGGCGAGCGCCTGGGCAAGATCCAAGATGTGATCGTCCGCCTCGGCGGCGCCGGCTACCCGCCGATCACCGGTTTCCTGGCGACGGTCGCCGGACGGACCTCGTTCCTCGGAGTCGAGCGCGTCTCGGACATCGGCGCCGACGGCGTAGTCATGCGCAAGGCCAAGCTCGACCTGCGCCACTTCGAGCGCCGCCCAGAGGAGGTGCTGCTGGGGCGCGACGTGCTCGATCGTCAGCTGATCAACGTGCAGGGCGCGCGCCTGGTGCGCGCGAACGAGATCGAGCTCGCGCTGGTCAACGGGTTCTGGCGCGTGGTCGGCGTCGATACGGGTCCACGCGGCGGTCTGCGTCGCCTGCTGCCAAAGGGACTGGGCGCGCACATCGCGACCGGTGAGTTCCTGGACTGGGCAGGCGTCGAGCCGTTCGTCGGGCACGTGCCGACGGTGCGCCTGCGCGTTCCCCATCCCAAGCTTGCCAAGCTTCATCCCGCGCAGATCGCAGATCTCGTGGAGGCGGCCTCGCGGCGCGAGGGCGAGGAGATCATCCAGGCCGTCGGTGACGACGACCGCGAGCTGGAGGCGGACGTATTCGAGGAGCTCGACGATCACCACCAGCGCGAGTTCCTCGATGACCGACCGGACGCGCAGGTCGCCGAGATCCTCTCGCGCATGGCGCCCGACGACGCCGCCGACATCGTGGGCGAGCTCGACGAGGATCGTCGCGAGCCCGTGCTCGCGCTGCTGGAAGTCAGTCACCGCGTCAAGGTGCGCGCGCTGCTGGGCTACGACCCGGCGGAGGCGGGCGGGCTGATGAGCCCCGACTTCGTGCTGCTGCGCAACTCGACGGCTGTCGGCGACGCGCTGGGGGCCGTCCGCCACAGCAAGATCGCCCCCGAGCTGCTCGCCGCCGTGTTCGTCAGCGCCGCCGACGGAACACTGGAGGGCAGCATCCCCGTGACCGCCCTGCTGCGCGCCGAACCGGGGCGAGCGCTGGAGAAGCTGCTCAAGCACGAGAGTCCTTGCTTGAGGCCAGATGCCTCCTTCGAGGAGGTCGCTCGCCTGATGGCCGACTACAACCTCACATCGATCCCGGTCGTCGACGAGCACGAGCGGATGGTCGGGGTCGTGACCGTAGACGACGTGCTCGAGGCGATGCTCCCCCGCAGCTGGCGCCGGCGCTTCGGGCTGCTGGGCGAGGATTAGCTGATTGTTTTTTCTTGGCCTTCTTCCTCTTGCGGAGGACTGACCCGCTCGGCTTGCCTCCCGGCAGCAACGTGATCGGCGCAACAACGCACCCGAAAAGTCCGGGGGGCGGACCGGCGAATAGACTGCCCGGCGTGAGCGCCCCCACGGGAAAGTTCGATGGCGGTCCGAGTACCGTCAGTCATGCGTCGCGCCGGCTCGGCCATTCGTGGCCGGCCACGCTTGCCTGCCCGCCTGAACCCTAGACGCACCCGTCTGTTCATCTTCCTGGGGCTGCTTGGCCCCGGCCTGATCGCCGCCAACGCCGGCAACGACGCCGGCGGGATCGCCACCTACTCCTCGGTGGGCGCCAAGTACGGCTACTCGCTGCTGTGGACGATCCTGCTGATCACGATCTCACTCGCGATCGTGCAGATGCTGGCCGCGCGCATGGGGGTCGTCACCGGCAAGGGCCTGGCCGAGCTCATCCGCGAGGAGTACGGCATCCGCTGGTCGGTGCTCGCCACCGTCGCGGTCCTGATCGCCAATCTAGGCATCTGCATCTCCGACTTCGTCGGGGTTGGCGCCGCCCTCGGCCTGGCGGGAGTGCCCGTGCAGGTATCGGTGCCGATCGCCGCGCTCGTCATCTGGATGATCATCGTGCGCGGCTCATACCGCTCGGCGGAGAAGATCTTCATCTGGCTGACGATCCCGTTCTTCGCTTATCCGATCGCCGCGATTCTCGCCCACCCGAACTGGCACGCGGTTGGACACGGGCTCATCACCCCCCAGATTCACGTCGAACCGGCGTTCCTGATCCTGCTGATCGCCACCGCCGGGACGACGATCACGCCATACATGCAGCTCTACCTGCAGTCGGCCGTGGTCGAGCGCGGAGTGCGCGAGGACGAGCTCGGCCACGAGCAGCGCGAGGCGGTCGCAGGGTCGATCTTCGCGAACGTGATCGCAGCCTCGATCATCATCGCCACCGGCGCGACGCTGTACACCCACGGCATCCACAACATCAACTCGGCGGCCGAAGCGGCGAGCGCTCTGAGCCCCTTCGCCGGAAGCTACGCGGAGGCGCTGTTCGGCATCGGGCTGTTCGGCGCGAGCCTGCTCGCCTGCGCGATCCTGCCGATCGCCACCTCCTATGTGATCTCCGAGTCGCTGGGCTATGAGAAGGGCATCGGCCGCCGCCGCGAGGACGCCCCGGTGTTCGTCGGGGTCATCACCGCCATGATCGCGATCTCCACAGTCGTCGCGGTGATCCCCGGGGTGCCGGTGATCTCGCTGCTCGTGGGAGTGCAGGTCGTCAACGGCCTGCTGCTGCCGATCAACCTGTTCTTCATCTGGCGGCTCGCGCGCTCAGCCCAGGTGATGGGCAAGTTCCGCATCGGCACCGGACTCGGCGCCGCGACGGGGATCACGGTCGTTGTGACCTCCACGCTGTCGGTCGTCCTCGTCATCGTCACCCTCGGGGGGTTTTAGGTTCCGGGCGGCGCATGCGCCCACGGCGGGGGCGGCGCATGCGCGCAGGAATGGCTGTCCGGTCGGCGCATGCGCCCATGGCGGGGACCGCGCATGCGCGCAGGAATGGCTGTCCGGTCGGCGCATGCGCCGACCGGCGGGGCCGCGCATGCGCGGCCCCGAGACGCGCCGCATGCGGCGCGTCTGCCGGATGGTGCATGCACCATCCGGGGAACCCGCACATGTGCGGGTTCCGGGCGGCTTCGCCGCCTCTCTACGTCGGCTCGACCAGCAGCGCCGCGCCGATCGCACCGCCGAGATCGCCGAGCGCGGCGACGTGGACATCCGGGGGACGCGTGTCGGCGAAGAGGTGCGGATGCATCTCCTTGGCGATGCGCTTGGCATAGGGATCTCCGAGACGGACACCCAAGCCACCACCGATGATCACGGCCTGCACGTCGAGCAGGTTCACGGCCGAGGCGATCCCTGCGCCGAGCGCCCGCACCGCGCGGTCGATGATCTCCGTGGCGAGCTTGTCATGGCGCTCGAGCGCGCGCGACCAGATTCCGCTCGTGAGGCGTTCGCGCTTGTGCTCGCGCATCAACTCGAACAAGTCGGTCTTGTGATGACCCTTCTCGTCGTGCAGCTTGCGCGCGTGCAGCTCCATCGCCGCACGCCCGGCGTAGGCCTCCATGCAGCCACGCCGCCCGCAGGTGCAGCGCGCGCCATCGAGCTCCACGACCATGTGGCCGATCTCTCCCGCGCCACCGCGTCCGGTCCACGGCTTGCCGTCGAGGATCAATCCGCCGCCAACTCCCGTCCCCCAGAAGACGCCGAGCAGCGAGTCATACGGCCGTCCAGCGCCGAGCTTGAGCTCCGCGTCGGTGGCGACCTGCACGTCGTTGCCGACGCGGATCGGGATCCCGCCCACCTCCAGCGCATCCCGCAGGGTCGCCGCGAGCGCGAACGTGCCTTCCCAGCCGGGCAAGTTGCGCGCGCTGGTGACCTTTCCGTCTTCGATCGTCCCAGGCGAGCCCACCCCGATTCCCCCCAGCTCGGCCGGGTCGACCTTGGCCGCCGTGGCCGCGTCGCGCAGCGCGCCCTCCATCTCCGCCGCCACATCCTCAGGTCCGCCGCTCGTCGGCGTCGGACGGCGTGCCGATCCAAGCACCGTATGGTTGTCGTCGACGACAACCGTCTGGATCTTCGTCCCCCCGAGGTCGATCCCGCCGTAGGTGCTCATCGGCGCCATCATCGCGTATGGAACGGACCTGAGGGGTTCAGCGCGAACCCTAAAGACAGGTCACCGCAACATTTAGGCGAATTTAGGCCCCGTTGCAGCGTTTCTTCGTACCCTCTTACGCGTTCGCCTCACCATCGAGCAAAGGCATATGACTGCACGCACCAGCGCATCCTGGCTCGTCTACGTACTGGGTGCTCTATGCGCCGGTGCGATCGCTGCCGCCATCCTCGTCGTGGGACCCGCATCGGGCAGCCAGAGCACCGTGACCCGCACGGCCACCGCCGCGGAGGGCGTCGTGCAGTCCACCGTCTCGGGCGCCGGCAACCTGCAGGCCGCCAGCCAACTCGATCTCGGCTTCAAGACGAGCGGGGTCGTGAGCGAGATTTACGTCTCCCAGGGACAGCACGTCACCGAGGGTCAGCTGCTGGCCGAACTGAACCCCAAGAGCGCCGAAGTCACGCTCGAACAGTCCCGCGCGAGCCTGCAGGCCGCGATCGCAAGCCTCGCGCAGGTCGAAGAAGACGGTGGCGAAACCTCTTCCGGCCAGGGCTCGTCAGCTAGTCAGGGTTCCACCGACTCAGGCAAGGCCGCGGCAGTTTCGGCGACACCCACGACGTCGCCCGAACCGTCAAAGCAGACCGAGAGCCAACCTGCCAAAAGCCAACCGACCAAAAGCCAACCGACCAAAAGTCAACCGACCGAGAGTCAACCCACCGAGAGCCAGTCGACCGAGAGCCAAGCCACCCGCGAAGCGAACATCGCCTCCGCGCGCGCCGCCGTGCAGAGTGACAAGCTGGCCGTCGAAGGCGATGAACAGGCGCTCGCCGACACCAAGCTGTATGCGCCCAAAACCGGCACGATCGTCTCGCTGGACGGAGAAGTCGGCGAAAACGTCTCGGCCCAGGGAACGACCAGGGTTTCGACCTCCAGCAGCAGCTCAGGCGCATCGGGATCGGGCACGGGCACGGGCGCCGCGAGCGGCGCCTCTTCCTCGAGCGCTCGCTCCGGCTCTGCCGGATCCACCGGCTCGACAAGCTCATCCGGCTCATCAAGCTCATCCAGCTCATCCTTTGCGGTCCTGAGCGACCTCGACTCGATGCAGCTCGTGGTGCCGCTGAACGAATCCGAAATCGGCAACGTCAGGAATGGTCAGACCGCCACGATCACGGTCGAAGCCCTCAACGGCAGCAAGCTGGCGGCTCATGTCAGCGAAGTCGCGATCCTCTCCACGAGCAGCAGTGGGGTGGTCAGCTACGACGTCACCTTTCAGCTGGACCAGATGGCATCGGGCTTGAAACCCGGGATGAGCGCAACCGCCGAAGTCGTCGTCAAGCAGGCCGAAGGCGTGAACGTCATGACCAGCGCGATCTCCGGCGCCAGCGTGACCGTCGTGCAGGGCGGCAAACAGGTGCGCAGGCGGGTGGTTACGGGACTGGCTGGCAACAGCTCGACGATCGTCCTCAGCGGCCTGCGGGCGGGAGAAAAGGTGCTCCTGCCCACGGCAAGCAGCACGAGCAGTGCAACCAGCATCACCTCCAGACTCGGCAGCCGGATCGGCGGCGGCGGCCTCGGGGGCGGAGGCGGAGGCTTCGCCGGTGCAGGCGCCGGTGGAGGCGGCGCTGCCTTCTTCAGGGGAGGTGGCGGCTGATGGCAGTGGCCTCCCGTCCCGTCATCGACGTGCGTGATCTCAGCAAGACCTACAGCGTCGGCAAGATCGCCGTGCACGCGCTGCGCGGAGTCTCACTGCGGATCGAGCGCGGCGACTTCGTCGCGATCATGGGCAGCTCCGGCAGCGGCAAGAGCACGCTGATGAACATCCTCGGCTGCCTGGACCTGCCCTCAAGCGGGCGCTATCTGATCGACGGCATGGATGTGAGTCAGATGGATGCGGACGACCTCGCCGACCTGCGCAACCGCAAGATCGGGTTCGTATTCCAGAGCTTCAACCTGGTGCCGCGCACCAGCGCGATCGCCAACGTCGAGCTGCCCCTGGCCTATGCCGGTCTCGGCCGTGTGCAGCGCCGCCGGCGCGCGGAGCGAGCGCTGGGCTCGATGGGGATGCTCGACCGGCTGGGTCATCTCCCCTCCGAGCTGTCCGGCGGCCAGCAGCAGCGGGTCGCGGTCGCACGGGCGATCGTCACGAATCCCGCACTGGTGCTCGCCGATGAGCCCACCGGCAACCTCGACTCGCACTCCACGGCCGGCGTGCTCGACATCTTCAAGCGGTTGAACCGCGAAGGACGGACGATCGTGCTGATCACCCATGAGCACGACGTCGCAGCCGCCGCTCGACGCGTGATCAGGCTGAGCGACGGGCAGATCGTGCACGACCGGGAGCAGCTGGCGGCATGATCGGTCTCGAGATGCTGCGCATCGCGTGGAGCGGGATCACCGCGAACAAGCTCCGCTCCGGCCTGACGATCCTCGGCATGACGATCGGGGTGGCCTCGGTGATCGTCCTGATAGCCGTCGGCAACGGCTCATCCAAGGCCGTGCAGTCGCGCATCCAGAGCCTCGGAACCAACGTGCTGATTGTGATGCCCAGCGGCGGCGGCTTTCGCGGCGGCGCGCGGGCGAGCACCGCGGGGAGCGTCTCGCTGACCAAGCAGGACGCGCAAGCGCTGCAGAATCCGAGCCTGGCCCCGGACGTCAAGACCGCCTCGCCCGTGGTCAACGCCAGCGCCGTGAAACTCGTCGACGGAAGCTCGAGCTACGAACCGTCGTCGTTCGTGGGCACCACGCCCTCCTACCTGCCGGCGCACAGCTACAAGATCCAGGAAGGCGCATCCTTCACCTCCGCGGACGTCAGCCAGCACAAGCGCGTCGCCGTCATCGGCCAGACTGTCGTGCAGGAACTGTTCGCCGGACAGAGCGCCGTCGGGCAGAACATCAAGGTCAACGGCAGCAACTTCGAAGTGGTCGGCGTGCTCGCCTCGAAGGGATCCAACGGGGCCACCAACGAGGACGATGTCGTGATGGCTCCGATCTCGACCGTGCAGAACACCCTCACCGGCGCCGGGCCGATCGACTCGATCACGGTCCAGGCCCAATCCGAGTCCTCACTCGACGCCGCGGAAGCACAGGTCAGTCAGGTGCTCGAGGAACGCCACAAGATCAAGAACACCTCCGAACCCGGCTTCCAGGTCCTCAACCAGGGATCGCTGCTGGAAACGTCCAGCTCCACCAGCAGCGTGTTCACGACGCTGCTCGGCGAGGTGGCCGCGATCTCGCTGCTGGTCGGCGGGATCGGCGTTATGAACATCATGCTCGTGTCCGTCACCGAGCGTACCCGTGAGATCGGCATCCGCAAGGCGATCGGCGCCAGGCGCGGCGACATCCTCACCCAGTTCCTGACAGAGGCCGTGCTCGTCTCTTTGATCGGCGGTCTCACCGGCGTGTTCGTCGGGGTCGTGGGCAGCCAGTTCGAAATCGCCGGAGTGCACCCGGAAATCGCCACCTACTCGATCTTCCTCGCCTTCGGCGCAGCGGCGCTGTCCGGCCTGTTCTTTGGCACCTACCCCGCCGCTCGCGCCGCCGCATTACGACCGATCGAGGCGCTGCGCTTTGAGTAGCGCGCCCACACCCAACCAGGAGCCTGCAATGTCCGATGAGCAGACAGCCGTTCAGCCCACGATCGCCGGGACCGCGATCCCAGACGACGAGTGGGGCGATGAGCCGATCGACGAGTTGCCCCCCAGACCGCGCCGGCGGCTGCTCGGGACGGGCGGGAGTCCCATTGCCCTGGCGCTGCTCGGCGTGCTGTTGATCGCCTGCGGCTTCATCGCCGGCGTGCTCGTCGAGAAGGGCCACGCCTCCTCGAGCTCGCCGGCCGGGGCCGGAGCGGCCGGCATCGCCGCGCGCTTTGCCGCCCTGCGAGGTGCCGCGGGCGGTACGGGCGGCGCCTCAGCCGGGGGCGCCTCAACCGGTGGCGCCTCAACCGGGGGCGCCTCAGCCGGTGGCGCGTCGGTCAGTGGCGCCTCGGCGGCAGGCGGCGGCTTCTCCGGGCGCTCTGCCGGCACGACCGGCGCCGGTGGCAGGGCCGGGGCGACCGTCGGCCAGGTGGCCTACATCTCCGGGAGCACCCTGTACGTGACCAACACCGAAGGCAACACCGTCAAAGTCACGACAGCCCCGGGCGCGACCGTGACCAAGACCGTAAACGCCGACGTCAAAGGCATCCACCCCGGTGAAACCGTCGTCATCACGGGCGCCGCCGGTGCGAACGGAGCGATCAGCGCCGAATCGATCCGCGTCGGCGGCGGAAGGGACGGTGGCATAGGCGCACTCTTTGGAGGCTCCACGAGCGGCGCTGGGCCTCGTAATGGCGGCAACCACGCCGGGAGTGGCGGCGGCGCTGGCGGCAGTGGCGGCAGCGGCGAACCGACTCTGTTCGGCAAGGGCGGCTGACGACACGGGGCAACCGAAGAATCACTCACTATCTTGCGGACCCGCGATCGCCATCAGGCGGGACGTGCGTCCGACAGCATGACCATCGAAAAGGAGCTTCATGTCTCATATCAACAGCAATAGACGCATACCCGCGGCGGCGACCGTTCTGGTCCTCCTGCTCGCCTGCCTGGGGCTGGCCGCCTGTGGCAGTTCCTCCAAAAGCTCGTCCACGAGCACGAACGCCTCCGCCACAACCCCCGCAGGCGCCGCGGGCACAGGCGCAGCTGCGCCTGGTGCTGCGGGTCGAGGTGGGGCGCGCTTCAAAGCGATGCGTGAATGTCTGCAGAAAAACGGGATCACACTGCCAAAACCCAACCCTGGGCAGCAGCGCAAGCCTGGCGGCCCGGGCGGCTTCCTCGGCGGTGGAAATGGCAGCGGTCCGAAACTGCCAAGCGGCGTGACCCGTGCGCAATACGAAGCCGCGATCAAGAAGTGTGGCGTGCGCCCCTTCCCCGGCCGCGGCGCACGCATCAAAAGCCCCGCTTTCCAACAAGCTCTCGCGAAGTTCGCGACGTGCATGCGCGAAAACGGCGTGAACGTTCCCGCACCGAACACGTCGGGCAGCGGGCCAATCTTCAACACCAAAGGCTTGAACACGACCAGTACCCAGTTCCGGGCGGCCGAGGCAAAGTGCAGCAGCGATCTGCAAAGGACTTTCCGCGGCCCCAACGCGGGTGCAGCGGCCGGGACACCACCCGGTGGCGGTCCTTCAACCGGGTGAGGCTTTATTTGCCGGGGGGCGAGGAACTGGATCCCGAGCCGCGGTTGCTCGGCGCGACCTGGGACGGGCTCGTGGAGCCCGGGTGGTCGGAGATCGCCGCGGAGCTCGGCTTGACCGCGACGGTCGGCGCGGGCAGCGCGGCGATGCGCGCGATCAGATCTTCCCACTGTGTCGTGCTCAGCTCACCGACGACCGCCACCGGAGCGGGCGCTGCCTGACCGGTACCCGCGGCATGAGCAGCGGCTGTCGTTGCAGTGGACTTCAGACCCGGGGCCCGTACGGCCGCCGGCGTGAACGCGATCTCGATGTAATCGCCGTGATCCGCTCGCGCGAGCGTGGTGGGGGCTCCCGGGTAGCGCATCAGGCTGACGATCCGAGCCGGCACGAATTCGCCCTGGAGCGTCAGCAACGTGCGGACCGTTGTGTCGGTGATCGACCCCGAACCCTGATGGCCGGCGATCGGAACGCCGTTGATCTGAGTGATCGCGATCGCATCGCCGCTGTGGCCGGCCGACACGTAGCCCGACGTCGCATAGGCGCCATCGCCGCAACGCAGCGTGCCTACGGTCGGCTTCAGGCCGCTGCGTGAAAGGAACGCGAGCACCGCCAGGGCGCGCTTGTCGATCGCCCCGGAGATGACTTCGTGACGAGAGCAGGCGGACAGTGCGATGTCCGGATCGGACAGCACCTCGCGCTCCAGCTGGCTCTTGCTCAGCAAAAACACGTCGCTCGCAGTCGCACCGAGCAGGTTCGGGTTGCCCTTCGCGCCCTGCGGGTGCAGCGCAGCATCCAGTTGCGTCCAATTCGCGAGGATCGCCCGCGGGTCGATCGTGCTCGAATCGCCTGCCGGGCGGATCGCGAAGCGCAGGTGACCGTCCATCGCGCCCGCCGGCGTCCGCACATGACCGAGCACAGTGCCCTCGGCCACGACCGACCCACCACGCAGCGGCCGGCGTCCACCGGCCGTGGACGCAGCGGATGCCTTGGCACGCTTGACGGCGACCAGCGCGTCAGGGTTGCCGGGATGGGCGAACATCCGCACCTTGCCCGTGCCCACCGACGTCGATTCGGTCGCGGCGGCCGGCGGACCGCCCGCGGCAGCAGTGGCAGCGGAAGCACCGCTCTTTGGCGTCTTGACCTGCAAGGTCAGCGGCGGTTGGGCGCCCGCGCTTGCGGCCTGCTTGGGCGCCGGTTCGTGGCCATGCTTGGAAGCAGCCACGCTCCCTGCCAATGCAGATGCGCCCTTCGCCGAGACGCTCGTCTCCGACGGCGGCCTCGGCGGCACGTAGCTGGGCGCGATGCTGCCGAGACCGGCGTATGTGAACACGTCGCCGTAGACATCCTGCAGGATCACGTACTTGCCGAGCTTGCGTGAACTCCCAAGCTTGACGACGCGCCCGTCCTGCACGGCCACGACCTTTGCGTTCGGAGCGCTCGTCACATCCACCATCTGCAACGGCGCGGGCGCAGGATTGGCGGCAGCGGCGGTGGCGGCACTTGCCGGGGAGGGCGCCGCGGAGACACCGGGAGCGCTCGCCGCTGAGGAGCCCTGCCCCGCTGGCGCGGCGCCGGCCGATCCGCTTGGCGCGCCGGCCGATCCCTGAACGGTGGGCGCCGCGCTCGCGCCGGCCGTCGCGCTCGATGGCGAGAGCGACGCCGCGAGCTTGCTGGCGGCTGTGCTCGGATTGGCTGCGGCGCCGGCAGATCCTTGACTGGTGGACGGGACGACGCTCGCACTTGCTGTGGGCGCGCCCCAGCCGATACGCCCGCCGGTCACAGGTGGACGACCATCGACGAGGCCGGTGAGCGTGGCGATCACCCCACCGGGATAGGTGGTGATCAATTTGGCCCGCAGCAGCACCGAGCTGGCATATTCATCAGAGTGGTTGTATGCGAGGATCGCCGAGCGCAGGTTGCTGGACGCCCCGGCGGCATGCAGGTATCGGGCGGCCGCGAAGATCGCGTCGACGGGGTTGTACGGATCGGCGTAACCGGCGTTCAGCGCGTCCACGCCGTATTGCAGCCACGTGGAGGGCTCGAACTGCATCCACCCCTCGGCCCCGGCCGTCGATACCGACAGGTCCGTTCCGTAGTTGGTCTCGATTTCGTTGATCGCCGCGAGGATCGGCCAAGGCACGTCGTATTGGATCGCGGCGGCTCGGTAGATCGGCAGCAGGAACAGTGGGATGCGATAGAAGGCGAGCGCCTGCGCTGAGGCGGCCGAGCCGCCCAGCATCGCCGCCAGCGCACCTGCCTGGCCGGCTACGAGCTGCGGCGGCAGCGCCACGTCGTTGGGAGCACCGGCCGGCGCGCTCGCGCCCGCCGGCGTCGACGCGTTTTTGGTGGACGGCGTGACGGTGGATTTGCTTTTCGTCTGAGTGAGGCTGCGAGCAGGTTTGCTCGGGGTCACACGCTGCTTGTGCCTGACGATGACCACCGGGCTTTCTCCGGCGGGGGGCTGTCCGGAGGGAGGCGGCGGGGACGGCGTCGTCGACGGGCTGGTCGTCGGCGCAGGCGGAGACGCCGATGTGCTCGAAGGCGTGGTCGACGTGCTCGTCGTGGACTGGCCCGATCCCGTCGTGGACGTGCCCGCTTCGGGCGTCGTCGAGGTGACCGGCGGCTGGGCGCCTTCCCCCGTGGTCGTCGTGCCCGCGGACACTTCCGCGCCGAGGGCGCCTCCCACGAGCGGTCCGCCGAGGCTCGCCGCAGTGAGCCCGCCGCCTGCCAGCGCGGACAGCATCGCGCGACGTGCGATGAGGCGGGGGCCCACGCCTCGCGGACCGCTCATCGGCGGCCTCGCTTGGGGCTGGTCATCATGCGGTCCCTTGCTCATGGCAATATCGTCGGTCGGCGTCGCTGACCCACGATCGCGGGCACGCCACCGGGATTCATATCGGCAGACAAGCAAGAACCCGTAAAGGATTCGTAATCATGCCTGGCCGACCTCCGATCGGCCAGCGTCTCCCGGGCTTGCTCGCATATCGAGCAGTTGACCGTACCGACGTTCGAGGCGGAACGTCGCAGGTCGACCGAATGCCCCGATTTTCCAGCGTCGATCCGACTCCGATCGGGGGATTGCGCAGAGCGTCGCGGAGCGCCGGCGGGCGAGCATTCAGCTGACTGTTCGCCCAGGTCGCACATCCTCCTGCAACAAACCGCTCTATTCTTTCTCACCGAGGGTTTACTGGTCATAGAAGCCGGTGATCGGTCCTGCGGGCCCGATCGATCCGGTGGGTCGATACACAGAGGCAGCGGGAGAGGGATATAAGGTGCTTGAGATGCCCAAAATTCGGATCATTGCCACAATATTGGGCGCCTGCGCGCTGCTGCTCGGCGTCGCCACGGCCGCACAGGCGGAAGAGACGGTGACCATCACCCAGGCGGGCTTCTCGCCAGATCGACTCGGGGTGCCGACAAACGTATTCGGCAGCGCGAACATCGGCTCGACCAACCTGCCCGTGCCCTCGCCGATCACCCACGTCAACGTCTTTGGCCCCGCCGGGCTGACCCTGAACCTGGCAGGCACCGGCACCTGCACCGCGGCGAAGCTCGAAAACGTCGGTCCCGAAGCCTGTCCAGCTGACTCCAAGGCAGGGTTTGGCGGCGGCGAAGGCGCATATGAAATCGCCAAAGAAGTGATCAACGAGAAATTCACGCTCGACTTCTTCCTCGGCGACAACAAGCCCGGCCACACGTCGCTGCTGATCTATCTGGATGGCGCCACCCCGGTTTCGATCCAGCTCGTGTTCACAGCGCCAGTCGTCCAGGGCCCCAAGCCCTACGGGCTCGGCTTCAGCCTCAACGTGCCGCTCATCAAAGTCCTTCCCGAAGCGTCCGACGCATCCGCGATCAGCACCTTCTTCACCGCAGGCGCAAAAAACGTCGCCTACTACAAGAAGATCCACGGCAAGCGCAAGCTGTTCCACGTCAAGGGCATCATCACCCCCAAGACCTGTCCTCGCGGGGGCTGGCCGGCCGCCTCGCAGATCAGCTTCGAGGACGGCTCGACCGTCACGAGCAAGACGAAGATCCCCTGCCCGAAGTGATGCTCGCAAGCCTCGGCCAGGGGACCGACGGCGGCATGGCGATCGTGAGCCGGATGCGCGCGACGATCGTCCTGGCGGCGCTGGCGGGCTGTTGCATCGCCGCCGCCGCGCCGGGCGCGTCGGCGCAGACGACGACCGGTGCGAGCGTGCGACCCTCGCTGCTGCCCAACCGGCTCGGCGCAAGCACGGCGCTCACGCTCGCCTTCCGCTTCTCTGGCGGCGAAGAAGGCGTGCCCGCGCCCTTGAGCGGGATGGTCCTGCGTCTCCCCGCCGGCCTGACCATCAACCTGCGCGGCGCCGGCATCTGCGCGAAGTCCCAGCTGCAACGCAAGGGCGCCGCCGGCTGCCCGTCAAGCTCGCTCGTCGGACGCGGCCACGGGCTGAACGATGTGCACGCCGGCTCGCTGACGGTCCCCGAGGAAGTCACCATTTCGGTCTTTCGCGGTCCCAACCGGGGCTCACGCCCGACGCTCCAGATCTTCAGCCAGGGCGAAACACCCCTGGATCAGAGCTCGATCAGCTCAGCCGTCCTGGAACCGGACGGAGCGCCTTATGGCTCGAAGCTGACGATGTCGGTTCCTCCGATCCCGACGCTGATGCTCGAGCCGAACGCGTCGTTCGTCTCCCTTTCGCTGACCATCGGCGGGATCGGGCGCGGTCCCCGGGCGCACGCCGCCGCCGGCGCCGTCCTCGCGCCGCGCAGCTGTCCCGCCGGCGGCTTCCCGTTTGCCGCGAGCTTCACGTTCGCCGACCACTCCGCCGCGAACGCTTCGGCCACCGTCACCTGCCCGTGATCGGCGATACCCTGTAGGCCGTGGAAACGATCCTCTCCCTCATCCAGGTCGCGATCTGCGTGGTCCTGATCTTCCTCGTGCTGATGCACTCCGGCAAAGACTCCGGTCTGTCCGGCGCTTTCGGGGTCGGCAGCGGTCAAGGTCCGCTCGGCGGGGGCTCGATGGTCGAGCGCAACCTCAACCGCTGGACGGTCTTCTTCGCGGTCCTGTTCATGCTGAACGCGATCCTCTTGCTCAAGCGGCCCTGGGCTTGAACTAAGGCTCCTCGGGCGCTTCGTCACCGAGCGCCGCCAGCCGGTCCAGGATTTCGACGGCTTCCGCGCGCAGCGTCCCGTCGATCGCGGCGTAATCCTCCGCCGAGAGCTTGCCCGTGCGGTAGTCAAGCTCGGCGTCCCGGATCTCGCGGTACTTGGCCTCGCGCGCGGCCTGCAGGTCGGCGCGATCCGCAGTGGACGCCGGGTCGGGCTCGCGGCGGGCGGCCAGCAGCGGCGCGCTGACGACGAGGATCACCACACCGAGCAGCACGACGGTGAGGACTGCGACCAGAGCGCTCACTTCCTCAGGCGCGCGCGAGGCCCTGTGCAGCTCGGGCCCGACGGTCGCGCCCGAGCACCGCCACGCGCCGACGGATGGCGCTCGGCGCCGGCCAGATCGCGATCAAACCACCGCCGAAGACGATCAAACCGCCGATCCAGATCCACATGACCAGCGGCGAGACGATGAAGTGAAACTGCGCCGGTGGGGGGTGCTGGAGATAGGAGCGCGCCAGGTAGGCGACCGCGATCAGAGCGTCTTCGGGACGCACGAATGGAATCGTCTTATTGCCGATTTCGACGATCCGCTTCAACTGCGGCGTTTCGATGTTCGGGGCGATCGCGCTCCACACGTCGCGCGTGATCCCGGCGCTCATGGCCACGTGACTGACAGGCTGGCCGCCGATCAAGCTGCCGACCGACCCCTGCGACGGTTCGTCGGAGGCGTAGTAGCCCTCGCTGGGGTGCAGAGTGCCGACATGCCGTCCCTGCTTGCTCACGTCCAGCACCGCTCCCAGACTCAGCGTCGAGCCCGTGTGAGCGGCGTCATTGCTCGGCGTGACCGTCGCCGTCGGGCGCACGTAGTGGACCGTATAGGCGCCGACCTTGCTGGATTGCCCGACCGACAGCGTCGGCTCGACCGTGTGCTGGAACGACGAGGACGCCGCCACGCCGACGAACAGCACCGCGATGCCGATGTGCACGATGTAGCCGCCGTAACGCCTGCGGTTGCGCCGCACGAGCGCCACCAGCGCGACCGGTCCCGCCTCACCCGCCATCGCCCGCCGCGCGCGCACGCCGCGGAAGAACTCCTGTCCGACGCACCCGAACACGAACGCCGCGCAGCAGAACATCGCGATCGCAAACGGCTTCTCCGTCACTCCCACCGCCAGCAGCACGATCAGGGTCGCCAGCGCGATGCCCACCGGCGCCAGGAAGTTGCGCCGCGCGTTGGCCAGCGTCGCGCGCCGCCAGGCGATCACAGGCCCGATACCGCTGAGCAGGACCAACATCAGCGCCAGGGGCACCGTATAACGGTCAAACCAGGGCGGCCCCACCGAAGCCGCTTTACCCGTCAGCGCTTCGGAGATCAAAGGAAAGTACGTGCCCCAGAAGATCACGAAGCACAGCCCGACGAGCACGACGTTGTTGGCAAGGAACGCCGACTCGCGCGAGAGCAGCGAATCGATGCGATGTTCTGAGCGCAGCATGTCCCTGCGCGTGACGACGAGGTATATGGAGCCGGCGATCAGCACCCCGATCAGGCACACGAACGGCACGCCCAGCGTCTGCCCGCCGAAGGCGTGGATCGAGTTCAACACACCACTGCGCACCAAAAATGTGCCCATGATCGCCAGCGTGCCCGTGGCCAGCACGAGCGAGGCGTTCCACACCTTCAGCATCCCCCGCTTCTCCTGGATCATCAACGAGTGCAGGAACGCCGTGCCCGTCAGCCACGGCATCAGCGAGGCGTTCTCGACCGCATCCCAGCCCCAGTAGCCGCCCCAGCCGAGCTCCGCGTAGGACCAGCGCGCGCCCAGCAGGATGCCGATGCCCAGGAAGAACCACGCGGCGAACGCGAACTTGCGGATCGCCCTGATCCACTCGGCGTCCACGCGCCGCGCGAGCAGCGCTCCCATGCCGAACGCGAGCGGGATCGTGCACAGCGTGTAGCCCGAGTACAGCATCGGCGGGTGAATCATCATCGTCGGGAACCGCAGCAGCGGGTCCAGCCCCGCTCCTTCCGCAGGCGCCGGGCTGGTCGTCTGAAACGGGTTCGCATAGAAGATCATCAGCGATACGAAAAATCCGCCGAACCCGAGCAGGATCGCGGTCGCGTAAGCCGCCACGTCGCGCATCCGCTTGCGCGTCAAGAACAGCACAAGGCTCGACCACATCGACAGCAGCCACGCCCACAACAGCAGCGAGCCTTCCTGTGAGGACCACACCGCCGCCGCCTTGTAGAACGTCGGCGTCGTGAGGCTGGAGGTGTCCGCGACCGTGTTGAACCCGAAGTCGTTACGCAGAAACGCAACCTCCAGCACCGCGAATGCGACCGTCAAGACCCCCGCCAGCGCGTACACCGAGCGCCGCCCCGAATCAGACCATTCAGGACGTCCTCGGCGCACCCCGTAAAGCGATGCGCCGATCCCGTATACGCACACGCCCAGCGCGAGCAGCAGACAGGCGCTGCCGAGAGAGGCCATCAGCGGCTAACGCCCGCGCGCGCCGAAAAGACATGACGATGTGCAGTCAAAGCAATCACGCAAGAGCGCACTCAGTAGCTCTGCTTCTTGACACTCGGCGGCGCGACCTTGTACTTGGACGGACACTTCGTGATCAGCGAGTCCCGTTCGCCGACATACGCTGCCCCGCCCTGCTTCTCGACGGTGACGATCACCTCGCGTCCTTCCCGGAACGGGTCAGGAACCGTGCCGGTGTAGGAAACGGGGACCTCGGTCCCCCCCACGCGATCCTCGACGCTGAAGTCCAGCGTGCCCCCGGAGCGGCGAACCGAGCCGTTGACGACCGTCCCTGTCAGCTGATAGCTGCGCCCGGGCTGGGCCTGATGGACGAGCTGGGTCGGCGTCAAAGCAGGCGAGGCGGCGCTGAAGCTCGTGTAGATCAGCGCTCCGGCCAACACCACAGCTGCACTCAGGGCCACCGTCAGCCGCACAGTTCGCTTGCGTGCGGGGTTCATCGTCTCCAAGTATTTCACGGGCGAGCCACCTCGGCGTCGCTCCTGCAGCCCCCGCGCGAGGCCACAGGCGGGCGCCTTGCCAGGAAATCCTTGATTCGGAGCGAAACCTTTGGACGTAAGAAGAGTCTTAACAGGTAGATCGTCATGCGAGCCACTGCGCTACTGCACCTCCCCCACGCCTCCGACACCGGGCCTCGGCTGCGCCACGGCCGCCGACGAGCCCGCAAGCGCGCGGCTGGAGCCCACGCGACCGAGCTCCACGCGGAGCCGACTTCCGGACACGACTTGGTGACCGATCCGAGATCGACGGGCCCGCAAATCGTCCAGCGCGTACGCAGCGCTGGTGGCCCGGTCGACAACGCCTCCTACACGTGCTCTTGCGGGTTCGTGTTCGCCGCGTCGGTCTCTACTACGGTTGCCTGCCCGCACTGCGGCGCCTCGCAGGCCTGGTAGACCACCCGCCTGAAAACAGCGCGCTTCAGACCTCGACGTACCCTGCGCGGGATCGACTACGCGCCCACATTTCCCCGCACGCGAGGCGCGGACACATACACATCTCACCGACGTTGTTACGAGCTGGCCTCTCGATCCTTCACGGATCGGGGCTCTTTGCGCTCAGGAGCATAGGCTTGCCCGATGCCCCTCTACTCGAAGAATCGCATCAAAAACGCCGGGGAGGTCTTAAGGCATTTGGACAGCGCGCCGAGAGAGGATCTCTTCAAGGCCATCGGCGTGATCGATGAGTGGCGCGCCAGCCATGCTAAGCCGCTTCGAAAGGTGAACGCTGGTCTTCGCCACTATGTGCGAAAGGTTGGTGTCGATGAGCCAGAGGTGACGCAGCGCTTGAAGCGCTTCGCGACGATCGCGGACAAGTTGCGGCGCCAATCGGGAATGGCGCTTTCGCGCATGGAGGACATCGGGGGCGTGAGAGTCATCCTGCCTCGCAGGGTCAGGTTGACTCCATTGTGCAAGACCTTCGGAAACAGCCCAGATGGGAGATCAGGCGCGCCCGCGAATACGTCGAGGGACGCAAGCCCGGCCCAAAGTCGGACGGCTATCGTGCTGTTCACGGCGCGCCTCAGACCCCGACGTACCCTGCGCGGGATCGACAACGCTCGATCCCGCGCACGCGCAAGGCCGCGGACACAGGCTCTCGATCCGCCACGGCCTCCGGTCTCGGCCCGATCCCTACTTGATGTGCATCCCCGAGATCGCGCGTGAGATCACGAGCTGCTGGATCTCGGCGGTGCCCTCGAAGATGTCGTAAATCTTCGCGTCGCGGTGCCAGCGCTCGACGGGGAACTCGCGCGTGTAGCCGTTGCCGCCGAGGATCTGGATCGCGCGCTCGGTCGTCCATACCGCGGCCTCGCCCGACTTGAGCTTTGACATCGAGCCCTCGGCGTTCTCGAACTTGTGGCCGTTGCGTCCCATCCACGATGCGCGCCACACGAGCAGACGGGCCGCGTCGATCTCCATCTTCATGCGCGCCAGCGTGAACGCGATCGACTGATTCTCGATGATCTTCTTGCCGAACTGCTCGCGCTCCTTGGCGTACTCCAGCGAGTACTCGTAAGCCGCGCGAGCAATCCCGAGCGCCTGGGCGCCGACCGTCGGGCGGGAGGCCTCGAACGTCTGCATCGCCGCCTGGGACTTGTTTTTCTTGCCCTCACGCACGCGGGCGATGCGCTCGTCGAGCTTCTCCTTGCCACCGAGCACGTAACCGGCGGGAACGCGACAGTCGTCGAGGAACACGTCGGCGGTGTGCGACGCGCGCAGTCCGTGCTTGGACACCTTCGTGCCCTGAGAGATGCCCTTGGCCTCGCTCATCGGCACGATGAACGCGCCGTGGCCTTTCGAGCCCAGCTCGGGATCGACGGTGGCGATCACGACGTGCACGTCGGAGATGCCTCCATTGGTGGCCCACGCCTTCTGGCCGTTCAGCACCCACTCGCTGCTCGCCTCGTCGAACTTGGCCCGGGTGCGCACATTCGATACGTCCGAGCCCGCGTTCGGCTCCGAAGCGCAGAACGCGGCCACCTTCAAGTCGTCGGGCGTGCCGAAGCAGCGGGGAATCCACTCGCCGATCTGCTCGCCGGAGCCCTGGCCGAAGATCGCGGCCACCGCCAGCGCGGTGCCCATGATCGACATGCCGATCCCGGCGTCGCCCCAGAACAGCTCCTCGTTGACGATCGGCAGCGTGAGCCCAGTCGGGTCGGCGAAGAACTGCGCGAGCCCCTCGAACCCGTACAGCCCGATCTTGGCGGCCTCCTCGATGATCGGCCAGGGGGTCTGCTCCTTCTCGTCCCACTCGTGCGCCGCGGGACGCATCACGTCGGCGGCAAACCCATGGACCCAGTCGCGGATGTCCTTCTGGTCCTGGGTGAGCGCGAGCGAGAAAGTCGCGTCCTGACCAGCCGAGCTTGCGATCGCCTCGACGGCGGCCTCGGCGGCCTCGGTCCGCTCCTCGGGTGTGGCGACAGTGGGCGTGGCTGACATCTGGCGGGATCTCCTTCGGGATGGGGCGCTGCTAGCGCCGGCGGCTGCGGACAAATGCCTCGAGCGAGGCATGGTGCGGTGATCAAGCGTAACCCAAAACAAGAATAACCTCAAATCGAGTAACCGAGAATGAGGACATCCTCGAATCTACCTAATCCAGATGCAATTTCTGGTATTAGTGCTCCGTTGATATTCGTCATGTCGTCGATGCAGAAAGTGGTTATGTCCATACGCACTCCCGCCGTTCTCCTGACCCTGCTGGCCGCCACGCTCGGCCTGGCCGCCTGCGGCAGCAGCTCCTCGAGCTCGAGTGGCAGCTCACACGTGACGCTCGTCGCCTACTCCACGCCCCAGGGCGCCTACGAAAAGCTGATCCCGGCGTTCCAGGCCACGCCCGAAGGCAAGGGCATCTCCTTCAGCCAGTCCTACGGACCCTCAGGCGAACAGAGCCGCGCGGTCGCCAACGGGCTGCACGCGGACGCGGTCAACTTCTCGCTCGAACCGGACGTGACGCGCCTGGTCAAGGCGGGGCTCGTGTCCTCCAGCTGGAACCAGAACGCCACGCACGGGTTCGTGACGGAGTCGGTCGCGGTGATCATCGTGCGCAAGGGCAACCCGAAGCACATCACCGGCTGGTCTGACCTGACCAAGCCGGGCGTGGGAGTGCTGACGCCGAACCCGTTCACCTCCGGGAGCGCGCGCTGGAACATCATGGCCGCCTATGGCGCGCAGATCAAGGAAGGCAAGAGCCCCGCCGAAGCGGAAGCGTATTTGAAGGCGATGTTCAAAAACGTCGTCAGCCAGGACAGCTCGGCGCGCAACGCGCTGCAGACGTTCCTGGCTGGCCGTGGCGACGCGCTGATCGACTACGAGAGCGAGGCGATCGCCGATCAGAAGAAGGGCGCGGCGATCGAATACGTGATCCCGCCGCACACGATCCTGATCCAGAACCCCGTCGCCGTCGTCGGCTCGAACGCGAGCGCGAGCAAGTTCGTGAGCTACCTGATCTCCCCCGCCGGGCAGAAGATCTGGGCCCAGGAGGGCTACCGGCCCGTGGTCCCGGGCGTGGCCGCGCCCGGGCAGTTCCCGACGCCGACGGGGCTGTTCACGATCGACGACCTCGGCGGATGGACCGTCGTGAACAAGCAGTTCTTCGAACCGGAAACAGGGCTCGTGACGAAGATCGAGCAGTCGCTGGGGGTGTCGACCTCGAAATGAGCGCTACGCCCACCGCCTCCGCTGCCGCGCCTGCGCGCCTGAAAGCCCCCGCCGTCCTCGGCGGTGGGCGCGCGGCGGGAGCGCTCGGCAAGGGCATGATCGGCGTCTACCTCTCGGTGCTCGTGCTGCTGCCGGTCGCGGCGTTGCTGGCGAAGGCGGGCAGCGGCGGGCTGGACGCGTTCTGGCGCGAGGTGAGCGGACCGCAGGCGCAGGCCGCGATCAAGCTGACGCTCGTGATGTCGGCGATCGTGGTGTGCGTCAACGCGTTCTTCGGCACGCTGATCGCCTGGGTGCTCGTGCGCGACGAGTTCCCGGGCAAGCGCACGGTCAACGCTTTGATCGATTTGCCGTTCGCGCTGCCGACGATCGTCGCCGGGGTGGTGCTGCTGGCGCTGTACGGGACCAACAGCCCGCTGGGAATCGACGTGGCGTTCACGCGCGCGTCGATCGCGCTCGCGCTGCTGTTCGTGACGCTGCCGTTCGTCGTGCGCTCGGTGCAGCCGGTGCTGATCGAGATGGACCGCTCGATGGAGGAAGCCGCCGCCTCGCTGGGCGCCGGGCCGGTGACGGTGATGCGCCGGATCGTGCTGCCGACGCTGACCCCGGCGATCGTCTCCGGGGTCGCGCTGAGCTTCGCCCGGGCGGTCGGCGAGTTCGGCTCGCTGGTGCTGATCACCGGCAACCTGCCGTTCAAGACGGAGGTCGGCTCGGTGTACGTGTTCAGTCAGATCCAGGACGAAAACCTGCCCGCCGCGGCGGCCGTCTCGGTCGTGCTGCTGGCCGCCGCGCTGATCGTGCTGGGCGCCCTGACTCTGGTGTCGCGGTGGAGGTCAAAGCATGTCCTTTAGGGTCCGCGCCCCTCAACCCCACCACCTATCGTGACGCGAACCCCTAGCAAGCTCGGTCTGCGCACGGTCGCGCTCGGGTATCTCGCGCTGCTCCTGCTGGCGCCGGTGGCGATGATCTTCTACCGCACCTTCGAACACGGGATCGCGCCGGTGTGGGACGCGGTGACAGCGCCCAACGCCGTGCATGCGTTCTGGCTCTCAATCGAGATCGTCGCGATCGCGGTACCACTGAACACGGCCTTCGGAGTCGGCATGGCGCTGCTGCTGGAGCGCGGCTCGTTCAAAGGCAAGGCGCTGCTGGGGATGCTCGTGGACCTGCCCTTCGCGATCTCGCCCGTCGTCGTAGGGCTGGCGCTGGTGCTCGTGTACGGAAAGACGGGGTGGTTCGGCGACTGGCTGATCGGGCACGGCATCCAGGTGATCTTCTCCGTGCCGGGCATGGTGCTCGCGACGGCCGTCGTCTCGCTGCCGTTCGTCGTACGCGAGACCGCGCCGGTGCTGCGCGAGCTGGGGACCGACGCCGAGCAGGCCGCGGCAACGCTTGGGGCGGGTGCGTGGCTTACGTTCCGGCGAATCACGCTGCCGGCGATCAGGTGGGGCGTCGTCTACGGGGTCGTGCTGACGACCGCCCGCGCGCTAGGGGAGTTCGGGGCCGTGAGCGTCGTCTCCGGGCGGATCGAAGGTCAGACACAGACACTGCCGCTGTACGTGCAGGGACAATTCGAGAACTTCAACGTCACAGGCGCATATGCGAGCGCAGTGGTGCTGGCGCTGCTGGCGCTGGCTACGCTGGTAGCCATGAACCTGCTCACACGACGCACGCGCCGCAGGACGGCGGTGTAAGCCGTGGCCATCGAGGTCCGCAACGTGAGCAAGCGCTTCGGCGATTTCGTCGCGCTCGAGGACGTGTGCATCCGCGTGAACGACGGCGCGCTGACGGCGCTGCTGGGCCCGAGCGGGAGCGGCAAGTCGACGCTGCTGCGCATCATCGCCGGGCTGGAGACGCCCGACTCCGGTGAGGTGGAGATCGGCGATGAGGTCGTGACAGATACGCCCGCGCGCACGCGCGACGTCGGTTTCGTCTTCCAGCACTATGCCCCCTTCAAGCACATGACCGTGCACGACAACGTCGCGTTCGGCCTGACCGTGCGCAAACGCCCGAAGGCGGAGATCCGCGAGCGTGTGAGCGAATTGCTGGGGCTCGTCAGGCTCGACGGCCTCGCCGAGCGCTACCCCTCACAGCTCTCGGGCGGACAGCTGCAGCGCATGGCGCTCGCGCGGGCGCTGGCGGTGCAGCCACGGGTGCTGCTGCTGGACGAGCCGTTCGGCGCGCTGGACGCGCAGGTGCGCGCGGAGCTGCGCGAATGGCTGCGCCGCCTGCACGAGGAGATTCATGTGACGACCATCTTCGTGACCCACGACCAGGAGGAGGCGATGGAGGTCGCCGAGCAGATCGTGGTCATGAACAAGGGCAGGATCGAGCAGGCGGGGAGCCCGCGCGAGCTGTATGAGAGCCCTCGCAACGAGTTCGTGATGTCGTTCATCGGCCCCGTCAACCGCCTCGGCGAGGCGACGTTCCTGCGCCCGCACGACATCCAGATCCTGCCCTCCGCCGCGGGCGAAGGCACCGAGGCCCTGATCGAGCGCGTCGTGCATCTCGGGTTCGAGGTGCGCGTCGAGCTGAAGCTGGGAGACGGCCGGGACATCTGGGCGCAGGTCACGCGCGAGTCAGCCCAGGAGCTCGAGCTGCACGAGGGGCAGATCCTGGCTGTGCGGCTGCCCGAGCCGCGAGTCTTCGCGGCTTAGCGCGTTTCCCAGGCTTCCTCTTGTTTCGTTAGCGCGACGATCTCCTTCGGCAACTTCCCCGAGGCGACGTCCGCGAGCGTGACGTGCTCCAAGACTTTGCGCAGGTTCGCGCGCAGCGCCAGCCACACCTGTTGCAGGGACTCGGCCGAGCCCTCGTAGGAGACCTCCTCGGGACGCAGCCCGCGCACGCCCACGAGCGGCCCCTCGACTGCGCGGATGACCTGCGCGAGGTTGACCTCCTCGGGCGGATGCGCGAGCCAGTAGCCGCCCTCGGGGCCGCGCTGGCTGCGCACCAGACCGGCGGAGCGCAGCTGCGTGAGGATGTTCTCCAGAAACGACACCGGGATGCCCTGGGCCTGCGCCACTTCGTCGACCTTCCGCGGCGAGTCCTGGCTGCCGGAGGCGAGCTCGACGACGGCGCGCACGGCGTAGTCGGCCTTGGCGGTTACGTGCATGGCAGGTGATTCTCACGTATTCGGCGACAGAGAGCGTCCTGATCGACAGCGAGGCGCCTCCGAGTCGATGCAGTGATGGACTCTCGCTTGCGGCGTCAGACTCTTCGCCTAGTGACCTCATCGCTGGTAAAGTGGTCACATGCGCGAGATCGGTGTCCGTGAGTTGAAGACGACGCTGAGCCAGACATTGCGGGCGGTCAGCCGCGGTCAGCAAGTGCGCGTGACGCTCCGCGGCCGGCCGATAGCGGACATCGTCCCCGCCGGCGCCGCGGCCGGAGACGAGCGCCTGCGCCGGCTGGTGGCCCAGGGACGGTTGGTGGCGCCCGCACGCGCCCGACCCAAGCGGATGCCCCGGCTCGTGAAGACCAGCCGCAGCGCGTCATCGCTGGTGCTCTCAGAGCGGGAAGCTGAGCGCTGAACCTCTACCTCGACGCGAGCGCGCTGGTCAAGCGTTACGTCGCTGAGTCCGATAGCGACACCGTCCGCGACGCCATGGACCGCGCGGACGGATGGTTCATGTGCCGCGTCGGCTTCGTTGAGACCGTCCGTGCCATCGGCCTGACCGCGGGCCGAACCGCTGCCAAGACTGTGCGAGATGAGTGGCCCGCGTTCGGCGTGATCGACGTGAACCAGCGCCTGGTCGAAGACGCAGCCGAGTTGGCGATCGACCGCGGGCTACGCAGCCTGGACGCCCTGCATCTTGCCGCTGCCCTCGTGCTTCCCCAGGAGGATCTTCTGCTCGCCACCTGGGATCACCGTCTCCACACGGCTGCTGGCGCCGAAGGACTCCAACTCATCCCGCAAGCGCTCGCCTGATCCCAGCGACGGACACCGGGCTTGCCGTCTTGCTGGTGTGACGACAAGCGGCGGACGGGGGTCGAACCCGCGACCTCAAGCTTGGGAAGCTTGCGCTCTACCAACTGAGCTACCACCGCGCAACGGCGAATGTTAGACCCTCGGCATCTATCCTGAAGGCCGTGCGAGGCCGTGTCATTCCAATCCTCATCTCGATAGCCGGGGTCTGCCTGATCGGCCTGCTGATCTACGGCGTGACGACGCAGTCCGCCAACCGCACGCTCGACGAGGCGGTCGCACAGGGGCAGCATCCGGCCGCGCCTCAGGCCACGCGCGTGCTGCCCGTCCTGTCCGGCGACGCCGGAGCCACCGGTTTGCCCGTCGCCGACAGAGGCGCTACCGGTAATTCGCTCGCCGCGTACAGGGGCAAAGTGGTCGTGTTGAACTTCTGGGCGTCGTGGTGCGTGCCATGCCAGACCGAGGCGCCGCTGCTGCAGCGCACCCAGAGCCACCTGCAGGCGCACGGCGGAACCGTGCTCGGCGTGACGTACCTCGACGCTTCGAGCGACTCACGGGGCTTTGTGCGCGAACACCACATCACCTACCCGAACCTGCGCGACACGACCGGCGAATTCGCGCACGCTTATGGCACCGATCAGCTCCCGGAGAGCTTCGTAATCGATCGCAAGGGCGACATCGTCGCGATCTCCAGAGGAGAGATCGACCAGGCCTTCCTGGACAAAGCGATCGGACTTGCCGAAAGCAGCTCGTGAGCGCCCGCGTTTTGCCGAAGCCGAAGCTGCCATCGATGCCGATGCTCTCGACACTGACGGCCGCGGTCGCAATCACGATCACGATCGCACTCGGGACCCTATCCCCCGCAGCAATCGCCGCCGCGACAGCAACCGTCGCCGCGACGGCGACCGCGCCGGCGCCCGCAGCGACTCCTCGCGCATCACTGCCGGCGATCGAACGCAGAGTGATGTGCGTGACCTGCAAAATCCCGCTGATCGTCGCCGAGTCGCCTCAGGCCGAACGCGAGCGTGTGTTCATCAGGGGCCTGATCGGCGAAGGCAAGACCGAGGCGCAGATCGAACGCGCGCTGGTGAGCCAGTATGGCCCAGCGGCACTGGGGCTCCCGAGCGCGCAGGGCTTCGACCTGACCGCATATTTGGTGCCGCTCGCCGCTGTGCTCGCACTGTTGGCGACGCTCGTGCTGCTGCTGCCACGCTGGCGCCGGCGCGCACGCGCTCAAGCCTCCCAGCTGGAGGCCCCGGAGCTCACCGTCACCGACAAGGCGCGTCTCGATGCCGACCTGGCTCGATTTGACCGCTGATTGTAAAAGTGGGTGGCAGACTCGCGTGACGTGTTCAGACTCCGGCCTTCAGGCTCCGCGTTACTATGGTATCTACCGGAGATCAGGGGCCCGGGTTGAGGCAAGGATGTATGTATAAAAATTAGAGTGTGTATAACAATGGTGATACGCGGTCTTTAAAAGGAGCGTCACATCTCCAGGGGCGCGCTGACCCCGAGCAGATCCAGACAGCGTGCGATCGTGCGCTGCGTCACCACCGACAACGCCAACCGCAGGGATTCGACTCCGTCCGGCTCAACGCCGACGACGCGACAGTCGCGGTAGAAGGCCGTGAAGTCCTGGGCCAGCTCAAGTGCATAGGCCGCAATCCGGTGTGGAGCGCGCCGCTGAGCCGTTTCGGATATCTCCCCCGGAAAGGCGAGCAGTCGCTTGATCAGAGCGCGCTCGGCCGGGTGCAGAATGCTGTCGTCCCCCCCATCGCCCTCACCAGCACCACCCTCACCGCCACCTTCCCCGGCGCCCTCCCCGACGCTCTCCCCAGCGGGCCTGTCCGCCACGTCCTTCAGTGCGGCCGCAACGGGATCGGGGCCCGCCTTGGCGAGCACCGAAACGATGCGAGCGTGGGCATACTGCACGTAGTAGACGGGGTTCTCGTTCGACTGCTCACGCGCGAGGTCGAGGTCGAGGTCGATCGTGGTGTCGTGGGAGCGTGAGAGCAAAAACCAGCGGGCGGCGTCGACGCCGACCTCGGACACGAGGTCCTCGAGCGTGACGAACTCGCCGGAGCGCTTGGACATCTGCGCGCGCTCGCCCCGGCGTACGAGGTGGACGAGCTGCATCGTCAACATCTCCAGGTGCTCCGGATCGCCGCCGAGGGCCGCGTAGGCGGCTCGCATGCGCGCGAGGTAGCCATGGTGATCGGCGCCCCAGACGTCGATCTGCCGTTCGAAGCCGCGCTCGCGCTTGTCCTGGTGGTAGGCGATGTCCGAAGCGAAGTAGGTGTGCTCGCCGGAGGAGCGCACGAGCACGCGGTCCTTGTCGTCGCCGTAGTCGGTCGTGCGCAACCACAGGGCGCCCTCGCCGCGGTAGGTGTGACCGTGCTCTTCGAGGATCGCGAGCGTGTGCGCCACCGGGCTCGGATCGCCTGAGTGCAGCTCGCTCTCGTACTGCCAGTGGTCGAAGCCACGCACGGCGAACGCCTGCAGCGAGGTCTGCATCCGTCCGATCATCACGGCCACGGCGGCCCGTCCCGCTTCGTCGGGGTCCATCGCAGCTGAGCCCACCAGTTCCGCCACCAGCTCCTTGACATAGTCGCCGTGATAGCCGTCCTCCGGGACAACCTCTCCCCGCGCCAGGGCGCGAATCGACTCTCCCAGCTTGCGCACCTGCGAGCCGGCATCGTTGACGTAGAACTCGCGTTCGACCTCGTGTCCGTGGAAGGCAAGGACGCGCGCCAGCGAATCTCCGTAGGCGGCGTTACGCGCGTGGCCCACGTGCATCGGTCC
Source organism: uncultured Solirubrobacterales bacterium (assembly GCA_963705245.1). Taxonomy (GTDB): domain Bacteria; phylum Actinomycetota; class Thermoleophilia; order Solirubrobacterales; family Solirubrobacteraceae; genus Palsa-744. The sequence continues at coordinate 1,874,984 of OY970062.1, read as the reverse complement.
GGTCGGGTTGGCCGAGACGAACTCCACCAGGATGCGCTCCGGGATGAGCGCCCCACCCGCGCCGAACGAATCGCCCGTGGCGAGCGCCCGAGCCAGCGCGTCGCGCAACCAAGAACCGGCGAGAAACAGGTTCAGAAAACCCGGCCCTGCGACCTCGAAGCGCTCCAGCTGCGTGCCCAACCGGCGCTTCAGCTCAACCCCGAGACGCTCGGCCACCTCGCGCGGTGGAATGTCCAGCGAGGGTGCGAGCAGCAGCGCAGCGTTGGTCGCATAATCGCCGAAATCGGCCTTCGGTGGGCGCTCTAGCGTGATCGCCTCAGGCCTGCCCAGCAGCGAGCCCCCACTGGCGCCGCCGGCGCCCGCAAGCTCGCTGGAGCTCGCGAGGACCGCCTCACGCAGGTCATCCACCGGGGTGTTCGCACCCGTCGCATACATCTGGCTCATAGATTGGGATACTAACTACGTGAACGACCAAGACCCAGGCGCGGAGCGCCACATAAACATCCAACTTTGCAACGGGAGGGGGTCAGGCCCCCCTCCCGACCTCCCCCCTAGAAGGACTGGCCTGTGAACGACCAAGACCCAGGCGCGGAGCGCCACATAAACATCCATCTTTCCCCCGAGATCATGGGGGGCGTGTACGCAAACTTTGCGAACGTCAGCCATTCGGACTACGAGTTCACGGTCACCTTCGCGCGGGTCGACCACGAGGTCGAGTCCGAGGAGGTGCCCGGCGTGGTCGTTGCGCGTGTGAACCTCTCTCCGAGGTTCATGCGTGAGCTGATTGACGCAATGGAGGACAACTACTCCAAGTGGCGAACCCGCGAGGGCATCAAGAACCTGCCCGAGTACGGCGGCGAGGCGGGAGACGCGGAGGAATAGGGCCCGGCCGCGCACCTGGCGTGCTCGGCAGACGACGATGAAGGTCGCGGTCATCTCCGACATCCATGGCAACAGGCACGCTTTCGAGGCGGTGCTCGAAGCGGTCGCCGCGAGCGACGCCTCCGAGCTGTGGTGCTTAGGCGACCTGGTCGGCTATGGAGCCGATCCGGACGCGTGCGTAGCGCTCGCCAGCGAGCACGCCGCGGTGTGCCTGGCCGGCAATCATGATCTCGCCGTCACAGGCGAGATCTCATTCGATGAGTTTTCCCGCGGGGCCAGCCTCGCAGCCCAATGGACCCAGGAGGTGATCGCCTCAGAGCACCTGGATTTTCTCGCCGGACTCCGGCCCCAGGGCGAGGAGGGTCCGATCGGCCTTTACCACGCCAGCCCGCGAGATCCTGTGTGGGAGTACGTGCTCTCCGCACTGCTTGCGGAGCTGTGCCTGGACAGGCAGCCGCACCGCGTCTGCCTGATCGGCCATTCGCATGTCGCCTTGTCGTTCGTGCGCCGCGAGGGCGAGCTGGCCAGCGGCGAACCGCGACGGGAGGGTGTGCAGCTCGATGTCTGCGCCGGCGAATGGCTGCTGAATCCCGGCAGCGTCGGTCAGCCTCGTGACGGGGATCCACGCGCGTCGTGGCTGCTGCTGGACCTCGACGGTCTGACCGCATCGTATCGGCGGACCGACTATGACATCGCGGGCGCGGCCGCCGCGATCCGTGCGGCGCGCCTGCCGGACTCGCTTGCCGAGCGGCTGGAGTACGGTCAATGAGCATGTTCAAGCACTTCGCAGCAAACACGCCGCCTGATCGGGGCACGAAGCCCGAGGGCGGCAGTCGACGCGCCGGCGGCACTCATAGCCGTGATCGCCGGTGCAAGACCGGCCTGCGCCTGCTTGTGGCCGGTCTGCTCGGTGTCGGCGCGGCGGCGCTCGTAGCTTGCGGAAGTTCTGGCAAGGGTCTGATCCCACTCGCCAACGCGGGGCCGCTGCAGAGCGATTTCGAAGCCGTCGCTCAAGCCGCCCAGACCGGGAACGGCGACTGCACGACGACGACGGCCGCGATCAACAAGACCGAGCAAGACTTCGCCGCTCTACCCGCGAACATCGACCCGGGATTGCACAGCCGGCTCAGCCAGGGCATCTCCAACCTGCGCGAACGCGCGCTCGCGCTATGCGCGCAGCCGCTCGTGCAGACGACCACGACAAGCGCCCCGCCGCACACGACTGCGACCACGAAAACCGAGCCCCCGACCACCACTCCGACCACCACCCAGACGACGAGCACGCAGACCACGCCGACGACGCCGAGCGCCCCTGCACAGCCGGGTACCGGGGGCGGCACAGCGGCGCCCGACGGCGAAAACGCGCCCGGCGCCGGCCAGGGAGGCGGCACCGGCGTCGGCGAATCGGGTGGCGCCGGGATCGGTGCGGGCGGACAGGAAAACGGGAAATGAAAGCAGCGAGAGCGCCATCATCGTCGTCGTCGTCCTCGCGCGCGAGGCGCGCCGACACCGACGGACAGGAGCAAGCGTGAGCGAGGGCGACGTCATCGCCGGGCGCTACCGCCTGGAGGGCAGGCTTGGCTTCGGCGGCATGTCCACTGTGCACCTCGCCTTCGACCTGCGCTTGGAACGGCGTGTTGCGGTGAAGCTGCTGGCCGAGCATCTCGCGGACGATCCGACGTTCGTGTCGCGCTTTCAGCGCGAGGCCCAGGCAGCCGCGCGGCTGGTGCACCCGAACATCGTGCAGGTGTTCGACTCCGGCCTGGACGAGCATACGGGCAGGCACTTCATCGTGATGGAGTACATCGAGGGCTCCTCCTGCGCGGAGATCCTGCGCGACGACGGCTGGGTGCAGGTCGACGAGGCCGTCGCGATCATCGAACAGGCTTGCGAGGGGCTGTACTACGCGCACCGGCACGGGGTCGTCCACCGCGATGTAAAGCCCGGCAACCTGCTGCGCTCGCGCGAGGGCGAGGTCAAGCTCGCGGACTTCGGGATCGCCAAGGCGACCGAGCAGTCGAGCATCACCCAGGTGGGCTCGGTCCTCGGCACCGCCGCGTATCTCGCGCCCGAGCAGGCGCGAGGCGAGGAGGCGGGACCGCGCGCGGATCTGTATGCGCTCGGGGTCGTCGCCTATCAGCTGATCTCCGGACGGCTGCCATATGAGGCGACATCGCTGACGGAGCTGGCGCTCAAGCAGCAGCGCGAGGAGCCGCCGATGCTCGACACGCTTGTCGCGGCCGTCGGTCCGGAGCTGGCCGAGGCGGTGGCGCTGGCGCTCGCGCTGGATACGCGCGAGCGCTACCAGACCGCGCGTGAGATGGGCCGGGCGATCAGCGACGGGGCGGACGGGATCTCCCCGCTGCAGTCACCGGTCGAGGGCCGGTCGGCGAGCGGGCGCGGAGCGCAGGCGACGCAGGCCACGAGCGTGTTGAGCAGCGGCGCACGTGGAGGCACGCGTGGATCGGCCGAGCCCGCGACGAAGGCGGCCGTCGCACCCAGACAGCCCCGGCCGGGGCCGGCGCGGAGCTCGGGGGCGCCCCCGGGACAGTCAGCCGCCGCATTGTCGAAGCCCACGAACAGAGGCCCTCGACGGTTGGCGCTCGCGTTGCTGGGACTGCTGGCGCTCGGCGGCGTGATCGCCGCAATCATCGCGATCACCGCGCCGGCGCCGACCAGGGTCGTGCTGCGAAACGTCGTCTACAACGACGTCGAACAGGCTTCGGTGGCTCTCAAACAGCTGGTCAGCGAAAACACCAAATAGGTCTGGACAAGGCGAGAGGCCACGATCCAAGCTACGCGTCACTTGGGACGAAACTCTCCGGCGCGCCATGCGCGTGCTACGGCATCCAACTTCCCATCGAGGATTCCCTGCCGCAGATCGCCCATCAGGAGCGCCAGAAAAGCAAGGTTGTGCATAGTGATCAGGCGCGTGCCGGTCAGCTCGCCGGCGCGGGCGAGATAGCTGAGGTAGGCGCGCGAGAATCCTTTGGCGCACGCTGGACAGGGACAGCCTTCCAGCAGCGGCTCCTGCGACTCGCGCTGACCTGCCTTGGTCAGGTCCAAGCGCCAGCGTGAGCCGGGATCGGGGACAAGCGCGGTGCCATGCCGTCCCAGGCGTGTGGGCATCGCGCAATCGAATGTGTCGATGCCGAGCTCGACCCCGGCGATCAGGTCGTCGACCTCACCGATGCCGAGCAGGTGGCGGGGCCTGAGCTCATGCTCGCCGCCGAGCTCGGACGTGGCCCACGAGATGACCTCATACATCTGCGCCTTCTCCGCGCCCAGCGATCCGCCGATCGCGATGCCGTCACAGGTGCTCGCGGCAATCGTGCGGGCGGACGCGCGGCGCAGGTCCTCGTAGACGCCACCCTGGACGATCCCGTAGACCAGCTGCCCGCCGGGGCCGTGCTCGGAGTGCCAGCGCAGGCAGCGATCGAGCCAGCGGTGGGTGCGCTCGGTCGAGCGCTGGGTGTAAGCGCGATCGACGTGAAAGGGCGTGCACTCGTCGAACACGAGCGCGATGTCCGAGCCCAGGGCGGCCTGTGTGGCCATCGAGTCCTCCGGGGATAGAAATCGGATGCCGCCGTCGACGTAGGAGCGGAAGCGCACTCCGGACTCGTCGATCTCGAGGATCGCTCCCTCACGCTCGCCGGGACGACCGCGCGAACGTCCCTTGATCTCCTCGGCGACGGTACCGTGACCCATCGAGAACACCTGAAACCCACCCGAGTCGGTGATCGTCGGTCCGGACCAGCCCATGAACGGACCGAGGCCGCCGAAGCGCTCGATCAGCTCGGGGCCGGGATTGAGGAGCAGATGGAAGGTGTTGCCAAGCACCATGTCGTACCCCAACGATGCGACCTCCTCGGGCAGGAGCCCCTTGACGGTCGCCTTCGTCGCCAGCGGCGTGAACGCAGGTGTGCGAACATCGCCATGCGCCGTGCTCAGCACGCCCGCGCGAGCGCGCGAGGACGCGTCGCGGGCGGTGATCGTGAAAGCGGACACTGTTGCGGCATCCTAAGAGCAGCGCCCGCCCATGCTCGCCGCGATCGTCAACGTCAGCCATCTCGTCGAAGTGTTCGGCTACCCACTGCTGTTCGTCGCGGTGATGGCGGAGTCAAGCGGCGTGCCGATCCCGGGCGAGACGGCGCTGATCACCGCGGCGGTGCTGGCCAGCGGGGGGAAACTCCAGATCGAGCTCGTGATCGCGATCGCCGCGGTTGGCGCGATCGTGGGTGACAACATCGGCTATCTGATCGGCCGCAGAGGTGGACGCTGGCTATTGGAACGGCCCGGGCGCTTTCACAGCCAGCGCCTGCAAGCGCTGGAGAACGGAGAGGTGTTCTTCGAGCGTCACGGTCCCAAGGCCGTGTTCCTCGGACGGTTCGTGCTCGGGCTGCGCGTGTGGGCCTCGTGGCTGGCCGGCGCGACACACATGCGCTGGCGCTCGTTCGTCTTCTGGAACGCGCTCGGGGGAATCTGCTGGGCGACCGCGATCGGCCTGCTCGCCTACTTCCTCGGGCACGCCGCCGGTAATGCGATCGAGACGTTCGGCATCTACGGGCTCGTGGCCGTGCTGATCGCCGTGGGCGGCGCCTTGATCGCACATCGCCGCCACCGGCGTCACGCCGCGTCCGCGACGGGAGCGCAAACCGATGTCGCCCCCGGGGACTCTGAGGGCTCCTGAGGTCTCGCTCGCCAGCTCAGCCAGGCGGCGATTCAGCAGCCGTGGCCGTGGCCGTTGCCGTCGGCGTGACTGTTGCCGTCAGCGTGGCCATTGCCGTCAGCGTGGCCGTTGCCGCATGGTGCGATGCGATCCCACAAGTCCGCGAGGGCGCCGAGCTCTGACTCGGAGAAGCGCGAGAAGAAGTGCTCGCGCACGACCGCGAGGTGCGTCGTGCGGGCCTGCGCAAGCCGTTCGCGACCGAGGTCCGTCAGACAGGCGTAGGAGCCGCGGGCGTCGTGATCGCAGGAGCAACGCTCCAGCAGACCGTCGCGCTCCAAGCGATCGACCATCCGGGTCAGCCCGCTGCGCGACAGCTGCGCCTGTTCGGCGAGGTCGCACATACGCATCCGCCCGACACCGGCGTCGTCGAGATGGTGGAGCACCTCATAAGAGGTCATCGGCAAGCCGTGTTCGCGCTCCAGCTCGGCGTCCAAGCGCTTGGCGAGACATGCATGCGCCCGCAGCAACCCGCGCCAAGCGCGCAGCTCTCCCTCGCTGAGGGACTCCTGCTCCCCGGGTGGAATCTTGACTGCGGTTGCGGTCGACATGATGACAATTGATACGAAAACCCTGCTCAGTCGAACATAGCAGCGTCAGACGCCGAGCTCAGGACGCAGAGGCTCATCGCGCCGCGTCGCACGCCACGCCCAGCGCATCATCAAGGGCTGCAACGGCAGCCGCGCGTACAGCGCCCAGCGCGGGATCCGGCGGAAGCTCTCGGGGTTGCGAGCCATATGCAGATTGGCTGGAAACACGGCAGCGAGCAGCGCGATCAGGCCGAGACCGGCGAGCCTGCGAGTGCGCGGCAGCAGCACCCCGACGCCGCCCGCGATCTCGGCGACGCCACTGATCGCGACCAAGCGCTTGGCGTCGGCCTGCATGCTGGGCGGCACGATCGCTTCATAGGCACGAGGCATGATGAAGTGGTTGACCCCGGCCTGCAGGAAAAACACGCCTAGCAGTGTGCGCGAGCGATTCATTGCCCGCATATCTATCACTTTCGACCCTCGATCAGGGAGCGTCCGGTCATCGCCGCGGGCTGGTCGATGCCGAGCAGCTCGAGCACCGTCGGCGCGACATCGGCAAGGATGCCGCCTTCGGGGCGCAGCGAGAGCCGCTCGGATGCGGTGGTCACGATCAGCGGAACCGGGTTGAGCGAATGGGCCGTGTTCGGGCTGCCGTCGGGCTCGAGCATGTGATCTGCGTTGCCGTGGTCTGCGGTCACGACGCACACCCCACCGGATTCGCGCACCGCGGAGACGACCCGACCGAGACACTCATCCACCGTCTCGACGGCGCGCACGGCCGCGGGAATCACGCCGGTGTGGCCGACCATGTCGGCGTTGGCGAAGTTGATGATCCCAAACCGCGGCCGGTCCTCGCGCCAGGCTCGCACGAACGCGTCAGCCGCATCGCCGGCGCTCATCTCGGGCTTATGGTCATACGTCGGCACATCTCGCGGTGAGGGCGCCAGCTCGCGTCGCTCGCCCTCCAGCGGCGTCTCGGCGCCGCCGTTGAAGAAGTACGTCACGTGCGGGTACTTCTCGGTCTCCGCGACGTGCAGCTGGCGCGCGCCCGAGTGGGCGATCGTCGCGGCAAGCGTGGTCGCGGGGCGCTCGGGAGCGAACGCGACCGGGTAAGGCCAGCCCTCCTCGTACTCGGTCAGCGTCGCATAGCGCGATACAGGCTCGACGCCCCCGCGATCGATCTCCGCGAACCCCGGCTCGGCGAGGGCGCGCGTGAGCTCGCGCATGCGGTCGGGCCGGAAGTTGAACGCGATCACGCTGTCGCCTGGTCCGATCGCGGCATCCGAGGCGATGAGCGTGGGATCGACGAACTCATCGGTCTCGCCCCGCTCATACGCGGCTCGCACGGCCTCCTCGCCACTGCCGGCGCTGTAAGGAGCACGCCCATGGACGAGCAGGTCGTACGCGCGCTGGGTGCGTTCCCAACGACGGTCGCGATCCATCGCCCAGTAGCGACCCACGACCGAGCCCACGCGCGCTCCCTCGGCCGCGTCGAGCTCTGTCAGAAACCCGGCGCTCGCGTGAGGCAAGGTGTCACGCCCGTCGGTGAACGCGTGCACGATCACATCTCGGGCGTGAGTGCGCGCGCCCGCACCTGATCGCGCCAACGCAATCAAGGCAAGCAGATGATCCAGCGACGAGTGCACTCCGCCGTCGGACACAAGCCCGATCAAGTGCACTCGCTCGGCATCGGAGAGCGCTGCTCGCAACACCGGGTTCGTGGCGAACGAGCCGTCCGCGATCGCGTCGTCGATGCGAACCAGGTCCTGGCGCACGATCGCGCCGGCGCCGAGGTTGAGGTGGCCGACCTCGCTGTTGCCCATCTGGCCGTCGGGCAGACCCACCGCGCGCCCGTATGTCGTGAGGGTCGTATGTGGAAATTCGCGCCAAAGCCCGTCGAACACGGGTGTGCGGGCCAGCGAGACGGCGTTGCCCGGACCCGGCTCGTCCAACCCCCAGCCGTCGAGCACGACCAGGCAGACGCCCGGAGCGTGCCGATCAGCGGCGTCAGACGGCGTCCTCGGTCGCTCGTGTGCAGAGCACGCCACGCTCCCTGCGTCCTGGTCTGACTTGCTGCTCGACCCGCTCCGAATGCCCATCACGCAGCGGCGGTCGCGGCAGCGCCCACGATCGCCGCGAACGACTCGGCCTGCAACGACGCCCCACCGACGAGCGCTCCGTCAACGTCGGGCAAAGAGAGCAGCTCGGCGGCGTTCTCGGGCTTGACCGAGCCTCCGTACAGGATCCGGGTGCGCGCGGCCGCACCGGCGTCGCGGTCGCCGACGAGCGCGCGGATGAAGCCGATCGCCTCCTGGGCCTGCTCGGCGGTGGCGACACGGCCAGTGCCGATCGCCCAGATCGGCTCGTAGGCGATCACGACGTCGGCCAGGCGCTCGTCGGACACGCCGGCGAGGTCGTCGCGGATCTGCTGACGGAGCTTGCGCTCGGTGTCGCCGGCGTCACGCTCTGACTCGGTCTCGCCCACGCACAGGATCGGCGCGAGGTTCGCCGCGAGCGCCGCGGAGACCTTTCCTGCCAGGGCCCGGTCGGTCTCACCGAACAGCTGACGACGCTCGGAGTGTCCGAGCACCACCCCGTGGACGTCCAGCTCGGAGAGCATCGGCGCGGATATCTCACCGGTGTACGCGCCCTCGGGCTCGGAGTGCATGTTCTGCGCATACACCTCCACACGCGAGCCCCGCGCGGAGTCGACCATCGCCCGCAGGTCGGTGAACGGCACGCAGATCGCCACGTCGACGCCGTCCACGGCGGAGACGCGTGGGAGCAGCGCCTGGATGTACTGCTCGGCCTGTGCCTCGGTCTTGTGCATCTTCCAGTTACCCGCGATCAGCGGGATGCGGGCGGGCGCGGATGGCGACGAAGCAGAAGCAGAAGACGATGAGGACGAGGACGAGGCCACTACGACGCCACCCCCACGCCGTTGAGCGCTTCGATGCCCGGGAGCGGGCGACCCTCCACCATCTCCAGCGTCGCGCCACCGCCGGTGGAGAGGTGATCGACGCTGTCCTCCAGCCCGAACCGCGCGAGCGCCGCGGCTGAGTCTCCGCCACCGACGACCGTCACCCCGTCCGCTGCCGCGACCGCCTCAGCCACCCTGCGCGTTCCCGCCGCGAACGGCTCGAGCTCGAACGCACCCATCGGACCGTTCCAGAACACCGAGCCCGCCAGGGCGATCTCGCGGGCGTAGCGCTCGGCGGTCGCCGGTCCGATGTCCAGGCCCATCCACCCCTGCGGGACCTCCACCCCATCCAAGACGCGATACCGCGCGTCCTCGGCCAGCTGCTCCCCGATCACCAGGTCGCTGGGCAACTCCAGACGGGCCTGGCCGGGACGTGCGGCCTTCAAGAGCGCGCGACGCGCGTGCTCGGTGTCCCGCTCACAGCACAGCGAGTCACCGACGGCGTGGCCTTCAGCGCAGAGGAACGGGAAGCACATCGCCCCACCGATGATCAGCACGTCGGCTACGTCCAGAAAACGATCTATAACGGCGATCTTGTCCTCCACCTTTGCTCCGCCGACGACCGCCACCAACGGGCGCGCCGGGTGCTCGAGGATCTCGCCGAGCGTCTTCACCTCGCGCTCCAGCAGCCGGCCGGCCGCACTTGGCAGCAAGTGAGCCACCCCCTCGGTGCTCGCGTGCGCGCGGTGGGCAGCTCCGAAGGCGTCATTCACGTAGACGTCAGCCAGCTCTGCCAAAGCGCGCGCGAACTCGGGATCGTTGGCCGTCTCGCCCGCCTCGAAGCGCACGTTCTCGAGCACGAGCACCTCACCTTCGCCCAATTTCTCGGCGAGCTCCCCCACCTGTTCGCCGACGACCGCGGGCGCGAACGAGATATCGGCGTCGGTCAGCTCCCGCAACCGCGCCACGACCGGCGCGAGCGAGAGATCCTCCTCGCGTCGACCCTCCGGCCGGCCCAGATGGGAGACCAGCACGAGCGCCCCTCCGCGCCGGCGCAGCTCCTCGATCGTTCCAAGCGCAGCGACGATCCGCGTGTCGTCCGCCACGAACGGATTGCCGTCGGCGTCCGTGCCCATCGGCACGTTGAAGTCCACCCGCACCAGCACCCGCTTGCCCTGGACGTCCAGGTGCTCAAGGGTTCTCATCCGCAAACAACTCCAATCTCGCGCTCCGTCACGATAACTTCCCTCCCGAGGTCTTCGTCTGCGATACAACCGGGCTGAAGCTCACAGGACCCTCTGCACCAGATCCACCAGACGGTTGGAGTAGCCCCACTCGTTGTCATACCAGGCGACGACCTTCAGCATCGTGCCGTCCACGACCGCGGTCAGCTGCGAGTCGACGATCGACGAGAACGGCGACTGCACGATGTCGCTGGAGACGATCGGGTCTTCGGTGTATTGCATGATTCCCACCAGCGGGCCGCTCTGCGAAGCGCTCTCCAGCGCCGCGTTGACCTCATCGACGCTGGTCTGACGGGTGCACTCGACGGTCAGGTCGACGACCGAGCCTGTCGGCACGGGCGCACGGACCGCGAACCCGTGCAGCTTGCCCTGCAGCTCGGGGATCACCAGGCCGATCGCCTTGGCCGCGCCGGTGGACGCCGGGATCAGGTTGATCGCGGCGGCGCGGGCGCGGCGCAGATCCTTGTGGGGCAGATCCTGCAGGCGCTGGTCGGCGGTGTAAGCGTGGATCGTCGTCATCAGGCCGTGGGAGATACCGACCGTGTCGTTGATCACCTTCGCGATCGGACCCAGGCAGTTGGTCGTGCAGGACGCGTTGGAGATGACCTCGTGCTTGTCGCGATCGTAGACCTCGTCGAAGTTCACGCCGAGCACGACAGTCGCGTCGGGGTCTGTCGCGGGCGCCGAGATGATCACCTTCTTTGCGCCCTGCGCGAGGTGCGTGGCGGCGCGAGCGCGGTCGGTGAACAGGCCGGTGGACTCGATCACGACGTCGACGCCGAGCTCACCCCAAGGCAGCGCGGCGGGGTCGCGCTGCGCCAGGACCTTCAACTCGCGACCGTCCACCTCGATTGCGCCCTCTCCGCGCACGTGCACCTCGCCCGGGTAAGGGCCGAGGATCGAGTCGTACTTCAACAGGTGCGCCAGCGTCGCAGAGTCGGTCAGGTCGTTGACCGCAACCCACTCGATCTCACCGGCGTCTCCCCTCGTTTGCGCAGCGCGAAACACGTTTCGGCCGATCCGGCCGAACCCGTTGATTCCCACCCTTACGGACATGTTGCACGGCCTCCTAGTCGCGCGAAAATGAACGACGCCGGACCATTGAAGCGCTGCTCCCGTGGCCCGGCAAGCCCGAGGAAGGCTATCAGCGAGCGTTTTTGCCGCCCGCGCGGCGGCGTCGACGCCAGCCCTGCCACCTGCGGTCCGGCACGCGAGCCATCACTCGCCGGAGCGCTTCAGAAACGTCGCGAGGGCTTCTCGATGTCCCGATGGGCGAGGGCGACCTCGAGGTCGTCGTGATCTCGATAGCGCGCGGCGAGGTGCTCGGCGATCGCGACCGAGCGGTGCCGCCCACCGGTGCAGCCGATCCCGATCACCAGATGGGACTTGCCCTCCGCGACGTACTCGGGGAGCAGGAAGTCGAGCAGCGCGTGCAGGCGCACGTAAAGCTCGTCCAAGCGCCCGTCCCGCGCGACATACTCGACCACACGCTCGTCGTGGCCGGTCAGCTCGCGCAGCTGCGGCTCGTAGTGGGGATTGGGGAGGAAGCGCACGTCGAAGGCGAGATCCTCCTCGCGCGGGGGACCGTGCTTGAAGCCAAAGCTCATGAACGTGACGGCCAGGCGGCCGGCGGTCTGGCGGGGCAGAAGCTCGTCGGCGATGCGCCCGCGGAGCATCGCGGTGGACATGCCGGTGGTGTCGATCACGAGATCCGCGCGGCTGCGCAGCGGCTCCAGCAGCGCACGCTCGGCGGCGACGCCGGCGGCGACGCTGCCCTCCGGCGCCAAGGGGTGCCGGCGGCGGGTCTCCTTGTAGCGGGTTACGAGCGTCTGCTCGGCGGCCTGCAGGAACAGCACGTGGTGGCTGATCCCGAGCGCATCGAGATCGTCGACGACCGCGCGGAGCGCCTCGAAGTAGACCCCGCCGCGCACGTCGGAGACGACGGCCGCACGCTCGACCTTCGAGCCTCGATGGACGAACAGCTCGACGAGCGAGCGGATCATCTCCGGCGGGAGGTTGTCCACGCAGAAGTAGCCGGCGTCCTCGAACACGTTCATCGCCGTGGACTTGCCAGCGCCGGAGAAGCCGGTGATGACGACCAGGTCCTGCAGGCGCGAGGACTCAATCGCCGGCTTCGCCGCGCGCAGTGGACGGAGGGGCCTGATGACGGCCATCGTCTTGATTGTGCCGTGCCGAGCGGACGGCCGTGCCACCTCTGGACCTATGTCTCTGTCAGACGCGACCTGGACGTCGAAATACGTCACTGAGCCGGTCGAGCGCGAAGCCCATCCGCCGGCTCAGCCGGCGCGATGGAGATGGCCGTGCAACTCCCTTGCCACCTTTGCGGGCAGGCCGGGAACGGTCTGCAGCTCCTCGCGCGTCGCCGCTGCGACGGCCTCGGGTGAGCCGAAGTGCGCGAGCAGGGCACGCTTGCGGGCGGGGCCGACGCCGGGCAGGTCGTCCAGCAAAGATCCAGTCATCGCGCGATCGCGGCGGATGCGGTGGTGGGTGACCGCAAAGCGGTGGGCCTCGTCGCGAACGCGCTGGAGCAGCTGCAGCTCGGGGGTGGAGTGGTCGAGCTGCAGTGGCGCGCGACGACCGGGCAGGAAGACCTCCTCGATGCGCTTTGCCAGCGAGACGACCGCGACCCCGCGCTCGCGCCAGCCGCGTAGCGGACCAAGCCCGGCCGCCAGTTGGCCGCGTCCGCCGTCGATCACGACGAGGCTTGGCAGCGAGGCGAAGCTCGCGTCGTAAGCGGAGTCGTGAGGAGAGATGTCCGTTTGGGTCTCCCACTGGGCGAAGCGGCGTTGCAGGACCTCGGCCATCGCCGCGTAGTCATCGGACGAGCCAGTGGTGAGCGAGCGAATCCGAAAGCGACGGTAGTCGGACTTCTTCGGCGCGCCGCCCTCGAACACGACCATCGAGGCCACGGTGTGCTCGCCCCCGAGATGGGAGATGTCAAAGCACTCGATCCGGATCGGCGGCACGTCCAGCCCAAGCGCCTGCTGGAGCCCCTCGAGCGCATCGACGCGACTCTGGCGGCGGCGCTCGGCGCGCAGGCGCTCCTGGTCGAGCGCGAGCAGCGCGTTGCGCTCGGCGAGCTCGAGCATCCGGCGCTTCTCTCCGCGCTCGGCGGGCCGGATCTCCACCGGGCCGTCGCGGCGGCTGGCCAGAGCCTCCGCGAGGGGGGTCGTCGTCAGCTCGAGCTCGGCGTCCGTGTCAAGCTCGGCGTCTGAGGCCAAATCGCGCTGGACGACGATCAGCGCCGGGATCGACAGGTGACCGGCGTAGTACTGGAGCATGAACTCCTCGGCCACATCGGCGACGCCGCGCTCGGTCTCGTTGGACAGATAGAAAGATTGGCGGTCGGTGAGAACGCCGTCGCGGACCTGGAAGACCTGCGCGTTTGCGTCGCGCCCGTCGATCGCGACGGCGACCGCATCGAACGTTCCGGTCGAGGCGCTGGTCACGCGGCGACGCTCCAGCAGCGAGTGCACGGCGCGCAGGCGGTTGCGCTCGAGCGTGGCCTGCTCGAACTCCTCGGCCGCGGCGGCCGCGCGCATGCGTGCCTCCAGGTCACGCTCGATCGCGACGAAGCGGCCCGAGAGGAAGTCGATGACCTGGTCGATGCTCGCGCGGTAGTCCTGCTTGGAGACGTAGTCGACGCAAGGCGCGGTGCAGCGCTTGATGTAGTAGTCAAGGCACGGGCTGCCACTGCGCCGGCCCGGCTCGGGACCGGTGCAAGAGCGGAACATGAAGACCTTCGCCAGCACCTCCAGCGTGGCACGCACGCGCTTCGCGTTCGAGTACGGACCGAAGTAGGCCCGGCCGGGCCGGTGGCGCTCGCGCGTGAAGTACACCCGCGGATAGTCCTCGTCGAGCGAGATCGCGATGAAGGGGTAAGACTTGTCGTCGCGCAGCCGGATGTTGAAGCGCGGGCGATACTGCTTGATGAAGCCCTGCTCTGTCAGCAGCGCCTCGGACTCGGAGGCGACCACAACGCACTCGACATGGGCGACGGACGCGACCATCTCGGCATGACCGGGAGAATTGGTTCCCCGCCCACCCACCTGGGCCTTGGAAAAGTGCGAGGCGACGCGCTTGCGAATCGACACGGCCTTGCCCACATAGATGACCCGATTGCGGGCATCCCGGAACAGGTAGACGCCGGGTTGGTCGGGCAGCGCCCGCCGTTGCGCAGCGAGGCTGTTCGCGCGCGAGCTCAAGTCCGTCGGCGTGTCGGCAGGCGCTTGGGTGGCCATCGCATTCGAGGATACGAGCCACCCGTGCCACGCCGAGCGGGCCGAGTCCAGTCAGGAGCCCTTATCGCAGCCTCAGTACGCGCGCCAGCGGCGGAAGACCACGACGAATGCGTAGACGATCCCCCCGACCAGGACGAACCAGAGCAGCTCGCCGAGGCTCGTCTGCCACATGCGCAAGCGCGACATGTACACGAGCAGACCGGCGGCGATCGCGCCGTACAGGAGCCCGCGGTAACGATCACCGAGACCGTGCAGGGCGACACGGTTTTCGCGATAGAAGCGCAGCCCGAGATAGCCGATCGCGACTCCGAACCCGACATACAGGAGCGCTTCGAACGTGTGCGCCACCTGGCCACCGGACGGCAGGAAATAGACTGCCGCGGCGATCAGCAGCACGATCGCGACGTTGCGCGTGGTCTTCAAGCGCTCGCTCATGCAGAGAGGTTAGCTCCAGGCCCATGAGGCAGCGATCAGATAGCCACACAAGCCCCAGGCGGTAGGGACCCCCCTCCGGTAGGATTGGCGGTGCTACCATGTGCCGATGGCAAAGATCAGTGTGAGCCTCGAAGACGACCTGTACCAGCGCGTGCGTGACGCCGCCGGTTCGGACGGCGTGTCCGGCTGGCTCGCCGACGCCGCGGCCACCCGTCTACGCGCCGATTCGCTGCGCGCTGTCGCAGATGAGATCGCCGAGGAAACCGGTGGCCCCTACACCGAGCGCGAGCTCAGCGAGGCCCGGAAGTGGCTGCCCTCGTCTTCGACGCCGGCGCACTGATCGCCCTGGACCGCGGCGATCGCACTATCGGTGCGCTGCTGGCCCTCGCGGCACAACAAGACGTCGAGGCGATCACCTCCTCCACCTGCGTCGCCCAGGCATGGCGCGATCCCGCGCGTCAAGCAAAGCTGACTCGCGCGCTCTCGGGCTTCCTCGAGTGGCCCCTGGACCCGGCAGGTGCTCGCCAATGTGGTCTTCTGCTTGCACGCACCGATACCAGCGATATAGCCGACGCGGCCATTGCCCTGCTTGTCCAGGATGGCGACACCATCCTCACCAGCGACCCTCGAGACATTAAGCGTCTACTCGACTCCACCGGCAACGACGTGCGGGTCCACGTCGTCTGAATTCCGCCACGGCCGCGAGTAAGATTGCCCGCGCATTCACGAACACCGCGACGCTATGTCCAGTGACGACTGACACGCCCGGGCATGCCGACTTCGGGACGCGAAGGTCGGGGAAGGCAGTACGGCGAGATAAGGGGCTGAAATGGCAGACAACTCAAAAGAGGGTCAAGGCTCAAACCGGAATCGCGTGCTGCCGAGCGCGGACAGCATCCAGAGCATCGGCGGGCTCGTGGCCGTGGTGGTCGGTGTCCTCGCTGTGACCGTGCTGGCCATCGCGACGATGGCGTTCGTCGAAAGCGGCAAAGACGCCAACACGCTGATTCCCCTCTCCACGGCTGCGTTCGGCGTCATCTCGGCGATCGTCGGCGCGTATCTCGGGATCAAGATCGGCACCGATCAAACCAAGACGCTCGCCCAAGACGCCAGCCAAGCTCACGCGAAGCTCGCGGCCGTGCAGGGGTATGTCCCCGCCGATCAGCAGCAGGCGGCGACAGAGGCGGCGACAAAAGCGGTGGAAGCCACGAAAGCCTGATTCCCGGGCGCCGCCATCGGCCGCCATGGTCAGACGGTCGGTCCAACCGGTCGGTCCAGCCGGCCGGTCCAACCGAGTCACAAGGTCACTCGACCAGCGCCTCCAGCCGCGTGTAAGCCTCCTCGACGGCCCGCCGCGCAGCGGTGTGGCGCGCCTCTGACTTGGCGGACTCGTATTGGGTGGCCCAGGCGGCCGGGTCGGCGAGCTGGTCCTCCAGCGCGCGCATCGCCGCCTCGGCCTCCTCGACCTCGCGCTCGGCGGCGGCCTGCGCGCTGAGACGGTTCTTCGAGGGTCCCGTGGGCTTGGGCTTGGCTCTGCGCTTGGACCCGTTCGTGTCGGGTATGGGTGCAGTTCCATCCGGCGCATGCGCCGCAGAGGGCAGGCCTGCGTCAGATGCACGCGGAGCAGAGGCCCTTTTCGCATGCTTTTCAGAAGCTGATGTTGTTCCGGTTGGCGCATGCGCCAACCGGCGGGGCGGCACAGGTGCCGCCCCGTGGGAGCGCGCATGCGCGCTCCCAGCCGGGGCCGCATGCGGCCCCGGCGCACGAGCCGCATGCGGCTCGTGCCCCAGCTTTCCAAGCGCATGCGGCGCGGTCTTCCCCGACTCCGTGCGCGATGCATCGCGCACGCGCACGTACTCGGGCCAGCCGCCGACATAGCTGTGCAAGGAGCGATCCTCGACGGCGACGGTGCGCGTCCCGACGGCGTCCAGCAGCGCGCGATCGTGGGAGACGAGCAACAGGGCGCCCGTGAACGCGCTCAGCGCGTCCTCCAACGCCTCGCGGGACTCAATATCGAGGTGGTTGGTGGGCTCGTCGAGGATCAGGACGTTCGCGCCGGAATGAACCAGGACAGCCAAGGACAGTCGTCGGCGCTCACCGCCGGAGAGCCCGTCGAGAGGTTTTTCGGCCTCCTCGCCGGAGAACAGGAATCGTCCCAGCAGCGCCCGTGCCTTGTTGGGCGTGAGTCCCGTGGCGCGCTGAGCCGCCTCGAGCACGCTCGGGTGGGCGGGCATCCCATCCCCGCCCGCGCCGAGCTCGTCCGCGTGCTGGGAGAGGTAGCCGACCGTCACGTTGTGCCCGGTGCTGAGCTTGCCGGACGCGAGCGGACGCCGCCCGGCGAGGGTCTCGATCAAGGTCGTCTTGCCGGAACCGTTAGGACCGACGAGGGATACGTGCTCACCGCGTTCGAGCCACAGCTCGGCATGTTCGAGCAGGGTGATCGGCGGCTCGCCCGCCACGCGTGCGCTGTCCTGCACGCCCGTCCCCGCGACGCCCTGCACGCCCGTCCCCGTGCCCGCAGATCTGCGATGCCCGCTCACCTCGCGCCCGTCCTCGTCCCCACCGACCTCGACACGAGCGTCGGTCAGCTCGAACACGACCCGCCCGGAGCGCTCGGGCGCCTTGAAGGAGAACTCCAACCCCTTGCTGTCGCGCGGGTCGCGCTCGATACGCTCGATCTTCGAGAGCTGCTTGACCCGTGACTGCGCCTGGCGGGCCTTCGTCGCCTTGGCGCGGAAGCGCTCGATGAAGCGCTCCATGCGCGCGATCTCGGCCTGCTGCTTGTCGATCGCCCGGCCGAGAGCCAGCTCACGCGCGGCCTGCTCACGGCGCCAAGCGTGCCAGGTGCCGGCGAAGAATCTTGACCTGCCAGCCTCCAACTCCAGGACAGACGTGCCGACGGCCTCCAGGAACCAGCGGTCGTGCGCGACCAGGACGACGGCCGCGTCAAGTGAGACGAGCGTCTGCTCAAGCCACTCCAGCGACTCGATGTCGAGGTGGTTGGTGGGCTCGTCCAGCAGCAGCACGTCCGCGCTGGTGGCCAGCGCGCGGGCGAGCGAGGCGCGCGTGAGCTGGCCCCCGGAGAACGTGTCCAGGGCACGGTCGAGGTCGGCGTCGGAGAATCCGAGCCCGTGCGTCATCGCGGTCGCGCGGTCGCGCCACAGGTAGCCCCCGCGGGTCTCCAGGCGCGCCTGCGCGCGGGCGTAACGGTCGAGCATTGGCTCGTCCGCCGTGCCCGCGGCCATGCGTGACTCCAGCTCGGCGAGCTCGGCCTCGATCTGCAGCTCCTCGACACAGCCCGAGAGCACGTACTCGCGCAACGGCAGGCCGCGCTCGCGGGGGGGGCGCTGGTCGTGCAGGGCGATCCGCGCGCCCTTCGCGAGGCTCAGCTCGCCGCGGTCGATCGAGGTCTCTCCGGCCAGCATTCGCAGCAGCGTGGTCTTGCCCGCCCCGTTGCGCCCCGCGATCGTCATCCGCTCGCGGCGCTCGAGCTTGAACGACACCCCGCGCAGCAGCGGCTGCCCGGCCATGTCCTTGTGCAGGTCTGAAGCGATCAGTACGGCCATCGGCTGCTGATGGTAGGCGCCGGGCCGAGCTGGCTCGGAAAGCCCACCGACAAACGAACGAGCAAGCGAGCGGAAACAGGCAGGCAAGCGAATGAGCGGGAGGGAACGGGCGAGCGGTCGAGCAGGCTCGTTTGGCCGGCGTGTCAACCGCTTGCTGCGCTAGCATCCGCCGCGTAATGCGCAGCCTGAGAACTAAGGTGATCACGTCCCTGGCCACGTCCCTCCTGACGCTGCTCGTGCTCGCCCAGACGGCGCTCGCCGATAACGACGGGCGCGGGTTCTACGGGGCGACGAACGACAAAGTCGTGACGAACGCCGGGTTCATCGTGATCGTGTTCTTTCCGACCTTCGTGTTCGTGATGAGCAGGATCCAGCGCAAGCTCGAGAAGCGCAAGGAAGCAAGCAAGGCCGCGAAGAAGCAGCTCGGCGGGGCCGAGTGGCACGGCGGCTGGTAGTCCTCCTGCTGCAGCTGCGCCAACGCTGATGAACGAATCCTTCTCCATTCGCCGTAAGCGCCGGGAGACAGACGCAGCTGGGCAACGATGAGCGAGCCGACCGCCGTCCGCTACGAGCGTGAGGGCGCCGCGGCAGTGGTGACGATCGACCGCCAGCATCGACGTAACGCTGTCGATGGCGAGACAGCCGCAAAGCTGCACGAGGCGTACCTGCAGTTCGAGGCCGACGAGGACGCGCGCGTGCTCGTGCTGACCGGCGCGGGCGGAGTGTCGTTCTGCGCGGGCGCCGACCTGAAGGCGACGGAGACGATGGCCGGCAGGCTGATGTCGGCCGAGGGCCCGATGGGGTTCACGAGGCTTACCCCGTCGAAGCCGACGGTCGCCGCGATCTCCGGATTCTGCCTCGCCGGCGGGCTGGAGCTCGCATTGTGGTGTGACCTGCGAATCGCGACCGAGGGCTCGACGCTCGGCTATCCGGAGCGCCGCTGGGGCGTGCCGCTGATCGACGGGGGAACGCAGCGACTGCCACGGATCGTCGGGCTGGGACGTGCGCTGGACCTGATCCTGACGGGACGCATGATCGACGCGCGCGAAGCGCTGGGCATGGGCTTGCTGACCGAGGTCGTGCCTGCGGGCGCGCACCTGGAGCGCGCACTTGCGCTCGCGGAGGGACTGGCGCGGTTTCCCCAACAGACGATGCTCGCCGACCGGCGCGCGGCGATCGAAGGACTGGGCATGCCGCTCGCGGACGGTCTGGCGCTGGAGGCTCAGGCCGGGCCGGAGGTATTCGAAGACGGCGCCCGGGGCGCCGCCCGGTTCGCCGCCGGCGAGGGCCGCGGAGGCGCCGGTGCCGGGGCATAGCCGGCGAACCTCTGACCCGTCCAGTAAACCGCCCCAAGCCGCCCCGACGAAAGTGCGATCAATCGCCGCTTACATCTATCGCCGGTCGCAGACCGGCCAGCGACTCCTTTAAAGATCAATTCCGCACTGACCCATCTCCGGCAAGCCCACAAACCGCATATCTCCGCCCGAAGCAGCGGCGTAGCTGTAATCCCAGCTCGCCACCTCACCCAACAGACCAATCTCCAGACACGACCCATCTCCGGCAAGCCCACAAACCGCATATCTCCGCCCGAAGCAGCGGCGTAGCTGGCGTTAATACCGGCGCGGGCACCCAGTGACCGATATCCTCGCCTGATCATGGCCTACTTCGTCACAGGCGCGACCGGGTTCATCGGGCGAAGGCTCGTGGAACAGCTGCTCTGCAAGCGTCAAGGCAAGGTGTATGTCTTGGTGAGAGAGAGCTCGACGGACAAGCTCGACGACCTGATCGAGCGCTGGCAAGCCATCGCTGGGGTAAGCGCGGGCAAACGCGTGCAGCCGGTGATCGGCGATCTGCGCAAACCGCTGCTGGGAGTCCAGCCCGAGCGCGTCGAGGAGCTGCGCGGAAAGATCGACCATATGCTGCATCTGGCGGCGATCTACGACATGACCGCTCCCACAGAGCAGAACACCGCAGTGAACGTCGGCGGGACGACACACGCGGTCGAGCTGGCACGCGCTCTGGACGCCGGCTGCCTGCACCATGTCTCCTCGATCGCAGTCGCGGGCACATACAAGGGAACGTTCGAGGAGAGCATGTTCGACGAGGGCCAGCGACTGCCGTCGGCCTATCACCGCACGAAGTTCGAGTCCGAGCGGATCGTCCGCGAGCAGCCCTACGTGCCGTGGCGGGTGTACCGGCCGGGGATCGTGGTTGGCGATTCCAAGACCGGCGAGATGGACAAGATCGACGGCCCCTACTACTTCTTCAAGGCGATCCAGAGGATGCGCCAGCTGCTCCCGGAGTGGGCCCCGCTCATCGGCATGGACCTCGGCAATACGAACGTCGTGCCGGTCGACTGGGTGGCGAGCGCGCTCGAGCACATCGCGCACGAGCCGGATCTCGACGGGAAGGCCTTTCATCTGACCGACCCGCGCCGCCAGCGAGTGGACGAGCTGATCAACGAGCTCGCGACGGCCGCGCACGCACCGAGGTTCGCGGTGAGCATCGACAAACGCCTGACCGATCCGCTGCCGAAGTGGCCGCTCGCGCTGGCGCTGGCGCTGCCGCCGTGGCGGCAAGTGAAGAATCTGGCGCTGCGCGAGCTGGGCATCCCGGAGGAGGTGCTGGAGCACATGGAGCTGGTGCCCAGATTCGATACGCGCGAAGCGGGTCGCGCGCTGGCGGGCTCGCCGCTGGAGATCCCGCCGCCGCTGCACGACTACGCCGGGCGGTTGTGGGACTACTGGGAGCGCGAGCTGGACCAGGGCATGGCGCGGGGACACACGCTGAAAGAGGCGCTGGACGCCAAGCACGTGATGATCACGGGCGCCTCGTCGGGGATCGGCCGCTCGACGGCGTTGAAGGTCGCAGCCGCCGGCGGGGTGCCGCTGCTGGTGGCACGGAACGTCGAGAAGCTCGAGGAGGCGCGCGCGGAGATCGTCGCGGCGGGCGGGACGGCATATGTGTATGCGGCGGATCTGTCGGACATGGAGTCGGTCGATCGACTCGTCGAGCGAGTGCTCGCGGACCACCGCAACGTGGACATGCTCGTCAACAACGCGGGCCGCTCGATCCGGCGGTCGATCGCGCTGAGCTACGACCGCTTTCACGATTTCGAACGAACGATGCAGCTGAATTACTTCGGCGCGGTGAAGCTGATCATCGGCTTGATGCCACACATGCGCGAGCGCGGGTCGGGACATATCGTGAACATCTCGTCGATCGGCGTGCAGACGAACCCGCCGCGGTTCTCCGCGTACGTGGCGTCGAAGGCGGCGCTGGACGCGTTCACGAGGGTCGTCGCATCGGAGGTCGTCGGTGACGGGGTGACGTTCACCACGATTCACATGCCGCTCGTGCGCACACCGATGATCGCGCCGACGAAAATGTATGACGCGTTCCCCGCGATCACGCCCGACGAGGCCGCAGACATGATCTGCGAGGCTCTGCGCGAGCGCCCCAAGCACATGGGCACGCGCTTGGGGACGTTCGGCGAGGTCGCCTACGCGCTCTCGCCAAAGGCGGTCGATCAGATCCTGCACCTCGCGTATCGCGTGTTCCCGGACTCGGCAGCCTCGAAGGGCCAGCGCGACGTCGAGGAGAAGGCATCCTTCGAGCAGATCGCGATGGCTACGTTGACGCGAGGCGTGCACTGGTAGCCGACGCAAACCCCGCGATCGAGGTACGCGGTCTGTACAAGCGCTATGGCGAGTACGAGGCGGTCCGCGGGATCGACATAGACGTGCGGCGCGGAGAAGTCTTCGGCCTGCTGGGACCGAACGGCGCGGGCAAGACGACGACGGTCGAGATCCTCGAGGGGTATCGCCAGCGCACCAGCGGAGAGGTGTCGGTGCTCGGGTATGACCCGGCGAAGCGGCAGATCGAGCTGAGACGACGGATCGGGATCGTGCTGCAGGCGGGCGGCATCTACAACCACGTGACCCCACGCGAGGCGCTGGGCCATTGGGCCAGCTTTTACCCCAAGCCGCGAGCTGTCGATGAGGTGCTGGGGCTGGTGGGGCTGGAGGAGAAGGCGGATGTGCGCAGTCGCAAGCTGTCGGGCGGTCAGCTGCGGCGGCTTGATCTGGCGCTCGCGCTGGTGGGCGACCCGGAGCTGATGTTCCTGGACGAGCCCACAACCGGGTTCGACCCCGCGGCGCGGCGCGGCGCGTGGGAGACGGTCAGAAGGCTGAGAGATCTGGGTAAGACGGTGCTGCTGACGACGCACTACCTGGACGAGGCCCAGGAGCTGGCGGACAGGGTAGCGATCGTCAAGGACGGGCGCGTGCTGGCAATCGGACCGCCGCGCGAATTGGGAGCCCACCCGGCCGGTGCCGCGCAATATCGGGTCGCGTGGCGCAACAGTGACGGCGAGCTGACGGAAAGACAGACGGACGATCCGACCAGGCTGCTGCACGAGCTTACGAGCAAAGCGCTGGCAGAAGGTGAGCAGGTGCAAGAGCTGAGCGTGGGCCGCCCGACACTGGAGGACGTCTACCTGGAGCTGACCGCTGATGGGTGAGGTGGTGACGCTCACCTGGCGCCAGTATCGGCTGGAGCGGAAGATGTTTTGGCGCAACCCCAGCGCGGCGTTCTTCAACTTCGTGCTGCCGCTGCTCTTCCTCATCGCCGGCGGGGCGATCCTGCACGGCAATCAGAGCCAGCTGAACAAGCTGGTGCCGGCGATCGCGGGAATGAGTGTGATGTCGACCACTTTCACCGCTCTGGCCTACAACATCGTGTTCCTGCGCGAGCGGGGTGTGCTCAAGCGCATTCGCGGCACCCCACTGCCGACCGGCTCCTACCTCGGCGGGGTCGCGGCCAACGCGGTCACGAACACAGCACTGCAGATCGCCATCGTCGTGATCGCCGGCCGGGTGTTCTTCGGGATCGGCTGGCCGAAGGAATGGCTGGAGCTGATCGTCTTCGTGCTGGCGGGGGTCGTGTGCCTGGCGACGCTCGGCGTGGCGTTCGCCCACGTGATCCCCAACTTCGAGTCCACCGCGGCATACGTCAACGCGGTGTTCCTGCCGGTCGTGTTCGTCTCCTTCTACGCGTTCGACACCGCCAGCGCACCCGCGTTCCTGCGGAACGTCGCCGACGCGCTGCCGTTGAAGCCGCTGATCGAAGGGCTGTATGGGGCGATGGTCAGCGGATCTGGATTGAGCGACAACCTCGACGCGCTGGCCGTGATCGGGCTGTGGGGAGCCGGCGGACTGTGGCTGGCAATCAAGGGATTCTCGTGGGAGCAGCGACGCGGATAGGGTGTACCGCGCACCTGCGGCATGCACACCAGATCGACAAGGGAGGGCGCACATGAAGCAGCTGGCCGAGGACGTTTACATGCTGAAGGGATGGCCACCGAACGCGATCAACGTGTATGTGATCGGAGACGTCTTGATCGACGCGGCGACGAGGCAGGGCGAGAAGCGGATCATGCGTCAGATCAGCAGCACGAAGATCAACGCGCACGCGTTGACACATGCGCACCCAGACCATCAGGGGTCAAGCCACGCAGTGTGCGAGAAGCTTGGGGTGCCATTGTGGTGCGGACAGGACGACGTGCCCGCGATGGAGACGCCGGGCGCGATCAAAAACAGCCAAGCGCCGGGCTGGCTGAACGCGTTGCAAGAGCGCTTCTGGACGGGTCCACCCCACCCGGTGGCAAGGGCGCTGCAAGAGGGCGACGAGGTGGCTGGGTTCACAGTGCTCCACACACCGGGACACTCGCCGGGCCATGTGGCCTACTGGCGTGAGTCCGACGGAACATTGATCCTCGGAGATGTTCTGAACAACATGAACGTGATGACAGGCATCCCGGGACTGCACGAGCCGCCAGAGCTGTTCACGCCGGACCCTGCGCGCAATCGCGAGTCGGCGCGCAGGCTGGCCGAGCTGAAACCAGCGCTGGCCTGCTTCGGCCACGGGGCGCCGCTGCGCGATCCAGACAAGCTCGCGCGGTTCGCAGCACAGCTGCCCGCCTGAGAACGTGTTCTGAAGCCATGAGCGACAGCCTGTTCACCCCGTCCGCGGACGGGCGCAGCGTCACGCCGACCGAGCACGCGCGTGGTCCATGGGACCCACGGGCTCTGCATGGAGGCGCTCCGGCAGCGCTGATCGCCAGGGAATTCGAGCGGATGCAGCCCGGCGGGGAGCTGCAGATCGCGCGATTGGGGTTCGAGTTTCTGAAGCCGATTCCGTTCGCAGAGCTGGAGGTCGTGACGAAGATCGTGCGCAACGGCAAGCGTGTGCAGGAGCTGACAGCCGAGCTGAGGACCGGGCCACCCAATACGGATGGCCGGGGCGGCGATAGCGGCGGTGGCAGCAGCAGCGACGACGACGACAGCAGCAGCGACGACGACGACGACGGCGGCGGCGGCGGCGGGGAGCTCATCGGACGGGCGAGCGCGCTGCGCATCCAGGCGGTGCCAGAGGGGCTGCCCGATCCCGACCTGCGCCGCTCACAGCCCGGCCCGGAGCCCGTGCAGGCGATGCCGGGTCCCGAGCACGGCAAGGTAGTGAAGTTCGCACTCAACGACACGGAGGCGACCAGCCTGGCGACGACCGGCATGGAGATGAGCTGGCTCACCGATCCGTGGTCGCTGGGACCGGGCAAAGTGTGGATGCATCTGCAACAGCCGATCGTCCCGGGCGAGGAGGCGACGCCGCTGGTCAGGCTGGTTGCGACCGCCGACTTCGGCAACGGGATCAGCGCAGAGCTGCCGTTTCACGAATACCTGTTCATCAATGCCGATCTGACGATCCACCTGTGGCGCAGGCCACAGGGCGAGTGGATCGGGCTGGACGGGAAGACCGTCCTGCAGGACGGCGGCGTGGGAACGGCGGAAAGCGTCCTGCACGACGAGCACGGCCCGGTGGGACGCGCGTATCAGACGCTGGTCGTGCAGCCGCGCTGACGCCTGACGCACACTCAGCCCGCCCGCGCAGTCAGCCCAGCCCCACCTTCCAGCCAGCCCCACCTCCCGAATCAGTTGCGTGCTCAAACAACGTGATACAGTTGCACAGACAACCAATTTAGCGCCGGCTCTCCCCACTCCCGGCCACTAAAGGAGCCCCATGTCTGCTGAGTCCGCTATAGCAACCTCCACCGAGACAACCCTGCCGACAGGTACATGGAAGGTCGATCCGGTTCACTCGGGCGTCGAGTTCCAGGTCAAACACCTCGGGATCGCCACCGTGAAGGGTCAGTTCAAAGAGTTTGAGGGCACCGTGGAGGTCAGCCCCGACGGCGCCAAGGCGTATGGAACCGTGAAGACCGCGAGCGTCGACACGCGCGAGCCCCAGCGTGACGAGCACCTGCGCTCGGCGGACTTCTTCGAGGCCGAGAAGTATCCGGAGATCGCCTTTCGATCGACCACGATCAGGCCGGTGGGCGAGGACGAGCTGGAGATCGACGGCGAGCTGACGATCCACGGTGTCACGCGTCCCATCACGCTGAAGGCCGAGATCGAGGGCACCGAGACCGACCTGCAGGGCAACGATCGCGTGGGTCTATCCGCGAGCGCGCAGATCAACCGCTCGGACTACGAGATGAAGTTCAATGCCGCGCTGGGCTCGGGCAACGTGGTGGTCAGCGACAAGGTGAAGATCCTCGTCGACATCTCCGCAGTCAAGGCCGACTAGCGCACGACGACGTCACCAAGGGCAGCGTCGATCGCCGCGAGGGTGTCTGCGCTGAGCTCGATGCCCGAGGCGGAAGCGTTGGCATGCACCTGCTCGGGTCGACTGGCGCCGACGATCGCCGAGGCGACGTTCGGCTCGCGCAGGACCCAGGCGAGCGCGAGCTGGGCCATCGTCAGGCCGGCGTCGTCGGCGACGGGCCGTAGACGCTGGACAGCCTCGAGTACGCGAGGCTCGACGAGCCGGTCGATGAACGTGCTCATTGCCTCGCTCGCGGCGCGGGAGTCTGACGGCAGAGGCTGACCGGGAAGGTACTTGCCGGTGAGAACGCCCTGCCCGAGCGGAGACCACACGACCTGGGAGATTTGCTCCTGCGTGCACAACGGGATCACCTCGGCCTCGGGTGCACGCCAGAGCATCGAGTACTGGGGCTGGCTGGAGACCCAGCGCTCGACACCTCCCAGCGCGAGTGACTCGTCGATCCGCTCGACGGGCCACTCGCTGAAGCCGATGTGACGTGCCTTGCCGGCGCGCACGACTTCGGTGAGCGCGGTCATCGTCTCCTCCAGTGGCGTCTGGTCGTCATAGCGATGGCACTGGTAGAGATCGACATAGTCGGTTTGCAGGCGCGCCAGGGAGGCGTCGATCTGCTTGTGGATCTGCGCCGCCGACAGGCCCCGGTCGGTGGGGGACATTTCGAAATAGACCTTTGTGGCGAGCACGTAGGAGGAGCGCTCGCGACCAGAGAGCGCCTCGCCAAGCAACGTCTCAGACGCGCCACGGCCATAGACGTTGGCGGTGTCGATGAAGTTGATCCCGGCGTCAAACGCGGCATCGACGCATGCTCTGGCCTGCTCGCGCGATACGCCCCCTGAGTAGGTCAGCCACGAGCCGAGGCTGATCTCCGAGACCTCGATGTCGCTGGAGCCTAGCTTGCGAAAGTTCACGGCATCAATCCATCGTCAACGGGCCCTCGGCGGATCCGCTGAGAAACTGGCGTACGAACGGGTTCTCCGAGGAGAACATCCGCTCCGCATCGCCCGCCTCCACGATCCGACCGCGCCACAGCAGCGCGATGTACTCGCCGATCTGCCGCGCCGAAGCGATGTTGTGGGTCACCACGATGTACGTCCCCCCGTAGAGGGTGTGCATCTCCTGAATCAGGTCACACAGCAGCGCCGTGCGTACTGGGTCAAGACCCGAGTCGGGCTCGTCAAAGATCACGATGTCCGGCTCCATCACCAGCGCACGGGCAAACCCGGCGCGCTTGCGCATGCCCCCGGAAAGCTGCGAAGGCATGTAGTCGATCGCCTCCATCAGACCGACATCCGACAGGCGCTGCCTGACGATCTCCGAGATCTGCGCCTCGGCCATGTCTGTGTGCTGGCGCAGCGGGAACGCGACGTTGTCGTACACCGACATCGAGCCAAACAGAGCGCCGTCCTGGAACAGCACGCCGATCTTCCGTCGCATCGCCAGCAGCTTGGGCATCGTCAGGGTCGGGACCGATTCCCCTTTGACGATGATGTCCCCCGAGTCCGGGAACATCAGCCCGATCAGGTGCTTGATCAGCACGCTCTTGCCGGTTCCCGACGGACCCAGCACGACAGTGATCGTCTCGTCCGGAATCGCGACGTTCAGACCGTTCAGAACCGGCGCTCCCCCCAACCGCTTGTGCACGTCCAGGCAGCGAATCGACCAACGGTCATCATCGGGTTCCCCAAGCAGGTCGACCTCGCTGGAGTGATACTCGAACTCGCCGCTACCCGACTCGTGCGCGAGCCGACCCCCGTCCCCAACCTCATGCTCGGGAGCAACCTCCCGCTCGGGGTCGAGCCCCGAACCATTCCCAGAGCCCTGCGGCATGCCGTCGACCGTCTCCACCTACCGGATACTAGTCGGCCGTCCCCGTGTCAGCAACCACCCGCCCATGACTCGTGATGGGCCAGACAAGAGCGGCCTGGTCCCGAACCAGACAAGAGCGGCTTGGTCTTGAGCTAGACAAGAGCGGCTTCTCGGGCCGAAGAGCGGCTTCTCGGGCCAGCTCTCAGCGGATGCGAACTTTGGCTTGACAATCCACGAGCGAGCAGTCAGGATATGACGTCAGAACCAGTTTATAGCTCGGGAGGCAGCGCGGGAGAGGCGAGCGCCGGGTGGGAACAGGGGCCCATCGGCGTTCGTGGCGCTCTTCCTTACGGGCGGAGGGAGGATTTGATCGGGATGTTGGATCGCCGTTTGAACCATGCCGTCGCATCGGAGCCCTCCACCTCCGACGCGCCGCCGCCCACCCGGTTGAGCGCTGCTGTCGAGAAGACCGCTCTTCCCGACCTTCGACCAACCAGATCGCCAGATCCGCGCCGGCGCATCCTCGACGCGCTCGTGCAGACGGTCGCACTCAGGGGTTATGACCGCACCACCATCGACCTTGTGCTGGACGTCGCCGAAGTTCCGGCGCCTGTCTTTGACGAGCACTTCGAGGACAAGCAGGACTGCCTGCTCGCCGCCCTCGACGAGCTGATCGGCCGGATCGAGTGCATGATCTCAGAGCAAATCGACGAATCCAAGCCTTGGTCTGAGCGGGTGCGTCTCGGCCTGCAAACGCTGCTCTCGGCGCTCGCCTGCAATCCCGATGGAGCGCGCGTAGCGCTCGTCGAGTGTCTCAGCGCAGGTGAGCCCGCAATCGCCCGCGTGCGCGGCGCCGTGGCGAGCTTCGTCCCGGTCCTCGAGGAAGGCCGTCGCAGCGGGAGTTGCAACGCAGAGGCCACAAACACCGACCATCTGCCTCCGCAGACCTCCGAAGCCGTCGTCGGCGGGATCGCCGCGATCTTGCACCGGCGCGCGCTCGAAGACCAGACCGCGGAACTCCCGGCATTGCTGGGAGACCTGCTCTATTTCGCGCTCATGCCCTACCTCGGCCACCGTCGCGCGCTTGCGGAGGTCAGCTCAGCTCCGAAGCCTGCGACAGACTTAACCTCGAAAGCCTGACCGCCTCATCATCACGCCTGCACCCTGCCCAACTCCCTCAGGAGTTCTGCTTTACGCATACAGACACCTGCTGATACAAGGTCTGCCTACTTCCCCCCATAGGTCACGTGCGGATACTGACTCGTCTGGCCGTTGAAGGTGAACGGTCCCTGCTGGTTGCAAGCAGGCGCGGGGACGGCATTGGGAGTTTCAGGCGCATTGGCGATATGGAATTGAATCAGCTGTTCGATCAGGGTCTGAGAGATCGTTTCGTTCGCGGGCCCGCTGACCGAGGGCGCCGAGTTCGCGCACGAGCCGCTTTCGAACACCTGCAACCCACCATTGTTCAGGGCGCGGGATGCGCCCGGCTGGAAGTATGGGTTGGCTCGGTTCGTCCCGATTCGTTTCGTGTAGATCGCGAGGCTTTCCGGGCCGAGCACCTGCATCGTGCGCAGATAGTGCAACGATGGGCCCTGGTTTTCTGTATTGGCATTGTTCGCGTGCGCTTGCGTGGCAGCGGTGAAGTTCGCAAAGAACGCCTGCAGCTCGGGTATGTACTGCCCTGTGAACTGCAGGAACGGGTCGAAGTTGTGCAACACGGGCCTGATGTTTTCCAGCAGCGGCACGGTCAGCCCGGTGATCTGCTTGACATCCGGCAGCCCCTTCTTCGCAGCGCTCGTCAGCGGTCCAAGCGCGGTCAGAAAACTGTTGAACCCGGGCGCAAACGGCTTCGTCGCGCCCAGCAGCAACGCGAGCTGGCGCTCGGTCGGACGCAGTTCGTCGAGCAACGGGCTGGTGTTGACGGCGAAGCTGTCGAGTTCTTTGAACGCCACCCGCGAGTTGCGCTCAAACGCAGGCAGCGCCTTGAACGCGTCCGCGAACGCTTGGCTCTCTCCGGCCGCCGCATGGAAGGTTCGCTCGCCGTTGACGATCAGACCTTCGAACTGATGGTCGCGCCCGGCGAGCGCGTCGAACACTTCGCCCGTGTTCTTCACGAGCGCCGTGACCGCCCCTTCTTGAGAGGCCAGAATGCTCACCAGCTGGTTGGCGTGTTCGGAAAACGGCTGGAGGACCGCGAAATCGGAGTTGATCTGTTCACCACGGCCCGTTATCCCTGCTGCGACCGACTGCATCCACACCTGAAAGGACTTACGCGTCTTCGGGTCCAGTGCCGACAAAATGTCGTCGAGCGTCACGGACGGTTCGACTTGGCTGTCCGCCAGTTGGCCGCCGTCGGGCAAGAACGGACCCGTGCTGGCGGATACCTGATCGGTCGGGGGAATCAACTGCACATAGGTCTCGCCCAGCAGCGTCTTCTGGCGCAGGATCGCATGCATGTCCGCGCGAATCGGCGCGTACTGGCTGGAGATTTCAAGCGTCGCGTCGGTGCGACCGTTCTTGCTCAGTTTCAGCGCGACAACGTGCCCGACATCGACGCCGCTGATACGTACATCTGACTGTTCCGCCAACGCAAGCGAGCGCGGGAACGCGATGACAATGCGGTACTCCTTCGGTTTCAACGGCACTGGTCCACCGAAGGACTCCCACAGGAACAGCAGCAGCCCGAAGCAGCTCAGCGCGAACAGGACGATCACGAGGATGTTGCCGAGCGTGGGCGCGCGCTTCTGCATGGTCTAGTTGCCTCCCCTTAGCGTGCCCGTATCCCCGGCGAGCGCTTTTGTGTCTGCACCCGCGCTCTTCGCAAGCGCGCCCGTCCCCGTTCCCGCGCCCGTCCCCGTTCCCGCGCCCGTGCCAGTCCCAGTGCCCGTTGCAAGCGCGCCCGTGCCCGCATGCTTGGATCCCGTCAGTGCACCCGGGCTCTGTCCGAACACCTGCGTGTCCAGGCCGGAGAACAAGCCCCCGGGCGGCGCTTTCGCGTGGCCGCGTGCACTCGCCGCCGGCGCGCCTTTGAGGATCCCGGCGCTCTGACATGCCGCCTTCGACGGCGGGTTGAGCAGCCCGACGAGGATGTTCACCGTCGGATTGATCGTCGCGACGGGCGCGAGCAGCGGCAGCACGTTGCAATTCAAATACAGGAGGCTGCGCCCGAGCACCCCGTGCGCATCGGCGGAGCTGACAACGCTGTTGAGGTTATGTGCGTCCCAGTTCAGGAAGAACAGGAACCCACCGCGACTTTTCCCGGGGTTGTAGCCGATCTCGTTGAAGAGTTCGTTCAGAACCGAGAAGCTGCTCGCCAGCTGTGGGAATGATTCGGTCAGCTCCTTCGTGCTGGGCTCGAGCGCGTTGATCGTAGGAAGGACTTCGCGCGCAAACGGCCGGATGTCGTTCTTGATGATCGGCGTCGTCGTCTTGAATGACGCGCGTGAGGCTTCCTCGGCGGGAGCAAGTGCGCTGGCGAACGGGTGCAGCTCCTTGAGCGTCGGCCCGACCACGTTGAACGCAGTCGCGATCTTCCCGAGCCCCTGTTCGGTCTTGCTCAGTGCTCCCGGCAGCAGGCGCAGCGTGCTCTGCACGCTCTGGTCCTCCTGTGCGAATGTCGCGAACACCGCATTGGAGGCTTGGATCAGATCGGCCAGCTGCTTGTCCTTGCCGCCGAACGCTTCCATCAGCAGCCGGAAGTTGTGGATCGAGCGTGCGATGTTCGCGTGGCGCGATTCGAGCTGCTGAGCGATCAGCTGCGCGTCTCGCGCGGTGGGATCAAAGCGCTTGAGCGTCGCCGACAGTGCCTTGCCGTTGTTCTTCAAGCCTTCGCCGGCGCCCGCCAGCAGCTCCTGCAAATAGTCGCGCGTTTCCGAATCCAAGCCCGCCAGGAATTCGTCGAGATTGACATCCGGTGCGGTCTGCGACAGCGGGATCGTTTCACCGCTGTGCAACCGTCCGCTGGAGGGCGACCCCGGGCTGACCTCGACGGTCATGTCCTTCAGCTGCGTCTTCGGACGCAGCAGCAGTGTCGCGTCGCGATAGATCAGCGCGTATTTAGGAACCACTTTCATCGTCACGATCGCGACCCCGTTGTTCAGGCTCACGCTCGCGATTTCGCCGATCTTTGCGCCCGCGATCGTGACCGCCTGACCCTGTCCTGGAGTCACCGCCTGGGCAGTCTGGAACTCGGCCTTCAGGGTGAAGTAATTGTGACCCAGCACCGGCACCCAACTTGGCAGCTTGAGATTCTCGTGCGCGAGGATGTACCCGCCGACCAGCGCCGCGATCACGACCATCACCACCACCGATATGAATGCCCTGCGGTAGCGCTCGATCTGTTCGCGGACGCTCAGCCCGCCCTCGTGACTGCTCTCGCCGGGGGTCATCGCTCACCTCCCGTGCGGACCCCGCACCCATGAGCCGGTCGAGGGGCAAGGGAGGCAAGGTCGCAGGAAGCGAAGCGTGCACGGCACACGAGCGACCGAGGACGCAGAATCGCGCAGCTCATCGACCGGCTCATCCGCCGCTCCCGTCCGCGGGGCCCGACGCCAGGGGGCCGTTGAATTCAGGCAGCGCTTGCGTGCTGCACGGCACCAGCGGCTGATATGGAGGCTCTTCAGCCGGATATGCCGGGCGCGTACCCAGCGGTTGCAGCGGGGCGTGGGCCAGCAGAGGCAGGCCCTGCAGTTTGGTGCCGAGAATCGACGTCTTGCCTGAGCGCACGGTCTGGCCGCTGTTACCGATCAGGAAGTGCACCATCGAGCCGTTGCCTGAGAAGCTCTGCCCGATACCCGCCAGGCCTGTCAGCGCGTACCAGAATTCCTTGTACGCTTCCACGCCCGAGGTGCTCGACCCGTCCTGCAGCTTGGTGTTTCCGGCAGGGAAGAAGACTTTGCTCAAGCATTGGCTGAACTGGTCGGTCTGCTTGACGAACGTCGCCTGTTCTCCGATGAACTTGGCGAGCGTCGGCGCCGCTTCGTTCAGACCCTTGGCGACCCCGCCGAGCTCGCTCGGCGCCAGCGACGCTTGCACCTGTTCGATCCACGGCAGCGCCGCGCTGATCGTCACCCCCTGTTGCTTGACGCCAGGGAGAATCGCTTCGGCGAAGGCACGGGTCGGCGGGAACGAGGCGTCAAGCGAGGCGAATGCCAGATTGGCGTTGTGGAGAGCTCCCGGCAGATGTGCGATCGCGGCACTGAGGCTCGGCGACTGGGCCGCGAGTGAAGTAAAGAAAGCGTTGAAGTTCGGTACCCATTCACTCAGTTGCTGCTCGTGCACGTTCAGCGCCCCGGTCACCTTGCCGATGGCCGCGATCAGCTGGGACAGATCGTGCTGTTCGGTGCCGGTTGTCGCCTGGACGATGATCGCCGAGCCACGCAGCGCCGAGGGAGCGCGATGGTAGGTCTTGTTCAGTGCCTGCGCCGCGTTCAGGCCATGCACGTCAGGGTCCTGTTCGGCGTTTTCGGCCGCGGTCGGCTTGCGCGTAAGACCGTCGCCGTAGCCCTGCAGGAAGTTCTGCAGGTTGGCCCGCGTGTCGCTGTTCAGCGCGTCGAGCACCTGATCGAGCTGAACCGGATCGGCGGTCTGCGTGATCGGGATCGTCGCGCCCGAGGACAGCGTCCTCACCGATGGGCTGCCGGGCTGCAGGTCGATGAACCAGTTGCCTTCCAGGAAGATCCGCGGCCTGATCTTCAGCGTCGCGTCAGCGTGGATCGGCAGGCCTTTCGATTCGATTTCCATCGTCACCAAGCCGGCCTTGCCCTCCCGTTGGATCGAGGTGACCTTGCCCACATCGACTCCGGCGATACGCACGGGTGACTTCGCGTGGATGTCGAGGGCCGTGGCGAACTCAGCTTTCAGGCGGAAGCCGTGTTTGAACGGGATGTGCTTTGTGAAGCCGAAGTACACCCCGATAACCAGGATCACCAGGAACAGGACCCCGACCCGCACCGGGTTCGAGCGACGCAGCTCGACCACCGGGATCTCGTCGTGGCTGCGCCACCAGCGCAGACGGCTCATGATTTCTTCTTCCCTTTGCTCAGCCCGAGGGCCTTGAGCGTCGCGCTCGGATAGGTCTGCCCGAACAGGTTCTGTTCGCGGGTGGTCAATTCGCGATTGTTGGTGGCACTGCCCGCCGGCACGTTGCCGACGACCAGTTTGCCCTGCGCGTATGTCTCGTTGCCGGCTTCACACACCCTCGGCTGGCCGGGACCGGCGACGTTCGGATAAGGGTTGGCGTGCACATGGTCGTTGTCGACCGGTTTGCCGGGTTTGTTGCCGAGCGGAGCTTCTTTTTCGATCGAGGGCCCATTCGCCGGTCCCGTGGAGGGGAAGCCCTCGGCGTTCGGCCCGTTGGGGGAGAGCACGAGCGCTGCGCGCGCCAGCGTGCCGACGCCGACGTTCTCCGACTGCAGGCTCGCGACGTTGCGGAACGTCAGCGTCAAATAGTTGCAGTACGCCTGCTCGGGCGCGATTCCGGCAAGCAGCGGCCCGCCCAATTCGGTCGTCTGCGTGAGGTCTTCCAGGCCCAGTGTCACAACGGGGTTCTGGGCGAACGCCTGAAATGCCTGCGACGCTTCTGCAACACCCTTATTCAGCGCCGTGGCGGCACGCAGATTGACCGCACCCACAGCGAACGCGTGTCCCAGCTGCGGGGCGACCGTGACCAGATCGCGCGCACTCGGGCGCAGCAAGCGCATGAACTCGGTGGCCTTCTCGACAAACGGCGCCTCGAACGGGAGCGAGTGCGTCGCTTGCGCAAGCGCAGCCGGCCCCCCTTCGATTGCTTGTTCCAGTGACGGCGCCACGCCAGCCCAAGCCGAGAAGAATGTGTCCAGGTCGCGATAGAGCGCAGCATTCGTGTCCGCAACCGGAGCCACCTGCGAAGCGACCCGGTCGAGAGCGGGGAACAGATTGCGAAAGCCGGTCTGCGGTGCAGCAAGGTTGTGCAGCACAGGAATGGCGTCGGTAACCAGCGGCCGCAGGGTCGCGATCGTTTCGTTCAGCCCCAGCCCCCGGCCGGCAAGACCGTCGCCGAAGTTGATCGTGTTGTTCTGGATCGCGGTCCTCGTCTTCTGGTCGAACATATCGAACAGCGCGTTGATGTCCACGGGTTCACGTGTTTGCGAGACCGGTATCGTCGCGCCCGGCTTGAGCGTCTGTTGCGAGGTGCCCTTTTCCAGTTCCAGGTACTTGAGCCCGATCGCTGACACCGACTGCACAATCGCTTTCGTGTTGGCCGGCAACGGCTCAACGCTCTTTTCCAGCTTCAGTTCCGCGATCGCGGTGATACGACCCGTCGCAGGATCCTGGTGCGGTGTCAGCGTACTGATGATTCCGACACGCGTGCCCGCGATCCGCACCTGGTTCGCCTTCTGCAAACCGGAGGTTTCGGGCAGCTCCACCTTGAGGTTGTACGTAGGCACGAACGGCAGCCCGTTATTCGCGTTGTAGGACAAGAACACGGCCACGACCACGATCAGCGTCGTCAGCGCACCGATCAACAAGGGGCTGCTGGCTAGAGATCCACGGCGACGCGGGCTCACTTGGGTGTCTCCGTCGGATCGCAGCTGAGCTGGCCGCTGTCTGTGAATGGCGCCGAACCGTCGGCTGAGGGTTGGGTGGCCGCGCCCGGGCAGCGACGCAGCTGGCCGGTCTGCAGACCTTCCAGGCCCTGCTGCGGGCTCGCCGGCGTGAGGTTGTTGTTCGCGCCAAGCTTGAACGAGGGCGTGACCGGACTGATGCGCGCATAGTGCCCGTTGGCGTCGTAGTAGGCGGTCGTCTGCCCGAACGAGCTGAACAAGCCCGCCAGCTCGGGGGCATAGGGACCGAAGAAGGAGGTGATCGGCACCGATTCACGCAGCGCCCTCACCCCATTCGGCGAAGCTGTCGTCAGTGCCCGCGCGAGCTCGGGCAGCGCCGCGAATGTTTCGGTGAGGTCGTTGTCCGTCCCTGGTCGTGAGATCGCCTGGCTGAAGTTGTTCACGACCGGCGTGGCGGTGGTCACGAGCGGGCGCAGCTTTTCGAAGAAGCCCGTCAGCGCCTGTGTGTTCGGCTTCTGGGCGTTCACAAGTTGCGTGAGCGCAGCCAGAGTGGGCGGTAGTTCGGTGAACGTCTTGTTGCCTAGGTTGAACGTCACGGGCAGCTGACGCAGCCCCTGTGCAAGGTTGCTCTGCTCGGAACCGATCGCCTGGAAGGTCTGATCGGCGTGTTCGACCAGACCCGTAAGCGCTTCCTTGCGCGCCGCGATCGTCGTCAGCGCCTTCGCCGATTCCACGAGGAAGCCGGTGAACGTCGACTGGTCGCGCACCAGCTCGGAGAAGAAGTGATCGGCCGCGGCGAACGAGGGCGCGAACAGTTCAGTCGCCTTGCCCAGGTCATGACCCGCCCCGGCATACTGTTCGGCCGAGCCCTGGATGACCTGCTGCAACCCCTTGCGCGTCTTCGGGTTCAGCGTATTGAACAGCTGGTCGAGATCGACGACTTCGCGCGTAGCGCTCGCCGGCAGTGTCGCTCCGGAAGCCAGCGCATGTCGATTGTTAGGGCCCGGCGTCAGTGCCACGTAGCGGTTGGCCACCCCCGTCAAGGAGGGCACTCTGATTTCGGCGACCGTGCCTTCATGCAGCGGCACCAGCGAGGAGTCGACATGGATCGTCACACGAGCTTTGAAGTCGTGGGTAAGCGCGATGTTCTTGACGCTTCCCACCGGCACGCCGCCGACCTGCACCTGGTCGCCCCTGACCAGCTGTCCCGCTTCGTTCATTTCGAGGTGATAGTCGGTGCCGCCCCCCCCAGAGAACACCAGGTAAGCGACGATCAGCACCACGATCGCGAGTGCGCCGACGGCGAGCAGACGCCCGACCCCTGGCGGCAGAATACGCGCCCCGCCGTTTGACCGGGGTACATTTTCACGCGGAGGGGGCGGGGGTGGCGGGGCCGCCGAGCTGGGCGGACTAACCGTGGCCATTGGCTTCCCCTTCACCGCTCGGAGATTGACCGGCGCCCGCACCGCTCCCGCCAGGCGTCACGGACCCGCTGCTGCCGGGCACCGGCGTGCCCGGCTTGTCAGGAATCGCCGCCGTTGAAGGTCCGCTTGCGACCGTCGGATCGGGGATCTCCCCCAGCCGTGCAATCAGCTTGGTCCACTCGTCCGGCGTCAGCGCCGAGTTGAGCACACCCGCTGCGTGCGCGCCAACGCTGTTCAACGGGCTGAACGTGACGTAGATCCAGTCTCGGGCGCTCGGCTTTGCGAGCGTGTTCGTCGTGCCGGGGATGCTCATCAGACTGACGATCCGCTTCGGCCTGTTCACGCCCTGCAGCGTCAGCAGCTTGCGAATCGTGGTGTCCGTGATCGAGCCTTGCCCCTGATGACCGGCGATCGGCACGCCGTTGACGGCAGTGATCTTCACGACATCGTCAGAGCTCGCGGACGCGTTGCCTTCCACGGCGGGCGTGCTGCCAGCACACTCGAGGCCCGCCACGGTCGGCTTCAGACCCGACACCGACAGAAACTCGAGCGCCGCCAGCACACGCTTGTCGATCCGTCCGGTCTGCACGTCCTGACGCTCGCAGGCACGCATGTGAATGCTTGAATCGCGCGCCACCTGCTGCTCCAGCTGACCCTTGGACTCCAGCAGCACCTGCCCGATGGTCGGCGAGGTCGCCAGGAACGGATTCTCGCCCTTGGCCCTGAATATCGAAGTGTTCTCCAACGCCACCCAGCCGTCGAGGATTGGCTTGGGATCGATCAGCGGCGCCTGCACTCCGGCCGGTTTGATCTGGAAGAACATGTGCGGCCCGCTCGTCTGGGCGCCCGTCACCGGGCTCGTGCCCTGACCGTCGGGCGCACCGGAGCCGGTGTCGCTCGCTTCGCCCCCGACGTGGCCCAGCACGGTTCCGGCGATCACCTGCACGCCCACTCGCAGCGGGTGCAGATAGACGTCGTTCGGTCCGGACCTGAACACCCGCACCGTCGCCGACGTGGTCGTCTGTGGCGCGACGGGTTGAGTGGGAGCCTGAACCGGTGCGGGCTCAGGGGCGCTCGGGGCCGGTTCGAGACCCGCCGCCGCTCCCAGCGCAAGGCTCGATACGGCAGCCCCTTCAGTCACAGGCGAGCGCTGCTGCGCGCCGGCCGTCGCGGGACCGCTGGGCGCCGGTTCGGCATCGCCGCCGCCGGGCTGAGCGATCCGCGCGCTCACGGCGGTGTGATCGTGTGGCTCAAGCACCGGGTACAGCGCGGCCACGCTTCCGAGCTGGGCGTATACATATGTGTTGCCGTAAGCATCACGCAACGACACAAACCGTCCCAGCGAGGGTGAGTCACCGATCTGCACGACTTCGCCGTCCTGTGCGGCGATCACCGGCGCGCCCACCTGCGAGTAGATCGTGGTTCCCACGAGCGCTTTCGACGGGCTCGACCCACGCGCGGGAATCGTCGAGAAGCCATCGCTGTAGTGCGAAGAGGCGTGCACGGGAAACCGCGCCTCGGTCAGACCCGTGACCGCCCCGAGCAGTTCCGGCGGCGTGCCCCCGAGCAGCTGTGCGCGCAGCATCACCGAGTCGACGTACGCTTGTGAGTGGTTGTAGGAGTACACCGCCGCCCTGACGTTCGCATCCCCTCCAGCAGCACGCAGATACCGAGCGGCGGCGAAGATCGCGTCGGCCGGGTTGTATGGGTCCTTGAATCCGTCGCCGTTGGCATCGACCCCGTACTGCACCCACGTCGAGGGCAGGAACTGCATCCATCCCTCCGCGCCGGCGCTCGAGACGCTCAGGTCCCGGCCATAGTCGGTCTCGACCTCGTTGATCGCCGCAAGCACCTGCCAGGGGATGCCGTACGCCGTTCCCGCCGCCTGATATATCGGCAGCAGGAACGGGGGGATCTGAAAGCTTTCGACGAAGAAGCCAGGCACCCCCGCAATCGATCCCCCGAGCGTGAGCGGCAGTGTCGGTGTCAGCTCCGAGGGAGACGGCGCGCGATGATTCGCGCGCGGGCCCGACCCTGACGTGCCCCCGGTCGTCTGCGGCTGCCCTCCTGCGCCTCCCGCTGTCCCCTTGCCCTGCTTCTTGGAGTGAGCGCCGGTCTTGCCAGAGGCGGACGAACCACCAGGGGTCGCGTTCTGCGCGTGCTGCGCTTCCACTTGCGGCCCACCCGCGCTTGCTTGCGGACCCGCTTCGGGGCCTGTTTCGGTGCCCGCTTCGGTCGGTCCCGGTGTCGCGGGCGCAGGCGCCGGCGCTGGAGTCGTGGTCACGGCACCTGGCGTGGGCGCTTCGCTTGGTGGCGGTGGCGCCACGGTCGTCGTGGGTGTCGTGGGTGTCGTCGCGTCGGGTTCGTCGGCGCTCACCTCGGTTGGCAGCGCCAGCGCGAAGGCCACCAGTCCGAGCAGCACCGGCGCCGGTACGAGCACAGATGCCAGCCGTGATGTGAGCGTACGCGACGCGACCTGCTTGGTCGTCAGCGATCGGGTCGGGGATGGCGTGACGATCATCTCAGTTGCCCAGCAGGTAGTTGAGGAGCATGCCGCTCGCCCCAGAGTTTTCAGCTGAGGGCGTGTAGTACGTCGTGCCGGAGCTCGAGCCGCCGACCGGCTGGGCGCTCCCGGCCCCTTCACCCGTCGCGCCGATCCCGGGCAATCCGCCCGCGGCCGAGATCGACCCCGGGTATTTCGCGATTGCCTGCGCCGGTGTAGCCCCTTTCAGCACAGCCAGCGTGCGCTGCATCACCAGGCCTGTGCCGCTCGTAGGCGCACCCGAGGCACTGGCGGTCTTGGCCGCTGCGGACGCAGCTGCACCGGACGTGCTGAACAGCTTGGCACTGCACCCGGATTGGGGCACGATGGCGTAGGTCTGACAGACGTTGACGACCCCTTCGGCGCGTAGGAAGTGACCGAGCGCGTCGTAGCCGTTCGTCGAGCCCGCGCCAAGGAAGATGAAGTCCATCAGGCGCTCCAGCCCGCCGGTGTCGCGCAGGCTCGTGAACAGTTCGGAGAGGCTGTCGCTGAACGGCTTGGCGGCGCTCCCAAGGGTCTTTATGCGCGCCAGCAGGGGCTGCAACGCCACGAGCGCCGGCCCGGAGAGCTTCGTGGACTTGCCGAGGCTCTGGAAGAACGCGGTCGAGCTGTTTGCGAACGGCGCGAGCTGCGTGAAGGTCTGGTTGATTCCCGGCGCCGCCGCTTTGAGGTAGGTGAACGTCGGTGTGGTCTGTTCGGCGAACCGCCCGAACCGTTCCATCGCCGGCCCCAGCTGTTCCAGAAACGGCGGGAACCCTGCAAGGTTGCGCGCGAGCGCGCCGCGATGATTGGCCGTCGCCCTCGCGACCGTGTCGCTCGCCACGATGAAGTTCGTGATCTGGTTCTTCACACTGGCGACCGGCGCCAGCGCGCGGTCGGATTCGACAGCCAGGTTTGCCAGCACCTTGTTCTGGCTCGCGAGGATGCCCAGCACCTTGTCGAATTCGCGCAGCGCCGGGTCCGCGCGGCGCACGACCACATTCAGGTCGCTTCCGCGCCCCGCCAGGCCGGCGCCGAGTTCGTTGATGATGATCGTGAACCGCTCACGCTCGGGCAGCCTGTTCAGGTCACCGAGCAAGTCGACGTCGACCGGGCTCGCGGTGTTCTGCACCGGCAGCAGATATTGCCCGGCTCCTTCCCCCCTGTGAATCTGGTGCAGCGGCGGCGGCAGCGGCGTGCCTTCGGGGCGCGGCTGGGTGGGCAGGCAGTTGACGAACTTCTCGCCGATCAACGCCTCCGGTTCGATCGTGCAGCTTGCGTCCGCCCTGAAGTTCTGGAAGCCGGGGTTTTCGATGCTCAGGACGACCGCAGCCTTCTGCTGCGGGGTCGGCGTGACCGATCCCACCACCCCGGCCTTCACGCCGCCGATCTTCACGTTCTCCCCAGGAATGATGTTGGCGGCGTCGTCGAAGATGGCGCGCACTGTGTACCCCCCGCTCGAGCCCCCAGCGGAGGTGGCCAGCAGCACGACCGCGACCAGCGCAGCCATGCAGAGAGCACCGGCGATCACCACCGTCCCTCTCCTCCACCCACTGGTCTGACTCAACCGACGACCCTTCCTTGTCTTCAGCAGCGATCGGGGCGACTCCGCATCTGACGGAGCCGCCCCCTCGCTTTCCCTTCCGGCGGGCCGATGCCCGCCGCTGTCAATCTGCCTCTACTTGGGGCATGGCGCCTTGTATTCAGCGGTCACGGTTTCCCCGCTCGCAAAGCCGATTTCCGACTTGAGGGGGAAGCCGCCTTTCGGGCACTTCTTCGGCAGTGTGCCGTAGGAGATCGTCTTCTTGCCCTTCTTGTATGCAGCACCGACCTTGATGGTGATCGATTCGGTCGACACCGGAGGCGCGCCGGGCACGGACTGCACCAGCTGCACTTCGGTGTTCAGCTCCATGCCGTAAGGCGCGGCGGCGGTGACGAAGTTTCCCTTGGCGACAAGCAACTGGGCCGAGATCGGCGAAGCCGCGTTGACATAGAACTGCAGACCACCACCGGGTGCGAAGAATGCCTGCAACGTCGCGTTCTCCTTGACCAATTCACCGCCGATCGGATCGACGACCGCCGCGGTGCCGATCGGGCTTGCTTGCGACTTCTTCGGGCAGCCGCTCGGTCCGATGTTTTCGAGTGTCGCCGAAGCGCACGTGACAAACCCGGTTTGATTGATCTTCGCGCCCTTAGGCAGGTAGAAGTTGACGTGCGTTATCTGTGACGGCACGCCGCCCGTCGCTTCCGTGCCTTTGATCGTGTATTTCGCTTCCACGGCCGCGCCTGCGCCGAGAATGTCGCCCGTGCCCGGGAAGCCCGGGATCGGAACTGCTTTCGCTATGAGCGTGACCGTCGGGGCAGCCGACGCGACGCCCGATAGGCCGAGGACGGCAAGGCCGAGCAAGGCCAGACAGGTGGATGCTCTGCGCATCAGGTTCTCTCCTCTATTTGATGGACAGGTCCGCCTCGATCCGGGTAGCTCCGGAGCCATACCGGTCCGGCGACATCGAGATCTCCGGCGACCCACGCCGGAGAACAGTGGCGATTTCCACCCAGAACATTACCCGCCAGGCACGATGCCTTCAAGATCGAAGGCTCCGCGGGCGCAAGCTTGCGGCCCCGCATATACCACTGACCAGAATTTTCACCCTCGAGCTGAGGCTTAGAGTTTGGGCTGAGCTCATGCCGAGAGCTCCAGCTCGCCACCGTGGAATCGCACGCCCACCGGCTCCAGCACTACCTCCCGAGGACCTTCCTCCACAGCCCCAGCAACCCAGGCCCGCAGGCCCAATCCCGCGGCGAGCTCGACGATCGTCCCCCCGGTGCCGGGCGCACAGTACAGGGCATAGCCCGCGCCCATATTGAACGTCGAGTAGGCAGCCTTCGCCTCCAATCCCGCCTCCGCCGCGAGGAAGCTCAACACCTCCGGTGTTTCTCCCAGCTTCCAGATACGGTATGTCAGGGGCTTTGGCCTGCGCATCAACTTCAGCAGGCCATGGCCCGTTATGTGGCTTATATACCTCAGCGGCAACCTCTGTCGGAGCAACTCTTCCATCAGTCCCACGTACATCGTCGAAGGCTCCAGCAGCGCCTCGCCCAGTGTCCTCCCGCTGGGCAGCGCGGTTGCATACCCCTCCTTCAACCTGCCCGCGATGAGCCGGGCCAGCGACGCCCCGTTGGCATGCAGCCCGCTGGAGGCCACCAACACGATCTCATCACCCGGCCCCAACTCCTCCCCGAGGATCGGAGCGTGCCCCTCCGGCACGACACCGACAGCGGCTCCTGCCAGCTCGATCTCGCGCTCGTCCACCAGCCCCGGCAGCGATGGCGACTCTCCTCCTCCCCATGCGCAACCCGCGTCCGCGCACGCTTGGCGCCAGCCCTCGAGCAGCGCCTTCGCACGTCCGCCTTGGCGGTACCACTCCGACGCGCCCGTGGCGAAGTACGCGTTTACGACCAGCGGCAGCGCGCCCACGCAGCACAAGTCGTTCACGATCGCAGCGACGGTGTCATACGCCACGTCAGCGAACCGATCGATCCCCTGCTCCTCCAGCACCTGTCTTGCGACGATCGACTTCGTACCCAGTCCCTCCACCACAAATGCCAGCGTGCGGCCGTCGAGCTCGAATGCGAACGCCGGCTCGCCCCGAGAGGCGTCGATCGCGCTCGCCCCACGCGCGAGCAACAGCGGCGAGGTCGACAGGGCCTTGGCCATCGCCAGCCGCTTGCCCTCGTCCAGCGCCTCGTAATCCACGCCCGCGTCGCGATAGCTGGCTCCTTCTTGCGTCATCGGCGATGATCCTAAGCCCATCGCCGTCCAAGAGGAGACTTCAGCATGGATTTCGAGCCGAGCGAGCGCTGCATCGAGTTCAGGGAGCGCCTGACCGCGTTCATGGACGAGCACGTCT
Organism: uncultured Solirubrobacterales bacterium; assembly: GCA_963705245.1. GTDB lineage: Bacteria > Actinomycetota > Thermoleophilia > Solirubrobacterales > Solirubrobacteraceae > Palsa-744. Next base: position 1,831,533 of record OY970062.1, on the reverse strand, counting down.
ACCCGTCCGAGGCGATCTACGAGCACCAGCTGCGCGCATCGGGCGATCCCCACCACCAGCCGGCCGTGATGGAGGAGCTCAAGGCGCACGCACGCGAGGCCGGGCTGTGGAACATGTTCCACCCAAATCCCCAGTACGGTGCGGGACTCTCGAACGCTGACTACGCTCCGCTGGCGGAGATCCTGGGACGCAGCCACATTGCCTCGGAGGCCTGCAACTGCTCTGCGCCGGACACGGGCAACATGGAGGTGCTCACCCAGTTCGCCACCGATGTGCAGAAGGACCGCTGGCTGACACCCCTGTTGGACGGCGAGATCCGCTCGTCGTTCGCGATGACCGAGCCTGAGGTGGCCAGCTCGGACGCCACGAACATCGCTCTGCGGATCGAGCGCGACGGCGACGAGTATGTGCTGAACGGGCTCAAGTGGTGGACCTCGGGCGCGCTGCACCCCCATTGTCAGATCATGATCGTGATGGGCAAGACACAGCCGGACGGGCCACCGCACAAACAACAGAGCATGATCCTCGTGCCGTTGGACACTCCGGGAGTCGACGTGATCCGGGGCCTGCCCGTGTTCGGCTACCAGGACCAAGAGGGCCACGCGGAAGTCGCCTTTCGCGACGTGCGCGTCCCAGCCGACAATCTGATCGCCGGCGAAGGCGACGGCTTCATGATCGCCCAGGCGCGCCTCGGGCCAGGTCGGATCCATCACTGCATGCGCGCGATCGGGGCGGCCGAGCGGGCCCTTGAGGCGATGTGCAGGCGAGCCGTCTCGCGCGTGACCTTCGGCGCGCCGATCGCGACGCGCGCGAACGTCCAGGACTGGATCGCGGAGTCGCGTATCGAGATCGAGATGGTGCGCCTGCTGACGCTGAAGACAGCCTGGCTGATGGACACGGTCGGCAACCGCCATGCCCGTACCGAGATCGCCGCGATCAAGGTCGCGGCCCCCAACGTGGCGCTGAAGGTGATCGACCGCGCCATCCAGGTGCACGGCGGAGGCGGTGTCTCCGACGATTACACCCTCGCCTGGGCCTATGCCCACCTGCGCACCCTGCGGCTCGCGGACGGCCCCGACGAGGTCCACAAGCTCTCGATTGCCCGGCGCGAGCTCGCGCCCTACATTCCCCGCGAGGGGTCTTGACAACCTGCATCCCCCGCGAGGGGTATTGACAGCGTCAACAGCAGGGCCCCGGAAGAGGTTTCAGCGACCTAGCACGGTCTCAGCGAGATAGCACGGCCATAGCGAGGCCCTTGCATAGCGAGAAACTCAGGTCCACAGTGCTGAGGACCGGTGGACTGTCTGCCCGACCGAGACCGGGGGACTATCAGCCCAACCGCTACTCCCCGGTCATCTCCAGCAGCCGAGTCACCGTATTCCAGTTACGTCCCGTCGCGACGACCCCCAGCCGCTTCTCCCAGAAGGCGTTGCTCAGCTTCGTCCTTTGCACACCCTCCGGATACCACACGTAGATCTCCCGCTCGCCGGCGGCGAACACGTCGGGCTCGAAATCGGCCGGGGCCAGCTGGCGCATCACCTCGTGATCTGGCGTCTCGGAGAGAAACGCGACGAGCATCCGCGAATGGTTGCTCGCGACACCCAGCAGCGGATTCTCCGCTACCACCCTCTCCAGCTCACCTTTCGTGCGCACGAGCACCTTCGCCTCGAGCCCCAGCCCCTCGGCGAGCACGCCTTCGATCTCATCTCCCACACGCTGCGGTGACTTGCCCACTGCCCTCAGCACCGCGTTACCGCTCTGCAGATGCGTCCGCACCGCTTCATAGCCGAGCCCTTCCAGCAGCTCGCGCAGGCGTGCCATCGCAATCTTGTTCCGGCCACCCACGTTCACCGCACGCAGGAGGACCGCGTACTTCTCATCGATCGTCTGCTTCGCTTGCCCTGGGAACATATCCGCACCGTAGCGAAACGGTCTTGTCTGATCCTCGGTCTGACTGCTGCCCGGCACCCGTCCGCTGCCATGACTCTGGTCAGTTGCCGAACCAGCGCGCGCGACGACTTGAGCCGAAGCTCTCCTTCTCGGCGACCAAGGCGGCCGACGGGGCGTTGAAGGTCCCTGTCCGCGAGGGACCTGACAGAAAGTCGATGTCCACGCTACCGACCCGTCCCCGACCGAACTCGATGTAACACGTACCGCGCCCGAAATGAGGGCCGGGCGGCTCGCCGCCTCGCAATCTGGCAATCAGCGTCTGCGCCACCACTCGCGCAGCCCCCTCGGCGAACACACCAGCCTTCGGCACCCCCGCCGTGGCGACGTCGCCGACCGCGTAGACGCCGGGAAAGCGCGTCTGAAGCGTTGCCGAATCCACAGATATATAGCCATCCTCCGTCATGCCACTGTCGATGACCACATCGGGCGCACGGTGCTTAGGCACGCCGAGGAAGAGGTCGAACGGCAACTCGGCGCCGTCGTCGAGTATTGCGACGTTGCGCCCCGGATCGAGCGCACTCACACGACGGCCGGCGATCAGTGTGATGTCGCGCTCGGCGAACTCCTTCACCAAAGCGGCAGAGGTCTCCGGCGAGGGCGGCACGGGCGTGCCCAACGGAATGACGAACGTGATATCGCACGCATCGCGCACCCCTCGCGCTGTGAGCTCGTCGTGCAGGAGCAGTGCACACTCGCTCGGAGCTGGAGGACACTTGAACGGCGCGCCGCAAACGCCGATGATCACACGCCCTTGCGAAAACGTGGGGATGATTCCGGCCAGCCGCTCGGCCCCGGCAACCGAGTAGAACTCATTCCCGCCCTCGGCTAGCCCGGGCGTGGCGTCCATGTCGTAGTCCGCGCCGAGCGCAATGACGAGGACGTCGGCCTCGTGAACACCCGCGTCGGTGGTTACACGTCGGGTCTCGGGGTCGATAGCGGTGATCGTCTCCCGCAGGACGCGCAAGCCGGGCTTGGCGATGTCTCGATAGGCCAAGCGGACCAAATCCGGCGTGGTGCGACCGAACATCACATCCAGCTTTGAGAACCCGAACACGAACGCGTCGTTCTTGTCGATCAGCGTCACGTCGATCTCATCGCCAGGCGCCTCGGACAACATCGTGCAGAGCTCCAGCCCGCCAAATCCCGCACCTAGCACAACAACACGCTCGCTCATTGGCCTCTCCCCTCAGGTAAAGCTATGCAAGGCACCATGCCCATCGTCATTCACCGACCCTATCGTGGAGGGGGACCGTACGTTGCGCAAACCCCGCGGTCGTGCAGGCCCAATGGTGCGGACCTCGACCCCCTCGTGCTGCACGGCGACTTCGAGCCAGCCTCGCGCTTCGCCCATCGGTGAGCGCTGCTGCCTTTCGAGGCCTCGCCGCCGACAGTTGTCTATGGAGACGGCGGGTTCGATAAGTGCGAAATCCTGGCAGAGATTGGCTCTGGAATGCGCAATAGCGGGGTCGTGTCGAATCGGATTGCGTACGCTGTGCGTACGTTGGACGCGACCCGCAGCGCTACTCCGTAGCCAGCTCCTCGTCGTCACGCTCGACTATCCCCCGCGCCCACTCAACCGCAGCCGCAGACCATCCCAGCGCCTGATCGCGATCCAGCCGCGTGTCGTGACTGGCGCCGTAACGCATCCGCACACCGTAAGGCGATAGCTGATCGGCATCCTCGAGCGCATCTGGAACCTCTAGGCCGTTCCCTCGACAAAGCTCGATCAGACCATCCAGGTCGTGGGAGTACGGGAACTGCACGTCGGCAGACGCGAGCACGGCCTTCAGCGACTTCTCTACGGCTTGCTGCGCGTGGAAGCCGAGGATCGCGTCAGCCACACCCTCCACCGGCAGCAACGACCTCGCCGCGAAGTCATCGTCTCGCGCTAGACCCAGCAGGACACGCGAAAGCTCGTCCGGCACCATCAAGCCGCCATCGCGCGACCATCCGAAAGCGCCTCGTGGATCAAACTGCCCCGCACCTCTCGCCACCGCTCCGCTTCCATCTCGCTGACGACCACGATGTCCGCAAACAGACCCAGGCCCCGCAGCGTCCGCCGCAATCGCACCGACTCAGCCACCACATTCTCAACCGCTGGCTCGACCACCAAAAAGTCGAGGTCGGCGTCCCGGCCAGCATCACCACGGGCGTGAGAGCCGAACAGGATGACCTGCGCACCCGGTGCCGCAGCAGACAGACGCCGCGCAGCCTCAGCTATGACCGCGTCGTCGAACATGCCCATACGGTAGCGTCGCCGCCAGATCCCCGGGTTGTGATCCTCGCTGCTTCTGCTTGTCTTTGATCCTCGGTGCTTTGCCGTGAACAGCTGCGCCGCCGCTTGATCCATCACCGACGACGGCTGCCACAGCAGCATAGATGGCCATGACTCCACCTACCAGAGCCAGGGCAGTCAGCGTGCCTTGAGCTCGATATTGCGACGCGGCATCTGCACTGCATCGATTCTCCCGACCGCACCGGATCACACCCATCCCCAGGCAGCCGAACGGGACCCTGTAAAAGGGCGAAGTTCGCAATTCTTCGCCCCTTTACGTATCAGTGGGACAGTTTTCAATTACCAGCCAGAGCCGGATGCCGGTCCTCGCGGGGAGCGTTTGTACGCGCGCCCAACGCCTAGCGTACATGGGCCGCGCATGCTCGTGTTGGAAGTTCCCTTGTGCAAGCCTGCGCGAGCGTCGGCTGCGATCCCGTGGTCGCAGCCCAGTTCGTCGTCAAGGGTGTTGGAGCCTTCCGCCCCGATGCTCAGATGGAGTCGCTCTTGCGCCGATTGCAGTCGGCGCACAGGAGCTGGAGGTTCTGGAGCGTCGTCGCGCCGCCGTGGGCGACTGGCAGGATGTGGTCGTACTGGAGGTCGAAGGCGCCGCCGCACTCGACGCAGCGACCACCGTCGCGCTCGAAGACCGCGCGCCGCAGCTCGGTGGGGATTGGGGCGCGGGTTGGGCGGCCATCTTCACCGGCCCGCATCAGGCTCCGCGCCGATTGCAGCTTCTGCTCCAAGCGGCGCTTGCGCTGCAAGACGAGGGCCTTGATGTCCTCGGCACCCAGGCCGTCGTCGTCCCACCAGAAGCCATCCAGGTACTGCCACAGGCTGCGGCGGCCATCCCGGCACAAGAGCACGGGCTCGCTCGCCTGCGCCTGGAGCGCCACATCCGCCTGGGCCTTCGACCAGCGCAGCTCCATGACCTTGCGCCCGGATTGCACGGCGTAGCGGCGGCCTGAGAGCATCCGGGAGAGCGTCCAGGGCAGCTTGACGAGCTGGGCTTTGTTGTCCGTGCGGAGCATCTTGAAACCGTATCGGCATGCAGGACGCCTCCTTTGAGCCAGCTACACGCTGGTGCTGAGAGTCGAACCAGCCCATTCACACCGCGAGCGTGAGACGGTGCTGGCTGAGCGTGATCGCGTCGCGCCGAACGTGAACCCGTGCTAGGAGTCCGACTAGGGCTGCGCGCCCAGGTCGGCGGCGTAGCAGTAGAAGCCCGCGTCGCTCAGATCGTCGAGGCCTTCAAGCATGATGTCGCGAGCCCCGATTGGACCCCAGAGCTCAAGGCCGGCGAAAGCCTCGTCCGCGTACGTGAGCGCCATCTCCTCCGCGACCTGCTCATGGCTCCCGCTGTAGAGTCGAGAGAGCACGAAATACCGGAAGTGGAGATCGTCCATCACCACCCCCGCGACCGTCTCCTCCCAATGCGCCTCGCCTATGCTCGCCACAAGGCGAGGCAGCTCAATCGGGACCACCGTGTTGGGATGGGAGAGCGCATGGTCGCGCGCCTCGCTCACCGCGCGGAGCCCTTCCTTCAGTTCGTCCTCTGCCCGGACCGTGAAGAGGGCGGGGTAGTCCTCCTCGATTGTCGGTCGCCACGAGTCGGTCGGGTCGAGCATCAACCTGCGGCCGAGCTGGTGATGGAAGTCACGGTGGTCTGAGTCGTCGTACCGCTGTCCGCGGCCAAACAGCCAGATGACAGCGCCTCCGAGGGACTGGCCGTACACAGAGCCATCATCCAGCCAGAGGTAGGCTCGCCAGCCCTCAGTCGTGAGCTTGCCCATCTCCTGAGTGCCCGGCTTGTCCCCGTGCTCGCCGAGCTTCCGCCACTCGGCGAGCCGGTGGAGCAGGTTGCTCTTCCCTAGCTCCGCGTCCAGTGGCCGGTCGCGGAAGGCGGCGACGATCTCATCGTTCGGGAAGGACCTGAAGACCTCGCCGCTGGTCTGCTTGCCGAAATCGCGCTTCGCGCAGACGACAGTGAACATTCGGTCTGCATCCACAGCGCATACCGAGACGAGGCGTTTGCTACGAGTGCGCGCGGAGCGAAGAAGCCTGAGCCTGGCGGCTCATGCGCTTGAACGCTGCGCTGGCCACCGAAGCTCCTGCTGCCCTCGCGGCTCTCACGTCGGCAAGCAGCGCCTGCTGGTGGGCGTTCAGCGGTTGGATCTTGGGCTTCTTGATAGTGGCCATTTTGACGTCCGTCCCACTCTAGCGCCTGCCAGACTATGGGCCGACGCATCCCACTCTACCAGGCTCCTTGTCGTTCTCGGCAGAATTCCGCAAGAACCTTAGGCGTGCGGACCGCCGCCAGTGTCCCACCTCGCACGGTGGCATGGAGCGTATCTACGCCGTGAGCGTGAGGCGGCCCTGACTGAGCGTGATCGCGCGGTCGCCCACGCTCAGCGTGAGCCGCGCCCTGACGGGAAGCCGCCGCCGCTCGGCGAGCAGGCGCTCGCCCGCCCGGCTGAGCGCGAGGCTGATGCGCACGCTTCGCCCCGGCGCGACGGTGAGGGAGCGCCGCGCGATCACGTGTCCGCCTCGCGCGCCCGCAAAGAGGGCAAGGCTGAGCCGGCACGATCTCGCCTCCTGGCATCGCACGACGGCCTGGACGCCATGATGGAGGGCATGGAGGCCCAGGAGGCGTGCCGGAGGGCCAGTGATCGAGGATGCCAGCATCCTCCTGGCTTCGAGGGCGGGAGCGCCAGCGCTCCCGGATGCCGGCGCTTCCCTGGGCTGTCCACCAGACCCCAGCGCCGGCCCTGGGACTGCGGGCGCCTGCCCGGTGAAGGTCGCCACGGCGGCCTCGTCGCCGCCCAGCGTGATGGAGCATGTGGGAGCGCTGCCTGAGCAGGCGCCCCCCAGCCGAGGAAGGCGGAGCCTGGCGCAGGCGTGACGACGAGTTCGATCCTCGTACCCGGCACGTAGGGGTAGAGCGTGCCACAGGCGCCAGGACAGGCGAGGTTGGCGTCGGCGGTGCGGCTCGTCGCTTCCGGGCCGGCCTCGAACCCCGTCACCGAGCCATTGCCGCTGACGCTTTCGCTCACGGTGTAGCGCGGGCCGCCAGGGACGATGATGTCCGTCACTTCAGAGGTGGCGAAGCTGGATTCGCCCCGCGCATCAGTGGCTGTCACTGTCACCTCGGCTTGGTAGCCACCAAAGCTCCAGGGCAGCGTGTAGGGGTTGGCCGTGGCGTAGTCAATGTCAGTGCATTCTTCCTGGACGCAGCGCAGCCACTGGTAGGCGTAGTTCACGATGGGGGACGCGTCGGTCCAGGTGCCCGTGCTCGCGGTCAGGGCGTGTTCGACTTCGAGCGCGCCACTGATGGTGGGCGGGGTGACGTTCGTTGGCGCTGCCTGGGCAGCAGAAGGCGCCGGGAGCGCGAGGGCGCTCGCGGATGCGACGACGACGCCTACCCTCCTGACGAGAGACGTGCCAGCCGCTTTCAACATCCTGTGCTCCTTCAGTCGCTTGCAGAGCCCGCGATCCCATCGTCCTTGCCCTGAGCTGTTAGGACTTTTGCGCTCTAACCTGGAGCATGTTCTCAGGGAGGCTTGGCGGGTGCCTCCCGAACGCAAGAGCACGCCGCGCTCGCCCGAGCACGCCGCCCTCGGCGAGGCCATCCGTCGCTCGCGCGAGGAGCTGGCCGACAGAGCCGACATGCACATCACGCATCTCGGCGGCCTGGAGCGCGGCGTTCGCAACCCCTCCTACACGACGCTCCTGCGCCTCTCACGGGCGCTTCAAGTCAAGCCTGGCGAGTTGGTGTCGCTCGCCGATGAATTGTGGGAAGGCTCCAAGAGCTAGGCTCGGCGGGGCTACTCTGCGAGCCGGCTCCGGACTGCTCGCTCGTTCAACTCAGGCAGCATCGGCTTCCTCGCGCTACCGTGAGGCCCGACGATCATGGCGAATCCGATGCTTGAAACCGCCGCGCAGCGCCCCGCGACCGGGATGGACAAGGCTGCCCGCAAACTCATCCTCAGAGCGCTAAAGGGATCCTCACGACTGACCGTACTCAACGGGTTTATGCGCGACCGCTATCCCGATTTTGAGGATTACATCGCAGCCGTACGGACCGTTTGGGGTGATAGCCCGGCAGACAAAATCGCTGCCGCACTCACAAAAGTCGCCAGCGAACAGCCGGAGGTGATTTTTACCCCCGCTGAACGGCGACAGATGGAAGAACTTGCCGCGAACGCCGTCCTGTTGCAAATGCCTGAGCCAGACTTCCGTGTGGCAGTTTTTGACGGCTTCTCTCAGAACCCGCGCGCTATTGGGCCAGTTGAGCGTATCAACAAGATTTGTAAGCAGCGCGGCATCCCGTGGGAGTTCAACGGCAGCGATGGGTTCCGCTGGGTAGGTGATGCGGAGGTGGAGATGTTGGCGTTGCGCCCGGCGCTGAGCTCCATCGAAGATCCACGCTTCGCGTCCGCCAAGAGCCACTTCGACTCGGCGCGGTCGGAGCTGGCGCTTGGGACGCAGCAAGCCCTGCCTCAGTCCGTTCACGAGTCTGCCTGCTCGGTGGAGAGCGCCATGAAGGTTCTGCTCACGCAGCGCGGAGTGCAGCATGACGAGAAGGACACCGCCTTCAAGCTCTTTGACAACTTGGTCAATGCCGAAGTCGTCCCACAGTTCATGCAGTTCTCAGTCCTTGCCGCCGCCTCACCCCGCAACAAGCGCGGCGGGCATGGCGCGGGCGAAGTGCCACACGACGTGCCGCTGGCGATGGCGGAAGCCGTTCTCGCATCGGCGGCTGTCTCCATCGCCTATTTGCACAGGCTGTTGCCCTAGCCCGCGCCGGATGCCTGGCCGGACCTCCCTCCCCTCAAGTGGGCCGCTGGATGCCGCCCAGCTTTTGCTCGATCAACCGTTTGAGGATCAGAATGATAGGCGGTACCCATACGCTGAGAAGGAAGGCGAGAGCCAGCGGGAGGCCTGACAACGCCTCGATGGCCTTCGTCATCATCAGCCATGCGATGGCTACGAACGTGATCAATAGGTAGGTCCGTAGAGAGATGCAGGGCATGCGGACATGGTGCCGCGAGCACGGGCAGCTCATTCGCCTTTTGGCATCCTCCTAGCGGCGTCAATCAGCCAGGCGGCAAGTATCACGCCGAACCAGACAGCTAGCATCACAAACGGCGGTGCGTATGCGATTGAGACAAAAATCGCGGCAGTGAATAGGGCTATGTTTCGCACGCCGGGCTGACTCCAATTGGACACCGCAAACGGCCAGAGGCCTCCCGATACCGCTGAGTACCAGACCAGCCTCTCAGGAAACACGCCGGGGTCGGCGATATGGAGGACTCCCGCGATGCCAGCGGCGACAGCCGCCCCAATGAGGATGAACAGCACGGGGATCGGTCGTGAGCCGGGGGTCACAATCGATCCTCGCGTCTCAACCCCAGCCTTCGCCGGAGAGTTGAGTACAGGCTTCTTTGCCATAGGACTGGCCACCGTTGTCCGTGATGACGGCCTTTTCACTGTCACGGTTCTCCAGTTCGCAGACGACCGAGCTGGATTCGGTGCCGGATTGCGGAGAGGTCGTCCATTCTGTGCTGCCGGTGGCGTGCTGCACGAAGCTCGCGCAAGCTTCGGCTGAGTTCGGCCCGGCGAAGCTCACGCGGACTTCGTGGCCCGTGACGTACAACGAGCAGGGCGAGGGGTACTTGGCGAGCAGGAGCTGCTTCGTGGCTTCGTCATAGCCCGAGACTTCACCCGGCTCGAAGTTGATCGTGATGAGGTTGCTCCCACGTCCGGGGACGGTCAGCGTGAAGCCGCTTTCCTTCACTTCCCCGACGTAGGCCGTGCTTTCCCCGAGGGCACTTCCCAGGTTCAGCGTGATGCCCTTGCCGGCTATGGTGCCCGTGAAGGCGCGGTCAGCGCTTTCAAGGCGGAGCGCTCCGGCCTTGGAGATCGCCTCACGCAGGGAGCCAGTGACGCTCCCTCCCGAGCGAGTCCATTGGATGAACATGACCGCGTTCGACGCGTGCCCGATGAACGAGGCTGGCCCGTCCGCTTCTTCGGCGCCCTTCGCGGTCGAGGTCGGCGTGCTGCTGTCAGGGGATGAGGTGCTGTCGTTCCTGACGGCTCCCACGGCATAGACGGCCACGAGCGCCGCCACGAGGGCGAGCAGGAACGCGAGGATGCGGCCTTTGCGGGAGCGGAGCCATCTCATGAGCGTTCTTGTGGTATCGGCACGCCGAATCAGCGCTTTAGAATTAGCTTGCCTGGTGGTGGACGCAGCCTACGGCGCGATTAGGACGATTTTGGTCGTTGATGTGCTCACGGGCGGCCTTGCTCCCCCACTCTCCTGCCTCAGCCTCGCCCAAGCCACGTCTCTCACCTTGCTCCAGCCGCCGTGGTGAAGCTGGAAGGCACTTGTGTAGAAAGCTCCCTCTTGACCGGACGCCCATGCGTTGTACCCGCGCTCGGTCGCCCGCTCCCCAGGACTCAGTTGCCCGAGGTAGCGCATCGCCCAGGCAACCGCCTCATCGAAGTCCTCCCGGCTCTGCGCCCTCCGCTCATCAGCGTGAGCCGCGCCGACGTCAATCGCGTAATCGGGGCGCCGGGCAGTCGGAGGCGGCCCGTCAGGGATCGCGAGCCCTCTGCCGTGGCGCCCCTCCTTCCACTCCCTCACGTACGAGGACCACGCCCGCCCACGCTCGCGTCGTGGGTACGGGATGCCGTTGGCGCGGGCGAAGACCTCGCTCTCGCTGCTCGTTGGCTCGGTCCCGTGGGCCTCGTAGCAGCGGTCGAGGATGTCGATGATGCCCGGCGGCCTCCTCCTTCTCCCATATTCGGGGGAATGGGAGTCCTCAAGGCCAGCCGACGTGAGAGCCGCGTCCCAGGAGCCAGCGGCGACGCGCAGTTGCTCGACGTTGGGCAGGATGAGGCGACGGCCATGCAGCCAGTGGGCGTCGTCGCTGGCGAGGAGTGACTTGCGCTCTCGCATGTACTCCCTCGGCGAGACCGTGTGCTTGCCGAGGCGACGAGCGACGAGCCGCATGACGAAGCTGGCGTACTCCGGCGTCAGCCAGTCCTGTTCCTCCTCTCCCAGGGCATGTCCGAGGGCTATCGAGCGTCCTGGCTCATCCATGAACGCCAAGGCGAGCACCTTCGCCCACGGCAGGCGAAGCAGCGCGCTGACACGCCGCGCAGGGGGAGCGTCCGCGCTCACCCCATCACGCGCCGCGTCCCATGCTCGCTGGCTGACGGCCCGCAGGTCCGGCGATCCCGAAGCCTCAGCGACGTCCCGGACGACGTCGAGGAGGACGAGCGGCTCACGGGCTGGGGTCGGTCGCGCGGGCATTTCGCTGATCGTAAGAACCTTGTCGGACCTCGTCTCGCAGGGCATGACGTGACGCTAGGCGCCGGGTCCTCGCTGGTTGCCGGGTGATCTCATGCTCACACCTGGTGAACGAGCTTGGCGTGTCAAGTCAGATGGAGTCGCTCTTGCTCCGGTTGCAGTCGGCGCAGAGGAGCTGGAGGTTCTGGAGCGTCGTCGCGCCGCCGTCGGCGACGGGCAGGATGAGTACGGAAACAACCAAGTGCCTCATGACGGGCGCCTCCATCCGGTTTCATGGTAGGTGCCCTTCCGTCCGCGAAACGAGACGTGGTCTTCCAAGAAGTACGTAAGATCTTCTTCTGCAAACAACATGCTCTTGCAGCGGTTGCGTTCACATTCAACTTCGATGTGCACTGGAATCCATCGAAATGCACCCGGCTCACCTTCGATGGCTTCATGGTATTCGAGCTGGCAATGCACCTCATAGGCGTGTGTGTTCGGGTTCGCAGCACACTGCCGTGTCCACGGATACATGTAGTGGAACTCACCGGGCCACCTGGCTAGCAGCGCAGCGGACGTGCGTTGAAGCGTAACTGTCCTGTTGCTTGCAAGGGCTTCGCCACATCCGATTGTGAGAAAAAGCGCAAATGCAATAGTCACGCGTCGCATAGAGGGCGCCTCCCCTGCGGGCCGTGAACCCCTTTTTGTGCCAGCTTGTCCCACTCATGGAAAACCTCGGAGAGTTGAGCGACTGCTCGTAGCGATCCATCGCAGTGGGTGCGGTCGGTATCGTCCACCGCGTCAAAGTTCTTGTCACGGGGTTGAATCCAATACGACCCATCGCTTCCACGATAGATCCTGAGATGGAGCCTCTCCGAGTCACCGTCACTCGCGTGGACTGACTTGAGGATGGTCCTTGCCCTCTTGGTGAGGATATTCATGACGTTTCCTTTTATATACATCCCAGCCCTGAATGAACTGTATCCTCATCCTACCAGCCCGTCGCCGAGATAACAATCCCAGCAAGCCCGGCAGGCAATTAGGCCGCGAGCGCCACAGATCGGCTGCGTGAGCGCCTCTGACTTGGGCGTCGTCGCAGAGCCTTGATCCAGCGGCAGCCACTCGCGCGGGATCGGGATGATTGTCCCGACATGGCCCGACGCTACGCTGCCGATATGTCGCCTGCTCGCCATGACCCCGGCACCATCCCCGACACGAAGCTCGCCCGCGCCCGCATGAGCCGGGGCGTGACCCAGGAGGAGCTCGCCCAGGCGGTCGGCATCTCCGTTCCCACGTACAGGCGCTTGGAGCGCGGGGAGACGAAGAACCCGAAGCTCCGGCATCTCGTCAATTGCGCGATTGCGCTCGGCGTGGAGCTCCACGACGTGATCGAGGACGAGTGGCTTCAGTGGCTGCCGTTCAACAAGTCGAACGCGGCCAAGCCGCCACGGCCAGAGCGCTTCTGGCGCCGGCCCTACCTCCCCGAGTAGTCCGGCAAGAAGGCTCCGCTGGCCGCTTGGCGGAAGCAGGGGCTACGCAAACCTACTCATCGCTCCTCCGGCATGAGAGCTGTCCCAAACGGGTCCGAAGTTCCGTCCGGGAGTCTGCTACGATGCTCTATGCAAAGAAACTGATGGGCTGTGCCGAAAGGAATTGGCAGGTCATTTCCCCGGTTGAGCGGCCCAGAGGCCCTGTCTTGAGAGTATGCCCCGTCTTCGTTACCAACCACCAGACCGCCTCCCAGGAGCAACGGAGTTCTCCAAGGAGGACGGGCTGCGCGGATCGCTCAACACGGTCAAGCTTCTGAGGAGCCAGCGCTGGGTCTGGGACGAGCTGCGCGAGGCTTGTGGCGGCTTGGAGAGCAATTACGCCCGCCACCGCGAGCCAGGCCACTGGGAGCTGGCGGCGGTCGCCTTCGTCGCCTCCAAGCACGTCGATATCCAACCCTTCTGGGACGAGACCACAGACGAGCTGTGGCGTGAGTGCGGCTTCGAGGGCAAGCCTCCCTACATGCGCGTCTGGCGGCGCCTGCGCGAGCTGGAGACCGTCTGCGAGGAGTTCCTGAGTGCCGCGGGAGCCGTCATCCGGCGGTGCCGCCAGCACGACGCGCGCGTCATGGCCCACGTCCATATCGACTTCACCGAGGATGAGACCCATGCGGCCCTCATCCACGACTGCCAGCCGGACGAGGAGTGCGCCTACCGCTGCGTCAAGACCCGCTCAGGTCGCCGCCGTGGCGCGCCGGGGGCCGCGCTGCATCCCCAGCGGGTCAAGACGGGTGTCGCTCGCCAAGACCGAGAGGCCCGGAACGCGGAAGCTCCCGATGAGAGCGCAGAGCAGGACAAGGAGAGCCTGCCTGAGAAGGTGGTCATGGTCCAGCGCGGCTCTCGGACGATCAAGCGCATCCGTCAGAACGGCTGCTGGTACAGGACCCGCGACCTGGGCGCCGGGATTCGCGCGTACATGGGCGAGCGCGGCGCGAAGCGCTTCTGGCACGGCTACTACGGCGGGAAGGCCATCGACCACTTCACGGGCGGGGTCATCCCCAGCGTCGATGATGCGAGCACGCAGGAGTACTACCTCTTCCCCGCTCTCTATGACCGCGTCAGCGAGATGGCGGGCTCGGCTCCCGAGACCGTCATCGGCGACAAGGGCTTCTCGATTGCGTCCTGCTTCGAGCACGCGACCAAGCACGGCAGCGCGCCCGTCTTCCCGTGGCGGCCAGGCAACGGCCAGGCGCGACGGCACGATGAGGAGACTCACGACCGTCACGGAGTCATGCGCTGCAAGCACTGCGGCGGCCCGATGGAGCAGACGCGCTTCTCGGCGAAGAACGAGAAGCCGCGCCTGTGGTTCCGCTGCATGGTTGGCGCGAGCCCCGAGTGCGCCAAGGAGCAGACGATCTCGTGCGCGACCGACTGGAAGGCACTCGTGCCGCTCGCGCGCACCGAACCGCTCTATCACGAGCTGAAGGAGTCCCACGGGACTTACGAGGGCGTGCATGACTACTGGCGCGACCGCTACAAGGTCGCTGCTGATGAGCTGGGGGTGCGACCGAAGGTGGTCAGCCGCGACTGGCATCGTCTTCGAGCCAACGTCGCCTGCCTCATCGACTGGCTGCGCATCGCCGCCAAGAACGGCTGGCTCGGCTCGGCGAGGACGGCTCGCAGAGAAGGCGAGCGCCGCTTCAAGGAGCGAGGCGAGCGGATCGCCTCGCGCCTCGCGAAAATGCGCGTGACGATGGGGCTCGCGCAGCCCTACGGAGCGAAGGCGGTCAAGCTCGGCCTCGGCGAGCTGATGCCGCCCTCGCGCAGAGCGCGTGGCGCCCCGCCGGGCTCGCCCTAGCCGGGCTCGCCGCGCCTCATTCAGACTTGAAGCCGCTCCGGGGATGGCCCGTGGGCGGCTTTCTTGCGATCAACGCGGGTCGCGGAAAATCCCTGCAAGACCGAGTCGAACCCGCGTCCAGATCGCCCGAAAATTGGCTTCCCCATCACGAAAATGACCCTCCAGCTCTCAATAGAAAACTGAAGGGTCAACTGTCGCAGTGGAGACGGCGGGAATCGAACCCGCGTCCGCGATCGCGTATGAATGGCATCTACGAGCGTAGCCGGCGCTCTGATCTCATCCCTCGCTTGCCTCGCCGGCGGGGTTGCGGGGGACCAGCCTGCTTGAGTGTTCCCGGCTTGGCGCAGGCGGACCGCACCGGGTGAGCCCGCTTTCTGATCCCGGCAATCCCCACCGCGGGCAAGTGGGGCCCGAGACCTCGCGTTCAGCTCTTAACTAAACGGCGAGGGCGTACTCGTGAGAGTCCGCACTTATGGTTTTCCCGGGAGTTTTACGAGGCCATCCGGGACCTCGACTCGCCACCATCCATACGAGCCGACCGCGTCGAAGCCTGTCGTCCCCAGGATGTTGCTTATCCAGTGTAGCCGGAGCGCTCCAGATCGGGCAAAGACGCTGAGACCGTAACCGGGACAAGACGCCAAGACCGCAACCGGGGGCAAGACGCCAAGACCGCAACCGGGCAAAGACGCTGAGACCGTAACCGGGACAAGACGCCAAGACCGCAACCGGGGGCAAGACGCCAAGACCGTAACCGGGCCAAAGACGCTGAGACCGCAACCGGAGCCAAGACGCCAGACCGTAACGTTAGGCAACGCTTATCGGGGCTGCCACAATGGGAGCATGGACAGTGGCGACCTCTCATTGCCCGCGCCTTCGGTTTCCGGCTCGCCCACCGGTCCGTCCACTGTGCCCGTCGCCCAGTCCTACCCGTCCTATAAAGGTCGCCCAGGCACTCTGCATCCGCCACCCACGCATCCACCGGGCGGCGCAGCTGGCGAGGACCCCTTCGGCACACCCCGCCGTGGGCGCGCCCAGTCGCTGCGCAAGCGGATCGGCAGCATGTTCGCGGCCATCGCCGCGGCGATCGCCAAGTTCTTTGCTGCGATCAAGAGCCTGCTGCTCCTGCTCCCGAAGGTCAAGCTGCTCACAACCACGGGGACGGCGCTGGTCTCGGTCGCCGCCTACAGCCTGTTCTTCGGTTGGGAGTTCGCGGCCGGGTTCGTCCTGTTGCTGTTCGTGCACGAGATGGGTCATGTGTTCCAGCTGCGTCGCGAGGGAATCAGCGCGAGCACGCCGATGTTCATCCCGTTCCTGGGTGCTGCGATCTTCTCCAAGTCGCTCGGCGACAACGCGCTGGCCGAGGCGCGCGTCGGGCTCGCGGGGCCGATCCTCGGCACGCTCGGGGCAGCGGTGTGCCTGGCGATCGGCGAGGCGATCAACAGCGATCTGCTCCGCGCCCTCGCCTACGTGGCGTTCTTCTTGAACCTGATCAACCTGATACCGGTCGTCCCCTTCGACGGCGGACGCGCAATGGCCGCGATGGCTCCCTGGATGTGGTTCCTCGGCCTGGGCGCGCTGCTCGTGCTGCTGCTCGTCACCCATAACCCCTTCCTGTTGATCTTCCTGTTCCTCGGCGCCATGGAGACCCGCCGGCGCTGGCAGCAGCGCAAGACCCGCTCACTGGAGCAGGCCGCCTACTACCGCGTCGCGCCCCGCCACCGCGTGCTCGTCGGGGCGGTTTACATCGGTTTGATCGTGCTGCTCGTGCTCGGTATGGATGCTTCGCACATCCTCACCTCGGGCGGCCACAGCTTCGGCTCGCTTTAACGCTTCGGCTCGCTCTAACGTCGTGCTTCGCGCACTGCGCGTTCCATATCCCGCTTGGACTCGCGGTCGCGGATCGTCTGGCGTTTATCGTACAGGTCCTTGCCTCGAGCGAGCGCAACCTCGACCTTCGCATGCGAGCCCGAGAAGTAGATCCTCGTCGGCACCAGCGTAAGGCCGCGCTCGGATACTTTCGCGGCGAGTCTGTCCAGCTCGCGGCGGTGCACCAGCAGCTTTCGCGGACGCTCGGGGTCGTGGTTCTCGCGCGACGCGGGAGCGTATGGGGGTATGTGGACCGAGTGCAGCCACAGCTCGTCATCGTTGATCGCGGCGTACCCGTCCTTCAGTTGAGCGCCGGACTCGCGCAGCGCCTTGACCTCGGTGCCCTCGAGCACCGCCCCGCACTCGATTCGCTCGATCAGCTCATAGCGATATGACGCGTACCTGTTCGACGCGACATCGCCTGCCCCGATCTTGCGCTTGCCCTTCTTGCTTTTAGCCATCGTTTCTCGAGCCTAGACGGTCGCCCGCGATGGGGAGACCTGCGGGCGCAGATATTTTGGAAGGAAAGCGCCGGTAGAGCGTGGCGGTCGCGACGCCGGCGGTTCGATTACCTCGTTGACCCCCACTGCGCGGATTTCGCGCTGCGAGAACAGCTCGTAGGAGGCATCCAGAATCCGCTCGCGAGCGCTGACTCCCATCTCGGTCACTCAGCGGTGGGTTTCAAGCATGCCTTGGAAGGGTAGCGCTAAAGAGAGCATTCTCTTTCTCTCTGCAACAGAAAGAGCGTTCTCTTCTCGGCGTCGCGTGCCGTCGTCCGGGCATTGCAGCTGTCGTCTGCCAACTCAAACCAGTGAGGGTCCATGACCGACAAGAACATCGATCAAGCGAAGGGACGCGTCAAGGAGGCTGCCGGCGCCTTGACGGGAGATCAAGACTTGAAGAACGAGGGACACGCCGACCAGGCGAAGGGATCCCTGAAGAAAGCCGTAGACAAGGTCGCCGAGACTGTAAAGGGCCACAGTCAAAGCAACGAGCGCGAGTAGCGATGAAAGCGCCAAGTCGATCAAGCGTTTGATCATGCTCACGATCCTTCTCGTCATCGTCCTCATCCTGCTGCTGACGGGCGGCGGGCTCAGCTTCAGACGCCGCGGACGCCGCGGCCTTTAGGCCCCAGCGCCACCAGGACCCACCACGCCCCTTCTAGAAGCTAGACGTCTTCGCGTAAACCACAGGGGCCGCCCGAAACCAAACAAAGCTAGCTCTAGGAGAAAACCATGAGCACCGGAACGATCATCATAATTGCTGTTGGCGCCGTAGTGGTGCTGCTGCTCATCGCCTTCGTCGCTCGTGCCGCGAGCCGCAGACGTGACGAACGTCGTCGTGAGCAAGCGGGCGAGCTTCGCCAGGTGGCCAGAAGCCGTTCGATCCAAGCGGAAAGTGCGCGCGCCTCGGCTGATGAGCAGGCTGCCGAAGCCAATCGTGCTCAGGCTGAAGCTGAGGAACGCGCCGCTCAGGCGCGGCAAGGACGTGCCACCGCAGAGCAACAGGCCATCAAGGCCGAGCACCTCACCGAATCTGCCCGCGATCAGCACGCGCAGGCGCGTGCGCTCGACCCGGACACGAGCGACAGCGGCCAGGACGAGGCACTGGCGATCGATGAGCGCTCTGGCCGCGAGGGCCGCTGAGCTCATTCGCGCAATAAGCGGTGCGTACCACAGCTTGAGCGTGCGCCCTGCGCACGCCATCACACACTTTCTAAGAAAGCCGAGACCAATGGACAAGACTGAACAGAAGATCGTGCAGTATCTCAGCGAGGCGCATGCGATGGAGCAGGCGCTCGTCACCGTGCTGCGGTCGCAGATTGCGATGACCCCGGGCGGAAGCTACCGCGACGGCCTCAAATCTCACCTGCGCGAGACGCGCGACCACGCAACCCGGGTGCAGCGCCGTCTGGACGAGCTCGGACAGGGGAGCAGCCCGATACAAGCCGGGGTTGGGCTCGTCCAGAACGTCGTTGGGCAGGCACTGGCCCTGGGGAAGACGCCCCTCGACCTCGTCCGTGGCACGGGAGGAGAGGAGAAAGTCCTCAAGAACGCCAAGGACGCATGTGCGACCGAGGCCTTGGAGATCGCCACCTACACCGCCATCGAGCGCCTGGCGAGCTCGATCGGCGACAAGGCTACACAGACCCTTGCCGACTCCATCCGGGCTGATGAGCAGAAGATGCTCGACCGGATCTTGAGGGAGATCCCGAAGCTGACCGAGGCCGTGGTGCGCTCAGAGATCCGCGGGAACCCTTCATACGACATCAGCAAGACAGGCGCCGCCGACGCGGTGAGCTCGGCGTCGAAGAGCGTGAAGGGAACTGCTCGTGACGTGACATCGAGTGCAAAACGCACCGCCCGCAAAGCACGCAAGGTACCCGGGGTCGCGCAGGGCGAGGGTCAGGTCAAGGGCGCGCTGGCCTCTGAAGGAAACCTCGCAATCACCGGCTACGGGAAGCTCACCGCTGCGGAGATCGTCGAAAAGCTCGCACATCTCTCGCAGGTCGACCTCGCGAAGATCGACTCCTACGAGCGCAAGAACGAAAACCGCACGACGATCCTCAGCCGGATCACCAAGCTGCGCGACGACGAGCCGTGGCCTGGATATGACGAGCTCAGCGTGGACGAGATACGCGCGGGGCTGGATGAGGGCGATGAGGACCGCGTCAAGCGCGTGCGCTCCTACGAGCGCTCCCACAAGAACCGCTCAGGTGTGATCGACGCCGCCGAACGCGAGCTGGTCAAAGCGTAGGAAAGGACGCATCAGCGCACAGGTTCATCGGCGCCCTCCCTGGGCAGTGGTGCTTGGCCCTACCTGGGCAGTGGTACTGGACACGGATCGTAGGGTCCTCGCTGACACCCGAGGAGTTGATGGCCCAGATCACAGAAGATCTCGACCGCGTCGCGCCCTCCGAGTTCGCGACGTTCCAGAAGATCCATGGCGACGGGGGCCTCGCCGTGGGGGACGAGTACCTCGTGCGGATGCCCGGCCCCTGGGACGGCCCCGTGCGCGTCGTCGCCGCCACCCCCACGTCGTTTCGACTGGCAACGCTCACCGGGCATCTGGAGGCCGGGCAGATCGAGTTCCGGGCTGCCTCGGACCACTACCGCTCCCTGGAATTTGAGATCGAGTCGTGGGCACGAAGCGGAGACCGCTTCGCGGACGCGCTGTACTCGCATCTGCGCTTCGCCAAGGAGGTCCAGCTGCACATGTGGACCTCGGTGCTCGAAAGGATCGTCCACCTCACAGGCGGCCGAAGAGAAGGCGGCGTCGCGATCACGACTCGCCGCATCGACGTCGAGCGTCTTGCCCGCACACCACTGGAGCCGCCCGATGCGCGCCCTCCACGGAAGTTGACAGCGCTCGCTGAGCGGACGGTCAACTTCGATACCTCAAAGGTCGGCGAATACACGCCCAGCAACGGATGGCACTGGGACGACATGGTCGAGACCCTCCCACACGAAGGCTCAGGGCCCTCCGCGGTCGGCGGAAGCTGGCACATCGCCCGCCGCCTGATGGTCGACTACCAGCTGGCCGATCCCGGCGCCGTTCGCGCCGTGTATCGCCAGGACGCGCCTCTCGCGGGGCGAGACATCCTCCTGAAGATCCGCTTCGCGGGCATGCGCTTCAACGTCGGGGTACGCGTCGGCGAGGTCTACGACGAAATGCGCCAGCTCGATGGCCGCCACGCACGGGTCTTCGGCTGGTATTACCAGACCCTGGAAGGCCATTTCGAGGAAGGGCGAATGCACTACGAGCTGTGGAAGTGGCTCGACACCGGTGACGTCGAGTTTCGCCTCCACGCCTTCTCCCGGGCTGCCCAGACTGGTCCGTTTATGCTGCGAACGGGGTTCCGCCTCTTCGGCAGGACCCACCAGCTGCGCTTTTACCGGCAGATATGCAGGCGCGCGAGACGCCTCACCGAGGCCGAGTTGGAGACCAAGGCGAGTTCGAGGCTGCGCTAGACGCGAGCTCCGTTCACCCGCGGCGGAGGGACCGTTCAGCGAGCCCAAACGACAGCGCGTCACGCGCTCGCACCGCGAGACCGTCCAGACCCAGCCCCGAGCAGCTCAGACCAGATCAGTCCACGGCGGGAACGAGGTCCACTCGCCCGCGGATCGTGTCCACGCGCGCGACTCGCACCTCGATCGAGTCTCCCAGCCGGATCGTGGCGCCGGAGCGCTCGCCGTGCAGGATCGTCGCCTGCTCGTTCAGCTCCCACCAGTCGCGCCCATCCTCGGTACGCATACGCCTGACTGGGAGCATCCCCTCGTAGGTGGGCTCCGCACCGGGACCGAACGCGACAAACGCACCCGCGGAGATCAACCCGGTGACCTCGCCGACGAACGTCTGCTCCCAGCCGCGCTCGTACAGCACCTGCTCGAGCGCGAAACACCTGGCGATGTCGTCTGCCCCGCGCTCGATCGCCATCGCCTCGCGCTCGCGCTCGGACGTCCACTCGCCCAACTCCCCCATATCGCTGCCACGCGGACTCGGCTCATCGCCGTCGAGCGTGGACACGAGCGCACGGTGGCACACCAGGTCCGGATACCGCCGGATCGGAGAGGTGAAGTGGCAGTAGCAGGCAGACCCCAAGCCGGCGTGACCGGTGTTCTTCGGCGAGTAGCACGCCTGCTGCAGCGAGCGCAGCACGAGCGAGGTCAGCGCGATCCGTCCTCCCCACTGACCGACCTTCGCACCTCCCGTCCGCTTCAGCGCGGCCTGCACGTAGCGCTCGACGCGCCGGGACACCTCGCCCATCAGCTCCGCCGCCTGCGACGGCGATATCGAGTCGGGCACGGGCGGCGTGGGAACCCCCAGCGACGCGAGCTGCTCGATGAGCCGCAGCACCCGCGCGGGCTCGGGGCGCGCGTGCACGCGATACAGGCATGGCGTCCCTCGCTCGGACAGGCGCCGCGCGACGGCTTCGTTGGCGGCGATCATCAGGTGCTCGATCAGCCGGTGCGACTCGGTCTGCGACGCGCGCATCCGGATCTCGCGCACGTGCCCGTCCCCGTCGAACACGAACTCCGGCTCCTGGGAGTCGAGCACCAATCCACCCGCCCGTTCCCGCACCCGACCCAGCGTCGCGGCCACCTCGCGCGCGGCGGCCAGCGGGCCCGCCCACGGGTCTTCGGCGCGCTCCCGCCCGGCGAACACGCGATCCACGCGCTCGTACTCCAGCCGCGCGTCGGACCTGATCAACGAGCGATAGAACGCGCTCCTGCGGACCTCTCCCCCGTGGCCCAGCTCCAGCTCCACGGTGACCGCCGCGCGCTCGGCTCCCGGCACCAGCGAGCAAGCGTCGTTGGACAGCGCCTCCGGCAGCATCGGCTCAACGGCGCTTGGCACGTACGTGCTCGTGCCCCGCACGCGCGCCTGCACGTCCACGACCGACCCCTCAGGCACGTAGGCCGATACGTCGGCGATATGCACCCACACGCGCGCGCCGTCGCCCGGCTCCAGCATCTCGGCCGAGATCGCATCGTCGTAGTCCTTCGCCGTCGCCGGGTCGATCGTGAACGTCGCCAACCCCCGCAGATCGCGCCTGCGCCCTTCCTCCACCTCGCGCAGCGCCGCCGCGAGGCCCGCATCGCGCGCGCGCTCTGCCGCCTCGAGCACGTCCGGCTCGAACTCCCGCGCAAGGCCCCGGTCGAGCATCAGCGCCTCGATCGCGTCCCGCGCCACGTCCGGCCTGCCGATCACGCGCACGATCCGCGCCTTTCCTTCTCCGCCGCGACCGCTACCCAGCCGACCGCCACCCAGCTGCACGAGCACGAGCTCGCCCGCGCTCGCCGTCCCCCCTCCCGGCCCATGCACACGGTTGGAAGCGAGCACGATGCGCCGGCCACCGCTTGAGTTCCGCCCGCGCCCGCCGGAGCGCAACGTGGGGAAATGCGGCTCCGCCGCCCAAAACCTTCCCCGCTTCTCGACTACCGCTACGACGGTTGCTACGCCAGTCACTTGACTTTCGCAGCCAACGTATTCAGGGCGACCGCCAGCCCGTGCGGGGTATCCACCCCGTGCGCGACCTTCACTTCGGGGTCCACGCCCGCGCCCTGTTTGATGCCCCCGCCGCCAAGGTTGCGACCGTTGGGCGTGAAGTACTCGCCGACCGTGATGTCCAGCGCGCCGCCGTTGGACAGCGGCATCTCCTCCTGGAACACGCCCTTGCCGAACGTATGCGTGCCCACGACCGTCGCGCGACGATGGTCCTGCAGCGCGGCGGTGACGATCTCCGACGCCGAAGCGGTGTTCCCGTCGACGAGCACGACCACGGGAATCGACGGGGAGATCGCCTCCCCGACCGCGCTCAGCGTCTGCGTCGGTTGGGTACGCCCGCGCGTGGTCACGATCGTGCCGTGCTGGATGAAGATGCTGGCGATCAGCTGCGCCTCCTCGACCAGGCCACCACCGTTGTCGCGCAGATCGAACACGATCCCGCGCGCGCCCTCGTGCAGCACGTGATCGACCGCTTCGCGCACTTCCCCGTGCGCCCCCGGGCTGAACGTCGCGAGCGCGACGATCCCCAGCTTGACCCCATGCACTGTCCTCGTGGCCGATGCCACGACGGGCTCGGAGATCGTCGCACGAGTGAGCCGCACCGCACGCGCGCCATGCCCGGCATGCTTTTCGATCGACAGCGTCACATCCGTCCCGGGCGGCCCGACGATCAGCGCCCGCGACGCGTCCGCCGACAGATGCGCGATCGCACGGCCGTTCACCGCGACGATCGATTCGCCCGCCTGCAACCCCGCGCCGGATGCGGGCGACGAGTCGAACACGCGCGCGATCAGCAACCCCCGTTTTTCCGGTTGCACCTCGACACCAATACCCGTGAAGCTGGGCGGCGAGTCGAATTCGTGAAATTCCTTCGGGCTCAGATAGTGCGAGAACCGGTCATCCAGGCTCGAAACCGCCCCCGCAACCGATGCATTCGTGAGCGAGCTCTTGGGAATCGGCCGGTAGTAATCGCTCGATATGTGGTCGATCGCTTCATCCACCACCCGCGTGTCGTCATGCGCCACGAGCCCTGAGCGCGCAAACCCGGGCAGATCTTCCGGATGCCCGCCCCACCAAACCCCAAGAACCAGCAGGATCGGCAGCATGGCCGCGAGGATGTATGTCAGGCGTCGGCGTGAGGACATTGACCCAACCCTAGTCGAGCGGCATGCCCGTTGAGCCGAGTCGCGCGGGCCGCTCAGACCCTGAGAAAGCGGCGCAGCGAAAGTCCCGAGCCCGCCGCGGACACCGCGACGGCGCAGGCCATCAGGATCGCGATCAGCAGCGGGAACGCGATCATGTCCGGCTGAGAGATCAGCTTGACCGTGTTCGCCAGCGGATCGACGAGCGTGACCTTCGCCAGCGCCAGCAACCCGATTGCCGCGACGCCGCCGAGCGCCCCGAGGAACAATCCCTCGAGCACGAACGGCCAGCGGATGAACCAGTCGGTCGCGCCCACGAGCTTCATCACCTCGACCTCGCGCCGGCGCGAGAACAGCGACAGGCGGATCGTGTTCGAGATCAGCAGCACCGAGGCGACGATCAGCAGCGCCGCGAGCAGGGCCATCGTCAGCTTGATCACGCGCGTGGCGGACAGAATCTGGTTCGTCTCGGCCTGACGGTTCTGGACGGCGGCGATCGCCGGGTCGCTGACCAGCCGCGTCCCCAGCGGGCTTGACTGGTCGAGCTCGGCTCGCACCGCGCCGGCGTCACTCGGATCAGACGGCGTGACGCGGAAGATGTCGGGCAGCGGGTTGTAGCCGATCAGCGCAAACGCTTCGGGGTTGAGCTTGCGCTCCTGTTCATACCCGGTCTGCTTGGAGACGAACTGCACGCTCTTGACATGCGGCGCGCGCTCGATCTCCGAGCGCACCCGCGCCTCTTCGGCAGGAGTCGCAGTCGTGTTCAGGTCGACGTCCACGAGCACCCGCCCGCGCACGTCGTTGGCCGCGCCGTTCGTCGCCTGCACGACGGGAATGAACACGCCCAGCACAAGCGTCGTCACGAGCACCGAGGCGAACGCCGCGAAGCTCGGCACGGCATTGCGCCGCATCGAGCGGACGCTCTCTTTGAGGAAGAAGCTCAGCTTCATGACGAGGAGGCGCTTGACGATGAGGCGCCGAGCACGCTTCGTGCCGCGTTGACCGTTTCGGTTTCCGCACGCAGGCGGTCGCCGAGCTCGTTCGTGTTCTCTTCGCGCGCGTACAGGCCAGTCGCCTCGTCACGGACGATCCGCCCCCGGCGCAGCTCGATCACGCGCCGGCGCATGCGATCGACCATCTCGCGGTCGTGCGTAGCGATGATCACGGTCGTCCCCGCGCGGTTGATGCGATACAGCAGCTGCATGATCCCGATCGAGGTCTCGGGATCGAGGTTGCCCGTGGGCTCGTCCGCCAAGAGCAGCGGAGGATGACCGGCAAACGCGCGCGCCACGGCAACCCGCTGCTGCTCACCCCCGGACAGCTGATGGGGATAGTTGTGCAGCTTCGTAGACAGTCCCGTCAGGCGCAGGATGTCAGGGAGCGTCGTGCGAATCTGCTTGCGCGAGGCGCCCGTGACCTGCAGCGCATAAGCAATGTTTTCGTACACCGTCCGATTGGGGAGCAGCTTGAAGTCCTGAAACACAACCCCGACGTTGCGCCGGTAGTAAGGGATCTTCTTGCGCCCGATCTCCGCCAGATCCCGCCCCGCGACCCGCACGACACCCTCACTGGGGTCGAGCTCCTTGATCAGCAACCGCATGATCGTCGACTTGCCCGACCCGGTAGGCCCGACCAGGAACACCATCTCCTGCCGGCGCACGGCAAACGTCGCCCGC
Organism: uncultured Solirubrobacterales bacterium; assembly: GCA_963705245.1. Lineage (GTDB taxonomy): Bacteria > Actinomycetota > Thermoleophilia > Solirubrobacterales > Solirubrobacteraceae > Palsa-744. Next base: position 1,805,979 of record OY970062.1, on the reverse strand, counting down.
TCCAACCCCGTATCACCGGCCCCATAAAGCTTCGACACCCCCCGCAGCTCGACCACGGTGTCCCGCTGGTCACGAGCCGGTCGCGAGGCGCGCGTGGGCGTAGCCCGCGGCGTCTTCGGCACAGGCCGCGGCGCCACAGCGCGGGCAGGCAGGGTGACCTTCAACGAACGTCGAGTAATCGTCTCAGCAGGTGTCATGGCCCGGGAGAGTAGCGGCGCAACAGCCGCGCGCAACCGTTTTTGCCTGCATGCAAGCGGATTTGCACAAACCTTCTAGGCTGACCCGCATGGCCACGATCGACACCACGACAGTCCCGACCAACGCGCTCCCCGTCCACAGCATCGCGATTCCCGGCACGCGCGCGCTGACGATCCTCGTGGCCTTCGACGCCGGGGCCCGCACCGAGCGCCCCGAGGAGAACGGGATGGCTCACTTCCTCGAGCACCTCGTGTTCAAGGGCGGCGAGAAGTACGACAGTTACAAAGCCGTCAACGAGACGGCGGAGCGGCTCGGGGGGGTGCTGAACGCCTACACGAGCCACGACCTCGTCGCCTTCCACATAACGGTCCGAGCGGAGTCCGCCCCCCAGGCGATCGACCTGCTCAGCGACTTCGCCGGGCGCCCGCGGCTGGACGCGGACGAGCTCGACCGCGAGCGGGGTGTGGTGATCCAGGAGATCAACCGCGCCTATGACCAGCCGTCGACGGTCGCGGAGTACCTGATCGACCGGGCCGCGTTCGGCGAGCACCCGCTCGGCAAGACCGTGCTGGGCCCGGAGGAGAACCTGAGAACGTTCACGCGCGATGCGATCGTCGCGTTCAGAGAGCGCCGCTGGTCGGGCGCGCGGGGCGGCGCATTCCTCGCGGGCAACGTCGAGCACCTGCCAGACGTTGCCGAGCTGATCGAGCGCTTCGCCCGCTTCCCGAGCCTGCCCCAGCCCGAGCCCTACGTCCCCGCGCCGGAATTCGCACCACAAACCCTGGTGGAGCAGCGCGACACCAACCAGTCGCACCTGCGCATGATCTACATCCCCCAGATCGAGGTCTCAAACCTGCGCGAACGGGCGGCGCTGTCAATCTACGCGACGCTGCTCGGCGGCTCGATGGGCTCGAGGCTGTTCGAGGAGATCCGCGAGAAGCGCGGCCTGTGCTACTCGGTGTACGCGGCAGATCACGCGTTCGCGGACATGCCCGTGCTGCAGCTAGGCTCGGGACTGGAGTCAGCGAAGTGCGTCGAGGCATACACGCGCATGCGCGAGATCGTCGACGAGCTGCGCGACGACGGTCCCACCGAAGACGAGGTCGCCCGCGCCCGTGCTTACGCCGCCGGCAGGCTGGTGCTCGCGTTCGAGAACACGAACGCGGTCGCCCGCTACGCCGCCAGCCGATCAATCGTATTCGACGAGGACATCAACCCAGACGCGGTAATCAAAGCGCTGGACAACGTCACCTGTGACGAGGTACGCCAGGTCGCCACGGGCGTGGCCGACAACCTCGCAGTCGCCTGCGTCGGACCGCACAGCGCCGAGGAATTCTAACCGCCCAGCCCGCCCCGATCGTCTGCGATCAATCGCCGCTTACATAAATAGCCGGTCGCCGACCGGCCAGCGACATCTTGAAGATCAATTCGACACTGGCCCCTATCCGGCAAGCCCACAAACCAGGTGTCGCCACGCGAGTCAGCGGCGTAGCTGTAACAAAAGCCACGCAAATAATAATCTAACCGGGATACGTCACGCGCAATGAATACCGGCCGGCTATGTATGTAAGCGGCGATTCGAGGCGAGCGCCGTGAACAGCTCTACTGTCCCGAGTCAACTGCCGGGCGCAGCGGCGGAGGCTCTCCCTGAGAGTGACGGTTGCCCCGCAGCGCGGTCAGCTGCTCCACGCGCTCGCCATCTCCGACCATCTCGCGGATCCAGCGGATCGCCTCATCGACGTCGAGCGAGCGCGCCTCGACCATCGCTTCGATGTCGACCCAGTCGCGGGGACGGGCGAACATGGCCTTGAAGACGGCGAGTCCTGTGCAGTCGACAACCGGGATCGTGTGGCCCTCGAACGGCACTTCTCTGACATGCGACTCGATCCGGTCATGGAAGGGCAGGACGTTGAGGAACAAGTCGATCGGCGTGATCCCCCAATTGAGCCTCGCCTGGCCGTCGCGTTCGACTCGTTCGAGCGCCTCGCCGCTCAACTCGACTCCTTCGGGCATCGCCGCGAACACATCGCGCGCGCGCTGCGGTTCGACGAACACGTTGATATCTATGTCTCTCGTCCCGCGAGGTTCAAGCGTGCAGTAACCGAGCGCGATCGCACCGCCGATCGCGTGAGGGATGCCCGCGGCATCCAGACCATCGTGCACGGCAAGCAGCTGATCGCCGAGCTCGCTCACGCGCGCAGCCGAATCAGCGGCGGGTACTGGAGCTCGCCGCGTCCCTTGAACGGCAGCGAGCCGGCGAGATCCAGGACCATCTCCAGAACCCTCGCCTGGCGCTCCAACGACGCGTCGCCTGGGACGGGAGCCAACTCCAGCTGCAGACCCGCGCCTCGCACGATTCGCGCTATCGCCGAAACTGACGGCTGCCGGCGTCCGCGCGCGTACGCGCTGATCACCGACCTGTCCAACCCCGCTTTGCGCGCCAGCTCGGAGTGTTTGAGTCCGGTGCGGCGTCCGATCTCGTCCATGAGCTGCGCCGCGAAGCCGTCATCTGTCGTATGCATGCCAACTATATTAGCGCAAGCACCAACATATGACAGAATCTATGGACATATTCGTCCACAATATGCGTGGCGTCTACCCGATCTCAACCATCCGGTCGATCGGTACGCGCGCGCGCGCGGCGATGTCGGTCGGCACGCGCACCTCGAACTGCATGTCGCGCAGCGAGTCCCGAAGCTTCGGCAAGGTGATCATCTTCATGTAAACGCACGACGCGCGCGGGTTGGCCGCAATGAAGCTCACATCGGGCGCGGCCATCCGCAGCGGATAGAGCATGCCCGTCTCCGTCGCGACGATCGCCTCGCGGGGCCCGGGTCGCGCGTGCTCGTGTGACCCGCCCGCCACGCCGTCCACGTCGCCGGCCACCTCCCGGCCGCCGCCGGGGGTCGCGCCCTCCGCGGCTCCACCGGCGACGCGCTCCAGCTCTTCGGCGTAGCGCAACATCCCGCCCGTGGAGAGCATGTGCACGCCCTCGCCGGAGATGTCTCCGGCGGAGACGTACTCCATCACGCTGGTCGAGCACCCGCACTCGGGGTGGATCAGGAAGTCCGCGCCGGGATGGGCGGCGCGCATCTCGTCGATGTCGGAGGGACGGATGCCCGCGTGGACGTGGCACTCGCCATCCCAGACGTGCATGCGCCGGCCGAGCTCGCGCTCGACGTACGCGCCGAGCCACATGTCCGGTCCGAACAGGATCTCGGTGTCGGGACCGCGGGTGTCATAGATGTGGCGCACCACGTCGACGGCGTTGGCGGACGTGCAGCAATAGTCGGTCAAGGCCTTTACCTCGGCGGTCGTGTTCACGTACATCACGACGACGCCCTCGGGATACCGAGCGCGCCAATCCGCGAGTTGAGCGGCGTCGATCGACGCGGCCAGAGAGCACCCGGCGTCGAGGTCGGGGATCAAGACGGTCTTCTCGGGGCACAGGATCGAGGCGGTCTCGGCCATGAAGTGGACGCCGCAGAAGGCGATCACTTCGCTGTCGCCGGCGGCGGCGCGGCGTGAGAGCCCGAGCGAGTCGCCGACGTAGTCGGCGACGTCCTGGATCTCGGGGACCTGGTAGTTGTGGGCCAGGATCGTCGCGTTGCGCTCGGCGGCGAGAGCGCGGACCTCGTCGGAGAGCGCGGCGATCTCAGCTGGGGAGAGCGCGGGGGAGGAAACCGGCTCGGGGATCATCGGCAGCGTCGGGGCCATGGGGAGCGAGCTCATGACAAGACCTCCAAGGTGAGCGAAAGATCCAGCGCGCGCGCCGAATGGGTCAGCGCGCCCATCGAGATCCAGTCTACCCCCGTTTCCGCGCGGGGCCGGAGCGTGTCGAGGGTCACGTTGCCGCTCGCCTCCATCTCGGCGCGGCTGGCCACGCGGGTGACGGCGGCGCGCAGTTCGTAGACGTCCATGTTGTCGAGCAGCAGGCGGGGGGCGCCGGCCGCGATCGCCTCGTCGATCTCCGCCAGGTTGCGGACCTCGACCTCGAGCGTGTCGAGCAGCTCGGGCGCGGCCGCGCGCACACGTTCGATCGCCTGGGTGATGCCGCCGGCGGCGGCGATGTGGTTGTCCTTGATCAGGACCGCGTCATACAGCCCGAAGCGGTGGTTGCGCCCGCCCCCGGCGGCGACGGCGGCCTTCTCCAGGGCGCGCAGGCCGGGGGTCGTCTTGCGCGTGTCGAGCACGCGCGCGCCGGTGCCATTCGTCGCGCTGGCCGCGCGCGCGGCGAACGAGGCCACGCCGGAGAGGTGCCCGAGGAAGTTCAGGGCGGTGCGCTCGGCCGTCAGCAGCGCGCGCGCGAGGCCCTCGACCTGGAGCACGGGACCGCCTTCCGCGCGCCAGTAGCCCTCGCGGACGAGCCGCTGCAAGCGCGCGTCGGGGTCGAGCGCCAGGAAGGAGAGCTCGGCCATCTGCAGCCCGTAGAGCGAGCCGGCGGCCTTCTGCGTGACCAGCCCACGCGCGCGGGCGTCGGGCGCGACGATCGCGTCGGTCGTGACGTCGCCGGAGCCGATGTCTTCGTCCAGCGCGCGCCTGACAAGGGCTTCCAGCTCGTCCAGCGGCGGCAGGGGCGGGTCGCCGCCGGACCCCCACTGCTTCTGCTCCTGTTCGGGTGGCAGCTCGATGCTCATCTACACGCGCTCCCCGGCCGCAGCGGCCATCAGCAGATACGCGCGAACGAACCCGTCCAGGTCGCCGTCCAGCGCGCGCTGGACGTCGCCCATCTCGAAGTTCGTGCGGTGATCCTTCACCAGCGAATACGGGTGCATGACATACGAGCGGATCTGCGAGCCGAAGTTGACGTCCTGGGCATCGCCCTTCTCGCGCGCGATCTCCTCGGCGCGTTCGCGCTCGCGGCGCTCCAGGATCTTCGCGCGCAGCATCGCCATCGCGGTGGCGCGGTTGGAGGATTGGGAGCGCTCGTTCTGGCACTGCACGACGATGCCGGTGGGGCGGTGCGTGATGCGCACGGCGGAGTCGGTCTTGTTGACGTGCTGCCCGCCGGCGCCGGAGGCCCGGTAGGTGTCGACCTGCAAATCGTCCTCGTCGATCTCGACCTCACCGGAGGCGCCGGGGACGACCGGAGCGACCTCGACCCCGGCGAAGCTCGTCTGGCGGCGGTGGGCGGAGTCGAATGGTGAGAGCCGTACGAGTCTATGCACACCACGCTCAGCCGAGAAGAGACCATAGGCGTTCTCACCGGCGACCTGGAAGGTGGCGGACTTGATCCCGGCTTCCTCGCCGGCGCTGGCCTCCAAGAGCTCGACCGTGAAGCCACGAGCTTCAGCCCAGCGCATCAGCATGCGCAGGACCATCTCAGCCCAGTCCTGCGCATCGGTGCCGCCGGCGCCCGCGTTGACGGTGACGAGCGCGTCGCCGGAGTCATAGCGTCCAGAGAAGAGGCGCTGCTCCTCCAGGGCGCCCAGACGCGACTCGACCGAGGCGAACTGCTCGTCGACCTCATCCTGAAGCGTCGGGTCCTCGGCGGCCATCTCGATCAACCCGTCCAGGTCCTCGACATCGGATGAAAGCGTCGCAAAGGTCGCCAAACGCCGCGAAGCCCGCGAATGCTCCGAGGAAACGGACGCGGCCCGCTCGGAGTCATCCCAAAACCCGGGCGCGCCCATCTCGGTTTCAAGCGCGCAGACGCGCAATGTCAGCCCAGCAGGGTCAAAGATAATCCGCGAGGAGCTTCAGCTGCTCTGCAATCGCGGATAGACGCTGCGGCGTGGACTCGACGGGGGCGGTGGTCATGGGTCCACGCTATCAACCGGCCGAACGGCAGGATGCCGAGACCGAGCGCGCGGCGCCTTCAAACCCAGTGTCCGCGGCGCAACGCGTGCGCAAAACGGAGCGTTTTTAAAAGGATTCTCATCCCCGCTGTCAAGCAGAGCGCAAAGCCTGAAGAATCTGCTCTCCATGAGAGGTCAGCCGCCACGCGTTGGGCTTGCCGGGCCCGGGACAGCTGCGACTGAGCAGATCCATGCCCGCAAGGCGGCCGAGCAGCTTCGAGGCCTGCCCCTCGTCCTTGATCTCCGCTCCTTCCGCCACCGCACGGTTGCTGGCGTCGGGGTGCTCGGCGACGAACAGCAGGCAACGGACGGTGCGGTAGGTGAGGCGCACGTTCAGCCGCTCAAGGATGCGGGTGCTCGTGCCGGGCGGCGCAGCAGCCGGGGGAGCAGGCAGCTGCGGCAGCGGACGCACGAGCTCTTCTCCCGCAGCGCGGGGTCCCATATAGGGCAGCAGGATCAGGGCCATCAGCTGTCCGAGCAGCTCGGACAGGGGGCCGTCGTCCAGCAGCAGGCGCGTGTGGATGACCGAGAACGCGCCGCCAACCACCGTCTCGGCCGTCAACAAGGGCGGCTCAGAAGCGCCGCCGCGACCCCGAGGCACGCCGGCGCGAAGCGCATCGGCAAGCTCCTGCAAGACCGCCGCGCGCCGCTGCAATACGAGCGTTCCCGCACCCAACGCCTCGACCACGCAGACCCGCGCGAGCTGGGGCTCGGAGTCGAGGAAGACCAGCAGCGAGAGCAGCCCTGCACGCACACCGTCACGCCAAGCGCGCGCGCGCGAGTACGCCTCGGCCATCTGCGCGGAGGCCTGTTGCACCCCCCAATCGAAGGCGGCCAGAAAGCAGTCCTCGCGACTCTCGAAGAGCTCATAGAAAGTGCGCCGCGAAACTCCGGCGCGGGAGACGACACGCCCCACAGCCGCGCCAAGGAACCCGTCCTCGGCCGCGACCTCGACCATCGCGCTGACGATCCTCGCGCGCTGGATCCCATCGACCTGCTCGCGCGGCAGAGAGTGCCGCCCGCCCCGCAGACGAGTGAGAGCCAGGACCGTCGTAGCCTCATCCACACGAGGTGGCCTGCGCGCAACGCTCCCCGGCCCTCGTTTTGTCATCGAGGTCGCTTACTTCTTCTTCTGTTTGATCGGGCCGTCGTGCTTGCGCGCCTGCCGTTCACAGCTCACGCGCATGGCGCCCTTCGGCTTCTTCTTGCACGCTTTGAGAGCCGCCGCGAGTTTCTGGGCTCTGCTGGTCACGGTGCCCTTCTTCGTGTTCGCCGACACTGAGACAGCCGGGGGTGAGGGGCTGATGCCTTCGGCGCCCTGAGTCGTGCTGCTCGGGGTCGGAAGGATGGGAATGCTGCTCGACGAGGCACCTTCACACAACCCCGGGCCACACACACCCACCGCATCACCAGAAGACACCGGAAAACCACCACCCACACGAGCATCATAAATATCACGCTGCACCCCATCCACATCACCAGGAACCAACGGGTCAGCAGACGTAAACAACACATTCGAACCTGTCTCATCCACACCCTGCAACTGTGGACCACACGACGTACCTTTATTCAACTGCGTGTCGCGGCCATCAGACACCAAACTCACGGCACCCTGCGAAATCGCACCCCCACTATGAAACTCATAAAGATTCCTACAACCCTGCCGCGCAGACACAGCCCGCGAACTCAACTGACTTTTCGTCAAAAAGAAGACTGTACGCCCATCGCCCGACATACTCAGCGAATTCACTTGAGATTTAAAGTCGGCTAGCTTCCTGACAGTTTCGACTGACGATGCAAGGACTCCGGCTGTCACGTTGTTACCGTTGTTACCGTAGCCATTTTCACCTTTGGTGAGACGAGCTAGTTCTCCAGTATCAGCATCGTACTCAAACAGCTGACTGGTTGCGGTTTCGTCATCAGGCGTTAGACCAAGCTTCGAACTCGCAAACAACAAGAATCGCCCGCCTGCTCCACCAACCTGCACCGGGCGTTCGAATGCACGCTGCCAGTCGCCTTGGTCACCGTAGCTAAGGGTCCCAACAAACGTCGTCTTCTCGGTGGCCGCATCGTAGACGTAGAGGTTCGGTTGCTCAGCCTCTGGACTATTTTTAAACTCATTCTCACCCGCTGCACCCAGCACGCTCTTAGAGACAAAATATGCTCGCAAACCGTCCCGAGCTATGCCAGCTACGCCCAAGACTTCCCCGCCAGATACCAAGGTCAGGCGTGAGCCATCTTCCTTGCTGAAATCATATTCGTAAAGATCGCAGCCAGATCCCGTCGCAACCATCCCAGCACACCCTTCTCCTTCCGTAGAATCTCCATCGACCGTCTGGTCCGCCGCGTCGTTAGTAAGCTTCTGCGTACTCGTGAAAAACACTCGCGAACCATCTTTAGAAGCCCCCTCGAAATTCTTCCCTGATTCCCCACCGCATGCCGCCGTGCACTCACTCGCAGACACATGCACCGTTTCAGCCGGCAGAGGGCTACTCAAACTACCGTGTAGACGTGCATATACCTCCGCGGCTACGGGCAATCCACAGCCTGGCAATACTGTGAAGAACACGGTTTCACCATCATCCGAAAGAGCGTTCGATGCTGAACTGCCCCCCCCTAGGCCAGCTCCGCCGAGATGCGTTCCGCATACTCCCAGCAGCTGCTTACTGCCTTTCCCGCCACTTACCCCCACCAGGATTGGCTGTTCCTTATAGATACCAGTGCGTTCGCTTACGGTACCGCTGTATTCATAGAGCGAACCCCTGAAACTGGTTGTCAGGTCAAACGGCCAGTAAGCGGAGAGATCCGCTGCGAACAGCACCACGTGCCCATAGTCACTCGTAGCCGCCACCGGTTCATCAAGCCCCTTCGTCAGCAGGTCGATGGAGTTACTTGATTCTTCTTCAGCCAGTGGCGGCGTCAACGGTCCCACAAAACTGAACTCCCCTTCCGCCGAGCGGATATACAAACCCCTGTTGAAAAAAGCCTGCGCAGGCGTGTGTTGGTTCCACAGCGTCTCCCCGCTATCGGCTTCAGACGTGACCAAGAGCTGTCCCACGTATTCCGAAGACGGACCATTCAGTGGCGAGAGATGCCAGCCAGCATCAGTTCGGCTATCCAGATAAACCTCTCCCTGGAGAACCGATTCACCCGAACCCTGGGTCCCTGCGAGATCACCCAAGCCATAAACGATTGCTTTTTCGCCATCGGATGAGAAACTGGACGTAAACATGGGGTAGCCCTCCTTATAGGGAGGGCTGACCATCTCATAAGCCCGACAGTCGGGCAGAAAACTCGAGCCTAGTTCCGTTCGTAGCGTTTCGTTTGGGCATCCTTCGGCGTGAGCGGCAGTGGTCGCGAATGGTGATCCGATGACGAGGATGCCGGTGATCGTCAGACCAAGCAGGTATCGCAAACCACGAGCACTCATCACAGCACCACCTCTTCCTCCGCATTGCTATCACCCAAGACCAACGCCGCCATCACTCCTGCTCCTGTTGCTACCTACTACCTCTTACTCCCCTTTTTCTTATGCTTGATGGTGCGCTTCTTCTTCTTTGTTTTCTTGCTCTTAGGGCAACCACTGACACCGATCTTCGTGTTCTGCGTGACCTGCGCACCGTTCTGACCCGTGATCGTCGCCGGCAACGTCAAGGACTGCCCACACAGGTCCCCTTTTGCCTTCGCGGGAATATCGGTCGCGAATGCCGAGTGCGGACCCTGTGGGAGTGTCGCTTCGAACACGCTGATCGGGGCGTCAGGGATGCTGTTGAACGTGCTTGTCGTGATCCCCTTCTTGATGTTCGTGTTCCCATCCAGATACAGCAGGACGCCTTCGCCCTGGAGGACCACCACCGCGTCAGGGAACGCTGCGCCACCATGAGAGACGAGGTAGATCGGTCCCGTCAACGCATGCGCCAACACAGGAGTATGCGCTGTCGCTGTCCCGATCACCGATCCCGCTGGGCATCCAGCGGGGTTAGCGTTGAACTGGCCTTCGGTGCACGCTTTCTGCAACGTCGTCAAACGCGCCGGGAGCTGTTTGGGGAACACCAAACGTACTTTTTCGATGTTCGCTTGCCCCGCACCAGAACCAACCTTGATCGTGAGGCTAGCCCCGTTTGCTTTCGAGGTCTTCGCCTTCGTGCTCGCCGACAGCGACGGTTTGAACGGCAAGCCCTTGCACCCCGCAGCCGCGAACGGACTGGACACACCCACACTCGCACCCTGAGTCGAGGTGACCGTTCCCGTGATCGTCTTCTGGGCACAGTTAGTCGGGTTGAACGTGAACGCGGGGTTGTTCAGCGTCACGTTGACCGTGCGGATACGCAGCGGCACCCCGTCAAGGATCTGCGGGAAGGGACTGCTTGTCGCTGTGACCTGCGCGGAATGCGGATCGATCGACAGCGCGACACGCACGATGACGTTCCCAAGGTTGAATGGGCCCGCGACCGCGGGAACCACCACGGACAGCCCGAACGGCGCCCCGTTATAAGGGCCCGTGAAGTAGACCTGTCCCGTGACGTAGTAGGGGTTCGGACCAGAGCCGACGCCGACCGTCGTCGTACCGACCTGGCTGCTTGCGGGGCATCCCCCGACGGTTGCTTGGGGCTCGGGGCACTGCGCGACGTTCGCGACTGACGCCAGCAATCCCTGCGGCAGCGTGGTCGCGATACTGGAGATGTTCTGTTCGCGGTCTTCGCGTTTGAGTGTCAGCGTGAATGGGCTGTGCCCTCCCGCCTGGGATGAGACGGTACCCGCGCTGAAGGCGGGGCTGAACGCTCCAGAGCACCCTTGGATGTCGAAAGAGCTCGATGGTTGTGCTGTTGGGGCGTACGGTTGCGCCCAGGAGGTGATCACGCTCTGTGTTGTCGCTGGTCCGCATGTTTGCGGGTTCGCCAGTGGTGCTTTGGGACCAGTGTTTGTGTTTACCGTGAGGTTGCTGAACGGGAACTGGGGGTTATCGTCAAAGCTAGCCGTGATCTGTCCTGTGTTGGGGTTCACCGAGGCGTGCCCGGGAATCTTTATGACGACACCTGCTTGTTCGTCTTCCAGTTCGAGGTAGAGCCCGAACAGGTTTCCGTTCAGGGCGTCTTCGGGGGTGCATCCGGGCTGGCCGGGACCGCCGCACTTCGGTGTCGCGAGGAAGATATGCCCCTTCAGCTGCTCTTCACCGGACAGCAGCGGTGTGCTTGCGGTTACGTTCGCGATCTGTGACGCGAAGGGACAATGCCCTGCTGCCGGTCTCAACAGGCCGTCAGCGGCTTCCTTTTCTGATTCGCTGCCTTCGATGTTGATCCCGGTCAATCCTGTTTCCTGGCATGTCTGCAAGCCATTAGCCGAAGATGGCGAGATTGTCGTTCCAGCAGGGAATGACACGCTGACGTCCTTCACCGGGGGTGTTCCCAGTCCTGAGGGGATGTTTGGTGCTTGGGGCACCCCGAGGCTCACTTCGTAACCAGAGGGCTCATCCGCCAGCGTTGTCTGCGGTGTCACGCCCAGGGTTGATGAGAACTCCAATAGTTCACAGCCTTCAAGCGCTGAGTATGCTGGTACTGATTCGAGTAGGGGATGTGCTGCTTCGGAGGGTTGGGTGTCTGGGTGCTCCCATGTATTGATTGCCACGGATGTTTCGCGGGCTCCGAGGTTTGCCTGGCAATCACTGGGGTTCGTCAGGAAACTCCCTCGATCGTAGGTGATTTCTTCTTCGTCTTGCACGTAGTGTTCTTGGATGTCGCCGTAGAATGTCGCTACGAGTCCTATCAGGCTGGCGATTTTTGGCAGTCCCGGGGTACTCACTCGCAGAACGTACGTGCCGTTGTGGCGCACTACGTTCGCGTAGATAAAGAACGTGTAGTTCACGCTTGTGAATGCGAACTCGGCAGCGTATCCCTTCTCCGGGGTCACGCTGTAGATCCCGCTCGCGTGCGTTGGGTCTGTTGTGTCCGCGAAGACGTTGCTCAAGAGCATCGGCAGGATCGTGCCTACACGACTGGATGGTGGACAGCCGGTGCGTTCGGGGTGTGTTTCCACGAGCGACGCTGGGCACGGGTCAGTGACAGCGGGATCACCGAGCAGCCCCACCGGCAGATAGAACACCAGATCCTTCACTGACTCCACCGGCTTATCCGGTTCGTTGGCGCCTTCAAGGAAAATATTATTGAATAGCACCGACGTCGTCAGGAAATGTGGGTGTCCAGCCGCTTGTGTCAAGGGTTCACCCGCGGGTCCGGTGGGATCAAACCGAAATTTGGAGATACCAGCCGGGCCCTTTTCATGTTCCCCACCCGCACGCATACTCGCTTCGTCAGACGCCGGCAACGCCCCACCACCACTGACACTCGCGACGCTGCCAAGCCCGCTGACAGGACCCGTAACAGCAAATTCAACATTAACAACAACAAACCCCGCAGGAACGACGGTCCCTGAAAAATTACATACCACTTCGCTGGGCCCAGCAACGGGACATTCAGCGCCTTCGCCTTCAGGCCTAGCCCCTGTCACACTCAACCCCGCCGGCAAATCGTCTTTCACCGTAAAACTGCCCACGCTAGCAGCACCACCAACATTCTCAACAACAACATCGTACTTACCCACCCGACCCAACCCAGGGGGCAAAACAGACGGAATCCCAACATCCGTCACTTGCCACGCTGGCGCCAACGCCAGCGGAGACGCCGAAGCCGTACCTGTCACACTCACAGCACCAGCAAACACAAACACGACACCCACAACCAACAAAACGCGTCGCACGAACCAATTCGATGGTCGAGCCATAGTCATAATGATCATCACTTGCCCCTCCGGTTCAACTTCTTAGCCTTGACTTGTGACCCATACCGTCCTCGCGCTTCACGTTCACACACAACCCGCCGCCGCTTCGGCTTCGCCTTGCACACCTTCAGCGCCCTCGCCAGCCTCTGCGCCCTGCTGCTCACCACACCCTTCTTCTTGCCAGCCGGCGCAGACACAACCACGGGCAAAGGATCAACACCTTCAGCGCCCTGAATCGAGCTCCCCGGAGTCGGAAGCGCGGGAGCACTGCCCGAGGCACCTTCACACTCACCGGGACCACACACACCCGTCGCATCCCCAGGAGACACAGGAAAACCACCACCCACACGAGCATCATAAATATCCCGCTGCGCACCATCCACATCACCAGGAACCAACGGGTCGTCCGTCGTAAACAAGACATTCCCACCCGTGCTGTCGATTCCTTGCAATAGTGGTCCGCAAAACTCGCCTTTGTAGAGTTGCGTGTCTCGACCATCAGAAACCAAGCTCACGACACCCTGCGAAATAGGTCCCCCACTATGAAACTCATAAAGATTCCTACAGCCTTGCTGGGCAGACATCGCCCGAGGACTCAACTGACTTTTCGTCAAAAAGAAAACCGTACGGCCGTCACCAGATATACTCAGTGAATTAACTCCAGATTGGAAATCGGTGACTTGTGCAACGGTTTCAACGGATGACGCTATCACTCCGCTGGTGACGTTATTGCCATTATCTTCGTAGCCGTTTTCACCTTTCGTGAGACGGACCAATTCTCCAGTGCTGGCGTCGTACTCGAACAACTGGTTAGTTGCAGTTTCATCATCAGGCGTCAGACCGAACTTCGAGCTTGCAAACAGCAGGAACTGTCCTTCATTACCACTAACCTGTATGGAACGTTCGAATTCCCGCCTCCAGTCGCTTCTATCGCTGGAGCTGAGCGTTGCAATGAATCCCATCTTTTCGGTGGTCGCGTCGTAAACGTAGAGGTTCGGTTGTTCAGCCTGAGGGCTCTTGCTGAACTCATTCTCACCCGCGGTACCCAGAACGCTCTTGGAGACGAAATACAGGTGCGCACCGTCCTGCGCTAGGCCAGCCACACCCAGCACTTCGCCACCAGATACCAGCGCAAGGCGCGTGCCTTCTGGCTTACTGAAATCATACTCATAAAGATTACAACCTGCACCAACTCCAACTATTCCCGCACAACCTTCTCCTTCGGTCGCATCACCATCAGCTGTCTGGTCCTTCGCATCGTTGGTGAGCTTCTGAGTACTCGTGAAGAAGGTCCGCATCCCATCCTTAGACGCTCCCTCAAAGTTCTTCCCTGATTCACTACCACAGGCCACCGTGCACTCACTTTTGGACACGTGCACGGTTTCTGCGGGAACCGGGCTATCCAAACTGCCATGCAACCGCGCATACACCTCTGCCGTCAATCCAGACCCACAACCGGACAACACTGTAACGAATATAGTTTCACCATCGCTCGAAAGTGCGTTGAACGTCGAGCTGCCTCCGTCAAGACCAGCGCCGCCAAGACGTGTGCCGCATACCCCCAGCAGCTGCTTACTGCCTTTCGCGCCACTTACCCCCACCAGGATTGGCTGTTCCTTATAGATACCAGTGCGTTTGCTTACGGTACCGCTGTATTCATAGAGCGAACCCCTGAAGCCCGTGGTCAAATCAAACGGCCAGTAGGCGTCAGGAGCTTCCGCGAACAGAACCACATGCCCATAGTCGCTAGTTGCCGCCACCGGAATATCAAGCCCTCTTTTAGAAAGACTGATGGAGTTGCTTGGTTCTTCTTCGGGCAGCGGCGGTGTCAGCGGCCCCACAAAGCTGAAGGCCCCCTCCGCCGAGCGCACATAGAGACCACGGGTGTTAAAAGACTGAGCGGAAGTATGCTGATTCCACAATGTCTCCCCGCTATCGGCTTCGGCGGCGATCAAGAACTCTCCTACGAATTGTGAGGACGGCGCGTTTAGCGGTGAGAGCTTCCAGCCGGTAGCTCTACGACTATCCAGATACACCTCGCCCTGAAGAACGGATTCACCTGCACCCTGGGTCCCGGCGAGATCACTCAATCCATAAATGATTGCTTTTTCACCATCAGCGGAAAAACTAGAAACGAACATCGGATAGCCCTCCTTATACGGGGGGCTGACCATCTCATAAGCCCGGCAGTCAGGTAGAAGCCCTGACCCTAATTCCGTTCGCAACGCTTCATTCGGGCATCCTTCCGCCCCCACCGCAACAGCCGAACACAACCCGGCCACCAGCACACCAAGCGCAGCCAACCCAGCCAAGAGCGATACCCGAGCACCCATCCTCACACCACCTCCACATCGCCGCCAACACAAACCATCGCCATCACTGCACCGTGCCGGTCTGATCGCACAGCCCGACCGCACAAGACCGCAAAGCCCTGCATTTGCACACCCTCATCGGCCCGATGTGAACACGAGCACGATCGAAAGACGCCAGCCTTCCCAGCGCGCGGCGCCGCGGCCGCGACAAGTTCGTAACGACGATCAAAGCGTTTATATCCCTCTCCCTGAACAGGCCAACCCGACCCGACGTCCCGGTATCTCGATCCAGGACTTGGTGGCAACTCTACCACTCTCCGAGTCCTGTTGTCAATGGCTATAGCAAACAGAGCACGAAGAACGGGCTCACGGAAACACCCACAAACGGCTCTGTTTCTGGATTCAAGCGCCAGGCAAGCCCAGTTGACAACAGAAAAACTCAGCGACCTCCACCCCGGCGAGGACCATCAGCAGGCGCGACTGTCAAGCCCTAGGAATACGACTCCCGCGGCGCTGCCCTACTCGACGGCGGCGAGCCCTGCAGCGTCCCCGGGGGCGCGAGCCACTCGCTCTCGAACGTCAGGCTGGTGTGCTTGGCGAGAACGTCGTAGTCGCCGTCATAGTGCAACACGCCCGCTTCGCCCCGGTGCGCGCACGCGGCGATCATCACGTCCATCGGCGCCAGGCGGTGGTGACCGATCTCCGCTAGCTCCCGCTGCGCCCGCAGCGCCGCGCGCTCCACCTCGCCGTCGATCGCGATGCGAGGCAGCTCATCGAATTTTGCCATCATCGCCCGGCGCTTGGCAGCCGACTGCGCCGAGTAGCACCGTGCTGCACCGGCACACGCGCTCTTTGCAAAGCACAAACCCCGTAGGACGGCTGTGGATCAAGCGGGGCGAGGACGCAGGGAGCGTGGCGTACTACGTACACGAGCGACCGAGGACAAAGCATCCGCGCCGTGTCCACAGCCGTCCTACGCGCCGTGGCACTTCTTGAACTTCTTACCACTCCCGCACCAACACGGATCGTTGCGGCCGACTTGATGCTCGTCGTCGACCACGCGCTGCTCGACCACGGGGACCAGTTCCTGCTCGGCTTGCCCACCGTTCTCGGCGTAAGCCGCCTGCGCTCCCCCGCCCTGGGCTCCCGCGGCCGCGGCCGCCGCGGCGAGCGCTCCGGAGCCGGCCGCGCTGCGCCCGCCCGAGTATGAGACGCGGCCCGCGCGCGTGGCGCTGCCCGACGCGGCGAACGCGGGCTGTTGGGCTCCCCCACCGTCCCCGTTCTGTCCCTCGACGTTGACCTGGACGTTGAAGATCATCCGCGTGTAGTCCGCCCAGATGCTGTTCATCAGGTCGCCGAACAGCTCGAAAGCTTCGTTCTTGTATGCGACGAGCGGGTCGATCTGGGCGAAGCCACGCAGGTGGATGCCCTCGCGCAGGTAGTCCATGTCGTACAGGTGCTCGCGCCAGCGCTCGTCGATCGTCTGCAGCAGCAAAAACCGCTCCAGCGCGCCCATCAGCTCCTCGCCAAGCTCGGTCTCGCGCGCGTTGTAGCGCTCCATCGCGAACTCGGTGATGCTGTCGGTCAGCGAGTCGCGGTCGGCCGTCTCGGGATTCAGATCCTCGTCGGCGAGATCGAGCGGGAAGAACTGCCCGAGCGCGGTGAACAACCCGTCCATGTCCCAGTCCTCCATGAAGTCCCCGGGCGTGTACTGGGCGATCGTGCGATCCAGGACGTTCGCGACCTCCTGGCGCGCCTCCTCGCTGATGCTCTTGCCTTCGAGCACCTCGTTGCGGTAGGCATAGATCACCCGGCGCTGCTCGTTCATCACGTCGTCGTACTCGAGCACGCGTTTGCGGATCAGGAAGTTCTGCTCCTCGACCTTCTTCTGGGCTTTCTCGATCTGCTTGGAGAGCATCCCCGCCTCGATCGGCTCCTCGTTGCCCTCCTCGTCGACCCCACCCAGTTTGTCGAGGATCCGGTAGATCCGATCGCCCGCGAACAGCCGCACGAGATCGTCCTCGGCGGACAGGAAGAACCGCGACTCGCCCGGGTCGCCCTGGCGCCCGGAGCGCCCGCGCAGCTGGTTGTCGATCCGCCTGGACTCGTGGCGCTCGGTCCCGCAGATGTACAGGCCGCCCGCGGCCATCACGCGCTCGCGGTTTCCCGCCACGCGCCCCTCGATCTCCGGCAGCAGGGCTTTGAAACGCTCGTCGTAGCCTTCGGCGTCCGGCTCGATCCCCTCGCGGGCGAGCTGCTGACGCGTGAGGTGCTCGGGGTTGCCGCCGAGCTTGATGTCCACACCGCGACCGGCCATGTTCGTCGCGATCGTGACCGCGCCCGGCTGGCCCGCCTCGGCGACGATCTCCGCCTCGCGCGCGGCATACTCGGGCTTGGCGTTCAGCACCTCATGCGTGACTCCGCGCTTCTTCAGCTGCTCGGACAGCAGCTCTGAGACCTCGACCGAGATCGTGCCGACGAGCACCGGCTGGTCGTTCTCGTTGCGCGCGACGATCTCTTTGACGACCGCGTTCCACTTCCCGTCCTTGGTCTTGTAGACCTGATCGTTGCGATCGGCCCGGACCATCGCCATGTTCGTCGGCACCTGCACCACCGGCAGCTCGTAGATCTTCATGAACTCCGTCGCCTCGGTCAGCGCCGTTCCCGTCATCCCCGCGAGCTTGTCGTACAGGCGGAAGTAGTTCTGGTAAGTGATCGTCGCGAGCGTCTGGTTCTCCTCCTGGACGGACACCCCCTCCTTCGCCTCGATCGCCTGGTGCAACCCCTCCGACCAGCGCCGCCCGTCGAGGATGCGCCCGGTGAACTCGTCGATGATCTTCACCTCGCCGTCGATCACCGCGTAGTCGACGTCGCGCTTGTACAGCGACTCGGCCCGCAGCGACTGGATCAAGTGGTTGACGAGATGGCCGTTCTCGGCCCGGTACAGATGGTCGATACCGAGAAATCGCTCGGCCTTGGCGACGCCCTGCTCGGTGACCGAGACCGTTTTCTGCTTCTCCTCGATCTCGTAGTCGAAGTCCGCCATGAACTGCTTCTTCATCCGCGGATCCATGCCTTCGGGCGTCTCCCCGGGGGTCAGCCGCGGCGCCAGGCGGGCGAACTTCAAGTACAGATCCGCGGCCTGTTCGGGCGCCCCGGAGATGATCAGCGGCGTGCGCGCCTCGTCGATCAGGATGTTGTCGACCTCGTCCACGATCGCGTAGGAGTGCCCGCGCTGCACCTTTTCGCCGAGGTCCTTGGCCATGTTGTCGCGCAGGTAGTCGAACCCGAGCTCGGAGTTGGTCCCGTAGACCACGTCGCAGGCATAGGCGGCCTGCTTCTCCTCGTAGGGCTGCATGTTCTGCAGCACGCCGACGGTGACGCCGAGCGCCTCGTAGATCGGGCTCATCCATTCGGCGTCGCGCCGCGCCAGGTAGTCGTTGACCGTGACCAGGTGCACGCCCTTGCGTTCGGGCTGGACGTCCTCCTGATCGTCGGGGTTGCGGTCGCTGGAGCTGCGGTCCTCGGAGTCGCGACCCTCAGAGTCACCAGCGCCGGGGTTGCGGTCACCGGGGTTCCGGTCACGAACCGCCAGCGAGTTGAGAACGACCGCGAGTGTCGCGGTCAACGTCTTGCCCTCGCCGGTCTTCATCTCGGCGATGCACCCGTCGTGCAGGACCATCGCGCCGATCAGCTGCACGTCGAAGTGGCGCATCCCCATCGTGCGCTTGCCCGTCTCGCGCACGATGGCAAAGCACTCGGGCAGCAGGTCGTCCAGCGACTCGCCCTCGCGCGCACGCGCGCGCAGGGCGTCCATCCGCTCGCGCAGCTCCGCGTCGGAGTCATGTTCGAGCTCTCCCTCGAACGCGTTGATCAGCGCGACGCGCTTCTGGTAGGACTTGAACTTCTTCGCCTCGCCCGCGTTCAGCGCACGATCGAGCAGGGATGGGGACACATCCCTCAGGTTAGCGATTGAAGCCGGCTCCGTGAGCGACCGCGGACCCCGCTCAGCCCGCGGGCTGCTGGCCGACCTCTGACCCGTCCACGCGGGGCAGCGCGGCCTTGACGGCGGCCGCGCGCGCCTCGCGACGATGCCTGCGTTTGTCACGGTGGCGCTTTACCTGGCGCGCAAGCTCCTCGACGACGAGCTTCAGCGAATGATCCATCTCGGGCGAGGCGTCGCGCGCGCGCAGTGTCACGCCCTTCAAGTAGAGCGTCGCCTCGGCGACCTCGCAGTCGGCGATCGAGGGATTTCGCTCCTCGAAGATCTCGACCTCCAAGCGGGCGAACTCGGAGACCTGGCGCGAAACCTTGCGCAACCGGCGCTCCATACGCGCGCGCAACTCGTCGGTGACCGGAACGTTACGACCCTTGATGTCGATCTGCATCACAGGCTCCTTCGGTCGATGTGGATGACGCTGCCTCCGATGCTACGCCGCTCGCCAGCGGATGTCCATGGTTGATCTCACGGATGATGGGACAATCGATGACGATCCTCTCCACCGTCGCAAACCCCAACCTGGCCTGGTCGGCGGCGCCCGGCGTCCTGATCGGCGTCGCGCTGGTCGGCGGCGCCTACCTCACGCGCTGGCGACGCGTGCGCGCGACCTCGGCCCGTCCCGGCGCCGACGCGCCCGTGTGGCGGCTGTGCTGCTTTGCCGGCTCGCTGCTGATCACCCTGATCGCGCTCGTCTCGCCCGTGGACGCGCTCGCCGACCAGCTGTTCTTCATGCACATGGTCCAGCACATGCTGCTGCTCGACCTCGTCCCGATCCTCGCGATCCTCGGCTTCACGAAGGTGATCCTGCGCCCGATCACGCGGACCGTGCGCGACCTGGAGCGCCAGGCCGGCCCGCTGGCGCACCCCGCGTTCGCGGTCGTGCTCTACGTGGGAGTGATCTGGACGTGGCACGTGCCCGCCGCGTACGACCTCGCGCTGCGCCACCCGGTCGTGCACGTGCTCGAGCACACGAGCTTCTTGATCGCCGGCTCGCTGTACTGGTGGCACCTGCTGTCTCCCATCCGCGCTCGTATGCGCCTCGGCGGGTTGGGTCCCGTCGTGTACATGGTCTCGACCAAGCTGTTCGTCGGAGCGCTCGGCATGGGCCTGGCGTTCGCGCCGGTCGCGCTCTACTCCTACTACGTCCACCACGCCCGCGTATGGGGCTTCTCCGCCCTCGAAGATCAATCGATCGCGGGGCTGATCATGGCCGTCGAGCAGTCGTTGGTGATGGGCACAGCGCTCGTCGTGCTGTTCGTGAGGATGCTAGGCGAGTCCGAGCGCGAGCAGATCAGGCGCGAGCGCTACGGAACAGTCTGAAGAAAGTTGACATCATCGCGGAGCCCTGCTACTATGACAATTGTCATATGCCTCACTTTCCGCGGAAAGGCTCGTTTCGACGGGCCTTTCCGTGTTAAGGAGCTCAGGCCGGGCTCCCCGGCTTCAAACACTAACTTAAAGATGACGTTTGTCCTACGATCACGTCACTCGGGTCTGATACAGTTGTCTGCGAAGGAGCACTCCCACCACGGAGGGTCCGATCTGGCGGGACCCTCCAACCGATCGGCCTAGGATCGGAGCCGGAGGGGTCGTTCGAGCCAGCCTGGCTCGAACGCCAATCGAGAGCCCGCCATTGGCGGGCTCTCTTTTATCTTCCGCGCGGGGGCAAGCTCTGCAGGATGCCCGCGTGAGCTGAGATCGCGCCGATCAGGATCGACTTCCCCGCCACCTCGGTGCCGGGAAAGACGATCGTCTCGCGCAGCTGCGCGTGCTCGCCGACCCTCGCGCCATCCCCGAGCACGACAGGGCCGATCAGGCGCACGCCCGCACCGATCCGCACATCGCGTCCGATCCAGACGGGCCCTTGCACCTCGGCGTCCGCGGGCAACTCATATCCACCTGCCACGACCACGCCCGGAGCGACCTCGTCGCCCTCGACCTCCAGGCGCAGCTCTCCCCGCAGGGCATCGAACGTGCCTTGGCGCAGCTCGCCGAGCGAGCCGACGTCATTCCAGTACTCGTGCACCTCATGGATGTGAAACGGCACGTCGCTGGCGAGGAGCGCGGGGAACACGTCTTTCGCCCAGTCCACGAACGGGCGCTCGGGAAAGTAGTCGAAGATCTCCGGTGAGAACACGTAAATGCCGCAGTTGCCGAGATCCGACAGCGCCTCCTCGGGTGCAGGCTTCTCCTGAAAGCCGGTGATCCGCCCCTCGCGATCGTGCAGCACGACACCGAACTCGCGCGTGTCCGGCACCTTCTTGACAGCCAGCGTCGCGACCCCGCCCGCCTCACGGTGGCGCGCCGCGAGCGCCCCCAGATCGATGTCGGTGAGCGCATCGCCGGAGATCACGAGAAACGAGTCCTCACCGAAGAACTCCGCACACGCGCGCACGCCTCCCGCGGTGCCAAGCAGCTCCGGCTCGTAGCGATAGGTCAGACGCTCGCCGAAGTGCTCGCGAATCGAGTCGGGAAAGTAGTGCAGGTTCGCGACCGTCTGATCGAAGGAGTGCCGGTCGAGCAGGTCGAGGATGTGCGCCATCACCGGCCGATCGAGCACGGGGACCATCGGCTTGCTGATCTCATACGTCAACGGGCGCAGCCGGGTCCCGAGACCGGCTGCCAAAACCATCGCTCTCATCGCGTGGGCATCCTTTCAGCTTGTCTTGACACTGCGCCGCCAGGGGTCGCTGGGCATGCTGGCCGATCGGAGATCCCGTCGATCTCCGATCGGTGAAGAACGGCAGGGAGCGTCGTGTGCTCTGCACATGAGCGACCGAGGACGCCAGATTCGCGCCGCCCAGCGACCCCCCTTGGCTAGTACCGGTAGTGGTCTGGCTTGTAAGGACCCTCGACGGGCACGCCGATGTAGGCGGCCTGCTCGTCGGAGAGCTTGGTCAGCTTCACGCCGAGCGCGTCGAGGTGCAGCCGCGCGACCTTCTCGTCGAGGTGCTTAGGCAGCACATAGACCCGCTTCTCATACTCGTCGTTCTTCGTGAACAGCTCGATCTGGGCGATCGTCTGGTTGGAGAACGAGTTGCTCATCACGAAGCTCGGGTGGCCGGTGGCGTTACCGAGGTTCAGCAGGCGGCCCTCGGAGAGCATGATGACCGCGTGGCCGTCTGCGAAGACCCACTTGTCGACCTGGGGCTTGATGTTGACGCGCTCGATGCCGGGAATTCGCGTGAGGCCGGCAATGTCGATCTCGTTGTCGAAGTGCCCGATGTTGCCGACGATCGCCTGATGCTTCATGCGCTCCATGTCCGCGGCGGTGATGATGTCCTTGTTGCCCGTCGTGGTGATGAAGATGTCCGCGCTCTCCACGACGTCTTGCAGCCTCTTGACCTCATAGCCCTGCATCGCGGCCTGCAGCGCGCAGATCGGGTCGATCTCGGTGATCACAACGCGGGCGCCCTGGCCACGCAGCGATTCCGCACAGCCCTTACCGACGTCGCCGAAGCCGCAGATAACGGCGACCTTGCCGCCGATCATCACGTCGGTCGCGCGGTTGATGCCGTCGATCAGCGAGTGGCGGCAGCCGTAGAGGTTGTCGAACTTCGACTTCGTCACGGAGTCGTTGACGTTGATCGCGGGGAACAGCAGCTCGCCTGACTCGACCATCTCGTACAGGCGGTGCACGCCGGTCGTCGTCTCCTCGGTCACGCCTTTGATGCCCTGCCCCACGCGCGTCCAGCGCTGCGGGTCTTCGGCGAGCGTGCGCGTGAGCGTGTTGAGGATGACCTCGTGCTCCTCGGACTCGGCGGTCGCCGGGTCGGGCACGGCGCCGGCCTGCTCGTACTCGGTGCCCTTGTGCACGAGCAGCGTCGCATCGCCGCCGTCGTCGAGGATCATATTCGGCCCGGTCGAGCCATCCTCGTCCTCGGGCCAACGCAGCGCCTGCTCGGTGCACCACCAGTACTCCTCGAGCGTCTCGCCCTTCCAGGCGAACACGGGAACGCCGCGCGGGTCCTCGGGCGTGCCGTCCCGACCGACGGCGATGGCAGCCGCGGCGTGGTCCTGCGTCGAGAAGATGTTGCAGCTGCACCAGCGAACCTCGGCGCCGAGCGCTGTGAGCGTCTCGATCAGCACGGCTGTCTGGATGGTCATGTGCAGCGAGCCGGTGATGCGCGCGCCCTTGAGCGGCTGCGACGCAGCGTACTCGCGGCGGATCGACATCAGGCCGGGCATCTCGTGCTCGGCGAGCACGATCTCCTTGCGGCCGAAGTCGGCAAGCGACAGATCGGCGACCTTGAAGTCGGTGTCGGTGTCGGTGTCCGTAGTGAGGGCGGTAGCGGTCATTGCTGACATGACGGAGCCTCCTGGCTGGTCAGGTGAGCGCCCTTGCTGCAGAGGAAGGCCGAGCGTGGCGGATCGTGCCCGTCGCAGCGCTCCTCGACCGGCCTCGAAGGTATCACACCCTCCGGCCGGCCTAGCGCTGCTTGAGCGCTGCCTTCAGGTCGTCGATCGCCTTCACTGGCCCGGGATCGACGCCACGCAGCGCAGCGAGGTAGATCGACACGAGGTCGCCCAGCAGCACCAGCGAGATGATGCGCTCGATCGTCGTCTCACCACGCGTCTCCAAGCGGAAGCTCGCGGCGGCGTGGGGAGCGATCAGCTGCTCGGTCAGCCCCATCCGCTCCTTCACGCGCGGATGGGCGTCGGAGTCGTCGAGGAACACGGCCGCGAACCGGGCGGGCGGGTTCAAGTCCCCGGCGCCTTCCCAGCCGACGATCTCGTTGTGGTCGAGCTCGGGCAGTTCGTGCATGAAGCACGGCAGCTTCGAGTTCTCGTTGATCTGCGTCTTCCAGCGGTAGGCGATCGGGGTGGTCAGTCCGGCGCCGGCGACGACAGGGATCGCGCCGTAGAGGCCGCGGGCTACGGTCTTCGCGAGCGAGTCCTCGCCCGCGTCGGGACCCCACTCCGCCACGAGCTGCTCCGTATGAGAGGCGGCCACGTCGATCTCCGAGGTCAGTCGCGGACCGGCCCCGCAGAGCGCCGCGACCTCGAGCGCAGCGACCGTCATGTAGGCGACAGCCGCGCGCGGCTGAAAGCCACCGGGCAGCGGGATCACGGGCACGCCGTCCGCGCGCGCCATCTCCGCCAGGCGTCCCCCCGTCGTAACGACCGTGCGCTGCGCCCCGAGCGCGCCCGCGGACTCATAACAGGCGAGCGTCTCCTCGGTATCCCCGGAGTAGCTCGCACACAGCACCATCGTGTCCGGCGTCGTCCACGGCGGCAGCCCGTAGGCGCGAGTCACGAAGATCGGCCGCGAAGCGTGGTCTCCCAGCGCGGCGCGCGCCAGCGCGCCGCCGATCGCCGAGCCACCCATCCCCGCGACGACCAGTCCAGCAGCTGTGTCCCAGCCCTGCATGATCGCCGACTCCACGCGCCATGCCGCGTCGCGCAGGTGCTCGGGCAGGGCGAGCACGTCCTCCAGCTGACCCGAGACGTCCACGCGTGCGATCGCCTCGCGCGAGAGCGACTGCACCTGCGCGATCGCCTCCGTCTGCGCCCGCGCGATCGCGTCCGTGTCCTGGGTGGTCGGGGGAGTGCTCATCAGAACTTGATTGCTCCGTCGGGCAAAGTCACGCCCGGGAAGATACGCGCACCGCGGGCGATCGTGTTGTCCGCCCCCACGGTCACCCCCTCGCCGAGGACCGCCCCGCCTTCGATGCGGCTGCCATCGCCCACGCGACATCCGGCCGCGACGATGCAGTCGCGCAGCGTGCAGCCCGAGCCGATCTCCGCGCCGCTGAGGATGACCGAGCGCTCGACGGTGCTGCCGGGCCCGACGCGCACGTTCTCCCCGAGCACGACCAGACTGCCGACGTGCGCGCCGGGGGCGACGTGCGCGCCGCGCTCGATCACCGCTGGAGGAATCGCCCGGCCGTGGATCTGAGCGCCCTGCGCGATCGCGAGCCAGCTGTCTCCCAAGCGTGCCCGCACGGCTGTGTCGACATTGCCCTCGATGATGTCGAACGTGCCCTGCAGGTAGCGCTCGGGCGTGCCGATGTCCAGCCAGTAGGCATCGGCCGGGAACCCGTACAGCCCGGCCCCGATCAGGTGCGGCCAGACCTCGCGCTCGATCGAGACGTTGCGATCCGCCGGGACGAGCTGCAGGATCTCGCGCTCCAGCACGTATGCGCCCGCGCTGATCAGGTTCGTGTCGATCCGGTCGGGGCTCGGCTTCTCCACGAAGTCCTTCACCGAGCGGTCCTCGTGCAGGTGCACCAGCCCGTACGCGCTCGGGTCGGTGACGGGCGCGAGCGCGAGGGTCGCCTTCGCGCCGGTGCGCTCGTGCTGGGCGATCTGGCCGGTCAGGTCGATGTCGGTGAGCACGTCGCCGTTGAGCATCAGAAACCGCTCGTCCAGCAGCCGCTCGGCGTACTTCAACGCTCCGGCCGTCCCGCGCGGGTCGGGCTCCTCGACAAACCGCAGCTTGATGCCCATCCCCGAGCCGTCGCCGAGCACGTTGCGCACGCTCGTCGCCAGAAACCCGCAGGACATGATCACATCGTCGATCCCATGTCCTTGCAGCCACTCGAGCATGAACGCGATGAACGGCCTGTCCACGAGCGGCACGACCGGCTTGGGCACGGTCGAGGTGAGCGGACGCAGACGCGTACCCTCACCCCCCACAAGGATGACGGCCTGCATCAGCTGAGGTCCCCGTCGACTCGCATCAGCTGACGCCCGCTGCTCCCCTGCCGATTCCTTCGTAGGTCAGCCCTGCGCCTCCGATCACGCCGGCGTCGAGCGCATTGCGCCCGTCGATCACGACGGTTCCGCGCATCGCTCGCGCCACCTCGCTCCAATCCAACTTTATGAACTCGGCCCACTCGGTCACCAACACTACGGCGTCTGCATCGATGACCGCGTCAAGGGCGCCCGGGGCGTAATCGAGCTGAGGCATCAGCTCGCGCGCCTCCGCCTCGGCGATCGGGTCGAATGCTCGCACGTGCGCCCCCTCCGCCTGCAGGCGCGCCGCCAGCACCAGCGAGGACGCCCCACGCATGTCGTCCGTGTTCGGCTTGAACGCGAGTCCCAGCAGGGCCACGCGCTTGCCGGCGAGCTCTCCGAGATGGCGCTGCAGCTTGGATACGACACGTCGCTTCTGCAGCTCGTTGACCTCGATCACCGCGTTCAGCAGCTGGAAGTGGTAGCCGGAATTGCCCGCGAGCAGCTTCAGCGCGCTCACGTCCTTCGTGAAGCAGCTGCCGCCATACCCGAGCCCGGCCTGCAGGAACTTCGGGCCGATCCGCGCATCCAAGCCCATCCCGCGCGCGACTTCGACCACATCTGCGCCGACCTCCTCGCAGACGTTCGCGATCTCGTTGATGAACGAGATCTTCGTCGCCAGGAACGCGTTTGCGGCGAGCTTGATCATCTCGGCGCTGGCGATGTCAGTGCGCACCAGCGGCGCGTCGAACGGCTCGTACAACCCGGCTACGGCCTCACCCGCCCAGTCGCCGTCGTCGCCGATCACGACCCTGTCCGGGTTCAAGAAGTCCTTGACGGCCGAGCCCTCCTTCAGGAACTCAGGGCAGGAGACGTAGCTGAACGCAGCCTTGCCTTCGTCGCGAAAGATCCGCTTGATGCTCGCTCCCGTCCCGCACGGAACCGTCGACTTCATCACCAGCGCATGCCCGTCACTCCCAGGCATCGAGTCGACGACCTGGTGCACCGCCGAGAGGTCCGCGTCGCCGGAGTGAGTCGGTGGCGTGCCGACGGCGACGAACAGCAGGCGCGTGTGCTCGAGCGCTCCGCTCAGGTCGGTGGAGAAGTGCAGCCGCTCCTTGTTTCCCGCCAGCAGCTGCTCCAGCCCGGGCTCGTAGATCGGCACCTCGCCGCGGCGCAACCGCTCGATCTTCTCGGCATCGATGTCCACGCACCACACCTCGCTGCCGAGCTCGGCGAACCCCGCGGCGGTCACCAACCCCACGTATCCGGTGCCGATAACCCCGACCGGCTCTCGCTCAGTGCTCATAAGACGTCCTCACAGGCGGGACAGGCTAGCCGCTGAGCGCAGGCGGCGATGTATCCAGCTCGCATCGCCATCCCGACGCGTCATCCCGACGCGTCATCGACGCACTATTGCTCGACCGCGAGGAATGCCTCGTAACGGCGTATGTCGCGCTGCGCGCGGGCCTGCTGCTCGGTGCCCTCCTCAGCGCGCTCGGCGGCCGCGCGCGCCTCGGAGAGGCGGGACTCGAACTTCTGGCGGTCGAGCTGCTGCGGTGAGATCGCTTCCTCGACGAGCACGAGCGCGCGATTCTCGGCGAACTGCAGGTAACCCTCGGCCTGCGCAAAGCGCACGACGTCCGCGTCCGAGCGATACAGCCGCAGCTCGGTCGGTTCGAGCATCGCCAGCACGGGCTCGTGATTAGCGAGCACGCCGATCGAGCCCACCGACGTGCGCGTGGAGAGCATCTCCACCTCCTCGGAGAACACCTCGCCCTCGGGTGTGAGGACTTCGACTGGGAAGGTCGTACGCGCCACTACGACACCTTTGCGATGTCGTCGCCGTCAGGTATCAGTTGATCACGGTGCATGCACCGTGATCCGGGCGGGCGCATGCGCCCGCCCGCGGGGGCGCGCATGCGCGCCCCCGTTCCATCAGCTTTCAGAAGCGTATTTCTCACGACGCGTACCTCTAGTCCTTCTTCGCCGCCTCGACAACCTCATCGATCGTGCCCTTCAGGAAGAACGCGCTCTCGGGCACCTCGTCGTGCTTGCCCTGGATGATCTCTTCGAAGCCGCGAATCGTCTCGGCGATCGGCACGTACGCACCGGCCGTGCCGGTGAACTCTTCGGCGACGAAGAACGGCTGGGAGAGGAAGCGCTCGATCTTGCGCGCGCGCTGCACCGTCAGCTTGTCCTCGTCGGAGAGCTCGTCGATGCCCAGGATCGCAATGATGTCCTGGAGCTCCTTGTAGCGCTGCAGGATCTCCTTGACTTCGTTGGCGACGCGGAAGTGATCCTCGCCGAGGATGTCGGCCTTGAGGATCGTCGAGGTCGAGTCCAGCGGGTCGACGGCCGGATAGATGCCTTTTTCGGAGATCGCCCGCGAGAGGGCAGTCGTGGCGTTGAGGTGGGCGAACACCGAGGCCGGAGCCGGATCGGTGTAATCGTCGGCCGGCACGTAGATCGCCTGGATCGAAGTGACCGAGCCGTTCTTGGTCGAGGTGATGCGCTCCTGCAGCTGGCCCATCTCGGTCTCGAGCGTCGGCTGGTAGCCGACCTGGGAGGGCATCCGCCCGAGCAGCGCCGAGACCTCCGAGCCGGCCTGCACGAAACGGAAGATGTTGTCCACGAACAGCAGCACGTCCTGGCCCTGGTCACGGAAGTATTCGGCCATCGTCAGGCCTGAGAGCGCCACGCGCATGCGCGCTCCGGGCGGCTCGTTCATCTGGCCGAACACGAGCATCGTCTTGTCCAGCACGCCCGACTCCTTCATCTCCAGCCACAGGTCGTTGCCCTCGCGCGAGCGCTCGCCCACGCCGCAGAACGCCGACAGCCCGCCGTGCTCCTTGGCGAGGTTGTGGATCAGCTCCTGGATCAGCACGGTCTTGCCGACGCCGGCGCCACCGAACAGCCCGACCTTGCCGCCCTTGGCGTAGGGCGCCAGCAGATCGATCACCTTGATGCCGGTCTCGAACATCTCGGTCGTCGGCGTCAGGTCCTCGACGCGCGGCGCATCCTGGTGGATGCCGCGCCGCGGCGTGTCCTTCGGCAGCGGCTCGCCAAGGTCGATCGGCTCGCCGAGCAGGTTGAATATCCGCCCGAGCGTCGCCTCGCCGACGGGCACGGTGATCGGCGCTCCGGTGTCGAACACCTGCAGCCCGCGCGCGAGACCATCGGTCGTGTCCATCGCGACCGCGCGGACGCGGTCGTCGCCGAGGTGCTGCTGAACCTCGCACACGAGCGTCTCCCCGCCCGCCTCGGTGCTGATGCCGGGCGCCTCCTCGTCGGCCGCCGCCGCAGGGCGCGCGATCGTGATCGCGTGGTTGATCTCGGGCAGCCTGTCGGGGAACACCGCCTCGATCACGACGCCCTGGATCTCCTCGATGCGCCCGACGTTCGGCTTCGTGCTCGCGCCGCCACTCGACTCCGCGCCTGCGTCCGCGCGCTCGGGCGCGTCGGATGGATCCATTGTCGTGCTTGGTGACATCAGTCTTCTCAATCTCCTGTTTGTCTGTTCAAAGCTCGTAGTCGCATGACACATGACGCATGACACATGACAGATGACAGATGCGGCCAGACGACGGTTTGGAAGAGGTCTTCCCCTCGATTTCGACGAAACTGGCCCGTCGTGTCTTCTTATGTATCTACATGCACGTTGCAGAGGTTACATACACGTTGTGAAGGCGGATGGTTTTGTGTTGTCTATTTTTTCTTGCGTTATACGATGGTATCTTGATTGCAATAATTTGAATTCTCTCGTCTTTATTTATCTGGATGACGTCTAACTTACGTATATACCGCACTACGATTGCGCACCAACTCTTTTTTTTGAAGTGCACATCCCTTCACCTCACGTCACGTCACGTCACACCAGACCCTCGGCTCCCGCCACAACCTCCATGATCTCCTGCGTTATCTCGGCCTGGCGGGCGCGGTTCATCTGCAGCGTCAAGTCGGTGATGATCTCGCCCGCGTTCTCGGATGCGCTGCGCATCGCCGTCATCTGGGCCCCGAAGAAGCCCGCGGTCGACTCCACGAGCGCTCGGTAGATCGAGATCTCGACATAGTCTGGCACCAACCGCTTGAGTATCTCTTCGGGATCGGGCTCGTAGTCGACCAGCGCCCGTGGCCCGCCGCTCTGGCTCGCCTGCGCGGACTCGCCCGCCGCCGAGTCACCCTCGCCGTTGTGCTCGCCGTTGTGCTCGCCGGCAATCGTGGCCGCCGTCAGAGGCAGCAGGGTCTCGCGAGTGACCTGTTGGGTGAGCGGAGAGATATAGGCGTTGTAGACGATCTCCACGCGATCCAGCCGCCCGTCGATGTAGCCGGTGATCAGGTCGTCGGCGATCGAGCGTGCGTCGGCATACGCCGGTTTGTCCGCAAAGCCCGTGTAGCTGCCGTCCAGCTCCCGTCCGCGAAACGTCAGCGACGAGACACCACGCCGTCCGGTCGCATACCAAGCGGTCTGCAGGTTTTCCTCACCGTACTCATCGGAGATGCGAACCCCGGCTCGAATGATCTGCGAGTTGAAGCCTCCCGCGAGCCCGCGGTCGCCGGTGATCAGCAGCAGCCCGACGTTGTCGGTGGACTCGTGCGCTGAGAGCAGCGGCAGCCGCGACGCCTCGGCCCCGGCGGCCTGGGCCGCTTGGCGCGTCATCCGGCGCAGCGCGTCGGCATAGGGACGCAGCGCCGCGATCCGCTGCTCGGCCCGACGCAGGCGAGCGGCAGCGACCATCTCCATCGCCCGGGTGATCTTCTGGATGTTCTTGACCGAGGAGATCCGGTTCTTGACGTCGCGCTGAGATGCCATGGCGTTAGCGGCTCGGCCCTCCTAGGCCGGTTGCGGCTCCCGCTCGCGCGAGACATCCTGCTGCTCGCCGGCCTGAGCGCTCTTCAGCGGCGCATCGTCATCCAGCGCCAAGCCCTCCTCGTCGAGGTCATAGCCGAAGTCTGCGGCAAACGCGTCGACCGCCTCGCGCACGGCCTTCTGCGTATCCTCAGACCAATCGCCGCCGGCGATCTTCTCGCGCACGCCGCCATGCTGGGAGTGCATCCGTTCGGTCAGCTCGGCCAGGAACTCGCCCACGCGCTCGACGTTCAGGCGATCGAGAAAGCCGTTGGTGGCAGCGTAGATCTGGACGACCTGATCCTCGACCGCAAGCGGCTCGCGCTCGTGCTGGTTGAGCGTCTTGACGAGCCGCTCGCCGCGCGCGAGCGTTTTCTGCGTGTCGGCGTCGAGGTCTGAGCCGAACTGCGCAAAGGCCTCGAGATCGCGGAACTGGGAGAGCTCGAGCTTGATCCGCCCGGCGACCTTCTTCATCGGGCCGATCTGCGCGTTGCCCCCGACGCGAGACACGGAGATGCCGACGTTGATCGCGGGCCGCACACCGGAGTTGAACAGCTTGGACTCCAGGAAGATCTGCCCGTCGGTGATCGAGATCACGTTCGTGGGAATGTATGCGGAGACGTCGCCGGCCTGCGTCTCGATCACCGGCAGCGCCGTCAGTGAGCCGCCGCCGAGGTCGTCGTTGAGCTTGACCGCACGCTCGAGCAAGCGCGAGTGCAGGTAGAAGACATCCCCGGGATAGGCCTCACGACCCGGCGGGCGACGCAGCAGCAGCGACATCTGCCGGTAGGCGTAGGCATGCTTGGTCAGATCGTCATAGACGACCAGAGCGTGCTTGCCGTTGTAGAGGAAGTGCTCGCCCATCGCGCACCCTGCGTAGGGCGCCATGAACTTGATCGGCGCCGCCTCGTCGGCGGGCGCGGCGACGATGATCGTGTTCTCCAGCGCGTTATGTTCGTCGAGCGTCTGCGCGAGCGCCACGACCGTCGCCATACGCTGACCGATCGCCACGTACACCGACACGACGCCCGTGTCCTTGTTGTTGATGATCGCGTCGATCGCGATCGCGGTCTTGCCCGTCTGGCGGTCGCCGATGATCAGCTCCCGCTGGCCACGGCCGATCGGGATCATCGCGTCGATCGCCTTCAGGCCGATCTGCATCGGTTCCTTGACCGGCTGGCGCTGGACGACTCCGGGCGCCTTGAACTCCGCGGGGCGGCGCTCTGAAAAGTCGATGTCGCCCTTGCCGTCGAGCGGGCGTCCGAGCGGATCGACGATCCGCCCGAGCAGCCCCTCGCCGACGGGGATGTCCAGCAGACGACCTGTGCGCTTGACGGTGTCGCCCTCGGAGATGTGCTCCCACTCGCCGAACAGCACGGCGCCGACGTTGTCGGACTCGAGGTTCAGCGCGAGGCCGGTGACGCCGTGCGGCAGCTCGAGCAGCTCGAAGGACATGCAGTTCTCCAGGCCATGCAGGCGCGCGATGCCGTCGGCGACCGACAGTACGGTGCCGACCTCGGTCAGCTCAGCGCTGCCGCCGTCGAGGCCCTCGATGCGGCTCTTCAGAATGCTTGTGATCTCGTCGGGATTGATCTGCATGTCTTTTCCTAAGAGGCTCCTTGGGCAACGTGCCTGCGCAGCTGCTCCAGTCGGTTGCGAATTGAGGCGTCGAGAATCGAGTTACCCACTCTCAGCACGATGCCCCCGAGGATGTCCGGGTCGACCTGTGCGACCAACCTGACCTTACGTCCGGCGCGCTCGCCGATCCGTCGGCCCAGGCTCTCGGTGGTCGCCTGGTCGAGCTCGATCGCGCTGGTGATCTCGACGGGCAGCAGCTGATTCTCGCGCTCCCACATCTGCTCGAACTGCTGGCGTACGCGAAAGATGACCGGCATCCGGTGATTCTCGATCAACAGCTTGAGGAAGTTCACGAACACCTCGTCGGCGCCATCGAGGATGCGATCCAGCGCGTCCTGCTTCTCTTGCGTGGAGAAGTACGGGGAGAAGAAGAACACGGCGAGCTCGCGGTTGGAATCGAGCGCGTCCGCAAACTGCCCGAGCTGCTCACGCAGCTCGTCCAGCTTGCTCTGCTCGCGGGCGACCTCGAACAGCGAGCGCGCATATACCTCGGCAAGCTCCTCCATCAGTTGTTGGAAGCAGTGGACGAGATGCTCGAGAAGTCCAGCTCGCCCAGCGCCTCCTCGACCAGCCGCTTCTGGTCGTTCGCGTCGAGCGTCTTGCGTGTGACCTTCTCCGTGGCCATGATCGTCAAGTCGGCGACCTCTTTGCGAATGTCCTCGAGCGCCCGTTTGGTGGCCGCTTCGATGTCACGCTCGGCGCGCTTGGCGGCCTCGGCGAGGATCTCCTGACCACGCTCTTTGGACTCGTGCTCGTGTGAGTCGGCCGTCTGGCGCGCCCGCTGGACGATCTCTTCGGCCTGCGCCCTGGCCTCCTTCAATCGCTCGCGATATTCGGCGAGCAGCTCGTCGGCTTCGACACGCGTACGCTCAGCCGTGTCGATCGATTCTTCGATGCCCCGCTTGCGCCGTTCCAGCGCCTCTGAGATGCGCGGGAAGGCGAGCCGCGAGAGCAGCACCATCGTGAGGCCGAACACGAGCAGCGTCCACACCATCAAGCCGATGCCAGGCTTGATCAAAAAGCTTCCGTTTGACGCGAGCAGCGGCATGACCTAGACGATGAACGCGGCCAGCAGGCCCGCCACGAGACCGTAGAAGAAGCAAGCCTCCGTCAGGGCAAAGCCCAACCACTGCAGCTGCGTGATCTCGTCGCGCATCTCCGGCTGGCGGGTGATCGCCTCGATCGCCTTGCCGAAGATGATGCCGATGCCGACACCGGCGCCGACAGCGCCGAGACCACCACCGACACCGAGGCCGATCGACTTGCCGGCCTTGGCGGTTTCTTCGGTGGCGGTCGCCAGAAGGGTGATCAAAGCTATGTGCACGACTATTGGCTCCTTAGGGTTCGTTGAAGAATGAATCGGGTTTTGAGGGGTATTTCCCCGCTTGCCCCTCGTGTCCTCATGACACTAGTGTTCCTCGGCGACTGCGCCGCCAAGGTAGATAGCGGTGAGAGTGGCAAAGATGAACGCCTGCAGAGCGGCCACCAGGCCAACCTCGAAAGCAAACAGCGCGATGCCAAACGGGATCGTGAACCAGCCCAGCGCGGAGATGCCCAGGATCACGGCGAGCGCGCCCGCCATGAACAGGATGATCAAGTGGCCGGCCAGGATGTTGGCGAACAGACGAATCGTCAGCGACAGGATGCGCATCAGGTTCGAGAGCACCTCGAGGAAGAAAATCGCAACGGCCATCCCGCCGGTGACGCCACCGGGGACAAGTCCTTTCAGGTAACCGATCGGGCCCTTGGCGCGCACGCCTTCGACGGTGTAGGAGACGAACACGACCAGCGCCAGCGCCAGCGGAATCGACAGGTTGGCCGTGGCCGCATACAACGAGAAGGAGGGTATTTCCAGGCCGAACACGGTGATCTCATGCTCGGTGTTGGTCGGCAGCGGGATGTAGCCGATCAAGTTGGCGAACATGATGAACAGGAACAGCGTGCCGATGAACGGAAACCACTTGGCGGCCATCTTCTCGTCCATGCTGCTGCCGGTGATGTTGTCGTGCATCAGTTCATACAGCAGCTCGACGGCAGCCTGGACCTTGTTCGGACGCTGCTGCATGCGCCGCGCGATGTAGATCATGCTCACACAGGTGGCTAGCGCGGCCAACACCAGATAGAGAACTGCCTTGTTGATCGAGAAGATCCCGAGGTGCACCCAGTTGTCGAGCTTGAACTCGTTCTGCGGTTCGAAGCTCGTGTTGCGTGTGCCATGAACCCCGTAGATCACCGCCAGCACGACCACACCGCCCAGCCACACGCCCGCCAGCGCCAGAAGCGTCTGCTTCGTGCTGAGCTTCCGTCGAGATCCGTCCTCGGGTGCGCTGATGGCCCCGCCGGCGCCGTTCTCGGTCGGGAGGGAACCTTGCTTGACGTCGCTCATGACGGGCCTCAGTTGCTTGACGTCGCTCATGACGGGCTCGGCCGTCCCTGCAGCGGACCCTCACGCGTGACGAACGACATCACGAAGTACACGGTGAACGCCGCCAGCACGAGCGCGGCCGCCATGATCCCATCGTCCCGACCTCCCCACACGCGGGCGAGGATCACGGCCAGCGCGACGAGCCAGACGCGC
Source organism: uncultured Solirubrobacterales bacterium (assembly GCA_963705245.1). Taxonomy (GTDB): domain Bacteria; phylum Actinomycetota; class Thermoleophilia; order Solirubrobacterales; family Solirubrobacteraceae; genus Palsa-744. The sequence continues at coordinate 1,771,154 of OY970062.1, read as the reverse complement.
CCCATCATGCCCGCGACCTGCAGGCCAGCCCTGAGCTTCACGTCGCCGACTTGGCGCGCGCGTCCGTGCACGAAGACCGTGCCAACGCGCGTCAGCAGCCATGCACCGGCGCCGATCAAGTAGCCGGCGATCGGGAGATCCCCAACGAGCACAAACGGAGCCGTCGCGAGCACCAGGCACACGTCGAGATAGCGGAGGGTGACCACGTCAGCTTGACGATCCAGGTGCTCGTCTGTGGCACATGGTCCACAGACGCCGGCGATGACGCGGCGGCGTTCCCAGCACATGCACATGCCAGCCGTACGGGCAGGCACGTCGCGCGAGTCGCCGCCGGCGCGCGATGAGCCTCACGCCCACACGCCGCCCGGATACGGCCTCGTCCAGAGAGAAATGACCCTCCGCGAGATGCCTGGTGCGACGGACGATCGGCGTTTCCTCAGGCATCCGGCGCAGGTCTCCACCAGCCTGGGGGCCCTGCCCGGCCTGAGACCCCTTCGCGGCCTGAAATCCCTGCCCGGCCTGGGAACCCTGCGCGGGCTGGGATCCCTCGACGCTCTCCCCGAGCGCACGTCCGGCCGTCGCGCCACGGCCGTCTTGCCCGACGAGACCGTCCGCGGAGGCGCGACGCTCGGACAGGGGGGAATCGGCACGGCGACGGCCGGCCTCGATGTATCCTTCGTTGACCTCGAAATCTGGCATCTGGTTGGGCCACCCTACAGACGCAAACGTCCGTGCGCCTTATTGCGCCGGAAGATGATCCTCAGGGCGCTCTCGGCGCCCTGCGACCGTCTGTGGTGACCCATCCAGTCTACCTGGTCTGGGACTTCGTAACAAGCTTGTGACACCCGCTGGAGCGGTTCGCCCGATTTTGCGAGGAAAGACTCGCTCGATCCACAGCGCCAAGACGAGCGTCAGCAGGCCCGCGAAGATGTCCAGCAGGTAGTGATTTCCCGTCGCCAGGACCGCGATCGCCGTCATGCACGGATACAACAACGCCAGCCCGCGCACCCAGATGCTGCTCGACAGCCGCCACAGCGCGACCGCGCACCATGCCGCCCAAGCCATGTGCAGCGAAGGCATCGCCGCCAGCTGGTTCGCAGACGATGCCAGTGCGCCGGTGTGCCACGAGCCAAACGCATGTGTCGAGGCAACGACATCGCTGAAGCCATCTCCCGTGAGCATGCGCGGCGGCGCCACCGGATACAGCCAGAAGACCGCGAAGGCGATCACGTTCACCAGCACGAGGGTGTTGCGCAGCGGCCTGTACAGGTCGGCTCTGCGCCACCACAACCAGCCAAGCAGGCCCAGCGTGACGATGAAGTGAGCGTTGTCGTAGTAGTCGGACACGAGCAGTCCGAGCGTGTGGTGGGCGGCCAGCCAGCGGTCGAGCCCGAGCTCCGGGTCGATTCCCAGCGAGCGCTCCAGCGCCAGCACGCTTTCAGCGTGGTTGAGAGCGACGTGCAATCGCAGCGGGGCGAAGTTCGTGATCGCGTCATACACCCAGCACAACCATACGATCACCAGCACCTCGGTCCACCAGCGCGGACGGGTTACCTGAGCATGTGAGTCCCGCAGGTCCGTGGCGCCCCGGCGCGTTACCTGGGCAGGCGCCGCAGGCAGGTGCGCGGTACCAGAGCGCGGCGCCTGCTCACCCGGGATGTCGGGCATCGGCTGGACCGCCGGGAGTGGCTTCACTGCTGCGGCGGTGAAGCCGTCGGTGTCGGTCGAAACGGCGCTGGACAAGCCCTCGATCTTATCTACCGGGCCCGCGGTCAAGCCCGAAGTCAGGGGGCGACCGGCTGCAGGCCACGCTGTGCGAGCGTGTCCAGCACACGCGGCAACGCCCCTGCCGTACGCCGCCAGGAATCACGTGCCGAGTAGTCATCCGCGTCGTGCAACAGCAGCACCGAGCCCTCACCGGCACCGTCAGTCACACGCGCGGAGATCGACTCTGGTGTTGCCTGCGCCTGCCAATCCTTGCCCCAGTGGCTCCACAGCAGTGTGCGCCAGTCGTGCCCGTGCGCCAGTCGCAGCGCCGCCGCGTTGAGCGCACCGTATGGCGGGCGGTACAGGCCAATCGCACGGCCGGTCACACCCTCGATCGTGTCCTGTGCGCGCGCGATGTCCGATCGTACCTGCCACGGCGCCAGGCGCAGCAAGTTGCGATGACGGTCGCAGTGCAGGCCAATCACATGGCCGGCAGCGGCGATCTCTTCCGCCAGCGCCGGGTTGCGCCGGACCTGCTCACCGACCAGGAAGAACGTCGCCTGAACCTCGGCGGCGGCAAGGATCTCGAGTATCGCCGGGGTACCCTGTGCGTGGGGTCCGTCGTCAAAGGTAAGTGCGTAACCGTGCCCGCTCGCCGTGCGATCCTCCACGCCAAGCAGGCCGCGCAGCGTCGGCCAGTAAAAGCTGAGGCCGGGCAACAGGTAGCTGCCCATGATCAACCCGGCCAGCACGCCCATGCCCGCGGTCGAGCGGCCGTGAGTGCGATGATCGTCGGTGGACATGGTCGATCTTGTGCTGGGCATCGGGGCCGCAGTTGGCGCGTCCGTCTTCTACAGCCTAGGGATCGCTCTCCAGGCGATGGATGCCAAGGAGGCGCCCCAAGCAGAGCACCTGCGTCTGGCGCTGGTCTGGGGACTCGTCAGGCGCGGGCGCTGGATGCTCGGCACGGGCCTGTCGATCATCGGCTGGCCGCTGCAGGTGCTCGCACTGCTGCTGGCGCCGCTGGTCGTCGTGCAGCCCGCGCTCGCCGCCGGTCTGCTCGTGCTGGTGTTCCTGGGACAGCGGATGCTGGGTGAGCACGCCGGTCGCCACGAGCACATCGCGATGACGGCGATCGTGGTCGGCGTGATCGGGGCGGGTCTGTGCGCGCCACCGCGCAGCACGAGCCATACCTCCGAGCACCTGACGATCGCGCTCGTGCTGCTCGGACTTGCCTTGGCGAGCCTCCTGCCCTACCTGCTGCGCGTCATCCGCCGCTCACCAGCATCCGTGACGATCATCTGCGCCGGGCTTGCCTTCGGTTGGAGTGGCATCGCGACCAAGCTTGCCTCAGATGACCTGTCTCATGGATATATCGTCGTCGCTGGCGTCTGGGGTCTGGCGACGGCCGCCGCTTCTGCCGTCGGCGTGCTCAGCGAGTCGAGCTCTTTGCAGTCTCGTCCGGCGATTCAGGTGGCGCCCGTCGTCTTCGTGACTCAGACGATCGTGCCGGTCACGCTAGCGCCGCTGCTGTTTGGCGAGCGTTTCTCGGACACCCCGCTGGACGGCATCCCGCTCGGGCTCTCGCTCGCGCTGCTCGTGACCGGCGCCGCGGTGCTCGTACGATCGCCACTGCTGCTCGCCTTGATGGGAGGTGAGCCGATCAGCCATGAAAGCGGCTCGACACCCAGCTCGTCCGAGCCAAGCGCCGAGACGATCCGCTCCAGTCCCGTCACCGAGGCGGAGGACCCGTCGAGCGTCACCACCAGCACTTCACCGGCGCGCGCCGGACGTTGAGGGAGCGCGGAGGTCGCGCTCAGGCGCAGCGCGCCGCTCACGGGTTTGGCGCCGGTCGTGCGCGCGAGCAAGAGCTGACCGACGGTCAGCCCACCGCGGGGCTGCAGGAAGTAGAAGTGATGACGCAACCCCAGTGCACGCTCCTGCGCGCGCAACGTGCCGCGCGCTTTCACCCAACGCAGCAGTGGGCCCGAGTCGGCGATCGCCGGCAGCAGTTCGTCGCCGAGAGCCCGCACCCTGGCGATCGTCGCGGGCGCCGGCACTTTGCCTTCGTCCGCGAACGAGACATGAATGCTCCGACCCGCGAGCTCAGCGGCGACCAGCGGCTGCGAGCGCACAGGCACGCGCACGATCACGCTGACATCCGGCTGGTCGGTCTTGACCTGCGTGAGCGGGCGCACATGCAAAATCTTCGCTGCCAGGACCGTCACCTCGTCGGTCGACATCGTCCACATGCCCATCCCCAGCACCAGCACCAGCGGGGTGACGAACGCCGCCAACCGCAGTCGCCACAGCGGGATCGGGATCACGCGCCGGGGCGCATCGAGCACGAGGTCGGCCGCCTCCACCTGCGGCGCGCCGAGATCGGCGTGCACAACGGACGCAGCCTGGGGAACCGCCTGCTCGACGAGCGGGACAGCAGGGGAAGCTTCGGCGAAAGCGGCCAGCACATGCTCGCGCAGCTCGCTCGTGTCATCAGCAAGCCGCAACAGGTTCAAATCGGCCATCGCGCGTGTGTTCAGCCGCGCATGCCCGACGGGCAGTCCGTAGGAGACCACAGGCGTGCCGGCAGCCTTCGCCTCCAGGCAAGTGACACCACCAGTGGAGTGCACGAGCACGTCGGCGGCCGCCAGCAGTTGCGGCATCTCTTCGGTGAATCCATACACATGCACGCGCTCTCGATCCGCGAAACCGCTGCTCAGCCGCTCGCGCAATTGCTCGTTGCGCCCCGCCAGGCAGACGATGCTGCTCACCTCAGGCATACCCAACAGCTCCTGCACTGCACCCGTGACGTCGCCTACCCCCCAACCCCCACCGGATACGACCACCATCCGGCCCTCATCCGGCAGACCAAGCGCGCGGCGGGACTGCACCGGGCAGCGCGGCTTCAGAAACTCGCTTGAGATCAGCGGGCTCACCAGCTGCGCGCTGCCTCGGCCGGCGATCCGCTCGACCGGGCTCATCGACTCCCCGTACATCACGAGGTGCATGTCGATACCCGGCTGCGCCCAAAAGAACAGGCCGGTCAGGTCGGTGATCGTCGCCACCGCCGGACACTGCACCGCGCCGGTGCGCCGCAGGCGCGCAAGCACGACCGTCACAGCCGGATAGGTGGAGACGACCACGTCGGGGTCGTGCGAGGCGATCGCGCGCGCCAGGGGACGCGAGCCAAACAGGCAAAGCAGCCGTCGCGCCGCCCAGCGAATCGGCGCGACACGCTCCAGCAGCCAGTACACGACCGTATATGTCCACGGCATGAACTTCAGCTGCACCCGGTATCCGTCCTCGACGACCGGCTGCAGCAGGCGTCCCATCGCGGCGAGCCCGTCGATGACGATCACCTCGGACGGCTGCCCGGAGTCCTCGATCTGGCGTGACAGCGCACGGGCCGCCGCGGCGTGACCCTCGCCCACGTCGGCGGACAGGATCAGCACGCGACGCGGGTCGTTTGGCCCGTTCGCGCGACGGGAGCTCGATTTGCGGTGGCGACGTCGCATAAATGCGTGAAAGATCTTCTTCGCCCACGTGGCGGACGGTCCTGCTCGAACGCGTGCCACGGACGAATGCCCCCCGGCAAGCGTGAGTCAGCTAGCACAGGGTATCGGGCGCACAGGATGCTTGCAGACCGGGTAGACGTAACAATGGGCGTATCGAGGCTGTGACTCCGATACCCGCCGATGCCCGGGCCGCCGGATGGCGGTCTGTCGACGCAGAGAGAGAGAGCCCCGCCTCGACTCAACGCCGACCCTCGCGAGTCCTGGTCGTGCTCGGAGCGCTCGGCTTGCTCGGCATCCTGGCCAGCGTCCTGCTGATCAGCGCCGGCGCGGCAAGCGGCCCCTCACAGTACGTGCCGGCCCGTACCGGCGGCTGGCCGGGCTGGCTGGCCGGACCGTTGCACGGCCTCGGCATCGGCACCATCACGTCGGGAAGCTTTCAGGCGCTCACGCTGATCATGTGCGCCGGATACGCAGCGGTCCTGGCGGCGGCGCAAGCAAAGGCACTGTCGTTGCGGAGCATCGCGGCGACGATCCTCGCGGCAAACGTGATCTTGGCGCTCGGGCCGCCGCTGATCTCTCAGGACGTGTTCGGCTACCTCGCGTTTGCTCGCATGGGCGTGCTGCACGGCCTGGACCCATACACCCACGTCGTGTTCGAAACGCCCATCGATCCGATCTACCCGTTCATCGGATGGCCGTTTCAAAACTCGCCCTACGGACCGCTGTTCACGCTCTCAAGCTATGTGACCGCGCCGCTGGGACTGGCGGGGGGGCTGTGGGCGTTGAAGACAGCTGCTGTCGCGGGGAGCCTCGCCGCGGTCGCGCTGACCGCTCGCGCGGCCGGCGCGCTTGGACGCTCGCGGCGTTTCGCTGCGGCATTCCTTGGCCTGAACCCAGTCATGCTGGTGCTGGCAGTCGGCGGCGCCCACAACGACACGCTTGTGCTCGCCTGCCTCGCGGGCGCACTCGCGCTCACCGCGGGCGCCTCCCCACGCTATCGCTCGGGCGCGCTGGCGCTGGCCGCGGGTGTGGGCATCAAGGTCACGGCGGGCATCGTGCTGCCGTTCCTTGTGCTCGCCCCGCAGAGCTGGCGTGAGCGCACACGTGTCGCCATCGCGGCCGTGGTCGGTCTCGCGCTGGTGGCGGCCGTCGGGCTGATCGGGTTCGGCTCTCATGCGCTCGGGTTTCTCGATGCCGTCGGCGAGCAGCAGCAGCTCGTCGCGGTCCACAGCATCCCTGCCGAGACGGCGCGTCTGTTCGGGCTGCACGGCACGCCGAGCTGGTGGCGGCACTGCTTCGTGATCGCGTTCGTCCTCGTACTGGCGCTCATGCTGTGGCGTACCGCACGCGGGATGGACTGGCGCGCGGCCGCCGGTTGGACAACATTGGCGCTGCTGCTGTCCACTGCGTGGCTGCTGCCGTGGTACGCGATCTGGCCGCTGCCGCTAGCCGCGGTCTGCGGCGATCGGCGCCTGCGCGCCGCCGCTCTCATCCTCTGCGCCTACGCGATCTTGATCCACCTGCCGCTCGCCGATCCCTTGCTCAGCGCGCCCGCGGTCCACACCGAACCCCGCCACGGGCACGTCGGCGCGCTGGGGCGCTGAGACGGTCTGAAACTCACCCGTCTCGAAATCCTGCACCACGTTCCGTTCGATCTCTGCGATGGAGGCTTCCGGGCGCAACCGGCGCAGACGGATCGCATCCAGGCGGCGAAACTTGAAGATCTCCAGCACGTACACCAGATACACACTCGCCGCCGCGACGACCAGCACGAGCGCGACCATCACGAGTGTCCAGCCGGTGTGCAGGTGGCCATGATGATCGCTGTAGGGGACGAATCGCAGCGCCAGCGCGAGCCCGGCGAGCAGCAGCGTCCACGCATACAGATAGGCGATCGTGCGCCTGTTGGAGAAGCCGATCCGAGCCATCCGATGGTGGAAGTGCTCGCTGTCGGACTCATAGATCGGGCGGCGGTACTTCAGCCGCTTGAGCACCACGAACGTCGTGTCCAGGAACGGCACGGCGAGCAGGATCAGGGGCAACACGAACGAGACGACGGCCGTCGTCTTCACCGCGGCCTCGACCGTGATCACCCCCATCAGCAGACCCAGGAGGTTCGCGCCGCAATCGCCCATGAAGCTCGACGCAGGCGGGAAGTTGTAGATCAAAAAGCCGAGCGCCGCACCGGCCGTGAGCGCGGCGAGCACTCCCGGCTGTTGACGGCCCAGATCGAAGGCGATCACCGCCATCGCGGCGGCGATGATCGCGCATACGCCCGCTGCCAGACCGTCGACGCCGTCGGAGAAGTTGACCACGTTCATCATCGCGACGAGCCCGATCACGGTGAGCACGGGTCCGGCATTTGTCACACCGGCGTTGGGAAAGGCCAGTTTGCCTGCGAACGGCAGCGTGATCGCTTTCACCGCGACCCCATAGTGCACGACGATCACCGCCGCCAGAACCTGCCCGGCGAGCTTGACCACAGGCGGCAGGTCGAAGCGATCGTCGAGCGCGCCCACGAGCGTGATCAGAGCCGCGGCGATCAGCACGCCTTGCCACAGATGACGCTCTTCGTAGTAGCCGCCCGGCAACCAGATCAGCATCGCGACCAGCACTCCGGCGAAGATCGCCAACCCCCCGAGCAACGGTGTCGGGCGCTCGGACAGGCCGCGCTCGCGTGGTTCGTCGATCGCGCCGACCGCCCGAGCGATCCGCATCGTGACCGGCGTCAGCAGCGCGGTCACGGCCGCGGCAACCAAAAAGGCGTAGAGCGCGTCGAGTGGGGTCGGATGCGCCATCGACTGCGCACAGCATCGCACGCCCCGTGGTCATATGTGCCCTGCAGGTATGTGCCCCGCAGGGTGCGCCTACGCGGGTGCGGACGCGGAGACCCCGCAGATATGTGTGCGCGCGGGCGCGCCTACGCGGGTGCGGCCGCGGACAGACTCTCGTACAGCGGGTAGCGCGCGACGATCGCCTGCACACGCTGAGACAGCGCCGGCGCGCTCGTGGCAAAGTCGACGTCGAGCAGAGCCTGGGCGATGATCGCGCCAACCTCGGCGAAGTCCTCATCCTGCAGGCCCCGCGTTGCCAGGGCGGGAGTGCCGATGCGCAGGCCGGAGGCCTCCATCGGGGGACGCGGGTCGAAGGGGACGGCGTTGCGATTGACCGTGATTCCGATCTCGTGCAGCCGGTCCTCGGCCTGACGACCACTCAGCTCGGGCCTGCGCAGCTCACGCAGATCCACGAGCACCAGATGCACGTCGGTCCCGCCCGTGAGCACGTTCAGGCCCTCGCCGTCGCTGTCGCTGTACTCATCGCTCGCGCTGAGCAGCTGCTCGGCCAGTGTCTGCGCGCCTGAGACCGTGCGCCGCTGGCGCTCTGCGAACAGCTCGCTCGCGGCGATCTTCAGCGCCACGGCCTTGCCCGCGATCACGTGCTCCAGCGGCCCGCCCTGCTGCCCGGGAAAGACGGCGGAGTCGATCTTCTTTGCATACTCGGTCTTGCACAGGATGATCCCGGCGCGCGGACCGCCGAGGGTCTTATGAGTCGTGGTGGTGACGACATCGGCGCCGTACTGGACCGGGTTGGGATGCAGCCCCGCGGCGACAAGCCCGGCGAAGTGGGCCATGTCGACCATCAGCAGCGCCCCGACCTCATCGGCGATCTCACGAAAGCGCGCGAAGTCCAGCTGGCGCGGATACGCCGACCAGCCGGCGAGCAACAGCTTCGGCCGGCGCTCGCGCGCGATGCGCTCGACCTCGTCCATGTCGATCAGGCCGCTCTCGCGGTCGACCTCGTAGGCGGCGATGTCGTAGAGGCGCCCGGACACGTTGATTTTCATTCCGTGTGTGAGGTGACCTCCGTGCGCCAGAGACAATCCCATGATCGTGTCGCCCGGCGTCAGCAACGCGTGGTAGACGGCGGTGTTCGCCTGTGCCCCGGAGTGGGGCTGAACATTGGCGTGCTCGGCGCCGAACAGTGCTCGTGCGCGATCGATCGCCAGCTGCTCGGAAATATCAACCCACTCGCATCCGCCGTAGTAGCGCCGGCCGGGGTAGCCCTCGGCGTACTTGTTCGTCAGCACCGATCCCTGGCATTCGAGGACGGCTCTCGGGACGAAGTTCTCGGAGGCGATCATCTCCAGCGTGTCCTGCTGGCGCGCGAGCTCGCCGTGCAGCGCGGCGGCGACCTCGGGGTCGACCTCCTCGAGCGGGCGGTCGAAGTAGTCGGGGGCGAGGTCGTCGGGGCGTGACTCGGACATGATGGCGCTCTCCTTTGGCGGACGAGGACTATCTGATGCCCAGGCGCGCGGCGCGTCGATCCGTCGCTCCCCGGTGGTCGATTCCACCCAAGCGCCAGTCGCGACGGCGTACCGCCGAGGCTAGCAGGGGAGAAGCACTCGCTCAATCTCGGACTGTCCGAGCGGGCCGGGGCGCACTATGTGCCACGCGCCGGACCGCTCATAGTCGCGCAGGTCGAGCACGGTCGAGGCCAAGCCTGGCAGCTCGCCGCCGTCGAGGGTCAGATCGGCTCCGGTGCGAATCGCTGCGGGCACGTCGGCCAGACGCCGCGCCTCCGGTCCACCCGAGAGGTTGGCACTGGATTGCAGCAGTGGACTCTGCAACGCACGCAGCGGCGCAAGACGATCCGCCAGCAATGGAACTCGCAGGCCGAGTGTGTCGGACTCAGCGGCGCTCGGCCCGCAGGCAAGCGGATAGCGCCGAAGGCGGTTGGGCAGCAGCAACGTCAACGGCCCCGGCAGCAGTGCTCGCAGCGCCGCATGCTCGCGCGGCTTCAGCTCCGGCAGCGAGCGCAGTGCCGATTCCAGCTCGAAAAACATGACGGCCGCGGGGCGCGACGCGGGACGTCCCTTCAGCTCATACAGCCGCTTCATCGCAGGCTCACTGTCGGGATCGCAGCCGAGCCCGTAGACGGTATCGGCGGGAAACACCACGACTCCGGCACCGGCGAGACATGCGCGCAGCGCATCGACCTCCGTTTTCGTCACTGCTCGACTCACCTGCTGCCCACGACGACGCGCTCGATCCCGGCGAGGTCGCGCTCGGAGCGCACCGACTCAAAGCCCGCGGCGCGCATCATCTCCACCACTGGATCTGCCTGCCCGGCGCCGATCTCGAGTGCGATCAGCCGTACCCGCTCACGTTCGCTCACCTGGTCGAGCAGCACACGGATGCTCGCCAGACCATCCGGTCCGGCGAACAGAGCACCAGCCGGCTCGTGGCGCAGGATCTCCGGCGCCAACAAGGCGCGTTCGGTCTCGGCTACGTATGGGGGGTTGGAGAGAATCGCGTCGAACGCATCGGGCACACCCGCGAGCAGGTCGGCGTGCAGCCAGCTGACCTCCAGCTCAAGTCGTTCGCCGTTGGCTCGTGCGAGCGCAAGCGAGTCCTCGCTGATGTCGCTGGCGCTGATACACAGATCGCGGCGCTCATCCGCCAGCGCCAGCGCGACCGCGCCGCTGCCGGTGCCGACGTCGAGCACATGCGCTTCGGGCGCCAGCAGCGCGACCGCGAGCTCGACCAGCAGCTCAGTCTCCGGACGCGGTATCAGCGCGCGGGAATCGACCGTCAGCTGCAGGTGACGAAAGCCACGGGCGCCGGTGATGTAGGCGACGGGCTCACGCTGTATCGCCCGTCGGCGCACGGCGTCCTGCACCGCCCGCACGTCGGGTCCGCTCACAACGAGGTCGCGGTCGGTCAGCAGACGCTCGCGCGAGACGCCGAGCACGTGCGCGAACAGGATTTCGGCATCCAGCCGCGGCGTGTCGCAGCCCGAGGCCGCAATCGCCGTGATCGCCCCGTCGAGCGCGTCACGGACCGGGGTGGCGCCGTTCACGAAGCCGTGGTCTGGGCCTGCAACCGAAGACGCTTCTCATCGGCCTGCAATCCAGCCGTGAGCTCGTCGAGCTGACCCTCGAGGACCTGGTCGAGATTGTGGACAGTGAGCTTGATGCGATGGTCGGTGACTCGGCGCTCACCAAAGTTGTAGGTGCGGATCTTCTCGGCGCGGTCACCCGTACCGACCTGCGAGCGGCGGTCGGCGGCGAGCTCGGCCTGCTGCTCTGCCAGCGCGCGCTCGTACAGCCGCGCGCGCAGCACGCGCAGCGCCTTCTCACGGTTCTGCAGCTGGGACTTCTCGTCCTGCATCGAAACGACGATCCCCGAAGGCTTGTGCGTGATACGCACGGCCGAATCGGTCGTGTTGACCGACTGTCCACCGGGCCCCGACGAGCGGTAGACGTCGATCTGCAGATCGTTGAGATCCACCTCGACGTCCACCTCCTCCGCCTCGGGCAGAACGGCCACCGTCGCGGTCGAGGTGTGGATGCGTCCTTGAGACTCGGTCTCGGGGACACGCTGCACGCGATGGGTGCCACCCTCGAACTTGAACACCGAGTACGCGCCGTCGCCTTTGATCGCGAACGTGTACTTGCCCTCGCCGATATCCATCGACTCGGTAGCGAAACCGAGGCGCTCGGCGTAGCGGCTCAGCATCCGAAACAGGTCGCCCGCCCATAGCGCCGCCTCGTCGCCGCCGGCGCCACCCTGAATCTCGACGATCACGTTGTGGTCGTCGTTCGGATCACGCTCGATCATCGCCAGGCGAATCTCATCCTCCAGCTGGTCGATACGCTCACGCGCGCCGTTCAACAGCTCGCGCAGCTCGGCATCCTCGCCGTCTTCGGAGATCAGCTCCTGCGCACCGGCGGCATCGTCGCGCGCGCGCCGCCATTCCGCAGCCAGCCCGGCGGCGGGCTCGAGCTGGCGGTAGGCACGGCCGGCCTGGGCGTAGCGTTCCCGGTCGGAGATCACCTCGGGGTCGGTCATCTGCATGCCGAGCTCCGCGAAGCGCGTCTCGATCTGTGCGACAAGGTCTTCGATCATGGCCTGAGTCTAGGCGCGGTCGGACAGGACCGGCTAGCAGAGTCCGGAGAGCCAGCCTCAGGCTACGACCTCCACACCAACCAGATCGGCGGCCGACAGCGCACCGGGCGTCTCGCGCTCCAGCACCGCGTCGAGCGCGGCGATCGCGACCGCCAGCTGGTCGAGGTCGGGCTCGCGCGTGGTGAGCAGCTGCAGCTTCAGACCAGGCCACATGACCGCGCGCACCCAGCGCCGGCGACGGTTGCGTCCGGCGAACTTGATCAGCTCGAATGAGATCCCCGCGATCAGAGGCACCCCGAGGATGCGCGTGAGCACGAGCCAATACCAGGCGGGCAGGCCGATCGGGGCGAACACAAAGATCGCGACGATCATCACGACCAGCAGGAAGCTGGTGCCGCAGCGCGGATGCAGCCGGGAGAAACGCTGAGCGTTGACAGGCGTAAGCGGGAGGCCGGCCTCGAAGCAGGAGATCGTCTTGTGCTCGGCCCCGTGGTACTCGAACACGCGCCGCAGATCGCGCACGCGCGAAAGCAGCAGCATGTAACCGAGAAAGATCGCGGTCCTGATGATCCCCTCAACCACCCAGAACAGCACCGAGCTGTGCAGCTGACCCTTGATCAAGCTCGTCAGGCCGACGGGCACAAGGAAGAACAGGACGATCGCGAGCAAGACAGCCACGACGACCGTACCCGCCCACACCCCACGGGGGATCTCCTGGGGCTCTTGCGTGGCGTCCCCATCATCTCCCTCGTCTCCCTCGGCCAGCTCCTCGGGCGGGAGCTGGGCATTGGCGGAAACCTCGAGCGCACGGAACCCGATCGCCAGTGAGCCACCGAGCGCGACGATGCCGCGAATGATCGGCAGGCGCAGAATGCGATGACGCTGCATGACGGAGGTGAGCGCAAAGGCACTGACCTCGATCTCCCCCAAAGCAGCCTCCTCGGGAGATCGATGGGGCTCGCGCAGCTGCTCGGACGTGGGCTTGCGCACTGCGACGGCCCAGTTGGAGACGCCGCGCATCATCACGCCCTCCAGCACCGCCTGACCTCCGACTGGGGCGTCGCGCTGGGCGTTCAGCTCACCGTCGGGGGCAACGGAAGCGCCATCCAGCGGTAAGGAGCTCGCCGGCAGATCGATCCCTGTTCGACCGTCCGCCCCGCGACCAACCCGGGAGCCAGCCGGCGCTGCGGGGGGCGCCTGCAGCGCGTTCGCATGCAACCCTTCGCCGCCGCGCACCCCCCCACCGGCGACCGGACGAGAGGGCATCGGGACCCCGCTAGGAGGCCCTGTTGGCCTGTGGACTGCCGGTCTGAGCCGAGCGCTGACGGCCCCTGGCCATCCTGCGCTGGAAGCGCTCGACGCGCCCGCCGGTATCAACCAGCTTCTGACGACCCGTGTAGAACGGGTGACAGTTGGAGCAGACCTCGACGTGCAGCTCATCCTGCGTCGCCCGCGTGAGGAACTCGTTGCCACAGGTGCAGCGCACATGGGCCTGCATGTAGTCGGGATGGATCTTGGCCTTCATCGTCACGCCATTCTAGCGGCCGGCTCGCAAACCCATCGCCACGACGTCGGTTGGCATCCGCTCAACCGCCGGAGGTCGGGCCGCCCACCGGCGTCGAGGCGGCACCCGGAGCGCTCACCGGAGCACCCGCGGAAGGGTTGGAAGAGTTAGGAGGGGCAGGCTGCGCACAGCGAGGAGTCCGCCGTTCGAGGCTCTTGATGACGTGCCCCTTGGGACCCTGCCAGCGGAAGCCGACAAGCCCCCGATAGACGGCCGGCCCCGAGAGGTTGGTGACCTGCTTGAGGTACTTGTAGACCTTCACCCCGGGGTCCGCCGAGCGCCACACGCCGAGTCCGGGACCAACGACCGTGCGATAGCTCGTTTCGCCCGACATCCGCTCCAGGAGTTCAATCCGCATCGTCATGCGCACCGCGCCGGGGATCATCGCCATTTCGCCGGCGAACGTGGCCGAGCGTTCAGCCGGTTCGCCCGTGGTAAGACACTGCATGAGCGTCGCGGAGACGACCGGCGTGCTCCCGTCGCCCGGCTGACTGGTGCTCGAGCCGGCGGTCTGAGCTTGCGCACTGCCCGCGCAAGCCATCCACAGCAGCGTCAGGCCGCAAACAAACGCCGCGAGCAGACGCCGGCCGTGGATGGCAGTCGTGGATGAGGTCAAGTCCATGACATCCATGTAACACCGTTTTTACGCCTATGTTTCGCACTGACCGCAGTCCGCGCCAGAGCGAGCTTCTCACCGGTCTTTGGTGGGAGCCCACTTTATCGGCGTGCGGAGCCGACCCCAGGCCTGCGCCATGGAGCCGGCTCTGCCAGGCGCTGGAGCTAGCCTTTCTTGACAGACTTGGTGGGGCAAGGCACGGTGACCGTCTGGGTGACCGTTTCGCCGGTCTCGAAAGTCGCTTCGAACTTCCCCGTGAAGCCACCCTTCGGGCACTTCGTGGGGACCGTGCCGTAGTAATAGGTCTTCTTGCCCTTCTTGATCGCCGCGCCCACGGCGATGTTGATCGAGGTCGTCGACACCGGTGGGGCCCCGGGAACCGAGTCCACGAGCGGAACTTCGGTGACGAACTTCAGGCCATACTGCGCCGGCGCCGGTTCGAAGTGTCCGGGAACGACGATCTGAGCCGAGATCGGGGCGGCGGCGTTGGCATAGAAGTTCAAGCCCCCGCCCGGTGCGACGAACGCCTGCAACGTCGCGGTCTCTGTGACCAGTTCGCCACCGATCGGGTCGACCACGCCCGCGCCTCCGACCGGGCTCGCAATCGAGTTCTTCGGGCAGCCTTCAGGACCCTTGTTTTCAAGCGTGGCGGCCGAGCAAGTGCCGAACTGCTTGCTGTTGATCTTGATGCCCTTCGGCAGGTACACGACGACCTTGCGCAGCTGGGAGATCACGCCACCCGCGGATTCCGTGCCGGTGGCGGTGGCGTTCACCTGCAGTGCGGCCCCCGCGCCAAGGATGTTCCCCGTTCCGGGAAAGCCTTTGATCGGAACGATCTTCGCCTTGGCCACGACAGTCGGCGCCGCCAGTGCCGCGGGCGCGAACGCAAGGGCACTTACGCCCAGGAGTGCCACACACATACTCATTCTGCTGCGCATCAGATTTCTCTCCTCACAACGATATTAACCCGTACCCACACTACTTAACCAGATGTCGGTTCAGCCGGCGCCAGTTCAGTAGTGGCAACCTGCGATCATCCAGCCACGGATGCGCCAGCCGCCCACGGTGGGATCAGGTGATCTGATACAGGGGACCGTCGCCCCCCTCGGGCACCGTCAGCCGACCGCCCTTGGCGGTGATCGCGCCGCACTGAACGCAGTTCGTGTAGTTGACGATCACATCCACCTCGCCGTGCTCGGGAGCGTCCTCGGGGATCTCATACACCCCCGCAGGACACATCCAGCGCCACGTCTCGGCGATCTCGCGCGGGACGTGTTTCTGCACGCGGATGTGATTGGGGGCGTCATCGCGCGTGGCATTGCCCGTGATGAAGACCGACGAGAGCTTGTCGAACGTGTACTTCCCGTCAGGCTTGGGATATGAGTCCTTGGTCTTGCCGATGAACATCGGCTGAACGTCGTTGCGGTGCAGCGCCCAGCGCCCGCCCGGGAACCGACCCTTGGTGGCGATCATCAGGTTGATGATCGGACCACCCTTGATCAAGCCTTTGGAGAACGGCTGGCGCGTGTTGCGCTGTTCCCACAGGTCCTTGCCGATGATCGAGTCCTCGACGGCCTGCTCGTAAGACTCAAAGCTCGACTCCCCCCGCTTGAGCGCCTCGTAGATCGCCTCGGCCGCGAGCATGCCCGACTTGATCGCGTAGTGCACGCCCTTCAGCGACGCAAGGTTCACCATCCCGCCGGCGTCACCGACGAGCACCGCACCCGGCATCGAGACCTTGGGCATCGCCCAGTAGCCCCCGGCCGGCAGCGCCTTGGCGCCCCAAGCGACACGCTCTCCGCCCTCCAGCACCTTGCGTACGAGCGGATGGGTCTTGAACTCCTGCAGCAGATCGTGCGCTGAAGTCGTGGCGTCGGCGTAGTCGAGGTCGAGCACAAACCCGATGCTGACGAGATCCTCGCCGGTCTTCTCGTCCTTCATCGGGTACATCCACGACCCGCCGATCTGGTGGTACTTGGCAGGTATCTTCAGCGGCCAGCCCGCGACCGTGTGGATCACGCGGTCAAGCGGCTTGGGCACCTTCCAGACCTCCTTGACGCCGAGCTCCCACACCTGCGGCTCGCGTCCTTTGGCAAGGTCGAACTCGCGGATTGCCGCGCCGGTGATATGGCCCCAGCAGCCCTCGGCAAGGACCGTGGCCTGGGCCTTGATGTCCGTGCCCGGCTCGAAGTTCCCCAGCGGCTCACCGTCCTTGCCACGGCCCTTGTCTCCCGAGCGAACGCCGACGACGCGGCCATCCTCGACGATCAGCTGCGTAGCCGAGGTCTCGGTGAGGATGTATGCCCCGGCGTCCTCGGCCTGCTTCTGCTGATAACGCGCGAGCGCCGAGACCGAGATGACCTCGTTGCCGTGATTGCGCTGGGGCGGCGGCGGTGGGATGCGGAGCTTGGTCTTGCCGTTGGGCAGGACGTAGATCGCCTCTTTCTTGACCTCGCCGTAGGCGAACCCCTCTTCGCGCCACTGCTCACGGGTCATGTCTGGAAACAGCTCTTCCAGCGGCCCCGGGCGCATCACCGCGCCGGACAGGTTGTGCCCGCCGCACGTCTTGGCCTTCTCGACCACCGCGACCGGGACTTCGCCGAGGCGCTCCAGCATCTCGGGATCGTCGGCCAGCAGCTGCAGCAGGCGATTGGCGCAAGCGAGGCCCGCTGTACCCCCGCCGACGATCGCAACGCCGACCTCGATCAGCTCATCCTCTCCGTCCAGGCCGCGCTTGACGAACTCCTTCTGGGAGTCCACCGGCGGCGGGAACGCCGCCGGTATGACCTTGCCGTTGTTCGAGCCGTTATGCGATGACATTGCCGACGCTCCCTTTCGTAGTGCGCTGGAGCACCCTCATCCGCCCGTTCCTCAACCGGCCTTCTTCGCCTTCACGGCCTCCGTGAGCTTCGGCAGAATCTTGTTCAGATCGCCGACGATCCCGAGGTCGGAGAATTCGAATATCGGCGCGTTTGAGTCCTTGTTGATCGCGACGATGTTCTCCGAGGCCTGCATCCCGACCTTGTGCTGGATCGCCCCCGATATGCCCGCAGCGAGGTACAGCTTGGGTGCGACCGTCTTCCCGGTCTGACCGATCTGTGCCGCATACGGGTACCAGCCGGCGTCGACCACCGCACGGGTGGCGGCGACGGCCGAGTTACCGCCGAACGCCGCGGCCAGCTCCTCGGCCAGCTGGAAGCCCTCGGCCTTGCCGAGACCGCGACCGCCGGCGACGAGGATGTCGGCACCCTCGATGTCGACATCCGCGCCGCGCTGTTCGCCGCGCGTGAGCATCGTCGCCTGCTGGGCCTGCGGGCTCAGCTCGAAGCTCAGCTGCTCCACGACCGCGTCGCCGGCGCCGGACTCCTTGATCTCGAACGCGTTCAGACGGCCGATGATGATGCCGACGTCCGAGCGGTACTTGATCTCTGAGATCGCCGAATCGCCCAGGATCGGGCGCTCGGCGACGAGCTCGCCGCCCTCGGCGCGCACGGCCGTGACCTCCATCGCCACGCCCGCGCCCAGCCGCGCGGCCAGGCCGGCGCCGATCTCGAAGCCGAGCAGACCGCCGCCGAACAGCGCGTACTTATAACCCCCGCCGGAGATCGCCGCGGCCATCGCGTCGACCAGCGGCTGCGCCAGGCCCTCGGGGCCCTCGGCGACGAGCACCTTCTTCGCCCCGTAGTTGCCCAGGGACGCGGCCAGCTCCTGCGGGACGTTCTCGCCGAGCATCACCACGTGCGCCTCGCCGCCGAGCTCCGCGGCGAGCTTCGCGCCCTCGGAGACGGCGCCGAGCGAGTTCTTGTTGATCGCGCCGTCGTAGTGCAGCGCGTAGACCAGAATGTTCGACATCTAGATCAGCTTCCTCTCGTCGAGCCAGGCGACGATTTTCTCGACGGTTTCGCCGGTATCCTCGTCCTCGATGATCTCACCGGCGGCCTTCGCCGGTGGCGCCTTCGCAGCGGTCCATTGAGCCGCGGAGTTATCGCCTCCGACTTTGCTCGAGTCGATGCCGACGTCACCGACGGTGACGGCGTCCAGCGGCTTCTTCTTAGCGCCCATGATCGCCTTCAACGATGGATATCGCGGCTCGTTGATCGCATCGCCGACGGAGATGACCGCGGGCAGCTTGATCTGGACTGTGTCGTATCCGTACTCGGCCTGGCGCTCACAGCGCAGGGCCTGCGACTCGACATCCATCTTGATCACCTGCGTGAGCGAGGGCATGCCGAGATGCTCGGCCACGACGGCGCCGATCGTGTAGCACTCGCCGTCGTCTGACTGCTGGCCGAGCAGCACCAGGTCGGGGTTCTCACGCTTGAGCGTCTGCGCCAGCGCATAGCCGGTCGCGGCGACGTCTGAGCCGGCGACAGCCGGGTCAGAGAGATGGACCGAACGGTCGGCTCCGAGCGAGACAGCCTTGTGCAGGGCGCGCACGGCGCTGTCGGGGCCCATCGTCACAGCGACGATCTCCTCGACGGGCACGGCTCCGCCCTCTTTGATCTGCATCGCCGCCTCGATGGCGTGCGTGTCATACGGGTTGAGGTTCTTCTCCCCGCTGCGGTCCATACGCCCCGTCGAGGGATCGATGCGCTTCTCGACGGCGGCGTCCGGGACCTCCTTCACCAGGACGCATATCTTCATTTCTTGGGCTACTCCTTGGGATGTGGTGATCAGAATCCTACCCGTTCTATTGACTGACTAGTCAATCGGGTAGGTATTTGGCTCTGGAATGCGGGTTTACGGGACAGCCTGCCTGGCAGCACGAGACATCGGGGCGGCCGGCGAGCCGCTGCTGGACGTACGGTCGCGCAGGCCGTCGCAGCTGTCATGGCAAGCCCGCAGGCTGCCACCGCTGCACAGCCGAGCACGCAGATCGTCGTCGCCGCCGAACATCCTCAATGCACGGACGAACGGATGAAGTCGACAATCGACTGGGTCGAAGCGCCGGGCGTGAACACCTCGGCGACGCCGAGACTCTTCAGCTCGGGAATGTCCTCAGCGGGAATCGTACCCCCGACGGTGACGAGCACGTCATCGATCTCCTGCGCGCGCAGCAGCTCGACGATGCGCGGCACGAGCGTCATGTGCGCGCCTGAGAGGATCGACAGTCCGATCGCGTCGGCGTCCTCCTGGATCACGGTCTCGACGATCTGCTCGGGAGTCTGGTGCAGGCCCGTGTAGATCACCTCCATGCCGGCATCGCGCAGAGCGCGGGCGATGATCTTTGCGCCGCGATCGTGCCCGTCCAAGCCGGGCTTGGCTACGACGACGCGGATCTTGCCGCGGTGTGTCTCAGACGGCGGCGCAGAGGCGGTGGGAGAAGTCATGAGCAGGCAGATTATTCCCGCGAGGCCCCGGGCGTGCCCACGTGGTCTGAGATAAGCCGCCCAAGGCCACCCAGCGCAGCGGCCCCGGCGACCCCGGCGAGGACCTTCAGGCGGCGTCCGAGACGGTCCAGACGCAGGATCTCCCAGCCCTCGTCCAGAGCGATACGGCGCAGGTCGGTGTCCGGGTTGACGACGACCGGGTGTCCGACAGCGCGCAGCATCGGCAGGTCCGACTCGGAGTCCGAATAGGCGTAGGAGGCATGCAGGTCGATCCGCTCGCGCTCAGCCAGCTCGCGCATCGAGAGCACCTTGCCCTCGCGGTAGTTGAACGGTCCCGCGGCTCGCCCGGTGTAGCGACCGTCCACCACCTCCGAGCGCGAGCCGAGACCGCCGTCGAAGGCGAGCACATGCGCCAGCAGGTCGGCCATCTCCTGAGAGGCCGCCGTCACGATGTACACGAGCCTGCCGGCATCCTGATGGGCGTAGGCACGCTCGAGCATCTGCGGATACAGCCGCGGAAGCACGCCCGCCAGCACGCGTGGAGAAAGCCGCTGCAGGTCGCGTACCGGCACATCGGCGATCATCTCCCCCACCCGCCGGCGCACCTGATCCGCACGATCGTCAGTGGAGCCGCGCAAGCGGAAGCGCAGGTTCTCATACGCGTCTTGCGCGAGGCGACGGCGCGAGATCATGCCCGTCTCGAAAGCCGCACGCGCAAAGAAGATCCCCGACGAGCCCGCCATCAGCGTACGGTCGAGGTCGAAGAACGCCGCCTCGCGCAACCCTGTGACCTCGCTCACAACTCCCAGCGCTGCTTCGTGGTCGAGTTGGGTCATCGTGACAATTATGGGGAAGCTGCGCTCCTAGGACGTTCGCTGGGCAAGCGAGCCAAGGACGCAGGGAGCGTGGCGTACTACGTACGCGAGCGACCGAGGACGCCAGATCGCGCCGCTCAGCGAACGTCCTAGACCCTGATGATGACCGCGTCGCCTTGCCCGCCGCCGGAGCAAATCGCCGCGCAGCCCAGCCCACCACCACGACGGCGCAGCTCGTAGACGATCGAGCCGAGGATGCGCGCGCCCGAGGCGCCGATCGGATGGCCGAGCGCGACGGCTCCACCATTGACGTTGACGCGGTCCTCGTCAATGCCCAGCATGCGGATCGAGTTGAGCGTCACCGAGGCAAATGCCTCGTTGATCTCCCACACGTCGATGTCGCCCGGCTGCAGGCCGGCCTTCTCCAGCGCCTTCTTGGCAGCGGAGGCGGGCGTCGTCGCGAGATAGGCGAAGTCGTTGGCGCTCTGCGCGTGAGCGACGATCTCAGCCAGCGCCTCCTTGCCGTTGGCCCTAGCCCACTCGTCCGAGGAGACGACAAGCGCGCCGCCGCCATCGTTGACACCCGGGG
Source organism: uncultured Solirubrobacterales bacterium (assembly GCA_963705245.1). Lineage (GTDB taxonomy): Bacteria > Actinomycetota > Thermoleophilia > Solirubrobacterales > Solirubrobacteraceae > Palsa-744. The sequence continues at coordinate 1,750,110 of OY970062.1, read as the reverse complement.
AGTTGCCCGCGGTGTGCGAGCCCTCCTTGCCGACCAGCCCCGGCAGGCTGGCGAGCTTCTCAAGCGATGTATCGCGACGAGGGCCCTCGTCGACCTCGACGACCGTGTCGCCCTTGCGACCTTTGACAGTCACGGACACGATCTCTTCGGGGAGACGTCCCTCGTCCGTCGCCTTCAGGGCAAGCTCGTGCGAGCGCAGCGCCCAGCGATCGAGGTCCGCGCGGGTTATCTCAAGCTCGTCTCCGATCGCAGTCGCCTCGACGAACATCTGCTTGCCCGAAAACGGATTGGTCAGACCGTCGTGGACCATCGCGTCCAGAGCGGTCACATCACCCATGCGAAAGCCGAACCGAGCGCCCGGCAGCAGGTAGGGCGCCTGAGACATCGACTCCATCCCGCCCCCGACCCCTACCTGGACGTCGCCGGCGCGAATCGCCTGGTCGAGGATCACGCTCGCGCGCAGACCGGAGGCGCAAACCTTGTTGATCGTCTCCGAGGAGACCTCCTTGGGGATGTGAGCCTTGATCTGGGCTTGGCGTGAGGGGATCTGACCCTGACCGGCTTGCAGAACTTGGCCCATCACGACATGCTCGACCTGCTCTGGGGCGACCTCCGCACGCTCCAACGCAGCCTCGATTGCAGCGGCGCCGAGAGCGGTCGCGTCGAGCGATGACAAGCCACCGCCCATCTTGCCGATGGGGGTACGCGCGGCGCCGAGGATCACGGTCTTGGGCATGAGAACGAGGCTCTCCTGAGGGTCGAGGGAAACGACGAGAGATCGAGAATGCTAGCGAGGTGGGTATCGTGCCCGGACTCGTGCAGGTATCGGCCACTACACAAGCGGGCAGGGACACGGATGCCGACACGGTCGCGGTGGGCGTCTTCGAGCGCGAGGATCCGCCCGGAGATACCCCGGCCGAGCTCGCCGAGCTGCTGCGCTCGGGCGAGGCCAAGCGCTCGCTGAGGGCTCTCGGTCTGACCCACGCCAAAGGCCGGCGCTGGCTGCTCGTGGGACTGGGCGAGCGCGCACGGTTCACGCCAGAGCGCGCCCGAGCACTGGCGGCGGCGACACACGCACGCGCGCTGGAGATCGGCGCACATACGCTGTGCACGCAACTGCCGGACGGGGTTGGAGTCGAGGTCGCCGCCGCGTTCGTGGAGGGAACAATCCTCGCGGACTATCGCTTCGACACCCACAAGTCCGCGCCGGCAGCGGCGCTCGCACAGGGCGATCGCCCCGGCGAAGAGGCTCCGCCCGAAGAGGCTCCGCCCAAGCAGCTGGAGCGTCTGATCGTGTCTGCTCCGAGCGAGAGTGCAGACGGCCGAAAAGGCGAGCTGGAGACGTTTGTGAACGATGCCGCGCTCGTCGCCGAAGCGGCAAACGCAGCCCGCAACCTGCAGAATCGCCCGGCCAACGACCTCACTCCGACAGCGCTGGCTGAGTACGCAGTCGGGCTGGCCGGTGAGATCGAAACACTGTCGGTCGAAGTGGAGGGACGCGCCGGAATTGCCGCACGGGGAATGGGCGCGTTCACGGCGGTCGCCCAGGGTTCCGAGGAGGAGCCGGCGCTGATCGTCATGCGTTACGAGCCGACCGGCCGCTCCGAGGGCGATACCCGCCCGACTGGCCAGGGCGCGCCCATGCTGGGCTTCGTCGGCAAGGCGGTCACGTTCGACAGCGGCGGCATCTCGCTGAAGCCCGGGGCCAAAATGGCGGAGATGAAGTTCGACATGTCAGGTGGCGCCGCCGTGATCGAGGCGGTCGCGGCGATCGCCCGGCTGAATCTGCCGTTGAGGCTGGTGGCCGTGATCGGAGCGACGGAGAACCTCCCGAGCGGACGCTCGGTCAAGCCGGGGGACATCGTGACGGCGGCGAACGGGAAAACGATCGAGGTCAACAACACCGACGCCGAGGGCCGGCTCGTGCTGGCTGACTGCCTGTGCCACGCGGTCGAGCTGGGGGCGGAGCGGATCATCGACCTGGCGACGCTCACCGGCGCGGTGATCGTCGCGCTCGGCTCGACATATGCGGGGTTGATGGGCAACGACGACGACTTCGCCGCCCAGATCTCCGCCGCCGGAGAGCGGACGGGCGAGATCGTGTGGCGGCTGCCGCTGCACGAGGAGTACGACGAGCTGATCAAGGGCACCTACGGGGACCTGGACAACGCCCCGGAAGCACGCAAGGCGGGCACGATCGTGGGCGCAGCATTCCTGTCGAACTTCGTCGGCGAGACGCCCTGGGCACACCTGGACATCGCCGGCTCGGCTTGGGATCTCGGCCGCGCGTATGTCGGCAAGGGCGCATCGGGGTATGGCGTGCGCCTGCTCGTAGAGCTCGCCCGGTCCTACTGCGCCTAGGAGGGTCTAGCGAAACTTGCTAGCCCTTTGGTGGGGCGGGATTGCTGACGTGGCCCGTACGTCGTACCTCATGATCCCGCGGGTTCTATACCAAGTACGGTCTGAGCCGTCTGGGGCTCGACGACCGGGAAGCCGAGAGCATTCGTCCACCCGTGCAGTTGGTCGTCGTAGGTGTGGAACTCGCTCTTATGTGTGCTCGCTCAGGTGCGAGCCGCGCCGCTCGTGGCCTGAGTCGCTACGCTGCGGGAGTGTTTGGCTTACGCGGTCGTCCACGATCACGACGCTGGCGTCCGCCTCGCTGGCACCAGATCACCACGTATGCGCTCTTCGCGCTCTTGATAGGGGCGGTGTTGCTGAAGTCGCTGGCGGATACCGGCGATACCCTCTTGACAGCCGTCTCTGTCGTGTGGCTTGCGTGGATCGTGGTTGGCTGGTTGCTGTGGGCTGAACGCCAAGCCGAACCGGGCGAGTTTCGCTAGTCGTTTCGCCAAACCCTCCTAGAAGCTGACGCCGCACAGACCCGCGACTGTTTCAGGGTCTCCGCGACTATTTCAGGGTCTTCCAGTTGCGCAGCACTGGCCTGCTCCCCCGCTCAAGGAGTCCTACCCAGAAGTCCTACTCGTTACCCGCCGGTACTTTCCGCTACGGCGGGACGTGCAGAGCGCTCGATACGGCTGACCACCGCCGCCCATGCCTCCCCGCGGGGATCGATGTGCGCGCGATGGCGACCGGGCTCGCCCTCGATTTCCACGAGCTCCACCTCGCCACCGGCCGCCTGCGCCGCGCGTGCGTAGCTGCGACTGAGCTCCACCGATACGGTCTCGTCGCGGACACCGTGGACGATCAGCGCTGGTATCTCCAACGGCAGCAGACGCATCGGGTCACCGGCGGCGTAGCGCTCCGGAACCTCGTCCGGAGAGCCACCCATCAGCGCCCGGGCTGCTCCACCGCCCCAGTCTCGATAGGCACCGGACAGATTCGCCACACCCGCCTGAGAGATGACATGCCGCGGACGCACACGCGGCGTTCCGTCCTGAGCCCCCGGCGCGCCCGCAGGCAGGTTGGGCCGACCGGCTGCCCACAGCGCCAAGTGACCGCCGGCGGAGTGTCCGAGGAGGCTGACGCGCTCGAGATCCAACTGCGGATGTTCGAGCTCGGCGAGATGGTCGATCGCTAACGCAACATCCTCGAACGTGGTCGGCCAGCCTCCACCATTGCCGACCCGCCGGTACTCGATGTTCCACACTCCCCAGCCGCGTCTGAGCAGATCACTCGCCAGTCCGCGCATGAAGAGCTTGCCATAGCGCGCCTGCCAAGAACCACCATGGATCAGGACCATCACGGGACGAGGTCCAAGGCCACCCGGAAGATGCAGGTCCGCCCGCTGAGAACGACTGGGCCCGTAGCGATAGGTACGCCCGCGGGTAAGCAGAAAGTCGCTGATCAGACGAGCGCTCGACATCCGTGACCATGCTAGAAGGCGAGAGGTGTGAGAATGCCTGCGCGATGGACTTCGACCTCTCCCCCGACCATGACCTGATCAGGCGCACGGTCCGCGAATTCGCCGAGGGGGAGGTGGCGCCCGTAGCCGAGGAGCTCGATCGGACGAAAGCCTTTCCCTACGAGATAGTGGAGAAGCTGGGGAAGCTGAACCTGATGGGAATCCCGTTTCCCGAGGAGTACGGTGGAGGTGGCGCAGACACGCTCGCATATGCGCTCGCGGTGGAGGAGCTGACGCGTGTGGACAGCTCGGTGGCGATCACCTTGTGCGCGCACACCTCGTTGGGAACACAGCCGGTGTACCTGTTCGGCAACGAGACCCAAAAACGCGAGTGGCTGCCGAAGCTGTGCTCGGGCGAACGACTGGGCGCGTTCGGCCTGACCGAGCCCGAGGCCGGCTCAGATGCGGGGAACGTCCGCACGCGCGCGCGTCTCACAGACGGCGAGTGGGTGATAGACGGCGCCAAGCAGTTCATCACGAACGCCGGAACGAGCATCTCGGGGATGGTCTGCATCACAGCCGTGACCGGTGAAGCGACAGGAGCCGGCAAAGCGTCTGCAGCCGGTGAGCAACACGCGCCCGGCAAGGAGATCTCGAACATAATCGTCACGAACGGCACGCCCGGATATGAGCAGGGCGAGCCCTATCGCAAGATGGGCTGGAACGCCTCAGACACGCGCCCGCTGACGTTCACCGAGTGCAGGGTCCCCGAGGAGAACCTGCTGGGGCCACGCGGACAGGGGTTCAAGCAATTCCTGCACATTCTCGACATCGGCCGCATCGGGGTCGCAGCGATGGGTGTCGGCCTGGCGCAGGGCGCCCTGGACGAGGCGTTGAAGTATGCCCGCGAGCGCAGAGCGTTTGGCAAGCCGATCTCCAAGTTCCAGGCGATCCAGGCAAAGCTGGCAGACATGTCAGTCGAGATCGAGGCAGCGCGGCTGCTGGTGTACAAGGCGGCGCGCGAGAAGGATCACGGTCGCAACTTCACGCTCACAGCCGCCCAGGCGAAGCTCAAGACGGGCCGCTTGGCCGTGCGTTGCGCTGAGGAGGCCGTGCAGATTCACGGTGGGTACGGGTTCATCGAGGAGTACCCGGTCTGCCGCATGTATCGCGACGCAAAGATCCTGACGATCGGCGAGGGCACCGACGAGGTTCAGCAGATGGTGATCGCCCGCGCGCTGGGAGCGTAGACTGGCTGCCCAGCCAATGCCCCAGACGGAGACCCACACCGACCCGGACACCGCGATCGAGAACGATCGCTGTACCGCCCCGGCGCAGGACGTCCCCAGCAAGCGCGGCGGCACCGTGTCGCTCGGGGACAGCTTCAAAGCCTTCTGGCGCCAACCTTCGCCGCCATACCTGTTCGGCGCCGTGCTGATCGCCCTCGGGCTGCGGATCGCGCAGGGAGCCTGGAGCTGGCGCGACCTGGTGATGCTCGCCGGCCTGGTCGCCGTGACCCCCTTCGTGGAGTGGCTGATTCACGTCTACATGCTGCACTCGCCCCCGTTCACGCTGCGCGGCCGGCGCGTGGAGATGCTGACCGCGCGCGAGCACCGCGCCCATCACGAAGCCCCGGGCGTGCTCAACGGCGTGCTGCTGCCGGTATACGGGGTGCTCGTGTTCCTACCGATGATCGCGCTGGTCAACTGGGGACTGTCATTTCCGATCGCGCTCGTGCTCGGGGGTCCGCGCCTGGCATATGCGACGACCGGCGTGGCGGTGAGCTGTGCGATCCTCGCCGCGTATGAGTGGACCCACTTCTTGATCCACACCCCCTACCGGGCGAAGGGGCGCTACTTCAAGTCGGTCTGGCGCAACCACCGGCTGCATCACTTCAAGAACGAGCGCTACTGGTTCGGGGTCACCTCGACCGTCGGCGACCGGGTGATCGGCACCTTGCCCGACCAGCGCTCCGTTGCCCGCTCGCCCACCGCGCGCTCGCTGCACGCCGATCGCTGAAGCACCCACCTCTGGTAGGCCCACCTCTGGTAGGCCCACCTCTGGTAGCCCCACCGAACGCACCGCAAGAGGCCTACCGGCCGGCTTGACGCTGTCTCAGCGGGGTTCGAGCACAACCAGCGGGATCTCCCGCTCGGTGCGCCGACGGTAGGCTTCATAGCCGCTGTATGCGCGAACGACCAGCGGCCATAGGCGCTTGCGCTCATCCGGCTCAGCCACACGTGCGTGAACCTGACGCCGCTGTGAGCCGACCTGGACGGTCGTGTCAGGGTTGGCCACGAGGTTGTGGTACCAGGCTGGGTTCTTCGGATAACCGCCCTTGGAGGCGATCAGCACGAGGTTCTCGCCGTCGCGCACGTACACGAGCGGACTTGTGCGCAAAGTGGCGCTCTTGGCGCCCACATGGTCGAGCAGCAGTACTGGCGGCGCACCCGGAGTGCGGTGGCCGATCAGGCCGTGGGTGGCTCGGTAGATCGTGACATGACCGCCCATCAGCCGCTGCAACAGCGGCCAGTTGCGATCGGCCCAGTTCAGATAGTCCATCGGGTGAGGACCCTACACATCAACCCGCTCCAGTAGGGCTGCGGCGGCGCTGGCAGGGTCAAGGCGCCGGGCTACGACCTCGTCGAGCAGACGCTGAAACTCAGCGTCCTCGCGCAGCTCATCCTCCAGACGCCTGCGCATACGGGCGGTGGCGATCGCCAGGACCTCGCTGTGCAGGTTGCGCCGGCGGCGCTCATCCAGCTGGCCGGCGGCAAGAATGTGAGCGCGATGCTCATCCAGACGCTCCACCAGCTCGGGTACGCCCGTGCCATGGGCGGCCTCAGTCTTGACGATCGGCACGCGCCAGCTACCGCGGACCTCATCGGGTGAGCGGTCGAGGTTGGCGAGCGAGAGCACGCCGCGGATCTCGCGGACCATCGTGTCGGTGAGCGGGTGCTCAGCCTTGTTGATGACGATGATGTCGGGGATCTCCATCACGCCGGCCTTCAGCGCCTGGATCGAGTCGCCCGAGCCTGGCATCAAAACGAGGACGATCGTGTCGGCGTGGTCGATGATGTCGATCTCAGCTTGGCCGACGCCGACGGTCTCCACGAACACGTCCTCGCGCCCAGCCGCGTCGAGCAGCAGCGCCGCCTGCAAGGCGGCCTCGGAGAGGCCGCCGAGCGCACCGCGGTTTGCCATCGAGCGGATGAACACTCCCTGGTCGAGAAAGTGCTCGCTCAAACGGATCCTGTCGCCAAGCAGCGCGCCCTGCGTGAACGGGGATGAGGGATCGATCGAGAGCACGCCGACGGTACGCCCGGCCTTGCGCCTAGCGGTGGTGAGCGCGCCGATCAGCGTGGACTTGCCGACGCCGGGAGGCCCGGTGAAGCCTACGACCGCAGCGTCTCCAGTATGCGGGTACACCTCGCGAACGAGCGCCCACCCCTCGGGGCAGTCGTCCTCGACAAGCGAGATCGCGCGCGCGAGCGCACGGCGATCGCCAGTCAGCAGGCGTTGGGCGAGGGTGGGATCGGTCATCCGCGGGCGCAATCATCGCAGGGCCGCCGCCGGGCGAACCTGACGGCAAACCCGCGGGCTCCACTCCCCGAACCCTTACGATGCGCGGCGATGGAGCCGTCGCTCGCCGATCCCACCACACGGGCGCCCGTCGAGGAGATCGCGGGTGCGCTGCGCCGCGCACCCGAGCCGCTGCACGGCGGACCCTTGGCGCTGCTGCGGTTCATGCGCGCGAACAACATGCTCAACCGCCACTACGCCCGGCTGCTGGCGCGCTGTGCGCTGCTGAAGCTGCGTCACGGCAAGCGCCTGCAGACCGACGGGGTCTGCTTCGTATGTCCGGGTGTGAAGCTGGAGATCGGCCGCGACGCGCGGCTGAGGATCGGCCGCTGGGCATGGATCGGGAACGACTCGAAGATCAGGGTGCACGAGGGCCAGGTGAGCATCGGCGCCAAGACCGTGATGGGCCAGGAGTGCACGATCTCCGCCTATCAGCACGTGGAGATCGGCCGCGAGTGCATCGTCGCCGACCGGGTGATGCTGATCGACTTCGACCACGGAGTCGTAGAGGTCGAGCGGCCGATCAGGCTGCAGGGCATCTACAAGCGCGATGTGCGCGTCGGTCACAACGTCTGGATCGGCTACGGCGCCTGCATCCTGCGAGGAGTAACCGTCGGTGATAACTCCATTATCGGCACCAGTTCGGTCGTGACGAAACACGTACCCGAGAACGCTGTAGTCGGCGGCACCCCCGCGCAGATCATCCGCATGCGCGACGCTCCCCGCTCGATGCGCTGGGGATGAATCACCACACGCATGCCAATTGCTTTCCTATCTGCGTTTGCCGGTGTGCTTCGCCGGTATGACCTCGCGGAGAACGACCGACTTCTGCACCCTCGCTCCACCGAGCACAGACGCCAGGACCTTGGCGGACAGACGATGGTGCTTCGCCTTGGCAAGAACATTCTTCCCAATCGATGTGAGATGGACGACGATCGTGGCGCTGTGCCCTGCCGCCAGCGCATACGAGCCCCGGCCCAAGATCAATGTTGCTCTGCGAGTGATCGTCCTATGACCCCTGTGATGCCTGGTCACGATCTGCTCGGTCAGTTCAAGCGTTCCCGCACAAGTTGCGTTCGCGCAAGTGACCGGAACCCGAGCCGAGCTACCGGATACGACGATCTCCGAGCTTGACAGCGTCACTACCGGCTTTGGCGCAGGAGCCACCGGCACGGGCACTATCAGCGTGTTGCTCAGCGCGGCAACGATGCCACTTTTGTTCGACGCCGTTATCTTGCAGGTCAGGCCATTACCCTGATCGAGGGCTTGAACGGGATAGATGTCGGTTGTTGCACCGGGGATAGCAACACCGTCGCGCAACCACGAATAGGTGAACGTGGGCGTTGGAGTGCCCGTCCAGGATCCGGTCGTGCACGATAGCGTCTGCCCCACTGCGGGCGTTCCCGACACGACCGGCGCCACGGTGTTGATCGGCGCCTTGGGCATCAACGCCGCGTCAATCCCCGGCACTGTGATCCCCTGACTGGCCGTCACCAGATTGGCAAGCGCAAAGGATGGTTGGTTGCTGTAGTACTGAGTCACGTAACCCGAGGCCGCGAAGCCGATCCTGTAGGAACCGGGCACCAACGCGGTCATAACGTAACGACCGCTCGCTTCTGTGATAGCGGCGTCGTCGACGGCTTCGCCCGGACCCAACGCTACGACCAAAGCATTTGGCAAGACTTTGTGCGTCGACGCATCGGTCACCGTGCCTTCGATCTCACCACCGGGCTGCATTTCCGCGTCAATTTTTTCCGATTTCGCCGGTTCGGCAATAACAACTTTGACCGGTTCGGCTTCTGCAAATGATGACTTGTTCTTGTAGAACTGCGTGAGGAAGTTTTGGTTGATTTCAAAGCCGGCAAAGAATTCAACCTTATATTCACCTCCTGGCAAGCCTTCCACTGTGTATTCACCGTGTGCGCCAGTAGTGGCAAACGCCACGGGAATCTGTTTGGCATTGTCTTCATACACAGTCACTTCAATACCCATCAGCGGCGAGAAATCTTCGCAGGCACAGGCTGAGGTCACCGTCCCCGAAATACTGCCGGTGATACTCGCAGCAGCGGCCGAGGTGAGTACAAGCGACGCGATGCAGCCCACCAACACGGCGAGCGCCCAGCGACTCCTGCCCCCTCTCCATTTACCCATCGATGGATCCTAACAGTCCCTCACGACACCAGACACCAGCTGGACCAGACACCAGCTGGCGCGCCTTCCTCAGGGCACAAGGAGCATCGAGGGATCGGCATGGACTGCCAACTCCCGCAGACCGTCCTCGCTCGCTCCGGGTCCATCCTCCAACGCCCGAGAAAGGGCGGCGCGATGCCCCTCGAAGCGCTCGTGGGCGTAGGGAACCGCGAGGCCGCGGGAGATCATGAACGCCCAATCGCTTGCCTGCAATGCCAGCAACTCACGTACAGCTGCGGGGCCGGCCGTCCCGATCGTGGCGGCAGCAAGGGTTTCGAGCTCGCCCGCACGTGTCGAGAACGCCAGCTCGGCGACTGCCGGCCCCGACCAAGTCGACAGGTCACCGTTCTGTCCCCAGCTGCTCGCCTCCCCTACCACCGGCGCCTCTGTTACCGGCGCCGGGTCGAAGCGCTCCAGAGCATCGTCCAGGCGCACGAGCTCGAGGTCCTGCCTGGCGCACTCCTCGATCACGGCCTCCAGCCAGACGAGGCCCTCATACCACCAATGACCGAGCAGCTCGGTATCGAGCGCGCATACCGCGAGCCCACCTCCTGGCAGACCGCCGCCGTCACGGCGCAAACGCTCACGGGTTCTGGTCACGAAGTCCGCGGCATGCTCTCGTGCGCGTCGCAGAGCCAATCCGTGGTCATACGCATCGCCGTCGTTGCGCCAAGGGTTGTGATGGCGAGTCGTATGGCGGTGATAGTCGCGATAGACGCCGTCGGCGGGATAGCCGGAGTCGCTCCACACGAGCGACACGGTGGCACGGTCGATTCCGAACAGGACCACACCGCAGTCGGCGCGCAACGGCCGCAGGTGCTCACGCGCGCCGAGACCAAATCGAGCGGTGAGCTCGACGCATGAGCTGCGCACGCCGGCGGCGGCAAGGATCGGCTCCAGATGAGGCGCATGAGCGCACTCGGGCAGCCAGAAGCCACCGCTCCAACCATCGGCCTCGCCGGCGAAGCGAGCTAGGTGTGAGGCGATTCCGCTTTCGACCTGCAGACGTGCGCCTGCGTCGGTCGCGAGCAGCGGCAGGACGGCGTGCGTCGCCGATGACGTCCATTGCGCGTATGGCGCGAACGCCCCGAGCAGATCTCCATCACGCGCCGCCATGCGCTCGCGGGCGCGCTCGTAGTCCGAGCTCCATGCTCGTTCCAGCTCGGCGGCAAGTCCGGGGTGACCACCCGCGCGCAGCCCGGCGGCATCCTCGGCATGAGTGAACCGACGGGTGCCGTCGATGAAGCGGTCAAAGCGCTCTGAGAGACCGGGCGCGCCCAGCTGGTCCGCGAGGACCGGTGTGATCGAAAGCGTCACAGGCGGGTTCGCCGAGTCGAGCAGGTCGAGCAGAGGCAGGTAACAACCGGCGATCGCCTCCCACAGCCACTCCTCACCGAACGGCCACGTACCGAAACCCTCGACATAGGGCATGTGCGTGTGCAGCACGATCGCAAGCGCGCCGCGCGGCTTGCCAGTGCTCACGGGACCGACACTTCGCTCATGAGCAGCCGATCACGACCTGCACGAGATCCTCTGCTCTGGTCACGGACGGCAGACCGCGACGAAGTCCAAGGCCTTGTCCAGATCAGCTTCGCCAGAGGCTCGCAACGCGAAGTCCGAAGCGGCGATCGCGGGAGTGAAACGGTCATAGAAGGGCTTGGTCAGGCGCAAGCGGGGATGGACCGAGTCCCAGCCAACGCGCAACGCGAGCTCGTGGACGCGCAGCTTGCGCGCGTGATAGAGCCCGTGCAACTCGACCGAGGCGAACGTGTCGCGGCAGAGCTGCTCGAACTCGGTGCAGCGGTACTCGTGCACGTGCCATGGATTGTCCGAGCGCGGTGCGCCCGCGGGCGCGAGCGTAAGGACGTTGGGCGTGGACACGAATACGGTCCCGGCACTCCCGGCAGAGGCGACCAGCGAGCGAAAGTGCTCGAGCACGCCCGCCGGGTCCTGGAGATGCTCGATCGTCTGCAGAAAGACGACCGCATCGGTCGGCTCGGAGAAGCTCTCCACCAAGTCCCGCGCGAAGCGCAGGTTCTCGCGGGGATAGCGCAGACGCGCGTGCTCGTGCGCCTCAGGGTTTGCATCCACGCCGACGACCTTCGCAGCCACGCTTGCGAGCACGTTCGCGCCGTAACCCTCGCCGCAGGCCATGTCGATCACCCGCAGTCCGCGAACGCGCGCGGCGATCCACTCATACACGGCGAGATGGCGACGAAACCAGTAGTTCTCCGCCGGGACGTCGGGCAACGTACGCTCACCTGTGAGCGAGAGCGGCGGCACGCCTGGAGGCTGATCGCCCTGCTCGTAGAGAGGCTCGGAAGCGGGCACGGCGTGCGAGTATACGAGCGCTAGTGTCTGCGCCCATGCTTCTCCAGCGCGGTTCCTGGACCCCACAGCTTGCAGCGGCACCCAGCGGAGCCGTGGCGATGATCGTCGCGCTGACGGCAATCGTCGCGCTGACGGGTTGTGGCAAGTCAGCACCAGAGCGGTCGTCTGGTAGCGGAAACTCCAGTGTGGGCGCGCAGGTCACCGGCGCGGGCACGGTCGCCGGCGCGACGCGGAACACGACGCGGCTGGGCGCAGCCAATCCGATTGCCGACGCGGCCGCGGTCGCGCGTGCTGCCTACCCGGGTCTGACCACCTCGACGCGCCCGCAAGCGGTCGTGCTCGCCGATGTGCACGACTGGCCCGCGGCGCTCACGGCGTCCGCGCTGGCGAGCGCGCCTCTGAGCGCGCCGCTGCTGTACGCCGAAGGCGCCGGCCTGCCACCGGCCAGCGAACAGGCGCTGCGCGCGCTGCGCCCGACCGGCGCAAGCGCGCTCGGCGGGGTGCAGCTGATCCTGCTCGGGGCATCGGTGCAGCCGCCCGCCGGCTACCGCTCTCAGGGGACCTCCGCGAACGATCCCTACTCGCTGGCGGTTTCGGTCGCAAAACTCGTCGGCATCGCGCGCGGCGCGAGCCCGCATCGGGTGATCGTCGTCGCGGCGAACGGCCCACCTGCGCTCGCCATGCCTGCGGCTGGTCTGGCCGCCGAGAGCGGAGCACCAATCCTGTTCGTCACCTCCACCGGCGTGCCCGCGGCCACAGCCGCCGAGCTCAAGAGCCTCGGCAGACCTGCCATCTACACGGTCGGGTCCACCGCGATCGGTGAACGCGTGCTCTCCGAGCTCCAGCGCTTCGGTCCCGTCAAGCGAGTCGAGGCGAACGCCGGTGAAGACGCAACTCCCGTGGGCAATGCGATCGCCGTGTCACGCTTCACCGACGGCTCGTTCGGCTGGGGGATCAGCGAACCAGGCCATGGCCTCACGTTCGCCAGCGCGACACGCCCGCTCGACGCGCCCGCCGCCGCGATCCTGTCGGCTACCGGCGACTACGCCCCACTGCTGCTGCTCGAAAGCGCGGCCGCCGTGCCGCCTGCGCTGAACACCTATCTGAGTGATATCCAGCCCGCTTCACCGCATTCACAGCCGGTCAAAGGCGTCTACAATCACGGCTGGCTGATCGGCGGCGAAAGCGCGATCTCGGCGACCACGCAAGCCGAGCTCGACGCGTCGTTGGAGATCTCCCCGACCGCCGCCCCTTCCGAAGAATCTGCCACCCTGCCCGCCGAATGAGCTCATCCCGTCACGATGCCCAACCATCCCGTCACGATGTCAACCCACCCCCTCACGATGTCCAACCATCACCCTTGCGCGGGACTCGATGCCACTCACCGGAGCTGATGTGAGCCAAGCAGAGGATCCGAGTCTGCTGCGTAAGGAGCAGACTCAAGCGGTGAGCGTCGAGGATGTGCGCCGGCTGATGGGCGCCTCAACCCCTCATTTCGCGCTGCAGCTGCGCAATCGCATCGCACGCTTGATCGCGGCCCTTCCTCCCGATCATCCCGCCCGTCTGGAAGGCGAGCGCGAGATCGCACGCCTGGAGCGTCTCGGCCTGGAGGGCGAGACTCGCGGCGAGGCGGCGGACACCGGGGAGCAGCCGATGCCCTCGCTCAACGCCGGCTGATCACCCGGGCTCGCGCGTCCTGAAAGCGGGCGCGAAGCAGTTTGAACAGGATCGCGAATATTGCCGCGTCGATTGCGAGGAGCCCGACGTTCAGCAAGCGCGGCACGGTGGTGACGGCAGCCAGGCCGAGGGCGACCACGGTGTGGAAGATCACGACGGGGAGAAGCGCCAGGATCAGCGTGTGCGAACGGTACCCGGCATTGTGCTCACGCCATGTGATCTCGAGCGTGCCGAGCACGACTGCCCCCAGACCGGCGAACAGAACCGGGCCGCCGTTGGAGATACCGCCGTGGCTGGTCCGTGTCAGACCGACGATCGTGCCGATCCCCCCGATCAGGATCAGCATCTCTGAGAGCGGCCACGGATGCCACAGCGCCGGCGGACGCTCTCCGACTGACAACGGATCCCTGAACGGACGTTGCTCGCGCTGGCGAGAGCGCTGGGCTTCTTGCCTCTTAGGAGGAGTCTTCCGGGGCGCGTCCACGACAGCGGCGCCCGGCGCGGGACGGCGCTTGCGGGAACGTCCGCGACTGCGAGGTTTCTTGCTGCGATGACTACTGGCCACTGATCAACCACCCTATCGGGGGCGAGCCCTATGCTGAGCTATGTGTCCACGCCCGCGACGCCATCGCCCGTCCCAGCCCCAAGCGGTATCCCTGACAGCAAGTTGCCGGGACCATACGGCGTCGGCGAGTACGCGGGCGCCCTGCGGACCAAGCTGCGTTCGTTCGCGCACGTCCAGCTCGTCGGCGAGCTCGTCAACTTGCGCCCGTCCCGAGCGCGGGTGTACTTCGAGCTGCGCGACGCGACCGGCGCGATCCCGTGCGCGGTGTGGCTGGCCGACTGGGAAGCCATCCTTGCCCGCGCTGGATCCGCGCCCGTAGAGGGCATGCAGGTACTCGTGGCCGGCGGCTGCGACTTCTACCCGGGCAGCGCGACCTCGTCCCCCGGCTTCTCGTTCTCCGTCGCCGACCTGCGGGTCGCCGGCGAGGGGGATCTGCTCGCCCGGATCGAGCGGTTACGCAAACAGCTTGACGCCGAGGGCCTGCTCGCACCGCAAAAGCTGCTGCCCCGGCCACTGCTGCCGCGCACGATCGGCGTCGTGACGGGCGAGACCGGCAAGGCGCGGGACGACCTCCTCGCGGGCTTGGCACGGCGCGGCTGGGCAGGCACGATCGTGTGGGGGTTCGCGCCGGTGCAGGATCGCCACGCCGCTCCGCTGATCGCTCGTGCGCTCACAGACCTTGCCGCGGTCGGCGAGGTGGATGTGGCCATCGTCGCACGCGGGGGCGGGTCACTGGCAGACCTGCTGTGCTTCTGTGACGAGTCGCTGTGCCGCACCGTCGCGCTGTCAGCCGTGCCTGTGATCGCCTCCGTGGGGCATCACACCGACCGGACACTGCTCGACGACGTCGCGGCGATCAGCTGCTCGACGCCCACCCATGCCGCCGAGGCTGCCGTCGGAGTGGATTGCGCGCGTGCCCGGACCGAGCTTGTGGCAGCGACCTCGCGCATGCGCGAGGTCGCTCGCCGAGCGGTGCTCACGCGCGCGAGAACGCTCACGACGCTTTCGCGCGCCCCGTCCGCTCATGTCGAGCGCCAGCGCGCCCGCCTTCATCAGCGCCTGCGCGAGGTTCGGGCAGGCTCGCGCCGGCGGATGCAAACTGAGCGGGAGCTGGCCAGGCGACGCGCGATCGTATTGGAGCGCAAGTCCGCCTCGACTGTGCGCGACTGTCGCACGCGTCGACCCCAAGAGCTGCAGCGCCTAGCGCTGGCACTCGCGGGGCACGACCCCCAGCGCACACTCGAACGCGGCTATGCGCTCGCCGAGTCGCCCACTGGGAAGCCGATCGCCACCGCGACAGCCGCCCGTGCCGCGGGCGCGATCAAGCTGCGATTCGCCGACGACACGGTCCCTGCACAGATCACAGAGCGATGAGCGATCCCTCACCCACATCCGAGTCCCTCGCGGGGGCAGAGCCTCAGACTTATGAGACCGCATCCGCGCGCGTGGAGGAGATCATCAGGCGCCTGGACTCCGGCGAGGCCAGCCTGAACGAGACGCTCGAGCTGGTCGGCGAAGGCAAGGCGCTGATCGAGCTGTGCGCGCGCGAGCTGCAGAGCGTGTCTGGCGCACTTGAGGAGTTGCGCCTGGACGAGCTTGTCGCGAGACTGGAACGAGAGGCGCCGGCATGAGCCCTGACCGCACGAGCACTTGGGAGCTGCTCGCCGACCTGCCGGTCGAGATCGAGGGATACCAGCTAGCGGGCCACGAGATCGCTCTTTCGGCGGAGTTCGTGCGCAAGACGACCGTCATCCGGCTGCGCGGCCTCGGCGAGGATGGCCTCGGCGAGGATGTCACCTATGCCGTCGAGGACCAGGAGGCGCTGCAGCGCGCCGGCACCGAGCTGTGGCCGCTCGCGGGCCGCTGGACGCTTGCATCGTTTGCGCGGCACCTGCGCTCACTGGACCTGTTCCCGCAGCCCACGGAGCGGCCCGAGTTTCGCCTGTATCGCAACTGGGCGTTCGACTCCGCCGCGCTGGACCTGGCGCTGCGCCAGGCCGACACGACCCTGCATGCGGCCTTGGGGCGCCAGTGCGCGCCGCTGCGCTTCGTCGCTTCGTTGCGCTTTGGCGAGCCGCCGTCGCTGCAGCCGTTGCTGCGTCGCTTGGAGATCGCACCGGCACTGCGCTTCAAGCTCGACCCGACGCCATCCTGGGACGAGACATTCATCGCGCGCCTGGTGGCGCTTGGCGCCGTCGACTCTGTGGATCTGAAGGGACAATACGAGGGCACGATCGTCGACAACCCCGCCGATCCCGCGCTATATCGCCGCATCGTCGAGGCATTCCCGGATGCGTGGATCGAGGATCCCAAGCTGACTCCCGAGACCGAACCGATCCTCCTAGCACACCGCGAGCGGATCACCTGGGATGCGCCGATCCACTCCGTCGCTGACATCCGAGCGCTGCCGTTCGCGCCACGTACGCTCAACATCAAGCCTTCGCGCCTTGGCGGACTGCAATCGCTGCTCGACGTCTACGACTACTGCGCGGCCAACGACATCGACTGCTATGGCGGCGGACAGTCGGAGCTGAGCGTCGGTCGCGGTCAGATCCAGTACCTCGCCTCGATGTTTCACCCTGACGCGCCCAACGATGTCGCCCCGGCGGGCTTCAACCTCCCGGAGCCGCCACCGGACCTGCCCTCCAGTCCGCTGGCCCCCACGCCATCAAAGCGCGGCTTTCGCTGGGAGTAGCGCCTGGTCTCCCGCGCGGTGGCTGCAAGCGTCTCACAGCGCGCGGTGGCTGCAAGCGCCTACCCACAGCCGCGCGGTGGCTGCAAGCGCCCACCCACAGCCGCGCGGTGGCTGCAAGCGCCCACCCACAGCCGCACGGTGACTGCAAGCGCCCACCCACAGCCGCACGGTTGGGCGACCTGACGCAACTTCCGTCCCGGCGATCGGTTTGCGAGGGCATACCGGCTAAGGTCGGTCCCGCTTTCCGGGCGCATCTAAGGGAGTTGTCTTGACGAGCGCAGGCGCCAACAAGCGATCGAGCTTTTTCATCGCGGCAGTCATCTCGCTGCTGTGCGTGCTCGCGCACGCTCCCGCGATGGCCGCGGCCACGGCGGGAGGCGCCACTGCACCCGCCGCCGGCACGAGCAAGCCCACAGCCAGCTCACACGTCACCACCGTGAGGATCACGAGCGTGCATTGCATCCCGGTGAGTCACTGCAGCGCGAACCCCCATCAAGTCTCCCTCCACGGGACCCTGCTGATCGCAGGCAAGGGGCTCGCGGTGGGGATGACGATCGCATTTCCAGCCAAGCCACGGGCACGCATCAGCAGCGTCTCCCCGGGAGCGCACCTGCACAAGGGATCCGCCGGCCTGGAGGTGACCGTGCCGAAGAGCGCGCACTCGGGCAACATCATGGTGCTGCTCACTCACGGCCGCCATTCGAGCTCCTATGGACCGATCAGCGTCGTGCGCTACGCGCTGCACCCGCCTGCGCCTGAAGATCCGCCTGCTTCCGCTCCGCCCGTGACGGCAGCGCCGAGGGCCACCGCGTTCAACGGCCAAGGCATGTGGATCTGGTATCTGAGCCAGTCCAATGGCGGCTCGCTCGCCTCGATCGTCGCCCAAGCGCACGCGGCTGACGTGACCACCGTGTTCGTCAAGAGCTCGGACGGGTCGACCAACTACTGGAGCCAGTTCTCTCCTGAACTGGTGGCACAGCTGCACGCAAACGGTCTGCACGTGTGCGCCTGGCAGTTCGTCTACGGCACGAACCCCACCGGCGAGGCAAGCCTCGGGGCCAAAGCCGTCGCCAACGGCGCGGACTGCCTCGTGATCGACGCCGAGGGCGAATACGAAGGGCGCTACGGCGCGGCCCAAACCTACATCGCGGACCTGCGCGCGGCGATAGGACCCAGCTATCCGCTGGGGCTCGCGTCGTTTCCCTACGTCTACGACCACACCTCCTTCCCCTACTCCGTCTTCCTCGGCCCGAACGGCGCCCAGTTCAACGCGCCCCAGATGTACTGGCGGGACATCGGCAACTCGGTCGACACGCTGTACGCGAACACCTACATCTCAAACCGCGTCTACGGCCGCCCGATCTTCCCGCTCGGCCAGACCTACAGCCATCCCTCGGGCGCGGAACTCGTGCGCTTCCGCGAGGAGGCCGTCGACTACGGCGCGACCGGCCTGTCGTGGTGGGACTGGCAGGAAACCCCCGCTGGCGAGTGGACCGCGCTAGCGGAACCATTGGCGCCGTTGAGCAGCGTCACCCCGAACCCCGGCTACACAGAACTGACCCAGGGCAACCGTGGGGACCCGGTGCTGTGGATGCAGGAGCATCTCGCAAGCGCAATCCCCGCCCAGGCGACGACCGGCATCTTCGACGCAACGACCGCGGCCAACCTCGCGCAGTTTCAGTCCGCGCATGGAATCGCCCCCACCGGCAAGACCGAAGCTGCCACCTGGCAGGCGCTGCTGGCCCTCCCGCCGGTCGCGGTCAACTGGACCGGCGGCGGACCAAGCGGCGGTTAGCGCGAATCCCATCCAATCATGAGGCCAAGTCGTATGGCTGGCTATAAGAGCTGAGCTGATCCCGACCGGCGCATGCGCCGGTCGGCGGGCCTGCACATGTGCAGGCCCGAGGCGGGGCCACATGTGGCCCCGCCCGCCGCGCCGCATGCGGCGCGGCGCGGGGGCGCGCATGCGCGCCCCCGCCAGTCGGCGCATGCGCCGACTTGGAACACATCAGCTTTCTCAAGGCATATGAACCACGGCTCTACGGCGCACACGCCAGCCGACGCGCCATCTCAGCTCTCCCTCAGACGCGCTGAATCAGTGTGCCGGTCCCGAGTCCTCCGCCGCAGCACATCGTCACAAGGCCGATCTCCTTGTCGGAGCGCTCGAGCTCGTGCAGCAGCGTCGTGATCAGGCGCGCGCCGGTCGAGCCGAGCGGATGGCCGAGCGCCATCGCGCCGCCGTTGACGTTCACGCGGTCCATGTCGGGGTCGAGCTCGCGCCGCCAGGCCGCGACGACGGGCGCGAACGCCTCGTTGATCTCGAACAGGTCGATGTCGCCGATCGCCATTCCGTTGCGATCGAGGATTTTGCGGGTCGCCGGAATCGGGCCCTCGAGCATTTTCACCGGGTCACAACCGACGGTCGTCTGATCGACGATCCGCGCGCGAGGGGTCAGACCAAGCGCCTTCGCCTTGTCCGCCGACATCAGCAGCACGGCCGCAGCGCCATCGGAGATCTGGGAGGCGTTGCCGGCGGTGATCTTGCCGTCGGGCTTGAACGCGGGCTTGAGCTGGGAGAGCGTCTCGAGGCTGGTTTCGGGGCGAATGCCCTGGTCGGTCACGAACGTGTCGCCGTTGACCGCAAACGGCACGATCTCGCGCTCGAAGCGGCCCTCCTCGGTCGCCTGGTGGGCCAGCCGATGCGAGCGGACGGCCAGCTCGTCGAGCTCTGAGCGGGGGATCTCCCACTGATCGGCGATCATCTCGGCGCCGAGACCCTGACCGACGATGTTGTGCTTGGCCATCAGCTCTGGCGTGAAGGCGAACCCGAAGTCCTCCTGGGTCTTCATCCCGGCGGCGAACGGGAAGTGCCCCATGTGCTCGACGCCTGAACCGATCATCGCGTCGTGCACGCCCGCGGCGATCAGCGCGGCGGAGAAGTTGACCGCCTGCTGAGCCGAGCCGCACTGGCGATCGACGGTCGTGCCCGGAGTCTCGATCGGCAGGTCCTCCTGCAGCCAAGCGTTGCGCGCGATGTTGAATCCCTGCTCGCCGAATTGCTGCACGCAGCCCGCGATCACGTCCTCGACCTCGCCCGCGTCGATGCCCGCACGCGAGATGACCTCGCTGTAGCACTTGCCCAGCAGCGCGTTGGGATGGGTGTCCTTGTAGTAGCCCTTCTCCTTGTGTCCGCGGCCGATCGGCGTACGCACAGCCTCGACGATCACGACCTCGCGGCCCTCTTGTTGCCTCATGACTGACGTCCTCCTCGTTAAGCCTCAGCGCGGCGTTGGTGGAGTGCGGGAACGGGCTTGTGCAAGTATGCCCGGCTCACCTGTCCCTACTCTACCGTGCCGAACCGAGGTTAGATTGACCAGTCAGTCAACCAACTCACCAGAGCTCGCCCCCACCGGCCCGACCGGCCGGTCGCGATGAGCGAGAGCCTTGCGATAGTCGGCAGCGGCGCGATCGCCTGCGGCCTCGCAGCGACCGCCGCGCACCATGGGCCGGTCGTGCTGCTCGCGCGCTCTGACAGCTCAGCGGATCGGGCAAGACAGACGGTCGAGCGTACGCTCGCGCGCCTCGGCGCCGATGTCGACCCGGAGCACGTCCAGATCGCAACCGATCGCGACGCATTGACGGGAGCCGGCTTCGTGGTCGAGGCGATCGTCGAGGATCATGACGTCAAGTCGAGCCTGCTCGCCGAGTTGAATGGCGTGCTCGGACCGGAGGCGATCCTCGCGAGCACGACCTCTTCGCTGTCGATCGAGCAACTGGCCCAAGAGAGCGGCCGCCCGGAGCGGTTCGTCGGCCTGCACGTGTTCAACCCGGTAGCGAAGATGCAGCTCGTCGAGCTGATCTTCCCGAGCCTCGCAACCCCCGACACACGCGCACGGGCGCTCGCGCTGTGCGACGCGTTCGAGAAGACCCCTGTGCAAGTCCCAGACGTGCCTGGGTTCGTAGTGAACAGGCTGCTGTTCCCATATCTGTTCAGTGCCGTACGCCTGCTCGAACAGACGGACGTCGACCCGGACGGCATCGACACGTGCATGAAGCTCGGGGCCGGGCACCCGATGGGGCCGCTCGCGCTGCTCGACCTGGTCGGCCTGGACGTCTCCGCGGCGATCGGCCAGACTCTCGGCGAGCGCGTGCCGGATCGCATCGAGCAGTTGATCGCAGAGGGTTCGCTCGGGCGCAAGAGCGGGCGGGGATTCCACACCTACTGAAGCCGCCCCACGCGAGATTTATCTACCCTGATGTGACTTTTAGCTGGCGTTCATCAAGATGGAGATACTTGTCTCTGCGACACAGTCGCAATTGCACACCCGCCTCCTCCCAGTGCACACGATCCGGCCCGCTCCCCCCGCGGGCCGGACGTGTTTAAGGGATGACTGTGGTCGGAGGGATCACTGTGGTGGGCCTTCCCGTGGCTCACGACCCTCGCCCGACTGCACCGGCCGGCGCTCGCGGATACGGACTGCCTCGATCCGGTTGTCGCGCACGGACTCCACCCGGATCGAGAAGCCGTTCGCGGCTACGGTATCTCCGCGCCTGGGCAGCCGCCCAAGCTCGGCGAACACGAAACCGCCGACGGAGTTATAGGCGTCGCTGTCGACTGGCAGGTGCAGACCATAATCAGCGAGATCGGTGACAGCCACATGTCCGCGCACGAACCAGTCACCGTCGGCGAGTCTGCGAATCTCCCCCGCCGCAGGATCGGTCTCGTCAGCGATCTCTCCAACCACCTCCTCGATGATGTCCTCGACCGTCACGATTCCGACGACGCGACCGTACTCATCCACCACGACTGCCATCGAGGTGCGCTGACGCTGAAGTTCGGCCAGCAGATCATCCAGCGGCTTGGTCTCGGGAACGATCGGCGCGTCGTGCACGAGCGGCTGGACCGGAGCATGGGATCCCTCCCGCATGAGCTGAGCGATCAGCGTGCTCGCGTGGACGATCCCGCGCACGCGATCCCGATCTTCCTCCTCGGTCACCAACAGACGCGTGTGACCGCTCGATACGCACAGCTGCAGCGCTTTCTCCACATCCTGAGATATGTCGATCGTGACGACGGCCGGGATCGGGGTCATCACCTGACGGGCCTCCTGCTCGTGCAGGTGAAACACGCCGGTGAGCATACCCGCCTCGCCCAAATCGATGTGCCCGCCGGCGTGGGACTCGGCGATCAGCCTCTTCAGCTCATCCGGCGAGCCGCCACGTCGCTCGAGGCTCATATCGACACCGAGCAGACGCAGGATCCGGTCAGCGATCGCCGTGAGACCCATGACGAACGGATGGAACAGGACGCTGAACGCCTGCAGAGGACGAGCAACCCGGCGAGCGACAGACTCCGCGCGGTCGATCGCGTAGAACTTGGGGACCATCTCGCCGGCGATCAGCTGCGCGGAGGCGATGATAAGGAAGGCAACGACAGCCGATATCGCAACCGCCACTCCATGGCTGAGCGTGTTGCCGAGGGCGCCTTTCAGGAGGCTCGCGAGCGCGGGCTCGCCGAGAGCCCCAATGCCGATCGAGGTCATCGTAACCCCGATCTGGACAGCGGATATGTATTGGTTGATGTTTCCGAGCTGCTCCAGCGCCAGCCCGGCGCCCTTCGCGCCTTCATCGCGCATCAGTTCCAGCCGCGCCCGGCGTGAGCGCACGAGCGCATACTCGGCGATCACGAAGAACGCGTTCACCGCGATCAGTACCGCCGCGAGGATGAGCTTCAGGCCGTTCACGCGAGCAGGTCGATGCGCGCTGCCAACGCGAAGTCCGCCTCGGTGAGGCCGCCCTCGGAATGGGTGCTCAGCTCCAGGCGCACCTTGTTCCAGCCGTGCACCAGGATGTCCGGATGATGGTTGGCCGTCTCGGCGGCCTCGGCCACACGAGTGACGAACGCGATTGCCCCGGCGAAGTCCGCGAACGCCCAATCACGCACGATCGCCTGCCCGTCCCGGCGCCATTCGCCGTCCGCGAGACGTTCTTCGACTTCCTGGTCAGTTAGCGTGGTCATCCCGATAAGGGTAAGCCCTCCTGATGATGCCACCCGGGCCGGGACCTGCGCGCCGCGGGCCGGGGCCTGCGTACCGCAAGCGGGGGCCTGCGCACCACAGGCCGGGACCTGCGCACCGCGGGCCGGGGCCTGTGCACAGTGGTCCGGGGCCTGTGGCAAGCCATCTCTTGTCGGTGAGCACTGGCATTACAGTCACAGAATGCGCATTGTAAGCCTCGTCCCCCACGCCACCGAGTTGCTGTTCGCGCTCGGCCTCGGACCCGAGGTGGTCGCGGTCACGCACGAGTGCGATCACCCGCCGGCGACCCTCGAGCTGAAGCGTGTCACCCGCGACGTGCTGCCCGCAGGGCTCAGCGCCGGTGAGATCGATGCTGCGGTACGCGAGCGGACGCTGCGGGGTGAGGCGATCTACGAGCTCGACCGGGACGCGCTCGCGGCACTCGAACCCGACCTGATCGTCACCCAAGCGCTGTGTCCCGTATGCGCCGTCTCCTACGAGGAGGTATCGAGCCTCGCACAGAAGCTCCCGTCACGTCCGCGGGTGCTCTCACTGGACCCACACACCCTCGGTGAGACGCTCGGTGACGTACGCACCGTCGCCGAGGCGACCGGCCGGCGCGATCGGGGTGTCGAGTTGGTGGGAGCAGCCGCCGCGCGCATCGATCGCGTCAAGCTCGCGGTCCGCAAGCAGTTGCGCCCGCGCGTAGTGGCGCTGGAGTGGCTGGATCCGGTCTACATCGCGGGCCACTGGACGCCCCAGCTGATCGAGCTCGCCGGCGGAGAGGATGTACTCGGCTTCCCTGGCGAACCCTCCCAATCCGTCTCCTGGCAAGAGGTCACGGCCGCGGCGCCTGAGATCGTGGTCGTGATGCCCTGTGGCTACGACGCGCCGCGCGCTCACGCCGAGGCCGTCGCGTACGCGAGCAAGCTCGCTGAGCTGGGGGCTGAGCAAATCGTCGCCGTCAATGCCTCCGCCTGCTTCTCCCGGCCTGGCCCGCGATTGATCGACGGCCTGGAGCTGCTCGCGCACATCCTCCATCCGGAGATCCTCCCGCACGCACCCGGCGAAGCGTTGACGGTGGAGTGCCGCGGCGTGTCCTACTGGCCGGGTTCGATGAGCTGAGTGGGAGCCGTCGCTTCGACTTCGGTCGACTTCGCGATCAAGATCGATCCGGCGAAAGCGGCGAGCCCGATTGCCGCACAGCCAGCCAACGCCAGCGCCTGTGAGCGGTAACGAGCGCCGAGTTGAATCACGAACGCCGCCAGCGCCCCGCCGATCAAGCCGCCGATATGCCCGCCCCAAGAGATACCGGGGAGCGTAAAACTGATCACGAGGTTGAAGAGGATCAGAGCACCGACGCCGCTCTGCATGATCGGGATCTGGCGGGCGCGCATCTCGACCGCGGCCGCCCCCATCAGACCAAATATCGCCCCAGAAGCGCCGACCGTGGGCGAGTGCGGTGTGACGAGCAGCGCCCCGAAGGAGCCCGTCAGCAGCGATACCGCGTAGATGACCCCGAACTTCAGGTGCCCAATCGCCGGCTCGAGCATCATCCCGAGGTAGTAGAGGACCCACATATTGAAGCCGATGTGGATGAGATTCTCGTGCATAAAGCCGCTGGTGACGATCCGCCACCACTGGCCGTGGGCCACGCCCAGGGTGGGGATCCCGCGGATACTCCCGAACAGGGCGCCTTCTTCATAGACCTTCCCCGTCGGCTGGCTGTTGAAGGTGAAGCTGCCCTCGGCCAGGAACACCGCTACGTTGATTGCGATCAACGCATACGTGACACGCGGCACGGTCGCCATGCCGCGCATCGTCACGACTTTCGTCCGTTGTCGCGAGCACTCCGGGCAGCGCATCCCGACCGGAGTCGTGGTCATGCAGTCCGGACAAATCGGCCGCCCGCAGTTCGAGCAAGAAACCCCCGTCTCACGCGAGGGGTGGCGATAGCAGGTGGCCATGTTCGAGCCAGAGCCTATCTCGGCTCCGTGTCGATACCTGCCCGCTGGCCACATGCGACTCAATCGCGATGACTCCTGACAGCAAGGCGAGAAGGCAAGATGACAAGCAGATAGAGACGGTGCAGAGAGAGAGAAGTATCCACAAAACTACGTATAACAATTGCTATACGTAGTCTGAGGAATGCCCTACACCGATGCGACGATAACGGGCGTTCGCGTCGGTTTGAGGCTGCCGCCGAGCGGCTCGTCGGTAACCAGGACCTTGCTGACACCGCTCAGATCGCCCGGTACCCCGACCGAGCCGGCGCCCGAGTTTGTGACCGAGAACAGGGCATCGGTCGGCTCCGGCGCCTGCGTGCCCCGCTCCAGCCATACCTCGTAGATTCGCCCGGGCGGTGGCGCGGGCATGCCTGCCACCACGAGCTGAACGTGCGTCCCCGCCTTGTGCAGCGCAGCGGTCGCGTGATAGCCAGGCGTCGCGACGACCGCCTCAACCGTCTGGGTCTGCGTGTGCGAGCTGGAACCGGTGTTGATTGCCAGCGCGCCAATCAGCAGGCCCGCTGCCAGAGCCGCACCGGCCGCCAATGCAGGTTGCAGACGTCCCCACCAGCGCGGGCTGGCGCGTACCGGGCGGTCGGCTGCATGGCCAGCTGCGTGCAACAGTTCGGCCTCGCCGCTCACGACCGCCATCAGCTGCGCTCGCAGGCTGTCCGGCGCCTGCACCCGCGGTACGGCCAAGGCCAGCGAGTCGACGACCGTCTGCAGCTGAGCGACCTCGGCAGAGCACTCCACGCAACCGGAAAGATGCTCGCGGTAGGACTCGAGCTCGCGCTCATCGAGCGCGCCCAGCACGTAAGAGGAGGCATTGTCGATCATGCGCTGCTCACATTCGTGGGGATCGCCCGCCATCATCACGTCGCCTCCGCCGGGTCGAGCTGGGAGCGCAGCTTCTGCAGTCCCAGCCGCATGCGGCCCTTGATCGTGCCGATCGGAGTGTCAAGCATCGTGGCAATCTCGCTATGGGTGAATCCACCGTAGTAGGCAAGCTCTATTACATGACTCTGCTCGACGGGCAAACCTTCCAGCGCAGTCCTGATCTCGCGCGCCTCGTCACGACGACCTACCTCGAGGTCGGTCCGCTCGGGCGCTTCCAAACGTTCCTCGATGCCCTCGTCGCTGACCCTGCCCCTGTCGTGGACCATACCCCTGCGCAGCGCGTCGATCGCGCGGTTGTGCACGATCCCGAGCACCCATGTGCGCACGCTCCCGCGGGTGCGGTCATAGCGTGGACCGCTGCGCCACAGCGACAGGAACGCGTCCTGCACGACCTCTTCGGCGATCGCTCGCTTGCCGCACATGCGGAACGCCAGCGAGAACGCGACGTTCGTATGCCGCTCATACAGAACCGCGAACGCTTTGGCGTCGTTCTCAGCCACGAGCTGCATCAGGTCCTCATCGGCGAGCCGGCGCAGAGCGCCGGAGGCGGATTCAGCAGAGCGCTTATACAAAGCCATATCGGACATTGATACGCGGCCGGCTCACACACTGGATCACACGCCCGCGCAACGCATTGCATCACTCGCCCCGGACGGAATCCCGGCTGTTTGAATGATCTTGAAATATCTGGTGCTAGCTGCAGGACATGTCCCAGAACCGTGGCGACAACGGCGCACTGGCGAAGGCGGGCTCGTGCGCTCACATTCTGAGGAGACCCGCGATAACACTCACACTATGGGGAGACCCGCGATAACACTCTGGGGAGACCCGCGATACCAAGATCACGGGCGTTTGTCACGGTAGGGCATGCCCCAGAACCGCGGTCACGCCCCAATCGCCAGGCGCTCGCGCTCAGAGTTCGCGCGAGACACGCTGGCCTGCCGACACTCAGCGACCACCGAGCAGCCTGCGACGCGTCTCGCGGCTGACATCCTTCAGCGCCCGCTCGGCACGCTCGGCAGTATCCCGCGCATTGCCCGCGATGCCTCCACGGGAAACACGGGCGTGCGTGCGCCGGCGTGCGCGCAGGAGCACCAGCGCGGTGCCCGCCGCACCACCCGCCATCAGCGCCGCCGCCGGTCGCGCCCAGTTGCGCGGGTCACGCATCGCCGAGAGCTCCCATGCCTCCAGCTCGTCTGCGGCCAGCTCGGTGATGTTCAGGAGCGTGCCCTCCAACCGGACCACCAGATCCTCCGGGGGCTCGACGGGTGAGAGAGCTTCGCGCAGCAGACTCTCGAAGTTTGGGAGCGTCTCACTCATCGACGGCATCCTCCCCGTCGGCGTCGCTTACGAGCTCCTCCAACTGCTTGATCGCGCGGTGGATCAGCACCTTCGTCGCACCATCCGAGCGACCGAGAGCGCGCGCGATCTCGCGATTGTCCATGCCCAGCGCAAAGCGCATGATCAGCGCCTCGCGACGGTCCTCCGGCAGTCGACTCACCCCATCGAGCACCTGTCGCGCCTGCTCGCGCCCCTCTACCAGCTGCTCGGTCGTATATGGCGCCGCCAGCGTTGTCGTGTCGTCGATCGGCGAGGCCGGCTTGCGTGAACGGTCGCGATACAGGTTCGCAGCCAGGTTGTGCGCGATTCTGATCAGCCAGGGCCGCAGTGGCCGGCCATTTGATTCGCGCTGCGCCCGCTCGAAATGCCTGTACGCCTGCAGGAACGTCTGCTCGGTCAGATCCTCCGCGTCGTGATGATTGCCGACCCGGTAATACGAGTAGCTGTACACGTCGCGCAGGTGTGCCCTGTACAGATCGGAGAACTCCGCATCGAGTTGCGCCTTCGACTTTTGGCTTGGCTCCTCGCTCACTCATCGCACACTATCCTCCCGCGCTCTGCGGTCGACTCAAGCGGCGGGGCAGGACACTGTTGGATGTGGCTCGCCTCATACATTTCGATACCCACCCTCCGCTGCGCCGTTACAGTTGAGCCTGCACGCCGACGTAGCTCAGCTGGTAGAGCACCGCTCTTGTAAAGCGGATGTCGCCGGTTCGATCCCGGCCGTCGGCTCTCGATCCCGTTCGTCGGCTCTGTCAGGGGACGCGATTGCTTGCTTGGAGTATTCCTTCCTCACACTCGAGCCGGTCTCAGATCACGCCACGCGACGCGTAGTCGCGCGACACTTAGCCATGCGACGCGTAGTCGCGCGACGCATTGCCCAACGTCGACCAGGCTGCTTCAGGACGCTTCGGAGATCACAATGCGCAAGGCGCCCTGAAAGCTGTCCTGTTCGCGCAGATAGCCATGCTCGGCGTCCCAGGCGCCCGAGTCCAGCGCGCCGGCGAGCCGCTCGACGATGCGCTGCTCCACGTCCGGCTCGAGCAGCGCCCACATCGATTGCGCACTGCGGACGGTCGGGTCCAGCAGTCCCTCTGGGCGCCGCCAGAACGCCTCGAAGAACCCGTCCGCGCAGTCGCCTGGTGTCGGAATTCGCTCTACTCGCGTACGACCGCCCAGGGCAGCCCTGATGTCATCGACGGCGGGAAACCGCGGTCGCTCCTTCACAAGCCCCTCGTGCAGGAACTCATGCTGCCAGGCGGGCAGAGAGTCGAGCTCGAATGTGAAGACCACGACGGGCCCACGGGAGACCCGGCGAAGCTCAGCCAGACCGACCTCCGGGGGATCCCAGTGATGGATCGTCACGCATGCCATCGCCGCGTCGACCGCGTCGTCGTCCAAGGGGAGCGCCTCCGCGTAAGCCGCGATAGCCGGCGCGGCATCTGAGGCACGCTGCGCCCGCATGGTCGCGCTCGGCTCGACGGCCAGCACCCATCGATCTGTCGGCTCATAGGAGCCGGCGCCCGCGCCGACATTGAGCACGGTGCGGGCATCCCCGAGCGCGTCGTGAATACGCTCGGCAATCCGAGGGTCCGGGCGCCGATGTTCTGCATACGTGCGGCCATGGAGCTCATAGTCGACCGGAGCAGTCACGCTCGGACCCTAACATCCGCCCGCGTAACATCCCCCCGCGTGAGCCAGACCGGGCGGCAAGACGGGCGCCCGACACTGAGAGCCGGGCGATGGTGTACCAAGCAGGTGGTACACTGCATGCATGCCTCCCACTAAGCCCCGCATCCAGGTGACGCTCGACTCCGAGCTGGCCGCGGCGGTGGCAGAGTTCGGCGGCGGGGAGCCGCGGTCGCGTGCCGTGCGCGACCTGGCACTGCGCGGCGCGGAGACGGTTCGCGCGGAACGAACCGCACGGCGCGACGCGTTTGAACACTTGCGACGGATCGCCACCGGCGAGGACGACGGCTACGACTTCGCCGTCTCCGAGCGCCTTCATGCCTCGCGCTGAGCCCTACGGCTCGGGCGAACCGCTCGTTTTCGACACCTCGGCCTGGAATCGCCAGCGCGACCCGGCAGTGCTTGCCCGCTGGTTTGCCACCGCGGAGTCCGACCTGCTTGTCGTGTGCCCCGTGGTCGCGCTCGAGCTGCTTGCAAGCGCCCGCGACGAGCAGAAGTTCGCCGACCTCGATCACACCCTAACCGCCCTGCCCGCCGCCCACGTCACGCGCGCCGCCGGCACGGCGGCCCTCGGCGCTTCACGCGAACTGCGTGGTGAGCGGCGTATCCCCGCCGCCGACTATCTGATTGCCGCCGCCGCGGCCGAGCGCGGTGCTGGGGTACTGCATTACGACCATCACTTCGACCTCCTGTGCCGGGTGCTCGGGATCAAGAGCGTGTGGGTCGCAGACCCTGGGACGATCGACTGAACCACGGACACGCACCGGTTGATGTACGTTAGTGCAAGTTCGCACTTTCCCTGCGAGCTGCTTGAGCTCACAACCGGAGGGAGCAAGGCCGGCAATGTATGACTACGTGATAGTGGGCGCGGGATCGGCGGGCTGCGTGCTCGCGAGCAGGCTCAGCGAGGACCCGGATGTGAAGGTGCTCCTGCTCGAGGCGGGACCGCCAGACGTCAGCCAGAACATCCATGTGCCGCTCGGATATCTGAAGCTCGCGCGGACGGAGGTCGACTGGGACTACTGCTCCGCGCCCGAGCCGATGTGCGGCAACCGGCGGATTCCGCTGCCGCGGGGGAGGGTGCTGGGAGGGAGCTCGTCGATCAACGCGATGGTCTATATCCGCGGTAATCGGCGCGATTACGACGAGTGGGGTGTCGCCGGCTGGTCATGGGATGACCTGCTGCCGTACTTCCTGAAGGCCGAGGACAGCGAGCGCGGAGCCTCACAATGGCACGATGTCGGCGGCCCGTTGCCGGTGAGCGAGCAGCGCTCGGGCAACCGGATCTCGCGTGCGTTCGTGGACGCGGGCGTGCAGGCGGGGCTGGCGCACAACGAGGACTTCAACGGCGCCGAGCAGGACGGCGTGGGCATGTACCAGGTCACCCAACGGGGCGGCATGCGCGCGAGCGCGGCGGTGGCTTACCTGCACCCGGCGATGGAGCGACCGAACCTGACAGTTCTCCCGTATATGCAGGTTCACAAGGTCCTGTTCGACGGCACGCGTGCCGTTGGCGTGCAGGCGAGCCAGCTCGGCCAGGCACAGGAGCTGCGGGCCGAGCGCGAGGTGATCCTGTGCGGTGGCACGTACAACTCCCCCCAGCTGCTGATGCTCTCGGGGGTCGGCCCGGCGGAGCACCTGACGCTGCGCGAAGTCGAGGTGCTGCTCGACCAGCCGGCGGTCGGCGAGAATCTCTCAGACCACGCCGGCACGCAGCTGGTGTGGACGACGCCCGAGCCGCAAAGCCTGTTGCTCGCGCTCGAGCCGGCGGCGCTGCAGGAGTACGAAGCGACCCAGACCGGCCCGTTTGCGTCCAACCTGGCAGAGGCCGGCGGCTTCGCCCGGGTCGCCCCGGATGCGCCGGCGCCGGACGTGCAATTCCATGTCGCCCCGGTGCATATCGTCGACGAGGGCATGAGCGATCCCACAGGTCACGGCGTGTGGGTCTCGCCTTGCCTGCTCACGCCGCAGAGCCGGGGCTCGGTGCGGCTCGCCTCCAGCGACCCGACGGCCAAGCCGATCGTGCATAACGCGTTCTATTCGACGGGCGACGATCTCGAGCGGATGCTCGCGGGGCTGCGATTGACGCTCGACATCTGCGGCCAACCGGCGATGCAGCCGTACTGCGCCCAACCGTTCACGACCCCCGCCGGCGACAGCGAGGATGCGCTGCGCGCGCATGCGGCGAGCACGACGTTCTCCGTCTACCACCCTGTCGGCACCTGCCGTATGGGTGGCGACTCCGACGCAGTCGTCGACGAGCAGCTGCGCGTACGCGGTCTGGAAGGAATCCGCGTGGTCGATGCGTCGGTGATGCCAGTCGTCCCTCGCGGGAACACGAACGCGCCCACTATCGCCATCGCCGAGCGCGCCGCCGACCTGATCCGCCACGGCAGCGCTGTGACGCCTCAGGCCAGTGCGCCGTCGGTCTCAGACCGAGCAGCATCTGTCGTGTCCTGAGCGTGATACTCGGCGAGCAGTCGCTGCTCCTCGTCCTTGCCCGGGAAGCACCGGTAGATCAGCCCGGCACCGAACACGATCGCGATCGCGCCGGCCGCGTAAGCCCAGTTGGACCCCGACACGAACGAGGACCTAGCCGCTTCGGTGATCGCGCTCGCGTAGTGCGGGTACTGGTGGGCGACCGATTCGGCGCTCGAGAAGGACTTGGTCAGCTCGTTTTCGATGTTGCTCGTGATCAGCGACTTGTTGGGCGCAGAGCTGATCGCCTTTGACACGGACGTCGCGAAGCCCGCGGTGAGCAGGGCGCCCATGATCGACTGCATGATCGCGCCGCCGAGGTCGCGCTGCAGGTCGGAGGTCCCCGACGCCATGCCAGCCCGCTTTACGGGGACCGAACCGGTCAGAGAGTGTGAGGCGGGGGTGCCGGCGAAGCCGACGCCTGCACCGATGAATGCGTAGGCGAGCCCTACCTTCCAGTAGGGGATCCCCGTCCTCCACAGCAGCAGCATCGTGAGGAAGCCGAGCAGGCAGAAGAAGTAACCGAGCAGCAGCGTGAACCGCGCGCCTCGCGTCTCGACGAGCTTGGCCGAGCGAGGTGCGATCGCGACCAGCAGGAACGCCGCCGGCAGGATCGAGGCCCCGGCGCCGAGGGTCGAGTAGTGGAGCACGTTCTGCAGGAACTGCTGCCCGACGAAGATCGCGCCCATCAGGCTGCCGAACACGACGATTCCCCCCACCGCCGCGACCCAGAACACACGCCTGCAGGCCACGTTGAGGTCATACAGCGGGAACCTGGTGCGTCGCTGGCGCAGGTAGAAGCCGATCAGCGCGATGAGCGCGATCGCCGCGAGGACGAGGGCGAGCGTCCCCTTGTCGGGGACCGGCGCGAAGTTGATCGCGAGGATCAGCCCGGCGACCAGCACGATCGAGAGGATCCCGCCCAGGTTGTCGACCGGGTCGGTGGTCTCGTTGACGTGATTGGGCACCAGCAGGACCGCCATCACGAGCGCCAGCACGGCGAACGGGAGCGTGAGCAGGAACACCGAGCCCCAGGCGTGGTGGAGCAGCAGCGCGCCGGACAGCAGCGGGCCGAGCGCCGACATCGAGGCGCCGATGCCCGACCACAGGGCGATCGGTTTGGTGCGACCCGGACCCGACCACAGCGCCGTGATCAGCGCGAGCGTCGTCGGGAATGCCATGCCGGCCGCCAGGCCGCCGAAGATGCGGGCACCGATCAGCACCCCGACGCTCGAGGCGGTCGCCGCGAGGATCGCCGCAGGGATCGACAGGGCCGTCCCGAGGACGAGCATCAGCTTGCGCCCGTAGCGATCGCCGAGCGCGCCGAGATACAGCACCGATGCGGCGAGGCCGAGTGAGAAACCGACGGCGATCAGGTCGAGTGCCGTCTGTGAAGCGTTGAACGCCTTGCCGATGTCCGGCAGCGCCGTGTTCGCGACCGTGAGGTTGAGGTTGGCGACCGCCGCGACGAGAATCAGGGTCGTCAGAACCAGACCCTGCCGCGCGGGAGCGGTCGAGGTCTCGCCGCTGGGGCGGCTGTCCGCCGCTGGCGCGACCGAGCTCAAGACTATGTCCCTACCGAGCTCAAGGCTATGTCCCTATGTCGAGACCTGCCATCAGGACGAGAGCAGCTCGCGCTTGGCCGCCGCAAACTCATCGTCGGTCAGCGATCCGCGGGCGTGCAGCGAGGCCAATCGCTCGAGACGATCGACGGAATCGCTCGCGGGCGCAGCGTCATGTCCGTGACGTCCGTGGCTCCCAGTGTGCTCGGCGACACCGGCGCGCAGGCTGGCACGTCCGCGCGCCAGCGAGTCCCGCACGTCCGTCATGCCTCTGCGTATCGCGTCCATCCCACCGACGTACTGAGGGGCATCGGGGAATTCGAGCGCGGTCTGCCGGCGCAGCATCTGCACGCCGAACAGCGTCAGCACCGTGATCAGCAGGATGCCCGTCAGTTTCTGGGTCGCATCGATCGGCCCCCAGACGAACAGGATCAGCAATGCCACCGCTGCAACCCCGAAGGCTATGTCGGGACGGTCGCGCAGGTAGGGGGCCAGCGAGTGACGGGTCGCGGTCGCCCAGCGTGAGCGCCCGCCGAGCATGCCGGCGAGGACGACCAGCGCTCCGATGAAGATCATCGCGCCTGCGATATCCGCAAGCACGCTCGTGCCGATCGACCACGCGGCGCTTGCCGCCGGACGCACCGCTTCGGTACTCGCCAGCGTATCCACCACCTGCGTGCCGGCGATCGAGCGGACGATCAGCGCGACCAGCCCCGCCCCGACGCAGACGATACCGACATTGACGAGCGTGCGGCTGCGCCGCCCGCGAGCCAAGCCGATCGCACCGGCGAACAGGAGCAGCACGAGCAGGGGCACGATCAGCGCGAGGCTCCTCAGCACACGCACCGCCGTCTGCGCCGTTTCCAGCGACTTGGAGCTGATGATTTTGATCTGAGCGACGTTCGCCGGAAGTTTTTCGGCGGTGGATGCCGGCGCGCCAAACCGCGTCGCGAGTTCTGAGACGATCGGCCTGAGGTCGAGGATCACCGCGCCGCCGCCGGGAGTGCGGATCACGCTGCCCTTGTTCTCGATCAGGTTGACGAACTGTTTGTGCGTGACCTGGTTGGCGGTCTTCCACAGCTGCTGGACCCGCGGTTGCTGCAGGGCCAGGCCGATGCCTTTTTCGACGACGCTTCGCAGCCCGCTGGCGGCCGGCCCGGCGAGCGGCTTGAATTCGCTGGGCAGTCCCGCTCGTATTTCCCCGGCGACGTTGACGTTCGCGTACAGCTGGTCGGTCAGATACGACGACAGCTGATTCTGGATGGCGCTGTTCTCCAGGAGCTTCGTGTTGGTTTCAGTCCAGTAGGAGGTGTCGAGCAGCTGCCGGTTGGCCCACACGGCAAAGATGCCCACCACGCTCAGGACGGCCGCCAGCCCCAGCATCGATCGCACGAGCCACGTGTGCGAACTCAGCGGCTGTGTCTGCGCCGAACTATTCGGCGGGGGCTTGGACACCTCGGTTGGAGCTTGCGTCGCCGCATCAGAGGTGCGTTTCGCAGCCTCATCGTTCATCGCGTGGACATACCCTCAATGCCTCCTGCGATCTCGACCATCGGCGTATCCTCGCACTTCACGCGATTCGCCACCGCTCAGCTGCATTCGATCGGCGCGAGCGCCTGCGCGTAGCTCGTCTCAAGTTGCCGCAGAGCGGCTTCCAGCTGTGAGCTGGCGTTGGTGAGCGACAGGCTCGAGGTCAAATTCGAGAGCACCGCTTTGAGCTGCTGCTCGAAGGTCTGCGTGGCCTGCTGCACCTGCTGCTTGCGCGCCGGTTCCAGATTGCCCCGCGCGCTGTTGATCTGTTTCAGGTCGTCGACGATTCCGGTCACTTCGGTCTTGATCTGAGGCAGCGTCGCAACCGAAGGAGTGATCGTCTTCAAGGTCGTGATCCGGCTGTTGATGTTGGACTTCGCGCTGCAAACCGACTTCTTCGCCTGTTCCTGCTTGGATTCCCCGCAACCGGTCAGCGGGATCGTGAGGGTCACGAGCAGGATCGGGATGCTGGCGATCATCCTGCGCGAGGGCAGAGCGCGAAAGGGCGCTTTCGCGAGCATCCCCTCACCGGACATGGTTGTGCGAAGCAAGTCGTCCTCCAAGCATCGAGCGGCTGGCCATGCCTCAGGTTCCTCTCGGCGTGTTGGTGCTCGACGTAGGGTACCGATTGATTGTTCTGTTAGCTTGGCGCCGTGGCGGACACGACGGATCGCCGGGCGGGGGCAGCAGGAATCGTTCTGCTGACCCTGGCCACGGGTCAGTTCCTGATGACCCTCGACAGTTCCGTCATGAACGTGTCGATCGCGACGGTCGCCAAGGACGTCGGCACGACCGTGACAGGGATCCAGACGGCGATCACGCTCTACACACTCGTGATGGCGTCGCTGATGATCACCGGCGGCAAGCTTGGTCAAATACTCGGTCGCAAGCGCGCGTTCGCGATCGGATGCATCATCTACGGCTGCGGATCGTTCATCACCGCCATCTCACCGAGCCTCGGGGTGCTGATGTTCGGGTGGTCGTTCCTGGAGGGCGTCGGCGCCGCGCTGATCCTGCCCGCGATCGTCGCGCTCGTCGCGACCAACTTCAAGCGCTCCGAGCGCCCGCGCGCGTATGGCTTGGTCGCCTCAGCCGGCGCCATCGCAGTGGCCGCTGGTCCCCTGATCGGCGGGCTCTTCACCACGTATCTCTCCTGGCGCTGGGTGTTCGTGGGCGAGGTCCTGCTCGTGCTGGCGATCCTCGCGCTCACCCGCCGCATGGCCGACTCGCCGGCCGAGACGGGAGTACGGCTCGACTTGGTCGGCACCGCGCTGTCGGCAATCGGGCTCGGGCTGATCGTGTTCGGCATCCTGCGCTCAGGGGCCTGGGGATTCGTTCAGGCCAAGCCGGGAGCCCCGCAGTGGATCGGCCTGTCTCCGGCAATCTGGTTGATGCTCGCGGGCGGGTTGGTCATATGGCTGTTCCTGCAATGGGAGAACCGGCGGCTCGCTCGGGACGAGGAGCCTCTGATCAACCCCGCAATCTTGCGCAATGCAACGTTGCGCGGTGGCCTCATCTCTTTCTTCTTCCAGTATCTCCTGCAGGCGGGGCTGTTCTTTGCGATACCGCTGTTCCTGTCGGTCGCGCTGGGCCTGTCCGCGATCGAAACGGGAGTCCGGCTGCTACCACTCTCAATCACCCTTCTGCTCGCTGCAGCTGGAATCCCGAAGGTATTCCCCGACGCTTCGCCACGCAGAGTCGTCCAGCTCGGCTTCCTTGCGCTGTTCGCGGGCATCGTGGTGATGGTCGCTGCGCTCGACGCCGGCGCAGGGCCCGAGATCGTGACCTGGCCGATGCTGCTCGCCGGTCTTGGTGTCGGAGCGCTGGCCTCGCAACTAGGGAGCGTCACCGTGTCGTCGGTCGCAGACGAGCAGAGCGGCGAGGTGGGTGGTTTGCAGAACACGGTCACAAATCTCGGCGCCTCGATCGGCACCGCGCTGGGTGGAGCTGTGCTGATCGCCGCTCTGAGCACGTCATTTCTAACGGGCGTTCAGCAGAACGCAGCTGTTCCCGCGGATGTCAAATCAAAGGCCACAGTGCAACTGGCCGGTGGAGTCCCGTTCGTCTCCGATGCCGAACTGCGCAGCTCCCTGGAGAAAGTGGGGACGAGCACCGAGGCGACCGATGCGATCGTCGAAGAGAACGAGACCGCGCGCTTGGCCGCACTGCGCTCGTCGCTGTCGGTGCTGGCCGTCATCGCCCTGATCGCGCTGCTCTTCAGTCGCGGCATCCCAACCGAGCAGCCCGCTTCCACGCGACCAACCTGATTCACGCAGCGATCAAGTACGACTCGGCGCGCCGGAGAGACGCCGAGCAAGCCATCGGGTGAGACAGCGCAGCGCTTGCCACCTGCGCTACGCCCACCACTCTGCAGCAGGATCTTCAACACCTGCATACCTTCACGCAACTCGCCAACCTCGCATGGGTTGAGGGGGTGATGGTGGGATATGACCCACGCAGGTTGTCCATGCGCCGGCTCAGGGGCGGTGACTGAGCCATGCCTGTCGCCGAGCTTAAAGCTGGGACTCGCGCTTTTCGGAGCGCGTCCACCGGCATCCCCACCAGGATTCCCGATGCCATGCTCGTCAAGTGCCTGCACGCCGGCGACGATCGCGCTTTTGAGACGATCTTCAAGCGCCACTACGCGCCGCTGCTCTCCTACTGCCGGCACATGCTCGGCGACCAAGATGCAGCTGAGGATGCACTCCAGCAGGCGCTCATCAAAGCTCATCGGGCACTGCTTGGCGGGACATCGCCGCGCGAGTTGCGCCCATGGCTGTATGCGATTGCGCGCAACTGCTGTCTGTCAGCGATCGCGGCGCGCAAGCCCACCGCTCTGCTCACAGACCACACACCCTCGCTGGCGGGCCTGTCCGAGCGGGTGCATGAGCGCGAGGACCTGCGCGAGCTGGTCGCGGACGTCGCCCGGCTCCCCGAGGACCAGCGCAGCGCGCTGCTGCTGGCCGAGCTCGACGACCTTAGCCACCAGGCGATCGCCGCGATCGTGGGGTGCCCGGTGAGCAGGGTCAAGGCGCTCATATACCAGGCGCGCAGCGCATTGATCGCCGACCGCGACGCGCGCAACGCATCCTGCCAAGACATTCGCGAACAGCTGTCGGTGGCGCATGGCGGTGAGCTTCGGCGTGGTCCGTTGCGCCGGCATCTGAAGCTGTGCGTCGGCTGCCGTGACTTCCAGCTCGCGGTCAACACCCAGCGTCAGTCGCTAGCGATCGTATTGCCGGCGTTGCCCAGCGTCAGTCTTGCGGCGGCGATCGTCGGCCATGGCGCGGTACACGCAGCTACGGTGACGGCATCTGCAGGAATGGGAGCCGGGCTCCCACCGGCCGGCGGTGCAAGCGTCGGTGTCACAGCGACCGGCGCCACGACCACCGGCGGAACTGGGATCGCCACGAGCACGACAGCGGCGAGCACAACCATCAGCGCTGGAGCAGTGGCTGGGGCTGGAGCTGGGAGCAGCACGAGCATCGGGGTGCTGGCCGGTGGTGGACTGCTCACCAAGCTTGCGATAGGCGGAGCGGTCGTTGCCCTGGCGACAGCAGGTGCGGTGACAGCTCACAGCCGGGCGGAGCACGCAATCCCGCACCAAGTCACTCGCTCACAGCTTTCATCCTTCCACGCGACGGCCCAGACGGGCGTGATCACGGACATCGCCGACTCAAGCTCCGACGGCCACACCTCCAGCGCTCTGGCCCCTGGGGCGTCGACGGGGCTCGCCCTCGTCAGTGGAACTTGGCCGGCAGACTCGTTGGGATCGGATTCCCGTCCACCCTCGACAGAACTGTCCAGCCTCGGCGGCGTTGAACCCCCAGCCGCCCTCACCGGCACCTATTCGCCGAGCCTCGTACCGTCGGGCATCCCGGACCAGCCCGCGGGCAAAGCCGGGCCTAGCGTCGGCAACCAGAAGCGCCATGCAAATGCACGCGCAAAGACTCGACGCGCGGCGCGCCATCGTCGTCAGCTGCGCAGGGCAACGGTTCATCGCCACCGAGTCGCGGCCCGCCGTCGCGCCCGTCTGCACAAGACGCTCCGTCACCATCGTCCCCTGGCTGCTCCCAAGCCCCCAAAGCCTCTTACTCCTCCCAAGCCGCCCGTGACTCCCACGCCAGTCCGTGCACCTCATCGAAAAGCCCGCACCACCACTCCCCCCGGTACGAGCGGCCCGCCGGCTGAAACTGAAACCACCACCACGGGGAGCCCTCTCCCTGAAGCAAACAAACCCCGCCATCGCCCAGCGGCAACTACCGGCGCCACGAGCACGGGCACCAAAACTGAGACGGGTGCAGCCGGCACTGAAACGGGGAAGACCGGGTCACGGTCGGGTACTGACCCAAGCGAAACCAGCTCCGGCTCCACGACCAGCCCCCCGAGCACAAAAGCTCATCCGAAAAAACATCTCATCGAAGAAGAACAACTGCCCAACCTTTGAGGCTGAAGAGCGGTCGTAGGCGTAGATGTGCACAAAAACTCAACGGGAGGAAACGCGCCATGCGTCTTCGTAAACTGGTTCCGGCCCTCATCGCCGTGGCCTCACTGCTCGCGCTGGCTCCGGCCGGCGCATCGGCTCACAAGCATCCGAGTCCCAATGGCCGTTGCCGGATCAACATCAGCGTCGCGCCGCGGGAGATCACTGCGGGGGATCAGGTCCTGGTCTCCGGCAAGCTCACGTGCGACCGCCATGCAAATGCCGCCGGCCAGGTGGTCAAGCTCTACGAGCACACAGTCGGGAGTGCTGGATATATCCCCGTGCAGAGCACGACGACCGAAACGAACGGCGGTTATGAGATATCGCCCACTGGGGTCGACACGAACAGCTCGTTCTACGTCCGCTCGCATGGGGCGCAGAGTGGACACAAGCGGATCAGGGTCCTCGCCCAGGTGACGCTCAGCGGACCGCCCGAAGGCACCCAGCTGCTCACCGGGGTGCCCAATCAGGTGACGTTCACCGGCACGGTCAACCCGGCCGACGTCGGCGCACGCGTGATCTTGCAGCGCCAGAACGCCATCACCGGTAACGAATGGCACCGGATCGGCGTCGGGCAGGTCGGGCCGGGGGGAAGCTATTCGATCACCCACACGTTCCGTGTGCCCGGCGACGCGAGCATCCGCGTGCTCGTGCGCAGTGACAAGGTCAACGTTCCGAGCGAATCGAACGTCCTCGAGTACGAGATCTCCCAGACGCAGAACCCGAACCTGACGATCAATGCTTCCGCAGATCCGATCGTGTTCGGGCAGTCGGTGACGATCAGCGGCGTTCTCGCGGGCGGCGTCAGTCAGCCGGTCACGCTGCTGGCGCGCACTGTACGTCAGCATGGGTTTGCGCCAGTAGCAGAAGCAACCACCGACGCGAGTGGCAACTACAGCTTCGCCGCGCAGGCACCTGTGAACAGCACTCTTTATGAGGTCGCTACCACAGATCCGACATGCGCCAACGCGCCTGCAAACGTGAAAGCGTGCAAGGCGCGCCAGCTGAAGTCTGCCGTGCTGTACGAGGGGGTGAAAGACCTGCTTACCGCTCAGGTTTCACAGACTACGGTCCAGGCCGGGCAGGCGCTGACCTTCTCTGGCACTGTCGCCCCTGATCACACCGGGCACGTGATCTATCTGGAGCGCCAGAACGCCGGCGTCATGGGCTGGCACGTCGTGCAGGTCTCGACTGTACAGCCGGGCTCGACGTTCTCGATCGTCCACCAGGTATACGTCGCCGGGACGAAGGTGTTCCGGGTCGATATCCCCGGAGGACCTGAGAACGGGCGCGCGGTCAGCCAGCCATTCACGATTCAGGTGGCCCCAGCGCCGGCCGCCGCGATCACACCGGAAGCGCCCGGCAACTCATCGCAGCCGGCTGAAGGCGAAAGCTGAAGAGTTCGCAGCTCCTGACATAAGGCATCGCGCAACTTGTGGCCGTCCCCGTTCTGCGGGGCGGCCGCAGGCCGCCGGCTGGCATCGGCTCCGCCACGACCGGCTGAGCCCTGGACCGCACGCGAGCCCACTGCAGCACCCTTCCGGGTGAGCGGATCGGCAAATCCTCGTGCGGGCAGCTGCAAAGCCTACGCAGCCACCGCCCGGGCATCCAGGTGGGCGCCGACCTTGCGCTTTACACGCTGCAAAGCGTTGTCCACGGTCTTCGTGTCGCATGACAGCCGCTCGCCGACCTGCTCATAGGAGTAGCCGTCGAGGTACAGACCCAGAACGCGACTCTCGAGCTCGGACAGCGCGGTCGAAAGGCAACCAACCAGCGAGCGCAGCTCCTCGGATGAGATCACCTGGTTGACGGGGTCGTGGACGGTCGGGCCGGGGAGCATCTGGTCGAGCGTCGGCACATCGTCGCCGGCCGCGGCGGGGGTCGATGAGAACGAGACGTACTGGTTCAGCGGCGTGTGCTTGTTGCGGGTTGCGGTCTTCACGGCCGTGATGATCTGGCGCGTGATGCACAGCTCGGCGAAGTTGCGGAAGCTCGACTCACGGTCGGTGCGGAAGTCGCGGATCGCCTTGTACAGGCCGACCAGCCCCTCCTGGATGAGATCGTCGGAGTCGCCGCCCGCAAGGAAGTACGAGGAGGCCTTCAGGCGCACGAAACCGTGATAGCGCTTGACGAGCCGGTCGTATGCGTTGCGATCGCCCTGCTTGGCAAGCGCGATCAAGAAGCCATCATCAACCTTGACTTCAGAGTTAGGGTTACGGGAGATTCTCAGTGCCACGAGCAGATCCTTTCTCGGAGCCTCCGCCTAGACGGACAGCCCAAATTTGCTCAGTGGCGCACTCCTCCCCTGGCGCCAATGCTTATGATCACTGAACCTTAGGTTCAGCGTTATGTGAGCGCGAGACTTGCACAGTTATGGAGCCTTGTCAAGGCTTTTGTTCGCGATTCTGCAAGATCTCGTACAGAACGGCCGCGGCCGCCGCGCTCACCCCGAGCGACTGCATCCTCCCGCGCAGTGGCAGCGCGATCAGCTCGTCGCATACTTTCGCTACTCGCGGGCGCAGGCCGCGACCCTCGCTGCCGAGCACCAGCACCACGCCCGCTCCGGCGTAGT
The DNA here is from genome assembly GCA_963705245.1 of uncultured Solirubrobacterales bacterium. Lineage (GTDB taxonomy): Bacteria > Actinomycetota > Thermoleophilia > Solirubrobacterales > Solirubrobacteraceae > Palsa-744. The sequence continues at coordinate 1,708,693 of OY970062.1, read as the reverse complement.
CCGGCGCGTCATAGGCCCGGGGCGCCCGTCCCGCCGAGTCCGGTGCAGAACTGGCTCCGTAACACCAGCACCCCGTTTCGCGCGCTTGTGCAAGGAAGTCGGCCATGTTGCGCACGCGCGCGACGTGCAGATGCTCGACCGCCCCGGCCGACGCCTTGCATGCCGCCGGTGTCACCTCCGCGGCACGCCGTTCGGGAATCACCACGCCACTCGCACCGGCGCACTCTGCGGTGCGGCAGATCGAGCCGAGATTCTGCGGGTCCTGCACCTCGTCCAGCGCCACCACCAGCGGTTCGGGGCCGGCCAGCAACTCGTCGGCGGACACGTACGGGTAGCCGCCCGCCTCCGCGCACACTCCCTGATGTGCAGCCGAGCCACAACGACGTTCGATATCCGCGGCCGAGCTCACCTTGACGCGTGTGCCCTGCAGGCCCTTAACCCATGACTCACGGACCGTGCTCTGAGTTGCCCATACCTCGCCGATGCTCTTCGCCCGGCGACCGCGCAGCGCCTCGCGGACGGTGTTGCGTCCGTAGAGGATCACGAATCGGCGACGGGAATCAGCTCGGGGCCGCCGGACCCATCGCGGATCTCCCATCCGCGCACGCGCAGCTCCTCCCGCAGGTGGTCGGCTACCTGGAAATCGCGCTCGGCGCGGGCCCGCTCCCGCTGCTCCAGGAGCGCCACCGCCTCGGGATCGATGGAGGCAACGTCGCCTACCACCCCCAGCGGGGTCAGCTCGCTCAGCCCCAGCACCGTCAGCATCTCCCGCAGGTCTGCGCCCCCCACGCCAACTCCGCGCCGGTTGGCCTCGCGCACCCACTCGAACAACGACGCGAGCGCCCTGGGCGTGTTGAAGTCGTCAGCCAGCGCATCCAGAAACGCCTCCTTGTGATGCGCCATATCCGGCGGGCTCCGCTCGCCGGGCAACAAGCGCCGAAGTGCATCGCGGATGCGGTGGACCCGACGATCGGCGTCTTCAAGCTCCGCCGGCGAGAACGCCAGCGGCTGGCGATAGTGACCCGACGCCAGGTACATGACCACGGCATCGCGCCCATACCGCTCGATGACCTCGTGCAACGGAGCGATGTTCCCGACCGACTTGGCCATCTTCTCGCCGGTCGACTGGATCATGCCGTTGTGCATCCACAGCCGTGTCAGCTCCTCACCGCGGGCAGCGCGGGTCTGCGCCGCCTCGTTCTCATGATGGGGAAACACCAGGTCCGAGCCGCCGCCGTGGATGTCGAAACCGACGCCGAGCGTATCCTCGGCCATCGCCGAGCACTCGATGTGCCAACCCGGCCTGCCCGGACCCCACGGCGCCTCCCAGGAGGTGTCCTCGTCGGGCTTGTGCGCCTTCCAGAGCGCGAAATCGAGCGGGTCCGCCTTCCGCTCAGCGCCCTCGACGCCCTCCCCCTGATCCATGTCGTCGATACGCCGGTGCGACAGTGAGCCGTAATCGGCGTCCGAGCGCACGCGAAAAAACACGTTGCCGCCGCTCTCGTACGCGTGCCCAGCCTCGATCAGCGTGGCGATGTAGGCGACGATCGACTCCATCGTCTCCGACGCCAGCGGCTCATGGTCGGGGCGGCCGAGACCCAGCGCATCGGTGTCGGCCATGTAGAGCGCGGTCATCTCCTCCGCCAGCTCGGCGCTCGGGCGGTCCAGCGCTCGCGCGGCGTCGTAGATCTTGTCGTTGACGTCGGTGACGTTCACGACCAGCGTCGTCTGCAGACCCTCATGTGCGAGAAACCGGGTGAGCAGGTTGAAGATCACATACGGGCGGGCGTTGCCGATGTGAATGCGGCTGTACACCGTGGGCCCGCACGCGTAGATGCCGACCCTGCCCGGGTCGCGCGGGCGCAGCTCCTTGAGCCCACCGCTACGGGTGTCGTGTAGTCGCACGTCACGCATCGACGGGCAACCCTAGCGCTCGTCCGATCGCGAGCGCCGACGATGTGGGCATGCTCAGCGTCGGGGACGGTCCCGGCGGCTCTCAGCCTGCCTGCCGCAGTGCTGCCGTGGCGAGCGCCGCAACACCCTCGCCGCGACCAACGAAGCCGATCCCCTCGCCGGTCGTGGCTTTGACGTTGACGCGCGCCTCGGACAGACCCAGCGCGCCGGCCAGACGTGTGCGAATCGCCGGCTTGTGCGATCCAAGTCGAGGCGCCTCCATGACAACGGTGCAATCCACGTTGACGATCTCAAAGCCGGCGTCGGTGACAGAGGCGAGAACCGTCTCCAGCAACTCCATCGAGTCGGCATCGCGCCAGCGCTCGTCGCTGTCAGGGAAGTGCTCGCCAATGTCTCCCAAGCCCGCGGCGCCGAGCAGGGCGTCGATCACGGCGTGGGTCAGCACATCGGCGTCCGAATGCCCGTGCAAACCACGGTCATGAGGGATCTCGACACCACCCAGAATCAGCTTACGGTCGATGACGAAGCGATGCGAGTCATAGCCGATGCCAGTCAAAACGCTCATCACGAGCGCTCCTTTGAAGCCCGGCCCACGGCGCCTCCCGTGTGCGCGGATCCGTTGCCGCTGCTATCGGCGAGCGCTCCAGCGCCATCGTGCGCGATGGACTCCAAGAGGCCGGGGACCTCGCCGGTCCCAATCGGCTCGACGCGTCGTGTGCGACGCTCGAACACGCACAGCTCGCTGATCCCCACGCGTTCGAGCAGCTCAAGTGCCTGCGGATAGTCGGCGCCGACGTCCTCGGGCCGGTGGGCGTCGCTGGAGAGCGCGACCGGCGCACCGGCGTCGAGGCACATCTCAAGGAAGGCTTCCGCGGGATACAGCTCGCGTGCGCGCTTGCGCAGGCCGGCTGTGGAGACCTCGATGGCAACATCAGATTCCGCGATAGCTTCGATAGCGGGCTCGTAATAGCGACGCAGATCGCCCTCGGGCCGTGGCCGCTCCGCGCCCCACACCTTGACCAGGTCGGGGTGCGCCAGGATGTCGAACAGGCCACTGCGAGTGGCCTCGGCGAGCGTCTGAAAGTAGCGCCGCCAGATCTCCTCCGGGCTGTGTCCACGATCCCACACACTGCAGTCGTCCATGTCGATCGACTCGTCGCGCAGGAAGTGAACCGAGCCAACCACATAGTCGAAGTCGTGATCGTCCAGCAAGTTGGCCATCTGATCCTCGCTGCCAGGCACGAAGTCGGCCTCGATCCCCAGTCGCAGGTCCGTACGTTCGCGCACAAACTCGCAGTAGGCGTCGAGGTCGTCAATCGCGTATTCCCGCCACAGCGGGTGCTGCCACACGGTCAGCGCCTGCTCGAAGCGGTACACGTGCTCGGACACTCCCAGCTCGGTGATCCCCCGCTTTTCAGCGACGGCTCGGTAACGAGAGGCGTTCGCCTCGGTGAAGTGCTCCTCGGCGCGGGCGCTCAGATCGTCCTGACGCAAGTGCAGATGATAGTCGGTGAGCATGGAGTGTTTTATGACTTTGGTTTACTATAGTATCGCGGTATATACTTTTGTTATCCTGCAAGGGCGTGTTTTGTGTCTGAGTTTGCATGAGTTGCGCGCTTTCGTCGATGAGCTGCGCGCCTTTCGTAAAGAGCTTCTCCTTCGTATAAACGATTGCGCACCAAGTACGGAAATAGAACACTAACCACAAGGCACCTTCACAACTCCTTTACGACACGCTCCGCTGACCACCACAGCGTCTCAACGACATCAGCGACCCGGTTCCAGCGACCCCGCGTCAGGGACCCCGGTCAGAGCAAGTTCGGGGACCGATCAGCAGCTCGGCAAGCGCCAGATCCAGCGGCGTGGTGATCTTCAGATTTTCGCTGCCCGACGGCACGATCGCCACCCTCCCTCCCAAGCGCTCCACCAGCCAGGCGTCGTCGGTCGCCTGCGCGAGGATCTCGCCGGGTACATCCAGGGCTCGCTGCAAGGCGCCACGACGAAAGACCTGGGGCGTCTGCACGGCCCATAGCGCCGAGCGGTCGAGCGTCTCGACCACAACGTCGTCGTTCACTCGCTTGATCGTGTCGATGACCGGCGCGGCGGCGATCGCCGCGTCCAGATCGTCCGTGCAAGCGAGGGTGTCGAGCGCCACCCTCACAAGCTCGGCCGAGGCCAGTGGCCGCGCCGCGTCATGCACCACGACCATGTCATCGGGATCGCCGGGACCGGACGCCTGCAGCGCACGCGCGACCGACTCTGAGCGTACGGCGCCGCCCTCCACACCGCTCGTGCCGACGGGCGCGAGAACCCCTGGCGGCAATGCGACGACGATGCGGTCGATCTCACTAACGGTGAGCATCAGATCGGCGCTCCACTGCAACAGCGATCGACCGGCGAGGTCGATGAGCGCCTTGGGGCGATCGGCACCCAGACGCTCACCGCTGCCGGCGGCGACGATCAGAGCAAGAATCATCGCGGTCGAGGGCGCCCTGCGTTCGGGATCTGGATCAGGGACTGCCATCTCAGTCGATGGCGCCCTGCGTTTGAGATCTGGGTCGGGGACTGCCATCGCGCACGCGGCGAACCTTCCGTGCCTGCCGGTGCCGCGTGCGCGATGAGAGCCTCGCTACTCGGCCAGGGCCATCTGGCTGGAGGCCGAAGAAGCGAGCAGCTCGTCCAAGTAGCTCTCCGCCTCATCCTCGTCCTTGTCGAGCGCGTACATCAGCTCGGATGCGAGGATCTTCTTTGTCCTTGTGAACATCTGCTTCTCGCCCGTCGAGAGGCCCTTCTCGGACTCGCGCAACGACAGGTTGCGAACGACCTCCGCGAGCTCATAGATGTCACCGGTCTTGATCTTGTCGCGGTTGTGCTTGAACCGGCGGTTCCAGTTCTTGGGCATCTCGGAGACCTCGGCCTGGAGGACGTCGAGTACTTTCTTGACGGTTTCTTCGTCGATCACCCTGCGCAGACCAGCAAGCGCGGCGTTTTCGGTCGGCACCTTGACCGTCATGTCGTTGTGGAGGATCTTGATCGTGAGGTACTCGCGCCGTTCGCCGAGCATCTCCATCTCCTCCTTGCCCTCGACCTTGCCTGCGCCGTGGTGGGGATAGACGACGTTGTCGCCGAGCTCGAACTCGATGAGCTCCACTTCACGTGTGGCCTCGAGTTGCTCCAGCAGCGACTCGGCGGACTCCTCCGAGTCTACGGACGAAGCCTCTTCGATTACTTGTGCGGGAATGGTGTCCTCCTTCGTTGCGGCCTGCCCGGCGGGCTGCCCTGTCAAGTCTGCTGCTCAGCGATCATCACGTCTGCAGGTAACGATCCACGAGGTTGATCTCCTGCAGTCGGCGCAACCCCTCGCGGATGTCCTTCGCCCTGATCTCCCCCACACCCTCGACCGCCTCGAGCTCCGAGTCGGTCGCGGCCAACAGCTCATCCAGCCCCCCGAACTCGCCGACGATCTGCGTCACCACCAGCTTCGGCAGCCGGGGGATGCGCCCCAGCACGCGGTAGCCACGCGGTGAAACCGGATAGTCGAGCGTGTTCAGCTTACGGTCGTAGGAGAGCAGCTCGGCCAACCGTCCGAAGTCGAGCAGATCTTGGTGGGCAAGACGCCCGATCTCCTCCAGTGCCAGCGCGAACGCCTCGTCGGAATAGCTGGACAGGTAGTCGCGCACCAGCGCGGCCTTCTCGGCCGCCGCGCCAACCATCGTCTCCTCCAGCTGCATCTCGATCAGGCGCCCCTCGCTGCCGAGCTCCACGATGTAGCGCTCGATCTCGACTGCCATGCGCGTGACGAGCTCCGAGCGCTGCAGCACGGTGAGCACGTCGTGGAGCGTCGCGCCGCCCTCGAACTCCAGCGCGGTCAGCCGTGTGGAGACCTGATCCAGGCGGGTGCGGTACTTATCCAGCGTCGCCAGCGCCTGGTTGGCCTTCGCCAGGACCACGGGGATGTCGGCGAGGATGTACTTGACGCCATCCACGTACACCGACACCACCTCGCGTCGCTGAGAGATAGCGATCACAAGCGCGTCGGTCTGCTTGGACACGCGCTCGGCCGTGCGGTGACGGGTGCCCGTCTCGTGGGAGAGGATCGTCGGGTCCGGCATCAGCTGGACGTTCGCCATCGCGATCTTGGTCGCGTTCGCGTTGAGGATGATCGCTCCGTCCATCTTCGCGACCTGGTAGAGAAACGCAGGGGTGTAGTCGATCTCGAGCTTGATGCCGCCAGAGTTCAGGAAGCTGAGGTCTTCCGGCTCGCCGATCACAATCAGCCCACCGGTGCGCGCATGCAGAATGCTCTCGATGCCCTCGCGCAAAGCGGTGCCGGGCGCGATCATCTCCAGCGCCTTCATCAGCCCCGGCTCCGGTCTTGCTTCTGTGTCGAATTCTTCGCCGGATCTTGGAGCCACAAAGGCTCATTCTACGGCATTGAGCCGTTTTTCGACCTTCTCACGGGCACCAAGCCGGTCCGGCGCTTCGCGATCAGAAACGACGGGCGGCCCCAGCCCGGCCACCAGCGCCTTATGGAGCGTGGCCACCTCACACGCGCCAGGACCACTCTCCGGCGGCGTGATCGTGGCGCTGAGCCCGTGCTTGGCGGCCTCATGCAAGCGGCGCTCGGGATGTCCGACCCAGCGCAGCTCGCCCGTAAGTCCGAGCTCACCGAAGCAGGCTCGTGGCGCGGACGGGTGGGCTCCTCGAATCGGCACGCCGCGAGCGGCGCTTGCGACCGCCAGCGCGACCGCGAGATCGCATCCGGGCTCGTCCACGCGCACGCCACCGACGACGTTGACGAACACGTCGCAGCCGCCCACCCCCACGCCCCCGTGACGGCCGAGGATCGCGAGGATGAGCGCCAGACGGTTGCGATCCAGGCCCGAGACGACCCTGCGCGGCTGCTCGAGCTCGGAGGGCGCGACCAGCGCCTGGATCTCCACGAGCAGAGGCCTGGAGCCCTCCATCGCAGCCAGCACCACGCTCCCTGGGGCGCGCGTGGCCTCGGCGACGAATCGCGCGGAGGCGTCGAGGACCTCCACCAGCCCACCCTGACGCATCTCGAACAGGCCCGCCTCGTTGGTCGAGCCGAAACGATTCTTCAGCGCACGCAGCTCGCGATACGAACGCTCGCGCTCACCCTCGAACTGCAGAACACAATCCACCAGGTGCTCAAGCGCGCGCGGTCCTGCCAGCGCGCCGTCCTTGGTCACGTGCCCGACGAGCACGACCGCGATCCCCCGCTCCTTCGCCAGCTCCATGATCCGGCCGGTCACCTCGCGCACCTGGCCGACCGCGCCGGGCGCGCCGGTCAGCTCGCGCGCGCGCAGCGTCTGCACGGAGTCGATCACGCACACCTCGGGGGCGTGCGAGGCGAGCGTGTCGAGCACCGCGTCGAGGTCGGTCTCGGCGAATACGGGCACCTCCAAGGCAGAGTGGGTGGGATCTCCATCGAGGCGCTCCGCACGTAATCTGACTTGCTCGGCGGACTCCTCACCGCTCACGTAGAGCGTGCTGTGCCCGGCGCGAGCAAGGTTGCCGAGCGCCATGTTCGTGAGCGTCGACTTGCCGATCCCCGGAGATCCACCGAGCAGCACCAGTGAGCCGGGGACGAGCCCCCCTCCGAGCACCCGGTCGAGCTCTCCGATGCCTGTGGAAAGCCGCGTCGTCGCAGTGGCCCCGACGTCGCGCAGCGGGCGTGGAGCGAGCGTAACCGCAGCCCCAACACCTCCTGCGCCCCCTGCACCTCCTGCGCCCATGAGATGGCCGCCTCGACCGCCGCGTCCACCTGCCCGGGCGGCGCCCCCGCCTGCGCGCGTTCCCGAACGCGCGGCGCGCTCCTCGACGAGCGTTCCCCAGGCTTCACACCCGGGACAGCGGCCATGCCACTGCGGCGACTGAAAGTCGCACTCCGAGCAGGCGTGAACAGTGTCGCGAGCCATCTCGGCCCCAGGCTACGCGCCGGCGGGGACGGCTCGACTCGGGCCCCGACACCCCTCCACCCACCATATGTTTACATCTGCATATACGCAATACGATTGCGCACGCGCACTAAAAAGTTAATGCACACCCTCCCCACTCCGCCTCGCCGCTACTTCACCTCGCCGCTACTCCGCTACTCCGCCACGCTCACCTTAACCGCCCCGTCCCGTCCCGCCACCACGCCACCACAACCTCAACCGCCCCGCTTTCCATCCCCTCCCGCCACACGGCCTGTCATTGCTCGCCGACGGTAGGACTGCGCCGCTCATACAGCACCACGTCGCGCCAGCGTCCGTCTGTCATCTGCCCGACGCGACGGCGCATACCCACCAGCTCAAATCCACACCGCTCGTGCAACGCGATCGAGGCCTTGTTCTCGGGGAAGATGCCTGCCGTCAGCGTCCAGAAACCAGCGCGCTCGGAGTCCTCGACCAGAACCTTCAGCAGCGCGCGCCCAATCCCCTGGCGCACGACTGCCGGGTCGACATAGACGCTCACCTCGGCAACCCCTCGGTAGACAGGGCGAGCCGAGGTTGGACTCAGCGCCGCCCAACCGCACACCTGGCCCGACGCGTCCCGTGCCACAAGACGCGGATCGACCACTCGCGCTCGCGACCACTGCTCCCAAGAAGGCACGGCGTGCTCGAACGTCGCGTCGCCCCCCGCGATGCCAGCAGCGTAGATACGGGCCACGGCCGGCCAGTCGGCGGCCGTCATCGCTGAAATCGTCAGATCGTGGGGCGACGCGGCGGAGGCGGAAACTGATGCGGAAGGTCCAGGCGTTTTCTTGGACGGCTCAGCCGCGGTGTGGGGGACTTGCGATTGCGCCACTTATGACTCGGCGGACGCCTCTGGCTCGGGCTCGCTCTCGGAGAGCTCCTCACCGTCGCCGTCGCCCAGCTCCGGGTCCTCGCCTGCTATGCCTCCCACGCCACCCTCGCCCGCTCCGACGGCGACGGGGGTCTTCTGCTTCTTGGGCTTGACGATCGTCAGGCGCACCTCATCCTCCTCGCCCTCGGGCGCGGGGTTGACGACAACCGTGGCGCCGGGCGTCAGCTGCTCGCGCAGGACGAAGTCGGCGAGCGGGTCCTCGATGTAGCGCTGGATCGCACGACGCAGAGGACGTGCGCCCATCGAGGGATCCCAGCCCTTCTCGACGAGCAGGTCCTTGGCGGGATCGGTGAGCTCCAGCTGCAGCTCGCGTTCGGCCATCGACTCGCGGATGCGCAGCAAGAGCAGCTCGACGATCTGCTTGATCTCGTCCTTCTGCAGCTTGTGGAACACGATCACGTCGTCGATGCGGTTCAGGAACTCGGGCCGGAAGACCTTCTTCAGCTCACCCATTATGCGGTTCTTCATGTCGTCGTAGGTGATGCCGGTCTCGTCGTCGGAAACTGCGAAGCCAAGCGGTGTGTTGCGAGCGATCTCGGCGGCGCCGATGTTCGAGGTCATGATCACGATCGCGTGGCGGAAGTCGACCGTGCGCCCTTGAGCGTCAGTCAGGCGACCGTCCTCGAGGATCTGCAACAGGATGTTGAACACGTCGGGGTGAGCCTTCTCGATCTCGTCGAGGAGGAGCACCGAGTAGGGCTTGCGGCGCACGGCCTCGGTCAGCTGGCCGCCCTCGTCGTAGCCGATGTAGCCCGGAGGCGAGCCGACCAGGCGCGAGACGGCGTGCTTCTCCATGTACTCGGACATGTCGATGCGGATCATCGCGTCGTCGTCGCCGAACAGGAACTCGGCGAGCGTGCGCGCCAGCTCGGTCTTGCCCACGCCGGAGGGACCCAGGAAGATGAACGAGCCGGTCGGGCGCTTCGGGTCCTTCAAGCCCGCGCGCGAGCGGCGGATCGCCTTGGAGATGACCTCGACGGCGGGATGCTGGCCGATCACGCGCTTGTGCAGTTCATCCTCCATGCGCATCAGCTTCTGGGTCTCGGCCTCGGTCAGCTTGAAGACGGGGATGCCGGTCCACATCGAGACGATGTCGGCGATCTCCTCCTCGCCGATCGCAGGACGCTCCCCGGACTCGCCGGCTTCCCACTCCTCCTCGAGCTCGCGTTTTTTGTTCGTCAGCTTGCGCTCCTGGTCACGCAGCGCGGCGGCCTTCTCGAACTCCTGCGCCTCGATCGCCGCCTCCTTTTCGCGGCGCGTGGACTCGACTTCTGACTCCAGCTCGCGATTTGCCGGCGGGGAGGTCATCGACTTGATGCGCATGCGCGAAGCGGCCTCGTCGATCAGGTCGATCGCCTTGTCAGGCAGGAAGCGGTCGGAGATGTAGCGGCTGGCGAGCTCGCCCGCGGCGCGCAGCGCCTCGTCGGTGATCTGGACCTTGTGGTGCTGCTCGTAGCGGTCACGCAGGCCCTTGAGGATTTCGACGGTCTGGTCGATCGAGGGCTCCTCCACGCGGATCTGCTGAAAGCGCCGCTCCAGGGCGGAGTCGCGCTCCAGGTACTTGCGGTACTCGTCCAGAGTGGTCGCGCCGATCGTCTGCAGCTCACCACGGGCGAGCGCAGGCTTGAGGATCGAGGCGGCGTCGATCGCACCCTCGGCCGCGCCGGCGCCGACGAGGTTGTGGAGCTCATCGATGAAGAGGATGATGTCCCCGCGCTGGGTGATCTCCTTCATCACCTTCTTCAGGCGCTCCTCGAACTCACCGCGGTACTTGGAGCCAGCCACGAGCGCGGCCAGGTCGAGCGTGTAGATCTGCTTGTTCTTGAGCAGCTCGGGCACGTCGGCGTTGGTGATGCGCTGGGCCAAGCCCTCGACGACGGCTGTCTTGCCCACGCCGGGCTCGCCGATCAGGACGGGGTTGTTCTTGGTGCGCCGGGAAAGGATCTGCATGATCCGCTCGATCTCCGTCTCGCGCCCCACGCAGGGGTCGAGCTTGCCTTCGGCGGCAAGCTTCGTCAGGTTGCGCCCGAACTGGTCGAGCAGCTTCGAGGACTTCTTGCCCTCGGCCGGGCCGGGACCGGAGCCCGCGCCGGCGCCCGCGCCCTGCTGACGCCGACCGCCGGGACCGGAGAGCATGCGGATGACCTCGTTGCGGATCTTCTCGGAGTCGGCGTCGAAGTCGAGCAGGATGCGCGCGGCCACCCCCTCGTTCTCGCGCACCAGGCCAAGCAGGATGTGCTCGGTGCCGATGTAGTTGTGCCCGAGGGACAGCGCCTCGCGCAGGGCCAGCTCCAACACCTTCTTCGCACGCGGGGTGAACGGGATCTGCCCGGAGGTGACCTCCTCACCGGAGCCGACGATCCGCACGACCTGCGCGCGCACGCGCTCCACGGTGATATCCAACGACTCCAGCACGCGCGCGGCGAGACCCTCCTCCTCGCGCAGCAGCCCCAGAAGGATGTGCTCGGTGCCGATGTAGTTGTGCTTGAGCGTCCGCGCCTCCTCCTGCGCGAGAACGACCACCTGCCGGGCCCGTTCTGTGAATCGCTCGAACATGGTGTGATTCCTTCCTGCGAGGACGGTGCCTCAAGCGCTATGTCGTCTCATCTGACTTCATGCGCAGTCTACCAACCGGCCCCCCGGAGCCCGCCGGGTGGCACGGGGTGGGGTAGTTCGACCCCGCACATGTGCGGGCATAACGGCTGGCCGCATGCCTTAAAAAGGCTGATGGTGGGGGACCCGCACATGTGCGGGTCCCCGGCAGGCGCACGCGCCTGCCGAGACGAGCCGCATGCGGCTCGTCAGCAGGGCCGCATGCGGCCCTGCGCGGGACCGTACATGTACGGTCCCGCGCGGCGGCGCGTGCGCCGCCCGGACTGCTCAACTCCGCAGCGCGGGGAACAGCACGACCTCGCGGATCGACTCGCGCCCGGTCAAGAGCATCACGAGACGGTCGATGCCCAGACCGACGCCGCCGGCCGGGGGCATCCCCTGCTCGAGTGCCTGCACGAACAGCTCGTCATACGGCTGGATCTCGTCCTCACCGAGCGTCGCCAGCCGCTGCTGGGCCTCGAAGCGTTCGCGCTGAACGTCCGGGTCGGTCAGCTCGCTGAACGCGTTGGCGATCTCCATGCCCCCCGCGAACGCCTCCCAGCGCTCGACCAGGCCCGGCTCGGAGCGGTGCTGACGGGCCAGCGGGGAGATCGCGATGGGATAGTCGATCACGAACGTCGGCTGGCGCAGGCTGGGCTCGACGAACTTCGAGAGCAGATCGTCCGCCAGCTGCGACCAGGTGAGCCCGTCCGTCTGCATCGCAAGGCCCCTCTCCACGATCGCGTCCGTGAGCGACCCGGCATCGGTGTGCATCGCCAGATCGATGCCCGTCGCCTGCTCGATCGCCTGCACGAAGCCGATCCGGCGCCAGGGGGTCGAGAAGTCCAGCTCCCCGGCATAGCCGACCGCGCGAGCAGCCTGCGCGACGATCTCTTCCAAGCGTCGCGCCTCATCGGTGTAGTCGGCGTAAGCCTCATACCACTCGACCACCGTGAACTCCGGGTTGTGCTTCGGCGAGACGCCCTCGTTGCGAAAGTCCTTGCCCAGCTCATACACTCGCTCCAAGCCGCCGACGATCAGGCGCTTGAGATACAGCTCGGTCGCGATCCGCAGGTACAGGTCGCGGTCCAGGGCGTTGTGGTGGGTCGTAAACGGCCGTGCCAGCGCCCCCCCGTAGAGCGGCTGCAAGATCGGCGTCTCGACCTCGACAAACCCGTTCCCGTCGAGATACGCGCGTACCGACGAGATGATCCGGGCGCGGTCGACGAACAGCTCGCGGGCGTCCTTGCTCGAGATCAGGTCCAGCTCGCGCCGGCGCAGGCGGGTCTCGACGTCGGTGAGCCCATGATGCTTGTCGGGAGGCGGTCGCAAAGCCTTTGCGAGGATCTGAAAGCGATCGACGCGCAGCGACAGCTCACCGCGGCGGCTGCGCAGCACCGCGCCGTCCACTCCCAGGAGATCGCCGAGGTCGAGTGAGGTCAGCCGCGCGAATGGCTCATCGCCGAGCACGTCCACGCGCGCGTGCAGCTGGATCTTGCCGGAACGATCGACGAGGTCCAGGAATGCCGCCTTGCCCGAGCCACGCCGCGCCTGAAGGCGCCCGGCGACCCGGTGGGTGTCCTCGGTTTCCTCACCATGGCCGAGGTGGGCGTAAGAGCCGAGGATCGCCGCGATCGGCTCTGCCTTGGAGAACGCGTAGGGGAACGCCTCGGGGTCGGTCTCCCGCAGCCGCTGAGCCTTCGCCCGGCGCTCGGCGATCAGCTCGCTCAGGCCGTGCCTGACAGCGCTCTCAGGGGCGCTCCCGCTCCCCTCCCCGGCCTCATCGGCGTCGGCGTCCGGCGTCCGGCGTTGTGGGTTCACGCCCGAAGAGGCATGCTCGTCCTCGGCTCCGCTCACAGCGGCGAGACTACTTGAGGCCGACGTCGATCTTCGTGATCTTCAGCTTGCGAGCCGGCCCGCGGGGAACTTTGACGGCGATCGTGTCGTTGCGCTTGTGTCCGATCAGCGCCCGACCGACGGGAGACTCGTTGGAGAGCTTGTTCTCCAACGGCTTGGCCTCGGCGGAGCCGACGATCGTGTACTTCACGGACTTGCCGGTCTTTTCATCCTTGACGTGGACGATCGAGCCGACCTGGACCACATCGGTGGAAAGGTCCTTCGCCTCGATCACGGTGGCCATGCGCAGCTTCTCCTGGATCTGCGCGATACGGCTCTCGACCATCGCTTGCTCGTTCTTGGCATCGTCGTACTCGGAGTTCTCGGATATGTCTCCGAATTCGCGCGCCTCCTTGATGCGTTCGGCGATCTCACGGCGCTTTGCCGTGGAAAGATGCTCCAGCTCGTCGTTGAGCTTAGTCAGGCCTTCTGGGGTGAGGATGACGTCCTTCTGCATGAGGCCCTCGGTAGGAGTTAGTGGTTGCCGGGCGATAACGCAAAAATCCCGCTCATAAGCGGGTTTTTCACCGCCGCTAGGCGGCAGCGAGCGCGTCAGTATATCGAGGTGCGGGCGTGTTCAAGGAGAGCGTGTCGGCGTGCAGTTCGCGGACGCGCTGCAGCGTGTCGGCACGCTGCAGGGACTCGCTCAAGCGCTTACCGGCGGCCGGGTCGAGTCCGAGACGAACCACGTACCAGGGGTAGAACTTGCGCAGATAACGGGTCGCGCGGGGCTCGCCGAGGTGCTCGACGGCGCGGTCGATCGTCCAGGCGAGCTCGTCCAGAACCTCCGCGCGCGTGGGCTCACGCTCGAAGTCGGCGCAGAGCAGGCGCCGGAACAGCCACGGATTGCCAAGCGCTCCGCGCGCGAGCATCATCGCGGACGCGCCCGTGTGCAGAAACGCTTCGCGAGCGTGCGCGGCGTCGCTGAGACCGCCGGTGAGAATCACGGGCGCGGGCAGCGACTCGACCAGGCGACGAGCGAGCTCGTAGTCGGGAACACCTGCGTGCTGAACCGAAGCAGAGCGAGGATGAAACGCGATCGCGGCGACGCCCGCCTCATCGACAAGGCGGTGAGCGACCCCGAAGCCGCTGGTGTCGCCAGGACGCAGGCCGGAGCGCAGCTTGACGGTGACAGGCAGCTCGCGCCCACCATCCGCGGCTCCCTGCCGCGCAGCACGAGCCACGGCTACCGCGAGGTCGGGGTCCGCCAGGAGCGCCGCTCCCGCGCCGGTCTTGCGTACCTTCGGCACGGGACAGCCCATGTTGATGTCGATCGCGTCAGCCTTCGTCGTCGCGGCGATATGGGCGGCTGCGGAGCGCATGATCGTCGGGTCCTCCCCGAACAACTGGATCGAGACTGGCCCACCCGTCCCGCCGGGCTGGGCGATGTGCTCGTCAGGATGGATGCGCAGCATCTCGACACAAGTTTTTTTGTTGCCGTAGTGAATTGCATGCGAAGAGACCATCTCCGAGACGGCCAGCCCGGCGCCGTAGCGCTTGGCCTGCAGGCGCACAAACCAGTTGCCGATCCCGGCCAGCGGAGCCAGCAGCACGCGGTTGGGCACCTCCAGAGGACCGAGCATCCACGGGTCGGTCAACGAAGTCGAAGTCGAGGTAGTCACGCGTCAATGATTGCGCTCGTGCAGCAACCGCAGTCCCGTGAGCGTCAGCAGGTCATCGACCTCGGACAGCTCCTCGGTGTAAGGAACGACCAGCTGAGAGAGCCCGCCCGTGGCGATCGCCGCGGCGCGCTGTCCCAGCTCGTCATACAGCCGCCGCAGAATCGCGTCGATCGCGCCGGCGTAACCGAACACGACACCCGAGCGGATCGCGTCGATCGTGTTCTTGCCGATCACGCTCTTGGGCGGGGCCAGATCGACCTTCGGCAGGCGCGCCCCGCGCTCGGAGAGCGCTTCCAGCGAGACCTCGATGCCGGTCATCAGCGAGCCGCCGAGATAGTCGCCGTCAGCGGAGAGGACGTCGAAGGTGGTCGCGGTGCCGAAGTCGACACAGACGGCGGGACCGCCGAAGCGCTCGCGCAGGGCGACGGCGTTGACGAGCCGATCGGCGCCGATCTCGCGCGGGTTGTCGTAGCGGATCGCCATGCCGGTGCGAGTCCCCGGACCGACGACGTGCATCTCGTGGCCGAGATAGCGAGAGGCCATCGCGGTCCACTCGGGCTCGAGCTGGGGAACGGTCGAAGAGACGATCGAAGCCTCGAGATCCTCGAACGCGAGACCGCGCAGCTCGAGCAGGTTGCGCAGCGCGGCGCCGAGCTGGTCGGCGGTGGACTGGCGGACGGTGGCAAAGCGCCAGTGCTCCAGCAACTCGGAGTCACGGAAGGCGCCGAAGTGGGTCTGGGTGTTGCCGACATCGACGACCAAGAGCATGAAGAACGCATTATGCTGAACCCGTATGGGGAGACGCAGTAACCAAGGCAATGCCAGATGAGCGAGATGACCAGAGGAGCGAGATGAACGCGAAGCTGTACGTGCTGCCCGCCTCGCATCCATGCGCGGCAGTCGAAGCGGCGATGAGGCTGAAGGGGATCGAGTTCGACCGCGTCGACCTCCTGCCGATGACCCAGATGCTGATCGGGCCGCTGCGCTACGGCGGGACGACGGTGCCGGGCATGCGGATCGATGGCGAGAAGCTCGTGGGCTCGCGCACGATCATGCGCAGGCTGGACGAGCTGACACCCGAGCCACCGCTGCTGCCGCCGATTGGAGACGAGAAGTACGCACGCGTGCTGGAGGCCGAGCGTTGGGGTGACGAGGTTTTGCAGAGCGTGCCACGGCGGGTCATCGACGTGGCGTTTCTGCGCCGGCCAAAGGCGATGGAAAGTTATGCGAGCGATGCGAAGCTGCCGATACCGAGCGCGCTGATGGGCCCGGCGATGCCCGTCACGGCCAAACTTATGGCATTCAAAAACAAGGCAAAAGACGAGACCGCTCGGACCGATATCGCGGCGCTGCCAAGTCAGCTGGACAGAGTGGATCGGTGGATCGAAGACGGACTGATCGGCGGTGAGCAGCCGAACGCCGCGGACCTGCAGATCGGCAGCACGATCAGGCTGCTGCTGAGCATCGGCGACATGCGTCCCCTGATCGAAAATCGACCCGCAGCCGGCCTGACGAAGTGGTTCCCGCCAATGGTCGGCGAGATCGAAGCGGGCGTGCTGCCCGCCGAGTGGCTGCCCGCGACGGCGTAGAGTCGGCCCCCCGTCGACGGCGTAGACGGTCCCGTCGACGGCGTAGACGGCCCCTAACGCCCCTACGACGGCGTAGACGGCCTAAGTCTGCCCCTACGACGGCGCAGTCGGCCCCTGCGACGGCGCAGACGGCCCCCGCGACCGCGCAGACGGCCCGATGCCCGATAGGGTCCCGCGCCATGACACCCACAATGACAGCCGAGGAAATCCGAGACGTAAACACGCGGTATCACGACGTGGCCGCGGATCACTACGACGCCAAGTGGGGGATCGACTACGGCGATCTCGGGCTGGAACAGGTGACGGGGAAAGTACGCAAGGCACTCGGGGACGGCGCACCGAAGAGGTTCCCACGGGCACTGGAGATCGGCGCGGGGACGGGCTATTTCACGCTGAACCTGCTCAAAGCGGGCTTGATCGGCGAGGCCACGTGCAGCGACATCTCACCGGGAATGCTGGCCACGCTGAAAGCTAACGCCAAGGGACTCGGTCTGAAAGTGAAGACGAAGGCGGCAGACGCCGAGGCGCTGCCGTTCGCCGATGGGAGTTACGACCTCGTGTTCGGTCACGCTGTGCTGCATCACATCCCAAATCTGGAGCGGGCGTTTGATGAGTTCGCGCGCGTGCTGGCGCCGGGCGGGACGATCGTGTTCGCCGGGGAGCCATCGCGCTACGGAGACAAGCTCGCGGGCGTGCCCAAGCGCGCCGCGAGCACGGTCGCGCCGCTGTGGCGCCGGGCGATCGGCGCGCGGCCGGCCCCCTCCGCGGAGGGAGACACAGCGCCCGATGCGGCGCTCGAGGGATTCGTGGACGTGCACGCGTTCGCCCCTGCCGAGCTCTCGCGGGCGGCAAAAAGCGCGGGATTCGAGAACGTGCAGGTGAGCGGCGAGGAGTTGCTCGCCAACTGGTTCGGCTGGACCAACCGCACGCTCGAGGCCACCGCCGATCAGCGGGACGTCCCCTGGGGCTGGCGCCAGTACGCCTACCGCGGGTATCTGCTGCTGCAGGGCCTTGACCGCAGCCTGCTCGAGTCAAGGTTGCCGGCGGCGATTTTCTACAACCTGCTGGTCACGGCGAACACGCGGCAGCACTGAAAACTCTGCTGGGTTTCGATCATTTGGAAATCGGTCAGCAGGTGGCAATAGACTGCCGCCATGCTCGATCGGCGCCAGGAAGGGTTTCCGTTGTTTCCCCTGGGAATCGTCGCGCTGCCCACCGAGACGGTGCCGCTGCACATCTTCGAGGACCGCTACAAGCGCATGATCGACGAGTGCCTGCAGAACGAGCGGGAGTTCGGCATCGTGTGGCTGTCCGAGGACGAGCTCAAGCCGATCGGTTGCGCATGTGAGATCGACCGCGTGCTCGAGCGCGACGAGGACGGAAGCATGGACATTCTCGTACGCGGGACCCAGCCGTTCCAACTGATCGAGCGCCAGCAGGAGTTCTTCTACCCCGCAGGTATCGTCGAGCCGGTCATCGATGTCGACGAGGAGCCCGACCCGGACGCCGCGCAGATCGCCCGCGAGCTGTACGCCGAGCTGGTCGAGCAGGCGACCGACAAGCAGCTGACCGAGGACGAGCTGGACGAGCTCGACGCCTACGCGATGGCAGGCACGGTCGAGTTCGGTACCGACGCTAAGCAAGAGCTGCTCGAGCTCCGCTCGGAGAACGCGCGCATGCGCCTGCTCGCAGTGCTGTTCCGCGCCGCGATCAAACGTCTGGAGCTGGTTGATCGTGCTCAGGCGCGTGCCCGATCCAACGGCAAGGTCCGTTTCGGCTGATCCTCTACTCGGGCAGATGGCAATTCTGCTGGGCAACCTGCAGCACGAACAGGGCCAGGTTGCGAAACACCTTTGGCTGGTCCGCCGAGTTGTCGGCAAAGCTGACGCTGCCGTTTTCGTCGCGCAGGTGATAGCCGAACACCGACCCTGACCGTGCGGGCAGGGAGACATGTTCGCTCGCGGGAGTCTTCAGTTCTTCCTGGATCGCGCGCGCCTGCACGATCTGAGGCTCGCTCAGTTTCAGTTCACGCCCACCGTTGCAATGCAAGCCGCCTTCTTCGTTGACGAGCAGCGTCAGTCGCGGTCCGGGACCGGAGCGTTCGACGATGAACAGGTCGGGCGCCTCCACACCCCCACACCCCGCGATCAGCGTCGCGGCGATCGCCACGGCCCAGGCGATCAACGGCCGCCTCACGCGCTCACCGCCACGCCGCCGCGGCGCGGATCGCCGGCGCCTGTCATCCGCCCATCCGCGCTGTGCACCGCCTGGACGCCGCCAAAGAACAGGTTCAGCGAGTGGAACCGCACGATCTCCCGCTCGGGGAGCTGCTCGTGCAGCATGGTCATGTCGATCCCCGGCTCGTGGTAGACAATCCCATCCTCGACATGCGCGCGCGGCGCACCTACCGCCTCGCGTGCGCCCAGGCCATGATCGACCACACCGACGATCGTCTGCAGAATCGCCGAGCGAATCCGGTTCGAGCCGGCGCTGCCGAGCACCAGCTCCACCTCGCCACCGATCGGCGATCGACGGGATCGCCGATCGTCCAGCAGCACGACCGAGGGCGCCATCATGCTCGGCATCCGCCGTCCAGCCGGGTGGCGGTGAAACCCCAGTGGGTTGAGGTCCTCCTCGCCCATAACGTTGTTCACGTGAATTCCCGTGCCTGGCACGACGACGCCCGAGCCCTCGCCGTTCGTGCACGTCACACTGCACGCGCGCCCATCGGAGTCGAGTACCGAGATGTGTGTGGTGGACCCGAGCTTAGCCGCGAGGAACTGCTCCAGAAAACCATTCTGGGCGAGCCCCTCGACGAACTCCGGAGTGCGCTCGGCCTGCGCCGATTCCATCGCCGCGAGCACCGCTTGCAGCGGCGGCGGCTGCGGGCCGCGGTCCAGCAGGGCCAGCGAGTAGGCCAACAGCGTGCCACCCGCCGAAGGTGGCGGGTTGGTAAGCACGACCCGGTCGCGATAGCCGACACTCACTGGCTCACGCTCGATTGCGCGATAGGACGCCAGCTCGGCCGTGTCCAGCGAGCCCCCGCGCGCGCCGAGCCAGTCGCACACTGCCCGCCCGATGTCGCCACGGTAGAACGGCTCGGACCCGTCCGCGCCGAGGCGATCCAGAGCGTCCCCCAGCTCGGGGTTGCGCAGCAGCTCGCCCTCGCGCAGCACACGCCCTGCGGGGGCCCAGAGCGCGGCGCACTCGGGCGTGGACATGAGCAGGTCGGCGAGGATCTCCGCGATGTATGCCTGGCCCGCGTTCAGTGTGACCCCCTCGCGTGCCGCCTGTGCGGCAGGGGCAGCCAACCGCGCGAGTGGAATCGTCCCCCAGCGCTCGACCGCGGCGCACACGCCCGCGGGCGTCCCGTAGATCCCGCACGAGGCAGGACCGATGTAAAACACCTGCACGGCATCCCCAAACGACACGTCCACCGCGTCCAGCTCCGCCGCGCCGCCGTCCTTCCGGCGCGCGGGGGACTGCACAAAGAAGTCCAGCAGGACCGGCTCCTCGTCACCACCAGCGACGAGCATGTGCCCACCAGCTCCCAGCCCCGTCAGCAGCGGCTCGGCTGCAAATGACATCAGCATCGCCGCCACAGCCGCATCGATCGCGTTCCCCCCGTTACGCAGCACTTCCGCGCCCGCCTGGGCGGTAAGCGGGTGCCCGGCAGCGATCACCCCGTGCTCAGCCGTATCGCTCATGTCAGAGCGATACCACAGGCGCACGATGTCGCGCAGAGCGGCAGGAATGCGACTACGCCCCTGACGGCCGCGTCAGTCAAGCCGGGCAAAAGGACGCGAGGGAGCGCGTTGGCGTACTACGTAGGCGAGCGACCGAGGACGCAGCATGGCGCAGCGCTGACGCGGCCGTCAGCGAGGCATGAACTCGGGGACGTCAAGCTCGTCAACTGCGAGAGTCGCGCGTCGCTGTGCGTGCGCAGGGCGCGGGGGCCCGCTCGTGCGGCGTACGCGCGGCTCGCCCGCGGGCTCACGCAGTCCGCCCGCGTCGCGAGCGATCTGACGCTTTGCGTCGCCGTAACCGGTCGCGACGACTGTCACCCAGACTTGGTCGTCCAGCTTCTCGTCGACCATCGCACCGAAGATGATGTTCGCGTCGGGATGTGCCGCCTCCGAGACGGCCTTGGCGGCCTCGTTGACCTCCCACAGCGACAGGTCGCGCCCACCGGTGATAGACAGCAGGATCGAACGCGCACCCTCCATCGAGGTTTCCAACAGCGGCGAGGCGACCGCCTGCATCGCGGCGTCGACTGCGCGCTGCTCGCCTCCGACGCCCATGCCGATGCCCAGCAGCGCGTTGCCGGCGTCGGACATGATCGTGCGCACATCGGCGAAGTCGAGGTTGATCAGCCCCGGAAGCGTGACGAGATCGGAGATACCCTGCACGCCCTGGCGCAGCACGTCGTCTGCCACCCTGAACGCCTCGACCATCGCGGTCTGCTTGTCGAGCACCGTCAGCAGCCGGTTGTTGGGGACGACGATCAGCGTGTCGACCTCTTCGGCCAGCGCGTCGATCCCGTGCTCGGCCTGCTCGCCTCGGCGCGAGCCCTCAAATCCGAACGGCTTGGTCACGATCGCAACCGTCAGCGCCCCGACTTCGCGCGCGATCCGCGCCACGATCGGTGCTGCGCCGGTGCCCGTGCCCCCGCCGGCGCCCGCGGTGATGAAGATCATGTCCGAGCCCTTCAGCAGCGCCTTGACGCGGTCGTAATCCTCCATCGCGGCCTGACGGCCGACGTTCGCGTCCGAGCCGGAGCCCAATCCGCGCGTGATCTCCGCGCCGATATGCAAGGTGATGTCGGCGGTGGACTGCTGCAGGGACTGCTGGTCGGTGTTGACCGCGAGGAACTCGACGCCCTCGACCTCCGCCTCGACCATGCGATTGACGGCATTCACGCCCGCCCCACCCACTCCTACGACCCTGATCCGTGGCTGCCCGACCGGACCGTCCGCGAACTCGGTCTGAGCGTGCTCGCGCGAGTAGTCGTCCATCACGGGTCTGGCCGCGCTGCGCGCGGCGGAGTCCTCGATCGCGCTGTCTCGGTCCATCAGGCTCGCGGGAATCTCCGAGGAGAACGCATGCTTGAGGCGATCCTTCGGACTGCGCACGTTCGCGCCGGGCACAGCCTCGACGGGCGCGTCTGACTCCGAGCTCAATGCGGGATGAGGCACGCCCCGCTCACGCGTACGCGCCGAGTCGGCATCCGCGGCACGCTTCGCCGCCGTGCGCTCGCGCGGCGCGCTGCGCTTGTCTTGGGCCGCGGGAGTCTGCGATTGCGACGCGTCGGCGCCGGATTGCGCATCGGCGCCGGCGTCCGCGCCATCTTCGTCCTCGGTCTTGCGAAACAGCGCAGCAAGCGGTCCTTCGCGCATCGACGCGCGTTTGTGGTTCGTCATCGGATCGACCGATCAGGACTTGCCATGGGCGAGGACCTCCTGCGCCAGTTGCCGATAAGACTGAGCCGCCACGCCGTCGGGCTCGTACTTGAGCACAGACATCCCCTTCACGGGCGCCTCCGCAAACCGCACGGTCTTGCGAATACGCGAGGCGAACACGCGATCGCCGAAGTTCTCCTCGAGGATCTCGATCGCCTCCTTGGCATGGATCGTGCGCGAGTCGACCAACGTCGGAAGGATACCCTCGATGTCGACGTCGGGATTGAGGTTCTCGCGGATCATCGCGAGCGTGTTCTGCAATTGGATGAGCCCACGCATCGACAGATACTCGCACTGCACGGGGACGATCACCTTGTCGGCGGCCGTGAGCGCGTTGATCGTCAGCAACCCAAGGCTCGGCGGCGTGTCGATGCAGATGAAGTCGTAGTCGTCTGAGATCGGTTCGAACGCCTTCTGCAGCGAGCGCTCGCGCCCGATCATGGTCGACATCGCGATCTCCGCGCCGGCCAGGTCGATCGAGGCGCAAGCGATGTCGATCTCGCGCTTGCGGATCACCTCGCGGATCGAGACTTTATGCACGAGCACGTCATACATCGACTGCTCGATCGTGTCAGGGTCGATCCCCTGAGACATCGTCAGGTTGCCCTGCGGGTCCATGTCCACACACAGCACCCTGTGGCCCTCCTCGGCGAATGCCGCGGCGAGGTTGAGCGTGGTGGTCGTCTTGGCCACCCCGCCCTTCTGGTTGGCGAACGCGATGACCTTGGCCTTGCCTTGCACGGGAGGCTCCGATACTTAGTTTGCGGGAACGCCTTTGTCCCCGGGGTATTCGCACGCAGATGGGCGATTCCTGCTTGGCAACTACGATCCCGCCATGTCCGGACGGAAACGGCGAACCGGTGGGGCCTATGGGTGGGTAAGCCGCAAGCCAGCTCTTTCATCCGATGCAGTCGGCGCCGCTTACCGCACCCGCCGGCATATCGGGAGCGAGCATCGCGGGCGAGCTCCGTGCAAAGGCGTAGACCCGAAGCGATATCGTGTTCACGATGGCAGCCAGCGTCGAGTTCACGATCGCCTACAACGAGCCGGATGAGGACGGCTGGATCGTCGCGAGCGTCCTGGAGGTTCCGGGCGCGCTCAGTCAAGGCCGCACGCGCGAGCAGGCCAGGGAGAACGTCCTGGACGCGCTGCGCACCGTGCTTACGCCAGATGAGGAGATCGCCGGACATACACCCTCCGAGGCGGACCTCGAGCACATGCGCTTCGTCGCGACCGCGTGAAGCGCCGCGAGCTCGAGCGTCACCTGCTTGCACACGGATGCCGGGAGATCGGAGGATCGAAGCACGCCAAGTGGCGCGGATCGCATGGTGAGGTGTCGACCGTGCCGCGCCACAAGGAGATCGGGCCGGGGCTCACACGAGCGATCTGCCGGCAGCTCGGGATTCCTCCACCACCTAACGTGCGCTGACCGAGAGCCATGGCCACGCGCGCGGCAAAACAGCTGAGAGAACGGCTGCAGGACAAGCGCGTGGTGGTGTGCGTCGGTTCGGGCGGCGTTGGCAAGACGACCGTCTCCGCAGCGCTGGCGCTCGGACTGGCGATGCGCGGGCGCCGCGTCGCCGTCGTCACGATCGATCCCGCCAACCGCTTGGCCGCGGCGCTGGGACTGGAGACGCTGTCGGGCGAGCCTCACCGGATCGAGCCAGAGCTGCTGCGCGCCCAGGGCGTGCGTGCGAAAGGCGAGCTGTGGGCGATGATGCTCGACGCCAAGCGCACGTTCGACGAGATCGTCACGCGCCTGGAGACAGACGAGGAGAAACTCGCCGCGATCCTCGCAAACCCCGTCTACCGCGAGCTGTCCACGGCTATCGCCGGCTCCCAGGAGCTGAGCGCGATCGCCAAGCTGCACGAGCTGCACGAGGAGCACGACTTCGACACGATCGTGCTCGACACGCCGCCCTCGCGCAACGCGCTGGACTTCCTGAACGCGCCCGGACGCCTGCTCGGGTTTCTGGAAGGGCGCGCGCTGCAGGTGTTCCTCGCCCCAAGCGGGCTGACCGCGCGGCTGTTCGGGCGCGGCACGGGGATCGTGTTCGGAATATTTGCGCGCGTCACGGGCATCGACATGCTCGGCGAGCTGTCGCGTTTCTTCAGCTCGCTCACGGGTGTGATCGAGGGCTTTGGCGAGCAGACCCGATGCGTCGCCGAGCTGCTGCGGGCGCCCGGGACGACATTCATGATCGTCACCTCCCCCGAGCCCGAGCCCGCGCGCGAGGCATCCTTTCTCGCGGACCGTCTACGCGAGGCAGAGATGACCCGCGGCGGGCTGATCGTCAACCGCGTCCACACCGAGGGCCTGCACGGCCGTTCCTCCGAGCAGGTCACCTCATTGCTCCAGCCCGAGCTGGGCGAGCAGTTGGCGGCACGTGTCGCGTCCAACCTTGCGGACTTCGACGTGCTCGCGCGCCGGGATGCCGCGACGATCACTCGGCTATCAGACGAGCTTGACGATCCTGCTCCCGTGCTCGTGCCGCATCTGGACGAGGACATCCAGGATCTCGCGGGCCTCGCCCGGATCGCCGCTCACCTGCTGGACTGACCGCGCGCCCACTGACCGCGCGCCCGATCAGAGACCGGACAGCCTCCGCGCGCGACCTACGCCTCGATGAGAGTCTGCTGCGCCTGCACCGGCTCGGCGCCATGCGCCCCGTCCAGGCTCTCCTGCGAGTCCACTGGCAGGTCATCCCGCGAATCCACCTGCAGATCGTCCCGAGAATTCACCTGCAAGTCATCCCGAGAATCCACCTGCAAGTCATCCCGAGAATCCACCTGCAAGTCATCCCGCAAGTCCTCCTGCGGGTCGTCTCGCAAGTGCAAGTCCGCTGGCGACTGCTCCAGCAGCTCGTCCGCGAGTCGCGCCAAGTCAGGGCTCAGATGACCACAGATCACGTCTCGCAGCAGGGCCCGCAGGTGGTCGGCGACATCCTGCGCGAGCGCCAGGTCACTTGCGCGCCTCGCAGCCCTGCCCGCGATCACGGCGCCCTCCAACGTCTGAGCCCTGGTCATCCGTTCGGTCAGTTCGACACGGTTCTCTGGCGTCGCGCATAGTCCGGCGATCCGTTCCGCCAGCAGACCGCTGGACGGTCCCTCCGGCTCCAGCAATACGCGCAGCGCAAGCAGATGATCGCTCAGCGCCTCGTATGCGCTCGCGCGCTCACAACCCAGCTCGAATCGTCGCAACGCCCATGCCAGCTCGTTGCCGTGCGGCGCTCGACGCGATACGAGGTTGCAGAACGCCCTCAGCTCGTCCTCCTGCTCGGTCGTCACGACCAACATTCCGTGCGGGCGCCCGCCCGTACCCAGCGCGATCGTGCTCCACGCGTCTTCACCGCCGGCCCGTACCCACGCGAGCGGGCCGAGCGTCACGCGACCGTCGCCGAACAGCCGCAGCGCGCCCAGCAGATCCTTCAGCACCTCACGTCCGTCCGCAGACTCGTCCTCGCAGATGAGCGCCACCAGCAGATGGCCGGGCGCTCCGCCGTCCGGACCGTCCTCCTGACCGCCATCCGTGCCTGCAAGCGCCTGTTCCGGCGCCCAGCGCAGCGCGTCCGGCGTCGCGATCGTCAACCCTTTCGTCAGCTTGATCTCCGGCGAGGCTATCGTCAGCCCGTGCAGCGTCGCGACCAGCATGAGCGTGTCGGGCGTGCTTGTCAGCTCGGCACGCTCCAGTCGGCCCAGCGCCGCCGTCAGGCGCTCAGGGTGCTCGACGATCTGCGAGGGGTCGAACTCGGTCTGCTCGGCGAACACGTCTTCCAATAGCTTTTGCAGCGCCATACGCGCGCGTGCGTGCACACCCGCGCTCGCTTGCCCGCCCGCGCGCTCATGGCTTTTCAGCGGATCCTCTCCACGCCTGGATCTCGTCTCGCCACCTCTGCCCGCGAGGTAACGATCAAGCCCGTCGAATCCCGCCAGCGCGCTCACTGCCGCGGCGTGCTCGGGCAGGCGCGCGAGCTGTGCCTCGCGCTCGGCGATGAACTTACACGTCAGCGGCCTGCAGCTGTAGAACGGAGTCCGTGTCTCGCCACGTCCGCGCCGCGATCCGAGCTCCAGCTCGACCTCGGCCCCAGCCGCGATGTCCGCGTGCAACGCACTCGCCGCTGCCATTGCAAACTCGCCGAGGCTGGCCTCCAGCTGTGTGGACAATCCGCTTGAACGCATGCTCGACACAGTTCGCCCTCACGCCAAACGCTCCTGCTCGGCGCACCCTGCCTTGCAGAGCCTGAGGCAGGTCTACGCGACTGCGGTGGCGACGCCGGCGAGGAGCTCCTCTGCCTGCGCCTGCGCGCCCTGACGATCGGCGCATTCCTCACCAAGCCAGTGTTCACCATACGAGCGCATATCGTCGATGATCGGCAGCAGCGCCCCGCCCTTCTCGGTAAGCGCATACTCCACGCGCGGAGGCACCTCTCCGAACGTGCATCGCTCGACGATCCCCTCCTCCTCCAGCGCCCGCAACCGCAGCGACAGCGTGCGTGGACTGATCCCCGCCAGTGAGCGCTCCAGCTCACAGAACCGGGAACGCCCCTCGGACAGGTCCCTGATGAGCAGCAGCGTCCACTTCCCGCACACCACCTCCGCGGTCCTGCACACAGGACATGTCTCATCTGCGGCCATCCCTTTACTTTACCAACTGAAGTTTTGCTCCCTTGCTCCCTATCAGCGCCACCGGCCCGCTCCGCTCAGCAGGACCGATTTTGAAATCGCCATCTTCTTGCACACCCGTTCTGCGACGGACATGCCTCGCGGGCTTGCTGGTCGATCGGAGATCCCGTCGATCTCCGATCGGTGCGGGGTCTCGCCCCTGACAGCCGCTCTATGCGACGGTCAGCTTCGGCGGCTCGACGGGCTCGCGGCGCGCCTCCGCGGCCGCCACGTCCTCCATCGTCGTCCCCCGTTTACCGTCCGCCTGCATCAGCAGCTTGAAGTCGGCCGGGCTCGACGCGACCTTCATCGCATCGTCGAAGCTGACCAGATCCGCCTTCACATGTCCGAACAGAGCTTGATCGAAAGTCTGCATGCCGTAGTAGGCGCCAGTCGAGATGACCTCCGTCAACTTGCCCGTCTGTGACGGGTCGACGATCATGTCGCGCACCCTGCCGGTCATCCGCAGAATCTCGCACGCCGCTACGCGCCCGCCCTGCGCACCCGGTACGAGCCGCTGGCTGATTACGCCCTTGATCGTGCCCGCGATCATGCTCCGCGCTTGCCCATGCTGGTGAGGAGGAAAGAAGTCGAGCATCCGGTTGATCGACTCGGCCGCATCGACCGTGTGGATCGTAGACAGCACGAGGTGACCCGTCTCCGCCGCCGACAGCGCAGCCTGCACCGTCTCCTCGTCGCGCATCTCGCCGACCAGGATCACATCCGGGTCCTGGCGCAGCACGCGTCTGAGCGCGCGCTTGAACGAGGCCGTGTCCATGCCGACCTCGCGCTGGTTGATCACCGAGCGCTTGTCCTCGTGCACGAACTCGATCGGGTCCTCGATCGTCACGATGTGCTTGCTCATCGTCTCGTTCATGTGGTCGATCATCGCCGCCAGCGTCGTTGACTTGCCCGAGCCCGTGGTCCCGGTCAGAAGCACGATCCCGCGCTCCTCCTCGGCCAGATCCCTGATCACCTCCGGCAGCTCGAGTTCTTCGATCGTGCTGATCTTGTGCGGGATCGCTCTGCACGCCATCGAGACCACCCCGCGCTGCTGAAACGCATTCAACCGGTACCTGGCGACCTCCGGTATTTCGAAGGAGAAGTCGACCTCGTGCTCCTGCTCGAATTCCTTCTGCTTGGCCTCGTCGCTCAACAACACTTCCAGCGCATGCTCGGTGTCTTCGGCGCTCAGCACCGGCCCATCTTGCTCGGTCGCGAGCTCTCCGTGCACCCTGTACAGCGGCTTGTTCCCCACCTTCAAGTGCAGGTCAGAGCCCTTTTTGACGACCAACTCGCGCAGGGCTGCTTCGACGTCGAACATGATGCCTCCCAATCGGCATCTCCGCCGGAAGGCTTGAGCGCCGTGCGCCCCGGCGGACGGGGCTACGCGCGCTGACGCAGCCGCGCCAAGGCGCCGTCAGGCCACGTCGCGGAGCTTTTGGGCCTCAGCGAGCGACTGCAGCTTCTTCAGCGATTGGTTCTCGATCTGGCGAATCCGCTCGCGGGTCACGTTGAACGTGCGCCCCACCTCGTCCAGCGTCCGCGGGTGCTCGCCGCCGAGGCCGTAGCGCAGCTCGAGCACGCGCCGTTCGCGGTAAGACAAATTCTCCAGCGCCTCGCGCAACGCCTCCTTGGTGAGAATCTCAGCTGCGCGCTCGTACGGGGACTCCGCGCGCTCGTCGGCGATGAACTGTCCGAACTCCGACTCCTCCTCGTCTCCGACCGGCTTCTCCAGCGATACCGGCGCCTGCGCCGAGCGCTTGATCGAGTCGACCTCCTCGGGATCGATACCGGTGACCTCGGCGATCTCGTCGGCGGTGGGCTCACGCCCCAGCTCGGTGACCAGCTTGCGCTCGGCTCGGCCGATCTTGTTGAGCTTCTCGACCACATGCACCGGGATGCGGATCGTCCGCGCCTTGTCCGCCAGCGCGCGCGCGATCGCCTGGCGGATCCACCAGGTCGCATACGTGGAGAACTTGAACCCCTTGCGGTAGTCGAACTTCTCCGCGGCCCTCACCAGGCCAAGCGTCCCCTCTTGAATCAGGTCGAGGAACGGCAGCCCTTGGTTACGGTAGTTCTTCGCAATCGACACGACCAACCTGAGGTTCGACTCGACCATCTTCTGCTTGGCATCGAGATCCCCCCGCTCGATCCGCTTGGCCAGGTCGACCTCCTCCTGCGCCGTGAGCAGACGAACCTTGCCGATGTCCTTCAAGAACAGCTGCAGCGAGTCCGTCGTCATGTCCGGCTTGAGATCCAGCGAGGCCGCTTTCGCTTTGTTGCGCCGCCCTCGCTTGTCAGGCGCGCGCTCGACCGCCAGCGCCGCCGCCGTCGCCGGATCGATGTCCTCGACGAGCTCGATCTCTGATTTCTCCAGGAACCCGTGCAGCTCCTCGACGTCAGACTCGTCCAGGTCGATCTCCGACAGCGCTGTCGAGATCTCCGCGAACGTGAGCACGCCCACCTGCTGACCTTTGACCAGCAGGCCCTTCACCTCGTCGAGCTCCTGCAATTCGACTACTGACATAACTGATTACGCTCGTTCCGTTTCTCTGTGATCTATCCAACCCGAGGGTCACCCCGGGAGGTCTTTCCGGACTCCGGCTGAGGACGAACGCCCATCGGAGCACTACGGCGCAGCCCTCCCGACGTTACGACGAATGCATATCTCAACTTCTCCGGCGCCTATGCTAACGCGCATGAGCGACTCTCCCAAGAGCAATCCGCGCCCATCCGCCTCGGCCGATGAGTCCAGCGGGGGCTCAGATGGCACCGGCAACGAGGGTCCCAGCGTCCTCGCCGGCCTGCCTCGCACTCGCCCCCAGCGTGCCAGCGCCCGGCGGATCGCCGCGCGCGCGGCCAAGCCAAGCACAGCCCCGCCAGGACAGACCAAGCGACACCAGCCGACCAAGAGTCGCGGAACCGACGTAGGCGAGCCAGTGCCCAGACAAGGCTTCGAGGCCGAGCCCGATTCGCTGGCCGGACCCGTCCAACCGCCAGGTGGGACCGAGCTCGTCGCATCCGCCGCCGAGCTCGCAGGCGAGTTGACGAAAGCGGGAGTCACCGCCGGCGCACGCCTGTTCAAGGACTTTCTCTCACATCTGCCCGGCTAGCTCTAACTAGCCGCACTTTGCGCACCACCGGGCGTGGGTTGTCATAACTCCGATCGTTCCTCGCCCGTCCGTCGGGGCGATCTGTATACTCGCGGCCACGCCGAGCTTCCACGACTCAGGTCGAGGAAGACGGGGGACCCAATGCGGATCGCGTTGATCCGCTGGGGCGAATCGGTCCAAGCTGGGCCGTAGCGCCGTCGTCACATAGATCGCGCGAGCCCGTCAGCTCACCCCGTAGGCGTCGATGATGATTATGCGCTTCGCTCGCCCTGTAACGACGACTTTGCTCGCCCTGCTCACCTGCACGGGCTGCCTCGCCTCCTGCGCGAGCGCCCTGGCCGAAACGGGCGCCACGACCGGGGGTGCGAGCGTCGGCTCCGGCACGCCGTCGAGCTCCGGCACGCCGTCGAGCTCATCGGGCGCGACGACAAAGGTCCACCCGACCGGCATCGCCACCTGGTTCGGTCCTGGCTTCTATGGTCAGACCACAGCTTGCGGACAGACGCTCACGCCCGCCGTTGTCGGCGTCGCCAACCGTACGCTCCCCTGCGGCACGCTCGTCAAGGTCAGCTACAAGGGCCACTCCCTGACCGTGCCCGTACTCGACCGCGGACCTTATGCCAATCATGCCGACTGGGACCTCACCGCCGGCGCCGCGCAGGCACTCGATATCACCGAAACGGTCCGCATCGCCACACGGGTCATCGGCAGCACCGCCAATACTCCCTTGCTTGGCTCGCCTGCGATCACGCCCGAAGAAGCCGCCACCGGCGGCGCCCAAGCCGGCTGACCCTGCCCTGCCCTGCCCTGCCCTGCCCTGCCCGGCCCGGCCCGCGAGCGGCACTGCCCAGCTGCGGGCTGCACTGCCCCCGCCCCACGGCACCCGCGGCGCGGCTGGCTGGACTCGAGCTTCAGACGACCGTTGTCGGCCCTACGCAGGGTCCTCTGCAGACGCAACCGGCCGACCGGTGGCCCGCGCGGCGTACAGCCCGATGTCCGCGTGCGCTGCCAGCGCCGCCGCCTGCCGACCATCTCCGGGACATGCGGCGACTCCCACCGCGACCTCGAGCGGCGCCCCACGATGACTGGCCGCACCGCGCACCGCGTTCGCCAGCCGCTCCGCCAGCAGCCTGGCACCGGGCGCGTCTGTCTCCGGCGCCATCAACCAATAACGCCCGGGACTCTCACGCGTAAGCGAGTCGGCGGGACGCAGCTCCGCGGCAAGCGCAGCCTCGACGAGGCCCGTCAAGCGCGCCACCTCCCCGGGCAGCTCCGCGTGACGCAGACGCTCGACGCCTACCAGCTCGACGAGCAGCACCGCGAACCCGAGGCCATCCTGCTGGTAGCGCTCCAGCCTGCGCTCGATCGCACCGACCCACGCGTCCGGACCGCTCTCGTCGCTCATCCGCTCGCGATGAGACTCGCGGCGTTCATCTTTGATCTCGATCTCCTGCTGACGGGCCTTTGGCGCCAGCTCGTCGACCAGCACGGCCGCCGACAGCGGCTCATCCGCCGCGGAGGACTCCCGCTGGGGAGACCGAGCCGGAGGTGAAGACGGCTCCTGGAGTGTCACGCGTGCAACACGAGAGCCTGACTCCACAGGATCACCGACCGGTGACCCCGAAGGCGCCGGGCGGCCATCCGTCCCTATGAGCGAGGTGATAGCCCCAGCAACCTCGCCCAGCCGCTCGGACAGCTCGGCGACGCGCCGCCCATGCGCGCCGATCTCCGGTCGGGCGGCGAGCTCGTCGTGGAGCGCCTCCCACAATGTCTCGCTCAGCGTCTGGGCCGCCTGCACCGCCCGGGTGAGACGTTCGGCTGCGCGCAGGTCGAGGAGATCGTCACTCACAGACCTTGAATATCAGCAATTGCGGACGCAGCGCGGTGTTCGACGGCGTTCAAGCGGACTTGGCTTGTGCGAGTAGGCTGTGAAAGCAGACATGACTGGCATCTGGATCGTCCTCGCCGTAGCCGTCATCCTCGTCGTGGCGCTCCTGCTATTCGGCTTTGCGCGGCGCCTGCTGCATCGCGATCAGCATGTCGCCCAAGCGGTGATCGCAGATCCTCACGACGCGACCACGGTCGACGACACCGGAGCCGTGCGCTCCGTGCAGGCTGCGGACATTCACCTCCCCGAGGAGGCCCTCGAGCAGATCTGGACTCCACTGCACCTGGAGCGGCTGGCGCGCACTTACTGGCGTTTTCTGACGCGCGTCACCCTCGGGTTGATCCGAGTGAAGTACACCGACGGCGAGCGCTCCGTCGTGTTGCTCTTCGCACCGCTCAAGCTGCTCACGTTCCGCCCGCCCGAGTATGCGATGGACGGACAGCGGGGAGTCGTGCGCTGGCGCATTGACCGGGGACTGCTCGTCGCTCGAGCCGGGCGAGGAAAGGACGGCTACCTGCAGATCGACGTCAGCCGCCGCAACAGCGACGACGTCGGGCGCGCGTGCCTGCACGTCGAGGTCGAGGTCGCCAACTTCTATCCCGCGATCGCCGCCGGTGTCGGGAGCTGGGTCTACAACGAGACCCAGTCGCGCATCCACGTGATCGTCACCCACGGATTCTTGCGCTCGCTCGCGCGCCTCGATCTGGCCGAGTCACGTGTCGGACGTTTCGCGCGCATCGAGGACGTACCAGATCCCGCGCCACCGAGCGAGGATGACCGACTCCCGCTCACTCGCTGATCTTCAGCCGAAGCGGCCCTTCTCGCCCCCGACGGCACGCAGCTTCGCGCGGTCGTGCTGAGCGCGGATCCGCCGCACGGTGCCCGAGCGGGTGCGCATCACCAGCGACTCCGTGGTCGCACCCCCGGCGCTCGGGTAGCGCACGCCCTGCAGCACGTCTCCGTCGGTGATCCCGGTTGCCGAGAAGAACACATCCTCGCCCGCCACCAGATCGTCGCGGTCGAGCACGCGTGTCAGGTCATATCCGGCATCCAGCGTCGCCGCGCGCTCCTGCTCGTCGCGCGGCCACATCCGGCCCAGCAGCTGCCCCCCCAAGCACTTGATCGCCGCCGCGGAGATCACTCCCTCCGGAGTGCCCCCGATGCCCCACAGCAGATCGACCGGAGAGCGCTCGGTGACCGCCAGCAACGACGCCGACACATCTCCGTGAGCGATCAGCCGCACGCGCGCGCCGGCCGCCCGGATCGCTTGCACGCTCTCCTCGTGACGCGATCGGTCGAGCACCACGACCATCACGTCCCTGATCGAAGTGCCCTTGCGCTCTGCGATCAGCTTCAGGGTCTCCGGGAGCGGACGATCGAGATCGAGCAGATCGGCGATCTCCGGGGAACCGGCCATCTTTTCCATGTACACGCACGGGCCGGGGTCGAACATCGTGCCTCGCGCCGACAGCGCGATCACGGCCAGCGCGCTGGGCATCCCGTGCGCGGCCAGCGTGGTGCCCTCCAGCGGATCGACGGCGATGTCCACCTGTGGCGGCGAGCCGTCCCCGATCTGCTCGCCGTTGTAAAGCATCGGCGCCTCGTCCTTCTCACCCTCGCCGATCACGACAAGACCATCCATCGGCACCGATTGCAGCATGTAGCGCATACCGTCGACCGCGGCCTGATCGGCAGCCTCCTTGTCGCCGCGTCCCACCAGTGGGGCGGCAGCCAACGCTGCCGCCTCGGTGACGCGCACGAGCTCCAAGGCGAGGTTGCGGTCGGGTCGCTGCGCAGAGTCGGGGGTCATACGTTCCCGGGAACGTATACCAACGCCGCTGGGACTACGATCGTGATCGGATGACACAGAGCGCCGCAGTGGCAGGCCAGCCGGAGAATCCCCTCGTCGCGGGTCTCGAGCGCCTGCCGGTCGCCCCGACGACGCTCGTCATCTTCGGCGCCACCGGCGACCTCGCCAAGCGCAAACTGCTGCCCGCGCTCTACAACCTCGCGCACGAGGGCGCGCTGCCCGAGCGCTTTCACCTCGTGGGCGTGTCGCGCAAACAGAAAGAGAACGAGGACTACCGCGCGGAGTGCGAGGAGGCGATCCGCAGATTTTCCCGCCGCACGCCCAATGACGATGTGCTCAAGGGCTTTCTCGAGAACGCGAGGTACGTGTCTGGAGAATTCGACGAGGAGTCCGCCTATGCCGAGCTCGAACAGGTGCTGGACGAGTTCGAACGAGACGCGGATGAAAAGCTGAACCGCGCCTTCTATCTTTCCACCGCACCCAACTTCTTCCCGGTGATCGTCCACAAGCTGGGCGAGCGAGGTCTTGCCCAGCACGAGGGCGCCGAGGTGCGGGTGATTATCGAGAAGCCGTTCGGCACGTCCCTGCCGGAGGCGCTCGAGCTCAACCGCGGTGTGCTGAGCGTCTTCGAGGAGGCTCAGGTCTTCCGCATCGATCACTACCTGGGCAAGGAGACGGTCCAGAACATGATGGCGTTCCGGTTCGCCAACGGGATGTTCGAGCCACTGTGGAACCGCAACTACATCGATCACATCCAGATCACGGCCGCCGAGGACATCGGGATCGGCAGCCGCGCCGACTACTACGACCAAGCCGGAGCCCTGCGCGACCTGATCCAGAATCACATGCTCCAGCTGCTTTGCCACGTCGCGATGGAGCCGCCGGTGAGCTTCACCGCCGAGGAAGTGCGTAACGAGAAGGTGAAGGTTCTGCACGCGATCCACGAGCCCACCCTCCAGGAGATCCCGGAGATCGCGGTGCGCGCGCAGTACGCCGCCGGACATTCCGGCGGGGAGGACGTGCCGGGGTATCTGCAAGAGACGGGCGTGCGTGAGGGGTCGACTACCGAGACGTTCGCCGCGCTGCGCCTGGAAGTGGACAACTGGCGCTGGGCAGGCGTGCCCTTCTACCTGCGCGCAGGCAAGCGCCTGGCCCGCAAGATCACCGAGATCGCCGTCACGCTGAAGCCCGTTCCCCACCTGGCCTTCAGCCAGGACGGCTCGCTGGGGGTCAAGCCCAACCAGCTCGTGCTGACGCTGCAGCCCAACGAGGGCGTCACTCTGCAGCTCGGCGCCAAGATCCCGGGCAGCCGGATGCGCATTCGCTCGGTGAACATGGAGTTTCTGTACGGCACTTCGTTCATGTCGCAGTCGCCGGAGGCATACGAGCGGCTGATCATCGATGCGATGCGCGGTGACCCGACACTGTTCACCCGCAACGACGAGGTCGAGGCGCAGTGGCGCATATGCGACCCGATCCTGCGGGCGTGGGGGAGCACTTCTGCCCCGCTGCTGGCGGGGGGCCTGCCTCAATACGAAGCAGGCTCGCAGGGCCCAAGCGAGGCGAACGACCTGTTGCTCGACGACCACCGTTGGCGGGCGATCTGACGGTGGGAGCCTCGACGATCGTCAGCGACGCGGTCTGGAGTGAGGACGCAACCACGCCCGAGGCGATCGAAACGGCGTTGCGCGAGTTGTTGACCGAAAGGCACGCCGAAAACGGTGGGTTCGTGCCGGCACGAGTGCTGAACATGGTCGCATTCGTCGAGAGCCAGTACAGCGGGGAGATCGCCAACAGGCTGCGCGGCGTCGGACGCTACCACGCCTCGCGCATGGTCGTGCTCTCCTACGAGCCCAGCCGCGAGCGACTGAACGCGCGCGTGACGGTCGCCTCCGAAGGTGACCCCGGGCCGGGCGAGGTGGCGCTGCTTCGTGAGACCGCGATCGTGGAGATCGGCGAGCGCCACCTCGACGACCTGACGACGATCGCGGACCCTCTGGTAGTTAGCGATCTGCCGACGCTGCTGTGGTCACCACACGGCCACCCCGAGGCGGTCGACGCACTGCTGGGGCTGGCGCAGGCCACGCTGATCGACTCGATCGATGAGCCCGTCTGGAGCGCGGCGATCGACCGCGCATGCACGCTATCTGAGCACGTATACGTGGTCGACCTCGCATGGTTGCGCTCGACGCCGTGGCGGGAGCGAATCGCGGCGACATTCGATCCGGCCACGATGCGTCCCGAGCTGATCTCGCTCAGCGCCGTGACGGTCAGACACCACCCGGACTCGACGATCGCGGCGATGCTGCTCGTCGGCTGGCTCGCCTCGCGTCTGGGCTGGACACTGGAGCCGTTGAGAGCCCTCGACGGCGAGCTGGTCGGCCTGGCGAACACCGGGATGGACGCCTCACAGGAGACGGATGTCGCGGGAAATGCAGCCATCCCACTGAAGGCAAATACCGCACGAGACGCGGATGCCGCAATAGATGCAGATGCTGCAATAGATGCAGATGCTGCAATAGATGTCGACGCCACACGGGACGAGCTGGGCGAGGGCCAGAGCAAAACGCCTGCGCGCCGGCATATCCACCTGCGCCTGCAATCCGCACCGGAGCTGCGGGTGCCCGGCCTGGCCGGCGTGGAGATGACAAGCGAGTCCGGCTTGCGGGTACGGCTGGACCGCGGCACGGGCGGCCTGCTTGCTTACCGTCGCGACCGGCAGGGTAAGGAGCGGTCATGGACCGTGCTAGGCGCATCCCGCGGCGAGGGTGGCATCCTCGGCGAGGGCATCAGACAGGCGTTGCTGCGCGATCCCACCTATCGTCCGGCATTGCGGGCGGCCAAGGCGATGCTGGGAGAGGTGGCTTCAGAATGACTCGACTGACCACGCTGGTCGATGCCGAGGCGGTATCCAGGCGCGCCGCGTCTGTGATCGCACGGCGTCTGCAGAGCGCCCGACGTGAGCATGGCGTCGCGCATCTCGCGCTCAGCGGGGGCACCACGCCGGCGCGCACATACGAGCTGCTCGCCGGCGAGCTGACGAGCTGGGACGGAATCGAGGTGTGGTTCGCCGACGAGCGCTGCGTCGGACCACAGGACGAGCAGAGCAATTTCAAACTTGCCAAGGAAACGCTGCTCGAGTCCGCCGAGATCCCGCCCGAGCGGGTGCATCGCATGGAGGGCGAGCTGGGACCCGAGGAGGGGGCACGGCGCTATGCGCAGGCGTTGGACGAGCACGTTCGCTCCCGCGATGGCGATCTGCCCGTGCTCGACGCGATCGTGCTGGGTATCGGCCCAGACGGACACGTCGCCTCGCTGTTCCCAGGCTCCCCGACGCTGGATGCCGGCGAGCAGGCGCTGTGCCTGCCGGTGCACAACTCGCCCAAGCCGCCACCGGAGCGGATCACGCTGAGCCTCGCTGTGCTTCGTGCCGCACAGCGTTGTGTGCTGCTGGCCACGAACCTCGAAAAGTCCGACGCGATCGCCGCGATGCTCGGCGAGCCGAGCAAGCATGTCCCCGCGAGCTTGCTGCGGCGGGGCAGGCTGAGCGTGATCGTCGACGATGCCGCCGCATCATCGCCCCGCCGCGGGTGATCCGGGCTCGCCGGGCCCCAGCGCAAGACGTCAAGAACGTCTCATAATGGGCACACAGACCGGCATATGGAATTCGACTCAACGCACAAGTGAGCCAAAATGCGCCGAGCGTCGTACAGTGAGAGTTCTCTGATGGCCTCGATCGCGACCGCGACCCATCAAGCCGCAACGCCGAGCCCGGAGGAGCAGGTGCTGACCGCGCTGAGCGAAGCACGTGAGCGCACACTTGCGCTGGTGGCAGGCCTTGGCGATGAGGACCTGACAAAGGTGCACTCGCCGATCATGAGTCCGCTTGCGTGGGATCTCGGTCATATCGCCGCCTACGAGGATCTGTGGCTGGCACACAGACACGCGGAGTTGGAGCTGTTGCGGCCGGGTCTGGCCAGCCTGTATGACGCGTTCGAGACACCCCGGGCGGTGCGCGGCGACATTCAGGCGCTGGGTCCCGCAGACGCGCGCACGTATATGCGCGAGGTGCGCGAGCGTGTTGCCGATGTGCTGATCGAGCGGGGCATCGGCGATGGGCGCATCTGCGAGATGGTGGTCAGGCACGAGCTTCAACACTCGGAGACGATGCGCCAGACGATGGCCATCGCCGATCTGCTGCCCGCGGGCGAGCCATGCCTGCAGCCGCTCGCGAGCCCAGATGAGTGGATCGAGATACCAGCGGGGCCATTCGAGATGGGCGCGGATGCAGACGGATTCGCCTACGACAACGAGCGGCCCCGCCACACAGTCGAGCTGCCCGCGTTTCAAATCGCGCGCCGTCCGGTGACGAATGCGAGCTGGACACGCTTCGACGCAGATACGGCCGGCGGACATCCCGATGCACCGATCTGCCACGTGAGCTGGTTTGAAGCGCAGGAGCACGCCAGAGCGTCGGGAGCGCGACTGCCGAGTGAGGCCGAGTGGGAGCGGGCGGCGACCAGCGGACTGCTTACGGGCGTGGGACAGGTGTGGGAGTGGACCGCCAGCCCGTTCGGCGGCTATCCGGGCTTCGTGGCCTATCCATACAAGGAGTACTCGGAAGTGTTCTTCGGGGATACCTATCGCGTGCTGCGAGGGGGCTCGTGGGCGACCAGCCCACGGGTGAAGACGCTGACATTCCGCAACTGGGACCTGCCCCAGCGCCGGC
The DNA here is from genome assembly GCA_963705245.1 of uncultured Solirubrobacterales bacterium. GTDB lineage: Bacteria > Actinomycetota > Thermoleophilia > Solirubrobacterales > Solirubrobacteraceae > Palsa-744. Next base: position 1,670,543 of record OY970062.1, on the reverse strand, counting down.
AGATCTTTGCCGGCGTGCGCCTGGCGCGGGACGTGGCGTGAGCACGTACTGCGCCATGTGCACGAGCAGACCAGCGTCCAGCGCGGGCGAGAGCATGATCGTGCCCCCCGACATCCGCATGGGCGGGCGCTCGAGAAAGGGAGATGCCGCATGATGGAGCCGATCGCCAACCCGACCGACCCGGCGATCCAGATCGACTCGCATCTCGACGGCGCGCAGGAGCGATCGCTCGCCGAGGACGTGCTGGACGGCCTGACACGTCCGTTCAAGGAGCTGCCCCCCAAGCATTTCTACGACGCCCGCGGGGCCGAGTTGTTCGACCAGATCTGCGAGCTGCCCGAGTACTACCCGACGCGTGCCGAGCGCACGATCCTTCAAGAATCGGCAACCGAGCTGGCCACGCTCACGGGAGCCGCCGAGCTGGTCGAGCTGGGCTCGGGCACGGCCGCCAAGACGCGCGTGCTGCTGGATGCCCTGCACGAGGGCGGCACGTTGCAGCGGTATGTACCGGTGGACGTGACCGAGAGCATGGTGCGCGAGTGCGCCCAGACGCTCACCGAGGAGTACCCGGGGTTGCGCGTGCACGGCGTTATCGGCGACTTCGAGCGTCATCTCGATCAGGTTCCCGAGGCGGTCGGGCCCCGGCTCGTCGCGTTTCTCGGTGGCACGATCGGCAACTTCCCGCCCGGCAGCCGCCGCCGCTTCCTGCGCACGATCGCGAGATTGCTGGGTCCCGAGGATCACCTGCTGATGGGGACCGACCTGGTCAAGGACCCCGACGTGCTGGAGGCCGCCTATGACGACTCCCAGGGCGTCACTGCGGAATTCAACCGCAACGTGCTGCGCGTACTCAACCGCGAGCTGGGCGCGAACTTCGACCCCGAGGACTTCGACCACATCGCCAGGTTCGACCCCGACAACGAGTGGATCGAGATGCGCCTGCGCTCCCGGCGCGAGCACACCACGCATGTGCGCGACCTGGACCTGCCGGTGCGCTTCCGCGCCGGTGAGGAGCTGCGGACGGAGATCAGCGCCAAGTTCACCCCAGAGCGCCTGACCGGCGACCTGTCCGCGGCTGGTCTTGAGCTCGTGCGCTGGCTTACAGACCCGGAGGAGCTTTTCGCGCTGACGCTTTCGCGGGTGGCATAGCCTGCCTAGCAGACGCTATGACCCGACGAAATTCTGCCCTTCTTCGTCAGGAGACGCTGCCGCGCGGCAGCACCCATTGGGTCGGCTGACCGGTGATCGCAGCGATACGTTCGAAGTCGGCGTCGTAGTGCAGCACGATCAGGCCAGCCGTTTCGGCACATGCAGCAACGAGCAGATCGGGCAACGGCACCGCCCGATGCTGGGAGCCCTCTGCCAAGAGCGCCTGCACTTCCAATGCGCGATCAATGACCGCCTCTGTCACCGGCACGCGCGGCAGTGCTCGCAGCACCGACGCCAGTTCGGCGTAGACGGCCGGACTCGCAGCGCTGAAGAGCAGCTCCAGGTCGATGATTCCGCAGGTCGCTATCCGTCCCGCGAGCAACAACGGCTCCACGACCTCACGAACCTCAGGACGGGTCTCTCGTCGCGTGAGTGCGCTCTTGTCGGCGAGGTAGCGGGGCAATGGATGTCTCAGCGCCAGGCGCGAGCCATCGTGTCGGGGTCACCGAGCTGGAGCGCGTCGGTGGAGAACAGCAGCTCTACGAGCCGCTGTCGCTGCTCCAGCTTGATGACCTCACCGAGCGCGCCATCGACCGTGTCCGTGAGCGTCGTGGTCCCCAGAATGCCCTTTGCGGCATCGATCTTGGCGAAGTCCACTGCGAAGGAGGTCTTACGTCTTGTCGCCGTGCTCATTCACCCGATGATAGCGATTACTAAGAGAGAAGATAGTGTTATTTCGAAATCTTGCTATCGCAAGGTGGTTCGATCAAGGCATCCGGTCCATAACGGCGCCCAGTGCAATACGCTCCCGCCTCATGCGGATCGAGAGCAGCTCAGCGATCGTCGTCGGCGGAGCCTCGGGGCTCGGCGAGGCGACCGTGCGGCGGTTGCACGGCGCGGGCGCGGTCGTGACCGTCGCCGACCTGAACGCCGACAAAGGCGCCGCGCTGGCGAGCGAGCTGGGCGTGGAGTTCGTCGCATGCGACGTGCGCGACGAGGACCAGGTGCAGGCGGCCGTCACGCAGGCGGCCCAGGCCGACGGCGGACTGCGAATCGTCGCGTGCTGTGCGGGCGTCGGCTGGGCGCAGAAGGTCGCGGGATCCAAGGGCCCCCACCCGCTGCTGCCGTTTGAGACCGTCGTTGAGATCAACCTGATCGGGACGTTCAACGTGCTCCGGTACACCTCCGCCGCGATGATCGCCAACGAGCCCCTGGACGACGGCGAACGCGGCGTGTGCGTCTGCACCGCCTCAATCGCCGCCTACGACGGCCAGGTCGGCCAGATCGCCTACGCCGCTTCCAAGGGCGGAATCGTCTCGCTGACGCTCCCGGCCGCGCGCGACCTTGCCCAGTATGGGATCAGGGTCAACACGATCGCTCCCGGCCTGTTCGACACGCCGCTCTTGGCCGCGCTCCCCGAGGAGGCACGGCAGAAGCTCGGCGCGGGCGTCCCCTACCCCCAGCGCCTGGGCCAGCCCGCGGAGTACGCGCAGCTGGCCTGCCACATCTTCGAGAATCGCATGCTCAACGGCGAGACGATCCGTCTCGATGGCGCGCTGCGGATGCCGCCCCGGTAGCGTCTCAGCTGAGCCGCTGCACCATCATCGCCATGCCCATGCCACCTGCCACGCACATCGACTCGATGCCGTAGGTCCCGTCGAGTGTCTCCAGGTCGTTGAGCAGCGTGGTCATGATGCGCGCGCCGGTCATGCCGAACGGATGGCCGAGCGCGATCGCCCCGCCGAACGGGTTGAGCTTGTCGTCGTCGATCCCAAGCTCATCTTTGCAGGGGACGATCTGCGCGGCGAACGCCTCGTTGATCTCGACCACGTCGATGTCTGACATCGACATGCCGGTGTTCTTCGAGCAGTTTCTGGATCGCGGGGATCGGGCCAAGGCCCATGATCTCCGGGCGGATCCCGGCGACGGTCGAGGCGATGATCCGCGCTTTGGGCTTCAGGCCCAGCTCACGGGCCTTCTCCTCGCTCATGACGAGCAGCGCCGCGGCGCCGTCGTTGAGCGGACAGGCGTTGCCGGCTGTGACCGACCCGCCCTCCTTGAAGACGGGCTTCAGCGCGGCAAGCTTCTCGAGCGTCGTCCCCGCTCGTGGACCATCGTCCTTGCTGACGATCGTCTCGGGCACGTCGATCTCGTTGCCCTCCTTGTCGACATCTTTGTGCGCCGGTACCGTCACCGGGACGATCTCCTTGTCGAAGTGACCGGACTCCACGGCGGCGACCGCGCGAGCCTGGGAGGTGACGGCCCACTCGTCCTGCGCCTCGCGCGAGACGTTGCAGCGATCGGCGACGTTCTCGGCGGTCATGCCCATCGGGATGTACACGTCATAGGCCGAGCCCTCCGAGCCGTCGACCATATGGTTGAACTCGAACCCGCCCCCGCCGCGCCCGGCGCGCGAGACGGCCTCGACGCCGGCGGCGATGTAGGTGTCGCCCTCCCCGGCCTTGATCGCGTGGAACGCCATGCGTGTCGTCTGCAGCGAGGAGGCGCAGAAGCGGTTGACGGTCGTCCCGGGCACGTGGTGGTCGATGCCGGCGAGCAGCGTCGCGATCCGACCGACGTTGTAGCCCTGCTCACCCTCTCCGTAGCCACAGCCCATCATCACGTCGACGATCGACTTCTGATCGACCTGCGGGTTGCGCTCGATCAGGGCCTTCAGCGGGATCGCCGCAAGGTCATCGGCGCGAACGGACTTCAGCGAGCCCTTGACGGCGCGTCCGATAGGTGTGCGAATGGCGTCGACGATCACTGCCTCGGGCATGTGGTGCTCTTCTCCTGGGTCGAAGTTCGGTGCGGAGCGAGAATCCTACGGGATCGGCTATAGATCCAAGCGACTGACGCCCAGCTCATCGAAGCCCACATGGTGCGCGAGCTCGTGGCGGACCGTGCGCACCACCTGGTCGCGCAGCAGCTCAGGGTTGTGTCCGAAGTCACGGCGCAGCGTGTCTCTGAAGATCACGATGCGGTCATGGGTGTCGTCGCGGGTGGCGCCGTCGCCCTGGTAGAGCCCGTACGCTCCGCGCCGGCGCCCGCCGTCGGAGATCACGACCGCGACGTGCGCCAACGCGTTGCGCAGCAGATCGGGCAGGTCGTCCAGCGCGTCGCGCACGAGCTCCTCGAAATCCTCGTCGTTCAGCGGGTCCAGCTCGAGAAACTCCAGTTCGTCGGGATCGACCGCTAAGCCTTCACGCGCGAGCTCCTCCGAGCGGAGCACGAGCGCGTCGAACTCGATGTCAGACTCGGGGTCGCGCCAGCCCGCCAGCCGCACGGCGACGAACGCCGCGCCGCCGATGACGATCGCAACGAGGACCACACCGAAGGCGATGTCCTCCAGCGCCTTGACCGCGCCGACCGTGCTGAAGCCTTGGCCCACGACGATCACGATCAGGCCGAGCGACAGGGCGATCAGCGCCGCGAAGCCCGCGCGGCGCAATTGACCGGAGGTGCGTTGTCGTGATGAGAACGACCCGCGCACCGAGATCGCCTACTTGAGCGTGCGGGCGATGACGAGCCGCTGAATCTCGTTCGTGCCCTCGTAGATCTGAGTGATCTTCGCGTCTCGCATCATGCGCTCCACCGGATACTCCTTGACATAACCGTAGCCGCCCAGCACCTGGATTGCCTCGATCGTCACCGCCATCGCCGTATCCGAGCAGAAGACCTTCGCCATCGATGAGTACTTCCCACGTTGAGGATCGCGGCGATCGGCCAGGGCACAAGCCTTGTAGAGCAGCTCTCGCGCGGCGGCCGTGCTTGTTTCCATATCGGCCAGCTTGAACTGAATCGCCTGCAGCTCGTTGATCGGCTTGCCGAACTGCACGCGCTCGCGGGCGTAGGCGACGGCGCAGTCGGTCGCACCCTGGGCGATGCCGACGGCCTGCGCGGCGGCCCCGAGGCGTGTGCGCTCCAGTGTGCCCAGCGCGACGGACAGTCCCCGGCCGACCTCGCCGATCACGTTGGCCTGCGGCACGCGCACGTCCTCGAAGATCGGCTGCCCGGTCGGTGAGGCTCTGATGCCAAGCTTGTGCTCCAGCTTGCCGACGCTGAACCCGGGCCGATCGGCCTCGACCACGAATGCGGTGATACGCCGACCCTCGCGATCGGTGACCGCAAAGGTGATGTAGAAATCGGCCACGCCGAGGTTCGTTATCCAGTTCTTCGTGCCGTTGATCACCCACTCATCGCCATCCAGGACGGCGGTCGTCTTCATCCCCGCCGGGTCCGATCCGGCCTCGGGCTCGGATAGCGCGAATGCAGGCGACCACTCGCCCGTGGCGCAGCGCGGCAGGAACCGCTCCTTCAGCTCATCCGAGCCGTACAGCTGGATCGGCAGCGTGCCGAGCTCCTGGACCATCAGGATCAACGCGCAGGAGGCATCGACCTTCGCGATCTCCTCGACCGCCATGTTCAACATCAACGTCCCCGTCCCGGTGCCACCGTACTCGGTCGGAAACGGCAGCCCGAGGATGTCCTGCTCACCGAGGACCTTGCGAACGTCCCACGGGTATTCGGCCTTCTCGTCGATCTCCCCCGAGCGCGGGGCGATCTTCTCGCGTGCGATCTGTGAGATCGTGGCGCAAAGGTCGAGGTGCTCCTGGGGGATCGTGTAGACGTTCTGAGCGATTGCCTCCAGCATCTCGCTCGATCCTAGTGGGCTCGCTACGCTCATGCCCCATGGGCGCCACCGTCGACACCTCCCAGATCGACATCGATCCCGACCAGGTTGCCGACTGGCGCGCGCGGGAGCCTGACCTGCAGGTGATCGACGTACGCGAGCCCTACGAGCGGGAGGCCGGCCACATCGCAGGCTCGCGCCACATCGCCCTGGTCGAGCTCACCGCGCAAGCGGCGACCGTCGAGCGCGAGCGGCCGATCGTGTTCTACTGCCGCGTCGGCGCGCGCTCGGATATGGCCGCACAGGCATTCAGAGCCTCGGGTTACGAGGCATACTCGATGCGTGGCGGCCTGACCCGCTGGGCGCACGAGGACCGGCCGCTGGAGCCCGAGGATGGATACGTCGCCAAGCACTGACCACACCCACCACCGACGGGCACACACGCTCGCGCGGGTCATGACCGGCCCGAGTCGCGGGTAGAGAAAAGACCCGGAGAGGAGACTCACCGCAATGGAGGCATCATCGGAGTACCCGAACGTGACGGTCGGCAAGGGCTATGCCGTCGGCGACCTCGACGCACTGGGTGACGGTCCCGGCTTCCGCAAGGTCCGCAAGGGCCTAGGCGTGACCGCGTTCGGCGTCAACGCGATCGTGATGCCTCCGGGCATCGAAAGCGGATCTCACTATCACGACGAGCAGGAGGAGCTGTACTTCGTCCATCGCGGCGCAATCGAGATGGAGTTCGGTGACGGCTCCGTGCAGCGTCTGGGCGAGGGAGGCCTGGCGCGTGTGGACGCAGCGACGGTTCGGAAGATCCGTAACGCTGGCGATGTCGACGCCGTCTACCTGATCGCCGGCGGCAAGGACGGCTATATCGGCCGCGACGGTCATGTGCCCGAGGGCGAGGAGCAGCGCGTCAAAGCGATCCACGATCTCTCCGGAGGCCAGCCGGCATGAGACGCCTTATCAGACGCCATGAGACGCCTTATCAAACGCCCATGAGACGCCCCATGAGACGCATCGGCGACGACGGTGGCCAAAGCTGACGAAGCTCCTGCAGGACGGCTGCGCGTCAACGACGAGCTGGCGATACCCCTCGGAGAGGTCCTCCTGCGCACGAGCCGGTCATCCGGCCCGGGGGGACAGCACGCCAACGTCACGTCCTCGCGCGTGGAAGCAAGCTTTGACGTGCTCGCCTCGCTCTCACTCAGCGAGTCCCAACGCGCGCGCCTGCTGGCGCGCGCCGGGCCGAGAGTCATGGCGATCGCCCAGGACGAGCGCTCTCAGGCACGCAACCGCGAGCTGGCGCTGACCCGTCTGAGCGAACGGCTCGCACGGGGGCTCCTCGTCCCCAAGCGCCGCCGCCCCACCCGTCCTACCGCGGCCTCTCGCGAGCGACGCCTGGCTGCCAAGCGCCGCGGGACCGAACGCAAGCGCGAGCGTCGCCCACCCGAGGAGGGGTAGGGGTCTCCGACCCACAGGTCTAGTTCAGCAGCTCCTTCACATACCGCTGGTGCAGCCGCCCGAGGGACGTTTTCTCGGGATGAAAGTGGATCGCGCCCCACAGCAGACCCGATGCGGGTGACCAGGCGACGATCAAATAGGCGCCGAGCACGAGCGCGGTCGTGCGCAGTCTCCTCGAACCTGAAAGGGCAGCCAGCGGCAGCAGCCACAGCACGTACCACGGCAGCACCCAGCCGAGCGTGACCAGCAGCGCGACCGTCGCCCAGCCCGAGGCCGTGATCGAGTCTCGCCATCGCCAGGCAAGCACGCAGCAGCCGAGCACCGACAGCACCAGGACTGCGCTCAGCAGGTTGTGCAGCGTTTCGGTCTCCCCTCCGCTCCCGAGCGCGAGGCCAAGCAGGTTGGGGACGCTGATGTTCGTAACCAGACGACTTTGGGTGCTGAGATCGGGGATGTGCAGACCGAACGCGATCAGGCTCGCGCCGCCGATCACCGCACCCGCGGCGAGCATGCCCAGAAGAACGTCGAAAAGGCGCCTCGGCGTCTTGATCAGACCCGCCAGCACGATCGGGATCAGCACCCCGCCCGAGGCCTTCAGCGCAGCCGCCGCCACGAACGCCCCTCCCGCCCCGATCTCGGCGGCGCCGGAGTGCTCGTGCTCGCGCGCGCGCAGCAGCAGATAGAAGCCGAGCACGATCGAGAACACCATCAGGAAGTCGTTGTGGTCGCCTCCCAGTCCCCACACGAGCACGATCGGGTTCAGCCCGACCAGCACGATTGCTTTGACCGGGTCGATGTCCAGCATCCGAGCGCACTTCCACACGAGCAGGAGTGTCCCCAGGCTCGCGGCCACCAGCACCGTCTTGATCGCCCAGAACGATGCGGCCACCCCGAGCGGCACCAGCGCGAACGTCAGCAGGGTGAACAGCGGGCCGTAGGGACTCAGCAGCTGGTGCCAGTTGCTGAGCACGTAGCTGGGGTCGCTGTGGGGCTCGAGGATCGGATAGGTCGTGTACGGGTTGAGGTGGTGCACAATCTCCATGCGCCCGTAGTTGACGTAGTTGAATATGTCCGTCAGCGCCATCGGCGGCGCGAGGAAGAAGATCGCGTGCACCGCCACGATTGCCGCGATCGCCCAGCGTGCGCTCAAACCCATCCGCGGCACGTAGGAGAGCGCGATCAGGTAGCTCGCGTACATCGCCACCATCGCGGCGGTGAACACGTACTTGAGCGTGGTGCCGTTACGCGTAAGCCCCGGCCACAACCCACCCAGCGGACCTGCCATCCAGCCGGGAAAGAAGCCCGCGTGGGTTGTCGCCGAGAACAGACCGGGGCGATCGGCGGCGATCACCACGAACAGCAGGCTGCAGATCACGATGATCGCCAGCGCCGAGATCCCGATCGCGGCGCTCGTGCGTTCATCGACTGAGAGCCCGCCGGAGCGGGCCCTCAGATCAAGCTCTGACCCGCGGAGTGCAGACCCCGCGGGAACTGCCTCAGATCGACTGGACGTTGACGGCCTTGGGGCCCTTGTCGCCCTGCTCGGCGTCATACGAGACCTTCGAGCCCTCCTGCAGCGAGCGGTAACCCTCGCCGTTGATGCCGGTGTGATGGACGAACAGGTCCTTTTCGCCGTCATCGGGGGTGATGAAACCGAACCCCTTGTCGTCGCTGAACCACTTTACGGTGCCGGTAGGCATATATGGAACTCCTCCACGGTATGTGCTTGGTGCGTGCTGCTGCGCGGAGGATGCTGCATAGAGCCTCGACCTGCGAGCGCCTGCACTACTGCTTTTCGCCGGTCTTTATCACCGGCCAGACGCCCCGACCGTAGCAGGTCATCCCAAATAAGTGTTTGCAAGTTGCTATATCTCGATCGTCATCTCTCGCGCCTCAATCACCTTCAGACGCCTGCTTCCCCCCGGTGACCCGGTCGGAGTGCAAGAGATCGTCGCGGAGCTGGGCCTGAGAGAGCGGCCCGCCGGGGCAGCAAACGCGACGCACACGCCGGAGACGGTCGAGCGGGAAAGGCCATATGTCGTGCTGAACATGGTCAGCACGCTCGATGGGCGCGCGACCCTCGACGGGCGCTCCGGCCCGATCTCAGACAGTTCCGACCGCGCCCTGTTCCACGGGCTGCGCTCGGTCGTCGACGCCGTCATGGCGGGCGCAGGAACAGTGCGCACCGAGCGCTACGGCCCGATTGTCGCGGATCCCGACCAGCGCCGACTGCGTCTGACGCGGGGCCTCAGCGAACAGCCGCTTGCCTGCGTGGTCTCCGCCGGCCTCGCCCTTCCCCCCGACCTCCCGCTGCTCACCGACCCCGACTCGCGGGTCGCGATCTTGACACCCTCACAGGCGAGCCTCGCAGAGGCGAACGCTCATGTGGAGTACGTGCGTGCTCGCCGCGAGGATCAAACACTCGATCTCCCCGCGGCGCTGGCGGAGCTGCACGATCGCTTGCAGATCGACACGCTGCTGTGCGAGGGCGGGCCTCATCTGAACACCGAACTGCTGTCAGCAGGGCTGGTCGACGAGCTGTTTCTGTCCGTCTCCCCCCTGCTCGCCGGCGACGATCTGACAAACGGCAAGCCGCCATTGCGAATCCTCGCCGGGATCGGTTTCGACCCTGCGCTCACCCTGGAGCTCGTGTCGGTGCTGGAGCACGACTCGCTCCTGTTCCTGCGTTATCGCGTCCTGCGCCCCGACCGCGACGACGATTCCGAGCCCGTCTCGGCTGCGCCCAACGGCGGTCGCTGAGGGACGCGCTCACCCGGCGCTCCGACATTCGGCGCTCCGACATTCGGCAGCGCGGGCTGAGCGGTGACAGCCACGTTGAGCACGACGCTGTTGGGCACCATCACGGTGTCCTCGCCAGTCACGAACGTGGTGTACAGCAGGCCTTGTGAGCTGACCGTCCCTTCGATCTGACCCGCCAGCGGACCGCCTTGCAAACGCACCTTGTCGCCGACCTTGAACGGGCGCGCGCTGAGCAGCACGATGCCGGCGAACAGGTTGCCCAGCGTCTGCTGCGCCGCCAAGCCCAGGATCACGGCCGTGAACGCTCCACCCACGAGCAGCGTTCGTGCTTCCACGCCAGCCACGCTCAACGCAACGAGCAGGGTGATCGCCAGCATCGACAAGCGGATCAGGAACCCGACTGGTCCCGCGGCGGCTGGGTCCACACGCCGCAGCAGCGCCGGTCCGAGCGCGCGGCCGAAGTTACGCGCGATCGCCCAGCCGAGCACCAGCAGCAGGAGGACCGTGACGACGCGCACCGCCGTGTTGGCTCCCGGCGAGCTCCCGTGCGCTTCGACGCCGAACAGGCTCGCGCGGTTGTCGTACGCGGCCACGACCGCGACGAACAGCACACCCAGGAGCACCGCCTCCCAAGCCGCGCGCTTGGCCGCCCGGGGGCTGACCTGATCGAGCAGCCCCACCTCGCTCCAGGCCTGGCTGCGGGTCTCGAACATCTTCGGCGGTGTTTTCGGAACGGGACTCATCTCGGGTTCGCGTCACGATAGATGGTGAGTCCGAGCGGCCGGGCCACTCCTGCAAGGGCACACCCTCAGCTCCACGCCGGCTGCCCGGACAGCGCTCGTTGCGCACCTCCGGGGCGGACGGCCACCGCTACGTCGTGGTGTAGATGACCATCGCGAATCCGAACACCAGGCAGTACACGGCAAACGGGATCAGCGTGCGGGTCTTGAAGTATTTGACCAGGAACGTGACCGTGAACACCGCCGTCACCGCAGCGGCCGCGCACGCGACAAGCGCTTGGCCGCGCACCCCGTCGCCGAGGTGCCCGAGCAGGTCGGGGAGCTTGAACAGGCCCGCGGCGAGAATGATCGGCGTGGCGAGCAAGAATGAGAACCGCGCCGCATCGCTGTGGTCCAGCCCGCGCGCGAGCCCAGCCCCCATCGAGACACCCTCACGACTGATCCCGGCGACCAGCGCCGTCGACTGGGCGACGCCGACGAGGAGCGCCTCGCGATACTCCAGCGTGTCCAGCTTGCGCCCCCCGTCAGCCTTGACACCCTCCCGCACGGCCAGTTCGCGTACCTGCGCGCGGCGGCGAAACCACTCCGCTGCGAACAGCACGCAGCCGTTGACCATCAGGAATATTGCGGCGATCTCCGGCTTGGCGGTCAGCGTGCGCAGCTCGTGCTCGAACACGATCCCGAACACCCCGGCGGGGATGCTCGCCACGATGATCAGCCAGGCCAGCCGCTCGGTGCTCGTCTGCACCCGGCGCGTCGACAGCGTGCGAAAAAACGCTTTCACGATCTGCACCCAGTCGCGGCGGTAGTAGAACAGCAGCCCGAGCGCGCTGCCGACGTGAAGCATCACGACGAACGCAAGCCAGAACGACTCCGACTGCGACTGCGCGTCGACCAGGCTGTTCCACCCGAACAGCGTCGGGAACAGCACCGTGTGTCCGAGGCTCGAGATCGGAAACAGCTCGGTCGCGCCCTGCAGGATCCCGAGCACGATTGCCTGCAGATAGGTGATGGCCGAAGCCATGATCGTCAACATCGCCGCGACAGCTTACGGATGCGGACAGTCAGGAGCGCAGGCGATGAGCACATTCTCATCGGCCTACGTCCCCGGATCGCCGGCCCAGAGCCGAGGACAGGTCCCCGAGCCAGGGATCGAGCCGAAAGCGCTTCCTACGCGCAGCTACGTGCGGTGAGCGGCGCCAGCAGGGTCATTCGGTGGACTGGCGCCCGGCTCACCCACCCAAACACCCCCTCTCGATGTTCACACACCGTTCACATAATCGTTCCCGGCTGGTCACAAAACCCGGGAGATGCAGGGCAAACTATGAGTCGTACATACATAGACCGAGACTGAGAGGACCAACGATGAGCCTCAGCACGACCACACGGGTCGATATTCAGGACACATACGTCACACCCGACACGCGTGTCACCCAGGTTGACCTGCACTGCCACTCGACCGCGTCGCAGGTGTCCAAGCTCGGAGTCCAGCGGGCCGCCGGACTGCCGGAGTGCGCGACCCCACCCGAGGAGGTCTACGAGCTGGCCAAGCGTCGCGGCATGACGTTCGTCACGATCACCGACCACGACACGATCGACGGCGTCATGCAGATCGCCGATCGCCCCGACGTGTTCGTCTCCGAGGAGCTCACCGCCCACTTCCGCGGCGAGCCCGCGATGGCGGTGCACGTGCTGTGTTACGACATCACACGGGACGACCATGCTTGGCTGCAGGCGAACGCTCACGACGTGGAGCTGTGTGCCGCGTACATGTACGAGCGGGACATCGCCTGCGCCCTCGCCCACCCCTACTACACCGTCGACACACCCCTCACCCCGCGCCACCGTCGCCGCCTGGCCGAGCTGTTCGGCGTCTGGGAGATCCGCAACGGCGCTCGCGCGCGCGAGCTGAACCGCCCAGCCGCCACCTACGTCGCCACGCGGGACGGGATCGGGATTGGCGGCTCAGACGACCACGCCGGTGTCGACATCGGACGCACATTCACCGAGTCGCCCCCCGCCGCGACCCCGCGGGAGTTCCTCGCGCATATGCGCGCCGGGCGCGTAACCGCGCGCGGCGCCCAGGGCAGCGCTGCCAAGTGGGCACACGCCGCGATCGTCCTTGCCGCACGCTCGCTGGACCCTGGCCGGACCGGCGAAGCCCGCCCGGACTCACAGCCAGCCCACCGGACCTCACAACAGGCGCCCCGCCCGGACTCACAGCAGCAGAATCGCCCGGACTCACAGCCCGCGACCCCGGGTCCGCAGCCGGTGGCACAGGACCGTCCCGACCCGAAACGTGTGCTGAGCATGGTCCGCCGGCTGCTGCGCGAGGGCGATGCGCGCCAGGGGGCAGCTCCGAGCGGCGGGACGGTCTCCCCGCAGGATGCCCGTTGCCTGCTGCGCGCATGGCTGACGGCGGTCGAGCTCGACCACCTGGACACGCCCGGGCTGATCGCTTACATGCAGGAGGACTCGTTCAGCCACGCAGATCTGTACCGGCGCGCGTGTCGCCTGCACGAGCGCAAGCTGCGCTCGGCCGTCGAGCTGGCGCTGCGCGCAGCGACTGGCGAGGCGGAGGTCCTCGCCGCCGCGCAGGGCCTGTTCGAGGGCTGCATCGCTGCGATTCCCTACGCCCCGGCGACAGCTTTCCTGGCCGGCGAGCAGACCAAGCTCGCGCGCCTGCCGTTCGGCGGTGACCGCGAGATTCCGCGCGTGGCGATCCTCGCCGACGGCATCGGCTCGACGCATGGCGTCACGCGGACGATCGAGGAGATCCGCAGGCGGGGCGTACCCGGTTACGAGATCGAGGTCGTCGGCACCGACCCGCAAGTCGACCGGCGCCTGTCGGCGGTCGCAGAGATCGACGTGCCTTACTACCCGGGCCTGCAAATCGGGATCCCCAGCCTGCCCGCCGCCGTGCAAACGCTCGCAGACGGCGCGTTCGACGCGATCCACGTCTGCTCGCCTGGACCCGTGGGCGTGGCAGGCGCGCTGCTGGCACGCGCGCTCGGCCTGCCCCTGATCGGCAGCTACCACACCGAGCTGACCGCCTACGCCGACCTGCGCTCGGGTCAGCCCGAGCTCGCCGGCGCGATGGCGATCGCCGTCGGCACGCTCTATCGCGCATGCGACATCGTCCTCTCCCCAAGCACAGCCTCCGACTCGGCGCTGGCCGAGATCGGCATGCCCGCAGAGCGGATCATGCGCTGGGACCGGGGCGTGGATACGTCACTGTTTGACCCGGGCCTGCGCGATCCTGGCCTGCTGGGTGACGAGAAGATCAACGTGTTCTACTCGGGCAGGATCACGCGCGAGAAGGGCGCCGAGCTGCTCGCGGACACGTTCATGCTCGCGCGTGAGCAAGAGCCCCGACTGCACCTCGTGCTAGCCGGCGGCGGCCCCGAGCAGGAGCGCCTGCGCGAGCGTGTCGGCAACGAGCACACGACATTCCTGGGCTGGCTGTCCGGGACCGACCTCGCGCGCGCGTACGCGAGCGCCGAGCTGTTCCTGTTCGCCAGCGCGACCGACACGTTTGGCCAGGTCATCCTCGAGGCCCAGGCCAGCGGTCTACCCGTGATCGCGGTGGCCGAGGGCGGGCCCGTGTCACTGATCGAGGACCGCGTGAGCGGGCTGTTGTGCGAGGCCGATCCAGAGACCCTGTCCCGCGCGGTGCTCGAGATCGCGAGCTCGCCCCTGTTACGCGAGCGACTGTCCGCCGCGGGGATCGCTTCGGCACGCAAGCGCACGTGGGAGCGGGCGTTGGAGCGATTGGACGAGGGTTACGCGCGGGTGCTCTCGCCCGATACGCACGCTCATACTGGTGCGGTCACGCGCGCGGCGTAAGGGCATCAAGCCCAAGTGCACACAGATCGATCTCGGGGGCGCCGAGACCAGGCGCGCGGGCAGATCGTCCGCAGGGTCGTGCACGTACGCGTTATGTGTGTGCGTGCGGGCGTCGGCGTTGCTCATCGGGCGCCTCGCCGCGCACCTTGATCCGGTCCAGCGTCCCCTCCTTATTACGTCGGTTGCGTTCCTGTTGCACGATCCAGAGTCGGATCTTGCGCTCGACTGTGCGCCCATGTCCATGCATGTCGCAATGTTTGCGCGCGCCGGCAGCGTGCACACTGGACGCCGGTCCCAAATCGACCCCTTGCGTTCCTCGACAACCGTTCTCGACAGCCGGGTCCAAGAACGGTATGGCTAACCTGCCGCGCAGGTCGCCGATGTCGAGCAGGTGGGATTGCTCTACTTCGAGAAGATCGAAGCCGCGAACGAGCTTATTTCCTTGCCACCGGCGTACCCCAGGTGGGTAAGCCCGAACAGGTCCTCGACCGTACGCAGCAGCGAGAAGTGGTTATAGGTGTCCTGGTCCAGCGCACCGCCGCGGATGAACGGCGACAGCAGCAGCGCGCCGACCTGTCCCCCGCCCGGCTTGCCGATCGCCCCGGCGGGCACCGGCAGGTTTGGAAATGCGGGCTGGCCGCAGCAGGAGCTGGAGTCCTTGAATTCCCCGCTGGAGGGCGCCTCGTCGACGGTGATCGCGAGCAGGCCGCCATCCTTGTACGCCTTCGAGCCCAGAATCTCTGGGATGACCTTTTGCAGGAACCCATCGGCCGCGCCCATCCCGGCAGGTGCTCCCGGCGCGCACGGCGTCGGGTTGCCGTCGTGGCAGCGGTCGGGCACGATGTAGGCGAAGCTGGGCGCGTCCGCACTCGCCAGGTCGGAGCTCAGTTTGTTCACCCCGACGTCATCGCTCGCGCACGTCGGCGAGTCGACCACCGAATGGAAGTACACAAACGGGTTACGCCAAGTCGCGTAGGCCTGCCCCGCGGGGGGAGTTTGCGCGGAGGTTGGGTCACCAGCACCAAGCGCAGGGTGCCCACAAGCGCCGTCCGCGGTCCCCGCCGCGGACCCGCCACCTTCATCCATCCCTTCCAGGTAGGCCCTCCACGTCAAGTGCTTGGCGGTCAGCTGCCCGGCGAGCGTCTGTGTCGCACTCGGATACACACATCCTTGCCCGCTCACCTGCCCTTCGGCGCCGGTCGTGCCAGGCGCGATGTCTTCATAGGCAGGACAGTTCTGCGCGGTCTGCGGTGTCGGCCCCTGACCGCTGAGCAGTGCGATTCCGTTCGCGAGCTGTTCGTGCGCGACCGCGTAGTAACGGACGAGCAGCTCGCCCTTGTGCTCGAGCGTACCGGTGAGATAGCGCGCGGGCGACGCTGGTCCGAACGCGGTCGCATAAGGCTCGTCGTCGAGCATCACGACGAACACGTGCTTGACCGGCGGCAGCTTGGACGAGGAGCCTGCGCTCCCCGAGGAGCTGCCGCCTTCGCCAGAAGAGCCACCCCCTCCGCCAGAGGAACCTCCCCCGCCACCCGAGGAGCCCGACGACCCGCCGGAGGGGCCAGAGGAGGACTTCGTGCCGCTCTTGCTCGTCGATGACGAGGATGACGAGCCCTTGCCTGAGCCTTTGCTGGAGGATTCCCCTTCCGAGGAAGGACTCGGCGTCGCTTCAGCTTCCGTGACCGGGGGCGAGGCTTTCGTCGTTGTCGAGGTCGTGCCGGCAGGGGCAGGCGCCTGCGCGATCAGGATCGCACGCGCGCGCGGGCGGGACGAGCGGGAATCCTTCGCGGCGAACCCAACAGCGACACCAAAGCAGAGGAACGCAACCAGCAGCAGGGCGGAAATCTGCGCAGGTGGAAGTACGCGCGCCCAGGCCTTGCGAGCCTCCGTCCCATCGGGCCCCTCGCCGAGCACGCGTGCATGCCCGAGCTTGCGTTCGACCTCCGCGAGCTCGGCATCGCGCTCCTGCAGCAGGGCGGCACGGCGCACGAGCACGTCGTTGCGAAAGTGGTCGCGGATCGCCATCTCATAAGCCAGTCCACCGAGATCCCAGTGCAACTCCGCCACCTGTGCGGCTAGTTCCTCGCGGCGGCGTTCTAAAGCGGCGGCGTCATAGCGAGGAGGATCCGCAGAGTCCGCTGCCGGGATCGTCGTATCGGCGATCGAAGCCGAAGCTCCGGTCGAAGCCGACGAAGGCTCGGCCGTGGTCGACGAAGCTCCCCTCGCATTCGCCGCCACCCCATCTCCTGGCACATCGGACCCCTGAGCACCCGAAGGTCGCGTGATCATCTAGCCGGTCGAGACGACGTTGGGCAGGTTCTTGGACTTCTGCTCGTAGCTCTGTCCACTGCCACCGTGCAGGCTCTTCAGGACGGTCGGCGGCGCCGGTTTGCTGGGCGAGGCGCCGACCCCGGAGGATTCAGCTTTCGCTTTGCGCTTCGCCGCTGCTGCTGCGGCGGCGCCTGCGGCCGCGCCGCTTTTGGCGTTCGAGGCTTCTTCCGGTGTGCTCGGCGTCGTGCTCGTACTGGCGGCGCCGGTCGCGGCGCCGCCGACGCTGATCACCTGTGGTGGGGCGCTGCCAGACGAGGACGAGCCGCCCGAACGTCCGATCAGCACCCCGACGCCCATCGCCAGCAGCAGCACGCCTACGCCCGCGATCAGCGTCAGCACGTTGCCGCGCTGCCACGTCGCGGACCCCGGCGGGGACGGCGTCACGAGCGCTCCGGCGCCGGCGCTTGGCGACGGCGATTGCGCACCGGTCGGCGAAGCCTGCGCCGCAGGGGAGCGCAGCCGATCGAGCAGCATCCCGCTCAGGTACGTGCGCGGCGCGCCGCACTCCAGGCAGTAGCGCTGATCCAATGCAAGCGGCGTGCCGCAGTGCGGGCACGGATCCGTCGTGCCAACTGGCTCCGTCGTGCCAACTGGCTCCATCACGACCGTCGGCTGGGTCGCATCGACCGGATCCATCGCAATCGCATGGTCCATCCTCATCGCCCTCCCACACGTAACGATCCTGTGAACACGAGCGCGCTCACCCGCCTTCGGCCGAGTTCGCGCCGGGCATCTCGTTGAACGCACAGCGAAAGTTCTCGGGCTGAGAGACGGGCTCGGAGCCCGCGAAGCCACCGTGGGTGCCGTTTGAGTAAACCGTCACGTATTGCAGCGTCGACGGTGCGGGCACGGCTGGCAGCGGCACAGGATCCGGTTCGCCGGTGCGCGGGTCACCGGTCGAGCCGACGCTGACGCCCTCAGAGCCGGCGGCGTCCGAGCCGGCGGCGGTCGTCACGAGCGTCGCGCTCATCTCGCGCTGATCCTTCAGTCCGACGCTCGGATCGAGCTCGATCGTGGCCGTGTCCGGATTGTCATGGATCGTGGACTCGAGCTTGACGCGGTTGGCGGCGCCGATCAGCTGCGCTGCGGTCGGCAGGTAGCCGCCCTGCTTCACGCACGCTTGGGTCGCCCAGAAGTAATTGTTCTGGCCGGCCTGCGCATTCGTCAGCGGGTAGGCCGAGGTGTCCAGGCACCACGTGCCGAGGTTGACGGTGCTCGGCGGGCAGCTTGGTTCGATCGCGGTGAGCTTCTTGCCGTTGACCTCCTGTGCGTTTTTGACCGTCGGGATCGCCGAGGCGGGGAACTTCTTGTTCTTGCCGAGCACGAGCAGACCATTCGGGTAGGGCTTGGAGCTGACACGATGGCCGTCGATCACGGCAACGACCGCGCGCCGCGCCGCATCGGCGAGACCCGTGGTGGAGCCTGCGAGCGCGATAATCGAGATCATCAGCGCGGCCGTGCCGGTGTGAGCAGAGATGCGGCCTCTCATGTTCGTCTCCTTGAGCGTTGGTCTGAGCTGTGCAGTGAAAGTCGTGCCAGCGCCGCTGCATGACGAGGGCGGCTGCGCCTGTCGCGACCGATCGAAAAGCCGGCCGCCGCCAGGAGGATCAGGACGCCGAGCGGAAGCCCGTACCCGCCCGGCCAGTAGCGCGCGAACGCCTGGGATTGCTCGGTCGCCTCCTCCTCCTCGCGCTTTTCTTCGAACACTCGCACGGTTGCTCCGCCTGGCGGGATCGGCCGCGCAAAGGCGCCTGCGGGTGGCGGTGGGATCGCCGGCACCGGGCTCTGGGCCGGAAGCGTCAGGAGCGGCGCGAACAGCAGCGCCGGCGGCGGGTGGGGCGGCTTGACAGCCGGCTTGACGACGAGTGGCGCCGGCGCCACCGGGGGTGGGGGCGGAGGCGCGATCGGTGCGGGCGCGGGCGCGGGGGCCGGGGGTGGCGGTGCGGGCGGCGGCGGTGCCGAGGCCGAAGCCGCCTTGCTGAAGCGGCTGGCGGCCAGTGGCACCGTGCCACAGGGTTGCTCGACGCTGCCGCCCAGGACGGTAACCGGCACTGAATAGGAAAGGCCGCCGGCAGAGACCGTCACAACAGTGCTGCCCGCGTTGAACGCGCACAGGATGCCCGACTTGGGGTCAGGCATCACGTGCCCGGAGGCATCCTGCAGCGGCTTGCGCAGGTTCGTCGAGTTGGGGTCCTGCTCGACGAAGTTGGCGATTTCCGGTTCGGATGAGGTGAACGTGTATTCCGGTTCGATCCTGCTTGCGCAGTCCGACTGCAAGCACAGGGTCGGCGGGAACTGGCTGTAGGGATCGGCGCCGGGCGGGCTGGGGTTGCCGTTGGAGGCGGACACCGGCCCCCAGCGATCGCCGGCGATCGGCCGTCTGCCCAGCCCCTGGAACAGCGCCGGCGCGCTGCGCCGCAGCAACGTCCCGTCGACCGGGTCCAGCGACATGTTCTGCACGAGCGGGATCAGCCGCGCGCTGACGGGCGCGACGTTCGTGGCGGGGTTGCGCTGGGCGACGTTGACGCTGACCAGCAGATATCCGGTCGTTCCGAACAGCGCGTCCGGCTGTCCGGGCGTGAACGAGTCGGAGATCGCCGAGCGATAGCCCAGCGCGCCGGTCCCGTACTCGGGGATCGTCGTCGAGGAGCCCGCGGGAATCTGGCTCGCGCGACTTTCTTCCGGACGCTCATACAGGTACGCCGAGGCGCCGCCGGCAACCATGATCTGCGCCTCTTCGCTCGCGTCGGTGGCGACGTTCAGCGCCGGCGGCAGGTCCGGGTTGAGCTCGCGACTACCGAGGACGATCGCGGGTATACCCCGGGCACGGGCGTCGGCGAGCATCTCCGCCAGCCATGGCGCCTGCGGTTCGGCCGGGTTCTGATAAGGGTCGCTCGCCGCCAGCGAGCCGCGTGAGTTGTCGATCACGATCACCCGCACGGTCCCCGTCGGGCCGGTGCTGTCAAATGCGTAGTGGGTGCGCGCCCCGGGACGCACAGGCCCGCTCGGGGTCGGAATGCTCGCGCTGCTGATGCCAGCCGGCGACCCACCTTCACCAAACGGTGCGCCAAACGCCGCGAACGCGGCACTGAACGCGGCGGCGGAGCCACCTTCGGAGTCTCCCGCCGAGACCGCTCCGAACACCCCCAGGCCACCACCCTGGGCGAGCAGCTGGGCATAGCGGTTCGCCTCGGCGACGGACTCCGGGCCCTCGCCCGGCGTCTCGCGCCCGCCCGTATAGAGGAGCGCGCGGGGACCGTTTGGCTCGCCCGCGAGACCGTCGATCGTGCTCAGGGCGGAGGTCAGGTTGTGGTCGGGCGCGATCCCCTCATCGGCGAGGTCGGCGCACGGTTCCACACACTCGGCGTGGCCGGCCACGGCAAACGTCGCCACCCCGGCTTGCAGCGGCACGGGCGAGGAGGCGGCTCCCGGTGGGCCCGGAGGGCCGCCGGCCGGCACGTAGCTGTAGATGCCCGCGGTCTGCACGTTTTCGCGGATCGTCTGACCGCTGCCCTTGGCGGTCGTGCCGCGCCCGGCGTCGTCGGCCTCGCCGCTCCAGCCGCCGACTGCCCAGCCCGAGCCGTTCGTACCGAGATCGAGCGCGAGAATCGGATCGGTCTTGGCGGGCTTGTCCTCGCTGTCGCCGGCATAGGCGGCGCGCTCCTCGTCCTCCCAGCCGCCGGGCGTTTCGCGCAACATGTAGCCGTCCCCGGGCAGCGGGTTGGGCGGGATCAGCGGCGGCGGGGTGTCCGGTTCGACCGGCGGCAGCACGAGCGTCGGCGGGTACTGGAAGTCGGGCACGACCGACAGCACAGCGCGCACCGTCGAGCCTTCCAGGTAAGCGCTCGCCGCGACCGCCGTCTCGTCGACGATCGGCTGTTCGGAGAAGTGCCACGGCGAGGTTGCGCTGTCGCGCTCGATGACGATGTCGCGCCCGGCGAGCACCGCACCACCGTTCGGCAGACCGGCGATGACGTTCAGCTGCGGCGCGCTGGACAGGCTCCCGAGCAGCGCGTGGACTTCTGGTTGCACCTGCCAACCCGAGCCGCTGTTGACGAGCAGATCGCTGCCGGCCACGACCATCGCTTCCGAGCCGGCGAACGCGATCGAGGTGAAGTTCGCTTCTTGAAACCCCGCCGGGAGCGGTTCCTGCGTCCAGGTCTTGTCGTAGCGCAGCAGCGCCCCGCTCTGCCCCACGGCGTAGCCGATCGCCGGGTTCTCGGGATCAAACGCGATCCCGTCGAGGTCGCCCTGAAAGCCGGCCGGGGGAGCCGCGGGATCTTTCTCCCACAGTCCCGTTTCCGCTCGCCACAGCCACATCGCGCCGACATCGCCGACGGCATAGGCACGGTTGGGCTCGGGCCAGGCGACGGCACGCAGCGTCGGCGAGCTGACCGCGCCGCTGGAGCTGAGCAGGAACTCCCGCTGCCAGCCCTGACCGGGTGTGTAGCGGGCGACGACGCCGTCGGCCCCGACGGCCAGCGCCTGCGCGCCGGGGTCGCCCGGAGCGGTTGCAGGCGCCGGAGCAACGGCGGTGAACGGGGCTCGTGCGGACACGGGCCAGCTCGCCAGCCGCTGGGTCACGGGCTGCCCGGTGATCTGCACGGGCCCTTCCAGCCAGCCGTCGCTCGGGCTGTAGAACGCGCCGCCGGGAGCGTCGTCGGCGCCCGCTCCGGGCATGCGCTGGAACGTCGTGCCTTCGAGGCTCAGATAGGCGCCCATGTTGGTCGAGTCTTCGCCGCCGGGCTCAAGTGGGTTGGTGATGATCCGCGAGCCGAACCCGGGGCCGTCGAACGCAAAGCTGCGGTAGCCGGCAAGGCGGCCGAAGCGCGCGCCGAACGGATGTGTGCACAGCGCTTCTTCACCGGTGGCGTGAGCGTCGCACCAGCTGGCGGTCACTTTCGCCTGGGAGACGTCGTAGTAGAGCGTGAAGTCATACCCGTCGCCGCCGCCGCCAGGCGCCTGCAGGTTGCCGTCGATCCACACGCCTTGATCGCTCACGGTCAGCGGCTGACCCGAGCCGCCAAGCGGCGCAACGCTCGACACATCCTGCGCGGGTGTGGCGGCCTGCGCAAACAGCGGCGAGCCCAGTTCGACCGGTTCCCAGCGGCCTTCGCCGGCTTGTTCAACGCGCTTGAACAGCATGATCCCGAGGCCGGATTCCGAGCTGGCCCTGCCGAGCAGCCATAAGTTCTGCGGCGAGCTGCCGGCGATCGCGACGATCGCGAACGAGCCCATGTAGCCACTGGGCAGTTCGACCGATTCGTGCGACCACTGCGTCCCGTTCCAGCGGATCACGCTCGTGTCGCGAGCACGCCCGAGCGCACCGAAGAACGCTTCGGTGTGACCTTCATGCTCGACCGCAGCGTCGGCGACGGCGCCCGTCCCGTCTGCTTCAACGAGCGTACCCGCACTCGGATCACTGCCTTCCCCCGCGACCGGCAACACGCCCACGGGTGGTTCGGGCAGCGCGTGAAAGCGCCCGCCCGGGTCACGTGCGAGCACCACGACCTGCTTGCCCGTCGGCCGTGTGGAGTCCTCGCCGACTAGCAGTCCGCCACCGTGCACAGTGATGCGCGCCGAGGGCCGGTCGGGCTCCATCCCGCGGTAGGGCTGGCCTTCTTCGCCCAGCGGAGTTTCCTGAATCGTCCAGTCGGGGTCCGCGTCGCTTGAACGCTCGAACACGAGCTGCCCGGGCGACGAGCCCCCGCCCGGCGGTGTGGCGAACGCCACGCGCCCGGATGCATTCCCGGGCGGCGGAACGTCCAGCGGCAGCACCTTGTATGCCCAGGCTTCGCCCGGTTCGCCCGCGGTCGCGGCGCCCATCAGGACGGTGCTTGCGTCGGCGGTCCCGAGCACGGGTTGCGGCTGCGGGTCGCTGCCCGGAGTGTCCGCGCGGGCGCCCGAGACGGCGAGATGCAGGCAGTAGGCCACGCCGAGCAGCACGAGCAGCGCCATCCCCGCAAGTGCACCGATACGACGGTCGACAGCGTGTGCAGGTCTCATCGGCGCAGGCTCGTGGTGAGGGCGCGCGAGGCTCATCGACACAGGCTCGTCGTGACGACGTTCGAGGCTCATCGGCGCAGGCTCGTGGTGACGGCGTTCGGTCCTGTGCCCGGCGAGCTGGGCGCGGGAGATTCGCAGGCAGTCGTGACCGCGTTTGGCCCCGTGCCGTGACCGCTGCCCGAGGAGGCGCCCGGAGTATTTTCACAACCGGTCGCGGGTACGGGCTTGGGTGTGGTCAGCTCCTTGGTCTTGAAGCTCAGCCCGGTCGGCCAGCGTTTGACGCTGAAGCTCAGCTTCAGCGAGTGCTTACCGGCCTTCAGGCGCTCCTGGACGGTCTTGGCGATCGCCCTGCCGTGAAGCTTGGCGACGAGCTGGACATCCGCCAGACGGGTCAGATCGAAGCTGACGATCACGGTCAGCCCACGCCGGGAGACCCGGATGTCCTTCAGCAACGCGGGAATGATCTCGGGCACCGGGGCTTCGGCGCTCGCCGCCTGTTCGAGAGCGACCGGCGGAGGCGCAAACAGCTGTGAGTCATCGGGCGGCGGCGCGTCGGGGACGAACTGGGCGACCGACTCGTTCGGACGCACGGTGATCGTGCCGGCCCAGTCAGGGTCCGAGTCTTCGGGCAGGACGGTCCCGTTCGTGTAATGGAACAACCACCCCGCCGAGGTTGCGAGCCAGGCTTCTTCGGGCCCGGTGGCCGTGACGAGCTGGGCGCTGCCGCGCCCCGCGCCGCTGACTGGCAGCGTGTCCAGTGTGGTGGCTCCGCTGGAGCCGATCAGCGCGACTCGCGCCTTGGCCGTCGAGCTGCCGCGCTGGGAGTAGGGCTGGTCGGCGACCCAGGCGGCGTCGACGCCGGGTACGGGGGCGACGTCGACGAAGCGGTCTTCGGTGCCGAACAACGACGTTTCGATCGGCACCTGCTCGTAGAAGGGTTCGACGAAGTGCACGAGCACGGGCGGGCTGGGGACGACACCCCCGGACGCCCGGGCAGCCGCGGGACCGGAGGCGGCGCCACCGCCGGAGAACCACAGTCCGTCGCCGTCGGACTTGGCCGACAGCAGCTCGGTCCCTTCGGCTGGCACGCCTTCGTAGGAGAACGGCAGGAAGCCGACATCGGTGAACGTGGCGCCGACGAGCTTATGGATCAGCACCGGGCCGCCGGGCTCGGGCGTCCCGAGTGTCACGGGATCGGTCGTGTCGCCGGGCTCGGCGCCCGCGAACGTGCTCTCGTAGAAGGCCCCGTCGAAGAACGTCAACCCGCTGACACCGCGGCCCTGCGGTTGATAGGTGCTCGTGAGGTTCGTCCCGTCCCAGTGCAGGTGAAACGCGCCGATGCGCTGGCCGGAGGGGTCCTCGCTGCCGATCCCGGCAAACCAGCAGTCGTTCGGCCCGTCGCAGGCGGCAGCGTCCATCGGGCGAAACGGATCGGGCGACTGAAAGGCAGTCGAGTAGGAGCCGACGACGACGCCATCCTTGAAGTGACACAACCCCAGGCCCGAGCCCGAGCGCGGCTCGCTCGGTTCGGTGATGACCCAGAACTCGTCCGGACCCGCCCAGGCGATGCGCGAGGCTTCGCCGGAGCCACCGCACACGGTCGAGAGCTGATGCCAGTCGCGCCCGTTCCAGAAGAACAGCCCGGCGGGAACGGTGGCGTTGCCTTCGACGCTCAGCAGACCCTCGTTGGGTGCATAGAACTCCATGTCATCGGGACGTCCGAGGGGAACCTTGAAGGCTGCGCCCGCAGGCGGCGGGGGCTGTTCCAGGCGCCAGCCAGCTTGCGCCCGAGCCGAGTCGGGAGCCGACAGACCCGCCGCGAGGACGCTCAGGATCATCGTCGCCACGAGGCTCGACGGCCACGCCATCCCTCCGGCCGGCGCGGCGCGACCGCGCCGTCGCCGGCGCACGGTCAAGGTCTGCGCCCCGGGTCTCGCTCGGGCATGGGACGGCGCACGTCGCGCAGTTCCTCGAGTGTCATCTCATGCACGGTGGAGAGGACCGCGTCCAGGGCCACCCCGGATAGGGTCTCCTGCTCGAGCAGGGCGTTCGCTGTCTCCTCGACGGCGCTCCAATAGCGGTCGAGGATGAGCGCGGCGCGGGCTTCCGCGTCACCGACGAGGCGCTCGACCTCACGATCGATCAGGTCGAGTGTGGACGGCCCGACCGAGCCGAGGTCCTGCAGCGAGGCGCCGAGGAACACCTCACCGCCCTTCTCACCGATCGTGACGGGGCCCAGCGCGGAGGACATGCCAAACGAGGTGACCATGCTCCGGGCGAGGCTGGTGGCGGCGTGCAAATCGTCGCTCACGCCGGTGGAGAGGGTGCCGAATGCGATCCGCTCGCCCGCCGTCCCGGCGACGATCACAATCAGCTGACGCTGCAGGTCGGGCTCGGTCTGGATCACCTGATCGCGATCGGTGAGCATGTGCGCTGCCGTGCCCAGGGTGCGCCCGCGCGCGACGATCGAGAGCTTGCGGGTGGAGCTCGTGTGGCCGAGCGCGTCGGTGACGACCGCGTGCGAGGCCTCGTGCACGGAGATCAGCCAGCGCTCCTCGCGCGTGAGGATGTGCTTTTTGGCGGGGCCGGCGACGACGCGGTCGATCGACTCCTCGAGCGTCGCCTGGTCGATCTCGTGGTTTGAGTCGCGTACGCTCAGCAGCGCGGCCTCGTTGATGACGTTGGCGAGCTCCGCGCCGCTGAACCCCGGCGTCTGGTGCGCGATCTCCTCCAACGAGGTGTCGGGGCCAAGTGGACGCTTGCGGCCGTGCAGGCGCAGGATCTCCAGACGCCCGTGCACATCGGGAACGTCGATCGTGACCTGGCGGTCGAACCGTCCCGGACGCAGCAGCGCGGGGTCGAGGATGTCGGGGCGGTTCGTGGCGCCCATCACGACGAGACCGCCATCTCCGGAGAACCCGTCCATCTCCACGAGCAGCGCGTTCAGCGTCTGCTCACGCTCGTCGTTGCCCTGCCCGATACCAGCGCCGCGCTTACGTCCGGCGGCGTCGAACTCGTCGATGAAGATGATCGCGGGCGCCGCCTTGCGCGCCTTGGCGAACAGGTCGCGCACGCGCGCCGCGCCGACGCCCACGAGCGACTCGACGAAGTCCGAGCCCGAGAGCGAGAAGAAAGAAGCGTCGGCCTCCCCGGCGACGGCCTTGGCGAGCAAGGTCTTACCGGTACCCGGAGGGCCGACCAGCAAGACCCCCTTCGGCGCCGCGGCGCCTACATTCAGATACCGCGAGGGGTCGTTCAGGTAGTCGCGAATCTCTCGCAGCTCGGCCACCGCCTCGCCGGCGCCGGCGACGTCTGCAAACGTGATCGCTTCGGTTTTGCCCTTGCCCTTCTTGCGCCCTTTGCCGGTGAACTCCGAGAACGCGGCGATCCCACCGGCGCCCCCGTCGGCGCCGATACGCATGAACAGGGCGAACAGGCACACGAGCAGCAGGATCGGCAGCAGGAACTGCACCAGGATCGCTCGCGGCGCCTTGCCTGACTGTTGATCGACGGTGACGACCACGCCCTCGCGGGTAAGGGTCTGCAGCAGACCCTGGGTCTGGGCGCCCGAGACCGGGTAGGCGGCCCAGTATTCAAGCTGCGCCGGGGCGACCAGGGGCGCGTTACGAGAGGTCGAGTTGGTTCCGGCCGTCGCCGAGGACCCGCCGGCTGCCACACGAGCCGCCGCAGCACCCGCCGCGGGAGCCTTGAGCGCGATCTCGATGCGGTTGTCGTGATCGAGCAGCGTCGCGGTCGCGATCTGCCTGTGTTCGGCGAGCGAGACGATGCGACTGATCGGCAGTTCCGTGCCATGGCTGGATGGGCCGATCGACCCGAGCAGCACGAAGAACGTGATCGCCAGCGCGGCCGAGGCGAGCGCCAGGAACAGCGCGAGCTTGTCGCGGAAGATGAGCCGGCGCACGCCGACGGCGATACCGCCGGCCGTGGCAAGCACGGGGTTGCGACGGTGCGCGAGACCCGAGCGCACCTGCGGACGGGCGGCGGGGGGGCGGACAGGCCCCGGAGGGAGGCCGTTCGCCGGCTGGGACTGTGCATCGTCGGGCGCAGCGTCCCCGGGTTGGATGTCGTCGGGTTGGATGTCGTCGTCGGTCATGGGTATTGGGAGTGCTTCTGTTCTGGCCGTTCGGTGAACACGTCACGCAGAGCACGGACGGCGCCCGGCACCAAACTGCGGTGCCGGGCGCCGTGGCCGTGTGCCGACGGTGCCAGGTGGTCGGTCAGTCAGTCCTGCTTCTTGCCTTTCTTCTTTTTGGTCGTCTGCTTCTTTTTGGTCGCGATCGCGGCCTGTGTGACCGTCAGCGTCTTGGTCTGACTCGCAGCCGTCCCGCCGGTCGGCGTGAAGGTCACCGTGATCGTCACCGAGATCTTTTTGCTCTTGGCCTTGGCGATCTTCTTCAGCGCCGCACTGGAGATCGGCAGCGTCACCGTCCCCTGACCGCCGCCGACGCTCGCCGAGACACTCGACACCGTCACACCACCGCCGGTCGCCTTGATCTGCACTTTGCCGGCACCCGGAAGGACGAGGGAGAGAACGATGTTCTTACCCTTGACCTTCGCGCTCACGATCGAGAACGCGTTGCTCGGGGTGCTCACGACGGTGGGCGCAGTGGTGCTTGAACCGCCGCCGCCACCACCACCGGGCGGTGGCGTAACCGGTACTTCTTTAGTGCCGCCGGCGCCGGCTGACTTTTCCCATCCAATCGCTGCCACACCATTTTGGGCGTCGGTGACAAGAGTCAAAGGCAGCGTTGCGTAGTCAAACGCCCTCAAGCCACCGCCGTTGTCCACGACGGCCGTGAGGTAATCCTTGATGGTACGTGCCTTTTCCTGCTCGGCTTGGCTATTGCCATACACGACCGAATCATCATCGAACGCGAGATCGTATGTAATTGCGCACACCGGATATGTCGTCCCGCCGGTCGCGATTGCATTCGACCAATCACCTAGTGTCGGGTCGCTTGGTGATGGCGGGATTCCCCGGTAGTCGGCCCCCGTGCAGTTGGCTCCCCTCGTGCTCAAGCCAATAGGATTGAAGTGCGCTGTGGGGTCTGCCGTCGGCTCGACATAGTTAGCGCCGATCACGTTGCCTGTTGGATTGACGGTCTGCAGTGGAATCCAGTAAAGCCGGTCGTTCTTGCTTTCTTCGAAGCCGACCTGGCCCGGTTCACCTGTCGCGTTTGGTGTCATGTCGTAGTGCTTTTCGCGTGCGGTAGCCAGATCCAGGTAGCCGATGGAACCGTTGGTCTTTTCGACTGCAGTCGCCAGCGATCCGCCGCCTTCTGCCGCCGCTTTGCAGATGTGAACCGGTTCGACACATTCATTCGATCCGTTGACGGCGCTGGGGATTTTGAGGTCCGTGGCGCTCGTTATCGGCCACTCCGTACTGTTGGCTGCGACTGGACCCGAGGTCCACAGTCCGGCACCACCATCGTTGCCAAACGAAGGCAACAAGCTGAGGTACGCCTTGAAGTTGAACGTCGTACCTGAAGTATCGAAACGGACGATGCGGATAATAGGCGTTGCTGCACACTGTGCCTGTGTCTTCGATACACCGGGCGTAACCGCGTTGGAAAGGAAATCCGCTTCCGGAACTATCTGGCCCCAAGTTGTGAGATGACCCTCCCAGATTTCCTCAAGCTTTTTGGCTTCGATATGCACGCGCAAGGTCTGGTTTGAGAATTTATCGGTCGTGCCTTTACCGCTCGGATCATTGGCACCACCAGTGCTGGTGTTGGCGTTGCCACCACCTTGTTCTGGATTCTGCAACGCACAACCTTCAGGAAAGTGAACAACTGCGGAAATCGCAGCACCCGCCACCGGGATGACGTGAACTTTGCCCGCATGCTGTCCCCCTACGGGACCGTTATTGATGTTTGCTTGCTCTTCTGGGTTCGGGGCAAAGTCCGAAGCACCAAAGCGATCGGTAGCGTCCCGGTAGCCTTTTGGTTCAGAGACAAATGAGGGATTTGCCTGAAAGGTGCACCCGGCTGACGGATCGCCGGCGCCCAACGCATCAAGGCCACAGCCACTGCTCTTGGAAACGTAGGTGACCTGTGGTGCTTGCCCACTCTGACCGCAGCCAGGAGCCTCTGGCGAACCAAAGACTTCGGATGTAGACCAGTAGCTGAGCTGCGCGACCTTCTGCAAGGACGAGCCCTCGCCTTGGATGGCGCTGCCTTCGCATGCATGAAGGGTAAATTCGGCGTGCGCCGGAGACGGCGCAACGGCCGCGATAACCGCCAGAGCGGTCATCGCACAGAGTGCCGCCAGGGTGCTCCGAACGCGAACGTGTTCGGCAGTCAGGGGAAGGCTTGAGCGCATGAGCAGGGTAGGTCCTTTCACGAGCAGAGGTCGGGAACGAGGCGAGTGTCACAGCGCCATCGCCCGAGCGCAAGCCCGTTCACAGAAGATATACAAGCCGGTAACGCTCCGGACTCAAGTTACAACTTGATCTCAGGTTAGTAACAAAGTGGTAACAAGATCAAAGAGTCTGCTGCTGCTGGAAAGCGGAATGAGTCAGTCAGGCTCGCGATATTGCGTCGAGGACGACGCTATGTACTTCAGAAAGCGCACTGGTGGAAAGATCGGAGACTCTTCGGCGAGCGCCAGGAGATGTTTGTCACCCGAAACAAGGAAGGCATCCTCGGCGGCGGCAAGTGCAAGCAGATAATTATCATCGGCGTCCACCGCCCGGAGCGGCGGAGCGGCTGGATCGGGGCCGAGAATCGCTTGGCGGGAAAGCCAGTCGACAAACTCTTCGGCGTCGTGTGAATCCACCCTGTCACGGAGCTTGGGATACGCGAGCACGCGCCTCAACTCCGCGAGGAGCCGCGGGGAGACAACCAACTCATACTCCCCCTCGACCCAGGCGCGCAGCACACGAGCCGGAGCGCCCGCTGGAGAGAGCAGCGCGGAGATGAGGACGTTCGGATCGAGAACGGCGCGCAAGCCTCAGCGCCGTGTGGATCTCATCGCGTGTTGAGCCTCGACGGCAAGTGCCATCGCCGTCTCTTCGGACATGTCGTTGCGCGCCCACAACCGCTCGAGCAGATCGAGTCCCAGGTCACGCCGCAGAGCATCCTCGATCACCTGACTGTCACCCTTGCCTGCCCGGGCAGCAGCGATCTTCACCGCTCGCAGGACACCATCATCCACCGTGAGAGTCGTACGCACCTTTGACATGGAGGCATCTTAGCATCAAGATGCTGCTCATCTCTTCCTCGCCTTCCCCTTTCCGGAGACCTTCTTCGCCGGCGAGATGGCGACGAACGTCGCGGAAACTTCGTCGAAGAGCGTTGATTCAGAGGGGGTCGTCGGGGCGAAGTCGATCGTGATATTGGCCTTGAGCTTGCCGGCGCGCTGGAGGTCCTTGATGTACTTGGATGAGAGATTGAGCGTGAGCGTGGTCGTGCCCTCCGAGCGAGCAGTGGCGGAACCGCTCGCGAGCAGCAAGGGAGACGGAGACTTCTTCTTCGCAGCCGCTTTCTTCTTGACCGTCTTACTCGCCTTCGATAGGCGGGCAACGGCGTTGCCCGCACGGGCCTTCTTGGAGGTCTTCGTGGGGGCGACCTTCGGAATCGAGCCAAAAGCCTTGGCTGTCAACTTGCCCGGGCCGGGCGTCTCGACGAGCAGAGTAACGCCACCATCCTTCGCCCGTCTGACCGAGACGCCAAGTTCAGGAGAAGTGCTCGCAATCAGCGAGAAGCCCCCCACGCCTGCGTTTACTCCCGCCGGCGGAGTGGCAGTGCCGCCGGGCGCCTGAAGCGTTGCGGCAAAGGCATCGGCGAAGCCATCAGCGTCGCCGAAGATCAGGTTGGACGCCGAGGAGACGAACGCAAGCGTCGAGCCATCGCCGGAAAGCGTCGGGTTATTGGCGGTCGAGCCGTTTGGTTCGGCGCCTTCCAGCCCAACCACCCCACGTTCGAGCGTGTTCGTGGCGAGGTCGATCACATCGAGTTCGCTCTGCTCTGCGGTCGTGCTGAAGCTTCCCGTGGATACCGGTTCGCTCAGCACGAAGGAATTGCGCTGGGAGACGAAGGCGATATGCGTACCATCTGAAGACATCGCCAGCGAGGTGATCGAGGCATTACCGTCGCCCTGCGCGCCGTTGACTGCAAGCGTCAGCTCATGTGTACCAGCCTTACGCGTGACTCCCGGCGCCATACTTGTCAGGAATACGTCCAGGGAGTCTGGCTTCAGGTCGTTTGGGCGCAGCGCACTGCCAGCTAGAAATGCGACTGTGTAACCATCGGAGCTGAGTCCCGGCGCCTGCGCATTGATACCGCCCGTTGCCTCCGGAAATGTGAGCGGCCCATAACAGGGACCGGTCACAGTTGGATCACCGGTGATCGTGCCGCTGTGACATTCGGGGTCTTCAGGATCAGCGACCCCCGTGATGCGACGCGTGACAGGACTCGGTTCCTGCCAGCGCCGCCACAGATAGTAGGGAGTAAATTCGTTGAACGACTCACCGGACAGGAAGGCCGTCTGGGATTCCGCATGAGAACCTACCCAGCCCACGGTAGAGCCATCAGCGCTGAGAGTTGCAGGTCCGTTGGCCCCGCAGGCAGGTTCCCCTCCGGCTGATGTGCCACCTTCTCCACACTGTTGGGGCAGAGAACCGACGGCAGTCCCGTTGACGAGCGTTGTCGTCTTGTCAAGCAGATCGCGCACAAACAACTGACCGGGAGGGGTGGTCGCAGTCAAGCGGTCGGGCAGGCTGGACGGAACGCTCTCGGAGCGAAACAGCACATAACGTCCATTCGCGCTGATCGAGGTGTTCGGCCACAACTGCATCCCGGGATCGCCGCCCGGGATCGGGGTTATCGAGGCATCTTCGTAGATAGGAGGTTCTTCGCTGCCGTTCTGGGCAGAGACGAGCGTGTAAGCACCGCCTGCGCTCGGGGCCTTATCCATATCGCGCTCGTATACCTGGACATTGCAGTAGGTCGTGTTCTGCGGAACATCCATGCTGCAGCCTGCGTTCTGGGAGACAAGCTTCTGGGCGCTGGCAAACGCGATATAGCGGCCCTCCGCACTGACCGATGGGTTCACAGCGCCGCGTATGAGCACCTTGCCCGCTTCGGGCCCTTCGCTGACGACGAGGTTGCCGCTCGCTACCAGTTCGAGCTGCCCATTTTCGCGGTCGTAGCGGAAGATGCCTCCTTCGCGCACGGTACCGGGCGGTTCGGAGGCTTCTCTTTCCTGCTGCGTTTCGCCATCGTTTTCGAAGAAGTTGGTGGCCTTCGTCTGGAACACGACGTAGCGTCCGTTTGCCGAGATCGCCGCGTCGGTGCTCGCCCCGTTGGCCTGTTCGTCAGAAGTGTTGTCGACAGACACGATGTCAGCACCGAGACCGCCGGCGGCCGGGCCGTAGATCGCGCGGGCCGGACTGGCAAGCACAAGTGCGCAGAGAACCACGATGGCGCCCGACGCGAGACGGCAATTCATGCGACCCGCACCAGCCGGTGCGCGCTGACCCGGTTGCCCGCGTTGTCCGATGCGGTGACCGTGATCGTGTAGGAGCCGCCGGTCTTATAACGATGCCTCAACATCGACCGGCCACCCGCGGAGCGACCGTCGCCGAAGCGCACGTGCACGGAGCTCGGTTCGACTCCCGAGCCCTGCCCCTTGGGACCATCGCTGACGCGCACGGTCACCGTACTTCCGCGTACACGAACGCTTACGCGAGGAGGCGTGCGATCGATTTTGAGCGTTGAGGGCACAGAGTCGACGACCTGGCCAAGTGAGTCGGTCGCCTCGACTTGGACCGTGTGCACACCGTTGGAGACCTCCGAGCCGGTGAGCGTGGTTTCGGTTGAGGTGATGTTTTCGGCGACTTCGCGGTCGTCCACGAGCACGCTGAAGGTGAGCTTGCCCGCACCCGCGAGCGGGGTTTCCCATTGCAGAGGGACGCGCGCCGCTCGGACCCAGGTGGCGGGCGTGTCGAGGACGAACTCTCCCGGTGGTGCACGTACGACCACCGCCGCGATCTTCGTGTTCGCACCGTCGCCCTGGAGAAACCCGATCAACGCATCACCGTGATGGGAGGCGCCGAGGTCGAGCTGGTGCACGGCGCCACCTCCCGGCGCGGAGACGAGCTGGCGGTTGGGAGTGCCGTCCGCGCGGCGCTCGAGCACCGCAACCGCACCGGCGCCGTGCTCGTCCACCTTCCAGGCAGCGGCGAGCGCGCCGTTGTCCGCGCGGGTCAACACCGGATCGCCGGCGACGTCACTGTTGCCTTCGTCCAGGCGCACAGGCGTCGAGGCTTCCGTTTCGGTCCCGCGCGCGTCGAAGCTCGCGACGCCCGAACCGAAGCCGACGTCGAAATCACCCTCGCCGTCCACGGCCATGCTCAGCGGTCCCAACGGCTCGGCGGGTCCTTCGCCGCCGCCGCCGTCGATGATGCGCGCACCGGCAAATGCCGCGCCGTGAGGGTCAAACGATGAGGGAATCTCGTTGACGAACACGCGCGGACGCGTGAACCCAGAGCCGGGGGCGGGCTGCTGACGGTAGGCGATGGAGCCCTCGCCGAAGCCACTTACGTCTAGGGAAAACTCGTCGGCCGCGCCATTCAACGCATGACCCGCGAAGGTCGAGGGGCTGACCTGCAGGATGTTGCCGGGCACCATCCCGAAGATGCGCCGGGCATAGATGCGGTTGACGAACGAGTCGTCGGGCTCCTGCCAGGCGACGAGACCCTGGCCTGTGAGGTCGATCGCCACTTTCGGCGAGTCAGCAGCTGTGGGCGCGAGCATCGGTTGGGCGGGGTTGCGGTTCAGCGGCAGCCCGAACGAGGACCAGTACTCGCCATCGAAGCGAGCCATACGGATTTCGCCGTCCACATATCCAGGCGGAATTTCCGGCGTGGAAGGGCCGCTGACAGCGGTGACCACGCGGTAAGCGACAAGCGCGTTGCCGGCGAGATTCATCGCCACCGAGGGATATGTCCCGATCGCCTCGCCGATGTCGAGATCGATCGGGACCGGCGGCTGAAAGCCCGTGGAGCCCGGCTCCAGCGCCGCCGAGAACAGGCCGTCGGTCGTCGAGGAGTAGTGGTTGGTCCACACGACCACCAGTCGCCCGCCTTCACCGGCGGCAATCGCCGGAAACGAGGATTCGAACGGCTGGCCAACGTCCACGCGCTGGGGCGGCCCCCACTGGCCGTTCGAGTACAGCGCCGCGAATATGTGCGGGCGGCCTCCTTCGACGCGCTTGCGGTAGACAATCCCGCCACTGCCGTCGGCGGCCATCGCGACACCACCGAGTTCGACGATTTCCGAGCTCGCGCCATCGATCGTGGCGACTGGAGAGATCAGGGCCTGCGCGGCTGACGCAAGCACCAGCATCAGCGCAGCGGCAATCGGCAGTGCAAACGCACGGAGCACTCGCTAAGGCTGATCGTCGGCGCTTGCCAGCCTGTTACGGACTTGAGAACATCCCGCTTGCGTTCACCATTTCTTCTCCAAGTGAACACATCCTGTTCACGTTTGGGCATGGCTTGGCTCCGAGACTGCCTCACAACCTCGTCCAAAGGAGCTTCCCAAGTGCGACCTACCCGCACCCTGACCGCCCTGCTCGTTGTTTGCGCCCTCACGCTGGCCGCCCCTGCCGCCGCCGGCGCCCGAGCCCTGCTGCTCAGCGGCTCCACATCGATCTACCCGCTGATGATCCAGCTCGCCTCCGCCTACCACAAGGCGACGCACCAGCCGACGCCGAAGGTCGAGCAGGGAACATCCGACGCGGGCATCAACGAAGTCAACGCGGGCAAAGTCGACATCGGCGATGTCTCGCGCGACCCGATCGTCGGCGTAGACCCCCCAGGCTTGGTGTTCACGAAGATCGCGCGCGACGGCGTGTGCATGATCACGAACCCGAAAAACCCTTTGTCGAACCTCAACCAGGAAGAGGTCAAGTCGATCTTCACCGGCAACGTGCGCGACTGGAGCGAAGTTCCCGGCGCGAAGATCTCGGGCTCGATCGACCTCGTCGACCGGGTCGCCTCTTCCGGCACGCAAGACGCCTTCCAGAACATCTTCCTCGGTGAAGGACTGAAGATCTCGCCAAGCGCCGAGGCCGAGGAAAGCAACGGACTCGTGCAGAACAAGGTGCGCACGGACACAAACGCGATCGGCTTCGTCTCCTTCGCGTTCACCGCCGGGGTCAATGCTGTCGGCTACCAGGGCATCCCCTGCACGCTGAACAACGCCAAGTCCGGGCAGTACCAGGGCGTGCGTAACTTCTGGATGGTGACCAAGGGCGTGCCGAAGAGCGCGGCGTCAAAGTTCATCGCCTGGATCACGAGTGCCAACAAGACGACTAAAAAGATCATCGCCTCACAGTGGATTCCGATCCACTAGGGGTTCGCGTCTTGAGCATTGGTGGGTTGAGATGGTTGGGCCGTGGATGGCAGATGCCGCATGTTGGTCCGATCGAAGATCGCTGTGATCGGGGGCACGTCGAGCATGGAGTGGGCGCATGACGCCACGTAACGGACTACCTCAACAGGCCCTGAGCCGCAATGGCGGACTACCTCAACAGGCCCTGAGCCGCAATGGCGGACTACCTCAACAGGCCCTGAGCCGCAATGGCGGACTACCTCAACAGGCCCTGAGCCGCAATGGCGGACTACCTCAACAGGCCCTGAGCCGCAATGGCGGACTACCTCAACAGGCCCTGAGCCGCAATGGCGGACTACCTCAACAGGCCCTGAGCCGCAATGGGTAGGCGGTCATCGGGGAGTTCGCGGGACAAGCGTGCCGAGCTCGTGCTCGGCACGCTGTCTGTGGGCGTGCTCGCCGTGATCGCGCTGATGACGGCCACGGTGTTCTCGAAGGCGTGGCCGTCGTTCGCGCACAACGGGATCAGCTGGTTCGGCTCCGGCGGCGATGTCGACCAGCAGCTGAACGCGATCCTCAACGGTCCCAAGGATCCGGCCCACTACAACTACTATCTGCGCGCGTGGCCGCTGCTGTGGGGCACGATCCTCACAACCGGCCTCGCGGTGATGATCGCCCTCGTAGTATCGGTCCTGGCGGCGGTGTTCATCGTCGAGCTCGCGCCCACCGTGGTGCGCCGCGCGATCGACCCGGTCGTGCGCCTGCTGGCGGCTGTGCCATCGGTCGTGTACGGGCTGATCGGCATCCTCGCGATCGCCCCATGGATCGAACACAGCTTCATCTCTCAGCAGCGCAAGCGCTCGGTCGAGTACGTCGTGCAGCTGACCGGCGCGAATCTCAGCGTCGCGGTGGCGATCCTCGCGCTGATGATCGTCCCGATCATGGTCGCGATCATCGTCGGTGCGCTGGAGACGGTGCCGCGCTCGTGGACGGAGGGCTCGGCCGCGCTCGGGGTCAACCGCTGGCGCACGATGTGGCGCGTGTCGCTGCGTACCGCACGCCCGGCGATTCTCGCCGCGACGGTGCTGGCGACCGCGCGCGCGCTGGGCGAGGCGATCATGCTCTCGATGGTCTCCGGGTCGCGTGGCTTCGCGGCCAACCCGCTGGACGGAACCACATTCCTGTTCGAGCCGGTGCGCCCGCTGGCGGCGACGATCATCGACTACATCGACGGTATCTCGGTCGTACCGCTCGAACAGACGCTGTACGCGATGGCCGCCGTGCTGCTGGTCTCCTGCGCGTTCCTGTCGCTGGCTGCCTGGGCGATCAAGCAGCCGATGAAGAAGTACGGGATACGCGCCTGATGGCGAGCCAACCACATGCGCTCGCACCTGCCGCCGGCGCCGCGCGAACGAGCCATCCACGCGACTCGGTGGGAAGTTGGCCGCTGATCGATCGCGTCGCCTACCTGCTGTGCTGGACCGTCGGGATCGGCCTATGCGCGATCGCGACCGCAATCGTGTTGTTCATGCTCGTCAAGGGCATCTCCTATGTGCGCCCGAGCCTGCTGTTGCAGTCTCCCAGCGCAGGGGCGAGCCAGAGCACCTCCGGCGGGTTTTTGGACCCGATCGTCGGCACGCTGCTGGTGACCGCGATCGGCACCGCGATCGCCGCCCCGCTCGGAGTCGCAATGGCGGTGTGGCTCGGCGAGTATGCCCAGGGCGAGCGGGGTCGTGAATCCCTGGCGCGCACGGTCGAGTCGGGGGTGGAGATGATCGCGGGGACGCCAAGCGTGGTGCTCGCGATCTTCGGTCTGCTCGTGTTCTCGCGGTCGTTCCTTGCGTTCCTGTCGCAGACCTCGGCCGGCGGCGCCGTGTTCGGACGCTCGTTCCTCACCGCCGGGGGGATGATGTCGTTGCTGGCGCTCCCGCTGATCGTCGGCGCCACGCGCGAGGGGCTGGCGCAGGTGCCCGCGCACGTGCGCGAGGCCTCGTACGCACTCGGCAAGACCAAGGCCACGACGATCCGCAAGGTGCTGCTGCCGTCGGTGCGCCGGAACATCGCCAGTGGAGTCACGCTTGGCATGGGGCGCATCATCGGCGACACCGCGATCATCGTGATCCTGCTGGGCGCCACGCTGCACCTGGAAGGCGTTGGTGGCGCACCGGGTCTGTCCACTCTGCGCGGCACCGGTGCAACGCTGACGAGCTACGTCAAATACAACTCGCCCGCCGGCGAAGGCAACGCACCGGAAAAGGCCTACGCCGCGGCGTTCGTGCTGCTGCTCATGGTGCTTGCGCTGAACGCCGTCGTCACGCGCCTGACTTCCGATCGCGACGGGAAGACCAATCGCTTCATGGTATGGGCCTGGCTGCCGAGCTGGCGACGCTGATGCCTCGATGAGCCCAACGACGCCCCCTCGCGCGCGCAGGATCGGATATCACCGTGAGCCGACCCTGGCCCCGCCAGCGCCGCCGGCCCCGCCGGCAGCGGCGCCACTGCCGCTGAGCCCCGCGCTGAGCCCCGCGGCCGGCGCAAGCGCCCGCAACGGGCGTAATGGTGGCAGCAGCACCCGCCCGCATCCGCTTGCGAACGTGAGCGAGCGGATGACGATCGAATCGGTGTCGCTGGCCTACGGCGAGAAGTGGGTGGTGCGCGAGATCAGCCTGCCCGTGCGCCAGGGCGAGGTACTGGCGCTGATCGGCGCGTCCGGTTCAGGCAAGACGACGCTGCTGCGTTCGCTGAACCGCCTGACCGAGATCACCGCCGGGGCGACGCGCGCGGGGCGGATCGCATTGGACGGCGAGGAGATCGAGAGCATCGAGGCCAATGACCTGCGCCGGCGCGTGTCGATGGTCTTCCAGCAACCCAATCCTTTCCCGATGAGCATTTTCGAGAACGTCGCCTACGCGCTGCGCGAGGAGCACGTCCCGGGGGGCCGTCGCCGGCGACGCTCACGGCGCGATCTGGAGCCCGAAGTAATCGACGCGCTGCGCCGCGCTGGGCTCTACGACGAGGTCGCCGC
Source organism: uncultured Solirubrobacterales bacterium (assembly GCA_963705245.1). GTDB lineage: Bacteria > Actinomycetota > Thermoleophilia > Solirubrobacterales > Solirubrobacteraceae > Palsa-744. Next base: position 1,632,230 of record OY970062.1, on the reverse strand, counting down.
CGACCTGGACCACCCCGCGCTGCGCCTGTCCGGAGGCCAGCAGCAGCGGCTGTGCATCGCGCGCGGGCTGGCTGTCAAGCCGGAGGTGCTGCTGCTGGATGAGCCGTGCTCGGCCCTGGACCCGATCTCCACGGCGACGATCGAGCAGCTGATCGTCGGGCTGCGCACAGACGTCGCGATCGTGATCGTCACGCACAACCTGCAGCAGGCGATGCGCGTGGCCGACCACGTCGCGTTCATGCATCTCGGTGAGCTCGTCGAGTACGGCTCCAGCACCCAGGTGTTCGACAACCCGCAGATGCAGCGCACGCGCGATTACATCGGCGGGGCGTTCGGGTGATCGCGCGCGAGGACCGGCAGGCCGCCTGCACCGCCCGCTGCGACATCCGTGGAGCTCGCCGGTGAGACGCGCCGTGGCCCTCGCGCTCGGAGCGGTCGCGCTCGCCGGATCGCTCAGTGGCTGCGAGACGACGGCGGAGAAGAGTGCGCGCCTGGAACGAGCCGCCCACCACACGCGGCTGGCCGAGCAAGGCCTGTCGATCACAAGACAGAGCGCCCAAGTCCGTGTCCTGCGCGCGACCCTCGTGCACGGCGCGGAAGGCAGCGCGGCGGTCATCACCCTGCGCAACGACTCCGGACATACGCTGAAAAGCGTGCCGATCGCGATCACCGTCAAGGACGCGCACGGAGGGACGACCTTTCAGAACAACGCCCCCGGGCTGGAAGCAGCACTCACCACGCTCGCGTCGCTGCCGGCGCACGGTGAAGCCACATGGATCAACGACCAGGTCCCGGCGTCCGGCGGCCCGGCAAGCGTGAGCGCCATCGTCGGCGAACCGCCGGTCGCGAGCGGACCTGTCCCGCAGATCGAAGCCAGGGGCGTACATGCAAGCGAAGAAGGCGGCACGCAGGGCGCGACGGGCATCGTGCACAACGGCTCGAGCGTGACGCAGCAGAACCTCGTCGTGTACGTGCTCGCGCGCCGCGCCGGTCGAGTGATCGCGGCCGGCAGAGCGGTGCTTCCCGAAGTCCGCGCGGGCGCGTCGCTGTCGTTTCAGGCGTTCCTGCAGGGCAGCCCAGCCGGAGCCCGGTTGGAAGCGAGCGCTCCACCTGCAACATTCGGATGAATGGCGGACTCCACGCGCATGAGTCAAGTCAATGGGCCGCATGACTCGATGAAAGCTGATGGGATACCTCGCCGCATGCGGCGAGGTATGGGGCCGCGCATGCGCGGCCCCACCGAGTGGCGCATGCGCCACTCGGCCAGACGGTGCATGCACCGTCTGGAGGCGGGGTCGCATGCGGCCCCGCCCACAACATCAGCTTTTTCTAAGCATGTACGCGTCTCGACACATCGGCCGTCGGTGTTTGACGCATGCGCCACTCAGGGCGCGTCAGCGCCGCCGCCGCTTGAGCGTGATCCCCTCCAACACGTGTGCGACCGTCTCGCACGCGTCGACGGCGGCCTCGAGTGACTCGAAGATGTCCTTCCAGCGGATCACGACCATCGGATCGATGCCCCCCGCGAACAGCGAGGTCACGGCATCGCGCTGCAGGCGATCGCCCTCGTTCTCCAGGCGGTGGATCTCGACCAGGTGCGGGCTCAGATCCTGGTCGCTGTGCAGGCATCGGAGCGCCCCGAGGATCTCCCCGCCGGCGGCGACGAGCACATCGGCGAACTCGACGGCCTGCTCCATCGGCGCTTCGACGCCGTACAGATCCAGCTGTGCGGCCGCCTGCTCGGTGTAGTCGACAACATCGTCGATCGCCGTCGCCAACGCATAGCCGTCGCCGGCGGTGAATGGGGCACGCCCGCCTCGAACATGCCTGCCACCGCCCATGCGATGGATGATGTCGTGAGTGATGCGATCGCCCTCCTGCTCGCAGGCGGCGAGATCTTGCGCCAGCGTCGCATGCTCGGGGAACGTGGCCAGCAACTCGCGCAGCAAGATCGCGGAGCGCTCGACGTTGCGTCCCGCGTCCTCGAGCAGCGTGGCCAGGGTCCTATCGACGGAGCGACCGAGCAGGCTCATCCGCGACCTCGATCCCCAGTGAATGCGATCGTGCCGGCAGCCGGTCCCAGCGGACTCATCGGCGACCCTCGAATCGGGCACCGGAAATCGTGTCGGCTGGGCGCCGGCGCAAGCTCATCGATGAAGATTATGGACATCGCCAGCGCAAGCGTGCTCTCTTCACGAGTTCTTCACGACTCGATCACGACTTGGCAACTCGTGCGGGCGGCGTCGAGGCGAGGCTATGCACCCGTGGCGGCCTCAGCCGACAACGCGAGCACCATTTACGCCGGCGAACTGGAGATACGGCTTGGCGAGGGTCTCGTGCTGGCCACGGGGCGGGCGCTGACGCTGTCGGTGCGCGAGTTCGAACTGCTCGCAGCGATGGCCCGGCGGGCGGGCGCAATCGTCACGCGCGGCGAGCTCTACACCGAGGTCTGGGGCGGTGACCTGCGCTCAGGCGATCGCTCTGTCGACGTGTATGTGAGCAAGCTGCGCGGCAAGCTCGAGACGGCGATGCCCGACCGGCGCTTCATCCACACTCACCCCGGTTTCGGCTATCGCTTCCAGCCCCAGCCAGCGCGTGAGACCGGTGGAGCGGGCTCGGCATCAGCTTCAACCCCCGACGGCGCACCCGATGTGAGCGCCAGCGACGCCGCCCATGTCCATGCCCATGCCAGGCCAGAGCGGCTTTCACGAAATGTTCACATCGGAGCGGCCGGTAATTCATGAGACTGAGCCACAGTCAACATCGGTCGGCAGGGAGTCCCGCGCTCGTGCGGGCGTCTGCAGGCCGCTGACAAGCATAAATCCAGCAGAGGAGACGTAGTAGTGATCCATAACAAGATTGGCGCGCTCACAGGTGTCGTGGCGCTCGCACTCGGCCTCGCCGCGTGCGGTTCCAGTTCCTCAAGCAGCTCCAGCAGCTCTTCGAGCACCGCCTCGAGCTCCTCCGGGGGCACGATCTCCGGCGCGGGCTCGACGTTCGCCGCCCCGGTCTACGAGCAGTGGGCCTCGGCGCTGTCCCCATTGACGGTCAACTACCAAGCGGTCGGCTCGGGGGCGGGGATCACCTCGCTGGAGGCAAAGACGGTGGACTTCGGCGCCTCAGACCCGCCGCTGAAGCCGGCTGATTTCACGGCGCTCGAAAAGGTCGGACCCGTCCAGCAGATCCCGATGTTCCTGGGCGCGATCACCGTCTCCTACAACCTGCCCGGCGTGCAGACCGGCCTGAAGCTGGAAGGCACTACGATCGCCGACATCTATCTCGGCAAGATCAAGACCTGGAACGACCCGGCGATCAAGGCCTTGAACCCGGGCGTGTCGCTGCCGAGCACCCCGATCACGGTCATTCACCGCTCGGACTCATCCGGCACGACCTCCGGCTTCACGAGCTTCCTCGCCGCGGTCGACCCTGAATTCAAGAGCAAGGTCGGCGAAGGCAAGGACGTGCAGTGGCCGACCGGCACCGGCGCGAAGGGCAACGCCGGCGTGGCCGGAGCGGTGCAGCAGACGACGGGCGCCGTCGGTTACGTCGAGCAGGCTTACGCGTTGCAGCACAACTTCACCTACGCCTCGGTCAAGAACAAGGCCGGGAACTTCGTGGCGCCGAGCCTCGCCTCGACCAGCGCCGCCGCAACGGGCGTGACCGTGCCGACGAACCTCGGCATCAAGATCTCAAACCCGTCTGGCGCTCAGGCCTACCCGATCACCTCGCAGACGTTTGTGGTCGTCTACAAAGACATGTGCAAGGCGGGCGTCCCCGGTGGCGAATCGGCCGCCAAGGGCGTCGTGCAGTTCCTGAACTACGGCCTCGGCCAGGGTCAGTCGGTCCTTGCACAGGCGGACTACGCCGCCTTGCCGGCGGCGATCCTGGCGAAGTCCAAGGAAGCCGTCACGACCCTGCAGTGCAACGGCTCGCCGATCGGCTGATCGACGAACACGATGCCCCGAGACCCGGATATGACTTGGACGACGATGGAGGCTGCGCTGGAAGTGGAGCCGATGCCTTCGACTGAGTCCGATCCGCCGGTTCGCGGGGATTAGGAAGCGCCTTGGAGGCAGCATCGATCCCGAGCGGTGATCGCGCAATTCTCGCGCGATCACCGCTCGCGCGCCTCCCCGATCGCGCGCTGAAGTACGGCCTGACGGCGCTGGCGGCGCTGATCCTCGCGCTGATCGTCTACTTCTTCTTTCGTCTCGCCGGCGAAGCGCAGCCGGCGTTCGCCAAGTTTGGCGTGCTCGGCTTCACCTTCGACAACGATTGGAACGTCTCGGCCGAACAGTTCGGTGCGCTGCCACTGCTCGTCGGAACGCTGATCACCTCGGGCTTGGCGCTCTTGATCGGTGTGCCGGTTGCGGTCGCCACCGCGATCTATGTCACCGAGCTGTGCCCCGGCCGGCTCCGCGCCCCGGTCACGGTCCTGATCGAGCTGCTCGCCGCCGTGCCCTCGGTCGTGTACGGGCTGTGGGGAATCTTCTTCCTCGCCCCCAAGCTCGTGCCCGCCGAGCAGTGGATCGCCGACCGCCTCAGCTTCATCCCGTTCATCGGCGGTGGAGTCGTCACGATCCCCAACATCTTCGTCGCCGGCTTGATCCTCGCGATCATGATCCTGCCGATCGTCAGCGCGCTCAGCCGCGAGGTCATGGCCACCGTCCCCGCTGATCACAAGGAGGCCGCGCTCGGGCTGGGGGCGACGCGCTGGGAGATGATCCGCATGGCGGTGCTGCCGTACTGCCGCGGCGGGATCGTCGGGGGGGCGATGCTCGGTCTCGGCCGCGCGATCGGCGAGACGATCGCGGTCACGATCCTGATCGGGGACGCACCCCAGATGCCCCAGCACCTGTTCGGCCAGGGCTACTCGCTCGCCGCGGTGATCGCCAACGAGTTCGGTGAGGCTCAGGGCCTGCACCGCTCGGCGCTGTTCGCCGCCGGGCTGGTCCTGTTCGTGCTGACGCTGCTCGTCAACGCGATCGCGCGCCTGCTGGTGCTCCGCGCCGCGCGTGCCCGCGCGCCTAGACGCACCGCCCAGGACCGTAACGAGAGCGTGCCACCGCCGATCGCCGGGACGGCTGGGCTGTGAACACCGACCGCCTCACGCGCTTTGCGCTCACCCCCGCGCGCAAGCGGCGGGACCGGATCGCCCGCGGGGCGATCCTTGCCGGCACGATCCTCGCCTTGATCCCGCTGCTGCTGATCGTCTACTACTTGCTGAACAAGGGCTTGAGCTCGTGGAGCTGGAGCTTCTTCACGACCGATCCGACCGGGAACACCTTCTTCAAAAGCTCCTCGATCGGCGGCATCGAGAGCGCGATCCTCGGCACGATCGAGATCGTCGCGCTGGCCTCGGTGATCGCGATCCCGATCGGCATCGGCGTGGCCGTGTGGCTCGTCGAGTACGGCCGCACCAGCTGGTTCGCCGGCATCGTGCGCTTCTTCGTCGACGTCCTCACGGGCGTGCCCTCGATCATCTTCGGTCTGTTCATCTACATCGCGCTGATCATCGGCACCGGCAGCTCCTACGCCGGCTACAAGGGCTCGCTCGCGCTGGCGCTGCTGATGCTGCCGGTCGTGATCCGCTCTGCCGAGGTGGTCTTGCTGCTCGTGCCCGGCGCTTTGCGCGAATCGGCGCTCGCGCTCGGCGCGCCGCGCTGGCGGGTCATCTTCAGCATCGTCCTGCCGACCGCCCTGCCGGGGATGGTGACCGGAGTGCTGCTGGCAATCGCGCGCGCCGCCGGGGAGACCGCGCCGCTGCTGTTCACGGCCGGCGCGACCAACAAGACGACCACCGACCTCGGCGGATTCATGAACTCGTTGCCCGTGCAAATCTACAACGACGTCACATCTCCGACCACCGCCGTGGTAGACCGTGCGTGGGGCGCCGCACTCACCCTTGTCGTCATGATCCTTGTGCTCAACCTGATAGCCCGCCTCGCCTCGCGAAGGAGTCGCCTTGCATGACGGTCCCCCCCAACACCGAAGTCCCAACCCCGAGTACCGCTGAGATGGAGCCCGACGAGATCGCGCAGCCCAGTCAGGCCCGCGCCCCAGCGCCCTCGCGCCCCGAGCTCACGGCCGCGACCAGACCCGGTGCGCTGACCAAGCCCGGGCTCGGCGTGCGCCTGCAAGGCCTGCGCGCCTTCTACGGCGATGCCGAACAGGTCAAGGGCATCGATCTGCAGTTCAACGCCAACGAGGTGACCGCGATCATCGGGCCCTCGGGCTGCGGCAAGTCGACGATGGTGCGCTGCATCAACCGGATGCACGAGGAGATCCCCGGCGCCCGCGCAGAGGGCAAGGTGCTGCTCGACGATCTCGACGTGTACGACCCGGCGATCGACGTCGTCGCGGTGCGCCGCGCGATCGGGATGGTCTTCCAGAAGCCGAATCCGTTCCCGACGATGACGGTGTTCGACAACGTCGCCGCCGGTCTGCGCCTGACCTCGCACGGGCGCGGGAGCCGGTCGAAGGCCGGCCAGCAACCGAAGGTCGAAGCGGCGCTGCGCAGCGCCGGGCTGTGGGACGAGGTCAAGGACAGGTTGCATGAGCCCGGCGCGGGACTCTCCGGCGGCCAGCAGCAGCGGCTGTGCATCGCCCGCTCCCTCGCGGTCGATCCCGAGGTGATCCTGATGGACGAGCCCTGCTCGGCGCTGGACCCGATCGCGACGCTCAAGATCGAGGAGCTGATCGACCAGCTCAAGACCCGCGTGACGATCGTGATCGTCACGCACAACATGCAGCAGGCCGCGCGCGTGGCCGATCGCACGGCGTTCATGCTGGGCGGACAGCTCGTGGAGGTCGGCCCGACGCAAGAGATCTTCACCACCCCAACGGATCCCAGGACGGAGGAATATGTCACCGGAAAGTTCGGCTGACACGCGCAGCGGGCCGATCCCGCTGGGCGGTCCCGACGACGGCGCTGCGCCCCCGCGCGCGCAGCAGGGCCGCGCCCACTTCCAGCAGCAGCTGCACGAGCTGCAGGATCGCGCGCTCGGCGGTCTGGACCTCGTCGTCGAGCAGCTCGACCGCGTGCTGGAGGCGCTCAACCACCAGGACGTCGAGCTCGCGCAGATGGTGATCGCGGACGACGACCGCCTCGACGGGCGCTACCTGGAGGTCCACCAGGGCATCCTCTCGCTGCTTGCCCTGCAGGCGCCCGTCGCGGGCGACCTGCGCCTCGTCGCCGCATTGCTGCACGTGATCATGCGCGTCGAGCGGATGGGCGACCAGTGCGTGAACATCGCCAAGCTGATTCCCCTCTCCGGCCACGAGCCGCCGGTGCGCCGGGAGGTCCTGGACGCGCTGCTGAAGATGGGCGCTCAGGCGCGCTCGGAGGTCGTCCAATCACGCGCCGCGTTCTCCGGACGCGACGTCGAACTGGCCGAAGACCTCGTTCGCCAGGACCGCGAGATCAACCGCTTGAACCGCGACATCTTCCGGATGGCGATCGAGATCGGCGAGGACCCCGACACGCGCGAGTGGGCGATGCACATGATCCTCGTAGCCCGTGCATTGGAGCGGATCGGCGACAACGCCGTGGACATAGGCGAGCAGGTCGCGTTCGTCGTCACGGGCCTGTTCCGTGAGTTCTCGGACTCTTCCCATCCGGCCGGCGTGCGGCCGGATGCCGCACCGGACTCAAGCCCCGAGACGCTCTGACTCCAAGCCGCAAATAGCGTATTTCTCCTGTGAACATCCTGTGACCATTTGTGGTATGCCGCACACGAGTCTGCCTGTTTCCCTAGACTGACGCTCGATGACGGAAAGTATCCGCGCCACGGAGGAGGCGCCGTCTGGTGCAGCGAGCGCATCTTCACTGCGCATCGCGGTGCTCGACCGCGACAGCGGGTTCATCCAGGTTCTCAGCAAGCGCCTGGACCGCCTCGGCTGGGAGCACCGCGTGCTCGCCGGCCCCGTCCCCACTGATGCGATCGCCTCGATGCGCCTGAGCGCGTTGGTCGTCGATCTCGCCGTGCTGGGACCGCAGGCGTGGGAGTGGCTCGAGCGGCTGTGCGGCGCATTGCCCGAGCTGGGAGTCGTCGTCTGCACCGGACCTTCCACCGTCGCCCAACGCGTGCGTGGGCTGCGTTTAGGCGCGGATGACTGGATCACCAAGCCTTGTCATCCCGAGGAGGTGATCGCCCGCGTGCAGGGCGTCGCGCGTCGGCGCAGGCGCGCCACCGGGCGCGCGGAGGCCAAGCCACTGCTGGCGGGCGAGGTCGAGATCCGCAACGATCGCTTCCAGGCGTTTGTGAACGGCTTCAGCCTCGACCTGACCAGGCGCGAGTTCGAGCTGATCGAGCTGCTCGCCGCGGCCGAGGGCCGGGTGCTCGAGCGCGAGGAGATCTACTCGCGTCTGTGGGGCTATGCGATGGTGCGCGGCGACCGCTCGGTCGACGTGTTCGTGCGCAAGCTCCGCCAGAAGCTGGAGAAGGCCTCGCCGCGCTGGCGCTACATCCACACCCACTTCGGGATCGGCTACCGTTTCGCCGCCGAGTCACTCGACGTGGTCCGCGCAGATGTGAGCCCCGATGCAGGCGTGGATGTCGCCGTGCCGCCTGCGCCTGCTGCTGCTTCAGTCCCGATCGACTGGGACGCCGGCGATCAGCGCAAGCTCGCGGGGCCGCATCAGGATCACGAGCTCGCCGCCGGTGGGGTGGGCGGAACTTCCCTCTAGCCGCACGACCGCGACACCGCCCTTCTTCAGGTCGATCCGGGCTCCGGTCAGCCCGCCGACGAGCAGCGACAGATCGGGCTCATGTCCAACCAGCAGCAGGCGACCGTCCTGGGCCGGTACACCGGTAAGCGCTGCGATGGCCTGCGACACGTCGAAGGCGCCCGCCAGCGGCGGATGCTCGCGCAGCAGCGCACGCTGCTGCGCGCTCCAGCCCTCGGCAGCCAGCTCGGCCGTCCTGCGGGCACGCGTCCTGGGGCTGAACAGGACCTCGTCGAACGCAACCGCCAAGCCCCGGATGGCGATGCCGGCGGCACGCGCCTGGTGCTCCCCGCGCAAGGTCAGCCGCCGCTGCGCGTCGGGGCGCGTCCCGTGCGGCTCTGCCTCGGCGTGACGTAGCAGCCAGAGTTGGCGCGCCATACGTCGATCTCACCCTAGCGCGATCTTCACCGTGCGGTTCAGGCAGACGGTGTAGCGTGATCGACGTGACGATCGAAGATCACGGGCCAATCGAGAGCTTGCAGCACGAACGCCCCGAACCGTACGCACAGCCTGAGCATAGCGGCGCTTCAGGGCACGAGCGCAACGAGCGCGATGACCAGCCGGACATAGACCTGAACAACCCGACGCTGTACATCAACCGCGAGCTGTCCTGGCTTGATTTCAACGACCGTGTGCTGCAGCTCGCCGAGGACGAGACGGCGCCGCTGCTCGAGCGGGTCAAGTTCTGCGCGATCTACACCACGAACCTCGACGAGTACTACATGGTGCGGGTCGCCGGCCTGCACGACCAGATCGAGGCCGGCGTGGAGAACCCCGGCCAGGACGGGCGCACCTCTTCGCAGACGATCGCCCTGATCCGCGAGCGCGTGCAGGGTCTGGGGCAGCGGCTGAGCGATTGTTTTGAAGGCCAGCTGCGCCCTGCTCTGGCCGAGCACGGGATCGCGCTCGTCGACGTCGATGAGCTGGATGACGATCAGCGCGCGGAGCTGGCCAGGCACTTCCAGCGCGTGATCTTCCCGGCGCTGACTCCGCTTGCGGTCGCCCCGGGGCGACCATTCCCGTACATCTCCAACCTGTCCCTCAGCCTGGCCGTGCTCGTGCGCGACCCGAGCACCGACGAGACCGTGTTCGCCCGCGTCAAGGTTCCCACCGAGATCCTGCCCCGTTTCATCGCGCTCGAGCAGTCAGGCTCGGGCCCGGTCACGCTGGTGGCGCTGGAGGATGTGATCGCACACCATCTCGACGCCCTGTTCGCAGGCATGGAGATCGTCGACTGCGACGTGTTCCGGGTCACGCGCGACGCCGACCTCGAGGTCTCCGACGACGCCGCCGATCTGCTGCAGGCCGTCGAGGACGAGCTGCGCCGTCGTCGCTTCGGCGAGATCGTCCGTGTCGAGATCGGCACACGCTGCTCCGAGCGCTTGCGTGACGAGCTGATCGAGCTGCTGGGCGTGGCCGATGACGAGGTCTATCCGGTCGACGGGCTGCTCGACATGGGCGCGCTGTGGCAACTCGTGAGGCTGCCCGGCTACTCCGAGTTGCGCGAGGACCCGTTGATCGGCAGCACTCATCCGCGCCTGCTGCGCCACGAGTCAGAGCGCCCCGACGTGCTGGGAGCGATGCGCGAAGGCGACCTGCTCGTGCACCACCCCTACGACTCGTTCGCGACCTCCGTCGAGCGCTTCGTCGAGCAGGCCGTGGCCGATCCGAACGTGCTCGCGATCAAGCAGACCGTGTACCGCACGAGCGATGACTCCCCCTTGGTGCCGGCCCTGATCGACGCGACCGAGCGGGGCAAGCAGGCGGTGGCGCTGGTCGAGCTCAAGGCGCGCTTTGACGAGCGCATGAACATCCATTGGGCCAAGGCGATGGAGGAGGCCGGCGTGCACGTCGTCTACGGCCAGCCCGCGCTGAAGACGCACGCCAAGTGTGTGCTGGTCGTGCGCCGCGAGGGCGACGGGGCGCGCAACTACGTGCACATCGGCACCGGCAACTACCACTCGGCGACCGCCCGCCTGTACACCGACTTCGGGCTGTTCACGACCGACGAGCAGATCGGCGCCGACGTAGCCGACATGTTCAACTACCTCACCGGCTACGGTCGCCCGCTGCACTACCGCAAGGTCCTGGTCGCGCCCAACCAGCTGCGCGACGGCATCCTCGAGCAGATCGAGCTGACGATCGCCTCACATTCGCCGCAATCGCCTGGCCGGATCGCGATGAAGATGAACGCGCTCGTGGACGGCCGCTGCATCAGGGCGCTGTACGAGGCTTCGCAGGCGGGCGTCCAGGTCGACCTCAACGTGCGCGGCATCTGCTGCCTGCGGCCCGGCATTCCCGGCATCTCCGAGAACATCCGGGTGGTCTCGATCGTCGGGCGCTTGCTCGAGCACTCGCGCGTGTACGCCTTCGAGCGCGACGGTGAGCACACGATCTACATCGGCTCGGCCGACTTGATGCCGCGCAACCTCGACCATCGCGTCGAGCTCGCCACACCCGTCGAGTCCCCACCCCTGCGCGCGGAGCTGCTCGACACTTTGGAGCGGGCGTTCGCCGACAATCAGAGCTCCTGGGAGTTGGATGCCGAAGGCGCTTGGACTCGGCGCGCTCCGGCTCCGGGCGAGCGCCCGCGCAGCCTGCAACTCGAGCTCGCGGAGCTGCACTCCCGTCGCACCGCCGATGAGCGCTCGATGGGTGAGACCGAAGCCCCTGCGGTCCTACCTGACTGAACGGCAGCCGGCCACCGTCACGCGCCTAGCCAAGTGGGCTTTTCCAGACCCGTGCTCCCGGGCTGATCTAGCGTGCTTCCTGCATGCCTTCAACGACTTTGAGAGTCTCTTGGCTGGTCGCTTGGGCTTGGCCGTCCCCTCGAACCGGCGAGCAGGAGTCTTCCCGCCTTGTGGCCCCGCTTCTAATCCAGAGGACACGGTCAATGGCCCCGGCTCGCTGCCGCCAGTAATCGTTGGCAGAACAGCAACGCTCGGCGGGTCAATAACCGGCGGGGCAGGAGCGCCTGGTGGATCAACAGCCGGTGGAGCAGGGATGCTTGGTGGATCAGCGCTGGAGGTCTGAGCCGGGCTGGTTTTGACGGAGGCTCTGATCTGACCCGGGTTTCTTGGAGTCTGTGATCTGACCACCGCCTCCGCGAGACACAGCCCGGCTCACTCCCCACCGCCCACGCCGCTCGCGCATGGCGTAACTCGACGGACGTCGCGCGTGGGTCTCTCGGAACCTCCGAGAGACCCACAAGACACTATGGGTCTGCGAAAGACAAGCTATACTTGTCTTATGTCGGACATTCATTGTCCTGATGTGCTCGGACTAGAGGCCGAGGCATACCAGCAGGGCGGCTACTTCAACGCCGCTCAGGCCCGCGCGCACGCCGTCAGCCGCCAGCTGCTGGAGCACCACGTACGCCGCGGACGCTTCGAGCGCGTCCGTCGCGGTCTGTACCGCATCCAGGGATACCCGACCGCTGAGCACGACGACATGCGCGAGGCATGGATGACCGCTGCTGGTACCGGAGCGCTCCTGTCCCATGAGAGCGCGCTCGTGCTGCTGGACCTCAGCGACAGCATCCCCGACGCCGTGCACCTGCTTGTCGCGCGCAAGCACCGCGGCCTGCGCCGATCCACCGGCGTCGTCCTCCACACCCACCCCGACAACGAAACGATCCCCACCGTCTGGCGCGACGGGCTGCCGCTGACCGCCCCCGCGCGTACGCTGCTCGACGCCGCACCCCGCCTGCAACCCGAGCAGCTCTCGATGGCGGTCACACAGGCCCTGCGGCGCGGACTGCTCACCACTGGACAGCTGCAAGAGGAAGCCACCCACCGCAACAAACAGGACACGATCCAAGCGGTCCTCTCCACCGGGGCGCACGCGTGAAATATCCGAGCGCCGCCGCGTTCCGTCAGGCGCTCGAGCAGCGCCTGAAGAACGAAGCCACCAGCACCGGCCTCGGACTGGCACGTCTACGCAAGCGTGTGGCGTTCGAACTGTTCCTGCGCCGCCTCCTGATCGTGGCACCTGACCGCTGGGTACTCAAGGGCGCGCTCGCACTGAACTTCCGTCTCGCCATCGCCACCCGCTCAACCAAGGACATCGACCTCGGACGCGACGATGACGAGCAGGCTGCAATCGGTGACATCACCGCCGCACAACAGCTCGCACTGGACGACCACTTCACGTTCGCCGCCACCAGAACCTACGAGCTCGACGACACCGACGAGTTCTCCGCCGTACGCTTCCACGTCACCGCCCAGCTCGCCGGACGCACCTTCGAGCAATTCCTCGTGGACATCGGCTTCACCGACACGATCTCCTGGACACCCGACACGATCCACACCTCACAGTCGCTCTCATTTGCCGGTATCGAACCACTCTCGATTCCCACTATCCCGATCCCACAACACCTGGCCGAGAAGATCCACGCCTACACACGCACCTACGGTGAAACCAAACAGCCCAGCACTCGACCGAAGGACCTCATCGACATCCTCCTAATCGAAAGCACCGCCACGATCCAAGCAGGCGCACTGCGCCACGCCCTGCAGAGCACCTTCGCCGAGCGCGCCCGCCAACCCCTACCCACCAGCCTCCCACCACCCCCCAACGCCTGGACCAACCCCTACAAACGCCTCGCAGCCACAGTCCAGATCGAGAGCGACCTGCACACCGCCTACACCCGCGCCGCCACCTTCCTCGACCCCATCCTCACCGGCCACACCCACGACAGGCAATGGGACCCCCAACACCGCAAATGGTCGTAACGAATAGTCCACTAAACCACGAACGCCTGCAGCCGACCCACCCGCTCGCCCGATCCGGTTTGCTTACCGAGCAGCCGAACTCGAGAGCGCGTCCAGCGCCGCCTTCAGATCGTCGACCGACTGGTAGTCCAGCCCGAGCAGATGGTCGTGACGATCGCGTACGACTCCCTGCTCGTCGATCACGATCGCCGCGCGCTTGGTGCCCAGTCTTGACGAGTATGCGCTGTAGGCCCGCGCAACCTCCTTGTCGACATCCGCAAGCAGCGGCACGTTCAGCGAGTTCTTAGCCGTAAATCCCTCGTGAGACTCGAGATCTTGCGAGGAGATGCCAACGACCGTGGCGTTCAACTTTGCGAAGTCCTCGGCGCGATCGCGATACGAGCAGAACTGTTTGGTGCAAACCATCGTGTTGTCGCCTGGATAAAAAAGCAGCACGACGCGCTCGCCGCGATGATCTGACAGCTTGAACGGACCGTCAGTGCCGGGCAGCTCGAAGTCGGGCGCCTGCTCGCCGACCTGTGGGGTCTTGGCCATGTCTATCTATGTCCCTCCGCTCGCTTTGCGATCGCCCGGCGCAGCCAGGATAGCGACATCGGAGCCCACAGCTTCGAACAGGTTCAGCCACACCTCGCTGCGCGTCGGAAAGCACGGCACCGCGTGCCAGAGGCGCTGCAACGGGATCTCGCCGACGACCGCGATCGTCGCAGCCTGCAGGGACTCGGCCATCTCGACGCCTGTGAACGTCGCGCCGACGATCGTGCTCCGGTCCTCGTCGAGCACGATCCGGCAAGTTCCGGGGGCATCGTGTCCGACGAAGCTGGCGCCCGCATTGGCGCTCGTGGGCACGTCGACCGCGCGGGCTCGCAGGCCCGCCGCCAGCGCACTCGCCAGCGTGTGGCCGACTGCCGCAACCTGGGGCTCTGTGAATATCACCCGTGGAGAACGGGGTCCGTCGCTCAGCAGTGGAATCGGGTGACCGAGTATGTGCGCCGCGGCGACACGCCCCTGATACTTGCCCATGTGCGTCAACAGCACGCGCCCGTTCACATCGCCGATCGCATACAGCCACTCGTGCGCTACCGCGCGCATGCTGTCTTCAACCTCGACCGGCTGACCCGGCTCCATCTCCAACTTCTCAAGGCCAATGTCGCCGGTATTGGGGCTGCGCCCGACCGCAACCAGCAGCTCCTCGCCCTCTAACCGCTGGCCGTCCTCCAGCTCGAGTGTCACCGCCCGTGTCCGCTCGTCACGCCTCGCGGAGGCGGCCGCAACGCCGAGCACAACCTCGACCCCCAGAGCTTCCAGCGCGTCGCGTACCTGCTCGGACGCGAACGGCTCCTCGTGCGCGATCAACCGCTCAGACCCCTCGACCACCGTCACGCGCGCCCCGAGCGAAGCATACGCGCAGGCCATCTCCACGCCGACCACGCCCCCGCCGAGGATCAGCAGCGTCGGCGGGACCGCGTGGGCGGTGGTGACCTCGCGGTTCGTCCACGGCTCGCACTCGCGTAGACCTGCGATCGGCGGAATCGCGGCGCTGGAGCCGGTGGCGAGCACGATTGCGCGCCGAGCGCGCAGCGTCTGATCACCGACACGCGCCTCACGCTCGCCGGTGATCGTCGCATGACCACGCACGAGCTCGATCCCGCGTTCGCTCAACCACGGCAGCTGGGCGTCGTCGTGCAGGTTGTGAACGATCTCGTCACGGCGACGCAGCGCGCTGGCGACGTCAAGCTCGCCGTCCGCGGCCTCGTCGGCGCCGGGCACGCGCCGTGCCTCGGCCAGCACCTGCCCGGGGCGCAGCAGGGCCTTGGAGGGCATGCATGCGTAGTAGGAGCATTCGCCACCGACCAGCTGGCGCTCGACCAGCGCGACGTCGAGGTCGCCGCCGGCCAGCCGCCCCGCGCACACCTCTCCCGCCGGCCCCCCGCCGATCACGATCACGTCGAGCTCTTGTTTGCTCACACTGGCCTCCCTGGTCTCACACTGGCCTCCCTGGTCGCTTGCTCACACTCGCCTCCCTGGTCGCGCTAGCCTCAATGACATCATGGACGAATCGCTCAGCGGCCAGCTCTTGCTCGCCTCACCGGCGCTTCATGATCCGAACTTCGAGCGCGCGGTGATCCTGATCGGGGTGCACAGCGAGGAGGGCGCGATGGGTGTGGTGCTGAACCGCCCCTCGACCGTGACGGTCGGCGAGGCGGTGCCGCAGCTGGAGCAGGCTGTAGCCGAGGAGGAGCCGGTGTATGTCGGCGGGCCGGTCCAACCCAGCTCGATCGTATGCTTGGCGGAGTTCCTCGATCCCTCGCCGGCCGGACTGCTCGTGCTCGGACGTATCGGCTTCCCGGCCCCGGACGCCGGGATCGACGAGCTGACCGAGGCGACAGCGCGCCGGAGGGTGTTCGCGGGCTATGCGGGCTGGAGCGAGGGGCAGCTCGACGAGGAGGTCGACAACGGTGACTGGATCGCCCACGCCGCCCTGCCGGATGACGTTTTCACCGACGTGCCGCAGGACCTCTGGAGTGCCGTGCTGAAGCGCATGGGCGGCGGCTACGCCCTGCTCGCGCGCATGCCGCCGGACCCGAGCGTGAACTGACGGGCGCCGATCGAGGATCGCTCCGCGTGAGACGGCCCTCGCGACCTGTTTGCCCGCGCACGCCGGCAGACAGCGCTGCGCCGACCCGGAGGGGTCGGCGCAGATGGCTACTCTTGCTGGAGTCCCCCCAACTCCGCCCCGCCGATCTCCCCCTCGGAGGACCCTGCCATGCTGAAGCTCGCCCGCTGGTCGACAACCCATCGCAAGTACGTAGTCATCGGCTGGATCGCGCTGCTGATCACCGTGAATGTGCTGGCGCAGTCCGCGGGAACAAGCTACTCCAACAACTTCACGCTGCCCAACTCCGACGCCCAGCGCGCCGCCGATCTGCTGCAGCACAGCTTCCCGGCGCAGGCGGGCGACCGCGACACGATCGTTTACAAGGTCTCGTCCGGCACCGTCCTCGATCCGGCGGTGCGCGCGCGGATGAGCACCATGTTCGCGCAGGTCGCAAAGCTCCCGCACGTCGCGGCCGTGATCAGCCCCTACGCGGGCACGTCGGCCGGCAAGTCGATCTCGGCCGACGGCAAGATCGCGTTCGCCACGGTGGTGTTCGACGAAAAAGCCAACCTGCTGCCCAAAAGCGCCGCCGAACGCGTTGTGACCACGGCGCGCGCGGCCGATCAGCCGGGATTGCAGATCGAGCTCGGCGGACAGGCGATCGAGGCGACCGAGCAGGCCGGCTTCGGCCTGTCCACCGTGGTGGGCTTGCTGGCGGCGATCGTCGTGCTGCTGCTGACGTTCGGCTCGCTGATCGCCATGGGCCTGCCGATCGTCACCGCGCTGTTCGGCCTCGGCACGGGCCTGGGAGTGATCGCGCTGTTCACGCACGTGGTCGACACGCCCAACTTCTCATCCGAGCTGGCGGCGATGATCGGGCTGGGTGTGGGCATCGACTACGCGCTGTTCATCCTGACGCGCTTCCGCGAGGCCTACCGTACGCCCGGGCCGACGTTCGGGGACGCGCGCGAGTCGGTCGTGCAGTCGATGGACACCGCCGGGCGCGCGGTCCTGTTCGCCGGCACGACTGTCGTGATCGCGCTGCTGGGGATGATGCTCCTTGGCGTCGACTTCCTGTACGGGGTGGCGATCTCCGCGTCGATCGGGGTGCTGCTGGTGATGCTCGCCTCGCTGACGCTGCTGCCGGCGCTGCTGACGATGGCGGGCGCTCGTGTGGCGCGACCGAGTCGCCGGGCGCGGGCTCGCGAAGCACGCGCGGCAAAGACCGGTGAGGTTGCTCGGGTCGCGGGCTCCCAGACCCATGACCCGACCGCGGCGCAGACGCTCACCGCGGGAGAGGCGCAGATCGCCGGGGGCACGTGGCTGCGCTGGAGCGCGTTCGTGCAGCGCCGCCCGTGGACGATCGCGATCGTGTCCACCCTGACGATGCTGCTGATCGCCGCTCCCGCGCTGGCTTTGCGGCTCGGATCCAGCGACGCTTCCAACGACCCCGCGAGCCAGACGACGCATCGCGCGTACGAGCTGCTCGCTCAAGGTTTCGGCGAAGGGTTCAACGGCCCGCTGCTGGTCGTCGCGAAGGTCCCGAGCCCGAGCGGGGAAGCCGCCAAGCAGGGCGTGCTCGTCCCATCCTCCCCGGACGGCGGCAAGGCCTCCGTCGAAAAGCTGCGCGCCGCGATCGCCGCCACACCGGGTGTCGTGTCGGTCGCCCCGGCAAAGCTCAATCCCACCGGGGAAGTGGCCACGATCACCGTCTATCCCCGCTCATCGCCACAGGCGTATGCGACCACGCAGCTCGTCTCGCGCCTGCGCGACAGCGTGATTCCGCCGGTGAAGGCCCAAACCGGCATGAGCGTGTATGTCGGCGGCGTGACCGCCGGCGCGGTGGACTTCGCGGCCGTGCTCTCTCACAAGCTGCCGCTGTTCATCGGCGTCGTCGTGCTGCTGTCGGCGCTCCTGCTGATGATCGTGTTCCGCTCGCTGGTGATCCCGCTGCAGGCAGCGGTCATGAACCTGCTCAGCATCAGCGCCTCGCTCGGGGTGATCGTCGCGATCTTCCAGTGGGGCTGGCTGGGCAGCCTGTTCGGCGTCCAGCAGGGGCCGATCGAATCGTTCATCCCCGTGATGCTGTTCGCGATCGTGTTCGGGCTCTCGATGGACTACGAGGTGTTCCTGATCTCGCGGATGCACGAGCGCTGGACGCACACGCGCGAACACTCGCGCGCGGTCGCCGAGGGCCTGGCGTTGACGGGGCGCGTGGTGACCGCGGCCGCGGCGATCATGGTCTGCGTATTCCTGTCGTTCATGCTCGGCGAAGATCGCGTCATCAAGGAGTTCGGCCTGAGCCTCGCCAGCGCCGTGTTCCTGGACGCGCTCGTCGTGCGCTGCCTGCTGCTGCCGGCCGTGCTGCACCTCGTCGGCGAGCGCACATGGCAGATCCCAGGCTGGCTGGACAGGGTGCTGCCGAGGCTGAACATCGAGGGTACCGCGCTCCCGGCCAACCTCCCCGGGGAGCATGAGCAGCCGGCCACGACGCCCCCGGGCGAGCGGGCGCGCTCACCCCATCCCGGCATTGCGACCGAGGGGGCCGAGGGCTGAGCCCACGCGGCCTGGGGGCGTGGCTCGCGCTCCCGTTCTGCGCCATAGCGCTGCTCGGCCTCCGGCCGTCCGGCGCCGCGGCCGCCGGCCCCTTCGCGCAGGGCCCTGTCGTGCTGGCGTTCGTGCCGGCCGGGGAGTCCGAGCTTGCAAGCGTCCCTGGCCTGTCCGTCGGGATCATGTCCGCGACTCAGGGCTCCTACTCAGCCGAGCAGCTGCTGCTCGACATCACCCAGGGCGCCCGCATCGCGAGCTCGGCCTACTCACCCACACGTCCGCCCGCTATGGCATTGCGAACGCACGGCGCAGAAGGTGCGATCGCCGGCTGGCAGGCGGCGCGCAGGCGCGCCCAAAACGCCCCGCAGTTGCTGCGCCCCGGCCTGCTCGCCGCACAGATCCCGGGCGGAGCCGCATACGCGGGGATATCCGGCCTCGACGAGACCGACGCGATCGCCGCTGCCGACCGCGACGGGCGGGTGGCCGCCGTTTCGCTTGGCACGGCGCCGTCGCTGCTCGAACGCGTGGCATCGCTGGAGCGCACACACCGTCTCGTCGTCGCCGACCTGCCCGCCGGCCGAGACGGCGTCGAGGACCTGCGCGCGCTGAATGCCACCCGCACATCCGCAGAGCTGCTGCTGGTCGTGCAGCGCGCCCGCTCTCACCGCGGTCATGAACTGTTGTGGACCGCCGCCTCGGGACTGTCCCACCGCGGAGATGGCAGCATCAGCGGCGAAACCACCAGCGGCACAACCACCGGCGGCGAAACCGGCGAACGCTCGCGTGGCGCCGGCCCCACGGCGATGACGCTCAGCTCGCAGACGACCAACGAGCGCGGGCTGATCGCGGCGGTCGATCTCGCCCCCACGATCCTGCGCCACCTGGGTCTCACACCAATCCCGGCCGACATGCGCGGCGACCCGCTCCGCACGGACGGCCCGCTTCACTCCGCCTCCCTGCGCGCCCTGATGGCCCGCCTGCATGTGATCGGCCCCCGGCGACTGCGGGCGCTTGGCTGGCTCTTGAGCGCGTGGGCGCTGCTGCTGCTCGTGTCGATCCCCTGGCCACGCGCGCGGGCATGGGCGATGCGGACCGGCGCGCTGGGCGTGCTGTGGGCGCCCGTCGCCGTGCTGATACCCGCCGCGCTGAACCCGAGCGCCGCCGCCGAGTACCTGACGATCGTGCTCGTGTGTCTAGGGCTGGGGGCGCTCACCGACCGTTTGCTGCCGTGGCCCCGCGCGCCGCTCGTCCCCGCGGTCGTGACCGTGGTCGCGCTCACCATGGATGCGCTCGCGGGCACCCAGCTGCTGATGCGCTCCCTGCTCGGCCCCAACCCGATTCTCGGCGCGCGCTTCTACGGGATCGGCAACGAGCTCAAGTCCGGCCTCGCGGTGCTCGTGCTCGCCGCGGTCGCCGCCGCGCTGTATCCCGCCGTGCGGGGTCGCCGCGCGGCAACCGCGATGGCCGGCGCGGGCATCCTGCTCGCGGCCGTCGAGGGATCGGCGCGGATCGGCGCGGGTGTCGGCGGGGTGATCCTGGTCAGCGCCGGCACGGCGGTGGCGACCGTCATGCTGCTCCCAGGTGAGCTGACCAGGAGGCGTGCCCTGATCGTGCTGATCGCACCCCTCTTCGCCCTCATCGCGCTTGCCGCGCTCGACCTCGCGACCGCCCACGGCTCCGGCCACTACACCGGCAGCATCCTGCACGCCCGCTCAGCCGGCGACCTGCGCGACGTGATCGTCCGCCGCTATACCGCCGCCTGGGGTGAGCTGCACAACCACGCGATGCCCGTCGCCACCGCCCTCGCACTGCTCTGCGTCGTGTTCGGACTGCGCCGGCGCGAGCGCTTGCTGGCTCCCGTCGCAGGCGATCCCGCCTGGCTGGCCGCCCTTTCAGGCGGCCTCGCCGCGGGTGTCGTCGGCGCCCTTGCAGAGGACTCTGGCCCGGTCTTGCTGGTCGTGGCTGTCTTCACCCTGGGCTGCGTTCTCACCTACCTGTGGGCTCAGCCTGTCGCTACGCCGCGCAATCCTCACAAGCCCCGTGCAACACAATCTCGTGCTCTGAAACAGCCAGCGGAACCCGCTCGCTGAGCCGATCGATCGCACGCTCAAGGCCCGCGTCTGAGAAGGGCATCACCACGCCGCACTCGTCGCACACCAGGTGATGGTGGTGCTCTGAGTGCTCGCACACGCGCTCGTAGCGGACCATCGCCTGGCCGGTCTCGACGCGCTGCACGAGCCGCAGCCGCTCCAGCTCGTCGAGGATCCTGTACACGCTCGCCCTGCTCACGACGCGCTTGGTCTTGCTCTGAGCGCGCAAGGCGTCCTCGATCTCGACAGCCGTGAGCGCACACTCCTGCCCGTCGAGCAGCTCCAGCAGCGCGCGCCTGGCGCCACCGCGCTTGTGTCCGGCGGTGGCGAGCGTCGCCTCGGCGCGCTCGGCCCAGCCGGGTATCTGCGCACTTGCGGTCATGTTGGGATGGTAGTCGTCACATCCACGGGCGTTGGCGGGGTCGCCGGCGAGGTCTCGCCACGCGCGCTGGGACTTGGCGGCCGGCGACGCCTCCACGCGTCCATGAGCGCCACCGTCGCGTACACCCCCACCGCCAGCGCCACGATTGCCGTGCTCGGCGGCAGCTGCGGGACGGCGTAGCCGAGCGCCAGCCCGCCCCACATCGCGCCCACCCCCAGCACCCCCGCGAGCGCGATGCCCGCGAATGGTCTGCCCGTCAAGCGATGCGCGGCCGCCGCCGGTCCTGTCAGCAAGCCGAGCAGCAACAGCGCCCCGACGGCCTGTGTCGCCTCGGCCGCGACGACACCCAGCAGCGCGAGAAACCCCACGCTCAAGAGTCGCGCCGGCAGACCTCTGGCGGCGGCGATGTCCGGCGCCAGCGACACGAACAGCAGTGGCCTTGCGATCGCCAGCACGCCCGCGGTCGCCGCCAGCGCGACCGCCGCCGCCAGGCGCGCTTCGCCATCGCCGAGACCGTAGATCGAGCCGAACAGGGTGTGCGCCGCCTGGATGCCCGCGCCACCGCCGGCGCCCATGCTGAAGAGCGTCAGAAAGAACACGCCCAAGCCGAGCACGAACGTGAACACGATCCCGATCGCGGTGTCCTGCCCCGACGAGCCGCCCGCCGCTCGAACGCCCCCGCCCCACCCCACTCGGCCGCCGCTCCCGTTTCCGCTCCCGCTCAGCCCGAGCAGGCCGATGCCCGCGCCGACCAGCACGGTCGCGACGAACAGCCCGACGCGCTCGTCGATCCCCGCCGCCGCGGCCGCCAGCGCACCCGGAAACGCGACATGACTGAGTGCATCGCCGGCGAAGACCTGCGCGCGCAGCACCACGAACCAACCGCTCACCCCACACGCCAGCGCGACGAACGTGCCCGCGAGCAGGGCGTTGCGCATGAACTCTTGGCTGAACATCAGGCAATCACACCCTCTGGTCTGGCCTCCCGCACCGGCGCCGCTCGGCGTCGCGACGCACCCAGTGCCCATGCCCACACGCGCGCGAGCACGTACAGCGCGAACGCGATGCTCGCGACGTAGAACCCCGCCGGATACACCGAGAAGTAGGACACTCCCAGCCCGACCCACACGATCCCCACGCCGATCGCGACCGTCAGCACGAGGCTCAGCCCGGGGCGTGTGGTGAGCACCTGCGCGGTCGCGGGCGGCGCGACGAGCAGCGCGAACACGAGCAGCACGCCCGTGATCTGGCTCGTCGCCGCGACCGCCAGCCCCAGCAGCCCGAGGAAAACGATCGACAGCCTCCTCACGGGCACGCCCTTCGCCTCCGCTAGGTCCGGGTCGACGCTTGCGAACAGCAGCGGGCGCCCCAGCACTGCCAACAGGACGAGCGAGCCCACGGCTACCGCGGCGAGCGTCAGCACCTGCCCGTCGGAGATTCCCAGCAGCGTGCCGAAGAGCAGGCTCTCCAGGTCGCCGAGCACGCCCCCGTACAGGCTGACGAACAGGAACCCGAGCGCGAGCGCGAGCGCCTGCACCGCGCCGATGCTCGCCGACTGCTCACTCCACGAGCGTCTGCCCCCGCCGGAGGATCCACCGATCGCAAGCGCGCCGGCGCCGCAGAACACGAAGTACCCCCATGCCGCGGGCACCCCGATCAGTGTCGCCCCCGCCGCGCCCGGGAACGCCATCATCGCGAGCGTATGCCCGGCGAACGTCTCCCGTCTGAGCACCATCAGCCATCCCACCAACCCCGCCATCACCGCGACGATCGTCCCGGCGAGCAGCGCGTTCACCATGAAGTGGTATTCGACCACCTCGCTCACGTCGCGCGCGAGGTTCCAGGTGAGCGTCGGGTTTGTCGCGTCAGCCGGCATGGTCGTGCGCGTGCTCGTGCCGGTCGTGATGGTGTGCCGGGGGCTCGGGCTGCCCGACGACGACCAGCCGCCCATCCCGCGCTTTGAGCACCTCGACGGGCACTCCGTACAGCCGCGTCAGCGTGTCGCTGTCGATCACCTCCCTCACCGTCCCCTCGACGGCGTGTCCGGCAGCGAGATACACGACCCGGTCCAGGTATGCCAGCAGCGGGTTGACGTCGTGGGCGACCAGCAGCACCGCCACGCCCGCCTCGCGGCAAATCCGCGCGACGAGCGCCGCCACAGTCGCCTGGTTGGGCAGGTCGAGGCTGTCAAGCGGCTCGTCCAGCAGCAGCAGCCGCGGGCGTTGCACAAGCGCCTGGGCGATCAGCAGCCGCTGCTGCTCGCCCCCCGACAGCTCGCCGATCGGCCGCTGCGCGTAAGCGCTCGCGCCGACCAGCTCGATCGCTTCAGCCACCCGCTCGGAGTCGGCGTTCCTGCGCCGGGCGAACCCTCCGACCATGATCGCCGTCGGCAGCGGCACGCCCCAGCGCGCGCCGTCGCAGCCGAGCCGCACGATGTCCTGTCCGCGCAGCCTCGTGCCCGCGTCGAACGCTCTCCTTTGCGGCAGATACCCGATCTGTGCGTTCGCATCGCCCGCGGGCCCGCCCAGCACTGAAATGCTCCCACCCGTCAGCCCCAGCATGCCCAGCGCCACCTTCAGCAGCGTCGACTTGCCCGACCCGTTCGCCCCCAGCAGCGCGACGAACTCGCCCTGGGCCATGCTCATGTCGACCTCGCTCCACACTTTTCTGCCGCCGATGCTCACGCTCGCGCCGCGCAGCTCGAGCGCCGGGACGGCCGGCGCGAGGGGCCTTCGCCCATCGTCGTGGGATCGCGGCAAGGAGGTCTGCGGATTGGCGCCCATCATGGCTCTCAGCGCCCCGTCGCCTCTCTCAGCGCGCGCATCAGCCCTTCCAGCTGCGCCACCTGCCACTGCTCGAACGTGGCGCCTGCCGGCGACAGCGTCTCCGTCACGGTCGCGATCGGGATCCCGTGCGCCCGTGCGATTTCGTTGACACGTTGGACGTCCGGCGTCACGTTCTGGCTGTTGAAGACCCACACCTTCACGTCACGATCTTCGGCCTGCCGATCGACCGTCTGCTTGTCTTGCGTGCTCACTTCACCGCCCTCCGCGATCGCCTTGGCGAAGCTGTACGGGGTCAGCAGCTTCAACCCCAGGTCTTCACCGAGCGGGCGAAAGATGCTCTCGCTGTAACCCACCGGCGTGCCGGCATAGCGCTTTTTGATCTGCGCTCGCAGCTCGTCGTAGCGCGCGAGGCTCTTCGTCTGAAACGCCCGCTCCCGTTCGGCGTAGTAAGCGGCGTGTTCCGGGTCGAGCCGGTCGTAGTCGGCGACGATCGCTGCCACCACCCGCATCACGCTCGCGGGCGAGTACCACTGGTGCGGGTTATCGCCCTGCGTCAACCCAAGCAACCGCCCTACGTTCAGCACGACCCGACTGCTGTCTTCCGCCGAGCTCGCCGCCAGCAGCTTCGGCGCCCAGTTGTCATAGCCGATCCCGTTGACGATCGCCATCTGCGCACCCGTCATCGTCCGCGCGTCCTGGGCCGTCGGCTCATAGCTGTGCGGGTCGGTGCTCGGGTTGACGATGATGCTCTGCACTTCCGCCCTCTCCCCGCCCAGCTGCGTGGCGATGCTGCCCCAGAAGTTCTCTGCGGCCACCACTCTCAACCTGCCACTGCCGCCGCCTCCCGCCGTCGCGCTCTGACCGCTGCTGTCACAGCCCGTCGCGAACGCGGCCATCAACGCGCATGCCGCCGCCACGCACATACGTGGACGCATGGGCCAGACCGCCCGCGTGCGTGAGCGGGAGCGACACACTCTGCCTCGAACTCTCATAGCCCGCGGCCCAACCTATCATAAGACTAAGTCTTATTCTTGGCTGGGTGCGGCGCCCGGCTCACCTTCGCCAAGCTTGCGCCGACGATCGACCAGCAGCACCGACACGACCACGACGATCACCACGATCACGATTCCGCCCGCGATGTAGCGCAGCGTGTGGTGCGTTGCCTTGGCAGCCGGTTTCGTCTTGACCGTTGCGACCGCGTAGCGCGCGCCACTCGCGTGCGCCAGCGCCACGAGCTGAGCCTGTTCGCCGCTCGTGTAGATGACCGTGAAGTGCCGGCCGTCGTTCATCGAGACGTGGATGTGCCCCGGCGACGGCGACGGATGGAAGGTCAGCGCGTGCACTTCGTGGTGGCCCAGCTGGACCTTCAGCGCGGACAGGTTCTCGCTCTGGAAGTGGATCGTGGTCGCGGCACTCGCGCTCGCGGCGACGGCCAGGGTCAGGAACGCGCCCAGCAGGGCGATGCGCACGACTCTCATCGATCTCACCGGCGGCACTCTAGCGGTAGTCTTGGACGAGAGGGACAGTCGTGCGCCCGAGGCCCGCCGATAGCAGGTTTCGGCCGGAGGCCACCGATAGCGGGTTGCGGCCGGAGGCCCGCCCATAGCGGGTCTCGGCCGTTAAACCCGCCCAGTGTCCTTCCGGTAAGCCCGCGCGGCCAGGCGGCTCAGCACGATCGTCCACACCGCGATCACGATCCACCCCCGCGCCGGCCACGCGTGCCCGCCGAGCGCGACGTGGCTGGCCTGCACCAGCCAGTAGGACGGCAGGCACTGCGCGAGGTAGTACATGAACCCGTGGGTAGCGATCGGGAACCACGTTCCCCCGAGCAGCGCCAGCAAGGCGATGCCGCCGCCCATCGCGGGACCGATCGAGTCGGGTGTGAGCAGGTGTCCGAGCAGAATCCCGCCCGCCGCGAACGGGATCAGGCCGACGATGATCAGGCCGGTCATCTCCAGCCATTCGCTCGCGGCCAGGCTGACCCCGAGCGTCGTGCCGGCGATGTACAGCGCCGCGAGGCTCAGCAGCGCCATCATGTACGCGGTCAGGACCTTCGCGCGAAAGTAGTTGCGCGGCGAGAGCGGGCTGATGCGCAGCTGGCGGTTCCAGCCGACCGCGCGCTCGGCCGCGATCCGCGCGCCGCTGGAGAGCATCGCGCTCATCGTCCCGAACGCCGCCAGCCCGACCATGTAGTACAACGGCGCCGCGATGCCCGTGCCGAGGAAGTCGTGATTGTTGCGCTGGGGACCGGCGATCACGAAGTACAGGATCAACGGGAACGCGAGCGACAAAAAGAAGAACCGGCGGTTGCGCAGTGTCCGCAGCAGCTCATAGCGGGTGTAGACGAGCGGGTTCATTGGCCCACCTCTGCCGGGCCTGCGCTGGCCAGGCCCATCCCGGCGCTGACGCCTGTCTCCCCCACACCGCCGGCTCGATCATCACCGCTTGCAGACTGACGCTCACCGCCCGTCCTGACCCCGTCGCCGTCCCCGGTCAGCTCCAGGAACGCCTGCTCCAGGCCGGCGGCCGCGATCTCGATGTCGCGCGCCTGCGGATGGGCGGCTAGCAGCGCCCGGATCGCCGCGTCGGAGTCGGTGCAGCTCAAGGCCACGCTCTCGCCGCGACGCTCCACGCCGCTGACGCCCGGCAGCACAGCAAGCGCACCCTGATCGACGCCCGGGAGCGTCGCGCGGATCGTGCGCGTGCCAACCATTGCCTTGATCTCGTTCGTGGGCCCATCGGCGACGATCTGCCCGTGGGCCATCAGCACGGCGCGATCAGCGTAGGTGTCAGCCTCCTCCAGGTAGTGGGTCGCAAACAGGATCGTCCGCCCGCGCGCGGCGAACTCGCGCATCGTCATCCAGAACGAGTGCCTGCCCTCCACGTCCATCGCGGCTGTTGGCTCGTCGAGCACGAGCAGCTCGGGGTTGCTCACGAGCGCAACGGCGGAACGCGCGCGCTGGGTCTGCCCACCGGAGAGCTTGTTGGTGCGCTGGTCGGCAAAAGCGCTCGCGCCGGTCAGCTCCAGCACCTCGTCGATACCAAGCGGCGCGGGATACAGCGAGGCGATCATCGTGACCAGCTCGCGGACCGACAGGTCTTTGATCAGCGCGCCGGTCTGCAGCATCGCGCCGACCGCGCCCTGCGCGACCGCCTCGTCCGGGGGACGGCCAAATACCGAGACAGTGCCCGCGTCGGGCGCGAGCAGGCCGAGCAGCATGTCGATCGTCGTCGACTTGCCCGCGCCGTTGGGCCCGAGCAGCGCGACCGTCTCGCCGGCGGCGATGCTGATGTCGATACCGCGCACCGCCCTGATCGGACCTTCCGGCCCGTGAAAGGACTTGACCAGGCCGCTGAGCTCAATCTCACTTGCGAGCATTGCGCATCGCCTTGAGCCGCTCGACCTTCGGCAGCACAACCTTGCGCATGCGCACCGACACGGGAGTCGCCTCGACCGCCTCGTCCTCGCGGACGAACTCCAGTGCCTCGTCGAGCGTCAGTTTGCGATGCGCGTCCAGGCGCACGAGCACATCTGACGTGGAGGAGCGCATGTTCGTGAGGTGCTTTTCCTTGACCGGGTTCACGTCGAGGTCATCCGAGCGGGAGTTCTCGCCGATGATCATCCCTTCATATACCTCCTCGCCGGGACCCACAAACAACGATCCGCGCTCCTGCAGGGTGAACAGTGAGAAGGTGACCGTGGCGCCGCGCCGGTCGGATACGAGCACGCCGCTCTGACGCGTCAGCAGCTCCCCCGCCCACGGCTCCCAGCGGTCGAACACGTGGTGCATGATCCCCGTGCCGCGCGTCTCGGTGAGGAACTCCGTGCGAAACCCGATCAACCCGCGCGCCGGCACGAGATAGTCCATGCGCACCCAGCCCGTGCCGTGGTTGATCATGTGCTCCATCCGCCCTTTGCGCGCGGCCAGCAGCTGCGTGACCGTGCCGACGTGCTCGTCGGGCACATCCACCGACAGGCGCTCGACGGGCTCGTGGCGCTTGCCGTCGATCTCGCGCTCGACCACGTGGGGTTGACCGACGGTCAGCTCGAAGCCCTCCCGGCGCATGATCTCCACGAGCACCGCGAGCTGCAGCTCGCCGCGGCCCTGCACCTCATACGTGTCCGGACGCGCGGTCTCGGCCACGCGCAGCGAGACGTTGCCGATCAGCTCCTGATCGAGCCGGGCCTTGATCTGTCGGGCGGTCAGCTTGGTCCCGTCTTTACCCGCCAAAGGTGAGGTGTTAACGCCGAGCGTGATCGACATCGCGGGCTCGTCGACGGTGATCACCGGCAGCGGGCGCGGATCGTCGGGGTCGGCAAGTGTCTCCCCGATCGTGACCTCAGCGATGCCGGCCACGGCGATGATCTCCCCCGGCCCCGCCTCTGGCGCGTCCACGCGGTCCAGCGCGTCGGTGACATACAGCTCGGCCACCTGCGCTTTCTGAATCGACCCGTCCGCGCGACACCAGGCGATCTGCTGACCCTTCTTGATCGTCCCGTGGCGCACGCGGCAGATCGCCAGCCGCCCCACGTAGGGGGAGGCATCGAGGTTCGTCACGAGCGCCTGCAGGGGATGCTCGGGGTCATATGTCGGCGCGGGTATGCGCTCCAGCAGCAGGTCCAGCAGTGGCGCGAGGTTCTTCTCCTCGATCGGATGTCCGGGGTCGTACGCCAGCGAGGCCACGCCGGCCTTCGCGTTGCAGTAGACGATCGGGAACTCGATCTGATGCTCGTCGGCGTCCAGGTCGAGGAACAGCTCATACACCTCGTCCACGACCTCGGCCACACGCGCGTCCGGGCGATCGACCTTGTTGATGACCAGGATCACCGGCAACCCCGCCTCCAAGGCCTTGCGCAATACGAATCGCGTCTGCGGCAGCGGTCCCTCCGATGCGTCGACGAGCAGCAGCACCCCATCGACCATCGTCAGCCCGCGCTCGACCTCCCCACCGAAGTCGGCGTGCCCGGGCGTGTCGACGATGTTCAGCTTCACGTCGCGATAACGCAGCGATGTGTTCTTTGCGAGGATCGTGATCCCCTTCTCGCGCTCGAGGTCCATCGAGTCCAGCACCCGCGTCGCCACGTCCTGACCGACCCGAAACGCGCCAGACTGCCACAGCATCGCGTCGACGAGGGTCGTCTTGCCATGGTCGACGTGCGCGACGATCGCCACGTTGCGGATGTCATCTCTGGGAATGAGGGTCACGGCGGAGAAGGGTACTCGGCGATTGAGGGGTTCCCGGAGCGGGAGCGCGAATGCCGGCTCGGCGCGGCCCGCAGGTGAGGTGCATCAACGGGCCGGATCAACCCCGCGTGCGTCGCGTGCGCAGCGCGCGGGGAGCCATGCGCAGGCCAAAGCGCGTGAGCGCCGACGGATAGCGCTCGGCCGCGGCGACTGTTTCCTCAAGCGCGCCCGCAAAGCGCCGGATCTCAGACTCCTCGATCACAAGCGGCGGGAGGGCCTTGATCACGTTCATGTGATGGCCCGCGACCTGGCAGAAGATCCGATGCTCGTGGAACAGCGGCACGGTCACGAGCTGCGAGAACAGCCCAGCCTGGCGGCGCTCGACCGTCTCCCACAGTCGCCGGGCCGCCGCGCCCGAGGGCGGGCCGAGCTCGATCGCCCACATCAGCCCCAGCCCGCGCACGTCGCGAACGACCTCATAGCGCTGCACGAGCGGCGTCGTCAGCTCCAGCAGCAGCGCGCCCATACGCTCGGCGCGAGCAACGAGGCCCTCATCATCCAGCACACGCAAAGTCGCGAGGGCAGCGGCGGCGGCAAGGTCGTTGCCGCCGAACGTGGAGCCGTGTCTGACCGCACGCTCCATGCCGTCGAACACGCGGTCGAAGGCCGCGCGCGAGACAAGGACCGCACCGATCGGCACCAAACCTCCGGACAGGGCCTTGGAGAGGCAGATCATGTCGGGCTGCAAATCCCAGTGCTCGAGCGCGAGAAAGCGCCCGGTGCGCCCAAGGCCGGTCTGGACCTCGTCGCACACGAACAGTGCGCCAGCCTCACGACAAAGACGCTGGGCGCCGACCAGATAGTCGTCCGGGGGGAGTCGCACGCCCTTGCCCTGCACGGGCTCAACCACAAACGCGGCGACGTCCCCGCGCGTGAGCGCGAGCTCCAGCGCGTCAAGATCACCCCACGGCACGGGGTCACAGCCGGGCAGGAGCGGGCCGAAGCCGTCACGAAAGATGGGATCCCCATTGAGCGACAAAGAGCCAAGCGTCAGCCCGTGAAAGGCGTGCTCGGCATACAAGATGCGCGGGCGAGAGGTCGCGGCACGAGCGATCTTGATCGCCGCCTCGACCGCCTCGGTGCCGGTGTTCGCGGGGACCATCGCCCCGACCGAGTCCGGCGCGCGCGCGAGCAGCTGCTCGGCCAGGACGCCGCTCAGCAGCGTGACGCCGAGCTGGGGAAGATTGCCCGTGCGCGCCGCCATCACCTCCTCGATCGCCGCGACCGCCGCCGGGTGCGAGCGCCCGATCGCGAACACGCCGTAGCCGCCGAACAGATCGAGATAGCGCTCGCCGGTTGAGTCGATCAGATGAGCGCCCTCGCCCCCGGTCCACGTCCGGTCAAAGCCGAGCGTCCGCAAGATCCGTCCCATCTGAGGATTCAGATAGCGGTCGTTGAGAGAGAGCTCGTCGCCGGTGCGTGTCTGGAGCAGCTCGCGCACGCTGGGAATCGACTCTGCGGACACGGCTTGAGCCTAACTTGCTGCGCCATGCGTCGCGACGAGCAGCTCCTGGACGTGTGCTCGGCTCCAGGGTCTGGCGCTACCCGGATCCGGGGCCTGGCCCTACTCGACCCCAGGGTCTGATGCTACTCGGATCCAAGGTCTGGCCCTACTCGGATCCAGGGTCTGGCGCTACGAATATTTAGTGGCGCACGAGAAGTTGAAAACCCAGTGATAGAGCGGCGTTTGCGAGCCTCGATAGACAAATGTCGCAGGCACGGGCGAGCCCTAAAGCCGTCCCGCAAAGCGGTCGACTACAACCAGATGAACGGGGGGTTCTCAGCGTCGGGGTCATCGTCATCGCCGTCGTCACGATCGCCGTCGTGGCTGTGTCCGACGGAGCTGGACCGCAATCGGGTGGTCGACGCGAACGACCGCGTGCGTACGATCCGCCGAGTCGGCTCGACCGCGGTCGGCGTGGCGCTGATCGCGTGCGCTCCCTGGATCGGCTGGTGGACGCTGATTCTGTTCGCGTTGTCGGCCATCAACCTCCTCAGCGTCGATCGACGCATCCGCAAGAGCGCGCACCCAGAGCGTGTGAGCGCACTGGCGACCGTGATCACGATGGCGCTGATCGGCGCAGGGGTCGCCCTCAGCGGGGGACCGCGCAGCCCGGCATTGCCGTGGATGGTGCTGCCCGCGGGGATGGTCGCCGCGCGGTTTCGCCCTCAGGTCGTGATCGCCGCGCTCGGGTTGACGGTCGCGATCGTGCTCGTCACGACGGTCGGCGTGCACCCGCAGTGGGCGATCGAAGAACCATCGCCGGTGATCGCCACGCTCGCGCTGCTGGCGGGGGTCGTGTCGATCGTGTGGGCGCTGCAGGCGGCCGAGCTGCACCACCGCGACGAGGCGATCCTCGACCCGCTGACAGGGCTGCTGAACCGCCACGCGCTGGTGCCGAGGTTCGTTGAGATCTCCCACCAAGCGCGACTGACGGGACAGCCGGTGGGCATGGTGCTGTGCGACGTGGACGGGTTCAAGGCGGTCAACGACGAGCACGGCCACGACCGTGGGGATGCGGTGCTGCGCGACATCGCGTACGAGCTGCGCAAGCGGCTGCGCTCGTTCGAGCTCGTGTATCGCCTCGGCGGAGAGGAGTTCCTGATCGTGCTGCCAGGCATCGACGTGAAGGCGGCCCAGGAGGTGGCGGAGCGTCTGCGTGCCGCCGTGGAGGAGGCGCGGCCAACCGACATTCCGATCACGATCTCCGTCGGGGTCAGCGCCATGAGCGGAGCGGAGGTGGACTACGACGAGCTGTTCAGGGCAACGGACAGCGCGCTGTACGAGGCCAAGCGGGCGGGACGCAACAAGGTGATCGCCGCGGAAACAGCTGAGAACGCCGTGGAAGCGATGGACGTCGAAGCTGCCGAGCCCGCGCGGGCGGAGAGTCCGGTCGTCATGACCGCGGCTGAAACGCGTGCGCGCGTAGAGGACGTTTTCGACACGGCTCTCATCCCCACGGAGAGAGATGCTTAGGACAAGCAGCGCAGGACGTTTTCGACACGGCTCGTTATTCCCCACCGAGGGAGATACTTAGAACAAGCAGCGCACGAAGGTTCGATCAGCCCAAGCCTGGACGCGACGGCTGCTAAGGTCCCATCGCTCATGGCAGGCGGACAGACACCCAAGCAGAAGCAGTCGCACTCGCGCACGGCCAAGCGGCGTGCCCAGCACAAAATCGTGCCGGCCGCCTCGAACCTGTGTCCGCAGTGCCACCAGCCCAAGCTGCCTCACCGGGTGTGCGCCACGTGCGGGTCCTACAAGGGCCGGGACGTGATCGACGCCGGTTCTGGCGCCACCGTCGAGGAGTGAGCGTCGCCAGACGCTGACAGGAACGTGCCGGGCGATCTCCCATCCGGCGCGAACCCACTGTCCGCCGTGACGAACCCACTGTCCGCCATCAGTGACACGCGCGTAAGCGCCCTGCGCAAGCGTCCCGCTTGGACTGCGCTCACGAAGCACTGCGAGGCGATCCGTGACACGCACCTGCGTGAGCTGTTCGCCTCTGACCCCGGACGGGGGGAGCGGATGACCGCAGCAGGTGCGGGGCTGTATCTGGACTACTCCAAGAACCGAGTCACGGACGAGACGCTCGCACTGCTGCTCGCACTGGCTGAGCAGTCAGGGCTGGGAGAGCGCACGCAGGCGATGTTCGCCGGCGAGAGAATCAACGTCTCGGAGGGACGCTCGGTGCTGCACGTCGCGCTGCGCATGCCCAAGCAGGCGTCGCTGATCGTGGATGGCGTTGACGTCGTCAAGCAGGTGCACGAGGTACTGAAGCGGATGGGCACATTCGCCGAGCGGGTGCGGGCCGGAGATTGGCTCGGGCACACCGGCAGGCCGATTCGCAACGTGGTCAACATCGGCATCGGCGGCTCGGACCTCGGACCGGTGATGGCTTACGAGGCGCTGAAGCACTACTCCAAGCGGGAGCTGACGTTTCGGTTCGTCTCGAACGTCGACTCCACCGACTTCGTCGAGGCCACGCGCGACCTCGACCCCGCCGAGACGCTGTTCGTGGTCTCCTCGAAGACGTTCACGACGCTGGAGACGATGACCAACGCCACGTCCGCGCGCGAGTGGGCGCTCGCGGGGCTGGGCGGTGAGACCGAGGCGATCGCCAAGCACTTCGTCGCCGTCTCCACGAACGCGCAGGCGGTACGCGAGTTCGGGATCGACACGGAGAACATGTTCGGGTTCTGGGACTGGGTCGGGGGGCGCTACTCGATGGACTCGGCGATCGGACTCTCCACGATGCTCGCGATCGGACCCCCGCGCTTCGCGGAGCTGCTCGCGGGGATGCACGCGCTGGACGAGCACTTCCGCACGACGCCGCTGGAGCGCAACCTGCCCGTGCTGATGGGGCTGCTGGCCGTGTGGTACGGCGACTTCTTCGATGCGCAGAGCGCCGGGGTGATGCCCTATGAGCAATACCTGAAGCGCTTCCCGGCCTACCTGCAGCAGTTGACGATGGAGTCCAACGGCAAGCACGTCACGCTGGACGGCACGAAGGTCGACTACCAGACCGGCGCGATCTACTGGGGCGAGCCGGGGACGAACGGGCAGCACAGCTTCTACCAGCTGATCCATCAGGGCACGAAGCTGATCCCGGTCGATCTGATCGGGTTCGGGCAGACGCTCAACCCGCTCGGCTCCCACCACGACATCCTGATGTCGAACGTGTTCGCGCAGGCGCAGGCGCTCGCCTTCGGCAAGACCGCCGATGAGGTCCGGGCCGAGGGCGTGAGCGAGGCGGTCGTGGCGCACAAGGTGATGGAGGGCAACCGCCCGACGAACACGATCCTCGCCGAGAAGCTCACCCCCTACGCGCTGGGCACACTCGTGGCGTTGTATGAGCACAGCGTGTTCACTCAGGGGACCGTGTGGGGGATCGACTCCTTCGACCAATGGGGGGTCGAGCTGGGCAAGACGATGGCCAAGCAGATCATTCCCGAGCTGACCGCTGAGTCAGAGCCCGAGCTGGAGCACGACAGCTCGACCAACGCCCTGATTCGGCGTTATCGCTCGCTACGCTGAGACGCGCGGGAGCACGAACCGACGCATGGCTTCGGCGAAGCCCTCTTTGTCGTTGGAGCCCGTCACGCGCCGCGCGGCGCGCTGCACCTCGCTGTCGGAGTTGCCCATCGCGATCGACAGACCCGAGCGGGCGAACATGAGCACGTCGTTGGGCATGTCCCCGATCGTCGCGATCTGCTCGCCGGGGATGTCATAGCGGCGCGAGAGGTACTCCACGACGCTGCCCTTGTTCGCCTGCGGATGGGTGACGTCGACGTAGTAGGGCTGCGAGCGCGCGGCGGAGACGTGGTCGCCGAAGCGCTCCTGGGCGGCCGTCGCGGCGCGAGCGACCGCGTCGTGGTCGTCGCCCACACCCACGATCTTGGCGATCCCATCCACGAGGCCGTCGTAGTCGGCGCGCAGAGTCGGAGGGAACTGCACGGTCGCTGCCTCGCGATCGACGTGCGGGCCGTCCACGTCCTGCACGAACCAATCGGCGCCCTGATAGAGCCATACGTCCAGGTCGTGGGCCCTGAGCAACTCGATCGTCTGAGGGACGAGCTCGGGCGGGATCGTCCGCTGCTCGATCACCGTCATCTCGCGGTCCACGAGCAGACCGCCGTTGAAGGCGGCGATCGGAGTGCGCACGTCGAGGGGCTCGATCAGCATCGACATCCCCCGCGGAGGGCGCCCACTGGTGAGCGCGAACAGGACGCCCGCCTCGTGCAGCTCACCCACGGCCGCGATCGCCGCCTCGGTGAGGACCTTCTCCTGTGTCACGAGCGTGCCGTCGACGTCGGCTAGCAGCAGCCGGATCGCGGGCGAGGTGCTGGACGAGGGCGAATTGAGCGACACTGCAGAGAGCACGGTACCGGCCCACGGCCCCTGTCTGAGGCCGGCCCGGCGAGAACCGATGAGATCGAAACACCGGCCCAGACGCCGGCTTGGCAAGCGACTAGCAAAGGAGCCCGACGATGGCCACGGACACACCGATGCAGCTGGGGATGGTCGGACTGGGGCGCATGGGCGCCAACATCGTGCGCCGGCTGATGCGCGACGGGCACCGCTGCGTCGGCTATGACGTCAGCTCCGACGCAGTGGCGGCGCTCGCGGCCGACGGCGCGCAGGGCGCGGACACGATCGCGGAGTTCGTGGCCAAGCTGGAGAAGCCGCGCACCGCCTGGGTGATGGTCCCGGCGGGCGAGATCACCGACAAGACGATCGCACAGCTCGCCGAGGCGATGGAGCCGGGCGACACGATCATCGACGGCGGCAACACGCACTACCACGACGACATCCGCCACGCGCAAGAACTGCGGGGCAAGGGCATTCACCACATCGACTGCGGCACCAGCGGCGGCGTGTGGGGGCTGGAGCGCGGCTACTGCCTGATGATCGGCGGCGAGACCGAGGTCGTGGAGCGATTGAGCCCGCTGTTCGCGACGATCGCCCCGGGAGTGGACTCCGCGGAGCGCACGCCCGGACGCAGCGGCGTACCGAGCCCCTCCGAGCAGGGTTACCTGCACTGCGGCCCCAACGGTGCGGGACACTTTGTGAAGATGGTGCACAACGGCATCGAGTACGGCCTGATGGCCGCCTACGCCGAGGGGTTGAGCATCATCCACTCCGCCGATGCGGGCCTGCGCCAGCAGGAGCAGGACGCGGAGACGAGCCCGCTGGAGAACCCGCAGTTCTACAAGTACGAGATCGACACGACCGAGGTCGCCGAGGTCTGGCGGCGGGGCAGCGTGGTCGGCTCATGGCTCCTGGACTTGACGGCTCAGGAGCTGTTCAAGTCACCCAAGCTGGATGAGTTCGCCGGCCGCGTATCAGACTCGGGCGAGGGCCGCTGGACGTCGATCGCGGCGATCGATGAGGGCGTGCCCGCGCCGGTGCTGACGGCGGCACTGTACTCGCGGTTCGGCTCGCGCGGGTTGGACGAGTATGCGGGCAAAGTGCAGTCGGCGATGCGCAAGGGCTTTGGCGGGCACGACGAGAAGCCGGCGGGCTGATCGGGGGAGTCAGGCGTAGACTCGTCGTTGGATGACCAACGACCTTGCGCGCTGGCAGTTCGCAACGACGAGCATCTACCACTTCCTGTTCGTGCCGGTGACGATCGGGCTGGCGTTTCTCGTCGCTCTCCTGCAAACCGCCTGGTATCGCAACCAGAGGCCCGAGTACAAGCGCGTGACCCGCTTCTTCGGCACGCTGCTGCTGATCAACGTCGCGATCGGGGTCGTCACCGGGCTGGTGCAGGAGTTCGAGTTCGGGATGAACTGGTCGGCCTACTCGCGCTTCGTCGGCGACGTGTTCGGCGGCCCGCTGGCGATGGAGGGATTGGCGGCGTTCTTCTTGGAGTCGACGTTCCTGGGGCTGTGGATATTCGGCTGGGATCGGTTGCCCAAGCGCGTGCACCTGGCCTGCATCTGGCTGGTGGCGGGCGGCGCGATGCTCTCGGCGCTGTTCATCCTGGCCGCGAACTCGTGGATGCAGCACCCGGTCGGCTACGTGCTGAACAGCCACGGGCAGCCGGAACTTAACAACGTCTGGGCGCTGTTCACGAACCCGACATTCCTGTGGGGCTACGTGCACGTGATCCTCGCCTCACTCGTGACGGGCTCGCTGGTGATGCTCGCGATCTCCGCCTGGTACCTGCGCAAGTCCCACGAGACGCAGGCCTTTTACCCCACGGCGCGACTGTCTGTGCTCGTGCTGCTGCCGGCGATCCTGTTGCAGATGTTCGTCGGCAACAAGCTCGGAGAGATCGAGGCGAAATACCAGCCCGCGAAGATCGCGGCGGCCGAGGCGCAGTGGAGCAACTGCCAGCCGTGCTCGTTCTCGGTGTTTCAGATCGGCGGCGGCAACAACGATCAGACCCCCACCCAGGTGATCGCGATCCCGCACCTGCTCTCGATCCTCGCGACGGGCACCTGGGGCGGCGCGGTCGTGGGCCTGAACCAGCTGCAGAAGGAAGACGTCGCGAAATACGGACCCGGCAATTACATCCCCGACGTGTTCATCCAGTACTGGTCGATGCGCGTGATGGCCTATCTGGGGTCGTTGATCGCGTTGCTGGCGCTGTGGGGCGCGTGGCTCGTGCACCGGAGCACGCTCGCCCGCTCGAAGTGGTTCCTGCGCGCGAGCCTGGGGGCGGTGGTGACCCCGTTCGTGATGAACACCGCCGGCTGGCTGTTGACCGAGAGCGGCCGCCAGCCGTGGATCGTGCAGGGCCTGATGAAGACGATCAACGCCAACTCGCCATCGGTCACGTCGACCGATATCTGGATCAGCCTGATCAGCTTCGTGCTGATCTATCTCGCGCTCGGCGCCGCGGACCTGGTCCTGATGCTCCGTTACGCCCGCAAGGGACTGGACCCCGACGAGAACGGCCCTGACGGATCGAGCTCGGCCACATCGGCCGCGACCCCGGCCATGAGCTACTAGCGGACGTCTGATGCATCGCCTCCGGCACGACCCCGATCCCGTTCCGCCGCAGCCCAGAGTCAAAGGGCTCAGGCGCTAGGCGACGCATCATCATGCAACTGCACACCATCTGGTTCGTAATCATCAGCATCTTCTGGATCGGGTTCTTCGTGCTCGAGGGCTTTGACTTTGGCGTCGGCATGCTGCACACGATCGTCGGGCGCGGCGACTCCGAGCGCAAGCTCGCGCTGAGTACGATCGGCCCCTGGTGGGATGGGAACGAGGTGTGGCTGGTCGTGGCCGGCGCCGGGATGTTCGCGGCCTTCCCCGGCTGGTACGCGACGATGTTCTCGGCCCTGTATCTGGCGCTGCTGCTCGTGCTGGTGGCGTTGATGGCGCGCGGCGTGGCGTTCGAGTTCAAAGACAAAAGCGAGGACCCACGCTGGCGGCTGACGTGGCGGTGGGCGATGACGATCGGCTGTCTGCTGATCCCGCTGCTGCTCGGCGTCGGACTGGGCGATCTGCTGAACGGCCTGCCGATCGACTCGAGCCATGAGTACACCGGCAGCTTCTTCGACCTGCTCACACCCTACGGCCTGTGGACCGGCCTGACGCTGCTCGCGCTGTGCCTGCTGCACGGCGCGACCTTCCTCAAGCTCAGGACCACCGATCGCGTGCGCGAGCGCGCCCGCGCCGCCGCGCGGCCGCTGGGATGGCTGGCGATCGCGCTCGTGGTGGGCTGGGTGATCTGGACGCGCAGCGTCGCGGGCGGCCCCGACGTGCCCCAGCCCGTGGAGATCCTCGCGGTGATCGCCGCGATCTTCGCGGCGCGGCTGGCGATGAGCGACCACGACGGTCCGGCCTTCGCCTCCTCCGCCGTCGCGATCGCCGCGACCGTCGGCTCGATCTTCATCGACCTGTATCCGAACGTGATGGTCTCCAGCACCAGCGCCGCGTACAACCTCACAGTCAACAACGTCGCCTCCGGCCACTACGCGCTGACGGTGATGACGGTCGTCGCCGTGATCTTCTTCCCGCTCGTGCTCGTCTACCAGGGCTGGTCTTTTCACGTCTTTCGCGGCCGCCTGAAGGCCGTGCAGGCGCAACCAGAATCGCCGGTGGCGACATCATCGGGGACGCC
Source organism: uncultured Solirubrobacterales bacterium (assembly GCA_963705245.1). Classification (GTDB taxonomy): domain Bacteria; phylum Actinomycetota; class Thermoleophilia; order Solirubrobacterales; family Solirubrobacteraceae; genus Palsa-744. The sequence continues at coordinate 1,593,538 of OY970062.1, read as the reverse complement.
GGCGGGGCCGCCGATCCAGGCCGGCGGATGACCGACACAGCGACCCATCGGGTGGTCATCATCGGCGGCGGCTTCGGCGGCCTGTTCGCGGCGAAGTTCCTGCGCCGCGCGCCCGTGCAGGTCACGCTGATCGACCGGACCAACCATCACACCTTCCAGCCGCTGCTTTACCAGCTCGCGACGGGAATCCTGTCCGAGGGCGCGGTCGCGCCACCGTTGCGCGAGGTCTTGCGCAAGCACCGCAACGTCCACGTCGAGCTCGCGGACGTCACGGGAATCAACCTGCAAACCAGGACCGTCACCGCCGCCAGGCCGCTGGGGACGCCTATCACGGTTTCGTATGACTCCCTGATCGTGGCGGCCGGCGCGACGGGCTCCTACTTCGGGCACGACGAGTTCGCGCGCTTCGCCCCGGGGATGAAGACCGTGGACGATGCCCTGGAGCTGCGCGGACGCATCTTCGGCGCGTTCGAGATGGCCGAGATCGAGGAGGACCCCGAGCTCCGGCGGTCGTGGATGACGTTCGCGGTGATCGGCGCCGGACCCACGGGCGTGGAGATGGCCGGGCAGATCGCCGAGCTCTCGCGGCGATCGTTGAAGGGGAACTACCGCAAGATCGATCCGGCCAGCGCGCAGGTGCTCCTGTTCGACGGCGGCGAGGCGCCCCTCGCGACGTTCGGCGACAAGCTCTCGGCGAAGGCCACGAGCCAGATCGAACGCACGGGCGTCCAGCTGCGGATGCGCAGCATCGTGACCGACGTGAAACCGGACGCGATCGTCGTCCAGGGCCCCGACGGCGAGGAACACGTCGCCTGCCACACGAAGGTGTGGTCGGCAGGCGTTCAGGCCTCCCCGCTGGGTGAGATGCTGGTGGCTGCCACCGGCGCGGGAACCGACCGCGCCGGACATGTGCAGGTGCTGCCCGACTGCTCGTTGCCGGGCCATCCGGAGGTGTTCGTCGTCGGCGACATGATGTCCCTGAACGGGCTCCCGGGGGTCGCGGAGGTGGCGATGCAGTCGGGCATCCACGCGGCTCGCACAATCAAACGACGCATGCAGGGCGACGACGCAGGGGCCAAGCCGTTTCACTACCGCGATCTCGGCAGCATGGCGACGATCTCGCGCTTTCGCGCGATCGTGAGCTTCAAGGGCCTGAAGATCGGCGGGTTCATCGGCTGGCTGATGTGGGCGTTCGTCCACCTCACGTTCCTCACGGGCTTCAAGAACCGCTGGATCGCCCTGTTCAAGTGGCTGACCGCATTCGTCGGCAGTGCTCGGGACGAGCGGACGATCACGATGCAGCAGGTCTCCGCTCGCATCGTCGGGATGCGCGTGGGAATCAAGTCGGGCGAGGAAAGCCTGGCTCGGTTCGTCGAGGACGACGCGGCACCCTGAGCCAGGGCAGCACCGCGAGTCAAGCATCAGGCGCCCTGAGCCAGGGCAGCGCCGCGGTGTCCGACGAGCTACCGTGTCGAGCATGAGCGAGACCCTGAGCTTGACGATCGTCTACGAGGACGCTGGCGACGGCTGGATCGTCGCGTCGATCCCGGAGGTTCCCGGCGCCCACAGCCAGGGCTGCAGTCGCGAGGAGGCGCGCGAGCATGTGATCGATGCGCTGCATGGCATCCTCCAATTGCGCTTCGGCGAGCATGCGCTCACCGAACCTGCATCTGACAGTGAGCCGCTTGAGCTGACGATCGCGGCGTGAAGCGTCGCGATCTCGAGCGCCACCTGCGCAAGCACGGCGCGCGGTCGCTGCGCGAGGGCGGCAGGCACAGCTATTGGGGGTTTGACCCCGAGCGCTCCACAGCGCTGCCGCGCCACCGCGAGATCGCCTGGCCGCTGGCGCGCAAAATCTGCAAGCAGCTCGGCATTCCCCCGCCTACCGGACCACGCTGAGAACGGAACGATGCGCCACCCCGGTCCTTGTTATTCCCGCTGCTCTCGCTGCCACAAAGACGCGTAGGGACCGCCGAGCGCAAGCAGCTCGGCGTGGACGCCGCGCTCCACCACGCGGCCCCGATCGAGCACGAGCACCTCGTCGACCTCCTCCAGGCCGGCCAGCCGATGAGTGATCAGCATGGTGCCCGTCTCGCGCGTTACCGCCAGCAGGTCGGCGACGATCGCATCCGCGGTCTGCGTCTCGAGATGCTCGCCGGGCTCGTCCAGGACGATCAGCGGGAAGTCCGCGAGCAGCGCCCTCGCTATGGCCAGGCGCTGGCGCTGGCCGCCGGACATACGCGCGCCACGCTCCCCCACCTCCGTGCTCAGCCCCGCCGACAGCTGCTCGGTCCAGTCGAGCAATCGCGCCTTCGCGAGAGCCGCGCGCAGCTCCTCGGCGCTCGCCCCGCGGCGAGCCAGGCGCAGGTTCTCCTCGAGCGTGCTGTCGAACACGTGCGCGTCCTGGGAGACCAACCCGACGACCGTCCGCAACGCGTCCCCGTCGAGGTCTGAGATCTCCACGCCGTCGAGCGTGAGGGACCCGCTGTCGTAGGAGAGAAACCGCAGCAGCACACCGGCGAGCGTCGACTTGCCGGCGCCGCTCGCTCCCACGACGGCCACCCGGCGGCCCGGGCGCAGATCGAGGTCGACCCCGTCCAGCGCCGGGCGAGCGGCGCCCGGGTAGGTGAAGCGCAGACCGCGCACGCGCAGGACGTGCGGTGCAGGTCCGAGCGCGAGCGGATGCGCCGGCTCGCTCACCGGCGCGGGCGTGTCCATCACCTCGAACACCCGCGCGGCGCAGCGCCGCACGCGCTGGAGCGTCTGGGTCGCCGTGGGCAGACCGGTGACGAGTTCAAACGCGACCAACGGGATCAGCGCCAGCCCCGCGAGCAGCACGCCGTCCAGCCTGCCCGCGTGGACTGCCGCGACGCCGACCAGCAGGGCGCCCCACATCGCCAGGCCGCAGCACAGGCTCGTGAGGCCCTGGCCGATGCCCGCCGTACGAGCGCTCGCCCCCGCGATACCGGTCAGAAGCGAGTCCGCGGCGAGCGTGCTCCGCAGCTGCTCCTGAGCGCCCCCGTTGACGATCAGCTCCGGTGCGCCCTCGATCAGATCGACGACGCTTGACGTCAAGTCCGCGCGCGCCGTCGCCTGACGTCCCTCACCGCGAGCCGCGAGCCTCCCGGTCAGCCACGGCACGAGCGTCGCGGCGACCACAAGCGCCGCCAGCAGGATCAGGCCGGCCGCCGGGAGCATCGACCACACCAGCGCGACCGTCGCCGCGCCCACGCCGAGGGCGATGGCAAAGGGGGGAACCACGCGCAGCAGCAGGTCCTGCAGCGCGTCCACGTCGTGCACGAGCCGCGCGAGCAGATCGCCGCTGCGGAAGGCCGGCAGGCCGAGCGGGGCGAGCCGCTCGAGGCGCGTGTAGAGAGAGACCCTGATCTCCGAGAGCACGCGAAAGGCCGCGTCGTGGCCCACCAGACGCTCCGCGTAGCGGCACAGGCCGCGGGCGAGAGCGAAGAACTGCACGCCGACGATCGCGACCGCGACCGCCGACTCCTGCGGGCGCTGCGCCGAGCGCGAGATCAGCCAGGCCGAGGTCGCGATCAGACCGATCGCGGCGGCGACCGCGCCCGCCCCGAGCAGCGTCGCGAGCGCCAGACGCCCGGCGGCAGGGCGAGCGATCGCGAGCGTGCGCAGCAGCGGGGCCTGGGGACCGTGGTCCTGCTCCAGCGGGGACGGGGTGCTCACGCGAGGACCTCCACTGGCACCAGCGAATGCACCCGGTCGGCCATCGCCACGAGCGCCGGTCGATGGGCGACGAGCACCACCGTGCGCCCTTGCGCGAGTCGACGGATGGCTTGCACGATCTCCCGCTCGGTGTGGCCGTCGAGGCCGGCGGTCGGCTCGTCGAGCAGGAGCAGGGGCGCGTCGCGCAGGAACGCGCGGGCAAGGGCCAAGCGCTGTCGCTCACCCGCGGACAGCCCGGCGCCGCGGTCGCCGAGGACCGTGTCCAGCCCCGCCGGCAGGTCGGCCACGACATCGGCGAGGCCGGCGTCAGAGATCGCGGTCCGGACCTCCTCGTCCGACGCCTCACGGCGACCGATGCGCACGTTGTCCGCGATCGAGGCGTGGAACAGGTGCGGTCGCTGCGGCACCCACGCCAGTCGCGAGCGCCACGCGTCCGGGTCGAGCTCGGCGAGCTCCATGCCGCCAACCCGGATCGAGCCGGAATCGGGCCTGAGCAGGCCGAGGAGCACACCGAGCAGCGTCGACTTGCCGCAGCCGCTGGGGCCGACGAGCGCCAGCGTCTCCCCCGCCGTCACCGTCAGCGAGACGTCCGCGAGCGCGGGCTCAGAGCGGCCGGGGTAGGCGACGCGCAGACCGTCGATCGTCAGATCGGAGACCGCCGGATCGGGAACGTCGGTGCGCGCGCCCGTGGGCACTGACAGCGTTTCGAGCACCGCGAATACCCGCTCGGCGGCGGCCATGCCCTCGGCGCTCGCGTGGTAGTTGGCGCCCAGCCGGCGCAGCGGCAGATAGGCCTCCGGGGCGAGCACGAGCGCGAACAGCGCGGTGCGCAGGTCGAGCTGTCCGTCCATCAGGCGCAGACCGATCGCCACCGCCACGAGCGCCACGGCGATCGTCGCGACGAGCTCGAGGATCAGCGACGACAGGAACGTGACGCGCAGCGTCGACATCGCGGTCGTGCGGTAGCGCTCGGTGATCTCGCGAATCGCCGCCGCCTGCGCCCGCGCGCGTCCGAACACCTTCAGCGTGGGCAGTCCCGCGACGACGTCGAGGAAGTGGCCCGCCAGTCGCTCCAGGGTCTCGAGCTGGCGGTCCATGCGCTCGCGCGTAGTGGCGCCCACCAGCGCCATGAACAGCGGGATCAGCGGAATCGTGAACGCCAGGATCAGGGCCGAGATCCAGTCGCCGGACAGCACCGCCACGATCACGACGACGGGCACGATCACGGCGAGGAGCAGCTGCGGCAGATACAGCGAGAAGTAGCCGTCGAGCGCGTCGATCCCGCGGGTGGCGAGGATCGCGAGCTCGCCCGTGCTCTGCGCGCGAGAGCTATCGGCGCAGAGCGCCGGGACGCGTTCCAGCAGTGCCGTGCGCAGCTGCGACTTAGCCTGCGCCGAAGACCGGCTCGCGGCGAGCTCGCCCGCCCAGGCCAGGACTGCACGAGCCATGACGACCGCCAACAGAACAGCCAAAGGGGCGTGGAGCTCGGCGAGGCCAGCCCCGCCGATGAACGCGCGCGCGACGACGTCCGCGAGCAGCCACGCCTGAGCGACGATCAGCAGCGCGCCGAGCGAGCCAAGCGCGACCGAGACGAACAGGAACGTGCGAGTCGCCTTGCGCGCGTACCGGAGCAGTCTCGGATCGAGCGCTCTCACGACGCAATCATGACGCGCCCCGGCCGCTCGGGTGGGCTAGGAGAGCTCCGCCAGGCGCTCCGCGAGGATGATCCGCGCGGCCGCCTCGATCAGCGCGAGATGGGAGAACGCCTGGGGGAAGTTGCCGAGGTGCCGGCCGGTGGAGGTGTCGAACTCCTCGGCGTACAGCCCCAGCGGGGAGGCGACGCTCAACAGCTTTTCCATCAGGTCGCGAGCGCGCTGCTCCTCGCCGACGACCGCCAGCGCAGAGACGAGCCAGAACGAGCAGATCAGGAAGCTGCCCTCCTTGCCGGAGAGGCCGTCGTCGGTCTCGTCGGTGCGGTAGCGCAGGACGAAGCCGTCCTCGGTCAGATCGTCGGCGATCGCCAGGACGCTCGCGCGCAGGCGCTTGTCCCCGGGCGCCAAGAACCCGAACAGCGCCGCCAGCAGGGTCGAGGCGTCGAGCGCGTCGGTGTCGTAGTGCTGGCGCAGGACGCCCGCGTCGGTGAGACCGTGCTCCAGGATGTCGGCCTTGATCTCCTGCGCCGTCGCGGCCCAGGTGGACTGCAGGTCTGAGTCGCCGGCCATCGCCGCGAGCTTGGCGGCGCGGTCCATCGCGACCCAGCACATCAGCTTGGATGAGACGTAGTGCTGAGGGGCGCCGCGCGCCTCCCAGATGCCCTGGTCGGGTTCACGCCACACGTCGGTCGCGCATTTGGCCTGGGCCTGCACGATCGGCCACAGCCTGCGCGGCAGCCGTTCGCTGCGACGGGTATGCAGCAGGATCGAGTCCAGGGCCGCGCCGAAGACGTCGTTCTGGCGCTGGTCGAACGCGCCGTTGCCGACCCGCACCGGGCGCGCGCCCGCATACCCGGAGAGGTCCTCGCGCGTGGACTCGGTCAGGTCGCGGCGACCGTCGATCCCGTACATGATCTGCAGCGCCCCGTCTGCGTTGGGCTCCAGATCGGCGATGAACTGCATGAACTCCTCGGCCTCCCAGTCGAGGTTCAGATAATGCAGCGCCTGCAACGTGAACGTCGAGTCGCGCAGCCAGGTGTAGCGGTAATCCCAGTTGCGCTCTCCCCCGGGCGTCTCCGGCAAAGACGTCGTCAGCGCCGCGACGGTCGCGCCCGTAGGCATGTACGTGAGACCCTTGATCGCCAGCGCCGAGCGCTGGATCGCCTCGCGCCAGCGGTGGTCGGGCAAGCGCGCACGCCCGAGCCAGCCGCGCCAGTAGCGGGCGGTGGTGGCAAGGCGGGCGTTGGCGTCGTCGATGTCGCTGGGCGCCTGCAGCTCACCGGCCCAGGAGAGCGCGCAGAAGATCTGCTCGCCCTGTTTGAGCACGTGCCGAGCCCGGACCCAGTCGCCCTCGACGCCGACGGTCATGTCGGTCTTCAGCCTCACGGTGAGCTCCGCGCCGGTCGCGTCGGCGCAGTGGCCCTCCTGCGAGATCGACCATGTGGCGGGGACGCGCCCATAGTCGAAGACCGGTTCGCAGGTCAGCTCGATCTCGACCTCGCCCTCCAGGCAGATCGCCACGCGCACGAGCAGGTGCTCGGCGTCTTCGTCGGTCGGGGGCCGGGTGTGGGGCGTGACGAGGTCCACACCGCGGCGGGGGCCGAGCGTGAGCGCATCGCGCACGGCCATCCAGCCGGTCGGGGTGTTCCAGGTCGTCAGCAGCGTGTTCGTGCCCGGCTCGTAGATGCGGGCGGAGGGCACGTTGATGCCGAACGGAGCGAACCGGAACGCCCCCGCCTGGCGGTCGAGCAGCGTGCCGAACACGCTGGGGGAATCAAACCGGGGAACGCACAGCCAGTCGACCGCGCCATCGGGAGCGATCAGCGCGCCGGTGTGGCAGTTGGACAGGAAGGCGTAGTCGGCGATCGGGGGAAACGGCGAGGGGGCCGCGGCGCTCTGGGGCATGGCAGGCTCGGCGTGATCGTCCGCCGCGGTTTTCTCGGCGGACTTCCCCGCGGGCTTGGCTTTCGCCGCCGAGCTCATCGGGTCCACTTCGGCGTGGGCGTGGGCGCGAGCATGGCGGCAGCGCGAGTCACGGCGTCACCCACGGGCCATGCCAGGGCCCGTGGCCGGAGACGAGACGCTTGGCCTCCTCCGGGCCCCAGGAGCCGGGCGCATAGGGGTGAACCGGCGGGGGCGAGTCGAGCAGCGGTGCGAAGATCCGCCAAGCCTCCTCGATCCCGTCCTGACGGGTGAAGCGCGTGCTGTCGCCACGCATCGCGTCGAGCAGCAGCACCTCGTAGGGCGTGGGAGCCTCTCCCCCCTCGTCAGCGAACTCCATGTCGAGCGTGATCGCCCGCGGGCCGGAGGCATCCCCGCGGTGGGCGTCGAGCTGCACCTGCACGCCAGTCGCGGGATCCAGCTTGATGACGAGCTGGTCGGGCTCCGGGCGGCGATGACCATGCTCCATGAAGCCCAGGCGCGGAGGATGGCGAAAGACGACGCGCAGCTCGGTCTGCGTGGTTGGGAGCAGCTTGCCTGTGCGAATGAACCACGGGACCCCCGACCAGCGCCAGTTGTCGATGTCCAGGCGCAGGGCGGCGTAGGTCTCTGTGGTCGAGTCCGGAGCGACGCCGTCGATGTTGCGATAGCCGTCGTGCTGCCCGCGCACGTAGTGCGCAGGATCGGCCGTGGCAGTCGAGCGAAAGACTGCGTACTTGGCGTCCTTGAACGTTTCGGCGTCGTCGCCCGCAGGCGCCTCCATCGCGGCCACGGCGACGACCTGCATCAGATGGTTGACGACCACATCGCGCAGCGCGCCGACGGGATCGTAGAAGTGCCCGCGATCCTCGACCCCGAATGACTCGGCCATCGTGATCTGCACACAGGCGATGTGGTTGCGATTCCAGATCGGCTCGATCATCGTGTTGGCAAAGCGCAGGTACAGGAACTCGTCGGTGCCCATCTTGCCGAGGAAATGGTCGATGCGATAGAGCTGGGGCTCCTCGATGAACTGGTGGATTTCCGTGGCGAGCGCGCGTGCGGAGGCCAGATCGTGGCCAAATGGCTTCTCCACGACCACACGACCAGTTTTGGTCAGGCCGGCGGCCGCGAGCTGACCAATCACCGGCCCGAACAAGAAGGGAGGAATCTCCAGATAGAAGACCGGGCTGCGCGCGTGCTCCATGGTGGCCGCGAGGCGCTCGTAGGTGGAGGCGTCGGTGAAATCGCCGCTGACATACGACAGGCGCGCAGCAAAACGATCGAACACGGCTGGATCGAGTGGCTCGCCGGTGCCTTCAATACATGTGCGCGCGTGCTCGCGCAGGTGATCGAGCGTCCAATCGTCGCCCGCGACACCGACGACCGGACAGTTCAAAAGGCCGCGACGCTCGAGCCGATAGAGCGAGCGAAAAGTCATCACCTTCGCAAGATCGCCGGTGATGCCGAACACGACAAACGCGTCGGCCGGCTGCGTGTACTCGCCATCAGGCATACGACACCAGCCGTTCGTCCATGGCAGGGCAGGCTACCGCGATGGCCCAGCGGGCGTCACCCCATGCGGCCCGGGCGGTCACGGCTCGATGATGTGAAACCAGAAGTCGAACTCGTCGAGCATCGACAGGAGCTCTTCGAGCGGAGCGAGATCAGGCTCGACCTTGATCTCCCCGCCTGCACCTGCAGACATATCAGCTGTCGGCCACGACGATCGCCAGCACGAGCAGGCCGAGCAGCACGCCGGCAATGGCCAGCGCTGCGATCAGATGCTCCTCCGGTGGAGCGAACTCGCCGCGGGAGATTGCCTGCTCGACACGCTGGTGACGCACGAACGCATAGCCGATGAAGACAACGCCGACAACCGCGAAGCCTATGCCCGCGAGCGTGCAGGGCCACTGCGCGCCGGGAGTCAGCGCCGGAACGAGCTTGCCGGCGCCAAGACCGACCGCCAAGGCGGCTAGTCCCGTTCGCCACCAAGCCAGATAAGTACGCTCGTTGGCCAGACGGGTGCGACGCGTCGCGTCCCCCGTCTGGTTCGAGCGCTCCCGCTCGGGCGATGTCGTCATTCCGCGCACCCGCTGCAGGCGGTCACTGTCCGCCTATCGCAACGCGCGCGGTCTCGGCACTGTTCTCGGTTGCATCCGCCGCATCAGCCTCCCCCACCACCTCATCCTGCGCTCCTGCTCGCAAACCGAGCAGGCCCGCGATCGCCGCTGCGGCCATGATCACCGCCATCACATACAGCACGGAGCGAGTGGCGTAAGCGAAGTCGAGCCGTACGAAGTGGGGGATCGATGCGATGCCCCCGCTACCGCCACGGGACTGGGAGATGCTGGATGCCTCGACGTGTGCACGCGCGCTGGGCAGGCCCTGTGAGATCAGCGAGGTGGCAATGTGGGAGCGCAGTTGTGAGACCAGGAGCGTGCCGAGGATCGCGAGGCCCAGGCTGGCGGCATAGTTGCGGACGGTCTGAGTGATCCCGGATGCCTCACCGTAAGAGAGCCGGGAAGCACGGTTGACGGCATCCGTGCTAGCCGGACCAAGCATCATCCCCATGCCCGCCCCGGCAATGATGATGTACCACTGCTGGGTGTCGAAGTCCAGGCCGGTGACCTTGCCGGCCCACAGCCAGAAGCCGACCGCGCTGATGGCGCAGCCAAGCACGACGGGGCGCTTGGCCCCGATCCGGTCAAGCATCCGCCCGCCGATCTGCGCGGCGATGACGAAGCCGATGAAGAAATACAGGATGTACAGGCCGGCCTCCGAGGGTGTCTTGCCGAGCGCGATCTGGGCGTACTCGCTGGCGAAGAAGAAGACGGGGATGAACGCGAGCATCGCGATGCCGAGCACGATGTTCTCGACCAGGAACGGGCGGATGCGAAAGATGCGCACTTCGATGAGCGGCGAGGAGGTGCGGAGCTCCACGAAGTAAAAGACGACGAGCAGCGCGGCGCCCCCGACGATGCAGGCCCAGGTGCCGGGATTGCTCCATCCCCAGATGGAGGACTGCTGAAACCCGAACACGCTCAGGGCCACGCCGGAGGCGATCAGAGCAAGGCCCCGGTAGTCCATCCGAGCCGGCCGGTGCAGCGTGCTCGGCTTGGAGATGACGATCAGCACAAGAGCGATGATGGCGACGGGAATGTTGACCCAGAAGATGGCGCGCCAGGTCCACTGCGTGAGATAACCGCCGAGGATCGGGCCGACCGCGGTGAGGCCACCGGCGATCCCGAAGAAGACCGCCAATGCTCGCCCGCGTTCGTGCAAGTCAAACGTCTGCACCACGATCGCAAGCGCAGCCGGAAACATGATCGCCCCACCGGCGCCCTGGATGACCCGGAACGTCACGATCCACGCCTCGGCAAAGCTTCCCTTCGGTGTCAAACCACACATCGCCGACGCTCCGGCGAACACGATCACGCCGAGCGTCACCATCTTGCGATGACCGACCGTGTCGGCCAGTCGTCCGCCAAAGGCGAAAAGTGCGGCGAGCGACAGCAAGTAGGCATTGATCGCCCACTGCGTGCCGGTGCTTGTCAGGCCGAGCTCCTTTTGGATTTCGGGCGCGGCAATCGACACGATCGTCTGATCGATGAACGTCATCGCAACGGCGAAGATCATCGCCGCGAGGATCAGGTTCCTCGATTGTCCGCCAGTGGTGTTGCTGACCGCCATGGCTCCCCCCGAACGGTAGTGGTTCACGGATCGAGACGACGGGACCTCACCATCTCGACGTAAGCCGTCGAGTGAAGCCACCTCCGTAACGCTGTGCTCTGTGTCGGGTCAAGCCGAGGCCAACGGCCGAGCGGGTGTTGAAGTCACCCGCTCGGCCATCATCTGCGAACAGGGCTCGACGCCGCTATGCACGGCGCTCGATGCTGCCGCTACTTCACGATGCGGATGATGCGCTCCATACCGAGCACGCTGTGGCTGCGACCGTCCTGGGTGTCCATGAAGCACACCTCGACGTAGATACCGGGCTTGGCGGTGATCGTCTCCTGCTGAAAAGCTTCGTGTGAGATCGGCCCGGCAAAACCGGCCGGCGGTCCGACGATCAGCTTTTCAACCGCCTTTTCCTTGCCAGCGAGCAGGTCCTTGACGGCTTGCCTGGCGGCCTTCATGTTCTTGACAGGCGCCGCAACGTCCATGTGCACGAGGAAGCCTTCGTTTTCGAAGCGAACAAGCTCGCCGTCGTGCAGTGTGCTCGGCCCACGGAAACCGAACTCGATCGAGCGGATCGTGGCTTCGGGCGTCGGCAACGCGACGGGGGATGCGGCAGCGGTCACCGTGAAGAGCGCGTGCGCCTTGGACCCCTGGCCTTCTCCGCCGGGGACCACGGCAACGTACTGACCTGGCTGCAGGTATGTCTGGGCTTCGTTGCTCTGACCAGGAGTCACTTCCCCGTCGAACACGATCGAGCCGTACTTGCTCGTAACGTTGGTGTCGCCGTGAGCCTTCTGAATGGCGGCTTCGACTTCTTCGAAGGTCGCGCCAGGCTTCAAGCGAAACAGGATCACGCTTGCTTCCTTGACGCCCGTTGCGGTCGAGACGACGTTGACTGCGCCGGACTGCGTGGCGCCTGCGACCGTGATCGAGGACTTGGTGATCGCGATCGAGAGGGTGGGGAGCGTCGAGGTCGCCGCGACGGCGGAACCCACGGCGATCGTGCCACCGATGGCAAACAGAGCGCTCGCGGTCAGGGCGGGCAGGATAAGTCGCTTCATGAATTGTCTCCAGAGGATCGCTTATGAGAAAGAAGAAAAAAGCATCACTGACAAGATTAGTCCGCGACTCAGATCGCAGCTTATCCCACAAACGGTCGCAACATCGGCCGCAACGAGGAGTACGCTCGGGTAGACACCTTTGGAAGTGCGCTCGGTCGGACCGCCCGAGCGCGCGGCCGGAAAGGGGTGGCCATGGCCCCCAAGCAGGCAGACGAGATGCGTCCTGGGATCGGAGAGAACATCGCAAGCGGTGAGGAGATGGTCGGGGGAGAGCACGAAACGATCGATCGGATCGCCAACCTGGTCGTGATGATCGTGCCACTCGGACTGCTGGGGCTCGCCATGTGGCAGATGTGGGGTGGAGCGCTGCACTGGTCCGATCTGGTCGTGCTCGCGACCACATATGCGCTGACCGGCGTAGGCATCACCGTCGGATTTCATCGTCTGCTGACACACCGCAGTTTCAAGACCAGCGCGCCGATGCGAGCGCTGTTCACCGCCCTGGGCTCAGCCGCGATCGAGGGCCCCGCGATCGAGTGGGTCTCGAACCACCGCAAGCACCATCAATACTCAGACCGACCGGGAGATCCGCACAGCCCCCACGTCGATCACGGCAGCGGCTGGAGCGGAGCGCTGCGTGGTCTGTTCCATGCACACATGGGTTGGATATTCGCCGGGGGCGCACTGGCAAATGAAGAACGCTATGCCAAGGACCTGATCGCCGACCCAGTCGTGAAGTTCATAGATCGCACGTTTCTGGTGTGGGTGCTGGCGGGGCTCGCGTTTCCATTCGCCCTGGGCTGGGTCTTGACGGGCTCGATCGTGGGTGGGCTCACGGGTCTGCTGTGGGGCGGTGCGGTGCGCATCCTGTTCCTGCATCACGCAACGTTCTCGATCAACTCGCTCTGCCACTACTTTGGAAAACGCAAGTATGAGACAAACGACGAGTCGCGAAACCTGCTGTGGCTCGCGCTGCCAACGCTCGGAGAGGCATGGCACAACAATCATCATGCGTTCCCAACCTCCGCGCGCCATGGGCTGCGCTGGTGGCAGCTGGATCCCTCCGGGTGGCTGATCTCTGCGCTGGAGCAGGTGGGACTTGTGTGGGATGTCGTACGCATCACACCTGAGCGGCAAATGACGAAGAGCGCTTAGCTTCCGTGGCATTCGAGCAGATCACCACTGAGGTCTCAGAGCAGATCCTCACCATCACGTTGAACCGTCCCGAGCGCCTCAACGCGTGGACACCGACGATGGCCCAAGAGCTGATCGAGGCGTTTGATCAAGCCGATGGCGATGATGGGGTACGCGTCGTGATCGTCACCGGCGCAGGCCGCGCGTTCTGCGCGGGCGCCGACCTCGCCGGCGGCGGTGAGACGTTCGACTATCGCGAGCGTGAGGACGCAGACGCAGGACTCGTGCCGCGCGACAACGGAGGCGTGGTGGTGCTGCGGATATATGCCTGCACGAAGCCCGTCATCGCCGCGATCAACGGTCCCGCCGTGGGCGTCGGGGCGACGATGACGCTGCCGATGGACATCCGCCTTGCGGCCGACGACGCCCGCATGGGATTTGTGTTCGTCCGCCGCGGCATCGTCCCGGAGGCGTGCTCAAGTTGGTTCCTGCCGCGCATCGTCGGCATCAGCCGCGCGATGGAGTGGGTCGCCACGGGCCGGGTGTTCTCCGCCCAGGAGGGGCTCGACGGCGGGCTGCTGCGCAGCCTGCACCCCTCCGGAGAGCTGCTGGACGCGGCCCGCGACATCGCGCGGGAGATCGCCGAGCACACCGCGCCGGTCTCGGTCGCGCTCGCCCGGCGAATGCTGTGGACGATGCTCGGCGCCGAGCATCCGATGCTCGCCCATCGCGCAGACTCGCGGGGGATGTTCTACCGCGGCCAGTCCGCCGACGCGACCGAGGGGATCACCGCGTTTCTGCAGAAGCGCCCAGCCCAATTTCCCGAACGCGTGAGCGACGGGCCGCCGGACATTCTGCCGGGATGGACCGCCCCAAAGTTCGAATAGCTCATTGCGCGCTCTTGTGTGGTGATCGACGTCGGATCGCCCCGACTCGCCACCGTGTCTGTCTTGCCCGTGGCGAGCCAGTGATGAAGCTTGACCTCTAGCAAAACGGCGAGCAAGCGACGATGGTGGGTGCGGGTCATAAGTGACGATCCGCCAGGATGAGGACCGGATGCCCACCGCCCGCAACCTCTTGAACCTGAAGACCGTCGAGAAGGGCTACGGAAGCCGACGGGTGCTGCGCGACATCACGCTCGGGGTATCGGCGGGCGAGCGTATCGGCATCGTGGGAGGAAACGGAAACGGCAAGTCGACCCTTCTGCGTCTGATCGCCGGTGTCGAGCTGCCAGACGCCGGAACGCTCACTCGGACCGGCGATGTGGAGGTCGCACTGCTAGGGCAGCATGATGAGCTTGACGAGCATCAAACGATTCGTGAGACGCTCGTCGGCGGGCGCGCCGAGCACGAATGGGCCGGGGACAGCGCGTTTCGAAGCGTGCTCGACGGGCTCATGGGTGGCGTGAGGCTGCGACTGTTCTCGGAGGGCCTCGATACACCGATAGCGGGCCTGTCGGGAGGCGAGCGTAGGCGAATCGCCCTGGCGCGGCTGCTGCTCGACGCGCCCGAGCTGCTGCTTCTGGACGAGCCGACGAACCACCTGGACATCGAAGGAGTCGACTGGCTGGCCCGCCATCTGGCGACACGTCGGGGCTCGATGCTTGCAGTCACCCATGACCGCTGGTTTCTAGACGCCGTGTGCACCGCTACCTGGGAGCTCTCCGACGGAGCGGTCCATCAATACGAGGGGGGCTACGCCGCATACGTGCTCGCCCGCGCAGAGCGCGACCGCCAGGAGTCCTCACGAGCTGGCCGACGCAAACAGCTTTTGCGCAAGGAGCTCGCGTGGCTGCGGCGCGGTCCACCGGCGCGTACGAGCAAGCCGAAGTTCCGGATCGACGCCGCCAACGCACTGATCGCCGACGAGCCCGAGGCACGCGATCGTGCGGAGCTGCTCCGTTTCGCGACCTCGCGCCTGGGAAACAAGGTGCTGGATACCGTTGAGGTGTCGCTCACGCTCGGTTCCAGAGAGCTGCTGCGTGGGGTGACGTGGCGACTCGGGCCGGGCGATCGCGTCGCGATCGTCGGGGTGAACGGATCGGGCAAGACCTCGCTCGTGAAGATCCTGTCCGGAGAGCTCGAGCCGACGTCGGGTCGCGTCGAGCACGGCGCGACGGTCCGGATCGCGCACCTCTCACAGGACACCGTCGAGCTCCCGGGGCACCTGCGCGTGCTCGAGTCATTGGAGGAGGTGCGTGGCCACGCAACGCTCAGCGACGGACAGGAGATTACAGCGACGATGCTGTGCGATCGCTTCGGCTTTCGCGGCGAGAAGGCGCGTACTTCGATCGCAGATCTATCCGGTGGAGAGCGTCGGAGGCTGGCGCTGATGCGGCTGCTCATGGGAGAGCCGAACGTCCTGCTCCTGGACGAGCCGACCAACGACCTGGACATCGATACCCTGACGGCGCTCGAGGATCTGCTCGACGGCTGGCCCGGCACACTCGTGGTGGTCAGCCACGACCGCTACTTCGTCGAGCGAGTCTGCGACAACGTCCATGCGCTCACCGCGACCGGTGAGATACATCATCTCCCTGGAGGAATCGACCAGTACATCGAGCAACGCCAGGCCGCCGGGGAAGACCACTCCAGTTCTACTTTGCAAGCGGAGGATGTCTCCCCCGGAACGAAGATACGAGCGGCACGCAAGCAGGCCGAACGCTCCGAACGGGAGCTCAAGCGGTTGGAGCAGACGATCGAGCGGCTCTTGGAGCGCGAGATGACACTGAACGAGCAGATGGCAGCCGCCGCGACCGACCATGCCCGGCTGGTGGCGCTGCAGTCCGAGCTGGGACAGGTCGTCGCTGAGCGCGGAGCACTCGAGACATCGTGGCTGGAGAGATCGGAATCACTCGAGGGCTGATCTTGGTGAGCCGGTTCAGAGGTCAGATGCACGAAGCAGACAGACACACGGCCCTTGTATTTCACGCAGCAGACAGGACTCACAGTCCTTGTCTTTCACGAAGCAGGCAGATGCACACACAGCTCTTTGTATTTCGCCGAGCTGCGGGTCGATACGTGAAACCGTTGCAACACCGCATCGCTCTATTGTGCCTGCCCAGTTTGTCGATGACCCGACGCGAGATGCGAACCGGAATGCGCCACAGCACATTTGAGTACAACAGATTCGCCGGCGAACTGAGCCCAGCTGAGCCACCAACCGAGGGCTGAACCGCCATGAGACTTCTCAGCTGCCAAACCACAACCGGACCAACCGCAGCAATCCAGGTCGATGATGGGCTCGTCCCAGTGAGCGCCCTCGACACGCCGGCATCGACCGTTCGTGGGCTGCTCGAAGCACTCGACGGCGATGGGCTGCGCGAGCTTGCCGCACACGCCGAGAACACCGATGAGCGAATCTCGCTCGCGGACGCGACGCTATGCGCACCGATCCCCGACGCGCAGAAGATCATCTGCATCGGCCTGAACTACCGCGACCACGCAGAGGAGACGGGTCAGGAGATACCGGCCGCTCCGATGTGGTTCGCTAAGTTCACCAACTCGCTCACCGGCAGCGGCCAGCCGATCATCCTGCCCGCCGCCCACGCCGAGTACGTCGATTACGAGGCGGAGCTTGCACTCGTGATCGGCCGCCCCACCAAGAACGTCAGCACGGAGGAAGCGCTCTCCTGCATTGCCGGCGCGATGCCCTTCAATGACGTGAGCGCTCGTGACCTGCAACTCCAAAACCCGCTGTGGACAAGCGGCAAGGCGATTGACACCTTCGCGCCCTGCGGCCCTGCCCTCGTCACCCTCGATGAGGCAGGTGATCTCGGGAACCTCGGACTGCGAACCCGAGTCAACGGGGAAATGTTGCAGCAAGGCAGCACATCGAACCTCATCTTCGGGCCGGCCGATCTCGTCGCGTGGCTCTCGCGCACGATCACCCTGCTCCCTGGCGACATTATCGCCACCGGCACTCCAGCAGGCGTCGGCGCAGCCCAAGGACGCTTCCTGCACCACGGCGATACCGTCGAAGTCGAGATCGACAGGCTCGGGACGCTGACCAATCAGGTCCACAGCGAATGAGTGAGCGTCCCTCGCCCGAACTGCGCGTGTTCGAGCTGCGCGCATTTCTCGACACACAGATCGTTGGCATGCCCGCCAGGACCTCAGCGCACAGGCGCGTCCACTAGCTCGTCGCCACTGCACGCCCTGGCGAGTCGTGCCCAGAGGCGCTCGTGGTCGGTGACCCAGTGCAGCGTGGCCGTCGAGAAGATCGCGTCTGCAGGCTCGTCCAGGTCAAGGTCCAGCGCGTCCTGGCACCATACCTCGGCGCGATCACCCAGCCTGTTGCGAGCGAGCGCGACCATGTCCGCCGTCGCGTCAAAGCGCCGCGGTGACGATCGCCGAAGCGCTCGTCAGGTCGATCAGAACTCCTTGCAGGTCAATCTTGCGGCTGTTGCGCTACGCCGTGGACGGTGGTCCGAACCAGGTGGTTAGCGCGTGAGGCAGGCCGGGGTCGGCTGGCTCTCCGACCCAGGCAACATATCCGTCGGGCCGGATCAGGACGGCGGTGGGAGCGGTGACCGCGCCGAGCACCGGGAGCTCCCACTCCCCCTTATAGCTCGCGTCGATCAGCTGGACGCGGTCGGCCCATGGAGCGATGTCGAAGCCGCCGGGCTCACCGAGGTTGAGCAGCACCGGCTTGGCGTCGTGCAGCAGCTCGAAGACTCGGAGCGGGCCATCGGCGGTCACGAGGTCCAGATCGGGCGTGCGGCGTCCGAGCAGCGGGTGTCCCTCGCCGAGGTCGTAATGAATGTCCAGCCCGGAGATGATCCCGGCGAGGTGCTTGCGAGGCTCGTCCATGCTCGCCAGCTCCGAGACGACATCGATCAGGGCCTTCATGCGCTCGTCCTGGCGCTGGAGCGTGGTCTGAGCCATCGTGTGCTGAAGCGCTCGGGCAGCGACCGGGTGGCGCTCGTCCTGATAGGTATCTAGGAGGATCTCCGGGGAGGTCCCGTTGACCACCTGAGCCAGCTTCCATCCCAGGTTCACCGCATCCTGCACACCGAGGCTGAGACCCTGTCCACCCGCCGGGTAGTGCACGTGCGCCGAGTCGCCGGCAAGGAGAACGCGTTCCGCGCGGTAGGCGGCCGCCTGACGTGTCATGTCGGTGAACCGGGAGATCCACGTGGGATTGTGGATTCCGAAGTCGGTGCCGTAGACGGCGCTGAGCGCCTCGCTCAGATCGCGTAGGGTGGGCTCGCTGCTGGGCCCGAGCTGCTGCTCTGTCACGACGACCCGCACCGGTCCCCTATCCATGTAGACCACCTTTCCGTCGCGGATCTCGTACTCCAACCTGCCGATGCCATGGGTGCCCTTGTCATCGCGGCGGACACCAAGCTCCGGCTCGTCGGCCATCTCGACCTCGGCGATCAGGCTGCTCCTCGTCGGATCCCACCCGGGGAACTCGATGCCGGCTGCTTTGCGGATCAGGCTGCGCCCTCCGTCGCACCCGAGGAGATACTGCGCCCGCAGCGACTGGCCATCGGCCAGCTCGATGTCGACGCCGGTGTCGTCCTGCGCGAAGCCCGTCACCTCACACCCGTAATAGATCCGCACCGGCAGCTCGGCGATCCAGGCGGCCATGATCCGCTCGATCTGGTTCTGCCAGATCCCGAGCGAGTAGGGATGACGTGTCGGAAAGTCGCTCATGTCCAACACGTTCGTGCCGAATATCGCGGCCTGAGCCACCTGGCCCTCCGCGAGGAACCGATCAGCGATCCCACGCTGATCGAGCACCTCGATCGTGCGCGAGTGAAAGCCGCCGGCCCGTGAGCCGACGAGCACGTGATCGGGACGCCGCTCGATGACCGCGACGTCGACCTTCGCCAGTGCCAGCTCAGCCGCCAGCATCATCCCCGCCGGACCGCCTCCGGCGATCACCACCGCATGCTCGCTCATAGCCACCCCTCCGCGCCGAGTGTCCGCAACTGCACCGCGAGTCCCATCATCGGTTCGACGTCCCCGCGCAACCTGCACGTCGTCAACAACACATGCATTCAGCTCTCCCATTTCCGTAGGTTCTGGTCTGCGGCGGGCAATTATGCGGCACGATTCGGGCTTGAAACAAGCCCCCCTCTCGGGTATAAATTGGAGGTGGAGAGGAGAGGTAACCGCCTTCCACCGTCGTCAGCTGCGGACGAGCGACCTCTTCGCGAAGCGCATCATCGACCGCGGCGATCTCGAACGCGCCGCTTGGAGTGTCGCTACTCTCCCGCATGAGCCAGCCGTAAACCTGACGAGCGCAAGCCGGGGTCCTTGAGTGAGCGATCTGCAGACGATGACCTATGAGGTCGGCGACCGGATCGCCCGGATCACGCTTGATCGCCCGGAGCGCGGCAACGGGCTGACGCCGACGCTGATCCATGAGCTCGCCGCGTGCGTCGAGCGGGCAGACCTCGACCCGGCCGTGCACGTGCTGCTCCTCGCGGGCAACGGCAAGGGGTTCTGCGGCGGGTACGACCTCGTCGAGAGCGCCGAACGCGACATGTCCAGGCTCGGCGGCGAGGCCCCGCAGGGCTCGCCGCTCGACCCCGCGGTGATCGCGGCCAACCACGATCCGGACGGCACGTGGGACCCGATGGTGGACTACGCGATGATGGGCCGCAACGTCCGGGCGTTCATGTCGCTGTTCCACTGTGCCAAGCCCGTGGTCTGCAAGGTGCACGGGTTCTGCGTCGCCGGCGGCACCGACATGGCGCTCTGCTCGGACCTGCTCGTGATCGCCGACGATGCGAAGATCGGCTATCCGCCGGCGCGCGTCTGGGGCTCGCCGACGACGTCGATGTGGGCGCACCGCCTGGGGCCGCAGCGAGCCAAGCGACTGCTCTTCACCGGCGACTGCCTCTCCGGTGCGGAGGCGCTGGAGTGGGAGCTGGCGATCGAGGCCCCGCCCGCGGCCGAGCTCGACGAACGCACCGAGATCCTCGTGCGGCGGATCGCACGGATGCCGATCAATCAGCTGGCGATGATGAAGCTGCTCGTGAATCAGGAGACGATGGCCAGAGGTCTGCACACCACCCAGATCCTGGGCACGGTCTTCGACGGCATCGCCCGCCACACGGCCGAGGGTTACGCGTTCCAGCGACGCGCCGCGCAGGCCGGCTTCCGCGAGACGGTGCGCGAGCGCGACGACCCGTTCGGCGACCGCGGGGCATCGAGCTTCAAAGGCTGAGATCGTCGCGGTGCCGGACCTCATCCACCACATCGCGAGCTTCGCCCGCTTCTCGACCAACCGCGGGGAGCGGGAGCGCAACGACGCCGATGCGATGCGCGAGCTTGCGAGCAGGCCGCTCGAGCTGGCGCGGGGGCTCGAGCTCGAATGGCTCGGTGTCGCGGGCTACCGCCTGAGCTATGAGGGACAGACGATCTACATCGACCCCTACCTCTCGCGCGTTCCGCTGTCAAGCGTCATCCGCCGCACGCCCGCGCTGGCGAACCCGGCGCTCCACGAGCGCTACCTACGACCGTCGGGCCAGATTGCCGGCGTGCTCGTGGGCCACACCCACTTCGACCACGCGATCGACGTCCCGGAGATCGCACGCCGTCACGAGTGCTCGGCCTACGGTTCGAGCTCGCTGGTCAACCTCATGCGACTCCACGGGGTCGGCGAGCGCGCCGTGCAGGTCGAGCCCAACCGTCACTACGAGCTCGGACCGTTCACCGTCGCGTTCGTGCCGAGCCTGCACTCGAAGCTGCTGCTCGGCTTCGCGGTCCCCTTTGACGGTGAGCTGACGTGCGAGCATCTCGACGCCCTCTCGCCGTCGGCCTACAGGTGCGGTCAGGTGTGGGGCATCCACATCGAGGTAGCGGGGATGACCTTCTACCACCAGGGCAGCGCGAATCTGGTCGACGACGCGCTCCCCCCCGGCGGCGTCGACGTGTTCCTCGCCGGCGTCGCCGGGCGCAGCTTCACGCGCGACTACTGGGCACGGATCCTGCCCCGGCTGCAGCCGCGCGTGATCGTGGCCAGTCACTTTGACGACTTCTTCCGCCCGATCGACGCCGCGATGGGGTTCTCCACGAACGTCAACCTCGCCGCCGTCCCCGACGAGGTCGCCGCGGTGAGCTGCGATTTCTCGGTCGCGACACTCCCGCCGATGGAGGCGGTTCAGACGCCCCTGGACACACGGCGCCGACGAGCTTGATCCATGAACGCCCCACCGCACCGCCTATTTTGAAAGAGGTTCTCAGGCGAGACGGCCATCCCATCGGAGGCGAGACGGCCATCGGAAACATCCCACCTGATTTTACAACCCGAGCATCGTCCAGTCCTGCGCCGAGCACCGTGGGGCGCCCCCGTATAGATGGGCGGACGCGCTCAACAAAGCGCTCACATAGATCGAAGCCTGTGGTTGAGCGGCACGCCCATCGAGCGTAGGCTGTGTGCTGTTGATTCCGGTCCCGCTCGGATGAGCCCCGCCACTGACGCCTCACTCCCCCGCGCCACCGGGCGTCGGGAAGCCGATCAAGCAGTCGGCGCCGGTTGCATCACCGTGAACGCAGCTCCCTGAGGATCGATCAGGCCGGCGAAGCGTCCGATCGGCATGTCCATCGGCTCGTTCGTGACGGTCGCCCCGAGCGCGCGGGCCTTCGTGACGATGGCGTCGCAGTCGGCTACCGCGAAGACCACGCCCCAATGCGGCGGGATCTCAGCCGGGAAATACTCGTCGGTCATCTGCATCATGCCCCCGACCTGTTTCCCGCCCAGCTCCCAAACCGTATAAGTCGTCGGCGCGCCCTCGAACGCGGGGGGACGTCCCTGCCAACCGAAGACGGCCGAGTAGAACGCCTTGTCTGTGTCCGCGTCACGGGTGAGCACCTCGTTCCAGCAGAGCGAGCCCGGCTCGTTGACGAGGTCGGCGCCGGTGAAGCTCTTCGGCTGCCAGACGCCGAACACGGCTCCAGTTGGATCGGTGAAAACCGCCATCCGTCCGATGTCCATCACATCCATGGGCTCAACCATCACGCTGCCACCGGCCGCCTTGATCTTCCCGGCCGTCTCCTCGGCATCGGCGACGCTTACGTAGGTCGCCCACGCGGTGGGCTGGCCCTCCTGCATGTGGCCCATGAGACCCGCGATGTTCTTGTCCTGCAGCTGGAACATGCGGTACCCGCCGGTCTCCTCGCCGCCCGGATCGGTTGTGCTCCAGCCCATCAGCTCGCCGTAGAACTTCGCGGCGGCGTCGGTGTCTGGTGAGGCAAGTTCAACCCAGGACGGGGTTCCGGGTGCGTAATCGGGCATGGGTTCTCCTTTCGCGGACGGACTTCACACTAGAGTGGCAAATCGGCGCGTGGAATGCACGTCTTTCTCGAGAAACTTGCTGAACGGAGCCTAGGTACGGTCTATTTGCGGGCCTCCAGACCGCCCCATACCGGGCTCCTGGCTTCCCGAGACCCGGCGTATGCCATGTTGAACATCCGTGCGCTGTACCAAGCCAAACGAGCTGCTAAGCTTGTACGTACATTGATATGCACATGCTAGGATCACGAGGATGAGCACAATCGGGGTCCGTGAGCTTGCCAGACACGCAAGCTCCATCATCAACGACATCGAGCAAAACAAGGAGCCGACCTTGGTCACCCGGCGTGGGCGACCAGTCGTATACATGCTCCCCGTTGACTCCGAGGAGTTCGAGGACTTTGTGCTTGCCCACGCACCCCAGTTCGTTGACGGCATGGCAGCTGCTGATGTCGAACTGGCCGCCGGCGAAACAGTGTCCCTTGCGAAGGCGCGCACAGAACTCGAAACAGACGAGCCCTCCAGCTTTCATTAGCCGCCAGGCTCTCTCTGGATGTACCGCGTCGAGCTATCCAAACGTGCGCTGCGCGACCTACGGCGCATCGACCCCAAGAGCCGCAAGCGACTGCTCGACCTGCTCGAACATGACCTCGCCACCGAGCCCCAGCCGGCGAACCTCGACATCAAGCCCCTGACCGGACGCACACCGTGGCTGCGCCTCCGTCGTGGCGAGTATCGCGTCCTTTATCGACCACTCACGAGCAGCGACCTGCGAGCCCTAGCCGCGACAGAGCAAGCCGGCTTCCTTGTGGAGCGCGTGATTGAGCGTGGAGAGCTTAAGCGAGCAGCCTCATCGCTGCCTGCGTAGTATGCCCTTCGTCGTCAGCACGGCACCGGCGTCGGCGTCTACCTGGGCGAGCACGCCAAATAAAGTGATCGAGGGTGTCCTGCCGACGTCTTCGCCCAGTCCTTGCACTCGATGACCAAGCGCCTGATCTCGCCAGAGGGATGGCGTCCGGTGACGTCGAGCTGATGCCCAGCTAGCTACCCTCGGCGTGCTCGGTCATGTCGTGGACTACCTGCTCCCATCCGAGCACAGCGAGCACGACGGCGCCGATCCGCTCGTCATTGGAGGCGCGGTCCTCGTACCGCTCCCTGAACGCGGACCGGCGGAGCGAGCGGCGACGGAGCGATGCAAGTCGCGGCGGATGGAGGATGTCTCGCTCACGGGGCCACCTCCGGTGATGGAATTTCGACCGTGTGGTCCACGAAACCCCGGTCCGAGCGTCGATCTTGGCGAGCATGGACGAGTTCTTGGCTGGCTCCGCAGAGCGCCCCGGCTGGACACAGCTCGGCGGCCACCTTACGACGGGGATTACGGATCCCGGCGAGCGCGATCAGACCTCCACTGGCCACAAGCACCGCTGCGATCGTGTCCGCGACACGGAAGGCATGCACGGACGCGTCCTCGAAGGTCGCTCGTAGGAGAACCCGCTCACCGGGGGCCACGCCAACTAGGTTGGGCGAGCCGAGAGGCTGTCGCTTGGCGCGGCTGATCGCCGCGCGGCTGCCGGAATCGAGCGCGGTCCGCCCTAGCGTCGCGTCGACGTGACTGGCAAACGCGAGCGAGACGACGGCTCCCAGCACCGCTACCGCGAAAAGCTGTGCGACGCGTGAGAGCGTCGTATTCACCGCCGCTGCGACGCCGGCGTGATCCTCCTGCACTGCCCCAAGGACCGTGGCGGTCAACGGCGCGACAAGCATCGCGAGTCCCAACCCGAACACGAGCAGCGCCGGCAGGACCTCGCTGAGGTAATCGGCGCGCTGATCGACACGCACCAAGAGCAACAGGCCGCCTGCGGCAACCAGAGCCCCGAGGCTTATCAGCACCCGCGACCCGATGCGGTCGGCGAGTGCGCCGAAGCGGCGGGAGAGCACGATTACCAGCGAGGTGACCGGCAGGAGCGCAAGCCCCGCCTGAACGGGGCTGTAGCCGCTGACCTCCTGCAGAAACACAGGCAGCAGAAAGATCACACCCCCCAGCCCCAGGTACGCGGTCAATGTCGCCAGATTTCCGATCGTGAAGTTGCGCTCGCGAAACAGGCTCAGTGGGAGCATCGGCGCCCGAGCTCGCGCCTCGCGCGCAACAAACGCGATGGCTCCCAGAATCCCTGCCACGAGCGAGCCGATAACCAGGGTGCTCCATCCGCGCGCCGGCTCCTCGGTCACAGTGAACACCAAACCCGAGAGCGTGATCGCCGCCAAGAGGGCCCCAGGGAAGTCCAGACGCTCTGCGGACCCAGCGCTCGCTCCCGAAGGCACACCGCGAGCAATCAGCGTCACTGTCACGAGTACGAGCGGCGCATTGAGCAGAAAGATCAGGCGCCACGAGCCGGCAGCAATCAACACTCCCCCGATGAACGGCCCGATAACCCCGACGATCGAGCTGAGCGCGGTCCATGTCCCAATCGCCCTGGCCCGCTCGTCCTCGGGAAACACGTGGATGATCACCGCCAATGCGGTAGGCGTCACCAGCGCCGCGCACGCTCCCTGCATCGAACGAAACACGCATAGCTCGGGGATCGACGACGCGACCGCACAGAGAGCCGAAGTGAAACCGAACCCGGCAACGCCAACCAAGAACACGCGCTTCTGACCGAACACATCTCCAAGCGAGCCACCGATCAGCAACAGCGACCCGAGCGTCAGCAGGTACGCGTTCGTCACCCACTGCTGGCCCGCCAGGCCGCCACCGAGGTCGTCTCGAATCGCGGGCAACGCGACACTGGTCACAGTCGCGTCGAGGAACACGACGCTCGTACCGAGCACGGCTGCGAGCAGGGTCAGCTGCTTCTCGCGCGATGTGGCTATCGGCCGAATGTCTGGCACATGCGCAGATTGGCACGTCACGAGCGCCACTCGCCTCGCGACCGCACGTTGGACGATGAGCAGCAAGCGGGAGCGCTCATTTCGATCAGAAGCCGGCGCCTCGGCACTCAAGTCAGGCACTGACGAATCGGACGTGGAGCAGAAGTCCGTCGCGCCGAGTCGCATACTCCCGCTTGGACCCTGTACCGCGAGCCCCCCCAAAAAATGACCGGGCGCTAGTCAGCCCACCAGCCGCGCTGACCGTCCACGTCGTCGCGCGGATTCTCGCCGAGGTTGGGTGCACCGAAGACGAGGATCTCGAGGCCCTCCGGCCCGCCCTCGTAGCCTCGCCACGTGCCGGGTGGGACGCGAACCACGTCCCACTCCTTGACCTCGACGATCTCGTCGTCGAGCTTCATCCGCCCGCTCCCGCGCACAACCACATAGATCTCCTCCTGCTCCTTATGTGTGTGGCCGTATGGGAAGCGATAGTCGGGCGGGATGCGCTGGTAGCAAAGCCCGCACTGCTCGAGCTCGAGCGCCTTGCTTGCGTGGCGAAACTCCAGGTCCGGTGCGCCGTCGAAGTTGGACCCGAGATCCTCCAGATCTTCCTTGAGGTTCCTGAGCGTGAACGGCACGGCCGCGATCCTACTATTCACCTCCGCCCCGCCGGGCCCCGTTAAGTCTCGGGGGACGGGCCTGACGCGATGGCTTTCCAACCCTTCGACAGCGCAAAGTCTTGAGCGCCTATCTCACGCGATCAACAGCCAGCGACCTAGACAGTATCGAGCGTTACTTGCTGCGCCTGACGATCGGCTGCGGTCCTTTTGCGGTCCAGCACGCTGAGCCCGTGTGGGTCGTTCCTAGCGTCTCACCGCACGCGACCGTCCCCATCGAGCACGAATCCCGATAGAGCGAAGCGCTCGGCCAACAGTTCCGGGATCGCTTCGCGTGGCGGCTGGGAGACCTGGGTGTCGCCGGGCGACTGCACCCTCAGCTCAAGCGGTCCACTCCAATCACTGATCGACTCGCGGCTGCCGTCCGGGTGATGGACGGCCGCGATCAGCCCGAACACGAACGGCGACTGCGGATTAGTGGATGTCCACCAGTTGCTCGTCTCGATGTCGATGCGCGGGACCGGCTGCGGGGAGAAGACGTACACGTCGGACCATGACCCGTCACCGAGTGTCTGAAGAACCAGCTCGGGGCCCTCCTCGATCACCCGAAAGCTCCACCCGGACTGCTCGTGGGCGTCAGCGCCGTCCGGTCCAAACGGGATCGGGTCAAGCAGTGTCCCGAGCCCGAGGCCAACGTCAGCATGCCAGACGCGGTCATCACCATCTGTCACCCGCAGCACAAGGTGGCTGCGGGGACGCACGGTACCCGGCGGCGCCCCGCGGCGTACGCGGGCAAGCATCGGCTCGACCGTGAGGCCGAGATGTTCAAGCGCCGAGGCCAACAGCAGGTTCTGCTCGAAGCAGTAGCCGCCGCGCCGCTCATACACGAGCTTGCGCTCGAGATCCTCCTGGACAAGCGATACCGGAATCCCGCGATGCGGATCGAGGTTCTCAAACGGGATCGAGGTCGCGTGTGCGCGGTGGATGGCCGCCAGCGTCGGGCGCTCGTCGGCGCTCAGCCCGACACGCTCAAGGTAGGCGGCGAAATCCAGCATCCCAGCAAGCGTATAAACAGTGACTCACAGCAGTAACGTCGGCGTCCGCATTCGGCTGAAGGCCGCCGTAGAAATCAGCGGTTCAATAAGGCCGGTTTCCCTGGTTCAAACAGCAGTCGCAAAACCCGAATTTTACGGGATAAAAACAGAACGCCCTCGGGCCGCACAGCAAGTGAGAGGGCCATCTTGACCGATGCCCCCGGATACTGACACACGACCGCGAGCGCAACGCCGTATAGTCTTGCCCTTGTTTGCGCTTTGTGGATCGCGCCGTTGCTGGTGGCCCGCCTCTCAGGCGGCCCTCGGTGTGCGTGCATTCTGATTGATCTCAATCGACGACCGGGGGCGTGCCCAGCGCGCGCCGGCTCTCAGTCGATCGGCAGCCCGTTGGGCATGGCCTCCAGGAAGGAGCACCATGACCAAATTGCCCCCTGCCACTCTCTTGCCCAGCTACGCCTATGGAGACAACCCTGTCGCGCTCCAACGCTTGCTGCTCCTCGCCAAGGTCTTTGCACCATGCAGCGAGGCAATGCTGAAACGCATACCGCTCAGCGAGCCAGATGCAGTGATCGATCTCGGTTGCGGGCCAGGAGAGACCACCCGCCTCATCTTCAAACGTTTCCCGCGAGCCCAGACGATCGGGGTCGACGCCTCACCGGAGTTTGTCGCTGCAGCTGCTGCGCGCCAGCCGAGAGCGATCTCCTTTGTCGTCGGCGACGTCACTCAAGCCCCCATCTCCGGAGCACCGGCCGATCTGATCTACGCGCGTCTGCTGCTGGCGCATCTGCATAAACCAACTGAGGTCGTGTCAAGCTGGACACGACAGTTGCGGCCCGGCGGGGTGCTGGCCTTGGAGGAGGTCGAGCGAATCCTGACCGAGGACCAGCTGTTCCAAGACTATCTGCACATAGCCACGTCAGCCTTGCACGCGCGTGGGACGGAGCTCTTCGTCGGCCCCACACTGCACCAAATGGAGACTCCAGCCGGCACTGAGATGGTCAGCACTGTACATACCTTGCAACCTTCGAGCCGAGACGCAGCGACCATGTTTGCGCTCAACCTCGACACGCTTCGCCGGGACCAAAGCATCAAGGCCAACTGCAGCCAGCGCACCTTGGACGCGATCGCTGGAGCACTCGACGCCCGAGCCAAAGAAACAGACGGGCCGCCAATCGCCTGGGAGATACGCCAGGTAGTGATCAAGGATGGGTCGCAATGTCGTTCAAATAAGACCGATTCCCTTGGTTCAAACCACAACGACGAAACGCCATCCTTTGCAGGATAAAAGCAAGCCCCGTGGCCAGCCAATCGGGGCAATTGATGGTGCTTGGCTTATTGCTGGCGATTGATGGGGTCGTGTGCGGTTTGGGTGCGGTCTGCAAGTCGAACAGGGTGGGCTGCTCGTGTCTCGCCTGCCGAGCCTTCCGACATACCACCCATACGAACACTTGACACGACAGAAGTTCGAGCACTAGGGTCGTGTCGTGTCCTCTCATTCTCCTTCGACTGCAAGTGTCGAGCGGCGCCCGCAACACGGCACGCTGAGCGAGCCGGCGCTGCGCGTCTGCCGTGCGCTGCTGGCGCTGCTGGCGCTCACGGCGATCGGCTACGACGTGGCGGCAGGACCGGGTGTCAGCGACGGCGACTACTTCAGCTATTTCACCGTCATGAGCAACCTGTTCGCGGCGGCGATGCTCCTGCACGGAGCGCTCCGCCCCGCACACACGCGCTCTCGCACGGTCGAGTTGCTCAGAGGAGCCGCGGTCGTCTACATCTTGACAACCGGGATCGTGTACCTGGTGCTGCTCTCCGGGCACGCTCCGGCATACCCGTGGGTGAACGCGATCCTTCACTACCTGATGCCTGTGGCAGTGACGCTCGACTGGCTGTCCGACCCGCCTAGCGTGCGCCTCGACCCCGCGCGGACGATCGTAATGTGGATGGCTTTCCCGCTGCTGTACGTGCTCTACACGCTGGCGCGCGGCGCAATCGTGGACTGGTACCCCTACTTCTTCGTGAATCCACACCGCAGCGGCGGCTACCTGCTCGTCGCGGGCGACTGCCTAGCGGTCGGAATCGGCATCGCGGCGCTGATCGCCACGACAACTTGGGCAGGCAACCGTCGCCACGACACGCTTGCCAGCAGCTTCTGAGCACTGACACGTAGTCACAGCACGCGTTCGTAGAAGCGATAGCGGCTCTTGGTCTCCGCACCCATGCCGTGGGTCTCGTGCACGGGCGTGCGCCGTGATCGGCGCGTTCAGGCGACTCGGTTGACGTACTCGCGTAGGGCTGTACGGGCGATCTCACTGACGGAGCGGTGCTCCTTGTGCGCGCGTACTTGGAGGGCCTTGGCGAGATCGGGGTCGACGCGAACCTGCACGCGCGGCGAAGCACCCTTTGTGCCGAGGGACGGCCGTCCGACCGTAACCCTGATCGCCTTGTCCAGGTCGTAGCCGCGCTCGGCCTCGTCGGCCAGAGCCTCGATGTCCTCGTCGGTGAGAACCTCACCACTAGCCGTCGTGAACCTGGTCATCTCCGGTCCTCGTAACGCTTTCGGTACTTGTCGCGCAGCTCCATCGCATGGATCACCAGCAGCTCGTCGTGCTTGCCCGCAACCGCCATGACCTCCAGCGCATGTCCGTGATCGTCGTCTCCGAGATAGACGACGCGCGTCGAGCGTGCGCGAGCCCCCTCCGTGTCTGGCGGCGGCTCGTCGAAGCGGACTCGATAGTTGGCGATGACATGGCGGATGCGGTCCTTTGAGATGCGGTGACGGGTCGCAGATCGCGCGAACCGCACGTTGGGACCATCCAGTTTAGCAATTGTGTCAGACATAATCACAGATCGAGAACTTCAGAACAAGCTCTCCTGTGATGGCGTACGCGAGGCACGGGGAGATGATCCCGATTGCTGGTCGCGTCGGCCCTTGCCGCGTGAGATGCCGAGCTTCTGAAACGGGTTGCGGTCTATCAGCCGACCAGCCTTCACCCATGATCGCGGCCAGCTCAGCGCGCGCCACGTAGCGCTCAGGCGCTACGGGTTGCACAGCGGCTGCTCGGGTCTCCGGGTTTGGGTTTTGTCCCCTCACACGGGTATATGACCGTGAGCGGCCGAAAGCATCCACTGAGTTTGCGTTTGGCTCCCGAAACAGCCAATCGCTGCCCCGTGTCCGATTCGACACGCACCCCTTGGCGGCGCGCCGGATCGCCGCGTGAACCCGGTGGGTCGATCCCGAACGATCCGGCACAGCCAGGCCAACCACCGTCAGAGCGAAAGATGGTCCATACGCACAGTGGCGCGGGTCGCGAATACAAACTCTCCACAGCGGTGGATCAAGCCCGCAGCGTGCAGACTTGCGACTGCATCGACAGTCTCGAGATGCTCGCCGCGCTCGCGTTCGAGCTCCGCAATCGACCAAGGCCGCTGCGAATCGGAAGCTAGCAACAGACTGAGGATTCCTTTCTCTGCCCGCTCCTCGTCGTGGGTGTCGCGTAAACCTCGGCTCCGTCCGGGCGGATTAAGACACTTCAGGGCATGGCTATGAACTTCTTGGCGTGTGATCGTGAGCAGGCGTTCTTGATGCCGCCGGACCCGCGGGATTGGCTGGGGGAGGACCATCTGGCGTGGTTCGTGTTGGCGTCGGTTGAGGAGATGGATCTGGCGGCGTTCTATGGCTCCTACCGCCAGGATGGGTGGGGCCGGGCGGCGTTTGAGCCTTCAATGATGGTGGCGCTGTTGGTGTATGCCTACGCGCAGGGCGAACGCTCCTCGAGGGGGATCGAGCGGCGCTGCGTGGAGGATGTCGCCTACCGCGTGATCGCGGCACAGCAGACACCGGATCACGCCACGATCGCGAGGTTCCGTGTCCGCCACGAGGACGCGTTGGCTGAGCTGTTCAGCTCAGTGCTCTCGTTGTGCAAGGAGGCGGGGTTGGTGAAGGTCGGGGTGGTCGCGATCGATGGCACGAAGGTTCACGCGAATGCCTCGCATCACTCAAACCTCGACTATGAGCAGCTCGCGCGGGAGATCTTGAAGGAGGCCGGCGAGATCGACGCGGCCGAGGACGGGCTCTACGGGCAGGATCGCGGTGATGAGCTGCCCGAGCATCTGCGCACGCGGGAGGGCCGTCGTGCCGCGCTCGCGGAGGCGAAGCGAAAGCTCGAGCGCGAGAAGAACGCGAGCGCGCCGAGCGAGGCTGCCGGCGAGGTAGAGGTGGCCGAGGTGAAGATCGAGCTTGACTCTGATGTCATCGTGGCTCGCACTCAGGGTCGTGAGGGCTGGCTGCGTGAGGCCCGCCACCAGCTCGATGAGCATCGCCGGCGGGAAGCGAAGCCGATCGTCCGTTCGCGTGCGCAGCGGCTGTTGGAGGCAGAGCGCCGAATGGCGCAAGACCTCGACGTTGAGCGTGCGGCGAACGAGGCATACGAGCACTACCGCGAGCACGGACGAGACACGCAAGGCCGACGACTCAGTCGCCCACCGAAGCCATATGAGCCACCCGAGATCCCGGCGGGGAAGATCAACACGACCGACCTGGACTCGCGGAATGTGAAGACGCCGCGCAGCTACACCCAGGGCTACAACGTCCAGGCCGTCGTGACCGAGGAGCAGATCGTGCTCGCGGCCGAGGTGAGCGCAAGCTCACCGGACTTCGGTCACCTCGAGCCGATGGTCAAGGCAACCAAGCGCGAACTCCAGACGATTGGTGTCACTGATATTCCTGCGGTCGCCGTCGCCGATAGCGGCTACTGGAACGAGCAGCAGATGGACCATGTCGTGGCCGACGAGCACGTGCAGGTATTAATCCCGCCGGACGCCGGCAAGCGCCAGACCCCGCGGCCGGGATGGCAAGGCGGAAGGTACACGGCGATGCGCCAAGCACTCGCGACCGAATATGGCGACCGGCTCTACCGGCGGCGAAAGGCGATGGTAGAGCCAGTGTTCGCACAGACCAAGCACAACCGGCGCATCAACCAGTTCCACCGACGAGGACGATCGGCCGCACTCTCAGAATGGCGATTGATTACCGCCACCCACAACCTCCTGAAGCTCCACAAACACCAGATAGCCACCGCAGCGGCCTGAAGGAGGCCCAGCAGCTACAAACGCCACCCCACCGGCCTCAACGACACGCCCGCCGCCCGAGCGACCACCTCTACCAACGCGGCCACTGCCACGACCGCGAACCTTTACGCGACACCCACCGTCCATTGCGATCATGTCGGTGTCTTGGAGCGGGACGCCTTTTCTCGCCGCGAAAGCAAGGGCGCGTCAAGGTGGCTGTGTTTTTGGCGTGGAGGGGGTGTGCGGGGTTGGAGTGTGATGCGTCCGCCACGTGCGGGTACGATGAATACGTTGCGGTGCGCGACTCGCTCTGGGCGCTGGTGGGTGGGTTCGATGCGGGCGTGGCGGAGGATTGTCCTGAGTACGATTCGGGCCTCGGTGAGGGAGAAGGCGGCGCCGATGCATCGTCTGGGTCCGCCGCCGAAGGGGATCCAGGTGTAGGTGCCGGCGCGTGTGTCCAGGAACCGCTCGGGGCGGAAGGTGAGCGGGTCGGGGTAGAGCTCGGGGCGGCGGTGCACGAGCGTTATGTAGGGGACGACCATGGTGCCGCTGGGGATGGTCAGGCCGGGTAGGTCGAACGGCTCGGTTGCGAGTCGTGCGGTGAGCGGGAAGGCTGGGCGCAATCGCATCGCCTCCTTGATCACCGCGTCGAGGTATTCGTCGTGTCCGTCGAGCGCGGCGGTTTGCAGGCGTGCGAGCGCGTCGGGGTAGCGGCTGACGCGCTCGAATATCCACGTCAGGGTGGAAGCGGTCGTGTCGTGACCGCCGAGCAGCAGGGTGCGCATCGCGTCGCAGATCTCCTCGTCGTTCATTAGGCGGTCTTGGCTATCGGGTGTGCGCAGGAACATTCCGAGGACGTCCTGACCGTCGAGTTGATCGCTGTTGCGGCGGTGGGCGACCTCTTCGAGCACGATCGCGTCGACCGCGTCGATCGCGCGGCGGACTCGGGGGAATGGTCTGTCCCACCCGTTCTCGCGGCTGGTCGCGATGATCGTCTGCAGGAAGAACCGCCGCGAGTGGCCCTCGGCAAGCAGCGCGAGCGTCGCCGAGCGCAACCGCCCAACGCGCGCGGGGTCAGTGACCCCGAACACGGTGGCCATGATCACCTCGAGGCTGATCGCTTCCATGTGCGGCTGGGAGGGCGTGGGGTGCCCGTAGGGCCAGCGTGCCAGAACCTCTTCGGTCTTGCGCTGCATCGTCTCGTGGTAGCCGCTCAACGCGTCGCCGTGGAACGGGGGGAGCTGCGTTCGTCGCCTGCGCATGTGCTCGGCGCCGTCGATGTTCGTGAGTCCCGTCGGGCCGAGGAAGAGATGGTGCGCGGATGCCTTTGCCAGCGCCGCTCCGAGGCGAAGCACGTCGGTGTCGGCTGTGAAGACGCGCTTGATGTCCTCGGGATCGGTCAGGCATAGCCACGGCCCCGTCGCCGGCATCGGCACGAGGAAACGGTCACCGAGCCGCTGGCAGTGGCTCGCGAACTGCTCTGGGGCCAGCCAGTACTGGGCGGCATTGACGACTGCGGGGCGTCGCAGTCGAGGCAAGTCGGTAAGCGTTTGGGCCATGAGCCATATCCCTCTCTAGTTACTCTGTGCAAAATAGAGTAACATAGTATCCCGTGGTGCCAATAGCCGAATTGCTCGAGATGGCTCCCGTCGTGGGAGAGGACGCGCTCTTTGACCGCGTCGCCGTGGCGGCGCTCGACGAGTTCGCCGAGCACGGCATCCGTCGCACCTCGATGGAAGACGTCGCCCGCCGCGCCGGCGTCTCACGGATGACCGTTTTCCGCCGGTTCGCGAGCAAGCAACGCCTCGTCGAGATCGTCATCGCACGCGAGGTCCACCGCGGAATGCAAGAGCTCGACCTCCTATGGGAAGGCGCGGAAACACTCGAGGGCCGACTCGTCGCGGGATTCGAGTTCGCTGGGCGCTACGTCAGCGGCCATCCACTATTCGATCGACTCCTGCGCAGCGAACCCGATGTCCTGCTACCACCGCTCACCCTCGACGGCGGACCCGTGCTCGAGCTCTACCGATCACTCATCGCTCAGCGACTCCAAGCCGAAGTCAACGCGGGCCGCGCCGCGACACCAGACATAGACGGCGTCGCCGAAGTGACCGCACGCCTCGCGATCTCACTACTACTCACCCGCGACGGGACCATCACACTCGACGACCCAAACTCCGTCCGGCGCCTAGTCAACCTCACACTACTCCCCATGCTCCAACCACAGCAGGACTAGCTGCCGATCCGTCTAACCCACGGCGCGGTGCCACTCAGGCGGAGTGCACCCTCTCCGGAGTGCACCCTCTCGCTTCGCGTGATCCGCGCGTCTCAAGGGGCGCCCAGCTCACTCCTGTTAGGGACGAAGACCAGGCCAGAGATGCGGCAAAGGGAGCCTTCCGCCTCGCCCCGCGCGAGCGGGCGTGCCGATCCTCAGTCGGCATGCCCGGAAATCGTCCGGCGCGCAAGTGAGCGTCGGGAGTGTCAGATTAACGGTGGATCTGGCTTGGTGGGTTAGTTGATTCGTCCGATTGTGCAAGCGCAATGGGCGGCGCGCGAGCGGGGACTGCAGCGCTATGTATGCGAGCAGCCGCCGTACTGATCGAGATGGCGATCGCGTTCGTGACCAACCATCCGGCGGTCACCGCAGCGATCATCGGTCCGCGCACGATGGAGCAGCTCGAGAGCCAACTCCCCGCCGCCGAGCTCAAGCTCTCCGACGACGTACTCGATCGGATCGACGAGATCGCAATAGCCGGCGTAAACATCAACCCCGCCGACGGGGATGGGTCAGCCCCTGCAGGCAACGGCACGGCGACGGTAAGTTCTTGACACCCGACGGCATCCGCACCATCAGGCCACGCATACCGAGGAGACACCACATGCAGATCACCAAAAACTCCGTGGAGACCGCGATCGGGCCGAGCGCCTGGTTCACCGGAGCCGTCTACATCGACGCAGTCGCCGCACCGCCCGCTCCCAATCGAGCACAGGCCAACCTCGTCCACTTCACCCCCCGCGCCCGCACCGCCTGGCACACCCACCCGCTCGGGCAGACGATCTACGTCACCGAAGGGATCGGTCTCTGCCAACGCGAGGACGGCGCCATCGAGATCATCCGCCCCGGCGACCGCGTGTTCTTCGTGCCCGGCGAGAACCACTGGCACGGCGCCACCCCAAACCGCTTCATGGTCCACATCGCGATCCAAGAGGCCGACGACTCCGGCAGCCCAGTCACCTGGGGCGAACACGTCACCGACGAGGAATACCAGGCCGCTCCGATGTTGTAGTCCCCGCCCGACCGCGCGAGACGCTCGCATTGCCCAGCGTGAGCAGCAGTCGCCGCGCTGTTCAACAACTCCCCCGCCCCGGACGGAACAACCACGACGACGAGCAGAAGTCCGCCGCGCTGAGGTCGCTCACTCTCGCTTGAACCCTGTACCCCAAGCCCCTACAAAACGACCTTCTTAATGCAGAATGCCAGATTCATATCGCCTTGACCGGACGGTATTTGAACCATGAGGCCATCCAGGGGATCGAGCGCCTGCATGAGACGCTGCGACTGCCGCGTCGCTAACGGCGCGGCGGACGGCGATGCAGAGGTCGGGGACCGGGGTGTGGGTGGTGGGTGGCCATGTGCTCACGCAGGGTGCGGCAGTTGAGAGCCTGAGCCAGCGCGAGCGGATGCGCATTGACTTCGTAAGCGTTTCGATATAGTCTTCGTAACAGCTTCGTAAGCGCATTAGCTAAAGAGGAGACGGACGGTGTCCAGACGATTCTTTCGCCACGGCGAGCTGCCACTCGTGGTGTTGGCACTCGTTGCCGAGCGGCCGAGGCATGGCTACGAGGTCATGAGCGAGCTCGATCGCCTGTTCGGACCCGGATACCGCCCATCGCCCGGCAGCGTCTACCCGGCCATCGAGGCCCTGCAGGCCGAGGGATTGATCGACGGCGAGGTCGGCGATGGCAGGACGACATACCGCACCACGGCGGCAGGCGAGGCGGCGCTCGCTGCGCGTAGCGACGCCCTCGCCGCGCTCGAGCTGCGCACCGGAGCGAGGCTTGCTCGCGGTGATTCGATCGAGCCGGTGCTGGCCCGCTTCAAGGCCCGGCTTGCTCGACTGTCGGGCCATCTCGACCGTGAAGCCGTCGCGGCGGTGCTCGAGCGGGCAGCCGTCGAGATCGAGAGCCTCAACGGACATCCAACCCAGAAGGAGAAGACCGATGACCGACGCATTTGAACGCGCCACCGAGCGCGCCGAGGCCGCGACCAGGAGGCGGCGTGGCGAACGCTGGGCGCGGGGACAGCGCAAGGGGTTTCGAATCCACGCCACCGCCTTTGTCGGCGTTCAGATCGTGATCGTCGCGGTTTGGGTGCTGCAATGGCAAACCGGCGGCACCGGATACCCCTGGTTCATCTACCCGCTCCTTGGGTGGGGCGCGGGGCTTGCAGCGCACTACATCGCGGTGCGCGACAGCTACAAGCGCGGGGGATCGGCATGAGCCGGCACGATGTTGTGCCCGAGCTCAACCGACGCAGGCTGCCACCAGGCCCAAAGCTTCCCTACGCGCTGCAGACCTTGCTGGTGTGGCAGTGCACAGGGCCATTCATGCGCTACTGCCGCCGACGCTACGGACCGACGTTCACCATCCACGCCTATCCCGGGGAGACATCGGTCTACGTCACCGCAACCGACGATCTGAAGGCCGTCTTCACCGCCGATGCGGACGTTCTGCACGCCGGCGAGGCCAACACGATCCTCGGCCCCGTGCTCGGCCGACGCTCGATCCTGCTGGCCGACGAGGAGGAGCATCTGCGGCGCCGACGCCTGATGCTGCCCTTCTTTCACGGCGACAGCGTGCGCCGCTACGCCGAGGTCGTCGGCGAAATCGCGGACGCCGAGATCACAACCTGGCCTGAGGAAAAGCCAATCCGACTGCACAAGCGGATGCAGGCGATCACCCTCGAGGTCATCCTCCGCGCCGTCCTCGGCGTCGAGGACCCGGCGCGCCTCGCGCGGCTTCGGATCGTGCTGCGGCGGATCGTCGAGTTCGCACCCGGAGTCCTGCTGATGTGGGTCTGGCCCAAGCTCGGCAGGGTTGGGATCTGGCGTCGCCAGCTCTGCTGGCAGGCCGACGCGGAAGCGCTGCTAAGCGAAGAGATCGCGAATAGGCGGGCGGCGCCCGACCTCGATCGGCGTGGCGACATCCTCTCGCTGCTGATACGAGCACGCTACGACGACGACAGCGCGATGGACGACGACGAGTTGCGCGACCAGCTCATGACGATGCTGCTCGCGGGCCACGAGACGACCGCCACCGGTCTGGCGTGGGCTTTTGAGCGGCTGGCTCACAACCCGTCTGTGCTTGCGCGCGCCGAGCTTGCCATCGGTGAGGGTGAGCAGGACTACATCGATGCCGTCGTCAAGGAGACGCTGCGATCACGCCCGGTGATATACGACGTGGCGCGCGTGGCGGCCAAGCCTTTCTCCCTCCCCGACTATGACCTCCCGGCAGGAGTGACGCTGATGCCCTCCATCGGCCTCGCTCAGCAGAGCGAGGCTTTTCCCGACGCCGACGTCTTCCGACCCGAGCGCTTCCTCGATGAGACCGCCCAACCGCCATACGGCTGGATTCCGTTCGGCGGCGGCCGTCGGCGCTGCCTTGGCGCCGCCTTCGCCACATTGGAGATGCGCCTGGTGATCGAACGCGTCCTCGCGCGCGTGGAGCTCTCGGCGTCCAACGCCCGCGGCGAGTGGGCGCTGCCGCAGCACATCACCCTCGTCCCCGCTAGGGGCGCCCGGCTGAGCATCCGGCATAAGCATGACCCTCCCGTAACTCTCGCCGACGCTTACTCCAACACCACCGCTCAAGAGACAGCGGCGGACAACGAGACGGCGTGAACTTGCCATCTCTGCTCTCAACGCTCCCTCGTTCAGCCCAAGTCCAGATCGCAGTGCTGGGTCCGCTGTTGCTCGGCGCTCTGAGCGGCTTTCTACTGGACGCCAGCGCAGTCGGCTACTGGGCCGTACAGATTGCCGGCGCCGCGGGCGGCGTGTCCGGCGGTATGGAGCACTCCGGGCCGGCTGCCGGCGCACGTCGTGGGCTGGTCGCCGGCGCCCTGTTCGGAGCTGGCCTGATGGGCGCCCACGCGATCTCCGATCAGCGCGCACTCACATATGTCCCCCACCCCCTAGTGCTGATCGCGCTGGCCAGCGCCGCGATCGGAGCGGCGTTGGGCGGAGTGGGCGGAGTCGCCCGCTGCCGCTGGGAGACGCAACGCGGC
Source organism: uncultured Solirubrobacterales bacterium (assembly GCA_963705245.1). Classification (GTDB taxonomy): domain Bacteria; phylum Actinomycetota; class Thermoleophilia; order Solirubrobacterales; family Solirubrobacteraceae; genus Palsa-744. The sequence goes on along the minus strand of OY970062.1, from coordinate 1,555,255 downwards.
TGATGGGCAATCAATGTTGGTTCAAATAAGACTCAAATAGTCGGGGCGAATGGTGATGATTGGCTTCATTGCTGGCGATTGATGTGGTCGTGTGCGGTTTCGGGTGCGGTCTGCGGCAAGTCGAACAGGCTGGGCTGCTCGTGCCGCACTTGCTGCGGGCGCCGATGTGAGCCCGTAGTTGGTCGAGTGACGGTGTGTCCGTTGGCGGCGTCGGCGTATGCGCCGACGATGCGGTCGAGGGCACGGCTCTTGTCGCGGTGGCCGTAGAGGCGGCGGACGAGGTTCCCGCCGTCCTGGTGGCCGAGCGCGATGGCTACGTCCTCGGATGACATTTCAAGCTCGTTGACCATGTACCAGCCCGCGAAGTGGCGGGTGGCGAGGTAGAGACTGCCTTCCCAGCCTGCGGCAGCTCTGACGGCCTTCCAGTGGTAGGCACGGGAGCTGGGGGTCCAGTGCTCGCCGCGTAGGGAGACGAAGCAGAACTCGCCCTCGCGTGCCAGGCTGGAGAGCGCGTCGCGGGCGTGTGCGGTCAGCGGTGCCTCCCGTCGCAAATGGTTCTTCGGCGTGTCGAACGCGCGGGTCGCGGCGCTGAACTGCTCGGCTACGACGATGCGGGCACGATCGAAGTCGATCCGCTCCCACCGCAGCGCGTCAAGCTCACCGGGGCGAAGGCCGGTGAACGCGGCGACTTGCAACCACGCCGCAAACGACGGACACGCCAGTTTGCGGGCGTGCGTGATGATCTTCCACACCTTCTGCTCGGTCGGCGGTTGCTGGTCGCGTCGGCCCTTGCCGCGTGAGATGCCGAGCTTCTGGAACGGGTTGCGGTCGATCAACCTCCCGGCCTTCACCGATGCCGCATCGTTGAACATCGAACACAGCCCCTGGACCGATCCGGCACGGCCACCACCGGCGAGCCAGTCCGCGACGATCTCATCTCCGACTTGGATGATCGGAACATCGCCGTAGCGCGCGGCGAAGCTCTTGGTCAGCTCGCGGCGGCGGATGTCGCTCGACTCCTTCGGGCGCGCGAACAGCGGATCGGTCGTCCAGCGCTCCCAAAAGCTACGAACCGTCACGTCCCTTGCACGGACGATCCCCAACCGCTCGCGCGCCTTCTCTCGCGCCCGCTTCGCCTCGGTCTTGGTTGCAAACGTGCCAGGGCCGCCAACGACCTTCGAGACGCTGAGGTTCTTCCCGGTAGCGGGGTCGTAGACCTGCGCTCGCCAGCGACCCGATGGGAGCCGTGTGACGCTCACGCTGCCCTCTCCCGTTCTGACGCCCAGGAGATAGCCGCAGACGGCCGGAAACGGCGCGTGCGCCGCCCCCATGTCACGGACGGCATCCCCTCGGCGACCATCCGATCCACTGTCGCCAAGCTCACACCCATGATCGCGGCCAGCTCAGCGCGCGCCACGTAGCGCTCAGGCGCTAGGGCTTGCACGGCGGCTGCTCGGGTCTCCGGGTTTGGGTTTTGTCCCCTCACACGGGTATATGACCGTGAGCGGCCGGAAACGGCCACCGACTTTGCGCTTGGCTCCCGAAACGACCAATCGCTGCCCCATACCTGATGCAAGACGCACCCCTTGGCGGCTCGCCGGATCGCCGCGTGAACCCGCTTCGATCCCGAACGATCCGGCACAGCCAGGCGAACCACCGTCAGAGCGAAAGGTCGTCCATACGCACGGCGGCGCGGGTCGCGAACACGAACTCTCCGCAGCGGTGGATCAAGCCCGCAGCGTGCAGACTCGCGACTGCATCGACAGTCCCGAGATGCTCGCCTCGCTCGCGTTCGAGCTCCGCAATCGACCAAGGCCGCTGCGAATCGGAAGCCAGCAACAGACTGAGGATTCCTTTCTCTGCCCGCTCCTCGTCATCAGCGGGCATCCGGCTAATCTCATCCTGCATGGGAAGGTCCTTCCTTTCCTTGCCACGCCCCGGGCAGTTCGAGCTGCGCCGGGGCACTTTTCGATTGGGATTCCGTCAAGCTGAGCGCCAAGACGCGATCAGCAAGACTACATGCTTGTCAGCATACACTAAAAGAATCCTATAGAAATGTCTGACGTAGAACAGAAACCCGATCTTCCGGCACTCCACCGCCTCGCCTACTCCCAGGATGGTCTTTTCACGACGCGACAGGCCCAAGAACGGGGCGTGAGCGCACAGCTTCTCGCCCACCACGCCCGATCAGGCCGCTTCCAGCGGATGCGACAGGGCCTCTACCGCCTCAGCGACTACCCAACAGGCGAACACGATGAGATACGCGCCGCATGGCTCACCGTCGGGATGGAGAGGGCCATCGTCTCCCACGAGAGCGCGCTCGTTCTGCACGGGCTCTCCGACGTCCTGCCAAACACAGTTCACCTTCTCCTCTCCCGCGAGCACCGAGGAGTCCGAGCGCCCAGCGGCGTAACCCTGCACACCGCTACCGCGCCCATACCGGACAACGACATCACGACCCGCCACGGCATCCGCCTCACAACTCCGGCGAGAACGATCATCGACGCGGCACGCTCAGGCACCGGGCCAGAGCAGATCCAGATGGCCGTCCGCCAGGCCCTCCAGGAAGGCCGCACCACGCCGGACCAGCTCGCCGAGCACGCCGAGCGAAACGGCGGACACGTCGCCGCACTCGTAAAGCAAACAACCGAGGAAGCCACCGCCGCGTGAAGTACGACACCGCCGAGGCATTCCGAGCCGCGCTTGACCAGCGCATTCGCAACGAAGCGACCACGACCGGCCTGCCCGTCATGCGGCTACGCAAGCGCGTCGCCTTCGAGCGCTTCCTCGCCAGGCTCGCCGTCGCGGAGCCAGGAAGCTGGGTGCTCAAGGGAGCATTCGCGCTTGAGCTGCGACTCGGCGTGCGAACACGAATGACCAAGGACATCGACCTCGCAGGAGCCGACGATGAGCAGACCGCAACAGCAAGACTCATCGCCGCGCAGGCGATCAACCTCCACGACCACTTCGGCTTCGACGTAGCGCGCACCGCCGCACTCGACCAAGCAGAAGCATTCCGAGCTGTCCGCTACAGCGTGACCGCCGAAGTCGCCGGACGACGCTTCGAGCAGTTCCCCGTCGACGTAGCGCTCAACGAGCAACCAACCGCCCCATCCGAACGACTGCCAATCCCGAGCCTCCTGGACTTCGCCGACATACAGCCCATCGAGATGCCCGTAATCGCCATAGAGCAGCACATCGCCGAGAAGGTCCACGCATACACCGCAACCTACGGCCCACAAGAACAGCACAGCACCCGAATCAAGGACCTCATCGACATCCTCCTAATCGCCGACCTCGCCGCCCCATACGCCGACCGCCTACACGCGAGCCTCGCCACGACGTTTAGCAACCGCGAACGCCAGCCACTCCCTACCGCGCTCCCGCCGCCGCCAGCCTCGTGGGCGAGCCCCTATGCCCGCACCGCAGTAGACGTCGGGCTGCCGATAGACCTCACAGCAGCGCACACCGAGGCCGCCATGTTCCTCGACCCGATCCTCGCCGGCACCACGACCGGCCGCTGGAACCCCACGCAGAAGCGCTGGGCCACTCCCTGACCAGCGACCACAGGGCTACCCTCCCGACCCTCGCGGCCCTGCTCCACAGCGCACCAAAATCTCGCACAGACTAGATGCACGCCCCAGCGAGCGCTGTGTGCTTGCTGTGTCCGACCAGCCGAAACGAGGTTACGCAGCGTTAGTCGGCCTAGCGCTTGCGACGGTGTCCGCGTCGGATGCAACCCTGGACATGACGGCGGGCGCGTAGCTGCCGGACCTGGTGTAGGGCTATTGTTCGCGCGAGATGCGACGATGGCGTGAAGGTCCAAGGCGTACGGGGAACGCGCCCGGGGTGCCGTTCCATCGAGCTTTGCTTGGCGCGGTACTCCTCTCCATTGCGATAGGCGGTTGCGGCTCATCCAGTTCGACGGCGCCCACTACCGCGGCTAGCGCGCCGGCGCCGACAGGGAACCGCGTCATCCTGGTCTATCGTGCCCACGCGAATGCCGAGCCTGTATCGACTGCGAGCATCAATGCGACGATAGGGATCATGCGCAAGCGTGTCACTGCGCTGGGCATACCGTCTGAAATCCTGCGCTCCGGCCCTAATGAGATCACGGTGGCCCTGCCGGATGCCGGTAACGTCGCTCCCGGGGGAGAACAAGTCGGCAAGACGGCACAGCTCGATTTCTACGATTGGGAGCCGAACGTAATCGGACCCGGGGACAAGCCGGCGCCGACCGAAGGCACAGTGACCGGCGGACCCAGCGCCGGCGCCGCTCAGTTCGGGCTGTCTGAGTACCAAGCGGTCCTGCGCGCCGCGAAGCGAGCGGCGATCATCCGCTCCAATGACACGACGCTGGACCCGAGCTGCACACCGGCGCAAATCGGTGGGTGCCGCTACGGGGTTTGGTACTTGCTTGACACCAAGCATGAAAAGGTGCTGAGAGGTCCCGAAGAAAGCGAGCACAGCTTCTACGAAGCCGGCTACACGCCGCCAGCTGGTGCTGTGGTCACGGCCATGCATGTCAACCCAGGGACCGTGCTCGTCCAGGCCAGACCCCTTGAAAATGCGGCTGGGAAGGTGACCAACCCATCTCCGAACAGCTGGTACGTACTGAACGACGACCCAGCGCTCACCGGGTCCGATTTGACTGACCCGCAAGCAGGCTTCGAAGAAGGCGGCAAACCGGACGTGACGTTCGACTTCACGGCGCATGGCAAGACAGGTTTCGAACAGGTCACTAAGGAAATCGCTCGTCGCGGGCAGGAAAGCCAACTTCCGGGTGTGAGCAAGGAAGCCGCTGAGCAGCACTTCGCGATCGTGCTCGACGGCCAGCTGATCACGGCGCCATCGATTGACTACACGAAGTACCCGGAAGGGATCGACGGCTCCAGCGGCTCCCAGATCTCCGGCGGATTCACCATCAGCTCGGCTCGGAACCTCGCGAACGAGCTACGGTCCGGCGCTCTGCCGATCAACCTGGAGTTGGTCTCCAGCTCGCGTGTGTCAGGCGGATGACGCGATCCCGGTCGAGATGGTGGCGGGCAATGTCCTCTACTGCGACAACCTCGACAGGCTTAACACGTCGAGGATGAGTCGGCCGATCTCGTCTGTCGAGGTCGTTGCGCGGGGCAACTGGTGTCAGGCGGTGAGGCTTAAGGCATTCGTGGGGAAGTGAGGGCCGTAACGGTGCCTGCGACCTCCGCAGAATCGATCTACGTGGCTCGCCGGGCAGGAGCCGGCCTGGCATGATGGTGACGATGCGCACCAACACAATTGGCGTTGTCCACTGGGAGGCGCTCGATGTCGGAAGCGATGGCGAGCTGATCTTGGTCATTATCCCGGCCTACTTCCAGTCGCACCATCTGCCCTATCTGGAATCGGTCCTCAAGTCCCGGCTCGCGACGTTGCTTGAGAGTGGCGTGTCGCTCTCGCTCAACCCAGGGCAGCTATCCAGCAGCCCGAACAGCACCAGCTACGAGCCTGGGGCGATCGTCCTCGCCGGCCTGAGCAAGCCTTGGCCCGACCCCGCGGAGCTACGCTCGGCGCTCGACGCGGCGTTCGTCGAGGCAGGCGAGATCGAGGAGAAGCAGCGCGAGCTGCTCGACGATCTCGCGAAACACCTCCGAGGCGCACAAACGGGCTAGCGCCGATCCGGCTGTGAATGACGATCCCGAGACGATCGGCCTGAAGAGCACGAGAACGAACTCCGTGCGACGTTCGTCAGCCTGCCGGAGTTCGAGGTAGCGAACCGGCAACCTCGAATCGCGCGCCTCGCCGTGTGCGGTCATATCCGCCGGGCGTGTGCGGTTCGCGTGCGGTTGGCACCCAAACCAGAGCATTCGAGGGAGTCCGCCGCCGTTGACCCCGAGGCCCCTGAATCCCTGTCGCAGAGCGGTATTTTGAGGGCTTCTGAGGCTCTTAGCGGTCTCCTGATGCGAACTGCTTTTCAATCGGGGCGCCCGGATTCGAACCGGGGACCTCACCGACCCGAACGGTGCGCGCTACCAGGCTGCGCCACGCCCCGACGCACTGCCAGTATCCCACACCGGTATCGTCGCACGCGTGCCCGTTCCAGTCGCGGAGATCGTCTCAGAGCTTGACGCGCTGCTCGCGCCGGAGCGATTTCAGGACTACTGTCCTAACGGTCTGCAAGTCCCCGGGCCGGTGGAAGTCTCAACCGTCGCTACCGGCGTGTCGGCGAGCGCGGAGTTGTTCGAACTGGCTGCAGACGAGCGTGCCGGACTCGTGCTCGTCCATCACGGGCTGTTCTGGGACACGAGTCTCGGGCCGATCGACGCACAGCTCAAGCGCCGACTGCAGCTCCTGTTCGACGCTGACATAGCGCTCGCCGCGTACCACCTCCCGCTCGATGCCCATACACGACTCGGTAATAACACCCTGATCGCCCGCGCGCTCGGGGCAGAGCCGGCCAAGGATCCCTTTGCGCGCCACCACGGCGAGCCGATCGGCTGTCTCGCGCGGTTCGCCGGCGACGGCCTGTCCGTCGATGAGCTCATCGCGCGCGTGCGTTCCCTGACCGAGCGCGAGCCGCTCGTGTTCGACGCAGGGCCGTCCCAGATCCGGACGCTCGCAATCATCTCGGGCGCAGGCGCCGACTATCTCGCTGACGCTTCGTCGATGAACGCCGACGCCCTGCTCACGGGCGAGCCCGCCGAGCGCGTTATGACTCAGGCACGCGAGCTCGGCCTGCACTTCATTGCTGCCGGGCATTACGCGACCGAGACGTTCGGCGTACGCGCGCTCGGCAAGCACCTGGCAGAGCGCTTTGACCTGCGCCACGTGTTCATCGACGTGCCGAACCCGGTGTAAGGGAACCGCTCATCAGACGAACCGATCCCGCGCCTCGCCGCTTCTGAAGACAAGAGATCGTGGACCACCGCGACCGCCGAGCCCGCTCGACCGTGTCCCTGAAGCCCAAGACACAGAGCGCGTCCTGGAAACCCAAGACCTGACCGTATCTCGAAGCCCAAGACCAGACGCGTCACGGAACCCAAGACCTGGCCGTATCCCGACGCCCAAGACACAGACCGCGTCCTGGAAACCCAAGACCTGACCGTATCTCGAAGCCCAAAGACCAGACCGTATCCCCACGCCCACAAGATCAGACCGCGTCACGGAAACCCAAGACCTTGACCGTTCCCGAAGCCCGAGACCAGAGCGCGTCCCCGAAGCCCGAGACCATCTCTGCGCTCGAGCGTCGTGCACGTTTGTCCATCGCCTCCCGAGCAGGCCGCGAACGCCCTAAGATCAGGGGGTCACTTCAGCCTGTCGATCGAGGAGGGAAAGTCTTCATGGAGGTCACCACCGCGCCGTCGGCCGCTGGGTCACAGACGATCGCCGATTTGGTCACCGGCGCGGCCGCCAAGTACGGCGATCACCCCGCCATTCGGTACAAGCACGACGACGCCTGGCACGACGTCACCTATACCGAGCTGGACCAGATCGTGCGGGAGATCGCGCTCGGCCTGATCGACCTCGGGATCGGATCCGGTGAGCGGGTCTGCATCCTCGCCAATACGAGACCGGACTGGTCCTATGCCGACCTCGCCGCGACCTCCGTCGGCGCGGTCGTCGTGCCGATCTACCAGACGAACTCTCCCGAGGAGTGCCACTGGGTCGTCTCTGACTCCGATGCGTGTGCGATCGTCTGCGAGGACGCCTCCCAGCTCGCCAAGATCGCAGCTATCCGTGATCGACTCCCGGGTCTGCGCACGATCGTCGTGATCGACCCGCCCTCCACCGAGGACACTACTCCAGAGATCGCCGCGCTCGAGGCGATCACATGGGATGAAGTCCGGGCGCGTGGACGCGAGCACCGCTCACCCGAGGAGCTCGATGCGCGCCGTGCAGCCGTGCGACCGGAGGACCCGTTCACGTTCATATACACCTCCGGTACGACCGGCCCGCCGAAGGGGTGCGTGCTCACGCATGGCAACTACCGCGCGATCATCGACATGGTCGAGCAGCGGGCGAGCCTGCAGAGCGACGCCGGTGACGTCGTCTACCTGTACCTGCCGCTCGCGCACTCGTTCGCGCTGCTGCTGCAGCTGCTCGTGTTCGACCTCGGCGTGACGCTTGCTTACTTCGGTGGCGACACGAAGCAGATCATCGGCGAGCTGGCCGAGGTGAAGCCCACTTACCTGCCGTCGGTCCCACGGATATTCGAGAAGATCTACACGCTCGTCAGCGCTAACTATGCCGATTCCGACGAGCTCGCCAATGCTGTGCGCGTGGGCGTAGAGGTACGCGAGTGTCAGCTCGCCGGGCGCCCGATCCCCGACGAGCTGCAAGGTCCGTTCGAAGAGGCCGAGGAGGGACTCTTCAAAAACGTGCGCGCGGCGTTCGGGGGGCGCGTACGCGAGGCCGTCAGCGGGGCCGCGCCGATCGCTAAGGAGATCCTCGAATTCTTCTACGCTTGTGGCGTGCCCGTGATGGAGGGCTACGGGATGACCGAGACCGCAACCGCCGCGACCGCATGCAGCCCCGAGGCGCACCGGTTCGGCAGCGTCGGCAAGCCGTTCCCGGGCGTCGAAGTCGCGATCGCCGACGATGGCGAGCTGCTGATCAAAGGCCCGAACATATTCCAGGGCTACCACAACCGCGCCGAAGAGACGTTCGGGGCGATCGAGGACGGCTGGCTGCATACCGGCGATCTTGGGCGGATCGACGAGGATGGGTTCGTGTATATCGTTGGTCGCAAGAAGGACATCATCATCACCGCCGGCGGCAAGAACCTCACGCCCGCCAACATCGAGAACGACCTGAAGCAGTGCCGCTGGATCTCTCAAGCGGTCATGCACGGCGATCAGCGTCCCTACCCCGTCGCCCTCGTCACACTCGACGAGGAAGAGATCGCAGGCTACGCTTCCGAGCACAACCTGCCTTCCGACATCCCCTCACTCGCGCGCGAGCCCTCGGTCCAAGCGCTCATCCAAGAGGCGCTCGACCGTGCCAACGCAAAGTATGCCCAGGTCGAGCAAGTGAAGAAGTTTGCGATTCTCGACCACGACCTGTCCCAGGAGACCGGCGAGCTGACGCCGACGTTGAAGGTCAAGCGTAACGTCGTCAACGATAAGTACGCGAACGTTCTCGACTCGCTTTACGCGGGCTAACTGCGAAGATAGAGACAGATGCGCAGCGACCCCTCCGATAACGGCGGTCTGTTCGTCGGTCGCAGGCCCGGTACCGCACCGGTCCGCTTCCGTGCGCTGCCCAAGCGTGGCAGCGATCTGCGCCAGCGGTTCGACGGCTCGCTGGCGAACATCCTGCTCGCGGCGATCGTGCTGCTCAGCCTGCTCTGCTGGGGCCCGATTCCACTCGCCTGCCTGTGGATCGGCTCCCAGCTCAACTACCTTACAAGCAGCGTCAGCATCGGGATCCTTGTCTCGTTCGTCGGACTGTTCGTGCTGCTGTTCGGTGCGCTCGCGATCCTGCGGCGTCTCGACCAAGCCTGGATTCTCGTGCGCCGTGCCGCCGGCCATGACCAACGCACGGGAATCTTGGGACGCGTGTTTGCGATCACAGCCGCGGTCTGCGGCGGTGTTTTCATGTTCTGGTTTGTAATCATCCACGGTCCCGGCGTCGGCGCATGAGGCGCGTATGACTGCGCTGGATCTGCGTCCTCGGTCGCTCACGTGCTGGTCGATCGGAGACCCCATCGATCTCAGATCGGTACTCCACGCGGGACGGGTGGGTTTTTTCATTTCTGCCCAGCTTGCCCTGTGTGCTCCATGAGGGAAGCGGCTATCGCACGCCCGTGCCCGACCCAGGGCACAATCGGCGCAATCAGCAATCGCTGGTAGGACAGCGGAGACCGGCGCCATGGGCCTGCTCGACTACTACCGCCAGTTCGAAGGGATGTCCGAGGAGGAGGTCAATGCTGGCCTGCGCGAGGAAGCGGCTGAGCGCAAACGCAAAGCACTCGCGCGTGTTACGACGCTCGATCTGTCCCAGACGACCTGGCCCGAGTTGCCGCACCCGAGCATCGTCAACGCGATCACGTTCGTTGCCCGCCGGGGCATGCACCGCTACCCGCACCTGCGAGGCTCGCAGCTGCGGGACGAGCTCGCCGAGCGTCACGGCGTCGAGCCCGCGCGTGTGATCCTCGGTAACGGGGCCGCCGAACTGCTCAGCTCCGCCACGCGCGCTCTGATCGAGCCCGGCCAGCGGCTGCTCAGCTCATGGCCCTCCTATCCCCTGTTCCCGATCATGGCCCGTCGTGCGCACGGTGAGGCCGTACGGGTGAGCGGCGGAGTTGACGCGTTGCTGGAGGCAGCTCGCGAGCTTGGCACGCGCGTAATTGCAATCGCCAGCCCGAACGACCCCACCGGCGAGCTGCTCGCGACCGGCGAGCTCGAGCGCCTATTGGTCAATCTGCCCGATGGCGTTGCCGTCCTGCTGGACGAGTCGCTCGTCGAGTTCGCCGACGCCCAGCCGGTCAACTCCTCGCTGGAGCTGCTATCCGAGCACTCTCGACTGCTCGTGTTTCGCAGCTTCTCCAAGGCCTGGGGTCTCGCCGGTCTGCGCGTCGGCTATGCGATCGGCGGACCCGGCTCTGAAGATCTGCTCGCAGAGCTGCAGCCCGACCTTGGCGTGTCGGAGGTCTCTCAGTCCGGCGCCCTGGAGGCGCTGCGCAGCTGCTCTGAGATAGTCGCCCGGCGCATCGCCGCGGTCTCGCGCGAGCGTAAAAGCGTGACCGCCGGCCTGCGCGAGCGCGGGTTTGACGTGAGCGACAGCCAAGCTAACTTCGTGTGGGCTGCCCATCCTGCTATCGAAGGCGGCGAGCTGTCTGCGCGCCTCGCCCGTGCCGGCATCCTCGTCGCCGGCGGAGACGCCCTTGGCGAGCCTCACCATGTGCGAGTCTCCCTGCGCGATTCAACAGCAACCGAGCGACTGCTCGGCGCGGTCGACAAGTCGCTGCAGACCCACTCCGCTCCGCATCCCGGGACGTCAGGGTCAAGCGGATCATAGGGAGGGCCAGCGCCGGCCATGACGCCCCAAGTCAGCCGGCCAGGCCGGACTGGCGCAAGAGCGCGCCTGTTGTCCCCTCGAGGATCTTGCGCCACGCGCTCTGCTCCGTTTCGACCTCGTCGAAGTGCGCGACGACCTTGCGCAGCCGCTCGCCCGAGATGTCGATCCCGTGCCGCTCGGCGACTGCGCTGTAACGCTCGTATTCGCCCGCGAGATGCTGGGTGACCGTCTCGAACCCGTGCCGAGCGATCTCGACGCGTGAGGCGAAGCTCATGATCGAGGTCTGGAACATCAGCTTGTCCGCCGGCTCGGGCTCGATCAGGACGATGTCGACGCCCGGATAGCGCTCCTCCCAGCGTTCGGCCATGTCATGCAGCCGCTGATGCGCGAGCAGCTTGAACGCTTGATATCCGATCTGCGGGAATCCCATGTCCGATACCCGCTTCGTGCGTACCCCACCGAGAGTGCGGACGGTCTCTGAGAAGTCATTTACGAACGGTACGATCGGATTGATCACGACGACCAGCTTCGCCCCCGCCTCCACGGCGATGTCAAGGTTCGTTGTCGATATAAGGCCACCGTCGACCAGCTCACGCTCCCCGACGGTCACCGGGGCATAGACCATCGGGAGCGCCCCTGACGCACGCACGGCCGTCGAGATCGGCACGTCGGTAAGGCCCTCCTGTCCGAACACGACCCGCTCGCAGGTGTCCAAGTCGGTCGCCGTCAGGTACAGCTCGCGGCGCAGTTGCGAGAAGTCGTCACTGCGCCCCGGCTCGTCGAGCACCTCATGCAGGTACGCCTCGATACCCGCCCCCGTGTAAGCACCCGAGGGCAGACCCTCGGCGAGTCCGAGCAGCAGATCCATCACCGAAACCTGCCCGCGCTGGCTTATCACCTGGCGCGCAAGCCCGAGCGCGCGCCACGGCAGCAAAGCGCTCTTGCGCGCGAGCTCGGCCAGGTTGGGGCGCAGCAGATCGCCGAGGTCGATGTCTTCGAACGACGGCGTCCCTTGGCGTGTGACGACCCGCATCATCTCCTCGGGAGTCACGCCGTTCGCACACAACGCGGCGATGAAGGACCCCGCCGAGGTACCGACGTAGATGTCGAACTGGGTGACGGTGCTGTTCACCGCCAGCAGGTCCAGCGCCCGCAGCGCGCCGATCTCATACACGCCTCCGGTGAACCCACCGCCGCCGAGCACGAGCGCGGTCTTGTCGCGCCTTGACCTGCGTCTGCGGTCGACCGATGCCGGACGCCCGACTCCGCGGGCAGCAACAGGACGAGTCCGCGCTTTGGGGCGCGAGGACTTGCTGAGGACCGGTTCCAGCTTGACAACCTTGCCCATACACGTGACATTTTACGGTCACGTGCCCCGGAACCGGCTTGCTAAGACCCTAGTTCTGCTATGCGGACTTCTATCGGCCGGGGCAGCGATGTCTTCCGCGGCAAGCGCAGCCGGCGAACTCGCCGGGCTGCAAGCCGATCTCGGGCATCAGCTCGGGCTCGCTGGGCCGGCGGATGGCGCCTATGTGTACGACATCACGGCCAAGGAATCGTTGTTCTCCGAGCGCGCCACCTCACTGCGCCCGCCCGCGTCGGTGGAGAAGCTGTATACCGCCACCACCGCCCTCGCGCGGATGGGCCCGTCCGCGCGTCTGGGCACAACCGTGTACGGAGTCGGCAGTCTCCCAGCGCCCGGCGGAGTGTGGGAAGGCAACATCTACCTGCGCGGGGGCGGAGATCCGACGTTTGGCTCGAGCTCGTTCATCCGCGCCCACTACGGCGGGATCGGCGCCTCGGTCTCCACGCTCGCGAACCAGCTCGTGCATACCGATGGCATCCACCGGATCACCGGCTCGGTGCTCGGCGACGAATCATGGCTGGACTCACTCCGTGGCGAGCCATCCAGCGACTATGCGCCCGATCCGTTCCTGGAAGGAACCCTTTCAGGGCTCGCATTCAACCGCGGCACGAGCGGCTCTGAACGTGGTCCGCACGCACCTGGCGCCTATGCCGCACACGAGCTGTTTGCCACGCTGAGGAGCGACGGTGTCAGCATCGCCGGCCAGAGCGGCGCCGGGAGGACCCCGGCCGGAGCGACTCAGCTTGCGCAGGTGTCCTCGCCTACGGTCACGCAGCTGCTGGGATTGACGCTCCCGCCATCGGATAACTTCTTCGCCGAGACGCTTGTCAAGGATCTCGGCGCGCTGTATGGCGGCGCGGGGACGACTTCGGCGGGGGCGTCGGTCGTGCGCCAGACGATCGCTTCGCTGCTCGCCATCCACCCGCAGGTGGTCGACGGTTCTGGGCTGTCAGCCTCGGACCTCACATCCCCCTATCAAGTGACAGACCTGCTCGTGGAGCTCGCCTCGACCTCGATCGGGCCCGTGCTGCGCGGCGACCTCGCCATCGCCGGGCACACCGGAACCCTCGCGACGCGCATGCGCGACACTGGCGCCTCCGGACGTTGCCAAGGCAAGACGGGCACGCTCACGGGCGCCTCCAATCTTGTCGGCTACTGCACAGCCGCGGACGGACACACGCTCGCGTTTGCGATCTTCACCGACGGTATCCCCACCGAAACGGCACACGTCTTCCAGGATCACATGACGATCACGATCGCGGACTACTGATCGGGTGGGCTGAAGCTCGATCGGGCAGCTTGCGCATCGCTGATTGCAAAAAGCGCAAAAGCAGCACCACATGCTTGATCTCTCTCTCAAGCCGGATTCAGTCGACCACGCCGCATGCGGCGTGGTCAGCAGGGCCGCATGCGGCCCTGCTTCGAAGCCGCACATGTGCGGCTTCGCCGGTGGGCGCATGCGCCCACCGGAACAACATCAGCTTTCATGAATCGCGTGTCAGATCTTCGGAAGGGTTATGTTCGACCAGCTCGCGCAGGCCATCTTCATCCAACACCGGCACCCCGAGGCGCTGGGCCTTTGCCAGCTTCGAGCCCGCAGACTCGCCTGCGACGAGATAGTCGGTGTTCTTCGAGACCGCCCCCGTCACGCGTCCACCCGCGGCCATTATCCGTTCGGTCGCCTGCTCGCGCGACCAATCTGGCAGCGTGCCGGTCAGGACCAGCGTCTTGCCCGCCAGCGGACCCTCCGAGGGAGGTGGACCTTGTTCACGCAGGCGCAGCCCCAGCCTGCGCAGATCTGCGATCAGCGCACGCATCCGCTCGTCCGCGAGCTGCTCGGAGATCGTGCGCGCCATCTTCTCGCCGATCCCCGGCGTCTGCGCTATCTCATCGGGGGAGGCGCGCAGCAACGCGTCGATATCACGGAAGCTCGTCGCGAGATTACGCGCGGTCACCTCGCCGACCTCCTCGATTCCCAGCCCGAACAGGACCCGCGCGAACGGCCGTTCTCGGGAGGACTCGATCGAGTCGATCAGGTTGCGGGCCGACTGCTCGGCGAACCCCTCAAGCTCGACGAGCTGCTCAACGGTCAAGCGATAGTAGTCGCCGTCCGTGCGAACGAGCCCGCGCTCTTGCAGCAGCGCGACCTGCTTCTCGCCGAGACCCTCGATATCCATCGCCCCCTGAGAGACGAAGTGCTTGAGCAGCTGCCACGCCCGCGCGGGACAATCGCGGTTCGGGCACTTCGTGAACACGCCCTCGCGCGGCTTCACGGTCTTCGTGTCGCAGAACGGACACCGTGACGGCGGGCGCGGGCGTGGTGGGCGCTTGCCGCCGCGATCGACCACATGTGGCGCCGGTGAAACCACTTGCGGAATCACGTCTCCGGCCCGCATCACGATCACCTCCTCGCCCGGGCGGATATCCTTGCGGCGCAGATCCTCCTCGTTGTGCAGCGTCGCCAGCTTGATCGTCACGCCACCGACAGCGACCGGTGTCAGGACCGCGTACGGACGCAGGTCGCCGAACTTGCCGACGTTCCACATCACCTTCTCCAGCGTCGTAATGGCGGTCGTGGGCGGGAACTTCCAGGCGACCGCCCAGCGCGGGTCGCGCCCGACCGAGCCCAAGCGGCGCTGCAGCGCGAGGTCGTCGACCTTGATGACGACACCGTCGATCTCGAAGTCCAGCTCGCCCCGGCGCTGCTGCCAGTCAAGGCACTGCGCGATCACCTCATCCTCGCTGCCCAACACCTTTATGTCGGTGTTGACGCGGAACCGATGTTCGCGCAGCCAATCCAACGCTTGGGAGTGTCGCTGAAACGACAGTCCCTGCACGACACCCACCTGGTAGCACCACATCGACAGCGGCCTTTGCGCCGCGTCCGCCGGATCGAGCTGACGGATCGTCCCTGCGGCGGAGTTCCGCGGGTTCATGAACGTCGACTCGCCCGCTTGCGCGCGGCGCTCGTTCAGCGCGGCGAAGTCGGCGAGCGACATGTAGACCTCTCCGCGCACCTCGAGCAATGACGGCACGTCCTCGACGTGCAAAGGAATCGAGCCGATCGTGCGCAGGTTGTGCGTCACGTCCTCCCCGATCTCGCCGTTCCCTCTGGTCGCGCCACGTTCCAGCAGCCCGTCGCGATAGACCAAGCTGATCGCGAGGCCGTCTATCTTCGGCTCGACGACGAACCGGAATTTCGGGTTGACGATCCCCTCACGCGCGAGGTGGGTGCGCATCCGCTCCACCCAAGCGCGCAGCTCATCCTCGGAGCGCACGTTGCCGAGCGAGAGCATCGGCTCCAAGTGCTCCACCTTGTCCAAGCGCTCCAATGGCTCACCCCCGACCCGTTGCGTCGGCGAGTCGGGCGTGCGCAGCTCGGGATGCTCAGCCTCGATATGACGCAGCTCATCCAACAGCGCGTCATACTCGTCGTCGCCGATCGTCGGATCGTCAAGCACGTAGTAGCGGTGCGCGTGATCTTCGAGCGCTCTGCGCAGCTGCCTGGCGCGCGCGAGCACCTTCTTGGAGGGAGCCGCCGAGGCGGTCCGAGCTTTCTCCTGCCCAGCTTTCTCCTGCCCAGCTTTCTCCTGCCCAGCTTTCTCCTGCCCAGCGTCCTGTGCACGCCCCGGTCCCGGCTTCTGCGGCCCTGCGCTCACGACGCGCCGTGCGCCGGCCGATCCGTGATCGGCGACCCGAGCAGCTCCTCCAGATCGAAGCCCTTCAGCGCCAGCAGGCCCGCGCGGTCGGTCAAGTCGAAGTGGATCGGAGTGACAGCCACCCGCCCCGCCGCAACGGCCGCGAGATCGGTGCCCGGCTCGTCGTGGAACCCTGGGTCAGAGCCATAGATCCAGTAGCGCCGCCGGTGCTCCTCCTCGCGCTCGAGCTTCAGCTCGTCCTTGTAGATCCGCTTGCCGATGCTCGTCACCTCGACTCCGCTGGGCTCGCCCGCGGGCACGTTCACGTTCAAGAGCGTGCTCGCCGGCAGCGGCACGTCCTCGATCCGCTCCACCAGCCTCGCGACGAACCCTGCCGCGATCTCGAACCCGAACCCGCCGTCGTAGCGAAAGTCCAGCGCCCGCGCGCGCGACTGCTGGGAGACGGCAATCGCGGGGATGCCCAGCACGACCCCCTCCAGCGCCGCGGCGACCGTGCCCGAGTAAGTGATGTCATCACCGAGGTTCGCCCCATGATTGATTCCCGAGACGACCAAGTCCGGCTGGAAGCCCTCGACCAAACCGAGGCTCGCCAACCTCACACAGTCCACGGGCGTGCCATCGCTGGCATACCCGACGGTCCCGTCGGAGAAGGGCGTCTGTGCGACCCAGAGCGGCCTGCGGGTCGTGATCGAACGCGCCATCGCCGAGCGGTTGCCGTCGGGTGCGATCACCACGAGCCTCACACCCTCGACGTCCGCGAGCGCAGCACGCATCGTCTGCAGGCCCTCAGCCTCGATTCCGTCGTCGTTTGTCAGCAGCACGTTCAGCATCCCGATCTGCACCTCAGCATAGGGCCCGCTCCGGTCCTCGGGGTGGTGGTCTGGTTACTCGACGGTCGGATATGCGACCGAAGCCAGCGCCAGGCCATGCGCCGGCGCGGTCGGCCCTGCTTGCACGCGCGGCCTTCCTTCCAGCAGACCCCCGAAGTCTGCGAGCGTGCGTCCACCCGAGGCGACCTCGAGCATCGTGCCGACGATGATGCGGTTCATGTGTCGCATGAACGTATCGGCCTCGATCCAGAGCTCGAGCAGATGCTCCTCGCGCCGGCGCCACTCCGCCCGCAAGACTGTGCGCTCGAAGCGCGAGTGACTCGTGTCCGCCGGGGTGAAGGCCGTGAAGTCATGCTTGCCGAGGAGCATCCGCGCGCATTCCTCCAGCGCCCCCCGATCCAGCTCGCCCGGCCACCAGAGCGCGTGCCGGCGCTCGAGCGGGCTACGGGACCGGCGCGTGAGCAGGCGATAACAGTATGTCCTGCTGATCGCATCGCGACGGGCATCGAACGTGGTCGGGGCCGGCTCTGCCGCGAGCACCGAGATATCGTCGGGGAGCAGCGTGTTCAGTCGCTGCGGGTCGACCGCCTCCTGCTCGTAGGAGACTACCTGCCTCCAGGCGTGCACACCGCGGTCGGTCCGTCCGGCGACGGTGAGGACGAGCGGCTCACGCAGAACTGTCTGCAGTGCCCGTTCGAGCTCCTCCTGGATGGTCCGCAGCTCGGGCTGACGCGCCCAGCCGGCGAAGTCAGTCCCGTCGTACTCAAGCGTCAGCTTGGTGACCATCGATCGGCGTTCCCATCGATCGGCTTCCTATCAATCGGGTCTCCCAGGTTGTCGATCGGCGTTCCCAGGTCGTGGCGCCGGTCATTTCACAGGGCGTCGATCACACCCCGACGGCGCTCAGACCAACTCGATGAAGACCATCTCGGTCGAGTCCGAGCGTCGTGGACCGAGCTTCAGGATGCGCGTGTATCCCCCGGGACGGTCGGCGTACCGGGGCGCGAGGTCCTCGAACAGCTTGTGCACCGCGAACTTGTCTTGCGCAAGCGTCGACAGCGCCTGCCTGCGCGCGTGCAGGTCACGGCGCTTGGCGAGCGTGATCAGCCGCTCGACCTCCGGTTTGACGGCTCGGGCCTTCGCCGAGGTCGTTTCGATCCGCTCGTGCTCGATGATCTCCTTCGAGAGATTCATCAGCAGCGCCTTGCGGTGGGCGCTCGTCCGGCTGAGCTTATGTTTGGTCTTCTGGTGGCGCATTGTCAGTGAAGTCTATGGTCAAAACGATCGATGAGCAAACTGGCCGATTTGAGGTCCCGTTGATCTCAAATCGGTAAGGACGCAGGAAGCGTGGTGTGCCGATCCTAGATCCTAGGGATCTCCGATCGGCCAGCACACGAGCGACCGAGGACGCCGCATCGCGCCGCTCAGCGGTCGTCTAGTCCGCCCGGAGAGACAGCCCCCTCGCGTGCAGCGTCTCGATGACCTCGTCGATCGACTTTTTGCCGAAGTTCGGGATCGCGTTCAGCTCTGCCTCAGACTTTGAGATGAGGTCGCCGACCGTCTGGATACCGGCCCGCTTAAGGCAGTTGTAGGAGCGCACGCCGAGCTCGAGCTCCTCGATCAGGATGCTCCACTCCTCGCCCTGCAGCGAGCCCGCGGGCGCGCCACCAGAGCCCGAGACCGCAAGACCGTGCCCGTCGAGCTGGCCGCCGGGCGCAGCGCGCAGCTCCTGGATGCGATCGGCGTCGGTGAAGATCGCCAGCTGTGAGATCAGCAGCTCGGCCGCCTCACGAAGCGCTGCCTGCGGGTCGATCGAGCCGTCCGTCTCGATGTCGAGCGTAAGCTTGTCGAAGTCGGTCTTCTGACCGACGCGAGCTTGCTCGACGGCGTAGGCCACGCGGCGCACGGGTGAGAAGATCGAGTCGATCGGGATCACGCCGATCGGCTGATCGGGCGACTTGTTCTCCTCGGCGGGCCGATACCCGCGGCCGCGGCCGATCGTCATATACAGCTCGAGCTTGGTTTTCTTCTCGAGCGTGGCAACATGCACATCGGGGTTGAGGATCTCCACGCCTGCCGGCAGATCGATGTCCTTCGCGGCTATGTCTCCCGGGCCGGTCACTACGAGGGGCGCCTCGACCTCGGTCGCGTCGGAGTGCATGCGGCAGACGATCCCCTTCAGGTTGAGCACGATGTCGGTCACGTCTTCCTTGACGCCGGGGATCGTGGAGAACTCGTGCGCAACACCCTCGATACGCACGCTCGTCACGGCCGCGCCCGCGAGGGATGAGAGCAACACACGTCGCAGCGAGTTGCCGAACGTGTAGCCGAAACCGCGATCGAGCGGCTCGATGGTGAACGTGCCACGGTTCTGCTCCACGGACTCACTTGTGATCCGGGGGATTTGGAAGTCGAGCATCAGCGTCCTAACGTCGTTTTGGTCTCGCACCGGCGTCTTGGAAGACACCGGCTCCGGAGCGCCGCCCTCCCCGCCCACGGGCGAAGGATGGCGACATGGGCAAAGCTGCTACTTCGAGTACAGCTCGACGATGAGCTGCTCCTGCACCGGCGCTGCCACCTCGCGTCGCTCCGGCTTGCGCAGCACCTTGGCCGTGAGCGACTCGTGATCGGCCTGCAGCCACGCGGGTATCTGTCCTGTGAGCTCGGTCGCGTCCCTGACCACCTGTGTCGCCGGAGTGTCCGCCTTGATGGCGATCACCTCGCCCGGACGCACTTGGTAGCTGGGGATGTTAACTCGCCTGCCGTTGACCGTCCAATGGCCGTGGCGAATAAGCTGGCGCGCCTGCCGGCGCGAGGCGGCGAAGCCAAGCCGCACCAGCACGTTATCGAGGCGACACTCCAGCAGCGCAAGCAGGTTCTCGCCCGTGATCCCCGGCTGGCGCGAAGCCTTTTCGTAATAGCCGTGGAACTGGCGCTCGAGCACTCCGTAATAGCGACGGGCCTTCTGCTTCTCCCGCAGCTGCAGGCGGTACTCGCTCTGTTTCATCCGCCCGCGACCGTGCTCGCCCGGCGGGTACGCGCGACGCTCGACGCCACACTTGTCCGTCAGGCAGCGCTCGCCCTTGAGAAACAGCTTCTGTCCCTCGCGACGGCATTGCTTGCACTGGGGGCTGGTATCACGTGCCATGAGAACCTCCTGGATGGCCGTGAGTCGAGCGGGCACCGACGGCGAAGCCGTTGGTCAAGGACGCAGGGAGCGTGGCGTACCGATCGTCGATCGACGGGATCGCCGATCGGCCAGCACGCGAGCGACCGAGGAAACAGACCGAAGCCGGTAGACACGCGTCTTCGGCGCTGGCCGATTTGGGGATGCGAGCCGAGCGAGTGTCTCCCCAATCGGTCCCCGTTTCGGCCAGCGAAGCGCTCACGGTCATCTAGACTCTCCGCCGCTTGCGAGGACGGCAGCCGTTGTGTGCCTGGGGAGTCACGTCCTTGACCCCCGTTACCTCCAGGCCGGCGGCCTGCAGTGAGCGAATCGCCGTCTCCCGGCCAGAGCCCGGACCCTTGACGTAGACCTCGACCTTCTGCAAACCCTGCTCGAGGCCCTTGCGCGCGGCCGCATCGGCCGTCACCTGCGCGGCGAACGGGGTCGACTTGCGCGAGCCCTTGAACCCTGCGCCTCCGGCCGACTCCCAGGCGATCACGTTGCCGGCGGTGTCTGTCAGCGAGACGATCGTATTGTTGAACGAAGTCTTGATGTGAGCCTGCCCAATCGGGATGTTCTTCTTCGGCTTGCGCCTGCCACGGGCGCGTTTGGGAGGGGCCATTACTTCTTGCCTGCTTTCTTCTTGCCCGCGACCTGCATCCGCTTCGGACCCTTGCGCGTGCGCGCATTCGTCTTCGTCTTCTGCCCCCGCACGGGCAACCCGCGACGGTGGCGCAATCCGCGATAGCAGGCGATCTCCTGCAGGCGCTTGATGTCCTGCGAGCGCTCCCGGCGCAAATCGCCCTCGACGGTCAGGGAGCGGTCGATCGCGTCACGCAGTTTCGCGACCTCCTCCTCGGTCAGATCGCGTACGTACGTGTCGGGACTGACTCCGACCTCTTGCAAGACTTTGTTCGAAGTCGACCGGCCGATCCCGTAGATATAGGTGAGCCCGATCTCAGAGCGCTTGTTCAAAGGCAGGTTGACTCCGGCGATTCTCGCCATGCGCGACCGCCTAACCCTGTCTCTGCTTGTGACGCTTGTTCTGGCAGATGACCAGCACCGCTCCGTGGCGGCGGATGATCTTGCACTTCTCGCACATCGGTTTGACCGACGGTCTGACCTTCATGATCCCTTTCGGCTGGTCCCGGCGACCCGGCTCTGGCTGCCGTCATGGCCGCCGCTACCAAGTCGTGGATACGCTCTCGCGCGCGCGTACAACCCTCGCGCTCGAGCAGGTCTCGGATGGTAGCAACTCCGGAGCCCGAAGCGTGGGCTGACGTCCTGCGATGCTCAGCTCACGCCTGCGGCGGCCTGGAGTCGCTCTTCCGCCGGCAGGTGCCACGGGGTGAGAATGCGTGGGCCATCAGCGGTAATCGCGATCGTGAACTCGAAATGCGCGGCAGGCGAGCTGTCTTGGGAGAAGATCGCCCAGCCGTCACCGGCCACGCGTACACCGGCGCGCCCGGCGGTCGTCATCGGCTCGACGGCAAGAACCATCCCCTCTTCCAGCAGCGGCCCCTTGCCGGGCCGTCCATAGTTGGGAACCTGGGGGTCCTCGTGCATGCTCCGCCCGATGCCGTGTCCGACGAGCGAGCGGATCACCGACAGCCCGGCGCCCTCGGCAACACGCTGGATCGCACTGGAAAGATCACCCATGCGGTTGCCCGCCCGGCACTGCTCGACGCCTGCGTCGAGCGACTCCCTGGTCCCAGCAAGCAGGTTTTGGGCGAGCGGGTCGATCTCTCCGACAGGGAATGTCCGGGCCGCATCGGCGACCCAGCCGTCGAGCGTCACGCCGACGTCAATCGAGATGACATCTCCCGCTGCGAGCTTGCAGGGCCCGGGGATGCCGTGCACGACCATCGCGTTCGGCGAGGCGCAGATCGAGCCGGGAAAGCCGCGATAACCCTTGAAAGCGGGCGTGGCGCCGTGGGAACGGATGAATCGCTCAGCGGCAGCGTCGAGCTCTGCGGTGGTGATCCCTGGTCGGATCTTGCCCGCCAGCAGGTCGAGGGTCCCGACGAGCACCTCGCCGGCGCGCGCCATCCGCTCGATCTCCTCGGGACTCTTCTTGATGATCACCCGATGAGCTTAGCTGGCCGATCTGGACCGACGTCGGGTACGTCATCACCACCACGGCGGCCTGCGGTACGTCATCACCACCACGGCCGGCTGCGGTACGTCATCACCACACCACGGTGGGCTGCGACAGAGCGCTCGTACGCACCGAGCGCGGGTCCCTTCTAAAGCTTCTCCTCCAGGCGGAGCGTCGCGAGGGTGGCGCGGATGTGCGTCTGGACTTCGTCAGCGCTGCGACGTCCGTCGAAACGGCGCAGCTGCCCGGCGCGATCGTAGTAGTCGATCAAGGGTGCGGTCTGACGGTGGTAGACCTCGAGGCGCCGGCGAATCGTCTCCTCACGGTCGTCGTCGCGCTGGATCAGACGCGAGCCGTCCTGATCGCAGATGCCTTCGTGCTTGGGCGGATCGAAGTCGACGTGGTAGATATGGCCAGGGTTCTTCAGGCACACGCGCCGACCCGACAGCCGGCGGATGACCTCCTCGTCTGAGACCTCGATCGCCAGGACCGCAGTGAGTCGGCGGTCGAGACCCCCGAGCGCCTGTGCAAGCGCGTCAGCTTGGGTTTCGTTACGCGGAAACCCGTCGAGCAGGAACCCGTCGCCAGCATCGGCGTCTGAGACCCGCTCGATGATCATGCCGATGATCACTACGTCAGGCACGAGCTCGCCAGCGTCCATATAGCGCTTGGCCTTCAGACCCAGCTCGGAGCTTGCCGCGACCTGCGCGCGGAGCATGTCCCCGGTGGAGATATGCGGCAGGCCGAAGTCTTCGCGCAGACGCTCGGCCTGCGTGCCCTTCCCCGCACCCGGCGGACCGAGCAGTATGAGATTCAACTCGGACACCCGAGCAGCCTACCGGACTACTTCAAAAAGCCCTCATAGGAGCGCATCATCAACTGTGCCTCGAGCTGCATCCTCTCTCGCACGGAAGTGGGGCAGGCCCCTCCCGACCACTCCCCGATGAGAACTCACTTCAGGAAACCCTCATAGGAGCGCATCATCAACTGTGCCTCGAGCTGCTTCATCGTTTCGAGTGCTACGCCGATCACGATCAGAATCGAGGTGCCACCGAAGTCGAAGTTCTGATGGGTCCGCGCGAACAGGATCGCCGGGAGCGCTGCCACGGCGGCGAGGAACAGCGCGCCGGGGAACGTCAGGCGTGCGAGGATCCGGTCGAGGAATTCGGCCGTCGGACGCCCGGGACGGACACCCGGGATGAAGCCTCCGTACTTCTTGAGATTGTCCGCCTGATCGACCGGGTTGAACGTGACGGCAGTGTAGAAGTAGGTGAACAGCAGAATGAGCACCGACTGACCGATGATGAAATGCCAGCCGTTGGGCGTGAAGAAATCGGAGATCTGCTGGCCCCAGTGAGTTTTTATGAGCTGCCCAACGGTCGAAGGAAACGCCATCAGGCTCGCGGCGAAGATCACCGGGATCACGCCGGCCATGTTCACGCGCAGCGGCAGGTATGTCTGGCCGCCCTCAGACATGCGCCGTCCGATCACGCGCTTGGCGTATTGGACTGGGATGCGCCGCTGGCCCTCCTGCACGAACACGATCCCGGCGACGACCGCGAGCACGAGGAACGGCATCATCACCTTGAACACCTGATCCTGGGTCGTCCACCAGGTTTGGATGCCAGTGGGCAGGCGCGAAACGATCGAGGCGAATATCAGCAGCGAGATGCCGTTGCCGATGCCGCGCTGGGTGATCAGCTCGCCGATCCACATCAGCAGCACACAGCCGGTCGTGAGGCAGATGACGATCAGGAAGATGTGCGGCGCGTCGAAGTGGGTGACGACCGATTCGCCCGCTTTGGCTTGGAGGGAATGGAACAGGAAGACGTATCCGATCGACTGCGCAAACGCGAGGCCTACCGTGAGGTAACGGGTGTATTGGGTGATGCGTGCCTGGCCGACCTCGCCTTCCTTGGAGAGCTTCTCCAGGGAGGGTACGACCACCTGCAGCAGCTGCAGGATGATCGAGGAGGTGATGTAGGGCATGATGCCCAGCGCAAAGATCGCGATCCGCGACAGACCTCCGCCGGAGAAGAGGTTCAGGTAGCTGAGAATCCCGGAGCCACCGAACTGCTTCTGGATGTTGTCTACCGCGGTGAGATTGACTCCCGGCACAGGCAGGTGCGAGCCAAAACGGTAGATCACGAGCATGGCCGCCGTGAAGCCGAGCTTCTTGCGGATGTCCGCTACTTGGAATGCGTTGAGAATCGTGGAGAGCATAAGCTTGGGTCCGCTGGACGAGAGCCCGCGGAACGCCCGATTCTAGCTCTCGACGGTGTGGCAGGTGCCGCCTGCTGCCTCGATGCGCTCGCGGGCGGCGGCGCTGAAGGCATGGGCGTGGACGGTCAGCACCTTCGTGAGCTCGCCCGTGGCGAGGATCTTGACGGGCACGTCCTTGCGAGTGCCCAGACCGCGTGATCGCATCAGCTCGACGGTGACCTCGGTCCCCGCCTCGAAGCGGGCCTCGAGATCGGCGACGTTGACCGGCTGGGTGTGAGTGCGGAACGGCTCGAACGGCATCGACTTCTTCATGTGCGGGCCGCGAAGCTTGCGCATACGCATGTGGATCGGCATCTGACCGCCCTCGAAGCGTGCCCTGCGCTTAGAGCCTGAGCGCGCGCCGGCGCCCTTCTGGCCGCGGCCGGAGGTCTTGCCCGTACCAGAGCCTTCGCCACGACCGACGCGCTTGCGTGGCCGGCGGCTGCCGGGCGCTGGGCTGAGGTTGTGCAGTCCGACACGCTGCTCGGCGATGTCGCCGGTCTGGCCCTGCTCGCCAGTCTGGCCCTCATCGCCGGTCTGGCCCTGAGTCTTCTGGCCTGCCGGACTCATACGGACTGCTCCGAGACCTCGACGAGATGGCGGACGGCGTGCAGCATGCCACGCGCCTGAGGACAATCCTTGATCTCGACGGTGTGACCGATACGGCGCAGACCAAGCGAGCGCAGGGTGTCGAGCTGGCGCCTGTCGGAGCCGTTGCCCGAACGACGCTGAGTGACTGTAAGAGTGGTCCTAGTGGCAGTGGTCGTGCTCATCAGGTCGACGCCTTCTCGACTGCGGGCTCCGTGGAAGCGTCCACGGATGTCTCCGTCTCGCCCTCTGCGGCCCTGCTGTCGGACGTGGACGTGGACGTGGACGTGGCCTGCGTCTGCTTCTGCGTCTGCGCGTCGGCAGACACATCTGCTGCCGGTGCAGGTGGCGCCTGCCCGGTCTCACCGGCGCCTGCGCCTTGGGCCTCAGGGGCGCCGTCGACACCGTGGGCGTCGACACCGTGGGCGCCGAGACCGAGAACCTGGTCGATCGAAAGGCCGCGCAGTCGCGCGACCTCATCGGGTGTGCGCAGGCCGCGCAGTCCTTCGATCGTTGCCTTGACGAGGTTGATCGGGTTCTGCGTACCCAGGCTCTTGGACAAGATGTCGTGGATGCCCGCAAGCTCGAGTACCGCCCGCACGCCCCCGCCGGCAATCACGCCGGTACCGGGAGACGCCGGCTTGAGCAGCACGCGTCCGGCACCGAAGATGCCGGTGGTCTGATGGGTGATCGTGCTGCCGTGCTTGGGCACCCGGAAGAGATCCTTCTTGGCCCGCTCGACACCCTTCTGGATCGCGAGGGGAACCTCGTTGGCCTTGCCATAGCCAACACCGACCACTTCGCGCTCGTCGCCAACGACCACGAGCGCCGTGAACGAGAACCGCCGGCCACCCTTGACCACCTTGGCGACGCGATTGATCTCCACGACGCGCTCCTGCAGGTCGAGGCCGGACTGACTTACTGAGCGATCTGAAGTGATTGACATAAGTGGAGGGAGAGAGTAGCGGTATCCGGCGGGAGGCCTCAGACGGTAAGGCCGGCCTCGCGAATCGATTCAGCGAAAGCGCGGACGTGACCGTGATAGCGATAGCCGCCGCGATCGAACACAGCCTCAGACACACCCGCCGCTTTTGCGCGCTCGGCAAGAAGCTGTCCGGCGCGCGCGACGCGCTCGCCTTTGTCCAGCGAGCGCAGCTCTGGCTCAAACCAATTGACGGCTGCGAGGGTGCGTGCAGACACGTCGTCGATCACCTGAGCGGACAAGCCCTTATTTGAGCGAAACACGGAGATCCGGGGCCGCGTCGCGGTGCCGGAAATCTTTGCGCGCACCCTGCGGCGGCGCTTGAGGCGACGATTGCCCTTGGTCAAGACAGTCATCGCAACTGCTCCTGCTGATCCGACCCGGCTCCGCATGAGTTCGCAGATGGATCAAGTCCCGCCCACCCAGGACACAAGAGGCGTGGCGTGCTGGGAACGCGAGCGACCGAGGACGCAGATCCAGCGCAGTCATGCGTATTCATGCGCGCTTGCCTACCTTGCGGGCGACATACTCACCCTCGTAACGAATGCCCTTGCCCTTGTAGGGCTCGGGCGGGCGCTGCTTGCGGATGATCGCTGCGGTCTCACCGACGAGCTGCTTGGAGATACCCTTGACAACGATACGCGTCGGCTGAGGCACCTCGAATTCGATGCCCGCGGGCGCCGGGATCGGCACGGGGTGAGAGTAGCCGACGGCCAGCTCGAGATTCTTGCCCTTCAGCTGCGCGCGGTAGCCGACGCCCTGAATCTCCAGGCGCTTCTCGTAGCCGGCGGTGACGCCCTGGACCATATTGGCGACCAGTGAGCGAGTGAGACCGTGCAGCGCACGGTGCTCACCACGGTCGGTGGGCCGCGAGACAAGCAGCTGCTCGCCATCCTGGACGACTTCGATGTCGCGGGAGATGCGCTCGGAGAGCTCACCTTTCGGGCCGTTCACGCGCACGGACTCGGGCTCGATCGCGACCGTTACGCCGGACGGCACTGCAATGGGCTGTCTACCGATTCTGGACATCAGCTCACGCTCACCAGACCTGCGCCAGGACCTCGCCGCCGAAGCCGGCAGCGCGCGCGTCATGGCCCGTCATCACGCCGTGAGAGGTGGAGACGATCGAGGTGCCCATCCCGCCGAGCACCTTCGGGATGTGCTTGGCGTCGACATACGTACGCCGGCCAGGGCGCGAAACGCGCCGCAGACCGGAGATCGCCGAGCGACGGTCATCGGTGTACTTCAGCTTGATCTGGATCAACTGACCAGGGCCGTCGTCAGGTGCGGGAACGACCGACCACGACTCGATATAGCCCTGCTCGGTGAGAATCCGAGCCAGCTCGGACTTGAGCTTGGACGCAGGTATGTCGACCGTCTCGTGCGCAGCATGGATTGCATTGCGCACTCGTGTCAAAAAGTCGGCTATTGGATCGGTCATGGACATGGCTGGTGGAAAGGTTGTCTTTCTGTTTCGGCCTCTACCAAGAGGACTTCGTCATCCCAGGTATCTGGCCGTTGTGGGCTAGCTCGCGCAGGCAGATACGGCAGATCCCGAACTTGCGATAGACCGAGCGCGGGCGTCCGCAACGATTGCAGCGAGTATAGGCGCGCGTCTTGTATTTGGGCGGGAGCGTCTGCTTGACGCGCATAGAAACCTTGGCCATCAGTCGGCGTCCTTTATGTCGGCAGTGTCGTTCGTATCCCCAGTGTCCTCGTCGAATCCCTTGGGCCTGCCCTGCTTGGCGAACGGCATGCCAAACGCCTCGAGCAGGGCAAACGCCTCGGCATCGCTGGGTGCGGTCGTGGTGATCGTGATGTCCAGGCCACGAACCTGGTCGATCGAGTCGTAGTCGATCTCAGGAAAGATGATCTGCTCCTTGACCCCCAGCGAATAGTTGCCGCGACCATCGAACGAGCGCGGATTCAAGCCGCGAAAGTCGCGAATTCGGGGGATCGCGATCGAGACAAGGCGATCGAGGAACTCATAGCCACGCTCAGCCCGCAGCGTGACTGCGACACCGACGGGCATACCCTCGCGCAGTTTGAACGCCGCGATCGACTTGCGTGCGCGGCGCAGGCTCGGCTGCTGTCCGGCGATCGTCGCGAGCTGATCCTGGGCAGCCTTGAGCGCTTTGGAGTCTTGCTTGGCCATACCCACACCCATATTGAGTGTGATCTTCTCGAGCTTTGGCGCCTGCATCGGCGAGGAGTAGCCAAAGCGACGGATCAGCGCTGGACGGATCTCATCCAGGTAGCGGGTCTTCAGGCGGGCTGGGGGGGCTTGGGGGGCTGTCGCGTTCATAGTCGTGGTCGTCGTGCGTTGGTAGATATGGTCGGTCTGGAGTTCCTAGTCGATGGTCGCGCCAGAGCGCACGGCCACGCGCGAGCGTTTACCGTCGCCGCGCTCGATTCGCACACGCGTCGGCTGGCCTTTCGAATCCAGCAGCATCACGTTGGAGATGTGAATGGGACCCTCGCGCTCGATCACGCCGCCGACCGTCTGTTCGCGGTTGGTGTCGCGCACCTGCTGCGGGCGCATGTGGCGCTTGATCATGTTCAGACCCTCTACATAGACGCGCTCCTTGCGCGGCTCCGTCCGCAGCACCCGGCCGCTCTTGCCACGATCCTTGCCGGAGATCACACGTACCTGATCGCCGGAGTGAATCTTCAGCGCGCGCCGCGTCGAGCTGGCAACAGTACGAGGCATCTTCAGAGCACCTCCGGAGCAAGCGAGACGATCTTCATGAAATTACGCTCGCGCAGTTCGCGTGCGACCGGACCGAACACGCGGGTGCCGCGCGGATTGTTCTGGTCGTCGATGATCACGGCCGCGTTCTCGTCGAAGGCTATGTAGGTGCCGTCCTCACGCCCGACCGGCTTCTTCGTCCGGACCACGACCGCAGTCACAACCTCTCCCTTTTTGACAGCGCCCTGCGGGTTGGCCTGCTTGACGGTCGCGGTGATCACGTCCCCGACGAACGCGTAACGGCGCTTGGAGCCGCCCTTGACACGGATGCAGAGGATCTCGCGCGCACCCGTGTTGTCGGCCACGCGCAGTCTCGTCTCGTTTTGGATCATCTCGCCCTCTCCAGCACGTCGACGAGCTTCCACCGCTTGGTGCGTGAGAGCGGCCGACTCTCGACCACGCGCACGGTGTCGCCGTCGTGGGCGTCGTTGTTCTCGTCATGTGCGTGCAAGGTGCTCGAGCTGCGCACGATCTTCTCGTAACGCCGGTGTCTGCGGGCGGTGTCGATGCGCACCGTAATCGTCTTGTCGGCCTTGTCAGAGACGACTACTCCTTGACGCACCTTCCGCACGCCCTCGCCCGGCGCGTGCACGGGCGCCAGCGGCTGGGGCACAGCGCCATCACCACCGTCGCGGTTGCTCGCAGCCGCTCTTTTTTCGCGTTCTTGCAGACGACGCGTACGGCGGCGGGCCGCCTTCGTCTTGCGCTCGGCCACACGCTCGGCGTGACGCTCCTCAGGCGAGCGCGTCTTGCCGGCTTGGCCCGTATGCGTCGAGCGCGCCTTACGGCGGCGCTCCTTGGGCGGGAGCTGCTCGGCGGGCTCCGGTTGAGCGGAGGGGACAGCGCCTGCAGCGCCCTGAGTCTGCACGGGCGCAGCGGTCTGCTCCGCGGCTTCGCCGGGCTCCTCGGGGGTCTCGATCTCGTTGTCTGGTTCGTCAGCCATTCGCTCTCATCTCTTGTTCTGTCGCGCCTGTTCCACTACTTGCTGGTGCTCTGACCGCTCGTCGACAGCTCATGCTCGCGAGCGACGGTCAGCGCTCTCGCGAGGTCCCGCTTGGCGCGGGCGATACCGGCGGTGTCCTCGAGTTCCCCGGTGGCGTTTGCGAAGCGCAAGCCGAACAGATCTTTACGCAGCGTCGCAATCTGCTTATCGAGTTCTCCCCGCTCCAGGTCTCTGATCTCTTTGGCGTTCATCGCGACCGCAGCCCTCAATCCTCACGCAGCACGAACTTGGATTTCACCGGGAGCTTGTGCGCAGCGAGGCGGATCGCGTCGCGTGCGAGCGGCTCGGGCACACCGGCCAGCTCGAACATCACACGACCGGGCTTGACCACGGCGACCCAGCCTTCGGGCGAGCCCTTACCAGAGCCCATTCGCGTCTCGGCCGGCTTCTTCGTAACGGGCTTGTCCGGGAACACGTTGATCCAGACCTTGCCGCCACGCTTGATCTTGCGAGTCATCGCGATGCGGGCAGCCTCGATCTGACGGTTGGTCAGCCAGCCCTCCTCGAGCGCCTTCAGACCGTACTCGCCGAACTGGACCTTGACCTGGCCACGGGAGACGCCACCACGGCGTCCACGATGCTGCTTGCGGTGCTTTACGCGCTTGGGAGAGAGCATCAGCGGGGCCCTCCGCCGGCGGGACCAGAGCCGCCTCGCCCGCCACCGGGCGCGCCCCCGCGGCCACCACCGCGCCCGCCACGCCCACCTGGACCGCGACCGCCACCGGGGCCACCGAATCCACGACCGCCTCCAGGTCCTCCAGGGCCGCGACCGCCTCCAGGACCGCCACCGTCACGGCGCCGTCCACGCCCGTCGCCACCACGCCCATCGCGACCGCCTCGACCGTCGCGATCGGAGCTTGGCGCCGCAGGCGCAGTCATGTCGGTCAGATCGGCGCCGGTGTAACCCTCGGGCATGATTTCGCCCTTGTTGATCCAGCACTTCACACCGATCCGTCCGAACGTCGTGCGCGCCTCGTAGAAGCCATAGTCGATGTCGGCGCGCATCGTGTGCAGCGGTACGCGGCCGTCGGAGTAGCTTTCGGTGCGCGCCATCTCAGCGCCACCGAGACGTCCGGCGACTTGCACCTTCACGCCCTTGGCCCCAGAGCGCATCGCGCTGGTCAGCGCGCGCTTCATCGCTCGTCGGAAGGCCACCCTGTTCTGCAGCTGCTCGGCGATCGACTGTGCGACCAACTTGGCATCCAGCTCGGGACGCTTGATCTCAAGGATGTTCACCTTGATCTGCTTCTTGGTAAGGCGGTGCAGATCACGTCGCAGCGCATCGACTTCGGTGCCGGACTTGCCGATCACGATGCCCGGACGGGCCGTATGAATGTTGACCTCCAGTTCGTTGGCGTCCTTGCGGATCGTGATGTCCGATAGGCCCGCATGCGCCAACTTCCCCACGATGTGCTCCCTGACGCGAATGTCCTCAGCCAGATACTCGGCGAAGGAGCGCTCGTTGAACCAGTTTGACTTCCAATCATGGATGTATCCGACGCGCATCGCCTCGGGGTGAACCTTTTGTCCCATATGCAGTCGTCTCTTCTCGCGCTGTTCTCAGGCTTCGGGGGTCAGGGTGATCGTCAGGTGACTGGTGCGCTTGTGGATCGGCGTCGCGCGTCCCATCGCACGGGGGCGGAAGCGCTTTATCGTCGGCCCCTCGTCGGCATAGGCCTCCTGCACGACAAGATCGTCCTCGAGCAGTTCGTGGTTGTTCTCGGCGTTCGCCACCGCCGACTCCAGCAACTTGCTCCAGTCCCGCGCCACCTCACGAGGGGTGAAGGCGAGGATAGCGCGTGCCTCTGGAACGGTCTTTCCCCGCAAGTGACCGCACACCATGCGCGCCTTGCGCGCGGAGGTGCGCACGTAACGGGCGTGCGCTCGAACGACGCGCCGCCGCGGCGCTTTGGCTGCCCTTTTGGAGCGAGTCTCCTTCTTCTCCTCGGCAACCGGCTCTTTCCCTGCGACGGTCTCTTTTTTGGCAGCTGGTTTTTTCCCAGCGACCTTTTTCGCAGCCGGCTTCTCCGCCTCCGTGGCTTTTGCGTCACCGGCTTTCTCCGTAGCCCCTTCAGCTGGTGCTTTTGCGTCGTCGGCCTTCGCCGCAGCCGCTTTCGCCGGCGCCTTCACGTCGTCGGCCTTCGCGTCGTCAGCCTTCGCAGCGCCAGCCTTCGCCGCCGCTTTCGCTGGCGTTTTCGCGTCGTCGGCCTTCGCCGCAGTCGCTTTCGCCGGCGCCTTCACGTCGTCGTCTTTCGCGTCGTCGGCCTTCGCAGCGTCAGCCTTTGCCGCCGCTTTTGCCGGTGTTTTCGCGTCGGCCTTCTTCGCAGCGGGTTTTTCGGCCGAGGGCGTCTCCTCTCCCACCACGTCGCCCTTCTCATCCTCGGCGTTCATCGGACCCGTCCCGATCCCGCGTGCCCACGGAAAACACGCGTCGGCGCGAACTCGCCGAGCTTGTGGCCGACCATCGACTCGCTGATGAACACCGGCACATGTTTCTTGCCGTCGTGCACCGCAATCGTGTGACCGACCATCTCCGGGAAGATCGTCGACGCGCGCGACCAGGTGCGCAGCATTTTTTTGTTGTTCTCGGCATTCAACGCCTCGATACGCGCGAGCAGACGCTCCTGCACCCACGGGCCCTTCTTGCTTGAGCGACTCATCGTTGCTTGCCCTTCCCTCGCCGTCGACCGCGCACGATGTACTTGTCAGAGTTCTTGTTCTGCTTACGCGTGCGATACCCCAGCGTCGGCACGCCCCACGGGGTGACGGGGTGACGGCCCGCTGTCGTGGAGCCCTCACCGCCACCGTGCGGATGGTCGACAGGGTTCATCGCCGTGCCGCGCGTCTGCGGACGTACACCCATGTGGCGCTTGCGTCCCGCCTTGCCAACCTTCACGTTCTGGTGCTCTGCGTTGCCGATCGTTCCGACCGTCGCCCGACACTCGGCGCGCACCATCCGCATCTCACCCGATGGCAGACGCAGGGTCGCCATGTCCCCATCCTTTGCCATCAACTGAACCGAAGCGCCCGCCGAACGCGCCATCTGGCCACCGCGACCGGGCTGCAGCTCGACGTTGTGCAGGACCGTGCCAACTGGCATGCGCGCTAGCGCCAGGCAATTGCCCACTGCGACATCGGCTCCATCGCCGGAGTTAACGGTCATTCCCACGGTCAGACGCTGCGGCGCGAGGATGTAGCGCTTCTCACCGTCAACGTAGTGCAGCAGCGCGATATAGGCGGAACGATTGGGGTCATACTCAATCGCCGCGACCTTCGCGGGCACGCCGTCCTTGCGACGCTTGAAGTCGATGCGCCGGTAGGCGCGCTTGGCGCCACCGCCGCGGTGACGGGCCGTCTTGCGCCCGTGCGCGTTGCGCCCCCCGCTCTTCTTCAGGCCTTCGACGAGCGTCTTCTCCGGCTCGGACTTGGTTACCTCGGCAAAGTCCGGATAGGAGACGAAGCGTCTTCCGGGACTGGTGGGCTTGGGCTTGCGAATTGCCATTGCGGTTGACTCCTAGTCCAGAGCCGCCAGGCCCTGGAAAATCGGGATGCTCTCGCCGGGCTGGATCTGCACGATCGCCTTCTTCCAAGTGCGTGTGCGACCGCTGATCGCGCCGCGACGCTTGGGCTTGGACTTGATGTTGAGCGTCCTGACGTCGACGACATGCACATCAAACAACTCTTGTACAGCCTGACGTATCTGTGTCTTGTGAGCGTTTGGGTGAACCCTGAACGTGTAGCGGTTCGCCGCCGAAAGGACATAGCTCTTCTCGGATACGACCGGACGGATGAGCACCTGAGAGTGATCCATCAGACCTCATCCTCCCCAGCGGCGGGGGACTCACTGACAGAGGATTCACTGGTGGGGAGCGCCTTCTCTACGGCGGAGGCCTTCTCAGCAACAGGAGCCTTATCAGCAGAGGCCTTCTCAACAGAGGCCTTCTCAACAGAGGCCTTCTCAACAACGGGAGCCTTCTTGGCAACAGGAGCCTTCTTGGCAACAGAGGCCCTCTCGACAGCAGAAGCCTTCTCAGCAACAGAAGCCTTCTCAGCAGCGGTCGGCTTCGTTGCCTTCGTACCCTTCGCTGCCTTTGTCGTGGCCTTCGGAGCTCGCGCCTCATCGGAGGCCGACGATCCGCTCATCCTCGCGGTCAGCGCGTCGAGAGCCGGCTGTGAGAGCACGAGCGAGGCCGCCCCGACAAGGTCGGCTACGCCGACATTCTCATGAGTCAGCACGGAGACGCGCTCGAGATTGCGAAAGGACAGCGCGGCGTCGCGTTCCTCGGCGGTGAGCACCACCAGGGTCGGGCGCACAGCCTCAGACCAGCCCTGAAGCAGCTCCAGCGCCTGGCTGGTCTTGGGCGCTTGAAACACAGCAGTGTCAAGCAAGGCGATCGAGTCGCGCTGCGCGTGCAGCGACAGCGCGCTGCGTAGCGCTGCACGCTGCTCCTTGCGGTTGACCTTGAAGGTGTAGGAGCGCGGCTGCGGTCCGAACACGGTGCCACCCCCAGTCCAGATCGGCGAGCGGTTGGAGCCCGCGCGAGCTCGACCGGTGCCCTTCTGACGCCAGGGCTTTGCGCCACCACCGGAGACCATGCCACGGGTTTTGGTGGCCGCCGTCCCGCGCCGTCGCGCGGCCTGCTCGGCGCGCACAGTCTGGTGCACGAGCGGACCATGGAAGCGCGCCGCAAAGGCGTCATCTGTCAGCTTGACGGTCTTGCCGGCGCTGGTGCCAAGCACGGGAATGTCAGGCATCGCCACGCACCTCCACCACGCTCCCCCTCGGGCCCGGCACCGACCCGCGCACCAGCAGCAGGTTCTTGGCGGCGTCTACAGCGATGACCTCGAGACCCTTCTGGGTTGCCCGGCGGCTGCCCATCTGTCCCGGACCTCGCAGTCCTCGCAGCACTCGCGAGGGCGTTGCCGAAGCGCCGATCGAGCCCGGCGCACGCACGTTGTGCGAACCGTGCGACTTCGGACCGCTCGTGAAGTTGTGCCGCTTGATCGTCCCCTGAAATCCCTTGCCCTTCGAGATTCCCGCGATCTTCACACGCCCTCCTACCGCAAAGGACTCGACGGTCACCGTCTCGCCCAGCTGCAACTCGCCGGCCTCGTCGCGGAACTCAACCAAGTGGCGCATCGGCGGCGCGTCGGCCTTCTTCAGATGACCGAGCTCGGGTTTACTCAAATGCTTCTCCTTGCTCAGCCCAAATGCCAACTGGACCGCTTCGTAGCCGTCGCGCTCCCGCGTGCGGATGGCGGTCACAGGACACGGTCCAGCCTCGAGCACGGTTACGCGCGCAACGCGACCATCCTCCTGGAAGACCTGGGTCATGCCGAGCTTCTTTGCGAGTATCGCCGCCATCGTGTCAGGTCAGGTCGCCAGCCGGATCTCGATGTCGACACCCGCGGGCAGATGGTCCAGGCGCTGCAACGAGTCCACCGTCTTGGGGGTCGGTTGATGGATATCGATCAGCCGCTTATGCGTGCGAATCTCGAAGTGCTCGCGAGAGTCCTTGTCCTTGAACGGCGAGCGAATCACGCAGTAGACGTTCTTCTCAGTCGGCAACGGCACCGGCCCCGAGACGGTCGCGCCGGTGCGGGTCGCCGTCTCGACGATCTCCTTCGCCGCCGACTCGATCGCGGACGTGTCGTACGCCTTCAAGCGGATGCGGATCTTGTTCTGGGTGGTGGCTGCCATTTCCGTTCTCTCTGATTCTCTGTCTGCTGCCTTGGTTGCCTGGGTCGATCCTCTGCTCTGCTGCCTGGCGCTTGCTCTGGTCTGCGATCTGCGTCCTGCGGGCACTGCGATTCCCGGACGGCGGGTCTCCCCGGCCGGGCCCACACCCCGAGAGGCGCAAAAGAGCGGCGAGCCCTGTCCGGGCACTCCGCCCCTCGCCTGCTTTGCGGGCGGGGCTAACTTCGTCGTATCGGACTGCCAATTGATTGCCGCCCCAAGGACGGCAGGTGCTACTCGATGATCTCGCTGACCACGCCAGAGCCGACCGTGCGACCGCCCTCCCTGATGGCGAAGCGCAGGCCCTGGTCCATGGCGATCGGCTGAATCAGCTCGATCTCCATCTGGACGTTGTCGCCGGGCATGACCATCTCGACGCCATCGGGCAGCTTCGCCACGCCGGTGACGTCGGTGGTACGGAAGTAGAACTGAGGCCGGTAGCCCGTGAAGAACGGGGTGTGGCGTCCACCCTCCTCCTTCTTCAGCACATAGACCTCAGCCTTGTACTTGGTGTGTGGGGTGATCGAGCCGGGCTTGCACAGCACCTGACCACGCTCAATCTCCTCGCGCTTGGTTCCGCGCAGAAGGCAGCCGACGTTGTCGCCCGCCTGACCCTGATCGAGGATCTTGCGGAACATCTCAACGCCAGTGACAACGGTGGAGGTCGAATCGTGAACTCCTACGATTTCAACGGTGTCGCCGGTGTTGACGATCCCCTGCTCGACACGACCGGTGGCGACCGTGCCACGGCCGGTGATCGAGAAGACGTCCTCGACGGGCATCAGGAAAGGCTTGTCGAGCTCACGGACGGGCTCGGGGATGTAGGAGTCGAGCGCAGCTGCAAGCTCGACGATCTTATCCTTGTAGCTCTCGTCGCCTTCCAGCGCCTTCAGCGCCGATCCGGTGATGAACGGAATGTCATCGCCCGGGAAGTCGTACTCGCTGAGCAGCTCGCGAACCTCGACCTCGACCAGCTCGAGCAGCTCCTCGTCATCGACCATGTCAGCCTTGTTGAGGAACACCACGATGTAGGGCACGCCGACCTGGCGGGCGAGCAGGATGTGCTCGCGTGTCTGGGGCATCGGACCGTCGGCGGCGGAGACCACCAGGATCGCCCCATCCATCTGGGCCGCGCCCGTGATCATGTTCTTGACGTAGTCCGCGTGACCGGGGCAGTCCACGTGTGCGTAGTGCCGGTTCTCGGTCTGATACTCGACGTGCGAGGTGGCGATCGTGATCCCGCGCTCCTTCTCCTCCGGAGCGTTGTCGATCTCCTCGAAGCTGCGGGCCTCGCCGCCCATCTTCTCCGCCAGCACCGTCGTGATGGCAGCGGTCAGCGTCGTCTTGCCATGGTCGATGTGACCGATGGTCCCAACGTTGACATGCGGCTTGTCGCGCTCGAACTTCTCCTTCGCCACTTTCTGTTCGCTCCTCAATCGGCTTGTTTAGGCTCGCCTCTCTGAGGGCGAACCGGGGAAATCTATCTAAATGCAGACCTTCATGTTTGCTGGGTGCTGTTGAGCTTCGCGGTGGGGGTTGACCTGGTCACCGCCACCTAAGCCGGGACGGGTTCCCCCGTGCGCTGTTCGATGATCTTCTCCGCGATGTTCGGGGGTACCTCCTCGTAGCCCTCGAACTGCATGGTGTAGTTCGCGCGTCCCTGCGTGTTCGAACGCAGGTCGGTGGCGTAGCCGAACATCTCGCTCAACGGCACCCGTGCAGTGACCGCCAGCGCATTGCCCTGGCGCTCCTGCCCCTCGACGCGCCCACGGCGACGGCTCAGATCGCCGATCACCTCACCCAGGAAGTCCTCGGGCGTGACGACCTCGACTGCGAAGATCGGCTCCAGCAGCACCGGCTTGGCGCGCCTGGCGGCCTCCTTGAATGCGATCGAGCCGGCGACCTTGAAGGCGATCTCCGAAGAGTCCACGTCGTGGTACTTGCCGTCGACGAGCGTCACCCGCATGTCGACCATCGGATAGCCGGCCTTCACGCCGTTCTCCAGCGCCTCTTCTACGCCCTTCTTCACCGCCGGGATGAACTCCGAGGGAATCGAGCCGCCCTTGATCTTGTTGATGAAGTCAAAGCCCTCACCGGGCGCCGGCTCGAGGTTGATGAACACCACGCCGAACTGGCCCGAGCCACCGGTCTGTCGCACGAACTTGCCTTCGATCTTCTCGGCCGTGCCACGCACTGTCTCGCGGTAGGAGACCTGCGGACGTCCGACGTTTGCCTCGACACCGAACTCGCGCTTCATGCGGTCAACGAGGACCTCGAGATGCAGCTCGCCCATGCCCGAGATCTCAGTCTGGCCGGTCTCCTCGTTGGTGCGCACTTGGAAAGTCGGATCCTCCTCCGCCAAACGCCCCAGCGCGATCGACATCTTCTCCTGGTCGACCTTCGTCTTGGGCTCGACCGCAACCTTGATCACCGGCTCGGGGAACGTGATGTTCTCCAGATGGATAGGCGCGTCGGGGGCGGCGAGCGTATCGCCTGTCACCACCTGCTTGATCCCAACTGCGGCGGCGATATCGCCCGCGTAGACCTCGGCGACCTCCTCGCGATCGTTGGCATGCATCATCAGGATGCGCCCGATCCGCTCGGTGCGCCCGCTACCCACGTTCAGCACACGCGCTCCCGCTTCGAGATGTCCCGAGTAGACGCGGAAATAAGTCAGCTTGCCAACGTAGGGATCGGACATGATCTTGAACGCGAGCGCCGCAAATGGCTCTGAATCATCGGCCTCGCGCGTGATCTCGCGCTCGCCCTCCTCGCCGCGGACCAGTTCGGTGCCGGTCACCGCGGGCACGTCAAGCGGCGAGGGCAGATAGTCGATCACAGCGTCCAGCAGCGGCTGCACGCCCTTGTTCTTGAACGATGAGCCACACAGCACCGGCGTCAGCTTGGTCGAAAGCGTCGCCTTGCGGATCGCCTCCTTCAGACGTTCCTCGGAGATCGCCTGCTCTTCCAGGATCAGCTCCACGAGCCCGTCGTCGTAGTGGGAGACTTCCTCGAGCAGGTGCTCGCGCGCGTCGGCGGCGGCCTGGGCGAGGTGCTCGGGGATCTCGACGATGTCCTGCTCGGTGCCGAGCTCGTCTTTGTAGACGATCGCCTTCATCGCGACCAAGTCGATCACTCCGAGGAAGCCCGACTCGGAGCCGATCGGCAACTGAATCGGCACCGGTTGAGCGCCGAGGCGATCGATCATCGTCTGCACGCCGCGCTCGAAGTCGGCGCCGATGCGATCCATCTTGTTGATGTAGGCGATTCGCGGCACATGGTACTTGTCGGCCTGACGCCACACGGTCTCGGACTGAGGCTCCACCCCGGCGACGGAGTCGAACAACGCGATCGCGCCGTCGAGCACACGCAGCGAGCGCTCGACCTCGACGGTGAAGTCGACGTGGCCGGGAGTGTCGATGATGTTGATCCGATGGCCTTTCCACTCAGCCGTCGTAGCTGCCGAGGTGATCGTTATGCCGCGCTCCTGCTCCTGCTCCATCCAGTCCATCGTGGCGGCGCCATCATGCACCTCGCCGATCTTGTAGGTGCGCCCGGTGTAGTACAGGATGCGCTCGGTCGTCGTCGTCTTGCCGGCGTCGATGTGCGCCATGATCCCGATGTTGCGGGTGTTGTGGAGGGTGAACTTGCGTGGCATGGCTTAAGTGGGGATCGTCGTGGCGTGCGGTTGATGCTCGGTGAACTGTCGATTACTGCTTCAAACCAAAATACGTCTCAAGAAACAAGCAAAAAAAATGGGCCCCCGGGCCCACGCGCGCTACTGGTCTTGTCTGGACCGGTTCGCGTCGCTATCTGCTCAAGGTCTCCATCTTGGTCGTCAGCTTCGGCAACATGCTCGCACGACTACGTCATACCGCGAAGCGATGGACGACTATAGCAGAGGAATCCGGGCTCTTGGCCGGCTCACGCAGGGGTCCCGAGACCCGGCTGCGCACCCTGATCGAGCGCATCGCAACTCTCTACCGGAGGGGCGTCTTCGAACACCTCACCGAGACGTTCGAGCACACGCGTAGCAGCACTCAGTTCGCTGGACCCCACCCCCTCCAGCGCCCGCTCCCAGCGGTCCTGCCAGGCGGCGCGCTTGGCCTCGATCTTGCGCTTGCCCTGTGTGGTCAGTCGGGAGACCACAACCCGGCGGTCCGTGTCCGAACGGGCTCGTTCGACATGACCGCAGGCAGCCAGGTGCTCAAGCATCTGCGTGACCGTCGCAGGCGTCAACCGTGCCGCGACCGCCAGCTCTCCAGCGGGCAGCTCGCCACGCTCGTACAGCTCGATCAGCAGCTCGAACTGGGCGTGGCTCAGCTCCGCGCCCCCAAGATGTGTATCGCGCCCGCGCAGGCGATTGAGGCTGCGAAATACACGACGAAAAGCCTTGCCGAGCTCGTCCAACTCAGCAGTCCACGCTGGCTCGGCGGACGACGCCGCCGACGACGACGACGACCTCAAACTCTCGCGGACGCCCGGCTTGGTCGATCTCATCTTCGAGCCTGGCGACTTCAGCGAACCGGCCCGATCGGGGTCGGGCTGCTTGGCTGTGCGTTTGGTGGCCGCCGGGCTCATCGCGGATCCCTACACGCCGATCGGCTCGGCTGCCGCCTCTGCCCCGGAGGCCTCGCGAGTCAGCTTCGCCCGCGGATTCTCGGCTCGCACCAGCACCAGGCACGGGATCAACGACAGCAGCGCGATCCCCAGCGCCCACCAATAGGCGGTATTGAACGCACTGGCAAGCTGCGCCGGAGTGGAAGCGTGGGCGCCCGCCCGCTGCAGGACCACGGCGAGCACCGCTACCCCGATCGCGCCGCCCACGCGCTGGAGCATATTCAGCTGCGGCGTGGCGTCAGACAGCTCCTCGGGACGCAATGCGGTGAACGCGGCGGTCATCGCGGGCATGAACGACAGTCCGATGCCGACGCCTCGCACCACCAGCACCAGCGAAATCAGCACGATCGAGGTGTTCGCGCCGATCAGCACGAACGGGACCGTGCTCAGACACAGGATCGACACCCCGACGATCGCCACGCGCCCGCCGCCGAAGCGTTCGGTCAGTTTCCCGTTGAGCGGTCCCACGAGCAGCATCCCGAGCCCCTGCGGGCCGACGAGCAGCCCAGTCACGATGATGCTCTCGCCGCGCACCTCCTGGTAGTACAGCGGTATCAGGATCATCGCGCCAAACAGCGACGCACCCAAGCCGAAGGTTGTCAGCGAGGCGGCTCCGAACACGCGGTTCGCGTACAAGCGGATATCCAGCAACGGACGCTCCACGCGCAGCGCATGCCAACCGAAGGCGAGCGTCAGCGCGATCCCGGCGAGGATCGGCCAGACCACGCTGGGAGCGGTCAGGCTGGCGTGGGAACCAAGCTCCGACAGGCCATACACGACCGCCGTGGCGCCCGTGGAGAGCAGTCCCAGGCCGACCACATCCAGCCTCCCCGCCTCGCCCGACTCCGTCCGCGGAAGCATCCGCCAGCCGAGGATGAACGCGATCACGCCGATCGGGACGTTCACAAGAAATATCCACGACCAGTGCAGCTCCTGCAGGATCACACCCCCCACCACGGGCCCCAGGATCGGCGCGAGCATCGCCGGCATCACGACTACCCCCATCACGCGACCCATACGCTTGGGGCCGGCGACCTGGGCCATGATCAGCTGAGCGATCGGCATGATCATCCCGCCACCGGCTCCCTGCAGCACGCGGAAGAACACGAGTGTCGTGAGCGAGCCGGCGACCGCGCACAGTCCCGAGCCGACCGTGAACAGCACCAGCGAGACCAGATAGACGCGCTTGGCCCCAAACCGCCGCGCGGCCCATCCCGTTACCGGGATAACCGCCGCCAGCGCCAGCAGGTAGCCGGTGACGACCCATTGGACCTGCGAGATCGAGCTGTGCAGGTCGTGCCCGAGCGTGTGCAGCGCGACGTTGACGATCGTCGTATCGAGGATCGACATGATCATCCCGAGGATCACCACGCCGGCGATCTTCCAGACGTACGGCTCTATGTGATCGGAGGCCTCCGGGTGAAAGCCCGGATCGGCTGCTGTTGTCGGGGCGGAAGACATTCGGTACCGAAAGTTTAGGTACCAAACCTTTGTCTGTCAAGAGGTCTGTGAGCTATGTCACAGGACCCCGGTGCCCACCCACCCGCAGCGGGTCGAGACACGTGCCGGATCGGACCCTCGACGCATGCGTCGAGGGCGGGGGCGCGCATGCGCGACCCGGCGGCGCCACATGTGGCGCCGCCCGCGAGCGGTGCATGCACCGCTCGCCGACCCCGCGCATGCGCGGGGTCGCTCCTAAGCCCGTAGGACGTCCAGGATCAAGCGAGGCAAGGGACTGACTCCGACCTCGGTGTACCCGCCAACCAAGTAGCGGGCCGAGGGCCAAGCCAGACAAGGACGCAGTGAGCGAAGTGTGCTGCGCACACGAGCGATCGAGGACGCAGTATGGCGCCGGCCATCGGCCCGCTACCAGCGGTAGTGGGCGAAGGCCTTGTTCGCCTGGGCCATGCGGTAAATGTCGTCCTTGCGCTTGTACGCGCCGCCCTGCTGAGACTGGGCATCCATCAGTTCGTTGGCCAACCGCTGAGCCATTGTCTTCTCACGCCTCTGTCGAGCGAACTCGACCAACCAACGCACCGCAAGAGTACGTGCGCGCCTGGCGGCTACCTCCACGGGAACCTGGTAGGTGGCGCCACCCACTCGGCGTGATTTGACCTCGAGTGTCGGGGTCAGAGCCTTGATCGAAGCCTCCAGCGTCTCGAGCGGGTCTTTGTCGCTGCGCTCGCCGAGCAGGGCCAGCGCGTCGTAGACGATCCGCTCGGCTGTGGACTTCTTACCGTCGAGCATCACCTTGTTGATCACCTGCTGGACCAGCTTGGAGCGATGGATAGGGTCCGCCTCGACTGGGCGAATCTGGGCGGCTGCGCGTCTGGGCATGAGTTCCTTACTTTTTCTTCACGCCGTACTGCGAGCGTGCCTTCTTGCGATCACTGACACCAGCCGCATCGAGCGTGCCACGCACGACCTTGTAGCGAACACCAGGCAGATCCTTGACGCGACCACCGCGCACGAGCACCACCGAGTGCTCCTGCAGGTTGTGGCCCTCGCCCGGGATATATGCGGTCACCTCGATCGAACCGGAGATGCGTATGCGCGCGACCTTGCGCAGCGCGGAGTTAGGCTTCTTCGGCGTCGTTGTATATACGCGTGTGCAGACCCCGCGACGTTGCGGCGCGGCGACCTTCTTCTTGCGCCCTTTCCCTGACTTCAGACCTGGGGTCGCGAGCTTCTTCTTAGGGGCGATACGCCCCTTGCGCACGAGCTGTGATGTAGTCGGCATCGGTCGGGGATGGTAGCAGCGCTACGCGCCCAAGCGAGCGAGCGACCCCTACGCAGTCGCGGATGCCGCCGCAGGGACGCCTGCTGCGCGAACTGGGGCGGGCATCAAAGCGCAGGCGACAACCACCAGCACGAACGCCAACGACTGCACTATGACGCCCGCTGTACTGCCTGCCATCGGGTCGCCGAACACGACTATCCCGCCGGCGATACCGGCGATGTTTGCGGCGGTTCCAGTCACGGCGATTACGGGCACGGCGTCTCCGTCCTGAAGGCCACGCGCAGAGGCGTAGAACGCGACTATCGACGCGAGCACAGCCACTGCCAGCCAGGGGCTGAGCAGCAGCGCCAGCAGCCCGTGTGCGCCAGTGATGCCGGTGAGCGCCTTGATCGCCGTGTCAGAGACGCCGAACAGAATGCCGGAGGCGGCGCCCAGCATCACGCCGTGGTGCTCGACTGGACCACCCATCCGTGGGCCCATGATCAACAGGCCTCCCAGCCCGAACAGACCGGCCTCAAATGAGATCATCGCCGCCTGGGAGAACTGCGAGTGCGCGCCGTGCATCGCCGGTAGCGTCAGGCCCAGCATCACCAGACCGATCCCGGTCAGACACAGGCCGATCCACTGGCGCTGGCCGACTTCAAAGCCGAACATCCGGTCAGCCATCACCGCGATGAACACGATGCCCGCCGCCAGCGAGACCTGGATCACCGACATCGGCGCGAGCGTCAGTGCGGCGACGTGCAGCGCCCAGCTGCCCGTCGCGATGATCATGCCCAGCGTGAACCACTTCGAAGCGAACAGCGCCCGTGCCGAGCGCAGCGGGTGGCGCACTTCGACGTTCGTAACCGCGTTGGCGCCCCTGTACTTGTAGAAGAAGCCGAGGTTGGCCACAAACGCGCATGCGAGCGCGAGCAGAATGCCGAGTGCGAGGGTCATTGGTGGTGGAGGATCAGGAGATCTGGCTCAGGTCTGGGAATCGAGATATCGGATGCGGGGTGAAGGGTGCGGGGTGGAGATATCGGATGCGGGGTGGCTTTCGGGCTGCTCAGAACTGAAGGCTCCCCGTGCCTGCCCTAGAGCCCATCGACAGCGCTCGGCTGCTGCTTTACTGGCCGCACTCGATTCGGGCAGATTACTGGGCCGAACCTCTATGGGAGCTAAAGAGCCAGCCGACCACGCACCAGCCCACCACGCTCGTCGCGCGCCTGGGCGCGAGGAGACCATCAGCCCCAGCGAGACACATGCGGCCTCGGCAGAATCCGCGGAGCGTACCCGACTCGACACCGGCGGCCCGGATCCCTCCTATGAGAAGCCACTGCTGA
Source organism: uncultured Solirubrobacterales bacterium (assembly GCA_963705245.1). Classification (GTDB taxonomy): domain Bacteria; phylum Actinomycetota; class Thermoleophilia; order Solirubrobacterales; family Solirubrobacteraceae; genus Palsa-744. The sequence goes on along the minus strand of OY970062.1, from coordinate 1,511,135 downwards.
TGGATGAGAAGCCACTGCTGATGGATGAGAAGCCACTGCTGATGGTCGACATCGACGGCGTCATCTCGCTGTTCGGCTTCGCCGGTCGGACTCCCTGGGCGTCGCGCCCGGGAGATTCCGAGCGGCTCACTGCGCCAGAGGGCTCGTTCCACGCGATCGACGGCATACCGCACTTCCTTTCGCACGCCTCCGCTACGCACCTGCTGGACCTGGCGGCGGACTTCGACCTTGTCTGGGCCAGCGGTTGGGAGGAGAAGGCTGAGGAATACCTGCCACGCCTGCTCGACCTGCCCGCGGGCCTCCCGTTCCTGCACTTCGAGCGCGGTGTGGGCGGGATCCGATCAAGCAACGCACACTGGAAGCTCGCGGCGATCGAGGAGTATGCGGGATCGCGACCGCTGGCATGGATCGACGACGCCTTCAACGACGCCTGTCATGCCTGGGCCGACGCCCGCCCGGCGCCCACGCTGCTCGTCCAGACGATCCCCGCGCATGGACTCACGTCGAAGGAGGCATCGCTGCTGCAGACATGGGCGCGGGAGCCGAAGAGACTGCCAGGTTCGCCCTGACCTGCGCCGCAGAAGAGCAGGACTTGCCCGGCCCCACCGATCTCGACTTCAAGCACTACGTCCCGGCTGGCGTCCCCATCGCGGCATAGCCGCGGTACGCGTTTCACGCACAGCTGCGAACAGTCTGGACAGGACCCAACCCGAACCGGAGGCGGGGGCTGACCTGCGTGGTGCGCACCCCATTGCCTACCCAAAAAACGCGGCCGGGCATGAACCCGGCCGCGCAGAAAGGACTTCCACCCGAGGATCACTCCCCTGAGGGCGTCTCCTCCGGGACCTCCAGATCAGCGAGCTCCTCGACGAACCCGGGGTCTGTCGTGCCCGCGCCGATCTTCTCCAGCGAGGCTAGGTCCGCGTCGAACTCTTGACCATATCCGCCCAGTCCTTCGCCGTTTGAGAGACCGAGCTCAGCGGCGATCTCGTCCTGGTCGAGCAGCCCGACGTCATCGATCGCCCGGGGCAGCGGTTCGGACGGTTCGATCTCGATCCGCCGGTAGCGCTTCAGGCCGGTCGCGGCCGGGATCAGCTTGCCGATGATCACGTTCTCCTTCAGCCCGTTCAGTCTGTCCGTCTTGCCCTCCAGGGCGGCATCGGTCAGAACCTTTGTCGTCTCCTGGAAGGAGGCGGCCGATAGGAACGAGTCGGTGTTCAGCGACGCCTTTGTGATGCCGAGGATGATGTCCTCGAACTGGGCTGTCTCGCCCTTCTTACCGGCGACCGCATCGTTGACTTTCGCGAATTCGAAGCGATCCACGAACTGGCCGGGCAAGTAGTCGGTGTCACCCTTCTGGTCGACCCGCACCTTCTTCAGCATCTGGCGCACGATCAGCTCGATGTGCTTGTCGTTGATGTCCACGCCCTGGGACTTGTAGACCTCCTGGACCTCCTTGACCAGATATTGCTCGGTCTCGGTCCGGCCCCTGATTGCGAGCAGCTCGTGCGGATACAGCGAGCCCTCGTTGAGCTGCTTACCGGCCGCGATCTTCTCGCCCTCAGCCACGAACAGGCGCGTGCGCCTCGGGAACGCGTGTTTATGCTCCTCGCCCGCCTCGTCGGTGATCGTGACTGTGAGCGCCTTCTCGGTCTCCTCGATCGAGATCTTGCCGTCCTGCTCGGCGATCTTGGCCAGACCCTTCGGCTTGCGCGCCTCGAACAGCTCGACGATCCGCGGTAGGCCGTGCGTGATGTCCGCGCCGGCGACACCGCCGGTGTGGAACGTGCGCATCGTCAGCTGCGTGCCGGGCTCGCCGATCGACTGGGCGGCGATGATCCCGACCGCGTCGCCGATCTGCGCGAGCGCGCCGGTGGCCATCGCTCGTCCGTAACAGGCCTGGCAGACCCCGCTGGGAGCCTTGCACTTGAGCACTGACCGCACGGGCAGGACCACGCGTGTGCCTTTGTCGTGGTCTTCGCCGAACGCCTGCACGATCTCGGCGAACTCGGCGCGCCCGATCTCGGCGCCCTGCTCGACCAGCATGCGCCCGCGCTTGGTCGTGATCGGCTGGGCGGCGATGCGTCCGACGAGATCTCCGTTGACATCGCCACTATCGACCCAGACCGTCATCTCGATGTGCTCCTCGGCGCCACAGTCCGCTTCGCGGATGATCACGTCCTGGGCCACATCGACCAACCGGCGCGTCAGGTAGCCCGAGTCGGCGGTCCGCAGAGCGGTGTCCGCCAAGCCCTTGCGCGCGCCGTGCGTGGAGATGAAGTACTCGAGCACGGACAGCCCCTCGACGAAGTTGGCCTTGATCGGGCGCTCGATGATTTCACCCTTCGGGTTGGCCATCAGACCGCGCATCCCGGCGAGCTGGCGGATCTGCTTGAACGAGCCACGCGCACCCGAGTTGGCCATCATGAAGATCGGGTTCAGCGTGTCGAGGTTCGCGATCATCGCGTCCGCGACCTCGTCGGTCGCGGCGTTCCACTTCTCCACGACCGCCTCGTGACGCTCCTCCTGGGTGATCAGGCCCATGTCGTACTGGTCTGAGATCTCACCCACGAGCGCGTCGTACTTGTCGAGGATTTCCTGCTTCTCCGGCGGCACGACCACGTCGTTCTTGGAGATCGTGATCCCAGCCTGGGTCGCGTACTTGAAGCCGAGGTCCTTGAACGCGTCGAGCACGAGTGAGATCGTGGTCGCCCCGTAGGTCTGCACGAGCGCATCGATCAGCCTGGTCGTGTCGCGCTTCTTCATCGACTGGTTGACGAACACGTACTTGCTCGCGTCGAACCCGTCACCCAGCGCCTCCGCGAGCGCACGCTCGATGCGGTCGTTGTAGATGATCCGACCGACCGTGCTGAGCACGTGACCGCCCTCGCGGCCGAACGGCCTGAACTCGGCGATGTCGTGCAGCTTGACGACACCGGCCTCGTATGAGAGCTCAGCCTCCTGGGCGGTCCTGAACACGTGCGGACGCGCCTCGTTCGCGGGCCAGTTGCCGGCGGTGAGCAGCTCGCGTTTGGAGTCCAGCTCATCGGCCTCGGGCCCATAGGTCAGGTAGTAGGCCCCGAGGATCATGTCCTGGGTCGGGGTCGCCAGCGGCGCGCCGTGCGCTGGGCTGAGGATGTTGTTGGAGGACAGCATGAGGATGCGAGCCTCCGCCTGCGCCTCGGCCGAGAGCGGCAGGTGCACAGCCATCTGATCGCCGTCGAAGTCGGCGTTGAAGGCGTGACAGACCAAGGGATGAACCTGGATCGCCTTGCCCTCGACCAGCAGCGGCTCGAACGCCTGGATACCGAGACGATGCAAAGTCGGCGCGCGGTTGAGCAGCACCGGGTGCTCGTGGATCACCTCCTCGAGCACGTCCCAGACCTCGCCGATCATCGAGTCGACCATCTTCTTGGCGGCCTTGATGTTCTGCGCGGACTTGCGCTCGACCAGCCGGGCCATGATGAACGGCTTGAAGAGCTCCAGCGCCATGATCTTCGGCAGGCCGCACTGGTGCAGCTTCAGGTAAGGCCCGGAGACGATCACCGAGCGCCCGGAGTAGTCCACGCGCTTGCCGAGCAGGTTCTGGCGGAAGCGTCCCTGCTTGCCCTTGAGCATGTCTGACAGGCTCTTCAGCGGACGGTTGCCCGGGCCAGTCACCGGACGTCCACGGCGGCCGTTGTCAAACAGCGCGTCGACGGCCTCCTGCAGCATCCGCTTCTCGTTGTTGACGATGATCTCCGGCGCCCCGAGGTCGAGCAGCCGCTTCAGCCGGTTGTTGCGGTTGATCACCCTGCGATAGAGGTCATTGAGGTCGGAGGTGGCAAACCGTCCACCATCGAGCTGCACCATCGGGCGCAGCTCCGGCGGGATCACGGGCACCGCGTCGAGCACCATCATCTCGGGCTTGTTCCCGGACTGGATGAACGCGCTGACGACCTTCAACCGCTTGACCGCACGCGCTTGCTTTTGGCCTTTGGCGGTCTTGACCTGATCCTCGAGCTCGACCCTTTCGGCTTGCAGGTCGACCTGCTGGAGCAGATCCCTGATGGCCTCGGCGCCCATGCCACCACGGAAGTACTCGCCAAACCCGTACGGTGAGCCGAAACGCTCCTTGAGCTCACGGAACGTCGTCTCGTCGTGCTCGATCTGCTTGGAGTCCATCGTCTTGAACAGCTCCCACACGTTGCGCATCCGCTCGGCGGCGTCCTCGATGTAGGCCTCGGTGTCGGCGATGTCCGCGTCGAAGGTCTTGCGCAGCTCCTTGACGAGCTTCTCACGCTCATCGTCGGAGATCTTCTGCAGGTTCACGTCAAGCGAGTCCGCCCACAGGTGGTCTTCGTCGTTGAAGTGAGTCTGCTTGCCGTTCTGCAGGTACTTCTCGCGACGCTTGAGCGACTCGCGCAACTCGAGCACGCGCTCCTCGCGCTCGGCGGCGTAGGAGTCGAGGACTTTGTTGACCTCCTGCTCGAGCGTGTCCAAATCCTTCGTGCGCGCCTCGTCGTCGACCCAGGTGACGATCGACGCGGCGAAGTACAGAACCTTCTCCAGTTCCTTTGGCGCCATGTCGAGCAGGTAGCCGATCCTCGAGGGCACGCCCTTGAAGAACCAGATATGGCTGACGGGCGCCGCCAGATCGACGTGCCCCATGCGCTCGCGCCGGACCTTCGAGCGTGTGACCTCGACGCCGCAGCGCTCGCACACGATCCCCTTGTAGCGAACCCGCTTGTACTTTCCGCAATAGCACTCCCAGTCCTTGGTCGGACCGAAGATGCGCTCGCAGAACAGGCCGTCCTTCTCAGGCTTGAGCGTGCGATAGTTGATGGTCTCCGGCTTGATCACCTCACCTGAGCTCCAGCTGCGGATCTGCTTGGAGGAGGCGAGACTGATCTCGATTGCGTCGAAGTTATTGATGTCAATCATCTGATAGCTCTAGCTTTCGCTTTGCGGGTGAAACGGACGGGTCGCGGTTCTGTCCTGCCGATGTCCCGCCGAACCGCTGGCGAGAATGATGAGCGCCACCGGACGGTGGCGGCGCCGATTCCGGGTCTACGTCTCGGTCTCCTGCACCAGCTCATCCTCGGGCGCATCCTCGGCGAGCACCTCGATGTCCAACTCGGCGACGCCCTCGCCGAGCAGCCCCTCGACCTCAAGTCCATCCAGGGCGATGTCCTCCTCGCCCACAGGCTGAGCCTCGTCCTTGACCTCATCTTCGGCCTCGTCCTTGACCTGGTCTTTGGCCTCGACCTCGGGGTCGGGGTCGCCGTCGGAGGTCTCCGCCACGTCGGTGGCGCCCGCAGCGTCGGTGGCATCCTCGCCCTCCAGCGCCTCGTCGGCGGCCGCGCCGTTCGCGGGAGCGCGCACGCCCGACAGGTCGATGCCGAGCTCCTCGGCCGCGCGCAGCAGGTCGTCGTCCTCGTCGCGCATCTCGGTGCGCTGACCCTCCTCGGAGACGACGTTGACATCGAGCGCCAGCGACTGCATCTCCTTGAGCAGGACCTTGAACGACTCGGGGATAGACGGCTCGGCGATGTTCTCGCCCTTGACGATCGCCTCGTAAGCCTTCACACGGCCGACCGTGTCGTCGGACTTGATCGTGAGCATCTCTTGCAGGGTGTACGCGGCGCCGAATGCCTCCAGCGCCCATACCTCCATCTCGCCGAAGCGCTGCCCACCGAACTGCGCCTTGCCGCCCAGCGGCTGCTGGGTCACGAGCGAGTAAGGACCGGTCGAGCGAGCGTGGATCTTGTCATCGACGAGGTGCAGGAGCTTGAGGATGTACATGTACCCCACGGTCACCTGCTCGGCAAAAGGCTCACCGGTGCGCCCGTTGAACAGCGTCATCTTGCCGGACGCCTGCTCGCCGGGACGACGGCTCTTGTCGATGTCCATGCGGATGCGACCCTTGTGCTCGTCCTGCCAGCGTACGAGCGCCTCGTCGACGTCTTCGATCGTGGCGCCGTCGAACACAGGCGTGGATACGTACACGCGCCCGCGCCCGGAGGAACCGTTGCCGCCGGCGGAGCCGTTGGTGGCGTGCGCATCCTTGTAGGCCTCCGAGCCGTCGTCATACCAGCCCTGAGCGGCCGCCCAACCGAGGTGGGTCTCGAGGATCTGCCCGACGTTCATCCGTGAAGGCACACCCAGCGGGTTGAGGATCACGTCGACCGGCGTGCCATCCTCGAGGAACGGCATGTCCTGCTGGTCGACGATCTTGGAGATCACGCCCTTGTTGCCGTGACGGCCCGCGAGCTTGTCGCCCTCGGAGATCTTGCGCTTCTTGGCGACGAACACGCGCACGAGGTCGTTCACGCCCGGCGGCAGGTCATCGCCCGCGTCGCGGCTGAAGGTCATCACGTCGATCACCACACCGCCCTCGCCGTGAGGAACCTTCAGCGAGGTGTCGCGCACCTCGCGCGCCTTCTCCTTGAAGATCGCCCTGATCAGCTTCTCCTCGGCGGTCAGCTCGGTCTCGCCCTTGGGCGTGACCTTACCGACGAGCAGATCCCCGGAGGCGACCTCGGCGCCGACGCGCACGATCCCGCGATCGTCGAGGTTGCGCAGCGACTCCTCCGAGCGGTTGGGGATGTCGCGCGTGACCTCCTCCTCGCCGAGCTTCGTCGTGCGAGCGTCAATCTCGTACTCCTCGATGTGAATCGAGGTCAGCTCGTCGTCCTGCACGAGTCGCTTGGAGAGGATGATCGCGTCCTCGAAGTTGTACCCCTCCCAGGACATGAACGCGACCATCAAGTTCTTGCCCAGCGCCATCTCACCCTTGTCAGTCGAGGAGCCGTCCGCCAGCACCTCGGCCGCCTTCACCTTCTGGCCACTGCGTACGCGCGGCTTGTGGTGAATCAGCGTGCCTTGGTTGGAGCGCATGAACTTCTGCAGCTCGTACTCGTCCTTCTTGCCGTCGGTCGTCTCGATCACGATCTGGGTGGCGTCGACGTGCTCGATCGTGCCGGCGTTACGCGCCAGCAGCACATCACCGGTGTCAAGCGCCGCGCGACGCTCCATGCCGGTGCCGACGAGCGGCGCATCGGCCTTCAGCAGCGGCACCGCTTGGCGCTGCATGTTCGAGCCCATAAGCGCGCGGTTGGCGTCGTCGTGCTCGAGAAACGGGATCATTGCGGTCGCTACCGACCAGATCTGCTCGGGGGAGACATCCACCAGGTCGACGTCCTTGGGTCCAACCGTCACGTACTGACCGGCCTGCGTGCGGCACAAGATCTCCGTGCCCTTGAGCTTGCCGGTCTTAGGATCCACGGGCGTGTTCGCCTGCGCGATCACCAGCTCCTCTTCCTGGGTGGCGTCCAGGCGCACGACCTTCTCCGTCACCACACCGTCCTTGACGACGCGATAGGGAGTCGTGACGAACCCATACTCGGACACCTCGGCGAACGAGCTCAGCGAGCCGATCAAGCCGATGTTCGGTCCCTCGGGAGTCTCGATCGGGCACATACGCCCGTAGTGGGTCGGGTGCACGTCGCGCACCTCGATCGGCGCGCGCTCGCGCGTGAGGCCACCGGCCCCCAGCGCCGACAGGCGGCGGCGGTGCGTCAGCCCCGCCAGCGAGTTGGTCTGGTCCATGAACTGGCTCAGCTGCGATGAGCCGAAGAACTCCTTCAGCGCTGCCACGACGGGCCTGATGTTGATGATCGTCTGCGGCGTGATCGTGTCCGCGTCCTCGGTCGTCAGGCGCTCGCGCACGACGCGCTCCATCCGGTACAAACCGATCCGGAACGCCTCCTGGATCAGCTCGCCGACGGTACGCAGACGGCGGTTGCCGAAGTGCTCGTACTCGTCGAGGTGCTCGGCGACAGGCTCGCGCGGCATGCTCATCGCCTCCGCCGCATAGTCCTTGATCTCGATCTCGCCGTCCTCGGGCAGACCCAGACGCTTTGGCAGTGACACCAGCTCTCTCACCAGGGCGAGGATGTCGTCATGGGTGAGTGTGCGTGTGTCGATGTCGATGTCGAGACCCAGCCGCGAGTTGAGCTTGTAGCGCCCGACGCGCGTGAGGTCGTAGCGCTTTGGGTCGAAGAACAGCTGGTTGAGCAGCGCCTTCGCGTTGTCCACGCTCGGCGGCTCGCCCGGACGCTGCTTCTTGAACAGCTCGATCAGCGCGCCCTCTTCGGTACGGGTCGCCTCGGTGTCGGACTCGATCGTGTTGCGGATGTACAACGAGCTCTCGAACAGCTTGAGGATCTCCTCGTCGGTCGCGTATCCCATCGCACGCAACAGCACCGTCACGGGCAGCTTGCGCTTACGATCGATGCGGACGTAGACCTTGCCCTTCTTGTCGATCTCGAGCTCCAGCCACGACCCGCGGGCGGGCATCAGGTTGGCGATGAAGACCTGCTTCTCGCGATCCTTCGGCTCCATCAGGTAGGCGCCCGGCGAGCGCACGAGCTGCGTGACGACCACACGCTCGGTGCCGTTGATGACGAACGTCCCGCGCTCGGTCATCCACGGGAAGTCGCCCATGAACACCGACTGCTCGCGGATCTCGCCCGTCTCGCGGTTGATGAACGCGACGGTCACCGTCAACGGACGTGCAAAGGTCAGATCCTTCTCGCGGCACTGCTCGAGCGAGGCCACCGGCTCGTCGAACACGAACTCGCCGAACTGGACGGCGAGGTTGCCGGTGTAGTCCTCGATTGGCGAGATATCGTCGATCGTCTCACGCAGGCCGCCACCCTTTGGTTCGGTGAGCCACGCAAACGAGCGGCGCTGGATGTCGATCAGGTTGGGTACATCAACGGTCTTGTCGAGACGCGCAAAGCTTCGGCGCGTCCGGAGAGCATCAACAGCAGCCAAGAAAACGTCTCCTTCGGAGGGCGAGGAACAGGCGGTAGAGGTCGCACAAGAGCGCGACCAGCAAAGATAGCACAGGCTATCGACGCCCTTAAGTGGGCAGCCAGCGCTCACGGACCCCGCCCCTGACGATCGCGTATGTGGCGCGTCCGTCGTGCTGCCAGGGAGGCTGCGGCTATCGGCCAGCGCCGCGCACTTTACCGGAAAATCGGCCCAATTGTTAGGCGCGGCTAAAGGCTGGGCGAGAACATGCGCTGCGGACGCGCTCTCGCAGCGTTCGTACTCTCTGGCAGCGTCGATGCGCAGGCGCACACACGCGCGCGCATTGCCGTCGAACCAGAAGACTCACCTGCATCCGGCCACCCTGCCCTGCAGCGAGCTACGGCCGGTGTCAGCCGGTAAGTCTCCATCCCGCCGCCACTGGCCTCGGCCGGTTTGCCTGACCAGTCTTGAGAAGTGCGCCTCGTTCAAAGCAACGAAGAGGACCAGAAGAAGGCATCGTGCGAACAATAGATAGCCAAGCGGGTCCAAGACTTCGGCCCGACCGGCCCCGCGAAGCGGGATTTCCGGTCGGGGCGAAACCCGGATCCCGCGCTACTTCAGCTCGACCGTCGCGCCGGCCTCCTCCAGTTCGGCCTTGAGCTTGTCGGCCTCCTCTTTCTCGATGCCCTCCTTGACGGGCTTTGGAGCCTCGTCGACGAGTGCCTTCGCCTCTTTCAAGCCCAGGCCGGTGGCCGCACGGACGACCTTGATCACCTGGATCTTCTTGTCGCCCGCACCCGTGAGGATCACGTCGGCCGTTGTGCTCGCTTCCTCCTCCGCAGCGGCGTCGCCCGCACCTGCCGCGCCGCCCGCAGCGGCTGCGGGAGCGGCCACGGCCGCGGCCGATACGCCGAACTCCTCCTCGAGCGCCTTGATCCGCTCGGCGAGCTCGAGCACCGAGATGCCCTTCAGCTCCTCGATCCACTTCTCTGTGCTTGTGGCTGCAGCCATCTGAGTCAGTCCTCCTTGGTGGGATTCGTCTCGGCGTCCTCGGACTTAACCTCAGCCGAGACGTCCGCCTGGTTGTTGTCTTGCGCCGGCCCGTCCTGCTCCGGCTCAGCTTGTGGGTCGGGGGCCTCCGCGGCGGGGGCCTCAGCTTGTGAATCAGACATCTCCGCGGCGGCGGGGTCAGCTTGTGAGTCAGACACCTCCGCAGCCGGCGCCTCAGCTTGTGAATCAGACACCTCCGCAGCCGGCGCCTCAGCTTGTGAATCAGACACCTCCGCAGCCGGCGCCTCAGCTTGTGAATCAGACACCTCCGCGGCAGGGGGCTCGCCCGCGGGAATCTCGCCGGACTGCTTTTTCTCTTGCACCTGTCCGAGCGCCACGGCCAGGCCGCCGACGAGCGCGCCGAGCGTGCGAACCAGTCCGCTGATGGGCGAGGCCACGACCCCCACCAGCTGGCCGTAGAGGGCTTCGCGGGAAGGCAAGCGGGAGATCGAGCGGATCTGGTCGGGATCGAGCGGGGCGCCGTCCATCAGACCGCCCTTGAACGGCAAGAGCTGAGTTGCGCGACCATAGTCGGCGAGGGCTTTGGCGGCGGTGGCAATGTCGCCGCGAACGAAGGTCAGTGCCGTGGGTCCTTGCAGCAGCTCCTTCAACGCGTCGGCGCCAGCCTCGTCGGCGGCGCGTTCGGTCAGCGAGTTCTTGACGACCTTGAAGGTCGCGTCGGACTCGCGGAGCTTCGCGCGAAGCTCCGCCGCCTGAGGCACGGAGATGCCCTTGTAATCGACGGCGAAAACCGCCTGGGACTCGTCTATGTGGGCTGCGATCTCAGCGATCGCGGCGGCCTTTTGGTCTCGGTTCATTCAGTGGCTCCTGTCCCGGTCTTCCGCCGCGCTGAGGGGCGCGGCTGCCGGAGGTCTGTGGTGGCCCTATGGCGAAAGCTTCAGGCGGCAACTGCCGTCGCGGACGACGACGAGGAAGCCTCCCCGATGATGTCACGTGTGTGGCTCGGATCGACCTTGACCCCAGGGCCCATCGTGGAGGTCAGCGTGATCGTGCGCAGGTAACGGCCCTTCGCGGCCGAGGGCTTGGCGCGGATCAGCTCTTCGACCACGGCCGCGTAGTTCTCCAGCAGCGCGCGCTCGTCGAAGCTCGACTTCCCAATCACCATGTGGACGATTGCGGTGCGATCGGTGCGGTACTCGACCTTGCCCGACTTCGACTCCTCGACGGCCTTTGCGACATCCATCGTGACCGTGCCGACCTTTGGGTTGGGCATCTTGCCCGACGGGCCGAGGATGCGTCCGAGGCGTCCGACCACGGACATCAGGTCGGGCGTGGCGATCGCCACGTCGAACTCATCGAAGCCCTCCTCGATGCGCTTCGCAAGATCCTCGCCGCCGACGACGTCGGCACCGGCCCGTTCAGCCTCGCCGGCTCGCTCTCCCTGGGCGAACACGACGATCCGAACGTCTTTGCCGAGGCCGTTGGGCAGCGCGATCGTGCCCCGCAACTGCTCGTCGGCATGCCTGACGTTCAGGCCCGTGCGCACGTGCAGCTCGACGGACTCGTCGAACTTCGCACTGGCCAGGCTCTTGACGAGCGCGACCGCATCGGCGGGCTCGTACTCGCGCTCGCGATCGATCTTCTCGAGACCCTCGCGATGCCTGCGGCCGTGCTGGGAGCTCATGAGGCCACCTCCACGCCCATCGAGCGGGCGGTGCCAGCGATGATCTTCGCGGCCTGGTCGATGTCGTGAGCATTCAGATCGTCGAGCTTGCGCTCGGCGATCTCACGGAGTTGAGCCTGGGTGATCGTGCCGACCTTCGTGCGGTTGGGCTCCCCCGAACCCTTGCCGATGCGCAGCGCCTGCTTGATCAGGACTGCCGCCGGAGGCGTCTTCGTCACAAACGTGAAGGAGCGATCCTCATAGACGGTGATCACTACCGGGATGACAGTGCCGGTCTCGCTCTGGGTCTGGGCGTTGAAGGCCTTGCAGAACTCCATGATGTTGATCCCGTGCTGACCCAGCGCGGGACCGACCGGTGGGGCCGGGCTGGCCTGGCCGCCGTTGGCTTGGAGCTTTATCGTTGTCAGAACCTTCTTTGCCATATCTCTTTCTAAGTCTTGTTCGTGCTTGAGCTTATTGGGAACTCACCGACTGAGGCGGTCGAGGGTCAAGCGAGGCAAGAACGCAGTGAGCGAAATGTGCTTCGCACATGAACGATCGAGGACACAGCATCGCGCAGGCCATCGAACGCCTCAGATCTTTTTAACCTGGTCGAACTGCACCTCTACGGGCGTCTCGCGACCGAAGATTGATACCAGGACCTTCAGCTTCGCGGCATCCTCGTTGATCTCGGAGATCTCCCCGGAGAAGTCAGAGAGCGGTCCGGAGACGACCTTCACGGACTCGCCGATCGTAAACTGGGCGCGCGTACGGGGAGCGGTGGCGACCTCCTTGTGCAGCAGCCGATCGACCTCCCCCTGGGTCAGCGGGACCGGCTCCTGAGAGGCGCCGACGAACCCGGTGACGCCGGGGGTGCCCTTCACGACGCCCCAAGAGTCCTCGTTGAGCTCCATGTTGACGAGCACGTAGCCCGGCATCGTGCGCTTCTCCACGGTCACCTTCTGGTTGTCCTTCATCTCCGAGACGGACTCGGTCGGGACGACCACGTTGCGCACGGCGCGCTGCTGGCCAAGCGAGACGATGCGGTGCTCGAGGTTCTGTTTGACCTTGTTCTCGTGGCCGGAGTAGGTGTTGACGACGTACCAGCGAAACATTCTTGCTCTCTAGTTCCTTACTCGTGAGGAGCGCGCTTGATCGACAGCGCGCTCAGAGGATGAATTCGACGATTTCCTTGGCGATGTAGTCGGCCAGGCCGAGATAAGCGCCGGCGATCGCGACGAAGCCAAGCACGACGGCCGTAGCCTGGAAGACGTGGCGGCGATCGGGCCATTGCACCCGCTGCAGCTCGGCCCAGCTTGCACGCAGAAAGCCGATCGCGCGATTGCCTCCCTTGCGCAGAGGCGCACCCGAGGCCTGCTCGGGACTGACGTCGCCGGGCCCACCCCCGCCGCCGCTGCCCCCAGACGAGCCTGCGGGATCCTGCAGTTCGTCCCCTGTGAGGTCCCCCTCGGCCTCGGCCTCAGCCTCGATCTCAGTCTCGGAGAGCGTCGTCTCGGGGCCGGCGAGGGTCTCGGAGTCAGAGAACGTATCGGGCGAGGCGGTGACTCCGCCGGCGCCGGCGATGAGCGCGGCGTCGAACTCGTCGACGTCGCCGGCATGCTCCAGCGCACCTGGCAGGTCGGCGCGCTCGACACGGCCGCTGGCCGCAGACGAGCCTGTCGATCCGTCGGCGGACGAGGATCCATCGGGGGAGGCGGCAGGCGATCCACCCGCTCCACCGGCCGAGGCGAGCGGAGCCTGCTTGGGATCACGGCTTGCGGCCGCGGTCTCCCGGCGGGCGCGACGTTGCTTTGCGCGTTTGCGATCACGGGCCACAGCACAGCGCTCCTGCGCTAGCTAGCGAGTCTCCCGATGGCTGGTGTGGCGACGACACCAGCGACAGTACTTGCGCAGCCCGAGGCGATCGGGATTGTTGCGCTTGCTCTTGTTCGTCTGGTAGTTGCGATGCTTGCACTCCTCGCATGCGAGGGTGATAGCGATGCGAACGTCTCCGCGGGCCATGTGAGAGCTCTTTCCTGCGTGATCGTGTGTGGACACTGAGCCCAGGCGAACAAAAACCCCGCCCAGGCGCGAGGTATCCGGCAGTCTAGCGCGCTTTCGCCGCGGGAGCGATCAGACGGAAACGACGCGCATAAATCACTCGTACAGAGTGAGCGTCGCGAGAATCACGTACAGCGCGACCAGCGCCCAACCCTCGAAGGCGGCGGCCTCACCGTCGCCTGTCACCTGTGAGAGCGTCAGCGCGGTCAGGGCGAGCGCGCCGATGTAGACGGGAGCCAGCGCGAACGTCAGCTGGGTGGGGAGCGCAAAGGAGATGAGCACGAGCAGCGGGAACAGGAACGCGGCGATCTGGGCGACCGAGTTCTTCACGACCGAGATCGCCAGGTCGAAGCGGCGCTTGTAGGCGAGGACGATCCCGGCGACGTTCTCGACGGCGTTGCCGGCGATCGCGACGATCACCAAGCCGGCGAAGGCCTGGGAGATGTGCAGCACCGATATCGCCGGAACCAAGGCGTTGACGAACCAGTCGGACACGAACGCCGAGCCACCTCCGGCGAGGATCAGCAGTACCAAGGTCAGCCCGAGCGAGATGCGGGGACCTTCCCCGCGGTCTTCACCGCGATCTTCGCCGCGATGACCGCGAGCTTCGCCGGGATCGGCCGGCGGCGGGGAGTTTGCTCCTAGGGCCGTGTCACCTCCGCGAAGGCCTACCGTCGAGGGGTCGTCACCCCGAGCCTTGAGCGCGACGTCCGGTCGATCGGTCTCGGGGGCATGCGGAGCCAAGTCCGAGCGCAGATAAGGGACGACCCAAGCGACATAGACGACCAGCAGGCAGACGGCGCCGACTGCGGAGATCGTCTCGACGTGATGGCTCGCGGGATCGTGGGCGGCGAGCGAGAGACCGAGCAGGACGATGATGAACACGGTCACCTGCAGCAAGGTGGCCGTATCGCGTGGGAGCCGCGGGGAAAAGCGCATTACCCCGTCTGGGGAGCGCCGAGCGCCGATCACGATCACCAAGCCGAGCACGAGCAGGGCGTTGGCGAAGATCGACCCGACGATCGCCGTCTGGGCCACGACGAGCTCGCCGGCTTTCAGCGCAAAGATGACGACGAAGAGCTCGGGGAGATTGCCGAGCGTGGACTGCAACATGCCAGTCACGCCCGGACCGAAGCGTTCGCCAAGTTGCTCGGTCGCGAACGACACGACCCAGGCCAAGCCGGCGAGTGCGAGGGTCGCGAGCGCAAATCGCGGGACGGGCGCCCACGCGCCGTAGTTCGCCGCGCCGGCGAGCGCGGACAGGACGACGATCAGCGCCAGCGCGACGCGCTCGAGGTTCGTCAGGCGAGACATCGCGCCCGGTGGAGGACCTCAGTGGCTCTCGAGGACTCGATCGATCAAGCCGTACTCTTGGGCTTGCTCGGCGGTGAAGAAGCGATCGCGCTCCATGTCCTTGCGGACCTGCTCGGCGGAGAGTTTGGTGTGCTCGGCGTAGATCTCGTCGAGACGACTCCGGACCGCGAGGATCTCGCGAGCATGGATCTCGATGTCGGTCGACTGGCCTTCGAAGCCGGCCGAGGGCTGGTGGATGAGGATGCGGCTGTTGGGCAGAGCGGCGCGCTTGCCGGGCGTGCCGCCGGCGAGCAGGAGGGAGCCCATCGACATCGCCACGCCGACGCACATCGTCGCGATGTCGGGCTTGACGAAGCGCATCGTGTCGTAGATCGCCAGGCCCGAGTAGACGGAGCCTCCGGGCGAGTTGATGTAGATCGAGATGTCCTTTTCGGGGTCCTGAGACTCAAGGTGCAGGAGCTGGGCGACGACGAGGTTGGCGACCTGATCGTCGATCGGAGTGCCCAGGAAGATGATGCGCTCGTTGAGGAGCCTCGAATATATGTCGAACTCGCGCTCGCCTCGCGCGGTGCGCTCTATAACCATTGGGATCAGCGGCATCGTCCCCCACCCTATCGCTCGACGCCGCATCGTCCTTGCGCTGGTCGCCGCGCTGCTCCTTGCGGCGCCCGCGACGGCGATGACCAGCCACGCCGGCTGGCCCGCGGATCAGCACCTCGAGATGGATAGGGGCCCGGCGGGACGCGCGCACGTGCTCACGGGGATGCCGAGCAAGCACAACTATCTGCTCGGGGGCTACGGTGACGACACGATCTACGGCGGCGACTCAGGCGATGTGATCTGGGGCGACTACCACCCGTCGGGCTGGCCAAGCTCACAGACCGCGGTCATACACGCGGGAGACGGGAAGAACTTCATCTACGCAAACGACACCTACAACTACGTGTGGACGGGAACGAACCCGAACACGGTCGTCCACGCGCACGAGGACTCGGGGATCATCCACTGCGAAAACCCGCAGATCGTCGTCTTCACCAGCCACCACGCCCTCCCCCATTACAAGCTCGACGGTTGCAAGCGGATCAGCTTCTTCTCGGTCGGCTACTGACCAGCGCAAACACTCCGGCGCAAGTTGTTCAGGGGGCCAGGCCGCATGCGGCCTGGCCGGAGGGGTCGCATGCGACCCCTCCCGGGGCCGCGCATGCGCGGCCCCGCTGGTCGGCGCATGCGCCGACCAGTACAGCATCAGCTTTTACAAGCCTCAGAGGTTGACCGAGGCCATCCCCGACGGGTCGTAGCGATCGCCGGCGGCCGGTGGGATCGCTTCGGCGATCCGTTGCGTCTCGTCGTCGCTCAACTGCACATCGGCGGCAGCGAGGTTCTCTTCCAGGTAGGAGACTCGCTTTGTGCCCGGGATCGGGACGATCTGCTTCCAGCGGTGCAGGACCCACGCGAGCGCCAGCTGGCCGGGCGTGATGCCCTTTTCGCCGGCCAGCTCTTTCACACGCTCGGCGAGCACAAGGTTCTGCTTCAGGTTCTCGCCCGTGAAGCGGGGGCCGAAGCGACGGTAGTCGTTCTCATCGAGCTCGTCGGGGGAGGTGAAGCGCCCGGACAGGAAGCCTCGTCCCAGCGGCGAGTAGGCGACGAGGGCTATCCCCAGCTCCTGGAGCGTCGGCAGGATCTCGGCCTCGACGTCTCGAGTCCACAGTGAGTACTCCGTCTGGACTGCGGTAATCGGATGCACGGCGTGTGCGCGGCGGATCGTCTGCGCGCTCGCCTCCGACAGACCGAGGTGGCGGACCTTGCCGGCCTGGACCAGCTCGGCCATCGCTCCGACGGTCTCCTCGATCGGCGTGTTGGGATCGACGCGGTGCTGGTAGTACAGGTCGATATGGTCGGTCCCCAAACGCTGCAGCGACGCGTCACAGGCCTTGTGGACATATTCGGGGCTGCCGTTGATTTCGCGGCGCAGCAGATCGTCGTTTTTGATCAGCTTGATCCCGAACTTGGTCGCGAGAAAGACCTCGTCGCGGCGTGCGGCGATCGCGCTGCCGAGCAGCCGCTCGTTCGTGTGCGGGCCATACATGTCGGAGGTGTCCAGGAAGTTGCAGCCGAGATCCAGCGCTCGCGCGATCGTCGCCCTCGCCTCGGACTCATCAGCGGTCCCGTAGAAGGCCGACATGCCCATGCAGCCAAGGCCGATCGCGGAGACCTTTGGGCCGTTCGTTCCTAGGGTGCGCTTGTTCATCGTGTTGCTCCTTGTCCGATCGAGGGGGGCGTGGGCGTGAGACCGATATTAGGCGGCATAATGGGCGCCCCGTGTTCCCGCTGAACCTTCCGAACATGCTGACGGTGCTGCGCATCATGCTGGTGCCGGTGCTCGTGGTCGCGCTGCTGGGGAACACCCCGGAGGGGGACGTGCTTGCCGCAGCGGTGTTCGCGCTCGCTTCGCTGACGGACTTCGTCGATGGCTACCTCGCGCGCTCGCGCCAGACGGTTACGACGTTCGGCAAGCTGATGGACCCGCTCGCCGACAAGCTGCTGATCATCGCGGCGCTGATCGCGCTCGTATCGCTGAATCGCGTGGAAGCTTGGGTTGCGATGGTGATCATCACGCGCGAGCTGGCGGTCACGGTGCTGCGGCTCGGTGCGACGCAGGCAGGAGTGGTGATGGAAGCGAGCATGTTCGGCAAGCTGAAGACGTGCATGCAGATCGCGCTGATCCTCGCCTTGATCGCGGTGCAGGGACAGCCGTTGTGGTTGTCCCTGCTGCTGTACGCGACGGTCCTGGTGACGGTGGTGTCTGGCCTTGACTACTTCTTCGGTCTGCGCCGCCGTCTCGCGCGCGCTCAGGCGCGCGGCTGAGAGGTCGCCGAGGCGACGTCGGCGGCCCCGGTTGGGGTGGCGCCCATTGCAAGCCACTCGTCCAGGGTTGTGTGATGTGGGGAGAGAGCGCCGGCGTCGATCTCGCCGCGCAGCTCCGAGAGCAGGCCGTGGCGCTCGGCGACGACGTTGTGCTGATGAATCGTCTCCAGGTTCTCTTGGCGCGCCGAGACGAAGCTCGCACCGTCGAGCTCGGGAAAGCGAGCGACGACGCCCGCGATCATCTCGCGCACGCAGTCCTCGACAAACCGCGGGCGAGCATGGGCCTTTTCGACGACGGCGACCTCGTCGGAGCGCTTCATCAGCTCGTAGATCTCCGACGACATCGCGCCCTCCACGATCTCGAGCAGCGATGCCGCATCGATCTCGGCAACGCACTCCTCGATGCAGCCGATCTGCAACGTGCCAAGCCCACGCTGATTGTGGGTCGCCACCGGGACGAGCGCGAGAATGCGATCGATCTGCTCGGCCGAGAACTCGTCCGCGAGCAGGCGCTCGCGCGCACGTGTTGCGATGAGCTCTTGCGCGCACGGGCAGGCGGTCATGCCGGTGGCCGACACGCCCACGACACGGCGCGTGCCATGCTCGAATGCGACTGCCCGGCCGAGGAGCGTGTAGATCTCTTGCGTGCCGACCCCTGAGACGGGCGCCGGCTTGTGCTCCGGATAGCGCGCCGCGATCGTGACTTCGGCGCGATGGGCGTCTTGACGGGCACGCACGAGCTCGGCGATGTGCTGGGCGAGCGTCTCCGCTCGAAACGGCGACTCGCTGAGGACGACCTCGCCGATCGCCTCGTTGACGACCTCCTCGAAGCGAGACATGTGGGCGCCCTTCTGGGCGGAGCTCAGGTCCACGAAGCAGGACAGCCGCGCGAAGAACAGCTCGTCGCGAATACGGACGACCTTCTCGACGCCCGTTACCCCGACCCGTGAGAGACCGACCGGGACCGAGGGCGCGCGCGCCTGGACGTCCTCGCCGAAAGGATGCGTCGGAGACAGCGAGTGGATCTGACGGGTCGCCTGCACCGCGATCAAGCCTAGCGGCCACCCGCCGCCAAGCACGGCCCCGGACGAAGACTCAGACGAACGGAAGCCCGCACGGACGGACACGAGCGCTCGTCACCAACCAGCGTAGACGGCGGCCGATTCTGGTATCACTTCGCACTTAGCTCATACATAGAGTCAACCCGTCCGATCGGGACGGAGG
Organism: uncultured Solirubrobacterales bacterium; assembly: GCA_963705245.1. Classification (GTDB taxonomy): domain Bacteria; phylum Actinomycetota; class Thermoleophilia; order Solirubrobacterales; family Solirubrobacteraceae; genus Palsa-744. The sequence continues at coordinate 1,492,198 of OY970062.1, read as the reverse complement.
CTTCGGAGAGCGTCGGGGCAAGCGCCACGGATGGCGAGACCAACTCACAGCGCAAGAGCGCAGCAGGCGAACGGCAAAGCGATCGATCACGGAGGAGGCTAGACGCAGTTCAGGTCAGGGGAGGTCGGAGCGGGCAGTGTGCTCCGGCGGGGAAGCTGTTTGGATCCTGGGGGTCCAGAGTTGAGCAATAATGTCGAGGTCTTGATCGTCACGGACAGTACGGCCGTGGTTGAGATGGAGGAGTTGCAAGGTCTGATCGCCGAAGGTCAGGAACGGGGGTTCCTCACCTATGAGGCGGTTGTGTCCGCGCTGGAGGAGGCGGAGCTGACACAAGATCAGACGCAAGATCTGCTCAGCTACCTGGAGGAGCACGGCATCGACGTGCTGGCTGCGGGCGAGCCCGATCCGAGCTTGTCGAGCGACGAGCGGGACGATGGCCCGAGCACGGCGCGTAACGGCGCGCTGGGAGCGTCTCCGGAGGATTCGCCGCTGGCGAGCGTGGGTGAGGTGGCGGAGGAAGAGTCGCTCGATCCGCCCAAGAGCGTGAAACCGCGCATACACGAGCTGCGAAAGGTCGACCTGGATCTCGGGGTCGAGCCGAGTCTGGACTCGCTGCGCCTGTATCTGCGCTCGATCGGGCGAGTGCCGTTGTTGAGCGCCGAAGAGGAGGTGGCGCTGGCCAAGCGGATCGAACGCGGGGACGTCGCGGCCAAGCAACATATGGTCGAGGCAAACCTGCGGCTGGTCGTATCGATCGCGAAGGGGTACGTCGGGCGGGGACTGACGTTCCTCGACTTGATCCAAGAGGGCTCGCTTGGGCTGATCAGAGCGGTCGAGAAGTTCGACTACCGCAAGGGCTACAAGTTCTCGACGTATGCGACCTGGTGGATCAGGCAGGCGGTGACACGGGCAATTGCCGACAAGGGCCGGACGATCAGGATCCCCGTGCACATGGTCGAGCGGCTGAACAAGGTGATCCACGCCGAGCGCCTGCTGATTCAGCGTCTGGGCAGGGAACCGACGAACGCCGAGATCGCGGCCGAGCTCGATTGCACTACGAAGGAGGTCCGCGAGGTGATGCGGATGGCCCAGCAGCCGGTCTCGCTCGAGAAACCCGTCGGCGATGAGGAAGACTCGGCGCTCGCCGACTTCGTCGAGGATGACGCGGCGGAGTCGCCGTTTGAGATCGCCTCCGAGGCGTTGCGTCGTGAGAATGTGGTGCGCGTGCTGTCCGCGCTGCCACGGCGCGAGCGCGAGGTGATCGAGATGCGCTACGGGATCACGGGCGGACGCCAGCGCACCTTGGAGGAGGTGGGCCGCGCGTTCAACATCACTCGCGAGCGGGTCAGGCAGATCGAGAATCGAACGCTGAAGAAGCTGCAAACTCTGCCCGACGCCCAGCAGTTGCGCGAGGCCTCATAGCTGCACGATCTCCTGAGAGCGTCGAGGCCTCCTGAGAGCGTAAGACTGCACTAGAATCCCGTTGCCCACGGCCCGCCGCCGGGGATGCCCGGTGGGGTGTCCGAGTGGTTAAAGGAGATCGGCTGTAAACCGATTGGCTCTGCCTACGCAGGTTCGAATCCTGCCCCCACCATCGAATCTTGCCCCCGCCATCGGCTGGCAAGTGTGCGGCGAGCCGCCAAGCCTGCCGCGAGCCGCCAGGTCCAGCGCCCGTCCATCGACCATCCCACAGCATGAGCCTGCTTGCCATCAAGGCGCTCTTGGCGCCAACGTTCGTCGTGGGCGCGTCGTTGTCCGTGCGGCGATTCGGACCGCGAGTGGGAGGACTGATCGGCGGGCTGCCGGTGGTGGCAGGACCGATCCTGCTCGTCTACGCGCTCGCGCACGGTCGGGGGTTTGCCGCGCATGCCGCGTCGGGAACGCTGCTTGGACTCGTGTCGCTGACGGGCTTCATCGTGGTCTATGGGCGCCTCGCGGGGCGGGCAGGATGGTTGGCGTGCATGCTCGCCGGAATGCTCGCCTTCGCGCTCGGGACGCTGCTGTTCAGCATGCTCGTCGTGCCGGCCGGCTTGGCGCTTGGGCTTGCGGGCGTCGGGTTCGCCGTTGGTCTCATGCTGCTTCCCCGCTCGGGTACAGAGACGCCGTCCTCCGCGCCCGCACCGGCATGGGACCTTCCTTTGCGCGCCATCTGCGCGCTCGCGCTGGTGCTTGGGCTGACGGCGATCGCGGGCTGGCTGGGCCCGCAACTGAGCGGATTGCTCGCCCCCTTTCCGATTATCACGACGGTGCTCGCGACGTTCACCCACGCCCAGCGAGGCGCTCCCGAGACGGTCCAGCTGCTGCGGGGGATGCTGATCGGCTTTGGCGCGTTTGCGCTGTTCTGCTTTGCGCTCGCCGTCTCCCTGCCGACCTTAAGTGTCGCGAGAGCCTTTGCCCTCGCGACGGGCGTGGCACTGCTCACTCAGGTGGTGATGATCCGCAGCTCGACCCGCGGTACTGCACGCTTGGCCTGAGAGCGCCTCGCAGGACGTGTCGCCGTGGAATCATCTGGGTAGCAATACGCCATATCCAGAAAGGAGTTCCAGCCATGGAGTCCTCCCCATCTACTACCCGCGTGCTGATCGTCGCCCACAAGACAGCCGCCACGCAGCCACTGCTCGACGCTGTGCACGAACGGGCAAGGCGCGGAAGTTGCGCGTTCACACTGCTCGTGCCAAACGCGACCCATGGGATGCACAAGATCGTCGATCCCGAGGATCAGACGGCAAACGAGGCCCAGGAGGTCCTTGACCGGGCGCTGCCTCTGCTGGAGCAAGCGGCAGGCTCGACCGTCGAAGGGCTGCTCGGCGACCCTGACCCCGTTGCGGCGGTGCATGACGCGATCAACTTGCACGGGTTCGACGAAGTGATCATCTCGACGCTCTCGGCAAAAGTTTCACGCTGGCTGCGGCTCGACCTGCCAAGCAAGGTAGCGGGCATGGGCTTGCCGGTTACGACCGTGACGCCAGGCGAGGATGTCGCGGCAATCGCCGGCTGAGCACCCGTGCCGGCCAGCACCGTTGATCACCTTAGAAGACAAATGTCAGGCAATTATCTGTCTGTAGATTTTCCGTCTGCCAGACGCGAGAGTGATGGGCATGAGACCAATGGAGCCCGTGCGACAGCAGTTCGCCGAAAACCTGCGCCACCATCGCGAACAGAGGGGCTTGTCCCAGGAGGCGCTAGCCGAGATCTGCGGTCTGCACCGCACCGAGATCAGCTTGCTTGAGCGCTGCAAGCGCTCGCCCCGCCTGGAGACGATCGTGATCCTCGCGCAAGGTCTGAAGCTCGACTCCGCAGGCGACCTGCTCGAACACATCAGCTGACCAGCCCCGCACGGGACACGCCCTCAGCGCGCTGCAGTCCCAGAGGACCATCCTGGTCAAGCAGAAGTGGGTCGACGGAGAGATCCTGCCCCCCTGCTCACCCCCTACGCACATGTCATCGCCGACGTCGCAGGCAAGTCGACTCTGCCGAGCGAGCAAGCGATCAACGCGGCCCGTGGAACCCGACCGACCTCCGCGACCAGCAACTCGACAGCCCGCAACGGTCGCCGCGTCGTCGCCCGGTGGCGCTACTCGCAGCGCGGCGCGCTAATGGTATTACTTGTCAGTCTTACCGTATGCGGGTCACACAGAAGAGCCAGCTCACGATTCCGCTGCAGGTGCGGCGGGCGCTCGGTATTTGGTCCGGGCAGCGACGTCGAGTTCGCGCTCGACGAGCATGGCGCACGACTACTCGTCAATTCCGCAGAGGCCCGTTGGAGGTGCACAATCGCAGACCGAATTCTTGGCCGAGCGAGTCGCCCCGGACCTTCATGAAGCTCACCTCTGCCAGCGTTATTTCTGAGCGCCGAGTTTTTCCTTGAGCTCGCTGACGAAGGGCGAGCCATTCGAGCTTGATCCGCCCGAGCATGTTCGTGAGCCACGCCCCATAGAGATTTGGCGCCGAGGGTGGCGGGCCGAGCCTGTCGATCGCGATGTACTGACGCTCGTGATCGAGGATTCCTGCCTCTCGACGGCTTATCGATGCCTCGTGCGCGCGGAGCCTTCGGAGCTCTCGCACTTGGTTTTCGTTGTAGGTAACGGCACAGATCTTGTCGACCTCCGAGGCGAACCGCAGCTGTCCAGGCGGTGCCGCAGCAGCGAGCGAGGATACAGGCGGGAACGATCCCGGCGGTCCCGCCGATTCGGCGCCATTCGCGGTACCGGTGCGGTTGACCCCCCAGCGCACGTAACCCGAGTCACAGCGCAGCTGATGACCGTCGGGATACCGGAAGGTCGTCTGATAGCGAACGTCCCCCGCGGCGCTTCCGCCTCCCTGCACAACGTGCGCCGTGGTCCCCACGACCGTGTGCGAGACGATGCCGATAGCACTGCGCTGCTCGCCATACTCGTGAGCGACAATGCCGTTCACGTTAGATTGGAATGGGATCCGTGGGCTGTCTGGAGACCACCCGATGGATTGCCTGCCCCCGTTTTCGCACAAGCCGATCAGCTGCACGTGGAGCGCCTGAATTCGGCCGTGATGATCCAGCGTGACCGAGATCGGCTGCTGCTCTTCCGTGGACCCGCGGAGATCGATGTAGCTGCCGCCACCACTCGCCTGCGAACCTTTGTGAATCAACCCGACGTGCACAGCCAGAGCGACGAGCGCGGCGACGAGCACGAGGCCTAGCGCGAAGCGGAGCACCCACTGGACACGGTCGATCGACCGTCGCGGTGACGAGTCACCGGGCGCACTGGCACTTCTCATACGGGCTTAATCGACAGCCAGCGACCCCGTCTTGACGCCAGCAGCAGTGAATGAGCCACTCCTCTGAGGACAAACACAGCCGGCCAGTGCTGCTTTGCTCGAGATCTGAGAGTCTCCGACGAGCTCAGTTCACACTCGCGGTTCATCCGTTGCGCAAGCTGGCTGGTGCTTGCTGTGCCTGCGAGCAGGCGGTCGGGTACGCATCGGTGGTTGCCCTGCTATCCGTCGAAGCAGCACAGTGTGACTTCGGTGCACCGGCTCTCCGGAAGGTGGATGATGGGCGGATGACCGCCATCGCCGCAGATGGTCGCAGTCCTGATGACCGAGCTGGCCGGTGCGACTCTAGGAGACTGAGCCTTGGCTGAGAAGGTCTCCTGCTCCGCCTGTGCTGAGCTCAACGAGGACGGGCAGCGTTTCTGCAATCAGTGCGGGGTTGCGCTCAGCCGCAAGTGCACGGCGTGTGGTGAGGAGAACCCGCTGGGGGTTCGCTTCTGTGGGGCGTGCGGCGTTGCATGCGATATCGACGCTGGGATCCCGTCAGGTTCCGTCGAGCGCATCGATGGGGAGCGGCGCTGGGTGACCGTCATGTTCGCTGATCTGTCGGGGTTCACGGCGATGTCGGAGCGCACCGACCCGGAGGAGATCCGCTCGATGGTCGATCGCTGCATGAGCGAGATGGGCGAGGTCGTTGAGCGGTTCGGTGGCTCTGTGGACAAGGTCATAGGCGACGCGTTGATGGCGGTGTTCGGGGCCCCGGTCGCCCACGAGGACGATGCCGAGCGGGCGGTGCGTGCAGCGCTCGAGATCCAGCGGCGCGCGTCCGAGCAGGCCGATGATTTCGGTGGGCTCTGCGTAAGTATTGGCATCAACACAGGCGAGGTGATCTTCGCCCCCGTGGGCCCACACGGCAGGCGGGAGCTCACCGTCATGGGTGACGCCGTGAACACCGCGGCCCGACTGCAGGCTGCCGCGCCGCCCGAGACCGTCTTGGTTGGCAAGGAGACTCGAGCCGCAAGTGTGCAAGCGATTGCTTACGAGGCCGTGGAGCCGATTCTCGCGAAGGGCAAGGACGCCCCCGTGGCTGCGTGGCTCGCTCGGGCTGCCATTTCGGCGCCCGCTGAGCGTCCGGTCTCGGCGGGGCCGTTCATTGGCAGAGATGCCGAGTTGGAGCTGCTCGTGCGGACGTGGGCGCGTACCTATGGCGAGCTCCATCCGCAGCTCGTTACTCTCGTGGGAGCCCCGGGGATCGGCAAGACACGCTTGACGCTGGAGTTCGCCGCGCGTGTGAGGAGCGCAGGAGGACGGATACTCCGTGGTCGCCCGCTCCCGTATGGCGAACCGGCCGCGTACTGGGCGTTTGGAGCGGTCATCAGGGAGGCGTGCGGGATCTTCGCCACCGATTCCGCCGACGTCGCCTCCGACAAGCTCGCCGAGCGCGCGGCATCGCTGCTTCCCGCGACGGAGGCGCAGGAATTGGCGAGGAATCTCTCGATCCTGGCCCGTCTCGCTGAGGACACGGTGGACGATAGGCGGGTTCTGTTCGCCTCCGCTCAGCGGTTTCTCGAGGCCCTCGCCCACGAGCAGCCCACTTTGGTGGTGCTCGAGGATCTGCACTGGGCTGACGACGGTCTTCTGGAACTCGTCGAGGGGCTCTCCGCGAGGCTCGGGGACGTACCGCTGCTGCTGCTCGCGCTTGCCCGACCCGAGTTCCTGGACACGAGACCGGGCTGGGCTCGTCTCCCAACCAATCTCACGGTGCAGCTCCAGGCGCTCACCGAAGCCCACACCCAAGATCTTGCGCGCCGACTCCTATCGGGTGCTCCAGATAGGGAGGCGGTCGCCGAACGCGTCGAGGAGGCGGCTGGCGGCAATCCGCTCTTCATCGAGGAATTGGCAGCGTGGCTCTCGGAGGGTGACACCGCGAAAGCCGTCGGCGTCCCGGCGAACATCAAGACGATCATCGCGGCCCGCCTCGACCAGCTCCCGGCAGCCGAACGACAGGTGATTCTCGACGCGTCAGTGATCGGCGACTTCTTCTGGCAGGGCACCCTCGAAGCGCTCGGAAGCGACGGTGGGATCGCGGAGACACTGGGCGCGCTTGAGCGGCGGGGTCTCGTCCGTCACAGCCCTACCTCGCGTATCCGCGGTGACTATGAGCTGAGCTTCAAGCACGGGCTGGTCCGCGAGGTCGCGTACGCCACGATTCCCAAGGCCGCACGCCGCGAACGCCATGAGGTCGTCGCCCGCTTTATCGAGCGATCGGCGGGAGACCCAAGTGCGTATGCGGCGCTTCTCGCTCACCACTGGCGTGAGGCCGGCGACAGCGTCCGGGCAGCCGACAACCTGCTGATCGCCGCCCAGCAGGCCAATCTTGGATGGGCCCACCACGAGGCCATCGAACTCTGCAACCAGGCGCTCGAGCTGATTCCGGAGGGAGACGAGGTGCGCCGCCGCCGCGCGCGGCTGCGCCGGGTCATGGCCGCCCAGGCGGAGTTGCACGCGAGCTTCGACCTGGCGGCGAGCGATCAGACGAAGTCTGCGGGGGAGATGTCGCCGCCGATCTCGTAGATCCCCCCGATCGTGTGGTCACCAAGCAGCGCAGCGTGCTCCCGTATCAGCTCCGTGTTGGGCGAGGAGTAGACGCAGAACGACTTCAGCTGACCATCCTCGTCCATGACCACGTGGCTGTGCTCCCATGTCACTGGGGAGAACCGCTCATTCTCCCCCAAGATGCGCTTCGAGAGAGCGCCCTTGCTCGCCATCTCCTCCTCCTCCAACGCAGTCCAAGCCCTCTCGATCACATAGCGTGGCATGCCTTCTCCCAAGTCTCGACGTCGATCAGATAATTCTAGTTGTTTCGACTCCCGTTCCTTGCCCTTTGGCTACGCGGTCTCAGCGAGGAAGCTCTCGAGCCGCTCGACGGCCTTCTCACCGTTGGCCACATAGCGCGCGAGCGCCGTTTGCACCTGGGAGTCGGCCAGGTGAGCATTGATCCCACGTGCCGGGTCGAGTCGAGAGCGCTCCAGCCAGGCCAGCAGGTCTGGTTCCTGCGACCAGGTCATCTGGGCCTGCTGGGAGATTGAGCTCATCGCGATCCAATCGAGAGCCGTGTCTGAATACGGGTTCGTCGGGCACAGCCGGTTCTTCTCCATATCGTTCTCTCGGGTCGCCTCCACGAACGCTATGAAAGCGGCGTTGAAGGTCGGCAGGCAGCTCCGCACCGGCTGCAGTGTGATCCGATCGGGCTCGAAGATCGTGCGAGCCGGTTTCTTGGGGGCGCCGTCGGCCGTGCAGTCGACATGGACCTGCTTGGCATCGGTCGGGATCGACCCCTCCTCCAGCACAATCCGATCCTCGGAGATGTGAAGGACGCGGCCCCGGCGGATCACGTTCTCGATCAGGCGCAGGCTCTTCACTTCGTCCTGGCTCGCGGTGGCGCAGCGGTACATGGTGGGCTCGACGGTCGGATCGAGCCGCACGAGCTGACCGCATCCCTCCAAGCGGCGGAAGAGATCAGGGACGCTCTCCGCTTGCGCTGCGGCCTCGAGCTGCAGGGAGACCCCTTCGAAGAGCGAGCCGACGCGCTTCATGGGTTGGGTGAACGCCCGGTCTAGAAGCCAGGTGTCCCGCGGGCGGATCCAGCGGATTGCCTCGGGCGCCACGCCGCTGTCGAGCAGCCAGCCGCACGCATCCATCCCCGTCTTGCCGGCGCCGATAATCGTGTAGCCACCGGCGCGCTCGGTCAGTGCGGGGAGATCGTTGATCGGGATGATCCGCACCTCCGGATCGACGCCGAACGAAGGCGTGTGTGTGGAGGGCACCACTGAGGCGAGGTATCTGGCGTCGATGACCTTGCGTCGTACCCGCACGGTGCTTTCCACGCCCGTTGGATGCGAGCGGAAGCGGTGCTCGCCCGATGAGCCGCCCAGGTGGTCGCACATGCCGAAGAAGCGAACCTGGCCAGACGGAAGAAGATGCTCCTCGAGCACATCTTGGAAGTAGTCGCGCACCTCGGCGCCGGTCGCGCGCTCATAGAAATCCGCGTTCGGGCCGTCCGCATCGATCGAGTCGCTGCCGAGAACCCGCGAGTTGACGCCGTAGTACGCCGAGGGCTGGTGCAGGCGCACGAAGGGATAGGCGTCGTTCCAGTGACCGCCCGGGCGGTCGCGTCGGTCCACGATCACCATGTCGGCGTCGGACTCGGCGATCAGCGAATCGGCGAACGCCAGCCCGGCCGCTCCCGCGCCGACGATCAAGTAATCCGTGTCGATCATGGTCATGGCTTACGCGGCATGTGGAATATTCGATTGCCGCAAGACTTCCTCGACGTTTGCTGGGGTGCGTGGTCGTAGTCCTTGCAGGAGGGCGGTGAGTATGTCGCCGACGTCTTCTCGTACTTGCTCGGAGCCCTCAGCATCGGCGATAGCCATGCATCCTTCGAGGATCGCGCCGGCGAGCATGGGTGCGAGGGTCTTCAAGGGGAGGGGTTGGACGACGCCAGCACGAATCGCGCGTCGCAGCGCGCCGCGCAGTACGACCGAGCCGTATCGGTTTTCGACGCTGCGGATCGTGTCTGCGTCAAGTACCGCTTGCGCGTCTTGGAGCAGGATGCGTTGCACGGGGGGATCGAGATGGGCATCGAGCATCGCGTAGCAGCCGGTGCATAGGTCCTCCCATGGGTCGGGCTCCAAGAACGCCGTCGCGGCGCGTTCTGAGACCTCGCGCTTTACCTGTTCATAGACGGCGGCAAACAGCTCTTGCTTGCCGCTGTAATGATGATAAAGCGCTCCCTTGGTGACTTTCGCGGTGTGGGCGACCTCATCCAGAGATGTCGCGGCGTAGCCCTGTTCGCCGAACAGTGTGCGCGCGGCATCGAGCAGCGCGTGGCGGGTCACCTCGCCCTGCTGAACCTTCTTGCTCTTGACATTCGTACTCTGGGTATGCATGATGGATACTGTCAGTATGCTAGCGCGCAGGTCAACGATAGGAGGAGACATATGCCCAAGTACGTGATCGAGCGCGAGCTTCCCGGAGCCGGACACCTCAGCTCAGAGGAGCTGCAGGGAATTGCAGCGAAGTCCAACAAGGTGATCGGAGAGCTCGGCCCGGAGATTCGCTGGCTGACCAGCTACGTGACAGACGACAAGCTCTACTGCGTCTACGTCGCCCCGGACGAGGACATCCTGCTCGAGCACGCCCGCTGCGGCGGCTTTCCGGCGGACCGCATATCCAAGGTCTCAACCATCATTGATCCATCCACCGGCGACTGACCGAGCGCTAGGACTTTCGAGACGCAGTACGGGCCGACTATCGTCGCCCACCACGCCGATGATCGAGACAGCGCGCCTGAAGGCGAGCACCCCGATCGCGCTCGGCGACTGCTTCGCGATCGCCCCAGCCTGCGCTCGTAACCTGACACTCATCGGGAGCAAGAACTCGATTGCGTGGCGTGACATTGGTGAGCGAGCCTCGGGCCCCGCAGCCTCGCCGACGGTCCGTCGGTTGTGGACCCTGGTAACACAGCGTGATGGCACGACATGCAGGTGCCTGCTGTGGTTTGCTTGTTCGTATCGACGGCCCAAACCCAGCGGTCGTCACAATGCGACAAAGGGGCTCTCATGGGTGCGACAGGGATCGACGAGGCGAAGCTCGAAGCTTTTATGGGACAGGCAGTAACCGACATGGGCGCGATCATCAGCGGGCCGTTGATGCTTATTGGCGAGAAGCTCGGCTTGTACAAAGCAATGGCTCATGCGGGGCCTCTCACCTCCCAAGAAGTCGCGGAGCGTTCGGGTGCAGCTGAGCGATACGTTCGCGAGTGGCTGGGAAACCAGGCCGCCGGAGGCTATGTCATCTACGACCCGGAGAGCGACCTCTATACGCTGCCGGACGAGCACGCGCTTGCGCTGGCCGACGAAGACAGCCCGTTCTACATATTGGGTCTGTATGACTCCATTGCGTCCCTGTATGCCGACGAAGACCAGATCCTCGAGGCGTTCCGCAGCGGCAAGGGAATGGGCTGGCACGAGCACGACCACCGCCTTTTCCGCGGCACCGAGCGATTCTTCCGACCAGGCTACCGCGGTAGCCTGGTGGCCGAGTGGATACCGGCTCTCGACGGTGTCCAGGAGAAGCTCGAAAGGGGTGCGAAGGTCGCCGACATCGGCTGCGGGCACGGAGCCTCGACGGTCATCATGGCGGCGGCGTTCCCGAACTCTGAGTTCTTCGGCTTCGACTACCACGACGCCTCGATCGAGCGAGCCCGCGAGGCGGCCAGAGAGGCCGGCGTCTCCGAGCGCATCACATTCGAGGTTGCCGCGGCCAAGGACTACCCGGGCAGCGACTATGACCTCGTGTGCGTGTTCGACTGCCTGCACGATATGGGTGATCCGGTAGGCGCCTCCGCGCACGTGCTCGAGACCCTGGCTAGCGACGGCACGTGGATGATCGTCGAGCCGTTTGCGAACGACCATGTCGAGGACAACCTCAACCCGGTCGGGCGCATCTTCTACGGGGCCTCGACCGTGATCTGCACGCCGGCCTCGCTCTCCCAGGAGGTGGGACTCGCACTCGGCGCCCAGGCCGGCGAGGCGCGATTGACCGACGTGCTCAAACAGGGCGGATTCACCCGCGTACGGCGAGCGACCGAAACGCCGTTTAACCTGATCCTCGAGGCACGGCCTTAGCAGCGCCGTTCTAAGAGATCAAGAAACGGCCGCTGGCAGATAGTCGGTGCCAACCCTCGCCACAGCTGGAAGCATCAACCCGCCGGATTGCAACTCGACCGCACACAATCGCCACCGCGTTGTCGCTCAGTGGCGCTGCTCGTAGCGTGTCTCGCCGCGAATGGCCGGCTGCAAATGCCTATCTGCCAGGTCCGCTTCCGCGGTAAATCTACGGTATTACTTACTAGTCTTACCGTATGCGGGTCACGCAAAAGGGTCAGGTCACGATTCCGATGCAGGTTCGGCGGGCGCTCGGTATCCAGCCGGGCAGCGATGTCGAGTTCGAGCTCGATGAGCAGGGCGCACGGCTCCTCGTCGACTCCGACCGGGCCGCCGAGGAGATCAGGCGCATGCGTGGCGCCGGTCAGGGCGAGATGACAACTGAGGAGATCCTCGCCCTGACCCGTCGGTGAGCAGTTGAGCTTGGAGACGTTCGTCGACAGCAGCGTCCTGCTCGACCTCTTCACCGAGGATTCACGCTGGCTATCCTGGTCACAGAAGCAACTCACGCAGTCAGCCCAGCGAGGCGCGATCATCCTCAACGCCATCGTCCTCGCCGAGATCGCTCCTCGCTTCCCGCGCATCGAGACACTGCACTCGGCGCTTCCCTTGATGGCGATTATTGAGGAGATCCCGCCTGCGGCGGCGTTCCTTGCCGGCCACGCCCATGCCGACTACCGCCGCGCGGGAGGAACACGCGAGGCAGTCCTGCCTGACTTCCTGATTGCTGCACACGCGGCTGTGACGAATCGGCCACTGCTCACGCGCGACCCACGTCGCGTAGCCACCTATATACCCGGCGCCAAGCTTGTCGCCCCTAGCGACGACCGACGAACGGACGACCGACGAACGCGGCTAGCTGCTCGAACCGAGCTGCCTACGCGATCTGCACCGGGGCCCCGGGCCACTGGGTCGGACTCCGTGCAGGCGAGAGCGCTGCTGCCTCCTGGCAAAACGAGCGCCTGTCGGCCGTGGTCGGATGCGCCCGGCCTTTGTCCCAGGCGAGAGCTTGGCGCGTCGGGCTGGGATGCTCCCGCTCTTGGTCGGCGGCGGCAGTGAGCAGCGCGGCGGTCCCAGCCATGATCCTCGGCACGGCAGAAGAGGCCCGGCCGCTCCACCCTGTCTAGGGCAGCGGTGATCCGCGGCCTGAATGCGAGGATTGTCGGATGGACGCTGACGAGCGATTGCGTGCTGGACGTCTGGCGGCGCAGCGGCTGACGCCGGCAACGGCGTGCAAGAGCGCCGAGGAAGCGGCGTTGGCTGTAATCGGCGTCCAGGCTCAGGATCTGCGCGCCGCGGCTCTTGCACTGCGCTCGCGCGTGCCCGGCCTCACCCGAAGCGCCGTCCGCGCCGCGCCGCTCCTGCGCACGTGGACGGTCCGCGGCACGGTGCACCTGATTGCGGCATCCGATCGCCCCTGGCTGCACGCGCTATTCGCCAGGCGAAATGCCCGCGTGTTCGGCGCGCGCTTCGCGCGCTTCGGCATCGTGGAGGAGGTGAACGCCATGCGCGGGGACGTCGTTGAGCTCTGCGGCGAGCGTTCCCGCGATCGGCCGTCGCTGCTGCGCGCGCTTATCGAGCGCGGCCACCCGTCGCTCGAGCAGGGTCCGATCAACACATTCGTTCCCTGGCTCTCGACGCAAGGGCTCATCGTCACTGATACTGCCGGCCTGCTGCAGGCGGCCGATCCGCCCCCGGCGGTCGACCCCGACGAGGCACTCGCGATCCTTGGCGCTCGTTACCGCGCAGGCTACGGCCCCTGCGACGCAACCGACCTCGCGAAGTGGTCCTCGCTGCCCATCACACAGGCGCGCCGGGCGCTCGAAGCCGCCGGACCGCCGAGCGACGTTGACGCGTTGCCCACCGATGACACACCGCCCTGTCTGCTGCTCGCCGCCTTCGACACGCTCATGCTCGGCTACCGCACTCGCGAGCCATTCGTGGTCGCCGAACACGACCATCACATCCTGAGGGGCGGCGGGATGCTCAAACCCGTCGTGCTCAATCGCGGAGCAGCAACGGGTACTTGGTCCATCAAGAAGGGCCGCCCCGAGCCGACGTGGTTCGGGCGGCCCACGCCCGCTCCGGCGCTCGCCCGCGAGATTGCGGACATCGAGCGCTTCCTTGCATCGTAGCTGCCTGCAGCTCCTGGAGCAGGTCGCGCGGCTCCCGCTTTCGGGGAAAGTGCGAGTGTCCGAGCAGGTGTCACGCATACTGTGGACGAGAACGGGCACTGACGCGCGCCAGCAGGGAGACCTCCGCATCGCGTCGCGTAAGCCGGCGTGAGTCGGCTCAGCCGAAGGGCTCCCGCTGTCAGCCGGACATCGTGCGCTCAAGGGCGCGCTGGCGGGCGGGCCGCTGCGTGAGCCGCGCCATGTAGTCCCTCAGGTCCACCGGGAGCTCATCGGCGAAGCCGATGCGCTCCGTGAAAGCGAGCGTGCTCCCGACAAGTACGTCAGCTACCGTGAAGCGCTCGCCGACGAGATAGTCGCGGCCGTCCAGGGCACTGGACACCGCGCGCGCGGCCTCGTCAAAGCGCTGTCGCGCAGCAGCGGAGCGGTCGGGGTCGCGCTGAGCGTGCACGGCGGACTCGATCAGCGGTGGCTCAAGCTCGGCTGGGGCGAAGATCGTCCACTGGTAAAGCAGCGCTCGCTCGTGGGTCCCCGGTGCCGGCGCCAGGCCAGCGTCGGGATGCCGGTCGGCGAGGTGCAGGCAGATCGCCGCCGATTCGAATACGAACCCGTCCTCGTCCTCGAGCACGGGCACGCGGCCCAGGGGATGGCGGGCGCGGTGCTCCTCACCCTTGCTCTCCTCGTGCGTCATCACCGCGATCTCATACGGCACGCGGAGCTCCTCGAGCATCCATGCGACGCGGATCGGCCGGCCCGCGTGCTCTCGGTGATATAGGCGCATCATGGACGGGCACGATAATGCACGGTGCACGAGTTCGCCGCAGGGCTCAGGCTCTGGCGCTGGCCGCGAACTCGCTGTCTAACCATTCGCCGGTGATCTGTAAGCCATCCTGGGCCGTACTGAGAGCGGCACCCCTCGACGCGCCCGCCGAGGGCGCGAACCCGGACTGCTCCTCTCCTCCACACGAGCCGTCGTCCCAGAACGCCGTCGTCCCAGAACGCCCATACGGGACCCCCCAAGCGCTCGCCCCTCGTCCCTAAGCGGCAGCGTGGCCCATGCCGGCTCATACGATCTGCCGGTGCGAACCGAGAGCTACCCCGGCTGTATCCCCGTGCCATGGCAGCCGAGGCAGCGTATCCTGCCGCTGCCGTAGCAGTAGACGCAGGTCGGCTGGCCGCCGCAGTGACAGTTCTCCCACCCGTTGCCGCCACAGCGACTGCATTTCGGGTGGGGCCTGCCCTGCGGCACTTGCGGCGCCCGTGGTGCCTGCACGGGTCCAGGAACCCTCTCCTTCTCAGGAAACGAGAGCGAGACCGCGAAGAAATACGCCACCGACGTAAAGATGCCAACGTAGGGGATGATGCCCAGGACGCTGATCCAGGCCCAGCGCCGCCGTGACTGCCCGATGCCCTGGAAGTCTGCTGCTGAATGGCGGCCGACGCTGACCAAGCTGATAATGCAGAGCAGCCAGCCGGCGAATACCGCTATTTCGAATCCGGTCTTCATGTGCTGTTCCTGCGGTTCTCCAAGATGCACGATAAGGCCCTCCGGTGAGTATCCCGGACCGCTGCTGCGGAGCGGGGTGAGACCAGCTACTTCGAGCGGATGTGGCGCGACCATCCCGAGGAGCTGCGGGCGGGGGTTGCGCGGCTCCGAGAGGACATCGCGGCTGGCCGCGCCCCGAAGCGCGCCGGGACGGCGACGGTGTGCAGCTGGACCAAGAGCGGCTAGGAACACTCGCGCTTCTCGCTGCGAGCAAATATCCTCGCAAACGGTCTTCAAGCTCTCGTAACGGACGACGACCGACGGCGCACATCGCCCGACCTCAGACCGCTGCTACCGCCGAGCTAAGCGAGTGTCTGGCGTGGAGGAGAGTTCCCGTTCAACGACAGCCACACGGAGCAGGAACTTCTTGAAATCGCCAAGCAGATTCACGACACGACCTCCCGTATCTCGTGCTCTCGGCGACGCACACTCCCACCGGAGTGGGTATCAATCGTTACTAGCGGTTCGAATCCCCAAGCACCTCAAAAGACGCCTGAGAACCAGGATCGCCCTCTCGGTCGATCCGAGCGACTGGGAGCGCGCCGAAACCTGACGGCGGCGGCCAGCCCGAGGAGTAGGCTGCGTCTGCAGACCAACCCAAGTCAAGACGGGAGGACACTTGAGCACTGCAAGCCAGGATCAGACGCCGCTTGACGAGCTGGGCGTCGCTGACCGCGCCCACTTCCAGCAGGGGCCGCCGCTGGAGCTGTTCAGGCGGTTGCGCGCTGAGTGTCCGGTTCACTGGTCAAGCGGCATCGCTGAGTTTCCCGACGAAGCCGGCTTCTGGTCGGTGACGACCGCCGAGGACGTGTTCGAGGTCAGCCGTGACTGGCAGACCTACTCCTCCGAAGTCGGCGGCTTCACCGCATCCAATGCAGGCTTGTCGTTGGAGATGCAGCAGGCGATGTTCATCGGGATGGACCCGCCCAAGCACGACCGGTTGAAGGCGCTGTTCCAGCGTGGCTTCACGCCGAAGCGGATCGCCGAGCACGAGGACGCGATCCGCGCGATCACGATCGAGGTGCTCGAGCGTTTGGAGGGCCCGCCCGCCCGGGAGACCTGCGATCTGGTCAGCGACGTCGCCCAGCCTGTGGTGGCGCGGGTGATCGGCAGCTTCATGGGCCTCTCGCCCGAGGACGATGAGGCATGGGCGAACCTGATGAACGCGATCGTCGGCGCGGGCGACCCGGACGCGACGCCGGAGGGTGCGCAGAGCGTGATGGAGCGCGAGGTGCCCGAGGTGTTCGCGCGCTGCGGCAAGCTGATCGCCGAACGACGCGCGGCGCCGACCGATGACCTGACGAGCGTGCTCGTGCACGCGGAGCTCGACGGCGAGCGGCTCGAGGACCACGAGATCGTGATGGGGTTCCTGCTGCTGATGGCCGCCGGCAACGACAGCACCAAGGCGACCTACTGCAGCGGCATGCGCGCGCTGATGGAAAACCCCGAGCAACGACGGATGGTGCTCGAGGACCCCTCGCTGGTGCCGGCGGCGGTGGAGGAGTCACTGCGCATGTTCCCGGCGTTCGCGCACTTCGCCCGCACGGCCACACGCGACACCGAGCTGCACGGGCAGCGCATCCGTGAGGGCGAGAAGCTGGTCATGTGGTACCCGTCGTCCAACCGCGATGAGACGCGCTTTGAGGACCCCGACCGCTTCGACCTGTCGCGCTGGTCGAACGGGGGATGCTCGCCGGAGGCGAGTGTCCCCCCGCTTCGGTCCGAGCACCAGGCGTTCGGTGCCGGTGGCCGGCACTTCTGCCTGGGCACCGCGCTCGCTCGACTGGAGTTGCGGATCCTGATTGAGGAAACGCTCAAGCGCTACCCCGAGATCCAGATCGCCGGCGAGTGCACACACGTCGAGTCAGCGTTCGCCAACCAGCACAAGACGCTGCCCGTGCGACTGGAGCCTGACGCCGATTCCGGTTCACATCACCCAAACCGCGGTGTCGCTTGATCTGCAACAAAACCCTCCCTAGCGCCAGGCCAGACTGCTGCTCGCGATCGCGTGGTTCGCAGCCTGGGTCGCCAGGCACGCGAACGTCACCGCCGCCGTCCGTCGCTCATCGCGATGAGCGACGAGGCTGGCCTCAGCCGACGCGCCAACCGAGCGGTCCGCCGACCTAGAACGCCCGCAACCACTCAAAAGCGTTTGCTGGAGCGACATTCCAGCCAAGCCGACGCGGGGACTCGAACCCCGGACCCCCTCCTTACCATGGAGGTGCTCTACCAGCTGAGCTACGTCGGCGCGAGCAGCGAATCCTACCGTGGTCGCCGCCGGTCGCGGTATGCTCCGAGCGCGAAACTGACCACGAGTGTCCCGGCAGTCCTGGGGCGTTTTGCAGCGGTGTCAGGGGCGTTTCAGGGGCAGATTGCGCCAGAACCGAGTCCAGCACGGTCACAACGAGGGCTGAGAACCCAGTCAGGACGGGACCTGACCGACACGGAGGCCCCCATGCCAATCAATGGTGAGGATGAGGTCTCGGGTTCGATTCCCGACGTCGGCTCTTACCGCAACATCACCGCAGCTCGATACGCTTTTTGTCCAAGGTTGTCCTCATTGTCCGCAAGGCGAGGGCAACGAATCATCAGCACAGGAGCCCCCCTCTCGCTTACCCGCCCAGCTCCTGAGACGCGGCCTGGAATCTCCCCATCGCTTGGCCGAGCGCGTCGCCGGAGTAGGCGTTCAGCACGCCGACCTGGTCGACGATCGACCCCGCACGTGCGATCAGCCGCTCGAAGTCCTCGGAGTTGCGGACCTCGTCGAGCTTGCCGCGCTCGCCGTGGAGCACGATGAAGCCCGCGAGATCGCCTCCGTGGGGCGCGATCAGGTGTGCGTCGAAGCTCTCGATCCTGCCGTCCTGTTGCAGCTTGCCGTGAAATTCGATCGTCTCCTGGAATACCTGCAGCGCCTTCTGCTCGCGGCCCCTGACGACCGGGCCCCAACCGATGAACAGCTCTTCACCAGCCATATTTGTTCCACCCTTTCGCATCGTGTGCTATCCCCATCGAGTCTCGCGAGCCTACTCCGACTCCACGGGCCTGTCCAGCCCACTTTGAATCCGTCGCCGTGCCGGGGATAATCAGCGCCATCTCATCCCCTTCCGCCCCGCGATCCTCTCGGCAACCCAGCGGCCCGCACAGGCGAGCGCAGCTGCTCGCAAGCTGGATCGTGCCGGACACCAACCCCGGCGGGGTCGTGTACGGAGTCATCATGATCGGGGCGTTGCTCGCCGCCGAGAGCGGGCTGCACGACGACTATCCGGAAACGGTCGCCTCGGCGGTGATCACACTGGGGGTCTACTGGCTGGCGCGCTCCTACTCGGGTGTCCTCGGGCGCCGCCTCTCCATGCGAGAGCACCTCACTGCCGGCGTGTTTGCGCGGGCGCTCGCGCACGACTGGGCGATCATTCGCGGGGCCACGATTCCACTGTTCACGCTGCTGGTCGCCTGGGCGGCGGGCGCAACCCAGGCGACGGGGGTCACCGCCGCTGTGTGGGCGGCCATCGTCAGCCTGATCGCGTTTGAGCTGCTCGCAGGATGGCGCTCGCATGCAACCTCGCGCGAGCTCGTGCTCGAAGGCTGTATCGGTGTCTTGATGGGATTGGCGATCCTCGCACTGAAGTCACTGGCGCACTGACGCCGCCCGCGCTTGCGCGTTCATGCAGTGCCCATGAAGCGCTCATGAAGAGAAGCGCTCCGAGTGCCCACGAGCGCTCATGACGAGAAGCGCTCCGACCTGAAGGCCAAGCCGTCGAGACGATCCCGCTCACGCGTACCACTCGACACGGGTCTGACCCGGGGCGATCCTCCGACTCGTACGAACCCCCGAAAACCCTGGCTCAGCAGGGGAATCTGCAATTCAACGGATCTATCCCAGGAACTGAACATACTTGCATATGCCTTCCTGTAGACAAAAAATCGCTGACATGGGATAATCCTGGCTGTCAGATTTATTGACAGACGTCTGGACATGCAGATCGTTTCGGGGAGGTAGAAAAGAGATGTCCGAGTGCGAGAGTGGAGGATTGGGCGTAACGAGGTCGATCGCGCCCATCTACCAGCGCCTGCCGAGAGGCCCCCATCACCTCGGTCCCAAGGAGGTCGCCCGTCACCAGCGCTTGCGTATGCACGGGGCGATGGTCGAGGCGGTCGCCATCAACGGTTATGCGGATACGAGCGTCAAGCAGATCATCGGGCTCGCGGGCGTCTCGCGGCGAGCTTTTTACGAGCAGTTCGCCAACAAGCATGAGTGCTTTCTCGCAACATTCGACCTGATCGCCGGGCGCGCCGTCAAACGTGTCAACGACGGCTACCGCTCCAGCAACGGCGATCTGGAGCAACGGATGAGTGCTGCCGTGGGAGAGCTCACGGATGAGATTGATTCCAACGTCAAGGGCGCCGGCCTGGCGATCGTCCAGGCCCAGACGGCGGGCGCAGCGGGACTGGCGCGCCTGCGCAGGGCTACCAGCACCTTCGAGCAGATGCTCGCCAGCAGCTTCGCCCATGCCCCCGACGCCGGCCCCCTGCCGGTGCCGATTATCAGAGGCATCGTCGGAGGCGTGCATGAGGCCACGTCCCTGCGTTTGCGCACAGGATGCCCAGAGGAGATCCCGGCGTTGAGCGAGGAGATCGTGCGCTGGACCCTGCTGTTCCATACGCCAACGATCGGGCGCCTGTCCGAGCGCTTGGCAGCTCGTGCGCGCATGAGCTCGAGGGCGGCCGCCCAAGGGCAGTTCGCAGGTAACCTGAACGGATACTGTCACGGCGCCAACTCGTCCCTCGACGCGTGGATGCCTCCGGGCGTGCGCGCCATGTCACCGGCCCGTGCCCATCTCGTCAGCGCGCTCGACTCCGAGGAGGAGCTCCGGGAGCGCTTGCGTCTGAGCGTGCTCAATCTCGCCGTGGTCGACGATTACCACGAGCTGAGCCCACCCCAGATCGCCGAAGAGGCGGGTGTGCCGATGGATGCCTTCTTCGAGCTGTTTGCCTCCAAGGAAGAATGCTTCCTGGCAGCATTCGACGAGCTGAGCGACGAGCTGCTGCGGATCGCCGCTGACCCCGACCTCGTCTCCGGCGACTGGTCGCACGCTGTTCGCCGGGTCGTCGGCAAGCTGTTGAGCCTGCTCGCCGCGCGCCCCCTGTACGCTCAGATCATCGCCTCCGAGGCGCCTGGCGCCTGCCCGGAGGCGCTGGTGCGCGACTGTGAGCTGGCCTATAACATCGCCACGCTGCTCACCGAGGGCGCGCCCGAGCCGCCCCGCAGCAAGCTTGCGGTCGAGGGGGTCGCCGGCGCGATCTGGCATACGATCCGCTGCCAGGTCGTGAGCGGCCAGATCCAGCTGCTGCCCGCCCTATCTGACTATCTGGCCTACGTCGTGCTCGCCCCGTTCATCGGCGCGGATGCTGCCGCGGAGATCGTGACCGAGGATCAGGCAGAGCTCGCCGCCTGAGAGCGAGCGCGCCAGCGCCGTTTCGAGTGCGCCAGCGAGTGCGCTGACGCCGTTTGCTAACGCCGTTTGCTCGTGCGGCGGTCGACAAGGTAGGTCAACACGATCCCGAACAACGCGGACACCACGATCACGATGATCAGTGGAGCTTCCCCGGTACCGAAGATCCAGTTGACCTTGACCGATTCCAGGTTCAAAACGGCAAACAGCGTGATGACCACCGCCAGCACCACGAGCCCCGCCGTACGAGCCACCTCGCGACGGCTGCGTTTGCTCTCTCGCGATACTGGGGCCTGCTGAGACATCGCCATCCGATCCTACCCGTTCTCCCGGCGCGATCTCATCCTTCAGCCAACCTGCGCCGTCTCGCGCTCGGCTGACATCCATGGGCATTGCACTGACAGTTCCTCCACCCCCAGCGCTGCCGCGACGTTCAGCGCCATGCCGCGCCTGAAGAACTCGTCCAGGCGCTCCGGCTCCGCCTCGGAGAGCTCGCGCGCGAGCTCGACCAGTTGGGCGAACCGATGGCGTACGCACGCCCGTACGACCTCGTCGTCACAGGCCGCATAGGACTGGTGCTGGAGCATCAGGTAGTCGCGGTCGGACTCGAGCAGTTGCCGATACGCCAAACCCATCGCCTGCAGCGCGTCCTCGCACTCCGCCGGCGCTCGTCCCTCACGGTAGTCGGCCGCGGCGTCCCTGAAGGTATCCGCGATGCGCTCGAAGCTTCGCTCGATGGCGGCGAGGAACAGCTCGCGCTTGTTCGGAAACAGGCTGAACACGTAGGGCTGTGCCACGCCTACGCGCCGTGCGATCCGCTCGACCGCAGTGCCGTGCAATCCGCCTTTCGCGAACTCGTGCACGGCCGCGGAGATCAGCTCCTTGCGCCGCTGCGCCGCAGGGACTCGCCTGCGGACCGGCGAGACCGACTGCTCGTGTCCGGAGAGCTCGGTCATGCTGGCTCCCGGCCATTTCTGCACTTGCTGCTCATCGCTGTGTTCCTGACCCGTTTGCCCTCACTGCTCTCAACCTAAAACTTAGCAGTCGCTAATAAATCTGTCAAGGATCCTGTCAACCGGGGATTCGCCGCCCGCGCGACGAATACGATGCAGAGTCACATGATGATGCATAGCCACATGACACGTACGACCTCTATCCGCGATCTGCTCCATATCCGCGTCTTGATGCTGCTGGCGACGGTTCTCGCCATTGCTCTGACCGTGATCCTCGGTGGGTGTGGCAGCGCCACCAAGACGGTGTCGGTCGCCAGCTCGCCGGCGCCCGGACAGACGACTGGCACAACCGCGACACAGCCGACCACGAGGACCGCCACCACACCATCCGGCACGACCACCACCGGCACGACCCCCGGCGGCGGCACGCCCGCCACCACGACCACCCGTACCGCCCCGGCTCCCGCGTTCGCCGAAAAGGGGAAAGGCGCTACCGCCGAAGAGCTGCCCGCCGCGCTCGCGGTCGTACGCGCACATGGGTACACGGCCAGCGACACCTCCGACTACCACCCCGACCAGACTTTGCGAGTGCTCGTCGGCACCGGCTCGGGCTCCAACGACGGATACGACAAACAAGCGTTTTTCTTCGTCGACGGCCACTACATCGGGACCGACTCCAGCCGGCCGAGCGCGATGGTCAGCGTTGTCTCCCAGAGCGACACCGAAGTCACGCTCGCCTACTCGCTCTACCGCTCCAGCGACCCCCTCTGCTGTCCCGGCGGCGGCCAAGCGAAGATCCGGTTCCAGCTGAACAACGGCCACCTCACGCCGCTTGACCCGATCCCGCCGGTCAGCTCTGCTGCCGGGCTGAGCCGCCAGTAGCGACCGGCGCCAACCCTGCCGGGGCCGGGCCCGCGCCTAGCCAGGGCCGGGCCACCAACCAGGGACCGGGGCCGCCCATAGGTCCTGCGCGCGCGCGCAGCAACGCGCGACATCATCCTCCTCCAAGAAACGCCCTATCGTGGTGTGCGGTCGGTCATCACACACATACCGCGAGAAAGGGTCACGCCGATGAGCGCAACGATCGAGGGCCGCAGCGAGGAGCTGTTGCAGGCCAAGAACTTCTGCCAGGTCGCCACCCTCCGTTCAGACGGGTCCGTGCACTCAGCGCCCGTGTGGGTGGACATCCAGGACGGCCGCCCGGTGCTGAACACCGCCGAGGGACGCGCCTGGCCGGCCAATCTGGAACGCGACCCGCGTGTGACGCTGACCGTCCAGAACATGGAGAACCCCTACGAGTATGTCTCTATTCGCGGGCGGGTCGCCGAGCGCACGCACGATGGCGCCGACGCGCATATCGACTCGCTCGCCAAGAAGTATCTCGGCCAGGACACCTACCCGTTTCGTCAGCCCGGCGAGGAGCGCGTGATCATTCGCATAGACCCGGAGTACGTGCACGTCTGGGGCAGCTGAGCCCTACCCGCGCCCAAGCAGCCGCCGCCACAATGACGGCGGCTGCGGCTGGGTGGCCAGCCACTCATCCCGCAAGACCAGCTCGCCGCGCTTGTGCGCGTCGAGGACGCACTCGGTGTGGGCATGGCGGCGGCGGCGCGTGTCCCCCTTGGGCGCGATCAGCATATGCTCGCTGAGAGCGGGCAAGTGATGACTGCAAATCGGACAGCGATACGTCGCAGGCTTGCGATTCGCCGCACGGCGGACCGTCCACCATGGGGCGGGCGTAAGGCTGGACATCGCTCTATTGTGGCGCCGCTCGCAGCCACCGTCGCGGGAACCGTTGCGGTGGGGGTTGGCCTTACCCTGGCGAAGGCCGAGCGCAAACGTCGCGCCGCCCGCGCGCGACTCCCCCCGCACGAACGACACTTTGGACTGCTCTCCGACGAGTCTGCCGCGGATGGGCTCAAGCGGATCGCGCTCGGTCAACTGGACCTCGCGATCGAGCTGCTGCGGGACGAGTCGCAAGCGCCATCCTCGGTGCCGCCCGAGAAGGCGGTGCACGAGACGCGCAAGGCGCTCAAGCGCCTGCGCTCGCTGATGCGACTGCTGGAGGGCGAGATCGGCTCCAAGCGCGCGGCGCGCGAGCGTGCCGTCCTGCGGGACGCCGCCGCGCGCCTCGCGGGAGCGCGCGACGCCGAGGTCATGGTGAGCACGCTCGACGCGCTCGTCCGGAGCCAACCCCGCAAGCTGGGTCGCCGGCGCGGAGTGGTGCAACTGCGTGAGCACCTGCGGCATGAGCGTCGTTCCGAGGCGACCCTTGCGCTGGGGGATGCATCGGCCACCCGTGCCCAGGTCGCCGACGAGCTGTGCGCTCTGCGCAAACGTGTGGCGAAGTGGAAGCTGTCCAG
Organism: uncultured Solirubrobacterales bacterium; assembly: GCA_963705245.1. GTDB lineage: Bacteria > Actinomycetota > Thermoleophilia > Solirubrobacterales > Solirubrobacteraceae > Palsa-744. Next base: position 1,468,274 of record OY970062.1, on the reverse strand, counting down.
CCGGCCGGTGGGAAAGCTCGTCCGCCCGGGCCTACAGCACATCTATCGCTCGGGTCGCAGCGGCCGCGGTCGCGCCGCGCACCGCAAGCCCGGCTCCAGAGCGATGCACAAGTGGCGCAAACACGTCAAGGACCTGCGCTACGCCCTCGAAGTTCTCGACGTCCAAGACCCACCGCACAAGGCCACGGCCACGGGCTCGGGAAAGCGCGCACGCAAGCGCGTCGCCAAGCTCGCCCGTCGCGCGGATGAGCTCGGGGAAGTGCTCGGCCAGGAGCACGACCTGATGCTGCTTGGCGAGAAGGTGCGCGCGCATAAGCCTCTGAAGCGGCATAAGCGTCGCACCCGCAAGCTGCTCCTGCGCGCGATCTCACGCAGGCGCGCCCGTCTGCGCAAACGGGCGCTGCGTGACGGCAAGCGCCTGTACGAGCGCAAGCCACGGCGGTTCGTGCGGCGCATCATCCGCGCGTAGTCACCGATCGCAGCCCGGTTCGCGATCGCAGCCCGGTTCGGGCTCCAGGATCTCACCCGAACGGCCGATGCTGATGACAAAGCCGTCTAACAGCGATGCGCGCAAGAACGACTCCACCGAAGCTGTTCCTCGCCTGCCTGATGGGGGGCCTCGGCGTGCTCGTATTGCATACGACGGTCGGTCTTGGCGGACCGCATACCAACGAGCTGTTCGACGATGGCGTCTACAACGTGCTGATGCTCGGCGCCGCGGGCGCGGTGATCGCCCGCGGGATCGCTATCAAGACCCAGCGCGCCGCCTGGCTGACGATGGGCGCGGGCCTCTTGTGCTGGAGCCTCGGAGAAATTTACTACACGGTGTTCGTCGAAGGCTCGGGCACATCCAGCGGCGGCGTCTCTCCCGCCGACGGGCTGTTCCTCGCGATGTACCCGTGCATGTACGTGGCCCTCACGTTGCTCATCGGCACGCACCTGCGCGAGATGCGGATGAGCATGTGGCTGGATGGGCTGATCGCGGGTCTCGCCGCGGCCACGCTGGCAACCGCGATCGTGCTGCCACCGATCGTCGACAGCGCCCACGGCGACTTCGCCTCGGTCGCCGTCTCGCTGGCCTACCCGATCGGGGACATCCTGCTGCTGATCTTCACGATCGGCGCGCTCGGCATGACCGGCTGGCGACCGGGACGGGTGTGGCTGCTGATCGCGGCGAGCATGCTGCTCAACGCGGTCGCCGACTCGACCTACCTGTACCAGACGGCTACCAACACCTACCAGGCGAACGGCTGGATCGAAAGCCTGTGGCCGACCGCGGCGGTCCTGCTGGCGGTCGCCGCCTGGACGCCGTGGCCACGCGTCGCGCGCCGGCGGATCGAGGATTGGCGGCTGGTGCTCGTGCCCGCGCTGTCGCTGCTTGGCGCGCTCGGCGTGTTCGTGTACGGCAACTTCCACCATCAGTTGACGCTGCCGGCACTGATCCTTGCGATCACGACGGTGCTCGTGGTGTGTGCTCGCCTGATGCTGACGGTGCGCGAGAACCTCACGATGCTGTCGGGCTCGCGCACGTTGGCGTTGACCGACCCGCTGACGGGCCTCAGCAACCGCCGCCAGCTGATGGAGGACCTGCAGCTCACCTGCCGCACGGCCAGGCCGGATGCGCCGTGGCAGCTGATGATGTACGACCTGAACGGGTTCAAGCGCTACAACGACACCTTCGGCCATCCCGCCGGTGACGCGCTGCTCGTGCGTCTCAGCGACAAGCTCAGCACGATCGTCGCCGCTCATGGGAGGGCGTATCGCATGGGTGGGGACGAGTTCTGCGTGCTGTTCCGCGGCTCACCTGCCGGCGAGCAAGCGCTCGCGCAGGCGAGCGTCGCGGCGCTGTCCGAGCGCGGCCCGGGCTTTCAGATCAGCGCCGCCCACGGCGAGGTGAGCATCCCCGTCGAGGCCGGCGAGGCGGCGGCGATCCTGCAGCTCGCGGACCAGCGCCTGTATCAGCGCAAGGACAAAACGCGTGAAAGCACCGCCGCGTTGCAGCTGCGGGACGTGTTGCTGCAAGCGTTCCACGAGCGTTATCCGGATCTGCGCGAGCATCAGCGCGGCGTCGGCGCGCTGGTGCTCGCGGTCGGGCGGCTGATGGGCCTGGAAGGGGAAGAGCTCGACGTGCTCGCGCGCGCCGCGGAGCTGCACGACGTCGGGAAGATCGCGATCCCCGACGCGATCCTCAACAAGCCGGGCCCGCTGGAGCCCGAGGAGTGGCGGTTCATGCGCCGGCATACGATCCTCGGTGAGCGCATCCTGATGGCGGCCAGCGCCCTGCGGCCGGTCGCGCGGCTGGTGCGCTCCAGCCACGAGCGTTTCGACGGGGCGGGCTATCCGGACGGTCTGTTGGGCTCGGAGATCCCTCTGGGCGCGCGCATCATCTTCGTCTGTGACGCCTATGACGCGATGACCTCCGAGCGTGCCTACAGCTCAGCCGTCACTCCGGCCGAGGCGATCGCCGAGCTGCAAGCGTGCGCGGGCACTCAGTTCGACCCGGACGTCGTGGATGCGTTCATCCAGACGGCGCCACTCGCTCCCCACTCGCCGACGGGAGCGGTGGACGAGACCGCCCTAGAAATACGTGCTGGGTGACGAGGACAAGAGCCCGTAGATCTGCACGATCGCCGACTGCACCAAAAGCTGGCCTGAGGGGGGCGAGCCGAAGACGAACAGGTTGTTGGCAAGGCGCAGGTGCTGCCAGGCGTAGTCGACGTAGGGCTGAGCGAGCTTCGACCCGGGGGGGTCGTGGGTGACGGAGTCCAGGTAGAGGATGTTGCGGAAGTAGACGGACACGAAGAAGGGGATTTCCGAGCCGAGGCGTTCGGGCGTGTAATAGGCGAGGGCGGTCTGGGCGGTCTGGCGGGCCTGGTAGAGATAGGCGCTGTTGCCCGTCGCCTGGTAGAGAAGCGTGCCGGCGCCGATCATCGAGCCCTGGTTGTAGCTCCAGTATGTCTGGGCGACGGTGCCGTGCGGACCGATGTGGTCGGCATACAGGCCGTTGGGCTCGAGCAGGCATTGGCGCACCCACTGGTAAGCCTGTTCGGCGAACTGCAGGTACTGGATGTTCTGGGTGCTGCGGTAGAGCTGCAGGGCGAGCTCGGCGCCCGGGCCGTCGGTGACGGTGTTGCGTTCGAGGTTTTCCGAGGAGTTGGAGAAGGGGATGCCACCGGGACAGGCGAGTTCGGGGTCGGTATCCCAGCCGGCCATCACGAACGCCATGATCGCCTCGGCGCTGCCCAGCGCCGCGGTGTTGTGGGTCAGCTCGTATATCCGCATCAGCTCGATTCCGACCCACTCGTTGTCGTCGTAGTACTTCGTCCCGCCCGGGCCGGTCGGCGGTGCGACGGTGCCATCGAAGGCCGCGAGCGAGCTTGTGAAAGTGCCTTCGGGGGCGCCCGAGTTGTCGATGTCCAGATATGAGCGCAGACCGATCAGGCGGGCGTTCAGTTCGCGCGCAAAGACAGATGTCAGCCCGGGGATCGTCGCGATGCCGTTGACGTGGGTCATCGTCACGGTCGCGGCGAGCGCCTGCGAGAAGGGCCATAGGAACGAGAAGGGTTCCCCTTGGTAGAGGCCCGAGCCACCGATGTAGTAGTTCTTTTGCATCGCTTCGAAGGCGATCAGCGCGCGTGCCGGGTCCCCATGCAGGACCGGCTTGGGCTTGGGCTTCTTCGGGCGCTTTTTCGAGCTGGACTTGGAAGCGTGGGTCGTCGACTCAGACGAGCCGGACGCGGGCGCGGACGAGCCGCCGGTGGGGGCCGAGGTGGAATGAGCGAGTTCGGAGGGCTTTGCCACTCGCAGCGGGCGGGTGGCGCCCGCGGGATAGGGCGAGGCGGCGGACCCCGACGCGAACGCCGGCGCGGCTTGCAGAAGCGCGCAGCCGGACGCGGCCAGGACCGCGAGCAGCGTGGTCCGGCGCAAGCGCGTGTGCGGCGCGAGCCGGTGATCGAAGCGGGAATGCATCGGACTTCCAGTTCTGCAAAACAGGCGAGTGGCCTGTTCGACTCGGTCAGGCTAGCGAAGAAAGGACGTCGCGCGGGTGGTTGGATCGCGCTGCAAATCAGGTTGCAAGGGCGCCGTCGAGCAACCGCGCGAGCATGTCGGGGGGGATCGTTCCCTCCTGGCCGCAGGCACGCGCGGCAAGCAAGAGGCTGCCACCGACGGGGGGCATTTCGACGGGGAAGATGTCGGCCTCGGGCGCGAACGCGTGGACGGCGTCGACAAGCGGCGAGACGAAGACCTCGCCGGCCAGGAATGCGCTGCCGATCAGCCCGACGGGAAAGGATCCGGTCAGGCCCGTGTTCGCGATCACCGCCCGGATCTGCTCGCCGAGATGGCCCGCCGCGCGCGCGTAGAGCTCGCGGGCGACCGCGTCGCCCGCGCTCGCAAGGCGGGCGGTCTCGATCGCAAAGGCCGCCACTTCGCCCTTCGTCAGTGGCGTCGTGTAGACGCTCGCCGCCAGCGCCTGCAGCGAGGATGAGCCGAAGAACTGCAGCGAAGCGTCGCTGAGCGCGGTCGGCGGCCCGGAGCCGTCGCGGTCGTGCAGGGCCGCGACGAGCGACTGCACGCCCAGCCAGTAACCACTGCCCTCGTCGCCCAGCAGGTGACCCCAGCCGCCCGCTCGCCAAGGGCGCAGGTCAGCGCCCACCAGCCCGACGCCGAAGACGTTGGAGCCCGTGCCGGAGATCACACCGACGCCGGGAAGGGCGCCGGTGGCGGTAGCCCATGCGCCGACGACGTCGTTGACGACGATCCATCCATCCGGGCGGGTGTCGTGGAGATGGCGGTCGATCGAGTCGGTGTCGGTGCCCGCCACGGCGAGCACGGCCGTTGCAAGCTCGGGTTGGGCGATGCCGGCACGCTCGAGCGCTTCGTCGGTGGCGTCGAGGACCGCCTTCACGGCCAGGCGCGCGCCGACGGCGTCTTCGTTGCTCGGACCCCCGTGACCGAGGTGAAGAACCTGCTGCTCGAGATCGAGGACGGCGGCAAGGGTCTTCGTAGCGCCACCGTCGATGCCGAGCACGTAGCGGGCGTCGGCGCGCTTCGCCGTCGGCGCGCCCGGATGGGCCAGGGCCGGGGGGAGCGTGACGAGGGGGTCGCGGTTCATGGCGGGCATCCTCGCAGGAGTGGGTCTAGGATCGCCCGATGGAGGCGAGAGCGATCTACCCCGGGACGCCGCGAAAGGCGGGGATGTACGAGTCGTTCTACTTGCGGGCGATTTCCCCGGAGCAGCCGGTGGGCGTGTGGCTGCGCTATACGGTGCACAAGCGCCCGGGGATGGAGCCGCGGGGATCGTTGTGGTGCACGGTGTTCGACGCGCGTAAGGGCCGTCCGTTCATGCACAAGCTGACGAGCCCGGAGTTGAGCACGCCCGCAGATGCGTGGATCGCGATCGGCGAGTCGAAGATCGGGCCGGGTCACGCGCAGGGCAGCTGCGGTGAGGCGCAGTGGTCACTGCGGTTTCAGTCGACCGAGCCGGAGCTCAGGCATCTGCCGGCGGAATGGATGTACAAAGCCAAGCTGCCGCGTACGAAGCTCACGAGCCCGGCCCCGAGCGCGCTGTTCGCAGGCACGCTCGAGCTTGCGGGCGGGCAGGCGCTGGGATTGGACGGCTGGCGGGGGATGGTCGGGCACAACTGGGGAGCGGAGCACGCGGAGCGCTGGATCTGGCTGCACGGAGTTGGGTTCGCCCAGGACGAGGATGCGTGGCTGGACGTCGCCTTGGGCAGGATCAAGCTCGCGGGCAGGCTGACGCCGTGGGTCGCCAACGGCGCGCTGTCGCTCGGCGGGAGGCGCTGGAGGATCGGCGGCCTCGGCAAGCGCGGGCTGCGGGTGCAGGAGAGCCCGGAGGCTTGCGAGCTGCGCCTGCCGGGAGCGGATGGCCTGATGATCGACGCGCGAGTGAAGGCGCCGCCAGGCAGCGGCGCGGGCTGGCGCTATGCAGATCCGCAAGGCCCGGAGCACGAGGTCGCCAACTGCTCGGTCGCCGCGATCGAGCTCGACGTCAGGCTGCCAGGCTCAGAGCGCGCGCTCAGGCTGACCACGGCCCACGGGGGCGCATACGAGCTGGGAATGCGTGCGGGCGAGCGACACGGCGTGCCGATCGCGCCGTTTGCAGACGGCTGAAGACCCGCGGCGGGCCCTGGAAGCCCGCTGCGGCCCGAGCGGGAATCGGCGCGAGAAGAGAACCCTCTGACAAGGTTCTTATGTTGATCGGATCTAATGTAGGTCAGGCATGAGGCGGCGACGAGGCTGGTGACAGCGATATGAGCGCAAACGTGACCTGGCAGGAGGCGACCGTGGGTCGTGCGCGGCGCTGGCAAGCATTGGGCCAGCAGGGCGCCACGGTTTGGTTCACGGGGCTGCCCGGGGCCGGCAAGACGACGGTCGCGACGGCGGTGGAGGCGCGGCTGATCGACGCGGGCCGGAGCGCGTATCGCCTGGACGGGGACAACCTCAGGCACGGTCTGTGCAGCGATCTCGGCTTCAGCAAGGGCGATCGCGAGACGAACGTGGGGCGGGTCGGGGAGATGGCAAAGCTGTTCGCGGACGCGGGCACGATCGCGCTCGTCGCGCTCGTCTCGCCTTACGCGGAGTGTCGCGAGAAGGTGCGGGAGCTGCACGAACGCGAAGGGCTGACGTTTATCGAGGTGTACGTGAACACCCCCCATCAGGAGTGCGCCAGGCGCGACCCCAAGGGGTTGTACGCGCGCGCGCAAAGTGGGGAGCTGAAGGGCATGACGGGTGTGGACGACCCCTACGAGCGGCCACGGGCTCCGGAGGTCGAGCTGACCCCGGAGCTGGGCGTGCATGCTGCGGCCGACACGGTGCTCGCGATGCTCGACGAGCGGCTCCCGCAGCGCGACTGATCCCCGCGCGGGGACAGGCGCTCACAGCAAGTCATCCAAGCCAACGTGTCAGGGATCGCGTTGGGGAGGGCGCCGAGACCTGGCGAGGGAGCAAGTCAGACGCGAAGCGACCGCGGCGCTGCGCGTGTGCGATCAGCGTACGTTTGCAAAAGGAATCTCATCCCCGCCGAGCAGCGCGCTCCTCAAACCCGGCGAACAGGAGCATTCCGCCTTCGGGCCTCATTGATAGCAAGCCTTCCAACCCAGACGGGGAACCCACACAACCCATCTACTTCTTCCTGCTTTTCTTCCGCTTGCCCTTCTTGGGCTTGGCCTTCTTCACCTTTGGGCATCCGCTTACACCAATCTTCGTGTTCTGGGAGATCTGCGCGCCGTTCTGTCCGGTGATCGTCGCGGGCAACGTCAGCGATTGCCCGCATAGGTTGCCTTTCGCCTTCGTGGGGATATCGGTCGCGAACGCCGAGTGAGCTCCCTGTGGGAGTGTCGCTTCGAACGTGCTGATCGGGGCATCGGGGATGCTGTTGAACGTGCTTGTCGTGATCCCCTTCTTGATGTTCGTGTTCCCATCCAGGTACAAGAGGACGCCTTCGCCTTGAAGGACCACCACAGCGTCAGGGAACGCCGCACCACCATGAGACACCAGATAGATCGGTCCCGTCAGTGCGCTCTTGAGTATCGCGGTGTGCGCCGTAGCGGTACCGATCACCGATCCCGCTGGGCATCCTGCCGGGTTCGCGTTGAACTGGCTTTCGGTGCATGCTTTCTGGAGTGTCGTCAGGCGCGCGGGGAGCTGTTTGGGGAACATCAGGCGTACTTTGCTGATGTTCGCCTGCCCAGTCCCGGAACCAACCTTGATCGTCAGGCTCGCGCCACCAGCTTTCGAAGTCTTCCCCTTAGTGCTCGCTGCCAACGATGGTTTGAACGCCAGCTTCTTGCAACCAGAAGCCGCAAAAGGACTCCCGACGCTGACGTTCGTGCCCGTAGTGGAATGTACGACTCCGGTGATACTCAGCTGTGAGCAGTTCGTTGGGTTCAAGACGAATTCGTGCGCGTCCAGGGACACACTGAGTGTGCGGATACGCAACGGCACACCATCCAGTTTCTGGGGCAAAGGACCACTCACCGCCGTCACCTGCGCAGTATGCGGATCCACGAACAGCGCGACACGGACCAGGACGTTCCCGAGGTTGAACGGGCCCGCAGCCGCGGGGACCACGACCGACAGTCCGAATGGTGCTCCGCCGTAGGGGCCGGTGAAGAAGACCTTCCCCGTCACGTAGTACGGTTCGCTGCCCGAACCCACACTGACAGTGGTAGTCCCGATCTGGCTGCTTGCTGGGCATGCGCTGAGGGATGCTTGGGAGGCCTGGGGCTCAGGGCAACGTCCCACGTTTGCAACGGCCGCCAGCAATCCCTGCGGCAACGTACTCGACAGCGACGCGACATCCTGTTCGCGATCTTCGCGCTTGAGGACCAGTGAGAACGAGCTGAACGCGCCCGCCGCGGGATTCGTCGTCCCAGCCGTGAAGGACGGTGCGAATGGCGCTACCGCAGGACAGGTCTCGCCGGCGCCGTTCCAGTCCACGCTGAAAGCGCTCGTCGTACTCACCGCGGGTGTCTGTGGTTCGCTCCATGGCGTGACGACGCCTTCGCTGCTGGCTACCCCGCATGTCTGTGGGTTAGCCAGTGGCGCGCGTGGCCCGCTCTTCATCGAGACCGTGAGCTTGCTGAACGGGAATTGCGGGTTGTTCTTGAAGACCGCGGTGATGCGTCCTGTCGCGGGGTCCAGTTGCGCGGTGCCCTTCAGCTTGATCACGACACCAACGTTCGGGGCTTCCATTTCGATGTAGACCCCAAACAGTTCGCCGTCGCGGGCGTCAGCTTCGCTGCATTCGTGCTGCCCTGAGCCACCACAATGCGGTGTCGCGATAAACAAATGCCCCGACAATCCTTCGCGTAGCAACGGGGTGCTCGCCGAGACCGTCCCGATCTGCGACGCCACCGGGCAATGACCAGCGACCAGCCGCTGCAAGCCATCCGGGCCGACAGCTTCAGATTCCGGGCCTTCGATATCGATCCCTGAGAGACCCTGTTCTTCACAGCCCACCAGGCCGTTTGCTGAGGACGGCGAGATCGTCGTACCTTCAGGGAACTGCAATTCGACGTTCTTCACCGGCGGTGTGCCCAGCCCCGAGGCGTCCTTTGGTGCTTGTGGTACTTCCAACCCGACTTCATAGCCAGAGGGTGCGTCCGCTTGCGTAGTGTCAGGAGTCACGCCCAACCCAGCCGAGAATTTCAACAGTTCGCAGCCTTCAAGCGTCGGGAAGGCATTTGTGGAGGCCTGGATCGGGAGCCCCGGGTCGGGGTTCTCCCATGTGTTCAGCGAGACCGAGGCTTCGCGGGCGCTCGTGCTCTCCCCGCAATCACTCGGATCCGTCAAGAAGCTCCCACGATCGAACGTGAATTCTTCAAACCCCGAGACGTATCGTTCGTTGATGTCGCCATAAAACGAAGCGACGAGCCCGACGAGCTGCGCGATCTCCGGCAAACCCGGCACAGAGACACGCAGCATGTACTCACCGTCATGGTGTACCACTGTTGCGTAGATAACGAACGTGTAGCCAAGCTCAGCGAAAGCGAACTCCGCCGCATAACCCTTCTCCGGCACCACGTTGTAAATCCCGAACTCGTGCGTCGGATCGGGCGTATCCGCGACGACGGTAGACAAGATCATCGGCGCGATCGTACCCACCCGACTCGACGGCGGACAACCAGTCTGGTTCGTATTCGTTTCCACAAGCGACACCGGACACAAAGACGACACAGTCGGATCACCCAACACCCCCAACGGCAAATAAAACTCCAAATCCTTCACCGCCTGCACCGGTTTAACCGGTTCATTGGAGTTACTCGCGTAGATGCTATTCAACAAGAGAGTTGTCGTCAGAAAGGTCGGGTGTGCGCCCGCCTGTGCCACACGTTCACCCGCCGGGCCAGTCGCTTCAAAAGAGAAACCCGTCACCCCCGCCGGACCCGTTTCGTGTTCAGCACCAACACGCTGACTTGTTTCATTAGAAACCGCAGCGGCGCTGCCACCAGTCACAGTCACGCGGTTTACGAGCGGTCCGGGGCCTACGGGGCTCGACACCGTTACAAAAAAATCTATCACGATGAAGCCACCCGGGATGATCCCTTCCGAGGTACTGCAAACCTCTTCACCGCTCCCAGTCGGATTGCACGTCCCGCCTGGCTGCATATTCCCGTTCGTGACCATCAACCCCGCCGGCAGCTTATCCTTGATCGTGATTTCACCCGAGGTGGGAGCACCCCCGACATTCTCTACCAAAACGGAATACTCACCGCCTTTACCGAGCCCCGGGTGAGCAACAGTCGGCCCAGCCGCCACAGTCACACGCAAAGACGGAGCAGGCGGTGAAGCCGCTGCTGACGCCGAAGCAGCCAGGAAGACAAACACACCAACAAAAACACTGATCATCGCCAGCTGGATAAGAATCAAGCGGAGGATATTGGTCCTGGACACATCACTCACATGCGGTGGCTGGCGGCCTACCAGCTTACCAGCCGCTGAAACCTGTGGCACCTGAATACTCATTACTTACCCCTCCGCTCGCGGGTGGCTCTCTTGGCTTTCCTCGTTATCTTTCTACTCTTAACACCCACGCATTTACCGTGATCCAACTTCTTATCTTTGGCACATTTGGTGACCTTCACCTTCGCTTTCGCTTTCGGCTTTGGCGCGGCAGGAGCCGAAGCCGGCGCTTCCGGAGCCTGCGTCACACTCCCCACAACCGGTGAGCCCGGCGCGACACCACCCGCCGGGCTACCGCAACCCGCCGCGCAAACACCGCCCTGCGCGACCCCGAACCCACCACCCACACGCGCATCATAAATATCACGCTGCACACCATCCACATCACCAGTCAACAACGGGTCCGCCGTCGAAAACAACGCATTATCTCCCGTGCCATCAATCGCGGAGAACCCCGCGCCGCACACCCCGCCCGCCCGCGGCTGCACATCCACGCCATCTGAGAGCAGATGCACGCTGCCTTCCGCGAGCGCGCCGGGCGTACGAAACTCATAGATATTCGAACACCCACGTTCAGCCGAAGACGCAAACCGGCTCAACCGACCATTCGACTTGAACACCACCGTCCGCCCATCAAAGGACACATTCAACCGATTCACACCAGATTTGAAGTCAGAGCCCTTGCCGAGTGCTTCGGCGATACCCGAGATCGATTCCGGGCCGACTCCCGCCCTGGCGGCGTTGCCGTTTTCGTTGTAGCTATCTTCGCCTTTGCTGACCCTCACCAGTTCACCCGTCACCGCGTCATACTCGAACAGCTGGGGTGTGCTCGCCGTGTCATCCGCGGTCAACCCCGGCGTGGAGCTCACGAACAGCAAGTCACGCCCATCTTCACCGCTCACCTCCACCGGGTGACGGAACACCCGCTGCCAGATCGCTTCTTCTTCTTCACCCCCCGTATAGCTCAACCCAGCAACCAGCGTGCTCTGCCCCGTCGCCATGTCATACACATACAAGTCAGGGACCCCGCCCGGTTCCCCGGTCGGTGCGCGTTTCACATAGTAAACCCGCTGGCCATCCTCGGCTACCCCCGCGACACCAAGAACTTCACCGCCGGCGACCAGCCTCAAACACTGGTGGGACACCTGACATTCAGCGCCAGGCGCATTGAAATCATACGCGTAAAGATCACAGCCCCCGAAGCCTTCCGGCGTACCCGCACAACCCCGCCCCGCGGCCGCATTACCACTCGCCGTCCCATCCACCGCACCACTGGTCAGCTTCTGCGTACTCGTGAAGAACACGATCTTGCCATCTTCAGAAGCCCCCTCAAAGTTCTTCCCCGACACTTCCCCACAACCCGCGCACTCACTCCCCGACACATCAACCGTTTCCGCCGCCGCCGGGCTCACCAGGCTCCCATGCAACCGCGCATACACCTCCGCCGGACGCCCTTCACACGCAACCGCCGTAAAGAACACCGACTCCCCATCACCCGACAAGGCGTTATACAACGAACCCGACCCATTACCACTACCCAAAAACGTTCCGCACGTACTGATCACTTCCATACTGCCTTTCGCGCCACTCACCCCAACCAAGATCGGCTTTTCCTTATAGGTACCAGTGCGTTCGCTTACAGTCCCGCTGTATTCATACAACGACCCCGCCGGCCCAGTCGTCTCATCAAACGACCAGTAATCTTCCGGGGTTTTAGCAATAAGCACCACATGCCCGAAGTTGCTCGTCGCCGCGATCGGTCGATCGTAATGCGATTCAAATGTCAAGATGTAGTTGTTTTCTTCCTCTTCTTCAGCCGCGAACGGCACGGTCAATGGGCCCACCAGGCTATAGGCGCCCGCGGCCGAGCGAACATACAAATCCCGTGTGGTCGAGGACTGCGCCGGCGTGTGCTGAGCCCACAACGTGACCCCACTATCGGCTTCATAACCCAGCGGTATCTGACCCACAAACTGCGACAACGGCGCATTCAACGGCGACAGCTGCCACCCAGACGAAGTACGCGCATCCACATACAAATCACCTTCCAACGGCGATTCGCCCGCACCCGGGGCGCCCGCCAGATTCGCCAGCCCCCCGACGATCGCTTTATCCCCATCCGCCGAAAACCGAAAGGGAAATAGCTGGTAGCCCTCCTTATAAGGCGGGCTCACCATCTCATACGCACGACAATCCGGCAAAAAGCTAGAACCCAGTTCTGTGCGCAGCGCTTCATTAGGGCAACTGTCAGCGTGCGCGGCAGCAGCCGTCAACGACCCGATCGCCAGCGCACCGAATGCTACGAAGCCTGCCAGGCCGAGCCGGTGCAGACCAATACCCTTAGCACCATCGTTCCTACGCCACACCGCGATCATCGCCATCCTCCCGTTACCGTTCTCATCACACAAACCAATGCTCATAGCGCCACCTCTTGACGATCAGGAATGCGTGCCTGAATGCTCTGCGTCACCTGCTCCCCTTTCAAGGTCAGATGCCACGCATTGGGCTCACCCGCCTTCTGGCCCTCACCCTCGTTGCAAACCAAACCCAACCGCTCCAACCGCGCCAACAGCTTCGACACCTGACCCTGATCACAAATCCCAGCACCCTCACCAACCAAACGATTACTCCCACCAGCACACTCAGCAACAACTTCCAACACCCGCGCAGTCCGATACGTCAAACGCATCGGGACCCCACGCAACGGATCCAACACAACACGCACACCACTAACAGGCACCGTAAAAGACTCAAGCTCCGGTGCTGCACGCACCCGTTCCTCACGCGCCGCTGCCGGACCCAGATAGGGGAGCACGATCATGCTCATCAACTCCCCCAGCAAACCACTCAGCGGCTCACGCTCACCATTCAACAAACGCGCATACACAATCGATACCGCCGCGCCAACCAAACCCTCACCAGTCAAAGACGGACAATCAGACACCCCACGCTCAACACCACGACCCTCATCCACGACCTCCGCCAACCATGCCAACACCTCCCCACGACGCTCCAACACCTCCGGAGCCCCACGCAACACCTGCACCACACACACCCGCGCCAACGCAGGCTCACGATCCAAAAAACACAAGACCGTCCACAAACCACCACGCACACGCTCACGCCAAGACAACCCACCCAAACCCGCAGCCACAACCCTCGCAGTGATGAGCTCCACGACATCGTCGAGGACCGCCAGCAGACAATCATCGCGATTAGCGAACAAGTCATAGAACGTGCGCCGCGACACCCGCGCACGAGCAGTGATACGCGCAACCGTCGCACCCCCATAACCCAACTCATCCACCACCGACACAGCAGCACCAAGCAACCGCGCACGCTGCATCTCAGACACCCGCACACGCGCAGAAGAAGAAGGAGAAACAACCTCACGCCTGCGCACACCCACCCCAGAAGCACCACCACCGCCACCACGCACGCGGCGAACCCGCGCAGAACCACGCCTAGCGGACATCGCCAACCCCCAGCGACAGCCCTACCCCGGAAAGGACACCCGAACGACAGTGCGTCCGGGGAGAATCAGCTGCTAGACGAGGGGCGCTGCTGGGGCAAGAGAGAGAGAGAGAGAGAGAGAGAGATGTGTCAGCGCTGCTGACGCATCTACCTACGGCACCCAACGGGCGCGCGGCGACTCCCGACACGTCTGTCCCCAACTGACTCACGTGAAAACAACCCCTCTTCATGCGATCCGGTAACCCTCTCCCAAACATCCCCTGCAAAGCGCTTGACATCGATCCAGAAGACCGACCCAAACCCGATCTATCGTGCCCCGACGAACCCACCCTGGGAAAGTCATGAACACCAAAGAACATAACGCCACCCGCCAGGCTTGTCAAGAGCGAACTCTCAACGACACCCACACCAGGACGACAACACACTGCACCTGGCGCTCTCTCTGCAAAGCGATGAGACGCGCTTGCTCACCAGCTCGCTCACCACCTCCGCACCCACTTGGATGCGCTCAACGCGCCTGGAGAGATTCGAACTCCCGACCTTCGGTTCCGTAGACCGACGCTCTATCCAGCTGAGCTACAGGCGCACAGCCGCTTAGTCTAGACGCCCGCACTCGCCGCCTGCCGCCCGGCGACGGGTGTAGCGTTTGGACTGTGCCCGTGAGCGCGCACTCCCACCATCAGGCCATCACCGCCCCATGAGCCCTACGCCCGACCACATCGATGGGTTCGAGGCCTGGCAGATGCAGCTGCACGGTCATCGCGTGATCTACCACATGACCGGCAGCGGACCGCCGGTCGTGCTGATCCACGGGATGGTCAACTCATCCCGTCACTGGCGCGAGGTCGCGCTGGAGCTGGCCGACCGCCACACGGTGATCGCCCCCGACCTGATCGGCCACGGCGACTCGGCCACGCCACGCGGGGACTACTCGCTCGGCGCGCATGCCTCCAGCATCCGCGACCTGCTTGCCGTGCTCGGGGTCGATCGCGCCACGATCGTCGGACACTCGCTCGGGGGCGGCGTGGCGATGCAGTTCTTCTACCAGTTCCCCCAGCGCACCGAGCGCCTCGTGCTCATCTCCAGCGGCGGGCTCGGCCGCGAGGTCAGCCCGCTGCTGCGCAGCGCCACGCTGCCCGGCGTCTCCACGCTGCTGTCGCTCGCCGCCCACCCTCGTCTGCTGTCGGCGCTGCGCTTCGCGGGGGATGGTCTCAGCAAGGCTGGATCGCGCCAAGGCATCTACCTGCAGGCGATCACCCGCGCCCTGCGCCCGCTGGAGCAGCCCGGCGCGCGCAAGGCCTTCCTGCACACGCTGCGCGCGGTGATCGACATCCAGGGCCAGCGCGTCAGCGCCACGGACAGGCTGTACCTGCTCGCGGGCATGCCAACCCTGATCGTATGGGGCGAGCGCGACCACACGATCCCGCTCGCCCACGGTCGCGCCGCCCATCACGCGGCCCCGGGCAGCCACTTTGAGACTCTCCCCCGAGCGGCCCACTTTCCCCACCTGGAAGATCCCGCCGGGCTCGCGGGGATCCTCGGCGACTTCCTGGCTCACACCGAGCCGGCCCGGATCGAGGACGGCGACTGGGGCGCGATCGTCTCCCCCAGCGCCCCCCGCTCGCGGCGAGAGGTCGGATCGGTCGCTTGACGCAGATCCGCGGGCTTCTGATAAGAGCCTCTCAGTCGACTGGGGGCGAGGTCGTCGGGACAAAGTTCGCAACATGACCCCTTTGGCAGTACATATGCGAGCTATACGCCCAGCGCAGCACCTCCGAAGCCCAGACTGGAACATTGACCGCACCTCTTCGTAGGCTGAGGACATGGCCGAATGGTCCAAGAGAATTCGTCGCACTGGTGGTGCTGAGGGTGGATGGCGAGAGGAGTTCCCTTTGAATCGCGAGATGCCAGAGGAGCTGATCATCGACTGCGAAGCATTGGAGCCACCTATCTACCCTCTGTTCTGGCTTAGGCTCAGGACCTTCCTTGACTGGCACCATGCACAGGGACGCTCGCTGAGCGTGGTCCCTCCTGCTGACTATCAAGCACGACAGAACTTTGATCAGATGAAGGTTCTCGACAGCTACGTCGAACTGCGGGGGAACGAGAAGCCCGACTCCCGAGACGGCGTCGCGATCCTCCCGCTGACCCCTCTTGCTGACCACACTACGGTCGAGGAGGTCGCTGCAGCTACTCGGGAGATTCTCGAGTACCAGTACACGGATGTCTCGCCTCTTGGTCATGCCTGCTACATGGCCGTTTCCGAGCTTTGCGGAAACGCGGTCGAGCATGGACGCAACGAACTCGGCGCATATGTTGCGGTCCAGCGCCTCAGCGAGCCTCATCCGCAGATATCCGTAGCTATAAGCGATCTTGGTATCGGGATTCCGGAGCACATCAGACAGCGCTATCCAGAATGGGCGGACGACAGCTTCGCGATTGCACACGCTATGGACGCTCGAATCAGCGGAACCGGCGATCCGCATCGCGGGAACGGGTTTCCCGAGACTTTCGAGGCTGCGTTGGTGTCATCGCTCAGCGCAGCCCGCCTTGACGTGCATTCGGCCAACGGATTCGTCCGCACACAGGTCGTGCAAGAGACCAAGAAGATAGACATGTTTCCTGCTGCAGCTTTCAAGCGAGGCACTTGGATCGCCTACGATTTGGTTTCTGCCGCCGGATAACAAGGTAGGATCAGTGCTGGCTGTCCCCGACCGAGGAGGCTGCGATTCATGCCCTTTAGATTTCGTCTATCGGATTTTGGGTCGACGTTCTCGACCCGTCCACGCGGTACCGAGCTTAGAGTCGCCCTTGTTCAAGCTGCTGCACACGAGACTGAGGTCGAGGTCGACCTCGATGGTGTCCTAAGCGTCAGCTACTCGTTTGCCGACGAGTTCGCCGCAACGCTTATTCAGGCGAGCGCCGACGGATCAAGTCCATTTGTCGTCAATTTGGCTGGAGCATCGCCGGAGGTGGAACGAGTGATCGGCCGTGCGATCGCCAATCGCCAGGCGCAGGCGTCGACACGAATTAGTGCTGCCACATTGGCCTAGCCGCCCATCGTAGTAGAGCAATGGACACGGCCGACTTCGGCAGCTGAAGCCTGCAACAGAGACGGGGATCGGGGGACGATGTTCGAACTCTGACCCCAAATCTCAGAGCAAGAGCTCGAACATCAAGCAAAATGACGGAGAGGGAGGGATTCGAACCCTCGAACGAAGTTTCCCCCGTTACGCGATTTCCAGTCGCGCCCGTTCAACCGCTCCGGCACCTCTCCATGCACTCGCTTGCGGCGGTGGGCCTAGAGCCTACCTCGCCGCGCTGCTAGGCTCCCCCGCGATGATTCCCCTGCTCGCCAGCGCGGCCACGTCGAAGGACATCGGCCTGCTCGCCACGTTCCTTGGCATCGGGATCGTCGTCAACATCATCGTCGTCTTCATCGCCATCCAGATCCGCGGCGAGCGCCAGCAGAACCACGCGCACCTCACAGAGCCTGACCGCTCTCGCCGCGTCTGAGGCCGCGCGCGAGCACACCCCCAGTCACACCGCGAGACGCACGCTCGCACCCGTGCTCGCTCGCATCCGTGTCCCACCCGTGCCCACACGCGCTCGTACCCGTGCTCGCCCGCACCCCGTGCCCGTGCCCAATCAGATGATGTAGACGGGCGTGCCCACGGGGGTGCGGCTGTACAGCGCGATCACGTCCGGAATCCTCATCCGCACGCACCCGTGGGAGGCGTCGTGACCGATCGAGCTGTACTCACTCGGGTCGATCCCGTGGATGCCCGCGCCACCGTCAAAGGACATGAACCGCGCCTTCAGCGGGTCTTGCGGCCCCGGCGGGACCGTCGTGCCGGCCAGCGCGCCGGCCCACGCTTTGTTCGGCACGAGCCAAGGAGGGTTTTCCTCCTTCCATTCGACCTTGTGCAGGCCGGCGGGCGTTTCCAAGCCTTCCATGCCCACCGCGATTTCATACGTTTTCGCGAGCTTCAGATGTTCGTAGAAGCGCAGCTGAAAGCTGCTCCGGTCGACGACTATGTATGCGGGGTACTGGCTCGCCAGCTGCGCCGTCGTCACCTTCGGCTGCACGATCTGAGTCGGTACCGCCACAGTCCTCGAAGTGCTCGCGCCCGTCAGCGCATGCACGATCCGCCCGCCCAGCTGTTCGTTTTGCACCGTCACCCCTGTTTTCGCGGCGACGGTGTTCAGCCCGCTTGAGCTCGGCTGAACGCTCGCGTCCTGCGCCGGCCTGTTCACGGCATCGCGCACCTTCGCCGTAAGTTCGCGCACTGCCTGCAGGGAGTAGTTCACCGCCAGCGGGACTTCCTTGTGCACGCTGGCGCCCGACAGGCTTCTGATCGTGCGCGTCACGATCGAGCCTTCCCGGCTGGCCTGGACCGCTTGCGCGACCATGTTCTGAGCATCCACCGTCAGCCGGGCCTCGCGCGCGTCCAGCGTCCACGTTCCCGCGCTCGAACGGACTGTCAGCGGCCGGTTCAGCGGGTCGATCACGGCATGCTGAACCTTGCGTAGGGCCGCCCTCTCGCTGAGACCGCCCACGGGCACCCCGTCGATCTTCACGCCCTTGGCGATCGTGTCGCGGTGGGCGTGGTCATACAGGTACATACCGCCCGCGAGCAGGAGCACGAGCACGGCAGCGACCGCGCCGACGATCGGCCAGGGGCTGCGATGAGAAGCTGCGGATGTGCTCATCTCATGCTGGGCGATGCTCTACCGAACGAAATCCCGATCATCCGAGAGTACCGTTCGCCGCCCGCCCCGGATCACCCTGCATGGAAATCGTTTGGGACGGGGGCGCGCATGCGCGCCCCCGCGGAACGGTGCATGCACCGTTCCGGACCGTGGCGCATGCGCCACGGTCACATCACACTCGATCCTCCGCCGCCCGAGCCTCTTCGGCATGCGCCGCCTCGCGCGCGCGGCGGTACTCGTTGACGACGATGTCGGTCAGCTCCTCGACGGAGGTCTCGGCCGTCGGCTTGTCCAGCGCGATCGCTCCGTCCTGGATCATGCTCACGCGGTCGCACGCCTGCAGCACATGGACGTAGTTGTGCAGGATCATGACGATCGACACGCGCCCCTCCTCCTTCAAGCGTGCCACCAGGTCGAGGATCATCGAGCCCTCCTTGGCGCCCATCGCGGCCAGGGGCTCGTCCAACAGGATGATGTCGGCGTCGGAGTTGACCGTCCGCGCGACCGCGATCGCCTGACGCTGACCGCCCGACAGGCGCGCCACCGCGACGTCGATCCGCGGGATGTTGATCCCGATCTCATCCAGCGCCCGGCGGGCCTGCCCCTTCATCTCCCGGTTGGCCAGGAACGGCAGCGGACGATGCACGCGCTCGCGACGCAGGAACATGTTGTGGTAGACCGACAGTTCGTCGATCAGGGCGAGATCCTGGTAGACGGTGTCGATGCCTTTGGCGCGGGCGTCGTCCACCCCTTTTGGCTCATAGGGTTGGCCGTGCAGGAACATTTTGCCGGCGTCCTGACGCTGAAACCCCGAGAGGATCTTGATCAGCGTGGACTTGCCCGCGCCGTTGTCGCCCAACAGACCAAGCACCTCGCCTTTGCGCAGGTGCAGGTTGACGTCGCGCAGCGCCGTGACCGGCCCAAAGCGCTTGGAGATGTGCTCGACGCGCAGCACATCGTCGTCTGCGGCCGGGCTCGGCGGGACGACGGGCTCGGCGCTCATGTGGCCCCTCCTGCCTCGGTACGCGCACGCAGGGCAAGCTGGGCAGGGATCAGCAGGCCCAACCACCCCGCGTGGCGTGCTCGGCACGCGAGCGCCCGAGGACTCAGATCCAGCGCCGCTGTGCGTGTTCGCACCTCAGCCACTGCCAGCCCCCCGACGCGCACGTTGGACGTAGATGTTGACGGTCATCGCGACGATGATCGCGAGGCCCAGGTAGAACAGCAGGTAGTTGGCGTTGACTCCCTGCAGGATCAAGCCATCGTGCAGGATGCCCAGGAACAGGGCTCCGATCAGAGCGCCGACGACCGTTCCCGAGCCGCCGGCCAGCAGCGTGCCACCGATGACGGCCGCGGCGATCCCGTAGAACAGGATTTCGTTCGCCCCGGCCGTGTCCGGCTGGACCGTGCCCGAGCGGACCGACTCGAGGATCCCAACGAGACCTCCCGCCACCGCACACAGGATGAAGTTGCGGATCGTCACCAGCCGCACCTTCACCCCGGCCTCCGATGCGCCGAGCTTGTTCGAGCCGACAGCGACCGTGTACAGCCCCCAGCGCGTGAACGTCAACACGGTTTGCAGCACGATCACGATCACCAGCGCCCAGATCAGCTCCGAGTAGACGCCTCCGCCGAAGATTTTTGCGAACGTGCCGATGTGATTGACCTGTTCTGGCAATGAGACGTGCACGCCGTTGACCACGTGGGTGACGTTGTGTGTCGTGTGTGTCACCTGTGCGCCCGGCGTCTCCACGGGCTGTCCATGAGAGATGATCAACGTGAGCCCCTCCAGCGTGAACAGCATGCCGAGCGTCGCCACGAACGAGCTGATGCCCACGACCGCGATGAAGAAGCCGTTGATCAGACCGACGGCCATGCACGCGATCAGCGCGATGATCACACTCGGCACCAGCGGTATGCCGGCGGTCGCGACCTTGTAGAACAGGTACGGAGCGAGCAGATAGGTCCCTCCGATCGACAGGTCGATCTCGCCGAGGATCATCACGAACACCTCGCCCGCGCCGAGGATTGCGAACGGGGCAAAATAGGGCAGCAGCGTCTTGAAGTTCGCCGAGGTGAAGAAGCTCGACGTGTTCAGGGCGAAGTAGATCGCCACGATGACGGTGACGACGATGATGCTGCCCTCGCGCAGGGACAGCACGCGCCCGAGCAATCCACCGCGCTCCAGCAACGAGCCCCGGCGCGACTGCGCCGGGGGCTCTGTCGCCGGGGTCGGGCTCTGCGAAGAGACCCCCGAGGAGCTCGGTCCTCCCGTGACGTTCGCCATGGCTGTGCTGACCTGAATGTGTGTTTAGGAGGGCTGTACCGAGCCTACGCGGGCGTCCCCGCTTTGATCGCGACGACCGTGACCGAGGAGGAAGTTCCCTCGTAACGGGTTTTGGATTCGACGTAGGGAGCGACGGTTTCTTTGTTGAGGAACTTCAATCCCGTATCGGTTTCCGCGGGGCCCGTCAGCGATCCGGAGGCGTGCCACATGTACAACTGCAGGATCGGCAGAAACCCTTGCAGATAAGGCTGCTGGTCGATCGTGAATTCGATGTTGCCTTCCTGCAGCAGCTTCTGGGTCTCTTCGGTCAGGTCAAACCCCCCGGCCTTTATGCCTTTAGCGGGCAGGCTGTACTTTTGCATCACTTTCGCCAGCGATTCGGTTGAGCCGCCGTCGACCGCATACATTCCCTTCGTGCTCGGATGCCCAACCCAGTAAGCGTCGATCGTCGAGAGCTCGCCAGGCACAGCCGCGCCCGTGGCGACCGTGTGGACCGTGATCGGCTTGCCCGACGCCTTGATCGCCGCTTCGGCGCCTTCGATACGCGGCTGCAGGTTCGCCGAGCCCGGCGTTGCGATGAACAGCGCCACGTCTCCGGAAGGCACAGCGGCGACGATCCGTTCGCCCATTTTTTCGCCGGCCAGTTTCAGATCCTGGCCGATGTAGGACAAGCGCTTGTTGGTTGGCGCGTCAGCGTTGTAGGCAACCACGGGGATGCCGGCCTTCAGCGCGGCTTCGGTGGGCGCGTTGAACGCGTGCAAGTCGATCAGCGCCACCCCGATCCCGTTGGCGCCACTGGTGACCGCCGTGTTCATGGCGTTGACCATCTGGTTGACGTTGCTGGATTCCGAGCCCGTCCATTGATAGGAGCAGCCGAGCAGCTTGCACGCGTCCGCTGCGCCGTACTGGGTGGGCACGAAGAACGGGTTCGTCGTCACGTGGTTGACGAGCACGAATTTGTATTTGGGAACGGACCCGAACACGGCCACGGCTCCACCACCGCTGGAGGCACTCGACCCACACGCGGCCAGCAGGGTGCTCACGGACCCAGCGGCCACCCCGGTCAGAGCGGTGCGACGCAGAAACGCGCGCCGGTCGAACCCGGGGGGCGCGACCTCGGATGCGACCTCGGATCGGTCCGCATGCTCGAGGCGCTCCACCGCCTCGTAGGCAAGGTCTGAGTCTGACATCTCCTCCTCCTCCTTCACTGGCTCATGTGATGGCGTCGACGGTCGGCGCTTACTTATCTGGTTTCCCTTTCTACGATCCCGCTAACCAACGATTCAGTCAAGAGAAATGGGACCGGTTAATCCGCCGTCCTGATGTGGGTTACTACTGACGCGGCAGACAGGACAAGCGGTCGGCCTCGTCCCCTCGCGCGGGAAGGCGGCGGACCCGCGGCGGGTATACCCTCGAAGCATGGCCTCAGCGTCTGATCCCGAGCCCCTCCCTCGGTCACAGATCGACGCCCAGCTCGCGCAGAGCAAGGAAGACGATCATCTCGAAAGGTTTGGATTGCTGACAGTCACGCGGCACGTCAAAGACGACGGCCGTACCCTGATTCTGTACAGCCAAACGCCTGACCGGTCGACATGACCGAGCTGCGCTTCGACGAGCTGCGCGGCGAGCAGGTCGTGTACGCGATCGACCGCCAGGAGCGCACGTTCCTGCCGCCCGCCGAGCACTGCCCGTTGTGCCCGACGCTTCCCGGCGGCGAGCCGACCGAGATCCCGTTCGCGCAATTTCAGATCGCCGTGTTCGAGAACCGTTTCCCCGCCTTCCGCTCCCCATACGGGGCCGCGGAGGTGGTCGTGTACACCGACTCACACACTGGCTCGCTGGGGACGTTGGCGCCCGAGCGTGCGCGGGCGCTGATGTGGGTCTGGCGTCACCGCTACGCAGAGCTGAGCGCGCGCGAGGATGTCGAGTACGTGCTGATCTTCGAGAACCGTGGCGTCGAGGTCGGCGTGACGCTGCACCACCCGCACGGCCAGATCTACGCCTACCCGTTCCTGCCGCCCGTACCCGCGCTGGAGCTGGAGGCCGACGCACGCCTCGGGGGCTGCGCGCCGTGCGAGCTGCTGCGTCGCGAGCTGGAGGATGGGCGCCGAGTGGTGCACGAGAATGAGGATGTCGTCGTGTATGTACCGTATGCCGCGCGCTGGGCCTATGAAGCTCATGTCGTCGTGCGCGCCCACCGCCCCAGCCTGCTGGAGTGCGAGCCGGGCGAGCTGGACGCGCTCGCCGACGGGCTGCAGGCGCTCGTACGCGGTTATGACGCGCTGTTCGAGCGCTCCTTCCCGTACGTGATGGCGGTGCACCAGGCCCCTACCGGCGCTGACGCGCTTCCCGGTGGTGGTCGCAGCGATGGCGGCGACGCGCCGCAGAGCGCCGGCGGCGGCGCTGGCGGGCACCTTCATATCGAGTGCTGCCCACCGCTGCGAACCGCGGAGAAGCTGAAGTATCTCGCCGGCTCCGAGCAGGGCGCCGGCACGTTCATCTCCGACACGCTCCCGGAGAGGTCCGCCCAGGCGCTGCGCAAGGCGATCGTCGATGCCACCTAGCTCCGAGCGGATGCCGCCTAGCTCCGAGCGGTCACGGCACGTGCGCGCGTTCGCGCCCGGGCGTGTGAACCTGATCGGCGAGCACACCGACTACAACGACGGGCTCGCGCTGGCGTTCGCGATCGCCGAGGGGGTGACGGTCGATGCAAAGAGGATCGTGCCCGAGCACGACAGCGAGCATGCCGGCAGCGATGAGCGCGTGCTGGCATACGCACGCGACTTCGACGAGCACGACGAGTTTGCGCTCTCTTCCCCTCAGCCGGCGCAGGGCTGGCGCGCGTTCGTAAGGGGCACCGTCGCCGAGCTGCAGCGCGAGGGGCTGCGGCCGCTGAGCACGAGCCTGCAGATCGAGGGCGGGATCCCGCGTGGCTCCGGGCTGTCTTCCTCGGCCGCGCTGGAGGTCGCGCTGAGCCTCGCGCTGCTCGCCTTGGCCGGCATCCGCGGGGACATTGGCCGGACCGAGCTGGCGAAGCTGTGCTCGCGTGTGGAGAACGAATGGGCCGGCGCGCAGACCGGGTTGCTCGACCAGCTGACGTCGCTGCACGGGGTTCAGGGCATGGCGATGAGGATCGACTTCCAGACATTGCAGGTCGATCCGGTTCCGCTGCGATTGAACGGCTGGCGGCTGGCGACGCTCGACACCGGCGAGCGTCGCGACAATGCAAGCTCCGGCTATAACCAGCGACGCTCTGAATGCGCGCAAGCATGCGAGCTGCTCGGGGTGCGTTCGCTGCGCGAGGCGAGTTGGGATGCGGTCGAGCAGCTGCCCGACCCGCTACGCGCCCGCGCGAGACACGTGCTCGGCGACAACGCACGGGTAGACGAGGCCGTCGCGGCGCTGCGCGCGGGCGACCTGCCCGCGTTGGGGGCGCTGCTGAACGTCTCGCACGCGAGCCTGCGCGATGACCTCGAGGTCTCGACTCCCGCTGTGGAGGCAACCGTCCGGCAGATGCTGGCCGCCGGCGCAATCGGTGCGCGCCTGCTGGGAGGAGGTTTTGGCGGCAACGTGCTTGGCCTGCTGCCCCCGGACGCGGCCGTGCCGGCTTCGGCTCGCGAGGTGTACCCCTGTGCGGGGGCGCGCGTGCTGGAGGGATAGGGTCTGCGACACAACGAGCGAGGAGACTATGAGCGAGCAGACGACGCACACGCAGAGCAAGCCACTCGTGGCGGTCATCACGGGCGCTTCCAGCGGCATCGGCGAAGCCACAGCCAAGCGCCTTGCGCGCGAGCCGGGAGCATCGCTCGTGCTCGTCGCGCGTCGCGAGGAGCGACTGCGCGCGCTGGCTGAGTCACTGGGCTCCGAACGCGTGAGCTGGGTCGCGGTCGATCTCGTCGACGAGGACGCGCCGCAGCGGATTCGCGCGCACGTGGTCGAGCGGCATGGGCCTTCCGGCAGTCAGCTGAATCTGCTCGTCAACAACGCGGGCGCCGCCTGGCGCAAGCCGTTCGCGGACGGTGGCTATGAGAACGTCAGGCGCACGATGGCGATCAACTTCGACGCGCAGGTCCGGCTGACCGAGGCGCTGCTGGGACTGCTGCGCGAATCGGCGCCGAGCGCGATCGTCAACGTCGCGAGCACCGCCGCGCGGGTGACACGCAAGGGCACCGGCGCCTACAGCGCCTCAAAGGCCGCGCTCGCGTCATGGTCGGATGCGCTGTGGGCGGAGGAGGAGGCGCACGGGGTGCACGTCGGCTTGGTGCTCCCCGGGTTCATCTCCACCGAGGGCTTCCCCCAGTCCGAGCTGACGGCGCGACCGTGGACACGCTGGACGGTGTCCACTCCAGAGCGGGCGGCCGAGGCGATCTATCAGGCAGGCGTCGGGCGACGGCCCGAGCGTTATGTGCCGCGCCCCTACGCGATCGCGGCGGCGCTGCGCGTCCTCACGCCGGGGTTGGTGCGGCGCGTGCTCGGCGGCAGCAGCGCGGCTGTGATGACAACCACGACCGGTGCGGACGTGGCGGACCGGGAGACGTTGCCATCTTCCGAGCAGCGCTCCTAAGCGACGTCGTCATCTCCCGAGCAGCGCTCTTAAGGCTCGAGCTCGCCCGCGTAAAGCGCGAAGATCGCGCCCTGCGGATCGGCTGCGACCGCTATTTTTGCGATCTGAATGTCGATCGGCCCGGCGTGCTTTGAGCCACCGAGCTGCTCGACCTTTACAAGGGCGGCGTCGAGGTCCTCGACGCCGAAGTAAATGAGCCAGTGCGGCGGCGGCCCGGGCGAGGGGAGCGGGCGGATGCCGCCATTGTTGGCGGAGCCATTTTTGATCGACAGGTACGGTTCGGGGCTGCCCTCGAACGGGGTTGCGGTCCACCCGAAGAGACCACCGTAGAAGGCGGTCGAGGCATCGAGATCTGGCGAGGCGAGCTCGTTCCAGACCAACGCTCCGGGGGCGTTGACGAGCGCGGCGCCGTGATGCTCGCGCGCCTGCCAGGCCATGAAGAAAGCGCCCTGCGGATCCTGGATGACGACCATCCGACCGGCCTGCATCACGTCAAACGGCGGAGCATGGACCTTGCCACCGAGCTCCTTTGCCCGCTCGGCGGTCGCGTCGGCGTTGTCCACCCACACGTAGGAGTTCCACATCGGCGGCACACCCGCCTCACGTTGGAACTGCGGCTGTGGAGCGATCGCGCCGACCTCGGCGCCATCGACGCTCATCATCGAGTAGTAGACATCGTCGCCAACCGGATTGTCCTGGGCCTGCCAGCCGAACAGACCGGTGTAGAAGGTCTTGGCGGCCTCCTGATCGGTGGTCGTCAGGTCGGCCCAACAGAACGTCCCCGGCGCGTACTCGGTTCGCTCACCCATGCGCGTCAGCGTAGCGCAGGCGCTTAGGAGGAAGCGTTAAGAAATCGCAGTCCGTTGCTATGCCCATTCGCTTGCAATGCCTATCCGCCCGTTGCGGTCCCGTTCGCTTGCATGTCCGTCCTTTTGCCATGCCGCCCCGTTCGGTGGCATGCCGATCCATCCGTTCGCATGCGCCCTTACAAGCGCGCAAGGACCAGCGCGCAGGCAAGCAAGACCATCGCCGCGGACATGGCGGCGAGCGCCCCGTCGAGAGGCAAGAGAAGGCCAGTCAGGGTGAGCTGCTCGGTGCTGCCGTCAGGGCGCGTGCGGGTGCCCTGCACCGAGCGTGTGCGGCGGCGCAGCTCGCGAGCGGACACGCTCAAGCGGCGCTGAGCGATGCTCAGCGCCAGACAGCCACCGGCGATCAGCAGGCCGGCCACGGTTATCCGCTGTGCCTGCACGAAGCAGCCGGTGAGCGCGGGGAAAGCGCCCCAGCCGATGGCGAACCAGAGGTCTGAGTGCAGACGACCTCCGAACAGCTCGAGGTTGTAAGCGGGCAGGAACAGCGCGCCGGCCACGACGAACGGCACGAGCGTGACCGAGACGGTGAGAATCCCCGCGACGCCGATCGCCAGCGCGCCGAGCAGACTCGTGCTCGCCATCACGATCAGCACGCGATCGGACAGGCGCGTTTGCAGGGGACGGTCATGGAGCTCGTCGAGCGCATGCGCGGCGACACCCACGGCCAAGCCAAACGCAGCCAGCGCCCAGAGCAGGCGATCGACATAGAGGTGCGAGGCCGTGGCCGCACCGATCGCGACATAGCTCAGATGCCAGGCTGTGTAGGGCGGGTGCAGCAGCGCAAGCAGATCGCCGGGCAGACCGCGGCCGAGCGCGTAGAAGGCCGGGCGCTCAGTGCTCGCCGGCACTTGCGCCCTGACCGGGCCGGGAGACAGTTGACTGACCTGGCCCGGAGACGGGTGAGACATCGGACACAGGGGCGGGCGAAGGAACCTTGGGTGAAAGGCCACGCGATGAGCCGGACCTGGTCGCCGACATGACGACGCCGCCGCCGAGGCTCATGCGCCGGACCTGGACGTTCTCGAGTCCGGCGTCGCGCCAGTAGCCGACTATTGCCGGCAGCGGATGGCGAGTGTAGAAACCGGCGATGCTCGGCCCAAGGAACCGTCCGACCTCCCACCACTCGCGCGAGAAGAGGCGGCCGAGCACGGGCAGGCCGATCGCCGTATACAGCCGCCAGGCGGCGCGCGGGACGGCGCGCGGAGGGACGCCGAACTCCAGCGAGGCGACACGCCCACCGGGACGGACGACACGGGCGAGCTCGCGCAGTGTCGCCGGTGGATCCTCGACATAGCGCAGCAGATAGGTGAACGTGAGCGCGTCGAAGCTCGCATCCGCGAAGGGCAGTTGCTCGGCCTGTCCTTCGATCAGCTGCACGCGCGCGCTGTCCGGGCTCGCGTCAAAGCGCGCACGTGCGCCGGCGAGCATCTCCGGGCTCTGGTCGAGCCCCACGACCGTGCAATCGCCATCGCGTGAGAGCAGCTCGGCGGCGACCATGCCCGTGCCGGTGGCGACGTCGAGGATGCGCTCGCCCGCCGCAGGCGCAACCGCGTCGACGAGGGCGCGCCGCCAGCGCGGGTCCTGCCAGAAGCTGAGCGCCGCCGAGAGCTGGTCATAGCGATCAGGCAGGCCACGGAACAGATTGAGCGCCTGGCGCTTTGCAGGCGATGACCGGGTAGACCCCTGGTCCGCCGGCGCCGAACCGGGGGGGTCGCTGGGCGCAAGTGAGCTCATGGCGATGGAGAAGCTGTCAAGCAGGCGGCCAGTTCGAGTCCCACCTGTGGCAGGGCGCGGCGGACGCGGCGGTCAAACGAGGCGACGCTCGCCCGGTGTGCTTGTGCGGTGGAGAGGGCAAATCCATCTGCGAGGCTGATGTTCAGGGCGCGATGGCGAGCGGCATCGAGGGCTATCGCCGCAGTCGGAGCGATCAACCTGACCCCCAAAGCACCCAGGGCATCCACGGCCGCTCGCAGGGAACGCTCATCTTCGGCCGGTCTCACGAGCGTCTCGGCATAGTTGACGAGGGACAACAGCAGGGGAGTCTCGTCATCGATCATCGCTCTGACGGCCCGCGCGGCTTGCGCATGATGGGAGTCCCGCCGGTCGAGCGCCGCGATCACAACATCGGTATCGAGCACGCAACCGCTCACGCACGCTCCCCGGCGCGCAACCGCTCCAAGTAGTCAGGCTCGTACATGCCGTCGAATACACCCAGGGCGCGCTCGATATCCTGCGCGACTCGGCGGACCACGATCCGATCCGCTCCCTCGGCCTCGATCGCGACCTCGTCACCCACCCGCAGGCCAACTCGCCGCAACGCCTCCACAGGAAGCGTCACCTGATGCTTGCTCGAGATCCGCGGCACGCCTTTACTTTATCGTAAAGGACACTTGCGCCCAGACACGGGCCTGGCTTCGCAGGGACAGGTCTTTCAGCGAAGCCACCGACATCTGCGCGGCGACTCCTCAGTTCCAGAACGGAGGGGGGGAGATTCGAACTCCCGGTACGCCAATCAGACGCACAATGGTTTTCGAGACCACCGCATTCAACCGCTCTGCCACCCCTCCAGGATGACGTTGGCCAAGGCTAGTAGATCAACGCCGGTTGCGATGGGTGGATACCACTTGACAGACCAGACAGAGCATCGATACAGGCGCTGGTCTTTCGCTGCAGACGCTGGTCCCTGCCATGCAACGGGTCTTCGCATGCAGACGCTGGTCCTTCTATGCAGATGCGGGTCTCGCGCTTGCGGGGCATCGGCACCCTTGCGCGTCATCGCACAGGTGTCTCAGCGCCCAAAGCAGCCTACCGTCGCGAGGCGAAGAACCCGCTCAGCAGCTGCCCGCACGCGGGCGCGAGCAGTCCGGGAACCACCTCGGGGCGATGGTTCAAGCGAGGATGTGAGAGCACGTCGAGCACGCTGCCAGCGGCCCCCGCCTTCGGGTCGGTTGCCCCGAAGACGACACGAGGGACGCGCGCAAGGACGATTGCCCCGGCGCACATCGCGCAGGGCTCCAAGGTGACGTAGAGCGAGCAGTCGAGCAGGCGCCAGGAGCCAACCGCGCGGGAGGCCTCGCGCAGCGCAATGATCTCGGCATGAGCGGTCGGATCGCTGCGCAGCTCGCGCTCGTTGTGGGCGGCGGCGAGGACCTCGCCCGCGCGCACCAGGACCGCGCCGATGGGGACATCCTCATGGGTCAGCGCGCGGCCGGCCTCGCGCAGAGCGAGGCGCATGAAGCAGATATCGTCGTCGCCGGGTGAGCGGTCGTGGGAAAGAAGGTCGTTCATCGGTCTCGTTCGCCGAGGGCTCTGAGAGAGTGCCGCATCGTCGTCATCACCATCGCTGGCCTGCCGCCGAGTAAGGCCATGAAAGGGATGATTACGCAAGAGGACCATGCGACCTGCCAAAGCCCATCCCAAGACCGCCGCCCGCGAACGCTCGAAAAAGCCTGCCGGCGAACGGGAAGAGAGCACACGCACATCGGCAATCGCACGGGCGATCGTGACGACGCTGGCGCTTGCCGTGACACTCGGAGCGGCCGCGACGATACTGGCGCTTGCCGTGGCACCCGGAGCACTCGGAGCGGTCGCCGGCGCGCCGACGGCAAGCGGCGAAGGTGCGCATGCAGGACAGGATGGATACGTCGAAGGCGAGGTGGTGGTCAAGTACGCCACCGGATCGAGCGCGGGCGCCTGGGCGATGAGCGCGAAGACCGCCGGGGCAGAAGGAGCCGAGAGTGTCGAAGGCCCGACGGTTGCAGCGGAACATACGCGAGTGCTGAAGCTGGCAAGGGGCGTGAGCGTTCAAGCCGCAGTGCACGCGTTGCGAGAGCAAAAGGACGTCGTGTGGGCGACGCCCGACTACAGCGCGCGTGCGTCGGGCGGGCTGATCCCGAACGACACAGGCGTGCCCGGCGCAGGCGGGGCGCCGGGGGACTGGCAACTGGCACAGTGGAACTTCGCGCCGGTGGGAGCAGGCACGTTCGGGGTGGGTGCGCCGGAAGCCTGGGCAAACGTCGCGGCCGAGGGCGCACCCGGCGGGAAAGGTGTGATCGTGGCGGTGCTCGATACGGGCGTGGCGTATGCGAACAGGGGGCGGTATCGCAAGTCGCCGGAGTTCAGCAAGTACGGGTTCGTGAAAGGGTATGACTTCGTCGACCACAATCCGTACCCGAACGACCGCAACGGGCACGGGACGTTTGTCGCGGGAACGATCGCCGAGGCCACGAACAACGGGTACGGTCTGACCGGTCTGGCGTTCGCGGCGCGGATCATGCCGGTGAGAGTCCTGAACAGCGAAGGCGAAGGGGACGCGTCGACGATCGCCGAAGGAGTGCGATACGCGGTCAGGCACGGCGCGAGGGTGATCAATCTGAGCCTGGAGTTCTCTCCCGGCGTCACGGCCAGGGACATCCCGGAGCTGATGGAAGCCCTGCGGTACGCCTACCGCAAGGGGGTCGTGGTGGTAGCAGCCGCGGGTAACGAGGGGCACGCGGCAATCGCATATCCGGCGAAGGCGCCGCACGTGATCGCAGTGGGCGCGACGACTGAACACGGATGTCTGGCGGACTACTCCAACGACGGGCCCGGACTCACACTCGTGGCCCCGGGAGGGGGCGCCGATGCGGATCTGCCAGGCGATCCGAACTGCCACCCGGAACTGCCCTCGGGACGGGATGTCTTTCAGATGACGTTCACCGGATCCTCGCCCAGACAGTTCGGATTTCCGAATGGGTACGAGGGCACCTCGATGGCGACACCACATGTTGCGGCGACCGTCGCGCTGATCATCGCCGGGCATGTGCTCGGGCGCAAACCGACGGTGGCCCAGATCACGGCGAGGCTGCGCGCGACGGCACGCAAGCTGGGCGGACCGGGCGATAGCGATCTTTATGGAGCGGGACTGCTGAACGCGGCTGCGGCGACCGCGCGTGGCGGGCCGGATGCGATCGGGTAGCGCGATGGGCGCAAACAAAGAGCAGATCGCAAAGCGATCATCAGGAGACTCGGGCGGACATCTTGCCCAATCACTGCTTCAATCCAGGACTCGGAAATCGACCGCTTGCCCGACACCGGCACGGCCATCGAATACGGGCAGCACCCGTAGCCGATAGCGTCCGGGCTCGAGCCGGCGACCAGCGATGTCGGCGCTGAAGCGAAGAGCGTTCATGCCTACGCGATCGTTGTGCACGAAGGTTGCTGAGAGGCGATATGCCGTGCAGCGCTTGCGGACCGGGGCCGGCGTGTGGCTGACGCGTCGCAAACAGCGATGCCCGCCACCCTGGACACCCCGTCCGGCTCGCGACACGGTGAATTCGGCCCGCGCGCCGACGGAGTCCGTGTAGCTGACCCTCGCGTCGCTGCCGGCAGCCTTCACAACGGCTGGAACCATTCGCAGACCCTCGATACGTGCGGCGGGGGCGGCCGCCCTCAGCTCGCCGCTCATGCTCGAGACGAGCGCTGGCGGCGAGAGCGGTGGCGAGGTGCCCGCGGATGCCGACGCAGAGGTGCCAGCGGACACCACTTCCGGGAGTTCATTCTGTGTTTCTGGCGCCGTGGGTTCGCCGGGGGCGCCGCTCACGTAGCCGAGCCCATAGCGGCTGGTGGTCGCGACCGGAACACCATCGGCCCAGTCGATCTCGAGCATTTGTCGTGTCTGGGCGAGCGTCGGAAGCGTCTTTACGATTTTCAGGGTGTGAGTGTCGATCACGTCGCCCGAGTCGCCCACATACACGAAGCGCCCGTCGCGACTGGCCTGCAACCATCCGCTCTTGGCGCAGTCATAGACGCATGGTTCCTCATTACCCGCCATCGAAGAAAGCTTGATTTCCGCGATCTGCACAGGCGCGGATGCGGGGACTTTGCTCACGTCAAATACATGCACGGATTCGTGCGGCGTGTCGATCACGTACAGCTGCTGCTCGTCCGGTGTCAGCGTGATGCCGTGGCTGGGCGGGCTGAGATGGAAATCGGGCGGCAGCCCGGGGAATTCGACGGTGTAGAGAACCTTGCCGGTAACGATGCTCGACACCTGAAAGCCCAGGAATTCGGTAGCGGTCGTATAAGCGAGCGTGTGGGCTCCATTGATGGTGAATGGGCGGACACCACCGGCGAGCGGGCCGATTTTCTCAACGACATCATTCGTGGCGGTGCTCGCGACATCGAGGTAGTCATAGTCGCGCCCGCCGAGAAACACGTACTTGCCATCGAGGCTGACAATCGTGTTGTGCGCGCTCGTACCACCATGGATCGACCCGATCGGTTCCCCGTCAGAGGCGCGCAGCACGTTCCAAATGCCACTGGGATCGTTCTCGCCAGTCGGCATGTAGATCGTTGCACCGTCTGGCGTGATCGCCCCACTGTCAACCGAAAAGGGATAAGAGCGGTTCCACAGCTGCGCCTCGGACACCAGATCGTAGGCCAGCAGCGAGCCGTCGAAGCTGCCACTTGGCCCGTCACCGCCGTGGCTTATGTAGAGACGATCGGTTGCCGGATCGACCATCGCGCCGCGGACACCGTCGGCATCGGGCAGACCGGTTGCTTCCTGCACGAGCTTCTGTTCATCATCCATGTCGTACACGTACATGACGCCTGGCTGAAAGACATACTCGTAAGGATGAACGGTCGCGGACCCGGCAGTGGCTTGCGCGGGTGTGAGTGCGCTCGCCGGCGTCTGGCCCACACCGAGCGACCGCGCGCCGGGCACGCCCAGCGTGCCGGCCAGTGCCACGCCAACCGCGACAGCGAGTGTTCGTCCGAGGCTAGGCGCGCTTCTCCGCACGGACCACATAATGCCATCCGGTCCACCGCAGACCGGGCGTGTCGCGGTCGGCGAGCTCCTGCAGGCGACGGTTGATGCGCATGCCACGGGCATCGTCGGCGATCGGGCGCCCGAGGAAGGAAAGCGGGCCAAAGCCGACGGTCCTGCGTTCGAGCAGATGCAGTGATCCCCGCAGCAGGAGTCGGTCGATGCGACGCGGGGAGTCCAGCCGCGAGGTAGCGACCCCGCGCCGTTTGCGCAAAGTGTCGTAGACGCGCTTGAGCGGCGAGAGCGCCAGCATCGCGCGCGGATCGGTGAAGGAGCTCAGGCGAGCGCGGTTATCGGCCGTCAGGATGAGCTGCCCAGCGGTTCCCAGCACGCGCACCATCTCCGCGACGGCCGCCTGCGGCGAGTGCAGCCACGGGATCACACCGACGGCAACCACAAGATCGAAGTGTCCCGATGCGAAGGGCAGGGCGTGCACATCGGCGACGGCTACGGTTACCTGCTCGCCGAACCCTTGCTCTCGTGCTCGCTGCGTGGTCGAAGCCACCATCGCCTCGCTGGCGTCGACCGCATCTACCTGCAGATCGCGCGCGGCCAGGCACACGGTGAGGTGCCCCGCGCCGCAGCCGATCTCGAGCACGCGGGCGCCGGCGGGCAGGGCGATGGCGTCCACGCAGTCCAGAACGGCAGCCTGACGCTGCTGGTAGATCATTCCCTGCAGGTCGGCGCCGCGGTAGACTCCATCCCAGTAGGAAGCCGTCGAGTCGAAATGCCTGTTGACGTTCCCCTGGACGCCACCGTGACGTGCATCGTCGCGCACCGGACGCCCTATGTCATTCTCGCTATTCCGTTGACTCATTGCCAGCGACGACCACGCCAATCCTGATCTTTGGGCTGAGCCGTGGCATGTTCCACCACGGCGCGCTTGGAATCGCCCGCAGCGCCGGCCGGCTCGGCATTCCCGTTCATCGTATCGGCTGCGAGCGTTGGGCTCCCGCCCGCTTGTCGCGTTACAGCAGCAGCTGGGGCACGATCCCGGAGGGGGCGAGCTCCGAGCAGCTGCTGACGGTCCTGCACCGGTTCAGCGAGGATGTCGGACGCGCGGTATTGATTGCGGTCGATGACGCGAGCAGCGTGTTCGTCGACGAGCATGCGCAGGCGCTCGAGGTGGACTTCCTGCTGCCCCACCAGCCAGATGGGCTCGCGCGAGCACTGTCGAGCAAGCGCGGGATGTACGAACTGTGCCGCGAGCACGAGATCCCCACACCGCTGTCGGCGTTCCCGCAGTCCCAGGCAGATGTGCTGGCGCATGCCGATCGGACCAGCTTTCCGGTCGTGGCCAAGTGCATCAACGCGGGCGACGCGCCTGCAGATTCGCCGCGGGTGGCGATCGCCGCGAGCCGCGAGGAGCTGGTCGCGGCTTGCAAGCTGATGGAGAGCCCGCACACGCACAACGTGATGCTCCAGGAATACATCCCGGGCACGCCCGAGACGGTGTGGATGTTCAATGGCTACTTCGATGGCCAGTCCGACTGCAAGATTGGGTTCACGGGCAAGAAGATTCGCCAGTCCCCCCCCTACACCGGCGCCACCACGCTGGGGGTGTGCCTGGCCAACGAGACCGTGCGCGAGACGACCGTTCGCCTCATGCAGGCGATCGGCTACCGGGGCATACTCGACATCGGCTATCGCTACGATGCACGTGACGGTCAGTACAAGCTGCTCGACGTCAACCCGCGCATCGGCGGCACCTTCCGGCTGTTCGTCGGCGACGACGGCGCCGACGTGCTGCGAGCGCTGTACCTCGATCTCACAGGTCAGGAGGTTCCCTCGAGCAGGTCGCAGGAGGGCCGCCGCTGGATCGTCGAGCCGCTGGACGTCGCATCCTCACTCGTGTACCTGCGTCGCCGCGACATCACACCGGGGGCATGGACCCGCTCGCTGCAGGGAGTGCGCGAGTGCGCGTGGTTCGCCGCCGAGGACCCGCTTCCGTTCCTGGCTTTGTGGCCGTGGCTGGCGCTCGAGCAGCTGCGTGGTCACATCCGACAGCGCTGATTGGCTGCCGTCAATCCATCCCGACGGCGAGCACTTGACCCCGCTCGACGACGAACACGCTGTCCAGGTCGTCGATGTGACCGAGCACGAACTCCAAGTCTTCGGTCTGGCCGGTGTCACGTAGATACCTGGCGCTTCTTCCCTGCAGGAATGCATCGTCGGGAGCGTCGCCGAAGCGCCCCAAGACCTCTTCGGTGCAGCGGTCAGCCACGCTGTGGCCGGCCGCGACCAGGACGCGGGCGATACGGGCCGCGCACAGCTGATCCTCCTCGCGAAACTCACCCCGGCTGTCGGCGCCGAGGATCAGCACGTCCTGATCGGTCTCGACAAGGTGCGTGGCTTGAGCGGCGACGTTGCGCAGACAGCCGGCATAGGTGACTCCATGACGGACAGCCTCGGCGATCAGGCGTGTGCCAGAAGTCGAAAGCAAGATGATCGGTCGCTCCGAGCGCTCCATCCGGGCGATCTGAGCAGGGCTGTTCTGCAAGTCGAACCCGTAGGGCTGCACCCCGCCCAGCTCGCCCGCGAGGATCGGCCGATCGAGGTCGGCCGCGAGCCTGACAGCCGCCTCGATCGAGCCAGCCGGGTACACCCGCCGCCCCAGCGCGACGGCGGTGATGGCGGTCGTCGTGGCCCGGATCACGTCCACCGCGACGATCGCCGTATTTGCCCCGACGGGTGGCAGGTGCTCGTGAAAGCAATCGATCGCGACGTTGGGCATAGACGCGGGGCGCGGGCGCTCAGACGTGCTCGTCGGCGGGGAGACGAGGCCTCAGGTTGGCGCGGCCAAACGCGTCGGAGTGCAATCCCCGCCGATAGATCTCGACACGGAGCACCTCCTCCAGGCGGACGTTGCCCAACTGAACGGTGGGTCCGAAATGATCGATCAAGGCGAACTGGCTGGCCTTGTTGGGCGCCTCGAACAGCACCATGTCGAGTCCGAACGCCTCGGCGATCCGATCGGCCTGACGGGCATCGAACTCTCCGGGCGCCGAGAACAGCCCGACATCCTGGGCGCTCTCGCGCGCCTCGACCACGAGCCGTACCGCACCGGCGTCCAGCCAGCGACGTCCCGTCGCGATCAACTCGTCGGTCGTCTCGTCGCTGAAGCGGCCGGTGTGCTTCTCGCCCAGCTCGAACTCGGTCTCCAGACCATGCTCAGCCGCTTGGCGCACGATCTCAGCCGGTGCGAGCTCCAGGTTGGTGAATCCTTCGCCACACTCGATCCGGGAGATGCCCACGTCGGCGCACAGCTCAAGGTAGGCGGGCAATGCCCGCTGGGCGACCGCGACCTCGAATGGACCTCCTCCGGCGACCGCCGGAATGTTCAGGTCACGAGCCGCCCGGATCTTGCGGCGGGTAGAACTCTCCTCGGCGACCATCCAGCACGCCATCGAGATCTTCAGAGTGCCCATCAGATGGCCACTCTGAAGCAGGTGCCCCTCGACCGTCACCGGGTCATATCCAGGATCGAACGGGCATGTGGCTCGCGGTGTCGGACGAGCGCCGATCCGCTCCAGATAGCGCTCGCAGGCCGACGACGCCTCAGCTCCTACCATGGCGCCAGCCTCATGGGCGGATATTGTAGAGACCGACCATGGATTTGTGGTCACGCCCGTGGGTGGACGCCGGCGAGCGACGCAAGTGACGATCGCGACGACCTGTACACCCTCTCAAGCAGCGCGCTTACTGCCATACCCAACTAGACTGCGGATCATCTGCCAATCGGCGGTTGCATGATCTGAGCAACCGCAGTCGAGGCTTGGCTGGAGAATCTGGCATGTACCGCCGCACCGAAGAGCATGAAAGCAGGTGGCGCGGACAGGAGTTCAAGCGCCTTTTGTCACTGTGCCTGATGTCACTGCTCGTGCCGGCGATCGCAACGCTGAGCACAGGTGTCCCGACCGCCTTCAGCGCGACCCCGAACGATCCCTCCTTCTCGTTGCAGTGGAGCGACGACAACACCGGGCAAAACGTCCCCAGCCAGGAATCCGAAGAGATCCTCGGAGCGCCCACCCCAGGCACCCCCGCAGACGACGACGGCGCACTCAAAGCATGGCAGCTGAGCACCGGCAGCCGCTCGATCGTGATCGGCGAGACCGACACCGGCGTCGAATACACCCACCCAGACCTCGCCGCCAACATCTGGTCAAACCCCGGCACAATCGGCGGCTGCGCCACCGCAACCCACGGCTACAACGTACTCGCCAAAAACTGCAACCCGATGGACACCGACACGGCATACGGCGGCCACGGCACCCACGTCGCCGGAATCATGGGAGCCGTCGGCAACAACGGCATCGGCGTGACCGGCATCAACTGGCAAACGACGATCCTGCCGGTCAAGTGGCTCAACGACGCCTCCACGGAAAGCAGCACGAGCGTGCTGATCGAAGCGCTGCAGTGGCTGGTGGCTGCCAAGCAAGCCGGGGTGAACATACGCGTGATCAACGACTCCGCAACCTTTCCGGGAACTGCTTACTCGCAGGCTTTGTCGGAAGAGATCGACGTATTGGGAGCCAATGACATCTTGTTTGTGACAGCCGCGGGTAATACCGGCCAGAACGACGACGAACTCGTCAACCGACGTTACCCGTGTGGCTATGACCGTCCCAACGAGATCTGCGTCACGGCCAGCAACGACGACGACCAACTCCCCAGCTGGGCCAACTACGGACCCACAACCGTGGATCTCGCGGCTCCCGGTGTCAGCATCTACTCGACCCTGCGCGAAGGCAAGTACGGCTACCTCAGCGGAGGCTCGATGGCCGCCGCCCAGGTCTCGGGCGCGGCCGCACTGATCCTCTCGGTCAAGCCCAACCTGTCAGCGACAGAATTGAAGGCGGACATCCTCGAACACGTCGACCCGATACCCGCACTGTCCGGACGGGTGATCACCAGCGGCATCCTGGACATCTGCAAGGCACTCCCCGGCTGTGAACCCACGGCGCCGGGACCGCCGGCGCCGGAACCGCCCACGAGCACCGAACCCCCCAGCAGCAACACACCAAGCCAGCTGCCGGCGAGCGCCGACGGGCCAAGCCAGCCAAGCGCGACCAGCACGGCGAGTGGGGCGACCGCGGGCAC
Organism: uncultured Solirubrobacterales bacterium; assembly: GCA_963705245.1. GTDB lineage: Bacteria > Actinomycetota > Thermoleophilia > Solirubrobacterales > Solirubrobacteraceae > Palsa-744. Next base: position 1,430,034 of record OY970062.1, on the reverse strand, counting down.
GATGACAGCACTCAGCACCCTGACAATCGCCAGCACTTCGCTCAGGACCGAGCATGGCAAGACCGAGATAAGGCTGCGCTGCACGGGATCGGAGAAGTGCAGCGGCAGATCGATCCTCACGGTCAAGATTAAAAGGGACTCCGGTAAGACCAGGGTGCTTACGATCGGGACCACGGCTTTCTCGATCCCGGCCGGCAAGGTCGCCACCGTCACCGTCACGCTCGACACGACCGGGCGCACACTGCTGAGCATCGCGCACGGATATCTCCGAGCAGACCTGAGGATTTCCAAGAACTCACCCGCCGCGCCGGCCACACAGGTCAAGAGCGTTCACCTGGTCAGACGTAAGCAGCCGGTATGATCCTTCGGTGATAGAGAATGCGTGTGAGCACTGTCGCCACAGGTCAAATGACCTGTGGCCGTTACGTGCACCGGTGCTCGTAGTGACACTGCTGACGCTCGTCGTGAGCGGCGCAAGCGTCGCGTCCGCATCGGACCCAGGGCTGGGGCGCACGAGTGCCACTGGCAGGACCCCCCTATCGACTTCACCGAGCCCGGAGATCGCGTCACACTTGAAGCCACGGACCGCACTCCTGTCGCAAACGGCGGCCGCTCCGTTTCGCGAAGGAATTGTGCTCGTTGGCTTTCGCTCGAGCCTTTCCACCAAGCGACGCCGCGAGATAGAGCAGGCAGCAGGCGCCATGGATTCAATACGTCTGGGCCCTGCGATCAGGCCGACCCGGGATGGCGGCGGACATGCAGACGGCGCACAGTTCCTCGCTCCGTTTGAGCTGCGGGTGCCGCGCAAGCAGGTGCTGGCGGTGGTGCGCCGGCTGCGACGCAATCGTGCAGTGGCGTATGCCGAGCCCGATTACCTGATGCACGAGAGCGCGACCCCGAACGATCCTTTGTTCTCGTTGCAGTGGAGCGATGACAACACCGGGCAAAACGTCCCCAGCCAGGAATCCGAAGAGATCCTCGGAGCGCCCACCCCAGGCACCCCCGCAGACGACGACGGCGCACTCAAAGCATGGCAGCTGAGCACCGGCAGCCGCTCGATCGTGATCGGCGAGACCGACACCGGCGTCGAATACACCCACCCAGACCTCGCCGCCAACATCTGGTCAAACCCCGGCACAATCGGCGGCTGCGCCACCGCAACCCACGGCTACAACGTACTCGCCAAAAACTGCAACCCGATGGACACCGACACGGCATACGGCGGCCACGGCACCCACGTCGCCGGAATCATGGGAGCCGTCGGCAACAACGGCATCGGCGTGACCGGCATCAACTGGCAAACGACGATCCTGCCGGTCAAGTGGCTCAACACTGCCGGCTCGGGAGAAACGAGCGCTCTGATCGAAGCGCTGCAGTGGCTGGTGGCGGCCAAGCAAGCCGGGGTGAACATACGCGTGATCAACGACTCCGCAACCTTCTGGGGCACGGCGTACTCACAGGCTTTGTCGAATGAGATCGACGTACTGGGAGCCAACGAAATCCTGTTCGTCACGGCCGCCGGAAACACCGGCGACGATAACGACGAACTCGCCGTGAGGCGCTACCCATGCGGATATGACCGTCCCAACGAGATCTGCGTCACGGCCAGCAACGACGACGACCAACTCCCCAGCTGGGCCAACTACGGACCCAAGACGGTCGATCTCGCGGCTCCCGGTGTCAGCATCTACTCGACCCTGCGCGAAGGCAAGTACGGCTACCTCAGCGGAGGCTCGATGGCCGCCCCGCAAGTCTCCGGCGCGGCCGCGCTGATCCTCTCGGTCAAGCCCAACCTGTCGGCGACGGCTTTGAAGGCGGACATCCTCGAACACGTCGACCCGCTACCCGCACTGTCCGGACGGGTGATCACCGGCGGCATCCTGGACATCTGCAAGGCGCTTCCGGGCTGCGACTCGCAGCAACCCCCGCCCAAGTCGGCGCCCGTGAACCTCACCGCGCCGACGATCGTGGGGACCGCGCAAACGGGGCAAACGCTGACCGCCACCACTGGCTCGTGGTCAGAAGGCCCTACCGCCTATGCCTACCAATGGAGGCGCTGCGACGCCGGCGGCGCCAACTGCGCTTCGATCTCCGGGGCCACCGCTCAGACCTATAAACCCGGCAGCGTCGATGTCGGCTCGACGCTGCGCATCTCCGTCAGCGCTTCCAACTCGGCTGGCCCGTCGGCGCCCGCAAGCTCTACACAGACGTCTGTCATAGGACAGGCGAGCATGACGTTCGGCAAGACCACCCTCGGCGCCTCATCCGACGCCTATGCCGCCGATCGAAAGCGGGTGAGCCTCTACTCGCTGGCGAGCGCGGGGACTGTGAGCAAGCTCAGCATCTACCTGCAACCAAGCGGCATCTCCGGAGCGCAGGTGCTGGAGGGTGTCGTCTATGCCAACTCGGGCGGCAAACCCGCGGCACTGCTTGGCAGCTCCGGCCAGCTGACCTTTCACAGCACCGACTCTCCCGGTTGGTATGCCCTGACCTTCGGCGTGCCGCTGAAACTGGCTGCCGGCAGTTATTGGCTCGGCGTGATCAGCGGAGCATCCAGCGACGTCGTGGGTTTCCGCTACGACAAGGTCTCGGGGTCGCGCGACTACAACGCCAACACCTACACCTCGGGCCCGAGCAACCCGTTCGGTGGATCACTCAGCACCGACAACGAGCAGACGTCGCTGTACGCGACCTACACGCCGGGATGATCGGGCACATACGCGCCTCCTAGCAGGGTCGCGCGCCATGCGCTTGGCACGGGCCTCGCGGGCATCCATCCCCCAGCACCTTCCACTACCGTCCCAGCCCATGCGCCGCGTCTGGACAAAAGCGCTCGCACGAGTCCGCCGGCGACGGTCTGTCGTGCTTGGCTATCACGGGGTCGCCGAGGGACGGCTGCGCGACGACCTCAGCTTGCTGCAGGTTTCGCCCGCCCGCTTCCGAGCCCACCTGGAGCTGCTTCTGAACGCCGGCTTTCGGTTCGTCACGATGGCCGAGCTCGCGCGTCGGGCCGACGGGGGCATGCCCGAGCCCGGGCTCGCCGCGATCACCTTCGACGATGGCATGCGCAACAACCACGAAGTTGCGCTGCCGATCCTGCGCGAGTATGGAATTCCGGCAACGGTGTACGTGACGATCGGCTTCATCGGTGGCGAGAGCCCGTGGATCGGACCCGGCGGAGATGGCGCGATGATGAACGAGGCGCAACTGCGCGAGCTGGTGGCCGCCGGCTGGGAGCTAGGCGCCCATACGATGACCCATCCGGACCTTTCGACGCTCGACTACGACGCCTGCCTCACGGAGATCCTGGACAGCCGGCGCGCGCTCGAACGCATCGCGGGGACTTCCGTTCAGACATTTGCATATCCGTTTGGCAAATACGGACCCGCGGCGATCGCCGCGGCGCGAGATTCCGGGCTGCTGGCCGCGGTCACCACGGGCTCGGGCAGTTGGTCTCGATATGAGATGACGCGCGCGATGATCGGCGCGATCGATCCCTCACCGATCGTGTGGCTGAAGCTGACCGACCGTTACGAGCCCTTGCTGCAGACCGCACCGGCGCGCGCGGCACGGACGGCGAGCAAGCGACTGCGCGAGCTGGTCAGGTCCAGGCGGGCCGGCAACCGTGGTCAGGGACTCCCACCGGTGTGAATACACGCGTCCTGCTGGTTCACCAGCCGATCGACGGTGGCGTCGGTCGCCACGTCGCCGACCTTGCGGAGGGACTGACCGAGCACGGGCACGAGGTGTTCCTGTGCGGGCCCGAGCTGCCGACGAGATTGAGCGGCCCATATGCACACGAGCGACTCGATCTGCGACGAGCGGTCAACCCGCGCGCCGACGTCGGGGCGCTCGCGGCATACCGAACGATCGTGCGGAACGTGCGTCCGGACATAGTCCATGCGCACAGCTCGAAGGCGGGGGCGATCGCGCGCCTGGGACGGTTCAGTCACCCTCGCATTCCAGTGATCTACACGCCGCACGGCTATGCGTTCGCGGGACACTTCTCGCGCGAGCGCGACCGCATGGCCTACCGCGAGATCGAGCGCATGCTGTCGCGATTGACCAGTCGCGTGGTGTGTGTGTGTGAGGCCGAGGCACGCCTTGCGCGCACGGTCGGTCGCACGGAGCGGGTGCGGATCGTGTACAACGGAATCGAGCCGGCGGGCGCCGGACCGGTGGATCCCCGCGTGGCGGAGCTCGCCGCAAGTGGCCCGGTGGTCTGCGCCCTGACAATGCTGCGTCCCGGGAAGGGCATCGAGACCCTGATCGATGCTCTGCCTGGTGTACTGGCGCGTCATCCACGGGTCCAACTCGCGATCGCCGGCGAAGGACCAGACCTCGACGCACTCAGATCCCGCGCGCGCAAGCGCGGCACATCAGATGCGGTTCATTTTCTCGGAAGGTGTGAAGACCCCCTGGCGATGCTGCGAGCCACGGGCGTGTTCGCACACCCATCCTGGGCCGAGTCGTTCCCGTACGTGATCCTCGAGGCGATGTCGGTCGGGCTGCCGATCGTCGCCAGCGACGTGGGTGGAGTCGGGGAGGCGCTCGCCGACGGCAAGAGCGGGCTGCTCGTGGCACCGGGCGATTCAAACGCACTGACGGGAGCACTGATCCAACTGCTGGATGATCCCGCTTATGCCACCAACCTGGGCGCCGTTGCAAGACTGCGCGTGCAGCAGCGATTCACCCGCACGCGGATGGTCGAAGGCGTGACCGCTGTCTATGACGAAGTGCTCACAACCGATCCGCACTAGGTTTGGGCGCCTCTTAGCCTTGTCCGTGACACGCATTTCGGTGTGTCCTAACACGCCCACGGCATGTCCTGGCGAGCTCGCCGCCAGCCGTCCTGACCGCGCTGGCTGAACAACCTCGGCGCAAGCTGGACGCCTCGGTGGTCTTTCCGTCCATGCAGATGCGCTCGAGACCAGAAAACAGGGGGAGCGTCCGAGGAAGGGCAGATGCGCCGCTTCCATCTGGCACGTCTTCTCGGACTGGCAATCGCCGCCTTCATGATGCTCTGCACCGGCGCCCTCGCCCGGCCCGCGTCGCATCCCCAACCCAGAGCTCACTCCGCCAGGCATCCCAGAGCCCACGTGGCCAGGACACGCGCACACGCGCGCTGCCATGTCCGCCACCACCGGCGACACTGCACGACGACCGCCCGCAAGGCTTCGCGTGGGCACGGACGCTATGTGTCGCACACCAGTCGCGTTGGTAAAGGGAATGGTCCGATCGCATCGACTCCGACACCTCCGGCGAAGACCGCTCAGCCGATCCTCCCGAGTGCGCCGGGCGCCCCGGTGCAGGCTCCGGTGCTGACGATCACGGGCACCACCTATTACGTATCCCCGTCCGGCTCAGACTCCAACTCGGGTACGAGCCCTAGCTCGGCGTGGCGGACGGTCAATCACGTCAACCAAGCGTCGCTGCGCCCCGGCGACGGTGTCATGTTCCAAGGCGGCGCGACGTTCTCAGATAGCGCGTTGATGCCGAACGTCTCCGGAGCGGCCGGCGCTCCGATCGTCTTTGGCTCCTACGGCTCCGGCAACGCGGTCCTGCCACAGGGGGTGTGGTTCAAAAATCAGAGCTACCTTGCGTTCGAGCACCTTGCGATCGGTCCCGAAGGCAATCTGCAGGGCACGGGCAGCGGTGTCGTCGTGGAGTGGTGCGCGATTGGCAACGACAGCCTCGCGCTCAACGGCATGGGTTCGAACTGGACGATCGACGACAACACGATCGACCATACGGGTAACTCCGGCATGCTGCTGGAAGGCGAAAACTTCACCGTTTCGGGGAACACGATCACCGACACTGGTCTCGATCAGTCGATTTCTTACGGCAAGCACGGCATCTACCTGAAGGTGATCAACGCCACCGTAACGAACAACACAATCACCGATTTCTCCTCGGACGGGATCTCGGTGCGCTATCGCAACAGCGTGCTCAGCGGCAATCAGATCAGCGGCGGTCCGATCGGCATCGCCTGGTTTCAGTACGACCCGATCGCCGGGACGAGCCGCTGGACTGAAAACACGATCACCGAAACCACCGAATCCGGCATCTACGTCTCGCCGTCGGACATCGGCGGCAGCACCCGCGAGAGCTTTGTGATCGAGCGCAACACGATCAAACCGGCCAGTGGCATCTACATGGATCTCCATCCAACGACCGGTTCTTACACGACGCTCGAAAACTTCCTCAGCTAGCGGCGTCCACCCGGACACCCCTCGAGCGGTCTTCCCGCTTTGCTAGGACTATGCGGCTGTGCTGCTGATCAACCATCCGGACACATATCCGGCCGAGCGAGCCTATGTTCTGGATGTCGTCTTGGGCGAGCTGCTCGGCCTGCCCTTCAGCGCGCGGGCGCAAGATCGCGAAGATGTCGAAATCACCGCACCCGAGCTCGCTGGCGCCGATCGTCTGATTCTCGCGGACAGACTGTTTGCCACATCCGAGCGCGATTGGCTGACGGACCGCAGCCTGCCGGAGCGACCGCTCGCGCGCTGGCAGCTCGACGGTGGGCCGCTCCAGCCCAAGCTGGTGGATAACACGCTGCCGGTGTTGTATGCCGGGAGACCGGCGAACGATTGCTTCTGCGAAGAGATCCAGGGAAGCATCGTGCTCGGCGTGGATGTCTTCGGAAGCATCTTCTTTCAACTGAGCCGCTACGAAGAGATCGTCCTCGCAACTCGCGACGAGCACGACCGCTTCCCGGCGAGCGCCTCGCTTGCACTCGCCGAAGGCTTTCTGGAGCGTCCGCTCGCCAACGAGTACGTCGAGCTCCTATGGACGGCGCTGAGCCGTCTGTGGCCCCGTCTGCGACGCAGACGGGGCTCGTTCACCGAGCGCGTGAGCCATGACGTCGACTGGCCGGTGCACCCGCCGACCTCCTCGCCCAGAGCGGTGCGAACCGCGATCGGTCATCTTCTGCGCGGAGCAGACCGCGGGCTGGCCGGTGCGAGCCTGCGCGCCGCGCGCGCGCGCCGACGCGGAAATCCGGCGGACGATCCGTACAACACGTTTGATCTGATCATGGACCTGAGCGAGGAACGCGGTCTGCGCAGCGCGTTCTACTTCATGGCGGGCCGGACCGACCCTCGCTTCGACGGCTCCTGCAGCCTCACCGACCCGTGGATCCAAGCGCTGATCGGGCGCATCCACGAACGCGGCCATGAGCTGGGACTGCACCCCAGCTACGGCACCTTTCGCGACCCGGACGCGATCGCCCGAGAGCTCGAGACGCTCTTGCAGACTTGCGCGCGAGTCGGTGTCGAACAGGCCGAGTGGGGCGGACGCCAACACTTCCTGCGCTGGGAGAATCCGGTGACCTGGCGCGGCTGGGAGCAAGCGGGATTGGCGTATGACTCGTCGCTGGGCTACTCCCATGATCCCGGATTCCGGTGTGGCGCGTGCTGCGAATACCCGGCCTTTGACCTGCTCGAGCGCAAGCGGCTGCGACTGCGCGAGCGACCGCTGATAGTCATGGAGATGGCCGCGATCGATCACCGGATAACAGCCGATCGCGGCTCATTCGCGGGGGACCGCGACGACGACATCGCGCTTGCGCTGATCGAACGCCTGCGCCAACGCACGCGCATGTTCGACGGAGACTTCACCCTGCTGTGGCACAACTCGAGACTGACGTCTCGGCGAGAGCGGAGGCTGTACCAAGCAGCGCTGGCGCCAAACTCGGTGGGCACGCAGACCCCGCCCGAATGGGCCCCAGGTGCAGGCGATCGTACTTTCTAAGAGAATACTCATGGTAGACCTGACTCAGCTATGGATCTGACTGGAAAGCAAGCATGCTCACGCGCCTGAGGAGGCTGGCGGGCAACGAACACAAGGCCGAATTGCTCCGGGCCGTGCGCGGCGGATGGGCAAGATCGCGCACAGATGCAGGCGCGAGCATCCGTCTCGAGGAGCATCTGCACGCCACCTACCGCTGGCTTTGCGCCGCACAGGACGCCGGCGACGAGGGAGGGGTCGCCGGTTGGTTCGATCTGCTCGCGGGACGCTGGTCGCCTCCCTATCCAGAGACGACCGGCTACATCATCCCGACGTTCCTCGCCGTCGCCGAGGCGTATTCGGATCCCAGCGCACGCGAGCGAGCATTGAGGATGGCCGACTGGGAGGCCGACATCCAGATGCAAGACGGAGCGGTGTTGAGCGGCGTATTGGGCACGCCGCGAGGTCCGGCCGTGTTCAACACCGGTCAGGCCATTCTCGGCTGGGTAGCGGCCTTCGAGGCGACTGGCAACGAGCGCTATGCAAGCGCGGCGCGCGCGGCGAGCGAGTGGCTGGTTCGCCACCAGGACGAGGACGGAGCCTGGCGCGAGCGCCTGTCGATGATGACCAGTGCACCGGTTCACAGCTACAACGATCGTTGCGCCTGGGCGCTTGCTTACGCGGCGAACGTGCTTGACGAGGAGCGCTTCATGCAGAGTGCTCGCCGCAGCTGCGATTGGGTGCTGACACAACAGAATGATGTCGGCTGGTTCGCCAATACCGGCTTCGCCGAGGGCGACGTGCCACTGCTGCACACGATCTCATACGTGATCGAGGGGTTGCTCGGGGTCTACACCTTCACCGACGAGCGACGCTATCTCGACGGCGCCAGAGGCGCTCTGGACCAGGTTCTGGCTCGCTATCGCCAGGGCCGCATCGCGGGCCGGCTGGACTCTCGCTGGGAGGGCACCGTCTCGTGGCGATGCGTGACCGGCGACGCCCAGATCGCCGTCGTGCTGCACCGACTGGCGCGACACTGCCCCGGCAATGGCTATGCCGAGGCCGCTCGTGACCTGATCGAGGACGTAGCCAAGATGCAGATCCGGATCGCGGGAACGCCCAGCGGCTTCTCCCAGGCCACGGACGTCAATGGGTCAAGCGGCCCGACGCGCCCAACGAGCCCGGTGGTCGGCGCCGTTCCGGGCTCGTTCCCGATCTGGGGGAAGTACATGCGTTTCGCCTTCCCAAACTGGGCGGCCAAGTTCTTCCTCGACGCGCTGCTGTTGGAGGTTGCCGGCGTAGACGAGGCAAGCTTCCGTGCGCTGCCCACCTCAGAGGACAAGCCTCAACCGGCGGAGAACAGTCGGGCAGGATAGCCTTCGCCTCGCTCGTCTCTGCTTGGCAGAGATCCGCTTGGGACCGAGCAAAGCTCGCCTTCCAGGGCGATGAGCGATGCTCGCGTGCGCAAAACGGCGAGTCGCGGCCTGCACTCCAGCTAGTCTCGGATCCTCAGTGTCAGCCATGCACAGGCTCCTGGTTCGCGCGCGGCGAGTGAGTGCGCGGCCGACCAGCAATCTCCTCGCCCGCTTCGTGGCGCTCAACCTGCTGGGCGTTCTCGCGACCGGTGTGATCGGTTTCGTCGCCTCGATTCTCCTGGCACGCCTGCTGGGGCCGTCCGATCGGGGACTGGTCGCGTTGATGTACTCGGTGAGCTCGCTCGCGCTGGTGCTCGCCGGCGTCGGCGTGCCCTGGGCGACGATCTACTACGCCAAGCGCCGTGACGCGACACCGCAGGGACTGTTGGGCAACAGTCTGCTGCAGGCGGGCGTGATGGCCGCGCTCCTGATCCCGGCAACGTTGCTGGGATACCAGTGGCTGGCGGACACGTTCGGCCATGGCGAGGGGGGCACAACTTGGGTGCTGGCGGCGGTCCTGGTGCCGATCGTCTTCCTGGACTGGACGACTCACGGCCAGCTTCAGGGGATGCTGCTGTTCGAGCGCTACAACCTGCTGACGGTCCTTGCCAAGGTCGCCTACCTGCTGGCGATCGCAGTGCTCTTGGGGATTTTCAGCCTGGGCGTCGCGGCCGGCATGTGCGCGTATATCGTCGCTTCGCTGGTGATGATCGGGGGGGCGCTGAAGCCGATCCTCGCTTCGCAACGTCCGCGCATCGAATGGCCACTGCTGCGCAGGATGCTGCATTACGGATCGCGCGTGCAGGTGGGCTCGATCTTCCAGGTGGCGATGGCTCGCCTGGATATCGTGATCCTGCAGTTCTTCAGACCACTGTCGCAGGTCGGCTATTACGTCGTCGCACAGACGATCGCCGAGCTGCTGCTGCAGCTCAGCGGGGCGTTTCAGATGAGCGTGATGCCCCTGGTGTCGCGCTATGAGGGAGATGAGCGACAGGCACAGACGAGCGCGGACTCGGTACGCCACTTCGCCATCGTCGGTGGCGCCGCCACGCTCGCCAACATCCCGTTCGGCACCGCGATCATCCTGTTTGCGTACGGCACTCAATATCACTCGGCGATCGCGCCGATGCTGGTGCTGCTGCCAGGCATATGGTTCCTGGGGATGGGCGGGATCATCCAAGGCGACCTCAGTGGGCGCGGTCGGCCCGGGCTCTCCTCGCAGCTCGCCGGCCTGGCGGCGGTAGTGACGATGGTCCTCGATCTCGTGCTGATACCGCCGTTCGGCGTGATCGGCGCGGCGATCGCATCGGTGGTCGCCTACACCACCTACGGCATCGTGTCGCTGATCGCCTTGCGTGGCCTCAGCGGCATCTCGATCCGCCGGCTGGTGAAGCCGACACATGCCGACTTCGCTTTCTACTGGCTGTTCGCGCGCAGGTTTTTCTCGCGGCTGCGCCGTGCGCCTCGCGACACGGTCTGAGGGCGACATAAGCGGACTCGAGGCATGACTTGAGCACCGAGCCGATCCGTCGTCAATACGTCTAGAGCCGTTTTCACCGCCACCCCTTCTGTCATCATCAAGGACTCGTGGACGAACGCGAAGAAACCAGAGCCAGCCAGAAGATCGCCCCGGTTCTCTGGAGAGGCAGATACGTGATCGCTGCCTCCGTGGTGGCGATGCTGGTGCTCGCCTTCATCTACACGCTCCGCACCGCGAAGGTTTACCAGGCGACGGCGATCCTGCAGGTGAACGTTCCCAACCAGGCCGCCACCTCTGACACCACCGCGGCCAACGAGGGCCTTGCGCAGAACTATGCGACGTTGCTGGTCTCTTCCGGATTTTTGGACAAGATTCACTCTCAGGTCGACGGTGGAGATCTGAGCACCACCGAACTCGAATCACGACTGAGCGCCGACGCATTGCCCCAGACGGCGCTTGTGGAGCTGCACTCGACCGGACCGTCCCCTCGATCCGCCCAGACCCTTGGTCAGCAGGTCGTCGACGCATTCCTCGCCGACCTGCAGAGCGAAGCGACCACGCGGGCCACCCAGCAACAGACTCAGATCCAGCGAACGATCGCGCATCTGAGCGCGCAGATCGCGAGTCTCCAGGCCTCGCCCAACGCCGGCGTCTCGCCGACATCCGAGCAGATCACCTCGCTCAGCGCCTCGCGACAAGCCTTGATCGAACAGAACGCCAGCCTGCTGGCCAACGGCCTCGCGCAGGGAACCAGCGCAACGCTCTCAGCGCCGCCCGCCGCCGCCTCGAGCCCGATCAAGCCAAAGCGTTCGCTGAACCTGCTGGCGGGACTCTTGCTTGGCTTGCTCCTGGGAGTGGGATTGGCCTGGTTGCGCGAGACCCTGCGCCCGGGATTGCGTTCGGCGCAGGACGCGGCGGCATTGCTGGATGTCCCGGTGCTCGCCTCGATACCGCTGCGCCCGCACCTGCATGCCGAGGACTCGGTGCTGCTGGAGGCCTACGACGTTCTGCAGACGAACCTGTTCTTCGCAATGCGTGATCAGGCCTTGCGCATGGTCACATTCGTGGGGCCAAATCCCCAGGTCGGCAAGACCTCGGCGGTGGAGGGCCTGGCCGGCGTCGTGGCACGCGGCGGTCGCAATGTGCTGATCGTCGACGGCGACATGCGGGCGGGGACACTTACCCGCCGGCTTGGTCACAGTCATCGTCCAGGCATGGCCGAGCTGCTGCAGGGAACGATCGATCTCGACGAGGCGGTCGTCTCGCTCAGCTCAGGACTTTCGCTGCTGCCGACCCAGCCTTCGTCGATCAACCCACCCAGCCTGCTCTCGAGCAGTCGCATGCGAGCTCTCGCAGGCGAGCTGCGTGAGCGCTTTGACATCGTCCTGGTCGACTCGCCACCGATCGCCGGCTTGGCCGACGGATTGATCCTCGCGTCACTGTCCGACGCCGTTGTCGTGGTCGTCCGCACGCAGCTGACCAGGCCCGCTGACGTGACCGCAATCGCCACCAGCCTGCGCCAAAGCCACACCCCGATCGCCGGCCTGGTCGTGTTCGAGGAACGGGAGGTGGAGTCGTACTATCCGATCATGAGGGAGCGGGAGCCCGAGCCTGCGGCGCAGGACCCCGCGATGCTCTCCTGACCAGCCGACGCCCACAGCTTCTGCTGCTGGGAGCCTGGGCCCTGGGCCTGCTCGTTCTCCTGCCAGTGCTCACACGGCCCACGATCGCGATCGCGCTGGTACTCGCGGCGGTGGCCGGCTGGCTGGCATGGAAGTCCGTCGCCTACCCATTGGCGCTGGCTGGGATACCCACGATCATCACGGCTGTCGTCGGGTCCAATCCTCTGCCCAAAGGCGGCGTCACGTTCATTCTCGCCGCCTGGATAGTCCTTGCGATCGTGTTCACGTTCATGCGCGGGGAACGCAGGCTGCCGGGCGTTCTGCTGGTGAGCGCCCCCGTCGCCCTGTCGCTTCTGCTGCTCGGCTTGATGATCCTGCGCCTGAGCCCTTCCCCCGGAGAGGAATACGGCGCCATCAAGACACAGCTGTTTGTCGCCGACAATCTCGTGTTCTTCATAGGAGCGCTGTTCGTGGGCTCACGCAGAAGCGATTTGCGCCTGTTCTTGATGCTGATCCTCGCGGTCACCGCCGGGGGAGCATTGATGCTGCTGTTCCAGCTCCTCGCGGGCAGCGCCCAGGCAGCGGTGGGCGAACGCTTCTCGCTGAGCGCTCAGGAGTATCCGATCTACCTCGCGCGCAGCAGCGCGGACGGATTGATCATCGCGATCTACGCGATCCTCACGGCGACCAGCTCCAAGGTTCGTCTGCTGGCGATCGCCGCATGTCCGGTGCTGGTGGTCGCGATGATCGCGGCCGGCTCGAGAGGTCCCGTGCTTGCCTTCCTGTTCGCGCTCATCGTCCTGATCGCCTTGACCGCCGCCGGGGGAAGGGCCAGGCGCAGGCTGATGCAGGTGGCCGCGGGCCTGCTGGTCGCGACCGTCGTGGTGCCGGCGATCGTCCCGGGTTCGGCGGCCGGACGCGCACTATCGGCGATTCTCGGTGGCTCGAGCGGCCTTTCGACGAACGGTCGAGCGCAGCTGTGGTCGCAGGCATTCACACTCTTTGGCCAGCACCCGCTGCTCGGCATTGGCACGGGCGGATTCTCCGCTCTGAACGTCGAATCCTACCCTCACAACATCTTGCTCGAAGCCGCGTCCGAGCTCGGCCTCGTCGGTGTGGCGGTGCTGCTGGGCTTCCTCCTTACAGCACTGACGCGGCTCTTTGCGCTTTGGCGCAGGTCTCCCGCCGCCCGGAAGCTGGACGCGGCCGTGGTGATCTCACTGTTCCTGGCCGCTTTGATCAACGCCTTCTTCTCGGGAGCGATCCAGGACAATCAGGAGATCTGGCTGTGGGCGGGCCTGGGAATCGGCATGAGCACGCGCTTGGCTGCACAGCGGCGGATGGCGGCGCCGACAGCCGCGATCACCTCTCCCGCGTGGACCCTGCAAGACACGTGGCCGGGCGCGCGTGCACCCGCCAGCATGCGCGGATTGCACATCCGATGAGCACTTCAGGCCCGCCGGACGCCGCGCCGGCGCTCGGCGATCAGACACACGCCGCGTCCGGCGAGGAGCACCAGGCCAGGTCGATACGTTCGGCAAACTGCGGCCTGGTGATGCTCTGCGACGTGGACCTGGATGCTCCGGACGCGACCCGCACGCACACGGTCGAAGTGGCACGAGGATTTGCCCGAGAGGGCCTGGAAGTCGATCTGATCGCGCGCGGTCCGGATCCCGCGATCGAGGGAGTGCGCTATCACTCAGGGCGAGGCTCTGAGACTCAGAAGGTGCGACGAATCGCGACGATCAACGCGCTCACCCTGTCGGTCCTCTGGCGCCGGCGTCATCTCGCAAGACGCCTGTATGTGAGGCACAGCTGGAGCAACATGCCTGTGCTGGTCGCCGGGCGCATGCTCGGCTACCGCGTGGTCACGCAGGTCGATGACGTGCCCTATGGCCCCGGTTACGGTGCTGAGGTCTCACCGCTTGTCGACTACGGCAAGCGCCTCACAGCGATGTTGATGGGCCATTTGGCGCATGGCGTAGTAGCCGTGACCGCCGAGATCAAGGGTCTGTTGGTACATCAGTTTCATGTGCCGAGCGAGCGCATTGCCGCACTGCCAAACGGCGTGGATACAGATTTCTTTCGACCGCTCCCCCGCGCGGAGGCGATCGCTCGCTCGGGGCTTGAGCTCGACTGCAGCTACGTGGTCTTCTCAGGTCGCTTCCAGCCGTGGGTCGACTTCGAGACGATGCTGGGGGCGTTTGCGAGCGTCGCCGCCGAGCGTGCCGATGCGCGTTTGGTGCTCGTGGGCGACGGCGTGGAGCGCGAGCGCGTCGATCGCGAGATCGCCCGGCTGGGGATCGAGGACGCGGTGCTCATCACGGGGTTCGTGCGCGATCGAGCAAAGATCAGGGACTTCATGTGCGCGGCCACCGTGACGCTTGCGGCGCATCGCGGCGAGTATGTGAGCCACATCGGCGTCAGTCCCACGAAGCTCGCCGAGTACTTTGCGGTCGGACGCGCGGTCGTGGCCAAGGACGCGCCCGGCCTGCGCGAGATCCTCAAGGACAGTGGTGGGGGCGTGACTGCGCCGGATGGTCCAGCAGGGATGGCCACAGCGATCCTCGACTTGCTCGATCCCGCCAAGGCAGACGCACTCGGCGCGTTGGGCCGTCGTGTCGCCGAGGAGCGCTACACCTGGCAGTCGGTGGTCAGACGTACGCTCCCACTGTTTGGCGTGGATCAACCACTAGCTTGCTCTTAGAGAGATCGGCAGCGATCCGCCTCGTGAGGATCGGCCGCGCTCTGTGTCACGGAGATCAACCACAGTGGATCAGCCCACGATCTGTGTCACAGAGATCAACCACGGTAGATCAGCCCACGATCTGTGTCACAGAGATCAACCACGGTAGATCAGCCCACGATCTGTGTCACAGAGATCAACCACGGTAGATCAGCCCACGATCTGCCTCAAAGAGCTCGGTGTACAGATGTTCGAGCTGTCCGACCACGACGTCGAGATCGTAGTCCGCGCGCTGGCGCTCACGCGCGGCATCCCCCAGGCGTGTGGCCAACGGCCGGTCCTCCAGCAGTCTGTGAATCGCGCTGGCCAGCGCCTCGGGGTCGCGCGGGGACACCAGCAGGCCGTGCACGCCGTCTTCGATCAGCTCCGGTACCCCACCGACGGCACTCGCCACGATCGGCGCACCCGCGGCCATGTACTCCATCAGGGCCAGGGGACTACCCTCGTTGCGAGATGAGAGGACCGCCACATCGAGCGCGCGAACCACGTCGAGCACATCCTGGCGACGGCCGATCAGCCGCACCTCGTTCGCGAGCCCCAGCTCGGCGATCAGCGCGTTCAGTCGGCCTTCCTGCGGCCCGTGTCCGGCGATCGCACACCCGATCGGGACGGAGCTGCCCTGCTTGAGCAAGGCCATCGCCCGGATCAGCTCTTCATAGCCCTTCTCGGGATAGAGGCGACCGATGGCGCCGACCAGACCGCCTTGCGTGGGCACGCCCAGCTCGCCTCGCACGTCTCGCATACCGGGTCCGTCGATTGGCACCGAGGGTATGCCGTTGTGCAGGATTCTGATGTGCCTTTCAGGAATGCGCTCGATCTCGATCATGCGCGAGCGATCCCACTCGGACACGGCCAGGAGCACGTCGCTGCCACGCGCTACGACATTGCGATCGAAGAACCGGCGCAGGGGCTGACCCCGAAAGGCCCAACCGTGCTCGTGATTGACGATTACCGGTACTCGCGCCAGGCGACCGATGATCGTGCCGGGAATGCTCGCCCTCGGCATGTGCGCGTGCAGGATGTCGATCGGCTCGTGCGCGAGCATCCTGCAGAGACGTGCCCACGCGATATTGGATAGCAGCGACCGGCATTCGAGTTTCACGATCTGCACGCCGGCGCGCTCGAGCTCAGCCATATCTCTGTCCTCGGCCGCCCGTCGCCCCTCCGGTGGCGCGTGCGTGACGCACAGATATCGCGCAAAGCGCTCAGGGTCAAGCCGTTTGACGAACTCGAATGCCACCCGCTCAGCCCCCCCGTAGCAGGTGCCGACGTTGCGAGCAAGCGTCAGGACGCCGATGCGAGAGCCGCCCACGCGGCGCCCAGTCACGTGGTCCGGATTATCAGCACCGAGCACGGCGCATGATGGGAGACCTTGTTGGGCACCGAGCCCAACAGGAAGCGCTTGGCGCCGGTCATGCCCTTGTTGCCCACCACGACCAGATCGGCATCCCGCTCCTCGGCGACATCGAGGATCGCATCGGCGGGATCGCCCTGGCGCGGACAGATGTTCACCTCTACGCCCGCCGCACGGGCGACCTCGGCAGCCGCCTGCAGCGTCGCATCGACGTCCTCGCGTGGATTGATCGCCCACTGCAGATCCTCCGGTGCATCGCGGCGTTCCTCGCGCAAGCGCTGCGACGGGACCGGCTCATAGGCGCTGACAAGCTCGATCTTTGCTCCCACCGCGCGAGCCAGGTCGACCGCCTGGCGCACCGCCTGGCCGGCCGTATCCGAGCCGTCCGTCCCAACCACGATCGATTTGAACATGCTCCTTCCTCCCTTGCCTAAGTCGAGACCGAACGCTGCATCGAGTTTCGCGATCATATCCGCAACCCGCCTAGACGATCGACACGCGGCCGTCTCGAGCTCCTCAATTGCCCCGGGGTCGCCCAAGGTCACCTAACGTTCACGGGTGTGATCGATTTGCACTGTCACGTGCTCGCCGGCATCGACGATGGGCCGGGCACGCTCGCGGACTCGCTCGCACTCGTGGGCGGTGCGGTCGCGGCAGGCGCGCGTACGATCGTCGCCACACCGCATGTCAATCGGCTCTACCCCAACGACGCCGCGACCATCGACAAACATGTGGCAGAGCTCAACGAGCGCCTGAGCAGCGAGGGCGTGGCGGTCGAGATCAAGACGGGCGCAGAGATCGCGTTGACGCAGCTTGCGGAGATCGAGGCCGACGAGCTGCGCCGGCTGAGCCTGGGCGGCGGCCCGTGGCTGCTGGTGGAGCCTCCGTTCACCCCGATCGCGACGAATCTGGAGGCGATCCTGTTGGAGCTCCAGCGCGAAGGGCATCGCATCGTGCTGGCTCACCCGGAGCGTTGCGCAGCGCTGCGCCGTAACCCAGATGTGCTGGAGTCGCTTGTGGGCAGTGGTTTTCTCACATCGGTCACGGCAGGGTCGCTCGTCGGCCAGTTTGGCGAGGAGGCACGCGCGTACGCGCTGGAGATGGCGCGTGCGAACCTGCTGCACAACGTGGCTTCCGATGCGCACGACCAAGTCAAGCGACCACCCGGCATGGTGGCCGAGCTGCGACAGACCGAGCTCGGGCCGCTTACCGAATGGCTTACACAGACCGTGCCCGCCGCGATCTTGAGCGGCGATGAGCAAATCCCGCCACGACCTGCCGTCAACTTTCTGGCGGCTGCTCCCCAGGGACGGCGCCGTCGGCGTTCTCTGCTCGGTTGAAGGGCGCTCGAGCTCACGCGAGCTTGGTGATCGCGATGATCATGCCGATCAGCACGAACACGACGATCGCAATCTGCATCCAGATCCAGGTCGGGGACACGCGTGCACAGCCTATCTCGGGAATCCTTTCCCACCAGCGCTTGACGAACACGGCTCGATTATCTTGTGGCTATGGCCGGACGCCTACCGGAACTGGCAGGACGCCTGCAAAAGTTCTCCGCGACGCTCGTACTCGTGCTGTGCTTGACAGCGGTGCTTGCTCCTGCAAGCCAAGGCCAGCGTGCAACGCGCGCCGGCATCGTGGCCGTCGCGCCGCTTGGAGGAGTAAACGTGGTCGGGCTGTACCCGGGCGTGCCGCTGGCTCGAGCCGATAGCGAGATCGCCCACGCGCACAAGCTCCACGCTGCAATCGTTCGTGCCGAGGTTCCGTGGTCGTTGGTGGAACCCTCGGGACCCAACCAGATCGACTCACGCGGGCAGGCCTTCACCGATCGGCTGGTCGCGGACGCCGCCGCGAATGGGGTACGAGTGATCCTGTTCGTCGACAGCTCGCCGTGCTGGGCGTCCTCCGCGCCGGCGTCGCTGCTTCGCAAATGCAGGCCCGGCAGCCTTAACGGCGCGAATGCCTGGCCTCCTGGCAACCCGTCCTCCTACGCGGCTTTCGTCGCCTATCTGGCGCAGCGCTATGGCACACGGCTGGCGGCGATCGAGATCTGGAACGAGCCCGATCAGATCAACGAACGCTACTTCGCCGGACCGGACAAGGCACGCCGCTACGCAACGATCCTGCGCGCGGCCTACCCCGCGATCAAGCGGGCCAATCCAAAGGTGCCCGTGCTCGCGGGCTCGCTCGTCGGCGACAACGGGGTCTTTCTGCGCGCCCTGTACGCAGCCGGCATCAAGGGCTACTACGACGGCCTCGCCGTTCACTTCTACAGTCTCGTACTCGCCTCGTTGCGCTCGATCCACGCGGTGCAACTGGCCAACGGCGACCCTAAGCCGCTGTGGCTCGACGAGTTCGGCTGGAGCAGCTGCTGGCCCAAGCGCATCCAGGAGGAACAGCCGTGCGTGACCAGACAGGTTCAGGGGATCAACCTCGCGAACACCTTCCGCCTGCTCGCCCGCACTCCCTATATCGCCGCCGAGACGATGTACGACCTGCAGGAATCCGCGAGCGAGCAGTTTGGTGTGCTCACCAGGGGCGGCTCACGTAAGCCCTCGTTCAGCGCGCTGGCCCATGCGCTGCTTTCGCCGTTTGCGACCCCCAGCCCAGTGGTCTTGAACCTGCGCCGTCAAGGCGCTCAGGTGATAGCAAGCGGCTCGGGACCCGTCGGGGACTACATGAAACTGGAAGCCTTCCAGGGCAGCGTCCTGCGCTACAGGGCTCTGTTCATCCTGAACAACTTCAACCAGTACTCGATCGCGCTGCCGTCAGCGCTGGGCACGAGCGGCCTGACGGTGCGTGTCTACCAGGAATGGACCGGTCCCAGCAAAGACGCAAAGCGAAGCATCTGAGCACGCTCAGCATCTGAGCATGGCTTACGAGCCTTGCCGAGAATCCGCAGGGACACAGGGGCCTTACCGAATCCTTAGGAACACACGAGCCTTGCCGAGACTCGATCGGGCGACTACTCCGCGTTGCGAAACAACGCCGACAGCGTGATCACTAGGATCTTGACGTCCAGGCCAAGCGACCAGTGGGCGATGTAGTAGTTGTCCCACTCAACCCGTTCGGCCAGCGAGGTCTGACCGCGCAGGCCGTGCACCTGTGCCCAGCCGGTGATTCCGGACTTGACGCGATGGCGGTCGCTGTAGCGCGCGATGTCCTGTTGGAACAGCTCGACGAACTCCGGGCGCTCCGGGCGTGGTCCGATAATGCTCATCTCGCCACGCAACACATTCAGCAGCTGCGGCAGCTCGTCGATCGAGGTTCGCCGCAAAAAACGCCCGACCGCAGTGCGCCGATCATCGCCCTCTACGCCACCGGGAGCGGTATCTCCGCCAAGCAGGAACTCGAGCGCCGTGTTGTCGTCCTCGCTCAGCTTGACCGCGCTATCGCTTTGGAGTCTGCTCAGGCTCGGATCGGTCCGCATCGAGCGAAACTTGTACAGATCAAACGCACGCCCGTCGCGACCGATGCGCCGCTGGCGGAAGAGCACCGGACCAGGCGAGCTCAGGCGCACGGCCAGCGCCGAGCAGAGCAGCAGCGGCGAAAAGAGCACCAGCAGCGCCAGGGCGAAAGCGCGGTCAAAAGCATGCTTGAGCGCAAACTGCCAGCCCTTGGGATCGACCGTCGAGAAGGTCAGCAGCGGGGTACCGCCCACCGTGTCATAGCCTGCCCGCTGATTCATCGTGTCGAACATCCGCGGAACCACCGACACCTCGATGCCAAGCTCCTGACAGCGTGCGATCAGACGGCTGACGCGCGCGTCGGCGACGGAGGAGAACGCGACGATCAGTTTTTGCACGGCCGTCTCATCGACGATCTCGTCGAGGTCCTCGACGGTGCCCAGCACCGGCACGTCGCGCCCGCCCACCTCGGCCACCGAGCGGGGATCGTCATCGACGAAGCCGACCGGTATCAGCCCGTACTCGGGGTGGTTCTCCAGGCGGCGGGCAACTTGCGAGCCGACTAAGCCGGCGCCCATGATCAGCACCGGCTTGCCGACCAGCCGGCGCGCGCGCGCCCAGCGTTGGGCGCCAGCCAGGCCGACCCGGCCGAGACCAAGGCCGAGCAGCGCGAACAACCACGCCCGCACACAGTCGGACTGGCTCGGGGCATGACCGTTGATGAGCAGGCCGATCGTCGCGACCGCCATGGTCGCGATCGACACCGCGCTGATCACGGGTACGACACCATCGAGCACGAGCGCGCGCAGACGCGTGCGATACAGACCGCGCAGGTAGAGCAGCAGCATGACCAGCAGTGGGAGCGCCAGCAGCGGTGCTTGCGCGGGGGGCACGTACAGGGTTGCGTGCATACCTCCCAATGCGACGACCACCGCCGCGCACAGCAGCACGAGGTCGACCGCCGGACGCAGCATCCTCCAGCCGGCCCCCTCCAGAGCCCACTGCAGACGCCCGGCGAACGTCCCGCCTTGCAACGACTTCGGTCCCGGGGCACCGCGTGCGAGCCTGCCCGTGAGGGGCACGGTGGTCGATGTCTGCTGGGTGATGTGCGGTTGATCCATGTCGGAGGGCATCCCTGTCCCTGTTCAGTTGCCTGGGGATTACTCGGGTCCTGTAACCCGTCCCTTTAGCGATTGATTCCCTCCGGACCCCTTCTCCCGCGCCAAGTGCCTCGTGAGAATCCCCGTAAATGCCAAGCCCGCGAGGACCAACAGGATGTAAGGCAGGTCAGCGGCGGACAAACCCCAGGTCTGCGCTGCTCCCGCACCAGCTGCATTGGCCCGTGTCTGCACTGCGGCTTGATACGTGCTTGGGCGACTCCTGGATGACCCGCTCACGCCGGTTTTCCGGGACTTCGCAGCTTCACCGCCGCGATCGCGCGGGTGATGGGCAACCACCCCCGTGACGTTCCCCGTCGAAGACCCAGTCGTGCCGGAGGGCTGACCAGCGCGTGGTGAGACCAACGCGCTGCCCGAGCCCGATGAGCCACCGGCATTCGACGAGCCAGACCCCGACGAGCCGCCTGATCCACCGCCCCCGCCCAGCAGCGTCGAGCCGAGGATCGCCTGACTGCCCTGGCCTGGACTCCCATACCCGCTGAGCAGTGAGTTGGCCGCGGCGAACGCGGGCACGCTTACCGACAGTGCAGCGGCGACGATTACTGTCCAAACAATTCTGCGACGACTTGTCATAGCTCCCTACCTTGGGGTCCTTACTTCGGCCTGAGCAACATCGCGGTCCACTCTCCGTGCCTTTGTGTGTAAGCCATCGCCTCGTCGCCCACGACCAGCACTCGGTCGCGACGATGCGCTCCGAGGACGGCGAATCGACTGGATGTTCTCCACACGCTAGCGAAGGTTCCGGCAGCTGTCGAGCGAATATCTCTCGCTGACGCGTACGTCGGCGGTGGAACTACGTAAATCGCTGTGCCTGGCCCAGGATCGCGCGGTTCAATTCGTCGATGTTCACGCGCTTGCGCTTGCGCACCAGCCGCAGCGCCTGGCGCCCCAGCGGGTCGCGAGGGCTCAGGCGCACAGCCCGTTCCAGCAACACGAGCGCGCTTTGGCGATCTCCGCGAGACGAGGCGATCGCTCCGCGCTCCAACGTCGCGTAAGCGTCTTTGGGGCTGCGCTGCAATGCCAGCGCGAATTCGTGGTCGGCGCGCGGTAGGTCACCCAAGCGCAGAGCGATGCTCCCAGCCACGAGATACGACTCGTCGCTGAGGGGATTCAGCCGCGCAGCATCGTGCAGGCGGGAGTACGCGGTGCCCGGCGCCTTCGGCCAGATCCGCGCGGCGCTCTGGACCTGCAGCTGGCTGAGCCAGGGCGCCGCAAGCGATGCCGCAATCACCAGCGCCAAGATCGCCCCAGCGACGATACCCAAGCGCCCGAGGACGCTCACACCGGGAGCGCGGGAGCGCGGGAGCACATTGCGCGACGTGCCCTCGCCGTGCTGCGCAACCTCATCACGCGGCGTGACATCACCGCGCAGAGGAACCTCACCGCGCAGAGGAACCTCACCGCGCGGAAGAACCTCACCGCTCAGAGAGACCTCACGGCGCGGGGCCAGCGCACAGGCAAGACCGAGCATCGCAAATGCCGGGGCTCCCAGACCGGCGAACTCCCAGAACCAGTCAAACGAACCGTGAACCACCCAGTAGGCGAAGCCCGCCAGCGCGGCCGCCGCGACGGCGCGTGCGAGTGGATCGGAGCGTCCTCCTAGCGCGCGCCAGCCACCTGCCAGCGCTGCCCCCAAGCCCACGAGCGCCAAGAGCCCGCCGACCAAGCCTGTCTGGGCGAGCGTGCGGAACTCGAGACTGTGCGGATAGTGGGGAGTCTCGGCGCTGCGCCCGTGTGCGAGATACTCCTGCTGGAAGTTATCCGCGCCGATGCCGACGACCGGGTGCGCGAGGAATTCGTCCAAGGCCACCCGGTAGAAGTCATAGCGATTGCTCCCGAGTCCGCTCGTCAGGCGGCTGCCACCGACATTGTTGGCGGCGTAGCCGCTGCCGCTCTTGAACGTGTCCCAGGCGTGACGAGCGCGCGTTACCGGGTTGCCCGCGGCGATCAGAGCACCCACGAGGATCGCCACGAGTGTGGCGATCGCGACCGCGCCAACGCCGTGGCGCACGCGCCTCGCAGAAGCGTCTGAGATGGCGCTCCTGCTCTCGATCGCGGCGCCCAGCGCGACCACCAGTCCGACCACCAGTGCTGCGAGGAATGTCCCCGTCGTGGCGGTATGTATCGCCGCGGTGGCGTTCTGTCCATGTTCGATGCGTTCTCCCGCATGCAGGACCGAGGGCGCTGCCACTCCGATCCCGGCCGCGATCGGGACGAGCAGCACGAACGTGCGCGCCCGATCGGGGAGCAGCGCGAACACGAGCAGAAGCATCACCGGTGTCGCGTAGAGCGAGCCCCGACTCACGCTGAGCAGCGCGACCTCGGCCAGCAGCACCGCGCCCCCGGCAAGCAGGCCGCGCAAGCTCCAATGCAGACGGGACTCACGCGCAAGGAGCAGCGCCGGCCAGAACGCGATCAGCCACTGGGCTGCGTTGGCGTTCGGGTAGCCGGCAGGGTAGGTCAGGCGCCCTTCGGACATCAAGCTCTCCAGGCGGGCGGGACTGTGAGCAGCCGCGTTTACGTGCAGCGCGACGAACGCCGCCAGCCCGATGCTCGCCAGCGTCCATGCTCCGAGCAGCAGGGCCGCGCTGCGCCCGTGTTGAGGCCAGAGCGCGAAGAGCGCGAACACGAGCAGGTAGAGGAGCGTCCGGTTTGCGCCTTCCCACGCATCGCCAGGAACGTTCGCCCACAAGATCGAGAGGAAGCTGAGCGCGGTGTAGGCCGCCAAGCAGCCGAGCGCGATCTTCACCGGGGTCGGGATCTCGGCTGGGCGCAGGCCCACGAAGGCCAGCGCGATCCCGAGCAGCGCCAGCAGGATCAGAGCGCCCGGGGCCCAGTGCGTGAGGGGATAGCCCGCCTGATCGGTTGCCCAGACGATGAACAGGACGATCGCCGCCAGCGCGGGGAGCGTGGTCGGGGCCTCACGCAGGCTCTGCAGGAGCCCTCCGAAGATCGTGCTCGCGGGTTTGTTCTCGGCGGGCGTCGAATTCATCCACGGGCGAGGCTACCTGCACGCCCAGACCACGATAATCCACCTGATGGATGACCAGGCTCAGCTCGTCCGCTTCTACGACGAGGCCTACACCCAGCAGGACTCGGCGCAGGCGACGGTGTACGCGCATTGGCGCGCGCTCGGAGCGCTTGGGAAGGCCGATCACGTGCTCGCGCTCTGCGCGCGCGCAGGCCTGGACCCGCAGAGCACCATGGAGATCGGCTGCGGCGACGGGGCTTTGCTGTGCGAGCTGCGCGCGCGCGGCTTTGGTGGAGAGCTCTCGGGGGTGGAGATCACCGAGGCAGCGGTCGCGATCGCGCGCAGACGGCCTGAGATCGACTCGGTCGAGCTCTATGACGGCGCTCATCTGCCCGCGCAGGACAGCTCTTACGAGTTGGGCATCCTGTCGCACGTTCTGGAGCACGTGCCCGAGCCGTCAGCGCTCTTGGCTGAGGCAGCGCGGGCCTGCGATGTCGTGCTGATCGAGGTGCCATTGGAGGCCAACCTGTCCGCGAGGCGCGCATCCAAGCGCGAGCACGCCACCGAGGTCGGCCATCTGCAACGGCTGGATCGCACACGTACGCGAGCGATCGTCGCGCGGGCCGGTCTGCAGGTCGCGTGCGAGCTGGAGGATCCGCTGCCGCTTTCAGTGCATCTGTTCTTCGCGAACACGCTTGGCGCGCGCGTCCGCGGCGCGACGAAGTGGGCGCTGCGAGCCGGTCTGCATCGCCTCGCGCCCGGTCTCGCCGAGCGCCTGTTCACGGTCCATTACGTCTGCCTGTGCCAGCCGGGCGCGTGACCGCGGCAAAGAGAAGCGACAGCACGCGTCCCATCAGATCGTCGGGCACGGCATCCGGGTCGGTGAGCTTCTGCCGGGCGATGCCATCGGCGAGCGCGTCGATCGCGAGCGCCAGGTGCTCGGCAGGGAGCTCCAGCTCCAGGTCGAACTCGCGCATGCCGTCGGCGACCAGCCGCGTCAGCAGCTCGCGCATCTGCGCAAACCGAGCTGCAACCTTCGGGCGCACGCTCGGGTCGCGCACGCCGTAGGCCCAGAACTCCATGAACAGCAGCAGCAGCTCCGGCTCGCGCTCGATCATCGTCATCCACTGACGCGCGCCGCCGGTCGCGCGCTCGGCGACCGACTGGCGCGTCTCCACGGCCGCGGAGATCTCACGCGCGTGGGCGTCGATCTCGCGCTCCATCAGCGCAAGGAACAAGTCCTCCTTGCCGTCAAAGTTCGAGTACAGCGCGCCTGTGGAGAACCCCGCCTCAGAGGCAACCTGCTCAACCGTGGCGCCGTGGTAGCCGTTGCGTGCGAACACGGTCCTCGCGGCGCTCAGCAACCGTTCGCGCGTGTGGGCCTTGCTCTGCTCGCGCGTCAGCCGGGCGGTTTCCATCGCCCGCATTCTACTGGCAAAGCTACTTGACAGAGCAACCACTATTGCGATAACGTCCATTATCCGCTCGCAGCATGAGCGCCGCGGCCGCCAGGTCGTGGGCAGGATTGGAGATCACGCCCAACACAGGAGCAGCCATGGCGACCGCAGTCACGAGCACCACCCCAACCGACGCCTTCAACCCGGCGAGCCTGCCGGCGGACGCGATCTCCTATGAGGATCTGTACGCGCGCTGGGAGCGCGGCAACTGGCAGGCGACCGAGCTCGACTTCACCGAGGACGCGCGGCAGTGGCGGGAGGATTTCACCGAGTTCGAGCGCACGGCGGCGCTGTGGAACTACTCGCTGTTCTTCTGGGGCGAGGACGCGGTCGCGGACAACCTGTCCCCCTACATCGACGCGGCTCCGAAAGAGGAGCAGAAGTACTTCCTCACCACCCAGCAGGTCGACGAGGCTCGCCATGCTGTGTTCTTCAAGCGGTTCATGCAGGAGGTCTGCGGGATCGGAGACGGCTCGATGGAGAGTGGGCTGCGCGCGATCAAGCCACAGCTGACGCCGGGGTTCAGGAAGATCTTCGATCGCCTCGACCGGATGGCCGACGAGCTGCGCGCCGACCGCTCCCCCGCCCAGCTCGCGGCGGCGGTGACTCTGTACCACATCGTGATCGAGGCAGCGCTCGCCCAGCCGGGACAGCACTTCATCTGCAGTTACCTGGAGCAGCGCGACCAACTGCCGGCTTTTCGGGAGGGCATGCAGAATATCGCCACCGACGAGCAACGGCATATCGGCTTCGGCGTGAAGCTGCTGTCGGACCTGAACCGCGAAGACCCGATCGGCGTGCCCAAGGCGGTCGCCAAAATCCTGCGCGACGTGACCCGCTACACAGCCCAGGTGCTGATGCCCCCGGGCTGGGACGAACGCTACATCACCGTGTTCGGCGCGACCTACGACGAGGTCGGCGTCGAGGGACTCACCTCGATGACGACCAAGCTGCGCTCGGCCGGCCTCGCCCCTGAGACCCTCCCCGGACCGGCACTGCTGCCACCCGGTCTCACCCCCCTGGAGACCGCCCAGCGCGGGCGCACGCTCGCCCAAGCCGGGGTGATCGGCGTGCGCGAGGGCCCATCCAAGCGCGACCCCGAGACGGTCGCGCTGCTGTTCGACATGATTCGCCGTCAGGTCAACCCCAAGCACGGACTCAAGCGTGCGACCACTTTCCAGTGGGAGTTCACCGATCCCGACGTTCCCACCTGGCACCTGACCGTCGACAACGGCTCGAGCACGGTCGCCGAAGGGGCTTCGCCCAACGCGGACCTGCGCCTGAAGGTGGCCTACCAAGACTGGATCGACATCGTCGGCGAGCGCCTGGACCCGCGCCGCGCGTTCGCCACCGGCAAGCTGCGCCCGCGCGGGAACCCGCTCGCGCTGACCAAACTGATGAAGGCCTTTCCCGCGAGCTGAGCCGTTAGGGGCCATGCCGCATGCGGCATGGCCAGCAGGCCCGCATGCGGGCCTGCGGCGCATGCGCCGCCCGGAACAACATCTACCCGAGGCCGAACTCGCGCTCGGCAGCGGACGGACCGCCGCTTTCGTGGCCGTGCGAGGACGGTGCTCGCTGGACCGATGATCCGGCGGCAGAGGCAGCGTGGGCGACGCCTGGCGTGGAGGTGATCGGGGCGCTGCCGGCCGAGCTGTGGCGTGCAGGCTGCTCCAAGCCAAACTCGCGGCTGGCTCTGGCGGCGGGCGTCAGCGCATGTGACGTGCCGGCGGTCGAAGCCGGCTTGGACGCGACGGCTCGTGCCACAGGCTCGGCGCCTGACACCAGCCGAGCGCCGACCGGGGACGGGCTCAACGCCTCATAAGCGCCCCAGGGACGCGGGCTGGGCACGTGGAAGAGATGACGGCGATGCACAGCATGGCTCGGGGGGATGGGAGCGACAGTCAGCGCCACGCACCCGGCGCCGACGCTGACCGCAACCAGACAGCCGACGGCCAGCTTCGCTCCGAGACCTCCGCCCGCCATCAGCCAGCCCCCGCCGGCGGCAGTACCGCCCGCACCCGCACCCACACCGGCGACCCCCACGCTCGAGCCGGCGCCGACGCCGGTGGTTGCGCCCACGCCTGCTCCCGTCCCCGCTCCTGCGCCCGTCCCCGCTCCTGCGCCCGTCCCTGCTCCTGCGCCCGTCCCCGCTCCTGCGCCAGCCCCCGCTCCTGCGCCAGCACCTGCTCCTGCGCCAGCCCCTGCGGCCACCCCGACACCCAGCGCCAATGGCAGCGGCAACGGGGGGAGCACCGAGGCCAGGCCGCGCAGCGACAGGACATGGGCGCGGCAGGCCGGACACTCGCGTTGATGGGCTTGAGCCAGCGCGTAGCGCTCGCCGCCGGGATCGAGGATGCCGAAGGCGAAGCCGCGCATCAGGGAGGACTGCTCGGCGCAGTAGGAGCCCGCGCGGATCGTGTCCAGCAGCTCGCCGACCTTGCCCGAGACGCCGAGTGAGCCCGCGCGGGAGCCCTCCATCAGCTTGCGCATGCGCGCCTCGCTGATGCCCATGCGCGCGGCGGCCTGCGCGCGGGAGCAGCCCTGCAGGTAACAGAGCGCGGCGGCTTGTCGCTCGCGCGGGCTCAGCCTGCCGCGCAGACCCTCCATCAGCTGGCGCAGCCTGATCCGGTCGTCCAGCTCGGCGGCAAGATCACGCTCGGCGGCGTGCGCGTGCTGATCGCGCCCGCGGGTGTCGTGAGCCGGATCGCATGCGTCGTGAGCGTCACATGTCGCGGGTGAGCGCAGGCGCGAGCGGTGCTCGTCGATCGCGCGGCGGTAGGTCACCAGCGCAAGCCAGCCCTCCGGGTTGGCGATCTCCGCGCCGGAGCTCTCGATCATCGTGGTGTACAGCCCATGCCAGGCTTGCGAGTAACAAGCCTCCAGATCCCCGGCGTCGAGGCTTACTCCCGCCACGCGCAGGCGCCCGCGGACCGTCGCGAGGACTCGTCCGCGCATCGCCTCGAACTCTCGGCGCAACAGCCGGTCGGCTCGATAGCGGCGCACGGAGAGCGGGCTCACCTTATGAAAGATTGCGAGCCAGGCGAATCGGCGCTCAGTGGAATGCCGCTATTTGCTCCAAACTCGTGCTCCGCATGTCCTCACCGCGTCGGTAGGCCTCGTGCCAGCCCGCGACTCGTGCCAGCGCCTCGTCGAGGTCCCAGCCGGGGCGCCAGCCGAGCTGACGCTCAGCTGCCGTCGAGTCGAGCTCCAGCCGAGACGCCTCGGGCGGATGATGGGCGCCGTCGAGCTCGTATCCGAGCGCGCGACCGAGCGCAGATCGACCGGGTCTCAGCTCGGCCAGCAGACCGTCGAGACGCTGGACGATCTCGATCACCGTGCGCGCGTCCTCAGGGCGCGGACCGAAGTTGAAGGCGCGGGCGGCTCCCTCGGCATCCGCTCCGCAAAGCGATTGGGCGAGCGCGAGGTAACCGCCGAGCGGATTGAGCACGTGCTGCCACGGGCGGATCGCGTTCGGATTGCGGACCAGTACGGGCCGGCCGGCGTCATAGGCGCGGAGGATGTCTGGGACGAGCCGATCTTCGCCGAAGTCTCCCCCGCCGATCACGTTGCCCGCCCGAGCGCTCGCGACACGCGGGCCGGCTGCTCCCGAGCCAAGATCAGACGCGAAGAACGACTCGCGATAGGCGGCGGTGACGAGCTCGGCGCAAGCCTTCGAGCTCGAGTAGGGATCGTGGCCGCCAAGCGGGTCGCCCTCGATGAAGCTATGAGCAGGCGCGGGCTTCGACACGGGTTCGTGGCTGAGGACGTCGACCGATCTGAGATTGCCGTCGGGCGCCACAGCCGGCGAGAAGGCAGACGGGTTGGCGTAGCACTTGTCCGAGGTGACGACGACGACCGCCTGGACGGAATCGCCGGCGAGACGGACGGCCTCCAGGAGGTTGACCGTGCCGAGGACGTTGACTTCGAACGTCAGCGCCGGGGCGCGAAAAGACATGCGGACCATCGGCTGGGCAGCGAGGTGCAGCACGATCTCAGGGCGCGCGACGCGGACAGCCTCACGCACGGCGGAGGCGTCGCGGATGTCGATCGCCAGCTCGTCGGTCATCCGATCGCTCACGCGGGCGAGCGCGTACAGCGAAGGGGCCGTGGGTGGCGTCGCCGGGGCCAGGCCGGTGACGCGGGCGCCGAGCGACTGCAACCAGAGCGACAGCCAGGCGCCCTTGAAGCCGGTGTGGCCGGTGAGCAAGACCGAGCGGTCAAACCAGAAGTCGGAGTCGATGAGGGGCACGGATGCCAAGACCGTCGGTATCTTCACGGAATCACACGTCCAGACGCATCCACGATGGCCGGTGCTGCTCACGCGAGCCCAGCCGATCCCCCAGACGAGACCGGTCCCTCCGGCTCTGCGCCCCCAGCCGGAGCGGCTGGATCCTCAATCGGAGCGCCCGGATCCTCAACCCCAGCGCCGCCCGAGCGGGCGGAGATCCTCGGCATTCCACTGGCGGTCTCGAACTACGAGCAAGTGATGGACTGGATGGACGCGATGATCGCCTCGGACGCGCGCGGGTATGTGACCGCGGCTGCGGTGAATCTCGTGATGAACGCGCGCGAGAACCAGGCGACGATGGAAGCGGTGATGGCAGCGTCACTCGCGGTACCCGACGGACAGCCGCTCGTGTGGGCGCTGCGCGCGCTCGGACACGGAGACGCGACGAGGGTGTATGGGCCGGACCTGATGGCGATGTATTGCGCACGCGCGGCGCGCAACGGCACGCCGATGTACCTGTATGGCGGGCGCGGGGATGCAGAGCGAGAGTTGCTGGCGGACAGCCTGCGCAAGCGATACCCGGGCCTGCAGGTCGCCGGCGGCGCGAGCCCGCCGTTCACGCCGCTGACGCTCGCAGAGGACGAGCGACTGCTCCAAGACATCAACGCGTCGGGCGCGCAGGTCATATGGGTTGGCACGGGCCAGCCCAAGCAGGAGCAGTGGATGCACCGGATGCGCCCGCGTTTGCATGCGCCTCTGTTGGTAGGAGTGGGCGCGGCGTTCGATTTCCACGCGGGTCTCGTCCGACAAGCGCCGCCGTGGATGCAACGTAACGGCCTCGAGTGGTCCTACCGCCTGATGCGCGAGCCACGGCGGCTGTGGCGACGGTACGCGCGGTACAACCCACGATTCGTCGTAGGGTTCGCGCGCCAGTACGCGCGGCATCGGCGCAGGTCCGACCGGTAGGGTTCCGCCCATGACAAGCAAACGATCGGCGCTCGTGACAGGGATCACCGGCCAGGACGGCTCCTACCTGGCGGAACTGCTGCTGGAGAAGGGGTATGACGTGCACGGGATGGTCAGACGGGCTTCGACGGAGAAGTTCGACCGGATCGAGCACCTGCGCGATCGGATCACGCTGCACCAAGGCGACCTGCTGGACCAGCGCTCGCTCGTGGATGCGCTGCGGGCGGCGAAACCGAGCGAGGTGTACAACCTCGCGGCGATGTCGTTCGTGGCCGTGTCGTGGATCCAGCCGACGCTGACGGCGGAGTTCACCGGCGTGGGGGTGACGCGGATACTCGAGGCATTGCGCGAAGTCTGCCCGGAGGCGCGGTTCTACCAAGCCAGCTCCAGCGAGATGTTCGGGAAGGTGCTGGAGGTGCCCCAGACCGAGACGACCCCGTTCTATCCGCGCTCGCCCTACGGGGTTGCGAAGGCTTACGGACACTTCATCACGGTCAACTATCGCGAGAGCTATGACCTGCACGCGACGAGTGGAATCCTCTTCAACCACGAGAGTCCCCGGCGTGGCCGGGAATTCGTCACCCGCAAGATCACCTGGCACGCAGCGGCGATCAAGCACGGGCTGATGAAGGAGTTGCGCCTCGGGAATCTCGACGCCGAGCGCGACTGGGGGTACGCGAAGGATTATGTGGAAGCGATGTGGCTGATGCTGCAGCAGGACACGCCCGAGGATTATGTGATCGCGACGAACAAGTCGAACTCGGTGAAAGAGTGCTGCGAAGTCGCGTTCGACGAGGCGGGGCTCGGCGGATATGAGCAGTATGTGACGATCGACCCGGCGTTCGTCAGGCCGGCAGAGGTGGATCACCTGATCGGCGATCCGGCGAAGGCGGAGCGAGATCTTGGCTGGAAGCCGGAAACCTCCTTCGATGAGCTGATCCGGCTGATGACCCGCGCGGACCTCGAGCTGTTGAAGCCGCGGTGAGCGGAGCGGGCTGCTGGTGGGTAACCCGGGAGCCAGTCCTTTCATCCAGCCCTGTCGGCGCCGGTTACCGCACCGGTTGTTGTCTGTGAGCGTGTAACTATGGGCCCCACATGGCCGTGAACCTGTTCGATACGCGTAGCGCGCTGGAGCCGCTGAAAGACGAGGTGAAAGCCGCGATCGAGCGGGTGCTCGACAGCGAGCGCTACATCCTCGGGCCGGAGGTGAGTGGGTTCGAGCAGGAGTTCGCCGAGTACTGCGGCGCGAGGCACGGCGTGGGCGTAGCGAACGGCACTGACGCGATCACGATCGCGCTGCGCGCGATGGGCGTCGGACCGGGCGATGAGGTGGTGGTGCCGTCGTTCACGTTCTACGCCTCCGCCGAGGCGATTCCGCCGACGGGGGCCACGCCCGTGTTCTGCGACATCGACCCGGACACGTACTGCGTCACAGCAGAGACGGTCAAGGCGAAGATCACGCCACGGACGAAGGCGGTGATCGCGGTGCATCTGTTCGGTAACGTGGCTCCGGTCGCGGAGGTCGAGGCACTGGGCGTGCCGGTCCTGGAGGACGCCGCGCAGGCCGCGGGCTCAGTCTCACCCGTGGGACGCCCGGGCGCGCTGGGAACAGCGGCGACGTGGTCCTTCTTTCCCTCCAAGAACCTCGGCGGGTTCGGCGACGGTGGCATGATCACAACCTCCGACGCGGAGGTGGCAGAGCGCGCGCGGACACTGCGGTTTCACGGATCAAAGGACAAGGTGACGTACGAGCAAGTCGGGTGCAACTCGCGCCTGGACGAGCTGCAGGCGGCGATCCTGCGGGTGCAGCTGCCGCACCTGGACGCGTGGGCGGACGGGCGCCGCGCGGCGGGGAGGCATTACATCGAAGCGGGACTGGGCGAGCTGGCAAAGCTGCCGCAGCCGACGGATGGCGCCGAGCCCGCTTGGCATCTGCACGTCGTGGGCCATGCCGAGGTGGAGCGGCTGGAAGCCGCTCTCGCGCAAGCGGAGATCGGTCATAAGGCGTACTACCGCACGCCGGTGCACCGCCAGCAGGGGATGCGCGCATGGGGAGCGGGAGTGGAGCTGCCGGGCACTGAGCAGGCCGCAAGAACGCATCTGGCGATCCCGATGAGCCCGGTGCTGACACGCGCGCAGGCAGACGAGGTCACAGCGGCGGTGCGGAAGCTGTAAGCATCAAGACATCAGATGGCCTATGCTGTGATGCATGAGAACTACTCTGACCCTCGAAGACGATGTCGCGGCGGCGATCGAGCATCGCCGCCGCGAGCGCCAGCACTCGCTCAAGCAGGAGGTCAACGAGCTGATCCGCGTCGGCCTGCTGCACGTGGACGAGAAGTCTGCCAAGAAGGCCCCGCGGTTCCGGGTCGAGCCGCTGGACGCTGGAGGACTGCTCATTGATATCGACGATGTGAGCGCCGCGCTCGATATCGCAGAGGGGCCGTGGCGAAACTGATCCTGCTCGACACAAACCTCCTGATCTATGCGTATGAACCCGAGTCGCAGCATCACGAGGCTGCGCGCACCTGGTTCGAGGACGTCCTCAACGGCCCGGCGAAGATCGGCTTCCCATGGCCGACCCTGCTGGGCTTCGCACGCCTGATGGGCAATGCTCATGTCGTGCGACGACCGATCCCGCTGCACCGGACCTGGACGCGGGTTGAGTCGTGGCTCGCGCTGCCACAGGCCTGGGTACCGACACCCACCGATCGCCATTGCAAGATCCTCGCCGGCCTGCTCGCTGAAGAGTCGCGGCCCGACCTCGCCGCCGACGCACACCTCGCGGCGCTGGCGATCGAGCATGGACTCACGGTGTGCAGCGCCGACGGCGACTTCGCCCGCTTCCGCGGCGTGCGCTGGGATAACCCGCTGCGCAGCAGCTGACCGCCGCGACCCGGATAGCGCGGCTGACGGCCCTCAAATCACGCTCTCAACCGGCGAGGACATCGGCTGGCATGCCGGCAAGTCCGGCCACCAACCCCTCATCCTCGGATGGCGCTGTCAGACGGGCCGCGATCGGCAGCCCGAGCAGCGAGATGCCGGCCATCGCCAGGAACGCCGCAAGGGGGTGATGGACCAGGGCCTGAACGATCAACGCGAGGACCAGCCCCCCGAGGTTGCCGGTCATCCACACGATCGCCCCGGCGGTGCCCGCGGCGGGGCCTCCGAGGCGCTCGGCGCGGGTGAGGATCACGGGCAGGGCTGGCAGGAGCACGAAACCCATCGCCACGATCGCCACGAAGCGCGTGCCGAGCCACGGCGCGGCGCCGAGCGTCACGCAGGCGGCGCAGGCGACGAGGACCGCGACGCGCATGAAGTTCCGTTCGGCATGGCGACGGTCGACGAGCGGCGGCAGGACCGCGCAGCCGATGACACCGGCGATGACCATCGCGACCAGCAACGCGCCCGCGAGCGCTTCTGAGATTCCCGCGGGATGCAGCAGCGTCTGCAGCCAGGTGGCGAGCGCGACAAAGATGCCAAAGCCGACGAACACCAAGCCACAGAGCGTTCGCATCGTAGGCAGTCCCCAGAGCGCGCGGGCGGTGCTGCCGGCGATGGCGACATGCTCGTGGGCCTCACGGCCGGGGCGGCGCAGCGTGAACATAAGCGCCGCGGCCGCGCATACGGCGATCGCGGCTTGGACGACGAGCAGACGCTCGATATGGCCGTGACCGCCGATCGTGGGACCCATCAGGATCGCCAGCAGCATCCCGACAAAGCCACCGGCGGAGCCGATCGAGATGCCGGTTGCGCGCTGGTCCGCAGGCAGGTAAACGCCTGCAAGCTTGCTGACGGCGCTCATCACGACCGGTTGTGCGACCGCAACTATGGCTTGCCCGGCGAGCGCCCATGCGAACGTCTCACCGCCCAGGCGCACCAGCCCGCCGAGGGCGACCATCCCCCCGCCGGCGGCGAGAGCGGGCCGAAACCAACGGTCGAGCAGGATCCCGGCGGGGATCGCGAGCAGTACGTAGAACAGCGGAAAGATGTTCGCGAGCCAGCCGACGGCGGCGACAGACACCCCGTAGTGGGTGGCCGTCTCGGTCGTGATCACCGCGTAGGTGAGCCACAGGATCTGAGTGGCCGCGCAAACGATCGTGTAGGCGACGATCACCTGCCAATCGCTTCTGCTGCGCATTATCGGACTCGTCTCGTCGCTCACCGTGCCGCCACCGTCCATATCGACCGCGCGGATATTAGAGCCGGATGCGGGATAGAGCCGAGTCCGCGAAGCGCCGCTCAGAGCACACGCCACGCCCGACGAACGTCCCAGTCCGCGAAGCACCGCTCAGAGCACACGCCACGCCCGACGAACGTCCCAGTCCGCGAAGCACCGCTCAGAGCACACGCCACGCCCAGCGAACGGCCCAGTCCGCGAAGCGCCGCTCAGAGCACACGCCACGCCCGACGAATGGCCCGTCTCAGCGCCAGCGCTCGAGCAGGTCCTCGTCGGGGACCTCGCGCACGACCCGGGCGGGTGCGCCCATTACGACGGCGCGCGCAGGCACATCGCGCGTGACGACGGCGCCGGCGGCGACGAATGCCTCCTCGCCGATCTCCACACCCGGGGTGAGGACGGCCGCGCCTCCGACGCGGCAGGCACGCCGCAGGGTGGCGCCGCGCAAGGCATAGTCGGAGTCGTGGCGGGACATCGTGTCGTCGTTGGTTGTGCTCGCGCAGGGACCGACGAAAACATCATCCTCTACGAGCGTGAATGCGGTGAGGTAAACGTTCGTCTGGATTCGCACGCGGGCGCCGACCGTAACGTCGTTGTCGAGAACGCTGCCCCTGCCGACGACCGAGCCGGGCCCGACGGTGGAGCGCTCGCGCACGAAAGACTGGTCGCCGAGGATCACGTCCTCGGCGATGCTCGCACCGGCGAGGACGATCGCGCTCGCACAGATCGTCACCCGCTCGCCGAGGGCCAGGCGCCCGACATCCCCGCGCGCGGAGGAGCGCCCGGCCAGACGCGGGCGCTTGCCGAGAATCGCATGGTCCTCGACGACACAGCCATCGCCGATTACGACCCCGTCGTGCACTACGACATGCGCTCCGAAGAGAACGTCCTCGCCGACAAGGACGTTCTCACCGAGCATCAGACCCGGCGCGCGGGAGTCGAGGCTCAGCACCGCATCCCCGCCTTGGCCCCCGGCCTCACAGTCGCACGATGTTGCTGGCGCCGACGATCGACCGGGTTACCCCGCGCAGATCGACCACCAGGCGCACGCGCCTGGTGACCAGCTCATGATCGACGCTCGGATGGGCCGTGACGATCAGCGCCAGATCGGCGTCGGCGAGCGACTCCTCCAGCGGGAGGCTGCGCAAGCCCAGCTCGGTTAGAGCGGGCACGTGGGGATCGTGGTAGCGAACGTCGGCACCGATGGCTCGCAGCAGCTCGAGGATCTTCAGAGCCGGCGACTCGCGGATGTCGCCGACGCCCGGCTTGTAGCTGACACCTAGCACCGCGATGCGCGCGCCCTTGACGGGCAGGCTGGCGTCGTTCAACGTTCGCTGAACCTTGGCGACGCAGTGATAGGGCATCTGCTGGTTGACCTTGCCCGCGAGCTCGATGAACTCCGTGGACATGTCGAACTCGCGCGCACGCCAGCTCAGGTAGAAGGGGTCGACCGGCAGGCAATGACCGCCCATGCCGGGACCGGGCGCGAAGGGCATGAACCCATATGGCTTGGTGGCGGCCGCGTCGACTACCTCCCAGATATCGATACCCATGCGATCGGTGAGCATCGCAAGCTCGTTCACGAGCGCGATGTTGACCGATCGGAAGATGTTCTCCAGCAGCTTGGTCAGCTCGGCCGACTCGGGGCTCGAAACGCGTACGAGCGTGTCACAGACCAATCCGTAGAGCTCCTGCGCCCGCTCGGCACAGGTGTCGGTCAGCCCACCGATCACCTTTGGGGTGGTGCGCAGCGTGAAGTCGGTGCGACCGGGATCCACCCGCTCGGGCGAGAATGCCAAGTGAAAGTCGCGGCCGGCCGCTAGACCGGACTCCTCCAGCAGCGGTGCCACGCGCTCACGGGTGGTGCCAGGGTAAGTGGTGGACTCCAGCACGATCAGCTGGTCCTGCTGGAGCACCTCGGCCAGCGCCCGCGTGGAGTCGATCAGCGGACCCAGGTCGGGCTCGCGGTTGCGCGTCAGCGGGGTGGGCACGCACACGAGCACCGCATCGGCCTTGGCCAGACGCGAATAATGGGTGGAGGCATGGATGCGCTCGGCCACGCCGCGCAGCTGCTCGGAGGGAACATCCTCGATGTAAGAGTTGCCTGCCTCGATCGCCTCGATCTTGCGCGGGTCGACATCGACCGCAACAACGTCGCAGCCCTCTTCGGCAAAGGCCACCGCGAGCGGCAGGCCGACATAGCCAAGTCCGATGACACCGACCGTAGTCATGCGGCGGTCAGTCTAGAGAGTCTGTTCCAACGCGAGCAGATCAGCTCCGACCATGCGCTCGACCAGCTGCTGGAAGTCCACCCGCGGGGTCCAGTCAAGACGCGCGCGGGCCTTGCTCGGATCGCCGACGCTGAGGGTGGTCTCGGTGGGACGCACGAGCCCGGGATCGACGCGCAGATGACGCTCGGCATCGAGGCCCACGCACGCGAACGCGGCATGTGCGAAGTCTGCGACCGTGTGCGGGATGCCGCTCGCGAGAACGTAGTCCTCGGGATGCTCCTGCTGGAGCATCAGCCAGGCGCCGTGGACGATGTCGCCCGCGAACGACCAGTCACGCACGGCGCTCAGGTCGCCGAGGGTCAGATCGCGCTGCAGTCCCAGCGAGATCGCCGCGGCAGCGCGAGTGATCTTGCGCGTGACGAACTGCTCGGGACGGCGCTCGGACTCATGGTTGAAGACGATCCCCGAGCTGGCGTGCAGCCCGTCGCGGACGCGCAGCAGGCCGACCAGCTGGTGGGTCGCGAGCTTGGCGACGGCATAGGGCGAGGTCGGGTGGCAGGGGGTGTCCTCACGCTGGGGACACTCGCGCGCATCGCCGAAGATGGCGCCTGAAGACGGCACGAACACGCGCATGGAAGGATCAAGCTCGCGGATCGCTTCGAGAATTGCGGCGGTCGAGCCGGCGATCGCGCGAACTGTCTCCTGCGGGCGATCCCACGAAGCGGGCACGAACGAGGGCGCGGCGAGGTGGTAGATCTCGTGCGGACGCACGAGATCGATCGCCGCGCGCAAAGTCTCGGGCGCCAGCAGATCACCTTGCACGAGCTCGACCAGGGCGCGCAGATGCTCCGAGCAGCCGAGTGAGGCTCCCCGCTTCGGGTCCTCCGTGAACTTCGTCGTCGCCGCCTCACGCAGACCCCCTATGAGCTTCGCCGCGGACGCCTCACGCGGGTCCCCCGCTGGCTCCACCGCCGGCGTCCCACGCAGATCCCCCGTGAGCTTCGCGGCGGACGCCTCACGCGGGTCCCCCGCCGGGGCCTCACGCAAGACCCCCGTGACCGCGTATCCCTTCGCAAGCAACAGCTCGGCCAGGAATGAGCCATCCTGGCCGGTGATGC
Organism: uncultured Solirubrobacterales bacterium; assembly: GCA_963705245.1. GTDB lineage: Bacteria > Actinomycetota > Thermoleophilia > Solirubrobacterales > Solirubrobacteraceae > Palsa-744. The sequence goes on along the minus strand of OY970062.1, from coordinate 1,391,947 downwards.
CAGTTATCAGGGCGCGCCGAGTCTGAGTGGAGGCCGAAGCGGCGGACACGGCGAGAGCTTATGCCGTGTCGGGCCTCACATGAGCCTACGGTCTCCCAGCCTACGGTCTCCCAGCCTACGATCTCCCAGCCGGCACACCTTTTCTACTACCTTGGTCGGACGCATGGTAAGATCATTGGTATGAAGGTGAGTGTGAGCCTACCGGGAGACGACGTCGAGTTCCTCGACGCCTACGCGAGTGCGCACGCCCTCCCGTCCCGTTCAGCAGCAGTGCACCAAGCGATCCATGCGCTTCGCCTCGGGAAGCTTCACGACGCCTACCGCGACGCATGGGATGAGTGGACAGAAAACGGCGAGGCAGATCTCTGGGACACGGTTGTCGGCGACGGTGTTTGATGCATCGTGGAGAGGTGCGTATGGTGGACCTCGATCCCACTCGTGGTGCGAAGGCAAATAAGCGCCGGCCGGGGATCATCGTGAGTAACGACGAGGCGAACAGTGCCGCGACCAGGATCGGGCGTGGAGTGTTGACGATCGTGCCGATCACCTCGAATATCGAGCGTATCTACCCGTTCCAGGTGCTGCTCCCCTCCGGCACGGGCGGACTGCCGCACGACTCGAAGGCCCAGGCAGAGCAGGTTCGTTCGATAGATGCGGAGCGCATCGGAGCATTGCTCGGTAGCGTGCCCTCACCGTTGATGGCCTCACTCGACGACGCGCTGCGCCTGCATCTGGCGCTGTAGTTCCACTATCTCCACCGGGCTCGAAGACCTGTCATTTCAACCCTGAAACCTGCCCGGTATGCCACCGATCAAGCTGACGCAGATCAAGCTGAGCTGACGTCGTACACGCTCGCCAGCGCGCGCGCGACGACATCCGGAGCGCAGAGCGCGCGAACCCTTTCCAGTCCGCGCCGCCCGGCTGTCGTATCTGTTCTCACGCGAGCGATCGCCTCAGCCAGCGCCGGCGCGTCGCCGGGCGGGGCAAGGGAGGACTCGTCAAGGAGCTCGGGTAGCGCACCGATGCGGCTGGCAGCGACCGGCAGCCCACAAGCCATCGCCTCGGCGGCGGCCATGCCGAACGTCTCGGCCGAGCGCGAGGGGACGAGCGCGATCGACGCGCCTGCGCGCAGGCGGGCCAGCTCGGTGCGCTCGACACGCCCGGTGAAGCGCACGTCGGCGTTGCCGGCCAGCTCCCGCAGAGCCCGCAGCTCGGGACCATCCCCGGCCACGACGAGCGGGTGCCCGGCGAGACGACAAGCTTCGATCGCTACGTCCACTCCCTTCTCGGGCGCGAGCCGCGATGCGACAAGGGCGTAGGAGTCAGATGCTGACTCAGCGCGATCGGACGTAGTGCCGGCATTACCCGACGTAGTGTCGGCGCGCTCCGTAAGCTCGCGCACGGGCGGTGCGAGCACGTGGACACGGTCCCACGGCAAGGGCGCGCCGAGCGCGCGCAGGCGCTCGCGGGCGAATGCGCTCGGGACGATCAGCGCATCGGCCTGCTCGACCAAGCGGCGCTGCCACAACGCAAGCGCCACCCCGTAAGCAGCGGCCTCGGGCAGGTTTGAGCGACAGTTCAAGCGGACGCCCGGAAGGGTGTCGCGACCATGGCAGCGCGTGCACTCGGCGCCGCGGGTGAAACAGACGCCAATCGCGCAGACGAGGCGGTACTGGTGCAGGTGCAGCACGACACGCGCACCTGCCGCCCGGGCCGCCGCGAGCGCGCGCCAGCCAAGTGCCGGGTGGAGGTTGTGCGCGTGCACGACTCGGGCGCCGCCGAGACGGACAGCCCGTGCGACATCGCCGGGCTCCAATCCTCCGCGCAGCAGACCTAGCGCTGCGCGAGTGCGCCCGAGCGACGCGGAGTCCCGCGCCAGCAGCTCGGCGGGCTCGCATAGATGCTCGCGGACCAGCCATAGAAGGTCCTCGACCGTACGCTCCTCGCCGCCGGTGGTGCGGTAGCGGTTGTGCAGGAAGAGGACCATCGTCCCATCAAACCTAGACTCTCTGCGAACTATGAGTCCGACGCCGCCGTCCAAGCCGATACCTGCCTCGATCGTGATACCCACGCGCGGGCGCCCGGCGTACCTGGAGGTGGCGCTCGCGTCGATCGCCTCGCAGGCCAGTGCTGTCGGCGCGGAGGTGCTGGTGATCGACGACGCTGGGCCCTCGCCGGAGGGTCGCGCACAGGCCGAGCGATTCGGCGCGCGATACGAGCCACACGAGCGCGAGCTGGGACTGAATGTGGCGCGCAACACGGGCGTCGACCGTTCCAGCGGCGAGCTGGTGGTGTTCGTCGATGACGATATCTGCGCCTGCCGGGGCTGGCTTGCGGCGTTGCTCACAGCCGCGAGCGAGCACCCGGACGTAGACGTGTTCACCGGGCCGATCAGGCCTCGCTTGGAAGGCAGGTCACCACGCGGGTGCGGGCGAGAGGGGTCGCCGATCACGACGCTGGATCTCGGCGCGAGCAACACCGAGGCACGGTATGCGTGGGGCGCGAACATGGCGATCAGACGCACAGCGCTGCAAAGGATCGGCGCGTTTGACGTGTCGCTCGAGCACGGGGGCGACGAGCAGGAGTGGCAGGATCGTCTGCGCTCAGCTCAACCCGGCGCGCGCGTGCTGTATGTGGCGGACGCAGCGGTCGATCACCGGCGGACGGGGCGAGACGCCCGTTTGCGCGCGCTCGCACGAGCTCAGCACGCGCGGGGCATGGCCGCGCGGCGCTTCGACGCGCGGCGCGGGCAGGCTCCGTCGCTCAGGAGCGAGCTGGTGACGCTCGCGGGCTGCACATGGCACGTCGTGCGCAGGAGGTGTCCGGCGGGGTTGACGATGGTCGCGCATAGCGTCGGGCGAGTCCGTGAAGGCATACGCGAGCGACACCTCGGCGCCCTCGGGGACGGGACGAGCGAGTTGATTCCCGCGGCCAGGTTCACCGACGCCCGATCGGTGGAAGGCGTCGAGAAGGACGACTTCTTGTTCGGAACGAGCGGGACCGTGGATGGCGTCAAGCACGACGACTTCCTATCCGGAACGAGCAGAACCATGGAAGGCGTCAAGCACGACGACTTCCTATCCGGAACGAGCAGAACCATGGAAGGCGTCAAGCACGACGACTTCCTATCCGGAACGAGCAGAACCATGGAAGGCGTCGAGCACGACGACTTCCTATCCGGAACGAGCGGGACCGTGGGAGGCGTAGACGGGATATTGCGCGACGTGCGCGACCGAGCGACCGATGCATGGGAGATCGCAAGCGCCAGGCGGCTGCGACTCGACCTTGCCACGCGCCACGAGCCGCCGCTGCGCAAGGTGCTCGCGATCGGGGTCGTCCGCCCCGAGCATGCGATGCTCGCCGCGAATATCAGCGCAGAGCTGCTGCGATCCAGGCATGAGGTCGAGCTGTGCACGTGCCCACCGGGGGAGCTGGGGAAGTTCGAGAACCTCAACCGAATCCTGGCCGAGCATCCGCTGGACGGGCGCGACTGGCTGCTGGTCGTCGACGACGACATCGAGCTGCCGCGGGGATGTCTCGACAGGCTGCTGTTCCTGTGCGAGCGGTTCGATCTGCAGCTGGCTCAGCCGGCTCACCGGTCGAGCTCCCACGCGGCGTGGCCGGTGACCAGGCGTCAGCCGGGGAGCGTCGTGCGAGAGACCACGTTCGTGGAGATCGGCCCCGTGACCGCGTTTGCCAGCACCACGTTTGACACACTGCTGCCGTTCCCCGATCTGCGCATGGGCTGGGGACTGGACGCGCACTGGGCCGCGCTCGCGCGTGAGCGCTCATGGCGCTGCGGCGTGATCGATGCCGTCGCGATCGCTCATCGCGCGGCGCCCGCGGGCAACGCGTACTCACACGAGGCGGCGATCGTCGAGGCTCGCGAGTTTCTCGCAGAGCGGCCCTACCTGAGCGCGGCAGAGTCCCAACGAACCCTGACGACGCACCGCCGCTGGTGACATGAAGGTCGCGGTCGTAGCCGAGTTCTACCCGAGCCGCCGCGATCCGGTGCTCGGCGTATGGGCCCATCGCCAAGCCCTGGCCGCGCGCGACGCGGGTGCCGAGGTGCAGGTGCTTGTGCTGCACCGCCTCGTCCCACCGCGGGCTGCGCTGCGGCAGGGACCGAACGCGCTCCTGCGGGAGTTTGGCGCGCGCGCGAGAGAGCCACGCGCACAGACGCTCGACGGACTACCGGTCAGGTATGTGTCCTACGTGTCCCCGCCCCGCCCGCGCGCGTATGCAAGTTGGGGCGCATGGGCGGCGCCCGCCCTGGGATTGGCGCTGCGCAGGATGAGGCGCACGTTCCCGTTCGAGCTCGTGCACGCCCATAACGTGGTGCCGGCCGGGGATGCCGTGCGCAGGGCTCGCATGGATGTGCCGCTGGTGGTGTCGGTGCACGGCGGGGACGTGTTGCACACGGCCGCCCCCCCGCCGCTCGGGAGTGCCGCGGGCGCGGAGGCGCTCACGCGGGGGCTGAGCGCAGCACGGTTGACATTGGCCAACAGCCAGGGCATCGCCGAGCTGTGTCACGCACACGGGGCCGGCGAGGTGCAGGTTGTGCATCTCGGCGCCGACCTGCCTGACGCCCAGCGGGCGCCACGACGCGAGGGGCCACCGACGCTCGTGACGGTCGGGCATCTCGTCGCACGCAAGCGCCACGTCGACGTGTTGCGTGCGCTGGCGGTACTCGGGCGCAAACACCCGACGCTGCGCTATGAGATCGTCGGTGACGGTCCCGAGCGAGTGACGCTGGAAGGACTCGCGGCACGTCTGGGAGTGAGCGATCGAGTCGACCTGCGCGGACAGCTCTCGCCATCGCAGGCGATAGTGCGAGCGCAGCAGGGGACGCTGTTCGTGATGCCATCGACCGAGGAGGCGTTCGGCGTCGCCTATATCGAGGCGATGGCCGGCGGCGTGCCGGCGATCGGCTGCAGGGGCGAGCCCGGACCAGAGGAGATCGCCGCGGCCGGGGATGGCTTCGTACTCGTGCCACCCGGGGACATCGAGCGGCTTACGCAGCGGATCGACGAGCTGCTCTCGGACCCGCACCGGCTACGCGAGGCGGGCCTCCGAGCGCGTGCATGCGTCGCAGCCAACTTCACATGGGAGCGCTGCGGTCGTCAGACGCTCACAGCCTACGAGCACGCGACCAGCGCGACACGATGAAGCCGGTTCTATTTGTCACCGGGCACGCGCCGCCGGACCGGATAGGCGCGTTCGCGCGCTTGCACGAGCGCGAGAACGTAGAGTTCGCATTGTTCGGTGGCCGCTCCAAGCACGGCCCTGGGTCTCGTGGTCCCGGCGCTTCAGACCAACTGTCAGCGGCGAGATCGCAGGGCGCGGAGCTGCCGTTTCCGCATCGATATGTACGCCAACACGAGCTGGCGAGGCTGGCGGGAAGCGGCGACTACCGTGCGGTTGTGTGCTCCACCGGCGGGCGCGTCGCGCTGCCGGCCACGTGGATGGGCGCACGGCGCTCGGGCGCGGCACTGATTCTGTGGACGTCGTTGTGGGCGCACCCGCGCAGCGCGGCGCATCTGTTCAGCTACTTGGCGCTGCGACGGCTGTATCGCTCGGCAGATGCGGTCGTGACGTACGGGCCACACGTTAGTGCTTACGTGCGGAGGAAGGGCGCGCGCAATGTGCACGTCGCACCGCAATCGGTTGACAACGCCTTCTGGAGCGCTCCGGTCGCGGCCCCTCCGAGCGATCTCGCTTGGCCGGGGAAAGCGAAAGTGAAGTTCGTGTTTGCGGGCCGGCCCGACCGGGAAAAGGGATTGGGGGCGCTTATAGAGGCTTGGTGTATGTCAGGTCTGCAGGCGCCAACCGCCGCGCTCGTCCTCGTCGGCATGGGATCCAGCCCCCCTTGGGTCCCAGCCGGCGGCGCGGTAGGTCTGTCGCGGCTGGTAGGTCGATCGCGGCTTGTGGCAAGTCGGTCGCGGCTTGTGGCAAGTCGATCACGGCTCGGAGCAAGTCGATCACGGCTCACGGCAGGTTGGTTGCGGCTGCGGCCAGTAATGGCGCATCCGCAAGAGGATATGCGGGTTCTTACGGGCGTGAGCTGTATCGCACCTGTCCCACCTGAGCAACTGCGTGAGATGTATGCCGACGCCGACATCGTGGTAGTGCCCTCGATCCAAACACGCACGTTTCGTGAGCCATGGGGGCTGGTAGTCAACGAGGCGATGAACCAGGGGCTGGCAATCATCGCCAGCGACGCCGTCGGTGCGGTCGCGGGCGGGCTGGTGCGCGATCGACACAACGGCTTGGTCGTGCCCGCGGGCGACAGCTCTGCACTGGCAGACGCGATGGTCAGCCTGGCCGGCGATCCCGAGCTGCGCACGCGCCTGGGCGAGGCTGGAGCGCGAGACGTGAGGGCCTGTACCCAGGACGCCTGGGCCGAAGGCTTCTCCCATGCGCTGTCAACCCTCGGTCTCTCCCGGGAGCATTGCTAGGTTTGCGGGTTCACATATGAGGATCGCACTCCCGAAACGCGTACTGCTGCCGATCGTTCTGCTGACGCTCGTGTCGATTGCCGGGCCTGCGCAAGCAGATGTCGGCGAAAAGATCATCCAGCGCTGCACTCACGGACAGTCGCTGAGCGGCTTCAGCCAGAAGGCGTACAGGCAGGCGCTGAAAGACTTGAGCGCCGGGACCGAAGAGTATTCGAACTGCGCTTCGCTCATCCGCCAAGCCCAGCTGGCGGCAGCCGGCTCGGGGCATGGGACAAGCAGCGGCGGCGCTCTCAGCACGCCCACCGCGAGCGCGGTCACGCCGACCCCGTCCGAGCAACGAGCGATCGCGCACGCGCATAACGCCGGCTCGGCTCCGCTGCAGGTCGGCGCCCAGACGATCCATCCCGGGGTCGTGCACGCCGACATCGCCTCGGCGCTCAGCGCGTTGCCGACTCCCCTGCTCGCGACCGTCGTGTTCCTGCTGGTCTGCTTGCTGGTTGCGGCAAGCGCAGGCATTCGCAACCGCATCCGTTCCCGCCGTGAAGCGTAGGGAAACCTCGAGCGTGCCTTCCACCAAAACTCAGCGATTCGTGTCGATGCGTATCCCGAGCGCCGACTCTGTCCGGTATGTCCGCCATCCCCGTTGAGCAGCGACCCATGCCGGAGCCCGCACCGGCGGCGCAGGTGCCGCCGAACGCGGCCGGGCCCGCGCCGCGGCAGAGCGCGCGACCGCGGGCGTTGCGCGTCGATGCCCTGTGGTGGTCGACGCTGCTGACAGCAGGAATTGTGTGCTTCGTCACGTTCCTGGCCAAAGGCGGACTGAACCTGGAATCCATGACCACGACCGAGATGGTGTTGACGCTCGCCTCGGGCCTCACCGTGGCGGCGGCGATCGTGTTCACACCCGCCGCACGATCGCTCGTTGAGGGGCCAAAGTACGGGCTGTGGTCAGTCGGCCTGCTGTTCGCGTTCGCCGCCATGAGCGGACTGTCGGTCGTGTGGTCGGTGCAGCCAGACGCGAGCTGGCAGGACGCCGGACGACTGCTCGCCTGCAGCGCCGTGTTCGGCACATCGGTCGCGCTCGTGCGCTTGGCGCCCGATCGCTGGCCCGCGATCCTTGGTGGGTTGGCGCTGGCGGCGGTGGTCGTGTGCGCGTACGCACTGGCGACGAAGGTCTTTCCGGGAACGCTCGCGCCAGCGGTCACCTACGCACGGCTGCAGGAACCGTATGGCTATTGGAACGCGATCGGCCTGACCGCCGCGATGGGCGCAATCTGCTGCATGTGGCTGGGGGGGCGCCGCGCCGGGCACGCGCTGCTGAACGCCCTGGCCTACCCGGCGATGGGGATCATGATCGTGACGCTGATGCTCGCCTACTCGCGCGGTGCGCTCGTCGCGTTGGCGATTGGCCTGGCGCTGTGGTTCTGCATCGTGCCGTTGCGTTTGCGCGGGGCGGCAGTACTGATCGTCGGCGGTCTCGGCGCGGCCGCGGTGGTCGGCTGGGATTTCTCCCGGCATGTCCTCACGACCGACAATATTCCGCTGGGCGAACGCGCGACCGCGGGCCATCAGCTGGGGGTGCTGCTGGTTGCGATGGTGCTGGTGCTCACACTCGTGGGCATCGCGATTGGCTTCCTGACCGGCCGGCGGGCACCCTCGCGGATGGCACGCACTCGCGCAGGAGTCCTCCTGCTCGCGCTGATCGTGCTGGTGCTGGTCGGGTGCGCGGGTGCGCTCGCACACAGCCATCGTGGGTTTACCGGCAGCATCTCCCATGCAGTCGACGCGCTGACGAACCCCAACGCCAAACCGCCCCCGAACACGCCCGGGCGGCTGACGGCCGTGGCGAGCGTGCGAGCTCGCTACTGGAAGGAGGCGCTGCAGGTCTTCGCCGCCCACCCCGCCATCGGCGCCGGAGCGGCCGGCTACGAAACGGCGCGTCTGCGATATCGCACGGCGCTGCTCGAAGTCAAGCACGCACACGGTTTCGTCGTGCAGACGCTCGCCGACCTCGGCGCGATCGGTCTCGCGCTGGCGCTCGCGCTGCTGCTCACGTGGATGGCAGCCGCCGGTCGCGCAACGCACCCGTTCAACCGCCGCTGGACGAGCTGGCGCGCGTGGCTTGACATTCACAAGGGGGCCAAACCGGGATGGCAAAAACTGGACGAGCGGGATCATCTCAGTCGATACACGCCCGAGCGCATCGGCATGTTGAGCATGCTCTGCCTCGTCGTCGTGTTCGGCGTGCACTCGTTCGTGGACTGGAGCTGGTACGTGCCCGGCAACGCATGCGTGGCGCTGCTCTGCGCCGGCTGGCTCGCCGGCCGCGGGCCTCTCAGCACAGAGTCCAGAGGAGCGCGTGGGCCCCGATCGCTGCGCGAGATCAACCCGATGCGCATCGGTGTGGCCACGGCCGCCGTGATCGCCGCGCTGCTCGCAACCTGGTCGCAGTGGCAACCCCAGCGTTCGGTCGACGCCTCCCAGGAAGCGCTCGCTCAGCTTGCCACCAATCCCCGAGCCGCGTTGACAAAGGCTCAGACAGGTGTCTCGCGCGACCCGCTGTCTGCGCAAGCGCTCATCACTCTCTCCACGATCCAGCAGGATGCGGGCGAGCCGGCGCTGGCGAAGGCCACGCTGCAGCGGGCGGTGCGACTGCAGCCGTCCAACCCGCAGACGTGGCTTGCGCTCGCCCGGTATGACCTTTCAAGCGAACCGGCGGTCGCCCTCAAGGAGCTGCAGGCGGCGATCTACCTGAACCCCGAGTCGATTGCACCCGAAGCGATCGCATATGGCGATCCAGAAGCGATCGCGATCCAGAACGAGTACGTCCAGGCATTGCGCGCGACCGGTACGGCCAGCCTCGTGGGCACGTCACGCACTGCCGCCAACGTTGCGGCGGTCGGCGCAAAGAGCGTGCCCCCAACGTCGCGACCGACTACCACCGTGACCGTACGGCCCGGGCCAGCAGCAGCCGCCGCGCACCGGGCGGCCCTGCGGCGGCGGCTACGGCGACTGCTCCGAAGCCGAACTCCCCAAGCAACCCGGTGAGACCGGCGCGCGTGTAGCAGCGCAGATGGTCGGCGCGGGGATCGAAATGAGCTTCGAACGCACGCCGCGACAGCGCCAGCCACAGTACGCGCAGCCGTCCATGGTCGGGCGTACTCAACAGCAGGCGCCCGCCCGGGCGCAGCACGCGACGAATCTCCGACAGCCAGGCGGCGGTGTCGACGACGTGCTCGATCGTCTCGCCCGCCCAAACCACGTCGATACTCGCGTCATCCAGAGGCCACGGCTCGTCGTCGTCCACCACCCGCAGGTCAAGGCCGGGGTCGCGAGCACGTGCACGCCGCAGCGGCTCTTCCGCGACGTCGATTCCCACGACGTTGACCCCAGCCGAGGCGAGCTCACTCGCGAACCAGCCCTCGCCGCAGCCGACATCCAGCACCCGCTCTCCTGCTTGGACGCGCTCCAGCAGGAAGCGCCTGCGCAAAGCAAAGTCAGTTGGCTTCAGTCCGGAAGGCACGCTCTCCCAAAGCGATTCGTGGTACGCGCGCGAGGGCATTGCAACAGGAAGGCTAACTCTGTGCAGCGTCGCTGTCATATATGCACAACCCCGAGCAAAGCGTCTATGTTGCCTGAGTGCACGTTCGGATTGCGCCCGTCCACTGGGCAGGGCTCCGGTTTCGCAAGATGGCGCCCGTATGAGGGTCGCGTTCGACAGTCGTCCCTCCACAGATCCACGCGGTGTCGGACGGTATGCGCGCTGCCTGTTGCAGGCGCTGCGCGACACAGGCGGTACCCGCGGAGAGATCGTCGAGACTCACCGTCCGCGCCAAGCGGACGTGTTTCATGCGCCGTGGATGCAAGGCGCGATGCTGCGCAGCCCGTGCCCGATGATCGTGACGCTGCACGATCTCGCGGCGCTCAAGCGGCGCAGCGAGCAGCTGCGCATGGGCATGCGGTCGCGTCTGCGCCACCTTGCGGTGCAACGTGCGGTGGGCGTGATCGTGCCGACCGAGACGGTCGCCGACGACGCCGTCATGCGCCTCGGCGTCAAGCGCGAGCGGCTGGTCGTGATCTCAGAGGCTCCGGCATCCTCGATGTACCCACGTTCAGCTGGAGAGATCGCTCGCGTACGCGAGCAGTACGGGCTGCCGGAGCGCTACCTGGTTTGGGTCGGCTGTCTGCGGCATCCCGACCCGCGCAAGCACATCGCCAAGCTCGCTGCCACCTCGCGCGAGCTGCCGCTCGTGCTCGTCGGCCCTACCGCTCCGTGGGCGCACGAGTTACCTGACGTGATCCTCACCGGGCATGTGCCCGACGGGCACTTGGCCGCGATCTACGCCGGTGCGCACGCGCTGGTGCTGCCCTCCGAGGATGAGGGATTCGGCCTGCCCGCGGTCGAGGCCCTGGCCTGCGGCACGCCGGTGGTGGCGTGTGAGATCCCAGCATTGCGCGAGGTGCTGGGCGAGCGCGCGACGTTCGTGGAACCAGGCGATCTGATCGCGCTGATCGAAGCGGCTGAGGCGGTCAAGCGCCCTGCCCCCGCCCCACCGCCCTGGACCTGGGAGGACGCTGGCCGCGCGACCTGGGGCGTGTACGAGCGGGCTCTGGCCGGCGTCTGACGCACGGTCCGGTTCCCACTGGGGCAGTCTCGGACAGACTCACGGCAGACTGGGGCAGACGTCTCTGAAGAATCGGGGGTGATTCTCCGGTGCTGGAATGTCTGTGAATGCTGGGCAAACGCGCGGTCCTGCCGGCAAGCGTCATCGAATGTGCTTGCGGTGAGACCGAGGACCTCGACTACATCGATCATAGTCGAGTTGTCAGAACTGCTCTGTATATAGACATGTCCCGGCCGTGGCCGGGACGGATCGGAGATCGTTGCATATGTCGAGACTTAGATTGATATTTTTGAGCTTGCTGGCCGTGTTCGCACTCGGTGCCGTGGTGGCCTCGTCGGCATCCGCCTTTGCGTGGTGGGTGGAAAAAGAAGGAGGAGGCGAAGAAATTCTCAAAGAAGGCGCCAAGGAGTTCTTCAGCAACGAATCGATCGTCCATGCGCCCTTCAAGCTCAAGGCGACCGCGTCTGGAGTCTCGTTTGAAATGACTTGCACCGGCGTGAGCTACGAAGAAGGTTATATCGAAGGATTTGTCGGCTTCGGCGCCAAAACCTTCAAGTTCGAAAAATGCAGCATCGGCAAACCGTCGGGGTGCAAAATCGTAGGCGAAAAAATCCAGACGACAGAACTCATCGGGAATATCAAAAAAGGAAGTGGTACCAAAGTCGAATTCGAATTGAAACCTAAAACCGCACCGGATATCACAATCTTCAAACTCGAAGGCACATTGTGCAAAATGACAGTGGAAATAGGTGGAACATTCAGAGGTGAAATAACAAATCCGAAAGAAATCACGAAAGAAAAGTCTTTCCTCATCCAGACCAAGGAAAAAGGTCTGACCATCACCGGCGGCGAAGTGACCGAATCGACCGGGGAACCGGGCTACTCCGCAACCAAGGGCTGGGGCGCCCGCTGACCGCGAGGGACAGCATGATGGCAGGTAGGGCGATCCTGCGCGGGCGACCCCACATATCGGTCCGTCAGTAGACCCCCTGCCAGAGAACACTGCGGGAACCAGGGTCGGGAGGGGAACAGGTCCTCCTCTCCCGACCTGCCTCACGACAGGAAACAGAGATGGATCAGCCCGCGCCGCGCCGCGACCACGCGCCACGCCGAGAGAACACCGCAGGGAACCATGAGCGGGAGGGGGTCAGGCCCCCCTCCCGACCTCCCCCAGCCCAGACATAACAGGAGTTCAGTAAGCCCCGCGCCGAGAGAAAACCGCGGGGATCGTCTTCAACAGGATCGTCAGGTCCAGCGCCAGCGACCAGCGCTCGAGGTAGATGAAGTCGAGGTGCACCAGCTCATCGAAATCGAGCTCCGAGCGGCCTGAGACCTGCCACAGGCCGGTGATTCCCGGCAGCACGAGGTAGCGCTTGCGATGCCACTCTTCGAGCATCTCGTAGTCGCGCTCGGGCAGCGGTCGCGGTCCCACGAGCGACATCTCGCCGCGGATCACGTTCACCAGCTGGGGCAGCTCGTCGAGTGAGAAGCGCCGCAGCGTCCGCCCCACCCGCGTCAGGCGCGGGTCGTCGCGGATCTTGAAGAGCGCGCCGGAGGCCTCGTTCAGCTCTTCCAGATCGGCCTGGCGCTGCTCGGCGTCGGTGTGCATCGTGCGGAACTTCAGGCAGGCAAACGGCCGCTGGCCGATTCCCCGGCGGGTGGAGCGGAACACGATTGGCCCGCGCGAGCTGACGCGCACTGCGAGCACGATCAGCGCCAGGAGCGGGCTGAGCATGATCAACAGCAGCGTCGCCCCGATCAGGTCGAACGCGCGCTTCAGGGCAAAATCGATGCCCTCGAACACGGGCGATCCCAGCTCGAACAGCGGGACCCCCTGACCGGGCACGAACTCGGCGCGGTGGATCAGGATCTCCATTGTCGACGGCGCGATCCGCACGCGCACCCCCCGCTGGTGACAGCGATCGACGAGCTCGACCGCCTCTACCTGGGGAAAGTCAGAGTCGGCGATGATCACCTCGTCGATCCGCTCGGTCCTCAGCACCTCGTCCAGGCTCTCGATCGTTCCCAGCGAGCGCAGCCCGTTCGCCGCCAGTGGGTTCAGTGACAGATAGCCGACGACATCCAACGGCGCGTGGTGCGAGCCCTCACCGAGCGCGCGGGCGACGTCGCGGATGTGCTCGCCCGTGCCCACAAGCATCGCCCTGCGCTGGTACCCGGCGGCGTGCAGCAGCACGCCCGTGATCGCCTCGTAGGCCGCCCGGAGCGAGGATACGTAGAGCAGCGCGAAGGCCAGCGAACCGTAGAAGATGTAGAAGCTCGAGAATTGTTCGCCGCTGACCACGGCGAACACCAGCGCTACGCCCGCGACCTGGAACAGCGAGCCCACGATCCGCGACAACCCCGGACGTTGCGAACGCGCCGCATACAGGCCAGAGCGGGCGAACAGCAACGCGGTCAGCAGGTATGCGAACGGGAGGAAGTGCTTGGTCTCTTCATAGACATGGGTCGCGTTCAAGCTGCCCAGCACCAGTTCCTTCAGGGCCAGCGCGGTGAATATCGCCAACGCGACCCCCGCCAGGTCGAGCGCCAGCAGCGAGAGCACGCGCGCGCCGCGGCGCGCGGTGTCCATGCGCAGCAGGAACGACATCGCCGGCGGGCGCTTGCTGCGCATGTCGCGATCGGTGTGCTCCCTGCGCGCCGTCGCCTCCGACATCACCGTCTGCGCAGCTGTCACCCCCGTGGGCGCATCTGCGCCCGGGGCAGGTCTGGTCGTCCGCGAGCGAACCGGCGTCGAGGCGACGCGCGGGGTGGGCTTGGTCGGAGCGGACGTTCGCGCAGAACGTGGTCCCATCTCTCTGCTCACAACGCCTCAGACTCGCAGATGTAGCGGTCGAGCCGCTTCGCGGGCTGCGGTCCTCGTCAGCGCGCACCGCCGCGACGGTCGACGGTGGCAGCGTCAGTGGGCGCCGCCACCGATCAGCAGGTCGACCCCTGACTGCTCGATCGTGCGTCTCAGGCCGTCCCTGAGCGAGACCTCCGGAGACCATCCGAGCAGCTCGCGCGCGAGCGCGATGTTCGGCCGACGTTGCTTGGGATCGTCGATCGGCAGCGCCTCATGGACGATTTCCGAGCTCGACTCCGTCAGCTCCTTGACGGTGTCCGCCAGCTCCAGCAGCGTGAACTCGTCCGGGTTGCCGACGTTCACCGGGTCGTGATAGCCGGACTCAGCCAGCGCGATGATCCCCGCGATCAGGTCGCTCACGTAACAGAACGACCGTGTCTGGCTGCCGTCACCGAAGACCGTGATCGGCCTGTTTGCCAGCGCCTGGCGCAGGAACGTCGGGATCGCGCGGCCGTCGTGCGGGCGCATGCGCGAGCCGTACGTGTTGAAGATCCGCACGATCGCGGTGTCCACGCCCTGCTGGCGGTGGTAGGCCATCGTCAGCGCCTCGGCGTAGCGCTTGGCCTCGTCGTATACCCCGCGCGGGCCTATCGGGTTGACATGTCCCCAATAGCTCTCGGTCTGCGGGTGCTCCTGCGGATCGCCGTATACCTCGCTGGTGGAGGCGATCAGAAAGCGCGCGCGCTTTGCCTTTGCCAGGCCGAGCGTGTGGTGCGTGCCGTAGGAGCCGACCTTCAACGTATGCAGCGGCAGGCGCAGGTAGTCGATCGGCGAGGCCGGCGAAGCGAGGTGGTAGACGAAATCGATCGGCTCGTCGATGAAGTACGGCTCGATGATGTCGACGCCGACGTGCAGGAAGCGCTCGGGGTCGCGGATGTGCTCGATGTTCGCGAGCGAGCCCGTCTCGAAGTTGTCCGCGCAGATCACGCGATTGCCGCGCGCGAGCAGCTCGTCGCAGAGGTGCGATCCGAGGAATCCGGCGCCGCCGGTCACCAGGCAAGTGGCCATACGGCGCAGAATACAAGCCTCAACGCCGTGACCCGAACGCTGCACCAGCTCGCCCACGCGCGCCATCGTCGCGCCGCGTGTCCTTATCATCTGCCCCATGGCCTCCACCGACTCGACCGAGGAGCACCTGACAGTCGCCCCGATCGTCGGCCCGGACGATCCGCGCCGCTTCACCGACTCGGGCATCGAGATCGGCGAGCTCTACACGGAGGACGATCTGCCGCAGGAGCTCGACCTCGGCGAGCCGGGCGAGTTCCCGTACACGCGCGGGCCCCATCGCGAGATGTACCGCAAGCAGACGTGGACGATGCGCCAGTACGCGGGCTACGCCTCGGCGAAGGAGTCAAACGTTCGCTACCGCTACCTGCTGTCGAAGGGCTCGACGGGGCTGTCGATGGCGTTCGACCTGCCGACGCAGCTCGGCCTCGACTCGGACAACCCGCGCTGCCTCGGCGAGGTCGGGCGCACGGGCGTCGCGATCGACACGATCGACGACATGCGTACTGCGTTCGACGGGATCCCGCTCGATCAGGTGTCCACGTCGATGACGATCAATGCGCCCGCAGCCTGTTTGCTGCTGCTGTACGAGCTCGTCGGCGAGGAGCAAGGCGTGCCCTCAGAGCAGCTGCGAGGGACGACGCAGAACGACGTGCTGAAGGAGTACATCGCGCGCGGCAACTACATCTACCCGCCGATTCCGACGATGCGCCTGACGACCGACCTGTTCCAGTACTGCCACGAGAACGTGCCGAAATGGAACACGATCTCGATCTCCGGCTATCACTTCCGCGAGAAGGGCTGCTCGGCCGTGCAGGAGGTCGCCTTCACGCTCTCGTCGGGCATCGCATACGTGCAGGCGGCGATCGACGCGGGCCTGTCGGTCGACGAGTTCGCGCCGCGGCTGGCGTTCTTCTTCAACGGCCACAACAACGTCTTCCAGGAGGTCGCCAAGTTCCGCGCCGCGCGGCGGATGTGGGCGCACATCATGAAAGACCGCTTTGGCGCGACGAATCCGAAGGCGACGATGCTGCGCTTCCACACGCAGACGGGCGGCGTCACGCTGACAGCGCAGCAGCCGGAGAACAACATCGTGCGCGTCGCGCTTCAGGGCTTCGCAGCGGTCTGCGGGGGCACGCAATCGCTGCACACGAACGGCTTCGACGAGGCGCTCGCGCTGCCGACGGAGCGCGCGGCAAAAATCGCGCTGCGCACGCAGCAGGTGCTCGCGCACGAGTCGGGCGCAGCGGACACGGTCGACCCGTTCGCGGGCTCCTACTTCGTCGAGTCGCTGACGGACGAGATCGAAGCGCGCGCGAACGAGCTGATCGCGAAGGTCGACGCGCTCGGCGGCTCGGTCAACGCGATCCAGTTCATCACGGGCGAGATCGACGAGTCGGCGTGGGGCTACCAGGAGCGCTACCGGATCGGCCAGGACATCGTCGTCGGCGTCAACAAGTACGAGGAAGAGGGGATCGAGGTTCCCGACCTGCTGCGGGTCGACCCCGAGTCAGAGCGCGAACAGCTCGACCGCCTGGCGAAGTTCAAGGCCGAGCGCGACCAAGCGCTCGTGCAGCGGCGTCTGGATGAGCTGCGCGAGGTCGCGCGCGGCGATCGGAATCTGCTCCCGGCGATCCGCCAGGCGCTCAAGGACCGCTGCTCGATCGGCGAGGTCTGTGCGGCGATGCAGGACGTCTTCGGCTCCTACGCGCCGACGTTCTGAGTCGTTCTTTGGGGTCCGGTCCGCATGCGGACCGGCCGGCAGGGTCGCATGCGACCCTGCCCCGGAGCCGCACATGTGCGGCTCCGCCAGGCGGCGCATGCGCCGCCTGGTCGACTAGGATCGCCGGCGATGATCGTCGCCGTCACGTTCTACACGTTCGTCCTGGCCGTGCATATCGCCGCGGTCGTGATCGCCTTCGGCGTGACGTTCGCCTACCCGGTGATGTACGCGGTCGGCATCCGCGCCGAGCCGCGCTCGATGCCGGGCCTTCACCGGATCCAGGACGTCGTCGGCAAATTCGTGATCTCGCCGTTCATGGGGCTGGCGCTGCTCGCGGGTATCTACCTCGCGTCGAAGCTGCACAGCTTCAGCGACTTCTACGTGCAGTGGGGCATCGCGGTGATCGTCATCCTCGGAGCCCTCGGAGGGGCGTTCTTCGCGCCACGTGAGCGTCGACTCTCCGAGCTGGCCGAGGAAGATATCGCCGCGGCCGATCAGACATCGCCCGGCGCCGGCGACATCGTGTTCGGCGCCGAGTACAAAGCTCTGCGCAAACAGCTCTTTGCGGTGAACCTGCTTGCCAATGTGCTCGTCCTGCTCACGATCTACTTCATGACCGCCCAGACCGGCGCCTAGCAGTACCCGCGCAGCTCGCGCGGGGCCCGATACCCTGAGACGTATGAGCAGCAGCGGGTATCGAGTCGCCGTCGTCGGCGCGACCGGACAGGTCGGCACGCTGATGCTCGCCCTGCTGCGCGAGCGGCGGTTCCCGGCGTCGGAGATCGTCGCGTTCGCCTCGGAGCGGTCGGTCGGGCGCGAACTCGAGGACGGGCTGATCGTGCAAGGGCTGAGCGACGAGTCGATCCAGGGTTTTGACCTGGCGCTGTTCTCAGCCGGCGGCTCCACTTCGGGCGCATGGGCTCCGAGATTCGCCGACGCGGGAACGGTCGTGATCGATAACTCCTCGCATTGGCGCATGCATGACGACGTGCCGTTGGTCGTCAGCGAGGTGAACCCCGATGCGCTCGCCGATCATCATGGGATCGTCGCCAACCCGAACTGCTCGACGATGCAGCTGGTCGTCGCGCTCAAGCCCCTGCACGACGAGGCTCAGATCGAGCGACTGGTGATCAGCACCTACCAGGCGGTCTCTGGAACCGGCAAGCGCGCCGTCGACGAGCTGCTCGATCAGTCTCATGCGCTGCTGCACGAACGTGACATCGCGCCACCCGATGCCTATGCCCATCAGATCGCTTTCAACGCCCTCCCCCACGCCGGCTCGTTCGGCGCAGGCGACGATCACACCGACGAGGAGCGCAAGCTGATCAACGAGACCCGCAAGATCCTCGATGATGCATCGATTCGAGTGTCGGCCACGTGCGTGCGCGTCCCCGTCGTCAACGGCCACTCAGAGGCGGTCAACGTGCAAACGAGTCGCGAGCTCTCGCCCGAGCGAGCGCGCGAGCTGCTCGCCTGTGCGCCGGGCGTGACCGTGCTCGATGACCCCACCGCAGCGCTGTATCCGCTAGCGATAGACGCATCCGGTCAGGACGACGTGTTCGTCGGGCGCATCCGCCGCGACCCGGGTCACGAGCGAGCGCTCGATCTCTGGATCGTCGCCGACAACCTGCGCAAGGGGGCCGCACTCAACGCGGTCCAGCTGGCGGAGCTGCTGCACGAGCGCGGGCTGATCGGCACATCGCCGCGCCGCGGACCTGAGATTGCCGACGCGTTGCTCAGCCGTAATAGCGGGCGATCACCTGCAGCTGGCTGAAAATATCGTGACCCAAGAACAGGACGACAAGCGCGGCTCCGACCACGGGAGCCCACCGTCGCCCGCCGCCGCGCACGGCCAGGGTTATCACGGCGCCCAACAACGGGAGCAAGGGCAACAGATAACGTGGCTCGCCAAATGCGATGCTGTGGTCGATCGCATCGCTGACATACGACGAGGCCCCAATCATCGCCATTACGCCCACTGTTATCGCGATGTAGACGCCTAGCTCCGGCAAGCGTGCCCGGAGCGCATCGCGTCGCGCTGCCAGCTCGCGACCGCACAGCAGCAGCACCACTCCCGCCGGCACGAGGGCGACGTCGTCGACCCATGTCGGGAACATCGTGTCGATCCAGCCGTACAGACCGACGGACCGATCGAACCAGATGTCCTTGTATGTCGCTATTCCCTTGAAGTAGTGCGTCATACCAGGCAGCCGCGGCAGATACATCTGCCAGATGTAGCTGAGCTCGTGGGAGAGCGATCTTGTGAAGATCGAGCTGGCGTCTCCTGAGATGATCCCAAAAGTCGGATGGCTCGCCAGGATGTTCCGGAGCGCATAGAGAATCGCGGGCGAAATCCCGATGCCGGCGGCGATCGCAGGCGATAGCAGCGCGCTGCGTCCTGTCGATCTCCCTTCGCGTACCGCCAGAACCACCAGACCGGCGTACACACCAGCCGCAAACCCGATGAAGTTGAGCTTAGTCAGGAAGCCGACTGCAATGAGGATCCCGAGCGTGACGGCGAGACGGCGGGTGAGCCCTCGACGGAACGCTCGTGCCAGACAGAGGAACACCGCAGCCGAGACCGCAAACAGCATTGCGTCCGGGTTGACACTGCCGGACATGAACGCGAACAGCGGCTGCAACGCCACGCATAGTGCGCCAACAGTCGCGGCCCATGGCGATCCCGGCAGGATCTCGCGCAGGAAGAAGAAGGCGAACAGCGCGGTCAGTGCTCCAAAGAGCGCCCCGACCAGCCTCATGAGCTGCAGCTGGG
Organism: uncultured Solirubrobacterales bacterium; assembly: GCA_963705245.1. GTDB lineage: Bacteria > Actinomycetota > Thermoleophilia > Solirubrobacterales > Solirubrobacteraceae > Palsa-744. The sequence goes on along the minus strand of OY970062.1, from coordinate 1,372,500 downwards.
CGAGAATGTTCCCCCGCGCCAGGGCATAGGGGATCGTCTGGATCGCGTAGTACAACGGCGGCTCGGATGTGGCTATCCCCGCTTCTCCGGAACCCTGAAGCGAGTCGCCTGCGTGGACGTCTTTGGTGAGGGTCCGCTGCTCAGCCATCGAGGAGATCGCCGGCGCTCGAGGCGAGTGTGTCACTTCCAGGTAGTGCACTCCTTCCAACACGAGCGTCTGCTCGGGAGAGTATGTGCCATTTTCTTTCCCGTTTTTGGGAAGCGCTCCATTTTCTGCGAGCTGCGCAACATAGGCAAAATGGTCAGCCTCGTCCTTTCCTTGGAAGGGAGGCACTATCAACGCCCAGGCAGAAGCATTCAGAAATGCGATCAAGACGCACATCCAGGCGGCCGTCGGGACGCGTTTGAGCGTCGCACGTATTTTAATCGACAGCCTGCTCGACATTCGTCTCGCACGTGCAGGCACATTCGGCTGTGTTGTCGCCGACGCCGGCTCAGGCTTTCTCGGAGTGAATGTTCGAGCGTCGGGAGAGGCCTTTCCCGGCTGTGTCCGTCGTCGAACCCGCACCTTGGTCATGGAAGCTCCCGCAAGGTCAACCGTATCGCGAGCGCGCCAACGGCTGCCATGAGCACGGCTATGAGCAACGCTACCCAGGTGCCACTGAGAAGATGACCAATCCCTATATGCCTGGCCACCGACAGGACGCGAGACCACCATGAGCCCCGGCCGGCGGCTAGGTATTCCACGCCCACTCTGCTGTCAAGCGGTTGTCCGGAGCCCGCTACCGCCGCTTCTCTGGTCGAGGTTTCGATTCCCTCGAGATAGATCGGCTCGCTATTCGGCCCAACACCAACGCACAGCTTCACATGTGAAGCTGTGCGATCCAGCGGCGTGACGGGCACCGTCACGGAAGTGCCCGTCCAATCGGGACCCCGTCTGCCTTCGGTGAGAACCCGCGAGCCTGAGTACGCCCGCACTCGTACTCTCGCGCCATAGAACCCCACAAGCGAGAGACGGATTGCAGACACGCCGGCCGGCAGCACTTCATTGGCTTGACAGACTTCCGCGGTACCGGGGATAGTCGGTCCTCTCACCAGCGTTTTCACGCCGACTCGCACCACGCGTGGCGGGGATCGCGTGAGCACTAGGGCGCTGACCGCGGCGACGAGCGCGATACCCACACCGAGCGTCACCTTGACATCTCTTGCAGCCCTCATGCTCTCCCCGGCAGCCTCGTTACCTTGCCTCGACAGCTCGAATGGGTCAATGGCGGCGAGCGTACCAGCGACCAACGTGTCGACACTGATCTGCGTAGACGCTCGCACAGACGAGGACAAGCGTGGTTTTGTGGATGTTGGCGCTTCTTTACGTGCTCGCGGGCTGATCAGCGGTTAAGCATGCGTGGCGGGACTCTCAGGACGGGCGATTAGGTTTTCATAGTTTGTTTTTAACTCCGACTTGCTCAGCATGATCCTGTTTGCGTTCGGACACATATGCCGAGCAAGCCAAGGCGCCGGCCACGCGGTCCGGACACCAAGCACTGGTCCGACGTCAAGCACGTGGTCCAGACGCCCACCGCAGGCCCAAACCCAACGCAAGTCCAGACCCCATCGCAAGTCCAGACGCCCGCCACAAAGGTCCGTACGTCCGCCATCGGGTCCGGATCCATACGCAGCGTGAGATCGCGCCACGAGATGTCTCTCAAGCAGGAGTCCCGAGAGGCCGCGCGAACAACGTGGGCGATGAGCGTCTCATCGGAGGTGCAACGCACCCTCGTCAAGTCTCCACCCGAGCTGTGGGCGGAGTTGAGCAACCCAACCGCGTTGAGCCGCCATCTCGGCGAGCTCGGCGAGATCCGTATCGTCCGCACCGAGCCGGAGAGGACCGTCGAGTGGGAGGCAGCCACCGATGACGGAACCCAGAGTGCCGGCAGAGTCGAGATTGCGCCCTCAGGCTGGGGCACAAAGGTCACGCTTTCGGCGAGTCGCACCCTGGTCACCCCCGAGCCCGAGGTGATCACGCCGGAGCCGGAGCCGGCGGCGATCGGCCCGGAGCCCGAGGTGATCACGCTGGAGCCGGAGCCGGCGACGATCGGCCCGGAGCCAGAGCCGATCACGCCGGAGCCCGAACCACGTAAAGGATTCTTCGCCAAGCTTTTCCGCCGCCGCCGCCATGAGCCAAAGCCCAAGCCCGCTCAAACTGTCGAGACCGAGCCGATTGAGGCAGCCGCGACCGATGAGCCGGGGCCGGCGGCCGAGGAGAGCGTACCGACAGACGAGAGAGCACCAGAGATGGATATCTCGACAGAGCTCGCGGAGCTCGAAGAGCAGACCACAGCGGTGCTCACCGGCGTACTCGACCGCCTCGGCGCGGCACATCACCGGCCGTTCTCGCGGTCCTGAGCTCATCCCCGGGTCTAAGTCCATCTCGAGAACCACCCGGGCACGAGCCCACGGATAAGATCCGCGTTCTATGGCCTCGAGCTCACACGATCGTCAGACCGATGCCGCGCTGCTTGCCACATCTCGCAGCGGGCACAGACGCCCACCACGCCAGAAGGCGCCTGAGACCTACGAGGAGAAGCTCGCGCAACTGCAAGAGCTGCGCGAGGCTGCCCTGCACTCAGCGCCGGAGGCGGAGGCGAAGCAGCACGCACGCGGCAAGTACACCGCTCGAAGAGCGCGTCGAGAAGCTGCTCGACCCAGGCTCGTTTCAGGAGCTGGACACGTTCGTACGCCACCGGACCTACGACTTCGACATGCAGCAGAATCGGCCCTGGGGCGACGCGGTCGTAACCGGACATGGCACGATCGAAGGACGGACCGTGTGCGTGTTCAGCCAGGACTTCACTGTGTTCGGCGGCTCGCTCGGGGAGGTGATGGGCGAGAAGATGTGCAAGATCATGGATCTCGCAGCCAAGATCGGCTGTCCCGTGATCGGGATCAACGACTCTGGCGGCGCGCGCATCCAGGAGGGGGTCGTCTCGTTGGGCGCGTACGGCGACGTGTTCGTGCGTAACGTCAAGTGCTCGGGCGTGATCCCGCAGATCAGCCTGATCATGGGCCCGTGTGCCGGTGGCGCGGTCTACTCGCCCGCGATCACGGACTTCATCTTCATGGTCAAGGAGACCTCGCACATGTTCATCACGGGGCCTGACGTGATCAAGACGGTCACCGGCGAGGAGGTCGGCTTCGAGGAGCTCGGCGGCGCGATGTCGCACAACACGAAGTCGGGCGTCGCCCATTTCGCCTCCGAGGATGAGGACGCGTGCCTGGAGGACTGCCGCTACCTCATGGGTTTTCTGCCCCAGAACAACCTGCAGACGGCCCCGCGCGTGCAACCGACGGATGACCCGCTGCGTATGGACCCCGAGCTCGACACCGTGGTGCCGGAGAACCCGAACAAGCCGTACGACATGCGCAAGGTCGTGCGGCTGATCGTCGACGACGATGAGTTCTTCGAGGTGCACGAGCACCATGCCAAGAACATCATCTGCGGCTTCGCCCGTCTCGACGGTTTCGCGGTCGGGGTCGTCGGCAACCAGCCGGCCCAGCTCGCGGGTGTGCTCGACATCGACGCCTCAGCCAAGGCGGCACGGTTCGTGCGGACTTGTGACGCGTTCAACATCCCGCTGATCACGTTCACCGACGTCCCTGGCTTCCTGCCGGGCACGGCCCAGGAGTGGGGCGGAATCATCCGCCACGGCGCCAAGCTGCTGTATGCGTTCACGGAGGCGACCGTGCCGAAGCTCACGGTGATCACGCGTAAGGCCTACGGCGGCGCCTACGACGTGATGGCGTCAAAGCATCTGCTTGCCGACTTCAACTTCGCCTGGCCCACCTCGGAGGTCGCTGTGATGGGACCGGAGGGCGCGGTGAACATCATCTATCGCCGCGACCTCGCCGGCAGTCCCACGCCCGAGGAGCGACGAAAGAAGCTGATGGAGGATTACAAGGCGCGCTTCGCCAACCCCTACACCGCTGCCGAGCGCGGGTACATCGACGACGTGATCGTGCCCCATGAGACACGGCCAAAGCTGATCACCGCGCTGCACACGCTGCAGACCAAGCGCGAACCAGGCCCGCGGCGCAAGCACGGGAACATCCCGCTTTGATGTGACTCACCTCAAAGGTTGATGCGGCGAGCTCACCGGTATTTCTTTTTGGCCGCGCGGCGGCAGCTCGCCCTCTTGTTCTTCGGCTTCTTCTTGCATGCCGCCAGAGCTTTGGTCAGCTTCTGCGCATTCGTGAGTTTCTTGGGTGAGGGTTTCGTGCTTGTCGTGCCGTGTGTTTCGTGTTCGGCGGCGGCCAGGGCGGCCAGGACAGCGGGTGGCCACTGGATCAGCTGCACCGGTGGGGGTGAGGCCACGGGCGGGAGCGAAGCAGTGGTGAACGAGCCTTCAGCGCCGTAGGAGGTCCCGTCGATGCTGGTTGCGATCAGCCGGTAGTAGTAGGTGACGCCAGGTTGAAGCGTGCCGGCGAAGGACGCGGCGACAGTGAGACCAGCGCCCGAGACACCGGTGATCGTGGCGGGCACAGACGAGCCGGCCCCTGGAGTCGTGCCGAATTCGAAGCGAACTGTGCTCGGCAGTCCCTGTGTGTCGACGCTGCCGGTGATCGTCGCCGTGTTGGTGCTCACGCCACTGGCTCCACCGGTGCTCACGAGCGGCGGAGTTGGCGGCGCCGTGGTCAGTGTCATGTCCGGACCGACCGTCGTGCCGACGATGTTGCTCGCGACGAGCGCGTAGTGATAGGTCACCCCGGGCTTCAGTTCGGTGAGCTGCGCCTGCGCCGGGACGGGAGAATGTTCGCCGCCGGCCGCAACATTCTGGGTGGCGCGCCCTCCAGCGTAGGCGCATGCCTGCTCGGACGGGCATTCCGTCGCGCCGGGGGCATACTGCGCCGCTTCGACGAACACGAAGTGGTAAGTCGTGTTCTCCCCCGAGGGGTTCACGCTGCCGGATACCATCGCGCTCGTGCGAGTGATGCTCTGCGCGGAGCCGGTGCTCACCAGCGCAGTCGCGGGGGTGACGAACGACTGCACTGTGAGCGCGGGCGCTGCGGGTCCTGCGCCGTTTTCGGGGAGCACTCGGTAGTAGTAGGTCGTGCGTGGCACGAGTCCCGTGATCGCGACGCTTGCCAGCTGATCGCCAAAGCTCGCGAGGAAGGGTTCTTTGCCCAGGACGGTCGTCGCGCCTGTAAATGCTTCATTGGTCGCGTACTGAAAGCTGTAGTGGGTTTCCTGGTAGTTCGGGTTGACCTGCGCTTCGAGCGTCACGCTCGTGCTCTGGAGCGCCGAGATGCTTTCGCTGTCCACGATCGGAGCTTCAAGTGTCAGCGTCGTGAGTTCTGTGTCAGGGCCGTCGGTCTTTTCATGGCTGGCGTTTTCGACGACGACGCGGAAGTGGTAGATCTTGCTCGGGGTCAGACCGTTGATCGTCAGGCCTGCGCCTTGACCACCAAAGCCTTCAAGGCTCGCCGGTTCGCACGGAACAGCGGTCCCGTAACCCGTCGTGAGGCCGTATTCGAATTCGCACGAGGTGATCTGGTTGTTCGGGTTCACCACCGATTCCAAATGCGCTTCGAAAGGCGTCACAGCAGAAGCGCTCTCGGATTCAACCGCAGGAGGCGCCGCGAGCGTTTTGAAGGACAGCGGAGCGCCGGGCTTCGCTTCCAGCGTTTCGCCTTCGAGATGCGTCGCCACCGCACAGAACTTGTATTCCTTGCTCGGTTCGAGATTCGTGAGGGCTTGTTCTACGGGAAGGCCTTTACCGGTGATTTCCGCCTGGAGTTCGGTCGTTGTGCCTTCGCAGGTGCCATTCGTGTTGTACGTGAACTCATAGCCCGCGGTCCCCGAAACGTTCGGGTTCAGTTCGCCGTGCAAGATCGCTTCGGTCGCCGTGACTCCCGTTGCGGCCTTTGTCAGCGGTTCTTCGGGCGCGGCGGCCAAAGCTGCCGTGCTGAAGAGAAGCAAAACCGCCATGGCGACCACAGCGCCCATCGCTGCAGAAAGCACACCCAGACCAGCCCTGCGACCCCGTCCCCTCGCAATCATGCTTACCCCGATCCTCATAGTCCGCTCCGGGTGCTCCCACACGCGGCCAAGACCGCGCTCGAAGGCTCACCCGTCAGCCTGTCGTCACTGCCCCTAACGAAGAACAACAAGACACCACCTCTCTCCTCGCCCCGCCAACCCCAGCACAGCGTCGCGACCACCTCCGATCGCGACGAAACGCGCTGAACGCCAGCGACGAACCCATCCGCGGCTCGTCAATTGGACATCAGCAACATAACCTGTTCCTAACAGCTTGTCAAGATAGAACCGCCCGTCTATAGCCGGGCGGACCAGCGACCAACGCCGAGCGGACCAGCGACCAACCAGCCCGGCGGCCAACCGGAGCGGCTCCTATCGGGCACAATGCGCTCGGATGGACACACAGCAAATCGGAGGACCGCAGAGCACACCGCCGGCATCTCCGCAGGAGGCGGCGGCGATCGCCGCCGCGCTGGAGGAGTTTCTGCGCGAGACTTCGCCGGTTCCACAGGGGAGCGCGGAGCGACTGGACCCCTGGACGCGCGCGGCTATGCTCGAAGGTGTCTCGCGCGAGGATCAGACCGATGTCCCGCATCTGACCGATGTCCCGCATCCTTGGATAAACACCTGAAAGTCGCTAGGCTTTAGCCTCAATCGTTTTCTTACCGCCGGCACTTTCGAAAGCAGCCCGGGCGCGCCGCCCGGATCAGGAGGTTTCGTGATGGAGCCAGTTTCCGTACCCGCCGCCCCGCGCGGCACGCTCGAGGACCCGGAGGTCCTTCAGAACGTCCCTGGGCACGTGATCCCGATCCTCGAGCGTGAGTTCGACGACTTCAAGACGGAGTCCACGAAATTCCTTGCCGGGGATACGCCGGAGGACGAGTTCATCAAGTTCCGGCTCAAGCAGGGTGTCTACGGTCAACGCCAGCCCGACGTGCAGATGATCCGCGTGAAGCTGCCGTTCGGGGGGATCACTCCGGAGCAGATGGAGGCGTTCGCCGACGTGGTCGAGCAGTATGTGCCCCTGAACAAGGGCCACATCACCACGCGCCAGAACATCCAGATGCACCACATCCCCTTGCCGGAAGCAGAGCAGGCGATCCGCAAGCTCGGCGAGTCGGGGCTGTCGAGCCGCGAGGGCTGCGGTAACACGGTCAGGAACGTCACCGGCGATCCGTGGGCGGGTGTCGCAGCCGACGAGCTGTTTGATCTCACCCCCTATGCGGGCGCGTACGTTCGATACTTCGTGCGCCACCCCACGACCCAAGCAATGCCACGGAAGATCAAGACGTCGTTCGACGGCAGCCCGCGCGATCGCGCGATCAGCGGCATCCACGACATCGCCTTCCGGGCACGCGTGCGCGAGATCGCAACTGATGGGGAGCCCGCCCGCCCCGCCCGCCCGGTGCGCGGCGTAGAGATCCTCGTGGGCGGCGGGACCTCGATCATGCCACGGGTGGCGCCGGTGCTGTACGAGTTCGTCGAGCTCGACAACGGCGACTACCTGCGGATCGCCGAGGCTGTCTTTCGGATATTCGACCGCCAGGAGTGGCTGCGCGTCAACCGAGCCCGCGCGCGGATCAAGGTGTTCGTCGACAAGTACGGGATCGACGAGCTGCGTCGCCAGGTCGAGGAGGAGCTCAAGGGCGATTGGGTCGCCGAACGCGACTTCTCCATCGAAGACAAGCTGTTCGGAGACGACGAGCAGGAGAGCGCGCCTGCTCCGCCACAGACGTATGGCAGTCCGAACGGCGACCTGTCCGAGTTCGAACGCTTTCGGGCCGCGAACGTGCGCGAGCAGAAGCAAGCGGGATACGTGACGGTCGAGGCGAAGATCACTCGCGGCGACCTCACGCCCGAGCAGTTCCGTGGCCTCGCGCAGATCATGCGCGACTACGCGGGCGGCTATGCCCGCACGACCGTGCAGCAGAACTTCGTGCTGCGGTGGGTGTGCCAGGAGAGCGTGTACGACGTGTGGCGAGCTCTGTCAGAGCTGGGCCTCGGCGACGCCGGCTCGCGCGAGATCACCGACATCGTGTCGTGCCCCGGAACCGATTCGTGCAAGCTCGGGATCACCAGCTCGATGGGTCTCAACCAGGCCGTGCAGGAGCGGATCGAAGCGCTCGACATCACCGATGAGCTCACGCGCAAGCTGAACGTCAAGATCAGCGGCTGCCCGAACGGCTGCGGCCAGCATCACGTCGGCAGCATCGGGTTCACCGGGGCGTCGATCAAAGTCGGGGAGCATACGATCCCCGCCTACATCCCTCATGTCGGCGGGGTGTTCGAAGGCGGCGAGGTCAAGTTCGGCACGCGGTTGAAGCTGCGTTTGCCCTCCAAGCGGGTGCCAGACGCGATCGAGCGCTGGATCGGCCATTACGAGGCCAACCGCGAGGAGGGCGAGGAGTGGAACGGGTTCGTCGAGCGCGTCGGCACGACCGAGCTGGAGAGCCTCGTCAAGGATCTGTCGATGCCGGTTGACTTCGAGCTGGAGACAATGAATACGTTCATCGACTGGAATCGGAACGTCCCGTTCGAAGTCATTCGCGGCGAGGGCGAGTGCGCGGTATAGACCTGCCGGGACATGCAAACCTAGACCCATGACCCTCGCCAAACCCATGACCCACAACCTGAACCCCTCACCCCCTCGCTAGACCCCTCACCCTCGCCAAACCCATGACCCACAACCTGAACCCCTCACCCTCGCCAAACCCATGACCCCTTCGCAGAGCGACACGATCGACGCACCTTCTCCTTTGGACCCCGCGGTCGGGCTATCACAGACGCTGAGCGAGGCCACGAGGCACGGCGAACGAGCCGTGCTGCTGTGCAGCTTCCAGAAGGAGGAGTCGGTGCTGCTGGACGAGTTGCTGCGTATCGGCCACGGACAGACGGACATGGTCAGGATCGTGACGATCGACACGGGTGTGCTGTTTGCAGAGACGCTCCAGACTTGGCGCGAGTTCGAGGAACGCTATGGGATCAGCATCGAGGTGCAGGACGCCTCAGGGACGGACGGGACGGGAGGACCGTGGACGGGTCCTGAGCACTGTTGCTCGGCCGCGAAGGTGCAGGCGCTCGAGCAGGCCCTGCGCGGAGCCGAGGGCTGGATCACAGGTATCAGGCGCGAGCAGGGACCGACGCGGGCCGCGACGGAGCTGATCGAACGCGACGAGAGCCGGAACCTGTGGAAGTACAACCCGCTCGCCCATTGGACCGACAAGGATCTGTGGCGACGCATCCACGAGCGGGACCTCCCGTACAACCCCCTGCATGACCAGGGCTACGAGTCGATCGGCTGCGCGCCCTGCACCCAGCCGGGAAGCGGCCGCGAGGGTCGCTGGGCGGGGACGGATAAGACGGAGTGCGGTCTGCACGTAGAGCCCATCAACCTATGAGCATCGCGACAGGGCCTCAGCTGAGCCACCTGCGGGCGTTGGAGTCCGAGGCTATTCACGTGATGCGTGAGGTCGCCGCGGAACTGGAGCGCCCGGTGTTGCTGTTCAGCGGCGGGAAGGACTCGATCGTGTTGTTGCGCCTGGCCGAGAAGGCGTTTCGTCCGGGGCCGTTCCCGTTCCCGCTCATGCATGTCGACACGGAGCACAACTTTCCCGAGGTGATCGAGTTTCGCGACCGGCGCGTCGCGGAGCTTGGCGAGCGGCTGATCGTTGCCAGCGTGCAGGACTCGATTGACAGTGGCAGGGCGATCGAGGAGACCGGGCCGCGCGCGTCGCGTAACAAACTGCAGACGGTCACGCTGCTGGATGCGATCACCGAGCATGGCTTTGATGCGGCGTTCGGGGGAGCCCGACGGGACGAGGAGAGAGCGCGGGCGAAGGAGAGGATCATGTCCTTCCGCGACGACTTCGGGCAGTGGGATCCCAAGAGCCAGCGCCCGGAGCTGTGGAATCTGTACAACGGCCGTATCAAGAAGGGTGAGAACGTCAGGGTTTTTCCAATCTCGAACTGGACAGAGCTCGACGTGTGGGAGTACATCGACCAGGAGCAGCTGGAGGTCCCCTCGATCTATTTCGCTCACGAACGTCAGGTGTTTCAGCGCGACGGGATGCTGTATGCATGGCGTGAGGGGGTCGAGCTGATCGACGGTGAGCAGGTGTTCTCAGAGACGGTGCGCTACCGCACAGTCGGGGACATGAGCTGCACCGGCGGCGTGCGCTCCCAGGCCGCCACGTTGAACGAGGTCGTCACGGAGATCGCCGCGACACGGATCACCGAGCGCGGAGAGACCCGAGCCGACGATCGCGTCACCGAGGCCGCCATGGAGGACCGCAAGAAGGCCGGGTACTTCTGAGATGGCCGTGAGCACTTCGCCATACTGCGTCCTTACCGAAGCCGGGAGACACTCGCCTTCGGCTCGCATCCCCGTTTCGGCCAGCTCGCGTGCCGAGCACGCCACGCTCGCTGCGTCCTTGTCCAGCTCGACTCACGACCCTCTCAGGGGCTATCGGACATGACCCTCGATCTGCTGCGATTCACAACCGCGGGCTCGGTTGATGACGGCAAGAGCACGCTGATCGGAAGGTTGCTGTACGACACCAAGCAGGTGTTCGAGGATCAACTCGAACATGTTGCGCAGGCGAGCGAGCGGCGCGGGGGCGCGGGGGCGCTCGACCTCGCGCTGCTGACCGACGGGCTGCGGGCCGAGCGCGAGCAGGGGATCACGATCGACGTGGCGTACCGCTACTTCGCCACGTCTAACAGACGGTTCATCATCGCCGACTGCCCGGGCCACCAGCAGTACACCCGCAACATGGTCACGGGCGCCTCGACGGCCGATCTCGCGGTGGTGCTGATCGACGCCCGCCACGGCGTGCTCGAGCAATCCAAGCGCCACGCCTACATCAGCGCACTGCTCGGCATCCCCAAGCTCGTCGTGGCGGTCAACAAGATGGACCTTGTCGAGCACTCCCAAGAGCGCTTCCTAGAGATCTGCGAGGAGTTCGAGAGCTTCGCGCCGAGCCTGCGAGAAGGCGGTCGCAGGGCGGGCGAGCAGTACGAGATCATCTACATCCCGATGTCGGCGCTCAACGGGGACAACGTCGTCGACCGCTCGCAGGCGATGGATTGGTATCAGGGGCCAGCGCTGCTGGAGCTGCTGGAGCAGGTCGAGGTCGCTTACGACCATCCCGACGATACGCCCGCGCGACTGCCCGTGCAGTGGGTCATCAGGGTGGGTGGGCATCGATCCGGATTGGCCGCGGGCGACTATCGCGGCTACGCCGGCCAGCTCGCGAGTGGGGCTTTGCGACGAGGGGATGAAGTGGCGGTGCTGCCGGGTGGCGGGCGCACACGGATCGCCGCGATCGACACGTTCGACGGCGAGCTGGAGGAAGCAGTTGCGCCGATGTCGGTGACGCTGCTACTCGAGGACGAGCTCGATATCTCGCGCGGCGAGCTGATCTGCCGGCCCGAGCAGGCCCCGACGGTCGCGCGCGAGCTGGAGGCGGACATCTGCTGGATGAGCGAGGCCCCCCTGCGCTCCGGCGGGCGCTACCTGGTCAAGCACACTTCACGCAGCGCAAATGCGGTCGTGGACGAGCTGCGCGACCGTATCGACGTGCACACCCTCGAGCGAACCGGCGAGCCTCCGGCGGAGCTCGAGCTCAACGACATCGGTCGCGTGCGTCTGCGGACCAGTGTCCCACTCGTGTTCGACCCATACGAGCGCAACCGCCGCACCGGCAGCTTCATCCTGATCGACGAGTCCAGCAACGAGACTGTCGGCGCGGGGATGATCACAGCGGGCTGAGGGTGCCGAGACCGGGCGGGGCGCCGAGTGCTGCTCGGTGTCCGCGGCAGCACGCGTGCGCTGATTGACGGCGATCGCAAAAGGACGCTTATCCCCGCTGACAAAGTGGGCTGCAGAGCGCTCATGGACGGCCAACCGCTCGGAGAAGCCGCTTCAGGAAGCCGGTCGGATAACCTTCCGCGGCCAATGTTCAGCAAGGTACTCATTGCCAATCGCGGCGAGATCGCGGTGCGGATCGCGCGGGCGCTGCAGGAGCTTGCGATCGCGAGCGTCGCTGTCTATTCCGAGATCGACCGTGACGCGGTGCATGTCAAGCGCGCCAACGAGGCGTACAACCTCGGTGAGGGGCCGGCGGCCGAGAACTACTTGAGCGTCGAGAAGATCCTCGACGTCGCCAAGCGCTCGGGCGCCGAGGCGATCCACCCGGGATACGGATTCCTCGCGGAGAACGCGCCATTCGCGCAAGCGTGTGCGGATGCGGGGATCGTCTTCATCGGGCCGCCGGCGAGCGCGATCGAGGCGATGGGCTCGAAGACGCGAGCGCGCGAGCTGATGCAGGCGGCGGGCGTGCCGATCGTGCCGGGGACGACCGAGCCGGTCGAGACGGTCGCCGACGCCTTGCGTATCGCCAAGGACGAGATCGGCTTCCCGGTCGCGGTCAAGGCGGCTGGGGGCGGTGGCGGCAAGGGCTTCCGCGTCGCGCTCGGCGAGGACGAGCTCGAGGGCGCCTTCGAGGGCTCGAGCCGCGAAGGCGAGAAGTTCTTCTCCGACGGAACGGTCTACCTCGAGCGCTACCTGCACGACCCGCGCCACGTCGAGGTGCAGGTGCTCGCGGACCGCCACGGTAACGTCATCCATCTCGGCGAGCGCGACTGCTCGATCCAGCGCCGTCACCAGAAGGTGATCGAGGAGTCCCCGGCGCCGGAGTGGGTCGTCGACGAGGCGATGCGCGCGCGCATCGGCCAGATCGGCGTGAACGCGGCCAAGGCCGTCGACTACGTCGGTGCAGGCACGATCGAGGGTCTGTTCTCGATGACTGGAAGCCCACCCAACCAGGAGCCGGAGTACTTCTTTCTCGAGATGAACACGCGCGTGCAGGTCGAGCACTGTGTGACGGAGATGACGACGGGTATCGACATCGTCAAGGAGGGCATCCGGGCTGCGGCGGGCGAGCCGCTGTCCTATACGCAGGAGGAGATCGAGTTGCGCGGGCACGCGATCGAGTGCCGGATCAACGCCGAGGACGCCTCGAAGAACTTCGCTCCGGCGCCGGGCAAGATCGGCGCCTATCGCGAGCCGACGGGGCCGGGCGTGCGCGTCGACTCGGGCGTGCAGGCGGGCGGAGAAGTCTCGCCGATGTATGACCCGATGGTCGCCAAGCTGATCGTCTGGGACGCTGACCGCGAGCAGGCGACCGCGCGGATGCTGCGCGCGCTCGACGAATACGAGATCGAGCACCTGAAGACGCTGATCCCGTTCCACAAGGCGCTGCTCGCGACTGAGCAATGGGCCAAGGGCGAGACGTGCAGAGACCTGTTGGAGGACAAGAGTTGGCTGAAGACGCTCGCTTTCCCAGCACCCGAGGCGACCAGCGTCGCAGACGAGGATCAAGCGGAGGAGAAGGTGCAGCGCTCCTATGAGGTCGAGGTGTCGGGCAAGCGCTTCGACGTGCGCGTGATAGGAGACCCGCCCACCCTGCCGTTCGCCGCGGGAGCTGGCGCTGGCGCTGGCGCTGCACCGAACGGCACGGCGGGCGCGAGCGGGCGCAGGGCGCCCAAGCGCGGCGAGCGGAAGAGCACCGCCGGCGGCGGTCCGGACACGCTGCAGTCGCCGTTGCAGGGGAACATGTGGAAGGTGCTGGTCAAACAGGGTGACACCGTGACCGAAGGCCAGCTGCTGTGCATCATCGAGGCGATGAAGATGGAGAACGAGATCACCGCCCACAAGGCCGGGACGATCGCCGAGTTGCCGATCTCAGAGGGCGCGCCGATCGCGGCGGGCGCGCCGATCGCGACGATCGTGAGCGCGGACTCAAGCATGTGACGGGCCTATCAGCAACAAAGGCCCTTCATTAGTGTCCTGAGCCGTGTGTCAAAGACCGCCACCAGCTGGCTCGTGGGCGCGTAGGCGCTCACTGTGGAAGGCGGGAATGCAGACCCACATTACGCCATCTGGTGCACGTGCCAAATCCGTCTCTACCGCGAGCCCACTCTCGACTACTCGATAGATTTGATAATCGCCAGCAGCTCGCAGGAGCTCCACCATCTCCACCGGCCTGAATCGAAACGCTGCGGCTGTGAAGTAGTTGACCTCAATGACCCAGATCGGCGGGCTGCTCGAGCCAATCAGCCCCGTCGCACCGCGCAGGGTGGCAAGCTCCGATCCCTCAGCATCCAGCTTGATGAGCGCGGGCAGCGATCCTTTCGCCTCCCCTATCAGCGAATCGAGCATTCTCACATCGACGCGATAGGTCGTAAAGTCCGTACGTCCAAGCGTGGACGCAGATGCATGTCCATGCGGCAATCCTGAGAACAGGTGAAGATCCAACTCTTCATTGTGAGCCCCGGTCGCGAGTTGAAACGTGCGAACTGGCAAGCCCGGGTTTGAATACACATTGGTTTGCAGCCCGAGGAATGTCGGCGGCAATGGCTCGATGGCCCAGACGCAGCCGTTGATACCCACCCGATATCCCATGACCAGCGTGAACCAGCCATGGTTAGCACCGATGTCGATAGCAAAGTCACCAGGACGCAGCAGATCTCGAACAGCGGCGGTGACGGAGGGCTCGTATTCCTCGCCGGTGAAGAGGTGCGCATACACATGGTCGCCAGCAGCAACTCTGAACCTCCGTCCGTCAGGATAAGCAGCAGTAAATGCCGGGAGTCGGCGCACCAGGCGAGACTTTACATTAGGTGAAAAAATAATACGCGCCGCCACATGCTGGGTCGGTAAAGGTGATTTCACCAGCAGCCATCGCAACGTAGACAAAGTCAAGGAAAGGCGACCGCGATCCATTCTGGTGACATTGGCAATCTGCCCAATGTGTCGACGACGAATCAAACGAGCAATGAAGCCCCTGTGTGGCCGGGAACCCGGCGTCGGTATCAGCGGATGAGGAGAGCTGTTAATCAAGGTGAACATCCAGCTCGGCAGGACTGCCTGTCGAGCTCGATCAGGAGCTCCTTGAGCTCGAGAGTGCGGTGACGGGCGTGCGGCGAGCCGAACGGATGGCGATCGCGCGCTCGATCTCGGCGGCCATCACCTCAGCGGGCGCTGGATATACATAGCGCTCGGTGTTATGGGGTTTGCACGCCACGGCAAGCTCGCCTCGGGCGGCGGCGGCCAGGGCTGCGACGATGGCATCGCCATCGCAGGGCGGGACGGTGATGCCGGTGCCGGTTTCCTGCACGACACGCGCCGCCTCGTTGCCGTCGGCGAGCGCGAGAATCGGTCGGCGCGCGCCGATGTACTCGAACACCTTGTGGGGAAGCTCCCAAACGAGATCCGGGGCGGTGAGCAGGACCAGCACATCGGCTCTGCGCTGCAGCGCCATCGCACCGCCGCGGGAAAGCTGGCCGACCTGCCGCACAAGTTCGCCGAGCGCGTAGCTGTCGACGAGTTCGTGCTCCTCCTGGTCTCGCCGCCCCGCCAGCACGAGCAGCAGTCGGGACGCGAGTTCGGGCTGCTCCGCGCGCAAGCGCACGAGCGCGTCCAGCAGGGGTCGCGGACTGCGGCCCCAGACGCCGAGCATCCGCCCCGTGTGGACCAGCACGACCCGATCCTCGGGCAGATCCGGAAGCTCGTCTTCGCGTCTCTCCATCGCTAGCTCGGGGTCCCAGCCGTTGGGCACATGAGTCACGCCCACTTCGAAACGCTTTCGAAAATCGTCTCCGACCGGCCGCTCGACGACGGAAACTCGCTCCGCGGTGCGCACCACGCGTGCCTCGAGCCAACGGTCGATGCTTGTCTGCAGTCGAGTCGGAAACGGATCCTTCCAGGGGTGAAACGTCCAACCGTCGCGAAAGTCGGCGACCCATGCGGGGCGGCGGCGACCAAGTGTCAAAGCCAGGAGGTGTGTCGATTCATAGGCGGAGGTCGTGACGATGCAGTCAAACGGTTGCGCACGGTGCAGAGCGCGCGCAACCGGGACCGCGAGCGGAACCCAGGTGAGGAGATGGTGGTCGGGCACGATGGTCTTCGTGATCACGCCCGGCACGGGCTTGTCAACCGGAGCGGTCTCACCGCCCACCGGCAGCGACGGCCTGCGCAGCAGCGTCCGCAGCCAGCGCGCCGCCATGAGATCGTTTGCCCGCACGACGCCAGTCTCATCGGCCGCTCCCATCCGACCAAACGCCGCCGTGGTGAGAATTGTCACGTCATAACCGGCGCGGCGCAGATACTTTGCCATCGCAAGCCAGCGATTGCCTCCCACCGACGGCATCGGCGGGTAGGGGTAGGTGACGACGAGAACTCGATGGGGAGCGGTCATCGGGCGGACGCAGACTGTTTCATGTTGAAATGAGTACAGTGTCTGACGCTCGGCTCACATGAGTGAGTTCATTTTCGAGAACATCGACTATTCGCCCAGCCGCCGCGCCATCCCAACCGGGCACCGTGTGGGTCTGACGGTCGTAGGCCGCCAGCAGTGAAGGAACCTCGGCGATCCGGTCTGGCGCGAGTCCGAGGAGTGTGTTGGTGCCGAGTGTGCATGTGACCGGACGCTCGGTGTTGTCACGCAGCGTGAAGCACGGAACGCCGAGATAGGTGGTCTCCTCTTGGATGCCACCGGAATCGGTCAGCGCCCCCGCAGCGCCTTCGAGCAGACTGAGGAACTCGATGTAGCCGAGCGGCTCGAGCAGACGTAGGCCGTCGTAAACGTCCAGTCCGCTGGCCTCGATCGCGTGGCGGGTGCGCGGATGGACCGGGAAGACGACCGGCAGCTCTCGTGCGACACCCGCCAGTGCGGCAACAGCGTCGGCCAGCAGCTCCCCGTCGACCAGCGCAGGGCGATGCAGCGTCACGAGCAGATAGGCGCCGCGTTCGAGACCATGACTGGCGGGTGCGTCAATCTGTGCGATGCGCCCTCGCATCGCAACCAGCGTGTCGATCATCGTGTTTCCGACATCATGGATCCGGGCCGCCTCGCAGCCTTCGTCCCTGAGATTCTCACGCGCCTCCGGCGAGTGAATGAAAAGCATGTCGGAGAGATGATCGGTGACGATTCGGTTGAGCTCCTCGGGCATCGTGCGGTCGAAGCTGCGCAGGCCCGCCTCGATGTGTCCGACCGGAATACCGAGCTTGGCAGCCACGAGCCCAGCGGCCAGCGTCGAATTCACATCCCCGGGAACAAGCACCATGTCGGGACGGACGCTTTCGAGCAGCGGCTCGAGTCGCTCCATCACCAGGGCCGTCTGCCGAGCGTGCGTGCCCGATCCGGCGTCGAGCAGATAATCGGGCTCGCCCACGCCCAACTCTTCCAGGAAAATGCTCGACATCGAGTCGTCGTAGTGCTGCCCGGTGTGGACGAGAATGCTCTCAAAGCATTCGCCGCGACGTGCAAGCTCGGCAAGCACCGGCGCCGTCTTCATAAAGTTCGGCCTTGCCCCGACAAGGGCCAGTATCCTCGAGCTCTTCTGCATCAGAAGAATATAAGGCACTAAAATAATTTAATCAGAGACAAAATCGGAAATAGAGCACAGCTAAGCTTGCGCGATGCGCCAAGTTGTTCTTCGCCGCGGTCAGATCGAGCTGCTGGATCTGACCGCACCCACACCGACGGCTGGCCGCGTGCTCGTCGGTAATGCGGCCTCGGTGATCTCGAGCGGAACCGAGCGGGCCGCGGTCAGTATGGGAAGCGAAGGATCGGCGCCGCTGCGCGCCTTGCGCAACCCGGCCCTGGTGCGAAAGGCGCTTGAACACATACGTGAGCATGGCGTGAGCGACACGATCGCGCTCGCGCGCGGGACGAGCGCTGCGGACACAGCGCTCGGTTACTCATGCGCCGGGATCGTGCTCGATACCGGTGGCACATCAGGCCTGCGCGTCGGGCAGCGCGTCGCCTGCGCCGGAGCAGGCCACGCCAGCCACGCCGAGATCGTGTCCGTACCGGCCAATCTGGTCGCGAGTGTTCCTGACTCTGTCAGTTTGCGCGATGCGGCCTTTACGACGCTTGGAGCGATCGCGCTGCAGGGCGTGCGTCGCTCCGAGCCCACACTCGGTGAGCGAGTCGTAGTCGTCGGTCTCGGCCTTCTGGGGCTGCTCGCCGTACAGCTCTTGCGGGCCAGCGGTGCACGGGTCGCCGGGGTTGAGCCCAACAGCGAGAGACGGCAGCTGGCTTTAGAGCTGGGGGTAGAGCTCGTCTCGGTTCCAGACCAGGCGGCAGAGGCGATCGACGCCTGGAGCGATCGAGTAGGCGCAGACGCCGTCCTGATTACCGCCTCTTCTCCGTCGAGTACGCTCGTCAACGACGCGGCGCGCTTGCTCCGACACAAGGGTCGACTTGTTGTTGTGGGCGATGTTGGGCTCCACTTCGAGCGTGGCCCGCTCTACACGCGAGAGGCCGACGTCCTCATCTCAACCTCATACGGCCCCGGTCGCTATGACCCAAGCTACGAGGAGCACGGAATCGACTACCCGCTTGCTTACATACGCTGGACGGAGAATCGCAACATGGGCGAGTTCCTGCGCCTGCTCGGCAGCGACCATGTGAACATCGACCCGCTCGTTGACCTGGAAGTCCCAATCGACCAGGCGATGAGGGCTTATACGGCAATCAAAGGCTCCGAGCCACCGCTTGCGGCTGTGCTTGTCTATGACGCCGACCCTGCGATCGACATCGGGGCGCCAGCTCCACTCATCCGCAGGACCAACGCCAGTCCGAGCACGAACGTTCGCGGCGATAACAGGGTGTGTGTGGCGCTGATCGGAGCTGGTGGGTTCGTGACGGGAGTCCATCTACCGAATCTGCAAGCCGATCCGGATGTGCACATCAAGACGGTGGTGACTCGTAGTGCAACAACCGCGAGTCGGGCTGCCCGGCTTGCCCAAGGTGCGCGCCTCGCGACCGATTGGCATGCGCCGCTCGCCGATCCCGACATCGATCTCGTGGTGATAGGAACACGTCACGACAGCCACGCAGAGATCGCGATAGCCGCGCTTGAAGCCGGCAAGGCCGTGCTCGTGGAGAAGCCACTCGGGCTCACGCGTGAAGAGATCGACGCCGTCTGGAAGGCCAGTCAGGACAACGGGCGGCTGGCGATCGGTTTCAACCGCCCGTTCGCCCCGGTGGCGGCGTCTCTGCACGCGCAGGCGTCGGCCATCGACGGCCCTTTTCACGTGATCTATCGCGTCAACTCGCGACTGCCACCCGAGCACTGGCTCAACGACCCCCTGACCGGCGGGGGACGTCTGCTCGGCGAGGCCTGCCATATGTTCGACTTCGTCAACTGGCTCTGTGGCACGCCCGAGCGCGTGCTCGCCGCTGCGCTGCCCACTCCGGAAGCGTTGCGCACTGTGGAGAGCGCCAGTGTGACGATCGTCTACTCAGGCGGGTCTGTCGGGACGATCCACTACTCCGGGGTCGGCGCAGAAAAGCTGCCGAAGGAGCGGATCGAGGTGCTGCGGGGCGGACGAGCCTGGACGCTAGACGACTTTCGGGCGCTCACGTCGTATGGCCCCAGCGGCAAGCACACTGTGCGGAAACGCCGTGCCGACAAGGGCCACGCCGCGCTGCTGGCGGGCGTGCTGGCCGCGTGCCGCGGAGAGGCGCCGTTCACGCCCGGCATCGACGCCGCCTACATCGCTCAGTCTGTCGCGCTGGCGACAATCGAGTCGATCGCCGCCGGCACCGCGATCGCCGTCACTGGGCCCGGGGGCAATAGTGAGGGCGTTCCCAGCCGCGAGCATCTCCAATCCTACCCGCGAGTATTGCGCTAGAGGACACTGACGGCATGTGTGGTATTTGCGGGATCCTCTCCCTCTCGAATGCATTCGACGCGAGCGAGCGGACGGTCGCGGCCATGTGCGACGTCATGGTTCATCGGGGGCCCGACGATCACGGCCTGGGATCTTGGCCTACCACCAGAGGGTGCGTGGCGCTGGGCCACCGGCGCCTGGCGATCGTCGACCTCTCGCCCGCGGGACGCAACCCGATGAGCAACGAGGATGGCCGCGTGTGGATCACGTTCAATGGTGAGATCTACAACCATGCGGAGCTGCGGAAAGAGCTCGAGGCCAAAGGTCACCGCTACCGATCCCATTCAGACACCGAGACGATCGTGCACCTCTACGAGGAGGAAGGCGTGCGCTGCGTCGAGCGGCTGCACGGGATGTTCGCGATCGCGATCTGGGATCGCGTTGATGAAAAGCTGTTTCTCGCCAGAGACCGTCTCGGCATCAAGCCACTCTACTATGCGCAGCGACCCGGAGGGTTTCTGTTCGGCTCGGAGATCAAGGCGCTGCTCGAGCATCCGGCGATCACGCCTGATCTCGACGAGGAAGCCTTCTATCACTACCTCACGTTCGTCTGCACACCCGCCCCGCTGACGATGTTCACCGGTATCCGCAAGCTCGCACCGGCAGAGCGCATGGTTGTGCACGCAGATGGCAGGGTCGAGCGGGACGTGTACTGGACACCGATGTCGCCACATGCCGTAGAGGAACTACGCGGCCTCCACGAATTGGAGCTCGAAGAGCGGCTGCTCGATCTGTTGCACAAGTCGATCCGCAAGCGCATGATGGCCGATGTTCCGTTCGGAGTGTTTCTCTCCGGTGGGGTCGACTCGTCGACCAACGTCGCGCTCATGTCAAAAATGACAAGCGATCCGGTGCGAACGTTCTCTGTTGCTTTCAACGAGCACGAGCAGTACAACGAGTTGCGGTACGCCCGCGAGATCGCTCGCCTCTACGAGACCGACCACCACGAGGTGGTGATCGGAGAGGCCGACCTTGCCGCCTTTCTGCCACAGATGATCTTCCAGCAAGATGAGCCGATTGCCGACTGGGTATGCGTCCCATTGCATTACGTGTCCCAGCTCGCTCGTGACAACGGGACGATCGTCGTGCAGGTGGGCGAGGGCTCCGATGAGCTGTTCCACGGATACGACGGGTACATCCAAGCAGCACGCCTTCGACGTCGCTTTTTGGAGCCGTTCCAATACATGCCGGGACCGCTGCGCCGCTGGACCGCAAATGCCGTGAGCGGGCTGGCACGCGGGATCGGTCGTGGCGAACCGCAAGCGCTCGCGGTCGCAGAGGTGGCAGCCGGACGTCTCCCATTCTGGGGAGGCGCAATCTGCTATCAGGGCGAGCTCAAGAGTCGTGTGCTCGCGCACGATCGCCCAGAGCAACTGGACTCTTATGAGATCGTGCGGAGATTTTGGGATGACGCCGAGCGTGAGCTGCCAGGCGCCGACCTGTTGCAAAAGATGACCTACCTCGAGCTCAAGCAACGACTTTCCGAGCTCTTGCTCATGCGTGTCGACAAGATGACAATGGGGACCTCGGTCGAGGCGCGCGTGCCGTTTCTCGATCACGAGTTTGTCGAGTTCGCACTCGCGCTGCCTCCGTGCATGAAGATTCGCAGCGGCACGGGCAAGTGGCTGCTGAAGAAAGCCGTCGCCGGAACTCTGCTGCCAGAGCACATCGTCTACCGGCCCAAGCAGGGCTTTGGCGCACCTGTCGCAGAGTGGCTCAAAGGCACGCTTGGCTACGCGGTGCAGCGTCAAATCCGTGACAGTGCGCTGGCTGAGCGTGGTCTGCTCGACTACGACGCGATCGATGCGATGTGGACCGCACATCGAGCCGGGCGGATGAACTGGGGATTTCACCTATGGAACCTTTACAACGTGAGTGCCTGGTATGACCACTGGATCGCCGGCAACGAGCTGGCCGAAGTTGCCTGACCCGAGCAACGCGTTCGGCCTCTGGGCCGGCCGGCTGCGTGAAAGACTCCGCCAGTGGCGCGAGTTGGGTGCGTTGGGAGGCGCTCTTGCCCTGACGCGGTTGCTCGTGCGCGCGGCTACCATGCGTGGACGCAGCGGATGGCTCACAATCCACCCGCTGCGGGTGCGGCCGGGGGAGCTGAGCACAGTGCTTGGCGGTCTCACCGCAGCTGAAGCCTTGCGCGGTCCCGCGCTCCGTGCGCTGCCCACGGTTCGGCAGTTTGAAGCTTCGCTCGCCGCACTCGACGCGGGTCGGCGCGAGGCTCTGCTTGATCGCGCGGACACAGTTGCGGCGCACGTCTTTGACCTGCTCGGCTCGGGACCTACCGAGCTCGGCCCGCGGATCGATTGGCAATGCGACTTCAAGACCGGACGGCGCTGGCAGTTGAAGCACCACTCGCGTATAACGATCTCCTATCCCGACGATTCCGACGTCAAGGTGCCGTGGGAGCTGTCACGCTGTCAGCATCTGCCGCTGCTGGCGGCGGCCTTCCGGCTGACGGGCGAGCAGCGTTATCTGGACGAGGTCGGAGCGCAGCTGCATGCCTGGGTCGAGACCAACCCATGCGAGTTCGGCGTCAATTGGGCATGCACGATGGATGTCGCGATTCGCGCTGCCAACTGGGTCGCGACGCTCGTGCTCATCGCCGGTAACGGGGGTGACGCCGCCATCCCTTGGATCGATGAGGTGCTCGCCTCGCTGTTGCTCCACGGCCGGTTCATCCGCTCGCACCTCGAGCAAGCGCCCACCAGGGGCAATCACTATCTGGCCGATGTTGTCGGTCTGTTGCCGATCGCCGCGGTCTTCTCCGCCAGTGCGGAGGGCCGATCGTGGGCTGAGTGGGCCACGCGCGAGGCGGTCACAGAGCTCACCCACCAGGTGCGCGAGGACGGCTGCGATCACGAGGCTTCGATCCAGTACCACCGGCTCGTCAGCGAGCTGTTCGTGTGCGGACTGCAGGCAGCGCAGGCGCTGGCGCCCGGATGTGTGCCATCGCAGGCGGGCGAGCGGCTCGATCGCATGCTGGACTTCACTGTCGCCTACACCCGTCCCGACGGCCTCGCACCCCAGATCGGCGACGCCGATGACGGGCGTCTGCTCCCGCTCGGCGACTACGGGACGCGTGAGCACCGACGCCACGATCACCTCTTTGCGCAGGCCGGTCAAGACCACATGCCGCCGGCCGGAGGGCACGCGGCGTTCCCGCACGGCGGCTGGTTTGTGATGCGCTCCGGCGCACTGTATGCGATCGTCCGCTGCGGTGACGTGGGCCTCGGCGGCCTTGGCGCTCACGCCCACTGCGATCAGCTCGCGTTCGAGCTGTGCCACGGCGAGCAGGCGCTGGTCGTCGACTCGGGCACCTACCTGTATACCGCCGACCTGGACGAGCGAGCGGCGTTTCGCGCGACCGCCGCGCATGCGACGCTCGAAATCGGCGGAGCCGAGCAGAACCCCATCCGCATCGACCGGCCATTCCGGCTGGAAGATCGCACGCGAGCCGAGCTGCTCGCATGGGAGGAAGATGGCGCTCGTGCAAGATTCGTGGGATGTCATCATGGTTACGAGCGACTGAATCCGCCGGCGACGCACGAACGCCGCATCGACTTCGACGGCGACGCCATGGAGGTGACCGTAACGGACACGGTGCGCAGCGAAGGGAGTCACCTGTTGCGCTGGTCACTGCCCCTCGCCCCCAGCCAAGTCGAGCTCGATCGCGACACCGCGATGGTGCGCTTCCCAAGCGGGGTGCATCTGTCAATCAAGGCAGCGGGACTGCGACTCGAGCTCGAGAACGGCTGGTGCTCCCCGAGCTACGGGGTGCGCCACGCGCGCCCCGTGCTACGCGCGCGCCGCAGAGGACATCCGGGTGAGGATGTCGTCGTGCTCACGCTGCGTGTTCTTGCGCAGCGGAGAAACCGGTTCTGCTGAAATCTAGCCTCTAAATCAGAAACAAAAGCCTCTCATTACTGGAGTTATCGGACCGTAGGCGAGAGACTCCTTCACTATGTGGGAACAAGGAGTCGATGTCGTTATCCCAGCGGACTGAAGCCAACAGCCGACCGAAAACTGTCTCGCTGCGCTTGCCGTGCAAACGCTCGCGCACAAAACGATCGTGGTGGACTGCTGCACCTCGCCCAAAGGCTCGGCGGCGGCCATCCACGAGCGCTTTCCCGACGTGGATGTGCTTGCGCTCAGCACCGATCATTGCTATGCCGCCGCCTGTAACGCCGGCATCGCGTGTGGCAGCGGCGAAGCGATCGTGCTGCTCGACAACGACGTCATCGTCCCGCCACGATTCCTGGAGCAACTGCTGGCGCCGCTGGCCGCCGACAAGCAGATCGGCTCAGTGGCAGCGGTGCTGTTGCGGCCCGGCGAGCCGGTGATCGACAGTGCGGGGCTGACTGTCGACCGCACGCTTACGGGCTTTCCGCGGCTTCGGGGGCAACCCGAGCGTTCGGCGAGGACAAGCCGTCCGAGGCTGCTGGGCCCAGTGGGGGCCGCGGGCGCCTACCGGCGCGCCGCGATGATGGATGTGGGCGGTCTCGATGAGCAGATCTCCCATTTCCACGAGGATCTCGATCTCGCCTTGCGTCTGTGTACAGCTGGCTAGGGGAGCGTGCTTGCGCATGACACGCGCGCGATCCACCTCAGCTCGGCAAACGCGACCAGCGCCCGATGCCTGCGCGTCAGACGGCGCGCGGCGCCCACGATCCGACGCGTGTTGCTCTCCCTCGGAGACAGCCGATGGATCGGCGACGAGGAGCACCGCAGAGACCTTCCCGACAATCCCCGCAATTCCACACGCTTCCGGAGATCGATGCGAGCTTATCTATTTATGTAAAGGCAAACACCTGATTTACCCTGATTTGTCTCTTGATTAACTGTTTCTAACTTCTGGCGCAAGGTTCTAAACCCTCCGATGCGAGGTTCTACGCCTCTGATACAAGGTTCCTAAACCCCTGGCGCAGGCTTTCCAAGCCTCTGGCGCAAGGCTTTCACCACATTTCGATTAGAAACAAAGGAACGAATTGTTTGTAAACCAGACGCCGATCCGCAAGGCTGTCCGACTATGGTGCAACCGCAAAACGATGTCGTCACTCCGGCCCATCGCAGAATCCGCACCACCGCCGGGGGTCGTCTTCGCTTCGCTCGGAGACCGGGCCGAGAGACGGTCCGCAGATCGTCCCGGCCTACGGATCCATCGCTTAGGCTGACGATCGGGATCGACGCGCGTGCGGCAACCGAGGTCCCGGCGGGACGAGGTCGCGTCGTGCGGGAGCTGCTGCGAGAGCTGGCGCGAGGACCCGAGGATCACAGCTACCGCTGCTACGCACGCAAACCCTGGGATGAGCCGCTGGACGAGCGCTTCACATGGGAGCTCCTGCCCGTCGCGGACCCCTGGTGGAACGCTCATGCCGCCGTTCGCTCCAGTCGTGAATGTGACGTCTTTCTCTCGAGCAACAGTTACCTGACGACCTGGCTGATGTCCATCCCCGTCGTGCCGATCGTCTACGACCTGGTTGCCTTCGACCCGTCGATGAAGCCCAATCGACGCTCAGTGGCCATCGAGCGTCTCACACTGGGACTCGCGGTACGCCGCTCGGCGGCGTTTATCGCCATCTCCCACACGACCGCCGACGCCCTGAACGAGCGTTATCCGCAAACGGCGGCGCGTACGACTGTCGCGCCACTTGGCGTCGCACGAACGCTCGACATGGCTCCGTTGACTTCCCAGGAGGAAGCCGCCCTGCCCGGGTCGGGGTTCGTCCTGGCGGTTGGAACGCTCGAGCCGCGTAAGAACCTCCCGCGGCTGGTCTACGCGTACCGGCGCCTACCGGCGGCGCTGAAGGACACACATCCGCTGGTGGTGGTCGGCGCCCGCGGGTGGGAGACCGACGAGACGTTGATGGCGCTGCACTTACTGCACGGCTGCACGATGCTTGGATATGTCTCGGACGCGATGCTGGCCGAGCTGTATAGGCGCTGCGCAGTGTTTTGCTATCCATCTCTCGGTGAGGGCTTCGGCCTGCCGGTGCTGGAGGCGATGGCGGCAGGCGCGGCTGTTCTCACTTCGAATGTCTCATCGCTCCCCGAGGTCGGACGAGATGCGGTGGCATATGTCGACCCGCGGCGTGTATCGGACATCTCCCTCGCGCTGGAGAGCTTGCTCGGCGATCAGCAGCGGCGAGCCGAGCTCAGCCGACGGGCGCGCGAACGCGCCGCCGCCTTTAGCTGGAGCGGCTTTGCCGAGCAGGTGGTCCGTACGTTGGAGCAAGCCGCCGAGCCAGCTGTGGCAAGTCGTGGATATGCGCAAGCGAGCGCCGGGGCAGGGATTGTCAAGACGCACGCATGAGAACATTCTCCGCGTGCAGTCGGCGCTGGACCTTGGTGCGACGCCCGGCGGGCAGTTCCGCATCGGCGCCATGCTCCGAGAGCGCCTGCAGGTAGAGAAGATCCTCATCCAACACAGTCGACGCACGTTCGCGGTCCATGACAGGCCCATGGCCGGGCACGACGTGCTCGGCGCGCGTCACGAGCGGGCGCAGACGCTCGAGCGTGGCAAGGTAGGTGTCGAGATCGCCGCCAGCGTCGCCGAGCATGGGCAGCTCGACCGTGGAGAGATAGTCGCCGGCGACGAGCACGCGCGCCCACGGAACGAAGACGGCCATGCCGTCGGCGGTGTGGCCGGTAGCTGGATGCAGCTCCAGCTCGCGCTCACCGATCGCGCAGCGGCCAGGGATGGACAGTGCCTGCACCGATCCGAGCGCCAGTGGACGGTCGCGCTCGATCAGCAGGTCTTCATCGAATGCACGTAGCTCGCGCTGGGCTTCGCCCAGCGATCCGCGCAGGCGCGCGGCGGTGCTCTCCGCACAGCCGAGCGCAATTCCAGGGAACGCGAGTCGTCCGAGCAGATGGTCCCAGTCGCCGTGCGTGGCGAGCAGGCCGCTGGGCGCGGAGAAGCGGGCCTGTTCCAGGAGAGTGGGCAGCGCATCGAGCTCGTCGGGGAGCACTGGGGAGTCGATCATGAAGGTCTCGTCGTCGCTGCGGACCAGCACGCAGTTGACTCGCAGGACCGCGCTGGTCGCGACGAGGACGTCGGCGTGCAGGGCGACTGCCCGCACGACCGACCCTAAGAGACGCCCAACAGCTTGGCGGCCTCGCGCAAGTTGGGGACCTCGGCGGTGGGCTTGCGCTGCGAGGAGTCGAGCGTCTCCTTGTTGCGGTTGACCCAGATGACGGGTACCCGCGCTTTGATGCACGGCGCCACGTCGTGATAGTGGCTCGCGGCGACGTGGACCCAGCCGCGCTTGCCGCCCATGCGCCGAGCACACTCGGTGAAGTGGGCGGGATCGGGCTTGTAGGAGCGGACCTGCTGAGCGGTGACGACGAGGTCGAAGTCGGTCGGGATGTGACGACGGGTCTGACCTAGGAGCTTGTCATCGACATTGGAGAGAAGACCGAGCTTGTATTTTTTGGCGAGCTTTGCCAGCTGGATATTGGTCTCTTTGAACGGCTTCCAGCGCTGGACGGAGTCGGGCAGGAAGCCCGACCGAGAGGGCTCCAAGGACCAGTCGAGCCGCCGCGAGACCTCGATCGCGGTGCGGCGCAGAACCTCGGCATAGAGCTCGTAGGAGCCACCCTCGATCTCGCGGGTGATCTCGCGAACGAGCGCGAGCAGCTCGCCTCGGTCGAGCTCGACGCCATCGCGGGCGGCCTCTGCGGCAAAAGCCTCGTAGACCCCGGTGTCTCGGTCGATCAGCGTTCCGTAGACGTCGAAGGTGACGAAGGTGATGTTCTTGGGGATGGGCATGGGGTTCGGCATTATGCCCTGCGAGGGGACCTGCGCGCGCTCACCTGTCTTCCGTTAGAGTCTCGCGCCGCCAATGGACCTACTCGAGTATCAAGGCAAGCAGCTGTTTGCCAAGCACGGGCTGGAGGTGTCGCCCGGCAAAGCGGTTACCACCGTGCAGGACGCCGTCGCCGCCGCAAACGAGGTCGGCTATCCGATCGTCGTCAAGGCGCAGGTGCTGATCGGTGGACGAGGCAAGGCCGGCGGCGTGAAGCTGGCCGATGACGAGGCTCAGGCCACAGAGCACGCGCAGAACATCCTCGGGATGGATATCAAGGGCCATACGGTGCGGACGGTGTGGATCGAGCACGCAAGCGACATCGCGACCGAGTACTACGCATCGGTGCTGCTGGATCGCTCTGCGAAGCAGCCGCTGGTGATCTTCAGCGTGGAGGGCGGCGTGGAGATCGAGCAAGTCGCGCTCACCCACCCCGAGAAGCTGATCCGCCGGCATGTGGACGCGCTGAAGGGGCTGTCCAGGCGCGAGGCGGTGGAGATCGCCACAGAAGGCGGCGCGGACGAGGATGTGATCGAGGGCGTTGCCGACGCACTGACGGGGCTGTACGAGGTGTGGACGGCGGAGGACGCTCTGCTCGTGGAGATCAATCCATTGATCGTCACGCCGGAGCGCAAGGTCAAGGCGCTGGACGCAAAGGTCACCTTGGACGGCAATGCGCTGTACCGTCACCCTGAGAACCAAGGCCTGTCGGACAGCGAGAACGAAGATCCGATCGAGCGTCGAGCCAAGAAGCAGGGCGTGCAGTACGTCGCGCTGGACGGCGACATCGGGATCCTCGGCAACGGCGCTGGTCTCGTGATGTCCACGCTCGACGTTGTCGCCCAGGCTGGCGGGCGACCGGCGAACTTCCTCGACGCGGGCGGGGGTTCGGACGCGGGCAAGGTCAAGCAAGCCGTCGAGCTGATTCTCGCCAACGATGCGGTGCAGGCGGTGCTGTTCAACATCTTCGGGGGAATCACCCGTTGCGACGAGGTCGCGCGAGGGCTGATCGCGGCGTTCGATGAGATCAAACCGACGGTGCCGTTCGTCGTCAGGCTGGACGGAACGAACGACGAGCAGGGACGCACGCTGTTGCGAGAGGCGGGGCTGCCCAATGTGCATGCGGCAAAGACGATGAACGAGGCCGCCGAGAGGGTCGTCGCGCTCGCGGCCGGGCGGGCATGAACGCGCATGGCTGCGCTGGATCGGCGTCCTCGGTCGCTCGCGTACGTAGTACGCCAAAGCGCTCCCTCGCGTCCTATTGCCCAGCTTGCCCTGCGCGCCCATGCCAGGTCTGTGAATAAGGAGAGATTTGCGCAATGAGTGTGCTTATTGACAAGAGCACCCGGCTCGCAGTCGCGGGGATCACGGGCAAAGAGGGTTCGTTTCACACGCTGAACAACAGACGGTATGGCACGAATGTCGTCGGGGGAGTGACGCCAGGCAAGGGCGGGCAGGAGGTGGAGGGCATCCCCGTGTTCGACAGCTGGGCGCTGGCCGCGGAGGCGACTCAGCCGAACACGGCGATGATCTTCGTCCCGCCGCGGTTCGCCGCAGACTCGATCCTGCAGGCGGCAGCGGCGGGAGTCGAGCTCGTGATCGCGATCACCGAGGGAATCCCGGCGCACGACGAGCTGCGGGTCTGCAACACCCTCAAGCGGGACTATCCGGGAACACGCCTGATCGGCCCAAATTGCCCGGGGATCCTGTCGCCGAGCAAGGCTAACGTGGGGATCATTCCGGCATCGTTCTTCAAAGAGGGGAACGTCGGTGTGGTGTCGCGCTCAGGGACGCTCACCTACCAGATCGGCAACGAGATCGCCCAGGCCGGGTTTGGTTGCAGCTCGATCGTGGGCATCGGCGGCGACCCGGTGCCGGGCAGCTCGTTCGTGGACGTGATCGAGCTGTTCGAGGCCGATCCGGAGACAGAGCTGATCGTGCTGTCGGGTGAGATCGGAGGCTCGGCCGAGGAGGAGGCGGCGGAGCACATCGCCGCGAACGTGAGCAAGCCGGTGATCGCATACATCGCCGGGTTCACCGCGCCGGAGGGCAAGCAGATGGGGCACGCCGGCGCGATCGTCTCGGGCTCGACGGGAACGGCCAAGGCGAAGGCAGAGGCGCTGGAAGCGAAGGGCGTGCGCGTGGGACGGACCCCATCCGAGGTCGCCGAGCTCGCTGTCCAGCTCGTTCGCGCGTAGGCAGGTTCGACACCAGCCTTGGCTCCGGCTCCGATCCCGGCGACAGCCAAACCCCGCTGACGGCCGGCTTGCAACACAGCTGTTTGGATCTGTTGCCGTGACAAAGCGCATTGCCCGGAAGCGGCCACAGCCGCTTACTGCTGTGAAGCTTGATAGAAACAAAACGGTCTGAAATCTTGAGAAAAGTCGGATGCGTGACTAGCGTTGTCGCATGGCTACGGATCTCAGCTTCCCGCGACCGTCCGTAGGTGCTCGACTGCTGCAGGTACATGCCCGCTTGCCTCGCTGGACAAGCGCGGCATGGTGTGCAATCGCAATCACCGCAGCGTTCGTCGGCATCACGTGCTGGTGGCTGTCCGTGGACCGGCACGTCCCGATCTTCGACGCGGGCCTGCATCTGCAGCTCACAATCGGGGTCTATAAAGACCTCCGCTCCGGAGATGTGCTGGGCGCGCTCACCTTGACGGCTCCGTATCCGCCATTTGCGTACCTGGTCGGAGCGCTCGGGACCGCCGTCGGTGGAGTCGGAGTTGCGCCACCTGTCCTTGCAGAGAATGTCGTCTTCGTCCCGTTGCTTGCGCTTGGTTGCTACCAGCTCGGACGGAGGGCGTTCTGCCCTGCCGTTGGTCTTCTATCAGTGATCGTGGCTCTCGGCTCGCCAATGATCATCGCTCAGTTTCACGTCTTTATGATCGACGCACCAGAGACCGCGATGGTCGCCGTTTCTCTATGGGCCATCATCGCCACCGAAGGCTTCTCGCGCATCGGAATATCGGCTCTTGCCGGTATCGCCGTCGGCCTCGGCATGCTGACGAAGGAGCCCTTGGCGATTTTCGTGGCGGGACCACTCGCCGTCACTGCTATCCGCGGCGGTCGGCACGCTTGGCGCGGTCTCGCCGTGTTCGCCATCATCGTGCTTGCACTTGCCCTACCGTGGTACCTCCACGAGCAATCCATCCTCAACGGGGTCGGGACCGAGGCGATCCAAGGGTCGGAATCGCTGCGAGGAATTGCTCCGCCGCGTTGGTCGCTTGAAAACTTTGAATGGTATTTCTGGAATTTGATCAACTATGAGTTGCTGCTCCCACTGTTCCTGTTCGCCGCAGTAGGCTGGGTTTGGATGGTGGTCGGGCTGATACGGCGCCGATCGGTCAGCCACCTGGCTCCAGAGCTGGTTATAGGCGCATTCGTGGCCTGGTTCGGGTTGACTGTTACGTTCGTCCACGACTACCGCTACAGCATGCCGCTGCTCGCCTATCTTGCCGTGCTCAGCGGTTTCTGGGTAATGCGACTTCCGCGCCCGGGACGGTTCGCTGCCGTTACTGTCCTTGTGCTTGTGGTTGCAGTCAATACGATCGGCGCCAGCTTCGGCACCGGCGTCAACTTGAAGACATCGCTCCCGGGCGCAAACGCAACAGCACTGGAGTCTCCAGGCCGAATAACATTCCTCTCCAAGGAAGGATTCATAGTTGCGGGACCAGAGCGCGACGGCAACCTGCTCAGTGCGATGCGAGCGCTCAAGCGTCGTGGCGTCGAACACATATTGTGGCCACGGGGTCCGGATCTGGTCAACCTGGCCTTCTCCGACGCCGGCGTCGAAGCACTCGCGCTGCTCGCGGGGCTCGACACACATGCCAAACTCCCACCACAGTCGGCCCCGCCGGCTACTTGGAGTCATTTCGCAGTCTTTGGACAGGGGACGATAGTCGCCGGTGAACCGCCGCCCTGTCTGGTACTCGACGACGGAACGGGGGTATGGATCAGAATCGGAGATGCGCTTGCCAGCGGCAATCAAGACTATTGCCCATCACGTCACCCTGAATTTTACGGACCACCGCAGAGCGCCAGTGAAAGTCAATCAAGTCAAGGAGCGACAAAACAGCGCTCCTGAGCATGCGCGCACCATCAATCGCGGCTACGCTTGGCCTGGTGGACAGCGAGATGGCACAGACATTGGGCGAGCTCGAGCGCAAGCTGGGCGAGCTCGAGCGTGAGCTGGCAGCCGTCGCCGGCGGCAGTAACAGCAGCCGGCTTATCGACGAGGCAGTCGAGCCCGAGGGCGCCGCCACGGCATCAGGGCCTGCACACTCCGCGCCGGGGGGCCCTGCGCACCTTGGCCCAGGCACTACCGCGCCAGCTGCTCCGCCCCGCGCGCCAGCTGCTTCTGCGCCAGTTGCTCCCCCGCCCCCCGGACCAACTGCTTCCGCGCCAGCTGCTCCCCCGCCCCCCGGACCAGCTGCTCCAGTGTCCCCTGCGCCAACTGCTCTCTCATCCCCTGCGCCGACTGCTCCCGCGCCCCTGAGACCGGCTCCGGCGCCTAGACCAGCGGCAGGACCGGGCTCCGCACCGGGAGCACACTCCGCGCCCCCGGAATCGAGTCTCACCCCTCGAACGCGCCCGAGCCCCGCATCGCGTCTGACTCCCGGCTCGCGATCGGCATCGACCGCCCCTCCGCCGGGCAGGGATGAGCTGCTGCGGTTCAGGGAACGCCTGGAGCAGACGGCGGCCGGGCTGACCCGTGACTACGACGAGCTGCTCGGACGCCTAAGCTACGCGACCGTGAGCACCTCGGCCGGACCCACGATCTCATTCGCGCGGGGCGCGCCATCGCTGGACATCATCGATGTCGAGGGGCTGCGCGAGGCCGCGGAACGCGCGCTGGAGAGCGACCCTGGGGGCGCGACCGCCTACGGAACATCGGTCGGGTATTTGAAGCTGCGCGCGTGGATCGCCGAGAAACATGGCGTCGCGCCTGAGAATGTGATCGTGACGAACGGGTCGATGCAAGCGGACGCATTCCTGTTCGAGCAGCTCGTTGGCGCCGGCGACGAGGTGGTCGTAGAGCGACCGACGTACGACCGCACGCTGCTGTCGCTGCGCAAGCGCGGGGCGCGCGTGCACGCAGTGGAGCTGCAAGCCGACGGCATCGACACGGACGCACTCGGGCGCCTGCTCGAAGGTCCGACGGGTGCAAAGCCAAAGCTCGCGCATGTGATTCCAAACTTCCAGAACCCCGCCGGATACACGCTGTCGGCAGCTAAGCGCCAAGCGCTGCTGTGGCTGGCCGCTGAGCACGGGTTCGTCGTCTTCGAGGACGACCCGTATGTGGAGCTGCGATTCCAGGGCCAGCGACTGCAGACGATGCTGTCGATGGACCACGAGCGGGTGGTGTACGCGTCGTCGTTCTCAAAGACCGTGTGCCCGGGGATCAGGGTCGGCTATCTGGTCGGGCCCAAGGAGCTGATCTCGAGCGTGACGGAGCTGGCGACGAACACCTACATCTCGCCGAGCATGGTCGCACAGGCAATCGTGTACGAGTTCTGCGCCTCGGGTGCGATCGAGCGTTCGATCGAGACGGTCAAGGCCGCACTTGCACAGCGATCCGATGCACTGACGCAAGCTCTGCGCAGGGAGCTGCCGGAGGCTGAGTTCACACCGCCGGAAGGCGGCTATTTCATGTGGGTGACGCTGCCGGCCGGCACGGACGTAAGTGCTCTGCATAAGATCGCGGCCGAGCGTGGAGTGGCGTTCGTGAAGGGCACGGACTTCGTGCTGGAGGGTGGCGAGAACACACTCAGGCTCGCGTACTCAGGGGTGACTCCAGAGCAGATAGACGAGGGTGTGCAGCGCCTCGCCGCCGCGTATCGCTCTCTTTAGCGAACAGACCTGACGCATAGATCCTGGCACGCTCAAAGTGCGCGGACCCTGGCACGCCCAAGGGCGCATAGAACTGGCACGCTCAAGGTGCGCATAGACCCTGGCACGCCCAAGCGAGCACGCCAGGCAAGAACGGCACCGCTATCGAGCGTATCAGCGTCCGTAGCGCTGTCCGAGCACCAGTTGCTCAGGCAAAGCGGTGCGAGGCGGCGGGGACGGGTCGGCGATCACAGAGACGGTCTCGGCGACTGAGGGGGTCACGGCACAGCGGTGGCCATCTGCCGTCTCGAGCACGACCTCAGAGTCCTCGCGCGCGACGAGAGTGCCCTCCAACCCGGGCTCCAGGCCCGAGGTCTTCAGATAGTGCAGGAGATCCTCGGCCTCGTTCTCGAAGCGCAACACACGCACGGACGCGCCTGTGGTCACATCGGCGAGAGGCACGCCGGAAAGGCGCAGCTCGCCGGCGACGATCGGATGGCCGTGGGGACACGTCTTCGCATCGCCGATCGCCGCGAGCATACGTTCCTCCAGGACCGGCGACATCGCGTGCTCCAACCGCTCTGCCTCCTCGTGGACCTCATCCCAGGGAACCCCGAGGACATCGGTGAGAAAGCGCTCGATCAAGCGGTGACGACGGACGATCCCCTCGGCATGAGCGGAGCCGTCGGGCGTGAACGCGATCACGCGATCCTGTCCACGGGTTATGTAGCCGTCGCGTTCCAGGCGGCCGACCATCTCGTGGACTGTCGGCGCGGACAGCTGCATCGCGCGCGCGATGTTCGCGCCGGTCATCGGCAGGCGGGCCTCTTGCAGCCAGAAGAGGATCTGCAGGTACTCCTCCTCGGCGACTGTGGCGGTGTCGGTGGTCATTGGTGCAACTGATCATAGGTGCACGCGTGCGGGGGCTTGTCCTCGCGCCAGCGACGCAGCTTGGCGCCATGGCGGATGCGCCCGGCGGAGACGTGGTCGAAGTCGATCTCCACGACCAGCTCCGGGCGCAGAGCGACCCACTCCAGGTCGCGGCCGGAGGTCCAGCGGCTGGGGTCGGCCGAGCCGCGCTCACCCGTCTCATAAGGGGCGAAGAAGGTTACGAGCCGGCGCTTCTCCGGAGCGGTGAGACCGGAGCAGTGCCCGACGACGCGCAGGTCGGGACCGTCGTACAGGCCGAGGATGAGCGCGCCGACGGTGTCGGGCTCCTTGCCGGGACGCCAGCCGACGAGGACGGCGTCGATCGTGCGGACGCGCTTGACCTTGAACATGCCCGTACGCTTGCCGGGCGCGTAGGAAGCGGAGCGGAGCTTGGCGATCGTGCCCTCGGCCTCGCGCAACCACTGGCTTGCACGATCGGGATCGGTCGTGGATGGCATCAGCTCGACCGGCGCATCGGCGAAGGCATCGCCGGCCAGCAAGCGCTCGAGCGCCGAGCGGCGCTCGTGGAAGGGCTCATCCAGGAGCGTGTCATCGGCGTGAGCGAGCAGATCGAAGGCGACATACGTGGCGGGGGTCTCAGCGGAGAGCAGCTTGATGCGGGACTCGGCCGGATGGATGCGCTGTTGGAGTGAGTCGAACTGCTCGTGGCCGGATGAGTCGCGGATGACGATCTCGCCGTCGAGCACGTAGCGGCCGGACGGCAGGACCAGCTCGGGGAAGTAGCGCTGCAAGGGCTTGGAGCCACGCGATTGCAGATACGCGGAGTCTCCGTCGACGAACGCGATGCAGCGGAAACCGTCGAGCTTGATCTCATACGCATAGTCCTCGCCGGTGGGGAGCGTCTTGCGCGAGAGCGCGAGGGCCGGCGCGAGAGGCGGGGTCAGAGGCAGGCTCATCGCGGCCCCGTCGGGCGTGCTGCTCGCGTGTCGATGACGCGGGCCCACCCGAGCACACATGCACGCTCGTCGGTCAAGATTTGTCCCCACTTGGCTTCGAGCGAGCGCGGCTGGGCTGGACGCGGCGGGGCTCGGAGCGCTGCTTGCGGAAGTGGGGTGGCCAGGGCGCGTCGCCGAGTCCCTCACGCTCATCGCGTGCAGCCAGCTCCAGCAAAGAGTCCAGTTTTGCCGGCGCGTCGTCGATCGTCGCCGAGGGGTCACCGCGCTCGCGCAAGCGGTCGGGGACGGTGTCGATACGCAGCTCGGCGGGCTCCACGTCGGGAACCTCGTCCCACTCCAGCGGACAGGAGACGCGCGCGTCCGCGACGGCGCGCACGGAGTAGGCGGAGGCGACGGTGCGATCCCGGGCGTTTTGGTTGTAGTCGATGAACACTCCCTCGCGCTCCTCCTTCCACCAGCGGCTGGTGGCACGGCGGGGCATCCGCCGCTCGACCTCGCGCGCGAGCGCGAGCGCGGCGCGGCGGACCTCGGTGAAGTCGTGGTCGGGGACGGTTCGCACGTAGATGTGGATGCCGCGCGAGCCCGACGTCTTGGGGTAGCCGCGCAGCGAGTGGTCGTCGAGCACCTCGCGCACGCCGAGCGCGACCTCGCGGACCTCGGCGAAGGAGACCTCGGGGCCCGGGTCGAGGTCGACGCGCAGCTCGTCGGGATGGTCGAGGTCCGCGCGGCGGACGGGCCACGGGTTCCAATCGATCACGCCGAGGTTCACGCCCCACACGAGATGGGCGCCGTCGGCGACGACCAGCTCGCGTGCGTGGCGGCCACTCGGGAACGTGACGGTCGCGGTCTGCACCCAGTCGGGCGCGCCGTCGGGGACGCGCTTCTGAAAGAAGGGCTTGCCGGCGAGACCGTCGACCCAGCGCTTGAGCACGCTCGGACGCTCAGCCAAATGGCGTACGACTGCCTGTTCGCAGGCAAGGTAGTAGTTGACGAGGTCGAGCTTTGTGACCCCACGCTCGGGAAAGAAGACCTTGTCGGGGTTGCTGACGCGCAGCTCTCGACCGCACGCCTCGATCACGACACGGTCCTGGTCCTGCTCGGCGGTCATCGATCTTGATCCTGCTCGGCATCGGCCCCTGGTCCTGAACGCAGATCAGCGGTCATCGATCTTGATCCTGCTCGTCGGCGGGCATGCCTGAAAGGATGCCCGATCGTGACGCCACGCATGCGCTCCCACTCTCCAAGCCCCGCCGGGTCGGTGCCCGTGAGGGCATGCTGATACCGGGAACGCTGCTGCTCGCGGTGTGCGGGTTCGGGGAGAGCCTGCCGGCGGAGCGCGTGGCGGAGGCGATCGCCAAGGGCGTACGCGCGGGTGAGATGCCCGAGCCTGACCTGTGTCCGATCGGGGAAGGCGTGCGGGGGACAGCGGTTGCGGGAACTCTCGACAAGCGCGACTTCGACGCGCGGATGAGGCGCGCGCGGGCTGTGATCGTCGGGGCCGGGCGTCTGGATCGGGAGATGCTGGCCGGGAGCGCCGTGTTCGAGATCGCCACGCGCGCACGCCAAGCGGGCGTGCCGGCTTACGCGGTGACGGGCATGAACGCACTGGACGCGTTCGGTGCGCGGATGCTCGACCTGCAGATCGTTCTGGAGGCGAGGAGCGTCCGCGCGCTGAGCGCCACGGGGCGCAAGCTCGCGCTGCTGGCCTGACTACGAGCGCAGACGCAACCCTGACTCCAAGCGCATGCACGACCCTTGGGCTGCAAAGCGCAGGGGCGAGCACTGATCACAAGCAAGGGGCGCGAGCTCACAGACAGGGAGCGCGAGCTCACAGAAAGCATTGTCCCTCGCCGCGGTAAGTAGGGACCTCTTCGACGATGCGATCGGCTTCGAGCAAGTGAAGCGTCGTGAAACGCTCGCACAGCTCACCGGCCTTCGCGTGGCGAAACCAGACGCGATCCCCAACTGCGAGACGGTCGGCGCCAGGGCCAAGCACGGGGGTCTGCACCTCACCGGCGCCCTCCTGGGAATCCAGGCGCAGACCCACGGGCAGATGGGGCTGGGGCAGACGGGCTGCATCGGCAGGGCCGGAGGCGAGGTAGCCGCCGCCGAGGACGGTCGCGACGCCGGGTCCGGGACGGCGAACGACCGGCAGCGCGAACAGCGCCGCGGGACACGGCTGAAACGCCCGGTAGGCGTCGAACAGCGTCGGGCCATACAGCCCCGAGCCCGCGGTGAGCTCGGTGACGGCGGGCTCGCGGGCGGTTATGTGCAGGCTGCCGGTGCCACCCCCGTTGACGAGCTCCAGCGGGGCGAGCTCGCGCACGGCGGCGACGGCCTCGGCCCGGCGAACGGCCAGCTCGCGTGTGGACAGAGATTGAATCGCGCGAATCGCCAGCGCGCGCAACGGACGGCCGGGCGGCGCGTCGCCGAGACCGGCGGTCTGAGCCTCATAGGACATGATGCCGACGAGTTGAATGCCGTCGCGGGCGAGGATCGCGCGGGCAAGTGAGGCGGCCTGGGCGGGCGTATGGACGGGGGAGCGCTTCGCGCCGACGACGATGCGCCCGCCGAGCGCACGGTAGCCCGCGTCGAGGTCGATGCAGACGCGGATGGGCGCCGCGGGAGGATCGCCGGATCCGCGAAGGACGGCATCGATCAGATCGAGCTGAGCAACGCTGTCCACCATCACCGACACCCGCGCGCGTGGAAGCTTCACCGGCAGCTGGGCAAGCTCGCGCAGCGCGACGCGATCGGCGGTGGGGTAGGCGACGACGATGTCCTCGACGCCATGCCGGGCGAGCCACAGCGCCTCGGGGAGCGTGAACGCGAGCGTGCCACTGAACCCATCGCGCGCGAGCACGCGCTCCTGCAGCGAGCGACAGCGCAGCGACTTGCTCGCGAGCCGGATCGGCCGAGGGGCGGCGCGGCGTTCGAGGTCGGCCGCGTTTGCCCAGAACGCGTCGAGGTCGACGAGCGCGAACGGCGGCGTCAGATCGGCGGTCGCGTCTTCCAAGCGCATGAGGTCAGCCATCGACAGGTCCAAGCACGCGGTCGGTCCAGTCGTTGGTGAACCGGCCGTGGGGATCCAGACGCGCGCGGACGGCCTGGAAGCGGTCCCAGTCGGGGTAGCGCTCGCGCAGGGTGCAGGCGGTCTGGAAGTGGCGCTTGCCCCAGTGAGGGCGGCCGCCGAGCTCGCTCATGATCGTCTCGACCGCGCGGAAGTACGGCTCGAAGGACATGTCCTCGAACATGTGCACGGCGACGAAGCCGCTGTCGCGACCGGCGGCGGTGCTGAGCAGAGCGTCGTCGGGGGCCACGGTGCGGACCTCGATCGGGAATGGGACGGCGAAGCCGCGCTCGGGGACCATCGCCAGGACGCGGCGGACCGCCTCGGGGGTTGCGGCGCGAGGGAGCGCGTACTCCATCTCGGTGAAGCGCACGAGACGGGGGCTGGAAAATATGCGGTCGGAGCGATCCACGCGCGCAGTGGCGCCGGCCAGGCGGGTGACGAGGCGGTTGATCTGAGGAATGCGCGCCGGAAAGCGCCGGCCGGCGCGGCAGCACAGGCCGAAGACGTGATTTGTGAGCAGGATGTCGTTGGCGTAGGCGGAGACCCTGCCACGCGGGCGGGGTGGGGCGTCGGTGCGGTTGTTGGTGCGCGTGAGCGCGATGTCGGCGTGAGGGAAGGCATACAGCTCGAAATGGTCGTTTCCGAGCGCGAGCTCCTCGAAGCGCGCGAGCGTGTCGGCGAGTGGCCTGGGCGCATCGATGCCGCGCAGGGTGAAGCTGGGCACGCAGCGAAGCGTGACCTCGGCGATGACCCCGAGCGCGCCGAGCGAAACGCGCGCGGCGCGAAAGAGATCGGGATCGGCGTCATCGTTCTCGGGCGCGCAGCGCAGGGTCGATCCGTCGGCGAGCACGAGCGTGAGCTCGGCCACCTGGGCGGGGATGTTGGGCAGGCGCGCGCCGGTGCCGTGGGTCGCCGTGGAGATCGCCCCGGCGATCGTCTGGGAGTCGATGTCGCCGAGGTTCTCCAGGGCGAGACCGTGCGCAGCCAAGCGCACGTTCAGCTCGCGAATCGTGATGCCGGCCTGCACGCGCACGAGCCCGGACGAGCGGTCGACGTCGAGCACGCGCGTCAGCCGATCCAGGCGCAGCTGCGAGCCATCGGTCAGGGCGATGTCGCTGAAGGAGTGTCCGGAGCCGACCACGCGCACGCGTCGATCGTGGTCCGCCGCGCGTGCGATCGCCTCCGAGATCTCCTCGATCGAGCCCGGAGTCTCGACAATCGCGGGTAGGCAGCTCTGATCGCGGGCCCAGTTTCGCCACCGAGGATCTGTGGCATGTCCGCCATGAGAGTTGGGCGAGTTCATGCTCCCGTCTCCGCCGCGAGCCGGCGGTGTCCCGCCATGAGAGTTGGCGAGTTCACGCTCCCGTCTCCGCCGCAAGCCGGCGGCGTCGACCTCGGGCGCATGGGAACATCGGTGCGCTCGCGAGTGGATGTCGATCGCTAGGCTCGCTCATCAGATGACCGAGCCCGAGCCTACTCCGAGCCCGGGTTGGCGTGCTTCGCGCGCGCGAGGGTTGCCGGCTCCGGACCCAGATCCAGCACCGGGATCCACCCCTCCACCTCAATCGAGCTCGAGTGCCCGTCCTCCGCGCGCCCGGACATTGCCGACGCCGGGCTCCAAGCGCGCGATCGTGATCGGAGCGGGCTCGTTCGGGACGGCGCTGGCGGTGCTGCTGGCACGGGGCGGGCTGCGTACGACGCTGCAGGCGCGCACGGCCGAGCAGGCCGCGCGCCTGGAGGGCGAGCGCGAGAACCGCGTGTATCTGCCGGGCGTGGAGCTGCCGGCCCAGCTGCGAATCGGACCCGCCTCTGCAGGGGTCGCGCGCGCGGACTATGTGTTTCTGGCCGTGCCTTCGCGTGGGCTGGGCGAGGTGATCCAGGCGCTTGGCGCGGGCGGGCTGGACAAGCGCGCGGCGGTGGTGTCGGTCGCGAAGGGGCTGGTCCCACCCGCGGGGACACCGCCGACGAGCGTGCTGAGCGCGCGCTTCGGCGCGCACCGCGTGGCGTGCCTGGGAGGTCCCGCGCACGCGCAGGAGATGGTGCACGCAGGCGCGGCGCTGGTCGCGGCGTGCGTGGAGGAAGAGCTGGCACGCGCGCTCGCACAGGTGTTCACGCGCGCGGGGGTCGTATGCGAGCAGTCCAACGACCCCATCGGCGTGGAGCTGGCGGGAGCCGCGAAGAACGCCGCCGCGCTCGCGGCGGGGGCAACCGAGGCGCAGGGACTGAACGCTGCGGGCGCGGCCGCGGGTCACATCTTCGCCGAGGTGTGGCGTTACGCGGAGAGCCTGGGCGCGCGGCCGGAGTCGATGATCGGGCTGGCGGGGGCGGGCGACCTGGTGGCGACGGCATTGGCGCGCGAGAGCCGCAACCGGCGCGCCGGCGAGCTGCTGGCGGCCGGCGTACCGGCAGCGGAGATTCCCGCACAGGTCGGCCAGGCCGTCGAGGCGTTGGAGTCGGTTCCCCTGCTGGGGCAGGCGTTGGAGCGCGCGGGCGTGCACGCGCCTGTCACAGGCGCGCTGGGCCGGTTGATCTCGGGCGAGCTGCCGCTGGCCGAGTGGGTCGCGCTGGTACGCGCGACGGTTCCCCCGCCTGCGCTATGGCGCCGCCGCCCACAGCCAGGGTTCTGGCGAGGCGTGTGGCGGCGTCTGAACCGCCCGCGCTGACGCGGGGCCGGACGCCCCGCGCCCGCCCGCGTCGCGGCGGGACTCACCTGCGCGGATGCGACCCACCCCCAACCCACAGTCCACTCCGCCGCGAACCCGTCGTCGAGTAGCGGGGTTGTTGTCTTAACTTTTTTTGGTTGGTGCACTATGGTAGTCGTGTATAGACCATAGAAAACTTCGGAGCTTCTTTA
Source organism: uncultured Solirubrobacterales bacterium (assembly GCA_963705245.1). Lineage (GTDB taxonomy): Bacteria > Actinomycetota > Thermoleophilia > Solirubrobacterales > Solirubrobacteraceae > Palsa-744. The sequence goes on along the minus strand of OY970062.1, from coordinate 1,331,297 downwards.
TGTTTCGGTGGCGTATAATATAAGTATATACTGCACTACGATGGTAAACGCTCGGCAAAAAGTTAATGCTCACACTCATCCCCACCCACCCACTGTGAAGCAAGAGAGAGGACATCATCCATGCCACGCCCCCTCGACGTCGACACGACCAAAGGCCTATCGCTGGACCCCGACGAGTTCTTCCAGGCGAACGAACGACGCGAAAAGGCATTGCGCATGCAGGACGTCATCCGTCCAAGCCGCACGACGCCGATCGCGATCCGCTTCGACCAGTTCACGCTGATGCGGCTGAAGGCGCTCGCCGCCTCGCGCAACACCGGCTACCAGACGCTGCTCAAGGAGTTCGTCGTCGAGCGGCTCTACGAGGAGGAGAAGCGCGAGGGCATCATCCCCTCATAGGGGCGGCGTCCCAGCGCCCATGAGCGTGCTCACAACCGCTTCATAGACGCCCGCCCCGTGACCGGACTCGGTCACCCGCACATTCTCGTGCGCCGCCATCGCCTCGCGGATCGACGGGTCCCGCTGAACTGCGTTCGCGACCAGCCAGAACGCGCCTACGTGCCCGGCGCAGGCGAGGTCCTCACGCGAGTCGCCGATCGCGAACGTCTCCTCGCGCGCGTACCCCCGCGCCCGCCGGTGCAACGCGACCGCGGCTGCCTTCGACGCGCCCGCCGGCACGAGGTGATAGCCGCGCACGTGCTCCAACTCCGCCAGCGCGGGAGAGCGCCTGTTCACGACACCGTTGTCGATGAACCGCAGGTTCCCGTGGCCATGCTCGACCAGCAGAAGGTCCACCTCCTCGGCGTCCACCAGGCCTCGGAACAGGTGTGAGACTTCGCGCGCGACGTGCCACGGCTCGTGGTACTCCAGCCGCCCCGCGTACCGCTCCAGCAACAGCTCCGGCGCGCCCGAGCGTCCGATCTGCTCGGCGATCGTCGGCTCGCCCGGGTGCAAATCGCCCGTCAGCCAGTGCTCCTCGCCGCCGAACTGCGGCCCCCCGCCCAGCACCACGCACGCGCCTGCCTCGTATATGAACGAGTCCTGCCCCAGCAACCGCGCGTCCTCGTGGACCTGCGCGCGCCGGCGCCCGGACATCAGCACGATCTCGACGTCCGCACGCAGGCACGCCTGCGCCGCGCGCACCCCCTCGATCGACACGTTGCCCTCGCCGTCGTGCAACAGCGACGCCCCCCGTCCGAGCAGCGTGCCGTCGAGATCCAGATACAAGCAGCGTATGGTCATCGCCCGCTCGACACTCCCGCCAGCGGCGAGCGTTCAACCACTTGCTCTCCTATATCTACGCTCATCAACCGCCCCTCATCCCGCACCCGACGTGCGATCGTCGCCAGCACTGTGCGCGCCATCGGCTCCAGAGCCGCCAGCGGCTGGTGGCGATTGCGGTGCTCGTCCAGGTCCACTTGCGCGATCCCGTCCAGCCCGACCTCACGCCAGACGTCGATCAGCATCCCGATCTCCACTCCGTACCCGGTCGCGAACGGCACCCGCTCCAGCAGCTCGCGCCGCGCCGCGACCTCGCCCGCCAGCGGCTGTCTGACGGCTGCCAGCTGCGGATAGAACAGCTCGAGCGCCGGTCGTGCCAGCAGGTGGTTGACACGCCCTCCCCCCTCCGGCACCGACACTCCGCCGTGCTCGAACGGGCGCTTGTAGAAGGCCTTCACGAACTCGATCTCGCCGACGGGCGCCCCGCACACGAGGGGTCCGATGAGCCCCGTGGCGTAGTGCGCCGAGAAACCGGCCGTGTCGGCGTCCAGATAGCACACGATCTCCCCGCGCAAGACCGACAGCGCGCGATACATCGCATCCCCCTTGCCGAGCACCTGTCCGAGCTCGGGCATCAGCTCGTCCTGCGGATACACGCTCGCCCCCGCACGCTCAGCCACCTCGGCAGTCCCGTCGGCCGAGTCGGCGTCGATCACGACGATCTCATCGATCGCGCCCTCCTCGCACAGCCGCCCCAGCGCGGTCACGATCTGCCCCACCGTCTGTGAGCACTCACGCGCGGGCAGGCACACCGACACGCTCAGCCCGCGTCCAGCCCGCGCCGTGGCGATGTGGGCGGGCGAGTACAGCGAATGATGGAAGGTGCGCGTTTGCGCCCAGCGCGCGGCGGCGGAAGCGGTCATCGCATCTACTATCGCAACCAGTGGCGATACAACGCACTATCGAGCCCTGGAGCGCGCTCCTGGACGAGGGGCGCGCAGACGCGCGACTCGTGCGCGAGGCGCGCGAAGGCTTCGGGGCCGCCCGCCCGGCTCAGCTCGTGGACGTGCCCTCTCAGCTGCACCCGGAGGTGCGCGCAGCCCTGGGCAACGTCGGGATCGAGCAGCTGTACTCCCACCAGGCGCAGGCTCTCTATGCGGCCACAGAAGGTCCGACGATCGTCACCACCGGAACGGCATCGGGCAAGTCGCTGTGCTTCAACCTGCCGACCCTCCACATCCTCTGCGAGCAGGTGCGTGCCCGCGCCTTGTACCTGTATCCGACCAAGGCGCTCGCCCAGGACCAGGCGCGTGCGCTGAACGCATTCGGCCTGACCAAACGCGTGCGACCTGCGATCTACGACGGCGACACCCCGCGTGAGGCGCGCGCCGACATCCGTCGCAAGGCCAACGTCGTACTGACCAACCCCGACATGCTCCACGTCGGCATCCTCCCCAACCATGCCGCCTGGGCCGAGCTGTTCGCCAACCTCGCGGTGGTCGTCATCGACGAGGCCCATGTCTACCGCGGCGTGTTCGGCTCGCACGTCGCGGGAGTCCTGCGCCGGCTGCGACGGATCGCGGCGGCATATGGCACCGAGCCACGATTCTTGCTCACCTCCGCGACGATCGCCAACCCGGTGGAGCTGGCTGAGCGCCTCACCGGCCTTGAGGATATTCGCCTGATCGACACCGATGGCTCACCCGCGCCGGGACGGCAGATCGCGATGTGGAACCCACCACTGACCGACGCGGCGCTGGGCACGCGCCGCTCCGCGCTGGGCGAGGCAGCCGAGCTGCTGGCGCGACTCGTGCGCGAGGGCGCGCGGGCGATCTGCTTCATGAAGTCCCGCAAGGGCGTCGAGCTGTTGAGCCGACTGGTCAAGCAGGAGTTGCAGGCGAGTGGACATACGGAGCTGGCCGAGCAGGTGGAGCCCTACCGCGCCGGCTACACCCCTCAGCAGCGCCGCGAGCTGGAGGGCCGCCTGACACGGGGCGAGCTGCGCGCGGTCATCACGACCGACGCGCTGGAGCTGGGCATCGACATCGGCGAGCTCGACGCGGCCGTGGTCGTCACTTTCCCGGGCACCGTCGCTTCGCTGCGGCAGATGTGGGGCCGCGCCGGGCGACGAGGACGGGGCCTGGCGGTGTACGTCGCGGGCGAGGATGCTCTGGACCAGTTCTTCTGCCGCCACCCCGACGAGTTTCTCGACCGCCCCGTCGAGGCAGCGATCCTCGACCACGAGAGCCCGCTCATCTTTGCCGCACACCTGCTCTGCGCCGCGCACGAGGGCCCACTGGACCATGACGATGCCAAATTCTTCGGTCCCCGCTTGCAGGCCAACGCCGAGCTGCTGGTCAGCGCCGGGCGTCTGCGCATGCGTCCCGCGCGCGGAGTTGACAGCGTTCGTGGCGGCCGTGGCAACGCGGGCAGTGACGACGAGACCAGCTCCGCACGCGGGCACGAGACCTATGTGCCACGCCACCCCGGCGGATATCCGGCGGCGGATGTGTCATTGCGCTCTGCCTCTGCAGAGAGCTTTGCGATCGTCGATGTCTCCTCCGGAGAGCTGCTCGGCCAGACCGAGGCGGCACGCGCGCACTCGACCGTGCACGACGGCGCGATCTACCTGCACCAGGGGCGCTCGTATGAGGTGCGCGATCTCGACCTGCGCCACCGGCGCGCGCTGGTCGCGCCATTCGACGGCGACTGGTACACCCAGCCCAAACGCGAGACCACCACGACGATCGAGCGCCTGCACGACCGCCGCGACGCGCTCGGGGTGGTGCTCAGCTTCGGCGAGGTCTCGGTCACCGAGACGGTCCTCGCCTACCAGCGCCGGCGCCTGTCAGACCACGCGCAGATCGATCTCCTGGCACTCGACCTGCCCGAAACGAGCTTTTCCACGCAAGCAATGTGGTTCGAGTTGGATATAGATACAGAGTCCCTGCTAGGCGCGCTGCACGCAACCGAGCACGCCCAGATCGCGGTCCTGCCACTGATCGCGATGTGCGATCGCTGGGACATCGGCGGGCTGTCCACCAACCTGCACCCGCAGACGGGGCGTCCGACGATCTTCATCTACGACGGCCACCCCGGCGGCGTCGGCATCACGCGTACCGCGTTCAGCCGCTTCGAGGAGCTGTGCGAGGACGCGCTGCGACTGATCGCCGGTTGCGGCTGCGCCGATGGGTGTCCCTCGTGCGTGCAGTCACCGAAGTGCGGCAACCTCAACGAACCGCTGTCCAAGGCGGGCGCCCGACTGCTGCTGGAACGGATGCTCGGACCATCACGCCGCTCTGAACGGCATGCTCCGCTGTTGAAGGCATGACAATGCTCACCTTTCCCAAGAAGACGGCGCTAGCCGGCCTAGGCACCTGCGTCGCGCTCGCCGCGATCCTGCTGCTCGGCCTGCTCTCCCCCGGCTCGGCCAGACCCCAACCGCCCGTCGTGGAAGCGCTGCCAAGCAGCTCGTCCATCGCCGAAGGCCCCGGCGGGCGCACCGCATTGACTCGCTGGACGCTGCGCCGGGACCCGGTCGATCACGGCACGGCGCTCGGCTGGCAGCGGGGCGGATTTGGCGGGGCCCCGGTGAGCGTCCCCAACGTCGTGCAGTCCCTCCCCTACAGCGGCTCGGCGGGCCTACGCAACTACGAAGGCTCCGTCGCCTGGTATCGCACGACGTTCCCGGCGCCCCAAGCGGGCGTATATGCGCTGACGTTCGAGTCGGCGAACTTCACAGCGAGCGTGTGGGTCGACGGGCATCCGCTCGGTTCGCACCGAGGCTCCTATCTGCCGTTCGAAGTGCGCGACCATCTCGCCGCGGGAACCCACACGCTGGTCGTGCGCGTCGACTGGCGCGACCCGGGGGCGAACTCAAAGCTTGGATTTCACCGCACCTGGTTCAACTGGGGAGGGCTCGACGGCGAGGTCAACGTGCGCGCAATCGGCGCGAGCGAGCTATCGAGCCCGACGATCCAGACGACGCTCGCGCCGGGGACCTCGAGCTCGACCAGCGGGACCGACACGCCCAGCGCGCAGACCCCAAGCGCACAGACCGCGACGGTGAAGATCAGCGTGCAAGTGCGCAACGACGGGGCCTCCGGACGTGCGATCGTCCCCGAAGGGTCGCTCGTACGCGGCCCACAGACGATCCCGCTGAGCTTCCCCGAACAGCGGCTCGCCCATGGTCAGACCGCGACTCTCAGCACGAGCGTGACCCTCCCCGAACCGGCGCTGTGGTCGCCCGCGAGCCCCAGCCTTTACCAGCTGACGCTCGCCGTTGCGCATGAGAGCAGCTGCTCCGCGCGCGTGGGACTGCGCCAGCTGACGTGGCACGGCGGGCGCGTGTACCTGAACGGGCAGCATCTGCTCATGCACGGCGCGAGCATCCAGGAGGACGCGCTCGGTCACGGCGACGCGCTCACTCCAAGCGACGAGAACACGATCGTCGGCGAGCTGCATGCGATCGGCGCGAACGCCGTGCGTACGCAGCATCCGCTGTACCCCTCGCTGCTGGAACGGCTCGACGCGGCTGGAATCCTCGTCTGGCAGGGAATCGGCCCGGTCGAAGGGGCCGGCAACTGGTACTCGAACACGCCGGGCCTGCTCGCCGCCGCCGAGGGTCAGGCGCGCACTGCGGCGCTCGCCGACCAACTGCATCCCTCGATCTTCGCTTGGAACCTCGTCGACGAGGTCGCCGAGAACGGCCGCGACAGCGCCGAGGTTTCCTACGTGCAGACGATGACCCGCTGGCTGCACGCTCACGACCCGACGCGGATGGTCGCGGTCGATGTCTGGGGCGACCACCCACCCCAACACCCCGGAGCGCTGTACCGCGAAGCCGACGCGATCGCCGAGACCGACTACTCGGGTTGGTATGACAATCCCCACAACTCCCCGGCTGCGGTGAGCGCCGAAATCTCGAGCCGGCTGGCCGCGATGCAGCGAACATTCGCCGGCAAGGTGCTCGTGATCAGTGAGTTCGGTGGCGAATCCAACGGCCTCAACCCTGGTGGCAGCCCCGGCAGCTATTCGTTTCAGGCGGCCCTGCTCGCGCGCCACATCCGCGTGTATGTGGGCAGCCCCCAGCTCAGCGGCATGTTCGTCTACCTGCTGCGCGACTACCCTCTCACCCCCAACTTCGAGGGCGGCTCGATCCACGCAGTGCTGCCTCGCCTGCGCCTGATCGAAGGACTCAACCAGAAGGGTCTGTTCACGTATGGCGGACAGGCGAAGTCGGCAGCTCGGGTCGTCGCACAGCTGTACAAGACGCTCGCACGGGGGTAGGCGCAGCGCAATCCAACTTTCAGAGTTATCTGGCCTTGCGCGACACCGCATCCTGTATCCGTGTCGGCGTCTAATGACATGACAGACCGAGCATGCAGGCACTTTCGACGTCCTCGCCCTGAACACCCGCGACGCAGGACGAGCGCGTCACGACCCATCATGTGCGACTACCCTCTATTCCCTTGAGCGATCTTGCGCAGGTCGATCGTGCGGTCATAGAGGTCGGCATCGACGCCCTCTTCGAGCGCGACCTCGCGTAGCGGGCGCCCCGAGGCGGTGGCCTTCTGCACGATCACCGTGCCGCGGTCATAGCCGATCGCGCCGTTGAGCGCGGTGGCGACGGCAAGCGTGGCCCCGGCGGAGGCGTCGGTGCCGGACCTGTTTGCGCGGATGCCGTCGATGCAGCTCTCGGCGAACACGCGCGAGGTGGACGTGAGCAGGCGCAGCGACTGAAGCAGGTTGCGCGCGATCAGCGGGATGCGCACGTTGAGCTCGAACTGGCCTTGCATACCGGCGACGGTGATCGCGGTGTCGTTGCCGATCACCTGCGCACAGACCTGCAGCACCACCTCGGGGATTACGGGGTTCACCTTGCCGGGCATGATCGAGGAGCCCTTCTGCAGCTCGGGCAGCAGCAGCTCGCCGATGCCCGCGCGCGGGCCGGAGCCCATCAGCGCGATGTCGCCGGCGATCTTGGTGAGCGACACCGCGACGACCTTCAACGCGCCTGACAGCTCGACGAGCGCGTCGCGGCTGGCCTGTGCCTCGAACGGGTCCAGCGGCGCAGAGATCTGTTTGAGCCCGGACTGGCGGCGCAGGCGCGCGCGCACCTTCTCGGCGAAGCGCAGGTGCGTGTTCAGGCCGGTGCCGGTGGCCGTGCCGCCGAGCGGGATCTGGCCGACGTGCACGAGCGCGGCCTGCACGCGCTCCTGGCCGAGCGCGATCTGCGCGGCGTAGCCGGAGAACTCCTGGCCGAGCGTGACCGGCACGGCGTCCATCAGGTGGGTGCGCCCGGCCTTGACGACGTTCTGGAAGCTCTTGGCCTTGCGCGCGAACGAGCGCTCGAGCTGTTTGAGCGCGGGCAGCAGCTCGTTCTGGGTGACGTCGAGCGCGGCGAGGTGCACTGCGGAGGGAAACACGTCGTTTGAGGACTGCCCCATGTTGACGTGGTCGTTGGGGTGCACGGGGTCGGCCGCCAGACGGGCGATCACCTCGTTGGCGTTGGTGTTCGTGGACGTGCCCGAGCCGGTCTGGAACACGTCGATCGGGAACTGCCCGTCGTGCTTGCCGGCGGCGATCTCGGCGGCTGCGCGCTCGATGCGCGCGGCGCTGCGCTTGGACAGCAGCCCCAGCTCGCCGTTGACGACGGCGGCGGCGCCCTTGATGCGCGCGAGCCAGTGGACCACGGACACGGGCACGGTCTCGCCTGAGATCGGGAAATTCTCGACGGCCTTAGCGGTCTCTGCACCCCACAACGGCTGCTTATCCGGCATTGGGATCTCCTTGTTGAAACGTTTGAGGGGGTCGGTTTGAGGGAGTCGGTTTGAAGGGGGTCGGGTTCAAAGGGTCCGGCCGTGGATGACAGACGATGAGCCCCGCGCACAGACGTGCTGCCGATCATTCGGGACCGACCAGTACGACGAGCGTCGCGGGTGACGTGTGGCACCGCAGAACGGCCGCCTCAACCCTATCCGCAGAACGCGCTCAGCTCCCGCGCCAACCCGACCGGATCGTCGTAGGCCATCAGAAAGCCCGTGCTTTGCAGCACCCGCAGCTGGCCGTTTGGCAGCAGTCGCAATGCCTCTTCGGCCAGTGCCAGCGGGTGGAGCCGGTCCTGGTCGGCCCACAGCAGCAATACCGGCATCTGCAGTCGCGGGTAGAGCTCCAGCAGATCCGTGCGGGCGCCACCGGGCCACGACCGCGCGCATTTTGCCCACGAGCGAGCCAGGGCGACGTTACCGGGCACATCCGCAAATGCATGTCTCACCAGGTCGTGCGTCGCCGGGTTCTCGCGCACCGACAACCTCGATCCACGCTCGGGGCTGAATATCGCACGCGCGCCATATCCGGCGAGACGATCCAGGCCGGGGATCGCACCCGCCATGACGGCCGCGCGCAGCGCGGCGTGTGCGCGCGAACGCTCGGGCGGAGCGTGCAGCCGGTTGGACATCAGCACCAGCCGGCTCGGGTGCAGGCGAGCTGTCGCGACCGCGTGCAGCACGATCTCCGCTCCCGCGCCATGTCCGCCGATCAGCGGCCTTGGCCCGAGCACATCCGCGGCAAACCCGCCCAGGACCTCCGCGAACCAGTCCGGGGTGTAGGGGTGCTTGGGGCTGTCCTCGGAGTCGCCGTGCAGAGGCATGTCAGGCAGCACCACCCTGAAGCGGTCAGCGAGCTGCTCGACCGCGGGCTCCCACTCCTTGTGGGAGAGCATCGCCGAATGGATCAGCGCCAGCGGCGGTCCCGCGCCGAACTCGCGGTAGGCGACTCGCGTGCCGTCCGGATGGTGATAGAGCCGCAACCGCATACTTGATGATCGTAGGCGCGAGACCACTTTCCGTCCGTCCGCCCACCCAGCCGCGCGAGACCGCGCTCTCGCTCATCCGCCCAGCCCAGCCGCCCGAGATCACCTTCCCGCCCATCCGCCCGAAACACGCGCCGCACGTGCCTTCTCGCTTTCGTGCGTCGCAGTGACGAGCCTTGTTCCTGCGCCTGCAACGCCACTGGCGGCATGCATACCCTGTTGCGGGGGTTGCGATGCAGGCGCGCAAAGCTCAGCATCTCTACCGCTATGAGCGCGATCCGTACAAATGCCGCCGCCGAGATGCTGGGAGTCAGTCCCAATACGCTGCGCAGCTGGGAGCGACGGTTTGGCTATCCGATGCCCCAACGTACCGAGGGCGGCCACCGCCAGTTCGAGCTGACCGAGATCGAGACCCTGCGCCAGGCGTTTGCCGAGACGCACGACATCGCTTCGGCCGTGTCGATTGCCCGCGAGCGCGGTGAGGGCCCCTCGTCTCCCGCGCGCCTGCAGTCCGCGCTGGCGGCATTCCGCGAGGACGCGGCCGACCGCCTGCTCGAAGAGAGCCTCGCGGTGCGCTCGGTCGAGCGTACCGTCGAGTCAGTGCTGCTCCCCGCCGTGGAGCTGCTTGCAGAGGGCTCGTCCGAGCGTGCGTTCGCCGGGCGGTATGCGACCGGTTGGCTGGCAGCCGCGACCCGTGTCGCCCCACCGGCCTCGCGCGATGAGAGCGCGCTGATCTTCGACGCCTCGCGCCCCGGTGACCTTGACGCCCTGCACGTCCAGGCGCTGGAGCTGCTCCTGCGCCGGGGCGGCCTGCGCGTGCTTGTTCTCCCGGTCGAGCTGGACGCCGAGCGCGTCGGCAGCGCGCTGCGTGCATTGCGCCCGGGTGCGATCGTGCTCGCGGGCTCCAGCGCATCACCGGACGCGCTCGGGCGGCTCGTCTACGCCTCCCGTCAAGCCGAGCCCGGCGTCGATGTGCTCGACTACCGCTCCGCCCTGCCCGAGACCGGCGCCTCGACCGTCAAGCGCATCGGCCCCGGCCCGATCGCGGCCGCCGAGCAGCTGCGCGAGCGTCTCACCGGCGTGGTGCTGCAGCACCCCACCGTCATTGCTTCCTGAGCACAGCGCTCGATCCGTTCTCTTTCGCTCGCCGGCGGTGCGACGGCCGCTGCGCAAGGACATTCGGCTCGCAAACGTCGAGCCAACCTAGAATGGGCCGCCCATGACGGCCGAGCCCGGTAATCCCCTGATCCCTCCACGCGAGGTCGATCCCAAGCAGGACCTGCCAGCGATGGAGCTGCAGGTGCTGGAGCGATGGCGCGAGCGCGATGTGTTCGCAGAGTCGCTGCGCCTGCGCGAGGGCGCGGAGCGGTGGGTGTTCTACGAGGGTCCCCCGACCGCGAACGGACCGCCGGGCTCACACCACGTCCTGTCGCGCGTGTTCAAGGACATCTATCCGCGTTATCACACGATGCGCGGGCGACTCGTGCAGCGCAAGGGAGGGTGGGACTGCCACGGACTGCCGGTGGAGATCGCGGTCGAACAGAAGCTCGGGATCAACCACAAGTCAGAGATAGAGGAGTACGGGATCGCCGAGTTCAATGCCCAGTGTCGGGAGTCGGTGTTCGCCTTCCTGGAGGATTGGAATCGCCTAACCGAGCGAATCGGGTTCTGGATCGACCTCGACGACGCCTACCGGACGCTCGACGAGTCCTACATCGAGTCGGTGTGGTGGGCGCTCGCGGAGATCGATCGCCGGGGGCTGCTGTATGAGGGTCACAAGGTCGTGCCCTACTGCCCGCGCTGCGAGACGACGCTCTCCTCGCACGAGGTGGCGCTCGGCTACAAAGACATCGTCGACCCAAGCGTCTTCCTGAAGCTGGGGACGCCGGACGGCGAGGACAAGCTGCTGGTGTGGACGACGACGCCGTGGACCCTGCCGGGAAACGTGGCGGTGGCGGTCTCACCCACGGCCATCTACGCCAAGGTGCGAGTCGGGGATGAGACGTTCGTGCTCGCCGAGGACCGCGTCGTCTCGGTGCTCGGTGAGGCGGCAGAGATAGTCGAGCGGTTCTCGGGCGTGGAGCTGGTGGAGAGGTACAGGTCCTATGCCGGTCCGATCTTTCATACGGAGCAGCCCGTATGCGGCTTTCCTATCCTTGCCGATGCTTTCGTGACGACCGGAGACGGCACGGGGATCGTTCACCTCGCGCCGGCGTTTGGTGAAGACGACTACCGCGTAGCGGCCGCCGAGAACATCTTCCAGCCCGATCGACCGGGCACGCTGCATAACCCGGTCAAGCCTGACGGAACCTATGAGCAGAGCGTCACCGGGTACGCGGGTCGCTTCGTCAAGGACCCTGGGCTGACCCAAGAGATGATCGCCGACCTGGACGAGCGGGGGTTGCTGCTGCGGGCGGAAGACTACGAGCACTCCTATCCGCACTGCTGGCGGTGCGGAACGCCGCTGATCTATTACGCCAAGAAGTCCTGGTACATCCGCACGACCGCCGTGCGCGAGCGCATGTTGGCGGCTAACGAGACGGTGGACTGGCATCCGCCGCGTGTCAAGCACGGACGGTTCGGGGATTGGCTGTCGAACAACGTCGACTGGGCGCTGTCGCGGGAGCGCTACTGGGGGACTCCCCTGCCGGTGTGGCGCTGTGCTGAGGGACACACGCATACGATTGGCTCGTTCGCCGAGCTCGCCGAACGAGCAGAGCTGCCGGATGGTCTCCTGCCCGACCATCACCGTCCGTTCGTGGACGAGGTCGAGTTTCCCTGCGCCCACGTGGAAGAGAGCGCTGGGCAGCCGTGCAACGAGCCGATGAGGCGCGTGGCGGAGGTGATCGACGTGTGGTTCGACTCGGGCGCGATGCCGTTCGCTCAGCATCACAGTCCGTTCGAGCACGAGCAGGAGTTCACGCAAAACTATCCGGCGGACTTCATCTGCGAGGCGCAGGATCAGACGCGAGGCTGGTTCTATTCGCTGCTCGCGATCGCGACGCTGCTGGAGCGCGAAGCGCCATACAAGAACGTGGTGTGCCTCGGGCTGATCCTCGACGAGGACGGCCAGAAGATGTCGAAGTCGAAAGGCAACGCGGTCGAGCCGTGGCAGGTGCTCGACTCATACGGGGCGGATGCGTTCAGGTGGTACTTCTTCACCTCCAAGCAGCCATGGGACGGCTATCGATTCTCAGAGGAGGCGATCGCCGAGGGCGTGCGGCTGTTCCTCAAGCAGCTGTGGTCGACGTACTACTTCTACGTGCTGTACGCGCGTGCGAGCGCCGGCGCAGAGAAGCAACATCTTGGGAACAGCAACCGCGACATTGAGCCTGACCCCGACAAGGACCTTGACCGCTGGGCGCTGTCACGCACTGCCGCGGCCGCCGAGCTGGTCGCCGAACGACTGGACGCCTACGACGTGACAAGCGCGGGTAGAGCGATCGCGGAGCTCGTGGACGAGCTGTCCAACTGGTATGTGCGTCGCTCCAGGAGGCGATTCTGGGACGGCGAGACAGAGGCATTCCAGACGTTGCGAGAGTGTCTGCTGACGGTCGCCAAGCTGCTGGCGCCGCTGTGCCCGTTCGTGGCGGATGAGATCTACGACAACCTCGATGGCACGCTTGCGAGCGTGCACCTGTGCGACTTCCCGATCGGTGAGGCGCAACCGGGAATTGGTCGGGCTGTGCGGGATGTGGAGCTGGAAGAGGCGATGGCGCTCGCCCGCGAGACGGTCAGGTTGGGGCTGGGCGCACGTGGAAAAGCCAAGCTGAAGGTGCGCCAGCCGCTGCGCGAGGCGGTGGTGGTCGCGGACGGGCGCGAGCGCGAGGCGATCGAACGGCTGGCGGAGATCGTGCGCGAAGAGCTGAACGTCAGGCAGGTCAGGTTCGTGGCCGGCGCCGAGGAGCTCAGCGAATATCAGGTCAAGGCGAACTACCGCACGCTCGGCCCGCTGTTTGGCAAGGACATGCCGCAAGCAGCCGAGGCGATTGCGGCGCTCGACCCCGCCAAGGTGGCAAAGGCGGTCCGTGGCGGAAGCGGCGAGATCGGGATCGCCGTGGCGGGGCGCGAGCACACGCTGTCAGCGGACGACGTGATCCTCACGATGAAGGCGCCGGAGGGATACTCGGTTGAGCGCGAGGGGGCACATGCGGTCGCGCTGGATCTCGCGCTGGACGACGACCTGCGGCGCGAGGGCCACTCGCGCGAGATCGTGCACGCCGTCCAGAACGCCCGCAAGACCGCCGGGCTGCAGGTCGAGGATCGGATCGAGCTGTCCCTTGCAGGCGCTCCAGCCCTGATCGAGGCCGCCGAGACCCACCGCAATTACCTCACGGGCGAGACGCTGGCTGTCGAGTTGAGCTTGGCTCAGCACGACGCATCTGGCAAACCCGATGGCACGAACGGCTACTCAGAGCAGACCGAGGTCGACGGTCTTGCCCTGAACATCGCGCTGCGCCGGGCAGCCTCGCGCGACTGAGGACTGCTTATCCAGGCCACCGTGGGACTGCCATTCAGGCCGCTGTGGAACTGCTTATCCAGGCGCTGAGGGACTGCTCATTCAGGCCGCTGTCAGAGCCGGCTCGAGCTCCTGCTCCAGCTTCTTCTTCGGGTAGGCGCCGACGACGGTCTTCACAGGGGACCCGCCCTTGAAGAGAATCAGCGTGGGGATCGAGAGAACCTGAAAGCGGGCCGCGGTCTGCTGGTTGTCGTCGATGTTGAGCTTGACGATGCGCAGGTCGGGGCGCTCACCGGCGATCTCCTCGAGTACGGGGGCGACGACGCGACAAGGACCGCACCAGGGCGCCCAGAAGTCGACGAGCACAGGGGTCTCGGACTCGATGACCTCGGCATCGAAGTTTGTGTCGGTGACTTCGCTGAGGGTGCCTGCCATGGTGGTCTCCTTGGTATCGCGGTCTGAAGGTTTCTGACGGCTGTTAATCACTATACAAAGTAAAGGGAGGGGTTCCAATGCCTGCCGTACACAGCCAAGGCCAGTCGCTGGGTGATCTCACCACATTGGCTTCATCTCAACCGTAATCACCGAACGGTCACGGTCCAACCTTCGGAGTAGCGCACGATCGGCGGATGAATGCCGGTCAGGGTGGTGAAGAGGTGTGGGGAGACGTAGACCTCGATCAACGCGGCGATGACAAGGATGGGCACGGCGATCGCGACCGTGACGAAGGTGGCGGCGAGCAGCTGCTCCCACTCGCCCCGGCGGCTGGCGATGATCCAGGCGGCCAGGGGCAGGAACAGAGCGATCAGCTCGAGAAGCGCGTGCGGGAGCACGCCAAGCAGGAGCAAGGCGGGTGAGACGCGCAGGAAGTGCGCGACGCCGGCGAGGGTGTGGCCGAGTGTGTAGGCCTGGATCGACAGCGAGAAGGCGGTGGCGCAGACGACGAAGGCGATCGCGATACGCCCGCCGTGCTCGTGGATCCAGCGCGAGAGCCCGTTGTGTGAGGACGCCTGCAGCGGCAGGGAGCTGCCGGCGATGAAGCCGGCTACGCAGGCCATCGCGTGGAGAGTGAGCACGAGCATGTTGTGGCCGAGAACGCCCAGCACGTCGGCGCCGTCGCCGACGGCAAAGGGAGGCCCCAGGGTGACGATCTGCACATAGCTGGTGGAGAGCGCGGAGACGACGAGGACCGCGACGAGCAAGCCGCAGGCCGCGAGCGCGGAGCCCGCGAACCAGCGACCGAGGACGGGGCCGGGGTCGCGCTCCCATGTGCGCAGGGTCGCGCGTGTGTGGCGCACCCCGTGCGCGAAGGCATAGGCCGAGGCATCCATCCCAGTGCATCGACCGCGAGGCGGTCTAGCTGAAGCGCAGGAGTGGCACGAGCCACATCGCCTCGGCGGCGATGCGCCAGGACATCTTGCTCTGGCCGCGCTCGCGGTCGCGGAAGACGATCGGGACCTCCACGACGCGAAAGCCGGCCTGGACGGAGCGATAGGTGAGCTCGACCTGGAAGGCATAGCCCTGAGAGCGGACCGAGTCGAAGTGGATCGCTTCGAGGACCTCGCGGCGGAAGCACTTGAAGCCGCCTGTCAGGTCGCGTACGTGCAGACCGAGGACCAAGCGCGCGTACGTGGAGCCGCCCTCGGAGATGAAGCGGCGCAAGAGACCCCAGTCGGTTACGCCTCCGCCGGGAATGTAGCGCGAGCCGAGCGCGAGATCGGCGCCCGAGCGGACGGCGTCGAGCAGGCGGGCGAGGTCGGCGGGGTCGTGAGAGAAGTCGGAGTCCATCTCGAAGACGAACGCGGCGCCGTTGTCGAGCGCGTGGCGAAAGCCGGCGAGGTAGGCGGGGCCGATGCCGTTCTTCTCGGTGCGATGCAGGACCCGCACCCAGTCGTGCTCGTAGGCCAGGCGATCGGCTATCGCGCCAGTGCCGTCAGGGGAGCCGTCGTCGACGACGAGGATGCGAAAGCCCGCGGGCGAGGCCTCGGTCAGGACCGCCCCGGCGGCGGCAAGGATGGCCTGGATGTTCTCGGCCTCGTTGTAGGTGGGGAGGATCAGCCAGGGGACGTCGGGCGTGGAGTCGGACATGCGTCGGCGTACCCTAGAGCAGTGGACCTGTCGAACGGCGCGATCGCGGACGCTCTCGAAGAACTGGGGGATCTGCACGAGCTCGACGGGGCGATCGTGCACCGGGTGCTCGCGTACAGGACGGCTGCCAAGGTGGTGCGCGAAGCGCCGATGTCGGTGGGGGGGCTGGCGCGGGAGGGACGCGCGGTGCAGTTGGCGGGGATCGGAAAGACGCTGCAGGAGAAGATCGAGACGCTGCAGGAGACGGGGACGATCCCGTCGGCGGAGAAGCTGAAGGCGAAGTTCCCGCAAGGGCTCATCGAAATCACGCGGCTGCCGGGAATCGGGGCGAAGCGGGCGAGGCTGCTGCACAGCGCGCTCGGGATCGACTCGCCGCAAGCGCTGCGGAAGGCGGCGTTGGAGCAGCGCGTGCGGGAGGTGAAGGGGCTGGGGCCGAAGTTCGAGGAAAGCGTGCTGAGCGCGCTGGAACGAGCGGCGGCATACCCGCAGGAGAGCGGAAGCAGAAGGGCGAAGCTGCTGCTGCCGCAGGCGCTTGAGCTGGGCGAGGCGCTGGCGAGGGGGCTGAGCGAAGGTGCGGCAGGCCAAGGGGCGATCGTGAGGGTGGCGGGGTCGGCGCGGAGGATGGCGGACAGCGTGAAGGACATCGATCTGATCGCGGTGACGAAAAAGCCGGTCGCGCTGGCGAAGAGCCTTCGGGGTATCGCGGAGATCGAGAGCGTGTCCTCGGCGAGCGCTGTCGGCGCGAGGGGGCGGACGCACTCGGGTATGGGGGTCGATCTCAGGATCGGTGAGCCGAAGCAGCTCGGGAACCTGTTGCAGCATTTCACCGGCTCGGGCAGGCATAACGCGGCCCTGCGCGAGCTGGCGGTGCGAAAAGGACTGCACGTGTCCGAGCACGGCGTGCTGGACGACGAGGATGCTCGCCAGAGGACGTGCGGAACGGAGCAAGAGGTGTATGAAAAGCTGGGGATGGCATATATCGAGCCGGAGTTGCGCGAGGACCGTGGCGAGCTGGAGGCGGCCATGTCAGCGGGCGGGAAGGACTTGCCCAGGCTGATCGAGCTCAAGGACATCAAGGGTGAGTTGCACTGCCACACGATCGCCTCGGACGGGAAGAACACGATCGAGGAGATGGCGCAAGCGGCGCAGGAGATTGGGTATGAGTACGTCGCGATCACCGACCACTCGGCCACGCACGGATTCGGCAACGACGTATCGCCGGACGAGCTGAGAAGGCAGATCGAGCGGGTGCGGGAGGTGAACGCAAGACTCGAGGGGATCGAGGTGCTGGCGGGGAGCGAGGTGAACATCCTGCCGGATGGAGATCTCGACTACGAAGATGAGCTGCTCGAGGAACTGGACTGGGTGGTCGCAAGCGTGCATACGGCGTTTGGGATGGGTCAGGCGGCGATGACGAAGCGAATGGTGAGGGCGATCGAACATCCACTGGTGGACGCGATCGGACATCCGACGGGGAGGATGATCGAGAAACGCGAGCCATATGAGGTCGACTTGGGGGCGGTGGGGGATGCGGCGGCAAGGACGGGAACGCTGCTCGAGATCAATGCGAATCCGGACAGGCGCGACCTGTCGGACGTGCACGCACGTAATGCGGTCCGCGCAGGGGTGACGATCGTGATCGACTCCGATGCGCACAAAACCGAGACGCTTGCAAACATGCGTTGGGGTATCGCGACAGCCAAGCGGGCATGGCTGACAAAGAAGGATGTCGCGAACACGAAATCGTGGCACGAGCTGGAGCGGACACGTAAGAGGAATCGCGCAAGGTAGTGCGGGTATGGGTGGGTGACCCGGAAGCCCGCGTCTTCGTCCAACCTTGCAGGCGCCGGTCACCGCAGCTTGCGGCGCTCGTGTCAGAAAGCGGAGGGGGTGCTCAGCAGACGGGGGAGCAAATCCTCCCGGACGATGCGGTCACCAGCAGCGCGGCCAAGGCTCGCAAGCGCAGACGCGGCACGAGCGGAGTGGTCGGGCGCGGGATGATCGAGGGCCGTGCGAAGGGCGCCGCCAAGATCGTCGCCGACCAAGCGCGGGTCCAGTGAGCGGGCGATGGGAAGGGCGACATAAGGGCCGGGGGAAGGCGTGGTGACGAGCAGGCAGCCGTCGGCGAGAGCCTCGAGCTGGGCGAGACCGTAGTCCTCGCGACGGGGAGCGCAGACGAAGACACGAGCACGACGCAGGAGAGCACGGTAATCGTCGGGCGGGAGCGGGCCGGTCACTCGCAGACCCTCGGCTGTCAGCGCGATACCGGCACGGGCAAGCTCGGACGGCGAAGCGCCCGCGACGAGCAGTTCCTCGTCGGCGCGGCGGATACGGGCCCAGGCTGCGAGAACACGGTCGAGGCCCTTCTTGCGAGGGTTGGCGGCGTAGGTGATTGCAGCGATGTCACGAACCGGGGCGGGCGGGCCGGAGGGCTCGACCGGCACAGGCAGGACGAGCGCGGGATGTCGCGGGCCTGCGGCGGCGGGGGTCTCGGCAAGACCGCCGGTGCTCCAAGGGAGCAGCAGCGGAGCCAGGCTGAGACGGCGACGCTCCAAGGGGCGCTGCCAGAGGCCGTGGCGTCCGGTGCGGTTGCCGGCAGAGGGCGCGTCGAAGCGGATGGGGCCGGGGCGGGGCCAGAAGAGCGAGGAAGTGGTCGACGAATAGATGACCGCCCGCGGACGGTGCTCGGCTAGTCCGTCCTTTGCCGCGTGGCGGGCGGCCAAGGCCCACGAAAGGTCGGTGAGGGCAAGTGTGCGCAGGGGGCGCGGACGCTTCGCCGCGACAAGGGCGACCGATGCTCCGGCACGGCGGAGCGAGTCGGCGAGCTCGGCGTCGGCCGCACGCAGCCCAGAGGTCGAGCCGAGGGAGACGATCAGGACGTCCACATCGGAGTCCGTCAAGTGACAGCGCCGTTCGTGCGTTCAGGGCGCAAGGCCTTGAAGCCCGGCGTGCGCTGCAGCGCGATCGGCTGCAACGGGGAGGTGCGGATCACGTAGAAGCCGACACCGTCGCGCTCCTCGATGGCTGCGACGGCGGCGTGCTGGCGACGCCAGGCGAGCGCCCAGATGATCGCGAAGCCGACGGCGATGCCGGGGATCTGCGGCGCGAGGAACGCGAGACCACCGGCGATCAAGGTGAACACGAGCAGTGGCCAGAGGCGGTTGAGCAGAATCGCGCTCGGGTGATGTTCAGGCAGCGCGGTGCTGGACTTGGCACCCGCCAGCAAGCGTGCGATCGGAGGGCTGGTCTCGGCGCGGCGGCCGAGGCGCAGCCCGATCAGGGCGGCGAGAATCCACCAGCCGACCGCCACCGCCAGGAGACGCTCCTGGTCGCTCGCGCTCATGTCAGAGCCGGCGACGGCGAGCACTGTGACTGCGGCGAGCGCGGTCGCGGCGCCCGCGCTGAGCATGACGGTGGTCTTGAGGAAGTCGACGAAGCGCACGTCTCAGCGACCTGGCAACTAGAGGAGCGCCTCGAGCAGACCGCGGACCCCGCCGGCGCCGTCGACGATCAGGTCCGCCTCGGACGCGAGCTCTGGGGGGGTTTCGTCGGAGCCGACAGCCACGCAGAGGGCGCGCTGCAGTCCACTTGCGCGTACGAGCTCGCGCAGACCGTGAAAGGCGTCGAGATCGGTGGTGTCGTCGCCGACATAGACCGCTGCCGACACGGGCTGGCCGCGCAGGAGGGCGGCGATGCCAAGGCCCTTGTGCAGATCGACCGGCGGACGCACCTCCAAGACCTTGCGTCCCCAGTGCACGGCGAAGCCCTGCTCGCCGGCGTCATGAGCAATTTCGGCGACCGCCGCCGTGGCTGCCTGCTCGTCAGGGGCACCGCGCCAGTGAAAGGCGGCGATCGTGTCCTTGTCCTCGCTGCGGATGCGCAGGCGCTGGCGCTCGGGGGTGTATGCGGCAGTTGCGAACGCGCGCACGCGCGGGGCCCAGGCGGCGAGGTCGGAGTCGATCTCGGGGCGGGTTGCGCCGGGCAAAAGCAGCTCCCCGCCGTGGTTGCCGATGTAGGCGATCGTCCCGATCGCGACAATCTGGCGGGCGGTGCTCGCACGGCGACCGCTGACGCAGCCGACGATGCCGTAGCGCTTCGCGATCTCGATCAGCAGCGAGCGTGTCGCCTCGGGGACGTGCGCGTCGTCGGCGTGACGCACGATCGGCGCGAGGGTGCCGTCGATGTCGAGCAGCACCGCTGCGTGGGGTGGGTCGGAGCGGAGCGGCTCGAGCGCCTCCACGAGCGTCGCGGCAGGTGACACGACACTAGTATGGCGCGGACCGTGGCCGACTAGTTCCACGGTCCGGGATCCGTTTGCGCCGGACCTGTCAAAACCATGTCGATCCCCGCCAGATCCATGCTTCCCCCGGCCCGGGCCCGTCCGTCGGGATGAGCCAGCGCACGGCGGTCGCAGGGGTGCCGGGACGAGCCCCGAAGCTGATGGTGATCGGCACCGCCGCGGGCCTGTTCAGCGGGCTGTTCGGCGTGGGCGGTGGGACTGTGATCGTGCCGCTGCTCGTGTTCTGGCTGGGATACGGTGCACGCGAGGCGACAGGGACCTCGCTCGCGGCGATCGTGTTCATCGCCGGGTTCGCCGGAGCGTTCAGTCAGAACCGTTATGGCAACGTGCGTCGCGACGATGCGCTGCTGATGGGTGTGCTTTCGATCGCCGGGGTCGCGGGCGGGGTCGCGCTGGCGAATGCGCTTTCGGGCGCCGTGCTGCGGACGGCGTTTGCCGTGCTGATCCTGCTGATCGCCGCGCAGCTGGTGCGCAGAGCGCTGCACGAGAATGGCGGCGGCGCGAACCCGGATGAGCTCGGGTCGGTCAGATCGGAGTGATCCGCGAGGACGAGACGAGCCGTAGTAGCAGATATGGGGATCGCCCCTGAGAATGGTCTAGACTGAGAGAAGACATGGGACTGGATAATCCACTTCATATTGCGTTTCTGGTAGTGATTCTGCTGCTCGTGTTCGGGGCCAAGCGATTGCCGGAGATGGGTCGTTCGATCGGCACCGGGATGCGCGAGTTCAAGTCGTCGGTCACTGGCGAGACGCCCTCCCAGTCGCAGCCGACGCTTGCTGCGAGCGCTCCCCAACAGCCAGTGCAGACACCGGTGCAGGCTCCGGTGGCAGAGCCAGTGCCGGCGCCAGTGGTGCCGCCGGATCAGCCGCCCGCCTCCTGACACCAGTGGTGCCGCCGGATCAGCCGCCCGCCTCCTGACACCAGTGGTGCCGCCAGATCAGCCGCCCGCCTCCTGACACCAATAGTGCGTCAGATCTGCCGCCCGCCTGCCTCCTGACGACGTCTCTGTCTCCTTCCTGACGTCTACCCGTGGTGCAGGATCGGGCCGGTATCGACGGCTTCGAAGGCAGAGCCGGGAACGCGCTTGATCTGTTCGAGGTCGTTGTCGTTCCAGCGCGGATCGGGCGCTCCGGTTATGTACCACGAGGAGCCGTTGTCGGCGACGATCAGGCCATAGCGCTTGAGCGCGCGTAGGACGATCAGCGACTCGCCGTGGAAGCCGGCAAGACTGTAGCCGGCGCGCAGCCGCAGCCGCAGTCCCATCGGCGGCAGGCTGGGATCGGAGCTGTCAGAGGCAAAGTGAGTCGCCGGGTGGATGTAGCCGCGCTGGGTGCGCTCGACGGTCACGCGCAGCGCGTGGTCGATCTGGCCGGCGGCGACCTCGGGGTAGCGGACGAGCAGAGGGAAGATCGGCAAGCCGGCAGCGTCGGCAGAGGTGAAGCCTTCGGGGCGCAGAGCATTCGAGCGCAAGTTGAATACGGCGCCTGATTCCGCATCCCAGCCGGCGCCGGCACGATGAGCCGCGTACAGCTCGTAAAGTCTGCATGTCCCGCGCTGCAGGACGAGCACATGCCGGTCGCCTTCTTCCCCTGCGCCCTCGACGGGGGCATTCGGCGGGATCGGGTAGGGCCCGGGGTTCGATTCTTCACCGTAGGCGGTGAAGTCGATCAGGACCTTGGGCTGACTGGGCCCTACGATCGTATAAGGGATGCCATAGCTTGGGTTGGTGCCGAAGTCCGGGTGCAGATGCCCGGTCAGGCCGATGCTTGCGATGTAGGCGGCCGAGCGCGGGGCGACCGGAGCGCGGGAGATGTCCCGGTTGAAGGGGCTGCTCGCGGGGAACAGTGGACAGGAGTACTCGCGCGGGCCCACGGGCGTGAGCGTTGCAGCCGAGCTGCTGCCAGCAAGCATCGCAGCTGATGTGCCACCGGCAAGCATCGCAGCCGAGGTGCCGCCGGCCAGCACGATTGCCCCGACCACGGCCGCACGGGACATCAGACGCCGAGAGGGCGGAGATCGTGGCAGGGACAAGCGTCGTGGCACGCCTCACACGCTATGCGACGGAGAGGTCGTCGATCGACCGTCTGGACGATCGTTCCCCAGAGCAGGCTATCTCGCCGCGGACCCGTCCGGTACGGAGTCCACCGACAGAACGGCCGGGCGTGCCTCCTGCAACAGCTGGGCGCCGCAGTGCCAGCAGTAGGCGGCGCCGCGGCTGTGAACGGCGCCGCAGGAGCGGCACTGGCCGTGTACACCCGTCTCGGCACTGGCGAGCAGGCGTTGGATCTCGTTGAGCTCGGCGTCGGCCTCCTGCAGCTCGGCGGCGCGGCGAGCGAGCACGTCGAGGCGATAATGGTCGCGGACGGCCATTTCGTAGGTGAGCCCGCCGAGGTCCCAGGTCAGCGCAGCCACACGCTGAGCCAGCTCATGGCGGCGGCTGCGCAGCTCGGCCGCGGGAAGCAGTGTGAGCGTCCCCATCAGCCACCTGTTTCGATCGGCTGGGCACCGAGCTTGTTGATTTCTTCCTCGTGCTTCTGACCGGATGTGTTGCCGAGCTTTTTAAGTTTGGTCGAGGTTACTTTGACCGCTTTTGGAGGTGGCTTCTTTTCGATCGCTTTTGCTTCCTGCGCTTCGTGGGCTTCGGTCTTGGCCGCGGACTTGCTCGATGTGGCGCCGCTCGTGGCAGGCTTGGGGATCGCGCTCGCCGCGGCCGCGCTCGTGGAAGTCGTGCTCGCGTCGGGTGCGGACTGCGTGGCAGCGACCGCCCCACCGAGGCCCTCAACTCTCAAGACCTGCTCGCTGGGCGCTTTGCTCTGGGTGACCCAGTGGCCAACCAAAAGGCCGACGACGATCGCCAGCAGCAGCACCGACAGCAAACCGAACAGGCCCGAGTAGCGGCGCATCCATGCGTACGTCCCCGACGTAGGCTCGATCACGGACGCGTACCCCACCGGGAGAGCTCCGACCGGGAAAGCCCCGACCGAGCTCTGACTCGCGCCATAAGGCTGGGGCTCGGCCTGGAGCACGTCCAGGAACTCGAGCCTCATGGACGAGACGGGCTGGCCGCACGCCAAGCAGTAACGCTGGTCGGGCGCGAGCGGCGCGGAGCAATGCGCGCAGCTCGGGTTGCTCGCGCTGTCCTGCTCGGAGGGGACAGGCGCCAGGCTCATCGTCGTGACGCCTCCCGGCCTTGCGACACGTCCCGGCCGGAGTACACCGACGGGCTCATCCGAACGCACCTATCACGTAGTCGCGCGTGCGCTGGGCGCGCGGTTGCTCGAAGACCTCCGCAGCGGTGCCGTACTCGACGAGATCGCCGAGATACATGAAGGCAACCCGATCGGCGACCCGGCGTGCTTGGGCGAGGTTGTGAGTGACGATCACGACCGCGAGCTCGCGGCGCAGCTCGCCGATCAGCTGCTCGATCACGCCCGTGGAGATCGGATCGAGGGCCGAGCATGGCTCGTCCATCAAGAGCACCTCCGGGCGGGGGGCAATCGCACGGGCAATGCACAAACGCTGCTGCTGGCCGCCGGACAGACGCAAGGCGGGGCGGTCGAGATCGTCGCGGACCTCCTCATAGAGGCCAGCCCGGCGCAGAGCGTCGATCACGAGGGGCTCGAGCTCGCGGCGGCGCGGGCGCTTGCGGGATTGCTCGCGCAACGCAAAAGCGACGTTGTCGAAGATCGACATCGGGAAGGGGTTGGGCTGCTGGAAGACCATCGCCACGCGCGCACGCAGCCTCGTGTCCGCCAAGTCGTGAATGTCCTCCCCGTCGAGCAGAATGCGTCCCGCACGTCCAGCGCTGGGCGTCAGCTCGGTCAGGCGGTTGAGCGTGCGCAGCAAGGTCGTCTTGCCGCAGCCCGATGGGCCGATCAGGGCGAGCACCTCCCCCTGATGGATCGACAGCGAGACGGACTTGACCGCGGGTATGCCGCCGTAGTCGATGCTGACCTCGCTCAGGCTCAGCCGCTCGGGCCCGGTCGTGGACGGTGAAGGCTCACGCAGAGGACTGCGCTCGCGCAGGGGTGGCGCGACGGGGACGGGTGGCCGGTCAAGCACGATCGTGCGAACCGGTGGCACCTCCGGCGTCAATGTGGGTTCGAAATTGAGAACTTTCTCCATCGAAACAATGAGGTTAGCCGATTTGCGCTCCGCTGCCAAGACCCTTCGAGCGGCTTTGGGAACCGATCCGGTCGACAAGGAGGTTCAAGCCGAGCACGAAGAGCAGCAGCAGGAAGGCGGCGGCGTAAGCCTTTTGCGGCGCGGCGCCTTCGCCGGCCGGCGAGTTGTCATACACGTAGCTGGTCAGGGTCGAGCCCGTACCGCGCAAAAGGCTCACAAAGGGGACCGGCCCCTGCGTTTCGATGTGCAGGGTCTCGCCCAAAAGCAGCAGGACGATCGCCGTGTCGCCGATGATACGGCTGACGCCCAAGGTCACGCCCGTGGCGATGTTCGAGCGCACGCTCGGCAAGAGAACTCGGCGGATCGTCGCGATCCGGGTCTTGCCCAGCGCAAACGCCGCCTCGCGCATGTGCGTGGGCACGGCCTTCAGGCCATCCCGGGTGGCGACGAACAGGGGAGGCAACGCGATCAGAGACATCATCGCCCCGGCCGCGATGAACGAGCGACCGTATACGCCGCCGCCTTCGGCGCGGAATGACAGCGGCGCAAACAGGCTGAGCTGAAAGATCGCGAGGCCGAAAAGGGCCAGGACGATGTCGGGGGTCCCCGCGACGATCTCGATGCTCGACTCGACCACTCGCGCCAGCCAGCTCGGCCGCCCGTACTCAGCGATCCAGATCGCGCTGGCAACAGCCAGCGGAAAGGCGAGCGCGATGCCGATCGCGGTCAGCATCAGCGTGCCGATCAAGGGGTCCAGGATGCCACCGGTCTGGTTTTGCGACGTGCTGATCGCGGGGCGGGTGAACAGCAGACCCGGGCGCAGGTACTGAATCCCGCGATAGCCCATGTAAGTCACGATCGCCGCGGCGATCAGGCACAGCCCGATCCCGGCCGTCCACGCGCAGAGAAGCACAAGCCGGTCAGACCAGCGCCAAGTCCAGGGCGACGAGCGCCGCCCGTGGCGAGAGCTGGACGGTGGGCCGGCCTGGAGCTCGGGGGCAAAAACGCTCATGCTCGTACCTCGTCGCTCATGCGTACCCGATCGCTCATGCTCGTACCTCGTACTTCCTGAGCGGGAGCTTGATCAGATAGCCCGCGATCGACAGGACGAACGCCGAGAACAAAAGCAAAGCGGCGAACGCATACAGCGTCGAGCGCAGCGCCGGGGCGCCGATGCCTTCGTGGTAGTCCACGATCGCCGACGCGAGCGTGCGCAAAGGCTCATAGAAGAAGGTGGGCAGTCCGTGGGACAGGTTCGGCGTGAACGAGCGTCCACCGGAGACCATCTGGATCATCACGGCCTCCCCCAAAGCTCGTGCGGTCGCCAGCACGGCCGCGGCGACGATCGCCGGGCGGATCGCGCGCAGCGTGACCGCGAGCACCGCGCGCAGAGGGTTGAGACCAAGCGCAACGGCGCCCTCGCGCCAGGATCTCGGCGCGGCCGTCAACGCCTCGCAGATCAGGGCGATCATGATCGGCGTGATCATCACGGTCAGGATCACGACGACGACCCCAAGGCCGGCACCTGTCAGCTCGACGGAGTTCTGCACCGAAAGCTTCTGCGAGGAGGTGACCAGGTGGTTGCCCACGAACGGCACGAGCACGAGCACGCCGATCAGGCCATAGATGACCGAGGGGACGGACGCGAGCAGCCGGATCACGGGGATCGCGACGGTGCGCAGCCGTGCCGGAGCGAGCTCGACGATGAAGATCGATGAGAGCACCGCGATCACCACGCCCAGCACGACCGCGAAGCTCGTGCTCAACAGCGTGCCATAGACCAGCGGCCACGCGCTCAGATGAAACGCGGCCGCGGGCGGATCGACGCTCGTCGCCTGCATGTTCGCGATCTGCGTTTCCAGGCTCCCGCCCGGCCCCAGCCAGCTGAGTCCGTCGTGCTCGAAGATCGGCCAGGCACGGATCCCGACGAACACGATCATCGTGACCACGCAGACGCACACAAGCAACGACACCGCGCCGAGCATGTGCTCGGCGCGGTGATCCGGCCACGGACGGCGAAGCCGCTCGATCACAGCTCAATCACACCCAGGGGTGGCTGACATGGCATCCGGACTCAGTTGACCGGAATCCACTGGCTGGAGATGATCTTGCGGGCTGCGGCCGATTTTGTGATCCAGGAGATGAACGAGCCCACGAAGCTCGTCGCCGGGCCGCGCGTCACCTCGTAGAAGCGCGCGATGCCAGCGTATGCTCCGGAGGTCGCTGTCGCCTGGTTGCAGGCCACGCCGTTGTAGCTGACCGAGTTCAGCGAGCCGAGCCCGGCCTGGTAGTTGGACAGGAAGCCGATTCCGTTCGGATCGTTTTCGACCGCCTGGCGGAGCAAGCCCTCAGAAGATTGTTCGGAGGCAAGCGAAGAGACTTTCTTGCCTTCGAGCAGGAGCGTCTGAAAGCTGGTCAGCACGCCCGCGACCGAGGTGCGGCTGATCAGGTCGATCGTGCCACTCGCGCTCGCGCCGGGGACCTGACTCCAGGAGCGGGTCTTGCCGGTGAAGATCGAAACCACCTGCGCCGGGGTGAGGTTGCTCAAAGTGTTGGCATGGTTCGTGACCACGCAGATTGCGTACTTGGCGATTGGATAGAAGACAAGGCCCTTGGGATCGGTCGGCAGCGGATCGCGCGAGACGTCGCCGATCGAGACGCGGCTGGAAGCCACGTCGTTGATGCCGATTTGCGCCCCGCCCTGGGCGATCTTGAACTTGACCGTGTGCGGTTTGAGCTTCACGTACTTCTGGGCGAGCAGCGACACGAGCGGATAGGACGCGGTGGCGCCGCTGATCGAGATCGTGGGGGCAGCCAGTGCGGTCGAGGTCGCCGTGGCGACCCCGAGCACGCCCACTGCCGCCATCACGGTGAGGGTGAGGCGTGGCCGTAGTCGTAGTGGACGGCGATGTCGGTTCATGGACAGGTGCTCCGTTTCAGATGGTTGACGAGGTGAAGTGAGCGAATCTACCAGATTCCTCAGTACTCTGATCAAGATAAGCTAGTTTATGGGGAAGGCGATGCGCATGCGCCGGCTCCACGACCACCCAAGCCCGTGACCCCCACCCCGGACACCCCCATACCTCCACCCGTCGACGAGCGGCCGAACGGCGGGCCTCCCACTCCCGGCTCCGCCCAGAGCTCGAGGTCGGCCGCGGGCTCGCCGCCGCTCCCAACAACGCCCCCCGCGAGCCCGCGCCTACCCTCCACGCGCGCCATCGCAGTGCTGGCGGCAGGGATGCTCGCCATCGGCGTGGCCGTCGGCGCGGCGATCGGCCCCACCCCGGAAACCTCGCTGGCGGGCGAGCGCATCCCCATGCTGCTCCCGTCGATCGCAGCGCTCGCGGTGGCAGGCACGGGTCACACGAGCCCAGCGGCGGTCCAGCCACCACCGGTCACTCCCCGTGCCACACCCGCCACGACGACGCCCACCCCCATCGACACCGGCACCGGCACCGGCAAATCGGGATCGGGCAAAGCTGAGACGCAATCGGGCAAGTCGAAAACATCGTCGGGCGCCGGCGTGTCTCCGACCTCCACCCCAAACGCGTCTAAGGCGCCTGCCACGAGCGGTGGTGGGAGCGAAAAACAGAAGCCGCTGCCACCGGTCACGAGCGTGTGGCTGATCACGCTCTCGGGCGCCACGTTCGCACAGGCGCTCGCCCAGCCCGCCGCGGCCCCCTACATCGACTCCCAGCTCGTGCCCGCCGGGGCGCTCCTGAGCAACTGGTCCTCCCTGGCCGGCAGCGCACTCGCGAGCGAGGCCGGGCTGCTCGCGGGGGCGCCACCGCAGACGCTGAGCTCGATCGTCCAGCCCCCATGCCCCGAAGGCGCGGCCGGCGCGCAGTGCAAACCCGAAACCGCGGGCGCGCTGACCGCGGCCGACGAATTCCTCAAACAGACCGTCCCGTCGATCATGTCAACCGTCGCCTACCGCGAACACGGCCTGATCGTCATCACGTTCGGCTCGGTCGGCGACGCGGCCGCATCCAGCCTGCCCGCGGGCGCCTCGACCGCAACGCTCTCAAGCCAACCCCCCGCAGGCGTCCTGCTCATCTCGCCGTTCGCCCATGCGGGCTCACGGCCTACGACCGCCTATGACCCAACTTCGCCCAAGCAGAGCCTGTCCGGGCTCCTGCGCTGACGTCGATCCGCACCATCAACGCACCATCAATCAACTAAGGAGACCCACGTTGCACGCACTACGACATCCTGCCCACCGCCATGCCACGTGGTGGCTCGTCGCGATCGTGGGCTGTTCCCTCCTGGCCCTGTCGCTCGCCATGCCGGCGATCAGCCGCGCCGAAGAAGCCAATCCCAACAACTACTCCTGCTTCGGCAGCATCGGCGCCGGCAAGCCCGAAGTGGGCAGCGAAGAACAGCAAGTGGCGTATTCGTTCCACTGCAACGGCCCGATCACGGGCTATCAACTGCAGTCCCCTGTTCCCATAACAGGTGTGGAGGCCGCCCCGCTGGTGACCAACATCCCGTCGGGCACCCCCGTGAGCGACACGTTCTCCTGCTCCGGCGAAGTCCCGGGCTACGCTGAGAACTGCGTCGGTGGGACCAGAGCGTGGTATGAGACGATCGCCGGACAGTTCGCGATCGGCACGAAGATCTGCGCCGAGCCGCGCGTGGACCCTCTGCTGACGGTCACCTACGCGTACCTCGAAAAAGGCGTCGTCACCCAGGCGATCTCGGGGCCGTTCGACCTCGGTCGCCCCACAGGCTGCCCGCCCAGCGCCAACTCGGGGGGCACCCGCCTGAATCCCAGGCCGGTCACGCTCACCGCCAAAGGCAAGCACAAGGGCAAGGGCAAGGATAAGAAGGGCGCCGGAAAAGAGAAAAATGGCGCCGGTAAGAAAGACAGCGGCAAGACGGGATCCAACACGCGATAACACTGCTCGAATGACGTGGCGGGACCTCGTGCATGTGCGAGGTCCCGCTGCATAAGGCCCGAGAAGCTGCACACGGCCGAGAAGCGCAAAGCCCAGGGAGCTGCGTGCGCATAGCCCGGAAGCTCCGCACGGCCCAGAAGCTGCGCACGGCCCGGAAGCTGCGCACGGCCCGGAAGCTGCACACGGCCCGAGAAGAACCTCCGCAGAGGACGCATCGAGCGCTCTACGATCTGAAGGGTGAGCACACCGTCAAGCGGCCGGCCCAGCCCTCTGCATCGCGGCGCGGGGGCGCGGCTGCTCCTGATCGTCACGGCCCTCGGCCTGCTCGCCGGATGCGGCTCGGCCACCGCCACTCACAGCGCCGCAACCGCGACGCTTCCCATCGGCGCAACCCCGGTCTCATCGGCGAGCTCAGCCACCGCCTCCACGGTTTCGGCGACATCCCCCGCGTCCGCGAGCTGCGCCACGACGGTCGCAAGCACGCTTGGAACGGTCGCCGGACGCGTCTACCACGAGGCGGCAACCGGCGGGGACGTCGCCCAGGCAGTGCACCGCGTACAGAGCTCGAGCGCGCTCGACGCGGCCATCAACAGCGGCGACTCGGCCGCCGCCCGGACCGCGCTGGGAGGACTGCTGGCGGGCCAGATCGTGCGCGTCGAGGTCCTGCGCGGTGGGCACGTGTTCGCACAGGCGGGCTCGGGGTCGGCGATCGCGCCCGTGCGCGGCTCGATCCCGGGAACCTCGGCCACTTTCATCCTTTCGACCCAGGCCGACCACAGCTACCTGCAGGTCGTCCACCAGATCACCGGCGCGCAGGTCCTGTTGAGCGCCGGTTCCGGCAGCGGCCACCTGCTCGCCAGCACGATCGACACGAAGCTGCCCGCCGGCGCACCCGCCGACGGATCGCTGACCGTCGCCGGCCAGAGCTATCAATCGTTCACGCTGACCGGAGCCGTGTACCCGTCCGGGCCGTTGCACGTCGTGCTGCTCGTCCCCTCGACGGCAATCGCCTGCCCCGGCTCTGAAGCCCAAACGCGCGTGGAAACGCTCGGGCACGTCGGCGAACGCATCTACCAGGAGGAGCTCCACAGCCCGGACGTCTCAGCCACGCTGCGTCATATCGAACGCTCAACCAACTTCCAACGCGCCATCGCGGCCGGCGACGCCGAAGCCACGCGCGCCGCGATCATCGGATTCTTCGAACAGCACATCCACGTCGTCCGCGTCCGCGTCACGGTCGGCTCACACCTGCTCGTGGACGAGGGTGGCCCCTACGTGCTCGCTCCGGTTCACGGCACCGTCCACAGCGGCGGAAGGGCGGTCGGCCAGTTCGAGATGGCGATCCAGGACGACGCCGGGTATCTCAAGCTCGCCCACCTGTTCACCGGCGCCGAAGTCCTCATGCGCAGAGGGGCCACCCAGGTGATGGGCACGCTCTCGCCCGGGCCCACGACCGTCCCCGACCGCGGCGCTGTCTCCTACCGCGGGCACTCCTACCAGGCGTACTCGTTCGTCGGTGAAGCGTTCCCGTCCGGCCCGCTGCGCATCTCGCTGCTGCTGGGTGCGTAGATGCCGAGCCCCCGCGGGTGGCAAGCCAACGCCCAGCGACCGCGGCAAAACGCGTCAGTGCTCAGACGGCGTTTTGAAAAGAGGGCTCATCCCCGCAGACAGGCGCCACAAGGGGCATCGCGATGCCGGGTGTCCCGTTTTGCTCCGCCGGTCGGAGCAGAGAGTGGATGCCACCGGACGATCCACGCCCGATATGTGCCGAGACCACCACACCGGAGAGCATTCGGGTCGTGCTGTTCGAGGACACCTGGAAGGAGCACATCCTCGAGAACGGTAGACACGAAGAGCTTGCCACGCACCTCGACGCGGTGCTCGCGGCGGTCCTGGCGCCGGACCGTCGTGAGCCGGACCGGCGATCCAACCGCGAACGGTTCCACAAGCAGGACGCGGGCCCGAGCCGGTGGCTGATGGTGGTTGTAGAGTTTGAGGACGATCCGGCGCGGATCGTGACCGCGTACGGGCGCGGACACGGCAAATCACCGACTGGATGGATAACACCATGAAACTCGACGGCGGGCTCGACATCGGCGGAATAAGTTTTGAACGTGGCAACTACGACGCAGAGAACGACGTGCTCTACCTCGGCCGTACCCCGTCGAACAAGGCATCGTGGGGCGAGGGGACCATTGAGGGCCATGGCGTCCATTTCAACGACGATGGAGAGGTGATCCGCCTGACCATCATCAACGCCAAATGGCTGCTCGAACGCGATGGCCACCTCAAGATCACATTCCCAATCCCACGCGAGGTCCGCATATCCGCAGACGAGCTGTCTCCGGCGTTCGCCCTCGCCAAGACGGCTGCGTAGCCACCAAAAGCGCCCACGCAACGCCAACCACTGCGGTAAGCGGCGCCGACGGCAATCCGATGGCAGGACTGGCTCACGGCTTACCCACCAAAACCCGTCCCCGCTCCCCACGCGCCGACGCTAGGACAGCAGGCTGCTGGTCATCCGCTCGATCTCCGCGATCGAAGTGAGGCCGCTGCGAACCTTCGCCAGGCCGTCGTCGCGCAGTCGCGCCATCCCCGCCTCTTCGGCGGCGGCGGCGATGTCGTCGACGGACCCGTGTTCGAGCACCAGCGTCCTGATCCGCTCACCGACTGACATCACCTCATACAGGCCCACGCGCCCGCGATAGCCGCTGCCCCCACAGCGCGAGCAGCCCACCGCCTCCAGCGGCTCCGCGCCCGTCAGACCATGCTCTGCCAGCACCGCCTCCGACAGCTGCTGCGGGCGCTTGCAGTGACTGCACAGCATCCGCACGAGCCGCTGCGCGACCACGCAGTCGATCGCCGAGGACACGAGGAACGGCTCGATCCCCATGTCCATCAGCCGCCCCAGCGCGCTCGGCGCGTCGCGTGTGTGCAGCGTCGAGAGCACGAGGTGGCCGGTCAGCGCCGCCTCGACCGCGATGTGAGCGGTCTCACGGTCGCGGATCTCGCCGACCATGATCACGTCCGGATCGGCCCTGAGCATCGAGCGCAGCCCGACGTCGAACGTCACCCCCGCCTTCGGGGCGATCTGCATCTGCTTGACGCCCGCCATCCGCTGCTCGACCGGGTCCTCGATCGTGAGAATGCTGCGCTCGCCGTCGTTGAGCACGGTCAGCGCCCCGTACAGCGTCGTCGACTTGCCCGAGCCCGTCGGCCCGGTCACGAGCACCGCGCCGTTGGGCTTTGAGATCGCGCGCTCGAACCGGCTCAGCTCGTCCGGTCCCATACCCAACGACTCCAGGTCCTGGACCGTCACACCCTTGTCGAGTATCCGCATCACCACGCCCTCGCCATACACCAGCGGCAGCGTCACCACCCTGATGTCCACGCGCCGACCCTCGACCGTCAGGGCGAACCGGCCATCCTGGGGGACACGCCGCTCGGCGATGTCCAGATCGCCCATGATCTTGATCCGGGACACCACCCCTACCGCCATCCGCCGCTTGACCGTCGCCGCCGGCGCCAGCACTCCGTCGACGCGGAACAGCACCTTCGCATCGCCCTCTTCCGGGCTGATATGGATGTCCGAGGCGCCCTGCTGCACCGCCTGGGCGATGATCGAGTGCACCAGCTTGATGATCGGCGCATCCCTGTCGGCCTCCTCCAGCAGCGTCGCCTGCTCGTCTTCACCGTCGGCATCGGTGTCCTCGTCGACGATGTCTGCGATCGATCCCTCCATCCCCGCCAGCTTCGTGAGCAGCAGGCCGAGGTCCTCGACCGAGGCCACCGCTGCGCGCACCCGCCTGCCCGTGATCATTGCGACGTCGTCGATCGTCAGCACGTTCGTCGGATCTGCCATCGCCAGCAGCAGCGTCCCGTCCTCGGTGAACCCGACCGGCACCGCCCGGTAGCGCTTGGCGGCCTCGGAGCCGATCAGGTTCACGGCGCCCATGTCCAGGTCGTATACCGACAGGTCGACGTAGTCCAATCCAAACCGCTCCGCCACGACACGCGCGAGCTGATCGTGGCGCAGCACGCCCTGTTCGACCAGCACCTCCCCTGTCGGACGTCCCCGCTCGCGCGCGACCCTCACAGCCTCCTCGACCGTGTCGCGGTCGGCGAACCCGAGGTCGACGACCACTTCGCCGATCATCCTGCTCCCGCGCCCGGCCTTGCGCGCGGGATACACGCCCTTGCTGGCGCGCTCGGCGCCGCGACGCTCCTGCAGCGGCAGGGGGCGCCCATCCTCAGACGAGGCCTGACGATCCTCTGCTGAGGCCTGACGATCCTCTGCTGAGCTCGGGCGCTGCTCAGTGGCTGGCATCGTGATATTCCCCATCACCGAATCATCGGCATCGCGCGTGCTCGTCTTGACCGACTCGGCTCTCCGCTCAGAACGAGTGAGGAACACCTGAAGGCAGACGCGCTCACATCCTGTACGGTGATGAACGATGCCGCCCCTCATATGGGATCGCCGCCCCGACGAACTCAGGGCTCCCGCCATGATCTGCGCGTTCCAGGGATGGAATGACGCTGGCGACTCCGCCTCCAGCGCGGTTGCTTTTCTCGCATCGGCCCTGAACGCCGAGCGCTTCGCGCGGATGGACTCGCAAGAGTTCTACGACTTCCAGGCCAACCGTCCGTGCATCCGACTGCAGGAAGGCAGCGCCGAAGAGATCATGTGGCCCTCCGTCGAGGTGTTCGAGGCGCTTGCTCCGCGCGCGATGCGCGACCTCGTGCTCGTCCAAGGGGTTGAGCCATCGACGCGCTGGCGCGCATTCAGCGCGCACTTGATCGATCTCGCCGAAGCGCTCGGCGTGCAAGTGATCGTCTCGCTTGGTGCGCTTCTCGGCGATGTCGCCCACTCCCGTCCCGTGACGATGACCGGGTACGCCTCAGACCCCTCCTTGGTCAAGCGCCTGGGCATCACCCCCTCCACGTATGAAGGCCCGACCGGGATCGTGGGCGTCCTGCACTCCACCTGCGTACAGGCCGGCCTGCCATCAGCCAGCCTGTGGGCGGGCGTCCCCCATTATGTGGCGGCCGCCGCCAACCCCAAGGCCGCGCTTGCGCTCGTGCGTCGGATCGAAGGCCTCGTCGGTGTCTCGGTCGACGTCTCAGAGCTCGAGGTGGCCTCCGAGGACTTCGAGCGTCAGGTCGGTATCGCGGTGCAAAGCGACCCTGACATCCTGGCGTTCGTCGAACGGTTGGAGCGGGAAGCCGACACCGAGGCGGAGCTCTCACCCAAAGAGGTCCCCGACGGCGACACGCTCGCGCGCGAGTTTCAGCGCTTCCTCAAGCAGCGCGGGATCAGGCCCTAGCCCAAACGAGACGGTTTTCAACCGGCCGAAAGCCCGCTGACGCGAGGCGGCCGGCCGGGTTTGGAAGTCTGCCTTACGTGGCTCTGAGGATTGCGCTTCGAAGCGCAGCTGGGATCTAGCGCTCCGCGGCCGGGCAGACGATGCGAAAGTCGCAGATCGAGCACGCGGCTCGCGACGGTGTCGGCTCGAACCGCTGGCCCATGATGCCCTCGCCTACCCGCATCACGGTCTCTGTCACGCGATCCTCGTCGGTGTCCCCCGGCAACCTCACCACGAGATCGTCGAGCACGTAGTAATACGCCCTGCCTGCCGCCTCGAGCTGCCAGGACTCACGGGCGGCCAGCGCGTACAGCGACAGCTGGACGTCGTCCTGCAGCTGCTCCGCCGTCTTGGGACGCGAAGTCTTGTAGTCGATCAGCTCATACCGTTCGCGCTCCCCGTTCGCCTCGTTCCCGTTCACGTCCCCGTCAAGCCCACCCGGGAGGCGGTCGACACGGTCGACACGCCCACGCAGGTGGTGTGGACCGATCCGAAACGAGAATTGGCGCTCGAACCACACCGGATCTGAATCCTGACCGTGCAGCCGCGCGTGGTAGCGCTCGCAGCGCTGTGCGCGCCTTCCCGCGCAGCTCGCGCTCTGACTCGCCGTCGCGGAATCCGCCACGACGCCAGCACGTGTCGAGCAGGTCCAGCAGCTGGGAGAGCGTCTCTCCACCGGCGGAGTGATAACGCTCGAGCACTTGGTGCACGACGATTCCAAACCGTTGTCCTAGCGTCGACTCGGTCGGGATGCGCAGGACCCGCGCGAACTTGTATCTCAGCGGACAGCTGCGATACGTCTCGATATCCGATGCGGACAGCGCCAAACCCCCACCCTTGCGCGGCAAGAATGGCCCCAGCGAAGGCTCTCCCCTGGGGGTGCTGGCACGCGTCACGCCGGCCATCGCGGAGCCGTCGGTCGCATCGGCGCCGAGATCGAGAAGCGTCTCGTCCAGCGGCGAGCTCTGCAAGATCTCGCGCTGCAGCGCCGTGCTCGCCGCCAGCATCCGCGCATTCACATCCGCCAGCGCCTCCGCGAGGCTCTGCCCTGCCGGGCGCTGCGCAAGCGCTGAGAGCTTGAGCAGCTCCAGATAGCGCACCACGCCATGAGCGATGTCCAGATCGGTGTCGAGCCGCAGCTCGCTCAGGCGCGCGCCGACGCGCAGCACATCCGCCAGCACGTCCTCCTGCACGATCCGCTGGGTCGCCCGCAACGCCTCATCTGCGCCATCCGGTCCCGAGGGGCTCCGCCGGCCTTCATGCTCGGCGCCCAGCGCCGCACGCGCGAGCAGGTCCGGGCGGGCGGCGTCCAGTGCCGCCGTCGCCGCCCGGTGCAACTCGAGGAAGCGCTGGATCCGCTCCCTCGCCTCGGGCGGCACTTGCGGGGACTCCATCGCCGACCCCAGTGCCGCCACCATGTCCAGCTTGCGCCGTCTCGCGATCTGGATCACGCGCGCCAGGTCGACCTGGCGCAGCTCGATCGGGGGCCTCGCCAGCGCACGCACCACCGCCGAGGCATCGCCCGGATCGGAGAGCAGGCGTGTCCAGGCGACCACGTCTCTGACCTCTGCCCGCTCCATGTCTGGGGCATGCAGATCCCGCTCGGTGCTCACCGGCGCGAGCAGATCCTTATCTGGCATTGCCGGCACCCTCCTAGGATATGTCTATGAGTGTTAAGCGCGCTATCGACTGGGACACGGCTCAGCGGGTCGGGGAGCTGATCGCCGGCTCACCTCCCTATGGCGGCGCCCTCGGGCGATCGGTGCAGCCGCTCGCACATGACTTCGCCCGGCGCGTCAGCGCCTATACCGGCCTGGAGCTGCCGGCCAAGCTTCCGCCCCTGGAGATGGTCGATCGGCCGGGCTGGATCGCCGCGAACCTGCAGACGATGAGGCCGCTCCTGGATCCGCTGCTTGAGCGCCTCGCGGGCCCGAGCAAGCCAGGCCCGAGCAAGCCAGGCCCGAGCAAGCCCGGCGACGAGCGAGGCGACGAAGAGCAAGCCAAGCAGGACGCGCAGGACACCCACGAGAATGGCGCCGCCGGCGCCCTCGGTGATCTGCTGTCGGGTCCGCTGCGCACGGCGTCCGGCCATCTGCTCGGCGCTCAGATGGGCGCCGTGACTGGCATGCTGTCCCAGCGTGTGCTCGGTCAGTATGAGCTCTCCCTGCTCGACGCCAGCACGGAGCCGCGGCTGCTGCTGCTTGCGCCGAATCTCGCCGCAGCTGCACGCAACCTGGGAGTCGACCGGGACGAGCTGATCTCCTGGGTGGCGATCCACGAGATCACTCACGCCGTGCAGTTCTCCGGCGCGCCGTGGCTGCGCGACCATCTCGGAGGGATGCTTCGCGAGCTGCTCGACAGGCTGCAGCCACTCGGAGGTCGCTCAGCATCCGACGAGCAACCTGCGACCGATGACGGCGGCTCTTGGCTGCCTGACCCCCGCGCGTTGCTCGGCCGCGCGCGCGATGGCGATCTTCGCGCGCTGATCGATCGTGCCCGTCACGGGGAGCTGTTGCGGTTGACGCTCGGTGAGGATCGCTGGCAACTGGTCGAGCGCATGCAGGCGACGATGTCCCTGATCGAGGGACACGCCGAGCACACGATGGATGCGGTCGGCGCCGAGTTCCTGTCCTCCCTGCCACGCCTGCGCGCCGCGATGACCCATCGGCGGGAGTCCCGCGGGCTGCCCTGGCGAGTACTCGAGCGGTTGCTCGGCCTGGAGCTGAAGATGCGTCAGTACGAGGTCGGACGGCGCTTCTGTGATGCGGTCGTGCATGCGGGAGGCCCCGAGACGCTCGCAGTCGCTTGGCGCTCGCCCCTGGAGCTGCCTTCCACGGCAGAGCTCGAAGAGCCCACGCTCTGGCTCCAGCGTATCCGTGTCCCTGCTTGACCTGTACTTGGCTTGACTTGTCCTTGGCTTGACTCAAGGCTCAAGGCCACCTCACCGACCCGCAGATCGACCGTTCAGGCTCTGTCGGGAGGCCCATGACACGATCGAACGCATGTTCCTGATGTTACAAGCGTACCATCGCGCACACCGCTTCTTCACAGGGTTTTCACCCGTCTGCAGTATCCAGGTGTAACAATCATCTCAGGTCGGGTTACAAACACTTGTTCGGTGCTAAGCTCGCTATCGAGCCCCGAATGGAGAGCGATATCAGTAACCGTCCTCGAGACGAGGACTCACGACAAGGAGACCCACTCCATATGGCTTCAGCCAAAACCACCTCCCCCAGCAGCGCCAAACCCCGCGCCAAAGCCACCAGCGCGCGCGGCACCACCCAAGCCAAGGCCAGCCACGCGAAGGGGGCACGTACGCGTGCCGTCCGTCAAGCTGAGTCGACGATCAACCAGACCCAGACCGCTACGCGCGAGACCGCCGGCGTATTCGGCGACTACGCCGAGCGCGCCGTCCTGATCCCCGTCGGTGCGGCGCTGATCGCCCGCGAGCGGGTCGTCTCGGGCGTGAACGACACGATCTCGAGCTACTCGAGCACCTCTAAGGCACAGGCGCAGCTGCGCAAGTTCGAGCGCCGTGGCAACACTGCCCGCAAGCGCCTGGAGCGTGAGGTGCGCAAAGCAAGGGTAAGCGTCGAGCGCGAGCTGCGTAAGCGCCGTCAGGACGGATCCGAGCTTGCCGACCGTCTCCAGGGACACATCCAGAGCCTGGTCTGATCTGACTCAAAGCTTCCCCCGCCCGGCCGAGGAGAGCCGGAGCACGGGACAGTCTGCCGGCCTCATATTCCGCCGGTGGAAAGCAGGACCCTCTCCTCCCTAGCCCTCGGAGCGACCCCCGCTCCGAGGGCTTTTTTGTGGGCGGCGACCCCAAGCCGCAGCAGCTAGAGGACTTTTGCATCATGTGCGCTGGTGAGCGCGGGGGAACCGCGGCCGGGGGCCGGGCTCGCGGGTTTGCCACAATGAGCGCTGTGACCGACAAGCAGGAGATCAGCAAGGCCCTGGAGGTCGTGATCGATCCCGAGCTGCGACGTTCGATCGTCGAGCTCGACATGGTGCGCTCGATCGACGTCTCGGCCAACGGCGTCGTCGACGTGACCGTCTCGCTGACCACGCCCGGCTGTCCGATCAAGGGCCACTTCCAAACCGCCGTCGCACAGGCCGTCTCGGCGCTGGAGGGGGTGACGCACTGCAACGTGTACTTCGACGTGCTCGACGACACCCAGAAGGCGGCGCTCCAGCAGAAGCTCGGGCGCGGCAGCCTGCCCGACGGAGCGCTCGCGCAGGTCGCAAACGTGCTGTGCGTCGGCTCGGGCAAGGGCGGGGTCGGCAAGTCCACGCTGACTGCCAACCTCGCCGCGACGCTCGCCGCCGAGGGCAAGCGTGTCGGCATCCTCGACGCGGATGTGTGGGGCTATTCGATCCCGCGTATGTACGGGCTCGGCTCCACCCGACCGCCGGTCTCGCCGGAGCGCAAGATCGTGCCGCTGCAAGCGCATGGCGTGAAGGTGATGTCGATCGGCTTCTTCGTCGCCGAGGACGCCGCCGTGGTCTGGCGCGGGCCGATGCTGCACAAGGCGCTCACCCAGTTCTTGCAGGACGTCGACTGGGGCGCGTTGGATCACCTGCTGATCGACCTGCCACCGGGCACCGGCGATGTCTCGATGACGCTTGCCCAGCTGCTTCCTCAAGCGCAGTTTGCGATCGTCACGACCCCTCAGCCGACCGCCCAGCGGGTCGCACGGCGCTCCGCCGAGATGGCACACAAGGTGAATCTCGAGATCTGCGGAATCATCGAGAACATGTCCGGCTTCACCACCCCATCCGGCGAGCGCTTCCAGATCTTCGGAGAGGGTGGCGGGCAGGAGCTCGCCGACGAGCTCGACGTGCCGCTGCTCGGCAAGGTTCCGCTGACGATGCCACTGCGCGAGCATGCCGACAGCGGCGTTCCACTCGTGATCGAGGACCCCGACGACCCCGCCTCCCAGGCGATCCGTCACGCCGCCCGCGGCCTGATCGCGATGGCCGCACCGGCGACACTGCCGGTCCTGCCGACCATGCCGGTTCTGCCACTGGTCCAGGTCGCCGCAGGCGCAGGGGCCGCACCCGTCACCGCTCCCACACCCCCCGCGGAGCGAAAACCCGCTGGCATGTCGCTGCCGATGGCTTAGTCGGCGATCGCGGAGTCCATTCCTAGAGACATCCTCCTCGATCGCTTGACAAGCGCAACCTAGTTGAGAGGATCGTCTGTATGCCTGTACAGGACCAAGAAGAGGAGCAGACTCACGCGGCCCGGGACGGCGTCGTGGAGATCGACGAGCGACGCGCCAAGATGCAACGGCTGAGCGCGGAAGGGATCGACCCCTATCCACACGTGAGCCTCCCGGATCGCACCCTGATCGCCGACGTGCTTGCCGCGCACGACGCAGCGGATCTCGGGGAGGGTGAGCACCCCGAGCTGCGCTATCACGTCGCCGGCCGCGTGATCTCCAGGCGCGGGCACCCCAAGACCTCGTTTCTGGACCTGCGCGACCTGTCCGGATCGATCCAGATCGTCGTGCGCCTGGATGCGCTGGGCCAGGAGCGCTATGAGCGGATCATGGGTCTGGACATCGGCGACATCGTCGGCGTCGAGGGGTTCATCTACAAGACCAAGCGTGGTCAGCTGGTGCTCGCGGTCGGCGAATGCACGCTGCTGACCAAGACGCTGCGTCCACCGCCAGACAAGCACCACGGCCTCGGCGATACGGGTACACGCTACCGCTATCGCGAGCTCGACCTGATCGCCAACGACGAGACGCGCGAGCTGTTCGTGATGCGTGCGCGGATCGTGGCGGCGATCCGCGGCTGGCTTGACGAACGTAACTTCGTGGAAGTTGAAACGCCGGCGCTGCAGTCGCTCGCGGGCGGCGCCGGATCGCGTCCGTTCACCACGCACCACAACGCGCTCGACCGCGACCTGTATCTGCGCATCTCGGTCGAGCTGTTCCTCAACCGCTGCATCGTGGGTGGCCTGGAGAACGTCTATGACATGGGCAAGGTGTTTCGCAACGAGGGCATCTCTCCCAAGCACAGTCCCGAGTTCACGATCATCGAGTTCATGTTCTCCTATGCCGACTACTACGACGTGGCGAGCGCGACCGAAGAGATGTTCCGCGACGTCGCTCAGCGGGTGCTCGGCCGTACCGAGATCCGGCGCGGGGGCGAGACGATCGACCTCGCCAAGCCGTGGCGACGGATCACGATGCGCGAAGCGATGCTCGACGCGACGGGCATCGACTTCATGGGCGAGGATCGCGAGGCGGTGATCAAGGAGATGAAGGAGGCCCTCGAGGAACGTATCCATCCAGCGACCACCTGGGCGGAGCTGGTCCTCGCGGTCTACTCAAAGCTGATCGAGCCCCACATCAACCAGCCGACGCACGTGTTCGATTTCCCGCTGGAGCCGTTCCCGATCACCAAGCGCCACGCCGAGCATCCCGAGCTGGCAGAGCACTTTGACGCTGTGATCGGTGGGATCGAGCTCGTCAGCGGCGACACCGAGCTCAACGATCCCGTCGATCAGTGGCAGCGCTTCGTCGACCAGCGCAAGCGACGGATGGCCGATGACGAGGACGTGCCGCATCCCAACGACGAGGAGTACGCACGCGCGATCGAGTACGGCTACTCGCCGACCGCCGGCGGCGGCATGGGCGTCGATCGGCTGATCATGATTCTCACCGAACGCGACACTCTGCGCGAGGTGATCCCGTTCCCGATCGTGCGAGACATTCGATGAGGCGCAAGCGCCCTGCGAGCAGCCTCCGTTCGAGTGACACGGGCGCCGTGGAGGGGTCGTGATGGACTCAAAGCTCGACCTCGACCCCGGTCTGATCGCCTCCTGCCGCGCAGCGGCGAGCCAGATCGCGAGCCAGGTGGCCGATCAGATCGCCCATAAGACGACCGTTTCGGTCGAGCGTACGGTCGCGCGCCTGTTGGGCGTCGACGGCGCTAACGAGCTGCAGGCCCCGTTGCCAAACGTGCTCGTGGACCACGTGCGCGATCGCGGCGAGCTGGACAAGGGGATCGCCTACTGGCTGGGCAACGCGCTGCTGGATGATCAAGCGCGCTCATCCCGGCAGATCGCCGAGGCGGTCGACGCGGGCAAGCTTGACTTGTGCGCGCTGCCCCGCGCACACGAGGACGCGATCAGGGCGCGAATCACACAGGAGTGCGAGACCCGCCTCACGCAGATGAGCGCGCACATGCAGGAACGTCGCGAGCTGCGCGAGCGCCTCGGCGAGAGCCCGCCACCATTGCGCTACGTGCTGACGGCCACAGGCAACGTGCACGAGGACGTGGTGCACGGACTGGCGGTGGCGCAGGCGGGCGGCGACATCGTGGCGGTGATCCGCTCGACGGCCCAGAGTCTGCTCGACTACGTGCCCTACGGCCCGACGACGGAGGGCTACGGCGGCACGTTCGCCACGCAGGAGAACTTCCGCATCATGCGCGCAGCGCTCGACGAGTGGTCGCAGACCAACGGGCGCTACGTGCGCCTGTCGAGCTTCTGCTCGGGCCTGTGCATGCCGGAGATCGCCGCGATGGGAGCGATCGAGGGCTTTGACAATATGGTCAACGACGCGCTTTACGGGATCCTCTATCGCGACATCAACCCCGTGCGCGGGCTGATCGATCAGCGCGTCTCGCGAATGATCAACGGTCACTTCGGCGTCGTGATCAACACCGGCGAGGACAACTATCTGCGCACCGCCGACGCGATCGAGGCGGCGCCGTCGGTGACCGCGTCGCAGTTCATCAACCGCCAGCTGGCCCTGGACTCGGGCGTGCCCGACGAGCAGATCGCGCTCGGAGACGCGTTCGAGATCGACACGCCGGTCGTCAACGGCCTGCTGCTGCAGTGGGCCCAGGCCCAGCTGACGCGGGAGCTGTTCGGAGAGTGCCCTGTCAAGTACATGCCGCCCACGCGTCACATGGACGGCAACCTGTATCGCACGCACGCAGCCGACTCGCTGTTCAACCTCGTTACGATCGCCACGGGCCAGGGCATCCAGACGATCGGCGTGCCCACCGAGGGAATCTTCACCCCCCACGTCCATGACCGCGTGATCGGTCTGGAAAACGTCAACTACGTGTTCGACGCCGCGCGCGACCTGGGCGATGAGATCGAGTTCAAGCGCGGGGGCATCATCCAGACGCGCGCCCAGGAGGTGCTCGCCAAAGCGCACGAGCTGTTGGCGCGCATCGCCGAGGACGGCCTGTTCGCGGCGCTCGGCGAAGGTGTCTTTGGCGATGTTCACCGCCAGATCGACGAGGGGCGCGGGACGGAGGGAATCATCGAGGTCGGCGAGGACTATCTGAACCCGGCCACGGAGCTGATGCGGGGAGCGTCGAGCCTTGCCTGAGCACCGGACACTGCCACCGCTTGCCGGGGCGTCGCCTGCGAACTTTGATCGGTCGGCGCCTGTGAGCATCGATCGGTCGGTCGATCTGACCCGGGTCAAGCCATACGCCGACCACCTTGGCGATGGGATCGTGCAGTTCAGCTTCACGCTGCCCGTCCCCTATGGCCTCGCGGCCCGCAAGGCTGCGCAGGAGCTGGCGGTGAAGATGGGCTTCACCCATCCCGAGGTGGTCCACTACCAGGAGCTGACCGACGGCTACACATACTTCGTGATGTTCGGCGAGTGCACTGCCACGGTCGACTATTCGACGTTGAGCGAAGAGGGCTTTGACATCGAGTACATGGGCGAGGACGAGATCGAAGCGTTTGCGCGCGAGCGCATCGGCCGGCCAGTCGTGGTCGTCGGCGCGGCGACCGGCACCGACACGCACAGCGTAGGCATCGACGCGATGCTCAACCTCAAGGGCTTTCACGGACATCACGGCCTGGAGGGCTATAAGTCCTTTCAGACTCACAACCTCGGCAGCCAGGTGCCCAACAGCGTGCTCGTCTCCAGAGCGATCGACCTCGACGCCGACGCGATCCTCGTATCTCAGACCGTCACCCAGCAGAACCTTCACATCTCCAACTTGACCGAGCTCGTCGAGATCGTCGAGGCCGAGGGACGACGCAAGCAGTTGATCCTCACGTGCGGTGGCCCGCGGGTGTCCAACGAGCTCGCCAAGGAGCTCGGTTATGACGCCGGCTTCTCCAAGGGCACCTACCCCCACCACGTGGCGAGCTTCATCGTACGCGAGCTCTCCGCGCGCCTGTCCGAGACCGGCAGCGAAGCACTGACGGGCGCCGACGTCGCGTCTGCGAGCGCGCCCAGCGCGGATGACTAGAGGCGCCGGTCCCGGCGCCGGCGCCACGCCCGGTCGGCTGACGGACCTGCTTGCCGGCACGCGCCGGCTCGCACTCGTGGGCCTGGCCAAGAACACCGGCAAGACCGAGACGCTGGCGGCGATCCTGGCCGAGCACGCTTCCGCCGGACTGCAGGTGGGCGTCACTTCGATCGGTCGCGACGGTGAGGAACACGACGTGATCGACGCCCGCATCGAGAAGCCGAGGATCCGCCTTCAGGCGGGCAGCCTCGTGGCCAGCACCGGCGCGCTTTTGCGGGCGAGCGGTGTCGCGCACGAGCGGCTGGCTCCAACAGGCGTGAGAACGCCGCTCGGTGAGGTCCTTATCGCGAGGCTCTCAGAGCGGGGAGCCGTCGAGGTGGCTGGACCGAGCGCAGCCGAAGATGTGCGCGCCGTCAGCGAGGCGATGACCGAGCTTGGCGCCGAGCAGGTGCTGATCGACGGCGCGATCGATCGCCGAGCGGCCTCCTCGCCCACGGTCTCCGACGGTCTCGTGATGGCCACGGGCGCGGTCCTCGACGAAGACATCGAGCGGGTCGTGGCGATGACCGTCGCTGCGGTCGAGCTCGCGCGCCTGCCCGCGGCCGCCAATGCCCTCGCAGGGCTATCGTCATCTGACGGAGACGAAGAGCGCATGACGCTGCGGCGAAGCTTGGTCCTGAACAGCGAGCCCGTGGAGATCGCCGCGCTGCTGCGTGAACACCCCGAGACGAGCACCTTCGTCGTCGAGGGCGCCTTGGGCGAGCGTTTCCTGGAGGGACTGCTCTCTGCCCGG
The DNA here is from genome assembly GCA_963705245.1 of uncultured Solirubrobacterales bacterium. Classification (GTDB taxonomy): domain Bacteria; phylum Actinomycetota; class Thermoleophilia; order Solirubrobacterales; family Solirubrobacteraceae; genus Palsa-744. The sequence continues at coordinate 1,286,991 of OY970062.1, read as the reverse complement.
CGCGAGCGGGCCGGACGTGAGCTGAGGATCGTCGCATCAGACCCCACGAAGGTGTTCCTCTCACACCACGGCCCTGGCTGGTACAGCAGCCAGGGCATCCGGATCCAGGTCCTGCGCCCGATCGAGCTGCGCGCGATCACCGTCAATCCGATCGCTCCGCAGTCACACCACTTCGAGTCCCGTCATCTGCGCGAGCTGATCGAAGCGGCCGTCGAAGACATGCCTGTGCTGGACGTGCTCGACCCGTCCTATCGCGCCGCGCCCGAAGTCTGAACCGATTCGTCCGGCGCGCCGTGCCTGGCAAAGTGGGGAGACGCCACGAGCATGCCGGGCGCGTCTCTGGCGCCCCTGTCCGGGCAAGTGAGAGACGCCCACGCGCATGCCAGGCGCCGTTTTCCAGGGGTCTTACCGGGCTGTTTGCAAAGTTCCGCATAGGCGCCATTCTCCACAGCGATGAGCGCGACCATCGAGAGCGGTGACGTCGCCGCCAAGAGCGAGGTCTCTCCCCGACTGCTCTCGGTGGTCATCCCCTGTCTGAACGAGGTGGAGAACATCGAATTGTGCGTCAGCTCGGCACTTAGTGCGATGGCGCGCTCGGGCATACCCGGGGAGGTGATAGTCGCTGACAACGGTTCGGAGGATGGCAGCGCCGAGCTGGCTGAAGTCGCCGGAGCCCGCGTCGTGCACGAGCCTCTACGTGGTTATGGCAGCGCCTATCGCGCCGGGTTCGCCGCAGCGCGCGGCAAGTACATCGTGATGGCCGACGCCGACCTGACATATGACTTCGATGAGATCCCCAGGTTCCTCGCCGAGCTGCGGGACGGCGCGGACATGATCGTCGGGGATCGCATGCACAACATCCACCCGGGCGCGATGCCCTGGCACCACCGCTACATCGGCAACCCGCTGCTCTCGCGTTTCCTGAACCTGCTCTTCCATACGGGGGTGAGCGACGCCCACTGCGGGATGCGGGCGTTCCGGCGCGATCGCCTGGAGCTGCTGGCCCTGCGGACAAACGGTATGGAGTTCGCCTCGGAGATGGTCGTTCGCGCCGCCAAGGAGAAGCTCGACATCCGCGAGATTCAGATCGAGTATCACCCGCGCGGCGGAGAATCCAAGCTCTCCAGCTTCCGTGATGGCTGGCGGCATCTGCGCTTTCTGCTGCTGCACTCTCCCAACCATCTTTTCATCCTGCCCGGCGCGCTTATGGCTGTGCTCGGAGGTCTCATCTCACTGACGGTGCTCGGACATATCGACGTGCTCGCACGTCAGTGGGACCTGCACACGTTGATCGCTGGCTCGCTCATGCTGATCGTCGGCGCCCAGCTGGTCGGTCTCGGGCTCTGTGCTCACGCCTATGCGACATATTTCATGGGCGAGCGCGACCCGTGGTTTGATCGTGCGCGTGAGCGCTTGAGACTTGAGCACGGACTGATGTTGGGCAGTGCGGTCGCGCTCCTGGGCATAGCGATGATCGCCGTGGTCATGTTCGATTGGATCGGCCGGGGCCTCGGCAACCTCTCCCAAGAGCGGACCGCGATCTTCGCGGCGACGCTGCTCGTGCTTGGCATCCAGATCGTCTTCACCTCGTTTCTGCTCAGCATTCTCGGCCTGCGGCGGGACTGATGCAGAGCGTGAGAATCGCGCTCGCGGCGGGGCTCACAATCACCGTTCTGGCCGTCGGGGTGGTGCTGTCAGGCGCGCCATCCAGCCTCGCCGGCACTAACGCCATCTCCGCAGATGCCAATCTCGGGGGGACGGATCAGAGCTCGAGCGTTTGCCAGGGCAACGAAGTGCTGCCTTCCGGAACTTCGGCGATACGCCTCACACTCGTCGCTGAGATCGGTCCGAAGGTCACCGTTGCGGCACGATCGGGCGGACAGGTTCTCACCCACGGCACGCGTGGCTCCGGATGGACCGGGGGAACCGTCACGATCCCCGTCACACGCGTGTCACGCACAACCTCTGATGTGGATATCTGCGTGACGATCAGACGGCCCGTCGAAGCCATCAGGATCTTCGGCCAGCGAACGCCCAAGGCGCTCGCGCTGACCGCAAACGGGGGACAGAAGCTGCTCGGCCGGATGGGCATCGAATACTTGCGCAGTGGCCATACCTCGTGGCTTTCCCTCATACCCATGATCGCGCGACGCATGGGCCTCGGGCATGCCTGGGGCGGCACATGGATCGTTTTCTTCCTGCTGGGTGCGATGGCAAGTGGGGTGACCCTCACCTCGTGGCTGATTCTCCGGGAGCTGCAATGACCCGGCGCACCGCGACCAGAGCCCCTGCGCGCACCCCGAGCAGACCATCCACGAAAGTCGGAGCACGAGCATTCACCAGACGCGCCCAGCGCCAGGTGACTCGCGAGCGAGCGCCGTTTGGACGGCGAGGAATGAGCGGGCCACGCTTCAGGCCACTGGCGACTCTGCGGCAAATCCCGACTGCAGCCCTGATCTGCGCACTCGTCGCCTGCATCAACGCGGCGTGCTGGTCGTTTATCACGCCTCCCTTCCAGGCGCCCGACGAACCGGCGCACTTCGCCTATGTCCAACAGCTTGCCGAGACGGGGACGCTGCCCAGCTCCGGGGAAGAACAGTACTCGCCCGAGGAGATGACGGCTTTGCAGGACCTGCGCCAGGAATATATACGCGAGGAACCCCAGCACTTGAGCATCTCTTCGCAGGCCGAACAGCACCGCCTCCAACACGATCTCTCGGCTCCGCTCGGTCGCAGCGACGAAGGAGATGCCGGGGTGGCCGCCTCCGAGCCCCCTCTTTACTATGCGCTGGAGACGATCCCCTACGGCCTGGGCACGGGTGGGACACTGCTCGACCGTCTCGAGCTGATGCGGCTGCTATCCGCTTTGATGGCAGGTCTCACGGCCCTGTTCGTCTTTCTGTTCGTGCGTGAGATGCTCCCGCGCCTACGCTGGGCATGGACCGTCGGTGGACTCGCCGTCGCGCTCGCGCCGCTCCCGGCGTTCATGTCGGGAGCGGTGAATACAGACGCGGGCCTCTATGCCGTCTCTGCGGCACTCTTCTACTGTTTGGCACGAGCCTTTCGGCGCGGCCTCACGATGAAGTCGGCTTGCGCCGTCGGCGCGGTGATCGCCATTGGTCTGTTGACCAAGCTGAATTTCGTCGGCCTCGTTCCGGGCGCCATCCTCGGTCTGGTCCTCCTAGCGCGAGAGGCTGCGCGTACGTCTGGACGGGTTGCCTACCGGTGGCTGGCGCTTGCGCTGGCGATCGGCGCCGCACCGGCGGCCCTGTATGCCTTCGTCAACCTGGTCTCCAATCATGCCGCCCTGGGCCTGGTCTCCGGCGCCATCGATCTGACAAGCCACCACGGCTCGCTGCTCGGTGAGATCTCTTACATCTGGCAGTTCTATCTCCCCCGCCTGCCCGGCATGTCCAACCTCTTCCCCGGCATCCTCACCATACGTGACATCTGGTTCTATGGCTATGTCGGGCTGTTCGGATGGTACGACACGTCCTTCCCCGGCTGGGTCTACGATGCCGCGCTGCTCCCGGCCGCGCTGCTCACACTGCTGTGTGCCCGTGCGCTCGTCACGAATCGCACCGCGCTGAGACACCGCATCGGCGAGCTGATCACATATCTGACGATCGGCGCCGGTGTCATGGTGCTCGTCGCAGCCGACTCCTACCTGAGATTCCCTGTCAGCGTCGCTGAGTATGGGGCTACCCGCTACCTGCTGCCGATGCTGGCGCTGCTCGGCGTCGTGGTCGCATTGGCAGCGCGCGGTGCCGGCCGGCGCTGGGGCCCGGCCGTTGGAACGCTGATCGTCGTCCTGTTCCTGGCCCACGACCTCTTCAGCCAGCTGCAGGTCATCGCCCGCTACTACGGCTAGCGCCCGCAGCGACCGCGCGCAGGGGCCCTACTTGGCGTTGGCGAAGTAGTCGGCGTTGATCTGGGAGTACTTCTGCCACTCATCCGGGAGCTGGTCCTCGGCGAAGCATGCGTCCACCGGGCAGGCCTCGACGCAGGCGTCGCAGTCGATGCACTCCTCGGGATCGATGTAGAGCATCTCTGCCGCGTCGTATCCAGACTCGTCGGGCGTTGGATGGATGCAGTCGACGGGGCAGACCTCCACGCAGGAGTTGTCCTTGGTGCCGATGCACGGCTCGGCGATCACGTAGGCCATTCGCTTCCTTCTGGTTCGTTTTCCGGGGGAGTTTGCTTGGGTCAGCTTGGGGAGAGGCATATTGTACGAACGATGCTGCTTCTTACCGGCGCCACCGGCCAGGTGGGCTCGGCGCTGCTGCGCCGGCTCGTGGATGAAGGGACAGACGTGCGCTGCCTGGTGCGCGATCCGCGCCGGCTGGGGAGCCAGCGTGTGCGCGTGCAGATCGCGCTTGGCGACCTGACCGACCCCCCTTCGTTTCGCAACGCGCTGCGGGGCATCGACACGGTCGTGCACCTGGCCGCGTCGATCCGCGACCAGCCGGGCGGCTCCATCGAGGAGCTCAACGGGATCGCGACCTGGCGGATCGTGCGAGCCGCACAACACGCCGGGGTGGGTCGGTTCGTGTTCTTCTCGGCACTCGATGCCTCCACGTATCACCGCACACGTTTCCACCGCGCGAAGGCACTGGCGGAGCAGGCTCTGCGCGAGACGGATCTGGACTGGACTGTGTTCGCCCCCTCGATCGTCTATGCCCCGGGCGACGAGTGGCTGACGCTGCTGGAACGCCTTGCGCTGCTGCCGGTGATGCCGATGTCTGGCCTGGGACGGGCGCGCTACCAACCGATCTGGGCCGAGGACGCCGCCGCCTGTGTGCTGGGGGCTCTGCGCGACGCCCCTGCCAGCGAACGGCAACGATATGAGCTTGCGGGGCCCGAGACGCTTACACACACAGAGATCGTCAGGCTCGTGCTCGACTCGCTGCACCGGCCGCGTCCGCTCGTGAAGGTGCCCACGCCGATCGTCTCGCGAGCACTGCGCCTGCTGGAGGCCGCGGTGGGCGTCGAGCGCACGTTCGCGACCTGGGATGAGGCCGAGCTGATGGAGTGCCCGATGCTGGCCCGGTCCGGTACCGGTGACGCCGAACGCCTCGGGGTGACGCCCAAGGCGATGCGGACTGTGCTCGGGATCAGCTGACTGTGCTCGGGATCAGCTGAGGATCGCGCCCGGCACAGGCGCCCGCCGCCCAGCCCACGGCAGGGCCTCTTCCAGCTGTGAGGCGAGCGCCAGCAGCGCGGACTCGCCGGCGGGCCGCCCGACGATCTGCACGGCCAGCGGCAGCCCGTCCTCGCCCGCGAACAGCGGCAGTGAGATTCCGGGCTGACCGCTCGCGTTGAACACCGGGGTGAACGGGGTGAACAGGCCCGAGCGGGTGAATGTGGACATCGGTTCGGGTGCGGCCGTGTCGAGCGTTCCCAGCGGCAGCGGGCGCTCGGCCAGGGCCGGTGTGAGCAGTGCGTCGTAGGGGGACAGGAAGGAGACCAGGCGTCGAGTGTGCGCCTGCAGCTGCACGACGGCGGCCATGCCCTCCACAGCTCCCAGTTTCTGGATCATCGAGTAGATCGCCCAGCTCATCGGCTCCATGTCCGCCTCGGTCGGCTCACGCCCGGCGACGGCGCCGGAGTAGGCGATCGACAGTGCGATGTGATTGGAGAACACCGCGCCGAACAGCTCCTGCAAACCGTCGATCCGCCATGGCGGATCGACCTCGACAACCTCGTGCCCGAGTGAGCTCAGCAGCTCGGTCGCGTCGGCCACTGCCCGAGCCGCCATCGGGTCCACGACGGCGTCTGCAATGGGCGCCAGCGTCGTGGCGGCGATCCGCAGCCTGCCAGGGGCGCCCACGGCGCTCTGCGCGAATGGCTCGCTTGGCGGTGGCGCCCAGGTGGCGTCACCCGGCTCATAGCCCTCGAGCACGTCGAGGATCGCGGCGGTGTCCGCGACGGTGCGCGTGAGCATGCCGTCGATCCCCAGCGATGAGTCGCCGAGTTCCGGCGCCGCGGAGATGCGCCCGCGGCTGGGCTTCAGTCCCACCAACCCGCAGCAGGCGGCGGGGATGCGGATCGAGCCACCGCCGTCGTTGCCGTGGGCCACTGGCACCATTCCGGCGGCCACCGCCGCCGCCGACCCACCGGATGAGCCGCCGGGGGTGCGTCCGAGATCCCACGGATTGCGCGTCGGCCCGAAGATACGCGCCTCGCTCGTCGGCAGGATGCCGTACTCGGGCAGCGTGGTCGTGCCGACGATCACGAACCCCGCGTCCTTCAGGCGCCGCGTGACGTTGTGGTCGTAGTCGCACATGTTTTCGGCCATCAGCGAGCAGCCGTAGGTGAGGCGCAGCCCCTGCACGGGCCTGTTGTTCTTGATCGCGATCGGCACCCCCGCGAACGGGCGCTCATCGCCTGAGCCGATCTGCTCGGCTGTGGCCAGCGCCCGCTCGGCGTCGACGTCGACGAAGGCGTTCAGCGCCGGGTTCAGCTCTTCGATCCGCTCCAGGGATATCTCGACGAGCTCTCGTGCGGAGATCTCCCCCGAGCGCACCATCCCTGCGAGCTCGGTGGCGGATGCAAACATCAGATCGCTGTCGGACAAGGCTTCTCCTCAAGTAGGACTCTCGGGCAGCTGGCGGACGAGCGCCGCTCGGCTGGAGCCTACTCACGCGAGGAATCCTGCGACGATATGCGCCTGTCCACAAGGCAGGGGCGGGCGGGCCATTAAACTTTTCAAGCGCAGAAAGCGAGTCCCATGAGCGCGGTTCAGACAGCTGCAGAGGTCCAGTCGGGCTTGGAAGGCGTCGTCGCCTTCGCCACCGAGATTGCAGAGCCGGACAAAGCAGGGGGCGCGCTGCGCTACCGCGGCGTCGACATCGAGGACCTGGTCGGCGCGGTCCCCTACGAGCAGGTCTGGGGACTGCTGGTGGACGGACGCTTCAAACCCGGGCTGTCCCCGGCTGAACCCCACGCCCTGACGGTGCGCTCGGGCGATCACCGGGTCGACGTGCAGTCGGCGCTTGCGATGCTCGCCCCGGAGTGGGGCTTTGGCCAGCTGATCGACATCACCGACGAGGAGGCCCGCGACAACCTCGCGCGCGCCTCGGTGATGGCCCTCTCCTTCGTCGCCCAGTCCGCGCGCGAAGCCGGTCAACCGCCGGTGCCCCAAGCGGAGATCGACGCAGGCAAGACGATCCCCGAACGTTTCCTGATTCGCTGGCGCGGAGAGGCCAATCCGGACCACGTCAAGGCGATCGACGCCTACTGGGTCTCCGCGGCCGAGCACGGCATGAACGCGTCGACGTTCACCGCGCGCGTCATCGCCTCCACCGGAGCCGACGTCGCCGCTGCCCTGTCGGGTGCCGTGGGCGCGCTTTCAGGGCCGCTGCACGGCGGCGCCCCTTCGCGTGTGCTCAAGATGCTCGAGGAAGTCGAAGCGAGCGGCAACGCCGAGAAGTGGGTTTCCGACGCGCTCGATCGCGGCGACCGCCTGATGGGCTTCGGCCATCGGATCTACCGCGCCGAAGACCCCCGCGCACGGGTCCTGCGACGTACCGCCAGCGAGCTCGGCTCGCCTCGCTTCGAGGCGGCGGAGGCGCTCGAGAAGGCCGCGCTCGCGGAGCTGCACGCGCGCAGGCCCGACCGGGTCCTAGCTACGAACGTCGAGTTCTGGTCGGCGGTGATCCTGGACCTTGCCGAAGTCCCGCCCGATCTGTTCACGCCGATGTTCACCTGCGCGCGTGTGGCCGGCTGGTCGGCGCATATCCTCGAGCAGAAGCGCGAGGCGAAGTTGATCCGCCCGACTGCCAAGTATGTGGGCGAGGGGCCACGAGCCGTGGAGGCGGTGAGCGCCTAGAGACACTTTCACGAATCGCTGGGAATTCCGGTCGTGGATGTGTAGCGTGAGCTCCTGGTTGTGAAAACGAGCTTGGGCTTGGTCCGGGAGGGAATGCTGATGGGACGACTGTTGAATGCGACTGCAGGCTGCATGCTGGTCCTGAGCCTGGTCGTGGCCGGTTGCGGCAGCTCGGGCTCCACGACTTCGTCTTCAACCCAGTCCGCGAATGCAAGCCAGACCTCGTCCAGCCCCCAGACACCTCAGAGCACGACGACGACAGGCACGGCTGCCACGTCGACCGGCGCCGACAAGCGGACAGCAAGGTCCAAAGAACACGTTCCGAGGCTGGACATGATTTTGTCGAGTCCAGCGTTCAAAGCGGGGAGCGCGATCCCAGTGCGCTACACATGCGACGGAGCCAATGTCTCACCGCCCCTCCAATGGGGCGCTATCCCCAAAGACACCACGGAACTCGTCCTCTTCGTTGTCAATTTCAACGGACATTCGGCCAGCGGCGGGCCACTGATCTCTTGGGCCGTAGCCGGCTTGCAGCCGACCCTCAAAGGCCTCGCCGCAGGCGCGCTTCCGGCCGGCGCGATCGTCGGACGCAACAGCCTCGGGCAGAGTCGCTACTCGATCTGCCCCCCGAAGGGCCACACGGAACGTTACATAGTCAGTCTGTTTGCACTGCAGCACCCCGTTTCAGCCAGTCCTGGATTCGACGCGAGCGCGGTCCACGAAACGATCGTGCACACTGCTGAACATAACGGATTGACAATATTTTCCTACAACCGGACCTGATGCTGTGAGGACACCGGATCAGTGACCCGGGCACTGGTCGAACAGCCCTGGTCGGCGGTGAAACTATCTGTATGAGGGAGAGGGCCCGGCATAAGCCCGGCGTAAGAGGGCCCGGCATCCTTGCCGAACCCCTGTAAGACCTGTCGGCCAGGGTGCGTCCCGCCCAAGCGTATGACGGAGCGCTCGACGAATTGACCAGGCGGCGCGACCGAATTGAACTAGGCGGCGCGGCCCAGGTCGTATGCGAGCATGAGCTCCGACTCGGACTCGCCCGTGAACAGCCACCGGTTGCGCTGTCCGATAACTGCGCCGCGAAAGCGCTTGTTCCCTCCATATACGACCCAGGTCGTGTCGACCGCGCCGTAACACTCATGCACGCGCAGGATCGCGGGATGTTCGTGCGCGTAGTGAAGATGTGTCAGACCGGCGTCGTAAGAGCCGGCGAGCAGGTTGCGCGCGACGACGGGCTTGGAGGGCTCGTCGACGATCGTGGACCAGCGCGTCAGGTCGGTGTAGCCACGGGTCGCCGACACGATGCCGAGGCTCGTGGGATCCCGGACATCGGTGCGAACCAGCAGCGCCAGCTCCTTCGTGGGATACAGGAACGTGTCGATCACGAAGACCTCGCCGTAGTAGCGCTCCGTGACGAGATGGACGTGCAGGTGCGCGCTGCACTGCACGAGGAATGTGTCGGGCCGGTCGCGGACCTGCTCGATCGCCTCCAGCAGGTCTTCGACCAGGACGACATCGAAGGAGTCGAGTCCCTGAAACTCGAGGTAGTGGAGCAGGGCATTCTCGTGGCAGGTTCCGGATGGCCCGAGTGTGATGAATGTCGGGCGGATCATGTCTGGCGCCTCTGCGAAACCGCGGACGACATGCCGATCAGCTCGTCCTCCATCCTGCACGTCGCGCCGATCAGCAGCTTGAACAGGTCGACGGTGAAGTCATGAGGAAGTCGAACCTGGGCGCCGCGGGCGAGGTAGCGCGAGCGCACCTCGGCAACACGGTCCGGCTGCATCATCGCGATCCCGTGCGCACGCTTATGGAGTGCGATCTCGCGGCAGATCTGAAAGCGCTCGCCGAGGAGCACCGCGATCTCATCGTCGAGCTCATCCAAGCGGCGACGAAAGGGCTCCAGCCCGCTCACCTCCGTTCCGCTCACGTCTCACTCCCGTTCAGCAGGCCCGTCGCGAAGGCGTGGCTGCACTGCGCGAGGGACCGCAGCGCGTAGCCGCCCTCCTGGACGACGCATACGGGCAGGCCCGTGCCGGCGAGCAGGCTGCCTATCTGCTCGAAGATCGACGCCGGAAAGCTCCAGGAGCCGTGCGGGTCGCCCTCCACGGTGTCGTATCCGAGGGACAGGACGATTGCGTCCGTCGAGCCGGCGAGCGTGTTGGTGGCGCCCACGAGCGCAGCGAGGTAGGTCTCCGGGGCAGGGTTGCTCCTGAACGCGACGAGATGCTCGCGCTCGGTCCGCGCGCGCACTCGCGGCCAGGGCAGGTTCGCGCCGGTGGCACCGTGGAGCGAGTACAGGCTCGTCTGGGTCATGTGCTCCAGCAGCGCGGAGGTGCCGTTGGGATAGTGCAGGTCGAGGTCGAGGACCGCTACCCGCCCGATGCCGCCTTCGTGCAGCGTCTGTGCAGCCGCGGCGGCGTTGTTGAGGTAGCAGTAGCCACCGAGCCATCCGGGGCCGGCGTGATGGCCCGGCGGACGGCACAGCGCATAGCTGAAGCGCGCTCCCGCCACGATTCGCCGTGCGGCCGCGATCACGGTGCCCACGCCCTCGTGGGCGGTCGCGATGGCTTCGGCGCAGACGGGGGTATCGGGCTGCAGGCCCGGTTGGGCCAGCTCTGCCATCAACACGGGGTCGTGGCTGCGGACGCGCTGGAGCGCCTGCAGATAGCCCGGCTCGTGCAGCCGGCACAAGGTCCGTTCGACTTCATCGGTGCTCGTATCCGCCGTGCCGGCCCTGACGTCACGGTGGCGCATGAGCCCGGTCTGCACCTCTGCCAGCCGCCGTCCGTCGTCGTAGCCGGGAGTCTTGCGTCCCTGCATGTCGAGAATCCACGGCACGCCACCACCGCGCCCGCGTCGCTGCTCGATCATCAGCAGCTCGCTCATCAGGAGATCCGCCGCATTCGTGCACCGAGCGGCTCGAAGCCGTGGTGAAGATAGAACGCCTCGGTCGCGCGGATACCCTGGAAGCGCTCGCGCGGCAGTCCGACCTCGACGCGCGTCACCCCCTGCTTGCAGGCGAGCGCAAAGAGGGCCGTCAACAACTTGCCGCCCACCGCACGGCTGCGCCAGGAGGGGTGAACCCACAGGTCCTGGATCAGCGCGTAGCGTCCTGGCACGTGGATTGCGGTCTGCCAGCTCGCGCCGAGCACGCCGACGATCTCTGCGCCTGACTGTGCGATGAGCAATGCTCCGGCGCCGGGATCGTCGATGAGCTTCCGAGCGGCCTCCTGCATCGCGGACGCGCTCGGGGGCGTGCTGCCGAGCTCGATCAGCAGCTCCCGGACGGCAACGACGACCGCTGCCAGATCGTCATGAGTCCCAGCACGCACAAGCGGACTCAGATCCGGTTGCACAGCCTGAGCCGACACGTCAGGGACCACTGTGAGCGAGGCGTCGGGTTCGAGCGGGGGCGAGGCGCTCATCGGACTCAGGCGACCTCGGCCATCGCGATCGGGGGCTCCAACTCGACGGTCCACGCCTCGGGCGCGTCGCTGCCCGTCACGGCTCGTGCGATCGCCGCCATCGGCGCGCGTGCCTTCAGCAGGATCTCCTCGAACTCCTCTTGCGGATCGGACTGCATCACGATCGCCCCGCCGGCGCCGATCGTGGTGGCGCCGGGGCGTATGACGATCGTGCGGATCACGATGCTGAGGTCGACGCTGCCGTCGAGTGAGAAGTAGCCGATTGCGCCCGAGTAGACGCCTCGCGCGACCCGCTCGATGTCATCGATGATCTCCATCGTGCGCAGCTTCGGCGCACCGGTCATCGAGCCTCCGGGGAAACATGCGCGCACGCACTGCACGGGGGTGCGCCCGCGTTCGAGCACGCCCGTGACCGTGGAGATGAGCTGGTGCACGGTCGTGTAGGGCTCGACGACCATCAGCTCCGGAACGCGGACGCTGTCGATCTCACAGACGCGGCCCAGGTCGTTGCGCAGAAGATCGACGATCATCAGATGCTCGGCGTATGTCTTCTCGTCCCGCACGAGCTCGTCGCGCAGCGCGGCGTCCAGGACGGGGTCGGGCGAGCGCGGTGTCGTCCCCTTGATCGGGCGCGCCTGGACGTGACGGTCGCGGTCGACCGAGAGGAAGCGCTCCGGGGATGAGCTGAGGACCGCCAGATCTCCGACCTTGAGGTAGGCCGCGAACGGGGCGGGATTGATGCGCCGCAGCAGGCGGTACAGCTCGAAGGGATCCGGGCTGGCGGAGGTCGAGATCTGGTCGGTCAGACAGACCTCGTAGGACTCGCCGGCGGCAAGGGCCGCCTGGCAGCGAGCGATGTCGGCGAGGTACTGCTCGCGCCCGCGCCCGCACCGGAACCTGACCGGGGGCTCGGGCGCACGCCTATCCGGCTGCGTCGCTGCGTCGCCCGCCGGCGCGGCTCCCTCCGTGGGCGCTGCCTCTCTCTCCTTTGCGGAGGCTGCCTGCGAGGGCACCACGGGCGAGGCGGCGAGAACATCGCGTATGACCGCCTCGGCTTCGTCCAGCCAGCGCTCGGCGTCCGGGTCCTCGTCGCGGCAGAGCGCGAACAGATCGGTGCGGTGACGAACGTGGTCGACGGCGAGGACGCGGTTGGCGAGCATCAGGGTGGCGTCCGGGAGGTCCGAGCGGTGCGCGTTGGGCGATCCGCAGTCAGCCTTGCACTCATAGCCGAGATAACCGACGAAGCCGCCGATCAGGCCGCGAGCCGGCTCCGCGGGCGGCTCGATCGCGCGGTGGAAGAGCTCGCGATCGAGCACGTCGAAGATCGAGCCGCGCTCGATCGTGCTCGTGTCGGCACGATGTGTCCTCACCATTCCCTTCGTTGCGTCGTACTGCAGTACGCAGCGATCGGCGCCCGCGCTCGTGCCGAGATAGGAGCATTGTGCGAGCCGTGTCGGGGCATCGGCGCTGTCGAGCCAGAACGCGTGCTCGGCGGAGCCGAAGAGCCGCTCGAACAGCAGCTCGGTCGACGGCTCGCCCGTGACCGTGCGCACGTGCAGCTTCACTCCCGAATCACCACCGCCGCGCGCACGCAGGCGGGGGGCCGGTGTCGGCGGGCGGCCCGCGCGAGGGGAGCGCGGAGAGCGATGACGGCGAGCGAGCGCGTAGAAGTTCTGCACGAGCGCCCGGCCGTGTTCGCTCGCGACCGACTCCGGGTGAAACTGGACTCCCCACAGTGGGCGGCTGCGATGCTCGATGCCCATCACCACGCCATCGTCGGTCCACGCGGTCACGCGGCCCTCGGATCCGAGTGGACCGGTGACCGCGAGCGAGTGGTAGCGCACGACCGAGAAATCCTGGGGAATGCCGGCGAAGAGACCGCTGTCGAGATGGCGGACCCGGCTCAGGCGTCCATGCATCACGATCGGGGCATTGGCGACCATCCCGTCGAGCACATATCCGAGACCCTGGTGACCGAGACAGATTCCCAGCACCGGGATGACGCTCGAGCGCAAGATGTCCGAGCAGACGCCGAAGTCGTGCCAGCGCTCCGGACGACCGGGCCCCGGCGAGAGCACGATCGCGTCGAAGTCCCAGCGTGAGAGCGCCCTCCAGGAGACCATGTCGTTGTGGACGACGATCGGCTCTTCGCCGGAGACGGCGGCGAGCAGATGGAAGACGTTGTAGGTGTAGGAGTCGTAGTTGTCGATCAGCAGCGTGCTCATCGCGCCACCTCCGGAACGCCACACGCCCACATGGGCACGCAGGGCAAGCTGGGCAAGGACGCAGTGAGCGTGGTGTGCTCGGCACACGAGCGATCGAGGACGCAGATCCAGCGCAGCCATGCGTGCCCATGCGTGCTCACCGAGCGACCTCCAGGCCAAGCCCGCGCGCGCTGCGGTCGAGCAGCGTGTGCACGACGCGCTCGACGTGCTCGTCGCGATCGCGTTCCAGGTACCAGCGCGAGAGATGCTTGAGGTAGTGGGCGAGCGGGCGGACGTCGAACCGTTGCGCGGAAAGCCGCAGGTAGCGCCGGTAGAGCTCGGACTGGACGACGGCGAAGCGGTAGTCGGGGTCTTCGACGGGCCTGCGACCGTCCGCGGACCCGGCGGACCCGTGGTGGGCCCGCGCGCGCACCAGGTCCCAGCCGAGGCTCTCGTCTCCCAACAGCAACTTCTCGGGGGCGAAGTCGATGCGCGGAGCGACCGGATAGGGCAGGAAGTATCCAAGCGCGATCTCACCGGCGATCCGTTCGGGGGAGGGATGCCCTCGGCGCACCTGCAGCCGCTGGGGATCGGCGTCGATCTGCGCGTCCAGCCATTCGGTGAGCTCGTCGATCAGGAGCGCCCCGTCGCTGGACGCGAGCGAGCGCTTCTGCCGGGAGACCATCCCGTTGAAGATGTCGCGCGTCGGATGGACCTCGGAGCGGCCAGGGCTTGCATTGCCGCCCGGCATCAGCTCGTCCATGAGCTTGCGCCTGCAGGTTACGTGCGAGACCCACTCCGTCCCACAGACCTGCATGGACGTCACGTGCTCGAGTTCGGGGGCGGCCATCCAGTACGCCAGGGCACGCATGTGTTGGGTCGGCAGGCCGTCGGCGCGCACGAGCGGGAACTCCGCGAAGTCCTTCAGACCTGTCGCATAGAAGACGACACCATCCTCGCGGCGGCGCAAGTTGCCGTCACGCAAGCCCGAGGCGGTCAGCTCGGCGGCCTCGGAGAGGAAGTCGGACTCGAAGAAGACCCTGTCGAAGGCGATCCCCAGGCGCGCGAGGGTCTTGCGCTGACCGGCGATTACCCATGCTCGCGTCTTGTACCAAAGCTCCAATGCTTCGCGTTCGCCTCCCAGGACACGTTTGAGCAACTCATCCGCAGCGTCGCCGCGCAGCGTCAACTCGCGCGTCAGCGAGTCCTCGGGGTGCTCGATCTCATCCGCCCCCTCGCCCAATGCCCGGCCGGCTGCGACATAGTCCGCGTAGCAGATGCCGACGAAGTGATCGCTCTTCTCATCGCCGCCCGGCCAGGAGCGCTCGTGCCGGCCACTGTTCATGACGCCCGCCATCGCCTCGCCCATGCTGCGGCCCGCGTCGGAGATCAGACTGCGGCGCTCGACCTGGGCGCCCGCTTGGGCGAGCGCGGCGGCAAGCGCGTTGCCGATGGCGAGATTGCGCAGGTGGCCCGCATGCAGAGCCTTCGTCGCGTTTGCATCCCAGAACTGCACCGAGATGCGCTGTCCCTGTGCGAGATCTGAGAGTGTCGCCTCCGCGCTGCCGCCGGCCTCCAGAGCGGCGCCGGTCGTCTCGATCCAACCGTCGTCCAAGCGCAGCTGCACGCCCTCGCCATCGCGCGTCACCACGTCAACCCACGGCTCGCTTTCGATCTGGGCGAGCGCAGCGAGCGAGTCGCCATCCTCGTGCCATCCCCGCGCCCGCGGCACGAGCTTCAAGTCGAAGTGCCTGCGTGGACGCCGTGGCGCCCGAGCGGCCCAGCGAGCGGGTGCTCCCTCGCTCGTGGGGATGTCCTCGAAGTAGTCGAAAAGGTTGATCATGATTGCGGTCACAAAGCTCTGATGGGCAAGATGGATCTCTATCGCCATGCACCAGCCGGGGCTCGAACCCGGATCAACGGCGTTTAAGGCCGTTCCTTTAACCGATTAAGGCACTGGTGCTCTGTCAAGCTGACCGTCTGACTCACGTCCTCGACCGGCATCCGTCAAAAACGGTTGCACAGTTGAATCTGCCTTGGGTGTATCAGTTATCATAACCCTGCAAGTTTGCAAGGCTCATGGAAATTGCTTCAGTGACCGCTGGAACATGCGTTACAGCCCGCAAAATGGCTCTGTTGAGCGGGAAAATGGAATGGAAACAAGAGCCGCAGACTGCAGAGAAAGAAACAAACCTCTCAAAAATTTAAAAGAGAGAAACGACCGATGGAAAATATGAAGAGAGAAACATGAGCGCCGGCCTCGCGCCCGCAAATGCGAGCGCCCACCCACACTCAGCGCTGCCTCCGGGTCCGCACATGCCCAGCGCTTTGCAGACGGTGGGCTGGACGTGGCGCTCGCTGCCTTTTATGGAGCGTTGCCAGAAACGTTATGGCGATATTTTCACGCTGCGCATCCGTCATGGTGGAACGTGGGTGCTGCTGTGCGACCCCGAGGACGTCAAGCGGGTCTTCACCGCCGATCCGCAGACACTTGGTGTGGGCGAAGCAAACACGCTTCTCGGACCGGTGCTCGGCCCGCGATCGGTGATGCTGCTGGAGGAGCCCCAGCACATGACGCGTCGCAAGCTCATGCTTCCTCAGTTTCATGGCAGGGGTGTCATGGAGAGCTGCGGCGAGATGATGGCCGAGGTGGCGCGGCGAGGTGTCGAGAGCTGGCCGGTGGGCGAGCCGTTCGAGCTGTGGCCCCGCATGCAGTCGATCACCCTGGAGGCGATCATGCGCGTCGTTTTCGGGCCGGTCGAGACCGACTCGCTGAAGCATCTGCGCGGGCTGCTGCGCGAGCTGACCGACAGGATGAACGACCCTCGCGGACTGACGCTGCTGGCCGTGCTCGGTCCGCGCTCGATCGTGCGCGATACGCGCTTTCGGACCGTTATGGATCTTGTGGAGAGAGCGGTGCTCGATGAGGTCCGTGAGCGTCGGGGGCAAGGTGACTTGTGCAGGCGCGAGGACATCGTCTCGATGCTGGCGGGCGCGCGCTATGAGGACGGCTCGCCGATGACCGCGCAGGATCTGCGCGACGAACTGATCACGCTGCTGCTGGACGGGCCCACCTCGACCTCGCTGGCGTGGATGTTCGAGCGTCTGCTGCGTCACCCGGACAAGCTGGCACGCCTGCGTCAGGAGGTGTGCGAAGGCGAAGACGACGCCTACATGGATGCCGTGCTGAGGGAGACCCTGCGCCTGTGCCCGCCGGTGCCGATCGTCGTGCGACGGCTGCTTGCACCGATGCGGCTGGGGGGTTACACGATCGGGGCGGGCACGATGGTTGCTCCCTGCATCCACCTGATCCATCGCCGGGCGGATATCTATCCAAATCCTCGCAGCTTCGTGCCCGAGCGCTTCCTGAACCGGATGCCGGGTACGTACACGTGGATTCCGTTTGGTGGAGGAGCGCGTCGCTGCCTGGCCGCGAGCTTCGCGTTGCTGGAGATGAAGCGCGTGGTGCATACCGTGCTCAGCGAGGTTGAGCTGCGTCCCGTCGAGTCGCGCTCCGAGCAGGTCACCAAGAGTGCTATCTCCTACAGCCCCGGTCGGCGCGGCCTCGTGCTTCTCACGCGCCGGACGCCGCCGGACCCGGCCGACACTCCGAAGCTCGCCTGTGATGCCGCCTGAGGCCGATCTGATCGTCGTCGGCGCCGGCGCGAAGGCCGCCGCGATCGCGACGAAAGTCCACGTGCTCAACAGTCTCGGCCTGGGAGAGATCGCGCTGACGATCGTCGAGGCGACCGAACCGGCGGCGTCGTGGTCGGGGCGCAACGGCATGACCTCGGGGGATGAGCCGCTCGCGATCCCCCCGATCAAGGACGTCGGGTTCCCCTACCAGAGCTTTGAGACGTTCGGTGAGGCCTACGGGGAGGCCATCGACCACGCGATGATGCCGTTCTCCTGGCAGCAGTATCTGATCGGCGAACGACGGTACGTCCGTTGGGTGAACGCCGGCTCGCCTCCCATCCAGCACCGCACGTATGGCAAATACCTCGCCTGGGTCCTTGCTCGTGCAACCGAGGGAGTCAGCCTCGTGCGTGGGCGCGTGACGCGCGTGTCGCTGCACGCGCAGACGGAGCGCTGGGAGATCGAGATCGCCGACTCCACCGGCTCGCCGGGGTACCGCGCCCGCGCGCTCACGCTCACCGGCCCGGGTGTCCATCGTCCGTTTCCACACGATCCCGATGTCGCGCCGAGGATCTTCCACTGCGACTCAAGACGGATCGAGCTCGCGCGGATCCCGATCGATGAGGGTGCGGACATCGCGATCGTCGGGGGCGGGGAGAGCGCGCTCAGCTGCGTCGCGTTCCTGAGGTCGTTCAGGCCTGACGCGCAGCTTACGATCTACACGCCGAGCCTGCCGATGAGTCGCGGTGAGAGCTTCTTGGAGAATCGCGTGTTCTCGAACCCCGACGAGGTGGGCTGGAGCTCACTGGATCCGCAGACGCGCCGCGATTTCGTCAGGCACTGCGATCGGGGGGTGTTTGACCCGGAAACTCTCTCGAGTATCGCCTACGACGACCAGTGTCGATTCGTCACCGGGCGCGTGACGCATGTCTCATCCGTCGCGGGAGACCGTGAGGTATGCGTCGACTATGCCACGCCGGAGGGTGTCCTCGGGGTACGGCATGACTATGTAGTCAACTGCACCGGATTCGACCTGTTGGAGCAACTGCGCGGGTTGTTCCCGCCTGCCGTGCGTGCCGAGATCGAGGGTCGTGTGGGAACGTTGTGGGACAGGCCGCCGGGGAGGGAGATCCCGATTGGACGGTATCTGGAGTTGGAGGGCATGCACCCGCGGCTGCACATCCCCGGACTGGGCGCGCTGAGCCAGGGCCCGGGATTCGCGAACCTCGGCTGCCTCGGACTCCTCGCCAACCGTGTGCTCGAGCCGTTTTTCCGCGACGAGCACGAGTCAGAACATGCCGGCCGTCCACCAATCACGGAGGTCGTCTAGATGCCGTCACGCTCACGTCAAGCTCGCCGCGCCGAGGCTCGCCGCGCACAGACACGCTCAAGGACCAGCTCACACCAAAAACGGGGCGGCGCCTCCGCTCTCCTTGCGAGGGTTCCGAGGATTGCGTGGTTCGCGACGGCTGTCGTCGTGCTCCTGGTGATCGCCGGTATCGCGGTGGCTTCGCTGAGCTCGTCCTCCACGGCAAGCTCGCTCACCGGCTCGGGCTATCCAAACGGGAACACGTCCAACACTCGCTATACGGGCGGCCCGATCAACAGCGCGACGGTGGCCAAGCTCGAAACCGCGTGGACGCTGCCCCTCAGCGCGAAAAGCCAATACGGGAGCTACTCATCGTCGCCGATCGTCTCGGGCGGGGTGGTGTTCTCCCAGGACCTCGCCTCCAACGTCCAGGCAATCAACCTGAAGACCGGGAAGGTCATATGGACGAAGACCTACGAATCGCCCGATCAGGGACCGAACGGCCTCGTCGTGCAGGGCGGGAGGGTGTACGGAGCGACCGCGACGGCGGCGTTCGCGCTCGACGAGAAGACGGGCGAACAGGTCTGGTCGGTCACGCTCGTGCGTAACGAACACGAGGGCATCGACATGGCTCCCGGATACCACGACGGGATCGTCTACGTGGCGACGGTGCCGGGGAACAACAGCAAGTTCTACGGCGGAGGCGGGGTGGGGATTCTGTGGGCGCTGGAAGCTAGGACCGGCAAGAGGCTGTGGCACTTCAACACCGCGCCCGAAGACCTGTGGTCGAGTGCAAACGCCGGCGTCAACTCCGGCGGCGGCCTCTGGTACACGCCGGCGTTCGACGATCAAGGGTTCATGTACATCGGAACGGCCAATCCGGCGCCGTTCCCGGGGACGAGCCAGCTCCCGTGGGGGTCGAGCAGGCCGGGTCCGAATCTGTACACGGACTCGATCGTCAAGCTCAACGCGAGCACCGGAAGGTTGCAGTGGTATTACCAACAGACGCCACATGACCTGTATGACTGGGATCTGCAGGATCCGCCGATCCTCGCGAACGTCGCGGGCAAGCAAGAGGTGATTGCGGCCGGCAAGTCCGGCGTCGTCATCGCCCTTGACAGCCAGACTGGAAAGCCGCTGTGGAAGCGCAGCGTGGGAGTGCACAACGGGCACGACCAGGACTCGAGCTACGCCCTGAAAGGCGAATACTCCAAGCTGAAGCTGCCCGAGACGGTCTACCCTGGTCTGCTGGGCGGGGTGATAGCGCCGATGGCCACGAACGGGGCGACCGTGTTCGTGCCGGTCGTGAACCATCCCGTTACGTTCACCTCACAGACCGAACCTCAGGAAAACGGGCCGGCGACCGGCGAACTGGTCGCGCTCGACACGGCGACGGGCGCGGTCAAGTGGGCTCACAAGCTGCCGACCCCGGTGTTCGGCGCGGCGACGGCGGTCAACGATCTCGTGTTCGCGACCACGTTCGAAGGGACGCTGTATGCGTTTGCCGCGAACAGCGGAAGCGTCGCCTGGGAAAGCAAGCTGCCGGCGGGGACCAACACGGGCGTCGCGGTGGAAGGCGACACGCTGATCGCCCCCGCCGGATTGGCGGCCGCGAATGGGCAGACGCCTGAAATCGCGGCCTACCGCCTTCCCAGCGGTGCAACGGGCTGACGTAGCGGGGGATCGGCATAACGCCAAGTCCCCCGCCAAGCCCAAACCTCGCTGCCTACATCATCCCGCTCATGTCCGGCATGCCACCGCCGCCGGGCATTCCGCCGGCTTCCTTCTCCGGGACTTCGGCGACGATCGCCTCGGTCGTCAGGATGTTCTTGGCGATCGACGCTGCGTTCTGAAGCGCCGAGCGGGTGACCATCGCCGGGTCGATCACGCCGGCCGCGACGAGATCGACGATCTCGTTCGTGGCGGCGTTCAGGCCCTGGCCTTTCTTTGCCTTGCGCACGTCGTTGACGACGACTGAGCCCTCGAGGCCCGCGTTCTCGGCGAGCTGGCGCAGAGGCTCCTCCAGCGCACGCAGGACGATCCGCGCGCCGGTCTTCTCGTCGTCGTCTCCATCGCCATCGACCGTGACGGCGGACGAGGCCTGCAGCAGCGCGACGCCGCCACCGGGCACGATGCCCTCCTCCAGCGCGGCGCGAGTGGCCTGCAAAGCGTCCTCGACGCGGTGCTTCTTCTCCTTCATCTCCGTCTCGGTCGCGGCTCCGACCTTGACCACGGCGACGCCGCCGGAGAGCTTGGCAAGGCGCTCCTGGAGCTTCTCGCGGTCGAAGTCCGAGTCGGTGTTCTCGATCTCGGCTTTGATCTGACCGATGCGGCCCTTGATCGCGGCCGCGTCACCGGCGCCGTCGACGATCGTGGTGTTGTCCTTGGCCACCACCACTCGGCGGGCACGTCCGAGCTGGGAGAGCTGGGTGTTCTCCAGCTTCAAGCCCATATCCTCGGTGATCACCTCGGCGTTCGTCAGGATCGCGATGTCCTCGAGCATCCGCTTGCGCCGATCGCCAAAGCCAGGGGCCTTGACGGCCACACCGGTGAAGGTGCCGCGGAGCTTGTTGACGACCAAAGTCGCCAGCGACTCGCCCTCGACGTCCTCGGCGATGATCAAAAGCGGCTTGCCGCTCTGAATCACGGCCTCGAGCACCGGCAGCACGTCGCGGACCGAGCCGATCTTCGAGTTGGCGATCAGGATGTAAGGGTCCTCCAAGGTCGCCTCCATGCGGTCCTGGTCGGTGACCATGTAAGGGGAAATGTAGCCCTTGTCGAACTGCATGCCCTCGGTGAACTCGAGGTCCATGCCGAACGTCTGGCCCTCCTCGACGTTGACCACGCCGTCCTTGCCGACCTTCTCGATCGCATCGGCGATCACGTCGCCGATGTCGTCGTCGCCGGCGGAGATGGTCGCCACGCGGGCGATCTGGTCCTTGCCGGAGACCTCCTTGGACTGCGTCGCGATGTTCACGACGACCTGATCGACGGCCCGCTCGATGCCGCGCTTGAGCGCCAGGGGGTTGGCCCCGGCAGCGACGTTCTTCAGGCCCTGACGGACGATCGCCTGCGCGAGCACGGTCGCCGTCGTGGTGCCGTCGCCGGCGACGTCGTTGGTGGCAGTGGCCACCTCACGCACCAGCTGGGCGCCCTGGTTCTCGAATACGTCCTCGACCTCGATCTCACGCGCGATCGTGACGCCGTCGTTGGTGATCGTGGGCGCGCCGAATTTCTTGTCCAGCACGACATAGCGGCCCTTTGGGCCAAGCGTGACCTTCACGGCGTTGGCGACGGCGTCGACGCCCGCCTCGAGCGATTTGCGTGCCTCTGAGCTGTACTTCAGTTCCTTGTGAGCCATGATAGTTCCTCAAATCTCCTTATGACTCGACGCGGGCTAGGACATCTGACTCGCGCAGCACGAGCAGATCCTCCCCGTCGACCTTGATCTCAGTCCCGCCGTACTTGCTGTAAAGGACCTCGTCGCCCTTTTTGACATCCAGCGGGATGCGTTTACCGTCATCGTCGAGCCTGCCATCGCCGGCGGCGAGGACCTCGCCCTTCTGCGGCTTCTCCTTTGCGGTGTCGGGAAGGACGAGGCCACTCGCAGTGGTCTGCTCCTCCTCGATCGCCCGCACGATCAGACGATCGCCCAGGGGCTTGAGCTTCATGTCGAAAAAACCTCCGCTAGTTGGGGATTGCAACGCCCGTCTGGCACTCCCGGGGAGCGAGTGCCAAGGGTGTCACCCAATATATAGAAGAGACCGCGAGTACGTCAGTTAAAGATTTTGAGTCAGTTCTGGGCGCCGCCGAAGCCCTTCATCGCCTCGGTCATGCCCGTGGGCTTGTCGAGGATCTGCGAAAAGCGGACGACCGTGACCGTATCGTCCATCGAGACGGTACGGCCGTAGATCTGTTCGAGGAAGTGGATGAGTTCCTCGTGGCGACGAAACTCGGGGTTGTCGTGCTTTATGTCGCGCGGGGAGAGGTCGGCGAGGCGCATCACCTCGACCTGGTCGATGACGGCCTCGAAGATCCGTTCGCGCGGGGAGTACTGATAGCCGATCGTCACCAGGACCGCCTGGTTCTTGCGGTACTTGCCGGACTTGTCGCCGAGCCGGATCGTCGCCGTCTTGCGACCCCGCAGGAGCTCGTCGGCGAAGATGGTCGAGTAGAAGTTGAGGACCTGCATTGCCGGAGCAGGCTACCGTTCTTTGTCCAGGTAGTCCATCGCGCGCGCGATCATGCTCCGCTCGCCCTCGTAGCTGAGCTCGGCGAGCGCCTCGCGCAGGTCGATCCAGCGCGCCTGCTCGACCTCGTCGTCATGGTCGTCGGTCTCGCCAGAGAGGTAGCGGAACAAGAAGAAGGCGACCGACTTGTCGATGGCGCGGCGGTCGCGGCGGTACCAGTAACGCACCTCGCCCAGGTCATGGATCCGTTCGGCCACCACGCCGGTCTCCTCGCGGACCTCGCGCGTGGCGGCCTGCAGCGCGGTCTCGCCCGGGTCGATGTGGCCCTTGGGCAGACCGAGCACGCGTCCGCCCTTGGGTGAGCGCCGGATGGGGACGATCACCACGACCTGCTCGCGGCCGCGCTCACCGCGGATCACGACCCCCCCGGCGGATGTCTCGTGCGCGTCTTTTCTGCGCCTGCTCGTGCGAGCGCCATCCTGCTTGCCCTGACCGCGGGTTTGCTTGCTCTGCTTGCGCGGCTCTGAGGATTCCTTCGGTTGCTTCTGCTGGGCACGCTCACGCGCGGGTGGGCGTGCGCGTGAATGAGGGTCGAAATCAGAAGACATATCGCTCCAGCGCGCGCACGTCGTGGACCACCAGACGACCGCGCCCCTGCGAGATTACGCCGGCGCGCTCGAGCACGGCCAGGAAGCGGCTGGCCGACTCGCGCGACGAGCCCGCCAGCTGCGCGAGGTCGGCCTGGGTGGCGGTCACGAGCACATCCTCGTTGCCGCCCTCCGGGGCGTGTGCCTCGGAGGCGAGCTCTGAGAGGACTGACGCGACACGGCTCTGGACGGTCTGAAAGGACTGGCGTGAAAGGCGCTCGTTGCTCTCGCGAAGGCGCCTGCCCAGGGCGATCACCAAGCGCGTGGAGATCTCGGGGTGTTCGGTCATCAGCCGGCGCATGTCGGGGCCGAGCACGGCCACGACGGTGCTCGGCTCCACTGCTTCGACGGTGGCGGAGCGAAGCTCGTCCTCGAACATCGCGAGCTCCCCGAAGATGTCGCCGGGATGAAAGGTGGCCAGCGTGATCACGCGCCCGTCGGAGTGCTCGCGCACGGCGCGGGCGCGACCGGAGCGCACGATGTAGCAAGTGTCGCTTGAGTCGCCCTCGCGGAAGACGACCTGGCCGGGCTCGAACTCGCGTGGGACGGCGAGCTCGGCGATGCGCTGCAGGTCGCCGGGATGCAGCGTCGAGAAGACGGGGACGTGCGCCAGCAACTCGACGACCTCCGCTGAGCGCATACCGGCCACTGCGCAGGCATATCACACCACGCCGGCTCCCAGCAACCGGCTTGCATCGGCGCGTGCGGCGCTATCTTCAGAGAATGGCTTGGCATGGGAAGAGTGTCTGCGGGATCGTGCTCGCGCTGATGCTGTCGGCGGGCGCCCTGTTCACAGCGCTGTCCGCCACGGCGACGGGGACACCGGTCGGGACGGCCCTTCCCCGGGGCCGCTCGCTGTCGCAGTCGCGCGAGCTGTGGGCGACGGTCGATGTGTGCAATCCGACGGATGAGCCGAACACGATCGGTGTTCGCGGCTCGATGCCCAGTGACGGCCATGGCAAGGACGCCATGTTCATGGGCTTTCAGCTGCAGTACCTGGAAACCAAAAGCAAAGTCTGGGTGAACCTCGCACATGGCGCGGACTCGGGATTCGTCGCGGTGGGGGCTGGGAAGACGGCGCGCCAGGGTGGGAGCAGCTTTCAGCTGGGGCCTGCCAAGAGCGGCACCGGATACGCACTGAGGGGGGTCGTGACGTTTCAGTGGCGCCGGGACGGAAAGGTCGTGCATCAGGTCACGCGCGCCACGACTGCCGGTCATCAGAGCGTCGCTGGGTCTGACCCGGCCGGCTACAGCGCGGCGGAATGCGTTATCAGCTGAGAGCCTGGATCTACTTGGCGGGCCGCGGTTTGGACTGCCTGGCCGAGCGCGGTTGGGACGGACGTGCAGACGTCCGAGTCGGCTGCGCAGGGGACTTGCTCGACGGGGACTTCGCGGCTGGTTTGTCCAGGGCCGGTTTTGGTCCGAGGCGACACTCTTCGATCGTCTCGATCGCGACCTTGGGGCCGATGTATGGGGCGAGCACGACGAAGGCGATGTGATCGGACAGACAGGGCAGGTAGCGCAAGCGATCGTTGGCTGCGTAGACGTTGATGATGCCCCAGACCGCTCCGGTGATGGCCTCGGGGGCAACCTCCGGAGCGCGACGGGGATCGGGCCCGCTCGTGGTCAGCAGCTCGGTGAAGCGATCGATCGACTTGGTCATGCGGCCGATCATGCCGGGGCCCACTTCGAAGAGGTCGATGAAGGCCATCCGCAGGAGGGCGGGGTGGGCGACGAGGTGCTCGATGAAGGCCGTCACGGCTACGTGGACGGCTTGCGGCCACTCGGCGATCCCACCGATCGTCCGTTCGACGACCTCGAGCGCTTCGCGGGCGAACTCGTCGATGACTGTCAGGAAGCACTCTTCCTTGCTGGCGAATTGCTTGTGGAAGGCCTCGGTGGAGATGCCGGCGAACTGCGCGATCTGGGGGTCGGTCAGTTCGGCATAGCCTTCGTCGAGGGTGAGATGCACGACCGAGCCGAGCACCCGCGCGCGCTTGTCGTCGCTGGCCAGGAATGCGGCAGGCGCCGGTGGAATGTCCGGGGGCTTCTTCAGTGCGATCGCGTTCAGCCGCGTGGTCGCCGGGGAACGGTATGCCTCGACCCAGTCGAGCAGTTCGTCGGCGAGGGTGCGCAGGTCGCCGACGCGGTCTTCGCGCATGCGATTGAAGACGACGTGGCGGACGCCGCCGACGATCGCGCGTGATGCGACCGCGGGCAGTGGCCCGCTGTCCGGGGACGCCTTGAACGCGGCGGTGACCAGGCGCTCGTAGGCGGAGCCGGCGAGGTGCAGCCGTTCGCGTGCCTTCGGTCCGATGCCGAGCGAATCGACCAGCACCAGATGGGCGCCCTTCGGCTCGGCCACGATGTCGTCGAGGAAGGTCTTGCAGGATGCGTGCAGACGGTTGGCCCAGCCACGTTCGGAGGCCCATGCTCCGAGCACCAGCTTGCGCGAGCGCGCGACGACGATGTCGTAGGTCGCGAGGAAGCACTCTTCCTTGTTGGAGAACTGCTCATAGAAGGCTCGCCGTGAGACGCCCGCGAGAGCGATCACGTGGGCGACTGTGGTCGAGCCGTAGCCGCGCTGCGAGATCGACTCGATCATCGCGCCGTATAGGCGCGCGCGCTGATGCCTGGCTACATCCTCGCGGTTCATCCCGTGTGGCCCATGCGGCAATCTCCGGTACAACGGAGCTTCATCCCTCTGAGTTCTGCTGATCCCCACGGTTCTAGAAGATAGGCAAAATCAAAACGAATTGCAAGTTTTTTATAACAGGATTGGTTCAATGTTTCCAGCCCGGTTCTCGCTACCTCCGAATGTCCGACAGACACTTAGATTCGAACAGATGCGCACAAAGTCACGCCTCCAATCATCGGATATCGCTCAGAGCAGGTCATTCTCGACTTTCGAGAACTCTCCCCCGAAAGTCGCGGTCGTGCCGATTCGCGGGCGGGGGTCAGGCGCTGAGCGTGAGTCGTCTCGGCCCGGATCGGAAGCCGAATTCGCCGAGCAATGTCTCCCATTGCGATCCGATCGCCGCTTCGCCGTCGATACGCTCGAGCGCGAGGCGCCCGATCCGCCCGGCTCGGACGGCCTCTGCGAGCGCCCGCAGCGCTATCCGGGCCAGTTGCCCGCCGGCGTTTGCGCGTTGCTCTCCGGCGCGGGCGAGCATGATCAGAGAGCGCCCGCCACGCTCGACATACAGCACGGGCCGCCCGGCAACGAGCACGACGTAGGCGCCGGGGACGCGGGCGGGACGGCGACGACGACCCCCCTCACGACGGTCGGGCTCGGGCCAGGGCAGCGCGGCGCCATATGGCTGAGCGGGATCCGAAGCTGCGAGCACGAGCGTCGCCAGACGCCCACCGGCCGGCTCTTCGTCGGTGCTTTCGGCCGCCGATCGGGTGTCGGCCGGCTCGTCGAGCCGTGAGCGAGGGCTCGCCCCGGGCGAGCTCGCGGGTGCGGGTATCGACGCGGGGGGTGGCTCTGAGCGCTGCGCGCGCAGGCGCTCGACCGCGCCGGGGAGCGCGAACTGGGCGCCACCGAGGCCCTCGACGAAGTAGCCGCGACGGCACACGCCGATGGTCTCCAGGTTGCAGAACGTCTCATAGAGCGCCGCGAAGCCGCCCTCGACCCGCTCGGCCAGCACCTGCTCGCGTGTGACGATCCCGTAGCGCTCGAGCAGCAGCTCGGCCAGGGCGCGGCGGCGCTCAGGAATATTGGACGTATCGGGCGCGGTGGACGCGGTCCGAAAAACCGGCTCGGTGAGCGACCAGCGCCCGGGTGGGTGCGCCGAGGTGCGCGAGCTTCCACGGGCGCGACGCGCGCCGAAGCGTCCGCGACCGGGAGCGGGCCGGCCGGGGGAACGGGACGCGGCCAGGCGAAGGCGGTCGGCGTCCTCGCCGAGGATCGACCGCGGGCGGGACGAGCCCGCGAGCTGGAGCTCGCGCAGCGGCGCCCACGCGTCGTTGGTCGCCTCGCCCGCCCAGACGAGGTCGAACAGCGCCTCGCGCAGAGCCTCGGCGGGCAGGTCGAGCTCTGCCAGCAGGTCGGTGAAGAAGCAGGGGCCCTCACGCAGGCGCGCGCGCAGGAGCTCGTGCTCGGAAGAGCTCGGCGCCGGCGCCGAGCCACGTCCTGCAAGGGCGGGCGGGCCGAGCAGGGGGGCGTCCTCGCGAAAGTACAGAGCCACGCGCCCGGAGCGCCCGAGCGGACCGGCGCCGACCCAGACGAGCTCGCCGTTGGCGCAGAGGGTGTCAAGCCAAGCGGGGGAGTAGGCGCCGGTGCGGCGCGGCAGCACATCGCGCTCCCAGGTCTCGGCGGGCAGCGCAAGTCCCTGCAGAGGCACCAGAACCTCGCGTAGACGGTCTACCCCGGCGCCTGAGCTCCGATGCCTGTCGACGCCCTGCCAAGCCGGGAGAAAGCCCGCAAGGGCGCTCTGAGCGGCAGGCTCTATCTCCTTGCGCAGTGCGGCCAGCGAAGCGCGGCGCAGACGGCGCAGAACCTCTGTGTCGCACCATTCCAGCTCGCTGCCGCCGGGCTTGATCTCGCCGCGGGCGAGCCCACCGGCGCGCTCGAGCTCGCGCAGCACGGCGCTCGTGTCCAGGCCGTAGCGCGCGTGCAGCGCCGCGCTCGTGAACGGCCCGCGGGTGCACGCGTAACGGGCGACGAGCCGGGTGAGGGCGTCCTCGACGTCGCCCAGGAACGCCTCGGGCAGGCCGCCCGGTGGCACGGCGCCGAGCGCGTCCCGATAGAGACCGGCCTCGTCGGCCGCCACATAGCGGCGCTCGCCGCCGAGCCGCAGGGCGATCGCGCGCCGTTCGCGGCACAGCTGTGCGAGCAGCGCGTCGGAGTCGATCCCGTCGAGCACGCGTTCGCGGATCTCCGCCGCCGTCAGGTCGCCGAGGAGGCGCAGGGTGTCGTGCAGCTCGTCGCGACCGGTCGCGCGGGTCAGCGGCGAGCGGCGTTGGAGGTCGTCCTGCACGCGTTGCAGGGCGCCGGGGTCGATCAGCTCGCGCAGCTCCTCCTGGCCGAGCAGCTCGCGCAGCAGGTCGCGGTCGAGTGACAGCGCGGCGGCGCGGCGCTCGGCGGTGGGGGTGTCCCCCTCGTACATGTACGTGGCGACGTAGTCGAACAGCAGTGACGAGGCGAACGGGGACGCAATCTGGGTCTCGACCTCCACGAGCGAGACCTCGCGGCTGTGCAGGTCGCGCAGCAGCGTCTGCAGGCCGGGCAGGTCGAGCACGTCACGCAGACACTCACGGTAGGTCTCCAGGACGATTGGGAAGTCGGGGTGCCCGCGGGCGACCTCCAGCAGATTCTGCGCCTTCAGTCGCTGCTGCCACAGCGGTGTGCGCCGGCCGGGCCAGGCGCGGGGGATCAGCAGCGCGCGGGCGGCGTTCTCGCGAAAACGCGCGCCGAACAGGGCGGAAGAGTCGAGCTCGGCGATGACCGCCTGCTCGAGCTCGTCGGGCTCGAGCAGGATGAGCTCGGCGACCGAAGGCAGCGATGAGGTCTGCTCGTCGTCGAGCTCGGGCAGGCGCAGGACGATGCCGTCGTCGGACCACAGCGCGTCGGCCTCCAGGCCATAGCGTTCGCGCACGCGCGCGGACAGGGCCAGGCCCCAGGCGGCGTGCACGCGGGCGCCGTAGGGGGAGAGCAGGCACAGGCGCCAGTCGCCGATCTCGTCGCGGAAGCGCTCGAGCACGATCGTGCGGTCCGAGGGCAGCACGCGCGTGGCGGCGAGCTGGGCGTGGAGATAGTCCAGCAGGTTGCGCGCCGCGCGCTCGTCGAGGTCACAATCGCGCTGCAGCGTCTCTGCATCCTGCTCTACGGCCCAGCGCGCGAACGCGCCGATCTCCCGCCCGAGCTCGACGGGACGCCCGAGCGTGTCGCCCTTCCAGAAGGGGACGGCGCCGGGGGCGCCGGGAGCGGGGGTGACGATCACCCGGTCGCGGCCGATCTCCTCGATCCGCCAGGTCGAGGCGCCGAGCAGGAACGCCTGTCCGGGGCGGGCCTCATAGACCATCTCCTCGTCCAGCTCGCCGACGCGGCGGCCGTCGGGGAGCACGACGGTGTAGAGGCCGCGATCGGGGATCGTGCCGGCGTTCGAGACGGCCAGCTGGCGCGCGCCGCGGCGGGGGCGGATGACGCCGCGAACGCGGTCCCAGACGATGCGTGGACGCAGGCCGATCGTCGAGCGGTCCCCGAAAGCTGATGAGAGCCCGCCCGCCCAGCGCCCGTCGAGCATGTCCAGCACGCTCTCCAGCAGCTCGCGGGAGAGCTCGGCGTAGGACCATGCGCCTGTGACGAGCGCGTGCAGGTCAGCGACGGAGACGCCGCCGTCATCCTCGGCGGCGACGGCGATCGAGACGACGTGCTGGGCGAGGACGTCCAGAGCATTGCGGGGCACGACGGTCGGCTCGATGGCCCCGGCGCGCATCTGCCGGCAGACGACGGCGCACTCGAGCAGGTCGCCGCGATACTTGGGGAAGAAGCGTCCGCGGCTGATCTCGTCGACGCCGTGGCCGGCGCGCCCGACGCGCTGCAGACCGCGGGCGACGGACTTGGGGGACTCGACCTGCAGGACGAGGTCCACGGCGCCCATGTCGATGCCGAGCTCCAGCGAGCTGGTGGCGACGAGGCACGGCAGCTCGCCCGCCTTCAGCAGCTCCTCGACCTTCGTGCGCTCCTCGCGCGCGAGCGAGCCGTGGTGGGCGCGCGCGATCTCGCGCGGGGCGGAGCCCTCCCCGCCGTCCTCCTGCGCGGCGAGCTCGTTCAGGCGCAGCGCGACGCGCTCGGCGGCGCGGCGGTTGTTGACGAATACGATCGTGGAGGTGTGTTCGCGCACGGAGCGCAGCAGCTCGGGGTAGATCGCCGGCCAGATCGAGCCGCGCAGGGACTCGCCGCCGGCGAGTGGCTCCAGCGGATCGGCCGCGACCCGACCGGCGCCCGCGTCGTGAGCGCCGGGATCGGCCATCGACTCCACCGGGACTTCGATCCTCAGGTCCAGCCGCTTGGGGGCGCCGGCGTCGATGATCGTGACCTCGCGACGAGGACCCACGAGGAAGCGACCGATCTCATCCAGGGGACGCTGGGTCGCGCTGAGACCGATCCGTTGCAGCCCGGGCGCAAGCGCCTGCAAGCGCTCCAGCGTGAGCGCGAGGTGGGAGCCGCGCTTGGAGTGGGCGACGGCGTGGATCTCATCGACGATCACGGCCTCGGCGCCGGCGAGCATCGAGGCGGCGCGAGAGGTCAGGATCAAATAGAGCGACTCGGGGGTCGTGATCAGGATGTCGGGGGGATTGCGCGCCATCGCCGCGCGCTCGCGCTGGGGGGTGTCGCCGGTGCGGATGCCGACACGGATGCCCTCCGCCGCGGACGAGTGGGCTATCCCGCGCAACGGAGCGCGGAGATTGCGCTCGATGTCGTAGGCGAGGGCCTTCAGGGGGGAGATGTAGACGATACGAGTCGTGCGCGGCATCGCGCCCGGAGCGAGGCCCTCGCCGGACTGACCGCCGGCCACGCGCTCGACAGGGGACGCTGCCCCACCCAGACGGTCCAATGCCCATAGGAACGCGGCGAGCGTCTTGCCCGAGCCGGTGGGCGCCGAGAGCAGCACGTTCTCGCCCCGCGCGATCGCCGGCCATGCCTGTGTCTGGGCGGGCGTCGGGGCGGCGAAGGCCGCCTCGAACCACGCGCGGACGCCGGGCGAGAAGCTGGACAGAGGCATCGATCGCCCAGGCTAGCGCGACCGGCACCGCATAGAGCAGGTCTTCACAGGCGCCGCGCCGTTCCTTGGCTGCGGCGCCCGCGGAGACCTGGCATCGTCGGGGGGACGCCTCGATCTCTCTCGAGCATCGCCGGAGAGGTGAGACGATGCTCAAGCCTGGGCGGCATATGCACGTCCTTGCGCGGCCGCCAAGCCGAGAGCACGTTATGTATCTGCCCCCCTACTTTAGTTCTGATTATCAAACAATTGCCATTGGTGTTTCTCACTCGGTTGCGGGAGCGGCTCGGAAACAATGATCTGAAACGCTAGGTAAATCGGAAGAGTGGAACTAGACTACCCGGCGTGCTAGGCAGTCCCGAAGCGGAGCTGCGCCCGCGGTACCACAGCCAGTGGTCTCCGTTGGCGCGGGCATTGAGCGCGACCGGGGACCACTGGACGCTGCTGATCGCGCTGCAGCTCGGGCGGGACCCGGGGCGTCCGGTGCAGCTGCAGCGCCAGCTGGCGGGAATCAGCAGCGGCGTGTTGGACAGGCATCTGCAGCAGATGGTCGCGCTGGGGCTGCTCTCGAGGAAGCGATACAAAGAGATGCCGCCGCGCGTGGAGCTGGCACTGACCGAGACGGGGCGCGAGCTGCTGCCGATCGCGGGCGCGCTCGCGCAGTGGGGGATGAAGCACATGTGGTCGGCTCCGGAAGGGCGCGAGCGGGTGGACGTCGAGGCGCTGCTCGGACTGCTGCCGGTGCTGCTGCACGGCGCAGAGCCTCTGCCGGACGGCACGCTGGAGCTGGCGGTGCAGGAGGCGGAGCGGCCAGCGACGCGGCGGTTCGCGATCGAGCAGGGATGCCTGCGGGCACGGGATGGAGATGAGAAGGAGCCGGGGGCGCGCGTCGCGGGCGACGCGCGCGCGTGGATGGCGGCGCTCGGACCGGCGCGCGACTGGGCAGGACTGCGCTTCAGCGGCCGCGAGACGCTGGCCAGACGCGTGTTCGAGGCGCTGCCGTCAGCGTCCGAGACAGCGTGAGCTGATCAGAAAAAATGCCGGTCGCATTGGGTCTTGCCCACACCAGAACGGCGACGAGGACGGGTTCGAGCCGCCCTCGTCCCGCCCCTCAGCGGATCCGATCGAGCAGCTCGCCTGGCGAGCCAAGC
Source organism: uncultured Solirubrobacterales bacterium (assembly GCA_963705245.1). Taxonomy (GTDB): domain Bacteria; phylum Actinomycetota; class Thermoleophilia; order Solirubrobacterales; family Solirubrobacteraceae; genus Palsa-744. The sequence goes on along the minus strand of OY970062.1, from coordinate 1,254,853 downwards.
TTCAAGCCATGCGCGAGGACCACGATGGTCTCCAGGCGTGGCGAGCGCTTGCAACGCTCCAGCAGGCTGATCTCGGTGCGGTGCAGATTGCAGATCTCCCCCAATGCCTCCTGGGACAGACCCATCCGCTCACGATGGTGACGCAAATTTCTGGCGAACTGTTCGCGCATCGCTTTAGTTGTTTTCATATCCCTCATTCTCCCACCTGGCAGACGGAACGTCTACCGACAAAACCTCTCTGCTGAATTGACCCCATAGTAGCCTGTTGTGCGCCCGACTGCAAATCGCCTGCTCGAGCTCATGCTCGATGTTTCTTACTCGCCGCGCGAGCGAAGCTGTCGAGGGCCGTGTCGATCACGGCCTCGTCCATCGCGCTCGAGGCGCAAAAGAGCCCGTCGGCGGCGATGAGGACCCCCTCGGCGTAGAGGCGCCGCCAGAGCGTCGGGAGATCGGGGGAGTGGATCTTCAGCAGCGACCCACGTCCCGTCACGGTGTGGCCTTGGGCGAGCAGCCCGGCGCGCAGGCGCTCTCCGAGCGCGTCGATGCGCGCGATCACGGGCGGGTCGAGCGCTTGCAGGGCGGCGAGCCCGGCGCGCATCGTGACGGGGTTCGCGGAGAACGTGCCGGCGAGAGCCACCGCGTCGGGGCGGGTGGGATCGAGGACGCCCATGACCTCAGGACGACCACCCAGCGCGCCGCAGGGCAAACCACCGCCGATGATCTTGCCGAGCGTGATGAGATCGGGCTCGATCCCATAGAGCGCGTGCAGCCCGGGTGGCGAGAGGCGGAAGGTGATGACCTCGTCGAGGATCAGGAGGCTGCCGTGGGCGGTGGTGAGCTCGCGCGCAAGCGACGCGAACGAAGGCTCAACCGGAGACAGGCCGGCGCGGTTGGGCATCAGGTCGAGCAGGACCGCCGCCAGACGATCGGCGTGAGCCTCGACCGCGGCCACAAGCGCGTCGGGCTCGCCGAGGGCGATCGTGAGGATGTCTGTCTGCGCGGCCGCGGGGACGCCACGAGCGCCGGGCTGCAGCAGCGCATCCGAGCCACCGTGATAGCAGTCGGCGAAGCGCAGGATCAGGTCGCGACCCGTATAGGCACGAGCGGCCCGAACCGCCGCCATCACAGCTTCGGTGCCAGAGCCGGTGAAGCGCCAGAAGGGCGCCCAGGAGACCCGCGCGCAAAGATGCTCTGCCAGCTCGACCTCCGCGAGCGTGGGGAGCCCGAAGCAGGAACCGTTCGCAAGCGCGTCACCCGCAGCGGTGAGGACCGGCGGAAAGGCGTGGCCATGCACGAGCGAGGTGTAGTTCGCGTGCAGATCGATCAGCTCTTGGCCGTCGACATCCACGACCATGTATCCGTAGCCTCGGGCGGCGTATGGAGGGAATGGTGGTGTGTACAGGGTCGAGCGTGAGCTGCCGCCTGTGATGTGTTTGTGTGCGCGTTGGTAGAGGGTGTGGGAGGCGGGTTGGAGAGGTCTTTCCATGGTGAGGGTTGTCGTGGTGGTGGTGCGGACCTGAGACTGGGGGCTGAGGTGGTTTTGTGTTTGGGGTGAGGGTGTTGTGTGTCTGTACGTGTGAGGGCCCGTCGCGCGTGTGTGCGCGGCGGGCCCTCTTTTTTGCTTAGGGTACTACGTGTGTTGTGTGTTGGTGCTTCTTACTGCTGTGCTTCTATTCGCTCGCTTTGACTGCTTTGGCGCTGGCGCTGGCGAGTGATCCTTCTAGTATTGCTGTGTTGGTTCCGGCGGCTGCTGGTAGACCGAGCTCGGCGTTGACTGCCGGGTCGATCAGGAACGAGAAGAACCCGCCGCAACCGGTAGCTTCGGGAGCCGCGAACGAGTTGTTGACCAGTCTGCCTCCGGAGATGGTGGCAAGCGTGAATTCACTGTTGAATTTGAGTGTTCCCGCGCTGCCTTTGATTGGTTTGTTCGGGAGAGGTGGTTCGGTCGTGCCCGTCGTGAAGTCGATCACGATCGGTTTTGCGTTGGAGCCTACGTAGCATTCACTGCCGAGGAAGGTGTTGCTCAGTTTGATCTTCAACGGTAGGGAAAGCGCGGTTCCTTTTTCGGCTAGGAGATTCGCGGTATTCAGGACGATCGAGCTAGCCGGAGCGGCCAGTTCGTTCGTAGCAGTCACACCGGTGATGCCATTGTTGATAAATTCGTTGAACAGTTCCTGCAAGAATTTAGGCAGGAACGACGGCGCTACGATCCCAAGAAGTCCTCCGGGTACCGGCTGCGGAGATTTCGAGAGCGTGTTACCATCTTCCGCCGCAACGAATTCGTTCGTCACTACTTCGGTTTCTTCGTTTTCGCGACTGATGACCCCACCCTGAAGGATCACCGGATTGACGATCGGCACCGTCTTTTTGCCGACCGTGAACAGGCCGCCTTTAGTTTCCGCAAAGATGCAGGTCTGGACTTCCGCATTACTCAGAGGACAATCAGCGAACTGCGCGAATTCGCCTTTCGGATGATGCGGAGTGGCCAGAGCCGGCGAAGCTGCACCGAGCACTGCCAATGGCGCGATGACCGTCATCGCAACCACAAGTGTGCGCCTGCGGATACCCGCCACGCGCCCATGATGGCTCTTCATTACGACCCCACTTTCTTTAGTCTCACCAAAAGATACAGTTTGAGTAGGTCTGCATACGTCCTGCCAGCAGGCTACTTGGCGTAGCCTCAAGCAAACATATCCGCTGCCTCCACACCCCGCAAGAGATGTTTCTGACAACCGAAAAATCCTGGATATCAACACAAAACACCACACGACGCGCAAGAAGACGCCACCCCCACCGCCCACAACCGTAGAGAGGCTCGACTACTGCTCCCGACTTCCCCTCCCTACTCTTCTTGAGCCTGGGTGGGGGTGGTGTTAGCTGGTGGGGGGTGTTGTGTGTCTGTACGTGCGAGAGGGCCCGTCGCGCGTGTGTGCGCAGCGGGCCCTCTTTTTTGCTCAGGGTACTACGTGTGTCGTGTGTTGGTGCTTCTTACTGCTGCGTGTTTTATTCGCTCGCTTTGACTGCTTTGGCGCTGGCGCTGGCGAGTGATCCTTCTAGTATTGCTGTGTTGGTTCCGGCGGCTGCTGGTAGACCGAGCTCGGCGTTGACTGCCGGGTCGATCAGGAACGAGAAGAACCCGCCGCAACCGGTAGCTTCGGGAGCTGCGAACGAGTTGTTGACCAGTCTGCCTCCGGAGATGGTGGCAAGCGTGAATTCACTGTTGAATTTGAGTGTTCCCGCGCTGCCTTTGATTGGTTTATTCGGGAGAGGTGGTTCGGTCGTGCCCGTCGTGAAGTCGATCACGATCGGTTTTGCGTTGGAGCCTACGTAGCATTCACTGCCGAGGAAGGTGTTGCTCAGTTTGATCTTCAACGGTAGGGAAAGCGCGGTTCCTTTTTCGGCTAGGAGATTCGCGGTATTCAGGACGATCGAGCTAGCCGGAGCGGCCAGTTCGTTCGTAGCAGTCACACCGGTGATGCCATTGTTGATAAATTCGTTGAACAGTTCCTGCAAGAATTTAGGCAGGAACGACGGCGCTACGATCCCAAGAAGTCCCCCGGGTACCGGCTGTGGAGATTTCGAGAGCGTGTTACCATCTTCCGCCGCAACGAATTCGTTCGTCACTACTTCGGTTTCTTCGTTTTCGCGACTGATGACCCCACCCTGAAGGATCACCGGATTGACGATCGGCACCGTCTTTTTGCCGACCGTGAACAGGCCGCCTTTAGTTTCCGCAAAGATGCAGGTCTGGACTTCCGCATTACTCAGAGGACAATCAGCGAACTGCGCGAATTCGCCTTTCGGATGATGCGGTGTAGCCAGAGCCGGCGAAGCTGCACCGAGCACTGCCAATGGCGCGATGACCGTCATCGCAACCACAAGTGTGCGCCTGCGGATACCCGCCACGCGCCCATGATGGCTCTTCATTACGACCCCACTTTCTTTGATCTCTACCAGATGAATACATCTACGTACGCCTACGTACGCCTGAGTACGTTCCTGCCAGCAGACTATTTGTCATAGCCCTCGCGCAAACATAACCGCTATCCCAACACCCCGCAAGAGATGTTTCTGACAACAGAAAAACCCTGCATATCAACACAAACACCACCCAGCACCCGAGAAAGGCGTAGCGCCCCGCCGAGAAAGGGCGCTACGCACTCAGAGCATTCCCACGAGACCACGAATGGAGGCCCCGATGCCTTTCTGATCCCTACTTCTGGTCCCTACTACTACTTCTTCTTGTGCTTGTTGTGTTTTTTGGTGGTGGTTTTTTTTGTTTTTTTGGTTTTGGGGCAGCCTGTGATGGTGATTTTGGTGGTTTGGGTGAGCATGGCGCCGTTTTGTCCGGTGAAGGTGGCTGGCATTGTGAGTTTCTGGGCGCATAGGCTGCCTTTGGCTTTTGCGGGGATGTCGGTCGTGAACGCTGAGTGGGGGCCCTCTGGTACGGTGGCTTCGAAGCTGCTGAATGGTGCATCGGGGACGCTGTTGAATGTGCTGGTCGTGATCCCTTTCTTGATGTTCGTATTCCCATCTAGATAGATTGTGACCCCTTCGCCTTGGAGTACTAGAACGGCGTCGGGGAACGCCGCGCCACCGTGACTGACGAGGTAGATCGGTCCCGTCAATGCTCCCGCTAGCACAGGGGTGTGCACTGTCGCGGTGCCTATGTTCGACGCTGCCGGACAAGCAGCTGGGTTCGCGTTGAATACTTTATCCACGCATGCTTTCTGAAGCGTGGTAAGTCGCGCCGGCAATTGCTTGGGAAACGTCAGCTTCAGTTTACTGGTGTTCGATTGGCCATTCCCCGTTGCAATCTTGAAGAGCAGGCTGGCACCATTTGCTTTACTGGTTTTTGCTTGGGTGGAAATCTTAAGTGTTGGTTTGTATGGTAGGCCGGCGCAGTTTGCTGCCTCAAATGGAGCGGACACGGGTGTGTTCGTTCCTGTGGTGGAGTGAAGTGTTCCGGTTATTGATAGTGGTGCGCAGTTGGTGGGGTTGAACATGAATCCGGAGCGGTTGATCGTCACGTTTACGGTGCGAACGTCGAGTGGGATTCCTTGCAGTATCGTTGGTAGCGGATCGCTTGTGATGATTGCTTGTGCTGTGTGGGGATCCACTTCGATCTTGGCCCTGACTACCACGGGCCTCCCGTTCGTTCCGAGGTTGAAGGGGCCCGCAACGGCGGGAACAACGATTGATAGGCCAAATGGTGCGCCCTCATAAGGACCTGTCAGGAAGACACGCCCGCCTTTTACCCAGTAGGGGTCTTCGCCGGGACCGGCTGCGACGGTTGTTTCCCCGAGCTGGCTGGCTTCACTGCATTCTCCTTTGGAGGCTTGCGGTTCAGGGCACTGTGCGGCACTTTTGAGGATCGCGAGCAAGCCCGGGGGTGTCACGACCGTCGTGCTGGCAAACCGTTGTTCGCCATCGCGACGAGAGAATGTGACGCTGAATGGGCTGAAACCAGCTGCCTGGTTATTCGCTGTGCCAGCCGCGAACGATGGGCTGAACCCGTTACCGGCGGTGCAGCCTTGGTCGATCGTGAAGCTGCTCGACGGTTCAGCTGGTGGGCTACCGCTCCACGGAGTCAACCTCGAGGTCGCCGTGTATGTCCCACAGCTCGTGGGGGTCACCAACGGTGCCCTTGGACCGCCAAAGAAGCTCATCTTCAGGTCACTGAAGGGCTGTTGAGGCAAGAACTGGCTTTCACCGGTGGATAGTGTCGTGATGGGGTCTTCTCCGAATCGTGCTCTGAGCTGCCCGGTTGTTTCGTCGAGTTCGATCTCGCCTGGAATCTTGATCAATGCGCCTTCGCCTTCGGCAACAATGTAGAGGGCGAGCAACGACCCGAACGGGTTAGACCCATTCCCCAACAGATTTCCCTGTTGGGCCACGAACACCGAGCCCGACAAAGGATGTTCAAGCAACGGTGTCTGGATTTCCACCGAACCCACCTTCGAAGAGTCCGGGCACGACGGCGTACTCGCGTTATCCAGTCCGATCTGTTCAAGCGAACACGCTCCCAACCCATTTGCCGCTGACGACGACACCGTCATCCCTGCTGGGAGCGTGACAACCGCTTCCTTCAAATTCGACTCGGCCAGCCCTCCGGTATTTTCCAGTTGTGGAACTTCCAAGCTGACGTTCAACCCGCTCGGGGATTCAGTGCTTGTCGTATCAGGAGTCACGCTCAGCGATGGTTCGAAGGGAAGTTTTTCACAGCCCGCGAGTCCAGCGGGGTTACCGCCACCATCTCGAGTAACGCCACTTTCGCTGACGAATGCACCTGGGGCTTCTATGGAGTCCACACTGACTGTCGTCTTCAGCGGTCCTGTGCACGACGTCGGCAACGTCAGGAATGGTCGCGGCGCGATTTCGCTACCACATCCCGGGATCCTAAACGGCAATTCAGTCGCAGGATCGATGCAGATACGTTCCGAGTTATGACTTACGTCCATCGGCACTCCCCAAATAGTCTCCGAGACAGAGACAACCGCACCAACTTGAGGAACGTTATCGGTGTTAACCGCTACACCATAATCGTCACCTGTTCGCAGCAAAGCGTTCTCGAAAACATTGAAGTTGGCTACGCTGAATCCGATCTGCGCAGGCACACCCGGTGGAGGCACCAAATTGTAAATAGGACCAGTGGTGGTGACCAGTCCTTCAATCCTTGCATGCTCGATACCGATCTGGGTCGTACCCGCACAAGTCGGTTTCTGACCCTCAAAGCTTTGGCGAGGACATCTGGGCGTCGCGTTAGGGTTGCCCACGATACCCTGCGGCAGGTCGACTATGATATCGCGGACATCACCTTCGACTTTCCCATTCAAAGCTTTTTTCATCGCAAACCCAATAGTGTACGTGTACGGATGAGAACCTGCTTGAAAGTCCAGCGTTTTATCTTGATTTATTGCAGTCGCTTCAACACTACCGGGAATTACACCAAATTCAGCTATTGCTGGTGCTAGCCGCGAAACACACGTGAAAAAAGAAGCCGTCGCCAAAGCAATAACTATAAAGGTCTGCCACGTCGACAAACCCAAACGCGACACCACCTGCTGCCCGACAACCATCTCCGGGCTGACTCGCACCTTCGTCGACAAATCGAGCCCCGGTGCCACTGGTTTCATCAGACCATCGACACGCCAGTCTTGCTCCCGATCCTGCACCACAGACGATCCCAAACCACACTTCACGCTTTCGACGTGCCTTCTTTGTCTTTGACTTCGCACAGAACGTCTTTTCGATGCAAGTTTCGCACGCCGTCCGCTTTCTTTTCTTTGCTTCTTGCCAGGTGCATAGAGTCGCGTAGTCATCGGCCGGCCCCCCGATTTTTCTTCCTGGCATTAGGATTCTTGGCCTTCAGCACCGGGCCATATTTCTTTTTGGCGCTCGCTTCGCACGCCATTCGCTGCTTCTTTTTCGGTTTTTTTCTGCACAACTTCAGCGCAGCAGCCAGTTTCTGTGCTCGTGTGAGCGGTTTTTTCACCACCGGCCCAGGAGCAACAAGGTTACCGTCACCCAACAGCGTTGCACTAGAGGACGCACCAAACACCGGCGTCACCGACGACAACCCCTTGCAGGAGTCTCCCACGCAAGGTACCGGTACGACCGCTTCTGGAAAACCTCCATCCACACGGGCATCATAAAGATCGAGCAAACTGTCCGAATCCTGCGAGACAAGCCGCTCACGCGTGGTGAAAAACACATCGCTACCATCCGGAGTCGAGTTCACAAAGTTTGAATCAGAGCTGCTATGCCCCGTTGAGATCAAAAAGATGCACCCTTCGGAACGCGAGCAGGTCCCCAATCCGCCCGGCTCATACTCGTAAACATCCTGAGCTCGACCATTAACATCCTGCGGCGACAGCGTGTCAAGGCTATCAAAGAACAAACGCCCATTATCTGCAAGATTACGAGGCTGAGGCAAAAATATATTCGATTCCGGTTTGAGCAGACTGAGATTGGCATCACCAACCGGTCTTGCACCGCTCGGATCACACGATGCACAAACAAGACGTCCCGAATCCGCATCGAACTCGTAAACCTCAAAGCACGATCTTGGACTTTCCCTACCACAATCTTCCGGCTTGATAGGCTGATTATCATAACCAGTCAGATTGGCCAAAGACATAAACGCCACATATCGTCCATCAGGAGTAACCTGCGCCGTACGATGCGACGGCGACGACGCCCAATCGCTCGCTGATCTATCTGCAGATAAAAACCATGTTTCTCCGTCGCTGGCTGAAAGCGTCGCAATAAAGATCGGGGACACCCCGTTGTAAAGATAGAGATTATCCCCCCCGGCCTGTGCGCTGACACCCTCAGCGTTCTCCGATACGCCAGGGAGAACAGCACTATCGACAAAATACACACTGGATAGATCATTGCTCGCACCAAGGATACCGACAAAGCCACCCCCACCAGCGGTCAGATCGGTCAGTGCTTTGCTTTCGAGATCATAGATATGTCCATCGTTGAGCAATACCTTTGAGCCTTCTGTGCTGGCTGTGAGAAACCTGCCCGAGTCAGGAATCAATGTTGTCGTGGTGTTGTTTTCGCGAACATAGACGTCGCCTGTATTTTGATCCGTCCAAAAAATTCGGGAACCGTCTTCAGAGATGGCATGACTGTAGTCTTGTCCTTGAGTGCTGCCTGTCAGTTCTTCCCCTGAACCAAAGACAGCACCTGGACCAGTCGTGACACCACTCGTCAAGACGTTGACAAGCGACAACTGGCCGCCGACCCATTGATAGAGGTTATCTTTCTTCTGAGCTCCACCATCAATGGCATTTTTAGTAAGCGCATCGTTAGCTTCGAAAAGTATGTGGCTGAAATCAGACGATGCGCCGGCGAAAAACACTTCGAAACTACCCTGTTTGTTTCCTGCTGCGCGATTAGGGGGTCGAGACGTTATCACCGGTCGCGCAGCTGCCAAATTCGCACTTTCTTGAACATAGAGGTTGGCATATGGGATATGAGGCGATTCGATACTTGCAGGCGCTTCAGGTGAAAGTGCAGGTGCCTTCTCAAAGAGCATCTCAAGCGAAAGATCTGTCGAGAATGCCTCGAAACCTTGTTTTTCGCCTGTCTTCTCTTGGGGCAGACTGAGATCTCTGGTCTGCCAGCCGTTTGGAGTCCGGCTCGCCAGATACTCGTTGGCTCCTATCGCGTCTCCGCTGGTTGAAAACGGATAGCCCTCATAAGCAACGGTGTCGCCGTCTGGAGCGCTCTGCATGGGGAATGGAGGTTCGTCGCTACCGGGCTTGCATTCGCTGCTGAGGCAGCTGCCGCCGTTGGGTTCAGGAGGGAACACCTCTCCGCCGGCCTTTTCGGTGGGAGAAACCAGCTCGTAGGCGCGACCATCCGGCAAGCCCGACATGGCGGTCGGAAACGTTGTGAATGCCTCGTCCAGCCCAATCGTTCTTCCACCACTGTTAGTCGCAAGCACACGATAGTGATAAACAGTGCCTGGCTGCAGTCCTGTCAACGTAACGCTTGCTGTCACATCGCCCTGCGCCGAACCGAGATCGACTTCCCCGTTCACCGGTGCCTCCTTGCATTCACTGGAGCTGGATGAGCACGGACCTAGTGATCCATACTGGAAACGGTAATGTGTGTCGTTGCCATTTGGATTGACCTGTGCTTTCAGCACCGCTGTCGTGTTATCCACACCGCTTACAGACTCAGCATCAACAGTCGGCGGAACTGGTTGCGGTTCACTGAAAACCAGCACTTCATTTGTTTCCGTGAATTCATTGAAACTGACCGCGTACAACACCCCCGGAGGTCGCCCCGCCGACCAAACCTCACTAGGATCAAACGCCAGCCCAAACGTGACTTCCTCTCCCGACACTCCCGAGAACTGTCCAATCTTACTACCTTCAGCATCCAGCTCAACAAAATTATTGTCCGGATGACTGTAAAAAAAGGAGTCACCATTTGCAGGATTCACAGCCAGGGACTGTTTTTCACAGCCTTCGTTGTTTTGCCACGCAAAAATTTCCCCCGATTCGAACTTATCTACCAAACAATCATCGGCATTACCTATAGTAAACACGTCGCCCTCGGAGTCCGCCGCCACCGATCCAAGCGCAGGGGTCAGCATACCAACACCAATGTCATGCCCAGACTGATATTCCCCCAAAGAGTTAAAAACCATCACCCGGGGCCCATGGATCGCACCTTCATCAGTGATATAGACATCACCTCCTTTACCTACAGCGATATCGTTATTGCCAACTGCAGGTTGCTGAATTTCTTCTACAGCGGTACTACCTATTTTTCCAAAGCTCGAAATGTATGTTCCTGTCGCGCTGAACTCTTGCACCACATCACTCCCGCGCGCTGCATCAAGCACATAAACATCGCCCGTTTCCTGATCGACAGCAATCCCCCCTGGTTCCATGAACTCACCAACTCCCGAACCAGAGATTCCTTCTTCATGGCATTCAGTTTCGACAACGCATATCTGATATTCACTAGCACCCGTAGCAACACCCCACCCCCAAGCCCCAAGAAAACCGCCCGTGGAGCTGAACCTCTCAACACGATGACTATGAGTATCGACAATATAAACATCGCCACTCGTGTCGTTAACAGCCGCACCCGGCACTGGGGCCTTCCTCAATTCAGTATTACCACTTCCGGTGAATCGTCCGACCAATTCGAAACTGGCACTCGCGGACCCCGCAGTCAACAACATCCCAAGAAGAATCGCGATCAACCCAGCACCCAGAACCACAAACCATTTCCAAGCAGCCCAGGCAGCCCCACTATCCCGAGACACGTCAACAGTCAAACCGCGCGTACCATCACACCCCTCAATCACAACACCCTCTCCTTTATATCTCTCTCATATCCCTATGATCATTCTAAAGAGCATAGCGACCCCCACCCAGTTTTGGCACCAGTGTTTCTGACTCCCTACCAAGCCCCACACATAAGAGTAGGGACCACGCCCAAACATGATCCCTACTCATTAATCAACTACCTACACAAACAAGCGTAGCATTTATGGTAAAATAAGGAGATCTGCTCCATTACCTTCCATTAATACACTTGCCTTGCCTTTGAGCGTCGCCGGTTCGCCACCAAATGTCAGATTGCTGGACGCCACTGTGAATTCCAATTCGGACGTAGCATTCAGTGCTATCCCTGTGTCAGTTCCTTGCACAGTAAAGGTTTTGTTGAGTTCAGTAGTCGAACACCCCTTAAAGGTTATTGAAGTAAAGTTAGCGCCTTCCGGTTTGAATTCATCTGCTGCTTTGCCACTAAATTCGACCAGTTCTGTATTCGCTTTAGCTATGATCGGTTCTTCGACTTTGCAACCCAGACCCGCCGGTTCCGGGACTGTACATCCTGTGAATTCTATTACCTCTTTATCTTTGCCAGCTCCCCCACCAGCAGGGTTTTCAGCTGTCCCGCGATCTGTCTCGTTTGTGCATTCAATTTTTACGGTCAGCGTCAACGCTTTTGTTTTGAGCACAAATTTTTCGGTGCCCGTTTTGGAGTCAACTTTTAAACTTGTTCCCGTAGGGATTTTATATTTAGTCCACTTACCCCCTGTAGGAGTCCCACTGGCGACACACGTCGCTAAGGACGAATAATTAGTGCCTGCAGTCGCCGACACTTCTTCGCAAACATCGAAATGAAACACGGTTGCCGACGCCGATGACGAAGCCACCGCACCCATTGCTAGAACAGCAAATACGCTCAACAACATCAACTTTACTTTAGACATGTGAAATCATGACCTCCATTCGCCCCGGCGATGCCGTGACGTTTGTCATTAGACTAGACGGATTGCCTATAGCGACAACAAGTCCAGCCGTCTGGTCGCAATCCGCCTCGTACGCAATCCGTCACCCCTGTGACGATCATAAGCGGACAGCCCGACAAGCATGGCTCACTTTTTACTCCCTTGTCAAGCTGCGCGGCGTCAATCTTGCGCGGCACAGTATCGGCATGTGGCAGCCTACACCTCAAAACCCCCGCATCTCACATTTTTCCGGAGTTGGAAAATCAAGACAACAAAGGGGCACCGAGTCGGAGACATCCTGCAAAAGGCAATGGATTTGTGGATTTTTGATCGCGGTAGGGGCCGCTGTTGCTGGCGGGCCCCCGCGCAGATCCCAGCGTGCGGGACTACCGTGCTGGGCTTTTTCCTTTGGGTTTTGGCGTTGAACCGCGCGTCGGGCAGAGATTGCTGGACTCGGGCGGGTGGAAGCCACACAACAGAAAGATCCTGAATATCAACACAAAGCACCACGTCGCGCCCGAGTAGGGCGTAGCGTCCCGCTGAGAGGGGGGCACAGCGCTGTTCCGGTCCTACTTCTTCTTGTTTACTCCTACTTCTTGTGCTTGTTGTGTTTTTTGGTGGTGGTTTTTTTTGTTTTTTTGGTTTTGGGGCAGCCTGTGATGGTGATTTTGGTGGTTTGGGTGAGCATGGCGCCGTTTTGTCCGGTGAAGGTGGCTGGCATTGTGAGTTTCTGGGCGCATAGGCTGCCTTTGGCTTTTGCGGGGATGTCGGTCGTGAACGCTGAGTGGGGGCCCTCGGGTACGGTGGCTTCGAAGCTGCTGAACGGTGCATCGGGGACGCTGTTGAATGTGCTGGTCGTGATCCCTTTCTTGATGTTTGTATTCCCGTCCAGGTAGATCGTGACTCCTTCGCCTTGGAGTACTAGAACGGCATCGGGGAACGCTGCGCCGCCGTGACTGACGAGGTAGATCGGTCCCGTCAGTGCTCCCGCGAGCACAGGGGTGTGGACCGTCGCGGTTCCTATGTTCGACGCTACCGGACAAGCAGCAGGGTTCGCATTGAAGACTTTATCCACGCATGCTTTTTGAAGCGTCGTAAGTCGCGCCGGCAATTGCTTGGGGAACGTCAGCTTCAGTTTGCTCGTATTTGATTGGCCGTTCCCGGTTGCAATCTTGAAGAGGAGGCTGGCACCATTTGCTTTGCTGGTTTTTGCTTGGGTGGAGATCTTGAGTGATGGTTTGTATGGTAGGCCGGCGCAGTTTGCTGCCTCAAATGGAGCGGATACGGGTGCGTTTGTTCCTGTGGTGGAGTGAAGTGTTCCGGTTATTGATAGTGGTGCGCAGTTGGTGGGGTTGAACATGAATCCGGAGCGGTTGATCGTCACGTTTACGGTGCGAACGTCGAGTGGGATTCCTTGCAGTATCGTTGGTAGCGGATCGCTTGTGATGATTGCTTGTGCTGTGTGGGGATCCACTTCGATCTTGGCCCTGACTACCACGGGCCTCCCGTTCGTTCCGAGGTTGAAGGGGCCGGCAACGGCGGGAACAACGATTGATAGGCCAAATGGTGCGCCCTCATAAGGACCTGTCAGGAAGACACGCCCGCCTTTTACCCAGTAGGGGTCTTCGCCGGGACCGGCTGCGACGGTTGTTTCCCCGAGCTGGCTGGCTTCACTGCATTCTCCTTTGGAGGCTTGCGGTTCAGGGCACTGTGCGGCACTTTTGAGGATCGCGAGCAAGCCCGGGGGTGTCACGACCGTCGTGCTGGCAAACCGTTGTTCGCCATCGCGACGAGAGAATGTGACGCTGAATGGGCTGAAACCAGCTGCCTGGTTATTCGCTGTGCCAGCCGCGAACGATGGGCTGAACCCGTTACCGGCGGTGCAGCCTTGGTCGATCGTGAAGCTGCTCGACGGTTCAGCTGGTGGGCTACCGCTCCACGGAGTCAACCTCGAGGTCGCCGTGTATGTCCCACAGCTCGTGGGGGTCACCAACGGTGCCCTTGGACCGCCAAAGAAGCTCATCTTCAGGTCACTGAAGGGCTGTTGAGGCAAGAACTGGCTTTCACCGGTGGATAGTGTCGTGATGGGGTCTTCTCCGAATCGTGCTCTGAGCTGCCCGGTTGTTTCGTCGAGTTCGATCTCGCCTGGAATCTTGATCAATGCGCCTTCGCCTTCGGCAACAATGTAGAGGGCGAGCAACGACCCGAACGGGTTAGACCCATTCCCCAACAGATTTCCCTGTTGGGCCACGAACACCGAGCCCGACAAAGGATGTTCAAGCAACGGTGTCTGGATTTCCACCGAACCCACCTTCGAAGAGTCCGGGCACGACGGCGTACTCGCGTTATCCAGTCCGATCTGTTCAAGCGAACACGCTCCCAACCCATTTGCCGCTGACGACGACACCGTCATCCCTGCTGGGAGCGTCACAACCGCTTCCTTCAAATTCGACTCGGCCAGCCCTCCGGTATTTTCCAGTTGTGGAACTTCCAAGCTGACATTCAACCCGCTCGGGGATTCAGTGCTTGTCGTATCAGGAGTCACGCTCAGCGATGGTTCGAAGGGAAGCTTTTCACAGCCCGCGAGTCCAGCAGGGTTGCCACCACCATCTCGAGTAACGCCACTTTCGCTGACGAATGCACCTGGGGCTTCTATGGAGTCCACACTGACTGTCGTCTTCAGCGGTCCTGTGCAGGACGTCGGCAACGTCAGGAATGGCCGCGGCGCGATTTCGCTGCCGCATCCCGGGATTCTAAACGGCAATTCAGTCGTTGGATCGATGCAGATACGTTCCGAGTTATGACTTACGTCCATCGGCACTCCCCAAATAGTCTCCGAGACAGAGACAACGGCACCGATTTGCGGGACGTTATCGGTGTTAACCGCTACACCATAATCGTCACCTGTTCGCAGCAAAGCGTTCTCGAAAACATTGAAGTCGGCTACGCTGAATCCGATCTGCGCAGGCACACCCGGTGGAGGCACCAAATTGTAAATAGGACCAGTGGTGGTGACCAGTCCTTCAATCCTTGCATGCTCGATACCGATCTGGGTCGTACCCGCACAAGTCGGTTTCTGACCCTCAAAGCTTTGGCGAGGACATCTGGGCGTCGCGTTAGGGTTGCCCACGATACCCTGCGGCAGGTCGACTATGATATCGCGGACATCACCTTCGACTTTCCCATTCGAAGCTTTTTTCATCGCAAACCCAATAGTGTACGTGTACGGATGAGAACCTGCTTGAAAGTCCAGCGTTTTATCTTGATTTATTGCAGTCGCTTCAACACTACCGGGAATTACACCAAATTCAGCTATTGCTGGTGCTAGCCGCGAAACACACGTGAAAAAAGAAGCCGTCGCCAAAGCAATAACTATAAAGGTCTGCCACGTTGACAAACCCAAACGCGACACCACCTGCTGCCCGACAACCATCTCCGGGCTGACTCGCACCTTCGTCGACAAATCGAGCCCCGGTGCCACTGGTTTCATCAGACCATCGACACGCCAGTCTTGCTCCCGATCCTGCACCACAGACGATCCCAAACCACACTTCACGCTTTCGACGTGCCTTCTTTGCCTTTGACTTCGCACAGAACGTCTTTTCGATGCAAGTTTCGCACGCCGTCCGCTTTCTTGTCCTTGCTTCTTCCCTGAACGCTTCTTGCCAGGCGCATAGAGTCGCGTAGTCATCGGCCGGCCCTCCGATTTTTCTTCCTGGCATTGGGGTTCTTAGCCTTCAGCACCGGGCCATATTTCTTTTTGGCGCTCGCTTCGCACGTCATTCGCTGCTTCTTTTTCGGTTTTTTCCTGCACAACTTCAGCGCAGCAGCCAGTTTCTGTGCTCGTGTGAGCGGTTTTTTCACTACCGGCCCAGGAGCAACAAGGTTACCGTCACCCAACAGCGTTGCACTAGAGGACGCACCAAACACCGGCGCCACCGACGACAACCCCTTGCAGGAGTCTCCCACGCAAGGTACCGGCACGACCGCTTCTGGGAAACCTCCATCCACACGAGCATCATAAAGATCGAGCAAACTATCCGAATCCTGCGAGACAAGCCGCTCACGCGTGGTGAAAAACACATCGCTACCATCCGGAGTCGCATTCACAAAATTTGAATCAGAGCTGCTATGCCCCGTTGAGATCAAAAAGATGCATCCCTCAGCACGCGAACAGGTCCCCAATCCGCCCGGCTCATACTCGTAAACATCCTGAGCTCGACCATTAACATCCTGCGGCGACAGTGCATCAAGACTATCAAAGAACAAACGCCCATTATCCGCAAGATTACGAGGCTGAGGCAAGAATACATTCGCTCCCGGTTTGAGCAAACTGAGATTGGCACCACCAACCGGTCTTGCACCGCTCGGATCACACGATGCGCAAACAAGACGTCCCGAATCCGCATCGAACTCGTAAACCTCAAAGCACGATTTTGGACTACTGCAATCTTCCGGCTTGATAGGCTGATTATCATAGCCAGTCAGATTGGCCAAGGACATAAACGCCACATAGCGTCCATCAGGTGTAACCTGCGCCGTACGATGCGACGGCGACGACGCCCAATCGCTCGCCGATCTACCTGTAGATAAGAACCACGTTTTTTCGTCACCGGCTGAAAGCGTCGCAATAAAGATCGGCGACGCCCCGTTGTAAAGATAGAGATTATCTCCCCCGGCCTGTGCGCTGACACCCTCGGCGTTCTCCGATGCGCCAGGGAGAACAGCGCTATCAACAAAATACACACTGGATAGATCACTGCTCGCACCAAGGATACCGACAAAACCACCGTCACCAGCAGTCAGATCGGTCAGTGCTTTGCTTTCGAGATCATAGATATGTCCATCGTTGAGCAATACCCTTGAGCCTTCTGCACTGGCTGTGAGAAACTTGCCCGAGTCAGGAATCAACGTTGTCGTGGTATTATTTTCGCGAACATAGACGTCGCCTGTATTTTGATCCGTCCAAAAAATTCGGGAACCATCTTCAGAGATGGCATGACTGTAGTCTTGTCCTTCAGTGCTGCCTGTCAGTTCTTCCCCTGAACCAAAGACAGCACCTGGGCCAGTCGTGACACCACTCGTCAAGACGTTGACAAGCGACAACTGACCGCTGACCCATTGATAGAGGTTGTCCTTTTCTGGATGTCCCTCTTTACTCTCCTGAGCTCCACCATCAACGGCATTTTTAGTAAGCGCATCGTTAGCTTCGAAAAGTATGTGGCTGAAATCAGACGATGCGCCGGCGAAAAACACTTCGAAACTACCCTGTTTGTTTCCGGCTGTGCGATTAGGCGGCCGAGACGTTATCACCGGCCGCACAGCTGCCAAATTCGCACTTTCTTGAACATAGAGGTTGGCATATGGGATATGAGGCGATTCAATACTTGCAGGCGCTTCAGGTGAAAGTGCAGGTGCCTTCTCGAAGAGCATCTCGAGCGAAAGATCTGTCGAGAATGCCTTAAAACCTTGGTTTTCACCTGTCTTCTCTTCGGGTAGACTTAGATCCCTCGTCTGCCAGCCGTTCGAAGTCCGTCTCGCCAGATACTCGTTGGCTCCTACCGCGTCTCCGCTGGTTGAAAACGGATAGCCCTCATAAGCAACGGTGTTGCCGTCTGGAGCGCTCTGCATGGGAAATGGAGGTTCGTCGATACCGGGCTTGCATTCGATGCTGAGGCAGCTGCCGCCGTTGGGTTCAGGAGGGAACACCTCTCCGCCGGCCTTTTCGGAGGGAGAAACCAGCTCGTAGGCGCGACCGTCCGGCAAGCCCGACATGGCCGTCGGAAACGTTGTGAATGCCTCATCCAGCCCAATCGTTCTTCCGCCACTGTTGGTCGCAACCACACGATAGTGATAAACAGTGCCCGGCTGCAGTCCTGTCAACGTAACGCTTGCTGTTACATCACCCTGCGCCGAGCCGAGATCGACTTCCCCGTTCACCGGTGCTTCCTTGCATTCACTGGAGCCGGAGGAGCACGGACCTAGTGATCCGTACTGAAAGCGATAATGTGTGTCATTACCATTCGGATCGACCTGCGCTTTCAGCACCGCTGTCGTGTCATCCACACCACTTACGGACTCAGCATCAACGGTCGGCGGAACTGGTTGCGGTTCACTGAAAACCAGCACTTCATTTGTTTCCGTGAATTCATTGAAACTAACCGCGTACAATACACCCGCGGGTCGCCCCGCCGACCAAACCTCACTAGGATCAAACGCCAGCCCAAACGTGACTTCCTCTCCCGATATCCCCGAGAACTGCCCAATCTTACTACCTTCAGTATCCAGCTCAACAAATTGATTGTCCGGATGACTGTAAAAAAAGGAGTCACCATTTGCAGGATTCAAAGCCAAGGATTGTTTTTCACAGCCTTCGTTGTTTTGCCACGCAAAAATTTCCCCCGATTCGAACTTATCGACCAAACAATCGTCGGCATTACCTACAGTAAGCACGTCGCCCTGGGAGTCCGCCGCCACCGATCCAAGCGCGGGGGTCAGCATACCAACACCGATGTCATGCCCAGACTGATATTCTCCCAAAGGGTTAAAAACCATCACCCGGGGCCCGCTGATCGCGCCTTCATCGGTGATATAAACATCACCTCCTTTACCTACAGCGATATCATTATTACCAACTGCAGGTTGCTGAATTTCTTCCACAGCAGCACTACCTATTTTTCCAAAGCTCGAAATATATGTTCCCGTCGCGCTGAACTCTTGCACCACACCACTCCCGCGTGCTGCATCAAGCACATAAACATCACCCGTTTCCTGATCCACAGCAATCCCCCCCGGTTCCATGAACTCACCAACTCCCGAACCAGAGATTCCTTCTTCCTGGCATTCAGCTTCGACAACGCATACCTGATATTCACTGGCACCCGTAGCAACACCCCACCCCCAAGCCCCAAGAAAACCACCAGTAGAGCTGAACCTCTCAACACGATGACTATGAGCATCAACGAAATAAAGATCGCCACTCGTGTCGTTAACAGCAGCACCCGTCACAGGAGCCTTCCTCAATTCAGTATTACCACTCCCCGTGAATCGCCCGACCAATTCGAAACTGGCACTCGCAGACCCCGCAGTCAACAACATCCCAAAAAGCACCACGATCAACCCAACACCCAAAACCACAAACCACTTCCAGACAGCCCCACCATCCCGAAACTCATCGACAGTCAAACCGCGCGCACCATCACACCCCTCGATCACAGCACCCTCTCCCTCAATCTCTCACACAATATCCTATTGATCTACCCAGAAGCATAGCGACCCCCACCCAGTTTCGGCACCAGTGTTTCTGACTCCCCACCAAGCCACACACATATGAGTAGGGACCACGCTCAAACGCGATCCCTACCCATCAATCAACTACCTACACAAACAAGCGTAATATTTACGGTAAAATGAGCAGGTCTGCTCCATTGCCTTCCATTAATACGCTAGCCTTGCCTTTAAGCGACGCCGGTTCACCACCAAACGTCAGACCGCTTGACGCCACTGTGAATTCCAATTCCGACGTAGCATTAAGCCCTATCCCCGTGTCAGTTCCCTTCACAGGGAAGGTTTTGTTGAGTTCAGCATTCGAACAACCAACGAGGGTTACTTCAGTAAAGTTACCGCCTGTTACTTCTGGTTTGAATTCATCTGCTGCTTTACCACTAAATTCGACCAGTTCTGTAATCGCACTAGCTACGATCGGTTCTTTGACTTTGCAACCTAGACCTGTCGGTTCTGGCACTGTACATCCTGTGAATTCTATTACCTCCTTATCCTTGCCCGCTCCTCCACCAGCAGGGTTTTCAGCTGTCCCGCGATCTGTCTCGTTCGTGCATTCAATCTTTACGGTCAGCGTCAACGCTTTTGTTTTGAGCACAAATTTTTCGGCCCCTGTTTTAGAGTCAACTTTTAAACTCGTGCCCGTAGGGATTTTATATTTAGTCCACTTACCGCCCGAGGGCACCCCACTGGCGACACACGTCGCTAAGGACGTATAATTTGTGCTTGCAGTCGTCGACACTTCTTCGCAGACATCGAAATGAAACACGGTTGCTGACGCCGATGACGAAGCCACCGCGCCCATTGCTAGAACAGCAAATACACTCAACAACATCAACTTTACTTTAGACATGTGAAATGATGACCTCCATTCGCCCCGGCGATGCCGTGACGTTTGTCTTTAGACTAGACGGATTGCCTATAGCGACAACAAGTCCAGCCGTCTGGTCGCAATCCGCCTCGTACGCAATCCGTCACCCCTGTGACGACCACAAACGGACAGCCCGACAAGCATGGCTCATTTTTTACTCCCTTGTCAAGCTGCCGGCGTCAATCTTGCGCGGCACAGTATCGGCATGTGACTGCCTACACCTCAAAACCCCCCGCATCCCACGTTTTTCCGGAGTTGGAAAATCAGGACAACAAAAGGGTACAGAGTCGGAGACATCCTGCAAAGACATAAAGGAATCTGCCAATACGTCCATTTAAAGTCTTGTTATGCGACTAGTCTTAACTAAATCGAGAACAAATGGGTTGGGGCTTCGACCCTCCGACCGAAGCCCCAACCAGCCTTCCGTGCGCGCAACAGTCATTGCTCTCGGCCTATACATCCTGACGCTACGTCCACGGAGATTACTAGATGCCTTATTTATTAGTTAAGTGCTCCATATTTGATCCATCAAAATTTGTTTTACGGTAAAATAAGGAGATGCGCTCCATTGCCTTCCATTAATACACTGGCCTTGCCTTTAAGCGTCACTGGTTCGCCTCCAAACGTCAGATTGCTGGACGCCACTGTGAATTCCAATTCCGACGTAGCATTAAGCGCTATCCCAATGTCAGTCCCTTTCACAGGGTAGGTTTTGTTTAGTTCTGGACTCGAACAACCTTGAAAGGTTACTTCAGTAAAGTTGGTCCCTTCTGGCTTGAATTCGTCTGCTGCTTTGCCACTAAATTCGACCAGTTCTCCAGTCGCTTTAGCTATGATCGGTTCATTGACTTTGCAACCTAGACCTGCCGGTTCTGGCACCGTACATCCTGTGAATTCTGTCAATTTTTTACCTTTACTGGCACCTCCGCCAGCAGGGTTTTCGGCTGTACCGCGATCTGTCTCGTTTGTGCATTCAATCTTTACGGTTAGCGTCAACGCTTTTGTTTTGAGCACAAATTTTTCGCTCGCTTTGGAGTCCACTTTTAAACTTGTACCTGTAGGGATTTTATATTTAGTCCACTTACCCCCTGTAGGAGTCCCACTGGCGACACAAGTCGCTAAGGACGTGTAATTGGTGCCTGCGCTCGTCGACACTTCTTCGCAGACGTCAAAATGAAACACAGTCGCCGACGCCGACCCAGACGCGAGTACACTTATTGCAAAAACAGAAAATAGACTGAGGAAAATGAGCTTCATGTTAGTCATGGAATACCTCCATCGGTCCCGGTCCTCACCGAGTCCGCTCGTGATTGCGCGCCGGACACCCCAGGCCAGAAAGGAGACCAACACGTCTTTAGCCATTGTGACGGATCCATCTAGATCCGAGAACAAGACTCCTTAGACAATGGAGGCTCGCAAGCAGTTTGTCAAATATCAGAATTACGATACGCTCTTTGCGCTCTTGATCCACCCATAGAGTCGCACTAAACCCCCTGCTCCTATCATTTCTCTGAAATACGAGAACTTAGTATCTCCGAGAGAAACATGGAAACAGAAATCCTCACGCGCCAGACAAGACCGACCTACCAGTGACAGTCTGGTCATCCCCAGCACAACGCGACTCGCTACCCGCAGGGCAACTGAGACGCGGATCCCGCGTCCCGAATGACCCCACGCTCGAGCAGATACACGCGACCTGCGAGCTCCCCGACGAGACCGAGGTGCTGCTCTGCAAGCAGCATCGCCAACCCGGCGTGCTGAACCGTCAACAACTGCTCGATGAGCGCCTCGACCACGCGCGGGGCCAACCCCTCACTTGGCTCGTCCAGCAGAAGCAAATGCGGGTTACCCACCAAGGCCCGGGCAATCGCCAAGACCTGCTGCTCACCCCCACTGAGCCACGCACCCTTGGACCCTTTCACCTCCGCGAGCAACGGAAACACATCGAACACCCTCTCCAGCGGCCACCCGATCTTCTCCCCAGCGCTCCCGGCACTCGGAGCGCCGTCCGATCCCGTTAGTCCCGATCTCTCGCGCGCACCGGCTCCACTCGCCACGAGCAGGTTCTCCTCAACCGTCAGATCCTTGAACACCCGTCTGCCCTCCGGCACCAACCCGACACCCAGCCTCGCAACCCTGTGCACGGGCATCCCGATCGCCTCCACGCCATTGACCTTGATCGAGCCGGTCTTACCGATGCCACTCATCCCCATCACACTTTGCAAAGTCGTCGTCTTCCCGGCGCCGTTTCTCCCCACCAGCGCGACCGTCTCCCCCGCGAGCACTTCCAGATCCATGTCGAACAGGACCTGACCGGCGCCATAGTGGGCGTTCAGACCCCGGATCTCCAACTTCGCCTGTCGCCCGCGCTCCCGATACTCGGCCGAGTGCGGTGACCGGCGCCCACTGGGCTGGTGCAAAGAGCCGGCTCCCGGGTCACCCACAAAAACTCACCACTTCTTTCACATCCCACCCACGGGCAACACACCGCCGAGATAGACCTGCTTGACCCGCTCGTCCTCCCGCACCGCTGCCGGTGCACCGTCCGCAATCGGCCTCCCACGATCCATCACGACGATCCGGCTCGCGTGCGCGAACACCGTGTCCATATCGTGCTCGGTAAACACCATCGTCGCGCCCCTGCGCCCCACCGCGCCCACGATCAACTCCATGATCGCCGCGCGCTCCTCCTGACCCATCCCCGCCGTCGGCTCGTCCAGCAACAGCAGCCTCGGCTCGCCCGCGAGCACCATCGCCAACTCCAACCGCTTGCGCTCACCCTGCGCGAGCGCGCCCGCGAGACGCTCCAGCTCCCGGTTCAACCCGACCTCAGCCAGAGCCCGTCCCACCCCGTCCTCACGACGCCCGCCGGCAACCTGCGCCAACTCGACGTTCTCCCTCACCGTCAACCCCGCGAACAGCCGTGCAGTCTGAAACGTCCTGCCCAACCCCAGCTCCGCCCGACGCTGCGGCGAAACACCACGCATACTCCGCCCCGCCAACAGGACCTCGCCCTCATCAGGCCTCTGCTCACCCGAGATCAATCCGAACAACGTGCTCTTCCCCGCCCCGTTCGGACCGATCACCGCGACCCGATCCCGCGCCTGCACACACAGCGACACACCATCTACCGCCCGGATACCGCCGAAGTGCTTCCTCACGTCCCTCAGCTCCAACGCGACGTTCGCGATGCCTGGAGCGCCCACCGATCCCATTCCTTGAGCCTAACCGAAGAGCGCCGGCGCCGCCGGATCCTCCAGCAGCGCCTGTGAAATCTTGTTGTGAGACTGGTCTTAACCAAATCGAGAGGGCAATACAGGTTGGGACTCCGACTCCCGATCGAAAGCCCCAACCGGCCTTCCGTGCACGCGACAACAGGCATTACCCTCTGCCTATACGTCTTGACGCTACGTCCACGTGAGATTACATAGATGCCTTGATTAGTCAAATGCCTATGCTCAATCCATCAAAATTTATTTTACGGTAAAATAAGCAGATGTGCTCCATTGCCTTCCATTAATACGTTTACCTTTCCCTTAAGTGTCGCCGGTTCGCCTGCAAATGTTAGATTACTGGATGCCACTGTGAATTCCAATTCCGACGTAGCATTAAGTGCGATCCCCGTGTCAGTTCCTCTCACAGGAAAGGTTTTGTTGAGTTCAGAATTTGAACAGCCGGTAAAAACAATTTCCGTAATATTGGCTCCTTCTGATTTCAATTCGTCGGCTGCTTTCCCGCTGAATTCTACCAGTTCCGATACTCCACCGACTACGATCGGTTCTTTTACTTTGCAACCTAGCCCCGAGGGTTCCGTGACCGTACAGCTTGAGGCTTCGACGGTGCCTCTATCTTTACCGGCACCTCCGCCAGCAGGATTTTCGATCGTTCCATTGCCTGCTCCATTTGCACATTCAATCTTTGTTGTCAGCGTCAATGCTTTGGTTTTAAACACAAATTTTTCAGTTCCTATCTTACCGTCGATTTTTAAGCTTGTGCCTACGGGAATTTTATATTTAGTCCACTTACCCCCTGTAGGAGTCCCACTGGCAACACACGTCGCTAAGGACGTATAATTGGTGCCTGCAGTCGTCGACACTTCTTCGCAGACATCAAAATGAAACACAGTCGCCGACGCCGACTCAGACGCAAGTACACTTACTGCAAAAACAGAAACCAGACTCAGGAAAATGAGCTTCATGTCAGTCATGAAATACCTCCACCGGTCCCGGTCCTCACCGAGTCCGCTCGCGATTGCGTGCCGGACACCCCAGACCAAAAAGGAGACCAACACGTCCATTAGCCATTACGACGGATCCATCTAAATCTAGATCCGAGAACAAGACTCCTTAGACAATGAAGACTCGCGAGCAGTCTGTCAAATATTAGAATTGCGATCAACTCTTGCGCTCTTGATCCACCCACAGAGTCGCACTAAACCCCCTGCTCCTACCATTTCTCTAAAACAGGAGAACTCAGTCACCCCGAGAGAAACATTTTAGGCAACGGCAGCCAATACGTCCATTGAAATCTTGTTACGAGACCAGTCCCAACTGAATCGAGAGAACAATACAGGTTGGGACTCCGACTTCCAATCGAAGCCCCAACCAGCCTTCCGTGCGAGCAACAGGCATTGCTCTCTGCCTATACGTCTTGACACTACGTCCACGGAGATTGTGTAGATACCTTATTTATTAGTCAAGTGCTCTATGCTTGATCCATCAAAATTTGTTTTACGGTAAAATAAGCAGATGCGCCCCATTGCCTTCCATTAATACACTTGCCTTTCCTTTGAGCGTCACTGGTTCGCCTCCAAATGTCAGATTGCTGGACGCCACTGTGAATTCCAATTCCGACGTAGCATTAAGTGCTATCCCCGTGTCAGTTCCTCCCACAGGAAAGCTTTTGTTGATTTCGGCATTCGAACAACCCGTAAAAGTTATTACAGTAAAGAGAGTGCCCTCCGGTTTGAATTCATCTGCTGCTTTGCCATTGAATTCGACCAGTTCTGTAGTCGCATCAGCTATGATCGGTTCTTTGACTTTGCAACCTTGACCTGCTGGTTCTGGCACCGTACATCCTGTGAATTCTATTATCTCTTTATCTTTGCCAGCTCCTCCACCAGCAGGGTTTTCAGCTGTCCCCCGATCCGTCTCGTTTGTACATTCAATTTTTATTGTTAGCGTCAACGCTTTTATTTTGAGCACAAATTTTTCGGCGCCCGTTTTGGAGTCAACTTTTAAACTTGTGCCCGTAGGGATTTTATATTTAGTCCACTTACCCCCTGTAGAAGTCCCACTGGCGACACACGTCGCTAAGGACGAATAATTGGTGCCTGCAGTCGTCGACACTTCTTCGCAGACATCAAAATGAAACACAGTCGCCGACGCCGATCCAGACGCGAGTACGCTTATTGCAAAAACAGAAACCAGACTCAGGAAAATGAGCTTCATGTTAGTCATGAATACCTCCATCGGTCCCGGTCCTCACCGAGTCCGCTCGCGATTGCGTGCCGGACACCCCAGACCAAAAAGGAGACCAACACGTCCATTAGCCATTACGACGGATCCATCTAAATCTAGATCCGAGAACAAGACTCCTTAGACAATGGAGGCTCGCGAGCAGTTTGTCAAAAATTAGAATTGCGATAAGCTCTTTGCGCTCTTGATCCACCGATAGAGTCGCGCCAAACCTCCTGCTCCTACCATTTCTCTGAAACACGAGAACTCAGTCACCCTGAGGGAAACATAGGAACAGAAATCCTCGCGCGCTGGGCAAGACCGACCTACCAGTGACCAGTCTGATCGTCCAGCACAACGCCACTCGCTACCCGCAGGGCAACTGAGACGCGAATCCCGCGTCCCGAATGACCCCACGCTCGAGCAGATACACGCGACCTGCGAGCTCCCCGACGAGCCCGGGGTGCTGCTCTGCGAGCAGCATCGCCAACCCGGCGTGCTGAAACGTCCTGCCCAGACCCAGCTCCGCCCGGCGCTGCGGCGAGACGCCACGCATGCTCCTCCCCTCCAGCAGGACCTCCCCCTCATCAGGCCTCTGCTCACCCGAGATCAATCCGAACAACGTGCTCTTCCCCGCCCCGTTCGGACCGATCACCGCGACCCGATCCCGCGCCTGCACACACAACGACACGCCATCTACCGCCCGGATACCACCGAAGCGCTTCCTCACCTCCCTCAGCTCCAACGCAACGGTCGCGATGCCTGGAGCACCCACCGATCCCATTCCTTGAGCCTAACCGAAGAGCGTGGCTGGCCCGCCTCCCACAATACACAGCCCTTCAAGGTCAGAAACGCCCAACCAAAACGCTTGTAATTCGCACGGGCGGAACTAGACTGGCATTGGCTACAACCTATGGAGGCCTATCTTATGTTGAGAATAAAACTGATCCTGACTAGTCTTCTTGTCATGCTTACTGCAAGCGTAGTGGCATCGACATCTGCCTCGGCGACGCCACTACGCTGGCTCGTCAACGGAGAAGAAATTGCTTCTGGCACAGTAGAAAAAACAACATCGAAAGGCACGACTACATTCACTTTGAAAAGTGTCGTACTTACTCTCACGGCAAAAATTGAATGTAGCACCGAGAAAGACGAAGGCACCATCCAAAATCCAACAGGTGAAGGCAACGGCTCGGATACCGACGTCGTCCATTTTACCGGCTGCACCGTCCCAGAACCTTCGGGCCTAGGATGCAAAGTATCCGAACCTATTACATTTGAAGCAACTACAGAACTAAAGATGTTCAGCGAAAAACTAGCTGATGAATATAAACCAAAAGGCACAAAATTTGGAGAAATAACATTCTCGGGATGCTCTGTGACAGAACTCAATAAAAGCTTTTCCGTCAAAGGTACATATGATGGCATCATTTTGAACAGCACGTCTGAATTTGAATTCATCCCGAGTTCCAGCGCTCTTACGCTTGGTGGGGAACCGGCGACGTTGAAAGGCAAAAGCAAGCAGGAACTTGCAGGTGGTGGCATATGGTTTGCTGGATGGGGTTCCCTTGTGGTGGAAACGGGGGGACCATTCTTTAAAATCAAAAAAGCCGAAACCCGCACCCTTCTTATCCGCTACACCGGATGGGGTCAAGCCGAAAAACTATCGGTCACCATTTCGAATCCGGTTTTCGTCGAAAAGGCCGGCTCGAACTGCGCTGGGAAAACCCTTCTCAAAAACGATACGTGCGAAATGAATATCGAATGCAACGGTGCGATTGGCGCCACGGGTAAAATCATAGCGCAATCTACGACGGCGCTCGTATGGAAAGGCGAAGGTGAATTGGAATGTATATAGAGAGATCGCCAATGGCAAATAGGTGATTTCACCATTGTGCATCGCAGGCGCTGCCGTTAGATGTTCCGCGGCAGCGCTTGCGGGATAACTGGCGCAACGATGCAGGTGCTTCGACCATACCTCTGGTCACGGATCTCAATATCCTATGACGGAGACGATGACGCCGTTCTTCCTCCCCAGCGAAGCGCAGTCACCCCGCGAGGCGCCAGCAAAATCACTGCCAGGAAGATCGCGCCTTCGACCAGCAGCGTGTCGGTCGTCAGCTTGCCCGCATAGAAGTCGATCAATCCCAGCAGCACCGCGCCCACGACCGGCCCGGAGAAGCGCCCCACACCGCCGAGCAGCGTGACGATCAGCGCGTTTGCGGAGATTTTCCAGTTGAACACGTCCGGGTAGACGATCTGCTCTGAGAGCACCGACAGCCCGCCTCCCACCGCGGCCACGCCCGCGGCCAGCGCGAACACGCCCAGCTTCCGGCTCTCCACCGCCACGCCCAGCGTCCGCGCGCGCAGCGAATCTTCGCGAATCGCCCTCAGTATCAGCCCGGCCCGCGAGCGGATGAATACGAACACTCCTGCCAACACCACCCCTGCGACCGCCAGCATCGGGTAGTAGACGCCGTTCACATTCACGATCACGTTCAAGCTCGGCGGCAGGCTCGTTGCGACCACTCCGCTGTCACCGCCCGTCAAGTTCACCGAGTGTTCGGCCACGAACTGCAGCAGGTCTCCCAGCGCGAACGTCAGCATGATGAACGCGACCGGCTCCAGGCGCACGAGCACGACTCCGCTGAGCGCGCCCGCCAGCACCGCCACCGCGATTCCGCCTCCCAGGGCGAGGTAGAAGCTCAACCCGGCCTTGTTCATGAGCAGCACGGTCGCGTACGCGCCCAGCCCGTAGAAGACCGCCTGCCCGAACGAGAACATCCCCGCGTACCCGAACAGCAGGTTGAAGCTCACGGCCACGAGCGCGGTGACGATCATCGATGCGGCGAGCAGCACGTACTCCGTCGAGGCGACGACCGGCAACAGCGCTGCGAGCACCAGCAGCGCCAGGGCGGGACCGCCGTCCGCGAGCATCGCCCGGCGCGAGGGCTTCACGACCACGCCGGCTATCCCACGGCCGATGGCGAGGGCGCCGAGGATGACCCGCCGCGCCGGCCGGGCCGCACGCCCGCCAAGGACCAGCCGCGCCTGCCCGCGAGCGCACGTGCCAACAGCACGACGCTCATCACCGCGTATGGCGTCAGCTGCGCGAGCGTCGCGTCCTGGAGCGTGGCAAAGCTCTGCAGGATCCCGATCGTCAGCGCCGCCAGCAGCGCGCCGGTCATATTGCCCAGACCCCCCGTCACCACGACGATGAACGCGGGCACGAGCGCGGTCGTTTCCAGGTTCGTGCTGACAGCGCCCTGCGGAGCGATCAACACGCCCCCGAGGGCCCCCAACCCGATCCCGACCGCGAACACCGCCGAGTACAGCCGGTTCACATCGACCCCAAGCACGGACAGCATCTCGCGATCGTCCACCGCCGCGCGTGTCAAGAGACCCGCGCGCGTGCGGTGCAGCCCGACCCAGATCGCCATCGTGACGAGCAGGCCCAGCACGATCGTCACGACCGTGTACACCGGCAGCGTCGCGCCCAGCACTTTCCAGCTGCCGCCGAGGAACCCCGGCAGCGAGACCGTGCGGAAGTGCGTGCCGAACACGAGCAGCACCGCCCCCGCGATCAGATAGCTGAGCGCGAGCGTGAGCATGAACTGCTGGTTTTCATCCTCTTCGCGATAGGTCCGGCGCAGCAGCAGCACCTCCGCCACGGCCCCCATCGCCGCTACCGCGAGCGGGACGACGATCAGCGCCGCCGTCCATCCCAGCGCGCTCGCCCCCAGGCGCGCGACCACGCTCGTCGTCAGGTATGCGCCCAGCATGTACACCGAGCCCGCGGCGAAGTTCATCACCCCGAGCACGCCCCACACGAGGTTCAGGCCGGCCGCGGTGAAGAACAGCACGAACGCCAGGCTGAGACCGGCGAACAGCTGGTCGATGAACGTGACCAGGCTCATGCTGGGCTCGCCACCGGCCTTGACCCTCGACTATGTCCAGCCGCGCGCTGGCCGATCTCCGATCGGTCCATTGCCGTGTGGCCGCGCGGCGGTGCTCAGCATTCGAAGTACTTGTTGGTGTCGACGAGCCGCAGCGGTTCGAAGTGCGCGAACGGCTGCGCCTTGCTTGGCCCCACGACCGTCCCCATCGCGATCGGCATCGCGATCAGGTGGTTGCACTTGTGGATCTTCACGTTCCCCTGGACGGTCTGCACTTCGGCTTCCCCGAGGGCATCCCGAACCTTCGTCGGGTCGGTCGACTTGGCTTTGTCGATCCCTTGCGCGATCAGCTGGATCTGGTTGAACGCATCGCCCGCCGCGCCGCCGTTGGCCACCGCAACGCCGAGCGATTCCAGGTCGTGTGAGAACGGCGTGTGGTAGATCGCCGCGGAGGGGTAATAGGTGTAGCCCTCCACGCCGACCGGCGGCTTGGGCATCGCGTCGATCGTGCCGTAGTCCATGACGCCAAAGAAATTGGTCTTTTCGAACAGGCCCAGCGGCAAACCCTGCTTGACGAGCGTGACCGTGTCTTCGGTGATCACCGTCGAGTACACCGCGTCGGGATGCTCGGCGATCAGCTTGTTGATGTAGGGGGTGTAATCGGTGCCGCCACTGGGCACGTAGTCCTGGCTGACGATCGTCTGACCGCTTCCTTGCATCGCTTTCTTGAACGCGGCCGTCACCTGGTAGCCATAGCTGTAGTCCTCGCTGATCACCGCGATTCGCTTCCACTGCGGGTGTTCACGGACGTATGCTGCGGCGTTCTTGCCCTCGACTGCGGCGGTCGGCAGCGTCCCGAACACATAGGAGTCCGGGCCGCCTTCGAAGATCGTCGGGTCGACGACCCCCGCCGAGTACAGCACGTGGCTGGGGTTGGCGACCAGCTGCTCGACGCTCTTGCCGACTGCGCTCGAGCACGTCCCCGCGAGGTATTTGACGTGGTTGCTGAGCACGAGATCGCGCGCTTGGCTGACGCCGACGTTCGGTGTCGCCTTGTCGTCGCGCACGATCAGTTCGAGCTTGTGCCCCTGCACACCCCCCTGCGCGTTGATCTGCTTGACCGCGAGTTCCGCGCCTTTGACGTATTCCTGGGAGAACGTCGAGCAGAAGCCCGTCAACGAGGCCAGGTAACCGATCTTCACGGGCGCTCCCGGCGCGAGCTCGGAACTGCTCGAACCAGACGATCCGCAGCCCGCGGCGGCGAGCCCCAGCGCCGCGATCGCTGCACAGCAGGTGAGCTTCTTCATCGGACGCATGCCCCTCCCCATGTGGTGACCCTGATCAGTCGCTGTTTACGACGGCGAAGAATCTACTCGAAACACACAAGCTCGTACATCGCGCGGCTTCTGAATCTTGGAAGAGAGCATCATAACCGGATTTGCGGTCGCGATCGAATCGGCGATCCGCTCAGCCCACACCGTCCCGCAGATGGCGCCGGCGCTCCTCGCGCAGCGCCTTGAACGCCATCACCGCAAGGGCGTCCTGCACGTCCCCGACGACCGGCACTCCGTGCTCGCGCAGGTGAGCGATGCCGGCGTGCTGCTCGCCCTCGTACAGCGACGCTACCGCCAGCGGCTTGCCGAGCTCGTCGCGGACTTTCACAAGCTCGGACGCCGCCAGTATCTCGCGCGCCAGCAGCGTCTCGCCGCCGACGTGCTCATAGCCGCCGTAACCGCCGACGAGCACCGCGCCGTCGATCTGCTCGCTTGACAGGCACGTGCGCATGACACTCTGAAAGACGTCCGCGCGCAGCTCCGGGCCGCCGATCATGTCGATCGGGTTGCGCTTGGAGGCCCGCGGCAGCAGAATCTTCTCCAGCCCAGCGATGACCTCTGGAGGGTGGGGCCGCAGCTCGAGCCCCAGCTCAACGGCCGCGTCAGCGCCGGAGACCGCGTAGCCGCCGCTGTCGGACACAAACGAGATCGAGCGCGAATTCAGTGGCGTAGGGTCGCTGAACGCGAGTGCGGCCAGCAGCAGCTCGCCGTCGCTCACCACCTCGATCGCCCCGGCCCGCGCCAGCGCCGCGGAGAGCATCGCCGAGTCCCCGGCCGGAGAGGCCGTGTGCGCCATCGCGGCCGCCGCTCCGGCCTCGGTCCGCCCGCCACGCAGGACCGCGACCGGCTTGAGCTCGGCCAGTCGCGCGAGCGCCCTGAGAAAGCGCGGCAGGTCGCGAAAGCCCTCGGCATAGAGCAGCACCGCGTCGGTGGTGTCGTCGTCGGCGAGCAATTCGCAGTAGTCCGCGAATTCGAGGTCCGCTTGGTTGCCGATCGAGAACAGGTGACTGATGCCCAGGCGGTGACGCTTGACCCGGTGGCCGATCGACAGGGCGATGATCCCGCTCTGCGCGACGACCGCGATCCGTCCTGAGGGGATCGTCGCATCACCCGTCGCGTTGATCTGACCAGCGGCCGCGTACAACCCCAGGCAGTTCGGGCCGACGATCCGCAGCTGTGACCCGGCAGACGCGGCGGCGAGCTCGCGTTCCAGCGCGTGCGCGCCGACCTCGGCGAAGCCCGTCGCGACGACGACCGCACAACCGCAGCCCAGCTCGGCGGCCTGCGCGAGCACCTCCGGACAGCGCACGGCAGGGACCGCGACGACGACGAGGTCGGGTGGCGCGCCGCGATCGATCTCCCCAAGGCTCGAGGCGAAGGCGTGTCCCATAAACGCCCCCCGCCGGGGATTGACGAGGTGCAGCTCGCCCGGGTACCCACATTCGATCGTGCTGCGCGCCAGCCGCGAGCCGTACTTCAAGGGATCTTCCGAAGCGCCGACGATCGCCACCGAGCGCGGGCGGATCGCCCGCTCCAGCGCGCTCACAGCGCCAACCGAAGCGCCGGACGTCTCACCGCAGCGAGCGGCCGCCCGCATGGCACCCGATGCGTCCCGCGTCTCACTCACGAGTCCGCCCCGGACTCCGAGCGCGGTCCGAACGGCTCTGGGCGAAACGGCTCGTCGCGCGCGCGAGCGGCCGCGGAGAAGCCCTCGCGCATCGCCCGCTCGTCGAACGCCCCCTGACCGTCGCGCCGCCATGCGCCCATCAGCCAGCCCGCGACCTCGGCTGTGCTCGTCAATGCCTCGCGAAAGCCCATCGCGTCCAATGCGCGCCTGATCATCCGCTTGTTCAGTTCGCTCGCCTCCGCCGGCAGCAGCGCGATTCGCCGCGCCAGCTCGTCCACGCGCGCGTCGAGCTCCGCGCGGGGCACGACCTCGTTGACCAGCCCGATTCGCAGCGCCTCGGCGGCGTCGAAGTGATCGCCCGTAAGGGCGTAGCGCAGCGCGTTCTTCCAGCCCCCCGCGAGCGCCCAGATCGCTCCACCGGGCATCCCCTGACGCACCTCCGGCTGGCCGAACACGGTGTCCTCGGCGGCGATCGTGATGTCGGCCGCGACCGCCATCCACGCGCCCCCGCCCAAACACCAGCCATGCACCTGGGCAATCACGGGCTTGCGCATCTCCGCCAGGCGGATGTAGTCGCCATGCCATTCCAGCAGCTCGGCGCGCATCGCCAGCATGTACTCGCCCACGTCCGCTCCCTCCGGCAGACCGGTGTCGGTGCGAGCGCGGTCGAGGACGATGTCCCCACCCGAGGAGAAGGCGCGCCCGGCGCCTGAGAACACGACCACGCGCACCGCTGGGTCCGCATCGGCCCGCGCCAGCGCCGCGCGGAAGGAGTCCAGCAGCGAGGGGCTCAGCGCGTTCAGCCGCTCCGGTCGGTTCCAGACGATCCGCGCGACCGCGTCACGCACCTCATACAGGACCTCGTCGCGAGCAGGCTCAGTCATGGACAGGGGCCCCCTGAAAATGAGGCATGACCTCGCGCGCAAACGTCTGCATCGAGGCGCACACTTGCTCGTGGGGCTGCCCGACGTTGTGCCACGCGGAGAACAGGTCGACACCCAGCTCCGCATAACGCGCGAGCTTCGCGCGCACCTCCGGGGCGCTGCCGTAGGCGATGTTCGCGTACATCTCATCGAGGCCCGGCTCGTCCTCCTTGACCGCCTCGTCGACCACGTAGTCGCCCTCGCGCACGTGCTCGACGCTGCCGAGCTGCTGATCGATGATCCGGTGGTTCATCAGCACATAGCGGAGCACTTGACGGCACTCTGCCTCATCGGCGCCGACGAACGTCATGCGGTTGAGGCCGAACTGCGCGCTCGCACGCTCACGCCCAGCATCGCGCAGAGCCTGCTCGAACGCCCCGTAGACACCTTCGACGTGTGCGAACGGCTCGCGAAATGGGCTGAAGATCGCGTTTGACTGAAATCCCAGTTCGATCGCCCAGCGCATCGAGCGGGCCGACAGCGCCGCGATCCACAGGGGCGGATGGGGATGCTGGCGCGGCGCCGGCAGCACGGTCGCATTGGGATAGGAGAAAAAGCGTCCGTCGTGGGAGTGCGCGGAGCGATCGGTCCAGTGCTCGACCATGATCCGCAGGTGCTCGGCAAAGAACGCCCGGCTTTCCTCCTCGTTCATCTCTTTCTGAAATTGGCGCATCTGGTAAGGCGAGGCGCCGCGACCGCAGGCCACGTCAAAGCGCCCACCGCACAGCTGGTCGATCTGGGAGATCTGCCCTGCCAGGCGCAGCGGATGATGAAACGGCAGCACGAATACGGCCACACCGATCCTGATCGTGCTCGTGCGCTGCGCGATCGTCGCCGCCAGCTGCAACGGGTCGGGAGCGGCCAGGAAGCTGACCAGGTTCTGCTCGGCCAGCCAGATCCCGTCATAACCCAGCTGCTCTGCCAGCACGGCCTGCTCGACCATCTCCTCGTACAGTCGCGATACGGGCTTGGAGCGATCCCACCACTGGCCGGGCAGGAACAGGTAAAAACGCACTAGCGCTCCCGCCCCGGCGCGCCCCCGGGGGCGGAGACGCGCTCCCCCTCGGTATACACGAGCTCGCCCGCGACGATCGTGTGTGCGACCTTCACCTCGCCCAGCTCCTCGCCGGTGATGCCCTCCAGCGGACGATCGAGCACGATCGCGTCGCCGAGCATGCCCGGCGCAAGCATTCCGCGCGAGCCCTCCCAGTGACCGGCGTGGGCGGCGTTGCGCGTGTACATGACCAGGGCCTCATCCGGAGTGATCCGCTGATCGGGATCGATCACCCGACCGGTGAAGGTCTTGCGGGTGACAGCACACCACATGTTGTGAAACGGGTTCAGCAACCGCGGGTCCCCGCCGGTCGTATCGGAGGTGCCCGGCACGGGGAAGCCCGCGTCGAACAGCGTGCGCAGCGGCACGCAGTTGCGGCTGCGCTCCTCACCCAGCGAGCGCGGCCAGAACTCGCCGTAGTTGTGGATGAACCCGAGGTTCGCGACCGGCAGCACACCCAGGCGCTCACACCACTGCGAGCGGGCGGGAGTCCAAGTTGTATTGGCGCCGTGCTCGATACGCGGACGCAGGCCGGACGCGGGGGTCGTGCCGGCCAGCTCGAACGCGGCCAGCGTCAGGTCCAGCGCAAGATCGCCGCAGGCGTGCACTCCGACCTGGGCGCCGGCCGCCTGGGCGGTGGAGATCATCTGCACGAGCTCGCCCAGCTCGTGGTTCAGGGCGCCGCGTCCGGGCGCGTCCAGATAAGCCTCATAGAAAGCGGCCGTGTGCGAGGAGGTGCCGCCGTCGACGAACAGCTTCACCCCGCCGCCCTCGAGCCAGCCCGAACGCAACGCGACTTCGCCGATCCGTCCGCTCGCGACCTCTTGCACGGTGCCCGCGAGCGGTACCCAGCCGAGCCCGCGCACGCGCAGCGGCAGCTCACCTGCGCGCTGAGCGCGTGCGATCAGCTCCATCACATACGCCGAGTCCCAGATCTCCTGAATCGAAGTGACACCGTTGGCCAGGTAGTGATCCCAAGCTGTGCGCTCGATCGAGGCTGCGAGCTGCTCCTCGGTCGCCGCAGGAATCGGCAGGCGATCGAACATCTCCGCCACCACACCGGTGGGACTGCCGGTTTCAGGGTCGCGCTCGATGTGAGCTCCGGCGGGCGTGGGCGTATCCGCATCCAGTCCCGCGTCATGGAGAGCTCGACTGTTGAGCACGAGGTGGTGAAGACTCGAGCGATACACAATCGGGTGCACGGGAGATACAGCGCTCAGTTGGACCGGGCTGGGAAAGCGATGGTCCTCGAGCAGCTCGTCCTGGAAAGTCGTCCCCTGCAAAAGGATCCACGTCCCCGGCGGGACCGCGTCCGCGCGTTCGTGTGCACGATCCAAGATGTCGTCGATCGACCGGTTGGGAGGTGTCCGGCAATCCACTGCTGTTGCCATCGAGCGAGCGACGTGGCCGAAGTGACCGTGCGCGTCGATCAGGCCCGG
Organism: uncultured Solirubrobacterales bacterium; assembly: GCA_963705245.1. Classification (GTDB taxonomy): domain Bacteria; phylum Actinomycetota; class Thermoleophilia; order Solirubrobacterales; family Solirubrobacteraceae; genus Palsa-744. The sequence continues at coordinate 1,219,202 of OY970062.1, read as the reverse complement.
AAGCACGCTCGCACCTCGCGCATCGAGCACCTGTGTCTCAGGTCCACGCAACCGCCGCAGGTCTACCTCGTCGCCGACCGCGAGCACGCCGCCCGCCCCCAGGGCGAGCGCCTGCGCGCGCGGGTGGCGCGGGTCCATCGTGCGCACGTCGCCACCCACGATCAGCAGCTCGACCGCATCGGAGTGCTCGGCCACCTCGGGACCCGAGCCTGACTCAGCCACGGCGCCGAGCTCTCGAACCCACGGGCCGGGCTCTCACAACAGAGACACAAGCCAGCATGTTTCTGCGCATTCTGAAGCGGAAATCAGTGTTTATGATTGAGATCGCCCCACGTTTTAAGTATGCTGGTTGCATAGACATGGATATTCCCTTTCAGGGAAGCCTCCAGGACAAGGAACAGGAAAGCCGAGTGCAATGCCCAGAACGAGTTCGAATACTTCCAAAACAGCAGACGTAACGCAAGAGCCCGCTTGGTCCATTCCAAGCCTGCGCGAGCCACGCTACTCACAGTCGCTCGAGCGCGGCCTTGCGATCCTTGGCTGCTTCACCCCTGAGCGCCCCGTGCTCGGTATCGCCGATATCGCGGACGAGCTGGGTATGAGTCGCTCCACGACACATCGCTATGTGATCACCCTGGTCGCGCTCGGCTACCTGGAGCAGGGCGCATCTCGCAAGTATCGTCTCGGACTGCGAGTGACCGACCTCGGCATGTCCGCGCTGAACTCGACCGGCCTGCGCGAGCACTCACACCCCTATCTGGAGGAGTTGCGCCAGCGCACGAGCTACACGGTCAACCTGTCGGTGCTCGACGGAGCGGACATCCTGTACGTCGATCGTGCCCGCAGCTTCCGGCGCGGACAGAGCAAGATCGACTACGGCCTGCACCCCGGCTCGCGGTTGCCGGCGTATTGCACGTCGATGGGCAAGCTCCTGATGGCGCACCTGCCCGAGCCCGAGCAACGCGACCTGTTCACCGACATCAAGCTGTCCAAGCGCGGTCCGAACACGATCACGAGCAAGAAAGCCCTGCGCGACGAGCTCGAGGAGGTCCTCGACGCAGGCTTCGCCGTCAACGACGAAGAGCTCGCCCCCGAGCTGCACTCGATCTCAGCCCCCGTGCGCAACGAGGCCCGCGAGGTGGTCGCCGCCGTGAACATGGCAGCACACGCCTCGATGATCTCCCTGGAGGAGCTCGTCGACGCGCTCGGCCCGCACCTGGTCTCTACAGCCGACCGTATCTCGGCACGACTGGGATACCGCCGCGACGACGAGTCCTAGGACGGCCCCTGAGCGGCGCTATGCGGCGTCCTCGATCGCTCGCGTGCCAAGCACGCCACGCTCACTGCGTCCTTGCCTAGCTTGCCCAGGAACCGTCCTAGAGCCTGTTCGTACTCCCTTGCGGCCGATGAAAGCACGTGCCCAGGAACCGTCCTAGAGCGTGGTTGCGTACTCTCTGCGGCCGATGATGAAGGTCCGTAGACCAATCACTCTGCTGTGCCTGCCACTGCTCGCGGTGGGAATCGGCGCGTGCGGAACCACCACCTCTACGACCGGCTTCAAAGGCGAACAGCACGCGGTCGCGCAGACGGTGGCGAACCTGCAGAGCCATGCGACGGCGCTCGAACAGAAGAAGATCTGCGGCGAAGACCTCGCGAGCGCGACCGTCGCACGCCTGAATGCGGCTGCCGGGGGCTGCAACAAGGCGATCGAAACTCAGCTCAAAGAGATCGACAGCTTCGAAGCGACGGTCGAATCGGTCCAGATCACCGCAGAGAAGGCGAGCGCCCGGGTGAAGAGCGTCTACGAAGGCAAAAAGGGCGTCCAGACGCTGACGCTCGTGAAGGAAGGCGGGAAGTGGAAGATCTCCGGCGTCAGCTGAGCGCGCGCCCGAATCGGGATCAACCTCCTCAGCTGGTCGAGAGTCGAGTGGAGCAAGGACGCAGAGAGCGTGGCGTGCTTGGCACGCGAGCGACCGAGGACGCAGCTCCGCGAAGGCTATCGATCAGCTGAGGGCCTTGCCGTACTGGCGTTCGTAGTACGCGCGATAGTCGCCCGAGCGGATCGGCTCCCACCACCATGGGTTGTCGCGATACCAAGCGACGGTCTCAGAGAGGCCGTCCTCGAAGCGCACCCGGGGGGCCCAGCCCAGCGCGCGGACCTTCTCCGATGAGAGCGAGTAGCGGCGATCGTGGCCGGGCCGGTCGGTGACATGCTCGATCTGGGACTCCGAAGCGCCGCTCAGCGCGATGATGCGGTTGACGACGTCGATGTTCGCCTGCTCGTCGGGCCCCCCCGCGTTGTAGACCTCGCCGGGGGCGCCGTGTGCGAGCACGTGGCCGATCGCGCGGGCGAAGTCGGTGGAGTGAATCCAGTTACGCACCTGCATCCCGTCCCCGTACACCGGCAGCGAATCGCCATGCAGTGCGTTGAGGATCATCAACGGGATCAGCTTCTCGGGATATTGACAGGGACCGTAGTTGTTCGAGCCGCGCACGATCGTCGCGGGGAGCGAGTACGTGTGGAAGTAGCTCTGCACAAGCAGGTCGGCGCCGGTCTTCGTGGCGGAGTAGGGCGAGGAGGGGCGCAACGGCGAGTCCTCGGTGAACGTGCCGACGTCGATCGACCCGTAGACCTCGTCGGTGGACACCTGCAGATAGCGCAACTCGCGCTCGCGAGCGGCCTCCAGCAGCACGTACGTGCCGAGCGCATGGGTGCGTACGAACGCATCCGGTTCGGCGATCGAGCGGTCGACGTGCGTCTCGGCGGCGAAGTTGACGATCGCGTCGACCCCGTCGATCGCGTCGAGCGCCGTGGCGACCGCGTCGGTGTCCTCGATCGCGCCGTGGACGAAGCGGAAGCGCTCATCGGAGGCGAAATCGTGGAAGTTCTCCTCACGCCCGGCGTAGGTGAGCTTGTCGAGCACGGTCACGTCGTCGCCGTGCTCCTGCAAACGCTGGCGCACGAAGGTCGAGCCAATGAATCCGGCTCCCCCGCAGACGAGCAATTTCATGAGCGCATCATGCCATTTCGGGCTGCAAGATATCCCGCCAGGCCATCTTGCCACGGGGGCAGCGGCAGTATGTCCTCGCGCTCGGAGTCAAGCGCGGACCATGCCGGACGAGGCGCAGGGCGAGCCATCTGCTCACTCGTGGCGACCTCGACGCGGCACTGGACCTCGGCTTGGCGAAAGATCTCTTGGGCAAAGCCGTTCCAGGAGACCTGACCGGCGCCGGTCAGGTGCGCCAGGCCGCTTACTCGGCGTTCGAGCAGCCCTACGATGGCGGGCGCCAAGTGTCCTGACCAGGTGGGAGACCCGACCTGATCGTCTACGACCTGCACCGCCTCGCGTTCGCCGGCCAGGCGCAGCATCGTGTCGACGAAGTTGCGCCCGTCGACTCCGTAGAGCCAGGAGGTGCGAACGACCGTGTGCTGCTTTGAGGCCTCGAGCACCTGGCGCTCGCCCTCGAGCTTGGTCGAGCCATACACCGAGCGTGGGCCGGTGAGGTCGGACTCGACGTAAGCTCGCGGCCGCCCGTCCCCATCCAGCCGGGGAGCGCCGTCGAATACGTAGTCGGTGGAGATATGCAGCAGCGGTGTGTCGAGCCTGGCAGCCGCGCGCGCGAGGTTGCCCGCGCCGTCGGCGTTGACCGCGTGCGTCAGAGCCTGGTTGGTCTCGGCGCCATCCACGTCTGTCCACGCAGCGCAGTTGACGCTCGCCTCGGGACGTTCGCGCTGAAAGAATGCGTCGACGGCGTCCGCATCGGTGATGTCGAGCTCGGGCAAGTCGACCAGCACAAGCTCGTGCCCAGCGCGCTCGGCGACGCGACGCACATCGTGGCCGAGCATCCCGGCCGCTCCGGTGATCAGTATCCGCATTTGCTTTTTGACACGGTCGTAGGGCAAGCCGGGCAAGGACGCAGGGAGCGTGGCGTACCGATCGTCGATCGACGGGATCGCCGATCGGCCAGCACGCGAGCGAGTGAGGACGCCGATCCGGCGCCGCCATACGACCGTGTCACAGGATCGAGATGTCGGAGTTGTCCCCGACCATGAAGCGATAGGCGCGGGGCTGGCGGTCGGAGCGACGCACCGTCACGTTGCGTCCCAGCAGCGAGGACTCCATGCGCCCGTCCAGGTCGCACACCGACGAACCCGCCAGCAGGATCGAGTGCTCGACCTCCGCCCCGGAGATCGCACAATTCTCGCCGATCGCCGTGTAGGGGCCGATGTAGCAGTCGCGCAGCTGCGCGCCCGCACCGATCACTGCGGGTCCGCGCACGGTCGTGCGCTCCAAGCGGGCGCCCGCCTCGATCACGACCCGCCCGTCCACCTGCGAGTCGATCAGCTCGCCGTCGTGGCGCTCGATCAGGTTGTCGAGGATCAGGCGGTTGGCCTCCAGCATGTCCTCCAGGCGTCCCGTGTCCTTCCACCAGCCGCGCACGATGTGCGGCTCTACGCGCTGACCACTGTCGACAAGGTGCTGGATCGCGTCGGTGATCTCGAGCTCGCCGCGGGCGGAAGGCTCGATCGCACGCGCGGCGTCGTGGATGCCGGCGGTGAACATGTACACGCCGACAAGCGCCAGGTTCGTCGCGGGCACAGAGGGCTTCTCCACCAGCCGCACAACCCGACCTACGTCCCCTTGACCGTTCGCGTCGGCGGGCGCGAGCTCGGCCACGCCGAAGTTCTCGGGGTCGGGCACGGGCGTGAGCAGGATCAGCGCGTCAGGTGAATGCTCGCGAAACGCGGTCACGAGCTCTGAGATCCCGCCCTGCAGCAGATTGTCACCGAGGTACATCACGAATGGGCTCTCCCCGAGGAACGGCTCGGCCGTCAGCACCGCATGAGCCAAGCCCAAGGGCTCGTCCTGCACGATGTACTCGATCTGCACGCCGAACCGGGATCCGTCCCCGGCGGCGGCCTCGATCTCGGGACCGGTCTCCGGCGCGATGATGATCCCGACCCGCTCGATCCCGGCGGCGGCCATCGCTTCGATCCCGTAGAACAGGACCGGCTTGTTGGCGACGGGCACGAGCTGCTTTGCGCTCGTGTGGGTGATCGGCCGCAGGCGCGTGCCCTTGCCGCCGGAAAGGATGAGGCCCTTGAGATCGGTCATTGCCGGAGAGGCTAGTAGACGCCGCCGAGCTTGCGATGGTCCCAGGTCACGCGGCGGCGCTCTGCAAACTCCAGACCTGCACGCTTGGCGGCCTGGGCGGCGACCGCATCGCGCGCCTCGGATGGGAGCTCGGCGGGGGGATCGATCTCGCGCGGGACCGAGTTGCGCAGCAGGATCGCCGCGCCCAACGAGGCGACCGTGTCGAGATCGTGGTGGATGACGACCTCGCACTCGAACATGACCCCACGCAGCTCCGGGTAGGCCTCGCCTGCCTCGACCTGCAAGGTCGCGCGCGGGTCACGCTGCAGGTTGCGGACCTTTTGCGAGGGACCGTAGGTCCACGCCCAGATGCGCGGGCCCGGCTCTCCGGCGGGCGCCTCCCGCAGGACGTACCAGAGGGGCATCAGGTGCGGCCATCCGCGCGGACCTGCCGTAGCGCAGGTGACGGTGCGCTCCTCGGCGAGGAACGCGGCGACCTCCTCGACGGACATCTTGATCTGCTCGCGGCGACTCACCGCGGAGAGCGTATCTGTGACGCTGGCCCTACGCGTATCTGTGACACCGGCCCTACGCCGCGACCGGCTCCAGCTCGATCTCCAGGGGGGCGTGGTTGGAGGGCTTGCGGCCCTGGCGGTAGGTGTGGTTGACGTCGCAGCGAGTCACGTAGGGCGTCAGGTGCTCACTGGCCAGCGCGAGGTCGATGCGCAGGCCGTAGTCACGCGCGTAATGACCGTCGCGCTGATCCCAGCAGGTGTAGCCGCGCTCCTCGGGGTGCAGCTGCCGGTAGACATCCACGAGCTCGCCATCCTCGATGATGCCGCGCACGCTCTCGCGCTCGGCGGCGCCGGTGTGCGATGAGTCCTCCAGCCAGGTCGGCTCATAGACGTCCTGGTCGGTGGGCGCGACGTTGAAGTCGCCGGTGATCAACATCGGGCGCTCCTGCTCGCCGTAGACCTGGCGGGCGATGGCCTCCAGGAAAGCCAGCTTGGCCTCGGCGTCGTGAGCCTCGTCGAGCGAGCCGGCAGGGACGTACACGGAGCTGATCGTCAAGCCATCGAGCGTGACCTGCAGCCAGCGACCGGCGGCCATGTCGTGGTCGTGGTCGAGCGCGAGGCTGCGACGGTCGACCTCGTGGTCGGCCCGCACCAGAATCGCCACGCCGGCGCCGTTGGCGCCGCAGCTGTGCTGCGCCTCATAGCCAAGGTCGCGCAGCTGCCCGTAGGGGAAGCGGTGATCGGGGCAGCGTGTCTCCTGCAGGCAGACGACGTCGGGCTGCTGCTCGTTGAGCAGCTCGACCAGTCGCGGCCAACGCGCGCGGATGCCGTTGACGTTCCAGCTCACGACCCTGATCTTGTTCTGCTCCATCTCGCTCTGATCTCCCTTGGTCTCTGTGCTCTGTGGCTCGGTCGTGACTTGGTGGGACGCTCTTATGACTCCGTGTAAAACCTCGTCTTACACCAAACAATCGTAGAGATGGCAACGGGAGACGCCTAGGTATCGAATGGCAAACGTCAACGGACCCGGTTAGACGTTTTGGACACTTGGTGTTCTTGATACTCATGGACAGCTAGATGGCCTAGTAAGGCTGGTTTATTGATAGCTGCAGCAGGACGCCTGGACCCACTGGGAGCCACCTTGGAGCCGACTCGAGAGGCCACTGGAGCTACCTTGGAGTCGACTCGAGCGGCCACTGAACCTTGGAGCCGACTCGAGCGGCCCCCTGGGTAGGCACATAGACCAACGATCCGACACGGCGATCTAGGGACACAGCGATCGAGGCGCCAGCGCAGGAGCCCGGTCGGGCCCACGATCAGGGCAGCTCACACAGGTCGCTGCCCGATCAAGGGCTGAAAGATGTGAGGGAAGCTGGAGGATGGGCGAGTGGCTTACCACTCGCCCATCGGAGGGTTACCACCCCCGGCTTCGCCTAAGAGGCTGCCCAGCCAAATGTTTTACCGGTCATCGTCATCGTCAACGTCCCTTCAATTTCAAGCGTCTGGAGTGTTTTGCTTTCATTGATCCATTGAAATTCTATCGGTTCCACTTTGTATGCTGAGCCGATCCACTTTTCAGCATGTGTGTATTGTGTCGAAGGAAAGCTGAGTTCTACGGATTCAGCCCGTTCACCGGCTTTCGCCGCTTTTTTCGCGATCTTCAGTTCTGCCGCCGGACCGCCTGCCAGCGCGGCTGGCAAACTAAACCGTTTTCCATTAGGTGTACATACTTCTGCGCCTTTTTTCCTCAGTTCCAAGACGACAAAGACTTTTTCCGGCGCGCCTGCACCAAACCTGCCTTCCGTATTTTCTTCAAGAGGGAGAAGGAGATCGCCTGCATTCGTCCGATTAACGGTATTGCCGGGGAAAACCAATTCCGTCCCTACGCTCACCGGACCGATCTTGCCTGCGGGTCGTTCTTCTTTTTCTCCATTGGCAAAGCTGACTATTTCACATCCTTTTTCCGCCTTATCGGCACATCCTGTGAATTCAATTTTACTGTACTTGTCAGTGCCCACTTTTTCTTTTGCGCTGCCGATGATGTCACCATTGCCAGACACACCGGAACATTCTATTTTCACTTCGCCGGAGGCCGTCCTGAATTTAAAGATGCCTCCGCTTACGGAGACTGTCCTTTCTTCTCCCGCTTCAAGCCTGCCGCCTTCAGTCACCCAAGATGGTCCTTTGAATATGGCCACCGGAGGACCGATCTGAACGCCCCCGCCACTTTCAAGTTCAAGCTCGCTCTTGCCTTTTAGTTTCGCTGGTTCTCCTCCATACGTAAGATTACCGGATGTGTTTGTGAATTCCAGTTCTGATGTAGTGTTAAGTGCTATTCCGGTATCCGTACCTTTGATAGGATAAGTTTTATCGAGTTCGGTTGACGAGCATCCCGTGAAAACGAGTTCTGTGAAATTTGTTGTTTTTGGTTTAAATTCGTCAGCTGCTTTTTCACTGAATTCTACGAGTTCCATACTTGCTTCGGCTTTGATTGGTTCTGTAATTTTGCATCCCTCACCTGCAGGTTCAGGCACCGTGCACCCCGAGAATTCAATGACGTCCGTCCCTTTGCCCGCTCCTCCTCCAGATGGGTTTTCAATTGTTCCTTTGCTTTTCTCGGTGGTGCATTCGATCTTTACCGTGAGCGCCAGCGCGGTAGATTTGAGTATAAATTTTTCTGTGCCTTTTGAGACTACTTTTTCCACTTTGCCAGAGGCAAGTTCTTCCCCTTTGACGAACCACCGCTGCGTCGTCGCCGAGGCTGACGCCGAAGTGATCGCACTTACGGCGAACATGACAAAAAGACCAACCAAGAGCAATCTGATTCTCAGCATGAGCAGATACCTCCGTATAAGTATCGACATGGGCTGCTGCTGTTTTGGTGGGCGTGTCAGACACTGCTCCACAAGGACGTCCTGGCGCCCAGGGCTATACCATATAGGATTCTAGTTCAATTTGTTGGATTCCAGCGTTGATCGGTCCCTCGCTTGGAAAGAATCCAGCGACGCATCGATGCCCTGATCCGGCCCGACTGATGTGAGCGCCCGACACCCGAACGGTCGCACTCGCCGCTTGCCGTCCGAAGCAGGACCTAACGTCAAGGCCGTGTTCATCAACGAGCTGGAAGACGGCGCGGAGATCGACCAGGTGCTGCTGGTGCGCGAGTCCGAGCGCCGGCAGCGGCGCGACGGTGGGGACTACCTGCGCCTGCAGCTGGGCGACCGGACGGGGGCGGTTGTGTCCATGGTCTGGGAGGAGCTCGGCGAGATCGAGGAGCTCGCAAGGCGCGGCGAGGCGGTGCGTGTGCGTGGCCGCTACACCGTCCACCCCCGATTCGGTCCACAGATCAACCTGCGTGGCCTGCAGGCGCCCGCGCCCGGGAGCTATGCGCCTGAGGATCTGCGCGATGGGCCGGCGCATACGGTCGAGCAGTTGGAGGCGGAAATGCGGGAGCTGCTTGCAACGGTGCGCCAGCCGCACCTGCATGCGCTGCTGGAGCGCGTGCTCGGCACGGACTCCGAGCTGTGGGCCGCCTACAGCGTCGCGCCCGCCGCCAAGCACTACCACCAGGCTTACAGGCACGGCCTGCTCGAGCACTGCCTGAGCGTCGCCCAGGCGGTCAGCGCTACCAGCGCCACGTTTCCGGGAATCGATCGTGACGTCGCGGTCACGGGCGCGCTGCTGCACGACATCGGCAAGCTCGAGGCCTACACCGAGGAGGGCGGGCGGGATCGGGTCGACTTCGACCTGACCGACGCGGGCCGGCTGCAGGGCGAGATCGCGCTCGGCTACTACCGGGTAAGGCGGCTGATCGAGGAGATCGAGGGCTTCCCCGCCGAGCTGGCGCAGGCCGTGACGCACATCATCCTGTCCCATCATGGCTCGCTCGAGCACGGCAGCCCGGTCGTGCCGTGCACCCGCGAGGCGACGCTCGTGCACATGATCGACAACCTCGGCGGGCGCTTGGGCAGCTTCGACCGCCTCGAGAAGGAGCTCGCGCCCGGCAGGCGCTGGTCGAGCTTCGACAGGGCGCTCCAGGGCAGCGCCTTCTTTGCCGGTCCGCCCATGCTCGACGTTCCTGTCGCCGTGGCGACAGAGCCCGCACGCGAAGCCGCCTGAAGGTTCACACACGCAAAGAAGCGTGAAAGCCCGCAAATAGCGGGCCTCGACCCTGGGCGGGACAGTCGCCGTCCCCCCGTCGGGTTCTATCTTTCAATGCAGAGATGGCAAAGGACACCGAGAAGCTGATCCGCCAACTGTCGCTGATCTCCTACCTGATGGCCGAGCGCCGGCCCGTCACGGCTCTGGAGATCCGGCGCGACGTCGAGGGCTACAGCGGCATGAACGAGGATGCGTTCGCACGGCGCTTCTACGCCGACCGCTCCGAGCTCGAGTCGCTGCGCATCCAGCTGACCGTCGAGCGCCCCACCGACGGCGCAGCCGAGCAGGAGAACTACTCGCTGCGCCCGGAGAACTTCCACCTGCCGCCGATCGCGTTCTCCGACACGGAGCTCGCGGCGCTGCAGACGGCGCTGAGCCTGCTCGACGGCGAATTCGCCTACGCCGAGCCACTGCGGCTCGCGCTGCAGCAAATCACCTGGGGGCGCCCCAGCCCGCTGCGAGCCCCCGAGCAGCGCTCGGTCGGGCTCGGCATCACGGCCTCCGCCGGTGGCCATGAGCTTTCGGCGAGGCTGGCAAAGGTCGAGACGGCGATCTTCCGCAACAAGACGATCACGTTCGACTACTACACGATGGAGCGTGACGAGATCGGCCCGCGGCGTCTGGACCCCTACCACCTGCTGTTCCAGGGTGGCCAGTTCTACCTGCTCGGACACGCACACGAGCGCGATGCGATCCGCGTGTTCAGGCTGTCACGGATCCGCGGCAAGGTCTCCTACGCGACCAAGGCCGAGCACGACTTCCGCCGGCCCGAGGACTTCGACCCACGCGCGTACGCGCGCCGCGCGGACTGGCAGCTCGGCGATCGGGTGGGCCTCGCCAAGGTGCTCATCTCTGAGCGGATCGCCTGGCAGGTGCAGCGCCATTTTGGCCGCTATGGGGAGATCAGCGTGCAAGGCGATGGTGAGACGGACACCGGGAGCAGCAGGGAGGGGCCCAGCGGCGAGGCCCTCGAGGGAGTCGATGCCACAGAGGGCGACGTGATGTTCGCCACCGAGTACTCCAGTCCCCGCACGATCGTCGCATGGGTGCTCGGACTGGGCGCGAACGCGCGGTTGCTCGGGCCCCAGGAGCTGACAGACGAGCTTGGCCGGCGCCTGGAGCTGCTGTGGGAGCGTCACGGCGAGGGCTTCCTCGAGGCGGCGATGGAGGTTGCACAGGGCGCCGGGACGGGAGCCTCGACCGCGGCGGCGAGCCGCTCCTCCAGCGAACGCAGACCGTCCCGGGCCCGCAGCGGACGCCGTGGCGCGGCGGGAGGCGACGGCGAGGAGACATCGTCCTCCGGCGGGCGCGGGAGCGACGCCGCGATCAGGCCCGAGCGATTCGCCCGGCTGGTGACGCTCGCAAGCATCCTCATCCAGGCCGGCCGTGCCGGCGAGCCCGTGTTGATCGAGGACGTGTGCGAGCGACTGCAGATCAGCGAGGAGGAGCTGCATGAGGACGTGAACGTGCTGAACGTCGTCAACTTCGGCGGAGGCTCCTACGTGCTGTATGCGGAGATCACCGAGACGGATGAGGGAGTGGGCATCATCGAAGTCGACCCCGAGCCCTACAGCGACAACTTCGACCGCCCCGCGCGCCTGCTGCCGGTAGAGGGCAAGGCGCTGGTCGCGGCGATCGACCTGATCGGCGAGCACATCCCCGAGGGCTCGCTGTCGAGCGCGCGAGAGAAGATCGTCGCGGCCCTCGGCGAGGACCCGATGGAGCACGGACTGCAGGTGGCGCACGCCGCCGGCGACGACGCCGATCTGGCACGCCTTGTCTCCACCGCGATCGTCGAGCGTCGACTGATCGAGCTCGAGTACTTCAAGGAGAACGAGGACGAGATCTCCCACCGCCGAGTCGAGCCATACGCGCTCACGAACGGGCGCGAGGGATGGTACGTCGCCTGTTTTGATCCCGACCGCAACGGCGTGCGCCACTTCCGCCTGGACCGGATCAAGCGCGCACAGATCTCAGACAGCACGTTCGAGCCGCGCCCGGAGGTCGATCCCGCCGCGGAGGTCGACGGCTGGCTGCGCACCGGCGAGGTGCAGGCATCGCGCAGCGCACGCGTATGGGTCTCCCCCGAGCGCGCCCGCTGGGCGCGCGAGGCCCGCCGCGTGGTGCAGGAGCGCGCCGACGGCTCGGTCATCGTCGAGCTGAGCTTCGCCGGCGTCGACTGGCTGGTGCGCGAGATCCTCAAGGAAGCCGGCGACGCGGCCATCCTGGAGCCCGCCGATGCTCGCGAGGCGGTACGCACCACGTTGGGGCGGCTGCGCGAGGGTGGGGCCGTGGTCACGGCTGCGTAGCCCGTTTGACTGCGAATAGTCGCACGCTCTGCGATTGCTCCAGCGATTGTCGTACCGCAAAAAGAGCGCTTGAATGTCCGGTTCAACATGTCGGGTATACCTCTTGAACACGGGCGTTACGGGATTTCGAGCCTTAAAATGTCCCAGACCCGTGTCTCAGCAGCTGTCCGCTGACGCATCCCGACCTGAAGGTTGAGCTAACTGCTGCTACGGAAGTGCTACAATCGTCGCGTGGTGACGGAAGTCCCCTCCAGGGAACTGCGCAACAACACTGCCGATCTTCTGCGTCGGGTGGGAGCTGGCGAGCAGATCGTAGTGACCACTCGTGGTAAGCCCGTAGCCTCACTCGTGCCTTTCGATCGCGGCCGACGACATTGGATTCCACGCGAGGAGCTCATGCGACGCCTCGCCCTCGTACAGGCGGACCCAGGTCTACGCGACGATCTCGCTAGGCTTGCCGGCGAAACGACCGACGAACTTGGGCCAATTGAGTGACAGCGGAAGTCGATGACGCTGAGCACTTAGTGACAACCGGCCAGGCGGCAGCAGAGACACGCGGTCTGCTCGACACGAGCGTGTTCATCGCGCTGGAGACGGGACGCAACATTGAGAGCAATCTCCTGCCCGAAGAGTCGGCCATATCCGCAGTCACCGTCGGCGAGCTGCAAGCAGGTGTGCTTGCAGCGAGCGATACCGACGTGCGCGCTCGCAGACTGGCGACGCTGGAGACCCTCAGCGATTTCGAAGTCCTCATCGTCGACGAGACCGTAGCGGCGTCGTGGGCGCTGTTGCGCGTGCATCTCGCCGAGTCCGGGCGCCGGCTGAACGTGAACGATCTCTGGATAGCCGCGACGGCACTCGCACACCAAATACCCGTCATCACCCAAGACGAAGACTTCGGCCCAGTCGACGGCGTCGGTGGCCTGCGGGTCATTCGGGTGTAGCCGCTTCCCTGCCCACCCCTACGGCATCAGTCGATGAGGCCCGCGATACAAAAACGTGACCTCACGGACGTTGTCCTGCCCCAGCAGCTGCATCAACAGACGGGTCAACCCGAAGCCAAAGCCGCCGTGCGGTGGGGCTCCGTAGCGGAAGAAGTCGAGGTAGTAGCCGATCGGGCCGGGGTCGACGTGCTTGTCCTTCGCCTGGGCGAGCAGGACATCGTGACGGTGCTCGCGCTGGGCGCCGGTCGTCAGCTCCAGGCCGCGCCAGAGCAGGTCAAAGCTGCGGGTGAGAGTCCGATCGTCGGGATGGCGCATGTGGTAGAAGGGGCGCACCGTCGAGGGATAGTCGGTGACGAACGCGAACTCGTGGCCGTACTCGGACGCGACCAGCGCGGACAGCGCACGCTCGCTCGGGGGATCGAGGTCGTGGTCTTGATCGGGGCCCCGCCCACCCACGGAGTCGTGACCGCTGTCTGTGAGCATCTCCTTCGCGCGCGCGAGCGTGATCCGCGGAAACGGCACAGTCGGGACCACGACCTCAACGCCGAACGTCCGCTCGATCTCCTCCCCGTGCTGATCCTTGACCGCCCCCAGCACATGCGCGAGCCAACGCTCCTCGAAGGCCATCACGTCCTCGTGCGAGTCGATCCAGGCGATCTCGACATCGACGCTCGTGAACTCGGTGTCGTGGCGCGAGGTGAAGGAGGGATTGGCGCGGAACACGGGGCCGACCTCGAAGACGCGTTCGAACCCGCCCGCGATCGCCATCTGCTTGTAGAACTGAGGCGACTGCGCCAGGTAGGCGGTCGTGTCGAAGTACTCGACCTTGAACAGCTCGGCCCCGGACTCGCTGGCGGAGCCCATCATCTTGGGAGTGTGGATCTCGATGAACCGCTCTGAGCGCCAGTACTCGCGCATGGCGTGCTCGACGGTGCTCTGCACCTCGAAGATCAACCGGCGGTCGGGACGGCGCAGGTCGAGGTAGCGCCAGTCGATGCGCTTGTCCAGAGCGGAGTCGGGCGCGATCGGCAACTCGGGCTCCGCGGGTGAGTCGAGCTGCAGCTCCTGGAGCTGCAGCTCCAAGCCACCGAGGTTCACGCGCTCGTCGGCGACAATCGACCCGGTGACAGTCACGGCCGACTCGGGCGTGAGCGCAGATACGGCCTCGTTGAGCTGGCTCGGAGGATCGTCCTTGCCGAGCACGACCTGCACGGCTCCAGCCTCGTCGCGGACGACGACGAACTGCACGCGCTTCTGGTCGCGTATGGCCTGCACCCAACCGCGCACGCTCGCGCGCTCGCCCACCTTGCTCTGCAGATCGGCCGTCAGCGTTCTCTCCACGGCCGAGACCCTATCTCAGGGCTCTAGGCAAGCTCGACCTCGACCGCGAACTCGTCTGACTCGACCGGCTCGACCCGCTCGATCGCACCGGCCTGCAAGAGATCGCCGAGGCCGAGCTGAAGCGCCCGCAGGCGCGCGGGAGTGTCGTGAACGCGCACGAGCCGCACGGGCGCCCGCATCGGTCGCTGGGCTTGAGACTTGGCCTTGCGCACCTCGCGCAGCACATCGGCGGCGACCGCCAGGGCCTCGTCCTCCTCACGACCGTCGTGCTCCAGCTCAGCGTCAGCTTGAACAGACTCGGCGTCAGCGCGAGCCAGCTCGGACCTGAGCTCGGCGGCGTCAGGCCACGGAGCGAGATGGACCGAGTCCGACTGCCACCACGACCACACCTCCTCAGTTACGAACGGCAGGAACGGAGCGAACAGACGGTGAAACGTCGAGACGGACAGGCGCAGCGCGCGACTGACAGACGCGGCGCCGACCGCGTCCTCGCCAGAGTCATAGCGACGGCCCTTGACGAGCTCCAGGTAGAAGTCGCAGAACCACCAGAACAGGTCCTCCGTGCGCTGCAGCGCACGCGCGTAGTCGTAATCCTCGAAGCTGGCCGTCGCATCCTGCACGACCGCGGCCAATCGCCCGATCATCGCTCGATCCAGCGGGCTCGTCAGCCGCTCGCCCGCGGGCGGCAGGTCGGCGAGCGCGAACTTCGACGCGTTCAGCAGCTTCACCGCCAGCCGCCGACCGACCTTCATCTGCTGGACGTCAAACGCGGTGTCCGTCCCCGGCCGGCCGTTGGCGGCCCAGTAACGCGCGGCGTCCGCCCCGTGCTCCTCCAGCAAGTGCATCGGCGTGACGACGTTGCCCTTGGACTTGGACATCTTCTTGCGATCCGGGTCGAGCACCCAGCCAGAGATCGCGGCGTTGCGCCACGGCAGCGCGTCCTCCTGCAGGTGCGAGCGCAGGATCGTGGAGAACAGCCATGTCCTGATGATGTCGTGCGCTTGGGGGCGCACATCCATCGGGAACACCCTCTTGAACAACTCATCATCTTCGCCTGCCCGACCGACGATCTGCGGCGTCAGCGACGACGTCGCCCACGTGTCCATCACGTCCGGATCGCCCGCGAACCCGCCCGGCTGTCCGCGCTGACTCTGCTTGTATCCCTCGGGCACATCGGTCGACGGATCGACCGGCAACTGCTCCTCGCCCGCGCCGATCGGCTGCTCGTAGAGAGTCGTCCCGGCCTGGTCGACCGGGTACCAGACCGGAAACGGCACCCCGAAGAAGCGCTGGCGGCTGACACACCAGTCGCCGGTCAGGCCGTTGACCCAGTCCTCATAACGGGCGCGCATATATGGGGGATGCCACTGAAGCGCACGGCCGCGCTCGATCAGAGCGTCGCGATGCTCGACCGTCTTGAAGAACCACTGGCGGCTGGTGACGATCTCGACGGGCCGCTCGCCCTTCTCGAAGAACTTCACGGCGCGATTGACGGGCTCGGGCTCGCCGATCAGATCGCCTGATGCGCGCAGCAGCTCGACGATGCCACGGCGCGCTTGGTTGATGGTTCTGCCACGCAGCTGCTCGTAGTCCGCGCGCGCGCGGACTACGTCCTCGGACTCCCACCCATCCTGGCCCCACGGCACGTCCAGCAGGCGACCGTCCTCCCCCAGCACAGCGCGAACCGGCAGGCTGAGCTCGCGCCACCAGACGACGTCGGTCAGGTCACCGAACGTGCACACCATCACGAGACCCGTACCCTTGTCGGCCTGCACCAACGGGTGGGCGAGCACCGGCACCCGCGTGCCAAACAGCGGGGTCAGCGCCTCCCCGCCGACGAGCCCGCTCCAGCGCTCGTCCTCGGGATGAGCCAGCAGCGCCACGCACGCGGGGATCAGCTCGGGGCGCGTCGTCTCGATCAATATGTCTCCGGCGGCGGAGATGTCCTCGGCGGGGGAGCCAACGGCGGAGATGTCGCCGGCGGCGGGCTCCCCGGGCGCGCGGCCGAAACGAACGCGGTGCATCGCCCCGGGACGCTCGCGGTCCTCGAGCTCGGCCTGGGCGACAGCCGTCTGGAAGTCGACATCCCACAGCGTGGGAGCCTCCAGCTGGTAGGCCTGACCGCGAGCGAGCAGATCGAGAAACGAGCGCTGCGATATGCGCTGTGCGACCTCGCCGATCGTCGTGTAGGTCATCGACCAATCCACTGACAGCCCGAGCCTGCGCCACAATTCCTCGAAGGCCTGCTCGTCGGTCTCGGTCAGCGCCAGACACAGCTCGACGAAGTTGGGGCGCGAGATCGAGACGGGCTCCTTTGAATCAGACCCCCCACCGTCCTCGGGCGGGACAAAGTCCGGGTCGTAGGCGACCGACGGGTCACAGCGCACGCCGAAGTGATTCTGCACGCGCCGCTCGGTCGGCAAGCCGTTGTCATCCCAGCCCATCGGGTAAAAGACCGCCTTCCCCCGCATCCGCTGGTAGCGCGCGATCGCATCGGTGTGCGTAAAGGAGAAAACGTGCCCGACGTGCAGCGATCCGCTGACGGTCGGCGGAGGCGTGTCGATCGAGAACACGCGCTCCCGCGGAGCATCACGATCGAAGCGATATGCGCCCTCCCGCTCCCATGCCTCGCTCCACTTCTCCTCGAGCCCGTCGAGCGTCGGGCGCTCGGGAACGTTCGGACCAGCTTGCGTATCCGGCGGCTGCTGTGAGGACAAGCTCGGGATCGTATCCGAGCCGTTCCTCGCGCTCTGCCCGATGCATCGGGCAGTACACACCGCGAACGCTCCCGTCGGGCATGCCATACCCGAGCCACACCCTGGCCTAGACAGACGAAATACGCCGTATTGCCTCAGCGCCTGACTTCAAAGGCGCGCTCGCGCCGCGAACCGAAGCGATAGATCGCGAAGTGATCGTCGAAGCTCGCAACACTGGCGATGCCAAGGCGCTCCATGACCGCGAAGCTGGTCCGGTCCACGATCGAGAAGCCCTGGTCGGAGAAAACCTCGCCGATTCGCCAGGCGGTGTCGAGATCACCGAGCAAGACCGGCTCAACGGTTGCCAGGCCGCCACGAATCCCAGCCCAAAAGCGCTCCGCGCTCTCATGGCCACCCCGATCGCGTATGAGCCGCCACGACTCGACGAGCACATGGTCGGTGCTCACCAGACCGTCAGCGTCGCGCAGCAGGTCGGTCGCGCGTGTGTGATATCGGTCGCGGGAATCGACGGCGGCGTAGAACGCCGATGTGTCGATGAACAGACTCAACGTTCGGACTGCCCGGTCTTACGCAGGTGCTCTTGCCAGAGCGCTTCGCCGAGGTATTTGTCTACGTTGCTGGAGACGTCGGAGACGCCTGAGTCGAACAGGCCGAAAATTTCGCTGATATCGCCCTTGGGCTCGTCGCCGAGCTCGCGGTCCAGCACCCGTCTGACGTACTCAGCGAAAGAGATTCCCAGGTCGGCAGCACGACGCTTGGCACGGCGATGCGCAGTTGCGTCAAGAGTGATCTGAGTACGAACCACCATTATGGCTACATCATACCATCACTTGTACATCACGATGCGCTTTCAACGCTCGTGCACGCGCACTGTGTTCGACGCGCCCGTGGCAAACGGAAAATCGGCTTCGGATTCGCTTAGCGCCCTGAAGCCGTAATCGACTGGGCCGGGGAACTTGAACCGGTAGGAGTCGTGATACTTGCCCCGGCGATTCGTTCGGACCACGTCGAACTCGATCCACTGCCCACCCGGCGAGCGTGCCTCGAGCACGAGCTGCTTGCCACCGTGAGGGATCGGCCCGCCCAGGAGCGCGCCGGTGAAGTGGATGCTCTGACCGACGCTCGTCGTGTGCGGGCTGACGCCGAGCTTGACCCCGGCCCTCACGGTCAGGCCGAGCGTCCGTGTCGCCACCGGCAGCGCATCGCCGAGATGCTCGCGGTATGCGAGCTTCACCGTGCGCGAGCTCTCACCGCCCGGCACCTTCACCGTGAAGCGTCCGTCCGCTCCGGTCTTCGGACAGGCCATCGTCACAGATTTCGCGCCGGTGTAAGCAGGGGTGGCCGTGCAGTCGATCGCGGCTCCCGCGATCGGCGTCCCCCCGGGGCTGGTGAGCCTGCCCGCGATCGTGTGTGCGCTGCCGTACACGCTCGCGATCCGCGCCTTCTTCGCGCCGACCCAGCCTGCACTCAGGGTCGCTTGCGCCGAGGCGTTAGTCCCGTTTGGCGGGCCCGGCGTGCCCGGCGCAGGCGGGTTGGCGATCGTGATCTCACGATCGAGCACGGGCGCGCTGTTCCCGGCCGCGTCGGTCACGCTCACGACGAGGTGATGCACGCCATTGCTCACACTGGTCGTGTCGAACGGGACGTCCACGCTAACGTTCGGCTTGCACGGTTGCGTGTACAGAAACGCCGCCAGCCCGTCGCTCGTGCCACCGACGTTCTGACAGTGCCCGCCGTTGCTGTCCACGACCGTCCTCTGCACAACCTGGCCGTCGACGCTGAACACCGCTTCGTACACGCCCGCTCCGGGATCGCTCGCGTCGAACACCACGTCGCTCGTGCCCCGCACGGCAGGTGCAGTTGCAAGTTCACCGCTCACGTTGCTCGCGCTCGGGCCCGCGTTCTGTTCGAGCGTTATGTCGGCGGCGTACAGGTACACCGCTGCGGCGTATCCGTTTGCGTCTCCTTTGCCAGCCATACATTCGTACCCGCTGAAACCTCCGCAAGAGGCAATCAGATAAAGGTTGGTGCCGAGATGGCTGCTTGGCACAACTAGACGATTCGATTCCGACAAGGGCTGTTCGAGATCACCCACCCCATTGCAATGCAACGTGTAAATGCATTCTGCAAAGAGTTCGGATTCAGTGGGTCCTGCCAGCCAGAACTGATACGTCTCACCGACGACGCCTCCACCTCCATTGTCGCCAGCACGCCAGAGTGTTGCACCAGCAATTTTATTGCCAACTGGTGCCGCAAACGTCCATATCGCGGTGTCGGTCGCCACCGCGTGTGTCGTCGCATCCCCCAGCGCAGCAATCAGCGCTCCCCTGCTACCGCATGTGTCCAGCGCGTGGTTGTAAAACTCGCTGACCGGTGCTACCGACCCGCTCCACCCATCCGCAGGCGCGACCGCACCCGACGGTGTCCTGCACGAATACACGTGATACTCGCCCGCCTCCGCGCGCGCCACGCCTGCGACGCCCGCCAGCACGACCATGACCGCAGCACAGACCGCGACCGCCGCTCTTGATCCGTTCGACATTGCCATCTCCACCTGCGTGTCGCTCCTTGACGCGTTCCGACCCCCCTGCGAATTATTCCAACCAATAAGCGCTCCCGCGCCGCCAACGGCTGCGGTGAGCGGCGCCGACAGCAATCAGATGCAAGAGCTGGCTCCCGGCTCACCCATCAACAGCTCCCGACAGGACCGCGCCGCACACGCGTAACGTGCAGTTTCGCGCGGCTACGCAGCCAAACGGAACCGGATCGGCAGCCGCGCCAGGCCGTAGATGCCCATGATGGTCTCGTACTCGACCTCCCCGTCGAGCTCCAGATCGCGCATCCGCTCGGCCATGAACGTGAGCGCCTCGCGCAGCTCCAGCCGGGCGAGGTTCGCGCCCAGGCAGTAGTGCACGCCCGCGCCGAACGTCAGCGCCCGCGCGTTCCCCCTGTCCGCGGTGATGTCGAACTCATCCGACGCTTCGCCCCCGCCGGGCTCGTCGAGGTCGCGGTTGCCCGTGAACGCGCACACCATCACGACCGTCCCCGCGGGAAACGTCACATCGCGATACGTCACCTCCGCGGTCGTGATCCGCGCCGTGAACGGCGTGATCGGCTCGAAGCGCAGCGACTCCTCGACCGCCCGCTCGGCGAGCGACGGGTCCTCCACCAGGAGCCTCCACTGCTCGGGGTGTTCTGCAAGCAGCCTGATCGTGTGCGCGAGCTGACTCTGGGTCGTATCCACCCCGCCGACAAGCACGTTGAACACGAGGTTGATGCACTCGACGTCATCCAGTCGCTCACCGGCTTCCTCGGCGGCGATCAGGATCGAGATCAGGTCCTCCCCCGGGTCCTGCCGCCGCGCCGCGACGAGCGCTTCCGCGTACTCGTAGAACTCGCGCACGGCCTGCTCGATCCCGTCGCGTTCGGTGGCCATGCCCGCCGCGTCGAACTGGCGCTGGATCCAGTTCGACCAGTGGTGCAGCTTTGGCGCGTCCTCGATCGGAGCGCCCATCACCCGCGCGATCGTCTGCGAAGGGTAGGGCTTGGCAAACGCCTCCACGAACTCGCACCGCACAATCCCATCTCCGTCTCCCGACCCGCCGCGGGCGCCCGTGCCGGACCCCCGCGCGTCGATGAGCAGCCCCTCCAGAAACTCGCGCATCGCCGGCCGGTACCGCTCGACCGCCCGCGCGCTCAGAGCCGGGTTCACGAGGCTCCGCAATCTCGTGTGATCGGGCCCGTTCACATGCAGGATGTTCCGCTCCATCTGCTCCCGCAGCGGCCCTTCGCGCACGTCGAAGATCTCGGCGATCGTCATCCCCGGGAAGATCGCCTCGCGCGTGCGCAACCACCACTCGCCCGCCTCGCGGTCGAGCACGATGTATCCGTATGGCCCGGAGGCGAGCCAGCCCCGGGCACGAAGCTCGCGCATGGCATCGTGAAAGCGCTCCCCCCTCAGCGACGGGTCGGTGTAGTCGAACCCGGGAAGCTCGCAGCTCGCTCACCATAGCCATGACAGCGAGTCTTACTTCTTGCCGCTCACGGCCTGCTTCAACGTCGCGCCCGCGCTGAACTTCGGCGCCTTCGAAGCTTTGATCTTCACACGCTCGCCCGTGCGCGGGTTGACGCCCTGACGCGCAGCGCGTTTGACGACCGAGAACTTGCCGAACCCGGTGATGCTCACCTCGTCGCCTTTTTTCAAGGTCTTGCTGACAGTTCCGATGACCGACTCGACCGCGCGTCCGGCGTCGGCTTTGGAGAGACCGCTGTCGGCGGCGACCGCGTCGACCAGCTGAGACTTGTTCATTTGAGGAGCTCCCTTTCCGGTTTCTTCTGTTTGTGCGAACAGCGAGCGCGCAGACTACCGCGCCTGGCGGCAACATGGCTGCTCTGAGGGCTGTCTCTGAGCGAGATCGCGACTCCGCATGCGCTCTCAGGCGCCCGGCAGGAACCGGTTCGTCCCGTAGCGCCCGGGCGCGATCGGGGCGTCGATCAGGCCCGTGGCGAGCATCCAACTGGACATCGCCGCGATGTTCCGCGACTGCAACGTCCCGAACGGAACGGGCGCGCCGCCACGGGCGATCGCAGAGGCCCCAGCGGATTCACCGGCAGATTCACCGGTGGACCGACCGTCGAACAGGGGCAGGTACGCGCGCAGCGACGCGCGCGTGAACTGCGGCTGCAGCGTCGGATTCGCGCGCAGCAGATCGGCCAGGCTGCGCGCCGGGTCGGCGAGCGTGTCCTCATACCCGTGCGCGGTCGCCGCGACGAACCCGCGCACGAGCCCCGGATCGCTCGCGATCAGCCGGCGCGTCGTGAACGCGACCAGGCCCGGGTACGAAGGCCCCCCGTTGCGGTCGAGCGCGAACGCCGTGATCGGATGCCCACTCACCTGCAGCTGCACGCCGTCATCGGGGATGAACCCGGTGAACGCGGCAATCCTGCCGGCGGCAAGCGCTTGCGCGCCATTGAAGCCGATCGTCACCACGTGCACCTTCGCCGGATCTCCGCCTGAGTGGCGCACCTCGGTGTCGAGCACCGCCGTGTCAGAGGGCACGCCCGTGATCCCCACCGTCCTGCCTTGCAGGTCGATGGGCGAGCGCAGGTGCTCGGAAGCCGAGGCGATCAGTCCGCCAAGCGGACGCTGCACGATCGCCATCACCGCCTGCGCGTCCCCTCCATGGGCGATCAACCCCGCGACGTCGCTGCCGTCGGCGAGCCCGAACTGAGCGCTGCCGGCATCGATCAGCTTGAGTGTGTCGGTCGTCGCGCTCGGTTGCACGACACGCAGATCGATCCCCTCCTGCTTGTAATACCCGGCGGCCAGCGCTCGGTAGACGCCCGCGTGCACGGCGTTCGGGACGAAGTCGAGGATCAGCGTGGCATGCGTCAAACGCCCCGAGCCGTCGTGCACGGCTGCGGCAGACGAGCTGGAGGAAGACGAGCCCGAGCCCGAGCCACCGCACCCCGCCAGCACGCCCGCGCCCAGACAAGCGAGGACGGCGAGCGCGCGAACGCACGCGATCGTACGCAAGGATCTCCCTGGCAAAGCCGAGAACGGAGGCTGGCGGACGGTAGGATCTCGTGCAGTCATGGCAATCGACGCGACCTCGCGCCCGCAAGCAGACGCCGACAGCAAGGCCACTGACCGGACCCTATCCGGCGAGCCGGTTGCGGCGCTGTACACCGCGGCCGACCTGCCAGCTGGAATCGGCGGTCCCGAGGATCCGATCGGGCGACCGGGCGAGTACCCCTATACGCGGGGGGTCTACGAGTCGATGTATCGCGGCCGGCTGTGGACGATGCGCCAGTTCGCCGGGTTCGGCACGAGCGAGGAGACCAACGAGCGGTTTCACTACCTGCTCGACCACGGCCAGACGGGGCTCTCCACGGCGTTTGACATGCCCTCGCTGATGGGCCACGACTCCGACCACGCGCGCTCGCTCGGGGAGGTCGGCCGCGAGGGCGTGGCGATCGACACGCTGGACGACATGCAGACCCTGTTCGCGGGGATCGACCTCGGCGAGGTGAGCGTGTCGATGACGATCAACGCGCCCGCGGCGATCATGCTCGCGTTCTATGTGGTGGCCGCAGAGGCTGAGAGCGTGCCGCCCGAGCGCCTGGCGGGCACGATCCAGGCGGACATCCTCAAGGAGTACATCGCTCAAAAGGAGTGGTGCTTCCCGATCGACCCTGCGATGCGGCTGTGCGGCGACATGATCGAGTGGTGCACCCACCACATGCCCCGCTGGCATCCGATCTCGATCTCCGGCTACCACATCCGCGAGGCCGGGTCCACGGCCCAGCAGGAGCTCGCGTTCACGCTCAAGGACGGCTTGACCTACGTCGAGCAGGCGATCGCCCGGGGGCTTGACGTGGACGATTTCGCGCCGAGGCTGTCCTTCTTCTTCAACGCTCAAATCGACTTCTTCGAGGAGATCGCCAAGTACCGCGCCGCCCGGCGCATCTGGGCCCGCGAGCTGCGCGATACGTTCGGCGCGCGCAACGAGCGCTCGTTGCTGATGCGGTTTCACTCCCAGACCGCCGGGGTCAGCCTGACCGCGCAGCAGCCACTGAACAACATCGTCCGCACGACCGTCGAGGCGCTCGCCGGGGTGCTCGGGGGAACCCAGTCGCTGCACACCAACTCTTACGACGAGGCGCTGGCGCTGCCGACCGAGGCGGCCGTCCGGGTCGCGCTGCGAACCCAGCAGGTGATCGCGCACGAGACCGGCGTCGCGGCGACCGCCGATCCGCTCGGGGGCTCCTACTACGTGGAGGCCCTGACCGACGAGATGGAGCGCCGCTGCTATGAGTACTTCGCGAAGATCGACGAGCTCGGAGGGATGGTGCAGGCCGTCAAGCGCAACTACCCCCAGCGCGAGATCGCCGACGCCGCGTTTGAGCTGCAGCGCGAGATCGACGCGGGCGAGCGGGTCGTGGTGGGCGTCAACCGGTATGTGCAGGAGAACGAGGATCCGATCCCGACCCTGCGCGTGGACCCGGCCCTGGAACGCAAGCAGACCGACCGCCTGCAATCCGCGCGCGCCAGACGCGACGGCGCCGCGGTGGAGCGCACGCTGGCGGCCCTGCGCGAGGCGGCCGCGCACTCCGAGCGCAACCTGATGGATCCGCTGCTCGACTGCGCGCGGGCCCACGCGAGTGAGGGCGAGATCGTGGAGTCGCTGCAGCAAGTATTCGGCGACTACCGCGAGACCCCCGTCTTCTGAGAGCTTCTCGGGAAACGGAGCGCTTCTTACGGAACGCTCCGGAAATCATCAGCAACTTCTTACAGCGCCATCGTGTCCTGAGGTTAGGATCGGTCAGCCGGCCAACCGGCGTGTGCAACGTGAGCCCAGGACACGAAGACACCCACCGGCGCCTGCGCCAAACCCTGATCATCGGCGGCGCCCTGGTAGCGCTGTCGAGCGCCGGGGCGCTCGCGTTCGGGTCGAAGCGGATCGCCGCCGAGAACGCCGCTTACAGAGCGCCCGCCGCGCCACAGTGCGTGCCGGCGCAGTTGAACCGCTCGGCCGTGCTGCCCGGCACGAGCGTGGCGGTCTCGCCACTGCCGAACTCATACGACGCCTCGGCGCACACGCAGATCAGCCTGCTGGGAGCGCCGGCGAGCACGCTCGGCGCGATCTCTGTGAGCGGCTCCCAGAGCGGAGCCCACTCCGGGCGGCTGCTGGCGTACTCGCAGGGAGACGGAGCCAGTTTCGTCCCGTCACGGCCGCTGGACCCCGGCGAGACCGTGACCGTGCGTGGACGCGTGAAGACGAGCGCGGGGACGAGGCCATTCGCCTACCAGTTCGTCGTCGCCCATCAGGACAGCATCCCGAACATCCCCGCCGCCAAGGCGGCGCGCGACCCCAACGAGGAGCAGCACTTCCACTCCGCCCCCACGCTGCAGCCGCCGGTGCTCGCGGTGACGGCGAACTCGGGGCAGACAGCGCCCGGTTACATATTCACCGCCCCTTATTCGGGGCCTGGTCCCAGCGGGCCGGAGATCTTCAGCGCAACCGGCGAACTGGTGTGGTTCGACCCGCTGGCGGGAGAAGCGGCGGCGACCAACCTGCAGGTGCAGCAGTACGACGGCAAGCCGGTCCTCACGTGGTGGCAGGGATACATCCCCCCACAGGGGTTCGGCGAAGGCGAAGAGATGATCTACTCGAGCTCCTACACGCAGATCGGGCGCGTGCACGCCGGCAACGGATACAAGGCGGACCTGCACGACTTTCACATCACGCCCGAAGGCACAGGCCTGTTGACGGTGTTCAACCCCGTCGCCTGCAACCTGTCCGCGGTCGGCGGGCCGAGCGGCGGGGCGGTGACGGACAGCGTGTTCCAGGAAATCGACCTGAAGACCGGGCTGGTGCGGCGCGAGTGGCACAGCCTCGACCATGTCCCCCTCGGCGACTCCTACAGCCCGGCGGTAGGCACGAGCACCACATGGCCGTTCGACTATTTTCACATCAACTCGATCGACCAGCTCGCCGACGGTGAGACGCTGATCAGCGCCCGCAACACGTGGACGCTGTATGCGCTGGACACGACGACGGGCCAGGTGAGGCTGCGCGTCGGCGGCAAGCACGGGGAAGTGAAGCCGCTGAATGGCGCGGCGACGGCGTTCCAGCACGACGCGACCGTGCAGGCGAACGGCACGATCAGCGTGTTCGACAACGGCGCGGTCCCGAAGGTCCATCCGCAGTCGCGGGCGATCGTCCTATCGGTCGATCCGCAGGCCAAGACGGACACGCTGCTCGCCCGCTACGAGCACTCCCGAGGGCTCTCTTCCGCCAGCCAAGGCGATGTGCAAATGCTCGCCAACGGCGACGTGTTCGTCGGCTGGGGCTCGGAGCCTTATATCTCGGAGTTCAGCTCCAGCGGGCAGCTGCTCTACGACGCGCACATGCACGGCTCCTACGAGTCTTACCGCAGCTACCGCTTCCCCTGGACGGGAACGCCGGCGAGCCCCCCCGCAGTTGCGGCGAGCACGGCGAGTCCCAGCGCGCCGGTGACCGTCTACGCCAGTTGGAACGGCGCTACCGAAGTCGCGAGCTGGAACGTGCTCGCGGGACCCTCGCCGTCGCAGCTCATCACGGTGGCAAGCGCGCCAAAGAGCGGGTTCGAGACAACGCTCGCAACGCCGGCTCCCGAGGCCTACGTCGCCGTGCAGGCGCTGAACGCCGCCGGGGCGGTATTGGGGACTTCTCACGCAATCAAGGGCTAGCGCGCCGCTGAGAGCCGGCGTGCCGCTGAGAGCCAGCCGGACGGCTAAGGGCCAGCGTGCCGCTGAGAGCCAGCCGGATCGAGGATTGGGGGCGGATCGAGGGATTGGGGGTTGACCGGGCGGCGGCGGGTTTGATACCCTGATCTGGCTCGATGTCAAACGGAGGTTTTCGGAGCCAACATGTCGGTCCGCGGCGCTTCACCCAAACGACCTCGTCAGACTTCCTCGCTGACCACGGCAAGCGACACGGGCAAGCCATCGGCCGATAACGGAACCGGCCGTTACCGGCGGTTGCCGACGGGCGCGCACGGATTGGAGCCGGACGAGGTCCAGCGCGATCAGCGCGAACGTCTGCAGACGGCGCTGATCGAGCTGATCGCCGAGCGCGGATATCAGGCGGTCAGGATCCTCGACCTGACCAAGCTCGCGCGCGTGTCACGTCCGACCTTCTACAGCCTGTACGCAGACAAGGAAAAGCTGTTCCTGGCCGCCTACGACGAGATCGCCAAGCGCACTGCGCAGACGATCATGGGCGCCTACGACAAGCAGGGCTCGCAGGCCGAGCGCCTGCGCACGGCGATGCGCGCCTTCGCGGGGCTGGCTGCGGCCGAGCCGGAGGCGGTCTCGCTGATGGTGCTCGGCGCCTTCGGTGCGGGACCGAAGGCGCTCGAGCGCCGCAACGGCACGCTGGAAGCACTCGAGCAGAGCATCCGCGCCAGCCGGGTCGGAAGCGGTCGCGACGGAGGCTCGACCAGCAAACGCAAGGGAGTCACCGCCGCTGCCGGCGCCGGCGCCGCCAAGACCGACCTGACCGTGAAGGTGATCCTCGGGGGCATCCGCGAGGTGACCGCAGCACGCCTGCGCCGAGGCCAGGCGAGCGCGCTGCCCGGACTCGCGGACGAGCTGGCGACGTGGGCCGAGTCCTACCCGGCGAAGCTGCCGGCCGGCCTGAATCCACCGACCAAGGCGACGCGGCGCAAGCACACAAACGCCGAAGACGATCAGGACGAGCACATCGCCTCCGAGCGCGCGCGCCAGGCCGAGGGCCGGTTGCCCAGCGGCCGCCACGACCTTTCGCGACAGTACATCGTCAAAAACCAGCGCGAGCGGATCGTCGACGCCACCGCCGCGATCGTCGCCGAGAAGGGCCTCGCGGCGCTGACGATCCCCGAGATCGCCAGGCGCGCAAACGTGTCACATCAGACGTTCTACGAGATGTACCCGACCAAGCACGACGCGTTCCTGGGCGCGCAAAAGGTCGGCTTGCACCAGGCGCTGGGGGTGGCGGTGCAGGCCTATGAAGCCCAGGGCGAGGATTGGCCGATGGGAGTCGCCGCCGGGGTAAGGGCGCTGCTCGACTACCTCGCCTCCGAGCCCGCGCACGCGCACCTGACGGTCGTCGACACGTTCGGCGCGAGCCCACTGGCGATCGAAATCCGCGACACCGGCCTGCATGCCTTCGCCGCCTATCTGCAGCCCGGATATCACTACGCACCGTCCGGACGCTCTGTCCCCGGGATCGCCCCAGAGGCGATCGCGGGAGGCATCTGGCAGGTGCTCCACCACCACATCGAGCACGAGCACGTCGAGGACATCGCCGGACTCGCGCCGCAGCTCGTCTACGTCGCGCTGACGCCGTTCCTCGGGAGCAAGGAGGCCGCACGCGTGGCACGCAAGCGGCCTGCAGTCACGGCGCCGCCGGCAGCTGGTTAGGCGGTCGCGGCGGTCCGGGCAGCGCGTAGGCGGATTTGCCGTCGCGATCGGTCTTGGTGATCGCCTGCCGCCGGCGCAGACCCCTCAGGCTGTCACGAATCCCGGGGGCTGGGAGCGCGGTTACAACGACCAGCTCGGCAACGGTATGTGAGCCGTGCTCGAGCGCCGCGAGGATCGCCTGGCCGACAGGATCGATCGAGGCGCGGCTGGGGCGCCCACGAGCCGGACGCGCCGCTTTGGGGCGGACGGTCTTTTTCGCTGCTTTGCGCGGGCGGGACACGGCTCCCGACGGCCTAGCTCCTGACAGCCGAGCCCCTGACAGCCGAGCCCCTGAGGACCGAGCTCCCGACGGCCGAGCTCCCGACGGCCCGGGCGAGTCGGAGGGCGCACTGCCCTCCGCGGAGAGCGCGTCGGTCGCGGAAGTCAACCGTTCGTACTCGGCCAGCAGGGGACGCAACTCGCCCAGGCGCGCATCGATTTCGGCACGGATGGTGGTTAACAGGTCAGCTGCCATCGAAGAGTCCTTACGGTCGGTTTGCGACAATCAGCTGAGCGTCGGCGGTCAGCTGAGCGCAGCGCCGTGCAAGCCGGTGAGAGGACGCTCACGGGCGTCCCACCACTCGTTGAGAGTATCGAGTGCGCCCCCGATGATGCCCTCCCGGAAGGACTGCGTGTCGTTCAGGCGCGGCAGCGGCTCGGCGGGAACCTCGACCTCCAGGAACTCGCACAGCGGCTCCCAGCCGTCACGCGGGTCCCAGACGAGCAGGCGCTCGGCGGGGACGGTCGCGACGACGCTGTCGTTCCAGCGCTGCATGACCGCGCTCAGGCCCTCGTCGGTGAAGGTCTCGCCGGCGAGCACGCCCGTGTCCTCGTTCCAAGTCATACGCGCCATCAAATCGACGTAACGGCGCCAGATCGGATCGAGCACGGCTCGCGCAGAGCTGGTGTGGTGGATGACCGAGTCCCCGTGGAAGATTCCCCAGACCGTCTCGCGCATGGAGCGCACCCACGCCTCGCCGTCGCGCACGCTGAGCAGAACCTTGGCGTCGGGATAGACGTCCATCAGCTCGCGGTAGTAGCGCGCGGAGGGCCAGTCGACGGTGGACTGGGCGGGGCCGAAGATCAGCTCCCAGTTGGGGCTCCCGTCAAACGCCGCTTCCCACAGCGGCAGGCCCGCAGGCAGGTCGGTGAGCAGGTCGCGCATGTGGTAGCACGGCCCGAAGCCAAGATGCTCGAGCGCGAACATCTGGGTGGTTGTCGCCGTACGTGGAAGTCCAGCCCCGATGACCTTCATCGGTCGAAGTTTGTATCAGGTATCGCATAAGAGGCAACGAAGTATCGGGCGAACGCTCCACCGCGGGAGACCGTAGTCTGAAGCGCAATGGCCGAGCGGATACGAGCGCAGAGGGTCGCCGACCTGAAGGGGAGCTATCGGTACGGGCTCGTGCTGCTGTTGGCGGTGCTGTCGACGGGCGTGCAGATGCTCCTGCGGGACACGCCCGTGGCCTGGCTCGTGCAGGCTCTGCTGATGGCCGCGACGGTCGTCACGGCGCTGTTCGCCGAGGACGCGACCCGCGCGCAATGGCAGCGAGTCGGGCTGCTGGTCGGGGTGGCGACGATGGCCCTGATCGCGGCGGCGATCGCCGGGCAGGGCCAGGCCGAGCGCGGCATCACGTTCGGCCTGAACGGGTTGATGGCGGTAGCGGGAGCGGTGATCGTCACACGCGGCGTAGTCGGCGGCATCCGCGTGGAGCGGCGCGTGACCCTGCACTCGGTCATGGGCGCCCTGACCGTCTACCTGCTGGCGGGGCTGGTGTTCGGGTTCTCATACGGAGTGATGGACGCGATCGCCGGCTCACCGGTGCTGAGTCACATCGGCTCAGACAAACACGCCGAAGAGGTGTACTTCAGCTTCATAACGCTCACGACCGTCGGGTACGGAGACATCGCGCCTGTCGCCGCCGCCGCACGGATGACGTCAGTCCTGGAGGCGCTGTTCGGGCAGCTGTACCTGGTGACGATCGTGGCGGTGATCGTCAGCAACGTCGCCCCGCGACGCCCGGCGCTCCAGCCCGATTCACCTGATTTGGGCGACGTGAGCGAAGATCCGGCAGCGTCTGGTTAGGAGCTGGGCCCGAGATCCGGCAGTGTCGGGTTGGGAAACGAGCGAGGCCCGCAGTCCGCAGAGACCCGACAGCCTCGGGTTAGGTAGCGAGATCCGCGGCCCGAAGACCCGACAGCTCAAGTCAGGAGGCCCAGCGGCCGATACCGTGGCGCGCGAGCTCCAGACGCGCGACGACCCCGCGGTGAACCTCGTCGGGTCCGTCGGCAAGGCGCAGAGCGCGGGCGATCGTCCAGGCGGCTCCGAGTGGGAAGTCGTCACTGAGGCCAGCGCCGCCGTACAGCTGGATCGCCATGTCGACGACGCGCTGGGTCATGTTCGGCACCGAGACCTTGATCTGGGAGACCGCGCCGAGCGCGTCCGGGGAACCGGTGTCGATCAGCCAGGCCGCGTGCAGGACGCGTAGACGCGCCTGGTCGATCGCGATGCGCGCGTCGGCGATGCGCTCGCGGTTGCCACCAAGGTTGGCGAGGGGCTTGCCGAATGCGACGCGCTCGCCCGCCCGCACGCAGGCCAGTCTCCAGGGCCAGCTCGGCCAGGCCGATCAGACGCATGCAATGGTGAATACGCCCAGGACCGAGGCGGGCCTGGGCGATCGCAAAGGCCTGGCCGGGACCGCCGATGATCGCGCTTGCAGGAAGGCGCACATCGGTGAAGGAGACCTCGCCGTGGCCACCGGGCGCGTCCAGAAAGCCCATCGTGGAGAGCATCCGCTCGACCTTCACACCGGGCGTGGGCAGCGGCACGAGCACCATCGAGTGCCGGTGATAGCGATCGGCATCGTCGGGGTCGGTGAGGCCCATGAAGATCAGCACCCCACACGCCGGATGACCGATGCCGGTGCTCCACCACTTGCGGCCGTTCAGCACTACCTCGTCGCCGTCGAGGATGGCGGTGGCCTGCATGTTGGTCGCGTCCGAGGATGCGACGTCGGGCTCGGTCATGCAGAACGCCGAGCGGATCGTCCCGTCCAGCAGCGGCGCGAGCCAGCGTGCGCGCTGGGCCTCGGAGCCGAAGTGCAGCAGCACCTCCATGTTGCCGGTGTCCGGGGCGTTGCAATTGCATACCTCGCTCGCGATCAACGAGCGCCCCATGTGCTCGGCGAGGGGGGCGTACTCGACGTTTGCGAGGCCGGCGCCGATCGGCTGGCCTGCGAGCTGTGAGCCCGGGGGCAGAAACAGGTTCCACAGCCCCTCGTCCCTGGCCTTCGCCTTGAGCTCCTCGATCACGGGCGGGACCGATGCCCAGGGGTCGGTACTCGCCAGCAGCGCGCGGTGATAAGGCTCCTCGCGCGGAGTGATCTCGCGCTCCTGGAATGCGCTCAGGCGACTGCAGGAGATCCTGTGTGCGGGACGAGTGGGCGAAGTCCATCGCGGCTCGGAGCCTCGGTCCGTCAGCCCGAGCGCACGTCGAGGACGATCTTGCCGGTCGCACGCCGCTCGTCGATCTCGCGCAGGGCGTCGGCGACGCGATCGAGCGAAAAGCGCGCGCCGACGATCGGGGCGACGCTGCCAGCCTCGATCAGGGGGCGCAGGGCAAGGTCGATGTCGCGACAGAGCTGGGGCCGGGCCATCGCATAAGCGCCCCAGCCGGCGCCGATCACCTCGGTGTTGCCAAGGAGCAGGCGGTTGACCTTGACCTCCGGGATCGAGCCGCCGGTGAAGCCGACGACGACTGCGCGCCCGCCCTCGCGCAGAGCGCGGAGGCTGTCGGTGAAGCGATCCCCGCCGACCGGGTCGAGCACCAGGTGCACACCGCCCTCGGAGATCTCCTTCGCTTCGTCCTTCCAAGGGCCATCGGAGCGAACGACCGCCTCAGCGCCGGCCTGCTCGGCGATGCGCTGCTTGGCGTCGCTGGAGACGACGGCGATCGTGCGTGCTCCGAGACCTCGCGCGACCTGCAGCGCGGCGGTGCCGACGCCGCCCGCGGCGCCGTGCACGAGCACGGTCTCCCCAGCGGTCAAGCGCCCGCGCAGAACCAGAGCGAAGTAGGCGGTGTGATAGTTGAGGATCAGCCCCGCGCCTTGGGCGAAGTCAAGCTGGGGCGCCAGCGGGTAGGTGAGGAACTCGGGCGCAACCGCGAGCTCGGCGAAGCCCCCGAGAGCGCAAAAGGCCGCGACGCGGTCGCCGGGCTTCAACGCCGCATCGCCGGGAGCCTCACGGACGACGCCGGCGATCTCGCTGCCGGGCACGAACGGGAGCGGCGGTTTGAGCTGGTATTGACCGCGGGTCTGGAGCACCTCCGGGAAGGACACCCCCGCGGCATGAACCTCGACCAGAACGCCCGAGCCGGGGGTGAGCGGGTGTTGTGGCGGGGAGTCGGGCTCTGGGACCTCACCCAGCGCGAGCGCAGAGTCTGGGCCGGAGAGGTCGACGATCTGGACGGCGCGCACCGCTGGGATTATGGCCGATACGCGAATAAGCGCTCTCGAACGCTCTGAAGGCTTGGCGTGAGTTCAGCTGCTCTGTCCGTAGCGGGGTGCGTACGCGGTCATCTGTATAGTCAGGCTTCATCAGTCGTTCGCTCGAACGAACGACTGATGCTGGAGTTGCACCCCCAAATATGGCCACGACCGAACCGACACCGACCACACCCATGACTGCCAAGCAAGCCACCCATGACCAACCGCCAGACCTGGTCGAATGCGCCACGGCGCTCGCGCAGGGATCGATTGGCTCGCGTGAGCTGATCGAGCGATCGCTCGCGCATATCGAGGCCACGCAGCCGACGCTTAACGCGTTTCGCGTCGTGTGCGCCGAGTCGGCGCGGGCAGCCGCGACCGAGGCCGACCGGCGTCTGGCGGCTGGGGAGCGCGCGCCACTGCTGGGCGTGCCGATAGCCGTCAAGGACGATGTCGACATGGCAGGAGAGCCGACCTCGTTCGGCTGCGCGGGAGACTTCCCGGCAAAGACCCACGACAGCGAGATCGTGCGGCGTCTGCGCGAGGCGGGGGCGGTGATCGTGGGGAAGACCAATACGCCCGAGATCGGGCTGTACCCCTTCACGGAGGGCGCGGCGTTTGGCGCGACGCGCAACCCCTGGAGCCTCGAGCACACTCCGGGAGGGTCCAGTGGCGGCAGCGCGGCGGCGGTCGCCGCCGGCATCGTGCCGGCCGCCACGGGCTCGGATGGCGCCGGATCGGTGCGCATCCCCGCGGGCTGGTGCGGGCTCGTCGGGGTCAAGCCCCAGCGCGGGCGCATCTCCACCTGGCCGGACCCGGAGTCGTTCAACGGGTTGACGTGCTTCGGGCCGCTTACGCGGACCGTGGCCGATGCGGCGCTGCTGCTGGACGTGCTCAGCGGCAATCACCCCGAGGATCTGCACGCGCCGCCGCCGCCGCTGGAGCCCTACACGCAGACGGTGGCCCGCGAGCCGGGCCGGCTGCGGATCGCGCTTTCCCTGGGAGTGCCATACAGCGCCGCGCCCGTGCGCCTGGATCCAGAGATCCGTGCGGCTGTCAAGCGGCTGGGGCGCGTGCTGAGCGACCTCGGTCACCACGTGTTCGAGGACGATCCGCGCTATGGCGTGATGGGGTTGACCCTCATCATCCGGGGCCAAGCCGGGGTGCACCAGTGGGCCGCCGGCGTTCCAGACCCTTCCCTGCTGGATCACCGCACGCGCGCAGCTGCGTCCGTGGGACGGTGGTTCGCACGACCGGTGCTGGGCGCGGCGCGGCGCCTTGAGCCGCTGTTGCAACGACGGATCGGCGCGATCTTCCAGCGCGCGGACGTGGTTCTCGCGCCCACCAGCGCCAGCCCGCCGCTGCCGATCGGCGCGACCGACGGCCTCGGCGGATGGGCGACCGATCAGATCATGGCCGCGGCTTGCCCGTATGCGTGGCCGTGGAACGTGCTGGGGTGGCCGGGTGTCAACGTCCCTGCGGGCGTGAACAGCGACGGGTTGCCGTTCGGCGTGCAGCTGCTGGGAGCAGCCAACACCGAGGGCAAGCTCCTGTCCCTCGCGGCCCAACTCGAGCGGGTCGAGGGCTGGCACGAGCGGGTCGCGCCGCTGGCGGTAGACGCGCCCGGGCTGTCGTGAACGCGGCGAGCGTTCGATCGCCTGCGACCGGCGGACGCCTCGCGGGTGACCCCCCGGCCAGCCATGACCCCACAACCAGCAGCGGTGCGGTGGCCGATATGAAAGCTGCGACCAGCGATGACCCCCCGGCCAGCGATGACCCCACGACCAGCGGCGGTGCGGTGGCCGATATGAGAGCTGCGACCAAGATCGGAGCCAAGGCCGGGCCCGGAGTGCGCGAGCGAATCCTGCGGGCGACGCTGGAGCTGATCGCCACCGGGGGCGTCGGGGCCGTCACGAACAGGCGCGTGGCGAGCGCCGCTGGAGTGTCGCTGGGGACGCTCACCTATCACTTCAACAGTCAAACCCAGCTGCTGCGCGAGAGCCTCATGCTGTACGTCCAGGAGGAGACAGCCAGGCGGGAGGGGATCGCACAAGAGCTCTCGGCACGTGCGGCGAGCGTCGAGGAGGTGGCGCTGGAGATCGAGCAGATCGCGGCGGTGGCCACGGACATCCCCAACCAGATTGCCGAACTGGAGCTGCATCTGCACGCAGCGCGCGATCCCGAGCTGCGCGAGGCCTCACGACGCTGCTTTCAAGCCCACGAGCAGATCGCCTCCGCGGCGCTCGCGGCGCTCGGCGTGCCCGCGAGCACGCTCTCCGCGGCGACGGTGGTGGCGCTGATGACGGGCCTGGCCGTCCGGCGGCTCGCGGGCGGTGGGCAGGATGCGCAGGGGACCTCCGAGGCGCTGCTGATCCTCGTGCGGGGTCTGGACCCCGCTCAGAGCGCATCGACGGATAGGCCACCTGTCGATGCGACCGCGGCGAGGTAGAGAGCCGCCTGGACGCGCGCGACAGACCCGACCGCGCTGTCGGGAGGGAGCAGCTCGGGATGGTGCAGCGGCCGGACGGCGAAACCGTCGGCCCCGTCAAGGCCGACGAAACCCATCGCGATCGGGACGTCCAGCGCGGTGAAGAACGCGAAGTCGTCCGAGCCGCAGGAGCGCCACTCCGGAGCGTGGGTCAGACCCATCTCGACGAGGAGAGCGCGCGCGCAGGACACGATGCCGGGGTCGTTGTCGAGCGCGGGCTCGCCGGGTGTCAGCTCTACGCTGGCGTTGCAGCCATGAGCAGCGGCAATGCCGGATACCACCTCCTCGACCATCCGGCGAAGCGTCAAGCGATCCTCCGGCCGGTAGGCGCGTAGGGCAGCCCGTGCACGGGCTCGTGACGGGATCACGTTCTCGGCGCTGCCGCCCTGCAGCACTCCCACGGTCAGCGTCGCCGGGTGCAGTGGATCGATCCGCCGGCCGACCTCGGCGTTGAGGGCGACGACGATCTGAGCGATCGCCAGAAGCGGATCGCGCCCGCGGTGCGGGTAGGCGCCGTGCGAGGGCTCACCTTCGACTGCGATCTCGACGGAGTCACAGGACGCGTTGACCGTGCCGGGGTCGAGGGCCACGGCGCCCCATGGCAGTTCGGGGTGCACGTGGGCCGCGACGACCGCGGCGGGGGCGCGCGCGGCCAGCTCGTCGAGCAGCTGTGCGGCGCCGGAAGGGTAAGCCTCCTCGCTTGGCTGGAATACCGCCAGCAGCGGGGCGGGCAGGGCATCGCCGAGCGCGTGGGCGGCGCGAGTGAGTGCGATCAGAGCGGCCATGTGGACGTCGTGGGCGCAGGCGTGCATCGTGGCGTCAGTCGCACTGAAAGGCGCGTTTGTGCGCTCCTCGATCGGCAGGCCGTCGAGCTCCGCGCGTACTGCCACGACGGCGCCGTCCGCCGGCCCGACGCAGGCGATCCGCCCGGTTCCGGCGACCAGGTCGCACGCCACGGGCTTCAGCTCCTCGGCGATCAGGACAGACGTGTGATGCTCTGCATGCGCCAGCTCCGGCTGGGCGTGCAGGCGATGGCGCAACTCGATTGCGCGCGGCAGCTCCCGCTCGATGCCGGCGAGCAGGAGCGTGAGCAGGCCGTCAGTAGACACGCGCATAGCGTCGGCACAACTCCTCGATGTCGCAGCCTGCGGTTAGCTGGATCTCCGCGTGCTTCAGAGATGCATATGCCTCGTACAGCAGCGGCGACATCCACGAGCACGCGGTCTTGTCTTCGGCAAGCGCCTGCAGCGCGTCCTGGAGCGACCCGGGGAGTGCGCCGACTCCAAAGCGCTTCGCTTCGGCGGCATCCAGGTGAGCGGGGTCACGGTCGAGGATTGGTGGTGCTGGGAGTCCCGCGCGCACCCCGTCCAGCCCCGCGCGGAGGATCGCCCCGAGGGCCAAGTAGGGGTTCGCGGTCGCGTCGGCGCCCCGGTACTCCAAGCGCAGCTGGCGCGCCGACAGATCGGAGGTCAACGGGACCTCCGATCGGCCAGCCTTGCCAAGTGAGACCAGCGGGGGCAAGCGCAGCAAGGACTCGCGGTTACGCTGACCCAGGCAGACGGCGCCGGCGCTCCAGTGGTGGGGCGCCAAGCGGATCGCCGAGAGCGGACTGGGAGCGGTCAGTGCGCTCAGAGCACGGGCGTGCAACAGGATCCCGGCGGCGAAGCGCTCGCCCAGCTCGCTCAGGCACGCCGGACGTGTCGGGTCATACAGAGCGGGACTGCCGGAAGAGATGTCGAGCAAGTTGAGATGGATGTGCACGCCGTTGCCCGCGTGCGCAGGGTCCAGGAGCGGCGTGAAGCTCGCGCGCAGCTCGTGCCGGCGGGCGAGCTCGCGGACGACCTCTCTGAAGATCACGCAGCGATCGGCTGACTCAAGACCCTCGGCGGGCTGCACGGGAATCTCGAACTGGCAAGGGGCATACTCCGGGAAGAAGCGTTCAGGTTGCACGCCGGCCTGAGCCAACGCGCTCATCACCTGCCCGGCGAACGGTTCGGCTCGCCGCTGTGCCTCCAGCGAGAACGGGAGCGCCGGGGACGTGTCGCGCGATGGAGGGCTGCCGGTCAACGGAAGGTCGGTCAGCAGCTGAAACTCGTGCTCGAAGCTCGCCACGAGGCGGAGGCCAAGCTCGTCCTCGAGCTCGATCAAGGTGTCGCGCAGAAACTGTCGTGGGCAGCACTCCCACGGCCGTCCGTCGGTCTCGACGATGTCACAGAGGACGAGCTCCAAGGCGCTGTGCTCGCAGTCAGGCTCGACGCGAACACGGGTGTCGATGCTCGGGAGCAAGCGCAGATCGCCGGTCGAGTCGAAGGGGCTGGGTTCCGCGAGTGGGCCGAGGGGCGTCAGGGAATGGTTGGCGGGGACCCAGCCGACCCCGGCGGCGAGATGCGTATCGAGCTCGGAGGCCGGCAACGATCGTCCGCGCACGATCGAGCCGAGATCGCAACAGACCAGTGCGACCAGCGCGGCTGGGTCGCTGCTCACCCGGCGCCTTTTGCGGTGCCGGCATCGCGATCCAGCGTCGCGGTCCCGTTGTCCCACAGGCCTTCGACCAATCCCAGCGCGGCGGCGCCCGAACGTATCGCGGGCGTATCCTCGGCAAACGCGATCACGAGCATGCCGCCCGCAGGCATGTCGCGCCGCTCGAGGGCCGCGGCGAGAGACTGCTCGGGCTGCAGGTGGACGCCCCCGGCGCCGAGCGACGGATAGGTGTCGGCGATCCCATACAGAGAACCGGCCGGTCCCCGGACGCGACCGATCACACAGGCGAAGTGACCTGCGTTCCAGTCCGGTGGCGGACCGGCCGGCTCGCCGTCGAACAGGTAGTCCAGGAGCTGGTCGGCGCGCGGGCGCCCACCCCACAGGTGATGGGTGGCGAAGTTGGCGAGAAGCGTGACCGGGCGCTGCAGGGACGCGGCGCGATCGAACAAGCCACCCAGTGTGGCTGCTGTCCAGGGACCGGAGTAGGGAATCGCGACGAGTCTGCCACCGGAAAGCTGCGTGACGGCGGCGAGCAGCCCGGCTGCGGTCGTGCCCGATGCCGCCGGATCCTCGACAAGTGGGAGCGACAGGCGGTAGTCGCGCCGGCCCTGCTCCTCGAAGGGCAGGATCGAGATATCTCGAAATCTGGAGACGACGCTGCCGGCGGCCAGCGCCATCGCGTCCTGGTCGACCGGCTCGCCCTCGTGGTCGTCAAAGCCGGCTGCACGCAGGGCGAGGGCACCGCAGAACGCCCCACACAGGTCGTCCCGCTGAGGCAGCTCGCGCGCATGGACCGCCAGGAGTGTCCGGGCTCCGGGGAGAAGGGTCATGTCCAGCGAGGTCGGTAACGAGATCGGTGACGGCATAGAGCCAATATACGCTCGGTGTCCCGTGCGGAGACTCGGCGGGATGCGCGGCTGAGGCATTACGGTTAAGGCGGTTGACGAACGGTCAGATGCATAACGATTGAGGTGCGGATATGAATGCGATCGACGAGCTGCTGAGGAATAACGAGGCTTTTGCCGACGGGTCGGCGGCTCAGCATCTCGAAGTCCAGCCCAGACGGCGGTTGGCCGTGGTGACGTGTATGGATTCACGGCTGGACGTGTTCGCGGCGCTGGGCCTGAGCGACGGCGAGGCGCACGTGCTGCGGAACGCGGGCGGGGTGATAACGGATGACGTGATTCGCTCGCTGGCCGTGTCCCAGCGGCGGTTGGGGACGCGCGAGGTGATGCTGATCCATCACACCGACTGCGGCATGGAAAAGCTCAGCGACGACGGGTTTCGCGCGGAGCTGCAGGACGAGACCGGCATCGCGCCGACCTGGGCGATCGAGTCCTTCCAGGATGTCGACGCCGACGTACGCCAGTCCATCCTGCGCGTCCGCCGCTCGGCGTTCGTGCCTCACCGAGAGCTTGTCCGCGGATTTGTGTACGACGTGGACACGCGCCGATTGCGTGAGGTCCAGGTCGAGACGACTTATCCAGGGATGTGAGGAGCTTGACAGGTGACCAAGAGGTCACGTATAGTGATGGGCATGGACGCAGTGTTCAAGGCCCTCGCCGACCCGACGCGCCGGAGCCTGCTTGACGAGCTGTTCGAGCAGGACGGGCAGACGCTCAGTGCACTCCAGGAGCGGCTGCCGATGACGAGGTTTGGCGTGATGAAGCACCTGAAGGTGCTCGAGCAGGCGGGGCTCGTTACGACGAAACGGCGAGGCCGGGAGAAGCTCCACTTCCTTAACCCGGTCCCGATCAGGCTCGTCCACGACCGTTGGGTGAGCAAGTACTCAGAGCCCTGGGCGGCAACGCTCACCGGGCTGAAGCGACAAATCGAGGAGGAACCGAAGATGGACACGGACACGCAGAACAGCGGGAAGCGACCCTGGACAGCCTCGCCGACGGAGAGGGTTTTCGAGATCTACATCCGCACGACGCCCGAGCGTCTGTGGGAGGCGATCACCGATCCCGAGCTGAGGCGCAAGTACAACTTCGGCGTCGGAGTCGCCTCTGACTGGAAGACAGGCTCCCGTTACGAGCTCACACTTCCGGGCGGGGGGAGCCTCGCCGAAGGAGAGAATCTGGAGGTTGAGCCACCGCGGCGGCTCGTCCAGAGCTTCAACGCGCTGTGGAGCGAGGATGTCAAGCAGGAAGGGACCTCGAGAGTCACCTGGGAGATAGAACAGGTCGAGGACTCATGTCGGCTGACGGTCACTCACGACCAGCTGCGCGAGGACGCCCACGGCGAGATCTACGGCGGCTGGCCGATGATCCTGTCGGGTCTGAAGACGCTGCTGGAGAGCGGAGAGTTGCTGACTACGCCCGGTTCGCTGCGCTATGTGCAAGCACCGGAGTCAGTAGCCTGAAACCTGATGGAGCCAGATCGAGGCGCCGGCGCATCTCACCGGCACTTCGAGCGGGCGTTCGCCAGCAAAGAGGGAGCAGTCATGGACCTGACGTTCAGTGAGCCGGAGATCGCGTTCCGCGACGAGCTGCGCGTCTGGTTCGCCGAGAACGATCCGGGCGCCGAGCCAGACGGTGACGAGGACCGTCAGTACGCATGGCGGCGGGACTTCCAGCGACGGCTCGCGGACGGCGGCTGGGCGGCGGTGCACTGGCCGCGCGAGTATGGCGGACGCGGGGCGACGCTGACCGAGTCGGCGATCTTCTTCGAGGAGCTCGGGCGCTGCGGCGCGCCGCTGCCGGCGAACGTGCTTGGTCTGCTGCTTGCCGGTCCGACGATCATGACCTGGGGGACAGAGCAGCAGAAGGACCGCTACCTGTCGCCGATCCTGACCGCGGATGAGATCTGGTGCCAAGGTTTCTCAGAGCCCGACGCCGGCTCGGATCTCGCCAGCCTGAAAACACGGGCCGTGCAGGATGGCGAGGAATGGACGATCACCGGTCAGAAGGTGTGGACGAGCGCTGCGCAGTACTCCAAGTGGTGCATGCTCGTCGCGCGTACCGACAGTGAGGCGGCCAAGCACAAGGGGCTCACCTACTTCCTCATGGACATGGAGCAGGAGGGCGTGCAGATCCGTCCGCTGCGCCAGATCACCGGCGAGCCCGAGTTCAACGAGCTGTTCCTTGATGAGGCGAGGGTCCCTGTCGAGAACGTGCTCGGGGGTGTCGGGAATGGTTGGAAGGTCGCGCTCACGACGCTGATGAACGAGCGGGCGGGCTTGG
The DNA here is from genome assembly GCA_963705245.1 of uncultured Solirubrobacterales bacterium. GTDB lineage: Bacteria > Actinomycetota > Thermoleophilia > Solirubrobacterales > Solirubrobacteraceae > Palsa-744. Next base: position 1,178,494 of record OY970062.1, on the reverse strand, counting down.
GCTTCTTTCTGCAGGTTCGCCTGCGTCAGCTGCTCGATCGGGTGATCGACGAAGCCACGCGCGAGGGACTGATCGAGGATCCAGTGGTCGCCGATCGCCTCGGCGAGCTGCATCTGCGAACCGAGATCGTCCGGCTCACGGCCTACCGGGGACTGACCGCGATCCAGAAGTACGGCCAGCCGGGTCCGGAGGGGTCGTTGACCAAGTGGATGTGGTCGGATACCAACCAAAGGCTGACGCAGCTCGCCGCCGACCTGCTCGGGCCGCGCACGCTGCGAGCGGATGATCCGTGGGCATATGAGCTGCTGCGCGCTCGCGGCAATTCGATCGAGGGGGGCACGACCGAGGTGCTCAAGAACATCGTCGCCGAGCGCGTGCTCGGGCTGCCCAAGTCGCGTTAGTCAGCTGGTCAGGTTCAAGGCACGAGGCGACAGCGATGGATTTTGACCTCAGCTCCGATCAACGAGAGATCAAGGATGTCGCCCGCGAGCTGCTGAGCGCGCGTTCGCCGCTGACCAAGGTGCGCGAGGCAGCCGAGAGCGCGGAATATGACGGCACGCTGTGGAGCGAGCTCGTGGAGCTTGGCTGGCCGGGGATCGCCGTCGCCGAGGAGCATGGCGGACAGGGTCTTGGCGCTGTCGAGCTCGCCGTGCTCATCGAGGAGCTCGGGTACGCGTGCGCGGCCACGCCGCTGTTGTCCACGGCCGCGGCCGCGGCGGTCATCCAGGCCAGTGGCACGGACGAGCAGCGGGCCCGCTGGCTGCCAGGGCTCGTTTCGGGGGAGCTGACCGCCGGGATCGGCACGCGTGAGCTGGCGGCTGACGCAGCGGGGGCAGCGGTAGTCGTCGTGCTCGATGGTGATGATGCCCAGCTGATCGAGTCACCTGAGACCGAGATGTTCGTCTCGATCGACCCAACCCGGCGCTATGGGACCGTCGCAGGCGAGGGAGCCCCGCTCGGCCCCAGCGCCGCCGATCGTATCCGCGCCGCAGTGGCTGCGGAGGTCGTCGGCGTCTGCCAGCGTGCGCTCGAGATTACCCTCGAGTACGTCAAGGAACGCAAGCAGTTCGGCGTCCCGGTCGGATCCTTCCAGGCCGTCGCGCATCGCTGTGCGGAGATGCTCTTGCACACCGAGAGCGCCCGCTCGACCGCCTATTACGCAGCCTGGGCTGCGGGCTCAGACCTGCAGCTGCTCCCCGAGGCGGCGGCGCTCGCAGCTGCAGCAGCAGCCGAAGGCGGACCGTCGGTAACGGGGAGCGCGATCCAGATGCACGGCGGCATCGGGTTCACTTGGGAGGCTGACGTGCACTGGCTGTACAAGCGCACACAGCTCGACGCAGCACTGCTGGGAGGGGCTAAGCGCCATCGTGCGGCGCTGGCTCGTCAGGCCGTCGCAAAGGTCCGCCAAGGAGCGGAGGCGGCATGACCAGGGCCAAGACGCGCAGTCCTCAGTCCTCATTACGGCGTCTCAATCACGCCTCTAACCGCGTCTCAGCCGGCGCTAACGCATCTCAGTCGGGCCGGCGGCGTCGCCTCATATGACGAGCGGCGCCAAACTGCGTCGCCTCACGTGACGATCCGCTGCACTCGATAGTTACGGCTGCCTCGAGGCGTCTGCACCTCGACCGACTGTCCGACGGCGCAGCCGAGCAACGCTCTCCCGACAGGGGACTGGGCCGAGAGCTTGCCTTGCGCAAGATCGGCCTCGGTCGAGCCCACGATCGTCCACGTGCAGACCGTGCGACTTTGTTCGTCCAGAACCTCAGCGGTGCTGCCAAAGCCAAACGCGGCATCCTCGGCGTCCGTTTCGACGATCAGCGCACTATTCCGGCGCTCGCGCAAGCGCTTGATCTTCGTCTCAAGATGTGCCTGGTCCTCCTTGGCAATGTGGTAATCGGCATTCTCGCTGAGATCACCGAGCTCGCGTGCGGCAAGAATGCGCGCGGCCATTGCTCGCCGTCCGGTGGTCTCGAGCTTCCTCGATCTCGGCCTCGAGCGCAACCAGACCAGCCGGCGTGATCGGCTCTGCGTCCGGAGCGATAGAACTCATCCTCTCACCGCTGCACATGCTCGCAGATGATCGCCCGACCCTGCCTGGCGCAGATACCACCCGTCAATCGCAGACGGTCGGACCACCCGATCCGCGCATGTCCAGACCTATCCACCGCCAATGTCCAGACCGCGCGCCACGAACACGGCTTGGAGCAGCCGGGGACGGTCGGTCATGATGCCGTCCACTCCGAGGTCAAGCAGCTTGTGCATCACGTTTTCGTCGTCGACTGTCCAGGCGTGGACGGGCAGACCGGATCGATGGGCAGACCGGATGAACCGGGCGGTGACGATCGGAGTCGGCCCTTCGCCGAGGGACAGCTGAACGCAGTCCGCGCCGAGACGGAAGGTGCGCCCGAAGAGTGCAGTGAGACGGGCGATCGCGAGTGCGCCTGGAGCCATCGCAAAGCAGGCCTGCCGGCGGCTGAGCGCACGGATACGACGCTGGCGGGAAAGCGAGAGCGAGCCCAGGCATACACGATCCCAGGCGTCGAAGCGATCGACGAGGTCGACGAGGGCAAGCATGCTGCGGTCGGTCTTTGCATCGATGTTGAGTCGCGCGTCAGGCCAGCGCGTCAATAACTCCTCGAGCGAGGGGATCGTCAGACCGCAGCCGCGATACGGATGACTACGGCCGCCGTCGAGCGAGAAACGGTACCCGGCATCCGCGGCCTGGACGTCGGCAAGCTCGAGCTCGGCGATCGCGCCTTCGCGGTCTGTGACGCGCTCCAGCCGCTCGTCGTGAGAAGCGACGACGATCCCATCGCGTGTGACTTGCGCGTCGGTCTCCAGGTAGCGATACCCCAAGGCGATCGCAGCCTCGAACGCCGCGAGCGTGTTCTCAGGAGCCTCGCCGGCGCCTCCACGGTGTGCGAATCCGATCGGAGTCGAGCGATCGAGGAATGGGTGTGGACTCATCAGGCTTGGGGACACGAGGGTTCAAAGATAAGGAGCTCTCGCACGCTGGCTTAGGCTGACTTCCAGATCGACTCGCGGGGCGACCTAGAAGCATTCGCTAAGTGGTTCGCTGATTGGTGGCGGCGACGCGGGCAGCATCTCACCAACCCCGATCACGACGATACCGTCGGACCAACCAGGATGGGCGACAGCGACGTTCGTGATTGACGCAGCGGTTGAGCGTTGCTGCACACGGGGGTCGCGGGTTTGAGCCTCAAACCCGCGACCCCCGAAAAACCCCGCATTTGCAGGCAAGCTAGAAACGGGGCAAACTCGAGCTATCGCCTGCCCAAATCAAAATATGCCAATTTGCAGGGAAAAACGATGAAGAAGCGGGAGCGACGGGGGGTCGGGTCCGGTGTTTAAACATCGGGGGATTGAGATCCGTTAGGTCTGCTCACCACAGGAGCGTGCCCGGCTCACTCGGCGGAGAGCAGTCCCGTGGCACGCGCGCGGATCGCGTTGGCGAAGGCCATGAAGCTCAAGTCGGGAGCCGGCTCGTGGATCGGCGATGCTGGGTCGGCGGCAGCGGTGATGAAGCACGCTGCGTCGTAGAGCCGCTCGAGGATGAGGCGGCGGCAAAGAATCTCGTAGCGCTTCTTATAGGAGGCATCGAGGAAGATCGGATCGACCTCGAAGAACGGCTGCTTGACGCGCACCGGCTTGATGGAACCGGGAGCCTCCTCGAGCAGGAACAGATACCCCAGCCACGGGCGGACGGTTCCGAACCGGCCTTCGCGGTACGCGGTCCAGACATCGATGGCGTTGCCGATCGCCTCCTCGCTGCGGTTGTTGTAGTTGTTGCCGAACGAAGGGCCGACCTGGCTCTTGAACTCGATCGCCGCCGCGAGCGCATCGCCGTGGACTACGACGAGATCCCATTTCTTCTCCGGACGGAAGTAGCCGGGGAGCTCGACGGCCGAGCGACGACTGATGCTGGAGGGCGCGAAGCCGGCATCGATGAAGATCGACTCCATCAGCTCGGCCATCGCGTCCATGTGAGCGCCGCCGGTGACGGCTCCGCGCAGACCGGCATCGGAGCGTCCTGACTCGCGCTGCTTGTCGGCCTGCCCCTCGCGAACAGTCCAGTACTGCCGGACCGCCGCTTCAAATGCCTCCTGATCCATGCCGCAGAGTAGGTTCGCGGCCCCGAGGCAAGCTCCTACCCTGGGAGCTCATCCAGGCCGTAAGCATCGAGGGCCGCCGCGGTCGCCCGTTCGACGTCTCGGGCGGCAAAGGACCGCTCCAGCTCACGCGCGGTGCGATTCGCAAGCAGGTCGAGGCGAGGAACGCGGATTCGGCGTAGGTACTGCGCCTGAAAGCGTAGATATCCGCCGCGCATCTTCACCGCATAACATTCGATGAACATCTGGGCGACGCCGGAGAGCAGCAGGCCGCCGAGAACCTCCGGTGCCCAGTGCTCACTCGCGACCCAGTAGAGATTGTGGTGCGGATAGAGCCCGCCCGGGTCAAGGACGGGATGGATCTCCGCCTTGATGTCGGGGATCAGCAGCTTCGGCTTGCCCGTGAGCGAGTGGTCAACCCGATCGATCGTGCGATACCACTGCTGCGGTCGCCGGCCGGCGACATTGCGCTTTTGCAGCGCGGAGGCGTTCGTTTCGAAGTACGTCCGCAGCCGTGGATAGGCATCGAGGGACACGAGTGCTCCCGTGTCGGCATCCCACGGATCTACCAGATAGTGACCGGACCACCTCAGCTGCCCGCTAAGGGTGTCTCGCGCCATCGCCAGAGGCAACATCCGGTCCTCCTCGACAAGTGTCGGGTCCTTGACCACGAACACACGGTCGGCGCCGCTCGCAACCCCGATACCAACACGGGTTCCGGTCCTGCCGTCCTCCAGGGCAGGCAGGCTTCGCTCCAGGCGAGCCACGAGCGCAAGCCGCTCCGGCGAGCCAGTCGGCCACGACGAAACACCGTCGAACCAAGCCGACAGACGTGCCGCCTCAAACCCGGGATCACTCAGCCTGAGATCGTCCTTGCAGCTTGCCCATATACGGACACGACGCGCGGCCGCCTCGTCAAAGCTCTTGTGCGCCGTGGCGACTATCGCCGGTCCCTGGGGTTGGCGACGGAGGATCGTCACCGACGGGTAGGCGCTCACCTCCTCGTCGAACGCATCGACATCGTGCATCTCGATCACCGCCTCGACGGAGAATCGAGCGGCGACCATGCTGCGCAGGCGCTGTCCATACTGGTTGCGCATCCAACGGTCCGCGCAGATGAAGCCGAGCGCGCCGCCGGGGCGCAAGGCGTTCAAGCCAACCTCGAAGAACCCGACGTAGACGTCTGAGCGTCCGCCCATCGTGGAGCAGGCACGGCGGTACGCTTCGCTGCGCGGTGCCGAGACCGCCTCTAGCCGTATGTACGGGGGGTTGCCGATCACGAAGTCCGCCGTCCCGACCTCGTAGTGGCCCAGGAGAAAATCGTCATGCACAACCCAACGCTCGGCAAGCGCCCGGGTGTCGCCGACCATCCAACCGTCCGCGGCGAGACGCTCCTCAACCACAGCGCGACTCTCTTTGACATTGGCCGGCTGCAGGTCACACGCGCGGATCGCGTCAGCCGCGTCGGAGATCTGCCTCCCATGCAGCCGGCACGAACGCGAGAGCCGCTCGACCATCGGACCGAGAAAAGCTCCCGAGCCGCACGCGGGCTCAATCGCCCGGAGGGTCGCCAGGTCGCGCTCGCTGGTGTAGCCAGCCAGGTCAAGGATCAGCTCGACCACCCAGCGCCGCGTGAACACGGCGCCGTACTCGTGCCCCCCGTCGAGGGCAGAGGCCGCCAGCGAGGCAGCGTGGGCTTCATCGCCAAGCAGTTGTTGTTGGGCATAGGCCATGCGCCGAGACTACAGACGGCCTGCGATGGCTCTGCTCAGACCAAGCTCAACGCCCAGATCGTGCCCAGACGAAGCCCTATGGCTTCAGATCGAACAGAATGTCGCTGTCGGCCCTACGGGCAATCGCCTTCACGGCCTGAATCACCTGGCGCTCCAGTGGCCGAACTCCTGTGCTCGCCTTGAAGATCGTCTTCGGATCGAATGGCTCGGCATCGGGATTCTGCTGGCGCTGTTCCTCGCGGTCGGAGACGAAATAGTTTGTCTCCTCCACGACAAAATCAACGTAGTACTTCAGCCGCTCCTCGATGTCCTTACACTGATCGGGTAGCCATGAGCCCGGCTCATCGAGCAGCCTCGCACCCAGATCGCTCAGGCGTAGCACCTGCGCCACGAGGTGCGCGAGCGTAAAGCGCACGGACGCGAAGCTCGTCTGCAGCTCGGGGCGGAGCTTGGAGCGAGCCGCCTCGATCTCCTTGTTGAGCATGTACGCAAGGAAGAGCTTGTCAGCGGTGGCGCGCCGGAAGATGCGGTGGTAGTCTTGGTCGAAGAGCTTAAGCTTTCTGACTGCGGCCCACGGCTCTCCGAGCCATGTGGCCAGCAGCATTTGGGCCGCTAGCTGGTTGTCCAGCACGGCATGTGCCCCGTCGCTGGGTTGCCCTCGCCGAATGTCGTAGAACAGCTCGTCGCCGTAGCGCGCGGTGACCTCGTTCTGGAGATCGCGCTGCACGCGGTCGTTGGCACGGAGGTCCCGTGTATTGACGGGATTCTGGTTGTTGCTGCGGTAGGTGATGCGGTCGGCCAGTGCTGCACGGCCTCCAGTCTCAACGACCTTCACCATCAGGTTGAGCTGCGGCGTAATGGAGCCGCGCTCCCGCCAGAGGGAGAGCAGCGACTGACAGCCGTTGACGACGCCGACACCCTCCAGCGACAGGCCCTCGTCATCGACACCGAGTCGATCGGTCAGGAGTGTGAGACCGTTGTGGTAGGCCGGGAACGACTGGTGCTCGTCAGGCCGCTGGATCGTGCCGCGCAGCTCACGGTTGATCTTCGTGTTGCCCAACCCGAGCCGGACGTTGAGGTCGAAGACGGTGAGGTTCTCGATGCCGGGCAGACGGACGAGCTCCGCAGCCGGCACCAGCGCGAGCGCCATGCGGGCGTCATCAGCAAGATCGGTGGTGACCACGTTGCCCACCGGGTGGAAGGTGATGTCCTCGTCGAGCAGGCCCGCGCGCGCAGTACGCTGCGCAACATCCACGAGGCGCTCGCGGTCCCAGAGGTCGATAGTTGGCCGCTGGGTCTCGATGGCCGCCAGATAGTCCTGCGCAGCCTCGTCACGCTCGGCGTTCGTGACGAACACGAGACGGACACTCGGCTCAGCCTCCTCGAACTTGACTCGCAGGTTGAGTCTACCGATGAGGTTGGTCAGCTCCTCGTTCGGCTTGGAGGCCAGCAGTCGGTCGATCCCCTCGGAGCTGTCGAAGTACGCGCCTACGCCCATGAAGGCCTTCAAGTCAGCATCACCCTGCGTGGCCGTCGCGGACTTTCGGTGCTTGGATTGCAGGACAAAGAGCTCGTTGGAGTCTTCGTCGAATACGATCGCATCGATGCCCTTGTCCCCGCCGCCGTCGCAGATCGCGTCCTCGACTTGGTCAGGATCCTCGCGCATGACGTTCTCGATAAACCACGCCAGTAGCGCCGTCGACAGCGTGCGATTCCCGAACAGGGCAAACGCAACCTGATCCTCGAGCAACTGGTAGGTGTCGCCTGCAGTCTCCATTGAGAAAGAGCCTACCGGCGAGGCCGCCGCTCAGGATCGCCGGCGCGGCGCGAGGAGCCGGAGCTCCCGCTACTGCACGACGACGACGCGCACCGCCACACCCTCGCGGGTCCTGCTGAGGTCAGCCTCAAGGGTACGTCGGTTTTTGATCCGTCGGTCCGGGTCGTAGACGACGGCCACGAGCGCCGAACAGTCAGGGTGCGCACGGTAGCGCTCGATATCGATGATCAGCTCCTCACCGACCTCGCGGGCGCCCAGTTGCGGACGGGTCATCTTTGTCTCGACAACGAGCTTCTCGCTCTTCAGAACGAAATCGACGCGCGACTTCCCTCCAGCATGCTCGGGTACGTAGTCCTCCGGACGCACGTCGTCGAAGAACATGCGTAGAAGGCCGTGCAGTAGGTCCTGCAGGTCGTACTCGTCCTCGATCGTAAAAGCCTGGCGACCGCCGTGGCGATGAGACAGGGGCTCCAAGAGATCAGGCAGGCGACGGGTGATTTGCTCGACGAGATTCATGTGCGTCCGAGACCCACCATCACCCTCGACGAGTTGCCTAGCTTCGGCCAAGATCTGGCGTTGGCGCAGCGTAGGAGCGCGGAACTCGCTCTCGAAAGGGTGGTTCCACGGGGATAGGCCGAGCGGATTCTCATCTGGATTGAATAGTGGGTTGCGCTCGCCCGGCGACTCCAAAAAATGCTTGATCCGGTGCTGAAAGATGTTGCCCTCGTACTCGAAGCGAAACTTCTCATGGAATTGGCTTGGAAGAATCTCGAGTGCCCGGGCCAGCCACGCGTGATAGCTGTCAGCCAGGGAGGCAAGCTCAGCCTCGTCGACGAGAAGGTCCCCGTCTCCCTGCACCAGCCGCGCTCGTGCTTCGAGATCGCGGCTGGCCTCAAGTAGCTGGGCGAAAGGGCTCGCTGTAGGAGGCACGCTGCATACAAAAGCATGTACGGCGAAACGACGGCCTCGGCACAGTTTGCTTTGCTGGACCTGCTACACGTGATCGGCGTTTGAGCAACGCGAACATTTGGATCAGGCATCTGCGGGTAGCAGCCGCAATGGCTTCCCATCCGCGGTCAGGACGCGGAAGTGTCGCTCGTCGAGAGTCAGGACATCGCGCACGCGATGGCGCTCGGCGAGGACCACGATGGAGGCGTCGGCGAGGCTGATCTGAAGATCCGCGTAGCGCTCGATGATCGCCTGCGCCCGGGCGACGTCTTCGCCCGTCATCGTCTTCGAGCAGGTAGGCGCCGCGCTTGACCTCTTCGAGCAGGCTGGCTCGCGCGGCGGCCCCGACGCGTACGAGGAGGAGGTAGTCCAGCTCCGCCAGCACGAACGGGGAGAGCAACAGCGGCGGATGCGCGGCGGCGAGGCTCGCGGCTGCCTTCTGGTGATGGCGCTGGCTGGAGTCGAGCGCGGCGAGCAGCCCGCTTGTATCGAGCAGGATCACTCGCCGAAGCCGCGGACCAGCTCCTCATCGACCCGCTCCGCGAGGGTCGGATCGCCGCTTTCGAACAGCGGCAACCGCGGGGGCGGGTAGACATGCTCGGCGGTCGCCGATGCCAGTGCCGAGCGCACGATCTCGGCCTCGCTGCGGCCCTCTGCGGTAGCGGTCCGCTCCAGCGCTACCTTCAGCTCGTCCGGGAGGTAGATGGTCGTTCGCCTCATGCCATACATCATGCCACACATGGGCTCTAGCGAGCGCTCGGACGCCAAAGCAAGCCGCTTTGCCCCGGCACGATGCCGGCTCGAAATCTGGACTTGATCTTCGTCGCGGATCGAGCTAGACGTGTGTCCATCGAACATCCATAGTGGCCCCGGCGCGGTTGGCGCCGCCCGGGGCCTGGCACCGAAGGACTCGCCTTCGATGCGCTGAGAACGGTATCCGCTGGGCTGGGCTGCCTGTCGTGCGCGCTGGGGCGCGTCCTCCTGGTGTCCTGACCAGAAGGAGGCCATTATGAGCGCCTGGTTGACCGTGCCCGCGGAGATGGTGGGTTTGCTGCGCGAGGGGTTGCACAGCGAGATCGAGGCGGCAGTGCATCTGATCGCTCCAGTCGTGGAGGCTCCGGGCCGCGAGGAGCACCCGGAGCGCTACCGGGCGCCGCTTGCCCGGTTGGACGCGGCGCGTGCGCTGCTGGACCTCGTCGGCTGGGGCACAGCCGGCCCGCCGGTCGATGTACGGGTCGATCTGCGCCGGCATCACTGCTCGCTGCTGCGGGCGTTGCGCAGCGAGCTCCTGGTCGAAGAGGAGGCACTCGGGGGTGGCCAGGAGAGCGAGCCTCAGGACTTGGCTGAGTGCCGGATGATCGTTGCGCGCGTTGATGCGCTGCGGGAGCTCATCTCGACGGCCGAGGCCCGCGCAGACGCGCTTGGCGCAGGTGCGAGCGAGGAGAACGACGAGGAGATTTCGTGATGAGTCGCGCAGCTCCGAGCGTTCTCGCCGTTCTGGACATACCCCAGGACGACCCCGCCAGGACACACAACGTCGAGCTCGGGGTCGCTATCCGTTGGTTGCGTCGCGCTCAGGGATGGACGATCGAAGGTCTTGCGCTCGACGCGGGTCTCCATCCGACGTACCTCTCGGGGATCGAGCGTGGCGTGCGCAACCCGTCGTGGGCGAAGCTCTGCGCACTCGCGGACTCTCTTCAGGTGCCCGTCTCTGCGATCGCCGGCACGGCGGAGAGGATCGCCGTCCTCACGCTGGACGCGATGCCCTCTCCGGGCCCCGCTCGGACGTTCGACGACCCTACACATGATCGTTGACTTCCGCGCGAGTTCGAGCTACACGTTCATGGATGCCCTCGATCCCGACTTCAGCGACGCATGATTGGCGAGAACGAAATCCGATGACCCGGCTTTCGCCCCTCTGGTGTTAACGGGGTATGGGCTCACATCGAACACGCCGCGCCCAGCTCCCTGATGTTCTTGCCGTTCGCTCGACTCCGATCGGCAAGGCCCGGAGCGCAGTTCTCGGCACTGTCATGCGGGATTCGCAGCATGGCTGCGCGCCCGACTCTCTCCCTACACCATCTCTCTGTACCTGTCTTCTGGAGGTCTTCTATGACTCTTTCTGGCTCCGCCGGCCGCGCTCGTGTCGTGCGGCCTCGTCGTCGTTCTGATCCCAACTGCGCGCTGGCCGACCTCGACCATCGCGTGCTCGGTGTCCTGTGTGAGCACCGGGTGGTGCGCCAGGATCAGCTCGGCCGACTGTTCCCCGAGGTTCCCGAGCGCACCCTGCGCTACCGCACCCGCCGCCTGCATCAGCTGGGGTTGGCCGGGCGCAGTCGTCCGTATCGCGAACGCGGCTCGGCACCGAACCATCACTGGCCAACCCGCCGCGCGGACGCCCTGGTGTGCGGTGAGCCGCTGCCGCGCGGCGGGGAGCGACATGTACCGAACCCCGTCTTTCTTGCCCACGCCGCGGCGCTGACCGAGCTGTACGTGTCGTTCGCGACCGATTCGCGGCTGGCGTTGACCGAGTTTCGCCGGGAGCCGCGCGAGCCGTTTAGCGACTCCAGGCAGGACCGTGTATTGGCGCCGGATGCGTTGCTCGTGTTCGCCAACGAGCGGCAGGAGGCGTCCTCGGCGTTCGTCGAGATCGACCTCGGGACGATGTCGCACACCCGTCTGCGTCTGAAGGCCGACCTCTACGCGGCGTTCGCCACCATGGACGCGTGGCGAGAGCGTTACGAGTTCATGCCCGCGCTGCTGTTCCTCACGACCACCGACGTGCGGGCGAGCAAATTCCTGGCGGCGCTCAGAGCACAGGTCGTGCGCAGAACCGAACGCCAGGGCAAGCAGGCGCCGCTCGTCGCTGCGGCCGGGGCGCTCGCGCTCACACCCGGACGGATGCTCGATCAGGCGTACCTGACAGGTCTCGACGGGGAGAGTCGCCTGGCGCTGATCGACGTGCTCAATCAAGCACGCGCACCGTTCGACCGTGCGCGCGAGATCGCACAGAAGCGGGCACGAACGATCGAGCAGAAGCGAACGCGGTTGCAAGAGAACCCGCTGTTCGCGCGGGAGTGCCTGCGCCGCGGCGGTGCCGGCGTCGACGCGTATCTGCACGAGCTCGACCCGCTCAGCTGCTGTGCGGTGGAGATGCTGAAGGCGTCGGAGAGCGATCCGCTGCCGCAGGAGGGCGAAGTGCTCCTGACGATCGCCCGTGAGCTGCAGGACGCTCTGATCCAACCGGGCTCCCGACAGGGACTCCCGCCCGGACAGGCCGCCAAAGAAGCGATCGAGCGGCTCGTCGCCTGCTACCGCGCCTCGCAGAACCGGCAGATCGATGAGCTGGACGCCCGCTACAGCGAGGGACCCGGCCTGCGACGAGCGCGCCATACCCTCGACAAGGACGGGCTGATCAATGCTGGCCACATCCGCAAACTGCCCGAACAGGCGAGGAGAGATGCCGAGGCGTGGCAGGTGCAGCGTCGCTGCAGGGTCGCGTACCTCCAGTCGCGAGAGCAAGCGGCACATCGGCTCGTGAAACAGACCGGCCGGCTCAGGCAACTGGCTCATTCGCGCGAGGAGTTCTACCCGCGGATCGACCGCGAGCAATTGCGCGTCTGCGGGCGCTGCAGGGAGATCGTCTACCCCGAGCTCGACCCGTCCAAGACGTTCCATGACAAGCCGCACACCGCCTGCCACTACTGCCGCGGGCGCGCCGCGCTCAAACCCTACGACCCCAACACACCGATCGACGAGGAACCCTACGACGACACACCGGAGCTGATCTATGAGTGACCCGCGAAACGAACACGACGGCCAGCAAGGCTGCCACGCCCAGGGCAGACGCAGACCCGACCGGGGCAAGAACGAGCGGACCCGTCGGCGCCAGCCCAGGGACGTGTGCCCGCAGCGCCGGCGTCTGCCCAACCCGGACCACGAGGCGTTCGTGGACTGGTTTGTCCTCTACTGGCGCCAGCGCGGAGCACAGCTCTTCGCCAGTCAACTCACCGACGAGAGCGAGGTCTGAGCACATGCCCAAGCAGCAGGAGCAGACGCGACGCGCAGTCGCCTACATACGCGAGTCCACCGAGGAGCAAGGCCGCGGCTACTCCCCCGACGGGCAGCGCCAGGCCATCGCCCGCTACGCCACCGACCACGCGCTCACCCTCGGGGACGAGTACCTGGACTTCGAGACCGGCCGCGCCGCGGACAAGCGCCCAGGGTTCCAGCGCCTGATCGAGGACGCGATGGAGCACCGCTTCGACGTAGTCCTCGTCTTCCACACCAGCCGCTTCGCGCGCAACACCGTGGAGGCCAAGCGCTACAAGAAGCTCCTGCGCGCCGAGCTCGGGATCGACGTCATCTCCGTCACCCAGCCCCTCGGTGCCGACGCGAACGATCCTGCCGCGTTCCTCTCAGAGTCCGTGCACGAGATCTTCGACGAGTACTACTCCGTCTCGCTGTCCTTCTGGACGAAGATGGGCCTACGGGAGAAGGCCCGTCAGGGACTGCTCACCGGCAGCCTCCCGTGGGGATACGTCAAGGGCGAGGACGGCATCGCCCAACCAGACCCTGAGCGAGCCCCCTACGTCCGCCAACTCTATGAGATGTATGCCACCGGGCGGCACACCGACCGCACGCTCGCCGAGTGGCTGAACGTCAATAACCAGCGCACCGCCCGCGACCGTTCCTTCGGCGTAGACACCGTCCGTGAGATGCTCTGCAACACCGCCTACGCCGGCTACGTCTCCGCCCGCCGCGACAAGACCAAGATGATCAAAGGGCTGCACGAGCCGATCCTCGATGAGGCCCTGTTCGACCGGGTACAGGAGATGCGCCGCCAGCGCGCCCGCACGCTGAAGCCGGGACGACCCTCTCAACGCTATCTGCTGCGGTCTCGCCCGCTGCGAGCGCTGCCAGGGCAAGATGCAGGGCACCGCCATCGGACGCAAGCTCGTCCCCCGCTACTACTGCGCCACCCGCCGCGCCGACCACTCCTGCGATCAGCCCCTCGTCCACGCCGATCTCGTCGAGGCCCAGCTCGTCGAGTTCATCGCCGACTTCAAGCCCGCGCCCGCGATTCGCAACGAGATCCTCCGCCGCCTCACCGGCACCGCCACGACAGACACGCCCGACACCGCCCAGCGACGCGCGTCACTCGAAGAGCGCCTGCGCCGCTCCCGTGACCTCTACGAACTCGGTGACCTCGCCCGACCCGAGTATATGGCCCGCCGCGAGGCCATCAACACCGAGCTGGCCACACTCGCGCCCGAGCCGATCCCCGATCTCGACCAGGCGCGCCAGGTACTCGACGACTTCTCGATCTTCTGGTGCCGGGAGACAGACCCAGCAGCCAAGCGCCACCTCCTCTCGCTCATCTTCGAGCGTGTATGGCTGGACGAGCAGCGCGTCGTCGCCGTCCAACCCAAGCCCTCATTCGCACCCTACTTCGAGAACCCGCCCCTGGAAACCGCCGGAAAAACGGTGTGTAAAGAGCGGGAGCGACGGGACTCGAACCCGCGACCTCCGGCGTGACAGGCCGGCGCTCTAACCAGCTGAGCTACGCCCCCGCGTTCTGCGCGGGCCTGTCCGCCTTTCTGCGGACCTGCGCGCATCCCCAGTATGCCAACCGGGCCCCGCTTTTGGTCGGCCGCTCGCCAGCGGCCCGCCGATGCCCTCGCCGGGACCGCTCTATCCAGTGACCCTCTTTTGGCAGCTTAACGCCCTCTATGCCTGCACTCAGCGGCCACCTGACTCGGCCGTCCACCGCAAAACTCCTCGCGATCAAGCTCGTTCGTCGTCCGATCTCTCTGCCAAGTTGGCTAGCCAGCCAGTTTTGCTCTAGGCTTCCTCCGCATGCCACTCGCGTCACCTCCTCCACTTCGCTCTTACAACCCTTTCGTCGTCCTCGCCCACGACCTCCTTGACGAGCGGGCTGCCACGGTCCCCTTTCCGCCTGGGGAAACTCGCTTCTCGATGGCCCGTACTCGGCGTTTTGCCGAGGAACCTCTTCCTTTGCTCCTGGAGTCCTATGAGCGCTTTGGGCCGGTCTTCACGCTGCGGCTGTTCCATGCCAACGGAGTCTTCGCACTTGGGCCTGAGGCCAACCATTACATCACCGTCTCCCACGCCTCCAACTTCCTCTATCGCACCTCCTACTTCCGCGACTTGATCGGCTTTGCCGGCGATGGTCTGCTCACGACCGACGATTCCTTCCATCGCACTTCGCGGCGCATCATGCTCCCCGCCTTCCATCACGCCCGCATCCTGGCCTCGCTCGACACGATGCTCGATGAGACCTCTTCCGCGCTTGATTCCCTCGTTCCCGGCGCCCGCTTTGACCTCTATGCATGGACGCGCCGTCTCGCCCTGCGTATTGCAATGCGCGCTCTCTTCGGCCTCGATCCCGACGGCCCCGCCGCCCGCTCGATCGACGCCGCCGCGCTCTTTGAGCAGACCCTCTCCTTCTACTCCCGCGACTACACCCTTCGTATGCTCCGCGGCCCCTTCACCCCCTGGGATCGCCAGCAGCGGGCCACTCGCACGCTCACGCGCCTGATCTACTCGGAGATCTCTCGCCGGCGCTCCACAGGCGTCCGCGGCGATGACGTCCTCTCCCTCCTGATCGACGCCTGCGACGAGCACGGCGACCCCGCGCTCACCGATCTTCAGATCCGCGACGAGGTAATGACCCTCCTGTTTGCCGGTCACGACACGACCACCTCGACCATCGCCTTCATGTTCTATGAGCTCGCCCGCCACCCCGACGTCGTCGCTCACCTGCTCGCCGAGCAGGACTCCCAACTCACCGACGGCTCTCGTCCCAGCCCAACCCAACTGATGGGCGATGGCCTCCCCCACCTGGAGATGGTCCTCGACGAGACCCTCCGTCTCTACCCACCCGCCTGGATCGGTCCCCGTCGCTCCATCTCCCCGTTTGAGCTCGCCGGACACTCCGTGCCCGGCGGTGTCTTCGTCAACTACTGCTCCTGGGCCTCCCACCGCCTGCCCGAGGTCTTTCCTCAGCCTGACTCCTTCATCCCCGAGCGCTTCGCCCCGGAGGCCCGCTCATCCCTGCCTCGGGGCGCCTACATCCCCTTTGGCGGCGGCTCGCGCACGTGCATCGGCATGCGCTTCGGACAGCTCGAGATTCGCACGATCGCCACGCTCATCCTCTCCCGCTTCTCCCTCTCTCTGCCAAAGGACTTCCAACTCGCCATCCGCCAGATGCCCACAATCAGCCCACGCGAGGGACTTCCGATGACAGCTTCACCCCGAGCCCCAAGCTCGCCTGCTCTGACCAGCAGGACAGATTTTGAAAGCGCTTCATTTCACTGACGCGCACCGCACGGACCTGGCCGTCCGGCTTGCCGATCGATCGGAGATCCCGTCGATCTCCGATCGATCACCTCAGTCTCGCCCACATCGACAACCCATACTTCGCCCCTTCCCCTTCTGAGATTTGCAGCGCGCTAGCTTCCACCCCTTCCACATACACGTCCGGATTTTCAAACACAGTCAGCTTCAGCCCGTCCAGCAGGAACGCCGTCGGCTGCGCCACAAGCTTGCCATCTTCGGCCTTGACCACTGCCTCTACGCTCGCGTTGACTCCGAACAGACCACCACTCGCCCGCACCACAACCGTCCCATTTTCACTCTTCAAGAGTGTCACTTCGATGCCTTCCGGCAGCGCCCGCTTCACGTCTTCTTCGCTCACCTCCCCCTCCGCTTTCAGCGCGCTCCCGTGCTTTTCCAGACTCGTATTCGTCAATCTCAGCTTTCCCACTTCCACGCTCTGCGCGGTCGTGTCCATCCTCTTCACCCCTTTTGCTTGCATCAGCAACGCCACCGTCTGCCCCTCGCCCAGCCTCAGCCGCCCCGCCTTCACCTTCACTTCGTCAGCTTCACCCCAAACCAGCTTCACCGCCGGCCACGCCTTCACCTTCACGCTCTCCACCGTTCCGTACTTCTCGATCTTCCTTCGCACGATCCCTGCCGCGATCCCTGGCAGCAGCACTTGGGCGAGCACCAGCACGACCACGATCGCGACCGCGACCCCACCCGCGATCTTGACCCCCCGTTTGCTCCCTCTGCCCGTGCTCACCCGGCCAGCTTCGCACTTCCTCGCTCGATCCGGCTGCTTGCGCACACCGGATCGCGGCCTCGCTTCGCTAGCCTTGGACCCTCGACCCGCGGGCGCGTAGCTCAGTTGGCCAGAGCACCTCGTTTACACCGAGGGGGTCGCCCGTTCGAGTCGGGCCGCGCCCATCTCTCGCCCCGCCTATGACCGACTCCACCACCAACCCGAGCCCCCTTCGCGTCGCTGTAATCGGCTCGGGTCCAGCCGGCTTCTACGCTGCCGGCCACCTGCTCGCCGACTCCGGGAAGGGCGAGCATCCAATCGACGTCGACATGCTCGAGCGTCTGCCCACTCCCTGGGGCTTGGTCCGCTCCGGCGTTGCCCCAGATCATCCAAAGATCAAGTCCGTCACCCGCATCTACGAGCGCACAGCCGCCCACCCCCGCTTCCGCTTCTTTGGCAACGTCACCTTCGGTGAGCATGTTTCTCGCGAAGACCTGCTCGCCCACTACCACGCCGTCGTCTACGCGACCGGCTCTCCTTCGGACCGCCCCCTCGGCATCCCCGGCGAACACCTCCCCGGCTCGCACGCCGCAACCGAGTTCGTCGGCTGGTACAACGGCCATCCCGACCACACCGACCTCGAGGTCGACCTCCTTTCCGCCGAGCGCGCCCTTGTCATCGGCAACGGCAACGTCGCCCTCGACGTCGCCCGCATGCTCGTACTCGCCCCTTCCGAGCTGGCTCCCACCGACACCGCAGACCACGCCCTCGATGTCCTCGCGCGCTCGCGTGTACGGGAGGTAGTAGTCCTCGGGCGCCGTGGACCCGCTCAAGCAGCTTTCACCAACCCCGAGCTGCGGGAGCTGGGCGAGCTCTCTGACGCAGACATCGTCGTCGATCCCGACGAGCTCGACCAGGCTTTGGCGATTCCCGACCCGGCTGCTGGCGAAGATGCGACTTCGCGACGCAACATCGAGATCTTGCGCTCCTACGCCTCCCGCCCTCCCGCCGGGCGACAAAAGCGCATCGTCCTGCGCTTTCTGCTCTCTCCGACCGCCCTGGCCCCCGGCGAAGATGGCCGTCTCGGCGCCGTCGAGCTCGTCCACAACCGACTCACGCCCACTCCCGACGGAAGCCTACGCGCCGAGCCCACCTCCGAGCATGAGACGATTGCTGCCGGCTTGGCCTTCCGCGCGATCGGCTACCGCGGCATCCCCCTACCCGATGTCCCCTTCGACGAGCGCGCCGGCACCATCCCGAACGACCGCGGCCGCGTCCTCGACCCCTCTTCCAGTTCCACCCCACTCCCCGGCGAGTACGTCGTCGGCTGGATCAAGCGCGGCCCCTCCGGCGTAATCGGGACGAACAAGAAGGATGCTCAAGAGACAGTCGACGCGATCCTCACCGACCTCGCTCCTGACGAGGACAGCTTGGGCGGCAGCGACAATCGTGCCGGTAGCACCGATCGCGGATCCACCCTGCACCTTCCCAAGTTTCCTGATCCTTCGGCGATCGAGGTCCTTTTGCGCGACCGCCAACCCGAGCTTGTCACCTATGCCGGCTGGGAATCAATCGATCGTCATGAGCGCTCTCTCGGCGAGCCCTCCGGGCGTCCCCGCGTAAAGCTCACACGTCTCGACGAGCTCCTGCGCATCGCAGCATCAGAACGTTCCTCCTGACAGCTGACTTTCGCCGGCTGGCTGCGGTCCTGCTCGACCGTCGCCCTCGTCGCGCTCATGGCGGCAATCCCAAGAGGATCAGCCGTCGCCGCTCCGTCCACTCCGAGCGTCACGGACGCCTCATCTCCCCTCGCCCACGGAAGCCTCGCCATGTGGCAGACTCCCGACCGCATGCCCCGTTAGCTCATCTGGTAGAGCGCCGGACTTTTAATCCGGTGGGGCGGGTTCGAGTCCCGCACGGGGCATACCTGACCGGCCGGCGATACCCGCCTGCGATGTCAAGCCCTGGTGGGTGCTTGGAGGTAGAGGACACAGTCCGCAACTGGCTGCCGCGCGACGCCAGCGATGGCCTCTACGAGTGCCGGTATGCCTGCTGGGCGGCGCGAAAACCGGGAGGAAAGCGCAATCAGGACGCCCGGATGGTGAAGGCCTGCGAGCAAGTGCTCGGCGGATATTCGTGTGAAGTCAGCGACGTTCTCTGTGAGCAACACAGACCCCTCCACGATCGCCATCGCAAAGACCTCCGGATCTGAGCTGCCCGCCAATCCGAGCTCGAGGACTGTCGTAGCTCGCATGCCAGCGCCCTGCAGCGCCTCGGCGTGGATGGCCGAGTACATCTCATCGAGCAGCAGCCTCAAAGCTTCTCGGCGACCAAGGTTTCGCGCTGGTGAAGCTCGATGCGAGCCGCAACCTCATCGGGGTATGCGGCGCGGTAGCGCAGCGCCGCATCCACCAGAGAGCGTGTGAGCACCGAATCCTCGACGAGTGCCGCCAAAGGATCAGGCTCCTCGGCGAGATCATCGACCCACATCGCGACCTCCCACACGTCGGGACCACCGAGCAAACCGGCGCGCCGACCGGTCGGCCCATCGCGAAACACGATCAACGGATGCTCCTCACGACGAGCGCCTTCCTCGGCATAGCGACGCAGACGATCTGAGAGCGTCTCACCGGCAGCGCGCGCCCGTAGACGAAGACGTTCGGCCAGAGCATCGTCAAGGCGCACCGACACGTTGACCGACATGTATGCAGCGTAGCACAACGTCTGCGCATGACAGAGGCCACGGCCGCGTAGTCGGCGTATCACCGTAAATCGCGACCACGCGCTCGGTGTGAAATCTTTGGCGGGCGCTTCGGTCTTGCGGGCAAGCTTTGCACGGGTTCTCTCCAACGTCCACCGAGCCTCTTCCGCGTCGCGGAGGTTTTCCGTCACGGCGCGCTCATATGACAAGAGCGAGTCGAACCAGCTGCGCCTCGGCTCAAAGTGAGCGCCGCTCGTCCACGGCTCAAACGCAGGCAGGTCCTCCAACAGGGGTCGTACTTCGCTTCCTTGCGCCCTGATCTAGTCCAAGTCTGCACGCCTCGTCGAGTTCCTCCTCAGAGACCACCAAACACTCCACCCCGGCCTGACCGTTTGGATAACGTCCCGACTGGCGCATTTCGGCCGCGCCCGAACCGACCGGTCTGTCCAGACCGTCAGTTCTTGGTCCACCCAAATACGCCGTCGGCTCTTGGTCGACCATACCGCCGGCCCTAGGTCTATCCCAGACCTCCAGCCCTTGCCCGGGCGCATTGTCTATCCCCGACCTTCAGCCCTTGCGTGGTGGGCGCTTGGTCAATCGCTCCAACTCCCGCCCAAACGCATCCTCGACCTCGTGTGACATGGTCAGCTGGTACGCCGCGAGCAACACCTGAGACGACAGCGGACGCAGACGCTCGATCGACTCGGTCACCTCCGACCAGCGCTCCTCCGGATAGCCAGCGTCGGCGAACGGCTTCCACACGTCATCGAGAAACAACTTGACGAACTCGCGCGCGACAGCCTTGCATTGATCGCGCACCTTCGCGTCGACTGTCAGCGCGTGCTTCAGCGGCACTCCACGCCCTACGACCTCCTCGGCGGCATCCAGCAGCGAAGGCATCGGCGCCTCGTAGCGATCGCCGTCGAGCGCTGTAAGCACCCCAATGCGCACGGCAAGCGCGAGTGTCTTCGCGTCCGCTTGCTCACCGAAGCGCTCCTGCAGATCAGCCGCCGTCAGCACCTGCGGCTCCTCGGACTCGAACGGCGTGATCACCGCCTGCTTCAGGCTGAGCAGCTGCTCGGGGCGACCATGCGTCTGCTCCAGCAAGCGTCCGATCGCGCGCAGATTGAAGCCGTCCGCTTGCATCTCCGCGATCAGCCGCAACCGCCCGAGATGCTCGGGACCGTAATAGCCGACCCGCTCGCGCACCTCCGGCGCCCCCAGCAATCCACGCGCACGGTGAGCTCTGATGTTACGCACGGTCATCCCGCTCTCGGCCGCGAGCTGTTCGATCGTCAGGGTGTTCGCACTCGCGACGGCCGCACGCCCGTTCTCATCGTTCCCGTTCTCACCCACCACGCCTGCCAGCATACCCCCAATCGAGGACACATCAGATAACGTGACATAAATTGATGTAACATCGATCGGTGAGATGAGTACCCTGGGAGCACCTGGAGCGACGTTCACGATGATGCGAGCACAAGGAGACCCACCCATGCCAACGACCGCCGGGCCGCTCTCGACCCCGATCCCACCCGCAAGTGACGCGAACAGCGCAACCCCGGACGCCGTCCCTTCGAGCGCGCTCAATGGGGGCTTGCCGCTTGAGGGCTTGCCGCCGGAAGGCCTGCCGCAGAGGGACCTGCCGCTTGAGGGCCTGCCGCCGGAAGGCCTGCCGCAGAGGGACCTGCCGCTTGAGGGCCTGCCGCCGAGGGCCCTGCCGCTGACCCAGCTGCCACCCGGCCCACGATGGCCGCTGCCGGTCCAGAGCATCCTCACCTGGAATCGCACGGTCCCTTGGTTCGCCGCCAACCGGCGCAGATATGGGCCAGTGTTCACGATCCGCTCGCTCCCGTGGGGCAAGGCAGTGGTCGTCGACGACTCGGAGCTGGTCAAGCAGATCTTCACCGGCGACCCCGCCGTGTATCACGCCGGCGACGGCAACTCGTTGCTCGCTCCCGTGCTTGGGGAACGGTCGGTGCTCGTGCTCGACGAGGACGCCCACCTGCAGGCCCGTAAGCGTTTGCTGCCGCCATTCCACGGCGAGTCTGTGCGTCGTTACGGCGAGGTGGTCGAGCGGATCGTCGCCGAGGAGATCGACCGCTGGCCACTGGACAAGCCCTTCCCACTGCACCCGCGCATGCAGGCGATCACGCTCGAGGTGATCTTGCAGGCTGTGATCGGCGTCACCGATCCGGTGCGCCTGCGAGCCCTGCGCGAGGCGCTGCCCGCGGCCGTGCCGACCGACCCGACGCTGATGGTGATGTGGGTGGTCCCAGCACTGGAACACATCGGGCGCTGGCGACGCTTCCGACGCACCGTCGAGGAGGCCAACCGGCTGCTGCGCGAGGAGATCGCCGCCCGACGCCTGGATCCGCAGCTGGACGAGCGCGAGGATGTGCTCTCACAGCTCGTTCGCGCCGGTGAGACCGATGACGAAGAGCTGCGCGATCAGATCATGACGCTGCTGCTCGCCGGCCACGAGACGACCACGACCGGGCTGGCCTGGACGTTCGAGCGGTTGCTGCGCCACCCCGACGCGCTGGCTCGCGCGTGCGAAAGCGCACGCGGAGGGAAAGACGGCGATGACGCCGCCGATGATGCCTATCTCGACGCGGTCGTGCAGGAGACGCTGCGCATCCGGCCGGTGATCCCCGCCGTGCTGCGCCAGCTGCAGGCGCCGGTGCAGCTAGGCGCCTGGCAGCTGCCGGCGGGCGTGACCGTGATGCCCGCGGTCAAGCTGTTGCACTCAGACCCCGCTTTGTTCGCAGAGCCCGAGCGATTCAGACCTGAGCGATTCCTCGACGACGGCGAGGGCTCGACCTACACCTGGATCCCCTTTGGCGGCGGACGGAGACGCTGTCTCGGCGCGGCGTTCGCGAGCTTCGAGATGCGGGTCGCCTTGCGCACGATCCTGCAGCGCACTACGCTGCGAGCGGACCGCGCGCGCGACGAGCGAGTACGCAATCATCACATCACGCTCGTACCCGCCCGCGGCACGCGCGTAATCAGAGAAGCGTAATGAGAACCGTGACCCTCGATTCAGACATATCCACACGCTCGAATGGATCGTCGGCGAACGGATCGTCGGCGACAGCACCGCGCTCGCCGGCCACGCCAGACTCGCCCGTCCCGAATCCGGACTCATCGGGGAACGGCGCTCCCGGACACCGCCGCGACCATCACCGCATCGCGATCGTCGGCTCGGGCTTTGCCGGGCTCGGCGCCGCGATCAAGCTCATGCAGGCGGGAATCGAGGATTTTGTCGTGCTCGAGCGCACCGGAGACGTCGGAGGCACCTGGAACGTGAATACCTACCCGGGCTGCCAGTGCGACATTCCTTCACACCTGTACTCGTTCTCGTTCGCGCCAAACCCGAACTGGTCCCGGACATATTCACTGCAGCCGGAGATCTGGGATTACCTGCGACGCGTAACCAGCGAGCAGGGCATCGAGCCGCACATACGTTTTCACCACGAGGTCACCGCGGCGACCTGGGACGAGGACGAGCAGCTGTGGCGGATAGAGACGAACGCGGGCGAACTGACAGCCGAGATGCTGATCGCCGGACCGGGCCCGTTGAGCGCCCCGAAGCTGCCCGAGATCGACGGAATCGACACGTTCGAGGGCACTATCTTTCACTCCGCCGAGTGGGACCACGAGCACTCGCTGCTGGGCAAGCGCGTCGCGGTGATCGGCACCGGCGCCTCATCGATCCAGCTCGTGCCACACATCCAGCCGGAAGTCTCACGACTGCACCTGTTCCAGCGCACGCCACCGTGGGTCGTTCCCCACCGCGACCGGCCCACCTCACGGGCCGAGCGACTGCTGTATCGCGTGTTCCCACCCGCCCAGCGGCTCGTGCGTGCGCTCGTTTACTTCTCGCGCGAGATCTTTGTGTTCACGCTGATGCACCCCCGCGCGGGCTCCTTGCCCGAGCGCGCCGGGCGCAAGCACCTGCGCGAACAGGTACCGGACCCCGAGCTGCGCGCCAAGCTGACACCGCGCTACCGCATCGGCTGCAAGCGCACGCTCATCTCAAACGACTACTACCCGGCGCTCGGACAGCCGAACGTCGAGGTCGTGACCGACTCGATCGCCGCAATCACACCGCGCGGGATCGTCACCGACGACGGTGTCGAGCACGTCCTCGACACGATCATCCTCGGAACCGGCTTCCATGTGACCGACATGCCCGTCGCCCAGTGGGTTCATGGACGCGGGGGACGCACGATGGACGATGTCTGGCAGGGCAGCCCCCAGGCTTATCTCGGCACGACCGTCGCGGGCTTCCCGAATCTGTTCATGCTGGTCGGGCCGAACACGGGGCTTGGGCACAACTCGATCGTGTTCATGATCGAGTCCCAGCTGAACTACGTGATGGATTGCATCCGCCACATGGATGCTGCTCGTGCCGGCGCGTTCGACGTACGCGAGGACGTGCAGCGGAGCTTCAACTCAGAGCTCCAGCGCAAGCTCGACGGCACCGTCTGGACTTCGGGCGGTTGCGTCAGCTGGTACCTGGACGAGCACGGCCGCAACTCGACCGTATGGCCCGGCTTCACCTGGCCTTTCCGCCAGCGCACGCGCCGGTTCGATCCCAGCGATTATGAGCTGCGTCCGCGTGCACCCCGCCCCGCGCCATCCATCGCTCCGGCGCCGACACCGGTCGGGTGAGACCCATCGCCCACAGCACTGCGGTTTCCGCGCCGCGGGTGGGGAAACGAGCTGGAGCAAACCCAATGATCAGGAGGCCATACGCATGAGCCGCAACGAGACTCCGTTCGACGTACGCGGACGCACCGTGTTCATCACCGGCGCCGCGCGCGGCATTGGGGCGGCGACCGCCGAGCGAATGCACCGCAACGGTGCGAACGTCGCACTGGTCGGCCTGGAGCCCGAGCGGTTGCAGGAGCTTGCGGCGCGGCTGGGCGACCGCGCCGCCGCATTCGAGGCGGACGTCAGCGACTTCGATGCGCTCCGGCGCGCAGTGGACGGCACGGTCGAGCGCTTCGGCGGCATCGACGTAGCGATCGCCAATGCGGGAGTCGCGTTCACCGGCACGCTCGCCACCGCGCCGATCGAGCAGATCGAGCGCACATTCGCCGTGAACCTGCTTGGCGTGTGGCGCACCGACCGCGCGGTGATCGAGCAGCTGATCGCGCGGCGGGGATACTTGCTGAACATCTCCTCGCTGAGCGCCATCTTCCATCCGCCCCTGATCGGCGCCTACGCGACCGCGAAGTCGGGGGTGGACGCGCTCAGCGACTGCCTGCGCGCGGAGCTCGCGCCCAGCGGTGTCGGCGTCGGCTGCGCTTACTTCGGCTTCCTCGACACCGACCTCGTGCGCGCCGGCTACGCCCAACCCTCCGCCCAGGTCGCCAACGGCGGGACCCCGAGCTTCATCCGCAAGCCCGCCCCGCTGGTGAAGGCGATCGACGCGATCGAGCGCGGTGTGCAGCGGCGCTCCGCGCGCGTATGGGCGCCACGCTGGGTCGGTCCGATGATCACTTTGCGCGGGCTTTTGCAGCCGCTGGTCGAACGGCGCATGCTCAGCGAACCCGAGCGCGTGTCCGAAGCCATCCGCCTAGCCGAACCTGCGTCGGGCAACGTCACCGAGCAAGACCCGCTGTTGGGCATCGCCGCCCAGGCAATCGAGTCCTGAAAGCCGAATAGCGACGCAGATGCGGCGTCCCTACCGATCGGAGATCGACGGGCCATCTCCGATCGGTCGCTACTCAGCCTGAGAGAACTCCCAGATCGCGATGAACAGCATCACCAGCCCGAGGATCGCGATGACAGCGGCCTCGAGCAGAGTAGGCACGCGCCAGCCAAACCAGGTGACACCCGGGTCGAGTGCCTGACGGGCGACGGGAGAGATGTCCAGGTGCGCGAAGATCGCTCGGCGCATCGGCTCGACCGCATAGGTGAGCGGGTCCAGGCGGTTGAGGATCGCCAGCCACTGCGGCAGGTTCGCGACTGAGAACATCGCGCCAGAAAGAAAGAACATCGGCATGATCACCATCTGCATGAGCGCCATGAACGACTGCATCTGGTTGATCCGCGCAGCGAACATCACGCCGAACGAGGTGATCGCAAACGCCAGCAGCAGCGAGAGCGCGAACAGCTCGAGGATCAACCCGAGGTTGTAGGGGATTTCGACGAGACCCGCGATCGCGATCACGATCAGGCCCTGGAAGGTCGCAACGGTGGCGCCTCCGAGGACCTTGCCGAGCACGATCGAGCTGCGCCGCACGGGCGCGACCATCATCTCGCGCAGGAACCCAAACTCGCGGTCCCACACGATCGAGGCGGCCGAGAACATCGCCGTGAACATCACCGCCATGCACAGCACCCCGGGATAGATGAACGTTTTGAAGTTGACCCCGTGCGTGCCCGCGGAGGCGAGTGAGGCGATGCCGGTGCCGAGCACGAACAGGAACAGAAACGGCTGGATCAACGATGTGAGGATGCGCAGGCGGTCGCGGCTGAAGCGGATCAGCTCCCGCTTCCAGACCACACGGATCGCGCGCAACTCACTTTGCAAGCTGCGCGCAGGGACCCGCACGCGCGCGAGATGATTGGTCTGGGTCGGTGGACCCTGGGTCGGTGGACCCGATGCGGGGGGAGCCTCGGCGGGGGCGGTGGCGATCTCGGTGGCCATTACAGGTTGCCTCTCACAATAGAGACCGTGCTCATCGGCTCATCATGCGGGCCATATTGCGGCGCATGTCGGTCATGCCCGAGGACTCCTCGGCGTCACGGATGGTGGTGCCGGTGTAGGACATGAACACGTCATCCAAGGATGGCCGCGAGACATTGACAGCGCGGATCGGCTGGCCAAGCTCGGCGAACAGGCGTGGGACGAACTCCTCGCCCGCGGGCACGCCGAACGTGACGGCGCCTTCGGCGACGACCGCCTCGATCTCGAAGCGCTCGCGCAGCGCGGCGATCGCAGCCTCGTCATCGCCTGTCTGGATCTGGACGCGGTCCACACCCACGCTCGCCTTCAGCGCCTGGGGCGTGTCGAGCGCCACGATCGTGCCGCGGTCCATGATCGCGATGCGGTCGCAGTACTCGGCCTCGTCCATGTAGTGGGTGGTGAGAAAGATCGTGATCTCCTCGTCACGCTTGAGCTCTGAGATGTAGCTCCAGATCGAGCTGCGCGTCTGCGGGTCCAGGCCGACGGTCGGCTCGTCGAGGAACAGCACGCGCGGAGAGTGCAACAGGCCGCGGGCGATCTCGAGCCGGCGCTTCATCCCACCGGAGAACGTCATCACGAGGCTGGAGCGCCGCTCCCACAGCCCGACCATCTCCATCACCTGCTGCAGCCGCTGCGACACGGTGCCGCGCGGCATCCCGTACAGCTCGGCATGCAAGCGCAGGTTTTGCTCTGCCGTCAGATAGCCGTCGAGCGTGGTGTCCTGGAACACGAGACCGATGTTGCGTCGCACGTGGTCGCGTTCGCTGACGACATCGTGCCCAGCCACACGCGCGCTGCCACCGCTCGGGTGAACGAGCGTGCAGAGCATGCTGATCGTCGTGGACTTGCCCGCGCCGTTGGGGCCGAGGAAGCCGAACGTCTCGCCCGTGGCCACGGCGAAGTCGATGCCTCGCACCGCTTCGAGCTCGCCGTAGCGCTTGACGAGGCCATCGACCGACACGGCAGGGGCAACGGCGGTCGCGGGACCGCCGTTGCCGGAGCGTGGATCGGTTGGTATGAGGCTGGAGTCGTTGGTCATGAGCGGCGCGCGACGGCCTAGGCGTCGTCGTCGTCCAGAATAGTGCTGTCGGGATCGCCGTCGGCCAAGATGCGATACAGGTCGCGACGGGTCAACGCCAGCACCTTACGAGCCTCGGCCATCTGAGCCTCGCTGCCGGTACGCATGATCTGCGTGAAGGCAGACGCGACCTCGCGTATGAGCCTGCTGAGCTCGAAGGCCAGGTCTGAGACGTCACCGCTCATCTGCTCCCACGGCGCGGGCTTGTCATCGCCTCGCTCCTGCACGTAGGCGCTCCCGGCATCAGTCAACTGGAAGAGCTTGCGACCCTCCAGCTCCTCGGAGCGAATCAGTCCCTCGTCCTCGAGCTGCGCCAGCGCCGGATACACCGAGCCGGGGCTTGGGCGCCAGACGCCATCACTGCGTTCCTGCACCTCCTGCATGATCTGATAGCCGTTACGCGGTTCCTCGGCAAGCAGCAGCAGCGCCGCCGTGCGGATGTCCCCCCGGCGCGCCTTGCGGCCACGTCCCCGTGGTCCTCTGCCACCACCGAGCCCAAACCCGCCGAACGGGCCGCCCCCGAAGCCTCCGCCGCGCGGTCCGCCGCGATGGCGATGCCCGCCGTGGCGGCCGGGACCACCATGATGGCCGGGGCCCTCTTCCGGATCTCCTTCTGGGCCAGCTCGCCCGCCGCTCATCGCACGCAGGAAAGCGCGCAGGTCGTTATGTCTATCGCTGCGATCACAGCCATGATGATGGCGATGACCGCGGGGATGACCTTCTTCTGTTGTCAGGCAGATCGCATCAGCGAACATATCTATCTCCTATCGTGAACTATCTAAGGAAGGTCACGATATATCGTGATAGTGGTTCTGTCAAGTCTTCTCTTTGAGAAAGGCTCGCGTCCAGGACACCCGACGACGACGACCCGGCGGCAACAGCTACGGCCCCGACAACGACCCCAACGACCCAACGACCCAACGACCCAACGACCCAACGACCCAACGACCCAACGACCCCCACGACCCAACGACCCCCACGACCCAACGACCCAACGACCCAACGACCCCCACGACCCAACGACCCCCACGACCCAACGACCCCACGACCCCACGACCCAACGACCCCCACGACCCCACGACCCCACGACCCAACGACCCAACGACCCAACGACCCAACGACCCAACGACCCCCACGACCCAACGACCCAACGACCCAACGACCCAACGACGATCATCATCAAAAGCCTGGGAAACCGCCAGGTCTAGTGGCGAAAGTGGCGCACGCCGGTTGCGACCATCGCCACCCCGGCCGCATCCACGGCAGCGACGACCTCTTCGTCGCGGACCGAGCCACCCGGCTGGATGATCGCCGTAACACCAGCGTCGATCGCGAGCTGGGGACCGTCGGCGAAAGGGAAGTAGGCATCAGAGGCAAGCGATGAGCCGGCCAGGAGGTCGGGCTGAGTGGCGCGGGCTTTCTCGACGGCAAGGCGGACGGCGTCGACCCGACTCGTCTGACCGGCGCCGATACCGACAGTCGCCCCACCCGCGGCGATGACGATCGCGTTGGAGCGCACGTGGCGACAGACGTGCCACGCGAACAGCATGTCCTCCCACTGGGTCTTGCTCGGCGCCGCGGCGCCCATCGCATGCATCTGGGCGCGCGTCTCGGTGACGACATCACGGGTCTGGACGAGTTGGCCGCCGATCACGGGTTTGCTGTCGACCTCGTGGCTGGGCGCCGGCCAGTCGGGCAGCTCGAGCAAGCGGACGTTTTTCCTGACCGTGAGAAGCTCCAGGGCGGCGGGGTCAAAGCCGGGCGCGAGCAGAACCTCGATGAACTGCTCGGACAGACGCTCGGCGCACGCGCGGTCCACCGTCCGGTTGAGCACGATCACGCCGCCATAGGCACTGAGCGGATCGCACGCGAAGGCGCGCTCGTAGGCGGACTGGATCGTCTCACCGAGAGCGCAGCCGCAGGGGTTGTTGTGCTTGACGATCGCGCAGGCAGGGGTGTCGAACTCCTCGACCAGCTCGCGCGCGGAGCTGAGGTCGAGCAGGTTGTTGAACGAAAGCTCCTTGCCATGCAGCTGAGTGACCCCGTCGAGCAGGTGCGTGGGCGAGCCGACGCGGGCGTAGAAGGCGGCCTGCTGGTGCGGGTTCTCGCCGTAGCGCAGGTCGGCGACCTTCTCATAGGCGTCGCGCCAGCTCGGAGGAAAGCCCTCGTGAGCGCGTCGCGAGAACCAGGTCGAGATCGCGGCGTCATAGCGAGCGGTGAGCGCGAAGGCCTTGGTGGCAAGCAGGGTGCGGGTCTGCAGCGAGATCAGGCCGCCGGACTCGCGCAACCGGTCGAGCACCGGAGCGTAGTCCTCGGGGTCCACCACGACGGCCGCGAAGGCGCTGTTCTTGGCGGCCGCGCGGATCATCGTGGGACCGCCGATATCGACATTCTCGACGATCTCCGCCTCGGTGGCGTCGCCGCGCGCGAGGGTCTGCTCGAACGGGTAGAGGTTCACGCACACGAGATCGACGGGCTCGATCGAGTGCTCGGACGCGGCCCGCAGGTGAGCGTCGTCGTCGCGCAGCGCCAGCAGGCCGGCGTACAGCCGTGGGTGCAGGGTCTTCACGCGCCCGTCCATCATCTCGGGGAAGCCGGTGAAGTCCTCGATCGCGCGGACCGGAATGCCCGCCTCGGCCAGAGCGCGGGCGGTGCCGCCGGTGGAGACGAGCTCGACGTCCAGCTCGACCAACCCGCGCGCGAAGTCGAGCAGCCCCGTCTTGTCGGACACCGACAGGAGCGCGCGCCGCACGCGCACATCGCCGGGAGCTGCCTTGTCGATCATGGCCGCAGCCTACCCGTCGATGACGATCCGGCGCGGGTGCTCGGGATCGACGCGTAGAGCGCCGCGCGCGAACAGGCGGACCGCCTCGGGCAGCAGCTCGTGCTCCAGGGGACGCAGCGCCGCGAGGACCGCCTCGGGAGAGCGCGCGGCGGGGAGCTCGACGGCGCGCTGGAGAATTATCGGGCCGGTGTCGACGCCGGTGTCGACGAAGTGGACCGTGACGCCAAACACGCGCACGCCATAGGCAAGTGCCTGCTCGATCGCGCCAAGCCCGGGAAAGGAAGGCAGGAGCGAAGGGTGCACGTTGATGACCGCGGCGGGGAAGCGCGAAAGGAAGCGCTCGGAGAGCAGCTCCATGTAGCCGGCGAGCACGATCAGACGCACGCCCTGGGAGTGCAACCAGTCCGCGAGCGCATCGTCGCGAGCACCGCGGTCGGGATAGTCGGCGCGGGGAAAGACCTCGGTGGGAACACCGCGCCCGGCGGCACGTCCCAGCGCAGGCGCGCCGGCAAGAGACGACGCGACGGCCACGACCCGCGCCTCGCGTCCGTGGACCGTGTCGAGCAAAGCCTGCAGATTGGTGCCGGCGCCCGAGACGAGCACGGCGATCGGAAGCGGCTGGTCGGACACGGGGGGCACGATAGCTGTGACTCAAATCACAGAGGGCGAGGGACGATCGTCGTTCAATGAAAGGCGAAGGTAAAGAGAAATCGACACACATCCACACAGGGACGAAAGCAATGCTCACATCCATCATCATCACAGGGGTCATCGCCGGTGCGCTCGGCTACGCGCTGAGGCCGGGAGGGCACGGCGACATGATCGTTCGCCGGCCGTACAACAATCGCTATAACGACGCCGCCGGCGCGCGCGAGGATCACCTCGGTTAGTTAGATTCTCCCCAGCCAGCTCGCCCGAGAAGCCGGGCAAAGAGCAAACGCAAAGGAGAATCGATGACCAAGAAAATGCAAATCGCGGGCCTGTTCCTCGCGATTGCCGCGATCGCGAGCGCCGGGACGGCACTGGGCGACAACGTCAAGGTCGGACCCGTCAAGGGCGCCACCTACACGGGCGTAATCCAGGGCCGGACGATCTCGATCAAGGTGGCGGCGAACGGCAAGACGGCCAAGGTGGGCCTGCCGAGCGCGCCGGCGTATTGTCAGGGCGGCTCGGGCCCGCAGAAGCAGAGCTCGAAGGCCGCTTCGATCTCCAAGACGGGCAGCCTGACGACGAAGATCTCCTACTCGTCGGCGAGCGGCTCAAACCACTCGGTGTTCGCGACCGTGACCGTCAAGGGGACGTTCTATACGTTCCCGGGCTCACAGCCCGTGTTCCAAGGCACCGCGAAAACGAGCTTCCGCGCGGCCGGATCCAAAAGCTGCAACGGTCAGACGAGCTTCGAGGCTGCGAAGGACTGAGCGACGAAGAGCTAAGCGGGCAACGAAGGCTGGGCGGCGACAAGTCTCCCTCCGGTCTCCCTGCCAAACACCGAAGACGGTGGCTCGAAGACGGTGGCTAAGCGTTGATCAGCGGGAGGGGCGTCGGAGTGTCCGATTTCCCCTCCCCTACCTGCGCGTCTGTGCCCTCACGCCCGGAGCCCTCGTCCTGCCCAGAGCCCTCGCCCCGCCCAGAGCCCTCGTCCTGCCCAGAGCCCTCGCCCCGCCCAGAGCCCTCGCCCCGCCCAGAGCCCTCATCCAGCCCGGCGCTCTCCTCCAGCGCGAACTTACCGTTCGCCTGCCCTGTGCCGTCGAGCGGGTAGCGGCCGGTGAAACAAGCATCACAGTGGGTCGTGCTGTCAGCGGCGATCGCCTCGTAGACGCCGTCCAAAGAGAGATAATGCAAAGAGTCGCAGCCAAGCTCCGCGGCGACCTCCTCGGTGGTCCGGCCGTGGGCGATCATCTCCTCGCGCGTGGACATGTCGATCCCGTAGTGGCAGGGATGCTTGATCGGCGGGGCAGAGATACGCATGTGAACCTCCGCGGCGCCCGCATCCTTGAGCATCTGCACGATCTGGCGTGTCGTGTTGCCACGCACGATCGAGTCGTCGACGACCACCAGGCGCTTGCCCGCGATCACCTCCGGGAGCGGG
This sequence comes from uncultured Solirubrobacterales bacterium, assembly GCA_963705245.1. Taxonomy (GTDB): domain Bacteria; phylum Actinomycetota; class Thermoleophilia; order Solirubrobacterales; family Solirubrobacteraceae; genus Palsa-744. The sequence continues at coordinate 1,146,464 of OY970062.1, read as the reverse complement.
TTGAACTTCAGGCGCAGCCCATGCTTGCGCAGCTCCTGTCCGGGCTGGATGAACGTGCGTGCGACATAGCGATTCTTGACGAAACCATCGTCTTGAGGCAGGCCCGCCGCGCGCGCCAGGCCACGAGCCGCCGGGTTCCCCGAGTCCGGCACCGCGATCACGAGGTCGGCGTCGACTGGCGCCTCGCGCCAGAGGATCTCGCCCATACGACCGCGCGCGACCTGCAGCACCTGGTCGTTCATGCGCGAGTCCGGTCGCGCGAAGTAGATGTACTCAAACACGCAGAACGCGCGCCGGCCACCGGGGGCGACCATGCGGCTCTGCAGACCATCCTCGCCGAGCGTGACCATCTCGCCCGGCTCCACGTCACGCAGCAGCTTCGCGCCGATGATGTCAAACGCGCACGACTCGCTCGCCACGCAGTAGCGCACCGCACCCTCCGAAGCGCCCACCAAAGCCCCCTCCGGATCCTCCGACCGGGTGGGGTCTGAATGAAGCGCGCCGATCGAGAGTGGGCGCAGGCCATGCGGGTCGCGGAAGGCGACGACGCGGTCCTTCGTCATGACGACCGTCGAAAACGCCCCCTGCAGACGCGGGATCACCTCCGCTATCGCATCCTCGACCCGGTCGGCCGGGTGCGTGGCGATCAGCGCCGCGATGATCTCCGAGTCCGAGGTTGAGCTGAACGTGACGCCCGCCTCCAGCAGCTCGTTGTGCAGCGCGACCGCGTTGATCAGATTGCCGTTGTGCGCCAGCGCGACCTCGCGACGCGAGCCGTTCGTGCCCTCCGAGCGCTGCACCGGCTGGGAGTTCTCCCAGGCGTTGGAGCCGGTCGTGGAATAGCGAACATGCCCGATCGCCAACTCTCCGGCGAGCGTGCGCAGGTCGTTCTCGCTGAACACCTGGTTGACGAGCCCGAGCTCGCGGCGCGTGACGATGTGTCCGCCGCGATCGGCCGCGGCGATGCCGGCTGACTCCTGACCGCGGTGCTGAAGCGCGTACAGCGCGAAGTAAGAGAGCCGCGAGACCTCGTGGCCTGGTGCGTACAGACCGAAGACTCCGCACTCGTCGCGGGGGCCGTCACGCAGCGGGAGATCCGGATGTCCTCCAGACCGCAAAACCGCTTCGCGTTCGCGGGGCGGTCGGGACGACCTCCCGGACCCACTTGGCTGAGATGGTTGAAACGTCAAGGAAACAGCTCGCGGAGCGAGGCGTAGGCATCGGCCAACTCGATAAGCGTAGCGGAGAGCGAGATCTTGCCGAGGTCGATTCGCAACGCGTCGGTCGAGACCGTGCCGAGCACGCGCACGTGGGTGCGGCGGCCGAGCGAGCGAACGCCGTTGGGGGTGCCGCTGACGATAAAGCCGCCGGGACCCTCGCCAAAGAGCGCCTGAAAGGGATCATCGCCGTCGTCGTTGTCGTCGGCGTCCCAGTCCAGTCGCACACTGGCGCCGAGCCCTCCCGCGAGGCAGCACTCGGCAAGGGCGGTGGCCAAACCCCCCTCGGCGATGTCATGCGCACTGGAAAGGCCGCCGAGACGCACGGCGCCACGGACGGCGAACTGGGCGGAGCGCACCGCCGAGACGTCGATGTCGGGCAGCCCGTCGGGCAGCTCCCGGCCGTGCAGCTTGGACAGCTCGCTCGCGGCGAGCGAAGGGGTGAAGGGGCCGACGAGCGCGATCGTGTCGCCCGCACGAGCGAAGCCCAAGCGCCCGGCGTGGCGCGCGTCGGGCAGGCGACCGACCATGCCGATGACGGGGGTCGGGTAGATCGGACCGGATGAGGTCTCGTTGTAGAGGGAAACGTTGCCACCGACGATCGGGGCATCGAGCGCGCGGCAGGCCTCGCCGAGGCCGCGCACGGATTCGGTGAGCTGCCAGGCGACGTGGGGACGCTCGGGGTTGCCGAAGTTGAGGTTGTTGGTCGTACCGAGCGGCTCGGCGCCGACGCAGGCGAGGTTGGAGGCGCACTCGAGCACTGCCTCGATCGTTCCCCGATATGGGTCGGCGGCGACGCGGCGACCGTTGCAGTCGATAGAGACGCCCAGAGCCGAGCTGTCGGGCAGCGCCAGCACTGCCGCGTCGGCCTGCTCGGGACGGCGTACCGTGCGAGACTGGACGATCGAGTCGTACTGCTCAAAGAGCGGGCGACGGGAGGCGATGTTGGCGGATGACAAGAGCGCGAGCAGGGTCTCGCGCGGCGCGCTGTCGCGCGCCAGGGTCGCGGTGGGCGGCGTATAGACGGGCTCGGTGGGCTTGGCGGGGTCCAGGTCATAGAGCGGGCAGTCGTCGACCAGCGCGCGCACCGGCATCTCCCCGACCAGCTCGCCGTCGCGCAGCACGCGCATGGTGCAAGTATCGGTCACGGCGCCGATCGCGGTGCCGTTGACCTCCCACTTGGCGCAGAGCGCCAGCACGACCGCTACGTCGTCAGGCTCCACGACGCAGAGCATGCGCTCCTGGGACTCGGAGACCATGATCTCAAACGGCTCCATATCGGCCTCGCGCAGTCCCACCAGCGCGATGTCGAGATCGAGGCCGACCTCGCCCTTGGAGGCCATCTCCGAGGCCGCGGAGGTCAAGCCCGCGGCTCCCAGGTCTTGCAAGGAGACCAGCAGGCCTCGCTCGAGCAGCTCGAGCGAGCACTCCAAGAGCTTCTTCTCCTCGAACGGGTCGCCCACTTGCACCGTGGGGCGCTTGTCTTCGTCACCATCGCCCAGCTCCGCGGAGGCCAGCACCGAGGCGCCCCCGATCCCGTCACGGCCGGTAAAGGCCCCAAACAGGACCAGCACGTTGCCGACGCCGGCCGCGGCGCTGCGCACCATCCGCTTACGCTCGACCAGTCCCAGCGCCATCGCGTTGACCAGGCAATTCTGCTCGTACGGTCCCTCGAAGTAGACCTCACCACCGACGGTAGGAACGCCGATCGAGTTGCCGTAGTGACCGATGCCGGCGACGGCCCCGTCGAGCAGGTAGCGAGAACGCTCGGCCCCCGGGCCGTCACCGACCGGCTCGCCAAAGCGCAGCGAGTCGAGCACAGCGATCGGGCGGGCGCCGATCGCGAAGATGTCGCGCAGGATCCCTCCCACGCCCGTGGCAGCGCCCTGGAAGGGCTCGACCGCGGAGGGATGATTGTGGGACTCGACCTTGAAGGCGCACGCAAGACCGTCGCCTACGTCGACCGCCCCGGCATTCTCGCCCGGGCCCATGACCACGTGCGGACCTTCGGTGGGGAGTGTCCTCAACAACTTCTTCGAGTGCTTGTATGCGCAGTGCTCGCTCCACAGCAGCGAGTACATCGCGAGCTCTACCTGGTTGGGCGGTCCGGACTGGTACTCGCAGATCAGGTCGTACTCGGCTTCGGTCAGCCCAAGCGCCAGCGCGTCCTTCAGCGTCGGAAGAGTCGCGTTGTCAGCCATGAGCGCGTCCACCGAAACCGGGACCGAAGCCGAAGCCGAGGCCGCCTTCACGAGCTCGCGAGGTACGGTGTGCAAAGTACTCAGACACGGGCGTCCTTAACGCGAAAGCACTCATACACGGGCGCCTTCGACGGTCAGGCGCATCGACTCGAAAAATGTCAGGCCGTCGGTCGAGCCGCCGGTGAGCGCGTCGACCGCGTGCTCGGGGTGGGGCATCAGGCCAAAGACGTTGCCGGCCTCGTTGCAGACGCCGGCGATGTCGCGCTCAGAGCCGTTGAAGTTCGCGCCGGGCGCGTAGCGCAGCACCACCTGACCGTTGCGCTCAAGCTCGTCCAGCGTGGGGTCATCAGCGTGGTAGCGCCCCCAAGAGTGCTTGGCGGGGATGCTCAGAGGCTTGTCCTGCCCGGCGGCAATGGTGAACGAGGTATCGGGGTTGACCACATCCAAGTCCACTTGCCTTGAGGTGAAGCGACGGTTGCTGTTCCCCAGCAGCGCGCCCGGCAGCAGATGAGCCTCGCAGAGCACTTGAAAGCCATTGCAAATCCCCAGCACGAGGCCGCCGTCGCGAGCGAAGTCGCTGACCGACTCCATCGCGGGAGCAAACCGCGCGATCGCGCCCGCGCGCAGATAGTCGCCGTAGGAGAATCCGCCCGGCACGACGATCGCGTCGACGGCGCGCAGATCGCGCTCGGCGTGCCAGATCAGCTCGGCGTCGCCGACGCGACGGGCGGCCTGCAGCGCGTCGACCTCGTCACAACTGCCGGGGAACTGAAGGATCCCGAACTTCACGAACGCGTCAGGCGGAGACTCCGTCGAGGAGCTGGATCTCGTAATCCTCGACGAGTGGGTTGGCGAGCAGGCGCTCGCACATCGAGTCAAGGTGCGAAGGGTCGCTCACGTCCAGCTCGATGAGCCGTCCGACGTGCACGTTTGCCACACCGGCGAACCCGAGCGCGGGAAGCGCCCGCTCGACGGCCGCACCCTGCGGGTCGAGAATGCCCGCCTTCGGACGGATCAGCACGCGGGCCCTCATCGCCGCCGGGCCGCCGCCATCCGCTGTGCAGGCGCGCTGCGCAACCTCACGCGCTCGTCCCGGTGCGCTCCAGCCACGCTTGAAACGGCTCGCCGACGATCAGCTCGTACGCCTCGATATAGCGAGCGCGCGTCCCCGCGACCACGTCCTCGGGGATCGGGGGGGCGGGAGGACGCTTGTCCCAGCCGCTCTGGGCGGCCCAGTCGCGCACGTACTGCTTGTCGAAGCTCGATTGCCCACGACCGGGCTCATAGCCGTCGGCCGGCCAGTAGCGTGAGGAATCGGGGGTCAGCACCTCGTCGCCGACGACCAGCTCGCCGTCGACGTCGAGGCCCAGCTCGAACTTCGTGTCGGCCAGGATCACTCCGCGCTCACGGGCATGGGCGGCGGCAAACGAGTACAGCTCGATCGAGACGTCACGCACGCGCTCCATCAGCGCCCGGTCGCCGACCAGCTCGGCGGCGCGGTCGAAGTCGATCGCCTCGTCGTGGCCGACATCGGCCTTGGTGCTGGGCGTGAAGATCGGGTCCGGGAGCTGCTCTGACTCACGCAGACCGGCGGGCAGCTCGATCCCCGAGACGGTGCCCGTGGCTTGGTAATCCTTCCAGCCAGAGCCGGTGATGTAACCACGCACGACACACTCGACCGGGAGCATGCGCAGCTTGCGCACGACCAGTGCGCGCCCGTGTGCCTCGTTCGGAACGCCGTCGGTCGCGGAGATCAGGTGGTTGGGAACGATGTGCTCGGTAATGCCAAACCAGAAGACCGACAGCCCGGTCAGCACCGCGCCCTTGTCGGGGATCGGAGTGGGATGAACCGCGTCGTAGGTGGAGATGCGGTCGCTGGCGACCATCAGCAGCTCGTCGGCGCCGGTCGGGGCGAGGTCATACATCTCGCGCACCTTGCCCTTGGCGATCAGCGGCAGGTCGGCGAGCGCGGTCATCGTTGCGCCGACTCTATCGAGGCCGGCGGCACACGAACGCCCAGTCCGAGGTGAGTCGAGACAGTTCGCGCGCTTACGGCTCGCACGCTCACAGCTCGCACGCTCACAGCTCGCGCCCTGACAGTTCGCGCCCTGACAGTTCGCGCCCTGACAGTTCGCGCGCTCATGCGATCTCGTCCAATCGCGCGACGATCTCCTGTGCATACCGGACGTAGTGCCCGTAGTCGAAGATCTCATCGAGGTCCAGCCCAGCGGTCCGCTCGTCCTCGGCCAGCAGCTCGCGCAGCGACACGCCCTGATCCCACGCGCGCTGAGCCAGCTCCTGCACGATCCGATAGGCCTGCTCGCGCGTCATGCCGCGCGCCACGAGCGCCAGCAGGACCCGCTGGGAGAACAGCGCGCCGTGGGTGAGCTCGAGGTTCGAGCGCATCCGCTCGCTGTCGATGACCATGTCGCGCACCAGCGCGACGGCGCGCTGGTGCAGGTAGTCGAGCAGGATCGTCGAGTCGGGCAGGATCACGCGCTCGACGGATGAGTGGGAGATGTCGCGCTCGTGCCACAGCGCCACATCCTCGAGCGCCGCATGAGCGTTGCCGCGCAGCACTCGGGCCAGGCCGGAAATCTGCTCGCTCTTGATCGGGTTGCGCTTGTGGGGCATCGCCGAGCTGCCCTTCTGGCCTGCCCGGAAGGGCTCTTGCGCCTCACGCACCTCGGTGCGTTGAAGATGACGGATCTCGGTCGCAAACCGCTCCAGGCCGGCGCCGGCCAAGGCGATCGCCTGCATGAGCTCGGCATGACGGTCACGGGCAACCACCTGGGTGGAGACGTCCTCGCGTGCCAGTCCCAGGCGCTCCAGCACGCGCGCCTCGAATCCGGGGCTGGTCGCCGCGTAGGTTCCGACGGCGCCCGAGATCGCGCCAACCGAGACCTGCGCAAAGGCGCGCTCCAGGCGCTGCGCGTTGCGGTGGGCCTCGAACGCGAACCCGGCAAGCTTGACGCCGAAGGTCGTGGGCTCGGCGTGGACCCCGTGCGTGCGCCCGACGCACAGCGTCTGCACGTGCTCGCGCGCGCGCGCGGCAAGCGTCGCAACGAGCTCGTACGCGCCCGGCACGAGCACCTCGCCGACTGTGCGCAGCTGCAGCGCCAGCGCGGTGTCGAGCACATCCGACGAGGTCAGCCCGTAGTGAATCCAGCGCCCGGACTCGCCCGCAGAGGCGGCGAGAACGTCCACGAACGCGGCCATGTCGTGATCGGTGAGGCGCTCGCGCTCGTCCACCGCCTCGACCGTGAACGTGCCAGCGCGGATCGCCTCCAGCTCGCTCGCCGTGGGACCGCCGTCGCCAAGCAGGCCAGGGAGCTCCTCGCAGGCGGCGACCTCGACCTGGCGCCAGGTCTCCATGCGCGCCCCGTCGGTCCACAGACGACCGAGCTCGGGGCGGGCGTAACGCGAGATCATGCCCCGATGATCTGCGCGGCGAGGATTGCCGCGTTGCGCGGGTTGTCCAACCCGACGCAGGCGACGGGCACACCCGGGGGCATCTGCACGATCGAGAGGATCGCATCGAGCCCTCCGGCAGCGGTCAGGCGCCCGGATAGGGGTACACCGATCACGGGCAGGTCGGTGTGCGCGGCAACCGCGCCGGGCAGGGCCGCGGAGATGCCGGCCCCGGCGATGATCACACGCAGGCCTCGCATGTGCGCGTTCTTGGCGTAGTCGGCGACGACGTCGGGCTCACGATGGGCGGACATCACCCGCAGCTCGTGCAAGATGCCGCGCTCTTCGAGCTCGTGGGCGGCCTTTTCCATCGTCTCCATATCGCTCTTGGAGCCCATCACGATGCCCACGCGCGGGGCATCGACATCCATCTCCTCCAGCTGCGCCCGCACCTCGGCCTCGGCCAGGGGGGTGGCGATCGGCGATACGTCACCCATCGACGCCCTCGGCGATGTCGCCGCGCAGCTGCATGCCCTCGAAGGAGATCATCTTCGCGGCAGCATACGCCGAGCGTCGGGCCTCCTCCAGGTCCGCGCCGAACGCGGTCACGTTCAGCACGCGCCCGCCGGCGGTGACGATCGTCCCATCCGGCCCCAGCGCGGTGCCGGCATGGGTCACCTCAACGTCGTCGGACACCCAGTCGAGTCCCGAGATCGGATCGCCGCTGGAGGACGAGGCGGGATAGCCGGCGCTTGCGAGCACGAGCGTAACGGCTCGCTTGTGCGACCACAGGTCAAGTTCGGTGACTGTTTCAAAGGACAGGCCCCCTGGAAGCACACAGCTGAGCAGCAGCTCGAGGAAGTCCGTCTCGATGCCCAGGCGCGGCAGGATCGCCTGCGTCTCGGGATCGCCGAAGCGGACGTTGTACTCGAGCACCCGCGCACCGTCGGTCGTCAACATCAGACCGGCATAGAGCACGCCGTGGAAGGGAGTGCCACGCGCGTGCATCCATTCGACGATCGGGAGATGCACGCGTGACGACAGCTCGTCCAGCTGATCCTCGTCGAGCTCGACCGCCGGCGAGTAAGCCCCCATGCCTCCGGTGTTAGGCCCCGTGTCCCCCTCGCCGATGCGCTTGTAGTCGCGCGCGGGCGTCAGCGGCATCGCCCTCAGACCGTCGCATAGCGCGAGCAGCGACAGCTCGGTACCGCTCAGGCGCTCCTCGACGACCGCGCTCGCGCCCCCGCCCGCGCCGAAACGGCCCTCGACGAAGATGTCGCGCAGCGCGGCCTGCGCCTGCTGGGAGTCCTCGGCGACCGTCACCCCCTTGCCAGCGGCGAGCCCGTCGGCCTTGACGACCACGCCGGGGCCGGCCAGCTCATCCACCGCGGCGATTCCCTCATCCAGCGAGCGCACCTGGCGCCAGCGGGCGGTCGGCACGCCGGACTCGTCCATCGCCTGCTTGGCGAACGCCTTGGAGCCCTCCAACCGGGCCGCCGCGGCGCTCGGGCCGAATGCCAGCCGTCCGCGGGCATCCAGCGCGTCCACGAGGCCGGCCACGAGCGGGACCTCGGGGCCGACGACGGTGAAGTGGACACCCTCGCGCTCGACTGCGGCCACGATCCCATCGACATCCTCGGCGGCGACGTCGAGCAGGCGGGCGTCCTGGGCGATGCCCGCGTTGCCGGGCGCGCACAGCAGCTCGGTCACCTTCGGTGAGCGCGCGAGCGCGCGCGAGAGCGCGTGCTCGCGTCCCCCACCACCAACGACCAGGACCTTCAAGCGATCTGCCTCGCGCGCATGGAGCCGTCCGCTCTCATCCGCGTCAGAGCGACGCGATGAAGTCGTCCACGGGAATCGCCGCGAGAGTCTCGTAACGACCGGTGCCGCGCGACCCCAGCTCCAGCGACACGCGTGCCATCGTCGCCTCGTCAGGCGCCTCGACAACCGAGATGAAGTCGACATGACCGAGCGTCGCCCACTGCGCCTTGACGCTCGCGCCGAGCTGCTCGACCTCCTTGTTGACCTCCTGGATTCGCTGCGGATTGTTCTTGACCGTCTGCACGCCCTCGGGGGTGAGCGTGGAGAGCATGATGTAGGTGGGCATGGCGGTGAAGGCTCCTCCCGTCGGTTTTGTGCGGTCGCATCCCGCGCTCGCGCGCGCAAGGTTGTTTGTAGCGGATCGGCTGCCTGCCCGCTCGCTGAGGGCCGGGGACGCCCAGGCCACACTCAGGCAGGGTGATCGTCCTTCCGTCCAGAGCCTGGGTGATCCGCCGCTATAGCGCGTAGGGTGACTGCTCCTATTCATGTACCACAACAAACTTATGGGGGGGTAACCAATGCGCAGACGTCTCAGCTACGCAAACGTCACCGCTACGCTCGCACTCGTATTCGCGATGAGCGGCGGGGCGCTGGCCGCGAATCACTACCTGATCAACTCGACCAAGCAGATCAACCCGAAGGTCCTCACAAAGCTCAAGGGCAACGCAGGGAAGACGGGGGCAACTGGGGCAACTGGAGCAACCGGCACAGCTGGAGCGACCGGAGCCACTGGCCCGCAAGGCTCCTCGGGCAAAGAAGGATCGCCCGGCAAAGAAGGGCCCCCCGGGGTCAATGGCAGCGCTGTCGCATACGCCCACATTCTGGGATTGACCAACGAAAAAGCCCCACTCGACACGACAAACTCAAAGAATGTATCCGTTGTGACCGAGCCGTTCAAAGGCGGCTATTGCATCAGCACGACGGTTCCGATCAAGAATGTCACTGGTATTCCGGACTTTGCTAAAGGAGGTGCTCCCGGTGTGACGGTCAGCGCCGACTTCGAAGAGGTAGCCGGAACCATTCCAGGCACATGTCCGGTCGGCACGACCGTTCTCGTGGAGACCGGGACCGGCGGCACGCCGTCAAGCGTGGATTTCTGGATCTCGTTTAACTAGTTAGTAGATCCGACGGAAACCTGACGGCGGGGTGTCTAACGCCCCGCCGTCTCCAAAACAAGCCCCCCATCAACAGCATCCACGCGTACGGCATCCCCGTCTCGCAGCTCGCCCTGAAGGAGCGCCAGCGCGAGACGGTCCGTGAGCTGCTTTTGAATCACCCGCCGCAGGGGGCGCGCGCCGTAAGTCGGGTCATAGCCCAGGCGGGCGATCAGCTCGCGGGCTGAGTCTGTGAGGGTCAGCTCGACGCCGCGCTCGCGTACGCGCTCGATTACGCGGGCGACCTGGAGATCCACGATCTCCGCGATCTGCTTGCGGGTGAGGGAGTGAAAGCGAACGATGTCGTCAAGGCGGTTGACGAACTCGGGCTTGAAGTACTGGAGCAGCTCGGTGCGAAGCTGGGCGTCCGCGGCGGCGCCGGTTCCTCCATCCGCGCCCGCCCCATCCGCGCCACCTCCCACAGGCAGGTTCGAGGTCATGATCAGGACGGTGTTCTTGAAGTCCACGGTGCGCCCCTGGCCGTCGGTCAGGCGCCCGTCGTCCATCACCTGCAACAGCGTGTTGAAGACGTCGGGGTGGGCCTTCTCGATCTCGTCCAAGAGCACCACTGAGTACGGCCGGCGGCGGACGGCCTCGGTCAGCTGGCCGCCCTCTTCGTAACCGACGTAGCCGGGGGGCGCACCGACGAGGCGGGAGACGGAGTGCTTCTCCATGTACTCAGACATGTCGATGCGGACGATCGCGTCCTGGGAGTCGAACATGAACTCGGCGAGGGCCCGCGCGAGCTCGGTCTTGCCGACTCCTGTCGGGCCGAGGAACAGGAACGAGCCGATCGGTCGATCGGGGTCCTGCAGGCCGGCGCGCGAGCGGCGCAGCGCTGTGGCGACCGCCTCGATCGCCTCGTCCTGACCGACGACGCGTTCGTGCAGGCGGTCCTCCATGTGGATCAGCTTCTCCGTTTCACCCTCGAGCAAACGCGAGACGGGGATGCCGGTCCAACGGGCGACGACTTCGGCGACATCGTCGGCGTCGACCTCCTCTTTCAGGAATTGAGGCCGGCCCGGGTGGGCGGGCTGATTGGGCTCCCCGTCCATTTTCGAGCCATCCGCGTCGGCGCGAGCATCAGCGCGCTCGTCCTCGGTGCGCTCGTTCTCGGTGCGCTCGTTCTCGGTGCGTTCGCGCTCGGCTGATTCGTGTTCGGTCAGCTTCTTTTCCAGCTCGGGAATCTCCCCGTAGCGCAGCTCGGCGGCGCGCTGCAAGTCGGAATCGCGCTCGGCGCGCTCGGCCTGCACTCGAGCTGCCTCGAGGCGTTCCTTTGTTTCGCTCACCCCCTTGATCGCATCCTTCTCTCGCTGCCACTGCGCGGTCATCTCCGCGGAGCGCTCACGCAGCTGCACCAGCTCGGTCTCGATCGCCGCACGACGTGTCTTGGAGGCGTCGTCTTTCTCCTTGCGCAAAGAGGTGAGCTCGATCTCCAGCTGCATCACGCGCCGGTTGACCTCGTCGATCTCGGTTGGCACCGAATCGATCTCGATCCGCAGCCGCGATGCCGCCTCGTCGATCAGATCGATCGCCTTGTCGGGCAGAAAGCGGTCGGCGATGTAGCGGTGGGAGAGCGTGGCTGCCGCGATCAGGGCGCTGTCCTGGATGCGCACGCCGTGGTGGTTCTCATAGCGCTCCTTCAGACCACGCAGAATTGCGATCGTGTCGGTGACCGTGGGCTCGCCGACGGTCACCGGCTGGAAGCGGCGCTCCAGGGCGGCGTCCTTCTCGATGTATTTGGTGTACTCGTCCAGCGTGGTCGCACCGACGCAGCGAAGTTCCCCACGCGCGAGCATCGGCTTGAGCAGGTTGGAGGCGTCGACCGAGCCCTGAGCGGCGCCCGCGCCGACGATCGTGTGCAACTCGTCGAGGAACAGGATGATCGCGCCCTGCGCCTCTGCGACCTCCGCGAGCACGCCCTTCAAGCGTTCCTCGAACTCGCCCCGGTAGGCAGCGCCCGCGATCAGCGCGCCCATGTCCAGCGCGATCACACGCCGTTCGCGCAACGACTCGGGCACGTCCCCAGAGACGATTCGCTGGGCCAGGCCCTCGACGATCGCGGTCTTGCCGACTCCTGGCTCGCCGATCAAGACGGGGTTGTTCTTGGTGCGCCGCGAGAGCACCTGGATCACGCGGCGAATCTCCTCGTCGCGCCCGATCACGGGATCGAGCCGGCCCTGCTCGGCCATTTCGGTGAGGTCGCGCCCGAAGCGCTGCAGCGGGCTCTGCTGCTCCTCGGCCGGGGCCCCAGCACCTGCTGGCGCCGCTCCGTCAGGTGACATCGAATCGCCTCCTTTTGAGATGACTCCGGGGACGGGGACCGCCGACCTGTGACGCTCACGCTAACCCCCGGAAAGACCAAACGGCGAGCGCGCGTCGGCCGCGCGTACGATCTCTGTACCACCACGGTAGGGCACCGTCAGCTCGGCGCGGAAGGAGCGACGCACCTCCTCCAGGCGCTCGGCCAGCTCGACCTGCGCGTGAAGGGCCTTCACTTCCAGCTCCTCGATGCGGGCGTGCATGTCGTTTACCTCGGCCTCGAGGTCCAGCACCCGCTCCACGCCGGCCAGGTTGAGACCCAGCTCGGCTGTCATCTCCTGGATGCGGCGCAGGCGCTCGACATCCTCCTGCGAGTACAAACGGGTGCCCTTGGGCGAGCGCTTGGGCTCGATCAGACCACGGGCCTCGTACATGCGCAGCGTCTGGGGGTGCATGTGCGCCAGCTCGGCGGCGACCGAGATCATGAAGACGCCCCGGTCGGTCTCGACCTGGACACGGGTGACGGACTTCTTGCTCACGAGGCGGCGCTCCCGGCTCCAGCACCTTCGAACAGGCGGGCGCGGGGATTGCCGTTCATCACGGCGGCGAGAGCGTCGACGGCGGACTGCTGCTCGTCGGTCAGCTCGTCGGGGACGTCGAGTACGAAACGGTAGTGAATGTCTCCACGGGAAGAGCCTCCGAGTTTGGGTGGGCCCTCGCCGCGCAGACGCTGGACGGTGCCGGGCTTGGTGCCGGGCTTGACGCGCAGGGTCTTCGCGCCGTCGAGCGTCGGCACCTGGACCTCGGCCCCGCGCAAAGCCTCGGGGATCGTGAGCGGGACCTCGACCTCGAGGTTGTCACCTTTGCGCTTGAAAACAGACGAAGGGGAGACGTGTGTGATGAGGTAAAGGTCGCCGGAGGGGCCGCCATCGTGGCCGGGCTCACCCTTGCCCGCCAGACGGATGCGGCTGCCATCGCGCACGCCAGCGGGGATGTTGACGCGCAGGCGCTTGACGCTGCGCACAGCCCCCGCGCCGTGGCAAGTGGGGCAGGGGTCCTCGATGATCGTCCCGGAGCCGCCGCAGCGCGAGCAGGGCTGGGAGATCGAGAACATGCCCTGGCCCGTGACCTCGACTCCGCGACCTTCACAGACTGGGCAGACCTTTGGGGTCGTGCCGGGCTTGGCGCCGGTGCCGTGACAGGTGGGACAGGTCTCGTGCATCGGCACCGAGAGAGGAATCTGAGCACCGGAGATCGCCTGGTCGAAGGTGATCGAGACCTGCGCCTCGAGATCGGCGCCGCGCTGGGCGCGAGCGCGAGTGCCGCCGGGGCCCGCAGCGGCGCCCCGTCCGCGGCCCCCTCCGCCGGCACCTCCAAACAGGTTGGAGAGGATGTCGCCCATGTTCGAGGTGTCAAAGTCGAAATTGCCAAAGCCGCCAAAGCCAGATCCGGGCCCACCCGCCCCGCCGCCGGCGAAGGGTCCGGTGCCGGTGTCATATTGCTTGCGCTTATCGGGGTCGCCGAGCACATCGTGGGCTTGAGAGATCTCCTTGAAGCGGGCCTCGGCAGCCTGGTCGTCGGGATTGCGATCGGGGTGATACTGGCGCGCGAGCTTGCGGTAGGCCTTTTTGATCTCATCGGGAGTCGCCTTTTTGCCGACCCCAAGGGTTTTGTAGTAATCGGGACGAGACGCCATGTGAAGAAGCTCCCGGCCTACGCGGCCACGACGACTCGCGCGGGCCGGATGATCTGCTCGCCGAGCCGGTAGCCGGGCTGATAGACCTCCACGACCGTGCCAGACGGTGCGCCGCCCGGAGGCTGGGGGGCGGCCGCCATCGCTTCGTGCAAGGACGGGTCGAAGGGCTCACCGGCAGGAGAGAAAGCCTCGATCCCGACCCGCCCGAGCGTGTCGGTGAATTCCGAGCGCACAAGGCGTACGCCCTGCAACAGCGGATCGTCCTGATCCGCGGCCTCCAGGGCGCGGTCGAGGTTGTCGAGCGCGGGCAGAAGCTCCCGGGCGAGCTTGGAGACGCCGCGCTCCTGCGCGAGCGCGGCGTCTCGCGCGGAACGACGGCGGTAGTTCTCGAAGTCCGCCTGGGTGCGCTGCGCGAGCGCGAGATACTCGTCGCGCTCGGCGGAGACCGCGACCAGTTCGTCGAGGTCGCCCTCGATCTCAGTCGCGTCGCCCTCGCCCGTCACATCGCCCTCGCCTACCACGGTGATAGGGGCTTCTTGCTCCTCGGGAGGGGAATCATCCCCCGGCGCGGCGCTCGCACCGGGGGTCTGCTCCTCGACTATCTGCTCGGGGGTATCGCCACTCATGTCCCAGCCCCGTTATGACTGCGGCTCGTCGACAACCTCGGCATCGACCACGTCCTCCTCGTCTGAGGACCCGTCCGAGCCGGAGCCGTCTGCGGACGCACCGTTGCCACCCTCGCCGCCCGAAGAAGCAGCCTGCTCCTGGGCGCGCTGGTACATCGCCTCGGAGACCGAGTGGAAGGCGGTCTGAAGGGTCTCAGCCCGGGCGTTGATCGCCGCGGGGTCCTCGGACTCAAGAGCCTCACGGACCTCCTTGATCGCCTCCTCGATCCGGCCCCGCGAATCCGCGTCGACCTGGTCACCGAGATCGGCGAGCTGGCGCTCGGCCTGGTAGGCGGCGTTCTCGCCGTTGTTGCGGGCCTCGGCCAGCTCACGCGCGCGGGCGTCCTCCTCGGCGTGTGACTCGGCGTCGGAGACCATGTTCTTGATCTCCTCGTCAGAGAGGCCAGAACCAGACTTGATCTCGATCTTCTGCTCCTTGCCGGTCCCCAAGTCCTTCGCGGAGACGTTGAGGATGCCGTTGGCGTCGATGTCGAAGGCGACCTCGATCTGCGGGATGCCTCGCGGCGCCGGCGGAATGCCGGTGAGCTGGAACTTGCCGAGAGACTTGTTGTACTGAGCCATCTCACGCTCGCCCTGAAGGACGTGGATCTCGACCGAGGGCTGGTTGTCCTCGGCTGTCGAGAAGACCTCGCCCTTACGAGTCGGAATCGTCGTGTTGCGCTCGATCAGCTTGGTCATCACGCCGCCCTTGGTCTCGATGCCAAGCGTCAAAGGAGTGACGTCGAGCAGCAGGACGTCCTTGACGTCGCCCGCCAAGACACCCGCCTGAATCGCGGCGCCGACCGCCACCACCTCGTCGGGGTTGACGCCCCGGTGGGGCTCCTTCTTGGTCAGTTCCTTGACCTTCTCCTGCACGGCGGGCATGCGCGTCATGCCACCGACGAGAACGACGTGCTCGATTTCCTTCACACCCTTGTCTTTGGCGTCGTCGATCGCTTGGCGCACGGGGACGATCACGCGGTCGAGCAGATCGGAGGTGAGCTCGGCCAGCTTCGCGCGCGTCAAACGCGTGTCGAGATGCTTGGGACCGGAGGCGTCGGCGGTGATGAAGGGCAGGTTGATCTGCGTCTCCTGGGTGGTCGAGAGCTCGATCTTCGCCTTCTCAGCCGCCTCGTAAAGACGCTGAAGCGCCATCGGATCAGCGGACAGGTCGATCGCCTGGTCGCGCTTGAAGTCGGCGACGAGCCAGTCGACGATCGCCTTGTCGAAGTTGTCACCGCCGAGGTGGTTGTCGCCAGCGGTGGACTTGACCTCGAATACGCCGTCGCCGATCTCAAGGACGGAAACGTCGAAGGTCCCGCCGCCGAGATCGAAGACGAGGATCGTCTGATCGTGGTCCTCCTTGTCAAGGCCATAGGCCAGAGAGGCTGCGGTCGGCTCGTTGATGATGCGCTTGACGTCAAGGCCGGCGATGCGCCCGGCGTCCTTCGTGGCCTGACGTTGATCGTCGTTGAAGTACGCGGGGACCGTGATGACGGCGCCATCGACCGATTCGCCAAGATAGGATTCGGCGTCGGACTTGAGCTTCTGCAGGATCATCGCGGAGATCTCGGGCGGAGAATGCTGCTCGCCACCGGCCTCGACGCGCGCGTCGCCGTTGGGCCCGGAGACGACCTTGTAAGGGACGATCGACTCCTCCTCACGGACCTCGGCCTCCTTGCGGCCCATGAAGCGCTTGATCGAGAAGATCGTGTTCTGCGGGTTGGTGACGGCCTGGCGCTTGGCGACGGTGCCGACAAGGCGCTCACCGGAGGCCGTGAAAGCAACAACCGAGGGGGTGGTGCGCCCGCCCTCGGCGTTCTCGACGACAGTGGGCTCGCCCCCCTCGAGCACGGCCATGCACGAGTTGGTCGTGCCCAGGTCGATGCCAATGGTCTTACCCATAAGATGGTGCTCCTTCTAGAGACAATTTACAAAATCTAAGCGATATTGAAGCAGATTTTCTTAGGGACGTCAAGCGGTGCTCTTCGCCTGAGCGACAGACAGGCGCTCAGGCGAACAGCCCGCGGCTCGGGCACATGCGCGCCAGCACACACTGCTCGCATGCCGGTTTGCGCGCGTGGCAGGTCCGCCGGCCGTGGCGCAAGAGGTTCACGTGCAGCTCGAGCTCATCCCCGGGCGGGGTCAGCGCGAGCATCTGATCGTGCAGCCGCTCGAACGGCGCGCCCGGTTCCAACAGCTCCAGCCGCATCCCCACGCGCGAGACGTGCGTGTCCACCGGCACGTCGCGCTTGCCGTAAGCGAACAGCAGCACGCACGCGGCCGTCTTGCGACCCACGCCGGGGAGCGCCACGAGGTAGTCGCGTCCCTCCTTCACCGATGCATCCTTCAACCAGTCCAGCGACAGCTCGTGCTCCCCGGTGAGGGGCTCCATGGGATTGGACGCGATCGCCGCCAAGATCGCCTTGATCCGCGCCGACTTCACCTTTGAGATCCCACCGGGTCTGATCGCCTCCTCCACCTCCGCGACCGGCGCTTGCATTACCGCCTCCCAGCTCGACAGCCGGTCGCGCAGACGCAGGTATGCGACGTCGCGGTTGCGGTCGTTTGTGCTCTGCGACAGCACCGTCAGCACCAGCTCGGCGATCGGATCGCCGTGCGGCTTCATCAAGGGGACCCCATACACCTCGCGCAGCCGTTCCCTGATCCGAATCACCCGCGCGCGCGTCGGCGGCTTCCAGAGCTGTGCGGGCATCGGCCCACGGTATATATCCTCGACCGGTGCCCGCCGTCCGCGACCGTAGCGCCCAGCTCGACGCCCAGCCCGTGTTCTGGCGTGAGGCACCCCTGGCCGACGCCACAGCGACGACAACGACAACTACCGCCGCTGCTCCCGTGCCCCTGTACCTGCACGGGGTGCCGACCAACTCCGACGACTGGCTCGGATTCCTCGCGCGCACCGGCGGGCTCGCGCCCGACCTGCCCGGGTTCGGGCGCTCGGGCAAGGCCGGGAACCTCGACTGCACGATCGATGGCTACGCCGATTTCATCGAGCGCTATCTCGACCATCTCGGCGTCGAGCGCGTCAGCCTGATCGTGCACGACTGGGGCGCGGTCGGGCTCGCGTTCGCCCAGCGCCATCCCGAGCGGATCGCGCGGATCGTCGTGATCAACGCCATCACGTTCCTGCCCGGCTACCGCTGGCACCGCACCGCGCGCATCTGGCGCACCCCCCTGCTCGGCGAGCTGTCGATGGGCATCACCACGCGCCGGGCTCTGCGTCTGCTTTCGCGCGAGTCCAACGCCACGCCCGGCCCGCTGCCGGATGCGTGGCTCGACACGGTGCTCGACCACTTCGACCAGGGCACCCAGCGCGCGATCCTGCGCCTGTACCGCAGCTCACCTCCCGACGTGCTCGCGGCCGCCGGCGCTCGTCTGGGCGAGCTGTCGATGCCTGCGCTCGTGCTGTGGGGCCAAGCAGACCCATATATCCCCGCCCGCTTCGCCCGCGCGTACGCCGAGGCGATCGGGGGTCCCGCCCATCACACCGAGCTGGTCGAGCTCCCCGACGCCGGGCACTGGCCGTGGCTCGACCGCCCCGAGGTGATCGACACCGTCGCGCGTTTTCTGGCCGCGACCTAGCGGGCGATCGTCGCGAACCGCCAGATGGCAGCACACGCCGCGACCCCCGCCCAGCACGAGCCCGTCGAGCGCACGCGGGGACCGTCCGCACACCTGCTCGGACGTCCGTGGGCATTGGCGCTCGCCCTCGCGATCCCGCTCGCGCTCGGCTACCTGATCTGGGCGCCACCGGCGGCGGACCTCGCCGCGGCCATCTATCGCAGCGACCTGTTCGCCCGCGCGGGCTTCACCCTGCGCGACAACGGCTGGTACGCGGTGCACGGGCACTACCTGCTCGGCTATTCGCTGCTGTCCCCCGCGCTGGGGGCACTGCTGGGGGTGCGCGTGCTGCTCGCGTGCTCGGCGCTTGCCGCCAGCGTGCTGTTCGCCCTGATCGCAGAGCGCGCGTTCGGGCTCGCGGCCGGGCGCGCCGCCGCGCTCGTGTTCGCGTTCGGCATCTGCGCCGAGCTGCTGTCGGGGCGCGTCCCCTATGACCTGGGATTCGCGATCGGGCTCGGAGCGGTGCTCGCGTCTATGCGCGGGCGGTTCGCGCTCGCGCTCGTCCTGGCGATGCTCGCGAGCGTCGCCAGCCCCGTCGCGGGAGCGTTCCTCGCGCTTGCCTTTCTCGCCTGGACGCTCGCCGTCCTGGCCGGACGACGCTCTTCCCTGCACTCTCCCGAGCGCACCCGCGAGCCATCCGAGCGCACCTGCAACTCATCCGAGCGCACCCGCAAGCCATCCGCACGCACTCACAAGCCATCCGAGCCTCTGCAAAAGCCATCCGCATGCACCTCCAAGTCATCCGAGCCCATCCACAAGCCCGCGGCGAGCGGCGAGTGCGCGTGGGCCTGTTGGCCGCTCGCGCTCACATGCGCCGCGCTCGCGCCGATCCTCGCGCTGAGCGTCGCTTTTCCCGAGGGCGGCTACGAGCCGTTCGCGCCCTCATCCTTCTGGCCGGCGCTCGGCGGCGTGCTGCTGATCGCCCTGTTCCTGCCGCAGGGGCCGCTCACCGCGCGCGGGCGCGAGGTGGCGCGGATCGGCGCGGGCCTGTACGCGCTCGCGCTGATCGGCTCGTTCGCGCTCGCGACTCCGGTAGGGGGCAACGCCGCCCGTCTCGGCCCGGCGCTCGCCGCACCGCTGCTCACCGGCGTGCTGTGGGATCGCCGGCGCCTCGCCCTGTGCCTGATCGCGCCCGTGCTCCTGTACTGGCAGCTGAACACCCCCATCGGGGACCTCTCCCTGGTCTCGGGCCAGCGCTCGGCCAGTGCCTCCTACTACACGCCGCTGCTGTCAGAGCTTCGTCGCCTGCGCGATGGCGCCCCCACGATCCTCGAGGTGCCACTGACCGCCGGCCACTGGGAGGCGGCCTACGTGGCCGGGCACGACGGGGTCAAACTGGCCCGCGGCTGGGAGCGCCAGCTCGACACGCGCTACGCCGCCCTGTTCTACCGCCCACAGCTCACGGCGGCCGCCTACCGCGCGTGGCTCTATGAAAACCGCGTCCTCTACGTCGCGCTCCCCGACGCTCGCTTGGACTACGCCGGACGGGCCGAGGGAGCGCTCGTCGCTCGCGGTCTGCCCTACTTGCGCGAAGTCTGGCACTCGGCGCACTGGCGCCTGTTCCAAGTCCTATAGGGCCGGGCCGCACATGTGCGGCCCGGGGACACGCCGCATGCGGCGTGTCCCCGTTGGCGCATGCGCCAACGGACGGAACGTGCATGCACGTTCCGTGGCAGGGCCGCACGCGGCCCTGCCGATCATCCGCTCCTCGCCATCGTCTAGGCTTCACCGCAGATGCCCGCCCGCGTTCGTGTCCTGCAGGCGCGCCTCCTGCCGCAGGGGTGGCTGGACGTGCTGCGCCAAGTTGCCCTGTTCGCTCTTGCTTACCTCGCCTACCGGTTGGTGCGCGGCTTGGTCGAGGGCGACGCGAATGCCGCTTTTGCCCATGCGCGCGACGTGATCTCGATCGAGAGCACGCTGCACTTCTTTGTCGAGCCCTCCGTGCAGGCATGGGGATCGGGCAGCCGCGTGCTGATGGACTTCTCCAGCTGGATGTACGTCAACGCGCAGACGACCGTCACGGTGGGGGCGCTCATGTACCTGTACGTGCACCACAATCGGAACTTCTATTTCGTGCGAAACATGTTCATGATCGCGATGTTCATCGCGCTCATCGGCTACGCCGTGTTCCCGACCGCTCCGCCGCGGTTCATGCCCGAGTGGGGCTTCATCGACAGCGTGTCGGACTTCACCGGCGTGCACGTATCGCACGCCAGCGCCTCGATGACCGCGCTGTTCAACCCTTATGCCGCCGTGCCCTCGATGCACGTCGCGTTCGCGCTGATGATCGGCTGGCCGCTCGCGCGCCTCGCGCGCCATCGGATTGTCAGCGTGCTGTGGCTGTTGTACCCATTTCTGATGGCGTTTGTGATCGTCGTCACCGCCAACCACTTCATCTTCGACGCGATTCTCGGCGCGCTCACCGCCGGCGCATCCGCCTATGGCGCGACCTGGCTCGCACGAGCACGACCAGGAGCGTGGCGCTTCGGGGGCACGCCGGCTGGAGCAGCGGGCGGATGAGCGAGCCCGACGGCTCTACCGGCAGCTCGCCCGGGAGCTCGACCACGAACATGGCTCCACGCCGTCACGAAGCCTCCCCGCGGGGCCCGCGGCGCGGGGCCTACCGCACCCGTCCACGGCGCACGCGCGCTCCGATCGGCTCGGGAGAACGCCGTGAGCTCGTGCGCAACCGGCTGATCGAGTCGCGCTTGACGCCAAACGCAATCTCGCTTACCGGCCTCGCGCTGAACCTGCTCGCAGCGGCGCTTGTGTGGGAACAGCTGTTCTTCCTCGGCGGGGTCGCGTTCGTCGTCGGCTCGGTCATGGACACGCTCGACGGGCGCTACTCGCGCATGTCCGGCAAGGGCACGCCCTTCGGCGCGTTCCTGGACTCGACGCTCGACCGCATCGAGGAGGGAATCGTTCTGACCGCGGTGGCAGGGTATTTCGCGCTGCAGGGCGACCGTATCGCAGCGGCCGCGGTCGTGGTCGCGGTGCTTGCCTCACTGATGGTCAGCTACACCCGCGCCCGCGCCGAGGCGCTCGGAGTCGAGTGCAAGGTCGGCATCGCCACCCGCCCCGTGCGCGTCGTGATCCTCTCGATCGGCCTGATCTTCGCGCAGGGCGCCTCGCTCGGGAATTTTCAACTGCTGGCCCCCGCCGTGTACGTGCTCGCGGCGCTCAGCCTGATCACGGTCGCCCAGCGGATCGCCCACGTTCGCCGTGAGCTGTCGGCGGCCGCCCCGTCGTCCGTGTGACCTGGCGCGCCGGGCGGGGTAGTCTCCCCGAACCCTAGGAAGGAAACCGAACTTTGACTCCCACCAGCAACAACGGCGCCGCCCGCAATGGCGCTGCCCGCAACGGCGCCTCTCAGAACGGCGCGGCGCGCTACCAGCGCGACAAGGTCCGCGTCGCGATCGTCGGCGTCGGCAACTGCGCTTCGGCGTTCGTCCAGGGCGTCAGCTACTACCGCGACGCCGACCCGAGCCAAGACGTGCCCGGCCTGATGAACGTCGACCTAGGCGGCTACCACGTGCGCGACATCGAGTTCACGGCTGCGTTCGATATCGACAAGACCAAGGTCGGCAAAGACCTCGGCCAGGCGATCTGGGCGGGGCAGAACAACACGATGAAGTTCGCCAACGGGGCGCGCGCGGTTCCCAAGAAAATGGGCGTGCCCGTGTACCGCGGGATGACTCACGACGGCCTTGGCAAGTACCTCAAAGAGAAGATCGTCAAGGCCCCCGGCGAGACCGCTGACATCGTGAAGATCCTCAAGGACACCCACACCGACGTGGTCGTGTCCTACCTGCCGGTCGGCTCCGAGCAGGCGACCAAGTGGTATGTCGAGCAGGTGCTCGAGGCCGGTTGCGGATTCGTCAACTGCATCCCCGTGTTCATCGCCCGCGAGGACTACTGGGACAGGCGCTTTCGCAAGGCCGGCCTGCCGATCGTCGGCGATGACATCAAGTCCCAGGTGGGCGCCACGATCGTGCACCGCACGCTCGCACGGCTGTTCGCCGATCGCGGGGTGAAGATGCTGCGCACCTCCCAGCTGAACGTCGGCGGGAACATGGACTTCTACAACATGCTCGAGCGCGAGCGGCTGGAGTCCAAGAAGATCTCGAAGACGAACGCCGTCACCTCGATCATGGACCACAAGCTCCCGCCCGAGGACGTCTACATCGGTCCGTCGGACTACGTGCCGTGGCTGACCGACCGCAAGTGGGCGCACATCCGCGTCGAGGGCCAGGCGTTTGGCGACGTGCCGCTGAACGTCGAGATGAAGCTCGAGGTGTGGGACTCCCCCAACTCGGCCGGGATCGTGATCGACGCGGTGCGCTGCTGCAAGCTGGCGCTCAACCACGGGATCGGCGGTCAGCTGGACGGGCCGAGCTCCTACCTGATGAAGTCGCCTCACAACCAGCGCCCCGACGATCAGGCACGGGCCGAGACGGAGAAGTTCATCGCCAAGTACGCCGGCGCGCCGGGGGCGGCAGCCAAACGGTCTGGGACAGCTGCCGCACGCACAACCAAGCCAGCCGTGGCGAGGACAAAGGCCAAGCCCATCGCTGCCAAGGCGAGCGCCGCGAAATAGGCGACGCGTGAGCCGATAGCGCCCATGGCGCGCGGAGAGCTCTGGCGGGCGATTGGATAATGGCGAGACCGATGACCTCGTCAGAGCAGTCGTTTTCGATCGCCCATGTGACCCCATATCCGTGGGAGGCCCAGGACAACGAGGTCAACGCCCACGTCCGCGCGGTCGCCGAGGGACTGTCACGGCGCGGTCATCGTGTGCTGATCCTCGCCCCATCACGCTCGCAGGAGCGGGTGCGCGCATCTCGCCGCGCGCTGCGCGCCGCCCGCGCGCATCCGCAGAGCCTGCTCGACGGAACCGACGGGGGCGCCCCCGCGGTGATCGCCGTCGGCGAGGTGCTCGGTCTGCAAGCGCACACTCATCCTGGCTCCTCACGCCGGCGCACGCCTGCGTTGCCGATCGATGTGGCGCGCACGATCGAGGAACTGCTGAGCACGGTTCCACTGGACTTCGTCCACGTGCACGAGCCGTTCGCGCCGAGCGCGTCCAACGCTGCGCTGCGCCACTCGCGCGCGTTGAACGTCGGCTCGTTCCACGCCCCCAGCGAGCGCCTGCTGCTGGCGCTGGTCGCACGCCGGTTCGTCGAGACGTTCTTCGGGCGCCTGGACGCGCGCACCGCGAGCCTGCCCGCGACCGCGGAGCTGATGGATAGTCATTTCCCCGGCGACTACCGGCTCGTGCCGTTCGCCGGCGCGATCGGCGAGAGCGCCGGCCAGGAGCCCGGCGGAGACCCCGACGACAAACCCGACGACGAGCGCACGCGGGGGAGCGCGGGGGGGGCTGGCGATCCAGAGCGGTCGGTGGACGCGCTGGAGGAGATCTACAGCGGCCTCGCGGCCCGCCGGCACGATCAGAGTGGCGACCCCGAGCTGCGGAGCCGCCTGGCGGGGCGCCCGCGGATCGACGTCGACCTGCACATGCACACCGACCACTCCCACGACTGCGCCACCCCGGTCGAGGTGCTGCTCGCAACAGCGGACGCGCAGGGCCTCGGCGCGATCGCCGTGACCGACCACAACGAGATCTCCGGCGCCTTGGCAGCCCGCGAGCAAGCGCGGGAAATGGGTGT
This sequence comes from uncultured Solirubrobacterales bacterium, assembly GCA_963705245.1. Taxonomy (GTDB): domain Bacteria; phylum Actinomycetota; class Thermoleophilia; order Solirubrobacterales; family Solirubrobacteraceae; genus Palsa-744. Next base: position 1,122,729 of record OY970062.1, on the reverse strand, counting down.
GAGCGTAAAAGTGATCGTCGGCGAGGAGGTCAAGACAGCCGACCAAGGCGAGGTGATCGGCCTGTTCATCGAGGAGTTGATCCCGCGCGGGATGACCCTCCAGGAGACCGTCACCGAGATCCGCCGTCAAGGCGGGCTCGTGTACGTGCCCCATCCGTTTGACCGGCTGCACTCGGTCCCCGACTACGAGCACTTGCTGAAGATCGTCGCAGACGTCGACGCGATCGAGGTCTTCAACCCGAGGGTCGCGATCGGCGCGTTCAACGAAGAGGCCGCGCGCTTTGCCGCCAAGTACCGGATCATCGCGGGCGCAGGCTCAGACTCGCATGTCGCCCAAGGTCTCGGATCGGTGCGGATCAGGATGCACGACTTCGACGGCCCGGCCGAGTTCCTGCAGTCCCTGCGCGACGCAGAGATCATCACGCGCCCAACCAGTCTGATCTATGTGCAGGCACTCAAGTTCCTGCAGACTCGCGCCACGCCACCGTCGGCGCGCCGGGCCAGCCGGGCGCGACGGGTCAAGCGCGCGATGGGCGGCTCCAGGCGTTCGTGATGGCGTCCGCTCGCAGGAAGTCGTCTGGCGCAAGAAATCCGCCCCAGCCGGCGTCCGGCGCGCAAGCGGCGGTGCAGCGCCAAGGACAAGTCGCGCAGCCGTCAAATCCCTCGGGGTCGATGCCTGTAACCGATGACGAGATCCGCGAGAAGTACCTCGAGCGAGCCATCCGCGAGCTGAACTCGCTGACGCGCGAGCTGCAGTCCTGCCCGCACTGCCCGCGCGGGAACCTGATGCCGGTGCTCGGCTCCGGGCACCCGCAGGCGGACGTGATGCTGCTCAAGTACGCGCCGCTCCCGTCGGAGATCGAGGAGGGCGTAGCCTTCTACGGCCGCGCCGGGGGCGCGCTGATGAAGTCGCTCAAGCGCCTGTCGATCGACCCCCTGGCGGTGTACGGCACGTTGTGTGTGAAGTGCCCGCTCAGCGACGCTTCGCTCGCGGACTTCGCGTGCGTGGCGCGAGTGATCGAAGAGATCGCGATCGTGCAACCGAAGATCGTGGTCGTGATGGGCTCCGACGCACTGAACGCCCTGGGCGAGATGGAGATCCCTCTGGCACGCGAGCTGCAGCCGCGTCTGGGCGAGATCCAGCAGCTCACGCCGACGATCGACGCGCTGTACGTCCCGAACATCGACGACTCGCTCGACGAGACCGACTCAAAGCGCGCGTTCTGGGCGGCTTTCAGGACGCTCGGGGACTGGTACGCGGCGCAGCCGCCGTACTGAGTCCTCAGAAGTCTCCTGGCAACGCACATGCACCGGGAGAGAGGGCTGACCTGCATGAGCTGATGTTGACCCGGTGGGCGCATGCGCCCACCGGCCGAGCGGTGCATGCACCGCTCGGGGAGACCGCGCATGCGCGGTCTCCAGGAGGGCCGCATGCGGCCCTCCTGCCACGCCGCATGCGGCGTGGCCTACCCCCGTCAGCTTGCTTCAGTCGGGCGGCGGGACGCTCTCAAATCTCCAGCACGATCTTCCCCAGCTTGCCGCCCTGCGCGAAGCGCTCGTAGGCCGCGGCGGCCTCGTCCAGTGCAAACGTCGCGGCGATCGGCACGCTCAGCGCGCCCGACTCGAACAGGGGCAGCACCTCGTGCTCCAGCAGGCGGGCGATGATCGCTTTCTCCTCCAGCGCGCGCGCGCGCAGGGTCGAGCCGTGGATACGCGCGCGCTTGCCCATCAGCGCGAGCAGGTTCAGCTCGGTCTTAGCGCCCGCAGAGACCCCGATCACGACGATCCGCCCACCTGTCGCAAGCGCATTCAGGTTCTCGGGCATGTTGGGCGCGCCGACCAGCTCGAGGATCACGTCGAACGGGCCGTGCTGCGCAAAGTCCTCCGGCGGGATCGCGTCCGCGCCCAGCTCGGAGACCTGCTCGCACAGCTCCTCGCGGCGCACCGTCGCGGTCACGCGCGCGCCCACTGCACACGCGAGCTGGATCGCCGCGACGCCCACACCCCCGGCGCCGCCGTGCACGAGAAACCGCTCGCCGGACCGCAGACCGGCCTGGGTGAAGATCGCGTCGTGGGCAGTCGTGAACACCTCTGGCAGCCCGCCCGCGGTGGGCCAGTCGAGCCCCGCGGGCACTCCCATCAGCACACGCTCGTTGACGACGGCCAGCTCAGCTTGAGCTCCGCCCCCGACGATCGCCATCACGCGCTCGCCCTCGCCAAAGCGCTCGGCGCCAGGACCAAGCGCGACCACCTCACCCGCCAGCTCCATCCCGGGGATGTCCTGCGGCGAGCCGGGCGGCGCCGGGTACAGCCCGCGGCGCTGCATCATGTCGGCCCCGTTCAGCCCCGCCGCGCGCACGCGCACGAGCACCTCACCGGCACCGGGCACGGGATCGGGGTGCTCCTCGATCACGATCTCCTGCTCGCGGATGGTGACTGCGCGCATCGCGGAAGCCTACTCCGGGTCCGTCGAGACTGATCGAGAATCCGTCAGAGCCACCTCGAGCTCTGTCTGGATCGCAGCTCCCTGAGCCCGCTCAAACAAGGCGACACACTCGATGTGGTGTGTCTGCGGAAACATGTCCACGGGGCGGACCTTGCGCAAAACCCAGCCGGCTTCGACCAGCTCGGCCGCGTTGGGGGCGAGCGTCGTGGGGTTGCACGACACGTACACGATCCGCTTGGGCGAGGCCTCGACTATCCGCCGCACGACTTTCTTTGACAGCCCGGCGCGAGGCGGGTCCACCACGAGCACGTCGGGACGCCCGGCGCGCGCCACAAGCTCTCCCAGCGCCAGGCGCGTGTCGCCCGCGAAGAAGCGCACGTTCGTCACCTCGTTGCGTCGAGCCGATGCGATCGCATCGGCGACCGCCTGCTCGACCAGCTCGATCCCCCACAGCTCGCCCGCGCGCGCGGCGAGCGTGAGCGCGATCGTGCCGATGCCGCTGTACAGGTCATACACGCGCTCCCAGCCCTGCAAGCCCGCATACTCGGTGACGACGCCGTACAGCAGCTCGGCCATCTCGGTGTTCGTCTGAAAGAACGCCTCCGCGGAGATCCGCAGGTCCAGCTCGCCGAGGCGCTCTGGAAGCTCGGCCTCGCCCCACACAAGCTCGGTCTCCCCGCCCATCGTCGTCTCCGCGACGCTGCGCGAGCGCGTCCAGAGCACACCGCTCAAACGCTCTCCCAACCCGTCGCCGAGCGCCAGCGCAAACGCGCCCGCGTCCAGCTCGCCGTCGGTGGTCACCAAGCGGATCTGCAGCTTGTCGGTGCGCCTGCCCTCGCGCACCACCAGGTTGCGCAATCGTGCGCGTCCGTCCGGTCCGGGACCGGTCCGCTCGTGGCGGTCGTTGCGCTTCCCGCTGCGCTCCCAAGCGCTCAAGCCCTGCTCGCGACACCAGCCCAGCGCCAGCTCGCGCGCACGATTGCCAAGCTCCGAGGCGAGCAGGCAATCCTCGATCGGCGCGACCCGCCGTCCGCCCGCCGAAGCGTGAAAGCCGCACTGAAGCTCGCCGTCCTCGTTCATCCCAAACGAGTACTCGAGCTTGTTCCGGTAGCGCCACTGCTCGAGCGCCGGCACGATCTCTTCGAGCTCGAACCCGTCCAGCCGGCCGATTCTGCGCAGCGCCTCGTTCACCTGACTGCGCTTGATCTCCAGCTGGCGCTCATACGGCAGCACCTGCCAGGGAACACCGGGATGATCGGCTCGCGGCGGAATTCGCTCGGGGCTCGGCTCGAGGACCTCCACCACCCGGGCATGCGCATAGGAGCGCTTGCGCTTGTAGACCAGCGCGCGCACAAGATCCCCGGGGATGCCGCCGGCCACGAACACGACATACCCTTCCTCGCCGAGCCGGGCGACTCCCTCGCCGCCGAAGGCCAGCGAGTCGATCCGCAACTCCAGCTCGTCGCCGGGCTTGGGGGTCATCGCGACGACGAGCCGGGCGCGACCAGCAGCTCCAGCAGGGCCTTCTGCGCGTGGCGGCGATTCTCGGCCTGATCCCAGATGCGCTGACGCTCGCCGTACAGAACCTCCGCCGTTATCTCCTCGCCAGGGTGGGCGGGCAGGTCGTGCATCGCAAACGCGCCCGGGGCAGCCGCGTCCAGCAGCGCGTCGTCGAGCTTGTAGGCGCCCAGCGCGGCGCGGCGTTCGGCAGCGGTGCCCTCATCGCCCATGCTTATCCACACGTCGGTGTAAACCGCCTGCGCGCCCTCGACCGCCGCGCGGGGATCGGAGTGCAGCTCAAGCGTTCCCGCCGCGTGGTCTGGCGCCGGCAGCGGCGCCTGCTCGTCCAACGTATAGCCGGGAGGCGAGGCGACCGCCACGTGCATCCCCGCGAGCGTGCCGAGCAGAGCCAGCGATCGCGCGACGTTGTTGCCATCCCCGACATACGCGACGCGCACCCCTGTCAGTGAGCCATACGCCTCGCGCAGCGTCAACAGGTCGGCCAGCGCCTGGCACGGATGGTGCAGCGCCGTGAGCATGTTGACGACCGGCACACGGCTGTACCGCGCGAGCTCTTCGAGCATCGCATCGGGTCCCGTCCGCACTCCCACCGCGGCCACGTGCCGGTCGAGGACGTAGGCGGTGTCGCGCAGCGCCTCGCCCCGGGACAGCTGCAGTTCGTCTGAGCGCAGCACGACCGGGTGACCGCCCAGCTCGTGCACGCCGACCTCGAACGACAGCCGCGTGCGCGTCGAGGGCTTCTGAAACACCAGCCCGACGCTGCGCCCGGCAAGCGCCTGTGAGGACAGCGGCGCAGCCTTCAGCTCCTGCGCGCGGTCGAGCAGTGTGCCCAACTCGGCAACCGTGAGCTCGGCCCCGGTCAAGAAGTGTCTTGCCATCGACCGGCCAGTCTAGGATGGTTCCATGAACAAACACCTTCCCGTCGCCATCATCGCCTGCTCCGCGCTCATGTTCGCTGCCGGTTGCGGGTCGAGCGGCTCCAGCTCCAGCTCGACCACGACCACCACATCGAGCGCATCGACCCCGGGCGGACTGAAAGCGAACACGACGCCGAAGTACGCCGCGCCCTCGTCCTCTTCGCCCGTGCAGGGCGGGACGGTGCAGGTCGCCTATCGGAACATCGCGATCGACCCCGACACGCTCAAGGTGAAGGTCGGCAGCACGATCAAGTGGACGAACTACGACTCGGTCGAACACAACGTCACCAGCGAGGGCGGCGCCGCCAAGTTCGCCTCCAAAGACTTCAGCGAAGGCGGGACCTACGAGATCAAAGTGACCAAACCAGGAGTCATCCACTATGAGTGCACGATCCACCCGGCCTCGATGAACGGGACGATCGAAGTCGTCAAGTAAAACGACCTTCGGCAAGCACCCCGATCTGCACAACACCCGGGAGAGCCAGGGGAGAGGCCCTCCCGCCCGGGCGGGAGGGCCTCTCATACATTGCGGGACGACCGAAGTCGTTCAGTAGCGCTCAGCCCCGCACCGCGGCGTTGACTTCGTTGCGAAGCACGTCGCCGGCCTCGTAGCGAACTCTGCTTCCACGACCGCGCCGCACCACCAGACCCGCGTCCACCAGACGCCGGAAGTCCACACTCGCGGTCGCGGACGAGACCTCCGCCTCAATCGCATACAGCGCGCGGTCCGAGCCACCGATAAGACTTTGCTCCAGGGCGATGACCAACCGGTCCGGCCAGTTCCGCTCCTGGACGAGACGCTCGAGCAGCGACCACCGGGTACCGGCCTCATGGATCTGTGCGATCCGCCGGCGCGCCTGTGCGAGATGGGCCTCGACGCAGAACGCCACCCAGCCGGCAGCATCCCGTTCGGGCTCGTAAGTGTCGCCGTGAGCCGCTTGGAGCGCAGCGTAATAGGCGTGGGTATGTTCGCCGAGGTACTCCTCGATGGAGCCGAACTCCGCAGACATGAGACCCTCGCGGGCGAGCACGAGAGACTGGGCTATCCGGGAGACGCGCCCGTTGCCGTCGCGAAATGGATGAATCGATACGACATGCAGATGTGCCATCGCGGCGCGGACCACTACGTGCCGATCCAGATCCCCGTCCTGGAGCCAGTCGACCACCTCTCCCATCAGGGTCGGCGTGTCCGCTGCGGGCGGCGCCTGGTAGACCAGACGTCCATCGTCACCCGTAATCCCCACGGAACCGGTTCGCCATAGACCGGGGCCTGCCTGGCGTTGGAAGTGACATGCGTCGAAGTGAAGATCGAGCAGAACGCGATCGACCCAGCGAAACACCGGATCACCGGCCATGACGCCAACATGGTCCATCGCATGCCCGTAACACGCGACCGCCATGCGATCCACGTCCTCGGGATCGGGCTGCTCGTTCCCACTGACGAGCGCGACCGCTTCTGACGTGGACACGTGAAAGCCCTCGATCGACGTCGAACTCTCCACTGAGGTAGCACGAACGAGACGGCGCAGAGCACCCATCCATGGGATCGAGCGGCCGGCCTCCTGGCTCAGTTGCTTGCGTAGGCCATCGAGCTCGTGCAGACGCTCGTGCAGATCAGGGGTGATCTCGGGTGTCCTGATTAGCATACTGCCAGTATAGACGATTAACCGTCTATACGTTTATACGTCTAGCCACACTACCAGCTAGTCAAAGTCTGGCAGGCCCTCGTCGGGTGTGGAGGCAGTGGCGTAAAGGCGACGGGGTATCCGACCCGCGGTACGCGCCAGCCGTCCGGCCTTGACGGCGTGGCGCATCGCGCACGCCATTCCCACAGGGTCCCGGGCGCGTGAGATCGCCGACGCGGCCATCACCGCGTCGCAGCCCAACTCCATCGCGATCGCGGCATCCGAGGCAGTCCCCACGCCCGCGTCGAGTACGACAGGCACTGAGACGGCTTCGCGGATGAGGCTGATGTTGTACGGGTTGCGGATGCCCATGCCGCTGCCGATTGGCGATCCCAGCGGCATCACCGCAGGGCAGCCGACGTTGACCAGGCGACGCGCGAGCACCGGATCGTCAGTCGTGTACGGAAGCACGACGAAGCCCTCGTCGACGAGTGTCTCGGCGGCGCGCAGCAGCTCGGGCGCGTCGGGCATCAGCGTGTCCTCGTCACCGATCACCTCCAGCTTGATCCAGTCGGTGCCAAATGCCTCACGCGCGAGCTTGGCCGTCAGCACGGCGTCGCGCGCAGTGCGACAGCCTGCCGTGTTCGGCAACAGCTGCACTCCTGCGTCAGTGAGGACGTCGATCAGCGAACCGCGCGCAGCCGGATCCACTCGGCGCAGAGCGACCGTCACCAGCTCGCTGCCGCTCGCTGCGATCGCTGCGGACATCAGCTCCAGCGAAGCGAACCCGCCCGTGCCGAGCAGCAGGCGCGATCCCAGCGTCCTGCCCGCGATCGTCAGGGTGTCGTCGTCTCGCGTGATTGACGACAAGTCCGGTGACGAGCTGTCGCGCCGGCCGGGGTGCTCGCCGTTGTGCTTGCTGGTCGAGGTCGTCTCGGTCGAGTCGGGCACGCTCTCCTCACCCTCCCTGCATCGCCGTCAGCACCTCGACGTTGGAGCCCTCCGCGAGCGCGAACGTCTCCCATGCAGCCCTAGGCACAACCTCACCGTCCACCGCCACGGCCACGCCTCGCGCCCGCACGGTCAACCCCAGGCCCGCAAGCACGCTCGCCAGAGTCTCGCCCGGCTGCAGGTCGGCGCTCTCACCATTGATGAGAATCACGCGCCGGCTCCCGCGTGAGCAATGCTTTCGGTTTGCGAATCGCGTGAGACACCGAAGCGATCGGGTGCACACGCGGCCAGGAGGGCATCGAGCGCCGCAGGCGAGAAGTCGAGCGCACCCCACTCACCCGTAAGCACGGCCGTCACCAGCTCCGCGGTCAGTGGCGCGAGCAGGATCCCATTGCGGTGATGACCCGTCGCCCAGACCAATCCCTCCAGCGCACCGCGCCCGATCGCAGGCGCATTGTCGGGCGTACCGGGGCGCAACCCCACCGACAGCTCCTCGATCTGCAGCTCGTCGATCCCCGGCACGAGCTCGCTCGCGTCGCGCAGCAGCTCGTACACGCCGCCCGCGGTCGGGCTCAACTCGAACCCCTTCTCCTCGACTGTCGCCCCGAGCACGTACCTGCCCTCCGCTCGTGGCACCAGGTACCCGCCTTCGAAGCGCACCACGTGGGTCAGCAGGCCCGGTCCGGCCGGATCGCGCAGACGCAGGATCTGGCCCTTCACAGGGCGCACGGGAATTTGCGCGTCGCTGGGCAATCCGGCGATCCGGCCGGTCCATGCGCCCGCGGCAAGCACCACTTGACCGGCACTCAAGCGCTCGCCCCCATGCAGGAGCAGACCCGTCACCCGTTCGCCGGCGTCATCCAACTCGACCGAGTTCACCTGTGTGTGCTCGCGAATGCCCACCCCGGCGATCTCGCATGCCCGGCGCAGCGCCTCCAGCACCAGCCGCGGATCGACAGAGTGATCGTCTGGCGCTTCCACCGCCAAGCGCACGGTCGGCGCAAGACCCGGCTCGCGCTCGCGCGCTGCGCTTGCACGCAACCGCTCGGTGCGCAGTCCCAGCGACTGGCGAAATGCGAGCTGGCGCTCCAACTCGCGCGCCTCGTCCTCATCACGGGCCAGCACCAGCGTGCCGGTTTTCAGCAGGCCCACCTCCTCGCCGCTCGCGCGCTCCAGCTCAGCGGCAAACCTCGGCCACATCTCCGCAGAGCGCAGGCCCAGCTCCAGCAGCCCCCGTCCAGCCGCGCCGAACTCGGCCTCGGCCACTGGCGCGAGCATCCCCGCCGCGACATACGAGGTTCCGCGCCCAACCGTGTCGCGCTCGAGCACGGTTACCGACAGTCCCTTCTCGCGTGCCCGCCACGCGGCGGAGAGCCCGACGATCCCACCGCCGACGATCACTGCATCGGGCGGTTCGGTGTTTGGGGACATACGGTTGATGCTAGTCCGGTGTCAGACTCAGCGGAATGCCCGCCAGCGACCTCCACTCCGACCGTCTCGGCCACCTAGCCGACGCGCGGTTGTACCTCGTGTGCGACAGCACACCCGGGGGGCGTGAGCTCACCGAGCTGCTGGGAGCCGCGATCGCCGGAGGGGTGGACGTCGTGCAATTGCGCGACAAGACCCTTGGCGATGAGGAGCTTCTGGCGGTCGCTCGTCGCGCACGGGAGCTGTGCCAGCGGCTCGGCGCGCTGTTCATCGTCAACGACCGTCCGCTGATTGCGCACGATTCCGGCGCCGACGGCGTGCACGTAGGGCAAGAGGACATGCCGGTGGCGGAGGTCCGCGCCGTGGTCGGCCCCGACATGCTGATCGGGCTCTCCACTCATGCCCCCGCTGAGATTCAGGCGGTGGACGCGAAGGGGGTGAACGCGAAGGGGGTCGACTACATCGGCGTCGGCCCTGTCCACGCCACCCCAACCAAGCCTGGCCGTCCCGCGGTCGGGTTGGATCTAGTTCGATACGCGACCGACCACGCGACGGTCCCGTTCTTTGCGATTGGTGGCATCGACGTGACCAACATCGGCGAGGTCCTCGCCGCGGGCGCCTCTCGCGTTTGCGTGCTGCGAGCGATCGCCGAGGCAGAGGACCCCCAGCATGCGGCACGGACCCTGCGTGAGCGACTGTGACGCGGGACGAGGAGGCCCGTGCCTCGCTCACGCCGCTGGCCCCAGACGAGCGGCCACCGGCCCTGCTCGTCGCTGTCGCCGTCGCCCTCCTGCTGGCACTCGGGGTGATCGTCGGCGCGCTTACGGTCCACGGCCTCAGCCACCACGGTGGCTCGCTGGGGGGCGGAGTGTTCCTCGCCAGCGTGATCGCGCTGCTCGCGCTCGGTATGTACCAGCGCCGCTACTGGGCGGTGCTCGGCTTCGAGGCGCTGCTCGCTTTCCAGATCCTCGTGACTTCGCTCGCGCTAGTGGTCGCATCCACGCTGCTCGCCGCCGGGATCTGTCTGCTCTCGATCATGCTCGCGGGCTGGCTGTTCTGGAAGCTTGTGCGCGTGATGGGACGCATTCAAGCCCGGGAAAGACGGGTTCGGGATTAGCCTTGCGATAGGCTCGCGCGGGCATGGCTGAGACAACTTATGACACCATCGTGATCGGCTCCGGGCCGGGCGGCTATGTGGCCGCGATCCGGGCCGCGCAGCTCGGGAAAAAGACGGCCGTCGTCGAGAAGGGCAAGATCGGCGGGCGCTGCTTGAACTACGCATGCATCCCGGCCAAGGCGGTCCTGCGCTCGGCGGACCTGCTCTCAGAGATCCGCGACGCCGACGAGTTCGGGCTGAGGGTGGCCGGGGTCGAGGTCGACTATCCCGCCGTTCAAGCGCGTCGTGAGAAGGTCGTCTCAACCCTCACAAGCGGAGTCGGCGGGCTGTTCAAGAAAGGCGGGATCGATCTGATCGACGGCGAGGCGTCACTCGGCCCGCGAGGCAGCGACGGGGACGGATCGGTGGCCGTGCGCGTGGATGGCCGGGAGCTCGCCGCCGCGACCGTGATCCTCGCCGCCGGCTCGGTTCCGCGCACGATTGCAGGCGTCGAGCTCGGCGGGCGTGTGCTTGGCACCGAGGAGGCGTGGGCGCTTCCCGAGCTGCCTGCACGCCTGGCGGTCGTCGGCGCGGGCGCCTCCGGCGCGGAGATCGCCTCTGGCTTCGCGCGTCTCGGCAGCGAGGTGCTGCTGCTGGAGGCGCTCGACCGCGTGCTGCCCAGCGAGGACGCCGACATCTCGCGCCTGGTCGAGCGCGGTCTCAAGCGTCAGTCGATCGGCGTGCACACGAGCACACCGATCGAGTCCGTGCAGTCATCGGACTCTGGCGTGACGTTCACCTACGGCTCTGAGTCCGCTGAGGTCGACTACCTTGTGATCGCCACCGGACGCGGCCCCGACATCCAGGCGCTCGGTCTGCAGGCGGCGGGCGTCGAGCTGGACGAGCATGGTCTGATCAAGGTCGACGGCGCGCTGCGAACGACCGCGGCGGGCATCTACGCGATCGGCGACCTCGTCGCGGGCCCCGCGCTCGCACACAAGGCCTCCGACGAGGGCATCATCGCGGCCGAGGACTCCGCCGGCCTGCAGACTCACCCGCTTGCCTGCATCGACATCCCGCGCGCCACATTCTGCACGCCGAACGTGGGCTCCTTCGGCCTGACCGAGGCGCAGGCGCGCGAGCAGGGGTATGACGTCGTCGTCGGCAAGGTCCCCTACGGAGCGGTCGGCGGTGGCACCGTCTACGGCGATCGCACCGGCCTGGTGAAGCTCGTCGGCGAGTCGAAGTACGGCGAGCTGCTTGGCGGACACATCGTCGGTTCGCGTGCGACCGAGCTGATCCAGGAGCTCGTCAACGTGCGCGCGCTGGAGGGCGGCTACGCCGAGGTCGCGCGTACGGTCCACGGCCACCCGACTCTGTCGGAGGCGGTCATGGAGGCGGGGCGTGCCGCCGACGGCTGGCTGATCCACGGCTGAGGAGGCCGTTGCGTGGCGTCATACGCCACCCGCGATACTCGATGTGCGGCCCCGTCTGAGGATCGAAATCGGACCGACCTCGTCGACCGTCATCGATTCAGCGTCTGCGCACTAACCTCGGCAAGATGATCACGCTGGACGCCGCCTTCTACTTCGACCTGGCCAGTCCCCTGGCCTACATCGCCGCCGAGCAGGTTCTGCACATGCTTCCCGGCCCGGCGGAGTGGCAGCCGGTGCTCGCCCGTGAGTTGCCGGGCGCGGAGACCTTCGAGGCGTTTCGCTGCCGCGAGGAACAGGACATCTTCCGCGCCGAGACAGCGCGTCGCGCAGATGAATTGGGGTTGCAGCCGCTGCTCTGGCCGAGCCCGTTTCCATTCGACAGCTCGCCGGCGATGCGTGCGGCCACATACGCCAAGTCGATTGGCCGCACGGTGCCCTTCGCCCAGGCGGCCTTTCGCCAAGCCTTCGCAGGCGGGCGCTCGCTCGCGGAGCTCGACAACGTGCTGATCGCCGCCGCCGCGTGTGAGATGCATCCTGCCGCCGTGCTCAAGGGAGCATCGCTTCGCTCGGTGGCAGAGCAGCTGTCGGCGACCACTGCGCTGGCGGCCCGCGCCGGCGTGACCGATGTGCCTGCCCTGCGCGTCGCAGGGCAGGTGTTCCTCGGTGAGCGCTCGCTCACCGAAGCCGCCGCCCGCATGAGCGAACCGCTGCGCAAATCCGGGTCGGACACAACGACCGCGACCGAAGACGCGACCGCGACTCCCACGAGCGGCCGATGAAGGCCAATCGCGCCTACCGGCTGATCCTCACCCGCGGCGGGCTGACGCCGGCGCTGCTGGCCGACAGCAGACGGGTGGATCACATCGAGGTGGTCGAGATCGACAGCGGCGAAGTCATCCTGTTCTGGGATCGACCGCCACAGGCGGCATCACGCTTGGCACGCGCTCTGCGCGAGGAGCTGCCCCAGCTGGAGGCAGAGGAGTTTCTCGACCGCTGGAGCGCGGTCGAGACCTGACCGGCCGCTAATGTGGCGAGCATGGCCGAGGAGCACGTTTTGGCAGCCGCCGGCGAGGACGTCACGCTCACATCTCGTCCCCTGCCGGACCCCGACGTCGCCCGTGAGTGGCTTTCGACGATGACGCTCATCCGTCGTTTCGAGGAGCGCGCGGGCGAGATGTATGCCCGGGCGAAGATCGGCGGGTTCCTGCACCTCTCGATCGGCGAGGAGGCGACGATCGTCGGCGCTGCCCGAGCGTTGCGTGAGACCGATTACCTGATCTCGACCTACCGCTCGCACGGGAACGCGATCGCGCGTGGCACACCGCCCGAGCGCGTGATGGCCGAGCTGTTCGGTCGCGTCGACGGCTGTTGCGCAGGACACGGCGGCTCGATGCACATGTTCGACCTGCAGCGACGCTTCATGGGGGGGTATGGGATCGTCGGCGGCAACCTGCCGATCGGAGCGGGTATCGGGCTGAGCAGCGACTACCTCGGCCAGGACGAGGTGACGCTGTGCGCGTTTGGCGACGGCGCTTCCAACCAGGGCACGTTTGGCGAAACTCTGAATCTCGCCGCGCTGTGGCGGTTGCCGGTCGTGTTCATGGTCGTCAACAACCAGTTCGGGATGGGCACTTCGCTGGACCGTCACTCGGCCGTGACCGACCTGCGGCGCAAGGGCGAGTCGCTCGGAGTTCCTGGGATGCGCTGCGACGGGATGGACGTGCTCGACACCTGGGCCGTCGTCGGTGAAGCGCTGCGGCGGGTACGCGAAGACCGCAGGCCTCTGCTGGTCGAGGCCGTCACCTATCGCTTCCGCGGTCATTCGATGGCCGACCCCGAGGAGTACCGCACTCGCGAGGAGGTCGCGCAATGGCGCGAGCGCGACCCACTACCCCGATTCGGCGATCGGCTTCAGCATGAGGGCGTTCTCGACTTGCCCGCGCGGGAGCTGATCGAGCGAGAGGCGGCCGAGCGCGTCGAGCAAGCCGTGGAGTTTGCCGACAGCTCGCCCTTCCCGGCGCCGGAGTCGCTTTACGAGGACGTGTACGTGCTCGGCGAGCAGGTCCACGGCCGGTATCACGGATGACCGAGCTGCGCTACCGCGAGGCTTTGAACCTGGCGCTGCGCGAGGAGCTGCGCCGCGACGAGCGCGTCGTGTTGCTCGGCGAGGACATCGGCGTGTTCGGCGGCGCCTTCAAAGTAACCGAGGGGCTGCTCGATGAGTTCGGCGAGCGGCGTGTCCGCGACACGCCGATCTCCGAGAACACGATCGTCGGCATTGGGGTAGGCGCGGCGATGACCGGCCTGCGCCCGGTGGTCGAGCTGATGACGATCAACTTCTCGCTCCTTGCCTTCGACCAGATCGTCAATCACGCCGCCCACATCCGCTACATGTTCGGCGGCCAGGTCTCCGTGCCGCTCGTCATCCGTATGCCCCAGGGGGCAGGCCACCAGCTCGGACCGACCCACTCCCATTGCCTGGAGGCGATGTTCCTGCATGTCCCCGGCCTGCTCGTCGCCGTCCCGGCGACGCCCGCAGATGCCCGCGGACTGCTGAAGACCGCGATCCGCGATGAAAACCCGGTCATCTTCATCGAGCACGAGTCGCTCTACGGAATCCGCGGAGAGGTGCCCGATGACGAGGACACGCTCGTCGACTTCGGTCACGCGCGCATCTGTCGCGAGGGCGCAGACGTGACGATCGTCGGTGTCTCGCGCATGGCGCTCACAGCCGAACGAGCGGCCGCCACGCTCGCCGGCGAGCACAGTGTCGAGGCTGAGGTGATCGACCCTCGCACGCTGCGCCCACTCGACCTCGACACGATCCTCGCTTCGGTTCGCAAGACCAACCGCTGCGTCGTCGTCGAGGAGGGATGGCCGCACGGGGGAGTCGGAGCGAACCTCGCGGCGCTGATCGCCGAGCACGCGTTCGACGATCTCGACGCCCCGGTCGCGCGCGTCTCCGGCGCGGACGTGCCGATGCCCTACTCCAAGCCACTGGAGCAAATCGCCTACCCGCACGAGCCTCAGGTCCTCAGCGCAGCGCTGGCCACGCTCGGGCGGACGGGCGATCGCGATACGGCGAGGACCGTACAGGAGACGAGCTGATGTGCAGGCGCTCGGACAGCTGCATGGGTCTTATCCGCAGGAGTGCACGCTGATGGCCGATGTCGTCATGCCCCGCCTGTCGGACACGATGGAGGAGGGCACGATCCTGAGCTGGCTCGTCGCCGACGGGGAGCTCGTGCACCGCGGCGATGAGCTGGTCGAGATCGAGACCGACAAGGCGACGATGACCTACGAGTCCGACCTCGACGGCGTGCTGCATCTTCTCGCCGCCGAGGGGGACACCCTGCCTGTCGGCGCGGTCATTGCAACCGTCGGATCGGCCGACGGATCGGCTCCAGACGTGAGCCCCGAGACGGTCGCCGCGGCTCCTGAGGCCGCCCCCCAACCCGAGACCGACACCCAACCCAAGACCGACACCGGACCGAAGACCACCCCCGGACCGAAGACGACCCCCGCACCAACGCCTCCTGCACCCGAGACCGACCCCGGATCCAAGACGACCCCCGGACGCAAGACGACTCCAGCACCGACGCCCCCTGGACCCGGGACCGACTCCGGACCGAAGACCGCCGGACCGCAAAAGGGCGAGCGAGTCAAAGCCTCCCCTCTGGCCAGGCGGATCGCCACCGAGAACGACATCGACCTGCGTGCACTGACCGGAACGGGACCCGGTGGACGCATCGTCAAGGCCGACCTCCAGACAGCCACCGCAAGCAAGCCCGCGCCGACAGCCGAGAAGCCGAACACTGCCAAGGGAGAGACGACAGAGGTCGAGCTGTCACGCACACAGCAGACGATCGCCCGGCGCATGGCCGAGTCCAAGGCCACGATTCCCCACTTCGCGCTGCAGGCCGACATCGACATGGACGAGTGCGTCGCGCTGCGCTCTGAGCTCAAGCGTCTCGGCCAGGCGGACACGCCCTCAGACGCCCCCACCTACAACGACATGGTCGTCAAGGCATGTGCTCTGGCTTTGCGCGATCACCCGCGCGCGAACTCCAGCTATCGCGACGGACGCCTGCAGCTGCACTCGCGCATCAACGTCGGTGTCGCCGTTGCCGTCGCTTCCGATCAGCCCGCCGGCGGCGCGCTGATCGTGCCGACCGTGTTCGATGCGGACATCAAGTCCTTGGGCGAGATCGCCCGCGAGACCCGGGCTTTGGCCCTGCGTGTGCGCGACGGCTCGATCACCCCACCCGAGCTGGGTGGCGGCACATTCACCGTCTCCAACCTCGGCATGTTCGCAGTCAAGAGCTTCACCGCGATCATCAACCCCCCGCAGGCTGCGATCCTATCGGTTGGCTCAGTCCAGCCGCGGGCCGTCGCGCGCACGAAGGCCGGCGAGAGCGATGAGATCGTCGTCGTCGCCCGTCACACGATGACCGTCACCCTCGCTTGTGATCACCGCGTCCTCTACGGCGCCGATGCGGCCCGCTTCCTCGGGCGCATCCGCGAGCTGCTCGAACAGCCCGCGTCGTTGACGTTGTAATCCATGAGGAATCCCTGAAGCGATCAGTAGGTTCTTCGGCAGGGTTATCGCCCACCGCCCGATCATGCCGGCCCGGGGCCGGCCGGCCCAGGAAAGGAGATGATTGGATGGACTACTCCATTGAGTTCATTCTGGCGATTACGCTCAATGGTCGCGGTCATCCGCAACCTGAGGTAGGCCGCCCCAGCTCCGGTGGGAGTCGGTCTCGGTGCCCGGAGCGCTTTACCGGGAGGTGCTTTCAACGAATTCGGGGCCCGGAAAACCGAACCCCGAGGCGATGGACGAACAACTCCATTGAGCTCATCTTGGCGTTTGCCAATGTATCGGACCATGGACGGATGAGGCTGGCCGATCCGGGACGATCAGTGCGTCAACTTTTCGACCTCCATGGCCCAACGCTAACCTGAGATGCAAGCCGATGAATCGAGTCGAATTGTCCTCACCGGAGATGTGGGTGTGTCACCTGGGCACGATCCCCTACCACGACGCACTCGCCATCCAGCTGCATATCCGCGAACGTCGACTCGCCGGAGAACTGCCCGACACGCTGCTGCTGCTGGAACATCCGCCCGTGTACACCCGCGGACGGCGTTCGGCGCCCGGGGAGCTGACGCTCGGCGAGGATCACTATCGCACGCGCGGGATCGACGTCCTCGACACCGACCGAGGTGGGCGCGTCACCTATCATGGCCCGGGCCAGCTCATCGGCTATCCGATCATGCGTATCGCCGATGTCAGCTCCTATCTGCGCACGATCGAAGCGGCGATCCTCGCGGCGCTGGCCGACTGCGGCATCGTTGCCCGCTCCCGCTGCGACGAGGGGCCCGACTACACGGGAGTCTGGGTCGGAGATCGCAAGATCGCCTCGATCGGCGTGCACGTCTCGCGCGGGATCACCACCCATGGGTTTGCGGTCAACGTGGATATCGACCTCGACCCTTTCTCCTGGATAATCGCCTGCGGTCTGCCCGACGTCACGATGACCTCTCTGGCTCGCGAGCTGCCGCGCGCACGCACGGTTGATCCGGCCGACTTTCGCGCACATATCTCCCGTCACTTCTGCGCGGCCAACCGCCGTCGTCCGCGGCCCGTCTCGCTTGAGCAGCTTGGCCTTTACGCCTCACCGCCCCAGCCCGAGCGTTTGCGGGGCCGGACGCCCCGCGCCAACCCCCATCGGACCGCGACCGCCTGCGCGGATGCGACCCAAGCCAGCCCGAATTCTGACGACACTGCAACCATCATCACCGGTCACGGAGCCCGGGTATGACCGCCACGAGGTCGCGCGCGAACCCCGGGGGCATGGACGTGCTCAGCGTGCTCGGCCCGAATGTGCGGCCGTTGCGCGAGCGCAAGCCGCCGTGGTTCAAGGTCCCCCCACCCGGCGGCGAGCGCTACCGCGAGCTGACCGAGCTGATCCGCTCAGAGAACCTGCACACCGTCTGCCAAGAGGCGGCCTGCCCGAACGTCGGCGAGTGCTGGGAGCGCGGCACCGCGACGTTCATGATCCTCGGCGACACCTGCACCCGACGGTGTGGGTTCTGCAACGTACGCACCGGCCGACCCACCTGGAACGATCCGCTGGAGCCCGCCCGGGTCGCGCGCTCGATTGCCCGGATGGGCCTGCGCCATGCGGTCATCACCTCCGTCGATCGCGACGACCTGCCTGACAAGGGCGCCTCCGCCTTCGTCGGCGTCATCCGTCAAGTCCGCCGCCAGGCCCCGGACTGTCAGATCGAGGTGCTGACCCCGGATTTCCAGGGTCAGGAGATGCCGCTCGCCCGAGTCATCGCCGAGCGCCCGGACGTGTTCAACCACAACGTCGAGGTCGTCCCTCGGCTGTATCCGCTGGCGCGACGCGGCTCGGAGTTCCAGCGCTCCTGCCGAGTGCTCCGTTTGGCTTCAGAGCTCGCCGGCGACGAGGTCGTGACCAAGTCGGGCTTGATGGTCGGCCTCGGCGAGACCCACGACGAGATGGTCGACACGTTTGCCACCCTGCGCGAGCACGGCGTGCGGGTGCTCACGGTCGGTCAATACCTACGCCCGTCCGAGCGCCACCTGCCGGTCGTTCGCTACTGGCACCCCGACGAGTTCGCCACACTGGAACAGGCCGCGTACGAGCTGGGTTTCGACCACGTCGCCGCCGGCCCGCTCGTGCGCTCCTCCTATCACGCCGACCAGCACGTGCCCCAGCCGCGACCCGGCGTCGGACCGCTCGCCGCGAGCTTGTAATCGGCTCGGCTCGCCTTCCCCGCGTCATTCAGCCCATACAGCCGCGCAGCCCAGCCCACCGGCAGTGCAGCCCAACCCCATCCAGCAGCGCAGCCCAGCAACACCTGGCCGCGCGCTCAGCCCACCCAGCAGCACAGCCCAGCCCTGGCAGGGCGGCCCAGCTCTGGCAGGGCGGCCCAGCTCTGGCAGGGCGGCCCAGCTCTGGCAGGGCGGCCCAGCCTACCTGGCCGCGCCATTCAATCCACCCAGCAGCGCAGCCCCAGCCTACGCCGGTCTGTTCGCTCACGGGTAGGCTCACGCGATCTTCCCGTTCACGGACAACGTTCCCCGTCGACGCTTCCCGACCGTCACCGTCGCCCTGATCGCCCTCAACACGTTCGTCTACCTGCTGACCCTCCACGACGATCTCGGCTTCTTCGCGAACTTCCTGCCTTTGTTCGTCAACATGCTGTTCCTGGCGATCTTCGGCCCCACCGTAGAGGACACGCTTGGGCGGGCGCGCTTCCTTGTCCTGTACCTGCTCGGCGGCCTCGTCATAGTGGGAGCCCAAGCGCTCGTCGACCCGGGCTCAACCGCTCCCGCGTTCGGAGCCTCCGGCGCGATCACCGCGGTGCTCGCTGCCTACATCGTGCTCTATCCCCGGGCACGTGTGATCAGCCTCGTATTCATCATCTTCTTCTTTACGATCGTCGAGATCCCGGCCGTCATCCTGCTCGGCCTCTGGCTCGCGGTGCAGCTCTACTTTGGCCTCGCCGGCCTCGCGTTCGCATGAGCCGGTTGCTCGTCCTCGGACTTGCGCTGGTCTTCATCGCCGGCTTCGCCTTCCTGACCATCAGCGCGGTGTCCCAGCAAGGGTTTACGCTGCTTAGCGCCGTCTCGGTCTTCGTACTCGTGCTGCTCGGGGTTGGGATCGTAGGCGCCTTGCTGAACCCCCCGCGACGATGACGCGACGTCTCTCCGTTCATATGACCCCCGACCAGAGCCGGCGACGGCGCGATGCCGCCCGGCGGCGACGGCGCACGCGCAGACGTGCCATCGCCATCGGTGTGCTCGCGCTGGCAATCGTCGCCGCATTGGTGGTGATGGCTCTTGCCAAGGCCCATGACACGAGCGGCTCCGCCTCGGCCTCGACTCACCGTGCACACCGGCACACGCACACGACCACCCTCGCAACTGTCACCGTTCCCACCCGCTCTCCGATCGGCCTGCCCCTCGGCAAGCCCCCGCTCGCACTCACAGGAATCGGCAATCCCCAGCAGGACGACGTGCACGTCGCCTTCCACGAGCCGCCCAGCGCGGGGCTGCTGTTCAACCTCGATACCGGCCAGGTTTTGTGGCAGCTCAATCCCTCCACGCGCCTGCGCATCGCCAGCTTGACGAAGATGATGACCGCCCTGCTGACCGTTACCTCGTCGCCGCCGGACGCGCCCGTGCTCGTGACCAGACAGGCGGTCGATTCGGCCGGCTCGAAGGTCGGCGTGCTGCCACTGGGGCATCACGTGCGCCTGGAGACGATGCTCTACGGCCTGCTGCTGCCCTCCGGCAACGATGCCGCCGTCGCGCTGGCTCAGCACGTCTCCGGCAGCGTAGGCCGGTTCGTGACGCGCATGAACACCGAAGCCGCGAGACTGGGGATGGGCTGCACACATTATTCCTCGCCCTCGGGCTACTTCGACCAATACAACTTCTCCTGCGCCGCAGACCTCGCGCTGCTTGCGCACATTGACCTGCAGCAGCCGCGTATCGCATCGATCACGCGAACCTACACAGCCGAGCTGCCGTTCCCGATCAAGGGCGGCCACCTGTCCCTGTACAACAACAACCCGCTGCTCATCTATGGCTACCCGGGCCTGACGGGTCTGAAGACCGGTTACACGCTCGCGGCCGGCCGCTGCTTGGTGGCAACCGCCGAGCGCGACGGCGTGCGCCTTGGAGTCGTCCTGCTGCACTCGTCCGACCCTGGCACGCAGGCGAGCTACCTGCTGAACCGCGGGTTCGCGGGCATCTACCACCAGCCGCCCGTCCCCGAGCCGCCGCTCCCGGCAGGGGAGTAGAGTCTGCTTGCAAAAGATTGACTGGCCAGTCAGCCAGTAATGGCGAAGCGCGCGAACGAAGGAGCAGCCGTGGATCTCGACGACACACCGGAGCAGGCCGCGTACCGAGCAGAAGTGCGAGCTTGGCTCGATCAGCACTCCCGCGAAGCGCCCGTTATTGGGGACTCCACCCACCCCGAAGCGATCGAGGACGAGGACGAGATCATCGCTGCGCGGCGTACCTGGCAGGGCAAGCTCGCGGAGGGCGGCCTCGCCGGGGTGACTTGGCCGAAGGAGTACGGCGGCCAGGGACGCGGTCCGATCGAGCAGGTGATTTGCAATCAGGAGATCGCACGCGCGAAAGTCCCCGGGATCCTCGATGCGATCGGCGTGGGCATGCTCGGCCCGACGATCATCGCCCATGGCGACGAGGACCAGAAGGGTCGCTATCTAGGTCCGATGCTGCACGGCGACGAGGTCTGGTGCCAGATGTTCTCAGAGCCCGCAGCGGGCTCAGACCTGGCCGCGGTGCAGACGCGGGCGCGCCTGCAGGACGACGGCAGCTGGCAACTGACGGGCCAGAAGGTGTGGACGACCAACGCCCAGTTCGCCTCCTATGGCCTGCTGCTGGCACGCACCGATGCGGACGTGCCCAAGCACAAGGGAATGACGATGTTCGTCGTGCCGATGGACGCCTCCGGCGTGACCGTGCGCGGCCTGCGCCAGATCTCGGGCGAGGCTGAGTTCAACGAGGTCTTCTTCGACGACGTGCCGCTTGACGCATCGGCGGTCGTCGGGGGTGTGGGCAACGGCTGGGGTACTGCGCTGACGACGCTGATGTATGAGCGCGTCACGATCGGTCTCGGCAGCGAGGGACTCGGGTACAACTCGACCCGATTCGCCGCGGCGATCGCCGACGACGAGCACGCCCGACGCGACCCCGAGGTCAGGCACCAGCTCGGCGAGATCGCAAGCGAACTGCTGGCCGTCAGGTTCATGGGCTACCGCACCCTGACCGCGCTGCAGCGGGGCCAGATACCAGGCCCGGAGGCGGGCCTCGCGAAGGTCACGATCGTCAACGGCGCGATCCGTGCCGGCGAGCTGATCGCTGACGTGCAGGGCCCGGACGCGCTGGCGCAGGACAGCGAGTGGGCCTACATGATCTCGTTCCTGCCCGGGCTGAAGTCGGCGGGCGGGACCGAAGAGATCCTGCGTAACACAATCGGCGAGCGCGTGCTCAGCCTGCCACCCGAGCCGCGCTTGGACAAGGGCATCCCATTCTCGGAGCTGCGCTCCAAGGAAGGAGCGGCGGCATGAATCTGACACTCTCAGACGAGCAGGTGTTCCTGCGAGAGGCCGCCCGAGGCGCACTCTCGCGGTTCAAGACGCTCGAGGCGGCTCGCGAGGCGCTCGACGGCGACGAGACCGCGCTGCCGGATCTGTGGCCGACCGCGCGCGAGGCCGGCTGGCCGGGTCTGCTTATCGACGAGGCCCACGGCGGCGCGGGGCTGGACGCATTCGACGCGATGCTCGTGCTCGGCGAGTGCGGTCGCGTGCTCGCAGGGATCCCGCTGCTCGGACATCTGCCGGCGAGCGCGATCCTCAACGCTTCCCCAAACGCGGGCCCGCTGCTTGAGGCTTTGGCGACGGGCGAGCGCAGGGCGGCTTATCTGCCCGCAAGCCCTCCGAGCGACTTGAGCGCCGGCTGGAGCGTGGATCCGCGCAGTGGCGTCGAGCGTCCCCCAGCTCCCACGGGGACGGGTACCGGCGATGGCACTTCGGCGAAGGTAAGCGGCGAGCTGTCATTCGTGCCCGATGCTCCCGGCGCGGACCTGCTCGTGGGTGTCGCCCTGCTCGACAGCAAGCCCGTCGGCGTCGCGATCGAGGCGAGCGCGGACGGTGTGAGCGTGCAGGAGACCACTCGTTATGACTCGACCCGCTCACTGGGGCACGTCTCGCTGAAGGATGCCCGGGCCACCGTCCTGGACACATCCGAGGAGCAGCTGGCAGCCGCTTGGCATCTCGCTCAGGCGCTGATCGCGGCCGAGTCGCTGGGGAGCGTCGAGACCGCGCTGGACGTATCGATCGCATATGCCAAGGAGCGCCACACGTTTGGTCGTGCGATCGGCTCATACCAAGCGGTGAAGCATTCGCTCACAGAGGTCCTGCGCCAGCTCGAGAATGGCCGCTCGTTGCTCTACTACGCCGGCTGGTCGCGTAATGGCGCGCCGGGAGAGTTCCCGCTCGCGGCGAGCGCCGTGCGCTCGGTCGCGGGACGTGCCCTCGACCACGCCGCACGCACGATGATCTCGGTGCACGGCGGCATCGGCGCGACCTGGGAGCACGACGCGCCTTTGTACTTCAGGCGCGCCCAGCTGTCACGACGACTGCTCGGCGGCACTGGCGGCGCGACAGACCGGGTCGCGGGCGAGCTGATCGCACAGGCCGACGCGGCCTGATCAGCGCTTGCGGCCTGATCCGCCTTGCGCGGCCTGACCAATACTTGCGGCCTGATCAGCGTTTGCGGCCTGATCAGTCTTGCGCGGCCTGATCAATGCTTGCGCTTGGACGGCGTGGCTAGCTTGGATGGCTTGTCTCGGGTGGCTTTCCCCTTGGGCGCCGTTTCGGCAGGGGTGAGTGCCGCCAACACAGGTGCGCCATAAGCGGCGTGCACCGCGTCGACCATCTTTGGTTCCGAGCCACAATTGACGCAAAACCCGTGCTGTGACCAGCCGATCGCACGCGCGAGCACCTGATCGGCATAGGTGACGCCGGCGGCATCGTGGCCGTAGTAGTCATACGCCGCGTCCCAGGCGCCACCATCGAGCGCCGTCGAGGCGCCGTCAGCTGACAGCAGGTGTGCTGCGGCCATGATCGCGTCGAAGTCGTCGTAGATCGACGGGTGCTTGACCGTGGCATGGTCATACGCCGCCGGACGCCGCCCGTAGCGGTAGGAGTCGCTGACCAGACTCCAGGTCGATCCGGTGCCTGGGCGGGACCCATTCATGACGTTGAACTGCATCGGCCCGCCGCAGCAGCCGGCGAAGTTCAAGCCGTGATACGTGCTCGGGGCCGTCGAGAAAGCAGACTCCTGCTCATGGATCGAGGCGATCAGCAGCCAGTTGACGCCGAACGTCCTCTGGGCGACGGAGTAGATCGGGTAGAAGCCTTCCATCCAGTGCGTGGAGACGCGCACCTGCAGTGGGCTTTCAAAACGAGCAAACGCTTGACTCTGCTGGGCCACCGATGGCTGCGCGACGATCGCGCCGCCCGTACTCGCAGACTTACCTGCGGATGCGCTCGCAGAAGTCCCACTCGGTACCGGCGTGGTGGCGGCCACCAGCACCGCAGGAGGCGCCGTGGCCGGATCCGGGGCCGCGGGCGCAGAGCGACCGACCAGGCCAGTGAGCACCGCGACGAGCACCGCTGCACCCAGCACCGCGATCGTGCCGGCCAGCAGCCAGTTGGCCCGTTCGGAGGGTGGCGCCGGGACATGTGCGCCCGCCGGTGGACTGCAGTCGCCCGAGCTCATCGGGTCTCACCGTAGCGAGGACCGCTAAAGATCAGCTGTGGCTCAGGCCCCGAGGGCGCGGCGGACTATCCGGTCGAAGACGCCACTGGGCAGGAGCGCATGCGCGAGGACCATCCCGTAGGCGTCGCGCCCGACGAGGTAGCGAGCGCGCGGACGTCGCGCGGTGAGCGCCCGCTCGATCGTGCCTGCCACCTGGTCGGGCGGAACGCCACGGCGCTCGGTGTCGTGCAGGACCTTTGCAAAGGCCGCGGGCACGTGCCCGTACTCGGACTCGAGCTCGGGCGGAATTTGCATCTGCCGGGCGTCGACCATGGACTTGCCCCAGATCGGGGTCTTCACCGAGCCCGGCTCTACGAGTGACACGCGAATGTGCGAACTGTGCAGCTCTCCCCGCAACGCATCGCCGACCGCCTCGATCGCATGCTTGGACGCACCGTAGGGAGCGCTGAACGGGAGCGCGACGCGCCCACCGACGGAGGACACGAGAACGATCCGCCCGCGCGCGGCGCGCAGCAAAGGGAGCAGCGCTCGGGTGACCGCGACCTGGCCGAACACGTTCACCTCGAACTGTGCGCGAAGGTCCTCGAGCGAGACGAGCTCCAGTGGCCCGCCGACGCCGATGCCGGCGTTGTTGACAAGCGCGTCCAGTCGGCCCGCGGGGAATCCAGCGTCCCTGGACAAACTCGTTCTCGTGTGCTCGCGCACGAGCTCACCCGCGGTCGTGATCTGCGCGGCGTCGGTCACGTCGAGCGCCAGCACGACGATCGCTCCACGTGTGTCACCGCCGGACGGGAGGTCGGCACTGAGGCGTTCTCCGGCAGCCATGTCACGTACGCCCGCAAACACCGTCCAGCCGGCCGTGGCGAGGCGCAGCGCAGTGGCGCGACCGATGCCCGTGGAGGCGCCAGTGATCAGTGCCGTCCTCACACCGGCGACCCTAGCGGATGCAGCCGGAACGGCCTCATCCAAACATCAGGGTGGCTAGCCCAAGCGTTTAAGCAAACCCCTAGGATCTGGTTGGATGGTTCCGCGCGTGGGCAAGCCCTATAGAACCTCACTGGGGGCGCTCGTGTTTGCGATTCTCGCCCTCATGACAGGCTGCGGGTCGAGCGCGAAGGGCGGCGTCAGCGCGCGGGCAAGCGCCGACCCCGACCCTCCACCGCCGGTGACCGTTCCCAACACGTGCTCCTCGGCAGTGCTCGGCGCACTCGGTGACATCGCACAACGCGTCTACCGCGAGGGCGTCTCCAGCGAACGCACGGGGTCTGCGCTGAGCTTGATCGAGCGCTCGGTCCCCCTGCGCGAAGCCGTCGAACGTGACGACCCGGCGGCCGCACGAGCGGCCGCGCAGGCATTGCTCGCGACCGGACATATGACAAACCTGCGGGTGTTCCGTGGGGGCGCCGACACCGCAGGCGGTGGCCAGGTGCTCGTCGACGTCGGGGCTCGGAATGCGCTCGCCCCGCTGCACGGGAGCATCCTCGGCGCAAACGGCGCCCCGATCGCGGGCTTCCTTGCAAGCGTATGGGCTGACAATGGGTTCGTCGCCGAGACGAACGGAATCGCCGAGGGTGTGACGGCGTTGCGCGAACACGGGCAAAGCATCGCCGGCTCGTTCGCACTGCCGACTGGCGAACTTCCCCCGCAGGGCACGCTCACCGTCAAAGACGTCGTCTACGGCTATACCTCATTCCCGGCCGACGTCTACCCGGCTGGGCAGCTGCGCGTGTACCTGCTCAAGTCGATCTCATCGATCGCACCCCTGTGCGGATCGACGGCGACGGATACGGTCGTCAACACGCTCACTCGGGTCGCGCAGCTGATCTACGCCGGGGAGGCAGGCAGGCACGCGCTTACGCAAGTCCACCGCGTGCAGCACGCCCAGTCGCTTCTGCGCGCTGTCGACCAGCACGATCCTGCGGCGACGAAGCTGGCGGTCGAAAGCCTGCTCAACGAGCACATCGTGCGCCTGCGGGTCAGTGCCGGCGGGCAGCTGCTGTCAGACGTGGGCGGCCCATACGTGCTCGCGCCGGTACGCGCACCACTGCGCCTCGGCGGGCGTACGATCGGGAGCTTCGTGCTGTCGATCCAGGACGACGAGGGCTACAAGCGCCTCGCCGAGCGACTGGCCGGCGTGGACGTGCTCATGTATGTGAACCCTGCCGACCCGCACCTGGTCAAGAACAGCCTCGGCCCGTCACCGGGCGCCGTTCCCCCGAGTGGCGAGTATCACTATCGCGGGCATACGTTCCGCGTGGTCACGCTCCACGCCCAGGCGTTTCCGTCGGGACCGCTGACGATCCGCGTGCTGGTGCCGATCCCCTACTCCTGACCGGCGCGTCCTTCAGCGCAAATATTTGGTGCATCCAGCGGTGTGCCAGTCTCGCTCGCAGCGATCAGTCTCGCCGCGACCGTTCCCCCATGACCGTCCCGCGCGATGTTCCCGCATGACCGTCCCGCGCGATGTTCCCGCATGACCGTCCCATACGATCATTCCCGCGGGGATCGTGCCCACAATCGATTATGCCCGCGCGAGCGACTCGCTCTTGGCGCGCAGCGACTCCATCAGCCCGTCGAAGGCAGCGGAGAATTTTTCGACTCCCTCGCGCTCGAGCGTGGCGGTGACATCGTCGTAGTCGACGCCCGCCTTTTTCAAATCCTCGAATACCCGTCGTGCATCCTCGAGATTGCCCTCCAGGCGCGCCCGTGGGTCACCATGATCTTGATAGGACATGATCGTCTCCTCGGGCATCGTGTTGACCGTGTCCGGCCCGATCAGCTCATCCACGTACATGGTGTCCGGGTAGGCGGGGTTCTTCGTGGAGGTGGACGCCCACAGCACGCGCTGGGACGTAGCGCCCTTGCCCACCAAGTACTCCCAGCGGGGTCCGCTGAACACCTCCAAGTAGTGGCTGTAGGCGAGCCGTGCGTTGGCGATCGCGAGCTTGCCGTGCAACTCATCCGGGGCGCCCGCCTCACCCAAGCGCCGGTCGGCCTCGGTGTCGATGCGTGAGACGAAAAAGCTTGCGACCGAGGCCACCTTGGTCGGATCTCCGCCCTCGGCGACGAGTCGCTCCAAACCCCGCAGGTAGGACTCGGCCACCTCTGCATAGCGGCGCAGGGAGAAGATGAGGGTCACGTTGATCGAGCGGCCCTTGGCGATCACGTCCTCGATCGCGGCGAGCCCAGGCTTGGTCGCGGGGATCTTCACGAGCAGGTTGGGACGATCGACCGACTCGTGCAAGCGAAGCGCCTCGCGAAAGGTTCTCAGCGTGTCATAGGCAAGCCGCGGATCGACCTCCAGTGAGACGTATCCGTCCGCGCCTGCGCCTGTATCCCACACCGCCCGGAAGAGGTCACAGGCGTCCTTGATGTCGCGTTCGGCCAGCGCCCAGAAGATTCCGTCGGTGTCCTTGCCCTGAGCGGCCAGCTCTCCGAGCTGCTCGTCATAGGCATCGCCCTCGCTCATCGCCTTTTCGAAGATCGACGGATTGGACGTGGCGCCGACGACCGCGTAGTCGTCGATCAGTTTCTGCAGGTGACCACTGCGGATCGAGTCGCGCGAGAGGAAGTCCACCCACACGCTCTGTCCCAATTGGGACAGACGTTTCAGGGGCGGGGGGCCGTCGTCTGTGCTCATCGTGTTGTCTCCCGTCAGTGTCTGGTTTCGAGCAGGGTATGGGCACGCGCGAGGATGTTCTCGACGGTGAAGCCCAGCTTTTCGAGCACCGTCGTACCCGGTGCGGAGGCGCCGAACCGGTCCAGCCCGAGAACGTCGCCGTCGATGCCCACCCACTTCCACCAGCTCATGCTCGCTCCCGGCTCGACCGCCAGCCGCGTTCTCACAGCGGGCGGGAGCACCTCATCGCGGTAGTCCTGCGTTTGGGCCTCGAACAGCTCTACGCATGGCATCGAAACGACACGCACGCGCGTAGTGCGTTCGGCGGCGAGCTTCCGTCCCGCCGCGAGCGTCAGTGGCACCTCGGCGCCGGTGGCGATCAGCACAATTTCGGGAAGGTCCCGCGCCTGGGCAGCACCACCGGGAAGGGCCTTTGCGTCCGAAGCGTCGGCGTCGCGCGTATGAGAGTCCCAGAGGACATAGCCGCCGCGCTCGAGCTGACTCGCCTGGCCCAGCCCCTCGCCGGCGCGATCGAGCACGGGGACGTTCTGCCGCGAGAGCAGCAGCGCCACCGGGCCGTCCCTGCGCTCGAGCGCGACTCGCCACGCTTGGGCCGTCTCGTTCGCATCGGCCGGCCTGATCACCCACAGCCTGGGGATCACGCGCAGCGCCGCGTAGTGCTCGACCGGCTGATGTGTGGGTCCGTCCTCGCCAAGCGCGACCGAGTCGTGCGTCCAAACCCATACCACGGGCAGACTCATCAGCGCCGAGAGGCGGACCGACCCGCGCATGTAGTCGGAGAAAATCAGAAAGGTCGAGCCGTAAGGCTTGACGATCCCGCCGTGGGCGGCGGCGCCATTGACGATCGCGCCCATCCCGTGCTCGCGGATCCCGAATGGCACATTGCGTCCTGCATGCACCTTGGAGAACTCGCCCGCGCCCTCGAACACCGTCTTGGTCGACTCCACGAGGTCGGCGGCGCCGCCGAGCATCGTCGGGGCAAACTCGGCGAAGGCAGCCATGGTCTTCTGACCGGCCGCGCGCGTGGCGATCGCCTCGCCGGGCGGAAACTCGGGCAGCGCCTCGCGCCAGCCGTCGTGCAGCTCACCTGCCCAGGCGCGATCCCAGTCCGCGGCCATGTCGGGGAAAGCCTCGCGCCAGGCCCCGAAATGCTCCTGCCATGCCGCCTGGGTCTGTGCGCCTTGCTCGCGCAGGCTCATGTGCTCATAGACCCGCTCGTCCACCCAGAACTTGCGGTCCGGGTCAAAGCCCATCACTTCCTTGGTGGCGCGAACCTCATCTTCGCCGAGCGCCGCCCCGTGGGATTTCGCCGTGTCGACGGCGTTCGGCGCCGGGTAAGCGATGTGCGAGCGGATCGAGATGAACGAAGGACGCTCCTGTTCGTCGCGAGCAGCCCCGAGTGCGCTCTCGAGCGCCTCGAGGTCCTCGGAGTCCTCGACGCGCTGCACGTGCCAGCCGTCGGCTGCCATGCGCTCTATGTGATTCTCACCGTCGAAGGAGATCGAGGTGCTGCCGTCGATCGTGATGTGGTTGTCGTCGTAGCAAACGATCAGCTTGCCAAGCCCGAAGTGGCCAGCGATCGAGGCCGCTTCCTGACTGACCCCCTCCATCATGTCGCCGTCGGAGCAGATCGCATAGACGTGGTGGTCGACGATCTCCCGCTCCGGACGGTTGAAGCGCTCGGCCAAAAAGCGCTCGGCCAGCGCCATGCCGACGGCATTGCCAACGCCCTGCCCTAGAGGTCCGGTGGTGATCTCGATCCCGGGCGTGTGACCACGCTCGGGGTGCCCTGGCGCACGCGAGTCCCACTGACGGAACTGCTGGAGATCCTCCAGCGAGAGGTCATAGCCGGTGAGATGCAGCAGCGAGTACTGCAACACGCACGCGTGCCCCGAGCTGAGCACAAAACGGTCGCGATTGGGCCAATGCGTGTCGGTCGGATTGACGCGCAAAAAGCGCTTGAAGATCGTGTAGGCGAGCGGGGCGAGCGCCATCGCCGTGCCGGGATGACCGGAGTTCGCTTTCTGCACGGCGTCCATCGCCAGACCGCGGACCGTGTCGATCGAGAGCCGCTCTATCTCATGCTCGGCTGCGGGCACCGTTCGATCCTAGAGGCTGCGCCGCGCGCACGCGGGCCGCCCACGATCCCTCTCGCCCGCGGGCCGGCAGGGCCGCGTCACCTGGCGGAGCGGCAAGGCGGATAGAGCGAGGCGCAAGCTCCATATTCGCCCCTCTCGCACGCGGGCCGGCAGGGTCGTGCTACCCGGCGGAGCGGCGGGGCGGATGGAGCGAGGTGCGAACTCCATATCGCAAGCTCCATCCTGCAAGGTCCATCCCTCCAGACCCGCACGTCCCGGGCGAGCCTGTCGAGGTGGATCTCAGCGATCTCCTACCCAGCGTGCGGACGGCGACGGCCTGCCGGCAGACACGCCACGGAGTGCACGCGACCGGAGGCACACCAGCGCCTGCGCGGACGTACACGCACCAGCCAGTGCAAATCGTGGCGACAGTGCGAGCGGCGATACGGCCACCGTCCGTGAAGCGAGCGAAGCATCCGCTTCTCCTCGCAAGTCAGCAATCTCATCTCTCTAGACCTCCCAGCTCGTTCCGGCGCGAGCACGTTGCCCGTCCGAAGGCCCGCACACGAGTTGCCGGCCGAATTGGCCAACAAATCCCCCTGCTACGGGCCAGAACGTCCCAACTAATAGTACGACGCCTACAGAATGGGAGCAGCATGGCCCACCCCGCGACGCAACCTCTCACCCTCCTATCCGGTCCCAGCCTCCTGCTTGACCCTTGACCCATACCCCGGCCCCTCAATTGCTTTTGGCCCCCACACCACCCTACCGAAACGATCTCCAAGTGGGTGCAGACCCTCTCCCGCTACCAACATATAAATCAGGTTTTACTCAGCCTGTCAACCTCTAAGTGCGTAGTCTGTCAAGTGGGGGGCAACGTAGAGGGGGAGTTCTGTGGAAAATAATCGAAGAGATCGAGTCAACCGTGGACTTCGCCCAGCGCAGACGCCCGACGCAAAGGCTGACGAGACCAAGTCGAGCAACCGCGCAAAGTCAGGCGCAAAAGGCGCACAAGAGGGACGAGGGGGCGATGTGAGTACGCGGCGCGTGAAGGGCCGCAGCAAAGGCGGCCCAGACGGTGGATTGCCGCGCGGGCCACAGGCGCTGCCGCGCGAGCAAGTCGCCGCGCACCAGCGCGAGCGGCTGTACAAGGCAATGGTCGAATGCGTGGACGAGCGCGGATTCGTCGGGAGCACAGTCTCCGAACTGGTTTCGCGCGCGCGCATTTCGAGGCGAAGTTTTTACGAGCACTTCGACAACAAGGACGAGTGCCTGCTCGCCACCTACGACACCGTGATCAAGCGACTCGGCCGGCGGCTGCGCGACGTACAGGACCCGACCGGCACATGGGACGAACAGCTGGAGGCCTATATCCGTGTCCTGTTCGACGCCGCCGGCGACCGGCCCGATGCAGCGAAGCTCGTGTGCGTGGAGATGGGCGCGGCGGGCCCGGCCGGTGTGCAGCGCTGGGCTGACGGAGCCGAGCAGCTGAAGAGGTTCATAGTCGAGGGGTTCGCGCAGGCGCCCGGCGCGGGAACAGTGCCCGATCCCGTCGCCCGGGCAATTGTCGGCGCGCTGCGCAAGATCTTGTATACGCGCGTGCGGCTAGCCCGTTCGAGCAAGAGCCTGAAGGCGGAGTTGGCAAGGCTTGTCCCCGACTTGGTCGAGTGGATCGCCTGCTACTACCCCTCGCCGGAGGGCGTGCCGTCGCATCCTCGCGTGCGCCGCGCGCGAACCCTGGGAGCACAGATCGGAGGACGCGCGCCCGGAACCCTGTCGGCGCCGTCACTCTCGGGGGGACGCGGGCTGCCGCGCGGCGAGCACAACCTGCCGCGCGGGTTCGTCGCCCACAACCAGCGCGAGCGAATCTTCGACGCGATCGCCAACCTCACGGCCGCAAACGGGTACCCGGCACTGAGTCTGGACGACGTCGCCACCGAGGCGGCAGTGTCCCTGCAAACGTTCTACGCGCATTTCGCCGGCAAGGAAGACGCGTTCATCGCCACATATGAGACTGGGCACGCGCGTGCGATGGCGATAATCAACCAGACGCTCGTCCGGCAGTCGAGCTGGATCGGCGCGGTGCGCGCAGGTGTCGAGGCGCTGCTGGAGCTGCTGGCCTGCGAGCCTTCCTATGCGCACCTGGCGTGCGTGGATGTGATGGTCGCCTACCCGCACATGGCACAGAGAGCGCACGAGGCGAACGACTTCTACGCCGGGCTGCTCGACCTGAGGACAGCGACCGACTCACCCTCGCTGCTGCCCTCACCGGTCGTCGGCGAGGCGATTGTCGGGGGGGTGTACGAGCTGCTCCACGACTACGTCTTGCGGGGCCAGACGCGACGCCTGCCAGAGCTGGCCGACCATGTCATGTATATCGCGCTCGCCCCGTTCCTGGGCGCCCAGGACGCATGGCGGGCAATCGCGGAGGGGTGAAGATTTTGCGGGCGGATGCGCTCGCCGCGATGGGCCCGCTCGCCGCGATGCCTCTCCGCTCCCGCGATGGCCCGCTCGCCGCGATGGCTTCCCTACTCGCCGCGATGCCCCGCTCGCCGCGATGGCTTCTCCGCTCCAAGCTGGGCAGAGGTGATCGTCGGCGTCGACCCCGATCCCGCGAACGCCGATGTCGTCCGCGACTACTGGGACGCCACTCATCCCTACTCGGCCGGAGGCGCATATGTGAACTTCATGATGGATGAGGGACACGAGCGCGTGCGGGCAACCTATGGCGAGAACTACGACCGCCTCGCCGCTGCCAAGGCGACCTACGACCCGGCGAACGTGTTGCGCGTCAACCAGAACATCGAGCCGGCGGTCCCGGCATGAGCCGACCGCCATATGCACAAGCCGACCGCCATATGCACAAGCCGACCGCAGCAGCGCGTCGGCTGAGTCAGCCCCCAGACGTCGTTGAGGCTCGATGCAGCAGGCGTGTCTCGAAGGCATCGGCTGCGGCGCAGGGTCCGCCAGTGGCGGTGAACGCGGCAGCGATCGCTCGTGCTCCCTCGGTGCAGGTCATTGCCTCTCTGACCTTGGCGCGGAGGCGATCTGCGCGGAGGCGGCCGGCGGGCAATCGCGTCCCAGCTTGCGCGACCTCAACGCGCCGGGCAACCTCGAGCTGATCGCGTCCGAACGGAACCGCGCACACCGGCACACCGTGTGCGAGCGCCTTTTGTGTTGAGCCCATGCCTCCGTGGGTGACAGCGCAAGCGGCGTGTTCGAGCAGAGGCCTATGCGGGATGAAGCGCTCGACATATGCGTTGGCCGGAATCTGAAAGCCGGCCGGGTCGCCCGCTGGCAGGGTCGCCACGACGGTTACGGGCTCATCGGCGAGGGCCTGCAGCGCGACCTGCACGAGTCGGCCGTCGTTCTGGAACTCCGTAGAGGTGTTGACGAGCACGATCGGCTCGGTTGCATGCCCGAGCCAGGAGGGCGTTTCGCAGGGCGTTTCGGAGGGTGGGTCCCAAGCACACGGACCGACCATGACCACATTCTCAGGCCAATCGCGCCGTGGGTACTCGAACGGCTCGGCGGTCATGTAAAGCAACAGCGGCGGACGACCGAACCACTCCTCCACAGACGCGACGGGTGCCAGGCCGAGGCGCTCGCGGAGGCCGTTCAGCGCCGGACGCACCTGTCTTTCGACCGTCCCAAACACAAGCGGACGGACCAGCCTGTCCCGCGCGCGGCCGAGCGGACCGCGGGCAGGCGCGAATCCGGGGCCAAACGGTGGCGCGTCATCGGAGCGGAGCGCGAGCGGATAGGGACAGAACACCGCCCACGGTCCGCCCCACGTCTCGGCGGCCATGAGTCCGCCCCAACTGTTGATGTCGACGAGCAGCGCATCGGGATCTGTGTCGGCGATGGCTTGGGTCAGGTCGGGTGCGTCGTACTCGGCGCGGGCACAGAAGACCGCTGCGTTTTGGCGGACCGATTGGAGCGGGTTGCGCGCACGCCAATCGTCGTGCTCGATCGCCTCTATCGATGCGTTGATAGGCCGAGTGTCGAAGCCACGCGTCCGCATCAAGGCCACCTGTGAGGCGAGCGTGCGCAGCACGATTTGGTGCCCGCGGCGATGGAGCTCGTCGAGAATCGGAGTTAGCGGGAACAGGTGACTGCGCCCGGGCGAGGTGTAGGCAAGGATGCGTGCCATCTGCAATATTTGATCTTAGCTGATATCAAATGAATATGTCGAGCTCACCACAGAAGCGTCCGTATCGAAAGACCGTGAGGGCCGAGGCGGCGGCCGCGACTGGCGAGCGCCTGCTCGCCGCCGCGTGGAGGCACTTCGCTACGCGTCCCTACGAGGAGGTTCTCCTGCGAGAGATCGCTGACGAGGCGAAGGTCACCGCGCAGACGCTGCACGCCCGCTTCGGCTCCAAGGACGAGCTGTTCGTCGCCGCATACGCCTGGTTCGGGGGACAGGAGATGTCAGAGCGACCCGCCACTCCAACCACTGACGTACCAGCGGCGATCGCATTGCTCTTTGACCGCTACGAGCAGCACGGGCAGGCGATCCTGCGGATGCTCTCTCAGGAGGAGCAGATACCCGCCGTTCGGCAGATGACCGAAGCCGGCCGCGCCTACCACCGCAACTGGGCCCAGGCGACGTTCGTGTCGCTTCTGCGCGGCCTGCGAGGGGACAAGCGCGAGCGGCGCTTGACTGCGATCGTGATCGCGACTGACCTGCTCGTCTGGAAAATCCTGCGTCTCGACATCAAGCTCCAGCGCGAGAAAGCCGAACTAGTGATGGCAGAGATGGTTCAGGGCCCACCCGAATTGAGTCCTGAAACGTCGATTCGTCACTGTACGGCCAGTGATCCACAGCATCTTTGACGCTGCCACCCCACAGGGCCGCCCGCCAAGCTGAGGCCGCGTGAAGCCTGCTCGCTCGCGGCGATCAGGTGGCGCACGCGATGATCGTCTGGACACCGAACCTACCCTTTTCCGTCTGGGTTCTGTTTTGCTTCTGTTTCTTGCTGCATTAGGAGCATGAGCTTGGCTTACGCAGACGAGGCAATCCGGACAGACAGCTCGCGCCGCTCACCGAGCGCGACATCGCCCGCGCGACCGGAGCAGGAGTCTCAACGGTCAGCGCGTGGCTTCACCGCACCCGCGCGCCCACCGGGCGCCGGGCAGAACGACTGGTGGAGCTCTCAGCGATCATCGACCGGCTCGCAGCGGTGCTGGAGGCCGACTACGTGCCGGTGTGGCTGAACCGCCCACTCACAGCGCTCGGACATCGCAAGCCGATCGACGTGCTCGCCAGCGGCGGCTACGAGGAGCTCTCGCGCATGGTCGCCGCACTCGAATCCCCGACCTTCACATAGCCCGTCGTGGACGCGCCGCGTGCGACGCGCATGCCGGGGACAGGCACGTGGCTGCGCCACATCCCACAGGCAGCGACCCACTGCGCCGTCCGCCCACGCCCGCCGACGGGCGCTGGCAGCGCGGCGAACCGTTGAGGGCATCTACCTGGCCGCCGAGGAGGCGACCGTGTGGGCCGAGTGGTACCGGTGGCTCGCAGAACTCGAGATCGAGCCGCTGCGCGGACTGCCGCGCGAGCTCTGGCGCTACCGGGCAAGCCTCTCCTCGGTCGCAGACCTGACCAGCACCGAGACCCTCGCCGCCCTTGGCTTGCCGACCGCCGTGCCGAGCAGAGACCAATGGCCGCTGTTCCAAGACGTCGGCGAGCAGTTGCATGCCGCTGACTGCGACGGCCTGCTGTATTACTCGGCCGCACGGCCGGGCGATTGTGCCTGTGCGTGTTCCGCGCCAACGCGACCGCGGCGTCGGGACGGCTTGAGCCGCTCGCACAGCGCGACGGGTGAACAGACCGCCGGCGCCACCGCGTGGACTACGGACCTGATCCTCGGTCCTCACTCACGCGAGCGAAACCCGCTCAGCGCGTTGCCCCGATCTGCCCGATCAACACTGCTTCGATGTTCTGCTACGCGGGGTACTTGCTAGCCTCCATATCGAGATGCGTCGCGCACTCGGAACGCTCATCGCCAGCGTCATCGCGCTCAGCCTTGTGGGGGCGCCCGCAACTGCCGAAACTGTGTCCGTGCACGTGCAACGCAAGCTCATTGCCCGTCGGAACGTGCACATCACATTCCGTGCGGGGCGCCTTCCTGAAGGCGGCTATTACTACGCGGTGATCGTGTTGAAGCCCTACAAGAAATACACGCGGACTTCACCGCCGCCGTGCGCGACGTCAAGCGACATGCAGCACACGGACTACGGCTACCCTCAGTCGAGCCGCGAGGTGGCGCTCACTCTGACCCCCGCGAAGTCCCTCGCTGGGCATTGGTGTCCCGGCGGCGACTACCTCGGCGCGATCTACGCAGTTCCTCACGCGCCGCCCTGTGAAAGCACCTACCCCTGCCGCAGCGAACCGTACAAACAACCGTGCGTCGGCATCGGGCCGGGGTGCGTGCAGGGCATCGTCATAAAGCAAGAATGGGTGTACCCGCAAGGGCTTCCGACGCCGCGGGCGAGCGGTACGACGATTGTGGGGCACTTTACAATCAGATTCCCTTCGACCTGAGTCCGAGAATGAAGCCTTGCGGCACTGAGAAGGTCAAGCGCGGGACCACTGGGCGGCGCTCCTGCTTTGCTCCAGCCTACGGCTCATTGTCAGGGGAAAGCATGTGCGGTTCGTGCTCGCGCCAGGCCTGCTCCGGCGTCGGTCGAGCAACCCGGCGCTCCACAACGCAGGGGCGGCGCCGACTCGCACATAGTGCTCGAAGATGAGATCGGTGGGTGCGAGCCGACCCTGCTCGTCGGCGGCACGGGCTAAAGCGAATCTCGCGGCCTCCTCGGCGTGCGCTTGGTCGTAGGTGTCGCCGCCGCCGGTCAGGCCGGGAATGTCTCGGGCGACTCGAAGCTCCAGCCATAGCCGGGCTCGTGACGATGGAGGACGCGGATCGTATCCATGACGCTCCCGCCAGGGTAGCCGCGGCGTCTGCGGCAAGCCTCAATCGCCGTCTACCGCTCTGTGCTGGGCCGAGATGACGCCTGCGGCCCAGCCGCTTGCGCGCTGCCGATACGTCGTTTGCGCCCTCCGTTCGGTACCCAAAAGTGGTACCCAAACAACGCAAGGCCAGCCCTAGCCTCCGGCTCAACCCCCAAAACCCCTGCAAATAAGCCCTTCTGAAAGTGCGCCCGGCGGGAATCGAACCCGCGGCCTGCGGCTTGAAAGACCGCTGCTCTTTGGCTCCCCGAAGAGAACCGTTGACCACTGAGCTACGGGCGCGTGATGGAGCTCGAAATCGAATTGACTGCTGAGAGCCTAATCTAAGCATGTGGGAGCGTACATGGAGAGCAGCGGGACCTCCGCCCCGCCGATCGGAGATCGGCCGGGGTCGCCCGCTGGGAGGCGTGTCCCCGTCAGACGACTTCTGATCGGGGCGCTCGTGCTGGTCGTGATCGGGGCCGCGGCGACGCTGTTCGGCTGGGACATCGAAGCGTGGTTCACGCATATCTGGGACACGATCACGACGATCCCGCTCGCCAGCCTGCTCGGGGCGCTCGTGCTGATCACGCTGCAGACGACGATGGTGGGGACATCTTGGTACTCGATCCTGCGCTATGCGTACCCGGATGCGGGCATCAGGTTCGTGCAGGTGCTGGCGTGCTACGCCGCGGCTGTCGCGCTGAACTGGGTGCTGCCGGCGAACCTGGGGACGTTCGTGATGCTGCTGATGTTCACGACGATCATCGCCGGCGCCACGTTCGCCGGCGTGCTGGGGGCGATGGCGGTGGAGAAGATCTTCTTCACGCTCATCGGCACGGCGTGTTACGTGTATCTGTTCCTGACCGTCGGCGGGTCGTTCGACCTGCAGCTCGGATTCATCAGCGAACACCCCTGGGCCACCGCGCTCCTGCTGGTGGGCGTCGCGATGATCCTGTTCCTGGTGGCGCAGGCGCTGCGCGAGCGAATCGCCGAGTGGTGGGAGCAGGCGAAGGTCGGCGGGGGGATCGTCGTCCATCCCCGCGCCTTTCTCGGGCGGGTGGTGCTCCCACAGGCGATCAGCTGGGCGGCCGGCCTGGGCATCATCGCGGTGTTCCTGGGCGCGTATGACATCCCGGTGAGCTTCCACACGATCATGCGCGTAGTGGCGGGGAACTCGATCGCGAACATGACCGCGGTCACCCCGGGCGGCGCGGGCGTGACGCAGGCGTTCAACGTGGTGTCGCTGAGAGGCATCACCAGCGCCTCGAACGCGACGGCCTACTCGGTGGCTCAGCAGCTCGTGGTCACCAGCTGGAGCATCCTGTTCGCGATCCTCGTGCTCGTGCGGGCGTTCGGCTGGACGGGCGGTAAAACGCTCGTCACGCAGTCCTACACCGAGGCGCGCCAGAAGACCTCCGAAAAATCGGCGGAGCGCAAGGCGCGGCGGCACGCCAAGCGCCATGGCGGGGCGCCGGCGGACACGGGGGGCGAGCCCACGGCCGAGCCGTAGTGGCAGTTCAGCCGATCAGCTGCACGAGGCCCTTGACGATCAGGTAGACGCCGACTGCGGCAGCCGCGACTATCGCCAGCGAGCGGCCATGGCGAGCGAACCACAGGTTGATGCGTTCGAGCGTGCTGGCGGCGCGGTCGGGGACGACGAGCAGCATCAGCATCGGCAGCTCGACCATCCACAGCATCACCGCGACGACGACCGCCAGCGAAGCGAGCTCGCCGCTGGTGGAGAGGTTGGCGTCGGCGACCGCCTTGACCGCGCCGATGTAGATCGGGGAGGGAAGGACGTAGAGGACAATGCCAAGCACGAACGCCAGCCGCCGGCTCTCCAGGTAGCGCTCGATTTTGGAGGAGGTGGCGCTCGCGGGCGCTCCCTCCGCCGCCGCCGGGTCGGGGCGGCGGTGGTGGAGGCGCAGGGCGAGGAGCATGAGCAGTACCCCGAGCGCGACGTCCACCGCGGCGCCCGGCGTCAGGTGGTGAGAGCCGGTCGCACCAAGCTCGACGAGGGCGTAGAGGATGAGGGCGCCAACGGAGTAGGTGACGAGGCCGGCGGCGAGCACGAAGGCGAAGACGCGCGAGCGGACCTCGGCGCCGCGACCGAGCGCGATCACGGCTGCCACGGCAGGCGGATAGATCGAGGCGGCCAGCGCCAGCGCGAGAGCTTGAGAGGGCATTCGTGTGGGTAGCCTGTCAGGCGATCAGGCGTCTTCGGCGTCGCACGCGGGCGTATCGGCAACGGGCGCAGCCGGAAGGCTGGGAGCGCCGCCGATTGCATTGAGCGCCCGGCGGCGCCGGTCGCGCACCCGCGCAAAGCGCGCCTGCGAGCGCGCCAACTTGTGACTGCCGGCCGGGTAGAGTCTGCGCGCCCAAGGTGAGGTGGGAGAGGCCAGGCGAACGGTTCCCGCCAGCGAGGCGAAGGGAATGAACACTCCAAGCAGCCCCAGGATCGGCTTGCCCTTGAGGATCGCCAGCGTGCACAGCAGCAGATCGATGGCGACGAAGAGCACGAGCGAGGACACCGCGGAGGACTGGTTGGCGAGGTCGAACGGCGCGAGTCCGAGGACGATGAGACCGCCGAGCAGCGTCGCGATCACAACGGCGTCCAGCGAGGCGCGTCCCTCCTGTGCCCAGTAGACGTCTTCCAGGCGCACCCACAGCGCGAACTCGTCGAGCGTCAGTCCCGCCCCGATGCCAAACAGGGCCGCGAAGATCTCGTTCCAGGGACTGCCCGGTTCCAGGGCGAAGCTCAGAAAGCCGGCGCTCAGAATGAGCACGATGCCCCACACGAGATGATGGATGTGCAGCCCGCCCTTCGTCTTCACGCTCCCAGGCCACCACGTGATCCGGGGGCTGCGAATCAAACGAGCGCTCGTGCGGATGAACAGAAACGAGGCCAAAAATGCCCCCAGCACCACGAACCCGGCCCGCTGGCCAGGTTCGTCGAGGAAGTGCTGGGAGATTTCGAAATGCAAGCCCATCGGTGTGGCATACGTTTACTACTTTGGCTCCCTGATCGTGCGATGACGAGTGGAGCTCGTATCCGGGGTGTGTCGCGGGGCAGCGCGATAGAACAAGCGATGACTTCACAGATCGACTACGCCGCCAGCGCCGGGGGTCAATCGGATGTGTCGCGGGGGATCACGCGGTCAATCTCGACAGATGCGCCGGAGTGTG
This sequence comes from uncultured Solirubrobacterales bacterium, assembly GCA_963705245.1. GTDB lineage: Bacteria > Actinomycetota > Thermoleophilia > Solirubrobacterales > Solirubrobacteraceae > Palsa-744. Next base: position 1,083,095 of record OY970062.1, on the reverse strand, counting down.
TGTCAGGAAAGACGACGATGACGGTGGGAGATCCCCCAAACCATGCGCTCAGCTCGCCCTCGCCGACATACTCGGCGGCCAGCCGCGAGCCGTCGCCTTGGATCACCCAGACGGGCTGGCCCTTGTGGAAGGGACCGTCGACGACGTCTGCCATGCAGGCAGCATAATGGTCCTCACGTAGGGGTCTGGACAGATCAAGCGGGCAGGTATCTTGGTGGGGTGTGGGCTGTGGAGGAAGATTGGCTATGAGTAGGTTGGAAACCGGCTTCAGGGATGTGGACACGGCCGGCAACGCGGAGTCGTATGCGGACTATTTGAGCCACGTGAACAACCTCGAGTCGGTTGCGGCCGGTAAGCGGGAGCGGACACGGCTGCTCGGCTTGCGCCCGGGTTCGCGCGGGATCGATGTCGGTTGTGGGCTGGGCGATGACGCTCGTGCGCTGTCGCGTCTCGTCGGTCAGGACGGAGAAATTATTGGTCTGGATTCGAGTACCGCGCTTTTGGAGCGAGCGCGAGCGCGCTGCAAGGCGGAGGACGGCCCGGTCAAGTTCGTCGCCGCCGATGCCCACGAGCTGCCTTTCGAGGCTGGTGCTTTCGACGCCGCGCGTACCGAGCGCACCCTCCAACATTTGGAGGACCCTGCACGTGTGGTGGGCGAGTTGGCGCGAGTCACTCGACCGGGCGGTGTGGTGCTTGCGAACGAGCCGGACTGGGGGACGCTTGCGAGCACAGGACGTCCGCGCGAGCTCGTACGCGCAATGCTGGCGGCGGGCGAGGCGCAGATCCGAAACCCGTGGATCGGGCGCGAGCTGGCGGGCCTGTTCGTGGACGCCGGACTCATGGACGTCAAGGTCCTTGCCGAGGTCTTGTTGGTGCGCGACTTCGAACCCGACGTGATCATCGATCTGCCCCTTCTCGCCGAGGATCTGCGCGGACAGGGATATGAGGGCGTCGAGGATATGCTCGGCGCAGCCCAGGCTGACACAGCGGCGGGGCGCACAGTCGCCGCGCTCACGCTGTTCACCGTTTTTGCCCGCCGATAGCAGGAACCTGCGGGTCGAGCAGGTGATTCGTCTATGGAGCTGGCGAGGGCGAATACGAGGCCACGGACCGCGTCGTCTGCGACAATCAAGCGCAGCCTCTCGCCGATGTCTGCACAAGAGCCCCTCCGATACGTCGACCCGCACGCAGCTCGCGGCCCGATCTATCGCGCATATGTGAGTCTCGCCAGCAGCCGCTTGGCGACCCAGTTGTCGAAGAGGGCCATCTGGAGCGCAATCGTGTGGAAGATCGACCCATACCTCCTGCGGGTGACCAAAGGGCGCCTCGGCACAGGACTCCTGCTCCCGACCGCTCTGCTTCAAACGCGGGGCGCACGCACGGGCCTCGTCCGCCGCAACGCGGTCATCTATTTCCACGACGGCGAGCGCGTCACGATCATCGCCTCACAGGCCGGCCGCCCCGACAATCCTTCGTGGTTCTGCAACGCGCGGGCGAACCCCGAGGTCCTCTTGGGCGGCCGGCCCTTCCGGGCTGAGATCGTCGAGGACGAAGCCTCCCGCGCCAGGCTGTGGGAGCTCGCCGACCGCGTCTTTCCGGCATTCGCCACCTATCGAGACAGCGCGGCCCGCGCCGGTCGGACAATTCCCATCCTCCAACTCACCCCCAGCGGGAGCTAGTCCTCCTTGCAGATGCGCCAGATGTTCGTCGGCCTATGAGGTCGCGGGTCACGCGACAGCCGCCCTGCCCACGCTGCCTGGCTGACGAATACCGCGCAGCGACCGTTCGACCTAGCGCTTACGTACCCGGCGTCCGCACGAACCGCGCCCTGTGTGGTTGACGCTCATAGCCCGCAGCCTGCCAGAAGCTCATCGCGGTCTGATCGTCGTCGGCGACGATCGCGGTAAGTCTGGCCGCGCCGCGCTCGCGTAGGCGCCGCTCGCCCTCTCTGATCAGCATCGTTGCGAGCCCCTTGCGTCGATCCTCTGGCGAGACCGCCAGCCGGTAAAAGCTCCCACGCCAGCCGTCCCACGCGGCGATCAGCGAGCCGGCCAGGACACCATCGAGCTCAGCGACCAGCAGTGCCTGGGGGTCGGCGGCCAGCAGCCGGGCCAGTCCGTCGGGAGAATCACTGACGCTCGGCGGGCTGCCCGCCACGACCCACAGGTCGAGCACGGACGCGATGTCGTCCTTGGTGGCAATGCGAATCGTCCAGTGATCATTGATGACCATCCGCTCGATCAACCCTTCGTTGATCACGTAGCAGTGCTCGACGGTGGCATCTGAGATCACGTTCCCGGCGCGATCGCGCACGACCTGGCGGACCGTCACGACAACTTGACCGCCGGATCGTTGCACTATGTGCTGCGGCTCGACACGCGAGTCAATCAGGTCAAACTGCCGCCGCCAGTACTCGCGGACCTCCCGGTGGCCGTGAAGGCGTCCGCCCTCCATCCCGTTCGGCCAATCGACGTCCACGTGCATCGTCGCCAGGGCACCGTCGATGTCGCGCGCGTTGAACGCCTCGTAGGCGCGGCGCACCAGCTGCTCTTGTGCCTCTCTCACGATCGTGGCGCCTGGGCCGTGATCGCCCACACGCGGTGCGGGATGGTGAGTGGGTCCTCGAGGGAGCGCTCGGCGAGCATCGTGGTCAGCTTCTGCGAATCATCGGCCGCGCGAGCGAAATCTGGCGGAGTGTCGGTCACAGCGCTCAGGATAAGCGCGATCGAGCGCAATATCGTCGCGTCACCACGTCTTTGCTCAACTGCGCTTTGGATCGTCCATTCGGGCACGAGCGGGACGGATGTCGACAGCGGCGAGAGCGGCTTGGACGGCGGCGACGGCGCTCGCCCCGGCTACTTGCAGCGGCTCGGTGGTGCGCATCGCGCGGCAGAAGATGAACGCGCCCTCCAACAGGCAGAGCATCGCGAGTGCCAGCTCGCGTGCCGTGTCGCGTGGGATGCCGGCGGCGGCGAAGTACTCGGTCGCGCCGGTGATCCAGCTGTCGAAGACCTCGGCGGTCGCTTCGCGCAGCGGCTCGCTGGTGCTCGCGACCTCCAGGGCGACCGTGGCGATCGGGCAGGCGTCGGCGAAGTCGGTTTCTTCGAGCGTCTCGGCGGCGCCAACGAAGAAGTCCCCGACCGCGGTGAGCACGTCCGGTGCCTGCATGGCGATTGTCGCGAACAGCTGGATGTAGAGTTGGCCAGAGGAGCGGATCGTCTCTGCCCCGAGTTGCTCCTTGCCTCCGGGGAAGAAGTGGTAGATCGACCCGAACGGAGCGTTTGCTGACGCCACGATCTGTTTGACGCCGGTGCCGGTGTAGCCCTGGCGGCGAAACAGCTCAGCGCTCGATTCGATGATGCGGTCCTTGGTGGTGCTGGCCATGTTCGGTCCTCTGATTCGCGTGACGCTTGGTTGCGAACTTCCGTCCCGTGCTCGCTTATCCCGAGTGCGATGATAGGCTTCCCGCACACTAGAGCGATCTATCAAATGAGCGTCAGGGGTGCCTATGCCAGAGGTGGAGTTGTCGGCGGGAACGATCGAGTACGAGGACACGGGCGGAACCGGTCCTGTGATCGTGTTCACACACGGGTTGATCATGGACGGCTCGCTGTGGCGGCACGTGGTGGCGGACCTGCGTCGCGACTATCGCTGCGTGCTGCCCACCCTGCCGTTCGGCGCTCATCGCCGTCCGATGCACTCTGACGCCGACCTGTCGATGCGAGGGATGGCGGAGATCCTCGGTGAGCTCATCCAAGCCTTGGACCTGCGCGAGCTCACGCTCGCGATGAGCGACTGGGGCGGATCGCTGCTGCTCGTCGGAGGCCCCCGCGACGAGCGCATCGCGCGGCTGGTTGTGTGCTCGTGCGAGGCGTTCGACAACGTGCCACCCAAAGGCGCGGCGAGGCTGCTGCCATATATCGCGCGCATCCCCGGAGGACTCGACGCGGCACTGTTCCCATTTCGCTTCGACCGTCTGCGCAGGCTGCCGATGACCTACGGCCCGCTGAGCAAGCGACCAGTGCCACGCGAGGTGATGGACCGCTGGTTTGACCCCATTCGCGACCGCGAGATCCGCCGCGACCTGCGCAAGTATGTGCGCAGCGCGGCAGAGGGTCGTCGCGACCTGCTCGCAGCGATGGACAGGCTGGCGGCGTTCGATCGCCCCGCCCTCATCGCATGGGCCAGCGAAGACCGGCTGATGCCTCTCGACCACGGCCACCGGCTCGCCGACCTCCTGCCGCAGGGCCGTCTCGTGGAGATCGCCGATTCCTGCACACTGATTCCCGAGGACCAGCCAGCCGCGCTCACCGCGCACATGCGCGAGTTTCTCACTGACACGCAGCCCCCAATCTGACCAAGATCGCCCGTACATCGATCAGGCCGAGAGCAGCTCGATGCGGTTGCCCCACGGGTCCTGCGAGTAGAACCGCCGGACACCGGCCAACGCCTCATCCCAGACGACCTGCTCACCGGCATCTCGCAGACGCGCTGCAAGCGCTTCGAGCTTGCCGGCAGCCACACGCATCGCTGGGTGCGCCTTGCGTGCCGGCGCAAAACCGTCCTCGACGCCGACATGCAGCTGCTGCTCCCCGCAGCGAAACCAGACTCCGCCACGCGCACGAAGTGACTCGGGCTTCTCTATCTCCACCAAGCCGAGCAGGGTGCCGTAGAACCGCCGCGCCTCGGCCTCACAATCCCGCGGAGCGGCGACCTGCACATGATCTAGGCCCACTACGCTCATCGCCCGAAACCTAGCTCACGACCGCCAACGCCGCCACCAGCATAGGCGTGGCACCGGCGCCTCCCCATCGATAGAGGGCAGAACGCGCCAACGAATGCAGCCAAAATGGAGCCAACCGACCTCGGGTCGAACCGCTCGGCGACGGCTCCGGACGATCTGGCCGATTCCTGATACTATCCCAGATAATCAAATAGGCTGGACAGGGAGGATAACTATGGAAGGCACTTCACATATAACAGCGCTGACAATAAAGGCCGTGCTTGCGTGTGCTGTTTTGTTTGCGATCTCCACCTGCAGTGCCTCAGCTGCTTGGACAATCGAAGCCAGCCCAAGTCCGAGTGGAGCCACGGGAAGCGTGCTCTACAGGGGCTCGTGCCTGAGCTCCGAATGGTGTATGGCAGTTGGGTCCTATCTCACCAGCCTCGGTGCTAGGGCGACGCTGGCCGAGAAAAGAAATGGCTCGTGGACCGCGGAAACACCCCCGAACCCACTCCAACTGGAAGGCAAAGCAACGACTAACCCGGAACTTTGGGCCGTGTCCTGCCCTACCACCGAACTCTGTATGGCAGTCGGCGGTTACACGGGCCCAGAAGGGTACCCCGTGGAGCTCGCTGACGAGTGGACCGAAGCGGGCGGTTGGAAAGAACAGACCCTGACGCTTCCCACCGGCGGCTTTGCGAGCGATCTCGGTGGAATTTCGTGCCCTGCGAAAACCGAATGCATGGCCGTCGGCACCTACCACAACTCGGGCGGCGAGCGGTATTTGACACAGCACTGGGTCAATGGTGTATGGACAGCCGAAGAACCACCGCTCACATCCGGGTTCGGATACCCATACTTGAATGCGGTCTCGTGCCCCGAAGCAAAATCGTGCATGGCGGTCGGCGGCGTCAAGAACCTCAGCACTTCGGTGTACGTACCCTCGGCCTACGAATTCGCATCGAATACATGGACGTCTCAGCCACCCCTGAGCAACTCCAAATACAGCGAATACGCGCTTGTCGGTGTGTCTTGTCCCAAAAAAATCAATGAATGCGGCGCCGTTGGACATTTCACCAATGAAAGCGGCTCCGAAGTTGAAGTCCTCGGCGAGGAATGGAAAAGCAGCAAATGGGAATACCAGCACGTATTGGATAGCGGCGTACCGAGCGAACTCGACACCATCTTCTGTCCCACTAGCATTGGATCGTGCGTATCGGTAGGCCGCGGCACAAGCGGCGCCGCACCCGTGACCCTCGGCGAGGAAAGCACCTCGAGCGTATGGGCGCTGATGACAACAGCTAACGAAACTGGTGCCAGCGCTGACAGCTTGGTCGGCGTGTCGTGTCACACCCTGACCCATTGCTTCACCGTCGGGTCCTACACAAAGAGTGGGAAAACCTGGAGTTTGGCCGAGCACAACTAGCAGCCGACCGTGCCGTACAATTCCGAACGCTTCCGTACTGATCTGTTATCATGTGTCGATGACAACAATCAAAGCTGAGGAGGTCCGGATTCCTCGCCGGGCTCGGGATGCTGTCGCCCATCACGAGGAGGTTGTGGTCTTCAACCGCGAGCGACCCGCTTACGTGATCATCCATCCGGACGATCATGGGCGGGCAGCTGCCTCACGTCGCGGACGGTCCCTGAGAGAGGCGCTCGCACTACTCATTCAGGCTGCGCCGCCCGATCCGGCGTTCGCCGAGGACATGGAAGCGGTGCTCGATTCTGTGGGACCAGCGCCAGCCGATCCATGGGCACAGTCCTAGACACCACTGTATTCATCGAGCTCGAGCGGGCCGTGCGCGGCCTACCCACTGCGCGGGCTATGACGGAGGGCGCACAGCGCTTGGAGTCGCGACTCGGCGAGAACGAGGAAGTCGCAATCGCCGCGATCACCGCTTCGGAGTTGCTGCACGGCGTACATAGAGCCACCGAAGAACATCGCGGAAGGCGCGCAGCGTTTGTGGAGGCTGTAATCGCCGCGTTCCCGACGCTCTCCTTCGACCTTCTCGTGGCACGGGTTCACGCGCGGCTCTGGGCGGGCTTGGCCTCATCTGGGACTGAGGTCGGAGCCCACGACCGACTCGTTGCTGCTACTGCGATGTCCGCCGGATGGCAAGTCGGGACAGCCAACATCCGTCACTTCAACCGAATCCCGGGCTTGGAAGTGACCTCTCTCCAAATGACCCGACCCACAACTGACTCTGGACAGTGAGTCGGCCAGCTTGGCGCGCGCACGGCGACTACGAGCGGAGAGGCGAATGGAGCCAACCGACCTCAAGTCGAACCGCTGCACGCGGGTCGCCGGTGGCCGACTGTCCGCTCGATGATCGCAAGATAAGGCTCGCTCGGATTGACCCGGCCACGGCCAGCGAAAGGCTGACTGCGTTCCAAAGCGGCGCCGGCCCCCAAGCTGCTCAGGCGACCGCCGGGGCTACTCGGCTAGCCGGCGCAGCACGCTCTCGACGTCCGCGTCGGCGCCGAGAGCACGGAACTGCTCCAAAGCCGCCGTCCACACAGCGGCCGCAAGATCTGGCTCGGCTAGGGCCGCATGCGCCTCGCCCTGCACCACCAAAGCGTCTGCCGCAAGCCTCGGCACACCAAGCTCCCTGGCAAGACCGGCCGTGAACGCTGCCTGCCCAACCGCCGCGCTAGGGTCGCCCTGCGCCTGCTCGACGCGGGCGAGCTGAAGCGCAGTCTCCGCTTCCCCGTAGCGGTCGCCGAGCGCGCTGCGGATACTCATTGCTTCCTCAAGCAGCGCCCTCGCCTCCTCGAAGCGAGCCTGCTCCGCGAGAGCGAGCGCTAGCGATCCGGCGGTGCGTGCCACGCCATGCCTGTCGCCCAGAGCACGCCGGATCTCGAGGGCTCGCGAATGCAGGTCGCTCGCCCCAGCCGGGTTCCCCTGCAGGCGCGCGAGGTGGCCGAGGTTGTTCAGCGTTCGGCTCACACCCTCCGCATCCTCGATCTGTTCGCGCAACCCGAGCGCCTGCTCGAACAGGGCCTGTGCGTCGGCATAGCGTCCGCTGTCGCGGAGCGTCATGCCGAGGTTGTTCAGGCTGCGCGCGAGACCATGCTCACGTTCCTCGCTGCCCTCAAGTCGCCGCCACCGCTCGATTGACGCTTGGAACGCGTCCTGGGCGCGGTCCATCTGCCCGAGCTTGCGGTAGGCGAGCCCGAGGTTGCTGAGTGCCCGCGCCTCACCGACCTGGTCGCCGATGTCACCGAAGGTCGCGAGCGCGAGTTCGAACTCCCTGGCGGCCTGCTCGAACCGGGATTGCTGGCGGTGGACGGTCCCAAGCTCGTTGAGCATCTGCGCAAGCGGCTGCTGCTGCTCTGAGCGGCGTGCGGCTTCGACCGCCCAGGAGAGGATCGTCTCACCCTCATCCCAGTAAGAGCGGCGTGCCAGGAATGGTGCGAGCGCACCTGCGAGCTCCAGAACCTGCCCATCATCCTCACGGCTGTGGGCCTGCGCGACCGTGGAGAACAGCTCGTCGCGGCGCTCCTCATACCAATCCAGTGCGGCGCGTTCGCGCTCCAAGTTCAACGCCACTGTGCTCTAGTCCTCGCCTTCGAGGTCGTTGGCGTGCTCTTCCACCGTTTCCACTACCCAGCGGACCTTACGTTCCTGCGCGGACAGGATCTCATCCTCGCCCAGCTCGCTGACAGCCAGCTGCGACGCAGCCAGCCGAAGCAGGTCGTTGATCCTCCAGCCGCCCCCGGCGACAGGTGTAATCAGGCGCTGTTCGCCGAGCTCCTGCAGCAACTCCTCGGCAGCCCCGGTGTCGCATCCGGCGACCGCGGCGACGAGCGCAGGCTCCAGGTCGCTGACATCGAGGGCCGCGAGCAGAAGCAGCACCCGCCGGGCCTCGGACCCAGCGTCGCCCAGGCTTGAGGCCAGGGTCCCACGGATCGTCCCGGCCCGGTCATCCAGTCCGCCAAGGAGGTCATCGGAGGCGGCGAGAGCTTCTGCCATGCTCGACAGCGTCCGCGTCGGCTGTGCCCACAGACGGCCCGCCACTACGGCCAGCGCGAGCGGCAAGCCCGAACAACTCGCCACTATCTCCCGGACAGCCTCCGCTTCGCTACGCACACGATCGCCGATAATCGCCTCCAGCAGCTGGAGTGCGTCGTCCTGTGCCATCTCGGCCAGCTCGATCAGTGCCGCTCCAGCGAGCCCCTGCAGCGGCATACGCGAGGTGACGAGCACCACACAGTCACCGTTGGCCGGGATCAGCCGCTGCACCTCGCTGTCCTGCTGCGCGTTATCGAGCACCACCAGCACCGGATCTGTCGCACAGATCGAACGCCACAGAGCCAGACGACGCTCAGGATCCTCCGGGATCGCATCCGGGCCGACACCGAGATCACGGAGCAGCCGCGCCGCAACATCCCCTGCAGAGAGCACCCGCCCGTCAGGGCGGCGCATGTCGACATATAGGACACCGCCACCGAACCGGTCGGGCTGGCGGTAGGCAAGCTCGAGCGCGAACACAGACTTCCCGGTACCCGCCGTACCAGTGCAGTTCACGAGCGTTGCCACATGACCCGGGGACGCCGTGGCCAGCTTGGACTGCCCGACGGCAAGCTCCTTGTCGCGGTCCACGAACGGTGAGCTCTGCGCAGGTAGCTGCCGTGCCGCCGGCAGCCGGAGCGCGAGCCGCTCGATCGCCTCGGTGATCCCCTGAAGGAGCTCGCTGTTGCCGGTGCTTATGTCGCCGCCAATCTCCGTGCGCAGGCGCCGCAGCTCCTGGTGGGCCTGGCGGTCGTCGCGCATCACCCGCCACTGGTTCTCGCGGATCGCCTCCGCGAGGTCATCCGCCTGTTGCGTCGAGCCGGTGATCGCGCGCAGTGCCCGTAGCATCTCCGCCTTGCGGAAGACGCCGCTCTCGGCGTAAACGTAGATCTCGACCAGCACGGAGGGTTGCGTTAGCAGCTTGTAAGCGTTTGGGAACCGTGGCTTCAGGAGCTTGACGAGCTTGTCTGCCTCGGTGCCCTTCGCCCACTCCATGAGCCGCTTGGCGGCCGGCTCGCCAACCATCTCGACGATCGAAAGGGTGATTGGGTCGACCATCGCCCGATAGTGTCCCTCGTGCATGGGATGGATCGAGAGCTGCGCGGGAAGTTGCAGCCCACGACACGTCGAGCACGAGGACAACCGCCGAACGTGAGCGGGGTGGCGTCCCGGATCACGTGCACGTAGACAGAGCCGAGGGAGAGCGCCCGATACGAGAGAGCGGTTCGACAACTGGTCGCGGTATGGAGCCAACCGGGATCGAACCGGTGACCTCCTGCTTGCAAAGCAGGCGCTCTCCCAGCTGAGCTATGGCCCCGCGAGTTCTCAGTTTAGGGCAGGCATGAACAGCGAGAGAGCTATTTGTCGAAGTCGAAGTCTCTTGGCGGACGTTGCTCGAACCACAGTCGCTCCTGCTCGGGGGTGTCGCGCAGAAACTCGGGCGTCTCCTCCAGGACATCCTCGACGGGCTCATTCGACCCATCGGACGCCTCGTGGCTGTGTCGATCTTGGGCACTGGCGTGCCGGCCTTCTTCGGTGTGCTCGTGGCTCTCCGATGCGCCGTCTCCGGGCATCTCCCATTCGAGGGGGTCATCCGCGACGCTCTGCTCCGGACGAGCATCGTCCACTGAAGCTCTCTCCCTGACCGGTCCAACTGCGCCTGGCTTTGCTGGGGCGAGATCGTGACTGGGCACGTCGTCCAGCACCGTTCGCATGTCCAGCTCGGCGGTTTCCTGCCCCAGGTGTGAGAATCCCTGGTCCTGATCTGGTTGCGATATACGCCCGGGGTCGTCTTGCATCGGCTGAGCGCTTTCGCTGGCGAGCCCTCCGTGAGCGCTGTCGCCATCGTCATCTGCGCCTTCCGATTCATCACCGCGAACGGGCCCAAGGGCCGAGTGCTCCTCGCGGGCGATCAGACCCGGGTCAGCGCCCCGTAGGCGCTTGAGCTCCAAGTGCTCGTGGATAGCATCGTCGAGCAATCCCATGCGCTGGCAAACCATACTGCGCCGACCAGCCGCGCTTCGCTGCTGCCTCGCGATTGCCCCACTACACTTGCATAGCTTCGCCCGCACATACACGGGCGCAAGGGGCTATAGCTCAGTTGGGAGAGCGCCTGGATCGCACCCAGGAGGTCGCGAGTTCGAGTCTCGCTAGCTCCATGCAACCAGAGTGAATGCAACCACAGGTAGGCAGACGGCGGCAGCTTCGGGCCGCCCGTTTGCGACCGTCTGCTCGACCTCAAGGCTCGTGACCCGGACCCCGGCCGAGCGCACCTGATCCAGTTCGATCGCGCCAGCAAACAGCAGCAGCGCGAGAGCTGATACCGCATCATCGAGGTCAGCGACGGCTCGATCCTACGTGCCGCGCTCGCTGATGCGCTCGGCATACGCAGTGTGGTCCCCACTTGGATCCGTACTAGGATCTGCCACATCCATACCGCTGCGCTGCGCCTGGCGGTAGCGCAGGCGAGTAAACAGGCCGACCGCAAGTCTGTAGATGAAGCGCGAGGAAGGCATCCGATAGGCGACCAAGGTGTGCGGCGCATATGTCACGGCGCCCCCGGCCGATCCGCTCTGCATCCAGCCGGTGCAGATCATCTGTCGTTGACCCACCACGCCATGCGAGAACCAGTGGGCGGTGAGACCGGCTCGGCGAGCGCCTGGTGGTGTGATCCGCTCTGGCGGATCGAGCAGGATGCCGTGCTCGTTGGCCGCGCTGACCCTTACCGGGGTCACGAATGGGAAGCCATCCGCGCCGACCCAGCCGAGCAGCACGTTTGGCAGCCGCTTGGCCCGCCGGGCAACCCGCGTTTGATTGACGCGTGGAGCGATGCCCTTGGCCGGTGGGTCCTGGGATGCCGGGGGCGCGGCGGGGAGTGGCAAGCCTTCGACTTCGGGCGTGCCTTGACAGGCGAGGTCGGGCCATATGATTATGCGCTCGACGGAGATGCGGATCTCGACGCGCAGCGCATAGATCCGCAGCCAGCGCCTCCAAAGCGGGCCGAGGTCTCGCCAAGGCTCGAGGCGCTCCCAGTGTTCCAAGATCGACGTGGGGTAGTCGGCCAACGGCGGCTGCAGCGACGCACGGCCCTGCACGAGCACATACTCGGGGCGATCGTTGGTGGCGTGTGTGCGTGTGTGAAACGCGATCGCCACCTGCGGATTGCGTCGGATCCGCTCGAGCTTCTTCCACGCGCCCACGGAGCTGTTGGCCGTGATGACGCCTTCTGCGCGGTTGTTGAGCCCGAAGTTCGAAACTGGTGCCAGTACGACCCCGGCAGCGGGCGTGACGTATGCGAGCGCAACGGCATGATCTCCGTCAAGGATCTCCTGGACTCGCTCTGACCAAGGCGTCGCCAGCATCGAAGACGCTCCGCCGGAAGGTGGATCTGGACTAATACGGGACGGCACGTCTCGAAATAATAACAGGGCGGAGCGTCTAGTAACTTGCTCACATGAGTGTTCGCGGTCCAGGACGGCCACGTAGCGAGTCTGCGCACCGGGCAATCCTCGCCGCGACCACACGTCTGATCGGACGGGACGGCTACGGGCGCGTCACGATCGAGGCGATCGCTCGCGATGCAGGCGTCAGCAAGCAAACGGTCTACCGCTGGTGGCCGACCAAGGCCGCGATCGTCCTCGAGGCGCTCAACGAAGGGGCAACTGCGCTCGCGCCGCCGACCGATACAGGCTCGTTCAATACCGATCTGCGTGTCTTTCTGCGTCGTACGGTGGCGGGCGCCGCCGGGCGTAACACGCGTTTGCTCGCCGCGTTGATGGCGGCGGCCCAGCTCGACGATACTTTCGCCGAGTCGTTCCGAACCGGATTTCTCGCCCGGCGCCGTCAGGCGCTGCGCGAGCTGCTCGAGCACGGCCGCAAGCGCGACGAACTGGCGGCTTCGGCTGACCTTGACTTCCTCGTCGAGCTCGCGTTCGCGGCGCTCTGGTACCGGATCCTCTCCTGCCACGAGCCCCTGAATCGTCGCTTCGCCGACCAGCTGACGGATACGCTGCTCGCGCTTGCGACAAGACGCTGAGCGCCCATCCCATCGGCGCCACCGAGCGCGCTGGGCGGGCAGTCCGATTCCCGCGCTGTGATCAGCTCGCCGCCTCGGTCGCCAGCTCGTCAAGCAGTGTCGCCATCTGCTCCAAGGTCGGCTGGTGCATTACGACCTCGTAGGCGCTGCCCAGCTCCAATGGGTCGCGATAAGCGAGCAGCACATCCTCGCGATCACGCCAGACGAGCATCCGCAACGGCAGCTCGATGCCGATCCGCCGATCGCTTTGCATCAAGGGTGTTCCGCTGCGCGGGTTTCCGAACAAGACGACCTCCTCGTCCGCGAGCTCCAGCCCGGCCTCGTGCGCGGCGGCGGCGTGATCGATGCGAGCGAACACCGTCAGCCCTCGCCGCTCGATCGCTTCGACGAGAGAGCTCGCAGTCTCGGAGTAGCTTGACACGCTCCGCTTGATGATCATGATCTGCATTGTGCCCCAATCAGGGCCAAAGGCAATTCCGAAGACCGCGGACTTCTCTCGACGGACCTAAGCTCTCAAGGACACGGTCACAGCGCGGGGACTCGCGCGGCAGGCAGCGCGCATGGCATGCACCTGCAAACCGAGAGACGAGAAGGAGATAGACGATGACGATCACCACTGGCTCTTCAGCACACCTACCAGCGCTCGGAGCACACGAGCGCGAGGAGATCGGACGCGAGCTGCAGGCCACGCTGCTCGAGCTGGTCGACTTGTCGCTGCTCGGTAAGCAGCTTCATTGGAGCATCGTCGGCCCGCTGTTCCGACCTTTGCATCTGTATCTCGACGAGCTGATCGACTCCTGGCGTGAGCTCGCCGATACCGTCGCCGAGCGGGCGGTCGCGGTCGGGTTCTGGCCTGATGGTCAGGCGGACACGGTCGCAGCTGGCAGCGAGGTCGCGCGGGTAGAGCAGGGAGCAATCGAGGATCGGTATGTCCTGCGCGAGCTCGTCAAGCGGGTCGCCGAGGTGGATGAGCGCACCAGGGAGCGCATGGATCGACTTGCCGAGTTGGACTCTGCCTCCGAAGATGTCCTCGTCGGCGTCGTGCGCGCGCTCGAGGAGCAGCTCTGGATGATTCGTGCTCAGCTTCCGCGGGAGGCGGGAGCGTAATCCCGCCTCTCCCTCTCACACATCCAAGCCGACCGCTGCCAAGCCACCGCCGCTAGCCGACTACTGCCAAGCCACCACGATGCCCATCCCAACCAAGCGCACAGCCAAAGTGGCCGGCGAGGAGCCTTCCTCGCCGGTGCGCCGTCCGGCGATCGTGGCTGTCGATGATGAGCCGGCGGTGCTTGCAGCTGTCGCACGCGACCTGCGGCGCGGCTTCGGGGAGCGTTACCGGGTGCTGCGCGCGGCCTCGGGGACGGAGGCGCTGGAGCTTCTGCGGGAGCTGCTCGGGCGTGGTGACCAGGTGGCGATGCTGATCGCCGACCAGCGGATGCCGGGCATGTCGGGGACGCAATATCTGGTGCAGGCGCGCAAGCTGCTGCCGGACGCCAAGCGCGTGCTGCTGACGGCATACGCCGATACGGAGGCGGCGATCGCTGCGATCAACGAGGTGGCGCTCGACTACTACCTGCTCAAGCCCTGGGATCCACCGGAGGAGCAGTTGTTCCCGGTCGTCGAAGACCTGCTCACGACCTGGGAGGCGGGGGCAGCGCTGGAATCGGGTGGGGTGCGGTTGGTGGGTCACCGGTTTTCGAAGGAGTCGCACGACCTGCGCGACTTCCTGGTTCGCAACCGCGTGCCGGCACGCTGGCTGGATATCGAGCGCGACGGCGAAGCGCGCGAGCTGCTGCAGGTGGCCGGGGTGGAGAGCGACCGGCTGCCGGTGGCGCTGCTGGAGGATGGCACGGTGTTGGAGCGCCCGACGATCCTCGAGCTGGCGGAGCGGCTTGGGGTCGCGGGCGCGCCCGCGCAGGACCACTACGACCTCGTGGTCGTCGGGGGCGGCCCGGCAGGGCTGGCGGCCGCTGTCTACGGCGCGTCGGAGGGTCTGAAGACCGTGATGGTCGAGCGCGAGGCGCCGGGCGGGCAGGCGGGACAGTCGAGCCGGATCGAGAACTACCTCGGATTTCCGGCGGGGCTGAGCGGCTCAGACCTCGCGCGGCGCGCGACTGACCAAGCACGGCGATTGGGCGCCGAGCTGCTTACGGTCAAGGAGGCGGTGGGATTGCGGGTCGAGGGCTCCGCGCGTTTGGTGGAGTTGAGCGGTGGGGTCGCGCTGAGCGCGAGCTGTGTGATCGTCGCCTCCGGAGTCTCCTACCGCCAGATGGACGCTCCCGGGTTCTCCGAGCTGACCGGCGCGGGCATCTACTACGGGGCCGCGATGACCGAGGCTCGCGGCTGTGCCGACCAGCATGTGGTCGTGATCGGCGGGGCGAACTCTGCCGGCCAGGCCGCCGTCTATTTCAGCGGCTACGCCGCCAAGGTGACGATGCTCGTGCGCGGGTCCACGCTCGAGAAGTCGATGTCGCACTACCTGATCGAGCAGATCGCCGGGCAGCCTAACATCGAGGTGCATACCGGCAGCTCGGCGATCGCCGCCGAGAGCGACAATGGACGCTTGCAATGCCTGCGGGTCCAGGGCCCCGGGGGCGAGGAGGCGCTCGCGGCGGATGCCTGCTTTGTCTTCATCGGCGCCTCGCCCCGTACAGACTGGCTGGAGGGCGTCTTGGCGCGCGACGAGCGCGGCTTCATCCTCGCCGGTCGTGACGCGCAGAGGAGCGGCTGGCCGCTGCAGCGCGAGCCCTACGTGTTGGAGTCCACCGTCCCCGGTGTCTTCGTCGCCGGCGACGTGCGCGCGCGCTCGATCAAGCGTGTTGCGAGCGCGGTGGGTGAGGGCTCGATGGCGGTCTCGCTGATCCACGAATATCTGGTCGAGGCCTAGCGATGGACGAGCCGCCCACGACTGACGAACCCCCCACGACTGACGAACCCCCCATGACTGACGAACCCCCCACGACCGATGAGCCACCCACGACTGACGAGCCGCCAGTCATGAGCGAGCCTCCGGTTACGCTCGCGGAGCTGCGCGCGATTGACCTGTTCGACAGCATCGACGATGCTGATCTTGCCGAGTGGGTGCCGCTTGCCAGCGTTCACCACGTCGCGCCTGGAGAGATCATCGCCGAGCAGGGTGAGGGACCGACAGGTCTGCAGCTCCTGCTCGCCGGACGGGCGCAAGCCCTCATCCTCGCGCAGGGGCGAAGCGAGCCGGTGGGCCACCATGTTGCGCCTACGTGGATGGGCGCGATCGCGGTGCTCACCGGCGGTTCGCTCGGAGCGCGCATGCAGGCGGAGACCGACTGCCGAGTCGCTGTCGTGGCGGCAGATGACTTCAAACGGCTGGCGTTTGCCCAACCGTCGATTCATCAACGGGTGATGCAGCAGGTCGCGCCGGTGATGAGCAGGGTTACCGAAAGGGAACAGAGTCGCGAGCGTCTCGCCTCGCTGGGAACGATGGCCGCGGGACTCGCTCACGAGCTCAACAACCCTGCTGCCGCGGCACGCCGGGCAGCAGCGCAAATGACAGAGGCGCTCGACGTGATCGGCTCGGCGCTCGGAAGCTTTGTCGAGGCCGGGGTGGAGCGGGAGGACGCCGATCGACTCATCCAACTGCAACAGCAAGCGGTCGCGCATGCCGCGTCTTGCACGGCGCTCGACACGCTGGACGCCTCAGACAAAGAGGATGAGCTGCTCGAGCACCTGCAGGCACTCGCGATCGATGAGCCCTGGCGATTGGCCGAGCCACTCGCGGCCGCGGGCGTCGACGAGACCTGGCTTGATCGCGTCGCCGAGTTGGCGGGTCCTGCCACGGGAGCGGCCTTGCGTTGGGTGGCCGCGACCCTGACCGCGGGGCGGCTCGCCGCCGAGCTCGAAGAGTCGACGGAACGCATGTCAGCGCTCGTGGGCGCGGTCAAGTCCTACGCCTATATGGACCGGGGCGAGCTCGTCGAGGTCGACGTGCACGAGGGTCTGGAGACCACGCTTACGGTGCTCGGATACAAGCTGAAGCACACGACGATCGCAATTGTGCGCGATTACGATCGCACGCTGGGAAAGCTCACCGTCCGCGGATCCGAGCTCAACCAGGTGTGGACCAACCTGCTCGACAATGCAATCGACGCGCTCGGTCAGCAGGGGACGATCACGATCGGCACTCGCGGCGACGGCAGCTGCGTCCAGATCGAGATCACCGACGACGGACCGGGCGTCCCCGATGACGTGGTTGGACGGATCTTCGACCCGTTCTTCACGACCAAGGACGTCGGGCAGGGCACGGGTCTCGGTCTGGCGACGGCGAGACGTATCGTCGTCGACCGGCACGACGGCTCGCTCACGCTCGAGAGCCAGCCCGGACGCACCACCTTTCGCGTGCGGCTCCCGTTTACTCAAGCCCCAGGCTGATGCTGACGCTCACACTGGTAGGCGCTGGCACAGGCTGGCGCTGACGCTGGCATCAGCAGACGCTGGCGCTGGCGCTGGCTGGCATTGACGCTGGCTTGGCGCTGACACTAGCTGGCACTGGCAGTAGCCTGCCGTTTGTGCTCGCTAGTGCTTGCTGATGCTGTGCTTGGGCGAGTGCTGGGACATAGCTCCGAGTTGAGCGACCAGTGCAAGTAAACGATCATTGTTAGGGCACCCTAATTCATGTGGTAGCCTGCCGACCGGAGTAATCCCGATCGGCTAGATCGGATATCCATGATCACGTCCCCCTGATGGGGCCTGCAGAGAGGAGACCGACACATGCGCAACATCAAGCTCTCGATCGCCGGGACGGCGACGGCGCTGCTAGCCGCTCTCACGCTCTCTGCGTGCGGCGGGTCCAGCGGATCCTCTACTGGGGGCACGAGCGCTTCGAGCAGCACATCGGCGGCCACTGGCTCGCTGGCGGGACAGTCGATCACGCTGTATAACGGCCAGCACGAACAGACCACGGCAAAGCTTGTCGGCGCGTTTGAAAAACGGACCGGGGTCAAGGTGAACGTGCGCTCCGGGGACGAGGCCGAACTCGGAGACCAGATCGTCCAGGAGGGCCCAAACTCGCCCGCGGACGTGTTCTACACCGAGAATACTCCCGTGCTGGAACATCTGCGCGAGCAGGGCCTGCTCACCCGCCTGTATCCCTCCACGCTTGCTGGAGTTCCGGCCCGTTACAGCTCGCCACAAGGGGACTGGGTGGGGGTCTCAGGGCGCGTCTCGGTGCTCGTTTACAACACCTCCCAGATCGCGGGCTCACAGTTGCCCAGCTCGATCCTCGAGCTCGCCGAGCCAAAGTGGAAAGGCAAGGTCGGCTTTGCTCCTTCGGAGACGGACTTTCAGCCGCTGATCACTTCGATTGTCAAGTTCGACGGCGCTGCCGCGGCCGAACGATGGTTGAAGGGGCTGCAAACTAACGGCAAGATCTATCCCGACAACGAGACGGTCGTGGCGCAGGTCAACAACGGTGAGAGCGCGGTCGGGCTGATCAACCATTACTACTGGTTTCGCTTGCGTGACGAGGTCGGACGAAGTGGCGTGCACTCAGCGCTTCACTACTACGCCCCGGGAGATCCCGGCAATCTCTTGAACGTCTCCGGGGCGGCGGTGCTGAAGTCCAGCTCGCACCAGGCCGCGGCGCAAGCGTTCGTGGCGTTCTTGGTGAGCCGTGAAGGACAGGAAACGATCGCGCAGAGTCACAGCTACGAGTACCCGCTGCGCCTAAGCGTGAGTCCGGCGGCGGGACTGCGCCCGTTTGGCCAGCTGCAGCCGGCGCCGATAACCCTCTCGGAACTGGGGGACGGCAGCGCGCCGCTGGCGCTCGAGCAGAAGCTCGGACTGCTGTGATGGGTAGAAGCTCTTTCGAAATGATCGGCAGGTATCGCTGCGTGCCTGGACACGACGGGCGTATTTTGAGACAAGTTCTGACTCCAACGACGATCCCGGCCACGATTGCGATCTGAGCCGCGGGTGTCCTCGATGTGCAGCCGATGAACACGTTCGCGCCCCCCCAGCCCAGCATCGAGAGCAGGTGGGCGCGCATCTGGTCGCGACGAGGTCGTCCGCCGCTCGTGACGATCCTCGGCGCGACGCTGGCGGCCGGCCTGGTTCTGCTGCCGCTCGTGTTCCTCGTGATCGAGGCGCAGCAGTCGGGGTGGGGCGCGGTATCGCGTCTGCTGTTCCGTCACAACACGGCGGTGCTCTTGTGGAACACACTGCGTCTCGTGGTTGCCAGCACGGCGTTGTGCGCGGTGATCGGGGTCGCCACGGCATGGTGTGTGGAGCGCACGACGATTCCAGCGCGGCGGGTGTGGGCGGTGCTGCTGGTGCTGCCGCTGGGCATCCCCGACTTCGTGATCGGCTTCGGCTGGGTTTCCTTGGATCACAGCCTGCACGGGTACGCCGCGGCGGTGATGATCATGACGCTGTCGCTCTACCCGCTGGTGTATCTGCCCGCGGTTGCGGGTCTCGCCGGGGTGGACCCGGCGCTCGAGGAGGTCGCGCGCAGCCTCGGGCTGGGCCCGTGGAGAGTGTTCTGGAAGGTGACGCTGCGACAGATGCTGCCGGCGGTGCTGGGGGGCTGCCTGCTCGTGACGCTTGGGCTGCTGGCCGAGTACGGGGCATTTGAGATCGTCCAGTATCAGACGTTCACGGTGGCGATATTCACCGAGTTCAAGCTCGGGTTCGACACCGCGGCGGCGTGCGCGCTGTCGCTGGTGCTGGTGGCGCTCGGCATGGCCGCGCTCGCCGGCGAGCTGCCTCTCGTGCGTCGCGGGCGCTGGACACGCAGCGGCCAGGGGGCACGTCGGGCGATCGTGAGAATCGGGCTGAGAGGTCGCTGGACGGTCCTCGTGCTGGGCGGCCTGTTCACGCTGTGTGGCCTCGCGCTCGGGGTACCGCTCGGGTCGCTCGTGTACTGGCTGATCCATGGTGGCTCCACGACGCTGCCGCCGGCGTCGATCCTCACCGACGCGGCCCACACGGCGGAGTTCAGCGCGGGCGCGGCGGCGCTGGCGACAGCACTTGCGATCCCGGTGACGGCTGCGGCGATGCGCCATCGCAATCGCCTGACGATCCTGATCGAGCGCCTCGCCCTCCTGCCCCAAGCGCTTCCCGGACTGGTGATCGCGCTTGGGCTCGTGTCGTTCACGGTGCGCTATGCGCTGCCCCTGTATGAGAGCGCGCTGGAGCTGATCGTGGCTTACGCGATCCTGTTCTTGCCACTTGCGGTGGTGGGGGTGCGAGCGGCGCTCGCAAACGCCCCGCCACGCCTGGAGGAGGTGGGGCGCTCGCTCGGACGGCGACCGGCGGCGGTGTGGGTGCGCGTGATGCTGCCGCTGATCGCGCCGGGGCTCGGTGTCGCGTTCTCACTCGTGTTCATCTCTTCCTGCACCGAGTTGACGGCGACGCTGCTGCTGAGACCCACCGGGGTGGATACGCTCGCCACCCAATTCTGGGCCTATACGAGTGACTTCTCCTACGGAGCCGCCGCTCCCTACGCGGGCTTGATGGTGTTGATCTCAGCGGTGCCGGCGTATGTGCTCAGCCAGCGCATGTCAACGCTCGCACGGAGGGGTCGGCCGTGAGCTCGGCGAGCGACTCGACGGCGTATCAGCACACGGCAAGTGACCCGACTGGGCACAAAAGCCCGGCCAGCAATCCGGAAGCACAAGAGCACTCGGCGAGCGATCTGTGGGTGCTCGACGTGTGGAAGGGTTATTCCTCCGGAGGACCGGTGCTGCGGGGTGTCAATCTGAGTGTCCCCGCGGGATCGTTGGTGGCCGTGCTGGGCTTGTCGGGCTGTGGCAAGACAACCCTGCTGCGGGCGATCGCGGGGTTCGAGCGCGTGCAGCGCGGACGGATCGCGCTCGGGACGCATACGCTTGACGACGGGCGGCGTAATCGCAGCTACGTCCCGCCGGAGCGCCGCGGGATCGGCTATGTGCCACAAGAGGGTGCGCTGTTCCCGAACCTCAACGTGCAGGCCAACATCGCGTTCGGGCTCTCGCGGGCGCAGCGGCGTACGAGCGTCGTGCAAGAGCTGCTGGAGCTGGTCGGGCTCGTGCCTCTTGCACGCCGCTACCCGCACCAGCTCTCGGGAGGTGAGCAGCAAAGGGTCGCGCTTGCTCGGGCGCTCGCACGGCAACCGGAGGTGCTGCTCCTGGACGAGCCGTTCTCATCCTTGGACGCCTCGCTGCGGGCCACGGTGCGCGAGGAAGTGAGCGCGCTGCTGCGCAGGCAGGGTGCGACGACGGTGCTCGTTACGCACGATCAGGAGGAGGCGCTGTCGCTGGCGGACTCGGTCGCGGTGCTGCGTGACGGGGTGATCGTCCAGCAGGGAACACCGGCGGAGCTGTACAGCAAACCGGTGGACGCGCTGCTTGCGAGCTTCCTCGGTGCGGCAAACATGCTCGAGGCGAAATTCGAGGGCGACTGGGCGCAGACTATGCTCGGTCGGCTGCAGCTGCATCCAGATCCCGCGCGGGCTCCTGGCCTCACACACGGTGTGGTGATCGTGCGCCCCGAGCAGCTGCGGGTGAGCCCGAGCAGCGAAAGCGACGAGGGTGTGCCGGGGACGGTCGAGCAGTGTCGCTACTACGGGCACGACGCCCTGCTGCATATCCGCCCAGACGAGCGACCGGGCACGAGCGCCCTGGTCGCACGGGTGCGTGGTGAGCAGGCGCTGGCAGCGGGCACAGCCGTGCTCGTCAGCGCTCGCGGGCATGTCAGCGCCGTCGGGTAGGTCCTCGCGTATCGAAGATGCCGAGACCGAGCGTCAGGCGAGTCACAGCACAGAGACCGCGGCCACGCGCGTGCGTAAAAGCGAGCGCTCGCGACACAAGCTCATCCCCGCTGACGGGGCTGCCACGACCCACCACCCGCCGCAGGGACTCGCGACCTGCCATCTGATGAGCTGCTTTCGGAGTAACCCTGGCCTACCTCAACCCAAGCGCCTGAGCGTCCGGAGAGTCAACCCTGGCCTACCTCAACCCAAGCGCCTGAGCGACCTCCGGATCGGCCAGGCTGTCGGCGAGCAGGTCGCTGCCCGGCAGCTGCGCGCCTTTGAAGTAGGGCACGCCGATCACGAACATTCCCGCTGCCACGGCCGCGGCGACGCCCGTGGGGGAGTCCTCGAGCGCGGCACATGCTCCCGGCTCGGCGCCCAGGCGCCGGCACGCCTCCAGATAGATGTCGGGGGCGGGCTTCGGGTGCTCGACGTCCTCGACGGACACGACCGTCGCAAATCGCCCGTCCAGGAGCCCGGCGCTGGAGAGCACGCGCTGCACGAACTCACGTTGCGAGTTGGAGGCCACTGCCACTGGCACTCCCGCGTCGATCAGGCGCTCGAGCAGCTCCAGCGCGCCCGGGCGGGGCTCGACGCCCGCGAGCGCCTCCTGCATCACCAGCTCGTGCAGCTCGTCCATCAACGCCTCGCCCTCGCCCTCCAAGTCGAGCATCGTTTCGAGCTTCAGCGCCGCGGCCGCACGAGCGGAGCCGATCAGCAAGCGCTTGTGATCGAGGGTGAATACCCGGCCGCGGCGCGCGAACAGCGTCTCCTCTGCCCGTGTCCACGCATCCTCGGTGTCGAGGAGCAGCCCGTCATTGTCGAATATCGCCGCCGCGCGCGTCGCCATCGCGCGGACATCCTATGAGTGCCTGCTTGACCCCGTCTCCGTGCGATCATCGCCCCGTGCCGATGAACGGGTCGCTCATCCCACGCTACGGTCGTGCGCGGCGCGACCCGTCGCTAGCGGTGCTCGAGGGACTGCACCCGCTCAAGCACGCTCTGCGATTCGGCGCGACCGTCCTCGAGGTCGTCTGCGCCGACCTCGCCCAGCTGGAGCGGCTCGCTGCGCAGCTCGCCCCCGACGTCTGCGCACAGATGGTCCATCTCGCGCGCGAGATCTCCATGGATGTGTTCACCCAGCTCGCGCCGCTGACACCATCCACCGGCGTGATCTCGCTCGCCGAGCGACCACGAGCTGGCACAGGGGACCCTTCCGCCAGCCCGGCTACCGGCCCGGCCACCGACCCGGCCGCGGTATTCGCCGACCCACGGGCTGCGCCCGTGATCCTGCTGGAGGACCCGCGCGATCTCGGCAACATGGGCGCCTGCGTGCGCGTCGCGGCCGCCGCCGACGCCGCGGCCGTTCTTACCACCGGTGGGCACGATCCCTGGCACCCTGACGCCCTGCGGGGGAGCGCCGGGCTGCACTATGCGCTGCCGGTTGTCCGCCTGTCAGAGGGGCTGCCGCCCCTGCCGCCCGTCCTCGACCGGCCCCTGCTCGCGCTCGACCCTGACGGCGATCCGTTTGACCCTGTCAGGTTGCCTTCGCGCGCGATCCTCGCGTTTGGGACCGAGCGTCATGGGCTCACCCCCGCGCTGCTCGCCCGGGCAGACGCCCGGATCGCGATCCCCATGCGCCCGGGCGTCTCCAGCCTCAACCTCGCGACCTCTGTGGCCGCCGTCCTGTTCGCGTACCGGCTCAGATCGCGTCCGGCCTAGAGATCGCGTCCGGCCTGTGCAGCTTCCACGCCGCTGAGCAGCTCCCAGTTGCCTTGCAGCGCCGCCTGTGCACGGGCGAGCATCTTGTCCGCCATCGCCTCTTCGTCGGTGCGCTCGCTCAGCAGCACTTCGATCAGCTCACCGGCCTGGCGTGCGTGCTCGACGTCGAGGCGCTCGTGCAGCGTGAAATACTCGACCGCGGGGCCTTCGTCGGCGTACCCGTAGTGCTTGGTCAGCCCGTCGAGCTTGGTCCGTGCGATCTCGGGCTGGCTCGCCTCGATCGCATACAGCACCGCCAGGTGCTCCAGCGCATCCTCGCCGGCCGTCCAGGACGCCGCGCACGCCTGCGTCTGCGCCAGTCCCCGCTCGCCGCTGCAGACCTCTGCCTGCGCCACGGTTGCGCCGGCGAGGAGCGTACCCGTCGCGCCGTCTACGCTCGTGCCGTCGACGCTTGTGCCGTCCACCGCACATGTGGCCTGGGCGAGCTCGGCACGTGTGGCTCGCGCAAACTCGTCCCATAGCGCCACGTGGGCTGCCTCCTCATCGGCGTGGCGCTCCAAGCCCGGGCGGCGCTCAGGATCGGCCACAGCCGCGACCTGCGCCGAGGCCTGAGCCAGTGCGACCACTGCGTGGCGGTACTCGCCCGCATACAGGCTCAGCTCCGCCGAGCTCAGCTCACCGGCGCTCCAGCGCTCGTAGAATGGGTGCTCGAGCACGTTCGTCGCGCGTCTTGCCTCGTCGAGCCTGGCCAGGACGTCCATAGGGTGTGTTCCTCTCTTGAGTGGGGTTCGCGGGATTCCTTTGCGCGAATGTTTTGTCATCGGCGCGCGGGGGTATGCGGGTATCTGCGTCGAAAGTATTGCGGACATAGCGAAACCGCTGGTTGCAGGACTCCGGTTGCAAGAACGCTGGTTGCAGACGCGCCACGCGAATGAGCTGGCGACCGAGACTGCGCGCCAGAGCTACGCCGGATTGGCTCTCGCCCACTCGACGATCGCCGGCGAACCGTCGAGCACGGCTCCGTCGTCGAGCAGAAGCGTCGGGACCCAGCGATTGCCGGTCAGCTCGTTCACCTCGCGTCGCCCGCGCGTGCGGTTGAACAAGCCTGGCAGCGGCGCCAGGCCGTAGGACTTAACGACCTCAGGCTCGTATCCGGCGTCCTTCAACGCCATGTAGGCGTTCCTGCATGGATGTCCGCCGGGTCGGGGAGTCGCGAACGTGCCCCAGCAGACGTACAGCTTCACTTGCGTCTCATTTGGCGCTCGTCCCGCCGACTTCGACTGCTCCACCGTTGCTGCTTGCGGCTGGGGTCGCCGCCTTGGCGGGCGTGCCCGAGGTCACCACGGCCATCGACGCAGCTGCCAGCACGAGCACCACGGTGACCGCGATCACAGCGCGCTCGCCGGACTGACCGCCAGGAAAGCTTGGTTTGCGCATGCCCAGCCCGATCGACAGGAACACGGCCCACACCACGAGCGCGCCGCCCGCTAGGTAGAACGGGACCTTGCTCTTCTCCGCGCCGATGATTGGCGCCAACTGGATCGCCACCGCGTGCATCGACCAGCGAGCCTATACGATCGTGCGATGACCGATATCGTCCGCACGCCCGAGGACGCGTTCGCGAACCTGCCCGACTTCCCGTTCGCGGCGCGCTATCGCGAGGTCGAGGGGCTGCGCCTTGCCCACATCGACGAGGGTCAGGGTGCGCCCGTGCTGTTCATGCACGGCGAGCCCACCTGGTCGTTTCTGTGGCGGCACCTGATCGGACCGGTGCGGGACGCGGGCTATCGCTGCATCGCGCCTGACATGGTTGGGTTCGGCCGCTCGGACAAGCCACTGGACATCGGCTGGTACTCCTATGACCGGCATGTCGCGTTTGCGGAGACGCTGCTGGAGGACCTCGACCTGCACGGCGCCACGATCGTCGTGCATGACTGGGGCGGTCCGATCGGCCTGCGTATGGCGGTCGAGCACCCCGAGCGGATCGAGCGGATCGTGATCCTCGATACGGGCCTGTTCACCGGCCATCAGCCGATGTCTGAGGCTTGGCTCGCGTTCCGCGACTTCACCGCCCGCACCGAGGATCTGCCCGTCGGCTTCCTCGTGCGGGGCGGCTGTCATACCGATCCCGGCGACGAGGTCATCGCAGCGTATGAGGCGCCCTTTCCAGACGCGGCGTCAAAGGCCGGCACGCGTGCCTTCCCGGAGCTCATCCCGCTGACTCCCGACGCTCCTGGAGCAGCCGCCGGGCAGCGTGTGCTCGAGGCGCTGCGCGGGGACCGTCGACCGACGCTGATGCTGTGGGGCGACTCCGATCCCGTCCTGCCTCCATCCGTCGGCGAGCGTTTCGCCGAGTCGATCGGCCAACCCCCTCCGCGCATGATCGAGGGCGGCGGGCACTTCCTCCAGGAGGACTGCGGGCCGCTGCTCGGAAGCCTGCTCGCCGAGTGGCTTACGCAGTCTTCTCGGTGATCTGCGCGGGTTCGGACGCGGGCTTCAACCCCGGCTCGGACGCGGCCGCACGCAGCTCGTAGGCCGCGCGCACGTCCGGGTCGGCGTCCGCCAGGACCCTGTCGGCCCGCATCGCGCGGGCCATTCCCTCCGCCAGCCTGCGCGGCAGGAGGGCTCCCAGCATGGTCGTGCGTTTCGAGGACTTCGGCACCCAGATGTCGATCGTCCCCTGCTGGAGACCCTCGACGATCGCGTCGGCTACGTCAGCCGGCTGCAAGTTCTTCAGGCCCCTTGCCTGTCCCAGACCACCGCCCAGCTCGGTGTTGACGACGAACGGCATCACGTAGCTGAGCTGCACATCCGGTGTCCCCATCAGCCGCAGCTCGCCCCGCACAGACTCGGTCAGCCCGACGACCGCGTGCTTGGTCGCGGCGTACGTGGCGCCACCGGGGGCGCCGACCTTGCCCGCGAGCGAGGAGATGTTCACGATGTGCCCGTGCCCGCGCGGCACCATCCGCTCCAGGCCGAGCTTCATCCCGAGGATCACGCCGTGGAGGTTGATGTCGATCATCCGTCGCGTCGTCAGGTCGTCCTCGTCGAGGAACCTGCCGAGCGGCATGATCCCGGCGTTGTTGATCAGCACGTCGACCGGCCCGAGCTGGGTCTCGGTGTCATCCAGGAAGCGCGCGAACGAGTCGCGCTCGGTCACGTCGAGGCTCAAGGCAATCGCAGTCGGTCCCAGCTCCTGGGCTGTCTTCTGCGCCGCCGCCATATCGAGGTCGCCGATCGCAACTCGCACACCCACGCGTGTCAGCGCCTGCGCGGTTGCGCGCCCGATCCCGCGCGCTGCGCCGGTGATCGCCGCGGTCTGGCCCGCGAGGATGCGCGCTTGTTTAGCCATCGAGTTCAACCTAGCGCACCTTCTTCGTCTGTGACGGGTTTCAACAGATGGTCACCACCGGTCGAAGGCCAACCTGCCGGCCATCTATCGGAGGTATCAGACCATGGGAGAGGGGTAGGAGAGGGCACTGGATCCGGGCGAACCACGGCGTCGCCCGGATCCGTGTTGTCCGTCCCTGGGCCTCGTCACTGGGCCCGAATGCAAAACATCGGAGCAGCTCCCGCGATCTGCGCTTTTGACCTCCCTGAGCAAAGATCTGCGCACTTCCATCGGGATCGGGCCTATCCTGGGGGTCATGTCCAAGTTCGAGCACGACGGCCAGCGGATCGCTTACACCGAGTACGGCGGGGGGCCGGCGGGGGTCGTCACCCGCTCGGGGGCTCGGGCACGGACCGCCAAGAGCGCTCCGGCCGCGGGGCGACCGCTGATCCTCGTGCACGGTTTGCTGCTTTCCCAGGAAATGCACCGGCCGCTGGCCAAAGCGCTCGCTGCGCGCGGCAATCGCGTGATCACGGTCGATCTGCTCGGCCATGGCGAATCCGATCGCCCGCGCGACATGTGGCGCTACTCGATGGGTATCTTCGCGGAGCAGCTGCTCGCGTTGATGGACCATCTCGAGCTTGATCAAGCCGCGATCATGGGTACCTCGCTCGGCGCTAACACCGCTCTGGAGGTCGCCTCGCGCGCGCCCGAGCGCCTGCGCGGGATGGTGATCGAGATGCCGGTGCTCGACAACGCGTTGCTGTGGAGCGCGCTTGCGTTTACGCCGCCGCTTGTCGCGCTCACGTTTGGGGAGCCGGTGATGAAGCTGGTTGCGCGCGGGGCGCGGGCCGTGCCGCGACGGTTGCTTCCCCATTACGGGAATGTCCTGCTCGACCTCATCCGCCAGGAACCGGGTCCCGGCGGGGCGCTGCTGCAGGGATTGTTCTTCGGGCGTATCGCCCCACATCGCTCAGAGCGAACCACGTTTCAGACGCCGACGCTCGTGATCGGGCATCACCGTGACCCCGTCCACCCGTTCTCCGACGCGGGTATGCTCGCCGCGGAGCTCCCCAACGGGCGCCTGCTGGAGGCTGACTCGCTGGTCGAGCTGCGCCTCAGCCCAGAGCGCCTGACGAACGAGATCGCCTCGTTCCTGGACGAGATCTGGCGTCCGCGGCGCGCCGCCCGGCGCTCCACCAAGAGCACGGGCTGACTCGTCGCGCGCGGTGCAGGCAACGCCGCCGTCGTGCGCGCACCCTGCTGAGAGGGCCTGCTGACGGGGACGGTGTCGACGGCGACCGCCGATGGGGCAGTGGCGGCTGGGCCGATGGGACTACTTAGCGGCGAACAGTTCGAGTTCGTTCACGCTGACATGACCTGGCGCGGAGGCGGTGCCGACGGAAGACGCGGGCGCCCCGCTGATCCAGAGGGTGAAGAACCGGAATGCCCTGCTCGAGTCTCGCAGGACGATGTGAGTCTTGCGCTTCTTCGCGTCCAGAGAGGGGCTCAGCGCGACCCATGCGGGGTCGGTGATCGACGTCGGCAGGGTATTGCTGTTCGCCCCGTAAACCTGCACGGTCATGCCGGGCGTCGATGAGATCAGCGTGAGCGCTGCCACCCGCTGGGCGGTCTTCAGATCGACCACGAGGCCCTCTGCCATCTTGGGCGCGACGGCCGGTTCGACTTGGGCGGTCCAGGCAGTGCTCGTTTCGCCGTCGATCGCGAGGCTCGGATCGCCGAAGTTGCTCGCCGGGTATCCATACGGGTTGTACGTGCTCGCGGCGTTCGTATCGAGCAGGATCGGGTTCGGTTCGGTGTTGGTGCCACCACTGGGTGGGGATGATTTGGTCGTCCCGGTGCCAGTGCCCGTGCTCGTGCCCGATTCGCTTGTGCCGGTCGTCGTTTTGCCTGCGCCGGTTGTCGGGGTGATCGTCGTGCCCGAAGATTTGGGCGTAGGGGTGGTCAGAGGGATCTTCAGCGGGGGGGTCGTGCTCGGGAGCGGTTTGACCGTCGTCGGAGTTCCCAGCGGGCTCGGTGTCGTCACGGCGCCGGGCGTGGTGGTCGTGCCCGGAGTGGTTCCTGGAGTGGCGCCCGGTGTGGTGGTGGGCGCCTGTGCGACCACCACGACCTTGTGCACGGCTTTGGGCGGGCTGGGTTGGGTGAGCGCGGCGTATGCGGCCGCTGCCGCTCCCAACACAAGTGCGGCTGTGGCGGCAAGCACGATCGTGGCTGAGCGCCAGCTCGGTCCGCCTGAGTCAAGACTGCCGGGCGTGGCAGCGCCGCACTGCAGGCACCAGTCCTGCCCGTCCTCGAGCGCGGCGCCGCAGTTGGCGCAGGCGTGGGCCGGCGACTCGGAAGCCGGCTCGGGCGAGGACGAAGGGTTGGGCGTCGTGGATGCGGGGTTGGGCGTGGACGCGACCGTCGCGACGGTCTCTCCGGGAGCGGCGGAGGCGGACCCGTTCGAGGACAGCTCGAGGCCTGTGGTGGACTGGGACGGCTGCTCGGACTCGGGCGCCGCCGTTGGATCGGCGAGCACTGTCGGGTTCACAATCACTGATTCTTGCAGCTTTGCCGGGCTTCTTCGACCGAGAACCCCTTCAGGACGCTTCTCGGCGCGGTGCGGGCGGCCCGCCGGGGACGATCTCACGACCGGTAGGTCGCAAGCTTTGGTCCAGCTCGAGCTGCCAGTAGTAGCGGGTGAATGTCATCCCCGCAGCGAACTCTCCGACGTGCGGAGCGATGGTTTCGCCCGCGGCGAGCTTGACGATCAGCTCGGGGTAGGTCTTGCCCGCCGGCGCAGCGTAAGCGGGCGCGGGGAAGGCGCCGCCGAAACGGGTGTTGACGTCGGTGATGCCCAGTCCGACGTCGGGGTCGCGGAACACCTGGATCGTCGCCGGGCCGCAAACTGCAAGCGCCTCCATCACGTCTCGCCCGAGCTCGATCAGCTCGAGGTCGTGGACGACGGCGCCCTTGATCGACTCGCCCCCACGCGACTCGAGCATCGTGCGCGGGATCGCGTTCAAGCAGCGTCCGGACAGATCGCCGAGGCAGTCGATCGAGAGCTCCGGGCCGCGCATCGCGCGCTGAACCATCACGGGCTCGGATACGTAGTCGACGAAGAAGCGCGCCTGGGCGGGGTCGTGGGCGAGATGGATCGAGCGCGCGCCGGAGCCGCGCCGGGGCTTGACCATGACGGGGTATTCGAGCGCGTCCAGATCCGCGGCGTCCAGCCCATCGGCGCCATCGGAGCGCCCAGATCCAGCGGATCCCCCGGATGCGGCGCGATCGTCTTCGGGGAGGACCGTCGGAGGGGAGGGCAGGCCGAGCCGGGTGAGCAGCAGGTGGGCCTCGTACTTGTCATACGTCGCGCGGGCGACCTCCGGTGAGGGGACGAGCGCCGGCAGCCGCCCGTCGGCGCGGGCAAGGGCGAGCGTCTCGATGTCGAGGTCGGTCAGCGGCAGGACTGCGCCGACCCCGTGCTCGGCGCACAGGCGCTGCAAGGCGGGGACGTACTCGGGGTCTTCGATCAGCGGCACGGCAGCGCGCACGTGCGCTGCGTACTGCGCGGGCGCCAGCGGCGAAGGGTCGGCGACGATCGTGTTCGTGAGCTGGGCGAAGCAGGCGACGATGTCATAGCGCTTGCCCGCGCCCGTCAGCAGGATCGCTGGAGGGCGCGAGCTCGCGGACGGTGGGCTCTCGCTGGAGGAACCCGCCGTCACAGGCGCTGAGGCAGGCTGACGCGCAGGTGTTGCGGGCGGGCTCACAGCTCGTGCTCCCAGCCGCCGGTAGGACCCTTGTACAAGCCGGAGCCACCGAGTACGAGCGCGGGCGTGCGCCACAGGATGCGCAGGTCGAGCGCGAGCGAGCGGTGAGCGATGTAGTAGAGGTCGAGCTCGATGCGCTCAGACCAGGGCAGCGAAGCGCGGCCGTTGACCTGCGCCCAACCGGTGATGCCGGGCCTGATCGCGAGGCGTCCGCGCTGGCGCTCGGTGTACTGGGCGACTTGCACGGGCAGCGTCGGACGCGGGCCGATCAGCGACATGTCGCCGCGCAGGACGTTCAGCAGGTTCGGCAGCTCATCCAGCGAGGTGCGGCGCAGGAGCGCGCCGACGCGCGTGACGCGCGAGTCGTTCGCGTCGATCGCCAGGCCCGCGCCGATGTGCTCGGCGCCGTCGACCATCGTGCGCAGCTTGAGCACGTCGAACGGCCGTCCGTGCAGGCCGGCGCGGCGCTGACGATAGATGGCCGAGCCGCGCGACTCCAGCCGGATCGCGACGACCGCCACGGCGAGCACAGGGGCCGCGAGCAGCAGTGCGAGCGCGGAGACCGCTATGTCGAGCGTGCGTCTGATCATCTCGTCCCCTCGGCAGCTTCCCATGCCGCGTCGGTGCCGTGGCGCAGCCAGTCCCACAGGCCGGCGACGGGGGAAGCGGTCGTGAGCACGTAGTAGCGCGCGATCAGCAGCGGGCGGACGCGCAGCGCACCGGCGAGCAGGGCACCGAGCAGGAGCGCGAGCTGGAGAGCGAGCGTGACGGCATACAGCGTGCCCGCGCCGTCCGCCAGCAGCGCAATGTTCGCGGCGAGCGCGAGCAGGTGAAGAAAGGGCGTGAGGTAGCGCAACAGCCGGTGGGAGAGAATCATGAGCGCGTAGCCCAGCGGGTAGCCGCGCGGGGAGAGCATCCCGCCGCGCACGAGGATCGGCCAGGTGTGGCTCATCATGCGCCGCTTGCGCGCGAACTCGCCCAGGAGCGAGGGAACCATCTTCTCGCGCGCGCGAGCGTTGGGGACATAAGTTGCGCGCAGGCCGCGCTTGACGATGTTGAACGGGAGCGACAGATCGTGGCCCATGATCGGGTCGACGACGATGTATGAGTCGCGGCGGGTGGCGTAGATCGCGCCGTTGCCTGCGGTGATCGAGGACAGGCGCGACTCATACGCGCGAACGGCGAGCTCATAGCGCCAGTAGACCCCCTCCTGATTGCCGGCCTCCGCGCCGGCGGCGGCTTGCACGAAGCGGACCTGCCCGCAGGCGTAGCCGACGCGCGGATCGGCGAATGCGCCGACGAGCATGCGCGCCGCGTCGGGCTCCCACAGCGCGTTGGCGTCGGAGAAAGCGACTATGTCCCCCCGCGCGCGTGTGACAGCGGCGTCCTGGGCGCGGATCTTGCCGCCACGCTGAAGCTCCAGCACGACGTCGGCCCCGGCCTCGCGGGCACGTGCGGCGGTGGCGTCGGTGCAGCCGTCGCAAGTGACGATCACCTCCAGCAGCTCGCGGGGATAGTCGAACGCGAGCGCGTTGGCGACGCGCGGACCGATCACCGGCTCCTCGTTGTGCGCAGCGATGATCAGCGACAGGGAGGGCGGGGGCTCGGGCGTCGCGATGACGGGGGCTCGCCCGAACCCGCGCGCGAGCACGGCCAGCGTGGCGGCGTAGCCGACCTGCGTCCACACAATCAGACTCGCGCACACCCAGAACACGATCTCCAGCGCGATCATCGACGGGGGTCTTGTGTCTCGCCGAGGACGTCGCTAGCCTTGCAGGTGGCCAATACGTTGATCGTGTCGATCAGCGCCTTTGGGGGAAGTCCCTGGTGGTCGCCGGAACCGTCTGAACTGCGACCACCAGGGCGCCCCACTACCTCGCCAGCCGGTCGATGACCAACATGGCAACCAGCAGAGCGATGGCCAAAACGCTGATGGTGCCGATCATGTCGTACCTCCTTTCTCCGGGACGTACGGTCCCGGAACGACCCGGATAGGAGGTCCTGCAACACACAGCAATTGCCCATGGAGATCACTCTACGGTCGGCTTGGGATGTTTTTTTTCGGGGGACACCAGCGAGCGGTACAGCCCGAGCGTATGGCGCGCGATCTCATCCCACGAGTACGGGCCGGCCGCGGCGGCGCGGGCTCGCTCGGCCATCCTGGACAGGGCGGCGGGGTCGGCGAGCAGCTCCAGCAGCACAGCGTGCAAGGCGGGGACGTCGCCCGCGGGAAACGTCCGCGCGGCGCCGGTCGCCGCCACCTCCGGGAAGCCCCCGACGTCGCTCAAGAGCAGCGGGACACCGAACGCGAGCGCCGTGAACAGCACACCCGACTGGTCGATCTCACGGTAGGGAAGCACGACGAGGTCCGCACGCTGGAAGTACGCGGGCAGCTCTGTGTCACCGATGAAGCGTGGGACGAAGCGGACGTTCGGCGGCGCGCCGGCCACGAGCGAGGTGATGTCCATGCGCGGCATCCCCGCGATCCACAGCTCGGCGTCGTCGATGCCTTGCCACGCCTCGAGCAGCAAGTCAAGGCCCTTGTAGGGGCGCATCAGCCCGAAGCAGAGCACGACGGGCTTGTCGGTCTGAAACGGCGGCGGCTGCGGTGGGCCGGCCGCGAGATGCGTGAACGCTCCGTGGGGGATGACGTGGACGCGCGCGGGATCGACTTCCAGCTCGCCGGTCAGACGGGTGCGACCGTGGACAGAATGGACGACGATCGCATCGAAGCGCTCGTACAACCGCCGCTGGGCGGCCAACTGTCCGGGGCGGGGCTCACGGGGGAGGATGTCGTGGGCGGTGAGGACGAGGGGCGGCGCGCCTGGATGGCGTAGTCGAGACGGCGCGCTCGTAAAGCGTGGTCGAGGCAGCAGGTGCGCGTCGAAGTGCTGAACGGAGAGCCATTGGAAGTGCACGACATCCGCATGGCGGGCGAGCCGGCGGTAGCGCAGCATGTCGGGGACGTGCTCGACGAGCTTGGTGGCCGCGCGCACGCGCGAGCCGGGCGGGCCAAGCGCGGTGCGGTAGAAGAAGTCGCGCCGCGCGTATGCGTCGGCGGGCGGGACGGGCCCGTAGGCGAAGCGGCTCGTGACGAGGGTGACCTCAGCTCCCGCTGCTCCCAGCGCACGGCAGAGCGCGTGGTCATAGGGAGGCGTGTAGGCCGAGGGGTCGACGACGTGGACGCGCACCGCAGGGGACAATAGGCGCGCACGCGGTGACCGTGGCGGGCCATCGTAATGACGACTTGCGTCCCGAGATGAGAGCGAGCATCATGAGACAAGCGGGGTTGAAGAAGCGATGACCGATTGCGACAGATATCTGATCCTGGTAGAAGGCGGTCCGCCGTCGAACTATTCGGCCTGCTCGCCGGACGTCCTGGGCTGCGTGGCGACCGGCGAGACGATTGACGAGTGCGTCGAGGAAATGCGCGCGGCGCTGACGAGCCATTTCGATCTCATGCGCGAGTACGGGGAAGCGATCCCGGAGCCGTCCGGGCCGGGGGTCTACGTCAACCACGCTGCGGCGTAGCGCACCCGCAGTAGGGTCCGGTGAATGCCGGACGTCGAGGTCTCCTTCTGCGTCGTGAACACATCCCAGCGCGAGCTGCTGCTGCGCGGCCTGGATGCGATCGCGCGCGAGCGCACGATCGAGGGGGGGCTGGCGTTTGCGACGGAGGTGCTCGTGCTCGACAACGGCTCGCGCGACGGCTCGGCGCAGGCGGCACGGGAGCACCCGACGGTGGACGAGGTGATCGCGCTCGGGGAAAGGCGCGGCAAGGCCCTGAACGACTCCATGCTGATGGAGCGCGCGCGGGGCAGATACGCGCTCCTGCTCAACGAGGACTCCGAGCTGCGCCCGGGAGCCACGCTCGCGCTGTGGCAGGCGCTGCAAGAGCGCTCGGACGCGGCCTGTGCGGGAGCCAAGCTGCTGCGTCCGGACAGCTCAGAGCAAGCTTGCGCGTGGCGGTTTCCGACACCCCTGACCGCGCTCGCGGGCGCGCTGTTCGTGCACCGCCTGTACACCGTGCAGAGCAACGGCGAGCGCACGCGCGAGGTCGACTGGTGCCAGTCGGCGGCCCTGCTCGTGCGGCGCGAAGCGGCGGCGCAGATCGGCTATATGGACCCGGAGTTCTTCGTGTACTCCGACGAGGTCGACTTCGCCCGCAGGCTGCGCGACGCGAGCTGGCTCAGCTTGTACGTTCCCGGGGCAAGCGCGGTCCACCACGAGCAGCTGTCCACGAGCGCCGTCCCGGAGCGACGGATCGTGGAGATGGCCCGTAACAGGGACCTGTACATGCGCAAGCACCATTCACCCGCGTCCGCGCGAGCGGTGCGCTGGCTGACCGCATGGTCCTACGCTCTGCGGACACTCGCAGCGCTCGTGTTACCAGGACACTCGCCACGAAGGTACTGGCGCCATGTGACCGCGACGCTCTGGCCCGAGCGAGGCGAGGGATTGCGCGAGGCGGCGGATGCCTTTAACCGCTCTTGGCGAAGCGGGTAATCAGTGCTCGGCGCTCGGGCTCGGGCAGCGCCAGACGCTTGCCCGGGTAGTCCATGCGCAAATACTCGGTCACCACGTTTGGCTCCATGCGCAGCGGCTCGATCGCCGCCTCGTGATGCTCATTCCAGCTGGAGAAAGCAGCGATCACGACGCTGCTGTCAGGAGTCGCCCAGTCGCCGCTGGAGGTCACCGGCGAACTTGTTCCAGTGTTTCGCGCACCATCTCCTGCGTGAGCTCAGGCATCGCGCCGTCGGCGATCGCCACCAGCCGCCCACCGCGTTTCTCCAAATGGATAGGGGTGATGGGGTGTTCGACCTCGAGCCGGCCGTCCACTACGTTCAGCTCCAACTTCTGTCCGGGCTTGAACTTGAGCTGTTCGCGCAGTCGCTTGGGGACCACAATTCGTCCAGCCTTGTCGATGCCTGCGATCATGGTCGGAATATACCATCGGACGTGCCATCTGGCTCACCATGGTCATCCAACCGCGGCCTCACGGGCACGAAAGTCCGAGCGCTCGGACGGCTGCGCCAATCTTTGTGACCACCGTTGACGCTTGCTCCCGTCCCTCTCTGTTTGGAGTATCTGCTGGTGCGCGGTAGATGCGTTGTGGATAGGCAGTACGCGTGAGGGCTGTTCAGTGGCTGGTTTGGGTTTGGATCGCGGTTTGGATTTCTTGTCCTTTGGGGGTGAGGTTCCAGGCGTTTGGCTCGCCGTGGGCGTGCCCGGGACCGGTGTTTGCGATCAGGTCGAGGTGAGACAGACGCGAAAGGAGCTTTGAGATCTGGCCCTGGTCCCCCACCCCCGCCGTCTCTGCGATCTGACGATTGGAGGCGCCAGGATGGGCGGCTATCGCTATGAGGACCCTCACAGTCCGGTAGGTCAAGCGCATATCCAGATCACGCAACGGATCCAAGCGCGGAAGGTCCAAGCGTTTGGGACGCTGTTTGCTGACAGGCCGAGTGAGCTCCTTCTGCGCAGCGGCCTGACCAAGGTAAGGAAGCACGATCATCGCCATCAGCGGATTCAACAGCTCACTCAACGCCAACGACGAGGTGGACGAACTCCCAGTCGAACCGTTCGCCCGGGAGTCGACAGGGTGATCGAGCAATCTTGCGTGAATGACCGCGAGCACAGCACCGACCGTCCCCTCCGCCGTCAAGGGCGGGGGAGTCCTCGCAGCCTTGGTTTCCTCGCGGCACTGATCGATCGTGGCGATCAATACCCCCAGAACACCCGAGCGGCGTTGCAGTGCGCGATCTCCCGCGCCCAGGGTCTCGACGATGCACAACCTCCCCATACCAGGCTCCTCATCCAAAAACCCCAACAACGCGCCAAGGCCCGCACGCACACTGTCCCTCCAGCTGCTCTCGCCCGCAAACGCCGGTGTGACGCGCGCGGCGATACGCTCGATCGCTTGATCAAACGCAGCTAGAAAACACTCTTCGCGGTCCTCGAACTGTTCATAGAACGTGCGACGTGACACCCCCGAGCGGGCAACGATATGCGCGACCGTCACATTCGCCGCTCCACGCTCTGAGCAAACCTCGACCATCGCCCCCAGCATCCGTGCACGCTGAATCTCCGTAACACCCGACCTGCCCTCAAGAGAGCCAAGGACAACACGCACAGGCCTACCTTGCTCTTCAGAGACTACGCCCCCACGACCAGAACGCCGTTCCGCAGATGACACCCCAGCCCGACGACGACCACGAGGAACGCTCATCGCATTCACCCAGAACCTTCTCCCTATTTCTTCTTTTGGACGGGACCGTATTTCTTACGCGCCTGCTTTTCACAACTCACACGACTACCGCCTTGAGCCTTCTTCTTGCAGGCCTTCAGCGCAGCCGTAAACTTCTGCGGCCGGGTCAACGTCTTTGTCTTTGCGCAACCCGTGACACCGATCTTCGTGTTCTGGGAGATCTGCGCACCGTTCTGACCAGTGATCGTTGCCGGCAGCGTCAAGGACTGCCCACACAGGCTGCCTTTTGCCTTCGTGGGGATATCCGTCGCGAATGCTGAGTGCGCTCCCTGTGGCAGCGTCGCTTCGAAGATGCTGATTGGGGCATCCGGGATGCTGTTGAACGTGCTTGTCGTGATGCCTTTCTTGATGTTCGTGTTCCCGTCCAGGTACAAGAGGACGCCTTCGCCTTGGAGGATCACGATCGCGTCAGGGAACGCTGCTCCACCGTGGGAGACCAAGTAGATCGGTCCAGTCAAGGCGTGTGCGAGTACTGGGGTGCGTGCTGTCGCGGTGCCGATCACCGATCCCGCCGGGCACCCCGCGGGGTCAGCGTTGAACTGTGTTTCGGTGCACGCTTTCTGGAGTGTCGTCAGGCGCGCGGGCAGTTGTTTGGGGAACACGAGCCTGACTTTGCTGATGTTCGCCTGTCCTGTCCCGGAACCAACCTTGATCGTCAGAGATGCGCCGTTGGCTTTGGAGGTCGTACCCTTTGTGCTCGCCGAGAGTATTGGTTTGAACGGCAGGTTCTTGCATCCCACGGCCTGAAACGGAGATGAGATCCCAACCGTAGCTCCCTGCGTCGAAGCGACCGTTCCCGTGATGCTCAACGGCGCGCAACTCGTCGGGTTGAACGTGAACACGGGATCGTTCAACGTCACGTTGACGGTACGGATACGCAGCGGCACCCCGTCGATGATCTGCGGGAACGGACTGCTCGTCGCTGTGACCTGCGCAGTATGAGGATCGATGTGCAACCCCACACGGACGATCACGTTCCCAAGGTTGAACGGTCCCGCTACCGCAGGAACGACCACGGACAGCCCGAATGGGGCGCCGTTATATGGGCCGGTGAAGTACACCTGTCCCGTGACGTAGTAAGGCTCTGATCCCGAGCCCACACCAACAGTCGTCATCCCCACCTGACTGCTTGAAGGACATCCCCCTGCTGATGCTTGTGGCTCAGGACATTGCGCGACGTTTGCTACTGACGCAAGCAAGCCCTGGGGGAGGGTGGTCGCTATGGATGAGATGTTCTGTTCGCGGTCTTCGCGTTTGAGTGTCAACGTGAACGGGCTGTACCCACCAGCTTGGGATGAGACAGTCCCCGCGCTGAAGCCCGGAGCGAACACTCCCGAGCAACCCTGCACTTCAAAAGAACTCGAAGTTTGCGCTGAAACAGTAGCTGGTGTGCTCCATGGCACGACAGTACCGTTCGTCGTAGCAGTCCCGCAGGTCTGGGGGTTCGCTAGTGGTGCCCTGGGACCAGTGTTCGTGCTGACCACGAGATCGCTGAATGGAAACTGGGGGTTATCGTCAAAGCTCGCCGTGATCTGCCCAGTACCAGGATCCACCGACGCGTGACCCGGGAGCTTGATCACGATACCTGTCTGGGGATCCCTCAATTCCAAGTACAAACCAAACAGGTTCCCGTTCACAGCGTCTTCAGAAGAGCATCCTGGCTGTCCCGAACCACCACACTTGGGTGTCGCTAGGAAGATGTGTCCCTTCAGTTGTTCTTCACCAGCCAGCAGTGGTGTCGTTGCGCTCACCGTAGCGATCTGTGACGCGAATGGGCAATGTCCCGCTGCCGGTCTGAGCAGACCATCCGGAGCTTCTTCTTCGGATTCCCCGCCTTCGATGTTGATCCCACTCGAGCCTGTTTCCTGACAGGCTTGCAGACCGTTAGCCGAAGATGGCGAGATCGTCGTTCCTGCGGGGAACGTCACGCTCACATCCCTCACCGGTGGTGTACCCAGCCCTACGGGACCGTTTGGTGCTTGGGGGACCCCCAATACCAGTTCGTAACCGGAGGGCGTGTCTGCCGCTGCGGTCTGCGGTGTCACACCCAACGATGACGAGAACGCCAACAGTTCACAACCTTCAAGCGCTGAAAACGCCGAGACCGATTCAAAGAAAGGATGGACTGCGTCAGACGTGGAGGTTGGGTGCTCCCACGTATTCATCGCGACCGATGTTTCACGCGCCTGCGGGCCCTCTTGGCAATCCGTGGGGTTAGTCAAGAAGCTCCCACGGTTGAATGTGAATTCTTCGGTGCCATTCACATAGTTTTCCTGGATACTGCCGTAGAACGTCGCGACGAGCCCAATCAAATACGAGATCTGAGGGACACCCGGTGTCGCTACGCGCAGCATGTAAGCACCATCGTGGCGTACCACGCTCGCATAGATAAAGAACGTGTAGTTGTTGCTCGTGAATGCGAACTCAGCGGCGTAACCCTTCTCGGGCGTCACACTGTAAATACCGTGCTCGTGAGTCGCGTCTGGTGTGTTCGCGAACACACCGCTCAACAACATCGCCAAAATGGTACCGACGCGGCTGCCCGGCGGGCAACCGGTCTGGCCCGGCTTGGTTTCAACGATCGAAGCCGGGCAAGTATCCGTAACCGATGGGTTACCGAGCATCCCCAACGGCAGATAAAACGCCAAGTCCTTCACAGCCTCAACCGGTTTTGCTGGTTCGTTTACGCCTTCAACAAGCATGTTGTTGAACAACACCGAAGTCGTCAAGAAATTCGGGTGAGCACCAGCCTGCGTCACAGGTTCCCCGCCAGGGCCAGTAACTTTGAAACCGAACTCCGCGATACCACCCGGCCCCTTTTCGTGTTCCGCACCCAAACGCGTACTGTTTTCCGCGGCCACCGGCGGCGCGTTACCACCACTCACACTCACATGGTTCACCAGCGAGCCCACAGCACCAGTAACAACATATTCGATGTTCAAAACGACAAACCCAGCCGGCACGATCGCTTCAGGATAAGTACACGAAACTTCACCCCCGCTACCACCGACAACACATTCCGGGCCGAGGCCTTCTTCCGGTTCAGGCCTAGCAGTAATAATCGTCAATCCAGCCGGCAAAACATCCTTCACGACAACAGTACCTTCGCTGTTAGCAGCACCAACATTCTCAACAGAAACATCATACTTACCACGCCTACCCACACCCGGCGGCAACACCGACGGCACACCCGCCGTAACCACTGAGAAAAATGGGGCTTTCGAGGCGGCAGACGCGGGCGCGGCCGAGAGGACAAAAAAGCCGACTAGAGCAGCAAAGACCGCGAGCGTGGCAACACTCGAGCTACGCCACGCCCGGCGCGATGACCAAAGCTCTGTGAGCTTGCCTGCGGCTGTGGGCTGTGACATACGGCTTCCCATTATTTAATCCTCCGGCCGTGGTTAACACTCTTAGCTCTCTTTATCTTTTTCCTGCTCTTGACCCTCACACACTTCCCATGGCTGAGCTTCTTGTCTTTCACGCACTTAACAGCAGCTTTCTTCGGGATGACCGTCGTCGTCAACAGCGGTGGTGGTATGAGATTCCCGTCACCAGACGCGCTCGTGCTGGACGGCGTACCGAACAGTGGCGGAGTACTAACCGCGCCCTGGCAAGCTTCGCCTCCACATGGCGGAGCAGGAATGACCGGAGGCAACCCACCGCCTTCGCGCGCATCATAAATATCGCGCTGAACACCATCCACATCACCAGGCACCAACGGGTCCGCAGTCGAAAACAACACATTCGCCCCATTTTCATCCATCGCCTGAAACTGCGGACCACACGACGTACCTTTGAACAACTGCGTATCACGACCATCCGAGAGCAAGCGCACACCACCACCAGCAATCCCACCAGCACCACTACGAAACTCATACACACTACGACAACCCTGCCCAGCAGACACCGCCAACGGACTCAACGCACCACGCGTCACAAACACCACCGTCCGCCCATCCTGAGAAATATTCGACCGATTCGTCGTAGATTTAAAATCCCTACTATGACCCAACGGTTCAGCAACGCTAGATATTGATGATGGTTCTATGCCGAAGGCAACACCGTTGCCGTTTTCGTTGTAGCCATCTTCGCCTTGGGTGACTCTTACCAGTTCCCTGGTCACAGCGTCATACTCAAAGAGTTGCGTCAACGCGGTTTTATCATCCGGTGTCAAATCAGGCGTGGAGCTCGCGAACAACAAAAACCGGCCCCCTTTACCATTCACCTCAACAGGACGCTGGAAAACCCGGTTCCAGTCTTTACGGTCCCCGCTGCTGAGCGTCGCGATGAACGCTGTCTCCCCGCTCGAGGCGTCATAGACATACAGGTTTGGTTCTTCTGCCTGCGGGCTCTTCCCGAACTCATTCGTGCCCGCCGCCCCTATCACCGATCTGGAGACGAAGTACACCCGTGAACCATCCTCAGCGATCCCCCCAACACCAAGCACTTCCCCACCAGCCACAAGCCGCAAACGCGCACCCACGGGCGCACCAAAATCATACACATACAAATTACAACCACCCAAACCCGGTTCAATGACAGCACAACCTTCTTTATCAGCATCCCCGCTCGCTGTACCATCGACCGCGTCATTTGTCAGCTTCTGCGTACTCGTGAAGAACACCCGTTCCCCGTTTTCAGAAGCCCCCTCAAAATTCTTCCCCGATTCCACCGCGCCGCACGCCACCGTGCACTCACTCGCGGAGACATCAACCGTTTCAGCCGCCGCCGAACTCGTCAAAGCACCATGCAAACGCGCATACACTTCCCCCACCACTGGAGCAGACGAACTACAACCAAACCGGCCCTGCGGTGCGACCGTAAAGAACACCACTTCACCATCAGCCGACAACGCATTAAATGTTGAGCTGTCCACGCCACTACCAAGTTCTGTGCCACACAAGCCAACCAGTTGATTGCTACCTTTCGTACCCTCTACACCCACCAGCACCGGCTGACTATTACCCGTCCCGCTGTATTCATACAACGAACCCGTAGCGCCCGACGTGCCGTCAAATGGCCAGAAATCCTCCGGAGCAGGAGCTTCAAGCACAGCGTGATCGTAATCAGAAGTGGCGGCTACAGGCCGATCGAAAAATGCTTCGCTGGTGTCGATGACGTTGCTTTCTTCTTCTTCGCTGAAGGAGTGGGGGGGAGTAAGCGGCCCCACAAGACTAAAGGCACCTGCGGCGGAGCGGACATAGAGCCCGCGGGTATGCGTAGTCTGTCCGAGCGTGTGCTGCTTCCAGAGCGTCTCCCCATCATTGGCTTCATATGCGACCGGAATCTGCCCCACGAACTCTGATGATGGCGGATTCAAAGGCGAGAGCTTCCAGCCGTCGCTTGTACGCGTATCAAGATATAGGTTGCCTTCGATGGCCGATTCGCCCGCACCGATCACACCCGCGAGAGCCCCGAGACTGTAAAGTATTGCTTTATCACCATCGGCCGAGTAACTCTTCACCAAAATGGAATAGCCCTCCTTATACGGAGGGCTGACCATCTCATAAGCACGACAATCCGGCAAAAACCCAGAGCCCAGTTCTGTTCGCAGCGTTTCAT
Source organism: uncultured Solirubrobacterales bacterium (assembly GCA_963705245.1). Taxonomy (GTDB): domain Bacteria; phylum Actinomycetota; class Thermoleophilia; order Solirubrobacterales; family Solirubrobacteraceae; genus Palsa-744. The sequence continues at coordinate 1,040,907 of OY970062.1, read as the reverse complement.
TCGGGCACCCTTCAGCGTCAGCGGCAGCGACAACCGAAAGCGACCCGGCGATGAGCATGCTGCTGAGGGCAGCCAAACCGGTCAAGCACGATCCCCGCATACTCATCCTGCACCACCTCCATATCGACCCGCATCGCAAAGCCAAACAAGCAACTCCTGTGAGCACCCGGCACGAACACGGGCATGAGCAAGAGACTGCACACTCGCGTGCGCCGCGCGCGAGGCAGAACGTCGCCTACCACCCACGCCGTCACACGCGTGGCGCAACCACGTATGCATTTGCCGCCCGCTGATTACCGTGCAAACCGGTTTCCGACCTCGCGCTATCCCCCACGGATAGCGATCGTCGCGTCGCGCAAGGCAGCTGGATCCTGCCCCCGCGAAAGAGGGTGAAGCCCAGCGCTGCTTGGTGGTTAGACCAGCAGCGCTACTGGGACAAGAGAGAGAGAGAGAGAGAGAGATGTGTCAGCGCTGCTGACGCATCTACCTACGGGCCAATCCGGCCGCGCAGCGATCCCCGATACGCATGTCTTATGCAACCCCACGCGAAAACACTCCCTCATCACGAGCGACCCGATTCCCTCTCCAACTGATATTTCCCGAAACTGGCTCCTGCAGGTCCGCCAAACCGGAGAACCCAAAACCAGACCTATTTCCATACGACCCGAAACCCACTGGATACCGGGTGACGACCAGTATAAGCACAGTGCGTAGGAGTTGTCAAGCCCCCTGCTCGGGATCAAGCTCCTACCCGGGAGCAACTGTCAAAGGGGAAGCGTCAAGCGCGTCGCGCTCACCGCTGAGGAGCAGGCGCTCGTCCTCAGAGATCTTTGAGTGGGTCCTCGGCGTAGGCCTCCACGTCGCCGTGCCCCGCGCGGAAGGTTGCGACGCGCCGGCGACCGTCGAGGACGAGCGCTTTGGCCTGGGCTCGCTCGTGCGGGGCGAAGAAGCGCGTGGCGAGCAGCAGCGCCGGGACCAGCCCCAGCCACAGGATGCGCGACACCAGGCCTACGATCCCGCTTGTGGGCAGCAGCAGCTCCCCGGATATGGCGACCGTCGCGAGGATCGCCGTCAGCTGGCCGAGACGGCGCCATTGGAAGTCCACGGCGAACACTCCGCGTGTAAGCAGGTGCATGATCGCGACCATCACCGCGTAAGCGCCGCACAGCGCGATCCCGGCGCCCGCGAGGCCGAGGTTAAGGCCGCTGCTGGGCACGAGCACGAACAGCAGCACCACGTTCACGGCCAGCCCCGCGGCCGCCGCGGGGAGGTTGCGCTGCGTCACCCGCGCTCGTCCGGTGATCGCGATCATCACCTGGTAGAGCCCGTACAGCGTCCAGCCGAGCGCTAGCCATGGCAGGGCCTTGTAGGCGCCGTAGTACTCGGGCGCGGCGAGCAGCCGCACGAGCCAGCGCCCGAGCAGCGCCACCCCCACCACCACCACGCCCGTCGCCAGGACGAAGTAGGTGGTTACGAGCGAGTACAGCCGCGAGGCCTCGGCGTCGCTGTCGATCGAATACGCAAGCGGCGGCCACGCGTACTGAAAGCCGCGCACGAACACGAACACGACCGTCGCCAGCTGCACCGCGATCGCGTACTCGCCCGCCGCCCCGGAGCTCACGCCGCGCAGCAGGTAGAAGCGATCGGCGACCTGCAGGGCGTACACGCTCGCATCCGCCGGCACCGTCGGCAGCCCGAACCCCAGCATCGCGCGCAGATCGTCGATCCTGACGCGCAGCGAGAACCGCGCGCGCAGGACCCACCACAACCCGAGCACGACGAGCGCGGAGGCGCCGAAGTTGCCCAGCAGCAGCCCGCGTGCGCCCTGTTCGGCGAACACGACGAGCGCGATCGTGAAAGTGACGGTCAGCGCCACGTTCACACCCGAGGCGAACATGTACGCACGGGCACGCTCGTCCACGCGCAGCTGCGCGTAGGCCATCTCGATGTTCGTGAACGCCCACAGCCCGAGGATCGCGCAGTCCATCAGCCCCGCGTCTGTGTAACCGAGCACCAGATGCGACAGCTGGCTGGCGAACGCGACCGCGATCAGCGAGGCGACGGTCGTCGTCCACGCGACGGTCGCGGTCGCGGTGCGCGCGATCCGCGTGCGCCGCTCCTGGTCTTCGTCACTGAAATAGAACCGCACGAACGCCTCCCCCACGCCGAGACGCAGCAGGATGCTGAACAGAATCACCAGCGTCAGCAGCGAGTTGTACGTGCCGTAGCCCGCGGTCGAGACGTGGCGCGTATACAACGGCAGCGTGAACACCGCGATCGCCTTGGCGAGTATTTCCGCCGCCTGGTACGCCGCGCCCGTCGTGACGAGCCGTCTCAGGTAGGCGAGCACGCCTGCAGCCTATCCGCGCGTGCCAATGCAACTCCGATCCCCAGCAACGTCCACGTGACCGGGTCCTCCAGGAAATCGGCGTACGTCCAGGTGTGCAGCACGAGCGCGGCGAAACACGCGGCCAGCGCGATGCGGGGGGGTGAACGCCCGGCGCCCGTGAACAGCACGGCGAACGCGGCGAGCAGCAGCGCGGCGTACACGGCCAGGCCGAGGATGCCCTGCTCGGCGGCGACCGTGATCGGGATCGTGTGCGAGGCCGAGGTCGCGTTTGCCGCGTCACGCGCATGGCCGTGGTTCTTGTACTCGGTTTCGAACGATCCCGCCCCATATCCATACAGCGGGCGGTCGGCGAACAGTTCCAGGCCGCCGGAGATCAGCTTCGTGCGCCCGCTCGTCGCGTTGCTGGTCGAGCCGCCCGAGCCGTTCAGCCCGAAGTGCAGGCTGGGCGGAGCGATCAGCACGAACACCGCGGCGATCGCGATCAGCGCGCCCGTCACGTACACAGTCGCATGCGTATCCCAGCGATAGGCGGCGAGGACTGCCAGCCCCAGCAGCAGCGCCGCGATGCTCGACTGTGAAAAGCTCGTGACGAGCCCGACCAGCAGCCAAGCGAGCACGCCCGCGCCGATCAGCACATCGCGCCGGCGCCGGCTCCACAGCACGACGGTGGTGACGGCGATCATCACGATCGCGAGAAACCGGCCGTAGATGTTTGGGTCGAAAAAGAGTGAATTTACGCGGAAGTAGTTTCCGTACTGGTCAGCCGCCACCACCTTTGGATTGAGGAACAGCGTCTTGCGGTAGTACTCGACGAACCCGATTCCCGCGAACACGACCGCCAACGCGACCGCCACCCCCAGGCAGGAGAGCACCAGCTCGCGCGTCCAGCGCACGTCGCGCAGCAGCATGAACAGCAGCCCGAAGGGGATGTAGAAAAATGCGACGTTCTCCGCGGCCTTGGCATGGTCGGGGGAATACACACCCTGCAGCGCGTAAAGCACGACAGCCCCGAGCAGCAGCCATTCCAGGCTGCGTGCAGACAGCCAGGTGGTTAATTTGGTGGGTGACCCGGCAGCCAGCCCTTTCATACTTTGCTGTTGGCGCCGGTCACCACAGTCCTCGGCGTCGCGTGAGCCCTCGACACCACGGCCGAGCAACCTGGGCAGAAGGTATGTGAGCGTCCCCGCTGCTACTACGAGGTAAAGCGGGATCAGCAAGTTCACCGTCCTGCCCCCGGTGGAGATCGGCAACCTGAATGGGAGCGTGGCGATCGCCAACAACGGGAATGCCTCTGGGCGGCGGCGCATAAGCGCTGACAGCGCGCCGATCACGACCAGCGCGCCGATCAGACCCGCCGCGAGGACGCCCGGACTCGGCAGGGTCGTGGCGCTCAGCTCAGGGCCATACACGATCCTCGCCAGCGGCAATGTCCCCCCTGCCCCACTCACCTGCGTACCAATGTGAATCCGTTGGGTGAGAGCACCGACCGGTCCTGTGCATGCAGGGTTACACGCACGCGATATTCACCCGCAGGAGCGGGCCTGCCGGTGTTGACGGGCGTTACGATCGTGGTGCCGTCGGCCTCACTGGTGACGGTGTGAGCATGTGCCGTGCCGCTGCGCCCGTTCCAGCGCAGCGAGAACTGTTTGTAACGGGCCACCGGCCGGTCGCGCACGAGCGTGGCGACAGCGTCGCCCGCGGCGTCGACGATCGTGACCGTCACCTCGTCGGCGCTGGCAAGCTTGAACGAGATGCGCGCTTGTTTGATGTGCCCCGACGGAGTCGGTGAGAAGAACGGCGTCAGCTGGAAGTGCTGCACCGCCGTCGGCGTGTGCTTGAGCCGCTGCGTGACGATGAACGCGGCAAAGCAAGCGATCACCAGCAGCGTGAACACGATCTGGGCGAGCCTGTTCGTCTCCGGTCCGCCCGCCGCCGGCACGACGCCCGCCGCAGACGTCTGCCCCCTAGCGCTCAACCGCCCCCGCCTGGCGCGTCGGGCCCGCCTGGCGCAAACCGCTCGACCGTGTCAGAGCGCAGCCCGAGGCGCAGCGTCTCCAGCGAGAGCACGTCGTCGGGGGCGATGTTCCCGAGATTGCACTCCGTCCCGAACCGGTGCAACAACCACACTTGCTGCTCGCGCTGGGGCGCCTCGAAGATCAGCTTGTCCGCGTCGATCGCGTGCACGATCTCGTCGATCAACCCGGTCCGCACCTCACCGTCGGCGCGGTAGATCCCGGCCGTGCCCGACTCGCGCGCCTCCGCGATCACCTTCCAGGCGCCCGCCTGCAGGTCGCGTTCGATCTGCTCCACCCACACATACGGGGCCATGATGAAGTCCGCGTCCTTGCTCCCGACCTCCGACAGGACGGTGAATTCAGATGCGAGGCTGCGAATCAGATAGGTCTTGACCTCGGGCTCCAGCGCGATCGTCCCGTCGGAGACCTCGACGTGGCGCAGCCCGAGCTCGTGCAGCCACGCGACCAGGCCCTCCACACGGCCCTGCCTGATCGCCAGCTCGGTCAGCGTCCCTCCGAGGACGACGGGGATGCCGTGGGCGGCGTAGCGTTCCAGCTTGGGCTTGAGGTTCGCGCTCACCAGCGCGGTGCCCCAGCCGAGCTTGACGATGTCAACGGCCTCGCCCGCGACCTCGAGCAGCCCGTCCACCTCGGCGACCGACAATCCCCGGTCGATCACATGCGTGATGCCGTGCTCGCGTGGCTTGACCGAGCGCGCGGGGATGTCGAGAAAGCCGGTTATCTGTCCGCTCCGGGCACGCTCACCGGTGGTGGCGCTTCAAAGCATCGCAGATGGCCTCTGACGCCACTGGCCGGTCTTCGACGGCCGGGCGCCTCGGACCGCCGGATGCCCAGGTGCGGACCCTCCAGCGCGCAGTGACGATCACGGGACCGCTTCGGTCGAGGGGGCGCCGGAGGAAGACGATGACGAAGATGAAGACGACGCTTCGCCCGGCGCCCCCGCCTTGTCCTGGCCGGCGATCACCACCACGGTCGAGCTCCCGACGAGCGAGGACACCGATGCTTCCATCGGCTGCGTCCCCGAGACGCCGAGCGCCTGCGCCACCTGCGCGGCTTCGGCGCGATGACCCGAGGTGTACTCCACGACCGTCGTCTGATGACTGCCCGGAGGGGTGCCGTTCAGCGGTGTCGCCTGCGAGTAGCCACTCTGCTGCAAGCTCGCCGACAGCCGGTGCGCGAGCCCAGCCGTGCTCGTGCCGTTGAGGACGGCAACCCGCGTTTCCGCCGGGCTGGCCGCGGGCGAGGAGGATTCGCTTGGATGCGTGGACGCGCTCGTGCTCGTGTGATGCACATGCGCAGGGGTCGTTGGCGACGCGGAGCTGCTCACCGGGCTCTTGCTCGAGGAGCCCCCAAGCGAGCTGACGATCAACACCACCGCGACCACCCCGATGACCACGGCCCCCACGATCAAAGCCGTCGCGCGAGCCGGAGATCTGCCACCGTCTTCACCACTACTCTCGCCGCGTGCCGCCCGCGGCGAGCTCGCAGACGCGACGGGAGCGCCGCTCGCAGGACGACGCTGCGCCTTGGCGGGAGGTGGAGTCGGAGGACGGCGAGGCTCAGGCGTCGAGATCGCCGCTGCACGAACGGTCGATGGGCGTCGTGCGGGCGCAGGGCTGGCTGGATCCGGCGGAGACGGCGGCGCTGGTGGCGCTGGTGCGCGCGGCACAGCGGCGGCGCCAGCGACGGTAGCGGCCCCGGCGGCAGTAGCCGGCGCGGGCGAGCCGGGCACGGGCGAGCCGGATGCTGGTGAGCCGGAGGCGGCGGTAGCCGGCGGCGGAGAGCCGGGGGGGCGTGAGCCGGGTGAGGCGGTAGCGGGAGCGGATGCAGATGGCGATGCAGAGGCCGCGCCAGAAGCTTGCGCGGCAGCTGTCGCTGAGGCGGGGGCGCCCGCGGATGCCGGCGTAGACGCGGGTGTGGCCGTGGGCACCGCCGGCGCTGTGGCGCCAGGTGTCGCGGCGGCTGACACCTGCGCGGCGGCTGACGCCTGGGCGGCAGGCGTAGCGGCGGGGACCTGGGCGGGCGTCGCGCCGGGCTTACCGGCAGCGGTCCCCGCGGGCTGAGTCGGCGCAGCCGGTTGGTGACCGCCGGGCCCAGCGGACGAGGAGCCGGATGCCTGGGCAGCAGTCTCGGCGGGCTGACCGGGAACAGCCTGCTGGGATGAGGCGGCCTGCTGGGATGAGGCAGCCTCCTGAGAGAGGGCGGGCGCGGGAGTCGCGCCGGCCGTCAGTGGAGCGGCGCTCGCTCCACTTGGCCGATGGGCGCTCATGCCCGACTGAGTGACGGCCCCGGTCACGGCGGTGGCGGCAGCGACCTGCGCGGGGGAAGGAGTCCCCGCCGGCTGCCCGGAGGCAGTCACGGGACGGGCGTTCAGCGGGGTCGTGCGCGGCACCTGACGCACGGGAGAGACACCGGGAGCCGTGCGTTGCAGGCGCGCCGCGGCCTCGGCGCTGACGCGCTGCTCCTGTTCGGCGGCACGCTCCGGAGCACGTCCCGCCCATTCACGCAGACGCTTGAGCTCGCGAGCCTGTGCGAACACGAGCAGCGACAGGACCGCGATCCCGACGAGGGCAAGGAACGCGGCGATCGCCCCGATCTTCGTGAACGAGCTCGAAAGCGACAGCGCGAGCAGCAAGGAGGCCGTCATGAATCCTGGGAGTGTACGAGCGGCTCAGGCGTCCTGCGCTGTCCGGAGGCGTGCAGGTCACGGCTTTCGCCGAGTGAGCGCCCGCCGCCGGCGTCTGCGCCACCGTGCGCATCCTCTCCAGTCCGATGACTATGTCCATCTTCCCCATCTCGCCCTTTTCGTCCATCTCGCCCTTCTCGCCCGCCGTGCGCAGGTGAGAGCGCGGACACCTTCGCGGCCAACCCGGCGGCGTCGCCCTCGAGCACGAGCAGGCCGATCTCGGCGAACATCGACTCGACCGCCTCGGCTCCAAGCGGGGGGCGCTCGGCGAGCATGATCTTCTCCGCAGGCGTCGGCAGCGAGCGCTCGTAGTCGTTGAACAGCTCCTCGTTCAGCTTCTCGCCTGCGCGCCGCCCGACGATCTCGATCTCGATGTCCCGGTCGGGGTCCAAGCCGGACAGCTCGATCATCGCGCGGGCGAGCTCGACGATCCGCACGGGCTCGCCCATGTCGAGCACGAACACCTCCGCGCCGGGGGCGCGAGCCGCTACGGCCGTAGTCCGCAGGGCGCCGTCAGCGGCGTCCGTCCGGCACACGTCCTCGCCGCAGACCAGCGAGCCGGAGCGGATGATCAGCTGGACCGCCTCCGGGATCGTCATGAAGTAGCGGGTCATCCGCTCGTCGGTGACCGTCACCGGACCGCCGCGCGCGATCTGGCGCTCGAAGATCGGGACCACGCTCCCCGAGGAGCCGAGCACGTTGCCGAAGCGCACCGCGTTGTATCGCGTCCCCGCCCAGCGCGCGGCCGCCGCGTCCAGGGCGAACTCGGCGAGCGCCTTCGACGCGCCCATCACGGTCGCCGGGGAAACCGCCTTGTCGGTCGATACGAGCACAAACCGCCGCGCGGCGAGATCCCCCGCGACGTGCGCGACCACGCGCGTGGCGAGCGCGTTGTTGCGGACCGCCTCCACCGGATTGGCCTCCATCAGGCCGACGTGCTTGTAGGCGGCGGCGTGGAACACGACCGTCGGGCGGTGCTCGGAGAAGACCTCGCGCATGCGCTCCTCTTCCTTGCAGTCAGCCAGCACGGCCGCGAGGACCGACGGCTGGACGTGGCGCTCGTCGAGCAGCTCGCGCTCGATCTGAAACAGGTTGTCCTCGGCGTGGTCGAGCAGCACGATCTTGCGCGGCCCGACGCGCGCGATCTGGCGGCACAGCTCCGCGCCGATCGAGCCACCCGCGCCGGTGACGAGCACGGTCTCCTCGGCCAAGTATGAGCCCACGCGGTCGAGCTCCATGTGCACGGGCTCGCGTCCGAGCACATCCTCCACGCGCACCTCGCGCATCTGCCGGGCGATCGTGCCGTTGTCCTGAAGCAGCTCGAACACGGTCGGGAGCGTGCGCACCGAGATCCCGCGCGCACGGCACTCGCGCACCACGCGCGCACGTGTGTATCCGGGCGCAGAGGGAATCGCGATCAGGACTTCGTCGACCTGGGACTCGTCGAGGATGCGCGGCAGGTCGGCCTGCGTGTCCCCGCGCACGCGCACCCCGTCGATGCGCAACCCGCGCTTGCTCGGATCGTCGTCGAGGAAGCCCACGGGCGAGATGCCCAGCTCGCGATTGCGGGCGATCTCGCGCAGCACCAAGCGTCCACCGTCCCCGGCGCCAACGATCAGCACGTTGCGCTCGCCTTTGCGCCCGCCACGGAAGGCCGCCAGCGGACGGCGCTCGTAGACCGTGCGCGCGAGCACGCGCACGCCGATCAAAAACAGCAAGCAGAGCAGTCCGAACAGCACGATCACGCCGTTTGGCAGCCCGACGGTCGCGGTCGCCACGGTCTTGGCGCCGTGCACCGTGTAGCGCTGCACCGGGCGCAGCGCCTCGATGCCGACGACCGTGAGCAGCACGATCACGACGACCGCCCGCGCGACCGCCTCGTAGTCGCGCTGACTCGAGTAGCGCCAGCGGCGCTGGTACACGCGCGAGAACACCAGCACGAGCAGGCTGCCGCCGAGCACCCACCAGATCGTGCGCGTGCGCAGCTCGGCGTAGTGGCCGGTGGGGCCACTGTCGAAGCGCAGCTGAAAAGCGAGGTAGTAGGCGAGCGCGACCAGCACCCCGTCGATGGCGAGCTGGGGGATGGAACGGCGGTGCAGGGGGATGGCGGCCGATGAGAGCCTTCGGCGCATTACGTGGATTCTAGGGCCGTGACCGGAGAGAGCAGCAGGTGCACGAGCACAGCCGGGTCCCGGAGCGTGCGCACAGGCGCGGCGGCGGGATCGCGCTTGGCGAAGGTCAGCTCGGCGGGATCGCCCAGCTTGCGCAGGCGCCGTTCGGAGATCAGGCGCTCGTCGACGGCCCCAAGACGGCCCTCGAACGTCGTATATACGGGCGTTCCCAGCGCAACCGCCTCGCGGTTCATGGTGCCGCCCGCGGAGATCACGAGATCGGCGTAGGCGATCAACGACTGAGCGTCGATCGCATGGGGCGGAACGACGAAGCCGGGAACCGAGCCCAGCTCAGCACGCTGGGCGGCGGTGCGGGGCAGCAGCACCACCTGGACACCGTCGCGTGCGGCGGCCTCACGCGCGCGCTCGAGCACGTCCGCAAACAGGTCGTTGGCAAAGCGGTGATACAGCGACACCTCTGGCGGCGTGCGGATCACCGTGAGCGGGCGCTCCGGGTCGAGCGCAAGCTCGGCGAGGATCGCGGGATCCGGGAGGAAGTCGGCGAGGTAGTACTCCTCCTTCAGACCTTCATAGGCGCGAATCTTGCCGGCCGCTCCATAGGGCTGCAGGCGCTCGGGCGGGATCGCGTCGGGCACGACGATCGCGCGCGCGAGGCGACAGTTGACGTGATGCTGGACGGACGCCCACTCGTAATCGAACATCGTCGAGGATGGGATGCGCAGCGTCGCAGCCGCGACCGACACGTCGTTGGAGCCGTGCCCGAGCGCGATGTCAAAGCGCTGAGGGGCCTGGGTGTCCGATCCACGGGCATCGGCGCGCGCCCAGCGCACGAGCGCGGCCGAACGCGACGCCAAGCCACCGAACTTGGCCGCCAGTCGCTCACCACGATGACGCCCGATCGCGGTGTGGACGATGCCAAAGCGCTCGCACAGCTCGATCGTCTGGGCGAAGTCGCGCGCGGTCACGCGCACGTCGTGGCCATCAGCCTGCAAGCGCTCGATCACGGGGCGCATGACGAGCACATGCGGGCTGTTCGTGAGGTCGATCCAGACGCGCATCGCATGCGAGACGGTAACGCTCCCCGACCACACGCCCCGGCTCGCAGGTATCGTTGGCCAGCCGATGCTGGTCCTCGCCTCGATCTCGGAAACGCTGGTCAACGAAACGTCGCACTTCGTGCGCGACGCGGGGCTGCCGGGGATATTCGCGTTGATGGCGATCTCCAGCGCCTGCATCCCGATCCCCTCGGAGGTCGTGATGCTGTTCGCCGGCTTTGCCGTCGCCGACCCGGGGCAGAGCGCCGCGCATCACCACATGACGATGGTCGGGGTGATCCTGGCGGGCTTGCTCGGGACGATGGTCGGCTCGTGGATCACCTACGGGATCGGCCGCGGCGGGCGGTTGGAGCTGCTCGAACGCCACGGCGGCAAGCTGCACATAGGCCCCACCCAGATCGAGCGGGCCGACCGCTGGTTTCAGCGCTACGGCGAGCCGACGGTGCTGTTCGGGCGGCTGATCCCGCTGGTCAGGGCGTTCGTCTCGCTGCCGGCGGGGATCGCGCGGATGCCGTTCGGGCGATTCACGGTGCTGACGCTGATCGGGTCGGCTGTGTGGGTGACCGCGCTCACATTCGCCGGGCATGCGCTCGGCAGCGACTGGACGAGTGTGCGCAAAGCTTTCGAGTACGTCGACTACGCGATCCTCGCGCTCTTCGTGATCGGGATCGCTTACGTGATCGTGCGCCGGCGGCGAGGACGGGGCGAGCCGGCGACCGACGCGACGGGCTAGGGGTCTTGGCGAACCCAAAGCTGCGTCATGCCGTCGCACTGGGCCTCCTGCAGGGCCCGACGGAGCTGCTGCCGGTCTCATCCTCCGGCCATACATCCCTGATCCCCTGGCTTGCCGGCTGGCCTTACGCCGAGCTGGAGCCCGAGCTGCGTAAGAGCTTCGAGGTCGCCCTGCACGCGGGCGCGGGATTGGCGCTGGCGATCGACATGCGCGAAGAGCTCCTCGAGGCTGCCTTGCGGTTGGATCGCGCGCGCGCGGTGGTGGTCGCGCTCTCGCTGGCGCCGCCCGCGATCGCCGGGTATCTGCTGGAGCAACCGATCGAGCGACGGCTCGGCGGCCCGTGCTCGATCGCCGTCGGGCTCGTCGCAGGAGCGGTTGCGATGGCCCTCGCCGACGTGCGCCCGGGACACGGTGCATGGCCTGCGCCGGATGGAGGGTCTACGCCGGACGCAAGACCAACGCCGGATAGAGATTCTGCGCCGGATTCAGGTCCTCCTGCGCCGGATGGAGGGCCTACGCCGGATGGAGGCTCTGCTCCGCGGGGGACCCGGCGCGAGGCGGACGCCGGTCCACGGGACGGACTGGCGCTGGGGGTCGCACAGGCGATCGCGCTGATTCCCGGCGTGTCGCGCAGCGGCGCGACACTCACGGCCGCGCGAGGGCGCGGATTTGCCCGTGAGGACGCGGTCGCGCTGTCCTGGCACGCAGCTCTGCCGGTGATCCTCGGAGCCGGCGCGTTGAAGGCGTGGCGGCTGCGACGGCGGGGCCTCCCGGACGGAGCCCGGCCCACGCTCGCGGCGGGGGCCGGCAGCGCATTCGTCTCGACGCTGGTGAGTGCCAGACTGTTGCGCCGGCGGTGGGTGAGCGAGCGTTCGCTGCTTCCGTATGCCGCCTATCGCTGCCTGATCGCGGCGCTTGCGCTCGGCCGCCTGCGCAGCACGCAGAATAAGGACGGATGAACCTGAGGGTCCACGCCACACCCACCTCAACCCGCCACCGATCGTGACGCGAGCCCCGATCGGAACCCTGCTGGGCGGGCGCTACCGCCTCGATGCCGAAATCGGTCGCGGCGGGATGTCGACCGTGTACCGAGCGTTCGACACCGTGCTCGAGCGGCCCGTGGCGATCAAGCTGATGCACCGCGAGATCGCCGCGGACTCCGACCAGCTGGAGCGCTTCCGGCGCGAGGCGCGAGCGGTCGCGCAACTCAACCATCCACACATCGTGACGGTGATCGACGCCGGTGAGGAGCCCTCCACGCACGACGACGACATGGGTCAGGGCCTGGAGCCCAAGGACGGCGGCGAGGCGGCGGGCACCCCATACATCGTGCTCGAGTACGTCGAGGGCGAGACGCTCAAGCAGCTCATCCGGCGAGAGGGGCCATCGCTTGAGATCACCCAGGCGCTCGCCTACGCGATCGAGATCGCGCGCGCGCTCGGCGCCGCGCACGAGCGCCTGATCGTGCACCGCGACGTCAAGCCGCAGAACGTGCTGATCTCAAGCGAAGGCTCCGCCAAGATCACCGACTTCGGAATCGCGCGAACGCTTTCGGAGGAAGGACTGACGATGGACGGACGGGTGCTCGGCACGACCGACTACGTCTCCCCCGAGCAGGCGCTCGGGCAGCCGGTCACCGGGCAGTCGGACCTGTACTCGCTGGGGATCGTGCTGTACGAGATGCTGACGGGCGCCGTCCCCTTCAGCGCCGAGACACCGGTCGCGGTGGCGATGCGCCATGTGCGCGAGCAGGTGCCCGACGTGCAGTCGCGCCGGCCCGAAGTCTCTGCCGCTACCGCGGCCGTGGTCGAACACGCAACCGCCGCGGACCTCGGGCAGAGGTATCCGAACGCCGCGACGATGGTCTCAGACCTCGAGGAGGCGCTCGCGCTCGAGACCTCGCGCTCCGGACAGGCGACCGGTGAGGTCACGAGCGTGCTGCGCACGCTGCCGCGCCGCTCGCGCCGGCGCCTGCCCTGGCGGATGCGCCACCCCGCGCGCTGGGCGGTGTCGCTCGCCCTGCTTTGCGCGATCGTCGCGCTCATCCTGGTGCTGGCCGCCGGGCATACCCACAGCGGGGTGGCTCCCAACGTGCCGGCCAGTCACGGCCTGACGGCGGTCCGCCTGAGTCAGACTGCCGCGCACGACTACAACCCGTTCGGCACGGGCCCTGAACACCCCACCCAGGTCGCGAACGTCGTCGACGGCGACCCCAACACGACCTGGAGCACCGAGCACTACGTCGAAGGGACGCTGGGCAACAAGCCCGGCGTCGGCCTGTATCTGGACGCAGCTCCGGGGATACGGGCGCGGACGATCGAGATCCAGACGCCGACACCCGGATTCATGGCGGGCATCTATGCATCCAACGACTTTCATCAGAGCCTGCCCTACGGCAACACGACATCGTTGACCCAGCGTGGCTGGACGCAGCTCGCTCCGGCGCGGACGATCGGCGCCAGCTCGACGATCACCCTGAGCGACCCGAGCGGCGCCTCCCCGTATCGCTACTACCTGATCTGGATCGTCAAGCTGCCACCTTCCAGCGAAGTCGCCGAAATCTCAGAGGTGACGCTGTTCAGGTAGGTCAATACCGGCGTGTCCGGCGTCCCTCGTGGCGCTCGATACCAAGGCGGCAGAGGCGGTCAAGCAGCTCCGGGTAGGGAATGCCCGAGGCGGACATCAGTTTGGCGTAGACGCTCGTAGGAGTGAATCCGGGCATCGTGTTGAGCTCGTTGACCAGCACCGACTCGCCATCCACGAAGAAGTCGACGCGGGCGAGACCCTCACAGCCGACCTCGGCGAACGTTTCGACGGCGAGCTCCCGAACCCGGGCACGGGCGGTATCGGAGATGCGCGCCGGGACGACGAGCTCCATCCCTCCAGGCGTGTACTTCGCGGCGTAGTCGTACCACTCGCCGGCGAAGACGATCTCCCCGGGCTCGGAGGCCAGCGCCCGGGGAGCGCCCGGCGCCCGGGGAGTGGTCGGCGCCCGGGGAGCGTCCGGCGCCCGTTGCGCGGCGCCCAGCCCGAGCACGCCGCACTCCACCTCGATACCGGGGGCGAGCGCCTCGACGATCGCCAGCTCGTCATGCCTCAACGCCTGCTCCAAGGCATCCGCGACTTGGGTGGAGTCTGTGACCCTCACGATCCCCACCGACGAGCCGAGGTGGGCGGGCTTGACGAAGACAGGCAGCCCCAGCTCACCGACCTCGCTCAGAACCCGGGCGGGCTCGGCGCGCCAGCGCGATTCACGAACCCCTACGTGGTCGACCTGCGGAACGGCAGGGGTGGTCGCGGACAGCAGGCGCTTGAACATGACCTTGTCCATGCAGACCGCCGAAGCGGCGATGCCCGCGCCGACATAGGCGACGTCAAGTGTCTCGAGCAGCCCTTGGACGATCCCGTCCTCGCCGAACGGACCGTGCAGCGCTCCGAACACGACGTCAGCGCCGAGCAAACCCTCCCCGGGACACACGCTCACGGGCTCATCCCCGTGCCGCCATCTTCCGTCGCGGTCGATCTCGATCGCGATCACCTCGTGACCGCCCGCAAGCAGGCCTTCGCCGATCGCGGCGCCAGAGGCGAGCGAGACCTCGTGCTCGGATGAGCGCCCCCCGGAGAGCACCGCGACAGTGAGCGTTTGCGCAGGGGCGCCCGCCCCGGAACCCGCGGGCGCAGACACAGGAGATGCAGAAGGGTCGCTCATGCGACTCACCCGCTTGCCGCCGGTGGGGATGGGGTCGCTGGAGGGGTCGGCGTGGTCGTGGTCGTCGGGGTCGTCTGCGGGCCGAGCACGCCAACCGCGATCGTGACCGTTGCGCCCTTGCGAGACTTGTGGCCGGCCTCCGGGCTCTGCCTGAGCACGATGCCGACCTGCGACGCTTCGGTTGTCGTCTGCGTGCTCGCCTGGGGTGTGAACCCGGCCTTTCCGAGCGCAGCGGAGGCCTGGGCCTCGTTCTGGCCCACCACATTCGGGACCGCCACTTCGGTGGGCGCCTGCGCAACCGTCAGATTGACCTTGCCACCGGCAGGCAGCGATGAGCCCGCGGGCGGTGATTGTTCGATCACGGTCCCAGGCGACTGTTCAGCCGAGGTCTGTTGCGTGATCGTGCCGGCTGCCAGCTTCGCGTTCGTCAGCGACGCTTCCGCGGCGGCGCGGGATTGGCCGAGCACGTCCGGAACGCTGGTCTGGGCGGGACCGCCGGAGACGAGCACCGTGACCGAGCTGCCCGCTTGCGCAACCGTGCCGGCGGGCGGATCGGTCGAGATCACATGCCCGCTCGCGACCGTGGCGCTCGGCTGGGTTTCGCTGGTGGGCTTGAAGGCCGCCGCTTTCAGCTTTGCCGTCGCCTGCGACGCGGTGAGGCCGACGACGTTCGGCAGCGGAGAGCTGCCGGGACCGGTGGAGATGGCGATCGTCACGCGCGTGCCCTTCGCCACCACGCTCCCGGCCGGCGGCGTCTGGTCGATGACCACACCGCTCGCGACCGAGGTGTTGGCGGTCAGCGCAGGGACAGGGATCAAACCCGCGTCGCGCAGCGTCAAGCTCGCCGCCGCTTCGCTCTGTCCCGCCACGCTTGGCACCGTCACCCGCTTATCCGAGGACGGCTGCGTCAGCAGCAGCACCGCAGCCACCGCGACCAGCAGCGCGGCGGCGACGGCCAAGCCCCAAAGCAGGAGCCGGCGGCGGCGTCTCGCGTCGGCCTGCTCGTCCGCGCCATTCGGCGGCACGGAGCCGAGCGAGGCCCCATCGGCGGGCAGCAAGAGGGCGGCGGGAGGAACGCCCGGGGGGATCGCCATGCCCGGCGGCACGACCTCGTAGGCGCCCGTCCCCGGAGGCTGCGTCGCGAAGATCGCGGTCGCGGCCGAGACGGGCAGGTGCTCGCGGGCAGCCTGCAAAGCCGCGATGAACTCATCCGCGCTGGCATAGCGCGCAGCCGGATCCTTTGCGAGCGCTCGCAGCACGATCTCGTCGAGGGCCGCCGGCACCGTCGGGTTCACCGCGCTGGGTGCAAGCGGTTGCGCGGAGACCTGCTTGAACGCGATCGCCACGGCCGTATCGCCGTCGAAGGGAACGACACCGGTCAGCAGCTCGTACAGGATCACGCCGACCGCATACAGATCCGACGCGGCGCTGACGGCGTGTCCTTGGGCCTGCTCGGGGGAGAGGTACTGGGCGGTGCCCATGATCGAGCCCGTCAGCGTCATGTCCGACGCCCCCGCCTGCGCGATGCCGAAGTCGGTCACGCGCGCACGGCCCTCCTCGTCGAGGATCACGTTGTGCGGCTTCAGATCGCGGTGGATCACGCCACGAGCGTGCGCGAACTTCGCGGCCTGCAGGATCTGCGTGACGATGTCGATCGCGACGACCGGGTGCAGCGGGCCCTGTTCGCGCACGAGCGCCTTCAGCGAGCGTCCGGGGACGTACTCCATCGCGATGTAGTAGGTGCCATCCCACTCGCCACGGTCGAATATGCCGACGATGTTCGGGTGCGAGAGCCCGGCGGCGCTGGAAGCCTCGCGACGAAAGCGCTCGACGAACTCCTGATCCTCGGCGAAGTGGTGATGCAGCACCTTGACCGCGAGCCGCCGACCGAGCAGCTGGTCTTCGGCGAGATACACGTCGGCCATGCCTCCGGAACCCAGGCGCGAAAGCACCCGGTAGCGGCCGTCGATGATCGTGTCGGGCTCAACCATCGGCTCGCGCCAGGACTGGATCGCGGGTGCGATTGCGGGTGGGAATCTGGATCTCAGCCAGCTCAGCCATTCAGCAGCGTCTCCATCACCTGGCGCGCGACGGGCGCCGCGAATGCAGCCCCCTGGCCGGGGACATCCTGCAACGTCACGGCGATCGCCACGCGCGGGTCCGAAGCGGGCGCGAACGCGATGAACCAGACGTTGTTGACCGCCGTCCCGATCTGCGTCTCGGCGGTACCGGTCTTGCCGGCCACCTGCACACCAGGGATCTGGGCCGCCGTACCAGTGCCTTCGTTGACCACCGCTTCCATCATGCCCGTGAGCGCAGTCGCGGTTGCAGGCTTCATCACGACTGACTGCACGCGCGGCTTGACCAGCAGGACCGTGCGGCCTTCGGGATCGACAATCCGTTCGGTCAGATGCGGAACCATCAGCCGCCCGCCGTTCGCCACGGCCGCCGCGACCTGGGCCATCTGCAGCGGGACGACCTGCAGTTTGTCCTGACCGATGCCCATGCGTCCGACGTCGACAAACCGGCTTGTGGGTGAGAGCAGCCGCTGACCGAGATACTCGCCGCTGACCGACATCTGTTCAGCCGGATAGTCCAGCTGCGGCTTGCGGTTGAACCCGAAGCGGCTCATATAGCGAGCGAGGGTCTGCTTGCCGACGTGTTCGGCGACCTGGGCGTAGACCGTGTTGACGGATTTGACGAGCGCTTCGGTGAGCGTGAGCTGCCCGAAGCTCTCGTGTTCGTCGTTGGAGAGCGGAACGCCAGAGACCATGATGCCGTCGCGACCGCTGACGAGCGACTGCGGCGTGTACTCACCGGAGTCGATCGCGGCGGTGGCTGTCACCACCTTGAACGTCGAGCCGGGGGCGTAGCCGAACTGGGTGGCGCGGTTGATGAGCGGCGTCCCGGCCGTGTCGCGCGAGAGCCGTTCATAGGCTCGCGTCGAGCGCAGCTGGTTAGGGTCGAAGCTCGGCGTGGAGACCATCACCCTGACCGCCCCGGTGCGCGGATCCAATGCGACGACGGCGCCCTTGTGTTCGCCAAGCGCCGTGATCGCCGTCCGCTGGGCCGCGGGGTCCAGCGTCGTACGGACTTCGTCACCCTGCCTGCGCTTGCCTTGCAGCTGGTCGAGGATCGCCTGCAGGTTCGTCGCGCTCCCTTCGCCGTCCAGCGAAGGGTTGCGATAGCGCTCGAGCCCGGCCTGACCGAGGTCGGTGTAGGAGTAGCCGATCGCGTTGGCGAACTCTTCGCCGGTCGGGTAGGTCCGCTGATAGGTCCCTTCGCGCCCGCGCACGCTGCGCGCCAGGACCGTCCCGTCGGCGGCGAGGATCCTGCCGCGCTGGATACGTTCCTGCTGCAACAGCGAGCGCCTGTTCAACGCGTTCTGACGCAACGAGGCGGCTTCGAAGACCGTCCAGCGCGAAGTGAACGCGATGAGCAGCGCGAACAGCAGGACGACAAGCCCGTACAGGCGAACGATCGGCTTGTTCATCGACGTCCACCGGTCATGCCGGCATCCGCACGGACGGGCCTTCGAAACCTGAGCGCAAGATCATGGCCACGACCGCCTATTCCCCCAGCTGCCCCAGTTCGAGGCTGTGCAGCAGACCGGTCGCGTCGCCTTCGGAGCGCAGCGAGTGGTCGAGCAGCGTGTGTCGCCGTGAGGAAGAGAGCGTCGAGGCGCTGACGCCCGTCACGTAGTCGCTGCTGTACAGCTTGATGGGACCGGGCAGCTGGTAGGGCACGCCGCGATAGAGCGTGACCAGGCCGCGGCTGTTGGTGCCGATGAAATAAACCGATTCGAGGGCCAGATAAGCACCCGAGGCGATCAGTCCGAGCACGACCAAAGCGATCGCCAGCGCCGCCGCGCGTCGTAGACGCGGGCGCTTCCCACGAGTTGCACCCGATTCTCCGGCGAGGGAGGGCAGGCGCGGACTGCGAGGTTGCACCGGCGCTGAGGGGTCGGCGCGCGTGGGCGGGGCAAGGAGCGTGGGAGCGGACGTGCCGGCGGGCTCGGAGGCTGTGGCGGAAGCAGAGCTGACGCCGTCAACGGGCAGGGCGGACTGATCCACCGTATCCGGGCCGGCGGAGATCTGGGGCGCAGCAGGATCCTCCAAGCGGAAGAGCACAACCGTGATGTTGTCCCGGCCGCCCGCCTCGTTGGCAGCCGCGATCAGCGCCTCGCCGGCGTCGTGCAGGCGTGGGTTCCGTCGCAGGATCTCCGACAGGCGCTTCTCCGGGACCATCGTCGTGAGGCCATCGCTGCACAGCAGGTAGACGTCGTTCGCGCGAGCGGGATAAGAGCGCGTGTCGATCTCGACTACGGGCTCGGGTCCGAGCGCACGGGTGATCACCGAGCGCTGCGGGTGATCGACGGCTTCCTCGGGCGTGATCTTGCCCTGGCGCATCAGCTCGTCGACAAGCGAATGATCGTCGGTCAGGCGCAGGAGCTCGCCATCGCGCAGACGGTAGGCACGACTGTCGCCGACGTGTGCGATCGCGATCTCCTCGGGGGCGACATAGACCGCCGTCAGGGTCGTGCCCATACCCGCTTGCTCGGCATTGCTGTGAGAAAGTTCGTGGATACGCGCGTTGGCGGCGTTCGCGCGCTCGGCAAGGTCGCTCTCGGGCTCGCCGGCGTCGCCCAGGCCTTTCTCGAAGACGTCGACCGCGATCCTCGACGCCACCTCCCCGGCCTGCGCGCCGCCCATCCCGTCGGCGACGACGAACAAAGGCGAACGTGCCAGCAGCGAGTCCTCGTTCGCGCGCCGCTGACGGCCCGTGTCGGTGGTGGCGTACTGCTCGGCGACGCGGATCATCGGACCGCCCTGCCCGTAGGCGCAAAGATGCGGGCCAAGGCCGCGGCGATCGTTGCAAGCGTTCCCATCGTCAATCGACCTCGAACGTGAACTCGGAGTCGCCGATCCTGATGCGATCGCCTGGATGCAGAGGTCGGGGCGTCTCGAGCAGCTCCTCGTTGAGGTACGTGCCGTTGGTGGAGCGCAGGTCCTCGATCACCAGGATGTTGCCCTGCTGGTAGACGCGCGCGTGTCGCGACGAGGCGAATGGGTCCTCGAGGCGGATCTCCGCGCGCTCGCCCCGGCCGAGCACGACGTCTCCGTCGAGGTCATAGATCATCCCCGGATCATGTCCCGGCGCCCGCTCCACCACCAGCCGCGGGGCGCGGCCGGAGAGGTCGGCCACGCCGATGCTCGAAGCCGAGTGCAGACCCGTCGCATCCTGCGGGACCGAAGAGGCGGGGGCTTGCAGAGAGGACGCGGATCCCGCGCCACGCAGATCGCGCAGCGCGCTGCGCGCGACCCACAGCAGAAACAGATAGAGCACGGCCAGAAAGCCGAACTTGAGTGCCACCGATACGGGCGCGAGCGTGGTCATGAGATGTCGAAGACGATCTCCGTGGAGCCCAGCTCGAGACGATCCTCCGCATGCAGCGGATGAGAACCGTGAATGTCCCGACCGTTGACGCGCACGCCGTTGGTCGAGTCCAGGTCGGTCACGGTCCAGCCGCCGGTCTCGTGACGAAGCTCGGCGTGACGACGGGAGATGCCGGTGTCGTCAAGCACGATGTCGCAATCGCGGCTGCGACCGATCACGCCCCCTTCGGGAGGAATCACCAGGCGTTTGCCGCCGACCGACAGCAGCGCCCGTGCGGGGTGGCGGGCCGGAGACTCGTGGATCGGGTTTCCGCGCGCTGAGGTGCTGTAGATCATCGTCTGGCCATGTTCGTCGAGGGGCTCGACCGGGTGCTGGCCGACTACGGGCTCCTGCGGCGGCGTCCCCGATCGTTCGTCACTGTGACCGCCCGCTCGGACAAGCCGCGCCTGGATCCCGAATTCTCCGAGCGAGAGGGCCTCGTCGGTTTGGAAGGAGATCAGTGGTTGTGAGGCGAGGATCAACTGCTCGCGGCGGGCATGCTCGAGCAGGTAGGCACAGAGCTCCTCGATCACCTCCTGCTCGACGCCCTCGTAGCGAGCGCGGTCTTCAGGGGAGAGCCAGACCGAGTACTCGTTCGGCGCATACGTGCGCGAGACCGAGGCAGTGCGATGCTCGTCCATCTCGCGTGCGAGCTTGTGCGCCAGTTCGATCGGGCGCACCTCCGAGCGGAACGCGCGCCCGAACGCGCCTTCGACGATATTGGCGATCCTGGTCTCGAGTGCTCTCAGCGGATTCATGGTTGGGGTGGCGCCGGTCGAGTTTTGGCCTCCGACGGTTTGCAGGCACTCTAAGGGTGCCGGGATTCAGACCGGGCCGCGCAGGGCGCGCGCGGCGATCGCGATAACGGCCCCGAGGATCGCACCGAGGACGGGCCCACGCGGATGCGGGAGCGTCGCGGCACTGGACAGACCAGCGTCGAAGTAGGGCGTGGCGGCAAGTAGGACAGCCGACCAGGCGACAGCTGCGAGCGTGTCGCGGATCGCGCCGCCGCCACGTACGATCCACGGCAGCACGGCGGCGCCGGCGCCCCACAGGATCGCGCCGAACAGCACACCGAAGGTCAGCGACGGGCCGAGGACGTGGGCGGCGGTGCTGTCCAGCGAGCCCTCCCAGACCGCGCGGGAGGGCGTGCCGGCGGGCGCGCCGAGCCACAGGCGCGAACCGGACGAGCTGCCGGCGAGCAAGGGCTCGGCGAGCGTCAGCCACCAATAGCCCAGCGCGCCCAGCACCGCGCGCTGTGACCAACGCCCAGCCTGACCGGCAAGTGCCGGATATGCGCCGGCCAGACCGACGCAGCCCAGGAGCGGGGCCAGCCCCGCCGCCAGCCAGCCGGCGCCGAAGCGGCGTCCCATCAACAGCAGGGGAGCGGCGGCGGCAAGCACGAGCAGTGCGATCCCAGGACGGCCGCTCCCCACTTGCCAGACAGCGCCGGCGAGCGCACATCCGAGCCAGACCGCGCGCGGGAGCAGAAAGCGCCGGGTCTCGGCCGGCACGCCGTTCTGATCGCTGACCTCCGCGTCTTGCGCGGGGGGAGCATCGAGGTCGACCCGGTGTGCTGGAGCAGCCTCGCGCACGCCGCCGGTGCGACGAGCAGGGACCACCGCCCGACGCGCACCAGTCCCTGCCGCGAGCTGCGTGCCCGATGCAGAGCGATCTGGGGAGACAAGCGAGTCTGCGCGGCGCGGCGTGATCCTCGTGCGCAGAAAACCGCGCCTGGGTGTCAGCCCTTGCGCCAGAGCCTGTTCGAGCGCGGCGCGCAGCTCCTCCAGCGTTCCGCGGCAGACAGGGTCGACCGCGAGGGCTGTGTCGAGGGCCGGCGCCAGTTCCTGCGGCGACAGGTCCGGACGCCGAGCGCCGAGCGGGGGAAGCGCACGCCCGATGCGCCGTGCGGTGGCGGCTGGATTGGGTCCGCGGACGGGGTTCACGCCGGTGAATCCCTCATACAGGACGAGCGCCAGCGAGTAGAGGTCTGCGGACTCGCCGACCTCGAGGCCTTCGCTCTGCTCTGGAGCCATGTAGGCAAGCGTGCCGAGTGTCTCGCCGGTGCGCGTGAGCGCGTCGACGCCGGAGAGACTGGCGCCACCGAAGTCGGTCAGCTTCGCCGGCGTGTCACGCGTCCGATCGCGGGGGACGAGCACGTTCTGGGGCTTGATGTCCCGATGGATGACCCCGCGCGCGTGGGCGTGGGTAAGCGCTTGAGCAAGCGCGACACCGATCTCGAGCAGCTCCTCGTCGGAAAGCTCGTGCTGGGCGATGAGCTGCGCCAGGGTGTCGCCGTGGACGAGCTCGGAGACGAGGTAGAACGCGTCGTCGTCTACGTAGGCCTCATACAGCGCAACGATCGCGGGGTGCGCGAGGCGCGCCGCGGCCAGCGCCTCGCGGCTGGCACGCTCGCCGGCCTGCAGATCGTCGTGGCCCTCGAGCGAGGACAGCTCCGGTGAAAGCGCTATTCGCTTGAGCGCGACCTCGCGGTGCAGCAGCTCGTCCTGCGCGCGCCAGACCACGCCAAAGCCGCCGGCGCCGAGACGTTCGAGCAGACGGTAGCGGCCGTGCAGAAGCGAGCCCTCCCGGGAACCCTCGCCGGGGTTTGCGGGAAGAGGAAGGTTTCCTCCCGAGGTGCGTGCAGCGGCGATCGAGGTCGGCATCCCGGGCGTGGCTGCCGTGGGTGTGGCTGCGGGGGACGTGACCGCGATGGTCGGAGCCGTCGCCGGTAGCCCGCCAGGGGTGGTCTCGGTCGGGGTGCCGACCCGCGAGAGACGGTCTTGGACGAGGGTTTCGAGCGAGTCCACCAGCTGGCGCGTTCGCCGCCCGCAGGCAAGCTCCCTGCACAAAAGCGCAGGAAAGAGCGGACTGACCGAGAAGTTGCAGGTTCACAGGCGATACGGTCGGCAGTCATACTGGTGCGCTGCGCATGAACAAGTCCCTGCAAAGGAGCACATAGCTATTGTCGTTTTTTGACGACGGCGAGGAGACAGCGCCTCGCCCGGCAGCCCGAGCGCCGCGAGCGCCGCAGAGTCCCCGTCCGCGACGTCCCCAGCACGCGGGGGGAGCGGATTCGCACGACGAGCACACCGTGATGGTGCGTCGGCGCGTCGCGGCGGGCGTCGGTGTCGTGCTGCTGATCGTGATCGTGCTGATCGTGAACGGCTGCTTGAAAAGTCAGAAGACGCAGGCCCTGAAGGAATACAGCCACGACGTGAGCAGGATCGTCGGCGAATCGGACCAGCAGGTTTCACAGCCGTTGTTCTCGGCGCTGTCCGGCGCGAGCGCCAAGCCGGCCCTGAACGTCGAGACGCAGGTTAACCAGCTGCACCTCGAAGCCGAGAAGCAGGCCACTCAGGCGAAGGGATTGAGTGTCCCCGGAGAAATGAGCTCGGCGCAGCGCGATCTGCTGCTGGCTCTGGACCTGCGCGCCGAAGGCGTCGAAAAGGTCGCCAACCTGCTGCGCACGGCGCTGGGCGGGCAGGCCAAGCAGGCAAGCACGCTGATCGCCGGTGACATGGAGATGTTTCTCGCCTCTGACGTGATCTACTCCCAGCGGGTCGCGCCGTTGATCCAGCAGACGCTGAAGGCGGCCGGAGCCGAAGGACAAACCGTTGCCACCTCGAACTTCCTGCCAAACATCGGCTGGCTGGAACCGAACACGGTGCTCTCGCGCATCACCGGGCAGTCGGCGAGCTCCGCGCAGAACGGGGCACTCGCTCCGGGCACCCACGGCAGCTCGTTGATCGGGGTGAGCGTCGGGGCCAACACGCTGGCCAGCGAACCGACGTTGAACCACATCAGCGGCGGATCCAATCCGACGTTCACGGTGACGGTTGAAAACGCGGGTGAAAACCCCGAGACGAACGTCAAGGTGGACGTCACGGTAACGGCCCAGGGCAGCCAGCTGAAGGCGACGAAGACGATCAACTCGATGCAGGCCGGCACGAAGGCTAACGTCGACATACCGGTCGAAAAAGTTCCAAGCGGAGTCGCGTCGAAGGTCGAAGTGCGCGTCGAGCCGGTGCCGGGCGAGACGGATACCGAAAACAACAAGAGCACTTACCTGGCCATTTTCGGGTCATAGGCCCCGGGCGGTCGAGCCCGGTGCTCCGAGATCTGGGGTGGGCGCGGAGGCTGGAACGGCGCTAAGGCTCCTGAAGACATTCTCGCTCATGCGCCACGGGCCCGCGAGCGATCGCTAAGTTGTGGCGAGGATGAGTGCCGCCGCGATCACCGACACGCAGGGCATCATCGCGATCGCCGCCGCGGGGTTGGCCGCGATCGCGTTGATCGCGTGCGGGATGCTGGCGCTGTCCGTGCGCCGGTTGAGGCGCTCGCAGCGACTTGTGATCGGCGAGCAGGGCGAGCGCGACGTGGTGGCGCACGCCGCCGACATGCAGGACGCGTTCGAGGCGCTGCGCGGGTACGTAGAGGACGTGGCGGCGCGGCTGGACGGAAGGCTTGCGGGCGCGGAGACGGCGCTGCACGGAGCGATCGCACACCGGTCGCTCGTGCGCTACGACGCCTACAACGAGCTGTCGGGCCAGCAGTCGATGTCGATCGCCCTGCTCGACGATGCCCAGTCGGGGATCGTGTTGTCGTGCATACACCATCGCGACCAAGCGCGGGTTTATGCCAAGCAGGTGCACGGCGGACAAGGAGAGCTGGAGCTCTCGCCAGAGGAGGCGGAGGCGGTGCGCCTCGCGCTGAGCCCGCCCAGGAGCGGGGAGTGGAGCAGCAGCAGCAATGACGATGTCGCCAGGCAGTCCGCCAGCTGAGAGCGCCGACGGCGCCGAGCGCCCGCGCGTCGGGTATCTCGGACCGGAGGGGACGTTCACCGAGGAGGCGCTGCTGGCGAGCGCCTGCGCGAGCGCAGTGGAGCCCGTTGCGCTGAGGACGATCTACGACACGATCTTGGCATTGAGACGGGGAGATGTGGAGTGGGCTGTCGTGCCGATCGAGAACTCGCTCGACGGGTCCGTGAGCGTGACGCTGGACCTGCTGGCAGAAGAGGATGCGGGCTTGGAGATAGTCGCCGAGGCGCTCCTGTCGGTGAGACATTCGCTGATCGCCGGTCAGGACCTCGGGCTGGATGAGATCGAGACTGTGCTGACCCATCCGCAGGTGCCCGGCCAGTGCGAGCGGCTTCTGCGCGGCGAGCTCGGGCACGCGACCGTGCTCGCGGCAAGCTCGACTGCGGAGGCGGTGCGAATCGTCTGCGGCGGTGGACGGCCCGGGCAGGCGGCTCTCGGAACTATCCTCGCAGCCGAGATCTACGGCGGAACGGTGATCAGGGAAGGAGTCCAGGACAGAGACGACAACGAAACGCGGTTCGTATGGCTTGCGCGCTCGGACGAGACCGCTCGGCGAGCAAACGAGGGGCCGCCGCTGCGGCTGCTCGGCGAGGGCGAGTGGAAGACGTCTCTGGTCTTCTGGGGTCCTGGCGCTGAGAGTCCCGGCTGGCTGGTGCGATGCCTGGACGAGTTCGGGCGTCGCGCGATCAACCTGACGAAGATCGAGTCACGGCCCAGGCGCGAGCGGATGGGCAGCTACATGTTCTTCGTGGATCTGCAGGGTCAGATGGGCGAGCAATCGGTCACGCAAGCCCTCGCCGGGTTGCGGGAGATTTGCGAACAGGCACGTGTGCTCGGGTCCTACCGCGCCGGATGCGGGAGCAACGAGATCGCGCGGGGCCCGAGCGCGAGCGGGAATTGCGCCGCGATCGATCGCCACGATGGGTCGGCGCCACCGCTACACTCCGGCGCTGTAGATGGATAGCATCGTTCCACCTGCAGTACTCAGGTCCGTGCCGCCACCAGAGCCCCGGCGGCGCGGGCCTGACAGTGGCCGGGTGCTCGTCTTGAACGCAACGTACGAGCCGATCAACGTGTGCTCGGTACGACGGGCCGTGGTGCTGCTGTTGAAGGACAAGGCGGAGCTGCTGGAGCGGGGACGCTGGGAATTGCACTCCGAGAGCTCGACGGTCGCGCGACCGGTCGTGATCAGGCTGGTCAGCTACGTCCGGGTGCCCCGGGACGCGCACCGGCGCAAGATCACCAGGCGTGCTGTGTTCGCGCGTGACGGGTGGATGTGCCAATACTGCGGGTCGCGCTCGAACCTGACCGTGGATCACGTGATCCCGCGCTCGAAGGGTGGAAACTCCAGTTGGGAGAACATCGTCGCCTCGTGCGCGCCGTGCAATCGGCGCAAGGGCGATCGGCTGCCGCGTCAGGCGGGCATGCACCCCAAGCGTGCCCCGCGCACACCGAGGGCGGAGATCTTCATCCATGTCGCCAGCCCGACGATTCCGACGGCGTGGCTGCAGTATCTGCCTCAGGCTGCCTAGCGCAACCGGCTGGGAACAAGCCACTGGATCAGCCATTTTGGGTAGTTCCGGTCGGCACATGTGCCGACCGGCGGGGCCGCACATGTGCGGCCCCGGACCATGCCGCATGCGGCATGGTCTTCAAAGAGATAAACCGATAAAACCCGTTTCGAAATAGGCGGTGCGGTTGGGGCGCATCCCGGACGCGCCAATCTTTCTGAAACAGGTTCTAAGCGAGGGGCATCCTCGACAGAACGCCCCTCGCGATACGACTCTGACTGGAATGACCGAGACGGCTCACGCTGCTGCCGGAGGGACCAGGTCCGGCGATCGTCTCGGGGTGTCCCGGGTTGGATTCCGCTAAGCGGTCCAGCCTCCGACCTAGCGGCCGGTCACCTCCAGGGTCCCGCGAGAACTGTGACTAAGCGTACGGACCACCTCCTTTCTCTGGTCTGGTGAGAGTAGCGGACGGAGATGACGCGCGCCAGGCCTATCGTCCGACAGGGGCCGCAGACCTATCCTCCGGCAGGGGGCTCCACGGGCGGGACGCCGTTCTCGGCGGACGTCCCCTCGGGCGGGAGCTCGTCAGGCGCTGCAGAGCCTTCGACCGAGGTTGCGCCGGTGACGTTCTCATCGGCAGTGCCATCGTCGGTGTCGGTGTCGACGATGAGCGCGACGGCGCTGACGAGGTCGTCTTCCTTCAGATTCATGACGCGCACACCGGTCGCAGCGCGGCCCTGCTGAGAGATGCCGGCGGCGGAGGTGCGCTGGACCATGCCTCCGACGGAGATGAAGACGAGATCTTGGTGCTCGCGCACGACCAGTGCTCCCGCCAGGCCGCCCTTACGCTCGGTGAGCCCGATCGTCTTCACACCTTTCGCGCCGCGGTTGGTTTTGCGGTACTGGCCGATCTGGGTGCGCTTGCCATAGCCGTTCTCGGTGACGACGAGCAGATCCATGTCGTCCCGAGCGACGTCCATCGCGATCACCCGACCGACCACACCATCCTGGCGCGGTGCCCCACCGACGCCCATACCGCGCACGCCGGTAGTGTCGCGGCCCATCGAACGGGCGTCAGACTCGGCAAAGCGCACGGCGAGACCGGCACGGGAGACCATGATGATCTCGTCGTCGGGATCGACGGCGCGGACGGCGAGCAGCTCGTCGTCGTCGCGAATCTTGATCGCGATGATGCCGTCGGCCTTGATCGGGGTGTTGTAGGCGAGCAGCTCGGTCTTCTTGACGGTCCCGTTGCGCGTGGCGAACACGAGGAACTTGGTCTCCGAGAAGTCACGTGTGGAAAGCACCGCTTGGATCCGCTCGCCTTCGCGCAGCGGCAGGATGTTGACCAGCGCCCGACCCTTCGCCGTGCGCGACGCCTCGGGCAGCTCGTAGACCTTCGAGCGATAGACCTTCCCGCGGTTGGAGAAGAACAGCAGGTAGTCATGCGATGAGCAGACGAACAGGTGCTCGATGAAGTCGCCGTCCTTCATGTCCATTCCGGTTACCCCACGCCCGCCGCGCGCCTGCTGACGGTAGGTGGCGAGCGGCAGCGACTTCACGTAACCGCTCTGGGTGATCGTGATCACCATCTGCTGGTCGGCGATCAGGTCCTCGATGTCGATCTCGTCCTCGGAGTGGCTGATCTCGGTGCGGCGCTCGCTGCCGAAGCGCTCTGAGATCTCCGAGAGCTCCTCCTTGATGACGGCCATCACGCGGGTCTCATCGCCGAGGATCGTGCGCAGCTCGGTGATGCGCTCGGTCACGTCGGCGTGCTCTTGTTTGATCGAATCGGCCTCCAGCGCCGTGAGCTGGGACAGGCGCAGATCGAGGATCGCGCTGGCCTGGATCGTGCTCAGCTCAAACCGGGCGATGAGCTGTTCGCGGGCGTTCTCACGGTCGCGCGAGGCGCGGATGAGGTCGATGATCGCGTCGAGGTTCTCGAGCGCGACGAGCAGCCCCTCGAGGATGTGCGCGCGGGCCTCCTTCTCGGACAGCTCGTGCTTGGTGCGGCGTACGATCACTTCGCGCTGGTGCGCGACGTAGTTGTGAATCACCGAGCGCAGGTTCAGCGTGCGCGGGACGTTGTCGACAAGCGCGACCATGTTCACGCCGAACGTCGACTGCATCGAGGTGTGCTTGTAAAGCTTGTTCAGCGCGACCTTGGGAATCACGTCCCGCTTGAGCTCGATCACCAGCCGCATCCCGCGCTTGTCGGACTCGTCGCGCAGGTCGGAGATCTCGGCGATCTTCTTGTCGTGCACGAGGTCGGCGATCTTCTGGATCAGTCCACCGTCCCCGCCCTTCTTGACCATGAACGGCAGCTCGGTGACGACGATCGCCTCCTTGCCTTGGCGCAGCGGCTCGATGTGGGCCTTCGCCTGCACGCGCACGCGCCCGCGGCCGGTCTCGTACGCATCACGGATGCCTTGGTGGCCGAGGATTATCCCGCCGGTCGGAAAGTCTGGGCCTTTGATGTGCTTGAGCAGCCCGTCGGTGTCGATCTCCGGGTCTTCGATGTAGGCGACAGTCGCCGACACCACCTCGCGCAGGTTGTGTGGCGGGATGTTCGTAGCCATCCCGACCGCGATCCCCGAGGAGCCGTTGACGAGCAGGTTCGGGAAGCGGGCTGGGAGCACCAGCGGTTCCTGGCGCGAGCCGTCGTAGTTGGGCACGAAGTCGACCGTGTCCATGTCGAGATCGCGCAGCATCTCGGTGGCGATCCGGGCGAGACGCGCCTCGGTGTAGCGCATAGCGGCAGCGGGATCGTCGTCAACCGAGCCGAAGTTGCCCTGGCCGTCGACGAGCTCGTTGCGCATCGAGAAGTCTTGGGCCATGCGCACGAGCGTGTCGTAGATCGCGGAGTCGCCGTGGGGGTGATAGTTGCCCATCACCTCGCCGACGATCTTGGCGCACTTTGCGTATGAGCGGGTCGGGCCGAGACCGAGCTCGTTCATCGCGTAGAGCACGCGGCGGTGCACCGGCTTCAGACCATCGCGCACGTCGGGCAAGGCTCGCCCGACGATCACCGACATCGCGTAGTCGAGGTAGGCGGTGCGCATCTCCTCCTCGAGAGCGCGCGGTTCGACGTTGCCGCCGCCGATCACATCAGCACTGGCCACTATGGCCTCTCATGATCTGCGCTGGCCGATCCCGGATGATCGGTCTGCGTCCTCGATCGCTCGTGTGCGGAGCACACTTCGCTCACTGCGTCCTTGACCTGCTTGATCCTGAGAGCCATAGACGCGTAGCTCCTCATACATCCAAATTTGCGACTGCGCGGGCGTTCTCTTCGATGAACTCTCGCCTCGGCTCGACCTGGTCGCCCATCAGCTTGGAGAAGATACGGTCAGCGACGGCAGCATCCTCGAGAGTGACCTGCGCGAGCATGCGCGTCGCCGGGGACATCGTGGTTTCGCCCAACTGATCGGCGTTCATCTCGCCAAGGCCCTTGAAGCGCTGGAGTTTGATGCCTTTCTGGGCAACCGTCATCACGGCGGTGCGGAGGGCCTCGAAGGACGGGGCGACTTCGCGGGCGTCCCCCAGACGCACGTCGAACGCGGGTGTGCCGGCAAGCTCGATCAGCTGGGCGTGCACGCGCGCCAGCTGGCGGTACTCCTGTGAGTCGAACAGGGTCCGCTTGATACGGTGGGTGCGGGCAAAGCCGGTGTTTGCTTCCACTGCCTTCACGCGTATCTCGATCGGATCCTGCTCGATCAACTCGGTGGCATGGGTCTCACCTACGACCCCCGCGCGACTCAGCAGCTCGATCGCCGCCTCCGCGCTCATCACTTGCTCGCCCAGCAGCGAGGACTCCTCGAGGAACTGGACCATGTCGTGACCGTGCACCGCGCGCAACGACGAAGCCCAACCCTCGTACTGCTTGAGCAGTCGGGAGAAGCGCTGCCAGCGGGCCTCGGTGAGCTTCAGCTGGGTTGCGTGGCGGTCGAAGACCTCGATCTTCTCCCACTTGTCCGACAACAAGATGTCCTCGAGCTCGGAGTCCTTTTCGATGTAGCGCTCGCGCGAGCCCTGCTTGAGCTTGTAGAGGGGAGGCTTGGCGATGTACACATAGCCGGCCTCGATCAGCTCCTGCATCTCGCGGAACAGCAGGGTCAGCGCGAGCGTCCGGATGTGAGCGCCGTCAACATCGGCATCTGTCATGAGAATCACCTTGTGGTAGCGCGCGTTCTCGAGGTTGAACTCGTCCCGCACGCCGGTGCCGATCGCGGTGATCAAGGCTTGAATCTCAGTGTTCTGCAGAACCTTGTCGATACGTGACTTCTCGACGTTGAGGATCTTGCCGCGCAGCGGCAGGACGGCTTGGGTGTTGCGGTCACGACCTTGCTTGGCGGAGCCGCCGGCGGAGTCACCCTCGACGACGAACAGCTCGGCCAGCGAAGGGTCCTTGACCGAGCAGTCGGCGAGCTTGCCCGGCAGCGTGGAGTTCTCCAGCGCCGACTTGCGCCGGGTCAGGTCGCGTGCCTTACGCGCCGCCTCGCGGGCGCGCTGGGCCTGGACGGACTTCATGATGACTGCCCGCGCCTCGCTTGGATTCTCCTCGAGGAACTCACCGAGCCCGGTGTTGACGATCGACTCGACGAACCCAGCCATGCCCGGGTTGCCAAGCTTCGTCTTCGTCTGGCCCTCGAACTGGGGATCGCGCAGCTTGACCGAGATCACCGCGGTCAGCCCCTCGCGCACGTCCTCGCCGGAGAGGTTGTCCTCTTTCTCCTTGAGCAGCCCCTTCTCGCGGGCGTACCTGTTGATCGTACGCGTAAGCGCCGAGCGAAAACCGCTCATGTGCGAGCCGCCCTCACGTGTCGAGATGTTGTTGGCGAACGAGTGGATCGACTCCTGATAAGAGGAGTTCCACTGCATCGCGATCTCGGCTGCGCCCTCATCGGACTCGCCCGCGAAGAAGATGACCTTGCGATGGACGGTGTCCTTGTTCTCGTTCAGATAGGACACGAAGTCCTCGATCCCACCCTCGTACTGGAACTCCGCGGAATGGCCCTCGCCACGCTCGTCGGTGATCGAGATCTTCAGGCCCCTCGTCAGGAAGGCGGTCTCGCGCAGGCGCTCCTCGAGCGTGTGGAAGTCGAACTGCAGCGACTCGAATATGTCGGCGTCCGCCAGGAACGTGACCGTAGTGCCGGTGGCAGCGCCAGACGCGAGCTTCTCGCCCTTGACAAGCTCGCCCTGGGGAGCTCCGCGCGAGTACTCCTGGGAGAAGGCGTAACCATCACGGTCGATCTGCACGAGCAGCCGCTCGGACAAGGCGTTGACCACGGACACGCCGACGCCGTGCAGGCCACCGGAGACCTTGTAGCCGCCCCCGTCTCCGAACTTGCCGCCGGAGTGCAGGACGGTCAGCACGACCTCGACGGCTGGGCGACCCTCCTTCTCCATTCTCGCAACCGGGATGCCGCGGCCGTTATCGCTGACTGTGACCGAGTTGTCGGGATGGATCGTGACGGCGACCTCTGTGCAGAAGCCAGCGAGCGCCTCGTCGACGGAGTTGTCGACAACCTCGTAGACAAGGTGGTGCAAGCCCATGATGCCGGTCGAGCCGATGTACATGCCTGGACGCTTACGGACGGCCTCCAAGCCCTCGAGCACCGTGATGTCCTGCGCGTCATAGCCATCGCTGACGCCCGCGGAAGTGTTGGCGACACCCGCAGCGGTGGCCTCGTCGGGCTCGCGTGCAGTTGCGCTGTCGTTGTCGGCAGTAGCCAATCTGACCTTTCGATGATGTGCGAACGCCCTGGATTCCAGGGCGTTGGGACCGTGGTCCGGGGCGAATGTACCTTCACCAAACAATAGCACAACGGACGGTCTAACGGACTCCTTCGACAGCACGAAATACCTGCAAAATGGCAGAAATTAAGGCGAGCAGAGCTGTGTCTCGGGGAAAACCTCTCAGCCGCTGCGACAGCGCAGCGCCCGGAGGGCATCGCCGCCGAGCGCGTCGTTCAAGCGAGGAATCAACTCGCAGGCCATCAGATCGAGCTCCTGCGCCCACACCGACGCCTCGCAAATCACCGTGAGAACGCCGTCGCGCTCGGCGGTCGGGCGGGCGGATGACGCGATCGCAGAGCCGACAGTGCGCTCCCATATCTCCTGCACACGCGCAAGCGTGCTGAGCGGCGCGAGCTCCCCGACAAGAACGTCCAACGGTGCTGCCAGGCGACGCGGGGCAACTCTGCTCATGAACGGAACTCCTGCTCGCCCGTGATCGGATCCACAGGTGCTCGCCGTCTCATGCGGCCAGCGCCTCCTGGAGAATTGCACCGGGTGAGACCCGAAGCCGCGTCACCGCTGCTTCACCGGCGCCCGGCACGTGCGCGAGGTCCGTCGTAGCGATCACACTCTGCCCACCGCTCGCCAGCTCGCGAGCGAGCAGCTCGCGACGCTCCGCGTCGAGCTCGCTCATCACATCGTCGAGCAACATCAAAGGTGTCCGGGAACGCTCACGAGCGAGCACGGCGCGCTCGGCGAGCAACAAGGCGAGCAGAGCAAGGCGCTGCTCGCCTTGAGAGCCGTACAGGCGCAACTCGCGCCCGTCACGCAGGAGCGCGAGCTCGTCGCGGTGTGGTCCATGACCAGAGAAGCCACGTTCGAGATCGCTGTCCAGGCGATCCTGCAGCTCGGCGAGCAAGGCCTCCGCGTCACCGGCGCGCGTCCGGGGACGGTACTCGAGACGCGCCTCGCCGATAAGGCCAAGCTGAGCGGCGCGCTCGGCAAAGGGCTCGGCGAGCATGTCGACGGCACGGGCGCGGTTGTCGCGCAGCGCGAGCGCATGTCCAGCCAGCTGCAGGTCCCAGGCGGAGATGCTGGCGCGAGAGGCGGCGCCGGAGCGGATACGCGAGAGCAGCGCGTTGCGTTGAGCCAGTACTCGCGAGTAGGCACGTCTATCCGCAGCCCGTGACGGCCAGAATGCCGCCACGACCTGGTCGAGATGAGCGCGGCGAACACTGGGTGGACCCTTGAGCAGCTCGAGCCGATCGGGTATGAACACGCTCAGCAGTGGGCGATCCTCGACGTCGAGGAGTCTCTCGACCGGCGCCCCATCGGAGCTCATCCGCTTTGGTTGCCCTGGCTCGAACCCAACGCTCAGCTCGTGCGCGTGCGTGCCGTCGCTGAGATGCACAGTCACGCGTGTGGCGCTCTCGCCGAAGCGCACCAGCTCGCGCTCGTTGCGAGTGCGCGGCGAACGACCTGAGCAGCCAAAGTAGAGCGCCTCCAGCAAGTTCGACTTGCCGGCCCCGTTCGGCCCGTGAACTACGGTCAGGCCCTCCCCGAGTGTCGCCTCGGCGCGAGCGTAGGTACGAAAGTCGCGCAGCTGCACGCTGACGACACGCACAGCTGGCGCCTACACATTCAAGCGGATCGGCATTATGAGGTACACGAAGTCTCCTGAGTCCGGCGATTCGATCAGGCCGGGGCGCAGGGGGCTGATCAGCTTCAGTACGAGCTCATCCGACTCGACGCTCTCCAGCCCGTCGCGCAGGAACTCGGGGTTGAAGCCGATCTCGAACGGATCGCCGTGGAAGGGCACGGGAATCGTCTCGCTCGCCTCACCGATGTCTGGGGTTTGGGCTGAGATCGTCAGCTCACCCTCACGGAACCCAAGACGCAGAGGCGTGTTCTTCTGTGCCAGCAAGCTGATGCGCCGGACGACCTCGGCCAGCTCGGCGCTGGCGAGGCGCAACTCGTGCTCGACCGACTCCGGGAGCAGTTGGCGATAGTTGGGAAACTGACCGTCGATCAAGCGGGACGAGAGGACGACGTCGCCGAGCTCAAAGATCACCTGGTTTTGTCCGACGCTCACAGCGAGCGACTCGCTGGCGTCCTGCTGGGCGATACGAGCCAGCTCCTGGAGGGCACGGGCGGGAATATTGGCCTCGAGTGCGCTTTGCAGAGGAGTATCAAGCGTCGCGTCCTTAACCGACAAGCGATAAGAATCGGTTGCGACCATACGCAGCTGTTGTTCGGAGGCCGACATGAGGATGCCGGTGAGCACAGGCCGAGTCTCGTCACGCGAGGCAGACCGAGCCACTTGGGAGACGGTCTGCACGAACGCTGCTGCAGGCAGCGTTATGCGCGTATCGGGAGATGGAGCCGGAAGTGCCGGGAAATCCTCCGAGCGAAGTGTGCGGAGATGAAAGGTGGCAGAACCGCAGATCAGCTCCACATCTTGCTCGGCCGTTCTCAGCTCAAGCGTCAACTGATCGGCGGGCAGTGTTCGGATGACATCGAGGAACAGACGGGCTGGGAGTATCGCTGCACCGGAGCGTGCAACGGTGGCCGAGAGCGGGACGCGCAATCCAATCTCTGTATCCGTTGCAAGCAACTCTGGGGTCGAGTCCTCCGGGGCGGAGATCATCACGCCGGAAAGCGCTTGGATCGCGCTGCGCGTCGAGGCGACTCGCGTGACAGTTTGCAGTTGTGCCAGAAGATCGGCGGTAGGGAGAGACAGCTTCACTGATGCACCTCTGAAGGAGGATAGAAGTCAGTAGTGGTTGTGGATATGTGGGTTGGGGCGATAATCGGCATGAAAAGGAAGAGAAGAGGTCTGTTCTGGCTGGGTATAGACCTGGGAGAGTCTTTCAGGCGCAGCGGTCGTGGTGTCACGATGGATCGTGACTGGCTTGGTTGTTCAGATCCTTGACAAGGTTGTCCACAGCTTCGCGTGATGAGTTGTCCTCGGCGATGCGTATAGCCGTTCGTCGACAGGCGTGCATGACGGTCGTATGGTCGCGACCACCGAACTGTCGACCTATGGCGGGAAGTGATTCGCCGGTCAGCTCACGTGCCAGATACATGGCGACCTGCCTTGGCCAAGCAACGCGTGATGTTCGCGACTTGGAAAGCAGCTCGTCTGGCGTGAGTCCGAAGTGCCCACAAGCGGCAGCCTTGATCTCACCGACCGATGGAGGTCTGTTGCTGGCGTGGGCTTGGGAGATCGGGTAGAGGCTGTCCAGGACCTCAAGCGTGAGCTCTCTCGTGAGCTCTCTTCCGGTCAGCGAGCTGAAGGCGACTACGCGGATGAGAGCGCCCTCCAGTGCGCGAACGTTGTCTCGCACGCGCTCGGCGATCGGCTCAATGGCCGAGTCGTCGGCCAGCTCGAGGTTGTCGTGGTGCGCTCGCTTACGCAAGATCGCCATGCGCGTAGCGATGTCAGGCGGTTTGATGTCGGCGACGAGCCCTGCCTCGAAGCGCTCTCGCAGGCGGTCCTCCAGCGCCTGAAGGTCACGGGGCGGGCGGTCGGAGGTGAGCACGATCTGGCGCCCACCGTCGTAGAGGGCATTGAAGGTGTGGAAGAACTCCTCCTCGGTTCGCGTCTTGCGCTCCAAGAATTGGACATCGTCGACGAGCAGGACGTCGACCTGACGGAAGCGTGTCTTGAAGGTGTCGGTTCGTCGCCCAGAGAGGGCGTGCAGGAACTCATTTGTGAAGGCCTCACCCGTCGTGCAGCGGATTGCCAGGCCAGGACAGTGGATGAGCAGCAGGTTCGCGATCGAGTTGAGCAGGTGGGTCTTGCCGACACCTGGAGGACCGCAGATGAACAGGGGGTTGTAGGCCTGAGCCGGTATCTCGGCGACGGTCAGCGCGGCGGCGTGAGCGAGACGATTGCAGTCGCCGATCACGAATTGGTCGAAGGTGAGCTTGGGGTTTCCGAGCGCATCTGCCTGAGGCCCGGACGTAGAATCGCGCATGGGGCGCATGGCAGGCTTGTTTTCCGCGTTCGCTCGCTCAGTCTGCGTTCGCGCGCTCGGATTCCAGTTGTCCGAGGGCAGACGCGTGCCGGTCTCGCTCGACGGGCTGGGAGTGGGGAGCAGTTCGACGACGATGTCGTTGCCGAGAACGTTGGCCGAGGACGCCTGCAAGATTCGCCCGAAGCGGTCTCGCACCCATCCGCATGCCTGTGCCGGGGCCTCGATCGAAAGGCGCCCGTGTGTGAGCTCACGAACCCGGAGCGGCTCCAGCCAGATGCGGTATGTCGGTTCACCGACCGCGTCCGCGAGCTCAGCTTGCACGCGTGACCATATGTGTTCCAGCTCGGCGCTCACGGCAGCGTCAACCTGCTCCTCCCCGGGAGAAAGTGAAGGGAACTCTGGACGGAGGGCCCCCGCTGGGGCCCGGTCCGGCGACTATACCCAACGCCCGTTGCGCCTCACTCGCGTCTGCCCGCATTTGGCGAGAAAATTCCGCGGCCGTCTCGCGGCCGTCCATCGGTCCTATACTTCAGCCTTGATACACGTCACCCGCCGCCTTCGGCTTAGGTGGCGCCGGAGACTGCGGCTTAGGGTGGAGGACAAGAACTATGAAGCGCACCTACCAACCAAAGAAGCGCAAGCGTGCACGCACGCACGGGTTTCGTGCTCGCATGAGCACGCGTGCGGGCCGGCTTACGCTCAAGCGTCGCCGCGACAAGGGCCGCAAGCGCCTGTCCACTTGAGGATGGCGTGCGTGTGCGCGACCGAGCCGAGCGTGCGATGAGGTCCCGCACGACGGCCAGCGGCCGGCGCCTGTCCCGCAGTGCGGAGTTTGAGCGGGTGTATCGCCAGGGCCGGTCTACGGCCAACCGTCATCTGGTGCTCTACACCTTTCCAAATCCAGCCGCGCGCCAGCCGCGACTCGGGTTGTCGGTGTCGCGCAAGGTTGGCGGAGCGGTGGAGCGCAACCACGTGAAGCGCCTGCTGCGCGAGGCGTTTGCGCGAGCCGCAGACGAGCTGAGTCCCGGCCAGGATATTGTCGTTGTGGCCCGCCCGGAGGCCCGCGAGCTCGCCGAGCGCGACGGCTTGGCGGGGATGGACGCGGCGCTTGGTGAGCTGATCGACCGCGCGCGGCTTCGGGATGCCAAGCGCGAGGGGCCGGGAGACGCCGCCGCCGCGGAGCCGGAGCTGTGAGCGCTCAGGCCCCTGCTTCCTCTGGAGCACCGCTCCTGCGTACGGCGTCAAGGGTGGCTCGCCTTGTTGTCACGGCTCCTATCGTCGCCTATCAGAAGGTGGTCTCACCGGCCTTGCCCAGGCGCTGCAAGTATGAGCCGACGTGCTCACGTTATGCACTGGACGCGATCCGGTCGTACGGCATACTCAAGGGCATCGTACTGGCTGCATGGCGTGTGCTCAGATGCAACCCTTGGAGCAACGGTGGGTACGATCCAGTCGATGCCCAGCGAGTATTCAAGGTCCATGCGCCTGTCGACAGCTGAGCTGACGCTGCCTGGCCGGCATCACAGTTCTGTGCGGCGCGTGCAACGTGCAACGCCGCCGCCGCCCGAGCGAGCAGCGACACCGATATCTCCCCAGACAGCCCTGACCACGTCATAGCGCATGCCCATCTTCGCCAACGTCATCCAGGACGCGTTTTCGCCCCTGATCAACTTGTTCGAATCGATCATGGTGTTCATCCACGCGCACCTGGTCGGTGGCAGCTGGGGACTAGCGATCGTCGGACTCACGGTTCTGACCAGAGCCGTGCTCGTGCCGCTTACGTTCAAGCAGCTGAAGTCGATGCAGGAAATGCAGCGGCTGGCACCCCAGATGAGCGCGCTGAAAGAGAAGTACAAGGACGACAAGCAGCGCCAGCAGCAGGAGATCATGAAGTTCTACAAGGAAAACGAAATAAATCCCCTGGCCTCCTGCCTGCCATTTGCCCTGCAACTGCCGGTGTTCATCTCGCTTTTCTACATGCTGCGGACCGATCTGAAGCTCGACATCTGCGGGCCGGAGCTGAGAAGGCACTTCCACGTCCTGCTCAACAGCCAGATCCCGGCGAAGGGGTTGGCGGAAACCGGCTGCAACCAGGTCGCTCCCGGTTCGGCCAAGTTCCTGTTCATACCCGACATAACAGCCAAGGCGACCGGCTGGGTGCTGATCGTGCTGATCGGCGTCTACATCGCCTCACAGATCGCCTCGACGCTGATGGCAACCGCCTCAGCCGATCCGAACCAGCGGCGCATGATGCTGTTGCTCCCATTGGTGATCGTCGCCTTCCTCTTCCGCTACCCGGCTGGCCTGCTGGTGTACTGGATCACCACCAACTTGTGGACGATCGGGCAGCAGTACTTCATCCGACGACGCATCGGGTCGGCTCCTGTGAAGCCGATGGACGACGGAGGGTCTTCTAACGGCCAGGCAAAGGTTTCGCCCAAGGCTGCGCTGGCCGGAGCAGCGGTCGTTGGCGGGGGCGCCGTCGCTCCACCCCCGCCGCCGCGCAGGAAGAAGAAGCGTTCGGGCAGGCGACGATGAGCGAGGGGGAGCACAGTGAAGACGGAATCGTCACTGACGATGACGAGCCGGTCGAGGTGCTCGAAGACCTGCTCGCGGAGATTGCCGATGGGCTTGGCCTCGACGTCGAGATCGAGACAGAGGAGACCGAGGGCGTTCTGAAGGGCTGCCTGCTGGGTGAGGACGTCGGTCTGTTCATCGGCAGGCGGGGCCAAACGATCGACGCGGTTCAGCATCTCGCGCAAAGGATTGTCTTCCCCGACGGCCCCTCCCCGGTGCGTGTCGTGATCGACGCCGACGGCTACCGGGAGCGCCGGGCCGAGTCGTTGCGTGGAGATGCCGACGAGGTGGCCGACCAGGCGCTTCGCTCAGGTCGCCCAGTGGAGCTGGACGCGATGCCGGCGTCTGAGCGGCGGGTTGTTCATGAACACCTGCGCGACCGAGGCGACGTGGAAACGCACAGCGAGGGCGACGAGCCAGAGCGGCGGCTCGTGGTTTCCCCGCTTGATGACTGAGAGCCACGCGAAGTGTTTCACGTGAAATCAGCCTGAGGTAGTCGTGGCGCCCGGCTGCTCTGAACCCTGATGCATTCGCCAGGCTTGCCAGGGGCTGCATTGATTTCTCTGGCGCAGCGGCATGGGCTGGGAATAGGTCAGCTGGAACAGCTCGGCGCCCTGCTGGCGACACTCACGCTGGACGAGCAGGCGCCGACGTCGGTCCGTGACTTGGCCCGAGCTGTGGATGTCCATCTCGGTGACTCGTTGACGGCGCTTGAGCTGGGTGTGGTTCGCTCGGCGTCTTCGATCGCCGACCTCGGCGCCGGCGCTGGGTTTCCGGGCCTGGCGCTGGCGATCGCGCTTCCGCAGACGGAGGTCAGGCTGGTCGAGAGTCAGTCACGCAAGTGTCTGTTCATCGAGCGGGTGTGCGCCGCCGCGGGGATCGAAAACGCGAGCGTCGTCTGCGTGCGCGCGGAGGAATGGAACGAGGGCTTGGGGCGCAACGACGTGGTCGTGGCGCGGGCGCTGGCGGCGCAGCCTGTGGTGCTCGAGTACGCAGCGCCCTTGCTTACAGACGCTGGGACGCTGGTGGACTGGCGTGGCCGACGCGACGAGGAGGGTGAGGTGGTCGCGGCCTGCGCAGCCGAGCAGCTTGGCCTGCGCCTGCAGGAGATTCGCCACACCGATCCGTATGAGGGCGCCCGCGACCATCACCTGCATGTGTTCGAGAAGGTCGCTGCTACCCCGCCACGGTTCCCGCGCCGTGCGGGGGTCGCTCGCAAACGCCCTCTCGGTTGCTGAGCGTGAGCCCGTCCTGAGCACCCCTCCGGTCATACCGCGAGCGAAGCGGATCGATCATCTCAGCCAAGCGGGGTCGATCTCAGCCAAGCGGGGTCGATCTCAGCCAAGCGGGCCCCGGAGGGTCATCCCGGTCCCCCGGCGAAGTGCTTTGCGGTCAGGAGGACGTCTGGGTCCTGCGCTGCTAGCTTCCTCTCGATGGCCACGGTTTACGCGATCGCCAACCAGAAGGGCGGCGTTGGCAAGACGACGACGACCATCAACGTCGGCGCTTGCATCGCCGAGGCCGGTTATCGGACGGTGTTGGTGGATGTCGATCCGCAGGCGAACGCGACAGTTGGACTCGGGGTCCCGCGCACGCAGACGCCCGGGCTGTACGAGGTCCTTACCGGAGAGGCGACAGCTTTGGAAGCGCTGACGGAGTCGAGCGTGCCAAGCCTTCAGCTGCTTCCGGCTGGAGCGGGGTTGGCTGGCGCCAACGTCGAGCTGCCGCGGATCGAGGGCTTTGAGCAGCGTCTGCGCGAGTGCCTGGCGCCGCTGAGGGAGCGCTTCGAGTACATCCTGCTGGACTGTCCGCCCTCGCTCGGACCGCTGACGGTGAGCGCGCTGGTCGCCGCTGACAGGGTGATCGTGCCGGTGCAGACTGAGTACTTCGCGTTGGAGGGGCTGGCGGGACTGCTGGACACGCTGGCGTTGGTGCAGCGTGAGTTGAACCCGCGGTTGACGGTCGCTGGGATGCTGCTGACGATGCACGACAGTCGCACGCGCCTGGGCCGTGACGTCGAGCGCGAGGTCAGAGAGCACTTCCCGGATCTGGTGTTCTCCACGGTGATCCCACGCAACGTCAGGGTCGGCGAGGCGCCGAGCTATGGATTGCCGGTGACCCACCATGACCCCCACAGCGCGGGGGCGGAGGCGTATTTCGAGTTGGCCAAGGAGGTGGCTGCGCGTGGCTAAGCCCAAGCCTGGAATGGGCAGGGGGCTGGAGGCGATCCTGTCGGTGTCGACCAAAGAGGGTAAGGCGCCTGGCGCGGATGAGTTGCGCGAGCTGCCGGTCGACCTGATTGCGCCCAACCCGACCCAACCGAGAAGGCGATTCGACCAAGAGGCGCTTCAGGCGCTCGCGGGGTCGCTGGGTGAGCGGGGCGTGTTGCAGCCTGTGCTGGTACGCCCAAAGGCGGGCGGAACCTACGAGCTGGTGGCCGGCGAGCGTCGCTGGCGTGCGGCTCAGATCGCGGGTCTGGAGGCGATCCCGGCGCTCATACGCCCGCGCGAGGATGCCGAAGCGCTGGAGTTGGCGCTGATCGAGAACATGGCGCGCGAGGACCTGAGCCCGATCGAGGAGGCCCGTGCGTGTGCGGCCCTGGTCGAGGAGCTGGGGCTCACGCGCGAGGAAGTGGGACGACGGGTGGGGCGCAGTCGCGTCGCCGTGAGCAACTTGGTTCGACTGCTGGATCTTCCCGACGACGTGATCGAGCTGCTGCAGGAGGGCACGCTGAGCGAGGGTCATGGCAGAGCGCTGCTGCTGGCCGCTGATCACTCCGAGCGGGGGAGTCTCGCGCGGACGGCCGTGCAGGAGGGATGGTCGGTGAGGACCACCGAAACGCGGGCGCGGGAGAGCAACCTCAACGCTGGGACGACGCCGAGCCGTGCGGGCCGACGGAGTCGAGCCGGCGCAGAGATGCACCCCGACCAGGAGCAAGCGGCCAGGGAGATCTCAGACGCGCTCGGAGGCGCGCTCGGTGCGGAGGTGAACGTGCGAGCCTCGCGTGACGGTGGATATCGCGCGGAGCTGTCGTTCGCGACGGCGGATGAGGCGATCGAGCTGGCGCGGCGGCTGCGACCGCGGGCGGTGGCATAGCCGCGGCACGCGCTACCTAGCGATCTGGGATGCGAGCGCATCCGTGCCCCGCGGTCATGTCAGTCCAGCTCCTTGTGAGTACCGTGGGTAGTGCCTCTTCAATGCCACGGGGGCTGCTGGTGTGCCACCGCTCGGTA
This sequence comes from uncultured Solirubrobacterales bacterium, assembly GCA_963705245.1. Taxonomy (GTDB): domain Bacteria; phylum Actinomycetota; class Thermoleophilia; order Solirubrobacterales; family Solirubrobacteraceae; genus Palsa-744. The sequence goes on along the minus strand of OY970062.1, from coordinate 998,907 downwards.
GCCTTAACTGCTTGCAACCAAACGGTGGCATGATATCCTTGCTACTGATCGGTGGCAAAGGAGATCCTCATGATAGTCCGCTCCATACGGGACCTGGCAGCAGCCGTACGCGGCCGTCGCATCGACCTGGGCCTGAACCAAGCAGACCTCGCGTTGCGTGCTGGAGTGTCCCGGAAGTGGGTCTACGAGTTCGAGGCCGGGAAACCCAAGGCCGAGTTCGGCCTGATCCTGAGGGTCCTCGATGCGCTGGCTCTCGTCCTAGAGCTGGCCCCCGGGCTAGTCTCCAGCGACGACGTGGGCGCGGGAGAGGGAGCGACGGTCGACCTCGATGCCCTCATAGATGAACATCGCGGGCGATGACCGACGTTCTGGCCGTTCTCTTCGGTGACGCGCTTGCCGGCACCCTCACCCGGCTCGCAGGAGGTCGGCTGCGGTTCGACTACGACGACGACTATCGCAACTCCCGAAGCGCGACTCCACTGTCGGTCTCCATGCCTGCAACGGTGCGCTCCCATTCCGACGGCGCCATCAGCCCCTGGCTCTGGGGTCTGCTTCCAGATAACCAAGCCGTCCTTGAGCGATGGGCTCGCGACTTCCACGCATCGGCGTCCTCTCCCTTCTCTTTGCTGGCAACCCCGATTGGCCACGACTGCCCCGGAGCGGTTCGCTTCGCCACGCCCGGCCAGGTCGACGAAGTCATCGGACAGCCAGAGGCCGTTACTTGGCTCACCGATGAAGAGGTCGCGCAGCGCCTCCGAGAGTTGCGCAAAGACACCACCGCTTGGCTCGGCCGGGAGTTCACCGGCCAGTTCAGCCTGGCCGGCGCGCAGGCCAAGACAGCACTGCTGCTGCAGGACGGGCGCTGGGGCGTGCCCTCGGGCTCGGCAGCCACGAGCCACATCCTCAAGCCCGCCGTGACCGGCCTCGACGACCACGACCTCAATGAGCATCTCTGCCTGGACGCTGCCGCTCGTGCCGGCCTCATCGTCGCCCACACACGGGTTGCTCGATTCGGCGACGAGAGCGCAATCGTCATTGACCGCTACGACCGGCGCGCAGCAGACGGTCGGCTCATCCGCATCCATCAAGAGGACGCGTGCCAGGCGCTGGGTATGCATCCAGCTCGCAAGTACCAGAACGAAGGAGGCCCCGGCCCACGCGAGGTTGCACACCTGCTTCGCGATGTGATGCCTCCGCGAGTGGCGGACGAGGCTGTCTGGCGCTTCTTTGACGCCCTGGTGTGGAACTGGCTCGTTGCGGGGACGGATGCCCACGCTAAGAACTACTCACTCTTGCTTGCCGGAGGTGAGGTCCGGCTCGCCCCGCTATACGACATTGCGTCCGCTCTGCCGTATGCCGTCCACGCAAGGAAGCTGCGATTTGCGATGAAGATCGGCGGCGATTACCGCGTCTATACCCACCACAACACTTGGAAGACCGCCGCTCAGGATCTCGGTGTTGACCCCGACCACGCGCTCGACCGCGTCACCAGACTCACTGAGCGGGCGCCCGGCGCGTTTGCCGAAGCTGCCGCCACACCAGAGGTCACGGCGCTCAAGCGCCCTCTGCCGGCCCGGCTTGTCGATCTCATCTCCGAGCGCGCACAGCAATGTCAGGCGCTCCTGCGCAGGATATAGGGCGCAGCGATCCAGGACGCTGCCGATAACATGGCGGTGCGATGCAGTGTGCTTCCGTTTTGCGATGTGCCCCAGATGTGCCTTGCGGCTCCATTCTGTTTGGGCTGACGTCGGCAGAAACCACTCTGCAAAGCCAAAGGGCGATTAGCTCAGTTGGTTAGAGCGCTTCTCTGATAAGGAAGAGGTCCCAGGTTCGAATCCTGGATCGCCCATCGACGAATGGTCGGTCTCCATGCCCAGGTCTCCTACCTTGGTGGTTTCGCTCCACAGCTAGGCGCCCAGCCCTTTGTCCGCTGCCGCAGGGTTGCCCTCGGTGCAGGGGCATGTCGTCGATAGCAGCTGCATCAAAGACTGCCACCACTGGCGCCTTGGCGTCCGTCAGCAGGATTCTGGTTGGTGGGTGCACCGCTCAGCGTCGCGCCTAACATCGATGCATCTGCTCGTCCAGGGTTCGCCGGCGGTATGCGGCTGGACTATCCAAGCAAGCTCAGCTGCCGGGGCTAAGGCATCCGTCATACCCTGCCGATGATGGGCTCGTGAAGCTCTCTTCCCCTCTTTACTCATCCCTCACGCTCCGTCGCCTGTCCATGGCGCTGCTTGCAGCGGCCCTCACAGCGCTTGTCTTTGTGACGGCTCCCGCCGGGGCGGTTGTCACAACGGTTGGGTCGGCAAAAGTGACAGCAGGGCTGCAACCGCGCAGCACATCGCTGCTGGGTGGGCTTGGTCCAGAAGCCGAAACGTTTGCCAACCCGAGCGGCGCCTCGATCCTGACATCCAGCAAAACCTACGCGATCTACTGGGATCCGACCGATCATTATCACGGTGATTGGCAGGGTGTCATCGACAAGTTCTTCCAGAGCATGGGCGCTGACAGCAGCTCGCTCGCCAGTGTCTTTGCGGTCGACGCTCAATACACCGATGCGGCCAACCAGCACGCTCTCTACAAGTCCACCTTCATGGGCGCCTACACCGACACCGATCCCTACCCGGTGTCTGGCAACTGCACAGATCCCCATCCGCTGGGCGTCAAAGACCGGATCGCATGCCTCACCAACCAGCAGCTCAAGACCGAGCTTGAAACCTTTATCGCTCAACACTCTCTGCCCAAGGGTATGAGCACGATCTTCTACATTCTCACCCCGCCCGGCGTGACCGTCTGCCTCGACGCCGGCGGTCCCACCGGCCACTGCTCCGACTACGCCGGACTGCCGGGTGAAGAAAGCTATGAACACAGTTTCTGCAGCTATCACACCGACGTCAGCCCCACCAGCCCGACGACCGGTGACGTCAACACGATTCTCTACGCGGCAATTCCATGGATCGCCGAGGGTCTCGCCGACGGGCACATCAACGATGAGGTGTCGGGGTACCGTTGCCAGGATGGAGGCTTTGACCCAAGCAGCAAACCAATAGAGGAATCGGAGAAAGCAAAGGAAAAAAAGAAAGAAACCACCAAAGAAAAAGAAGAAGGAAAAACAGCAGAAGAAGAAGAAAAGGAAAAACTGAAAGAAGAACTCGAAGGCCCCCATCAGCAGGAGCCCAACCAGGTTTCGTGCCCCAGCCCGGATGGCTTTTGCGACACGGGTCTGGCCGATTTGATCATCAATCAGATTGCGGTCGAGCAGCAGAACACAGTCACCGACCCGCTGCTCGACGCGTGGCAGGATGCATCGGGCAACGAGGCGACCGACGAGTGCCGTGACTTCTTTGCGCCGGTCCTGGGCGGCAGCGTAACCGCCAACGAAGAAACAGACGCAGGCACGCTTTTCAACCAGTCGCTGGCCGGTAACAGCTATTACCTCAACGACGCCTTCAATCTGGCGGCCCTGAAGCTGCCTTACCCAGGGATCGAGTGCCTCCCGGGACTCCGCCTCGAACCGAAATTCACTGCTCCCAACCCGGTAAATTCAGGTGAAACAGTGGGCTTCGATGGCATGGAGTCCGACATCACCCTCGACTGGGGCACCGCCTACTCGGGTGGTGTTGCCAAACCGACATACGCCACTTACACCTGGAACTTCGGCGATGGCACTCCTGTGGTGACCGGCTTCGCCCCCGGCGCGCCGTCGGTGAACTCACCTGGAGCTTCTCCTTGCGCCGCACCGTGGCCGGCTCCCTGCGCCGCTGGTGCTTTTCACTCTTACCAATACGGTGGTGTCTACACTGTCACCCTGACCGTAACGGACACGGGCGGCAATACGGCCAGCACCACCGAATCGATCGTCGTCGATGGCCCGCCCGCCCCGTCTCCTGCTCCGCCGTCACCCGGCACTGGCGGCTCCGGTGCTCCGGCGACAAGCGGCGGGGGCTCTTCCTCTGGCACAGGCTCTGCCACGCCCGGTGCCACAACCAAGCCCCCGCTTCCCGCCCCTGTCGCCAACCAGGCGATCCTGTCGAGCTCGCTGTCCAAGACCCTGAGCGGTGGCCTCGTGGTCCGCTACTCGGTCAACCAGCAGGTCACCGGCCGCTTCGAAGTTCTGCTCGCAGCGTCCATCGCCCGTCGTCTGGGTCTGCACCCGCCGCTCGCGATGGGCCTGCCGAAGGGGACCCCCCCGCAGGTGGTGATCGCCAAAGCGATCCTCGTGACGACCAAGGGCGGGCGCAGCACGATCAAGATTCAGTTCGGCAAGGTCACTGCCGCGCGCCTGCATCGCCTGCGCAAGGTCTCGTTGATGCTCCGCCTGAACCTGCGCAACGGCTCGGCTGCGACCACGACGGTTCTCAGCAAGATCACCCTGCACTGAGCCGTCTCCCGTCCGGCGAAGCAAGCTCGTCGAGTGGTCACTCGCCCGAATGGTCCACAGCTGCCCGAGTAGTCCACAGCTGCCCGAATGGTCCACAGCTCGGGCTTCTTCGGGAAACTCAAAATCTCAGTCCGGTTCCCTGCGCTTGGCTTTGGCTTTGTCGCTGAACACGTACCGCCACAGCAAGAACAGCAGCAGGTATCCACCTACGAGGGAGATTGCCGAGACGACCGCGATCGCGGTCCCGTTCCCCCCGGTTTCTGCGGCGGTTTCTCCGTCCAGGGCGAGCGGGATGACGAGGCTTGCCACGAGCATGCCCAGTCCGGTGATCATGCTCGGTCTGCCTACAGTCCGGGCCAGTGACGTGCGACGTACCCGGAGTTATCGGTCCCGCCGACCTGCCAGCGCGACGCGTAGGTGCCGCTGCGCCCGGCCGTGTCGTACAGGATCCCGTCCACGTACATATACGCGTGTCCCGCGTTCGCATACACGGTGATGTACTTCCCCGGACCGGGCGCGCCCCAGCTTTCCAGGGTGCCGGAGGTCTCCGGTTCGCTCAGCAGCCCGCCCGCCGCCAGCGCGTAGCTGACCGACCCCGAGCAGTCGTATGCGTTGTCCACAAACGATCCGTGCCCCCCGCCGAACACGTAGGGGAAGTCGGCGATCGCATTGGCTCCTGCGACGACCTTCTGGACGACTTCCGGCACGCCCGTGGGGATCGGAATCGTGCCGTTTCCGCCGATCGACTGGCCCCCGGCGACCGGCGTCAGCACCTGGTGTTCGGTCTTCTGCACGCTCTGTTCGGTCGCGTGCATCTGGTTGAGCTCCTTCTGCACCTCTGCGTCCGACGGTGCTCCCGCCGCAACAGCCACCGCACCCGACTTCGAGGGTGTCGCCGCTGCCTTGTGGTGGACCGAGCCGGAGGCGGGAAAGCTCTTTGCTTCTTCAGGGTCAGCCACCTCATGCGCGACTCCCTTCCCCGCTCCTGCGGTCGTGTGCCCGCTGTTCGCGCTCGCTGTCCCCGTCGCGGCAGATCCCGTCGTGCCAGTCCCTGTCTTGCCAGCCGCTGTGCCAGTCCCCGCTGTGCCTGCGGAGCCCGCAACCGCGGCAGCCACGTATGGCGAGGCGCCACTCGCGGCGCTCGTGTTCTTCGGCTTCGTCTCAGACCCGTGCCCGCCAGCCGGCGTCCCGCTCGTTCCCCCGCCAACGCCAGCTTCCCCACAGCCGGCGATCGCGAGCATCGCCGCCAGGCAGCCGAGCATGGCAAGCGTGTCCCGATGCACCCTCATCCACATACAGGCTAGCGAGCGCATCGGTCTTGGCGTGTCGCTACCCTGGGCAAATGCGAGACGAGGCCACCGCCGTGGAGATCCGGCCGCACGTCCGTCTCCTGCATGGGATGCGCCGCCCGGCGAACTGGTTGCAGCTGATTCGCTTCGGTCTCGTCGGTGGCGTGGGGTTCGTGGTCAATGTCGGCGTGTACGCGTTGTGCGTGCACGCGCTCTCGATCGATTACCGCATCGCCTTCGTGCTCGCTTGGCTGGTCGCGGTGACCAACAACTTCTTGCTCAATCGCCACTGGACCTTCGACGCCGCCGCAGGCAGCGTGCGCTTCCAGGCGACTCGCTTCGTCACCGTCAGCCTCGTCGCGGCAGCCTTCGGATTCCTGCTGTTGACGCTCCTCGTCGAGAGCGCCGGGCTCGCCAAGGTGCCGGCCGAGGCGATCGCCGTGGCCGCGTCGACGCCGCTGAACTTCCTCGGCAACAAGCTCTGGAGCTTCCGCCACCGCTGACCGGTCCGTGCAGGCCGGTGCCCCAGTGGACCTATACTCTGAAGTCGTCCCCAGCGGAGGATTCCCTTGCAGGAGATGGTCATTTACGGCGTCAGCTTCGACATGGTCGGCAAGCAGCCGATCGTGCTGTTGAAGACGGCTGACGGCAACAAGTTCCTGCCGATTTGGATCGGCCACCCCGAGGCAGCCTCGATCTTGATGAAGCTGCAGGGCGCAGGCACCCCGCGGCCGATGACCCACGATCTGCTGTGCGACGTCCTCGGTGAGCTCGACGCGAAGTGCACCCAGGTGGCGGTGACCGAACTGCGCGAGAACACGTTCTTCGCCTCGATCACCCTGTCGGTCAACGGGCGCGAGCTCGAGATCGACTCGCGCCCCAGCGACGCGATCGCCCTCGCCGTGCGCTCCGGTGCGCCGATCTTCGCCGCCGAGGAGGTCATCGCGGAGTCCGCGATCGAGTTCGAGCACGACGTCGAGGAGTCAGAGGACGTGGTCGAGAAGTTCAAGGAGTTCCTCGATCAAGTAACGCCCGAGGATTTTGCGGCGGGTGACTCCTGACGGCGCGAGGCTGCGTCCTCGGTCGCTCGCCGATCGGTACGACACATCTCTGTGTCCTTGCCTCGCTTGCGGCTGTCGCCCGCGGGGATGCTGCTCTCGGGCCTTTTACGGCGGGAGATTCCTAGCGCGTAAAGGCGCTGTTCAGAATCCGCTGCACCAGCAGGTCGAGCCAGATCTCCGCGGCGTCCGCCGCCAGCGGCAGCAGGCTCGTTTCGGTCAGCCCCGGCACGACGTTTGTCTCCAGGACCGCCAGCTCGTTGCTGTCCTGTTCGAGCATCAGGTCCACGCGGGCGACACCGTGGCATCCGAGCAGGGCGTACGCCCGCAGCGCCAGTTCCTGCGCGCGCTCGGTCACGCCGTCCGGCAGCTCGGCAGGGCATACGAACGTGGTCATGCCGATCTCATAGCGGGACTCGTAGTTGTAGAACTCCTCTTCGCGCGGGATCGCCTCGACTACCGGTAGCGCCACCGGCGGCGCACCGGGCGTGGGCGCGTCGAGTACCGACACGGCCAGGTCGCGCCCGCGCACGTAGCGCTCGATCACGACCTTGCGGTCATACGACAGCGCCCCCACGATCGCCCCGGGGAGCTCTTCGCTCGTTCGCGCGAACTTCACGCCCAGCGCCGAGCCCTGGCTCGCGGGCTTGACGACCATCGGAAACCCGATGCTCCGCTCCAGGCCCGGCAGCGCCGCCGCGACGCCGAGGTCTTTGATCGCGCTCTCCTTGAACGCCGCCCACTCCGGGGTCGGCAGGCCCGCCTCGCGCATCAGGTACTTCGCCAGCGCCTTGTCGGTGCACCGCATGCACGCCCCCGGTCCCGAGCCCGTGTAGGGGATCTCGATCGCCTCCAGCAGCCCTTGCACGGTCCCGTCCTCTCCGTCGCTTCCGTGCAACGCGATGAACGCCGCATCCGGTTTGAGCTCGAGCAGCCGCGCCACGAGGTCCGACCCAACGTCGATCGCGCTCACCTCGTGTCCCAGCTGGCGCAATACCGTCTGGGCACGGGCGCCAGAGCGCAGCGACACGGTGCGCTCCAGCGAGCCTCCGCCCTTCAGGACAGCGACCTTCTTGGCTTTGATGTCGCTCATCGATCCTGGCTGCGACGCGCCGACTCGTGCCCTTCGCGGCGGGGCAGCTCCACGACATCTGCCATGTCTGCGCTTTCCTCGACAGGCGCCGGGGGAGGCGCTGAGACGGGATTGGCAGCAGCAGATCCGGTCAGCGTCTCCAACATCCCCGTGTCGGGACCGATGATCGCGCTGATCCGGCGGATGCCCTCGCGGATGTCCTCGTCCGGGACGCCGGCGAAGTTCAAGCGCATCGAGTTGGCGCCGCTGTGCCCGTCCATGTACGCGGAGCGCCCCGGCACGAACGCCACGCCCTGGCTGCGCGCCATCAGATCGGTCGTGTCCACGCCCTCGAGCGTCGCCCACACGAACAGCCCGCCCTGTGGCTGTGTCCAGCTCGCTCGCCCCCCGAAATGCTCGGTCAGCGCCTGGAGCATCACATCGCGCCGGCGCCGGTACAGGTCGCGCAGGCGCTCCACGTACTCGATCCAGGCGGGATCGCCCGCGGCGGTGCGCTCGGCGAAGTAGGCGGACACGAACAGCTGGGTCATCGGCGAGCTGCACAGGTCGGCGCCCTGTTTGCCGAGGTTCAGCTTCTCCAGCACCGCAAGTGGCGCGACCGCCCAGCCCAGGCGCAGTCCCGGCGAGAGGATCTTCGAGAACGTACCCAGGTAGATGACGAGGTCAGACGACACCCCGTCGCCACCACCACCGCGCCCACCGAGCGACGCGTCCAGCGAGTACAGCGTCGGCAGGGCGTCGCCCTCGTAGCGCAGCAGCCCGTAGGGGTTGTCCTCGAGCACGAGCAGCTCGCGCTCGCGCGCGACCTCGACGAGGCGTCGGCGGCGCCCCAGCGACATCGTCACCCCGCCAGGGTTCTGGAAGTTGGGGATCGTGTAGATGAACTTGGGCCGCCTGCCTTCGCCCTGCAGGCGGTCGAGCACGGACTCGAGCTCGTCGATCGGCATCCCGTCGGAGTCCATCTCGATCTGCACGACATCGGCCTGATAGGCCCCGAACGTCGGCACCGCCCCCGGGTAGGTGGGCGCCTCGGCGACGATCACATCGCCCGGGTCGATCAGCGTCTTGCAGACGAGATCGATCACCTGCTGCCCGCCGGTCGTGACGATCACGTTCGTCGGGTCCACGATCGTGTCCTCCTGGGCCATCACCTCGACGATGCACCGCACCGCCGCCGCCATCCCCTCGGTCGGGCCGTACTGCAGCGCGCGCGCGGTCGACTCGGCCGCTACTTGGCTCATCAGCTTGGCGTACAGCTCCGGCGCAAACGTGCTCGTGTCCGGGAGCCCGCCGGCGAGCGAGATCACGTCGGGGCGTTCGGTCAGCGCCATCATCTCGCGCATCGCCGAGGATTTCATCCCGCGCGTGCGCGCGGCGAACAGCGCCTCGTAGCGCGCCAGCTCGTGCGCTGCGGGTCGGGCGCGTCGTCTATCGTCTCGCCCTGGCATTCCCGCACGGTACAGCACGATCACTCCCACTTCGACACGCGCTTTTGCACCACGTCCGCCCACACTGGCCCGACGAACGTATGAACGTATGAACGGCACATTCTTTTACATCGGTCTCGGTCTCAGCGGGAGCGGGGCAGGCCCTCCTCCCGACCTCCCCCCAAATCAATGAACGGCATCGTCTTCTACATCGGTCTCGGTCTCGGCCTCGCGGCGGCCTGTGGGCTGCGCCCCTACCTGCCGACCCTGCTCGCCGGCGCGCTCGGCTCCGCGCAAGCGCTGGGGATCGCTTTCACAGATCACTTCCACTTCCTGCAGGCCGGCTGGTGGCTGATCGCCGTCGGGCTCGTGTTCGTGAACTCCTACCTGCTGCAGCTGCGCCTCGGCCGGGAGCGCTTCCAGGCCGTCGCGCAGCCCGCGATCGTCGCGCAGGCCGTGGCAGTCGGCGCGCTGCTGTTCGCGGGCACGCTTGACGCGCATGGAGACGCCTGGTGGCCGGGGCTGATCGCAGGCGCCGCGGCCGCCGCGCTCGCGCTGCGCGCGACAGGACCGGTAGTCGACCGCGCCCGCACACGCCTGCCGGACCGGACCGCCCGCGAAGCGCTGACCCTGTATGTCGACGCAGCCTCGCTCGCCCTGGCCGCTCTCGTCGCGCTGCTGCACCCGCTGGGCTATGTCGCGGTAGCGCTGCTCGCGTGGTTTGCTTGGCGCGGGCGAGCCCGCAGCGGGGACGAGCGCTACGCCGGTCTGCGCATCCTGCGCCGCTGATGCTCCGCCCACGCAACGCCAACCGCTGCGGTGAGCGGCGCCGACGGCAACTCGACGAAGGAACTGGCTCGTTCGGCTCACCCGGCAAAAAAGCCTTCCTGGTTCGCCGCCCAGCATGAGTGCGAAGCCGGCAAAGCTCGTGTTGTGCGTGATCGACGCAATGGCGCCCGAGATGCTCGTTGCCGCCGCCGAGTCCGGGGCGGCGCCCGTGCTGCAAGCGCTGCTCGAACGCGGCACGTACATCCCCGACTGCGTCGCCGCGTTCCCGTCGGTCACGCCCGTGTGCGCAGCCTCGATCGTCACCGGCACAGCCCAGGACGAGCACCACATCCCAGGCATGAACTGGTACTCGCGCGAGGAGTCGCGCTATGTCGAGTACGGCTCCAGCCTGCGCGCGGCCCAGCGCTTTGGGATCGCAAGACAGCTGACGGACACCGTCTACAACATGAACCGCGCCCACCTCGCGCGCGAGACGCCGACCGTGTTCGAGACGCTGGACGACGCCGATGTGCGGACCGCCGGGACGACCTATCTGATGTATCGCGGGCGTCACCGTCACGAGCCCCAGCGCGACACGGCGCTCGCTCGCGTCCTCGCGGGCACGCTCGCGCGCCACCCCGTGATGGGCCCGCGCGAGCTGTTCTACGCCGACATCTTCGCCTCGCGCCGCACGGGCTGCCGCTCGACGCTCGGAATGCCGGGAGTCCGCGATCGTCACTCCGGCTGCGTCAGCGCCTACATGGTCGAGCACGATCTGTTCGACTTCCTGCTCCTCTCGCTGCCCGACAACGACTGGTACTCGCACAAGCACGGTCCCGAGCAGCAGCTGACCTCACTTGCCGCTGCCGATCTGCAGCTCGCGCGCGTGATGGAGGCCGCGGGCGGAGTCGACGAGTTCCTTGCCGAGCACGCGTTCATCGCGATGGCCGACCACTCCCAGGCGCTGGTCACGGACACGATCGACCTCCAGGGCGAGCTGTCGGAGCTGGGCGTGCTGCAGCCCGACGGGCCTAACATCCTGGGCGCCCTGACCGGCTCGCGCGGCCAGTCCCGCTCCGCCGCGACCGCCGAGCCGAGGATCGCGGTCTGTCCGTCCCAGCGCGCGGCGATGGTCTACGCATTGGCGCCCGAGACCCGCGACGCGATGCGCGCGTCGGTCCTAGCCCGCGCGCTGACGATCGAGGGGGTGGATCTCGTCGCCTGGCTTGCTTACGACGCGCACGACGTGCCGTCGGAGGGGGTCGTCTCCAACCCCGATCGCGGCGAGCTGCGCTTCTCCCCCGGCGGGGACCTGCGCGACGCGCGCGGGGCGAGCTGGCACGTGGATGGCGAGCTGTCCGTGCTCGACGCGACCGTGCGTGGAGGCGCCAATGCCCTGGCGACGCCCAGCTACCCCGACGCCCTGTCACGCCTGTGGTCAGCGCTGACATGTCCCACCTCGGGCGAGGTCCTGCTCTCGGCCGCCCCCGGCTGTGAGTTTGTGGACTGGGGCGGAGCCGCGCACGTGGGCGGTGGCTCCCACGGCTCGCTCCACGCCAGCGACTCGCTCGCCCCGCTAGTCCTCTGCGGCATAGATCCGCCGGAGGATCCGCCTGAGCAGTGGGCGATCCGCGACGTCGCGGCGCTCGTGCGCAAGCACTTCAGCCCCCCCGCCCCGCCCGCCGGCTGAGCTGTCAGGAGCCTCACGGACGGAGGCGAGGTGGTCGGACACCGGCGCCTACCAGACGACACGCACGTCATAGGCGGGGAAGATGCCATCGCCGGTGACGATCGCGCAGCCTTCCAGTTTGGCTTGAGCGATCAGCAGACGGTCGAAGGGATCGCGGTGGTGCAGGGGAAGCTCGCCGGTGGCGTGGGCATGCTGGGGGGTGATCGTGAGCATCTGGGCGCCGGCTTCGTCGATGCGCTCGATCACATCGTCCGGAGCCTCGAGCTTTCCGATCGAGCGCTTGATCGCGATCTCCCAGACGCTGACGGTGCTGCAGATCACAATCGCGCCGGGCTGCTCGATTGCGGCATGTGCGGTGGGCGAAAGCGGGTAGTCAGATGAGAGGAGCGCGAGCAGGGCCTGCGTGTCGAGCAGGAGCCCCCTCACTCGTCGATCATGCCGAACGCGCGCTGGATGTCCTCGGGCAGCTCATCGAAGTCATCGTGGATCTTGACCTTCCCCTTCCACACGCCCTCGAGCGCCATGAGACCCTGCGGCTTCTCGTCGTAGGGAATGATCTTGGCGACCGGGCGACCCGAGCGCTCGACGATCACGTCCTCGCCGCGGCGCGCCTGCTCGACCAGGCGCGACAGTTGAGTCTTGGCTTCGTGCATACCGACGCGGGCCATGAAAGTAATTGTAACGAGTCTAGTCCAGCTTAGCTAAGCTGGATATCTGTTCTGAGTGAAAATGTCTGCTCTGATGTCTGCTCTGAGTAAGCTCGACGCAGCCTCCAGCTGGGCTTGGGCGATCAGCAAGCGGTCGAAGGATCGCGGACGGACAGTACCCTCGGGCAGATGCGTCTATCGGCTCTCATAGCCGCCGCTCTGCTCGCCTTCGCCTTCGCCTTCGCGTCTGCGGCCGTGGCGAGCACGAGCTCGCGCGCGTCACTGCTGCAGCCATCCTCTCCCACCGCGCCTGGGAGCGCTGCTGCACTCGGGTATGACGCGAAATCGACGAAGGGCGCGGATACCGCTGCCGCCACCACGACGACCCAGGCCACTGTGTCTGAAACGCCTGTCCCCGTACCCGCCTCGGAGATTCCCCCGGCTGGCCGCAGGCTGTCCGCCGATCAGGTGCTCGCGACCGCGCAAGCGCTGCCGAAGATGAAGGCGGTCAGAGTCAAATATCCCGGCTCCTACGGCGGGGCGTACCTGAAGGGACCCGTGCGCTGGCAGGTGAGCTTCTTCTCGAAGAAGGGCGCCAAAGAGATCGGACAAGTGATCATCGCGGACGCCTCCGGAAAGGTGCTCGAACAGTGGACCGGGTTTCAAGTCGCCTGGTCGATGGCCCGCGGCTATGAGGGCGCGTTTGGCAGGCACGTGAACGCGCTGTACATCTGGCTCCCGTTGTGCCTGCTGTTCCTGCTCCCGTTCGTCGACCCGCGCCGGCCGTTCTCACTGCTGCATCTCGACCTGCTCGTGCTGCTGTCGTTCTCGGTGTCGCTCGCGTTCTTCAACCACGCGAACATCTACGCGTCGGCGCCGCTGACGTATCCGCCGCTGATCTATCTGCTCGGACGGATGCTGTGGCTGCTGCGAGGCCGGCCCGCCTCGCACCCCGCGACGACCGGCGAATTGCCCACGACCATCGCCGATCCGTCCGCGCCGGTCGGAGCGCTTGTGCCGGTCCCTAAGCGCGAATCCGGCCCGCGCCTGCTGGTTCCCACCCCGTGGCTCGCGTTCGGGATCGTGTTTCTGCTCGGGTTTCGGATCGCCCTGAACGTGACCGATTCGAACGTGATCGACGTCGGCTATGCGGGCGTGATCGGCGCCAGCAAGGTCGTGGACGGCAATAAGCCGCTGTACGGCAACTGGCCGCAGGACAACGAACACGGTGACACGTACGGGCCTGTCACATATGAGGCCTACGTTCCGTTCGAGCAGGCGTTTGGCTGGAGCGGAACATGGGACGACTTGCCGGCGGCGCACGCCGCCGCGGTCGTGTTCGATTTGCTCGCGCTCGGGCTGATGTTCGGACTCGGGCTGCGCATCCGCGGCCCCACGCTCGGTGTCGCGCTCGCCTACGCGTGGGTGTCCTATCCGTTCACACTGTTTTCGCTGGAGAGCAACTCCAACGACACGCTCGTCGCCGTGCTGATTCTCGCCGCGCTGCTGGTCGCGACCTCCCCACCCGCCCGCGGCGTGTTCGCCGCGCTAGCCGGGCTGGCCAAGTTCGCCCCGCTCGCGCTCGCCCCGGTGCTGGCCACGCACGGCCTGCGCGAGCTCCCGGCCCAACGTCGCCCGCGCGCACTCGGGCTGTTTGTGCTCGCGTTTGTGCTCACGGTCGCGATCGTCTCGATTCCCGCGATCACGCACGACTCGCTGCACACGATCTTCCAGCGTACGATCGTCTACCAATCGAACCGCGGCTCGCCGTTCTCGGTGTGGGGGCTGTATGGCGGCCTGCATGGCGTCCAGACAGCGGTGCAGGTAGCGGCGGTCGTGCTCGCCCTGGCACTCGCGGTGATTCCCCGCCGGGCGGGTGGGCACCCGGTCATCGGCCTCGCGGCGGCCTGCGCGGCGATCGTGATCGCCACCCAGCTCGGGGTCGAACACTGGTTCTACCTGTACATCCCGTGGTTCTTCCCGCTGGTGATGATCACGCTCCTCGGCGCCCGCGATGGACGACCGATCGAAGGTCGGCCAGCGGCAGCAGACGCCACCCATGCCGCTCGCGATGCCATCACCTCCGCCCATGTCGCTGCCGGCTAGTGCGAGCGAGCTGATCAGTACTGTGCCGGGGGCGCCGGACGCGGCATCAGGATCTGCTCGATCGAAGCCGCCGAGCGCGGCGTTGGGGCGCAGCGGATGAGCACGCCCATCAGCCACGGGTCCTCCTCTGAAGTCTCAAATCGGACGGGCATCTGTGTCAGCAGCGATTCGATCGCCTGCTCGCGCTTGACTCCGATCACGCCCCCGCGCGGACCGGTCATGCCGACGTCGGTGATGTAGGCGGTGCCACCCGGCAGTACGCGCGCGTCTGCGGTCGGCACGTGTGTATGCGTTCCGACGACTGCGGTCACGCGTCCGTCCAGGAGCCAGCCGAGCGCGACCTTCTCCGACGTCGCCTCGGCGTGCATGTCCACCAAGATGTGGTCCACGTCCTCGCCCAGCTCTCCCAGCGCGGCCTCGATCTCTGTGAACGCGGAACGGCCCGCGCGCAAGTACAGGTTGCCACTGAGGTTGACAACGCCCAGGCGGACGCCGTCGCGCTCGATCACACAGGTGCCGTGGCCAGGTTGGATGCGCAGGAAGTTGGCCGGGCGCAGGATCCGCGGCTCGGAGTCCAGGTACGGGTAGATCTCGCGGCGGTGATAAGTGTGGTTGCCGAGCGTGATCGCGTCCACGCCCCCGGCGAACAGGGCGTCGGCTGCCTTCGGCGTGATCCCCAGCCCGCCCGCTACGTTCTCGCCGTTGACGACCACGAACGTCGGCCCATACCGCTCGCGGAGTGTCGGCAGGCACTCCAGCAGCGTGCGCCGACCGATGCCGCCGACGAGATCGCCGACGAACAGGATGCTGGCCTGCGACTCAGCCATACTTCGCCAATGCTGGCGGGCAGGTGCAGATGCGCGGGATAGAGAGGGGCAGTGCGCCCCGGGCCGACCCGGCGCCCAAAGCCGCCCCGCCGAGCGAGATCGAGCGCGAGCTCGCGCCGGACGCTTCGCGGGAGTCGCCGCCTCCCGGTCCTCCGCGCGCGGTCGTTCCCAGGTGGGTGCAGCTCGTGCTGCTGCCGGTGGCGCTGCTCGCGCTGTGGGCGCTTGCGAAAGCAGCGGGGAAAGTGCTGTTGATATTTGTCATCGCTGCTGTCATCGCGCTGATCCTCAACCCCGTCGTCTCGTTCGTGCAGCGCCCACGGATACCTCGCGGGCTGGCGGTGCTGATCGTGTACGTCGCATTCTTCCTGACGCTGGTCGGAATCGGCTTTCTGCTGGCCAACCCGATCTCAAACCAGGTGCGCACGTTCACAGACAATCTGCCGCATATCGTCAACGAAGCGAACAAGCGGATCGCCACGTTTCAGAGCGAACTCGAAGGGCACGGCATCCACCTGCACCTCGTCAAGCAGGGCAAAACCGCGCTGCAGAGCATCCAGGACAAAGTCGCCAAGAGCGCCGGCAAACTGGCGTCGTTCGGCGGCAGCCTGCTGACGGAAGCCGCGAGCGCCATCTTCGACCTCGTGCTCGTGTTCGTGCTGTCGGTGTACATGCTCATCTACGGCGAGCGCATCGGCCAGCTTGTGCGCCGCGGGATGCCCGACGGCGACGGCACGCCCGCTGATGACTATCCGACACTGGTCCAGCACGCCGTCTCCCGCTACGTGGGCGGCCAGCTGCTGTTCAGCGTGTTGATGGGCGCCTCCGCGGGCGTGTCGCTGTACCTGTTCGGGCTGATCGGAATATTCCCCGACGGTCGCAAGTACGCGCTCGCGTTCGGAGTGTTCTACGGGGTGATGGAGCTCGTCCCCTACATCGGCCCGATCCTGGGGGCGTTGCCGGCTGTGATCGTCGCGCTGTTCACCGACCCGATCGTCGCGCTGTGGGTCGCTTTGCTGTTCGTCGGGCTGCAGCAGCTCGAGGGGCACGTCGTCGCGCCGCAAGTCTTCGGACACACCCTGCGGATCAACCCCCTGCTCGTGATCTTCGCGCTGCTGCTCGGACTGCAGCTGCACGGGATCGTCGGTGCGCTGGTGGCGCTGCCGATCCTCGCGATCCTGCGCGAGACCGTCGTCTACTTGAGCCGCCACGTCGAGTTCGAGCCATGGGATCGCTCGCGCGGAGGGCTGCTGTGATCGCGATACGGAGGGCTGCTGTGAGCGCGGCAGGTCCGCGCGTGCGGAAGGGCGTTTATTTTTGGGGGAAACCCGTAAGCCAGTCCCTTCGGCCAGCGCAGTCGGCGCCGGTTACCGCACCCGCTGGCATCGATGGGGGCGAGCACGTGTCGCGCTCGTGAATGCGCTCACGCCGGTGATCAGCGTCAAGGGTCTCGCCAAGCGCTACGACGAGCGCGAGGCGCTGCGCGAGGTCAGCTTCGACGTCGCTCGGGGCGAGCTGGTCGCTATCGTCGGGCCCAACGGCGCCGGCAAGACGACGCTGCTGTCGATCATCGCCGGAGTGCAGCCCGCAAGCGCAGGGACTGTGGAGGGACCCGGTGCGGGGATCGCGATCGGTTGGCGGGTTGGGTGGGCGCCTCAATCCCCGGCCGTGTATTCGAAGCTCTCGGTCGCCGAGAACCTGCGCCTGTTCGCCCGTCTGGAGGGCCTGGAGGACCCTGACGCGGCGGTGGCGCGGATGCTCGAGCAGACGGGCCTTGGTGAGCGTGCGGACGAGCGCGTGGAACGGCTCTCGGGCGGGAACCGCCAGCGCGTTAACGTTGCGCTCGCCCTGATCGCCGACCCGCATGTGCTCGCCTTGGACGAGCCGAGCTCGGCTCTTGACCCCGGCCAGCGCGAACGGCTGTGGGAGTTCGTCGGCGCACTCGCGCAGGGCGGGACGGCCGTGCTGTTCTCCACGCACCATCTTGGCGAGGTGCGCAGGTATGCCACACGCGCGATCGTGCTGGCTGACGGTGAGCTGCTGTTCGACGGTCCCCCGGACGAGCTGATCGCGGCGAACGGGGGCAGCGAGCGGGTGAACAGGGGCAGCGAGCAGGCGAACAGGGGCGGCGAGCGGGTGAACGGGGGCGGCGAGCAGGACTTCGAGGGGGCCTTCGTCGCGTTCCTGAAAGCGCACGGACACTGACATGCGCTGGCTGCTGGGCAAGGACCTGTTGATCCTGCGCCGCTCGCGGCTGCTCGTAAGTGTGCTCGTGATCTACCCGATCGCGATCGCGCTCCTGATCGGCCTGGCGATCTCACGCGGGCCGGGCAAGCCGCGTGTGGCGATCGTCGACGAAACGCCCCCCGGGCAGACGATCGCGGTTGGCAGCGAACATGTCGCCGTCAGTCAGTACGCCGATCAGCTGTTCAGCCAGGTCACCCCTGTCCACGTAGCCTCACGCGAGCAGGCGATCGCCGATATCAAGTCCGGCCGCGTGCTGGCCGCGGTGGTGATCCCACGCGACATCGCCGCGCGGATCGCCTCTGGCGTCACCCAGGGGAGCATCGAAGTCCTCTACAACGGGAACGCCCTGGAGCAGTCGCTCGTTCAGTCGCAGCTGAGCTCGGCGCTCGCCCAGGCGAACCTCGGGTTCTCCAAACGGATCCAGAGCGCCGCGGCGCAGGCGATCGGGGTGCTGCTCACCGGTGGCAACCTCGGTGTGCTCGGCGCGCCGGCGAACCTGATCGGGCTCGGCCAGATTCCGCCCGAGCTGCACGGCATCATCGCGCGCCTGCCCCCGGGTAACGATCGCACGCAGCTGGAACGGATCAACAGGTTCGCCGAATTCGCCAACCAGAATCTCGGCCTGTCCAAGAACGTGCTGTCCACGATCGGGCAGCCGATCCAGGTCAAGAGCACGCTCATCCAGGGTCGGCGCACGCCCTTGAACACGTTTGCGGTCGTCGTCGCGGTGAGCGTGTCGCTGATGTTCGTGTGCGTGCTGCTGGCAGCCGGTGGAGTCGCGCTGGAGCGGGAGGATCACACGCTCGCGCGTCTCGCCCGTGGCCTGGTGACGCGCGAGGGCTTGCTGGTGGAGAAGCTGCTGCTCGCCGCCGGTTGCGCGTTCGTGCTCGCGCTCGCGCTGCTCGCCGGGATCGGGGCGTTCGTCAGCCTCGACTGGTCGCGCGTCGGCGAGTGGCTGCTCGCGCTCGCGTTCGGGTCCGTCGCGTTTGCGGCTCTTGGCATCACGATCGGTGCGCTCGCGCGCGAGGTGCGCGCAGCCTCGCTGCTCGCGTTCTTGCTGTCGTTGCCCCTGGCGTTGCTCGCGCTCGTTCCCTCCGGCTCGGTCTCGCGCGGGCTGTACGGCGCGATCGGCGCGATCTCGTTCGTGTTCCCGTTCAAGCCCGCTCTGCAAGCGCTCGACGCCGCCGTAAACGGCGCCTCCCCCGGGCTCGGCGTATCGGTCGTGCACTTGCTCGGGCTGACCCTGCTGTTCGGTGCGCTCGCGCGCGTGGGGTTGCGGCGCCTGGAGTAACCTCAATGGCATGGGATTTCCCCAGACGCGCATGCGCAGACTTCGCGCGAGCGCCGGCTTGCGTGGGCTCGTGCGCGAGACCGGCCTGCGAGCCGAGCAGCTGGTGCTGCCGCTGTTTGTGGCCGAGACGGATGCTTTGTCTGTGCCCGGCGCCGACCGTGAGACCGGCATTGGCGCCGACTCGGGGCTGTCGTCCGGCGCGGCGCTTCCGTCCGACGCGGCAATGCCGTCCGGCGTGGCAATGCCGTCTGACGTGGCGCTGCCGTCCGGCGTGGCGCTGCCGGGGCTCGCGCGGCTGTCGATCTCCGCGGCGCTCGAGCGGGCCCGTGAGGCCGCCGGCCTCGGCCTCGGTGCGGTCATCCTGTTCGGTGTGCCCTCGCACAAGGACTCCGAGGGCTCAGGCGCGTGGGATGACGAGGGCATTGTCCAGCTGGCCGTGCGCGCGCTCAAGCAAGCACTCCCCGAACTGCTCGTCATCACCGACGTGTGTCTGTGCGAGTACACCGACCACGGCCACTGCGGCGTGCCGCGCGAGGATGGCTCGATCGACAACGACGCGACGCTTGAGCTGCTTGCCCGCATCGCTCTCAGCCACGCTCGGGCCGGCGCGGACATCCTCGCTCCCTCGGACATGATGGACGGGCGCGTCGCTGCGCTGCGCGCCGAGCTCGACGGTGAGGGCTTTGCTGACACGCCGATCCTCGCCTACTCCGCCAAGTTCGCCTCTGCGTTCTACGGTCCGTTCCGCGACGCTGCCGGCTCTGCGCCGGCGTTCGGGGATCGCCGCTCCTATCAGCTGGATCCCGCCAACGGTCGGGAGGCTCTGCGCGAGGCCACTCTCGACGCCGGCGAGGGCGCGGACATGCTGATGGTCAAGCCCGCTCTGGCCTATGGCGATCTGATCTCGACCGTCAAGCGCGAGACGGGCCTCCCGGTCGCCGCGTATAACGTCAGCGGCGAGTACGCGATGGTCCGGGCCGCCGCGGCCGCCGGCCATCTCGACGAACGGACAGCTGTTATGGAGATCCTGACCTCGCTCGTCCGAGCGGGCGCCGACACGATCATCACCTATCACGCCCTGGATGCGGCCCGCTGGCTGGCAGAGGAGCGCCCGGGAGCGCCCGCGGCATGAGCATCGACGAGACGACCACAGCCGCTCCGGAGCACGGTGACGCTCCGGAGAACGGTGACGGCATCGCCGCTGCTGCGGCTACGCCCAATGCTGCGGCTGCGCCCAAGCTGCGCTCGCGTAAGGGCGGCGCGGCGATCCCACTCGACGACACCGACCGCCGGCTGCTGAACTTGATGCAGGGCTCGTTCCCGATCGCGTCCCGCCCGTATGCCCGTGTGGCCGAGCTGGGCGGTTTCACCGAGGACGAGGTGATGGCGCGCGTGCAGCACCTGCTCGACAAGCGGATCGTCAGGCAGGTCACGCCGATCTTCGACACTCGCGCGCTGGGCTACTCGTCGATGCTGGTCGCTGCGAAGGTCGACCCCGAGCACCCCCACCGGGCCGCCCAGATCATCAACGCGCACCCGGGCGTCTCGCACAACTACCTGCGCAACCACGAGTTCAACCTGTGGTTCACGATCGCCACCGAGCCGGACTCCGAGCTCGGGCTGGAGGGCACGCTTGAGGTCCTCGCCCGCGAGGCCGGAGCCGAATCGGTGCGACAATTGCCGACGCTGAAGCTTTTCAAGATCAGGATGGACCTGGAGATGGAGGGCGACACCGACGCGCTCGCTCAAGCGGCTGAGGTGAAGGAGCCGGTCGAGCTCGACCCTCAGCCCTACGACGACTTTGACATCGCCGTCATCCGCGCATTGCAGGGTGACATGCCGGTCGTGCCAGAACCATACGCCCCTGCGGCGGCCGCGCTTGGACTTTCCCAGGAGCGCCTGCTCGACCATCTCGCGGGCATGCAGGAGCGCGGACTGCTGCGTCGCGTCGCGGCGATCCTCTACCACCGCCGCGCCGGCTTCTCGGCGAACGGGATGGGCGTGTGGCAAGTCCCCGACGAGCAGATTCTCGACATCGGTCGGCGCATGGCGGCCGTGCGCGGCATTTCCCACTGTTATCAGCGCCCCACCTACGCCGACTGGCCGTATTCGGTGTTCACGATGGCTCACGGCCGCTCCAAGGACGAGTGTGACGCGATTCTCGCCTCGATCGCCGAGCAGACGGGGATCTCCGAGCGTGCGACCCTGTACTCGTCTACCGAGTTCAAGAAGATCCGCTTGCTCTACTTCACCGACGAGTTCACCACCTGGGAGCGCGAGCACGCCGGGTAGGACGCGGCGCGCCCTTCCGGTGGCTGCCCCGGAGGCAGGCCCAAACGGAGATGTCCGGGATGGGCGGAGCGTGCCGGGTCTTGTGCCGAGATAACCAATGACCGCCTTGACCGACACCCGCTCCGCGGCGCTCTACCGGCGCGCCTTGGAGGTGATGCCCGGGGGGGTCAACTCGCCCGTGCGCGCGATGGGCGCGATCGGGCGCGATCCGGTGTTCCTGACGCGGGGCGAGGGCGCCGAAGTCACCGACGTCGACGGTAACCGCTACGTCGACTACGTTTGCTCGTGGGGTCCTTTGATCCACGGGCATGCCCAGCCTGACGTGCTGCGCGCGATCTCGCAGGCCGCGGCGCGCGGGACCAGCTTTGGGGCGCCCACCCCTGGCGAGGTCGAGCTCGCGAGCGAGGTCGCCCGCCGTATGGAGGGCG
This sequence comes from uncultured Solirubrobacterales bacterium, assembly GCA_963705245.1. Lineage (GTDB taxonomy): Bacteria > Actinomycetota > Thermoleophilia > Solirubrobacterales > Solirubrobacteraceae > Palsa-744. Next base: position 977,366 of record OY970062.1, on the reverse strand, counting down.
TGGAGATGCTGCGCATGACTTCCTCGGGGACCGAGGCCGCGATGACGGCGATCCGTTTGGCGCGCGCCGCGACCGGACGGGAGCAGGTGCTCAAGTTCGAGGGCGCCTATCACGGCCATGTCGATGGGTTGCTGGCACAGGCGGGCTCGGGTCTGGCGACCCAGGCGCTGCCATCCAGCCCTGGTGTGCCCGCCGGCACGGCGGCCCAGACGGTGGTCGTGCCGTGGAACGACCCCGATGCATTGCGTGCGGCCACGGAGGGGAACGAGCTGGCGGCGATCCTCGCCGAGCCGCTGCCCGCCAACATGGGCCTCGTCCCGCCCCGTGCCGGCTTCCTGGAGTTGCTGCGCGAGCGCGCGAGCGCGACCGGCGCGCTGCTCGTGCTCGACGAGGTCATCTCGGGCTTTCGCGTGGCACGTGGAGGCGCCCAGGAGTTGACCGGCGTCACGGCCGATCTGACGATCATGGGCAAGGTCCTGGGCGGAGGCCTCCCCGCTGCCGCGGTTGGCGGCAAAGCCGAGCTCATGAACATGCTCGCCCCTGCCGGCGAGGTCTACCAAGCGGGGACGCTCTCCGGCAACCCGCTTGCGGTCGCCGCCGGCCTGGCAACGCTGGCGCTGCTGGACGAGCACGCCTACATGCGCCTGGCAGCGATCACCGAGCGCCTGGCGACGGGTCTGCGCGAGGCCGCTGCGAGCGCCCCTGCCGGCGCCTGCGACGGGGCGGGCGGATACCCGGTGCATGTCGTCAGCCAGCCCGGCCTGCTGACCGTGTTCTTCAATGAACGTCCCGTCAACGACTTCGCCGATGCCCAGACGTGCGATCTGAACGCCCATGCAGCGTGGTGCCGGGAGCTGCTCGCGCGCGGCGTCTATCCCCCGCCGTCCCAGTTCGAGGCATGGTTTCCCTCACTCGCGCACACGCCCGAGCAGATCGACCGCACGATCGAGGCCGCATCGGCGGCGTTTGCCGCGCTGGACACGGGCACTGCCGCCGGAGCTGGAGGATGAGCACCAGCGCGAACAGCGCCAATGCTGACGCAAGCGCGCTGGAGCGACTGGCGGGGCTGCTGCGTGAGCAGGGCGGGCTGATGGCGACGCTCGTGGCGGCAAGCGGTCCGCTGGACAGCGTGTCAGGGCCAGCCCAGACAGCTGCCTCGGGGCCGCGCGCGAGCGGGAGGCGCGAGGAGTACGAGCTGCTCGTGGAGACGATCTATGAGGGCTATCTCCTGCATTACGGCGTCCCCCGCGTGATCTCCCCGCCCGAGGCCGACCTCGGCCTGCTCGCCGGCGACCGCCTGTATGCGCTCGGCTTGGCCAAGCTGGTGGCGCTCGGGGACACCGAGGCCGTGGCCGAGCTCGCGGACACGATCACGCTTGGCGCGCTGGCGCAGGCCACCGATGAGCCGGCATTGGCCGATGCCGTGTGGGCGGCTGGAGCACGCGCGGTCGGATGGGGATCAAACGTTGCTCACAGGCACGCCAAGCAGCTGGCGTTCGCCAGCGCCCCCGAGGCGATCGAGGCAATGTGCACAAGCGCTGCAGGCTTCTCGACGTCGCCCTGAATCAACGCGCCTCGATATTGTTCGTGTCGGTGTCCGACAAGCACGAACAGCACAAGTCCAAGTACACCCTCGACCGCCAGATGCCCGGCGCGTTCGAGGGCGAGACCGTCACGCGCCGGCGGTTCATGACAGTTGGTGGCCAAGCCGCCGGGGGTATCGCCGCCGCCTCGTTCCTGCTGCCCGCGCTTGGTTTCGCGGTCGGGCCGATCTTCAAAAGCTCTCCGCATCGCTGGGAAAGCGTCGGCCCGCAGGACATGTTCACGGACACCAACTACGTCCCTGTCGTCATCACGTTGAACCCCAACATCGGCGAGGCGGGCAAGTCCACCGCGTATGTACGCAGGTTCAACGCGGCGATCGATACAGACCCCTATGACCGCGACACCCCCTACATCGCGATCTCCAGCCGCTGCGCCCACCTCGGCTGCCCCGTGCGCTGGGTCGACGCGGCCGAGCGCTTCATCTGCCCTTGCCACGGCGGGGTCTACGACCTGCTCGGCCGCCGTGTCGGCGGTCCCCCCGTGCGCCCGCTCGACCGCTTCTACACGCGCGTCAACACCGGCGCCGAAGTCGAACTCGGCCCACGCTTCAGCGTCAACAGCGAGCTGCAGCGCTTCTCACCGCGCGATCCCGGCGAGCCGCTGGACGGCATCGGTCAGTACGCATATCCGTCGCGTCCGGGCGCGCAGAAACTCTAGGACTGCCGAGACGTCATGCCCAAGCTGCCCGCCCCGCCTATTCCGTCGTCTCTCCAGGCGCCCCCGCCTCGTCCGGGTGACGGTAACGGCAAGAAGACCAAGCCCCACGAACATGCCAGAGAGGCCGGCACGACCGTCGTCGACTGGGTCGACGAGCGCACCTCGCTGAGCGGGGGCGCGCGCTGGCTGATGTTCCGCAAGGTGCCGAAAGGCACCAACTGGTTCTACACGCTCGGCTCCGCGACGATGTTCGCGTTCCTGTCACAAGCTGTGACGGGCGTCTTCCTGGCGATGTACTACCGCCCCGATCCCTCCGGCGGCGCATACGAATCGATCCGCCACGTGACCAACGAAGTCTTTCTCGGCCAATTCGTACGCGGCATGCACAAGTGGGGCTCGAGCGTGATGGTGATCCTCGTGTTCCTGCACATGGGCCGCACGTTCTTCTTCGGCGCCTACAAGTACCCCCGCGAGCTCAATTGGGTGATCGGCGTGGTGCTGCTGATCCTGACGATGGTGATGTCGTTCACCGGTTATCTGCTGCCGTTCGACCAGCGCGCCTACTGGGCGACGATCGTGGGCGTGAACATCAACGGCACCGGCCCGCTGATCGGGCCGTATCTGAGCGACTTCTTGCGTGGAGGCCCCGAATTCGGAGCGACCACGCTGTCGCGCTTCTATGCCATCCACATGCTGCTCCTGCCCGGGTTGATCGCCGCGCTGATCGGCGCGCACCTGTATCTAGTGGCCAAGCTCGGCACGACCGCGCCACCGTGGCTGAAAGCGGAGAAGAACCCCGAGCTGCGCGAGGCCGACGCGTGAACCGGCGCGAGAAGGAGGAGTACCTCCGCGAGTACTCGATCCTGAAGTCCCAGGGCAAGCCGTTCTTCCCGTACGCGGTCGCCAAGGACGCCGCGATGGCGTGCGTGGTGATGGCGGTCATCATCACGATGTCGCTGGTGCTTGGGGCCGAGCTCGGCTCCAAGGCGAACCCGACCACGACCACGTATGTGCCACGCCCGGAGTGGTACTTCTTCTTTCTGTTCGAGGTTCTGCGCGTGGTCAAGCCGCCCGGTCTCGTGCCGCTGGCGACGATCGGCGTGCCGACGCTTGGCATGATCCTGCTGTTCCTGCTGCCGTTCTACGACCGCGGACCGGAGCGCCGCCCCGAGCGCCGTCCGATCGCGACGCTGACCGGCATCTTTGTGATCGGCGCGATGGCTCTGCTCACATATCAGGGCGCCAACGCGGGCTCGCCGACCGCGATCGAAATGGCCACGCCCAAGGCCGTCCAGCAGGCCGGCGGGCAGACGCTCGCCGAATATGAAGCCGGCAAGCTGGTCGTCGCCCAATCCGGCTGTCTGGCCTGCCACAAGATCGGCGACAACGGCAACGACGGCCCTGGCCCGCAGCTCACCCACATCGCCTCGCGACTCCCGCGCCAGGGGATCGCCCGCACACTCGTGAACCCCACCGCGCCGATGCCCTCGTTCAAGAACCTGCCGCCACAGAAGTTCAAAGCGGCTGTCGAATTCCTCTCACAGCTGAAGTAGCCTCTCACTCATGCCCGCCGAGCCCGCCGAGTCAGGCGCCGGGAGTACCGCGACCGGCGCTGCGAACGGATCTTCCGCGGACGACCGTCCCGTGCACGAGCCATCCCCCGGGCGCCTGGAAGCCGAGCAGGTGCGCGACATGTTCGACCGTGTCGCCGTCGTCTACGACGTCCTGAACACGGCGATGACCGCCGGCTTGCACCATCGCTGGCGGACGCGCGCCGCCGACCTCGCCCGCGTGGGTCCTGGCAGCCAGGTACTCGATGTCGCGACTGGCACCGGCGATCTGGCGATCGAGCTCATGCGTCGCGTCGCCCCGGGAGGCACGGTGCTCGGCAGCGACTTCTCCGAGGTGATGCTCGTGCGCGCGAGAGAAAAGGCGGCTGCCGTGGCCGGCAAGACCGCTGCCGTGGCCGGCGCAGCTGCCGCAGCGGACACCGAGAACCCGCGGATCATGGAGGCACGATTCGAGTGGGCAGATGCCCTCGAGTTGCCATATGCAGACGACTCGTTCGACGCCGCGACCGTCGGCTTCGGCGCTCGTAACTTCGCCGACCTGCACCGAGGCCTGTCCGAGATGTCCCGGGTGGTCCGCCCGGGAGGCATGGTGGTGGTGCTGGAGATGACGACACCCACAAAGCCGCCACTGTCGATCTTCTACCGGCTCTGGTTTGACCGGCTCGTGCCTGTGCTCGGCCGGATGGTGGGATCGATCGCGACGCTGGTCGCGCGTCTGCGAGGCTCCAGCTCGAACGGAACGATCGCCGACGCATACGCCTATCTGCCCGACTCGGTCAAGCGCTTCCCCGGCCCCGATGCCCTCGCAGCCGAGATGGAGCGCGCGGGTCTGACCGATATCTCCTATCTGCTCACGGCCGGAGGGATCATCGCGATCCACGCCGGGATGGTTCCGGCGGAGCGCTTGTCATGATTCCGGCGGAGTGCTCGTCATGATGAGCACGGTAGACGGCACAGCCGCTGCGGATGGCGCCGCGAACGGCGCTGCGGATGGCGCCGCGAACAACGGCGCCGGGGAGGTGGACGCAGTCGAGACGATCATGCGCCGGGGCGGCGACGGCTTGCGCGAGCGAATGGTCAGGATCGAGCTGCACCTCGAGCGTGTGACCGCCGAGGCTGGTGATCCGCTCGCCTCCCACGCCACTGCTACGGTCCTGGCCGGCGGCAAGCGATTGCGCCCGTTGCTGGTCGTACTTGCCGCCGAGTCCGCGGGTCTTGATCTGGGCTCGCCCATCACGGGCGGGCCCCTTGACAATCTCGAGGGAGAGGAGAGCCTCGTGCGCGCGGCCGTGGCGGTCGAGCTCGTCCACTCGGCAACGCTCGTGCACGACGATGTGATCGACGGGGCCCAGTTGCGACGGGGTCGCCCGTCGGTCGCTGCGGCAGCGGGCCGCAAGCTCGCGGTCGCGACAGGCGACCTGCTGTTCTCGCGCGCGTTTGCCGAGCTCGCGCGCAATGGCGACGACGCCCAGCTGCGTGCCCTGTCCGATGCCAGCTCGGCGCTGGCCGAAGGCGAGTTGCTGCAGCGCGAGGACGCCTATGCGGCGCATGTCGCGGTCGCGCGGTATATGCGCCGCTGCGAACTGAAGACCGCCGCGCTGTTCGAGGCCGCGTGCCGCCTGGGCGCGCTCGTGTCTGTGGCAGGCTCTCCGGCGCTCGCCGACGAGTTGGGCGTGTTCGCCCGACGCATCGGCCTCGCCTTTCAGCTGCTGGACGACGTGCTCGACGTTTCCGGCCCGGTGGAGCGCACTGGCAAGGCCCGCGGCACCGATCTGCTCGACGGCACCGTGACCCTTCCCTTCATCCTCGCGCGCGAGCATGACCCCGAGCTCGCCGCGTTCGATCTCTCTTCGCTGCGCGGTCCTGAGCCAGCTGAGCAGCTGTGCGAGCGGATCGCCGCGACAGGCGCCCTCGACGAGGCCCGCGAGCAGGCGCTGGCGCTGGTCGCCGAAGCTAAGTCTGCGCTCCCCCAAAGCCTGCCGCATGGCCGTGACGCGGGTCTGCTCGACCTCGTGGCGGATGCCGTCGTCGAGCGTTATCGCTAGAGGCGCAGCTCAAGAGCCAGATTAGGAGTCCGGTGCAGCTCAGGAGCCAGATTGGGAGTCAGGGCGCAGCGCAGGGGCTGGGCCAAAGATCAGGAGTCAGGTGTGCAGCTCGGGGGCCAGCTTGAAGCCAGGGCGCAGCTCAGGGGCTGGGGGCAGATTTAGGAGTCAGGGTGCAGCTCAGGGGCTGGGCGGAGCTTAGAAGTCGTTGGGGGTGATCAGGTCAGCCTCGAGGGCCCGCACGAAGAATTCGACCTCGTCGGTCATGTTCGCATGGGTGATGCGCTTCAGATCGCTTAGCAGCGCGCCCGCGCCGCGGTCGAGCTCGTCATCGAGATGCTCCACGACCGCCTGCTCGAACACACCCTCTCGGCGCGCCTCGCACTCGGGACAGCGCAGCACGATCCGCCAGTGCTTGGTCCCTTCTTCGAGCCAGTCGAGCGGGTAGACGAACTCGCCGGCGCAGTTGAAGCAAACGTGCAACGGGTCCGGCGCGTGGGGCAGGTCCGTGACGTGCTGGTGGTCGCGGTAGACAACCTCGACTTGCTTGCCGTCGGGCATCTGCACGTGATGACGGATGTGGGGACTTGTGTCTGACATGACTTGCCCTGAAGTCATCGACGCGCGCGGTCCTAGCCTTTAGCGCGACCCCGCGACCCCGCGACCCCGCGACCCCGCGACCCCTGCGACCCCGCGACCCCGCGACCCCTGCGACCCCGCGACCCCGCGACCCCTGCGACCCCGCGACCCCGCGACACTTGCGACCCCTGCGTGACGCTCCGTGATGGAGTGCGGCGCAGAACCGGGCGAAGAACGGACGAAGGGCGCGAAGGGACTCGACGCGAGCAGCAGCGCTAGCGGTGAGCTGGTGTGGGACTCAAGGACGCGGTGATAGCTTCATGAGGGTATGGCCACCGCAATTCGCACGATCGGCCACGAAGACCGACTTACTCTCGTCGACCATCTCGAAGAGTTGCGCACGCGCCTGATCATCAGCGCGATCGCAGTTGCGATTGCGTTTGGGGTGTGCCTGTGGCAGAACCACGCGCTGCTGGAAATCATCAACCGTCCGTTGGACAAGCAAACCCAGAAACAGGTCGAGAAAGGCAACGGCCCGCTCGGACAGACCGCGCTTGCACAACAGGGCGTGCTCGGGGTCGCACACGACGTGCAGTCGATCGCAAGCACACTGGCCGACCCCACAAGCAAGCTCCCGCCCGCGACTCGCGCAGCGCTGGCTGCGGAGATCCCGCGTCTGCAGGCTGACGTCGCAAAGATCCCGCGTGTCCCACAGGGCAACAAGCCGGTGACGCTCGGTGTCGGCGAGCCGTTCACGGCCACGCTTGGTGTCACGTTCCTGTTCGCGCTGGTGTTCTCGCTGCCGATCGTCCTGTTTCAGATCTACGGGTTCGTGCTGCCTGCGTTCAGTCCCAATGAGAGACGCATCGCGCTGCCGCTGCTCGCCGCGATCCCGTTCCTGTTCGCGGTCGGCGTGCTGTTCGGCTATTTCGTAGTGCTGCCTGCGGCGCTGCGCTTCTTCCAGAACTTCAACAGCAGCGAGTTCAACGTGCTCGTCCAAGCCGGCCCGTACTACAAATTCGCTGCCACGATCCTGCTTGCGATGGGTCTCGTGTTCCAGGTGCCGGTTGCGATCCTGGCTGCCACGCGCGTAGGGATCGTGACCCCGGCGCAGCTGCGTCACAATCGCCGCTACGCGATTCTGGCGTGTGCGGCCATAGCCGCGTTCCTGCCGGGCGACGCAATCACACTGCTGCTGGAGACCGTGCCGCTGTACTTGCTGTACGAGGCGAGTATCCTGCTCGCGTCGTTTGCAGAGCACCGCGAGCGCAGGCGCGAGCGGAAAAACTCGGGTACAGGGCAGCCGCCGGATGGTGGGTCGCCCGCGGAGCAGGGGACGGAGCCAAGCGTGCAAAAAATCATCGACCACTTCGACAAAGAGCTGAGCTGATGCTGTTCGATCTGCGTGGCCGCGGCCGTCGCCGCACGGTCCAGGTGATCTACGCGGGGCTCGCTCTGCTGATCGGGGCGGGCCTTGTGTTCTTCGGCGTTGGTGCCGGTGTCGGTGGCGGCGGCGGGCTCCTGAACTCTCTGAATGGCAACGAAGGCGCTGGCAGCGCGAGCTTCTCGGGCCAGATCAAGAAGTACACGAAGCTCACCCAGCAGCAGCCGAGCGACGTAAGCGCGTGGGAAAAACTGACTTTGGCGCAGCTGCACGAAGCCGGCGGCGAAGCTTACGCCGTCAACGGCAAACTGACGAGCAAGGGTAAACAGCTGTTTGCCCAGACTGCCCAATCCTGGAACAGCTACGTAGCACTGAACCCACCCAAGCCTAATGTCGAAATAGCGCAGGAGATGGTCCGAGTATTCGGCGAAGAAGGCCTCAACCAGCCCGCCGAAGCGGTCAAGGTGCTGCAGATCGTGACTGCCGCCAGGCCCGAAAGCGCGTCGCTGTACGCGGCACTCGCGGAGTACGCCTACAAGGCCCACAACGCACGCATCGGCGACCTCGCCTCCGAAAAGGCCGTGTCCCTCGCGCCGTCCGCGCAGCGCAAGCAGCTGAAGACCGAGCTCGCGGAACTGAAGAAGAACCCTTCGGGCACCGCCACCGGTACGGCGAGCACCGGCGGCTCGGTGGGTGAAACCGGCGCGTCGAGTGGCTCTGGTGGAACCGTCACGGTTGGTGGCAAGACCTACTCGATTCCTGCTGGCGCCACCGTCTCGACTAAGGCGACGCCCCCGCCGCCCGCCGGCTCATCGACGACTACCACGCCGAAATAGCCTGGACGCTGTTCTCAGTGAGATGGGCGCTACCGAGGAGACCCACCGCGCGCTCAGCGCCCTCCCGCATGACGCCCCGGAGCCGGGTTTCGAGCGCCATCTCAAGCGTGCCATCGAGTCTGACCCGGAGCATGTCCAACTCGGCGTTGAGTCTGGCCGAGAGCAGCCTCAAAGGGGCATAAGGTCTAGCAAGGAGCATGTCCAGTCGGGTGTCGAGCCTGGCCGAGAGCGTGTTCGGCCAGATGTCAAGCCTGATCCAGAGGGTGGCGACTGGCCCGCCCAAGCCGCTGTCGCGCGCGACGATTACCAGCGTTACACCGCGCGTCTGCTGATCGGCTGTGCGGACCAGCCCGGGATCGTCGCGGCCGTATCGGGTTTCCTGTTCGAGCAGGGCGCGAACATCGTCTCCTCTCATCAGTATTCCTCGGACCCGACAGGTGGGCGCTTTTTCATGCGAACCGAGCTGTTCCTGGATGAGCTGTCGGGGCCGCCGAGCGACCCGGACAGACGATCCGGCCCAGATGCGCCAGAGGGCAGCACGATCGACCGCCGGAGACGTTTCCAAGCGCGCTTTGCGGCTGAGGTGGCGGACAGGCTGGGGATGGACTGGGAGATCCGCTACCGGGGCGAGCGCAGGCGGATCGCGATCCTTGTCTCTCGCCACGACCACTGCCTGGTCGATCTGTTGTGGCGCTGGCGCCGGGGTGAGCTGGACGGGGATGTGGTCGCGGTGATCTCCAACCACAAGGATCTGCGCCGCGAGACCGAGGCTGCGGGTGTGGCCTTCCACCATGTTCCGGTCGAGCAGGACAGCAAGCCCGAGGGCGAGGCGGCGATGCTGGATCTGTTGGCGGGCAAGGCGGACCTGCTGGTGCTCGCACGCTACATGCAGATCCTCAGCGCCGACTTCCTGGAGCGCGTGGGGATGCCGGCGATCAACATCCATCATTCGTTCCTACCCGCGTTTGCCGGCGCCAATCCCTACCGTCGTGCGCGCGAGCGCGGCGTCAAGCTGATCGGCGCGACTGCCCATTACGTGACCGCCGAGCTTGACGACGGGCCGATCATCGACCAGGATGTAGTCCGCGTAGACCACCGCCAGAGCGCCGAGGATCTCGAGCGCGTCGGTCGCGACATCGAGCGCCTCGTGCTCTCCCGCGCCGTGGCCCTGCACCTCGACGACCGGGTGATCGTGGACGGGCGGCGGACGGTGGTGTTCTGAGATGCGCGACCACTGGCGCTGGCTGTCTCAGGTAGATGCCGCGTGGAGTACGGCGAGCGCGTGAGCAGAATGAGCGTAGGACGAGCAGCGCTTGACGATCCTGCTGTGGCGGGTGCCGGTGGGCGTTGCGAGAGGGAGTTGGCCTGGAACGGTCCTTCGACGGGACGGTCGGCGGTCGCGCTGGGCTAGAATCGCAGCCTGAGCCGGCTGCTCGTCTGCCGGCGCCCTCACGGGCCGTTAGCTCAACCGGCAGAGCAGGGGCCTCTTAAGCCCAAGGTTGCAGGTTCGATTCCTGCACGGCCCACTTTGGAGTGTTCTGGCTTCAGTTCTGGAAAGTCCGAGCATCCCACTCAAGTAGCCCCTGAAGACCCCGATGGAGGGGTCCGAGGGCTACTTAGAACGAGAAAGGGAGCCTCAATGGGCTCCCGTGGGTGCTTCTGAGGGTCCGTTTGGAAGGGGTGCGACGATCAGCGCAGGGGCTATTGACCGGGTTCCCCCGGCCAAGTCTTAGAAGGGCCTATCGTCCTCGCCTGGTGGCGGGAGAGCCATTTCCTCAGGAGAGGATGGCCCGGTCAATCCGAGGGCAACAGCCTTGGGACCATAAGGCCGGTTCAAGCCAGCCCGACTGCGGAAGCGTAGGAACTTGCGCCAGCCGAGGCCGTTATGGACTCGCTCTCGGCTTCTGACTTCCCGAGTTTGGCTCCGGGCTGAGCCCAACCAGCCCTCCCGATGAATGATGCGTAACCACTCCACGAGGAGGGCGGCATTAGCTCGGAGTTGCTGCCAGGGGAGCCCAATCCTCTTGGGTCTCAGTGAGTGGTTATCAGCACCAACCCGGTAACGAGTGCGGAACAGATGATGGACGCGCTCGTAAGCATCATGCGACTCCTTCAATGCAAAGTACGCCTCCTCAGTCCGCCAGAGCGGTAGGAGAATGGTCCAGTCACGAGAGCAAACGATGCTCTGGGGTCCCTTGCGACACTCATCTGTCTTGGGCAGTTGGCAGTTGAACCACAACCGGGGACTGCCTTTCTGTTTCGCGTCAAAATTGTGATACCGGGTTGGGCCACCACAATGTTTGCATCTTGGGATGCCATGCCGGTCGTAAGCCTCAGTGTCCCTATCCTCACGAGGAACGCCACGATGAGGCCCAAAGATTGGCTTACGGAATGGCATCACGGACGAGATACCGTGACGAGTGTTCAACTCAAAGACTGATTCAATGGACAAGCCACGGTCAGCGACTATCGCTCGTGGTGCATGACCTTCACCCAGGGTTTCAAGCGTTCGGTTCAGCAAACCAGGATAGCCTTTCCACTCTACAGTGGAGGCAGAAAAGACATGGATATTCACGGGAGCACCCGTGTAGTGGTCAATCGCCTTCATGTTGTAAAAGCCGTGCCAGAACTTCTTGGTTTTGCCATCCTGGCCCTTGTAGGCTCTAACTCCCGCTGATGAGTCAAGTGTGCGATACCAGCACCCACCGGACTTTAGTCGTACTCGTCCGTTCTCATCTTTCGTAACTTCTTCGGCATCTCCGATATCCAGGCTATCAACAGGAGCTTTAGCTGCCTGCTTATGCCGTACTTCGCGGACCTCGGCGTTCGTGGCTCTCTTCAAGTACTTAGGCCCTTTGTTGCATTTCTCCCTCGGCTGGCAGTCATGCACGAGCCGGGCATGAGTCTCAGCCTCTGTCGCATCAACATGAAGGTCACGCCCGACAAGACCATTCGTATGCCTCTGCGCCTGCTGAACGAGAAGAGTCACGACACCGCTGAAAGCCTCAGCCGCTTGCTCTAACTCCGTGAAGCGGCTCCAAGTCGTCTGGTACGAGGGCTTGCCCGAGAAGCCACTCTCATGCCAAACCTGCTCAAAGCTCTGACTCCACCAGGGCTCAATATCAACGCGCCCGGAGACGACGAAAGCAAGATATACGAGTGCCCAACTGCCCTCAACACGAGGACGGCCGAAGTTGCTCTGTAGAGCCTCCGTCTCATCAAGGAGGGGCTGAAGCCATTGTGGTTGCTGCTTCAAGGCTTCTATCGCCCATAGTTCGTTCAAGACCTCAGGTTCGGATGAGAACTCCGTAACACCGGGTAGGGAGACCGGGAGAGTAGTGCGCCTGGTGCTCATTGTGCTTTGACCGTAGGCGTTTCAAAAGCGCGCACCGCCGATTTCGTAGGTCTCGACAAATGTTCTTACTTTGAGCGATCAGGAGATCAAAAAGCCCTACGGTTCTTAGGGATATAGCTTCCTCGCCCTCCTCAGGCCAGCAGGAGAAGTCCATGAAACGAGTCGAGAAGACCAGTAGTCATCCTCGTAGGAGCTACAGCAATGCTGACCTCCTCCACCTGACTAAGACCATCGCCATCTCCGCTTGCCCTGCGAACCCAGGAGCCGTGAACCAAAGAGCCTTCAACGCGGCCAGGAAAGCAGCTGGGAGCCCTGAGTGTCCAGAAGCCTCATACATCGTGAAGCGCTTGGGCTACTCGTGGCCTGAGTTCCTAAAGCTCGCCCTGACTGAGGAAGGCAACAACTTCAAGACGCTCTCCTCCCACACTAGAGAATGGGGACAACCGGACATAGGAACTTGCGCGATGGCGCTCCGTACTGTTGCTCACCGACTCCAAAGCAGCACGGTAAGACCCAATGAGTACATGCAGGAGCGAGAAGCAATCATCCGCCCTTCCAGGGGCATTAATCGGGTCCAGTTAGAAGAACAACTCCCGACTCATGGGCAGATAGAGCGCCACGGTTGGGACACGGCGCTTCAAGCAGCATCTCTTCAAACCCGGCCCAAGGTTGCTCGGGTTCAAGGAGTACCAGTACCAGACGTGATAGAGCGCTTCCTGATGGTGCAGGGTCGGTTGCCATCGCATACCGACATCATTAGGTTCGCCAAGGAACAAGGATTTGCTCTCGGGAAGAACAAGACAATCTTGTTGCATGTTGAGGAGCTACGGGAAAGGCGGTCTCGTGAAGGGCTCTGGACACCAGCTCGGCTCCCTAAGCCCACTCAACAACCACCGTGGCGGCCCTCAGCGGCTGCTCAACGGGACAAGAACAATCCACGAGTAAGACGTGGCTATTGGACACCAGAGCGAGTGAAAGCAGGCTTGAAAACCGCTATTGAAAACTTGGAGCCAGGACAACAACTAACCAGTCAGGTTTTGATGCGTATGGCCCAATCCTCAGACGAGATACCCTCAGCCTCAGTAGTAGGGAGAGTAGCCAAAGAACACGGTACGACCTTTAGCGAGATGCGAACCAAAGCACTCTCAGAGCTGCGGTAACAAGATGCTCAAGACTCAGCAGAATAAGGATGCGTATGACTCACTTAACCTATGTCGACATCCCCTCCATCGGTAGAGAAAGAGCTTGACAACTCCTCTCCTCCGTCGAGGAAATCTCCCGAACCACACCGCAGTACTGCAAAACTAGCCATCCTCTGCACTATCACAGTGTCGTTAGTTGTCGGACTCTATTTAGGTTCTGTAACGAAACCTCCTCACGTAAGCACGGGACAAAGCTGGATTCAGCAGGTGATTGATACAAGGTTTGTTATCGCTATTCTGCGGACTGCAGTCGTGGCAGGAGTCTTTTTCATCTTGCTCTCAGCCATAGCAGCTCTCATTGACAATCGTCTCCTGGAAGGCGTTTTAGGAGCGCGATTGGAAAAGGCTAAAGTAAAGCTCATAACAGCCAAGAGTGAGCTAGATGCTGTAGCTGTGGAAGAGGACAACATAAACCTGCGGGCTCAGCTTAATGAAACAAAGGCTCGCTTAGACAAAGCGAGAACGCTCGCCTCTGACCGAGACAGAAAGCTTGGCGAGGCGGAGAGGAAGAGCTTACAGATTGCAGGTTTTATAGAGAAGCTAGAACACGAAAGAGACGCATTAGCGGAGCAGCTTGCTAAAGCGCAGGGTAATTCATAGCGTCACTCAGACGAGTAGCGCCTGAAAGTCTCGGGACAGCTGATGTCTCATCTGCGAAGACTTCTCAGAGGCTGCGAGAACCTCACTGGTGCGCCTTGATGTCTCCTCCATAGAAGCTAGAAACTCATCTACCTCTCGGTGCTCTCGGGCGCGTCGATCAATCTCCCGTGGGTCACAGGTCTCAGCGATTATTTGTTGGATTTCTGGTGGCATATTAGTTCCTGGGTTACATGTGTATACGTTGTATCCGTATACGTCTTATCCTACGGCAGCGCACCCGATTTGCAGATTTTCACGCACAGAAAGAAGATTTTCACGCACAGTACCTTGGTTGGTATTGATAAAACTTTGGGTCATGTGGATATAAGTCTCGCTCTCATGAGAGGGTTTTCGGGCATAATTCGTCTCGTAAGGCTTAATTTCCCGGTTTTACAGGGAGAGCACAGCGCGGAAATAGCGTGCGCTTTCACAAAAAGGCTTTCAACCCGAAGCCGTAATCGCAGGGATAGATGGCCTGGGAGCCTGAGGTGCGGGCATGCACCGCCGGAAGATTCGAGCTACGGTAGACGCGTACTGGCCCTGAAATAGTGCCCCCGCGCTGCTATGAACAGCCGGGGGCGTGGCACCGTGAGATATTAGCTCTCGGCGCATGATGCAGCCTATTCCTTAATGGAATGGGTTGCTCATACTCGCCTACTGGCTGACTTGTGGTGCCTCCGAACCATTGGAGGAACCATGATGGCTCTCGCTTTGATTGAAAAGACTGAGCGGACAATCCTCAATTTGCTGCTCGCTTCCCCTCGTTCATGGACCCTGGAGGAGCTGAAACGGGAGCTTGATGATCGGGAGCTAATCATTATCTTGAGTGCGTTAGCTCGCTTGAAGGACTCGGGACTAGTTCATTGGCATGAGGAGTGGGTTTTCCCGACCCATGCAGCGCTCCGTGCTGACCAGCTCAGTGTCTAATGCCTGCTCCTACTCCGATTGAACTTGGTTGGGCTATCCGCCGCTTGCGTAAGAGTAGGAACCTAACGATTGAAGACCTCGCGTTCATGGCTGGTATCCACTTGACGTACTTGTCAGGGATTGAGCGTGGCTTGCGAAACCCATCATGGATCAAGTTAGCGTGCCTCGCGGAAGCTCTGAATATCCAAATCTCAGACATAGCTACTACTGCTGAGCAGATTCATTGCCCCATGTGTGGGACCAAGGCTACCAGCGCCCATCCTGGCCCTTTCTAGAGCCAAATCCGGCTCAAAACGCGTATAGATAGGGCTCCAGCGCGCGTATAAAGCTCTCCGAGGGGAGGATGAGACTGGCTCTGCTAAAGGACTCTCAGACTTTCCAGAACAGGCCCACTTTTTCTGACGTTTGCGCAAACCCCGGCCGTGTGGGTGCGGTCGGGCGTGATGATACGGTAGGTGGGCTGGATGTCGGTCTTGCTGTTGACGCGAAGCTCGGCGATGAGGATGCGCAGGAGCGCCTTGGCTTGCTCGGGCTCGCCGTTTGCGATGACGGATTCGAGTTGGCTGGCGGTGGTGGCGAGGTTGGCCGGTGTGGGCGGGTTTGTGGCCTCCTCGGTGGCCTCGTCGGCGAGCTCGGCTTGTTGGGCGCGGAGGTCTTCGAGGCGGGTGTTCAGGTGCGCGATGCGTTGCTCGCAGCGCTCGGGAGAGAGGCGGCCTTGCTCGAAGGCCTCGAAGTAGCGCTCGGTTGCGCGTTCGGTGCGGGTGATCTCGGCGGTGATCGCGTGGGGGCGCTCATCGAGCGCGGGTCGCTCTTGTCGTGCCTGCTCTTGGGCGGTGGTGAGGGCGTTGCGGATGAGCGTGCCGTCGCGGTAGATGCTGGTGAGTTGGCGCAGGACGGCGGTCTCCAGCTTCTCGCGGGGGACGCGCTCGCCTTGGCAGGCTTTGGGGCCGTACTTTTGGCGGGCGGTGCAGGCGTAGTAGTGGTAGATGCCGCCTTTGCCGCGTGCTGACATGCCGATGTAGGCGCGTCCGCAGTGTCCGCAGCGAATGACGCCGGAGAGCAAGAAGTCCGAGCGGTTGCCGCGTCGACGGGAAGCGTCCTCGGACCGCTCGGTGAGGATCGCTTGCGCTTGGTCGAAGGTGTCCTGGTCGATCAGTGGCTCGTGCTCGGAGGCGAAGTCCTGGTCGCGCCAGCGGATGCGGCCGAGGTAGGTGGGGTTGGTGAGGGTGCGGTGAACGGCGGGGTGTCCCCAGCCCGCGCTAGGTGCGGGTGCGTGCTCGGCGCGTAGTTGGTGGGCGATGGCGATTGTGCCGAGCCGGTCGTGTGTGTAGAGCGCGAAGATGCGCCGGACGGTCGGTGCTGTGATCGGGTCGGGTGTGAGTTGGCCGTCGTGGAGGGCGTATCCGAATGGTGGGCGTCCGCTGTACCAGCGGCCTTCCTTGGCGCGTCGTTCGATTCCTGCGGTGATGCGGTCAACGATGGTGGCGTGCTCGAACTCGGCGAACACGCCGAGCATTTGCA
The DNA here is from genome assembly GCA_963705245.1 of uncultured Solirubrobacterales bacterium. Taxonomy (GTDB): domain Bacteria; phylum Actinomycetota; class Thermoleophilia; order Solirubrobacterales; family Solirubrobacteraceae; genus Palsa-744. Next base: position 961,048 of record OY970062.1, on the reverse strand, counting down.
GCATCATCCGTCCAGCTGGTGAGCCGGTGTCGAATGGCTCAGTCGCGGAGCGCAGGATCACACTGAACTGGTCAAGCTCCTCGGCGAGCTGGCGGACCTTGCGGCTGAGACGGTCGATGCGGTAGACGAGCAGCTGGTCGATCTTGCCCTGTCGCGCGAGGTCGAGCGCGGCTTGCAGGCCGGGACGCTCAAGCTTGGTGCCGGTGGCGCGGTCTTCGTGGTGGGCGACGATCCGCCAATCCTCCTGGACCTTGCAGAACCCCTCCAGTCGCTCGCGTTGAGAGGCGAGGGAGGTGGGTTGGTTCTCCTCGTCGGTGGAGATGCGGGTGTAGAGGCAGACGCGCGTCATGGGATGGCCTCCCGCTCGTGATCGTCATGGTTGTGGGGACGGTCGATCAGATCAGATCGGGCGGCAGGCTTCAAGTCGCCGATCTCGCCGCCGTGGTGGTCTTCTGGGTGGCGGTGCAGCGGGGAGAGTCGATCCCAGAAGCCGGGTTGCTCGTGGTGCCAGCGACGCCCGAGCGCACTGGCCGGGTCGGCCGGTCTCAGGGCTTGGCTGACGGGAAGCTCGCCGAGCGCGAGTGGCGGCTGAGTGGGGTCGGCAATCGACTCCCAGACCCTGCTCAGCGGTCCTGCGTCATGCAGCGCGGTCGTGGTCGTGGCGAGCATCGGCCAGCGACTGTCGAGGTTGACCAGGTAGCTGTCCTGCCGGTGGCGTTCTCGCTTGGGCTCAAGCGCGTCGTAGACGCGGCGCAGCGTCTCGATCCGGCCCTGGCCGGGCACGGCGAACAGCACACTGCACACCTGCGTCTCGTCGTGTAGTAGGCCGGTCTCGGCGAGCTGGTAGTGCTCGATCTTCTCAGTGAGTCGTTGTTGCGTCTTGGTGCCGCGGTCCCACTCAAGGAAGCACTCGATCGGACCGGCGGGAACATCCAGGATGATGCTGGCGTCGGGTCGCACGGCCCGGCGTCCGTCGAGGCGCTCGGCGGCGCGGCGAGTGGACTCCCAAACGGTCACGCCCAAGTGCGGGTCGGGCAGGGTCGCGGCGATCAGCTCGCACACGAACTGGTTGGTCTCCAGCCGATGCGCGAGCTGGCGATGTGAGGCCCAGTCCTCACGCCGTGACCAGCCGAGCTGCTTGGGCTCCACGCCAAGGCTCGCCGAGACGAGGATCGCACCGGCCTCATCAAGCAGCCAGTGCGCTTGCGGCTTACCAGCGCCGAACGGGCCTGGCGGGTAGAAGCGGTCAAGCACGCGATGGCGGTAGAGGAAGAGCAGCCGGTCCTGACAGCGACGCTTGGAGGAGAAGAACAGCAGTTGCAGTTGACTGGTGCTCAACACCTGATGGTCGTACAGGCAGACGGCGATCTCGCGATCACGCCACGTCAGATGCCGCGCCAACTCGAACACCCGATCCGTGCCCACCCGCACCGCACGCTCTGCGGGTCTCGGTCTTGTGGAATCTTTCCCTGGCTTCATATGTCGGGGTTCGCTCACCGGCCGGATCACGCCTCCCGGTGCGCCTTTCCGCGTGTTTCGCACGATGAGGTCGCGCCGTCGAAAGCGCTGGGAAAAACGCCATCCAAAGCGCCGGTGGAAACGCCGGGCGCTCCAGTCGGGGTCGCGTCAAGCAGGAGTTGCCCGAGCAACGCGACGGCTTCCCGCTTCTGCTCTGGCGAGAGCGCGACCAGCAGCGGCGTGCCCACGCGAACGTCGCTACGAGTGCGGTTTGATGCCCGCTTGCACGGGCGGCGATTGTCTTGGCTCAGATGGTCGGCGTCGGCGAGTGACCCTGCGGCGGGAACTCGAAAGAATCCCCTCTACATAGACAGGCGATTTCGACCCCCAAAAGGGACAGCCCACGACGAAGATTTAAGAACTCTTTTATCTGTGATGAGCGTGCATGGGCCGCATCGCACGGTAGGCGTCGGCCGCGGCGATGCGGATCGCCTCTTCCGTGCAGCGTTCCTCGGCGTCGAGGATGATCGCTGAGACGGGAACCTCCAGCGCTTCGGCGAGATCGGCGAGCTTGTTCCACGTCGGGTTGCGCCGTCCACGCCGATCCCTGAAAGGTACGTCGGATGCATCCCGGCATTCAACGCGAGGCCTTCGATCGTGAGGTCCCGCTCGCCCCGCAAACGGCGGATGGTGCGCCCGAGGTCGGCGTTGTGGACACGCAGGCCGGCGTCCGCATCGGGGATGAGGACTGGGACCTTGATCGTCTGCCTCAACACGGCGCTCTCCCTCGCTCGTATGGCCGGGGTCGTCCGCTACACGCTCCCGACCCCAAGCTCGTTCGCGCGTCGCGCGGCGCGCGTGGGGAACACGAACTCACCCAGGCGATGCACGAGTCCCGCCTCGGTCAGCCGCGCTACGGCGTCCACGGTGCCGTCTTGGTCCTGAAGCTCGCGCGCGATCTCCGCCACGCTCCACGGCCACGACGCATTGCAGAACAGGAGATTCAGCACGCTGCTATCTCGCTGCTCCTCGCTGACGTGGCACTCTGCGGTGCGCTCGGAGGACTGGCGGTCCTCGTGATGGTGGCTGCGATCCGTTGGGCTCATGGCGCTCTCCTTTGGTCAGGCACCGGAGGAGCCGCGCACAGCGAGCATGAACCATCCGCCGCAGAGAGCTACGGTGGTCCCGGCATCGAAGGCTGGTCCTTCGGTGCTATAGGCCGGGCGGGTGGCTTCAACACTCGTCCGGCCGCATGTATGTCGATTGGCGAGCGCGGATGAGATCAGATCGCGCGCCGGATCTCAAGAGGCATGACGCAAGTACGCCGCGCCACTTGGACGACCTGATGCGCAGGCAGCGCAATGAGGCTAAAGCAGGAAGGGGGCTCTGTGTCAAGGCCGGTTGAAATTGACTCTCTCCCGGTGGCTGATCGCGGAGCTCGCCGTGGGCGAAGTGGAGCGAGCTGTCGCCGGCGCGGCTTGGGGCGGAGGGTCAGTCGGCGGTTGGGTCGCTGCCGGGGGTGGGGGCCGAGGTCGTGATTCTTCAGTCGGTAGCCGTCGCCCTTGAGGCTGAGGATGTCGGCGTGGTGGATGAGCCGGTCGATCATCGCGGCGACACGGCAACAAATCTTCCGCTTTCCGGGAGCGGCACCGTATGAGACGATAGAAGAAGCGCGGTTGGAGCCAACGAGTTCGATCGGCTCGATCAGTTTCGTTAGCCCAGCGGACTGTCGCAGAGTTTTTCAGTAAACGCGAGCTTGTTGCCGCCGCCGCGCCGTGTCTGCGGTTGCTCGATTGACGAAGCGCTGGATTGCTGACTCGTCCAGCCAGGCGAAGCGTCGCTCTGCAATGAGAAGCGCGATCCCGAGCAGAGGTGCCGCGAGTGAGTAGACGATCATGGCGTGTTCGGTGGCCTCGGTCACGGTTGCACTCCCAACTGGCCTTCGGTATGCCCGAACCTGTACATACGGATCGAGGGCTGCGAAAGCTCCGTGCGTCGGTCGGCTACCGACCCGATAGACGGCCTGATACAGCCCGTGGAACGATAGGAGGCCCCCGGCCTGGTGGAGGCTGTGGACCTTGCCAGGCCAGTACCGATCGTCCTCGTGAGCCATCGTCTCGGTTGAGGGCACACCTGGCGTCGCGCTGTATTCGGCAACTTCATCGGGGCCAAGCACGTTGGCGCCATAACGCAGCGCCTCTTTGTGAAGCGTGAGCTGTGCTTTCTTGCTCGCGCCTTCCCAACGCTCGAGGCGGGTATCGGGGTCGATCGAAACCCAAGCGAACACGACGACCTGCTCATACAGCGAACGTAGAAGGATGCGGGCGTCCCCGAGCTGCTGCGCCACCATCAGGACCATGATGGAGTCCACGGTGTCGCACATGCGCAGCTGCGCTGCGGCTGCGCAGACTGGCCACTTGCCTTCGCGTGCGTAGAAGCGCATGGGGAAGTTGTGGCGGACATACTGCACGAACTCGCGGTTGACGCGTCGAAGCTGTGCAGGCCCCAAGAAGATCGGCGTCGGATCGCTCGACGGCGTGCTCACTTTAGGCGTCGGGGCTGCCGGTGGTTAGGCGGTCGGCAAGGTCCTCTACTTCCGAGGAGAGACGTTGCCGTAAATCCATGAGAGGTTGGACGAGCAGCGAAGGCTACGCGGATGCGTGCGCCGCTGAGCGGCAATGGGATGTACGTCATGCGGGTTCTGGAGAGGCCCGGAGCTTCGTCGACCGCTCATCGCGGATCCGTGTGACGACCCGCAGGGCCTCAGGCAAAGAGTTCGCGGAGTTGAGTTTGTATGCCTCATGCAGGTCGAACCCTCCGAGCACGTAGGGCCGTAGACCGCCGCCCAGCAGCAACGCGCACTTTGCGCGGCGCACCCTCGTGGACGTCGCATTAGCAGGGAAGGTGAGCCTTACGAACGCGGTCTCGTAGACCAGGCGAAGTGCGAGGAGATATGTAAATGGGATCAACGCGAGATTCAGCCACAATGGCAAGAGCAGACTCCTGCCCAGTTCGGTCAGACCAGATCCGCTCGCCATCTCGCTCGCCACGTGGACAGTCGCGTACGCGAGCAGGCCCCAGCCGATGGCGTTCGCCACTCCTTGCAGAAGCCGCCGCGTTGTGTCGTACTCGCTGCCCTGCAACTCGGGTGCGGCCTGGCCGACGGCGATAAGCATCCCGAGCAGCGTGGCGAAGGGTATGAGGACCGTCTCGCCGACGAACGGCAGGACAAACAAGTTGACGTACGCGTCAACGACAACCGCCACAGCGAATGCCCGCCGCAAAGCAGTACGCAGATAATGCGGATCTTCGGCTGCTCTCAACACGCGGAAGAAGCCCATCAGCGCCGACAGCACAACCCAAGCGAGCGTCGCGCCGAGCAAATGCGGCTCCCACAATCCGACTCGTGAGCCCACGAAGACGATCGCCGCTACGTACGCGAGCATCACCGCAGCAGGCCTCACGAGCGTGCCGCTAGACACGACGCGAACGACGTTGAACAGTGCCCGACGGATATCCGGGACGAACATCACCGCGATCAGGGCGATCATTGCCCAGCTGAGCGTCGCCCACTCCCGCGCGCTGAGCAAGCCCGCCCAACTCGACGTGTGCGTTTCAGCCGCACCTGCAATGCCACTGCCGAATGCCGCTAGCGGCGACCCCGGACACAAGAGTGTGCGGCAGAACTCGTTCACATAACGACGGTAGCGAAGCCTTCAGACGCAAAGGCGTACGTACGTTCGCCACCATCCGCGACGGTCGGCTGCGGGCTGCGCTAGGTCTGGCCAGGGCGACCGGCGCTCTCGACTGCTAAGAGCTCGACGGCCGAGGAAGCGGCCTCGGTCTGCTGCATCTTGCTCTGGTCCAGGCGAGGTTGCCTTGCAGTGCGGTACGCTGATCCTGTGGCCACAGTGCTCGACAAGGACAAGCTGCACGATGTGCTCGACCAAGCGGTGATCGTGATCGATGAGCGGGATCTGGAGCGCTCGCGCCGCGATCCTCGCGTGCGCGCGTTTCACGAGAGCGCCGACCAGTTGCTGGCCGAGCTTGAAGCCGAAGGCGCCGACTACTGCTGAAGGCTGAGCCACTGTCGGCGTAGCCGGCGGTTGCCCGGTACCGGCTGCTCGGAGTCTTGAAACCCGAAGCGTTGCCGCCACATCTCGGCGGTGTCTTGGTCGAACGGGTCAACCACGAGGACGGTCGCACCGACGTAGAGCAGCGCGCGCCGCGCGCTGGTGTCGGCATGACGCAGCATCTCGTCGCCGATGCCTGGCGTGTCCGCGGCCCGCGCGAACTGCGCGAGCAGGATCGCTGGTTGGGTGCGGTAGTGCACGCCGCCGAGCTGGGCACGCTCCTCGCGGCTGAGCGCGATCTGCGCGGCGCATAGCGCGTACACACCTGCGACCTTGCCGTGGCTGAGCCGTACGCGGACGGTCGCCTCCTGCGGCTGGTTCAATGCCCGCTCCGCGAGCCATTCGGCGACGCTCTCGCCGGCGGGACCTGGCACGGGCTGAAACGAGCGGATCGCCTCGTCCAGCTCGGGCAGCGCCGCGACGGCCCGCTGATCGACACGCACGTATGCGCGTGCGCGCTCCAGAACCTCGTGGGAGAGTGGCTGGTCGGGGCAATTCATGACGACACCGAAGCGTAGCCGCCGTACCCGTCATCGCCCGGGGCTACGTGAAGCCTGGCGATCTGTCGCAGGCTCAAAGGGGGCGATCAGTATGCCGATACGGTTCCGGGATGCTTCGCATCGACAACAAAGCGCAGCTGGTCAAGCTGCCCTGGACGCTTGGTCGGATGATCTCGGGCCGTCGCTACGCGGTGCAGTCCGGGCGCAAGATCATGGAGCTGCGGTGGTCGAAGGCCCAGGTGGGCGCATCTCAGCAAACGCAGGCGGTGGACCCCGTACATATATGGCGCGATGGCCGGCGCAACCTCTGGCAGTTCTTGGGTGACTTCTATTGGGACGATGACGGCTTGGGCGCCGAGGATGTCAAGGCGCTTGTCTTGCAGCGCAAGCGTCGCCTGGAGCAGAAGCTACAGTCAGCCCGAAGCCTAATGCGAGCCGAGAAAAACGGCCGCCCCACCCGTGCCCCTATCCCGACTGAGCTGCGCCGCGCCGTCTTCGAGCGTGACGGTGGCTACTGCGTTGAGTGCGGCGGCTCCTTCGACCTCCAATACGATCATATCCTGCCCGTTGCCCGCGGCGGCGCAACGACGCTTCAGAACCTCCAGCTCCTATGCGCCGACTGCAACCGGAGCAAGAGCGACTCTATTTGAGGGCTCGGCCCGACCGTCGGCCCGCCGCTCATACCAGGTTCAACGACTCTGCATGCAAGACCAGAGGGTTTGCGCAACGTACGGTCCTCTCCATCGTTGCGTCCCCGCGGCAGATGCTCGGGGACCTGCGGCAAGTCCTCAGCTTGGCGAGTTTCCGTTCCGTGCGACGAGCGTCGCCTGGCCGGCCTCGGTCCAGATCGTCTGCTCGCGACCGGGCCCGACGCCCACCAGCGTGACGGGCGCCCCGACCTGCTCGGAGATGAACCCGAGATAATCCTGCGCCGTGCTCGGCAGATCGGAGAACGTGCGGCACTCGCCCAGGTCCTCTGACCAGCCGGGCAGCTCGGTCAGCTCGGCGGTCGTGTGGTGCAAGACCGACTGGTGGTAGGGAAAATCGTCGAACTTGGCCCCCTCGGCTCCGCGGTAGCTGGTGCATACCTGAATTCGGTCGAATCCTGAGAGCACATCGAGCTTGGTCACCGCCAGCGCCGTCATCGTGTTCAACCGCGACGCGTACCGCAGCGCGACTAGATCCAGCCAACCCGTGCGCCGTGCGCGCCCGGTCGTCGTTCCGAACTCGCCCCCGCGCTGTCTGATCTGCTCGCCCGTCTCGTCATGCAGCTCGCTGGGGAATGGCCCGGCGCCGACGCGGGTCGTATATGCCTTGGATATCCCCCAAATCTCGTCGATGTTCTTTGGCCCCACGCCCGTCCCGACACACGCGGCCCCCGAAAGCGGGTTGGATGAGGTTACGAACGGATAGGTCCCGTGGTCGATGTCGAGCATCGCCCCCTGCGCTCCCTCGAAGATGATCTTCTCGCCGTCATCGAGCAGATCCCACATCAGCTTGGCGGTATCCGCGATGTGCTGCTCCAGGCGATGCCCATAGGTGAGGTACTCCTCGGTCATCGCGTGCAGGTCGAGCGCTGGATCCTTTTCGAACGGCCGCAGCGACAGTCGCTTGGGCTCCATCGCCGCGACGATCTTCTTCTTGAGGATCTTCTCGTCGAGCAGATCTTGCACCCTGATGCCAAGCCGCGCCGCCTTATCGGCGTAACACGGGCCGATCCCCCGGCGCGTCGTGCCGATCTGCAGACTGCCGAGCTTAGCCTCCCCGGCTGAGTCCAGCAGCAGGTGGTAGGGCATGATCAGGTGCGCGTTCGCCGAGATACGCAGTCCGCTCACGTCCACCCGGCGCGCGCGCAGCGCGTCCAACTCCTCGATCAAAACCTTCGGATCGATCACCACCCCGTTGCCGATCACGCAACGCTTGCCCGGATACAGGATCCCCGACGGGATCAGATGCAGCTTCCACTCGACCCCCTCGCGCACGATCGTATGACCGGCATTGTTCCCGCCCTGAAACCGCACGACCGCATCCGCCTGCTCGGCGAGCAGATCAGTGATCTTCCCCTTACCCTCGTCGCCCCACTGGGCGCCGACTATCACGATTCCGGGCATCGCTTCAGAAGTGTAGGCGGTCGTCGTCACCGCCTTCAGGCGGTGTGCGCTGCCACTACCTCGAACTCGCGCCGGCGCTTGTCCTGCCCGAAGAACGGCAGCGGGTGGTCGCAGATCTCCTCCAAGCGCGAGACCGTCCGCGAGCCGATCTGCTCGGAGAGCTTCTCCGGTGTGAGGTTGGTCGTGGCCAGAATCGCCCGCTGCGCCTCGTAGCGGGCGTTGACGATCGAGTAGAGCTGCTCGAGCACCCAATCGGTTTTGCTCTCCGCCCCGAGATCGTCGATGTGCAGCAGGTCCACCGCCGCCAGCCGATCGAGCAGGTCGAGCTTGCCGACGTCTGAGTCGATCGCCTCGCGGATCAGGTTCAGCAGACGCGGCAGCGAGTAGATCGCGACCGATCTCCCTGCCTGCAGGGCGGCCTTGGAGACGAGCATCGCCAGGGTGGTCTTGCCGGTGCCCACGTCTCCCACCAGCCACAGGCCCTTGCCCGCTTCGATGTTCGCGTCGATCGTCTGGACATACCTGCGAATCACCCGAATCTGCTCCGGAGCGATCCGTGTGATGTCGCTCACCGGCGGACGGTCGAACGACACGTCTTGATATCTGCGCGGAATCCGGCCCGCGAGGTTCCGCGTGCGCGCCATCGCGATCCGCCCTGCCCGACAGCGGCAGTCGGTGGCCGTGTTCGTGAGCTCGTCGATCACGAACCCACTGCCGTCGCATGTCTCAAACGGGCAGCCGTCAGGGCTCATGAGGCGTAGCGCTCCCCGGCGTAGCTGAGGAACTTCGGATACTCCTTCTGGAAGGTCAGCGTGACTTTGCCGACCGCCCCGTTGCGGTGCTTGGCGATGATCAGGTCGGCCTCGCCCGGGCGCTCGGAGTCCTCGTCGTAGTACTCGTCGCGATAGATGAACATCACAAGGTCCGAGTCCTGCTCGAGGTTTCCACTCTCGCGCAAATCCGACAGCTGCGGCACCTTAGGCGAGCGCTGCTCCACCGCGCGGCTCAGCTGGGACAGCGCGATCACAGGCACCCCCAGCTCGCGCGCAAGGATCTTCAACCCGCGGCTCAGCTCGCCCACGGCCGTCACCCTGCTGTCGTAGCGGCTGTCCGTGCGCATCAGCTGCAGATAATCGATGATGATCAACCCGAGCCCGCCCTCGCACTGGCTGTGCAGGCGCCGCGCCTTTGCTCTGATCTCCAGCAGCCCGACATCGCTTGAGTCGTCTACCCATAGAGGCGCCGCTGCGAGGCGCTGGCTTGCCTTGAGGATCTTTGGCCAGCGCTGCTCTGCCACGCGACCCTTGCGCAGCTCATCGCCCTTGATCCTCGCTTGGGATGCGACGAACCGCTGGGCGAGCTCGGCCTCCGCCATCTCCAGGGAGAACAGCGCTACGGGCTTGCCGTGCTCGACGGCCGCGTTCTCGGCGATATTGCACACGAGCGCGCTCTTCCCCATCGCCGGACGGGCGGCGATGATGATCAGGTTCCCCGGCTGAAATCCGCCGGTGATCTCGTCCAAGTCCTTGAACCCGGAGGGCGTGCCCGTCAGCGACGTGCCTTCGATCGACAGCCTGTGCAGCTTGTCGAGCTCCTCGTGCAGCACCTCCTCGATTGCCCTGAAGTCTTGCTGGCGGTCGTCCCGCGCGACCTCTAGCATCGCCTTCTCGGCCTGCTCGACCAGCTCGCGTGGAGCAGCTTGGTGGCCGAGCACGCTCTCCTGGATCTCATACGAGGCGCTCAGCAACCGTCTGAGCAGCGCGTTCTCGCGCACGATCTGCGCGTACCGGCGGGCGTGCCCGGCGGCCGGTACGACGCCCGTCAGCTCATCGACCGCGGCAGGACCCCCGATGTCCTGGAGCTTGCCGAGCTGACGCAGCCGGTCGGTGACCGTCAGGACATCAACCGGCTCGCTTTCGTTGTACAAGACGAGCATCGACGCGTAGATCGCGCCGTGACGCTCGCGATAGAAGTCCTCCGGACGCAGCCCCTCCTCGATCACCAGCGCGTACAGAGCTCTGTCGGACAGCAGGATCGCGCCGAGCACCGACTGCTCGGCGTCGAGGTTGTGCGGAGGTGCGATCGCGGCGCCGGCCGCTCCTTGACGGTGTGACGCCGCGCCGTTCCCCGCACCGTTGCTTGTGGTGGCGACGGCACTCATGATCTAGACTCGCGCGAGTCTAGATCGCCGCGCGCGCAACCCCGGAGGCTCACCTCGCTATATCGGCTTAAAACGCTCCCCACGAACAGATGTTCGCAGGTGGGACAGACGGGGTCGGGCGTGCTACTTCTTCGCGACGACCATCGTCTTGATCGTCGCGGTCACACCCTCGACCACCTCGACCACGACCATGTAGGTGCCGACGTTCTTGATCGGCTCTGGCATGTGCACGCCGCGTTTGTCGATTTTCAGCCCCCGCGCTTCGCGGATCGCGGTGGCGATGTCCTGTGCGGTCACCGACCCGAACAAACGACCATCCGCGCCGGCCTGCTGCGGGATCGTCAGCACGGTCCGATTGAGCAGGTTGACGTTCTCCTGCGCTTTCTCGATCGCATTGCGCGCCGCTCGCTCGGCGGCGTCCTGGCGCTGCTTGATCGCTTCGATCGCGCCTTTCGTCGCCGGATGAGCGAGCTTGCGCGGCACCAGGTAGTTGCGCAGATACCCCTTGCTGACGTCGATCACCTTGCCTTGCTCTCCCAGCTGCTCGACGTCCTGCAACAGAATCGCTTCAGGCATGACCTAACGGTCCCGGTCGCGATCGCCACGCTCGCGGCGAGGGCTGTCGTCGCGGCCACCCTCGTTCACGTACGGAAGCAACGCAAGCTCGCGCGCCCGCTTGACTGCTTTGGCGATCTGGTTCTGGTGGCGTCGGCACGCGCCCGTGATCCTTCGCGAGCGAATCTTGCCCTTCTCGGAGACGAACTTGCGCAGCGTGCCGACATCCTTGTAGTCGACCTGCTCGATCTTGTCACGGCAATGCTGGCATGGCTTGCGCCTGCCGCTGCCGGGACCGCCCTTCTTGTCTCGCCGGCGCACCGGCTTGCCACGACCGCGCTTTGCCATCAGCGGCGCTTTCCGCTGGACGCGCGGTCGTGCTTGGGCCTGTCTGTGCTGGGGACCACCGGTACCTCGCTGTGCTTGCTTACTGGAATGGACTAGAACGGAATGTCGTCGTCGCCGGAACCCCCGGCGACCGGTGCAGCGGGCTGGAAATCCCCTTCGTGAACGGGAACATCGCTGCCCTGTGAGGCTCCGTTCCCCGCGAATCCACCGCTACCGCCGGTGTCATCGCGCGAGCCCAGGAACTGCACCGAGTCGGCAATGATATCGGTTGCTTGGCGTTTCGTGCCGTCCTGTGCCTCCCACTCGCGCCACTCGAGCCTTCCGTCGATCGCGACCGGACGTCCCTTGGACAGGTAGCGCGCGGCGTTCTCGCCCTGTGCGCCCCACACGGTTACGTTGAAGTAGTTGGGCTTGTCCTCCCACTCACCGGTGCTCCCGTTCTTGCGGCGCGTGTTGCACGCGATCCGCAGACTGCACACCGACATGCCGCTCGGCAGCGAGCGCAGCTCGGGGTCAGCGGTCAGATTTCCGGTCATCACGATCCTGTTTATGTTTGTGGCGGCCACGGTCTTCTTTCCTTTCGGCTGTTTCCCCCGCTCGCGGAGGCTCGTGTGTCTTGCTGTGTTTCTCCGGGCTGTCTGCTTGCTCGGGCGATCATGCGCGCCCGAGGCTTGGCCTACGGACGAACGGACGTTCGTTCACGGCGACCATCGGCGAGTGTAGACCGCGCCGCGGCCATCTCTTTCTCGGTCGCCGCTTGCAAGCCGCTTATTGCGAGGAACGCCGAGCCCGGGAGGAGGTTCTGAAGATCTCGTCCCAGTACGGCGCGCTGATCCCGAACCCCTTCGTCTCGTCCTGGAAGTGGTGGCGCATGTGCCGCTCGCGCAGCATCCTGCCGAGACGCCCTCGCGGGCTGAAGTGGTGCACGTAGTAGTGGATCATGTCGTACGCGAGATACCCGGCGAAGAACCCCGCTCCCAGCCCGGGCGCGTAAGAGGCGCCGAACGCCAGGTACAGCAGCCCGAACACGACCGCTCCGAGCGGAACGCTCACCGCCGGTGGCATCACGAGACGCAGCGGATCGTTCGGATGCTCGTGGTGGATCCCGTGGATGATCCAGTGCAGCCGCGCACCGATCCCGTGGTCGGGCTCGAAGTGGAACACCACCCGGTGCAGCCAGTACTCGAACAGCGTCCACAGCCCATACCCGCCGATCGTCAACGCGAGCGTGACCGCGAGGCTCACGCTCGACAGGCTCCACGCCGCCAGCAGCGCGATCACCGGACCGAAGATGAGGATCGGTACCAGCGGATGCACCCTTGAGCAGGCATCCAGCAAACGCGACTCGAACATTGGCGGGGACGCTCTCAGCACGTCAGTCCTGCTCGCCTCGGTTCGCTCGCTCGTATCCTGCGCCCAAGCCATATGCCGAGTGTATTACCCGTTCGTCTAAGAGGCTACGCAGGCTCGCCGACCGGCTCCTGCGCCGGCGACGGTATCTCGGCCGTCGGAACCTCCGTGGAGACCCCCGTCTCGGGGTGCCTGCCGGCGCCGGCGCTTGCGGGCATGTCCGGTGCGTCAGGCGTGCCCGGCTTGAGCTTGACGATCCGAAACCGCAATACGCCATCGGTGATCCGCAGGGTCCGGTCGAGCTCGCTCAGCAACTCGGGCGTGCTCGCCTTGAACTGCAGCAGGTGATACTCCGCCGTGGCCTTCCGCTCGATCGGGTAAGCCAGCGCCCGATCGCCCCACTCGTCCTCGTTCGCCAGCTCCCCCTTGGCCGCGATCGCCTCGCGAGTGTCCGTGAGGATCTTCGCGCGGCTCTCCTGCTCGACCTGTGGGTCCAGCAGCAGTACGAGGTCGTATGTCGGCGCGAGCGGTGCCATCGGATGATCAGCCCCCCTGGTGGAAAGAAAGGGAAGGAGCGGCGGGGGATGATACCAGTGCCCGTCAGCCCGCCCGCTCCGCTCAGCAGGAGGGAGGTTTAAAACGCTCCCGGCCAACACACGCGTCCTGCGACGGACACGGGTCACGGTTATGCCCTGCGCGTGGGCTCGTCAAAAAAGGGAAGCTCACTCCCCGCCGGTGCCCACCTTTGCGCGGATGTCCGCCAGCTGCTCGTCGATCCAGTCGCCTGGGTCGCGCGAGGTCACGATCTCCACCAGACCCTGTGCGCGCCGGCGGCGCTCGGTTGGATCCATCGTCAGCGCCGCGTAGATCGAGTCCGCCAACTCCTGGATGTCGAATGGGTTGACCGACAGTGCGTACTCGCCGAGCTCCTCGTGCGCGCCGGTGTTCTCGGAGAGGATCGACACCCCCTCGCGCTCGTTGACGATCGGCCCCTCCTTGGCCACGAGGTTCATGCCGTCGAACATCGCGTTCACGAGCAGCACGTCGTAATGCTTGTACGCCGCCATCGCCTCGTCCAGATCGTCGCGCAGCTTCAGCTGGATCGGCATCCAGTCCGGCGTCCCGTGACGGTGGTTGACAACTGCCACGACCGCCTCGATCCGCTCCAGATACTCGGCGTACTGCGGCACATCCGTACGCGACGGCATCAGCTGTGCCATGAACGTCACCCTCTCGGTGAACTCCGGGTGCTGCTCGAGGAACAGGTCGAACGCCGAGAATCCCCGCAGCACGTTCTTGCTCAGGTCCGCTCTGTCCACGCGCAGGATCAGATGGTCCCGGCGACGGCCCATCAGCTCGGCCTCGAACTCCGATACGCGCGGGCTCTGCGCGAGCGTCCGTGCCGCCTCGTGGTCGATCGGCAGTGGATACGCGCGCACCCACACCTCGCGCTCCCCGTACCACACGATCCCGCGCTCGAAGTCGACCTCGAGATCCATCAGGTCCCGACAGCACTGCAGGAAGTTTCGACGATACGAGCGGGTGTGAAAACCGACTATGTCGTTGGCCAGCAGCCCCGCGTATATCTCCTCGCGGATTCGCGCCGGCAACACTCGCCAGGCGTCGGACTGCGTCCAGGGAATGTGCACGAAGTGGTGCAAGAACGCGTCCGGGCGCGCTTTGCGCACGAGGTCCGGCAGCGTATACAGGTGATAGTCGTGCACCATCACGACCGGCTCTGACACGCCCTCCAACTCCTCCACCACCGCTTTGGCGAGGTCCTCGTTGACGGCGTTGTAACCGAACTCAAACGCCTCGATCTCCTCCCGGCGGATGTCCGGCGCGTTGGACAGGTCCCACAGGTAATGCTGGATGAACCACAGCATCGGGTTGGCGAACACGTTGTAGAACCGGTCATACGCCTCCTGATCTGAGACGACCAGCCGCACTTTGAACTCGCCCCCCGCCGGCGATCTCACCGGAAACGCCCGGCCGCCGGCTGCGCGCGCGGCCTCCGCGTCGTACTCTGACATTGCCGAGGCGATCCATATGGCTTCGCGGTGGGAAGCCAGTCCCGTCAGCGCCGTCACCAGCCCACCCGAGCCGCGCTGGATCTCCCCGCCCGCGTGGAACGTCACGGGGCCACGATTACTCACCAGCACGAGCGGGCCACGCTGTGCCGGCGCATCGTTCATGACTGCGCGAGCTCTGTGAATATCTTCAGATAATCGCGCAGGTAGCGCGGTGTGAGGAAGTGCGTGCGCACGTGCTCCTTGCCGCGCCTGCCGAGGAACTTGCCCAGCGCCGGGTCCTTGAGGACCTCCAGCACGCGCTCGGCGCACTGCTCGGCACTGGATACGAGATAACCGGTGACGCCGTCCTCGATCTGCAGCGGGATGCCCCCTACGTTCCCTCCGATGAACGGCTTCGCCTTCCAGATCGCCTCGGACACCGTCAGGCCGAAGCCCTCGCGCGTGGACTTCTGGACGACCACGTCGGCGTGAGACTGGAACGCGTTGACCTCGATCGCGCCGACGTTGTTGAAGTTATTGAGGATATGTATGTCCGGATCCCCGTCAGCGTGGGCGATCGTGGCGTTGAAGAAATCCCAGCCCTCGGGGTCGTCCGAGGCCATCGAGCCCACGAGCGCGAGCTGCACGTTCCCCATCGTCTCCTTGACAACACGATAGGCGTCGATCACGCCAAGCGGATCCTTCCACGGATCGAACCGCGAGACCTGGCAGATCAGCGGCCGGTCGACATCGATCCCGAACTGGCCGCACACGAATGACGCGTCCTCGGGCGAGAGCGCCATGTTCTTTGGCGTCAACGGATCGATCGCCGGGGGCACGACGTTGACCGTACCGCCCATCCCGTCAGGTACGTACTCGCGCATGTGAAACAGCGTCTCGGGATAGTTTTCGATGTAAGGGAGCAGCTGGGCGATCGTCTGCGGGTTGGGCGTCGACAGGTCGATGTGACAGCGCCACACCCAGCCCGCGGCCTTCTCCGGCACCAGGCTGTACAGCGCCGCGGGCTGGGGATCGTGGATGAGGCACACGTCCCAGCCGCCCGACAGCTCGCGAGCGTTCATCTCGTTGTACTGCCGCCAGGTATCCCACTGCTCGGAGTCGAGGTCCTGGGGGGCTCCTTGCAGGGCGTTGTGCATCAGCTTGGTCGCGTTGAAGAACTCCTCGCGCCCGTAGATCACCTGCCACTCACAGTCCAGTCCGACATCGCGCATCAACGGCACGAGCGTGTACAGGATCTCCGATACGCCCCCACCAAACGCGGTCGCCGAGATGTGCACGACCCGCCGACCCTTCAATGGCTCGGCGAGCTCGCGGATCTCATCGATCAGCTCCCGCCCGCAGATGTGCGTGTAGTCGGCGAGCGTCTTATTTCCTACGGCAACGGGCTGGAGCACGCGCGGACGATACATCGGACACGCAACCGAGGTAGCCCCTATGGTCTGAGGGGATGCTCAATGGACGTCTGTACCGCGCGGCGTTCGCCCCGTTCGCGATCGCTCTCACGATCGCCGCGTTCTCGCTGACCGCCCGCCCGGCGCCGCTGCGCTCGACGCTCGCGCCGGACGCGTTCGACGGTCCACGTGCGTTTGCCGAACTGCAGCGACTCGCCCGCGAATTCCCTCAGCGACGGCCGGGCTCCGCGGGCGATGACGCGCTCGCCCAACGCGTCGCGCAGACGATCGGCGGGCTCGGTGGCACGGCCGGAGGAGGGTTCTCCGTGCACGTCAGACAGCTGCATGCCCAGACAATCGACGGCGAGCGCACGCTGGAGACCGTGATCGCGCAGCGTCCGGGCACGACCAGCGAGAGCCCGATCGTGATCCTCACCCACCGCGACGCCGCTGCGCCGGGGTCCACGGCACAGCTCTCTGGCACCGCCGCGCTGATCGAGCTCGCGCGCGTGTTCGCCGCGCGTGAGACCCAGCGCACGATCGTGCTCGTATCGACCAGCGGCGGCTCCGGAGGAGATGCGGGGGCGGCGGACTTCGCTACGCAAGCTGTGCAGCTTCTCCACGGACCGGTCGACGTGGCGATCGTCCTGGGCGACGTGGCCTCCACGCGCGCCCGTGAGCCGCTCGTCGTGCCTTACTACGACGGCTACGGCAGCGCTCCGGACGAGCTGCAGCGCACGGTCTTCGACGCGATCTCACACGAAGGACGCTTGGATCCTGGCGCCCCGAGCGCGCTCGGCCAGCTCGCGCATCTCGCTTTCCCAGTTGCTCCAGGCGAGCAGGGCGTGCTCGGAGGGCAGGGACGGGGAGCCGTCCTCGTGCAGGTCTCCGGCGAACGCGGCCCCGGCGCGCACGCGCAGGTCAGCGTCGAACGCATGGAAGGCTTCGGCAGGGCGACGCTGAGCGCGCTCGACGCGCTCGACGTCGCCCCCGACATCGAATCCACACCTGAGACGGGACTCGTGCTCGCGCGCCAGATCATTCCCGCGTGGGCGCTCCGGTTGCTGATCGGCACGCTCCTGATCCCCCCGGCGATCGTCTTGGTCGACGGCCTCGCCCGCGCCCGCCGCCGTCGCGAGCCGCTTGTGCGCTGGACCCTGTGGGCGCTCACCTGTGCGTTGCCATTCGCCGTATGCGCTCTGTTCGCGCTCCTGCTGGGCGCCTTCGGCGCGATCGCGGCCACTCCGCTGGCGCCTGTATTGCCGAGCGCCCTGCCGTTCGACACCGCCGCGGCCACGGCGGTGTTCTCGTGCGCGGTCGTACTCGGGCTTGGCTGGTTGGGATGGCCTGTGCTCGTACGGCGCTTGGGTCTGGCGCTGCGCCCGACACCCGAGGCTGCGGGGTCTGATGCAGCGGGAATCGCGACGCTCCTCGTGCTCCTGCTCGTCGCCGTTCTCGTATGGACGGTCAACCCATACGCGGCGCTGCTGATCGTGCCGGGGCTGCATCTGCTGCTGGGAATCGCCTCGCCCGAGCGCCGCCCGCGACCGATTGCGGGGCTGGGACTGCTCGCGCTCGCGCTCGTCCCGCTCGGGCTGCTCGTCGCGTTCTACGCCCATCAGCTCGGCTACGGCCTCGGTGGGGTTGCCTGGACGGCCGTCCTGCTGCTCGCCGGAGGGCACGTCGGAGTACTCGCGGCGCTGGCATGGAGCGTTGCGTTCGGCTGCGCGGTGGCGCTCGCCTTGGTCGCACTGACACCACCCGCGGATCCTGTGGGCCTTGGTCTGAACGATCGTCCCGAGGTATCCATCCGCGGCCCCCTGTCCTATGCAGGCCCGGGATCGCTTGGAGGAACCGAGTCTGCTCTGCGACGATAAGGGTCTATGTCCGACGTTCTGCTGAGATCACAAGCCGCCGGCGGACCGCCACGCAACATGGGTGGCAGGCTGGTTCGCGTGCTCGCCTACGTGCTGATCGCCGCCGGCGCGCTCGCGGTGATCGATGCCGGGGTGACCTTGATTTGGCAGGAGCCGATCACCGCGCTGTACGCGATGCTCCGCCAGGACCACTTGAACGGCGATCTGCGCGCGATCGAACATGCCGCCCCCACGCCGCTGGAGCGACGTGCTCTGGCGAGCTTGCCCGACGAGCGTCACCGTGTCGCCTACCTCGCTCGTCGACTGGAACATGACGCTGGCGAGGGAACCGCCGTGGGCCGGATCGTGATCCCGAAGATCGCCGCGAGCTACGTGGTCGTCAAGGGCACTGACACCGACGATCTCAAGAGTGGCCCCGGCATCTATCCGGAAACGGGGTTTCCCGGTATCGCCGGCACGACCGCGATCGCCGGACACCGAACGACCTACCTGGCGCCGTTCCGCCACATCGACTCGCTGCGTCCGGGCAACCACATCCTGCTGGATATGCCCTACGCGCACTTCACCTACACCGTGATCGCCCAGCGCGTGGTCTCACCCGGCGATGTCGCCGCCGCCGAGTCGCCTGTCGGATATTCACGCTTGGTCCTCTCGGCCTGCACGCCGCTGTTCAGCGCCGCCCAACGGCTGCTCGTATACGCACGTCTGACCACAACCGCGCCCATCGGCGCCGCCCGTGTGTTGCCCGGGCACCCGAGGATCCGGCCGATCCAAGCGCCGGGCAGCCGTCCGCCGGCGCGGCATGGCGCGCTACCAACTGTGTTCGAATCCCTGCACTCGCACGTCGGTCCCCCGCTCGTCTGAGAACACCGCCCCGACGCGGTTCGCCGCGGTCGCGGGTCCAGGGGCGCCAACCGAGCCGATCCAGGTTACGCCCACGTTCGAGACTTCTTTGACGGCGTCCTGCACGGGCACGCGCGCGTCCGGTGCGACACAGAAGCACAGCTCGTAATCTTCACCTGCTGTCGCCGCCTGCTCGGAGCTCTGCACACCCTCGCCGAGTGGCAGCTTGGCCAGCTCTATCTCCAGGAGCACGCCGCTGCTCTCACCGATCCGCCCCGCGTCGGAGCCCAGACCGTCAGAAAGGTCGATCATCGCTCGCGCGCCGGCCCGCGCGAGCGCCCTGCCCTCGCCCAGGCGCGGTTGCGGGCGTCGGAGCCGGCCTCCGAGTGAGCCCGTCACCCCCACGAGATCTCCCACGCGTGCCCCGTCGCGTCCGACGAGCTCGCTCTCTGCGTCAGCCCAGCCAACGACCGTCACGCACGCCGTAAGAACCGGTGCCCTGACCACGTCCCCGCCGACGAGTGCGGTCTCGGTGCACGCGGCCAGCTCCAAGGCGCCTCGCATCAGCTCGAGCGCCACCTCCTCGCCGGCTTCGGGCGCGACGCCGAGCGCGACGTATGCCTCGCCTGCTCGCGCGCCCATCGCCGCGAGGTCCGATAGCGCGCCGGCCAGAGCTCGCCAACCGATGTCGAACGGACTGTCGGAGCCGTCGTGCAGGCGAAAGTGCACGTCCTCGACCATCGCGTCCACCGACGTCACGCACAGCTTTCCCCCTGAGCGCACAACGGCGGCGTCATCGCCCATCCCACGCACGATTCTCGATGCCTTACGCGAGCTTCCGAGCTCGGCAGCGATTGACTGGATCAGGGAGCGCTCCATGTTCGACTACGGGATTGAGGCGGTCGGGCCGTGGATGAGATGCGCTGCACGCTGGCCGATTGGCGATCGACGTCGATCGCCAATCGGTAGACGTGCTGGTGGCACGGCGAGCATCGCGGACCAATCGTAGATCCTAGGGATCTTCGATCGCCCAGCAGATCGCCGCGGAACGACCGCCTCTCAGCGGTGCCGGTAGACGATCCTGGCGCGGTCCAGGTCGTACGGAGAGAGCTCGCAGCGGACCCGGTCCCCGGGGAGGATCCTGATCCGAAAGCGACGCATCTTGCCGGCGACATGTCCGAGCACGACGTGGTCGTTGTCGAGCTTCACCCTGAACATCGCGTTCGGCAAGGCCTCGATGACCTCGCCCTCGAATTCGACCTTGTCTTCCTTTGCCACAGGTCTAACCTACCAGCGTGCGACCTTCACCGGTTGCTCAAGCCCCCGGTTCGGCGCCCCCCGTCGGCGCTGGCGCCGGCGCGGGAACATGTTTTTCGGCAGGCGGCTGGGCAGTGGGTTCGCTCGGCCCATGGAACTGCGGCGTGGTGGGTTCAGAAGCTCCGTTCACACCCTTATGCGGAGCGCTGGGATGCTGCTGAGTCGGCTGCGTGCCCTGACCCTGTTCGAACTGTTCCCCATTGGACTGTTCGCCTCCCGATGAGCGTCCGGTACTCGCGAAGCGCCCGAAGAACGGTTGGTAGGAGATCGATTCTTTGGGTGCAGGGAACGGAACACATGGCTTACCTTCGGTCACGGCCGACATATATGCGTGCCAGATTTCCGCGGGCAGATAGCCGCCCTGTTGAGGCTCGCCATGCACGTCTGTCATCGAGACGCGCTTGGTCGGATAGCCCATCCACACGACCGTCGAATAGTCGGGCGTATACCCGTCGAGCCACGCGTCCACGAGTTCGCTGGTCGTGCCCGTCTTGGCGGCCGTCGGACAGTTGATTGCCGAGCGCGTTGCCGTCCCTGAGTGGACGTTCTGCTGCAGGATGTTCGTCTCCTCGCTGGTGACACCTTCCGAGAGCACCTTTACGCGATGCGGCCTGCCCCAATTGCGATCGGCATGCCCGTTGGGAAATACCACCTTGGTGATCGCGATCGGCGAGTTGCGCCAGCCGCCGTCGGCGAGGGTCGCGTAGACGTCGGACATTTCCAGCGGTGTGACGCCGAGTGTGAGGCCCCCGAGCGCCTCCGCGGGGTAGCTGCTCAGGTGGGTTTTCACGCCCATCTTGTAGGCCATCTGCGTGACCGTCTGCTCTCCAAGATCGGCGGCGAGCTGAGCGTAGACGGTGTTGTCGGAGGTGAGCGTCGCGTTGACGAGGTTCAGCGACTTGTTCAGCGAGGTTCCCTCGAAGGTCTTGACTTCGTAAGTCGGATATCCGGTCAGCCAGCCGGGGGCGAGCGTGTGTGACTCGTAGTAGGTGCTGTTCGGATCGATCCCCCGTGAGAGCGCGTCGGCGAGGTCGATTGCCTTGAACGTCGAGCCGGGCTGGCGGTGTCCGTCGGCGGCGAGGTTGTATTGGGACTTCTCATAACTCTCGGACTCCGCCATCGCCTCGATGTCCCCGTTATGCGGGTCGATCGTGACGATCGCCGAGGCCGGGTCTTCGGGCTCGTCGAGCACTTCGGAGATCGCCTTGCGCGCGAGCCGCTGCATGTTCAGGTCGATCGTCGTATACACCTTCAACCCGCCCTGCTCGACGGTCTGCTTGCCGTAGCGGTGTTCGAGCTGCTCGCGCACGTATTCGAAGAAGAAGTCCTCCCGTCGCTGGGAGTAGAACGTGCCTAGATGCACCTCCAGTGGCGCATGCTCGGCGGCTGAAGCCTGCGCCGGGGTGATGTAGCGCAGTTCCGCCATCTTCCCCAGCACCTCGTTGCGCCGCTGCCTGGCCACGCCGGCGTCCCGGAACGGGTTGTACTGAGAGGGCGCTTGCGGTAGGCCGGCGAGCAGCGCCGACTGCTCGAGATCCAGCTGCGAGGCGGGCTTGTCGAAGAAGATTCGCGCCGCGGCCTGCACACCGATCGCGGTCTGTCCGCCGACGGTCCCATAGGGAACGCTGTTCAGATAGCTCGTAAGGACCGAGCGCTTGGAGTGGTGTTCGTTGTAGTCGATCGCGAGCTTCGCCTCGATGATCTTCTGTTTGAGCGTGTGCTGGTCGCCCCCGAGATAGAGATTGCGCACGAGCTGCATCGTGATCGTCGAGCCACCTTGCAACGCGGCGCCGTGAGTGATGTCCTTGACGGCCGAGCGAAATATTCCGGTGAGGTCGACGCCGTCGTTTTTGTAGAACCGCTGGTCCTCGATCGCGACCGTCGCATTCTTCAGGTCAGTGGGAATTTCATCCCAACTGACGGGGCTGCGCAGGTTATCGGCCTGAATGAATCCAAGGCGCGTGCCGTCGGCGGCGAACACCTGCGAGGAGCCACTTGACAGGATCGGGTGCAACGTCGCAAGTGCCGGTGCGGACCCGGCGATGTGCAATACGTAACCGACCGCTGCGATCGCCCCGACCACGAGCGTGGTCGCGAGCACGCCGCCACCGACGAGCAGGATGCGTGTTGGACCGGCGCGGTTGTGCCTGCGCCGACGTTGCCGTGCTTGCCTTGACATTGCTCGCTGCAGCCGAGAGTACCGTGCTTTGGGCAGCCGCATGGCACCTGCAACGGCGCTCGCTGTGGCGCTCTTATCGCGATCGCCCTCTACCCTCCCTGCCAACGCCATGAGCTCAGACACCGCCGAGATGGCGATCGTGGACGTCCCGCCCGCCCGCCCGGGCTCGTTTGGCGTCCCCACACTCGGACCCGGGCGTATGTCGGCGCCTGCTCATACCGCTGCATCCGCGTACGTCCCCGAGCTGGGATGGTGGGCGCGGCTGCGAGCGGACCCGGTGCGAATGGCGGCCGTGCGCGATACCTGGCGTGCGCTGTGGATCTCGCGACTGCTCGTATGGGTCGCCGGCGCGGGCACGGTGGCGACGCTCGGGTTCGGACCCATCCGCGGGGCGTTTGACCCACCTGGAATAACGCGAGGGTTTGGCTGGCTCGGTGACTTGCTGGCCGCGCCCGCCGCCCGCTGGGACTCGGCGTGGTACTTGGTGATCGCACACTTCGGTTACCACCCTGAGCTGGGCTCCTACACATCGGCACGGGACGCGTTCTTCCCGCTCTACCCGCTCGGCCTGCGCTTGCTTTCAGACCTAGGCCTGCAGGCGGTCCTCGCCGGGGTGCTGTTCTCGCTGGCGGCCTTCGCCGCGGCGCTCTACTGCCTGCATCGCCTGACCACGCTGGAGCTGGCCCGATCAGGGCGACCCGGCAGCGGCGCCATCGCCGGTCTGGCGGTCCTCGTGACGGCGCTCGCGCCGATGGCCTTCTACTTCTCGGCCGTCTACTCCGAGTCGTTGTATCTGGCGCTCTCAGTCGGGCTGTTCTGGTGCGCGCGCCAGGGCCGCTGGGCGTGGGTGGGCGTGCTCGGCGCGCTCGCCGCGGCGACACGCAGCACAGGCATAGTGCTCGCTCTCCCGGCGTTGATGTTGTACTTGTACGGTCCTCGCGAGGACCGCCCGCCCGAGGTCGAAGTCGAGATCGGGGCCGAGCCCGAGCCCGAGCCCGAGCTCGAGCGAAGGTCGCGCACGCCCGGCGAAGATCGCGCGCACGCCCTGCGCACGTTCGTCCGGCGGTTCGGGATGGTCAAGCCCCGATACAGGTTGCGCTTGAACGCCCTGTGGCTGGCGCTGATCCCCGCCGGATTGGCTCTGTACATGGCTTACCTGGGTCTGCACGGCGGCGACCCGCTGGCCCCGTCCCATGCGCAGGACGCCTGGGGCAGGCATTTCGCCGGCCCCTATCTCGGCGTGTGGGACGGCGTGAAGGCAGCGTTCGAGGGCGCACGCCAGCTGCTGTCGGCGCAACGAGCGCACGTGTACTTCCCAAGCGCCGGAGGCAGCCCGTTCGTGAACGCCGGACACAATCTGATGCTGCTCGCATTCCTGCTCGCCGCAGTGCCCCTGTTCGTCATCGCCCTGCGCGTGTTGCCGCTCGCTTACGGTGTGTATGCGATCGCCGCACTCGCGCTCCCACTCTCCTACCCCGTGGCGTCCCAGCCGCTGATGTCGCTGCCGCGGTTTCTGGTCGTGCTGTTCCCGCTGAGCATGGCCCTTGCGGCCTGGCTGGCCGCGCACCCGCGGGCACGGATGCCAGTGCTCGTGATCTCCGCGCTGCTGATGGCGTTCTTTGTCGCCCAGTTCGCCACCTGGCACTGGGTTGCATAGGGATGGACGACGTGAGCATCGTCCCGCCCGCAGAAGATGAGCCACCGGGCGAGCTCTCCTCGAATGCTTCTCGGCCAGACGAGCTCGTCGGGGGTTGGCCCGTGAAGGGTGAGCCGATGTCCGACGGGTCCGCCGTGGAGGGGCCTCGTGGGAGTGACCCGAAGCGTTCTCCAGACATGGGCTGGTCACCGTGGACGGCGCCCGCGGCCCTGATCGGCGGGCTCGTGCTGGCGGCGGTAGGTGGACTGATCGTGGACCTGCCCGTGACGCTCGCGTTCGGCGTGAAGATCTCCAGCTCACACACCCCGCCCGGAATCGAGATCGCCGACACGGTCGTGCAGGACTTCGCGTTTGTGCTGGCAGCGGTGTACTGCGCGCAGATCGGCGGACGTGTCGTGCGCGCGTGGCAGTTTGGACTGCGCCCTCCCGGCAGCGGCTGGAGGTCGGCCACGGGGCTGCTCGTGTCCTTGCTCATCGCCTTCTTGGTGCTGAGCGTTATCTGGTCGGCGGTCTTCAATCCAGGCAAAGAGAAGCTCCTCGAACAGCTCGGGTCCAACGAAGGTCCGGCGCTGCTGCTGCTCAGTGCGGGGTTGACATGCGTGATGGCGCCGATCTGTGAGGAGCTCCTGTTCAGGGGGTACGTGTTCACGGCTCTGCGCAGCTGGCGCGGGACATGGCCCGCTGCGGTGATCACAGGGCTGGTCTTTGGCGCGGTCCACGCCGGTTCGGCGCCCGCGCTGGACCTCGTCCCGCTGGCCGGACTGGGGTTCGGACTGTGCCTGCTGTACTGGTATACGGGCTCGCTCTACCCGTGCATAGTGGCTCACTCGCTGAACAACTCACTCGCGTTCGCCGCTCTGGAGGGTTGGGGATGGCAAGCCCCCGTGCTGATGGTCTCCGCCCTCGCGACGATCGGCGCAATTGTGCTGTTGGCAAAGCGCGTTGGCTTGATCACACCTGAGGCGCCCTCCGTCGTCCTCAGCACCTAGGATTCCTACCGATGCTCACGCCGCCGCCTCAGCCTGCTCCGGTTCCCGTCACGGGACAGATCAAGCTGGTCACCCAGCATGTCGGCGGCAGCCCGCCGTTCGCGATGCTCGGCCAGCGGATCGTGGTGCGCGGCATCGTCACGCCGTACGTCGGCGGACAGACGGTGAAGGTCAGCTTCTATCGCGACGGACGCAAGGTTCAGGTCAAGACCGTCAGCGTTCAGGCGATCGGCAATGGCGCCGGTCAGTTTCACATCAACTACGTGAGTGGCTTTCCCGGGCTCGTGCAAGCGCGCGCGACGCACTACGTGACCCCGCAGCAAGGCGCGTTCAGTGGCCGTTCGCCCAACGTGCAGTACGTGACTGCGAACCTCGGGCCCGGCGGGCGAGGGCCGTCGGTGCGTCTGCTGCAGTCCGAGCTCGATGTACTGCACTACGCGGTGCCGCTGACCGGCGTATTCGACGAAGGGACCGGCCGTGCGCTGGTCGCCTATCGCAAGATGACCGGCCTTGCGCGCGTGCCCTATGCGGGCGCACAGGTGTTTGGTCTGTTGCAGCGCGGGGCGGGCAGCTTCCACGTTCGCTATCCCCGCGACGGCAGGCACGTCGAGGCAGACCTGACCCGGCAGGTGCTCGCCGAGATCGAACCGGGCGGGCGGGTACGCACGATCTACACGATGAGCTCGGGCAAGCCCTCCACTCCGACCGTGATCGGACGCTTCCAGGTGTACTCCAAGACGCCGGGGGTCAACTCCGAGGGGATGGTCGACTCCAACTACTTCATCCGTGGATACGCGATTCACGGATATGCCGAAGTGCCGACATACGCTGCCAGCCACGGTTGCCTGCGCGTGCCAATTCCCGATGCGCCCGCGATCTACTCATGGGTGCAGACAGGCACGCCGGTCGATGTTTACAACGAATCTGGCGGTGGCAGCACGCACGTGCGCGGCAACGCGGGACCGTAGGCCAACGGGACCGCAGAGCAGCGAGGCCGTAGGCAACACGAGACCGTAAGGGGCCCGCAGTAACAGAGGTACGTGTGGGCAGGTAGACAGACCTGTAAGGGAAGTGCCGTAAGGCCTAGACCCGCACGCGGATGAAGCGCACGAGGAAAGCGACCCCAAAGCCGTAGACGAGCAGTGCGAGGACGGTCCTGACGATGTGGATCGCCCATGAGCTGCTCGATCCGGACACCACGCCCGCAAACGGTGAGGTGAGCGTGTCGGAGGCTTCGTCCAGAGTACGGTGCAGCGTGCTCTCACGTTTGGGGCTCGACGTGCTCGATGTCGCCGCTGGTCCTTCGCTGATCTCGTTCTGCTGGTGCGCCGAGGCTCTCCCTGTCTGATCGACGACGAACACGACGAACGCGGCGATCACGATCAGGCAGACGATGCGACTCGCGAGCAACAACAGGCCGGCGAGCGTGGAAGACGGTCCCGAGGTCATGAAGCTAGATTAGACTCGGACATGGACGCCCTGGCCGAATATAGGAGCGAGCATGAGGACGCCCGCGAGCGTCTCGTGAAATTTCTGCGCGAGCACGCGCTCATCATCGGCGAGGTGACGCTGACAAGTGGGCGCACCGCCCAGTATTACGTGGACGCCAAGCGCGCGATCCTGCTGCCCGAGGTGCATATGACGCTGGGCCTGCTGGTAGCGGAGCGGGCGCGAGTGTGTGGCGCGAGTGCGGTCGGCGGGGTGCCCGTGAGCGCGATCCCCGTCGCCTGTGCCGCGCTCGCTGCGCCAGACCCGCCGGCGAGAGTGTTCATCGTGCGCAAAGAACGCAAGGGCCATGGATTGCAGCGCTGGATCGAGGGGCCGCCGCTCGATCCAGGCGAGCGATGTCTGATCGTCGAGGATGTGGTCACCACCGGAGGCTCGACGATCGAGGCGGTTCGCCGCGTGCGCGACGAGGGGCTGGCTGTCGCGGGTGTCCTCAGCGTGCTCGACCGGCTGGCGGGCGGTGGCGAGGCGATCCAGGCGGAGCTCGGCGACGATGCCCCGTATGCGACCCTGAGCACGATCGACGAGGTCTATCCCGAGCGCCCCGATCGTGGCTGACACCGTACGTGCATGTTCGCCTCCGCACCAGGCTCTTCCTGGCTCATGTCGGCACTCAGTCGAGCACGCTGCAGGTTCGCGGCGAACCGGGAGAGCGGTTTGGCCAGCTCGGGGTCTGGGTTGGGTGGCAAACCGCCATCGCCTAGACCCGTAGCCAGTCAGGCAACAGCCACAAGAGCACACTTGTAGCCAGAACAGCACTAGGAATTGGCCGCAAAGTGCGAGTAAGAGATTGAATAGCAGCAGCGCGTTGTCCGCTTTTGTGGTTAGGATGCTCCGCAAAGCTATGCAAAGCTAGACGAATCTCAAATCTACGGAAAGGCTGTGCATGCTCAGGCCAGTCGGTGCTATGCAGGGGGTGGATCTCTTGAGGACGGGTCGAGTGGTTTCGCCGCTGCGGCGTTTTGTCCGTGTGCTGGCTCTCTTTGTGTGCGGTGTTGCTGTGCTCTTGAGTATTGGGGCGGTATCGGCTAGTGCCGAAGAGTATGTGACTTACATGCGAGAAGGTATCAAAGAACATGAGAAAATTGCAGACAATTGGGGGGAAGTGTCGAAAGTGAACCTGAATATACGGAGCCTCCTGGTGATTACGAGGAGCAGGTGGGATGGGGTTTTGGTGGAGACGGGGTATATGAATACAGAGAAGAATGTGAAGAAGGTAATATTTTCGAAAAATGCGTTGGCTTGCACACAGTTATCGCCCAGAACTCGGAAGGTGCACTTCTGCCTGGTTTTATCAAGCTCGAACATCTTGTGAGCGAATCTGATTACGGGGGCTGGCGTACTATTGCCTTTTTTCGTTACGCTTGGAAGCCAGCGGAAAAGGAAAGCGAACACTTTGGACCGAAAAATGACGGTGAACCGGATCATAAAACCTGCTCACTTGGTTATCCCGTTAACTGTGCAACTGGTAATCAATTTGTAACGCAGGCGGATCTAGCGGTTGGCGGGCGCGGACCGACGTTAGGTCTAACACGTACGTATAATTCTTTGCTGGCCGCTCATCAGACCGAACACGGACCTTTTGGGTACGGGTGGACGGGCTCTTACAGCGCACATCTCGAACTCAACTATAAAGGCAGGGAAGCGATCGTGCACCAGGACAACGGGAGCACGGTCACGTTTACGCGTGGAGGTACAGACATAATGGGTGAAGGAGGCACGGAACTTGGATTCGATCCCGAAGGGCCTTGGACTGCCTCGTCCAGTTTGCTGGAGGCGACGCTTGTCGAAGAAGGCAGTGGGTATGTCTATACACTTCCGGATCAGACAAAGCTACATTTCAACTCCTCGGGTGTTTTGACGAGCGAAGAAGATCGCAACGGAAACGCGATTACGCTCGCGTACAACGCCGAAAAACAACTCGAAACGGCAACCGACAGCGCTGGCCACAAACTGACGTTCAAATACAACGGGGGCGGCGAGGTCGAAAGTGTCACTGACCCGATGGGCCACGCGGTCAAATACACCTATGAATCAGGGAACTTGGCGAGCGTGACCCAACCCGGCGAAACGAAAATACGCTGGAAATTCAAATACAACGTCGAACACGAGTTGACATCTGAAACGGATGGCCGCGAACACACGGTCACCACTGAATACAACGAAGCGCATCAGGTCTCATCGCAAACGGATGCGCTGTCGCGTAAACGCAAATGGACATACGCCACGATGGAAACGGGCACGGAAACAACAATTACGGAACCCAATGGCTCTGAAACTGCAGAGCAGTTCAATAAAGACGGTTTGCCGACCAGCGTCACGCGCGCGGCGGGTACGCCTATCGCGGCGACTACTACTAACGAATACAACAGCGCCGACGAGCTAGTCGCGACTATCGATCCAAACAAACACAAGACCGAATACGGTTACAACTCCGTCGGAGATAAGACGAGCGAAAAGAACGCGGACGGTGACGAAAAGAAATGGACGTACGACAGCAAGCATGACATCGAAACCGAAACGAGCCCTGACGGGGAGACCACGACCTTTAAACGCAACAGTGCCGGCGATCCTGAAGTGATCGAACGGCCTGCGCCGGGCAGCACGACGCAGAAGACGACCTGCAAATACGCCGGCAACGGTGATGTCGAAAGCATGACGAACCCGCTGGAACGCACGTCGAAATACGAATACGACTCCTACGGGGATCGCAAGGCCGAAACCGACCCGGAAGGCAACAAGCGGACCTGGGAATACAACGAAGACTCCCAGGAGACCGCGACGGTCAGCCCGCGCCGAAGCGTCGAAATTCACGACCAAAATCGAACTCAACGCCAAGGGTCAGCCGCTGAAGATCACCGATCCCCTCTCCCATACCACGAAATACACGTACGACGGTGACGGCAACGTGGAAACGATGACCGATGGCAACTCGCACAAAACGAAATACACTTATGACGCCGACAACGAGCTGACTAAAACCGAAGAACCCAACAAAACGGTCACGGAAACGGAATACGACTCGGCGGGGCAGGTCAAAAGCCAAACCGATGGGAACAAACACGTCACCAAATACGTGCGCAATGCCCTCGAGGAGGTCGAAGAAGTCGTCAACCCGCTCGGGAAGAAAACGCTCAAGGAATATGACGCGGTGGGCAATCTCGTCAAACTGACCGATCCGGCGAAACGAACCACGACATATACCTACGATCCCGCTAACCGGCTGACCGAAATCAGCGACTCCAGCGGCAAACCCACGACGATCAAATACGAATACAACAAAGACGGCGACCGCACGATGATGACCGACGGGACCGGCACGACTACCTACACTCTTGACCAGCTGGACCGGATGACCGAAAGCGAAAACGGCCACAAAGAAGTCGTCAAATACGAATACAACCTCGGCAACCAGCAGACCAAGATCACCTATCCCAACACCAAAGCCGTCGAACGCGCGTTTGACAAAGACGGGCGGCTGGAAAAGATCACGGACTGGAACAAAAAGGAAACCAAAGTTGCCTACGACGAAGATTCCGATCTGAAAACGATCACTTTTCCGAGCGAAACCAAAGACGTGGACACATACGCTTATAACGATGCGGACCAGATGAGTGAAGCCAAAATGAAGAAAAGCACGGAAACGATCGGGTCACTCGTCTACACGCGCGATAGCGACGGCCAGGTCAAAAAGACCACCTCCAAAGATATGCCGGGTGCGGAAGTCACAGAAAACACGTACGACGAAAACAACCGCCTCACGAAATCCGGCACCGAATACAATACGACGCTGCCAACAATCCCACTACGGAGGGCTCGAGCACGAACACATACAACGAAGGCGACGAGCTCGAAAAAGGCACGGGCGTGACGTACGCTTACGACGAACTCGGGGAGCGCACCAAAACCACTCCCGAAAAAGGAGGAGCTACCACCTACGGTTACGACCAGGCTGGGAACCTCACCTCGGTCGAACGACCCGAAAAAGAATCGGTGCCGAAAATCGAAGACAGCTACGCCTACAACGGCGAAGGGCTGCGCACATCGCAGACCATCTCCGGCACGACCAGCTATCTTGCTTGGGACATGACCGAAGAACTCCCGCTGATTCTCGGCGACGGAGCGAACAGCTACATCTACGGGCCTGGTGGTCTGTCTGTCGAGCAAATCACAAGCGGCGGCACCGTGACGTATCTGCACCACGACCAGCAAGGCTCCACGCGCCTGCTGACCGGCTCGACAGGGACCGTCACCGGTAAATGCAGCTACGGCGCCTATGGAACCCCAACCTGCGAAGGCACCACAACCACACCGCTCGGCTACGACGCCCAATACACCAACACCGATACGGGGCTCATCTACCTCCGTGCCCGCACCTACGACCCCGCCACGGCACAGTTCCTGTCCGTTGACCCGCTCGTGAAACTGACCGGGGCGCCCTACAGCTACGCCGGCGACAACCCCCTCAACGAGGGCGACCCGACCGGCTTGCTTGGCTGGTCAGAAATTGGCCAAGCGATAGGAGTCGGACTTGTTTGCGTCGCCACCGACGGTGCTGGTTGCGTGGCGGCGGGCCTCGCGGATCTAGATGCGAATGTCGTCAGCAACGATTACGAGGCGGTAGCGGAATCTTGTCGAGCGGGGGAAGAGGAGAGCAGCAGCCTGACTGATCTCGCTGGATTCGCGCTTGGGGCTGGCGTCGGTGGGCTGGCGGATGGCTCGCTCAGTGAGGAGGCCAGGAAGGCTCTCGAAAGCACTTCGGCAGGACAGGCGGCCCTCAAACAACTCGTGGGTCTCGGGACTGGGTCCTCAGTGCTGACGACACTCGCTTATGCGCAAGGGCACGAAAGCTCTGGCTCGAGCTGTTCGTGCGGAAAATGATGGAGTCCGAGAGTTCAGGTACTCGTGTATCGCAGGCCGTCTCGAGGCGTAGTGTTGTCAGAGGCGGCGAGCCTGTTCGCGTCTACCGTCGTCCCGAGGAACGGCGGATGCTCCTTGCTGGTATCGCACTGATTACAGTTAGTGTTGGGCTACCTCTCGCAACGTCGGTGCTCAAAGGTCCCGTGCCAATCGCTGGATTGTTCTTTCTGGGGCTGTTTCTTTGTATCCCAGCAGCCTTGTTCTGGTGGTGCCAACGGCTTGGTGTCTACGTGTCGAGAAGTGGTGTCAGGAACGTCGGTATGAGCCGAACCAGCTTTACGTCGTGGTCAAATATTGTTCGATTCGTTGTGGATGTCTACACGCCGCTCAGTGCGTGCGTGCAAGCGGAACACCCTGACGGGTCGAGGACACCACTAACCGCGCTAGCCAGATGGGTCCGATGGAAAGATGTACTTTTTCCGTATTGCGATGCGCTCAACGGTGAGCTGGCTGCGGCGGGCGACGAACAGCGAGCCACTGCGACACGTGCGACGGAGCCGCGCCCAAGTGACTAGCGTGGGACCCCATATCTTGATCTACGGCCCTATCGAAGCCACGATCGAGCAAGTCTCAAGTGGTGGTACGGTGTCTTATATGCATCACGATCAGCAGGGGTCGATGCGCCTGCTGACCGGCTCCACCGGGACCGTCACGGGCAAATGTACCTACGGCGCGTACGGAACCCCGACCTGCGAAGGGGCCAGCACCACACCCCTCGGCTACGACGCCCAATACACCAGCTCAGACACAGGGCTGATCTACCTGCGCGCTCGCACCTACGACCCCGCAACCGCTCAGTTCCTCACAGTTGATCCCATCGCCAGCATCACCCAAGCGCCCTACTACTATGCGGGCGACAATCCTCTGAATAAAGCCGATCCGACGGGGCTCATGGAATTGTCTCCTTGTGAAACTCGGTCAGAATACGAAGAAAAAATGAAGAGGATCAAAAGGGCTTACGAAGAAAAAGAAACAACGGAAAAAGAAATCCGCTATGAGAAGGAAAAGAAGAAGACGAAGAAGCGCGCGAAAAAGTCGTAGAAATAGGCACAGCGTGCGGACTGGGGGGTGCGCCTACGGCTCTCGCGACAAGAGGTATCGCTGGGGGTCCGGAGGCTGCTGCAGCTGCGACGACGTTCTGTGCGGGGTACACTGGTGGTACGCTGCTCGTTGACCCGGTTTTGCACAAAGTCCTTCCGGAAGTCTTCCCAGAAGGATGAGTGCCGAAGAAGAAAGGTGTGTAACCATATGCAAACCGACGAACAACGAACTGTTCGTTGGCCGTGGGGAGGGATAGCGGGGCTTGTAGCGGTGTTCGTGGCTCTGCTTGCCCAGGCTAGCGCGCTGGGGCACCACAATCACACTGCAGCGGATGTATTTAGGGGTATCGCGATGGTCGCCGTTGTCGTCGCCATTGGTTTGTTGTTTCGATGGGCCGTTCTTTACGAGAGGGCCAAGTCGCCTAAAAGTCCTCAAGTAAAGAATTGAGGATGGATTGTGAGCCTTGCTTAGGTTTTGTCAGGATGAATGCACAAGGTTTGGGCGAGGTTGAGTAGGTTTGAGCGAGTCATCGTATTTGGGCGGATCTCGGCTTCCTACGGGAAGTGCTGATGCCGCATTGCTCGTCATGTGATGCCGCATTGCTCGTCATGAGTACAGCCACAACGCTGACTCCGATTTCTCTTGCCTCGGGAGATAGCTGTGACGGGTGCTCCACGAGCGGAGATGGTCGGCTGGGCGACGGGCGACCTTCTCCCCCGTGCCGTCTTCGATGCACAGTTCTCGCACCCAGAAAAGGTGATCGCCCCAACGTTCGTCCAGACATCAGGATGGTGCAAAGCAAAGGTGTGGAACTTTGACGCAAAGTATGACCTCTGCGCCATCGACCCTCCGTCGTATAGTACGGGTGGCTGTGTCGGCGCTAGTGGCGGCCCGCTTGTCGCCAGCAACATGTCACCTGCCGCTGAGATTGGCATGATGATCAGAGGCCCAGCCGGATGCTCGCCGCACAGACCGACCGTGTTTATACGGATAAGTGCGATTCGTGGATGGATCACGGCGGAGCTCGCAGCCGCCAACGCGCTAGACGGTAGAGACACAGGCACCACAGGTTCGTAATGCCGACGCTTGCGATAGTCGCAGAAGCGGACCCACTCACCGAGCATCTTGTGCTGCTGATAATCGCTATTGCATCGGCCGGCGTCTTGCTTCTAATCATCTTGCTGGCTGTGATGTTTTGGGGCAGCGCCAAGAGGAGTCGCGTGACCCCGGGCCGCGAGCCGGCTCACGCCCATCGCGGTCCGCGAGGCCCAGACCTCGACTTGAAATCGGAGACATCACCTAACTTGAACTGAGACCCATGCATGCGCGTGCGCGAGCAGGGAGGCGAGCGGCTGGAATGGGCGGCGCTTGACTGGAACGAGCTCGCACTCGGGTTCTATCGCCGGCTCGGCGCGGAGACGATGGGCGAGTGGATCACTCACCGTTTGGACGGCGCGGCACTGGAGCGCGTCGCGGAGAGGCTTGGGGACTGACCCTCCCTAAGATCGAGTCGTGAAGGGCGACTCTCATACGGTCGGGAAGCCCAGGCTCTGCTTGAGGCTCATAAGCAATGGGCAGAGTGCAGGGATATGAACGAGCAGTCCGAGAGCCCCTACCCCGGATCTGTCGCCGAGCTGCCGCGCGCGCGACGCAAGCTCGTGCTCGTCATCTGCTGCATGAGCTTGCTGATCGTCGGATTGGACAACACGATCGTGAACGTCGCGCTGCCGTCGATCGGACGCGAGCTGCATACGACCGTCTCGGGCTTGCAGTGGACCGTGGATTCATACACGCTCGTACTCGCCAGCCTGCTGATGCTGTCCGGGTCGATGGCCGATCGGTTCGGCCGGCGGCGGGTGTTCGAGATCGGACTTACGCTGTTCACGCTCGGATCGCTGCTGTGCAGTATCGCCCCAAGTCAAGGCTGGCTGATTGTCTTTCGCATGTTGCAAGCGGTCGGAGGATCGATGCTCAACCCGGTGGCGATGTCGATCATTCGGAACGTCTTCACCGATGCTCGTGAGCGCGCACAGGCGATCGGCTTGTGGGGAGCGACAATCGGGATCAGCCTGGCCCTCGGTCCCGTAGTCGGCGGAGCGCTCGTGCAGTCAGTCGGCTGGCGTTCGATCTTCTGGATCAACATCCCGGTCGGGCTGACCGCGTTGGCCTTGACCATGCGATTCGTCCCCGAGTCGCGTGCCCCGCATCCACGTCGCCTGGATCCGATCGGCCAGGCGCTGGTCATCGTCCTGCTGGGCTCGCTGACGTACGCGATCATCGAGGCGCCCAGCGCTGGATGGACCTCGGACCAGAGCATCGGTTTGTTTGCGCTCGCCGCCACGGCGCTGGCTGCGCTGATTGGGTATGAGTCCAGGCGCACGGAGGCACTGCTGGAACCGCGCTTCTTCCGCAGCGTGCCTTTCTCGAGCGCAAGCATGATCGCGGTCTGCTCCTTCGCCGCGCTGGGCGGGTTTCTATTCCTCAACACCCTTTACCTGCAGGAGGTCCGTGGGCTGTCAGCCCTCACAGCCGGTCTGTATACCCTGCCGATCGCGCTGATGACGCTTCTGTTCGCGCCGCTCTCAGGTCGCCTGGTTGGTCGGTACGGGCCACGCATCAGCTTGTTCGTCGGTGGCCTCGGGCTGACGGTGGGCGGGCTGCTGATGACCGGCCTTGGAACGCGGACCCCGATCGCATCGCTGCTGCCGGCCTACTTCATCTTCGGGATCGGCTTCGGCATGATCAATCCGCCGATCACCAACACCGCCGTGCTCGGCATGCCCGCTGAGCAGGCTGGGGTGGCCGCCGCCGTGGCCTCGACCTCACGCCAGGTCGGCCAGACGCTGGGGGTGGCGGTCGTAGGCGCGATCGCGGCAGGGGGCGCGATCTCGGTTGGCCCCGGCTTTGTTGCAGCCAGCTATGCCTGCTGGTGGATCATCGCCGGCTGTGGCCTGGTGGCTCTGCTGCTCGGACTGGTCAGTACGACCGGCTGGGCAAACGCGAGCGCGCGACGTGTAGCCGATGAGCTGGGTGGTGGCGATACGGACGAGACAGGCGGAGTGGGCGAGGCTCTCGACGTCGAGCCTGCTCGCGCTTGAGGGTCGGGCTCGAGGGGCGGCTCGGGCTTGGTCACATGGCGCGTCGAGGTGTCCGGGCGGATGCCTTTGACTGGGTGACGTCTGTTGCCCGTCTGGTGTGCTCACGGCTGGCCGAGTGACGCCTCGGCGCCTGTAGCCTTCTTTGACGTTCGCTTGCGTGGACGGTGCGCCCTCGTAGTCCAATGGATAAGACGACCGCCTCCTAAGCGGTAGATCCAGGTTCGACTCCTGGCGGGGGCATTGCGACAAAAGCCCTGGAACTAAGCGGGTTTTAGTAGCAAATGCCATTCTCCGCAGGCGCGTTCTAAGGTGTCTGAGCTTCGCTGCTGCCCATTGCTGCCCATTCAGCATGGGATCGAAGCCGTACTTCCGAGGGGTCCTCTAACGTTCTGGGCGATACCGGTGAGGGTAACGTCGCGAATCAGGAGTTCACGCCAAGGTGCCCTTAAGCCCTACTCCAATCGACCGGCGAAGACGGCCGGATCCACAACCGTAATGTCGTCAAGCTCGGCGTCGAGCAAATCCCGATCGAGCGACACCAGGAGATCGGCTTGCGTCGCGCGCATCAGCGCGACGAGATAGTCGTCGTCGGGATCGCGTACTTCCGAGGGAGGAGACGGGGGAGGGTCCGGCTGGTGTTCGCTGCGAGCACCAAACCCCGCGACGTAGGCGTCGCCTCGCCCATCGCCGGCCCAACGCGCGAACTTTGGCCTCGACAGCACCTCGTCGAGCTCGGCGAGCAGCAAGGGCGAGACGACGAGGGCGAACCGGCGATCGCGCCAAGCGTCAACGAGCCGTCCCGGTCCGGCCTCCGGGTCGCCGATGAACGCCGAGATGAGGACGCTCGGGTCTACGACGGCGCGGATCACGCAGCTTGGCTGCGCGCCCGTCGTGCCGCCCGAACTTCCTGCACCGCGAGTCGGTCGGCCTCGTCGGCTGCCAGCGTCCCCTGGGCTCGCGCGTCGTCGAGCGCGCGCAAACCGAGGAAAACGGCGAGTGCGTCCTCAACGACCTGCCCGTCGCTCTTGTCGGCCTCGGCGGTGTCCTGCTGACGTGCGCGGCGGACCAGCTCTTCGTCGAGGGTCAGATTGATCTTGCGCGTAGCCATAGCCCCTTCAGGATACCGCGCGATCAGCGCAACCATTCCTGGCCGAGTCTGTAGTACCAGTTGGCTCTCAGCACTCCGGATCGTTTGGGCAGCAGCCCGATTCCGCTGCCCAAACCCAACCAAATCGCCCCCAATCCGGCCCGATCCGGATCGGGCCAAACGCCCGAATCCCCAGCAGCCGCGGCCAAAGCGGACGTTTCCGCCCGTCGCGCGCCCCGTCCTCCTAAGCGGTAGATCCAGGTTCGACTCCTGGCGGGGGCACTGAGCGGGATTCCCTGTTATGAGAGGCGTTCAGTTGGGCTGCCGCAGAGGTGACCGCCCACCCGGTGCGTGTCAGGCCTCGAGCTCGAGCTTCAGCTCACACATGTCCACGGAGGCGCGGGTGCCGGGGGTCTCGGAGACGTCCATCGCATCGAACGTCTGGGCGGCTGTGTTCATGTCCTCGGCCGTCGCAAAGTGCTGCAGAACCACCGCTGTGCCCTCCGCCTCGTCCACCAGGATCTTCAAGCCTGTGGCGGGCACGCCGGGAGGTGGCCCGCCTGACTCTTTTATGCGCGCAAGCAGTCCCTCGACCCGCTCGGCGTTCACGTCGGTGAACCTCACGACACGTACATAGGACATGGGGATCTCCTCCCGTTCGATTGACACAAACATACACCTGAGGCCCGTGCGGCGGAAGGGCCCGTGAGTCTGTGACGCTCAGTCGCCGTCCGGCGGGTTCTCATCCCCCGAGTCCCCGTCCACCAAGTCCTCATCACCCTCGATATCGTCCTCCCCCGCGTACAACGACTCGCGCGCGAGCTCCTGCAGTTTGCCCCCGAACAGCTTGATCTCGAGCAGGTCTCCGCGGTAGTCGTCGGGCGCGATCAAGGTGAAGCGCTCCTCGATCAATTCGCACTGGTCGACCGCGAGGTCTGCGAGCTCCGCCGTGGCAATACGTCCCCCGGCCAGCAGCGGACGCCCCCAGACGAGCGTCATCGCGGCGATCGCCCCGGAATGTCCGCGCCAGGAGCCGATCGTCTCCTCGCACAGGTCGAGTTTCCAGTCAGGGTTGCGCTCGGCGGTCTCGTCGGTGAAGTCGGCCCAAGCGTAGAAGTCGGCCGGGTCCTCGCCCTCGGCGGGTGCAACGAAGCGGACATAGCCAAACAGTTCGTACCCGCGTGAGGTGATCGTGCTCCCGGGGACGTACGTGCGTCCGTGCCAAGTGCGGTCCGGGTACCACGCGATGTCGCCGGGCTCGCCGAGATCCTCGCCCTCGCTCGCGAGCTCCAAGCACGCGCGCAGGAACTCTGCGCTCAGTCGTTGCGCCCAGCGCCCGTACGGCAGGTCCTCCTGCGGGGGCTCGGCGGCGAAGCGGGGCAGGAAGCGTTCCTCGGGCGCCATGGTCCGCAGCCTATCTGGGGTGGGGCCAGGGTCGCATGCGACCCTGGCTCTGAGCCGCGCATGCGCGGCTCAGCCGGACGGCGCATGCGCCGTCCGGAACGACAACATTCCGGCCCGACTCATGCCTCCCGCAGCAGCGCTGCGGCATGCTCGGGGGCGACGATGTTCAGGTTCAGGCCGGTGGAGAGCTCCAAACCCGCGAGGTGGGTGAGGCGCGGCGCGATGTCGATGCGCCAGCAGAAGTGCTCGACACCGCGCGGAGCGGTACGCACCCACAGGTTCAGCGGCGGGCTGGAGCCGAGCAGGCGTGCGAGTCGGGACAGACCGTCATGCAGCAGTGGGGCTCCGGTGGTGTCGTGCTGGAAGCACGGACGTGGCTGGCGTGGCGCGAGCATCAGCTGGAACGGCAGCCGCGAGGCGTACGGCGCGAGCAGTACGGCCTCGTCGTCGATCGCGACGATGCGCTCGTCCCGTCGGACCTCCTCGGCGATCAGGTCCTCCAGCAGGTCATGTCCCATCGTGCGAGTTGTGTGGGCGCCGGCGCGCTCGCGCTCGCGGGCGACGTCGGCGGGGACGAAGTCCAGCGCGTAAAGCTGAGCGTGGGTGTGCGGCAACGAGGCGCCCGCCTCGCGGCGCTCGTTGACGATCAGCTGCACGTATGCAGCCTCGTCATGGGCACGCATGCGGGCCCGCCACACGGACACCGCCGCGTCTACCTGCTCGGCAGGCAGGTCGGCCAGCGACAAGACCGGCTGGGGCCCGTTGACGATCACCTCGTGGGCGCCCCGCGCGGGGCGCGCGACGAACAGCTCCGAACCCGCCTCGTGGCGCTCGGGCTCCGCGGCGTCGGGCTCAAGCGCCGGGTACAGATTCGGGACGACCCGCACGGTCCAGCCGGGCGAGTCGGCGGGCCGACCGCCGGGACGGACCGCGTAGAGCTCGGGTGGCGTGCGGTCCTCGTGGCCTTCGGCGAACGGGTCGCGCTCGACGTCGATCGACTCGGGCGGCTCACAGCGTGGCTCGCCCCCCGGGCGTCGTGAACGCTCGCCGGCGATGATCGTGCGATGCCCGCTGAGCGGGTCTATGCGGATTTCGGGCAACGCTCGGAGGGTCCAGGCTTACAGGTCCAGCGCGTAGCGCCGGACGTCGGCTTCGAGCTTGGCGGCACTCGGATAAGGGCCTTGATGAATGTACTGGTGTCCGGCACGGTCGTAGTACACCGTTACAGGCGTAAACGATGAGTCTGCGATCGCGGCGCCGAGCTGACCGCTCTGGTCGTAGTAGCTCGGGTAGCCGACTGGGTATGCGCGCAGGAACGCGCGTCCGTCGGCGAGGCTTGTGTCGCCGGAGTCGATGCCGATAAATGCGACTCTGCGCCCGAGCGATACTGAGGCGCGCTGGAACGCGGAGCGCTCGCTCTGGCACGGGACACACCAGGAAGCCCACTTGTTGATCACGAGGGGATAGCCGTGCAGCGCGGTCAAGCGCGTGTGCAGCGCGGGCGCGCCGCCGGGCAGGATCCGATCGGCCTGGGTGTGCAGCTCGGCCAATGGCGCGGGCGAGCTCGTGAGTCGCGCGTCTACCTGGGCGAGCGTCAGCGGCGATTCTGCGTGGCTGGACGTGGACGAGGAGGAGCCCGTGAGCTGGATCAGTCCGACGGCGAGCAGCGCGATGAGAGCGACACCCGCGACTGTCGCGAGCAGGCGGGCGGAGGCGATCCCGGTCATCTGGCAAAGAGTGCCAGATCGCGGGAGTTGCTCCACGGATAACCCCGGGCCTTCAATTCCACCGCGACGTGCTATATGCTGAAGGCACGTCAGGCCGGTTCGCTGTGAGCATCCGGCGATGTCGCCGGCCAGGCGCCGGCAAGTAGCGAGTCCCGCCGAAAGTCACTACGTGCGGCGGCTCCGTCTCGAAGTCCAGAGCCCTTAGATGGCCGAGTCCACTTCAGTGGCCCTCGCGGTCGCGCCAACTCCTAGTTCCGCCGAGATAGCTCGCGCGGAGAAGTTCGTGCGCGATCGCTTTCTGCACGAGGGGGAGGATGCCGCGGTCGCGCTGGCGCCGGGCACGCCGCGCAGACGCGCGCTCGATCAGGCGCTGGCGGAGCTGGACGCGGGCGCCAAGCACCCGTCGACGGAGTGGCGCAGGGAGAACTCGCTGCTGTTGGGGTTGGAGCGGCTGCTGTCTGACGACGAGCCGAAGCTGGCGGACGGCACGGTCCTGTCGGCGCATCAAGTCGACGCGCTGTCGGGCACGTTGACGGCGCTGCTGGCTGAGGCCCAGCGCACGAACGGGAACGGCAAGACCGCGAAGACCGCCGCGTCACCGGAGCTGCTGGCTTCAGCGGCGATTCTCGGTCCAGACGATGCGTCCCCGCCGGCTGCGCCGGGCGGGGATTCGGCCGCCGAGGCGACGGTTTCCAAGCGTGCCCGCACGGATGATGGATATGACGAGGACGAACCCGAGTCCGACGCGGATGACGAGGATGACAACGAGGATGATGACGAGGACGAGGATCTCGGCCCGGTCCAGCGTGCGGCGCCCGACGAGGACGACGACGACGAGGAGGATGACGACGACGAGATCGCCGACGAGGACCAGGACGATGAGCCGGAAGAGCTCGAGTCGGACGCAGACGCCGAGGAGGAGCCCAAAGACTGGGTCGACGACAACGAGGACGAGGACGAGTCCTTAGCTGAGCAGCCGGAGGATCCAAACGCGGCGAAGCGGTTCTGGTTCGAGCATGCGACCGGGGCGGGCAAGACGGTCGCGGCGCTGGGCTTCGTCGAGGGGTCGCGGACCGGAGGGATCTTGATACTCACGCATCGGCGGAACCTCGTCGACCAGTTCCACAGCGAGTTGCGCGAGCGCGGATATTCGACGCGCATCTCCAGGCCGCTGTTGAAGGGCGAGGACTCGGTCAAGGGCCCGGTGACGGTCGAGACGTATCAGTGGTTCGTGCGTAACGCGGGCAAGATCTCAGGCGCTTACACGATCGTGATCTGCGATGAGGCTCACACCGCGCTCGGGGAGAAGACGAGTGGCGCGATCCGCAACTGGACGGGGCCGATCTTCATCGGGATGACCGCCACGGGCGCGCTGATCGCACGGCACGTGACCGATCTGTTTCCGACGCAGACCTCACGCTTTGACCTGGCCCAAGCGGCGCGTCGTGGGGTGATCTCCCCGCTGCGATGCGTGCGCATCTCGCCGGGGGTGGGAGTCAGGACGATCGCGAACGTGCCGCTGAGACGCGGCGAGGTGGACACCGAGTTCGATCAGGACGAGCTGGCGAAACTGCTCGACCAGCAGCCGTTCAACATGGCGGCGGCGAACTTGTACAAGACGCGGTTCAACGGCGTTCCCGGGGTGGTGTATGCGGCAGGAGTGCAGCATGCGTACAACCTCGCGGAAGCATTCCGCGCCGAAGACATAAAGGCGCAAGGGGTCTCGGGTGAGACGCCCAAGCGCGAGCTGGCAGAGATCTTGGCGCGGTATGAGCGCGGGGACATCGACGTGCTGATCAACGCGCAACTGCTCGCCGAGGGTTGGAACAGCCCGCGAGCGACCGTATGCGTGCATCTTGCTCCGACGGCGTCCAAACGCATCTACCAGCAGCGTGTCGGACGTGTCACGCGCAGGCACCCGGGCAAGGAGGCGGGGCTGGTCGTGGACTTCGTCCATCCGGCGACGAAGAACGACGATCCGGTCGTGACGTTGCACTCGCTCCTCGACCGCGACGTGTACAGGGGCGGTGCGATCGTGGTCGGCCCAGTCAGGCGCGGGCGCGGGAGACGCATGCGCGTGGAGCGGCGCGTGCTGCCGGTGTGTGCGGATGAGGAGCGACGGTTCGCGGTGTTCGAGCGCGAGCTGTGGCGGATCGCGGTCGAGAATCTCGACTACGGCGAGCAACATGTGTGGGCGGCCCTGGCCGGCGCGCGCGTCGCGCCGGCGGGCTGGCGCAGGGCGCGGGCGATGTTGCACTTCGACCGGGGCGGTGAGCTGAAGAGCCGGTTTCTGATCACCGCGGTGCAGCGGAACAAGAGCCCGCAACTGCGGTTGCGCGCGCTGGCGGACATCGCGGCGCTGCGCGACCCGGACGCGTTCGATACGGCAATCGACATCATCGGTGGTTGGCCGCGAGACGAGCGCAAGGAGGCGACCAAGATCATGCTCCGTGCGATGGTCGAGCGGCGGATCGGTCGCCGCGACCAGGCGAACGCCTGGATCTGGCGATTGGCGGAGTACACGCGGGAAGTCCACGAGGAGTACGCGGTGCAGCGCTGGCCGGAGACCAAGCGGCTGCTCGGGTTGCTGGTGAACTCATCGGGAGGCGCGCATGCGCGTAACGCCAGGCGGCTGATCCATGCTGCGCGCAAGCAGGACCGGCGGCTGGCCGCCGCGCTGCTGGCCGCCGCGCTCGCGCATACGCCCGAGGCGGAGGAGGCGCTGCGCGGCGCACGCACGCGCATGGCGCGCAAGCCTCCGGCGCTCGCGCGAGAGCTGCTGCGCAACTTCCCCAAGCGTCGCACGCGCAACAACCGGCGCAGGCGCAAGGGCCCTGCCAAGAGCGGTTCAGACGGTGGGGTGAATGCTGCAAAGACTGCGATCGAAGCAGCGAATGGCGCCGGCGGACAGGGCAGGCCAGGCGCCGGCGGATCGGTCAGGCCAGGCGCCGGCAAGGATGGGGGCAAGCCGCGGGGCGCCGGCGCCGGGCGGTCTTCGGCAAGAAGACGTGGCAAGAAAGGGCAGGCGCCCAGCGATGCGGTACTGAGCGAGGCACTGGCGAGCGAGGCGACGCCGTCCGCCGGCGAGAACGGCAGCGGCCTGGAGCCGGCTGCGGAGGGCAAGCTGGATCGCAATGTCGCCGAGGCGCTGAAGCACGCGAAGGAGTAGCGGCCCGCCGTCTGCTCATCCGTCTGTCAGCTCGTCCCGTCTGTCTGCTCATCCGTC
Organism: uncultured Solirubrobacterales bacterium; assembly: GCA_963705245.1. GTDB lineage: Bacteria > Actinomycetota > Thermoleophilia > Solirubrobacterales > Solirubrobacteraceae > Palsa-744. Next base: position 918,137 of record OY970062.1, on the reverse strand, counting down.
CGTCCGTTCGTCCCCGTCCGCCTGCTCGTCCGCTCGTCCGTCAGCCGAATCGAGCGCTTGGGGCGCAACCAAGCGCTCGGCGGGATCAAGCGCTTGGGGAGAGATCAAGCGCTTGGGGCGGGATCAAGCGCTTGGGGCGAGCGGCGTGTCAGAGCTCTGGCGCAGGTGGACCTCGCCGGCTTCGAGCGCTGTGTGACCGCCGCCACGCAGAGCGACCACGAGCCGGCCCTCGCCGTCGATGCCGTCGGCGCGACCGCTGCCACCAGACCAGGCTATGTCCCGTCCGCGCAGCGCATCGCGTGCGCGATAGGAGTCGAGGATGGCCTCATCCGACTCGCCAAGCCGTCGCTGGAGCGCAGTGAGCAGTTTCACCAGCGTTGGCTCTATCTGCTCGGGCGGTTCGTCGAGCGTGGCGGCCGTGTCACGCAGCTCTGCGGGCAGGTCATGCAACCGGACGGCTACGTTCATGCCAATGCCGAGCACCGCCCAGCTATCCTGGGGACGTCCCTCGGCGAGGACACCCGCGAGCTTGGCAAGGCCTGACGGACGCACAAAGACGACGTCGTTGGGCCACTTGATCCGGGCCTTTTCGCCGACGATGTCGCTGACGGCGACGGCCGCGATCAGCGGCAGCAGCGGTGGGGGCGAGCGCAGCACCAGCGACATCAGCAGCGAGCTGTCCGGCGGAGCCGACCAGCGCCGGCCTTGACGTCCCCGCCCGGCGCTCTGAAGCGAGGCGGTGACGAGCGTTCCGTGGGGCGCTCCCGCGATCGCAAGCGCGCGCGCGCGGTCGTTAGTCGAGTCGGTCAGGCGCAGATGCAGGCGAGGGTGGCCGAGCATGCCGGACACGGGGCCCGTCAGGCAGCTCGGGATGAGGCATCCGCGAGCAGCGCTTGGACGAGCCCGTCGATGTCGTGAGTGGAGGCCTCGACATGGGGCTGCAGGCCGTGCTCACGCAGCGCCTTGCTCGTGATCGGCCCGATCGAGACGATGCGCGCGTCGGGAGACGGCCCATCGCCGGTTACGGACCGCAAGAAGAAGCTCACGGTCGAGGCGGAGGTGAACGTGATGTAGTCGACCTGCCTAATCGCTGCAAGCGCGCGTTCGGTGAGAGGCTCGGGGACGGTCTCATACAGCGCGAGCACATCGACCTCGACACCCCGCGCGCGCAGCGCGTCGGGTAGAACGTCGCGCCCTGCGCGCGCACGGGCGATCAGCGCGTGACGGACGGGCGGTGTCACATCGCCGAGCGCCTCGATGAGTCCCTCGGCGACAGCACGTCCAGGCAGGATGTCCGCAAGGATCCCGTGCGCGGAGAGCGCCTCGGCTGTGCCGGGGCCGATCGCGGCGACACGCGTGCCGGCCAGCGCGCGGGCGTCCTGGCCCTCTGCCCGCAGGCGCTCGAACAGGGTGGCCACGCCGACGGGGCTCGTCAGGCAGACGAGGTCATATGGCGCGAGGTCCGGTGCCGGTCCTGGCAGCGGGACGGTGCGAATGACGGGCGCTTGCACCACACGCGCGCCGAGCGACTCCAGCCGACGGGCGAGTCCGCTGGCGGAAGCCCGTGCGCGGGTGACGGCAACGGCCAACCCGCTGAGCGGCGAGGGCCCCAGCCACGAGAGCTCCTGGGCGAGGGTGGCGACCGGGCCGACGACCGTAATCGAGGGAGCGCGTATTTCCCGCGCGTGCGCGACGTCGGCGATCGATGCGAGCGTACCTGTCACCGTGCGCTGGCCGGGGAGGGTGCCGCGTTCGACGACCGCCACGGGCTCCTCGGCGGCGCGCCCGGCGGCGATCAACGACTCGGCGATGCGTGACAGTTGGCGGACGCCCATGTAGAACACGAGCGTCCCCGGGAACTTTCCCAGCGCCTCCCAGTCGATCGCTGTCTCGGGCTTGTCCGGGTCCTCGTGGCCGGTGATGAGCGCGACCGCGCTCGAGAGACCGCGATGGGTGACGGGAATTCCGGCGTATGCGGCGGCGGCGACACCGGCGGTGATACCGGGCACGATCTCGTACGGGATGCCCGCCTCGCGCATGCGCAAGGCCTCCTCGCCGCCGCGCCCGAACACGAACGGGTCGCCGCCCTTGAGCCGCACGACCGTCCGTCCGGTCCGCGCGCGGGCGACCATCAGCTCTTCTGTCTGCTCCTGGGGGACAGACTCGCCGCCGCCCTGCTTGCCGACGAACAGCAGCTCCGCATCGGCGCGCGCGCCGTCGAGTGCCGCGGGAGGGATCAAGCGGTCGTAGAGGATGACGTCGGCGGCGGCGATCAGCTCCAGCGCACGGACCGTCAACAGCCCGGGATCGCCAGGGCCGGCGCCCACGAGATAGACGCGTCCCCGTCCCTCATCCGGCCCCAAGTCCCCGGACGCCGAGTCCTCGGGCCCTGAGTCCCCGGGCCTTGAGTCCCCGGTCCCTGAGTTCCCGGGCCTTGGGTCCCCGGTCCCTGAGTTCCCGGGCCCTGAGTTCCCGGGCCCTGAGTTCCCGGGCCCTGAGTTCCCGGGCCTTGGGTCCTCGGTCCCCGAGTCTCCGGTCCCCGAGTCTCCGACGGCGTTGCTCGTTGTCTCAGGCGCTGACACTCCCCGCCATCTCCTCTGCGCGTCTGAGCAGCTCACGTGCGCCGGCGATACTCAGGCGCTCGGCAACACGTCGGCCGAGTGACTCCGGGTCATAGAAGCCGCCGAGCAGCTCGTCGGCGACCCAGGCCGAGCCGTCGGGCAGCCCGACCCATGCACGTAGCCCCAGGCATCCGCAACCAGCGGGCGTCGCATACGCGCCGAGGGGTGTGTGGCAGCTCGTGTCCAGTGCGTTCGCCACAGCGCGCTCGGCGAGCAAGCAGGCGAATGTGTCGGTGTCGGTGATCGCCGCGACCGCCTCTTCCACACGCGAGTCCTGCTCGCGGGCCTGCAGTGCGAGCGCGCCTTGCCCGGGCGCGGGCACGAAGCGCCCCGGGTCGAGCACGACAGCGATCGCATCCTCGCGGCCGAGTCGTTGCAAGCCCGCGCGCGCCAGCACAATCGCGTCGAACTCGCCCCGCGCGAGCTTGCCCAAGCGGGTGTCCACATTGCCGCCCATTGCGAGAACATCGAGATCCATGCGTGCCGCGCGCAGCTGGGCGGTACGGCGGATGCTGCTTGTGCCGATCCTCGAGCCTTCGCCGAGCTCGTCAAGGCTTGTCGGTCTGCTGCCGCCGGGCGGTGGCGATCCGGCGGGGATGCACAGCACGTCCTCGGCGGCTGCCCGCGGGGGCGAGCCCAGCAGCGCGAGTCCGTCGGCGAGCTCGCTCGGGACGTCCTTGGCGGAGTGCACGGCCAGGTCGATCTCACCGGCGAGCAGCGCGTTCTCGATCGTGTCCACCCAGCGCGACTTGTCGCCCGCGTCGGCGTCACGATCGCCGGTCGTCGTCAGCGTGACGATGTCGACGAGGCCGGGCTGACCGATTTCCAGTCGATCGGCGACGAGGCGAGTCTGCGCGAGCGCGAGCGCGCTGCCGCGGGTGCCGATGCGCAGCCTCATGCTCATCGGCCGCGGCTAGGACGAGCCGGAGCCGCCGGCGCGTGTGCGGCGCGAGAACGGGCGCACGTTATCCGGCATCTCTCCCGACGAGGATGCGTCGCCCGAGGACTGGGGCTGTGAGTCGGGCAAGTCCTCGTCGCGCAGCCCGAACAGCTCGCGCACGAGCTCGATGCTCGCGTGACCGCGGGCCTCGCCGTGGTTGCGCAGACGGATCGTGGGCTCGTGCAGAAGACGGCTCATGACCGCCCGTGCGATCGCCTCGACCCGGGCGAGGTCGCGCGGAGAGGCCGACTCCCAGCGGCCCTCGTTCTCGGCGAGCACTTGCTCCACGAGCGCTGTGCCATGTTCGCGCAGTGCGCTGACAGTCGGCAGCACGTCGAGCTGGCCCAGCCAGCGGGCGAAGCGCTGAATCTCTTCCTCGACGATCTCCTGCGCGCGCGGGATCTCGCCGGCGCGCGTGTCGAGGTTGCGTGCGACGACTGCCTGGAGGTCGTCGATGTCATACAGGCTCACACCCTCCAGCTCAGAGCAACCGGGGTCGATGTCGCGTGGGACGGCGATGTCGATCAGCAGGAGTGGAAACCGCCGGGCGGGCGGGCGCTTATCATTGCGCTCGCGCATCACCTGTGCGAGCTCCTCACGGCCGACGATCGGGTGCGGCGAGGAGGTCGAGGAGAGCACGATGTCGGCGAGCGTGAGCTGCTCGGGCAGACCATCGAGCCCGACGACAGAGCCACCGAAGCGCTGGGCGAGGCTGAGCGCGCGATCGGCGTGGCGGTTGGCGACGAAGATCGTGCCCGCACCCTGCTCGGCGAGTGCGCGCGCGGTCAGCTCGCTGGTCTCCCCGGCGCCAAGTATCACGACGTGACGGTCCTCCAACGCGCCGAGCACGCTCATCGCAAGATCGACGGCGACCGAGGGGACGCTTGCGCGTCCGGCGCCGATGCCGGTCTCCGAGCGCACGCGCTTGCCGGTGCTCAGCGCCGCGGCGAACAGCCGGTTGGACAGCGGGCCGGTGCAACCGCCGCGCAGCGCAGCCTCGTGCGCGCGTCTGACCTGGCCCTGGATCTCGGCCTCGCCGACGATCATCGACTCCAGGCCCGCCGTCACGCGGTAGAGCTGTCGGGCGGCGTCACAGTTACGCGGCGAGTAGATCGATTCCGCGAGCTCGGTCGGGCGGATGTCAGCGCGCTGGGCGAGCCGGCCGAGCACGTCGCCCTCGGCGCGCACTGAATCGCCGACAACCAGGTAGACCTCGGTGCGGTTGCACGTCGAGATCACGACCGCCTCGCGGACCTCCGGAGTCGCGATCGCGTCCTGCGCGAACTCGCGAGCCTCGGCCTCGGTGAACGCGAGCCGCTCGCGCAGCGCGACGGGCGCGGTCTTGTGGGAGATGCCAAGCGCCAGCAGCTCGCTCATACCGTCTCACGCTCCCGGGTTTGGTCGTGCGCCTTGCCTTGCTGTGCTCCGGCTTGCTGCGTTGCGTCTTGCTGTGCTCCGGCTTGCCGCGCTCCGTCTTGTTGTGCCCTGTCTTGCTGCGTTGCGTCTTGCGGGCCCCGGTCATGCTGCGCGGTGCCGGGTCGGGGCTCATCCTGCTGGGGCGGCTCCGCGCGCTCTCGCAAGTTGCGCAGGTCCCGCTCCACGTGGCTCAGGCGGAGCGCCATGATTGCCACGTAGATCAGCAGGATCGCGAAGAACGCGATGTAGGCGGCGGCAACATAGCCGTCATTCGAGTTTTCCGGGAGAACTGCCGCGAGCGGAGCAGCAGGCATGATCGTCATTGGAACCCGAGGATTCTGCTGCGCGCCCTGAGCAGCATGCGCGTGCGCTTCGCGGTGAGCTCATACGAGCAGAGCGTCGCGAACAGCAGCGCGATCGCCGCCAGGGACACCAGGAATGTCAGTCTCATCGGGGCCGGCAGGTTCGAGGCGCTCCCGAGCACGCGCGGGTGCAGGTAGGCGGTGGACAGACGTACCGCGAGAAAGTTCAGCGGCACGAACGCACCGGCGACGATCGCGAACACCGACGCATACCGGGCTTGACGCTCGGGGTCCTCGATCGCAAAACGCAGTGGCTGGTAGGTCGCGTACAGCAGCATGACGATCAGGAACGAGACCAGAGTCGGCTCGCTCCAGACCCACCAGTGTCCCCACGAGCCCCGTGCCCAGAGCGAGCCCGTCAGCAGCACGCCGACGCCGAAGATGAGGCTCATGTGGATCGTCACGTACGAGCGCAGGTCCCAGCGCCGATCACGCGTGCGCAGATGGGCGATCGCCATGATCCCACCGAGCACGAACCCGCACAGGCTGACGATCGCCAGCGGGACGTGCAGGTAGAAGATCTTTTGCAAAAAGCCTTCTTCGGCTTCGATCGGGGCGTAGAAGAACACGAGGCTCAGGGAGACACCCATCGCGGCGACTGTGGCGATGCTGAGCGTGCGCAAGCTCCTGCCGGCGAGCTCATCCCGGCTTGTAAGCGTGTCAGGCGTCATTGCTGCCCGTGCCCGTGCCCGTGCCCAGCGCTGTCGCTGACCGTGCCGTGCTGCGGGGCCGGCCTGCGGGACGCCCATCGGTTGAGGTGGATAAGCACTAGTCCTCCAGCAGAAAGTCGAATACGGCGTAGGCAATCAGCCCGAACACCAGATCATAGAGCCCGAGCATCGCCAGCCAGCGCCCACCGGGGCTGCCCGCGTGCGCGGAGGCCAGCAGCGGCGAGCTCGCGCGGGCGGCGCCGATCACCACCGGCACGAGCAGCGGCAGCGCCAGCAGCGGTCCGAGCAGGTCGCGCGCGCGGGTTTGCACCGCCAGCGCCGCAATCAGCGTGCCGATGACTGCGACCCCAATGTCGGCGAGCATGAGCACGGCCAGCAGTCCCGGCAGGGCTTGGCCAAGCGGTGGTCCGAGCAGCAGCAGCCCGAACGCCGGCACCGCGATCAGCTCCAGCACGACGAGATACGCGAGCAGCGCCAAGGCCTTTGCGAGCAGCATTGCGGTGCGGTCCACCGGCGCGAGCAGGAACCCGTCGAACCCGCCCTGCTCGGCGTCGGCGACGAACAGCCGGTTGATGCCCAGCATTGCCGCGAACAGCAGCGTCACCCACAGCACCCCCGCGGCCAGATCGCCGTCCACGGTGGCGCGCTGCAGTGCGAAGTGAAACACCACGAACGTGCTCACCGCGAACAGCGACATGCCTGGGATCGACTCCAGCGTGCGCAGCTCGACGAGCAGCTCCTTGCGCAGCAGCGCGAGCACGACTTTTGCCGTTCCGACCGGTACATGCACCGGTCGGCCAGACGGCGCATGCGCCGTCTGGGACAGAGCCGCATGCGGCTCTGTCTTCCTTGGTTTGATTTGGATGCTCATCTGTACAGCTCCGCGATCTCGCCGGGATCGACATCCGCTGCTGCACGCAGCAGCGCGGGCCGACCGTCACGCAGACCCAACGCCATATCGGCCTCCGCGAGGCCGCCTCCCGGGTCGTGGCTTGTGATCACTCGTGTGCGCCCAGAGCTTCGGCCGATCAATGGATCGACCAGCTCGATCGCCGCCGGGTCGAGGTTTGCCCGGGGCTCGTCCAGCAGCAGCAGCGCTGGATCGTGCAGCACCGACCGGGCGACGGCAACCCGCTGGACCATGCCTCGCGAGAGCGTTCGCAGAGGCTCATCCGCGCGGCCGGCGATCCCGACGTCCGCCAGCACCTGCTCGACTCTGGCCGGCCGGACGCCGTGCAGAGAGGCATGGAACCGCAGGTTCTCATTCGCGGTCAGCTCGCGATACAGCAGTGGCTCGTGTCCGAGCAGACCGATCTGACCGCGTATCGCCCAGGCATCCTCGGGCAATTTGGAGCCGAGCACCTCGATGCTCCCCGCGTGCGGGCGCAGCAGCGTCGCGAGCACCCGCAGCAGCGTCGTCTTGCCGGCGCCGTTGGGACCGAACACGACCAGCGTTTGACCCTCTCCCAGCGACAGCGACACGTCGGCCAACGCCTCGCGTTCGCCGTAGGAGCGCGCGAGTCCATCGATCCGCAGCGCCGGAAAGTGAGCACTCCGTTCTCGCTGGTCCGGGGCGGCGCTGATCGTCGTCTCGGCGGCGCCGTCTGTCATGCGCTGTCCTGCGGGCTCAGGCGCTGACTGTCGCGGGCGCGTGCTCGCTTTGCGCCTGCGCGATCAGCTCGCGTACCGCCCTGTCGCCGGCCTGCGTCCCGCCTGCGGCCTGCGCCTCGCCGGCGCGCAGCAGCTCGATCGGGTCGGGGTCGCCGTTGACGATCGACTCGAAGAACTCCTTGCGGTCCTGGTAAGTCGGGAGCGTCGCCTTCGCCCAGCCGCGGACTTCGTTGAGGAGCACCGCCAGCTGTGCGTACTCCTCGCCGAACTGGCCTTCGATCTCCCGCTTCATCCGCTTGGCGAGCGCCGGCGAAGCGCCCGCGGTGGAGATCGCGATCGCCAGCGGTCCGGTACGGACGATCGCCGGCAGGATGAAGTTGCACAGCGGCGGAACGTCCACGACATTTACAAGCATCGCGCGACGCTCGGCGTCGTCGTACACCGCGATGTTCACGTCCGTGTCGTCGGTCGCGGCGATCGCCATGAACACGCCCTCCAGGTCCTCGGGCCCGGCATAGGAGCGTTGCTCCCAGCGGATGGACCCCTCACGAGCGTAGTCAGCCAGTGCCGGGAGCGCTTCGGGCGCGATCAGCGTCACCTCGCCGTCGCACGCCAGCAGCCCCTCGACCTTCTCCAACCCGATCTCGCCGCCCCCGACGACCACGCAGCGGCGCCCGCTCAGCCGCAGGCAAGCGATGTAGAACGGGGTGTCGAGCATCCCCTGAACGCAGCTCTGATCGCAGGTGTCCTTGCGCAGCTGGCACACGCACTCCTTGCCTGCATAAGCCTGGGCGGGCATGACCACAGGGTAGCCGTCATGGATGGCTGGGTCGCATGCGCCGCCCGGAACAACCCTTACCGCGGCACGCCCCGGCCCAGCATTCGCGCCCGTACCCGCAAGAGCGCTGGACCGCCCTGCCGCCAGGCGCGCTCACGATCGCCCTTGCGTGCGGAGTGCAGCCATGCGACCGTCCGGGCCGCGCGTACGGTCGTCTCGTCGTATGGTCCCCACCACAGCCCGCGGAGTCCCGGCGGGCTCCACGCGATCAGCTTCTCCTGCGCGCACGCCCGCAGGCCGGTCTCGCCGAGCGTCTTGCCGATCCCGGACCCCGTTGCGGCGCCCCATGGCCCGCGTGGGAATGTCGGCCCGGGCAGGTGGTCGTTCAACCACACCATGCCCGCCTGCAGCTCGCGCGCGATCCGCGTCCCGCGGTAGCGGTCGGCCGTCCACACCGACGCGCCCAGCCCGTACTCGCAGTCGTTCGCCAGTGCGATCGCCTGCTCGACCGAGTCGACCTCGACGACCGCAAGCACCGGTCCGTTCAGCGGCTCGCGCATCAGCCTCATGTCCTGTCTCGCGCCCGTCACAACCGCTGGGGCGTAGAACGCGCCGGCGCATCCCGCCGGGGCGTCGATCGGACCCCCGCAGCGCAGCTGTGCGCCCTGTGCAACCGCTTCGTCCACGAGCTCGGTCACGTGCTCGCGCCGTCGCTGCGAGGCGAGTGGGCCGACCTGCGCGCCTTGGTCGGGCCGGCCGTCTCGGCCTCCCGGGTCGCCCACCGACAGCGCTCGCGCGCCGCTCAGGAGCCGTTCCACGAACGGCTCCGCGACCGCCCGCTCGACGTACACGCGCTCGACTGCCCCCCGGGCCTGGCCCGCGCCCGCACAGCCCGCCCACAGCGCACCGTCTGCAGCCTTGCCCAGATCAGCGTCGGCGAGCACGAGCATCGCGTCCTTACCTCCCAGCTCGACCGTCACCTCCGTCTCGCGCGACACGCATTCCCGCGCCACCGTCCGCCCGATCGCCGGCGAGCCGGTGAACAGGACCTTGCCGACGGGAGCCTGCGCGAGCGCCACTCCCACCTGCGCGCCCCCGTGCGCGATTGCGACCAGCCCCTCCGGCAGTCCCGCTCGTCCCAGCACCCGCATGATCGCCTCGCCCGCCAGGCACGCCCGCGGCGCGGGCTTGAAGACGACTCCGTTGCCCGCCAACAGCGCTCCCGCGATCTGTCCCAGTGGCTGGGCGAACGGCGCGCTGCCCGCTCCGATCACGGCGATCGTGCCGTACGGCTCGTAGGCGATCCGCGTGCGTCTGCCGATCACCAGCGAGCGGCTCCTACCGATCCGCCGGCCGCCGAGCACCTCGGCCCCGTCGTCCGCGATCCAGCTCAGCGCGTCGATCGCCGCCAGCAGCTCGAGCGTCGCCACCTCCGCACGCGGTCGGCCTTGCTCACGCGCGATCTGCTGCTCCAGCGTGTCGAACTCGTCCACGATCGCCTGCGCCATGCGACGCATGTACCTGGCGCGATCCACGACTCGCAGCAGCCCCCACAGCGGCTGCACTCGCGCAACGCCCGCCACGACCTCCTCGACGCGCTCCGGCGGCGTCGCCTGCACCTCGCCCAGGATCGCGCCGGTCGCGGGGTCTCGTGCGAGGATCGCGCCTGGGCGGGTCTCAGACATCGCGGTCTCATCGGCGATTGTGCTCATCGACTCGATTATCGCCTACCCATCTTGCGTCATCGTCCGCGCAACCTGCGCACTTCCTCCAACCGTTGCGCCAGCTGCGATTCCGCTTCGCCTGGCTCGTAGAAGCGCTCGCCGACAACGCTCTCGGGCAGCAGCTCTTGCGGGGATACCTGCCCGGGATGGTCGTGCGGGTAGTCATACCCACCTACCTCCTGCCCGGGCCTGGCCCCTGGCCGGAGCCACCCTGGCACGGGAGCGGCCCCGTGCTCGCGCACGTGCGTTGCAGCCGCTCCCAGCGAGGAGCCGGCGGCGTTTGACTTCGGCGCCAGCGCCAGATACACGGCGGCCTGGGCGAGCGCGAATTTGGCCTCGGGCATACCGACGTGCTCGACCGCCTGCGCCGCTGCGACTGCGACCGAAAGCGCGCTCGGGTCGGCGTTGCCGACGTCCTCGGAGGCGAGAATCACCATCCGGCGCACGATGAACCGCGGGTCCTCGCCGCCCTCCAGCATCACTGCGAGGTAGTACAGCGACGCGTCCGGATCCGAGCCGCGCGTGGCCTTGATCCACGCCGAGATGCAGTCGTAGTGACGATCCCCGTGTTTGTCATACAGCACCGCCCTGCGCTGCAATGCGTCCTCGACCCGGCCGAGATCCACGCTCTGCTCCCCGAGCTCCCCTGCCGTCTCGAGCGCCAGCTCCAGCGCGTTCAGTGCAGTGCGCGCGTCGCCCGCGCTGCGGGCGGCCAGGAACTCGATCGCCTCGTCGTCCACCCGGACCGCGGCACCGGGTGTCGCGTTCGCGTCAGGCCCTCTCTCTTGGCCATGTTTTCGGTCCTCGCCAAGCCCTCCCTCGTCGCCATTGTCCCTCTCATCGTCTGACTGTCTCTCGGGCCGCTCCGCTGCGCTCTGCCGGTCGACCGCACGGCGCAGGACCGTCGCCACCTCCTGCGCGCTCAGTTCCTGCAGTGCGTACACGCGCACGCGGGAGAGCAGAGCTCCGTTGACCTCGAAGGCCGGGTTCTCCGTGGTGGCGCCGATCAGTGTGATCAGTCCATCCTCGACTGCCGGCAGCAGCGCGTCTTGTTGGGCCTTGTTGAATCGGTGAATCTCGTCGAGGAAGAAGACCGTCGATCTACCGCCGGCGCGCCTGTGCGCAGCACGCTCGATCACCGCGCGCACCTCCGCGCGTCCGGCCTGGACTGCGCTCAGCTCCTCGAAGGCCGCGTTCGAGTTCATCGCCACCATCCGCGCCAGCGTCGTCTTGCCCGACCCAGGTGGTCCGTAGAGAACCATCGAGTGCACCGAGCCCTGCTCGATCGCCGTCCGCAGCGCTGAGCCCTCGCCCAGCAGATGGCTCTGCCCGACGAACTCGTCCAACCGTGCCGGGCGCATTCGCACCGCCAGGGGGTGCGCTCCCGAGCGCTCGTCGACCTGCGCACCAGCCCCGGGACCGGCGGGATCGTCCTCGAACAAGGTCTCCATATCGCCCAGTATTCCGCGCATACGCGTCACGGAAGGTTCGTGTCAACGTTCGTGCCCTGAGTTTGGCACGCGGCTACGGGCGATTTATGGCCATTCAGGTTTCTTCGGGAGGTTGCCGACGAGTACGTGTCGAACCTTTGTATTCGGTGTTTCATGTGGTGAGAAAACTGCGGGGAGTCTCCCGATGAGCGTCGGCGCGGCCGAGCTGCTGCCTGGCGCGGGTGGAGGCTTGGAGTTTCCCGACCTCGACGGGGCGGGTGGGGTCGCCTACGTAGCGCGCTCCATGACGCCCCTGCAGCTGTTCTGGCGGCGCTTTCGCCGCGATCGCGTCGCACTCGTCTCGCTCGGGTTCATCGTGCTGCTGATCGTCGTCGCAATCGCCGCGCCGCTCGTCGTCTCGCTGCTCGGCCTGCCAGGACCGAACGTGCAGAATCTGAGCCTGACGAACTCCTTCGGCAGTCCTCTCGGGCCCAGCACCGCGCACCCGTTTGGGGTGGATCCGCTCGGCCAAGATGTCGCCTCGCGCGTGATCTACGGCACGCGTGTCTCGCTGATCGTCGGCATCCTCGGGACCGCGATCGCGACCGTTCTCGGCACGATCGTCGGTCTGCTCGCCGGCTACTACCGCGGCTGGACTGACACCCTGCTCTCGCGGATGGTCGATGTCGTCCTGGCGATTCCGGTCCTGCTGCTCGGCCTGGGGCTCGGTGCGGCTTGTGAGGTGCGCGGCTGTCTCGGCGGGCACGTCCAGTCAGGGCTCGGCGTGATCATCTTTCTGATCGCCCTTGTCAACTGGACGTACATCGCGCGTATCGTCCGTGGCCTCGTACTGTCGCTGCGCGAGCAGGAGTTTGTGCAGGCCGCCCGCTCGCAGGGGGCGTCCAGCGCGCGCATCATGGGGCGCGAGATCCTGCCCAACCTGTTCGCGCCGATCATCGTCTACGCGAGCCTGCTGATCCCGCAGAACATCCTGCTCGAGGCCGCCCTGTCATTCCTCGGCGTCGGCGTGCGCCCCCCTACCGCCAGCTGGGGGCAGATGATCGCCGCGGCCACTCCGATCTTCAACACAGCTTGGTGGTACATGGTGTTTCCCGGTATCGCCCTGCTGGTGACCGTGCTCGCGTTCAACCTGCTCGGCGATGGCTTGCAGGACGCTCTCAATCCGAGGATCGCGCGATGACGCGGCGATCTTCCACATCGATCCGCCACATACAGGCCCGCCGCATACAGGCCACATACAGGAGGGGTGCAAGTGTTTAGGAAGGAGTCGATCAAGAGGTCAGTGTCGGTCGCGCTCGTCGGGGGCGCGCTCGTACTGCTTGTCCTCGGTCTCGCGGCGTGCGGCTCGAGCAGCGGCACGGTGTCGGGCGCCACTGGAATCAAGGCGCCCCCAGGCGTGCAAACCCCCGCCACCGAGCCTCAGAGCAGCGGAACACGCGGTGGCACGCTGACGGTGCTCAACCACGAGGACTTCGAACACCTCGACCCCGGCCAGGCGTACTTCTCGATCGACTACGAGGCGATGTATGCGACCCAGCGCCCGCTGTACTCGTACAAGCCGAACACGTTCGCCGCCCCCAGCCCCGACCTGGCCTCCGGGCCGCCGCAGATCTCACCCGACCGTAAGACCGTCACGGTTCAGATCCGCTCGGGGGTTCACTTCAGCCCGCCGGTCAACCGTGAAGTCACGTCCGCGGACGTCGCCTACGCGATCGATCGCGGCGCCAACCCAAACGTGCCCAGCCCGTACTTCTCCACGTACTTTGGTTCGCTGGAAGGCGCTAGCAAGGCCAAAGGTGGCCCGATTGCAGGCATCACGACGCCCAATAGCCACACGATCGTTTTTCACCTCACAGAACCAAAGGCGCCGATCCTCGCCGCGGCGCTCGTGCTGCCGCTGAGCGCGCCCGTGCCCGAGGAATTTGCAAAAAAGTACGATGCTCACAGCCCGACCGAATACGGCAACTATCTGGTCGCGACCGGACCGTATATGTTCAAATCTAACAGTGAAGGCCGAGTTCTCGGGATTGGGTATCAGCCAGGCAAGTCGGCGACGCTCGTGCGCAACCCCAACTGGAGCTCGGCCACCGATTTTCGCCCGGCGTACCTGAATCAGATCAACATTCAGATCGGGGGTGACACCAACGTCATCGGCCGGCAGGTGCTCGAAGGCTCGCACATGGTCGAGAACGACGAAATCGCGCCGACGACCGTCCAGCTCGCGTATGAAAAATTCCGCAGCCAGCTGGAGATCTCGCCGGGCGCGGGCACAAACTACATCGCGGTCAACAATAAGCAAGGCCCGTTTGCCAACGTGAACGTGCGCAAGGCGTTTTGGGGGGCGCTCAATCGCGTCGCGCTGAACAAGGCTCGCGGTGGTGAACTCGTCACGAACGTGATGACCCATTTTATCTATCCTGAAATTCCTGGCTTCGAACAGGCCGGCGGTGTCGCCGGCCCGCAGGTCGATTACAACGACTACCCGACCGGGAATGCCCAGGTGGCCGCCAAGTACATGCGCCTCGCGGGGTATCCGAGTGGCAAGTACACCGGTGCCAAGACGCTGCAGGTCGTCGGCGCTACCGGCAGCCCCGACTCTGACGACGCGGAAATCGTCAACCAGACGCTCAAAAACCTCGGCTTCACGACGAAGTTCAGCCTCGTCGACAAGTCGGTTATGTACTCGAAGTTCTGCGGGACTCCGTCCGAAGAGATCGACGTCTGTCCCAGCGTCGGCTGGGCTGCGGACTTCGGCGACCCCCAGGCGGTGCTCGACGTTCCGTTCAACGGCGAACACATCGAATCTTCCAACAACTCCAACTATGGCCAGGTGAACGATCCGACGATCAACCGGCACATGGCGGCCGCCGAACTGGCCGTGGGCACGCAGGCGCGCGCCACGGCATGGGCCGCGATCGACCGCGAACTGGTCGCGGATGCCGCCGCGATCCCGTTCGCGTGGGATAAGCAGCCGAACGTCGAGTCTCACGACGTGGCCGGCGTGGGCGACGTATGGAACCTCGGGTCGTGGGACTACAGCTTCACGTCGCTGAAGTGAGCTGATGAGCCCTGCGGCGATCCGACGATTGACCCCCGAGTGAGCTGATGGCTCGATACGTCGTACGGCGGATTCTGTGGGGCGTGCTGCTGCTGATCCTCGTATCGGGGCTCACGTTCGTGCTGTTCCGGATCCTGCCCACGGCCGAACCGGCACGGTTGCGGGCCGGGCATAACGCCAGCCCCAGAGTGATTGCCGAGCTCAGGGTCGACCTCGGGCTGAACAAGCCCCTTATCACGCAGTTCTGGCTGTATATGAAGGGTCTGTTTTTGCATTTCGACCTTGGCTACAGCTACACCAGTGGCGCGTCGGTCAGAAGTCTCATATTCGATCGGTTGCCCGCGACGCTGTCACTTACGTTGGGGTCGGCGATCATCTGGCTGGCGATCGGGCTGCCGCTGGGGATCGTCTCGGCGCTGCGCCGTCGGACACGTACCGATCGCACCTCGATGGGGGTTGCACTGCTGTTCATCTCTGCGCCGGAATACTGGCTTGGGCTGATCGTGCTGTATCTGTTTGCGGCCGACATCGGTCAGATCAAGGTGTTTCCCGGCGCAGGCTCTTACGCCGGCCTCACATCAGACCCGGGGAAATGGTTCACCTCGCTGATCTTGCCATGGCTTGTGCTCGCGGCCGGGTTTGCCGCGGTGTATGCACGGCTGATGCGCGGCAGCTTGATCGAGACGATGGGCCAGGATTACATTCGGACCGCCCGGGCCAAGGGTCTGTCCGAGCGCCGGGTCGTCTTGCATCATGGCGTTCGCCCCGCGATTACGCCGATCCTTACGATCTTTGCGCTCGACGTCGGCGTGCTGCTCGGCGGAGCGGTTCTGATCGAGACCGTGTTCGAGATCCCCGGGATCGGGCGCCTGAACTACGACGCGATCACTCATGCGGACTTTCCGATCATCCAGGGGACGGTGCTGCTCGCTGCGCTGTTCATCATCGTCGCGAACATTTTCGTCGACATCGCCTATGCCTATATCGACCCGCGTGTGCGTTACTCATGAGACCCGCCGGCGAGCCCCTGCTGCGAGTCGAGGACCTGCGCGTGTCCTACACAACCGAAGACGGAGTGGTGCAGGCCGTGGACGGGATCTCCTACACGCTCCAGCGTGGGCGCACGCTCGGGATCGTCGGCGAGTCAGGGTCGGGGAAGACCGTGGCTGCGCTCAGCGTGCTCGGGCTGACACGAGCGGAAGGGGCGACGGTCAGCGGGCATGTCTGGTTTGAGGGTCGTGGCGATCTGCTCACGCTTGCAGACCCCGAGCTGCGTGCCGTCCGCGGAGATGAGATCGCGATGGTGTTCCAGGACCCACTGTCCTCATTGCATCCGTTGTACCGCGTCGGGGCGCAGATCGTGGAGGCGATCCGCGCGCACCGAGAGATTGCCAAGCCCAAGGCGCGGGCGCAGGCGATCGAGCTGCTCGACCTTGTCGGCATCACCGAGCCCTCAGAACGCGTGGACGCTTACCCGCACGAGCTGTCCGGCGGTCAGCGCCAGCGCGCGATGATCGCGATGGCGCTCGCGAACGACCCGAAGCTGCTGATCGCCGACGAGCCGACGACAGCGCTCGACGTGACCGTCCAGGCGCAAATACTTGCGCTGCTCGCGCGCCTGCAGCGCGAACGGGGGATGGCGCTCGTGCTCGTCACGCACGACCTCGGGGTGGTCGCCGAGATGGCTGATGAGATTGCCGTCATGTATGCGGGGCAGATCGTCGAGAGCGCCCCCGCCGAGCGTATGTTCACGGTCCCGGAGCATCCATACACCTGGGGCCTGCTGCGGTCGATCCCAACCCTCGACGGCCCGCGCGAGGAACTGCTCACACCGATTCCGGGGGCGCCTCCCAGCCCGCTCAGGCCTCCGGCGGGCTGTCGGTTTCACCCGCGCTGCCCCTATGCGCAGCCCGAGCACGCGCGCACCGAGCCGACTCTGCAGCCGGTCCCAGGCCAGCCCGACCACCAGGTCGCGTGCCTGCTCGACCCGCAGACGCGCCGACGTCTTTGGAGGACGCCGGCATGAACTCGACCGAGCCGCTTGTCAGGGTGAGGGGCCTGGTCAAGCACTTCCCGATCGATCGTGGGGTGATGCTCCGGCGCAGCGTAGGCGCGGTCAAGGCCGTGGACGGGATCGAGTTCGACGTGCTCAGCGGAGAGACGTTCGGGATCGTCGGCGAGTCCGGCTCGGGTAAGAGCACGACCGCGCGTCTGATCGCGCGCCTGCTGGAGCCGACCGCGGGCGAGGTGTGGTTCGCGGGACGCGACATCACGGCGTTGCGGGGATCGCGCCTGAAGGAGGTCAGGCGCGATATGCAGATGGTGTTTCAAGATCCGTACTCCTCGCTCAACCCGCGCAGGACAATCGGATCAATCGTCGCCGAGCCGCTGGCGATCCATCGCATCCAGCCCGAGAAGGCCAAGCGCAAGCAGGCGGTGCAGGAGCTGATGGACATGGTTGGGCTGGACCCGGAGCACTGCAACCGCTACCCGCACGAGTTCTCCGGGGGGCAGCGTCAGCGCATCGGGATCGCTCGCGCGCTGGCTTTGCGCCCCAAGCTGCTGATCGCCGACGAGCCCGTCTCGGCGCTGGACGTCTCGATTCAGGCACAGGTGCTCAACCTGCTGAGAGACCTGCAACGCCGGCTGGGATTGACGATGGTGTTCATCTCTCACGATCTGTCGGTCGTCAGACACATGTGCGATCGGATCGCCGTCATGTATCGCGGCAAGATCGTCGAGCTCGCGTCCAACGAAGAGCTGTACAGCGCACCCCGCGAGCCATACACACGCGAACTGCTTGCGGCCGTGCCGGACGCGCGGCGCGTGCAGCGGCGTACGATCTCCGCATGAGCGATCCGGAACCGGGGGTCGGTGTGGGGGTCGCGGGCGAGGGGCTCGCGTCGGACGCCGGCCTCGCGCGTGAGACAGAGAGGCTGCTGGGAAAGCTGATCCAGTTCGACACGGTCAACCCGCCCGGGAACGAGCGGGCCGCGCAGGAGTATCTGGCGGCGCATCTGACCGAGGCGGGGTTCGAGTGCGAACTGCTCGGGGTCGAGCCCGACCGGCCCAACCTCATCGCGCGGTTGCGCGGATCGGGTGGCGGCGACGGTGGGCAGAGTGGAGCGGGTCGCACCGGCGGGTCGCGCGGCGGCGGGGAGCAGAGTGGAGCGGGCAGCACCGGCGGGTCGCGCGGCGGCGGGTCGCGCGGAGTTGACGGGGCGGGTGACGAAGCTGGTCCGACGCTGTGTTATCTAGGGCACGTCGACACGGTGCTAGCCGACCCGGACGAGTGGCATAGCGAGCACGATCCCTGGTCGGGGGATATCGCCGACGGATACATGTGGGGTCGAGGGGCGCTGGACATGAAGTCCCAGGTCGCGGCGGAGGTCGCTGCGGGGGCGACGCTCGCACGCTCGGGCTGGCGGCCGGCGCGGGGCGAGCTGCTGATCGTCGTCGTCGTCGACGAGGAGACGGGAGGGAGGCTCGGGGCGGAATGGATCACGCAGACGCACCCCGAGAAGGTGCGCTGCGATCTGCTCGTCAACGAGGGCGCGGGGGCGGTGTTCGAGCACAACGGCGTGCGTCGTTACGGGGTGTGTTGCGCGGAGAAGGGGGTGTTTCGGTTCACGCTCACGACCGATGGCGTCGCGGGGCACGCGTCGATGCCGGGGATGGGCGAGAACGCGCTTTTGAAGATGGCGCCGCTGCTGGAACGCCTGGGCGCGCGCCAGCCCGCGTATGAGCTGACGGCCGAGCCGAGGGCGTTCCTCGGCGCGATCGGCGAGGATCCCCACGATCCGGCGGGCTCGATCGCGCGGCTGCGGGCGGCGGACGAGCGGTTGGCGACGATGTTCGAGCCGATGCTGGGAGTCACGTTCGCGCCGACCCGGATCAGCGCATCGGAGAAGATCAACGTCATACCAAGCAGGGCAGTGCTGAAAGTGGATTGCCGCGTGCCGCCGGGTCTCGGCGAAGATGAGGTCAAGCGGGCGATCGCGGAAGTGTTGGATTCCCAGCCGCGCGAGGTAACGGCTGCCGACCCGCCCGCCAACCCGAACCCCGACCCCGACCCGAACTCCGACCCGCCCTTCAGGGTCGAGTTCACCGAGCGGGTCGTCGGCAATCGCTCGCCGGTGGAGTCGCCGCTGATGAATGCGATCTCAGAGTGGGTGTCCGAGCGTGACCCGGGTGCGCGCACGGCGCCGACGATCCTGCCCGGGTTCACCGACTCGCGGCACTTTCGCGAGGCGTTTCCACAGTGCGTCGCCTACGGATTTTTCCCCCAGCGCCACCAATCGCTGCTGGAGACAGCGCCCCTGATCCACGGCGCGGACGAGCGCATTGACGTCCGCGACCTGGCGTTCGCCGCGGAGTTCTTTCGGGACCTGGCGTTGCGTGTGTTGGGGTAGCTGGACGAAAGCTGAGCAAACCTGCATAATGATTGGGCAGGGCCACGGAGCCAAAGGATCGGCTAAGGCAGTGACAAGGGAGCAAGGATGACGACCGTAGCCGCGACATCGTTCGCGCAGGAAATTCAGAACTGGGCGCTCAACTGGGAGCCGGTTCTGATGATCGTGTTTTTCACGGTGCTGATCTTCGTGATGTGGCGGACCTTGAAGGTGATGCCGAAGATCAAGCCGCAGCAGATCAAGCCGGCGTCAGACCAGTCGGTCTCGTTCGTGGATATCGCCGGCGTGGACGACGCCAAGGGCGAGCTGCAGGAGATCGTCGAGTTCCTGCGCGATCCGCGCCAGTTCGAAGCGCTGGGGGCGAGCGTGCCCAAGGGGATCCTCCTGCACGGGCCGCCCGGGACGGGTAAGACGCTGCTGGCGAAGGCGGTCGCGCACGAGTCGGGCGCGCAGTTCTTCGCGCAGTCGGCGGCCGCCTTCGTGGAGATGTTCGCCGGCCTGGGGGCGGCGCGGATCAGAAGGCTGTTTGCGATCGCCCGCAAGCACGAACCCGCGATCATCTTCATCGACGAGCTCGACGCTGTCGGCGGACGGCGCGGCTCGGATATCTCCGGCGAGAAGGATCAGACGCTGAACCAGTTGCTGGTCGAGATGGACGGGTTCGCCGGCGGTAACGGTCGCCTCGTCGTGATCGCCGCGTCGAATCTGCTGGACAAGCTCGACCCGGCGCTGCTGCGGCCCGGGCGGTTCGACCGCCAGGTGTTCGTCGCCCCGCCCGATGTCAGGGGCCGGGAAGGCGTGCTGGCCGTGCACACGCGCGAGAAGCCACTGGGCAAGGTGGACCTCGGGCTCGTGGCCCAGCAGACCAGCGGCCTGACCGGTGCGGACCTCGCGAACATCTGCAACGAGGCAGCAATATTCGCGGCGCGGCGGGGCGCGAGCGCAATCGACGACGCAGACTTCGACAGCGCGCTCGAGCGCGTGATCGCCGGCGTGCAGTCGCGGCGCGTGTTGAACGCGCACGAGAAGCGGGTCGTCGCGTTCCACGAGGCCGGCCATGCGCTGTGTGGAGAGCTGCTGCCTTCGGTGGATCGTGTGCACCGCATCTCGATCGTTCCGCGCGGGCGGGCGCTCGGGTACACCCTGAACCTGCCCGCAGAGGATCGTTATCTGAAGACGCGGGAGGAGCTGCTCGACTACATGACGGTGCTGCTCGGGGGGCGTGTCGCCGAGCAGGTCGTGTTCGGTCAGGTCACGACGGGCGCCTCGGACGATCTCAAGCGCGTGGCGGACATCTCGCATTCGATGGTGCACGACTTCGCGATGGGTACCGCCGGCGGCGGACGCGCGCCGGATGGGGATGTGCGCCTGTCGGAGACGACGCTGCGTATCCGCGACGAGGAGCGCCAGGATCTGATCGAGGAGGCCAGGCGGGCGGCGCAGAAGATGATCGTCTCTCACCGTCGCCATCTCGATGCGCTCGCGCACGAGCTGCTCGAGCGCGAGGTGCTCGACCGCGAGGCGATCGAGCGGATCATGACCGGCGTGCCGCGTCTGGAGCGGACCCCAGGCGTCGGCTTGCGCGTGGTCGCCGCGGCCGAGTCCCACGATCCCCCAGCCGGCCCTGGCGCAATCGATGCACCCGCTGGACCTGCCGTCGGGACAGCGTCCGGCGCTGTGCTCGGGCGGCCCTTGCCGCCGGCCCCGCTTTCAGGTGAGGGCGAGACCGGGCAGGGCGGAGCCGGACTGCGCCGATAGACTTCGCGGCGTGTTCGACCGTATCGACCATGTCGGGGTGGCCGTCGAGGAGATCGACGCTTCTCTTCAGCTGTATCGCGACCTGTTCAAGCTGGATGTCGCCCATCGCGAGCTGGTCGAGGAGCAGGGCGTCGAGGCCGTGCTCATAGACGTCGGCGAGAACCACGTCGAGCTGCTCGCGCCGCTCGGGCCTGACACGCCGGTGGGTAAGTTCCTCGCCAAGAAGGGCCCCGGCCTGCATCATGTCGCCTATCAAGTGTCCGATATCGACTCCACGCTCGCCGCGCTCAAGCAGGCGGGCACGGAGCTGATCGACGAGCGCCCGCGGATCGGCATCCGCGGATCGCAGGTCGCGTTCCTGCACCCCCGCGCGACCGGCGGCGTGCTCACCGAGATCGTGCAACCCGCGGCGGGAGTTCACTGATGGCAACGTTGCTGACCGAGATCGTTCGGCCTGTCGGGGGAGCCCACTGATGGCCGCATTGCGTCGCATCAGCATTGGGTTTCAAGGTGGGCAGGTGCTGGCTTTGCGCGTCAGCGACGATCAGCTGAAGGGGCTGTACAAGGCCTTGCAGGACGGTGGCTGGCACGAGCTGGAGACCGAGGACGGACCGGTGCGGCTGTACCTCGGGCAGGTCGTGTACGTGCGCGCGGAGGACGAGGACTCCCGCGTAGGCTTTGGTGCGTAGGCCCAGGGCGGCCTCCGGGCTGCGCTATGCGGCGTCCTCGGTCGGCTCGTGTGCATAGGGCACGCCACGCTCCTTGCGTTCTTGCCCAGCTCGCCCGGAGACCGCCCTGGAAGCGTTGTGGTTGATCTGTTCTGAGAGGGTTATACGAAGGTGGAACCACTGATGAATCTGGACGAGCGGCTGCTGCGGATCGCGCGCACGTGGGGGCACACTCCGCGGGCCGAGCGCGCCGTCGCGCGGTTCTCGCGGATGGGCGAGCACGGCGGGATCTGGCTGGCGATCGGCGCGATCGGCTGGGCGCTTGACCGTCCGCGCGCGGCGGACTGGCGCAGGGCCGTTGGCACGGTCGCGGGGACGTATGCGCTGAACACCGCGCTCAAGCTGGCCGTCCGCCGTCGCCGCCCCGAGCTGCCTGGGTTGCCCGCGCTTACGGACACCCCGACGCAGCTCAGCTTTCCCAGCGCTCACGCCTCGACGTCGTTTGCTGCTGCGCGTGTGTACGCCCGTCTGGGGTTGCCCGCGCCGGTGTTGCACGCGCTGGCGGTGGGCATGTCAAAGTCGCGGCTGTACCTGGGGGTGCACTACCCCTCGGACGTGCTGGCAGGGGCTGTGTTGGGAACAATCGCTGGGCGCTGTGTCGCACTTCCGCCCCGATGGTTGGGGTCAGCCGAGCACACGGGAGTAATGAGGTGAGCACCAGAATCGGCATTGTCGGGATGCCTAACGCGGGGAAGTCCTCATTGTTCAACGCGCTCACCAAAGCGGGAGCGGAGGCGGCTAATTACCCGTTCACGACGATCGAGCCGAACGTGGCGGTCGTGCCCGTGCGCGACGAGCGTTTGGAGCAAGTGGCACGTACGGTCGGAGCGTCGGAGATCGTGTGGGACACGATCGACTTCCATGACATCGCGGGGCTCGTCGCGGGCGCACACCAAGGTGAGGGACTGGGGAACCGCTTCCTTGCGAACATTCGCGAGACCGATGCGATCGTGCACGTCGTACGTGCGCACTCAGACGACGGGGTGGTGCATCCCGAGGGTCGGGTCGATCCGATCGCGGACATCGCGACGATCGAGACCGAGCTCGCGCTCGCCGACCTGGAGCAAGCCGAGCGGCGCGTCGAGCGTGTCGCCAAACAGGCGCGGGGCGGGGACAGGGTTGCGATCGCCGAGGAGGCGTGGCTGAACGATGCGATCGCCGTCCTGCAGGCAGGCAAGCCCGTGCGCACAGTCCCACTGCCGGAGGAGGCTCCGCACGCGGCGCGCGATCTCGGATCGCTCACGGCCAAGCCGGTGTTGTTCGTCGCCAACGTGGACGAGGGCTCAGACGAGGTTCCCGCTGAGATCGCCGCCCATGCACAAGCGCAGGGCGCACGCGCGGTCGCGGTCAGCGCGCGCATCGAGTCCGAGCTGGCCGAGCTGGACGACGAAGACGCGAGCGCGATGCGCGCAGAATTGTATGCCCACTCACCCGGCGAGTCCGGCCTGGAGCGGGTCGTGCGCGAGGCGTTCACACTGCTCGAGCTGATTGCATTCTTCACCGCCGGCGAGGCCAAGCCAGCCCAGTCTTGGCACCTGCGCGAGGGACTGACGGCGTGGCACGCTGCCGGGGAGATTCACAGCGACATCCAGAAGGGGTTCGTCCGTGCCGAAGTGATCGGCTGGCGCGAGCTCGTCGATGCGGGCGGTTATGCCGGCGCGCGCGAGCGGGGGACGTTGCGGCTGGAGGGTAGGGACTACGCGATGGCCGACGGGAACGTGATCACTGTCAAGTTCGCGCCGTAGGGGTTGGGTAGCAGCTTCGCGACCGACTCGGCTGGACGCATGGACGCCAAAGCCGGACACACAGAGGGGCATGTTGGACGCATAG
This sequence comes from uncultured Solirubrobacterales bacterium, assembly GCA_963705245.1. Taxonomy (GTDB): domain Bacteria; phylum Actinomycetota; class Thermoleophilia; order Solirubrobacterales; family Solirubrobacteraceae; genus Palsa-744. The sequence goes on along the minus strand of OY970062.1, from coordinate 894,777 downwards.
AATGATACACTGGACACATGGGCTGGGTCCTGGGCGAGTCGGCGAACAGGCTGGGGTGCAGCGAGCGTACGCTGCGCCGGTATGTGAGCGCAGGATTGCTGCGCGGCCGTCGTGTGGCCGGCGGCCAACTCGAACTGTCGCAAGCGGAGGAAGCCTACGCGCGCGGTCACTGGGCGCTGCTCAGCAAGCTGATGAGCGCGCTGCGCACCGAGCGCGACGTGCGCCTGGCCGTGCTGTTCGGCTCGACTGCGACCGGCGAGGATACGCCGGTCTCGGATGTGGATCTGCTGATCGTCCACCGCCGGTCGGGGTGGAGGACGCAGGTTGATCTGCGTATGCGCATGCGTCGCGTACTGGGCACGCCCGTGGATGTCGTACTGCTGGAGCAGGCCGAGGAACAACCCTCGCTACTCGCCGACGTCATGCGCGAGGGGCGTGTGCTGATCGACCGTGATGATCTCTGGGGCGCCTTGCAGGAGCGCCGCGATGAGATCTTGGCGGCGGGCGCCCGTGAAGACGAAGAGATCATGACAGCCGCCCGCGCGACGCTCGCGGTCGCCAGGGAGCGGTTGGCCCAGGCGCAGTCCTCGACGGCAAAGGCGCAGGCGTGAGTGCGATCGGTGTGTCCAAGGGTCAGCGCCGGATCGCCGTCATCTTGCGGGAGATTCCCCCCGTGCGCGAGCAGCTGCTCGTTGCGATCGAGGGGTTCGGACCAGATTTTGCGCTGGAGAGGTTCCTCGCCGCAGCGCAGTCATCTGAGGTGTTCGAGCGCAACCAGGTAACGCTCGTCGAGCGCCTGTACGAGATCCTGCTCAACTGGCTGCACGAGCTCGCGTCACGCGGCCTCGCCGAGGGTCAGCGCCTGGGAGTGGTGGACAAGTCTCCAGATCGCCCCTGGGAACGACTTGCGGCGCTCGGAGTCATCTCGCATGAAGCCGCCGTGCGCTGGCAACGGGCCAAGGAGTTGCGAGACATCCTCGCCCACGCCTATCCGCCGGCCAACTGGAGGAGTCTGCACGAGAACGTCCTCGTTCTCGTGCAGGAGCTCGACCCTTATCTCGCCGACATCGAACGTTGGCTATTCGAGGAGGAACTCCTCCCGCCCGCCTGAGCAGCTGTCAGGCGCGCTAGGAGCGAGACTACGTGCTCAGGGGGCGATTACGTGCTCAACGAGGACCACATGCTCAGAACGTGCTCAGCGACGACAACGGCTCAGCTCACTCTGGAGCATTCCCCTCCAATCGCTCGGCCAGGCGCGCCATCCCCAGCTCGCGCGCGGCGCTCGCACCGGCGGCGAAGTCGCTGGCACGGTCGGGCGGCCGTTGCACGTCCATGCGCACGAGCGTCGCGATCTCCTTGAACGAGCGCAGCAGCTCATCGTTCTCGCGCAGCGCGGCGGTGGCCCGGGGACGCACGTGCCGGTCATCCGATTCGGCGGCCGCCAGCACGCCCTCAAGCGTTCCGTGGCGCAGCAGCAGTTCGGCAGCGGTCTTCACGCCGATCCCCGGGGCGCCGGGCAGGCCGTCGGAGGGGTCGCCGCGCAGGGCGATCAGATCAGCCACCAGCTCGGGCCCGACCCCGTGATAGCGCTCGCGCACCTGCGCGGGACCGATCTCCCCCGCGACGCGCCCTTTCGCCAGCTCGATGATCGACGTGCGCTCGTCGACGGCCTGGAACAGGTCGCGGTCGGCGGTCAGCAGGAGTGCCTGCCCGCCCGCCTCGGCCTCCACCCGCGCGTGGGAGAACATCGCGTCGTCGGCCTCCAGCTCGCCCGCGTCGCACACCGTCCAGCCAAGGCTTGCCAGCAGCGCCGGGGCTTTCGTCCACTGCGTCCGCAACTCGGGGGGCATCGGCTCGCGGTGGGCGTGATATGGCGGATACAACCGCACGCGATACGCGGCCTGCTCGGCGCCGAAGCACGCGACGATCGCGCGCGCCGGGCGGTCGTTGAGGACGCTCAGCAGCGCATTGACCGTCCCCAGCAGCGCGTTCACCGGCCGACCCTCGCCGTCCACGATCGATTTGGGCAGCCCGAAGAACGAGCGATACAACAGCCACGGGACATCGGCGATCAGCAGCGGGGCGGGCATCGCCTCAGGTTAATCGTCTGAGCATGCAGTCAACGACTCGATTCCCAGCGTGACAGCCGCTAGTGCACGATAGGTGTCGAAACGGGCAATAGACTACGTACTGTGGCTGGAGCAATTCGTCGCCTGAACGTTACGCTCGACTCCGAGCATGCTGCTCGCCTGGCACGGTTGGCCGAGCGCACGCATGTGCAGGAGGGAACGCTCGCTCGCTCGCTGCTGTCAGTCGCCCTCGATGAAACGGTCCCGAACGGACGCTCAGCCCTTGAGCATCCAGCAGTTTTCAGTCCAAACAAAGCGGTTTGGGTTCGGCCCACTCATCAGCGCCGTAGCCAGGTCGAGTGAAGCGATGTTGCCGTGGACGACGACTGCGGCTGAGGGGATCGCGTGCTGCTGCGCCCGCAGGCGCGCCCGGGCTCCGGGTTCGTGCAGGAGCCGCGCGAGCTTGGCGTTCCAGCGCTGCGTGCATGTGCGGTGGCCCTCGGTCGCGCGCAACGGGGCGTTGAGGATTCCGCAGGCGCCCGCGCCGTTGCCGCTCAGCTCGTCGCTCACGAAGTTGGAGGCGGCCCGGCGCACCCAGGCGATCTGTTCGCGGGTCCCCACAGAGTGGTCTGCCAACGCGCTCGCGGGCGCGGCGAGTGCGACGGTGCAGGCGAGCACGGCAAAGCCGTAGCGAGTGCTCATGCCCAGCTTGTCGGCGATCGGGGTGTGTTGCACGAGTCTCTCTGCTCCAAAAGGGTGCGTGGCGGACGCATATCGTAGGTGTGCCTCAGGCGGACTATTCCGCCGCGACGCCGCCCACCGGTGTCGAGCCCGTCTCGCCCGGGGCTTGGGCGCCGCCTTGAGGGGTCGCAGGGATAGGAGCGCTCGCAGTGGCAGATGGGCTCGCCGTGGGGGACTGTGCGGGTGACTGTCCGCTGCGGTCGGGCTCCGGTTTGACTGGACTCTTGCCCTTGCGAATGCCGAAGTACGCCCAGGTGTCCTGGAGTCCCAGTCGTGCCGCCAGTTCCGGTCCGCCGATCTGAGTTGTGCCCGCCGACCCAAGGATCGCGGCAGTGATGATCCGCGGCGAGTAGCCGCGTTTGAGCACCTCGATCCCGCGGAATCCTCCCTTGAGCAGACCTCGCAGGCGGGCGGCGGCGGAGCTGAAGCTGAGGCTTGTCTTCCACTCGAACTGGGGGCCCGAGTCATACGGGTCGGGTACGCCGCGCAGCCACGGCTGTGGTTCGGAGCCGGGCCAAGCGTTCTCCACGTCTTCGGTCATCCCACCAGAGCTCGCAAAGAAATATGTGATCGCGGGATTGCCCCCGTAGGTGACGATCTGCCCGGCGGTCGCGGCGACCGCGGCGTTCGTCTGTGCCGTTTCGGCGGCGGCGCCGCGATAGACCTGCGAGCGCGTGTCGGAGTACACGTCGAATCGTGATCCGCCCGCGTGGGCGGTCAGCGCGTAGGTGCGACTCGCGATTGCCTGCGCCTCCAGCGCGGCGAGCGGCCATTCGGAGGGGACCTCGGCCGAGATGACGCCGCGGACGTACCGTTCGAGCGGGATCCGTTGGACCTTCCCGCCGATCAGCACGCGTACGATCGCACCGGGTGACGCCTGTCCGATAGCGGTGCCGGTGTAATAGTGGCTCAGGATCGCCTGATAGGTCCAGCCGTGCTGGGCGTATCCATCCGCGCCGTCTTGACTCATGCCGACGCCATGGCCATCGCCGGCCCCCGTGATCACGAGTGTCGTGGGAGCGGCGTGGGCGGCGGTCGCGGCGTGCGCTGGGGGTACCGTGCCGGCCGAGAGCGCCAGCACGGCGAGGGCGCACGCGAGGAGCGCGGGGACGTGTGTGAGGCGGTGATAGGTTGATCTGATGGTGAGCATCCGTGCTCGAGGCAACACGGCCGATCAGCCGACGTCGTGGTGGTTGAGGGCATGAGGTCGTATGGGCTATTCCTCGGACGCTGCGCTTGGCGTATGAGTGCTGCACGATGACTGGCGCACCCGACGAGCGGGCGGTTCTCGAACAGGTCCACACCGGCCTGTACATCGGCGGCGAGTGGCGCGACGCGACGGGCGGCGGGACGTTGCCGATCGAGGACCCATCTACCGAGCAGACGCTCGTGGAGGTTGCTGACGGGCAGGCCGATGATGCGCTCGCGGCCCTCACGGCCGCCGCTGATAAACAGGCCGAGTGGGCTGCGACGGCGCCGCGCGAGCGCGGCGAGGTATTGCGCCGGGCGTATGAGGCGATCGTCGGTCAGACCGAGCAGCTGGCACTGCTGATGACGCTGGAGATGGGTAAGGCGCTGGCCGAGTCGCGAGCTGAGATCTCTTACGCCGCCGAGTTCTTTCGTTGGTTCTCCGAGGAGGCCGTTCGCATACATGGCCGCTACATGGTCAACACGACTGGCGCCGGGCGCATCCTCACGATGCGCCAGCCGGTCGGGCCGTGTGTGTTCGTGACGCCGTGGAACTTCCCGACGGCGATGGGCACCCGCAAGATTGCCCCCGCGATCGCGGCAGGCTGCACGATGGTCGTCAAGCCTGCCCAGCAGACGCCACTGTCGATGCTTGCGCTCGCGCAGATCCTCGAGCAAGCCGGCCTGCCCGCAGGCGTTTTGAATGTGATCACGGCACGGCACTCTGGCGCGGTGATCGAGCCATTGCTGCGCGATGAGCGCACGCGCAAGCTCTCGTTCACGGGCTCGACCGAGGTCGGGCGCACCCTGATCGAACAGTCAGCCGAGCAGGTGTTGCGCGTGTCGATGGAGCTCGGCGGGAACGCGCCGTTCCTCGTGTTCGAGGACGCCGACCTGGATGCGGCCGTCGAAGGCGCAATGACCGCGAAGATGCGTAACGTCGGCGAGGCTTGCACCGCCGCCAACCGCTTCCATGTGCACGAGTCGGTGGCGGACGAGTTCGCGCATCGCCTGGCAAAGCGCATGGGAGCGTTGACTGTCGGTCGCGGGACCGATCCGGACGTGGACGTTGGCCCGCTGATCGACTCCACTCAGCGTGCCAAGGTATCCGAGCTCGTCGATGACGCCGTGCAGCGCGGTGCTCAGCTCCCGCTCGGCGGGGGCCAGGGCGCGAGCGCGCTCCCGACGAACGGCTACTTCTACGAGCCGACTGTCCTCACCGGCGTGCCCGACGACGCCCGCGTGCTGGCCGAGGAGATCTTCGGGCCGGTCGCCCCGATCGCTGCGTTCTCGAGCGATGACCAAGCGCTGGACGCAGCCAACCGGACCGAGTACGGACTCGTCGCCTATGTCTACACGCGCGATCTGGCTCGCGCGCTGCGTGTGTCCGAAGGGATCGAGACGGGTATGGTCGGGCTCAACCAGGGCATCGTCTCCAACCCTGCCGCTCCGTTTGGCGGTGTCAAGCAGTCCGGGTTCGGCCGCGAGGGCGGGTTCGAGGGCATCGGTGAGTATCTGGAGACCAAGTACGTGGCGATCGGGCTTTAGTGCACAACGCGTCTGGCTGACCGGCTACCCGTTTGCTATCCGGTGACGGCCTATCGCACGCGCACCTTGCAAAGCGGGCGTGCACGTACAACAAGGTCATGCTGCGATTCACAGGCCGCGCCAAACGTCAGTCGGCAAACCTGAAGCGTTGGACGCAGGGCTGTCGAACGTAAGACTTTCTGGCCCTACTCCTCCCCGTCATCCCGGCTGCCACCGAGGCCGCGAAGCATTACGGCCTCGGCCAGGCGCAAGAGCCCGATTGTGGTGTGCGGGCGGGCTTCGCTCGAGCGGACCGACACGCTGGAGCCATGAGGCCCGACGACCTCCACGATGGTGCAGACGTCGCCGACCTCGCAATCGTCGCCGAAACGCTCTTCGAGCGCCTCCATCTGCTCGGCCACGACCTGGCCTACCTTCGTCTGATCAAGCGTCATCGGGTGCTCCTTCCGATTTTGGATAATCCGAGAAGCCAATCATCATGGCATCGCCGATCGCTCGCACACGCGAGCGCGCCGTGCCCCGCTGTGGCGCCGCGGCGGACCATGCTCAGGCTGCCGACCCGTCGTTGCGGATCGCAGATCGCAGGTCCGTACCCTTACGCCGCCGATTCGTCGTCGCACTGACCCACTGGCCCGGACCGCGGGCTCAGCGTCCGCTGTGCTGCAGCTGGCTGAGGTCGATTGCTCCGGGTGGAGCGGAGAGTGAGACGGGCTCGTCCCAGTGAGTGAAGGAGACGTGTCCGGTTTCAGAGCCTCCGCGCTTGACGATTTCGATCGGGTAAGGCTGTCCGGTCGTGGCGACGAACAGGGAGCCGTCCTTCGCGGTGTCCCGGAGCTCGATTACCGGCTGCCCGACGATAGTGGTGGTGGCGCCCTTCACAAGCGTTCCGTGGCCTGAGAGGGTTTGATTGAGCAGCGTGGCGAGGTTCGTGAGGGGCGCGAGCGATGCCAGTTCGCCGCTGGTGGCGGGCGCTCGCAGCCACTTGCCCTGGAACAGCTGCGCGGCGGCGGCGCCGCCGAAGTGGCTGTAGAAGGACGGGCTGCCTTTGATGTAGACGGTGTCCTCGACGACGATCAGTTCGAAGGACAGCCCGCCCTCGGAGATCTGTCCGCGGCCGCCATGGCCGGCGATGAGGTTCAAGTCGAGTGTGATCAGCGATCCACCGCTGTTGAGTGTGCCTGCGACGTGCACGGAGGTCGCGCTGTCGGCGGCGGCCTTGGTTGCGGCGAGGATCTCGGTCGGCGATTTCGAGGTGATGCCGTTGCCCGAGGAAGACGAGCCGCCGCAGCCGGCGATCAGGACGGCGGCGAGCACGATCAGGGCACCCGCAAGCAAGGCGTTGGTTGCACGGCGGAGCATCGCGGCGCAGCCTAGCCGAGAAGGCGGATGGCCGGAGATGGGCAGAAAGCGGGGAGATGGCGAGTGGTGAGTGGGTGTCGGCTATATGCTGATGTGAAGGATTCAAGGTTTAAGCCCAATGTCGAAGATGCCGAATGCGAGATTGGACCAGTGCGCGAGACAGCGGCCCATACGAGCGAAGCGACGAACCAGCCGGGCGAGAGCTCCGGCAAGGCGTGGCGATGGGCGGCCGGACTGGGGGTAGCCCTCGGCGCGGGCGCGGGCGCGGGCGCTGTGCTCGCGAGTGGGCCGGCATTGACGGTCGTGTGCGTGCTCGTGCTTGCGCTTGCGGCGGGAGCGGTCGGGTGGCTCGCGGGCGAGCGTCACAGGGCGAAGCTCGAGAAGGAGATCGGAGATCGTTCGATCGAGCTGCGCAAGGCGATGACCGAGCTCGAGATCGCGCAGGCGGAGACGGTCAGGCGGCTTTCGATGGCGGTCGAGTTCAGGGACGAGGACACGGGCGCGCATATCGAGCGGATCGGCAGGTTCTCGACGCTGCTCGCAGAGCAGATCGGCTTGGAGGAAGAGCTGTGCGAGCGGATGAGTCACGCGGCGCCGTTGCATGACGTCGGCAAGGTGGCGATCCCTGACGCGATTCTGCTGAAGCCGGGGAAGCTCACAGCGCAGGAGCGGGCGATCGTGGAGACGCACGCCGAGGAGGGGCATAGGCTCCTGAAAGGGTCCAGCTCGGCGATCCTCGATCTCGCGGCGACGATCGCGCTTAGCCACCATGAGAAGTGGGACGGCAGTGGATATCCGCGGGGAGTCGTGGGTGAGGCGATCCCGATCGAGGGACGGATCGTGGCGATCGCGGACGTGTTCGATGCGCTGACGAGCGACCGGGTCTATCGCAAGGCGTTTGCGGTGGATGAGGCCGTGGCGATGATGCGTAACGAGCGGGGCAAGCATTTTGACCCGGTGTTGCTGGACGCATTTATGGAGGTGCTCGGCAGCTCGGGGCCGGACGCGCGTGAGCAGGTGCGGGCCGACCCGATCGCGGTCGCGGACAGCGCGCTGGACACGTTCGTTACGGCGTTGCAGCGTGCCGATGCGGAGATGGCGGAGGGAGCGGTCGCGCAAGCGATCGAGGACGGTATCCCGGCGGTGGAGCTGCCGGGGGAGGTGATCGAACCGGCGTTGCGTCGCTTGGCGGAGCTGCGCGAGCAGGGGGAGATCGACTCCGAGCGCGAGCGCCAGGCGATCGGGATCGCGCGGCGGGTGCTTGCGACGTTGCGCAGGTACATGCTTGGTCGCCAGGAGGAGCCGCAGGCGCTGGAGCGGATCGACGAGTCGATCGAGATCGTGGAGGGGCTGCTGGAGCGCGCGGTGTCCGAGGGCGAGCGTCGCCGTCGCGAGCGCGCTGGCGACGCGCAAGCTGTCGGGTAGATAGATTTCCGGCCCATGGCCGCAGTCCACGTCCCGATATCGACCGTTCACTGTCCGACCGTTTCGATCAACCAGCTGCATCAGCTGCCGTGACGCGAATCCCCAAGCACGCAATCGTCACCGGCGGAGCCGGGTTCATCGGCTCACATGTCGTGGACTCGCTGCTGCGCGACGGGTGTGGGGTGACGGTGATCGACGATCTGTCTTCGGGCAAGGCGAGCAGGGTGGCCGGCGAGGCGAGGCTGGTCGAGCTCGACATTGTCGACGGGGCGGGCGTGAAACAGATCGTGGAAGAGGTGAGCCCGGAGGCGGTGTTTCACCTGGCGGCCCAAGCAAGCGTCACGGCCTCGGTGGCAAACCCGGGGAGGGACTGCGAAGTGAACGTGAAGGGGACGCTGAACGTGTTGGTGGCTGCGAACGAGCGGGGGGTGCCGGTCGTGTTCACCTCGACGGGAGGGGCGCTGTACGGGGACGACGCGCCGATGCCGACGAGCGAGGAGCGCGAACCCGCGCCGCTGAGTCCGTACGGAGCGTCGAAGCTGGCGGCGGAGGCGTACGTGAAGACGTGGGGGCTGGCGGGGGGCGTAGCCAACGTTGTCGCGCGGCTGGGGAACGTGTACGGGCCGCGACAGAACCCGCATGGCGAGGCGGGCGTCGTAGCGATCTTCGCGCACAAGCTGTACACGGGCGAGCGCCCGACGCTGTATGGGCACGGCAAGCCGACGCGCGACTACGTGTACGTGGGGGACGTCGTCAGCGCGCTGCGGGCGGCAGCAGCGACGGGCAAGGCGGGCACGTACAACGTGGCCACGGGGGTGGAGACGGACGTGTTGACGGTGTGGAGTGAGCTGCGCGAGGCCGCGGGCGTGGATGTCGAGCCGGAGCTGGCGGACCTGCGCGAGGGCGAGCTGGAGCACAGCCGCCTGGACGCGAGCCGCGCGGAACGCGAGCTGGGCTGGCGCCCGGAGGTCCCGATCAGGGATGGATTGCGCAAGACCTATGAGGCGCTCGTGGCAGAGTTCGAGCGGGCCGGGTAGTACGAGCAAGCCGGTTAGTTCGGGCGGGCTAGGCAGGGGCCGAGCCCGCGCGCAGCGCAAGACGAGTGCTCGAAGATCGAGATCTCCGAGCACTCGACAGTGACCGCGGCGTCGCGCGTATGCTGAATGAAGCGCTCGCAAAAGCAGCGCAGACGTGCAGTCGCACCGAGGTGAGTGGGATGCCGAGCGGGCCAATCCCAACAAGAGGGCGCAGCCGTTAAGATCGAGGGCTCGGCCAGATAGCTCAGTTGGTAGAGCACACGACTGAAAATCGTGGTGTCCCCAGTTCGAGTCTGGGTCTGGCCATGCAGGTTTGTCTGCTATTTCAAGGGTTTTGGTCGAGGCAGGTCGCGCCTTGAGACCGTATTTTTGCTCTGGTCCTGTCGGCCGCGCTCACCCTTGCCGGACCTCCCTGGCGTGGGTGAGAGTGTATGACAGCACGATTCGGTGTACGAGCTCGACGGGTCTCCAGATCAGGCGTGCGATGGGCTGTTCGTAGCGGACGAGCGTGGTCCATAGCACCGTGGACTCTTGGACGATCACGACGTTGTGCCCGGTGATCAGGGCGGAGCGGGCCTGAAGCGTCACCGTGTCGGGGCGATCGTCGAGCATGCGCCAGCCGAGCACGTGCGTGGGCGACCGCCCAGGCGTGAGCCGCAGCCCGAGAATGAATCGCCAGCCGAGCATCAGGAACCAGCGGACGATCGTTGGGGCGCCCTCCCAGGTCGCGCGCGCCCACTGCTCAGCACTCATTGATCGGGCGTCACAAGCCGCAAGCTCATACGTGATCGCCCGGTCAGCGCCGGCCAGATCCTTGCGCGATCGAATTGCCTCGGGTACCTCGACGGCGTGGGCCTGAGAACGAGTCACGCCGGCGATCTCCCCCGCCCTGGCGCGGCGGACTCGACATGGGTGCATTGCCCGGCTGGCACTCCGTCAGGCTCCGCGTATGAGCACTGTCTTTGTCACTCCGGCGAGGCAGTGCTCGCGCAGGGTACGCGGAGCGTCGTCGAACGGCGCGATGCTGCTGCGGGGATGAGCATCACGCCGGCGGAACGCGCTGCACAGGCGGCGGCGCACGGCGCGGGGTCGCAAGAGGAGCTGGCAGCTGACGTCGACAACTATCGGCTAAGATACCTGCCCGAGCCATTCATGACCGTCGTCCATCCAGGCGGGTGTGTACGTTGCGGGCATGAGCGACGGGACGCTCGCACGGAGCTATGGCAAGGTCTTCAACGAGGTTGCGGTCGAGTACGACCGCCATCGCCCGACCTACCCCGATGCGCTCGTCGAGGAAGCGTGCGAGGTGGCAGGTATCGGGGATGGCGATCGGGTGCTCGAGATCGGGTGCGGGACCGGTCAGCTGACGCGCAGCCTCCTCGCGCGCGGGCTGCGCGTGACCGCACTCGAGCCGGGAGATCAACTGATCGGTGTCGTTGAGGAGAACCTGAAAGATGTGGGCGATGTGGAGCTCGTTCACGCGCGGCTCGAGGACATGCAGCTGCCCTGCGAGAGCTACGAGACGGTGTTCTCGGCGTCGGCAATCCACTGGGTTGACCCCGATCTGAGCTGGCGGAAGATCGCCGACGTGCTTGTTCCCAACGGGACGCTCGCCCTGATCCAGTACTTCGGCCTTCAGGAGCAGCGCAGCGTCGACGATCAGGAGGCTCTGCTGTCGGCCCTGCGCAGGCACGCGTCGGAGATCGCCGCGACCTGGCCTGCCTACCGCGACCTCGATTGCACGATTGCGGGTGTGCAGGAGCGTCGTCGGAACGTCGCGTACGCCTGGGGCTGGCTGGGGAGCTGTGACATAGGACGTGACTACGCAGCCGATCTCTTCGAGGATCTCAAGCTCGCAACCGTGCCAACTCTGATCGAGCAAACCGCCGATGAGCTCAACGCCCTGCTCGGCACGATGTCATTCTGGGCACGGCTCTCACCCGGCCAGCGTGACGCCCTCGTGAACGAGACTCACGCTCTGCACGAGCGCCTGGGGCGGCCAATCCGGGCGAGCACGGTCGCGGCACTCCTCACGGCGCGACGCAGTGTCTCTGGGCCTCGAGGTTAAGGACGTGGTCGCCCGGTGAAGGCGCCTGGCGTGACGATCCCCGCATGGCCTGGCGATCCGCGCGCCGCGTGGTGATCCCCGCGTGGCGGTCCCCGCGTGGCGCGGTCAGCCTGTCTCACGGGGTCCCGAAGTCCACATGCATGCTGTGGCCCGCTCGCGCAGCAGCTCGCGCTCGCGCGCGTTCTGGGTGAGCGTCGCTGCGCGCTTGAGCTCGGCATGGGCCTCGTCACAGCGGCCGAGTCTGAAGAGCAGGTCCCCGCGGACGCTCGGCAGCAGATGGTAGTTCTCGAGCGCGGGCTCGGCCATGAGCGCGTTGACAAGCTCCAGGCCCGCCTCTGGACCGAACGCCATTGCGACTGCAACGGCTCGGTTGAGCTCCACGACAGGTGAGGGCGCGAGCTGGGCGAGCGCGTCATACAGCGCGGCGATGCGCACCCAGTCGGTCTCCTGTGCAGTTCGTGCGCGGGCGTGGCAGGCGGCAATTGCCGCCTGCAGTGTGCAGGGGCCGAGCGCGCTGCCTGACTGTTCGGCGTCCTGCAACCGCTGCGCGCGCTCCAGCGCGGTGAGACCGCGTTGCGCGAGGAGCAGATCCCAGCGCATGCGGTCCTGGTCGAGCAGCAGGACCGGCTCTCCCGTGGGTCCGATGCGGGCACCGAAGCGTGACATCTGGATCTCCATCAGCGCGACCAGGCCGTGGACCTCCGGCTCGGAGGGCATGAGCTCGGCGAGGATGCGCCCGAGCCGCAACGCCTCCTCGCACAGGTCCGGGCGTATCCAGTGTTCACCGGAGCTCGCCGTGTAGCCCTCGTTGAACACCAGATATATGACCTCCAGCACCGAGGACAGGCGAGCGCTCAGCTCGCTCGCGTCGGGCAATTCGAATGGGACGTGTGCCTCCGCGAGGGTGCGCTTGGCCCGCACGATCCTCTGTGCGGCAGTCGATTCGGACACTAGGAACGCCCGAGCGATCTCCTCTGTCGTCAAGCCTCCGAGCAGTCGCAACGTCAGCGCGACGCGTGCCTGTGTGGAGAGGACCGGATGGCACGTCGTGAAGATCAGCCGCAGGAGGTCGTCTTCGATCTCGCTCTCGTCTGAGAGGTCGATCTCCGGCGCGGTCATCCCTCCGCGTGTCTCGAGTTCGCGCGCCAGCTGCTCGTGCTTGCGCTCCAAGCGTGTGCGTCGACGCAGCTGGTCGATCGCGCGGTGCTTGGCGGTGGCCGTCAGCCAGGCGCCCGGGCGCTCCGGGACGCCTGACTTTGGCCACTGCTCCAGTGCGGCCACGAGCGCGTCCTGCGCGAGATCCTCGGCGAGGCCGACATCGCGCACCATCCGCGCCAGCCCGGCGATGAGCCTTGCCGCCTCGATCCGCCAGACCGCCTCGATCGCCCGCTGGGTCTTGCCGGCGTGCGGAGTCTCGCTCGAGCGCTTGGCCTCGATTTCGGCCTCGATTTCGTGCCTCGTCTTGGTCGAGCACTCGGTCTCGATTTGCGCTCCGGGTCTCGCTCGTGCACTGGTCTCGCTCGAGCGCACGGCTTCGGTTGGCCCCGTCTCGCCGGCGATCGGCGTGTCGTGGTCGGACGGCACCACGTGAACCAGGCTAGCGCGCGGCCGTCTGCTCGGGTGGATCCTGTGAGAGCTTGCCGGCCTCCTGGACGTCCGGTGGAAAGTCCGACATCTCATACACCTGACGGACCTCGATTGTGTCGCCGTCCCCAGCGGGGCAGCGCGAGGCCCACTGCACGGCCTCATCCTTTGACTTCGCTTCGATCATCCAGTAACCGCCGATCAGCTCCTTCGCCTCGGTGAAAGGCCCGTCGGTCACGGTGGACTTTCCGCCTGCGAACGACACGCGTGCCCCCTTTGCGGGGGACTGCAGCCCGTCGAGTGCGAGCAGCACGCCGGCTTTAGTCAGCTCTTCGTTGTACTTGCCCATCGCCGTCACGGCCTCGGCGTCAGGCTCCCAGCCCGCCTCGTCGATGGTCGGGACGTTTGGCAGCATGATCATCATGAATCGCATGTGTGGCTCTCTCTTTCGGTTTGCGGGTTCGTGAATCCGGTGGCACGCTCATCGCAGGTCTCTTGACCTAGTCTGAACCCCGGATCTGCTGATACGTCGAACGAGCAACCGCGAAATCGACACGCGCGATGATATGTCGGTCGCGCCTGGTTGAGCGCGACCGACATATGACCTTCCCAGCCGTGCGTCAGACGGTCTCGGGCTCGCCGAGGACCGCGAGTCCGTGAATGCAGATCAGGCAGATGGCGAAGACACCAAGCGCCCAGAACGGATGGGCGCCGCCGATGTCCAGCAGCGCGCCGATCGCGCCGATGCTGGCCGCAACGATCCCGATCACGCGCCCGTAGGCACGGCCGCCGAAAAGCGAGAACGAGGCGGTCAATTGGATGACGCCGAGGATGACCGTGATCCATCCCCACGTATGGAGGGTCGAGAACACGAACTGGGTGTCATTGACGAAGAAATTAGCATTGCCGATTGCGGCGATGCCGTAGATGATGTTCAGGATGCCTGCCACCATCAACAGGATGCCCACGAACAGCGCACTGCCAACACCTCGCATCAGATCCCCCTCTGGTCGTCGGTGTCACACGACACCGCCAACCAAATTCTACGCGGCTACGCTGAATCCTGCACGTTGGGATTCGGATCAAGCGTTTACAGCCACGGCGCACTTCGATTGCGCGCGCGCCGCGCGCATCTACCACTGGGCGAGGTGCTCAGAACCCGGTATTCGCCGTGACCGCGTGTGCCACACGTCGCACTTCGATTGCAGCGCTCGCGCCGCGCACCTGCCGCCGCGCTCGGGCGCGCCGCACGCCCGGTGGCGGGGGTGTGCTCAGAACCCGGTATTCGTCTTCACGCGTTTGCGGTCTTCGGGGTGCAGGCTGCCCTTGACCTTGAGCGTCTCGCAGGCTTCAACGATGTCCTTGCCGAGCGTCTCAACGAGCGAATGCCCCAGCGTCTGCTTGACGAGCGCGCGCATGATCTTGACGTGCTCTGCGTTCGGCGGGAGCGTGTAGGCGGGCACCATCCAGCCTCGCTCGGCTGCGAGCTGCGAGGCGACGTCGAACTCGTCGAAGTCGTGGCCGTCAGTCAGTTTGAACGCGACCAGCGGCAGCTGCTCCTCATCCTCGGTCCCGATCAGTTCGAATTCTCCACAGCCGGCGACCTCTTTGACGAGCGTGTGCGCGTTGTACTGCATCGTCTCCATGATGTAGCGATAGCCGTCGTGGCCGTAGCGCACGAAGTTGTAGTACTGCGCGAGCACCATCGCCGAGCCGGTGGAGAAGTTCAGCGTGAACGTGGCGTCGCGCTTGCCGAGATAGTTCTCGTAGAACACGAGGTCCTCGGGCAGATCGTCCTTTTCACGGAACACGAGCCAGCCGATGCCGGGGTAGACGAGCCCGAACTTGTGCCCGGAGACGTTGATCGAGCGAACCTGCTCGAGTCGGAAGTCCCACTCTGAGTGCGGGTAGAGGAACGGCCACACGAAGCCGCCGCTCGCCGCGTCGACGTGCAGCGGCACGTCGAGACCCTGCTCGTTCTTGAGCTTCACGAGGTAGTCGTTGATCCCGCTGATGTCATCGGCATGCCCGGTGAACGTCGTGCCGAGCACGGCTGCCACGCCGATCGTGTTCTCGTCGATGTGCGGCTCCACGTCCTCGGGGCCGATCGTGTACTTCTCGGGCGCCAGCGGAACGATCCGCGGTTCGACGTCGAAGTAGCGACAGAACTTCTCCCAGACCACGTGGACGTCTCCGCCGAACACGAGGTTCGGTCGATCGATCGACTTGTTGGCCGCCTCGCGGCGCGCGCGCCACTTCCACTTCAGCGACAGCGCGCCGAGCATGATCGCCTCCGATGAGCCCTGGGTGCGCGCGCCGGTCGTCTCGCCGGGTGCGTTGAACAGGTCGGCGATCATGCGGATGCAGCGCTGCTCGATCTCGGCCGTTTGCGGGTACTCGGCGTGATCGATGAAGTTGGTGTGCAGGGCTTCGGTGATCAGACGCGTCGCCTCGGGCTCCATCCAGGTCGTCACGAACGTCGCCAGGTTGCGCATCGGCAACCCATCGAGCAGGATCTCCTCGCCGACGAGGCGCATCGCGTCCTGGGGGGGCATTCCGGTCTTCGGCAGCGCGTTGTCGGGAGCCGGCTCGAGCAAGAAACGATT
Source organism: uncultured Solirubrobacterales bacterium (assembly GCA_963705245.1). Classification (GTDB taxonomy): domain Bacteria; phylum Actinomycetota; class Thermoleophilia; order Solirubrobacterales; family Solirubrobacteraceae; genus Palsa-744. The sequence goes on along the minus strand of OY970062.1, from coordinate 879,152 downwards.
TCCGAACGAACTCCCCTCTCGCTCGATCTGCTGGCTCGTCAGCTCGGGCTTGGCCATGCCGGGGCGCTGCTCATCAGGCGTCATGCTGCTACCTCCTCGGGCCGCGGAGCCGAAACCGCGATGGCTGATCTCGACCGGTGTGCTCACGAGATCAAGGGTGGCGATTATATGCACCGATCGTCGCCCGGCCTCATCAAGGCGAGGCAGGCGAGGGCGCATCTGCGACCGGCGCGGCGCGCTCCTCCGCGCTCGCCTCGGGCATCAGCGCAAGCGCAGCGATCAGGAAGCAGACGCCACCGAGCGATGTGCCCCCGTTGGCAAGTCGCGCGCTGATCTCCTCGCCGCTGGCGGGCTCGATGAGTGAGGCGACCGCCGACGCGCCAAACGCGATCGATCCCAGCAGGTTGAGTGCGACGATGCGCCATGACAGCGAGCGGTGCTTCAGACAGATCCAGCGGTGACAGACCTCGGCGTAGGCGAGCTCACTCGAGATGAGAAAGCAGACCGACCCGATCGCATCGGGCCCCCACACACGCGCGTTGATCTGCCGAGTGTCAAAGCCGTGTTTCATCGCCGCGAACGTGCTGATGTTGAAGAAGACGGTCCCGATGAGCTGCACGGATGCCGCGAGCCAGTCAATCCGCCGTGGCTCCCAGGAAGCCGGTCGCCATCGCCGGCGTTGCATGTGGGACTCGAGGCCACGCTCGACGTTGACGGTCTCTGAGTACTGCAGGTATGCGGCTGCCGTGAACATGAGTGAGCCAGCGAAGAACGTCACGCCGATTCCCGGACGCGAGGCGCTCGCCCACTGCGCCGCGACGGCTGCGAGCGCAAAGCAGAGCGACCCGAGAGCGAACAGCACGCTCATCCACCAACTCCGCCGGCGCGGGCGCCACCACACCGATTCAGCGACGCTCGCCGGCGTATCCCCCGCGGACGCCGATGAGCGCTTGCGGTGCGAGCGCGAGCGCCAGCGCGCCTCCGTTCCATCGGGCCGGCGCAGGAGCTCGCTCGTCACGAACGGACCGGGGCCGTCCGTGGAGACACGCTCCCATCCTTGCGGGACCTCCAGGTAGCCGCCTGCGCTCACGCGATGCAGGCGGTGCAGTGCTGTGCGATGTCGGCGATCGGGGGCATCCTGGGCAGAGCCGACGAGTTTAGACTCTCGTCTTTGGGAGCGGCGGTTCGGGGGATGCGATGCGTCATGCACAGGATGCGTCATGCACAGTCACATGCAGCCTTCAGCGCCGCTGTGTGCGCCGTCGAGTAGATCGGGCCCGCCTGTCAAACCGACGGAGGGTCCACCGCGCGACGGGTGCCCATGGGAGAACCGGCGCGAGATCAGGAGCTCAAATGCTGCGAAGGTTCACATTGCTGTCAGTCATCGTGCTTGCGGGCGTGCTCCTCGGCGCTGCCCCGGCGCTTGCCGAATCTGGCCTAGCGCCGTCGCCGGCACGGATGGAATTCGGCCAAGTTGATGTCCATTTCGGTGGCAGCCCGCGGCAGAGCGTCCAGTTCATGAACAACTCTCCGATGTCCGTGACGATCTTCGCGGTCGCGGTCAACGGGCCGGATGCCAACAGCTTTCAGGTCGTTAACGACAACTGCTCTTCTCAGACGATCTCCATGAGTCCTGCCAGCTGCGCGGTGGAAGTGCAGTTCGAACCAGGCACGACGGTCGCAAAGAACGCGACCCTGGAACTGCTCACCAGCGAAGGGAGTGTCTCGGTGCCCCTGTCCGGTGAAGGCATCACCGGCACGCTCTCGGCGAATCCGAGCCCGTTGAGCTTCTCCCCGATTCCCTACGCGGGAGCGCATTCCGGTGAAGGCAACCAGAACGAGACCGATGAAGTGACGATTCGCGATGGCGCGCGCGCCGGCGTGCACATCGAAGCGGTGGGCATCACCGGCCCTGACGCGTCGTCGTTCTCGGTGCAGTGGAGCGGCTGCGGCAACGATCTGCTTGGCCCAAACAACACGTGCACGATGGGCATCCGTTTCGAACCCGTCTCGCCCGGACTCAAGCACGCACAGCTGCAGATCACGAGCGACTCCTCCAGCGGCCCGCTGACGATCGCGCTGGAAGGCGAAGGTCTCTTTGGTCCGAAAATCAGCTTGAGCTCCAGCCAAGCGCTGTTGGGAGAAGTTCTGCTCGGCTCATCCACATGGCAGACGTTCACCCTGACGAACACCGGCGACTATCCGCTTGGCGTCCAGCAGGCGTTCCTCGTCTCGGGCACGCCGCTGATGTTCCCTGTCCTGTCTGACACTTGCAACGAGCAGATCGTCTATCCGGGCGCCAGTTGCGCGGTCACGGTCGGCTTCCGCCCCACGACGCCCGGCGAGAAGGACGCGTCGATCCTGTTCATCACAAGCAGCTCGTTGCCGGTCAATGTCGTCGGGATCGATGGCATCGGCGTGCAACCTGCCACCTCGCCTCCACCGAGCCCACCCACCCCGCTCTCCGCGGTCACACCGGCGCCCGTCGCCAAGGAAGCAGACGCCTGGTCGCAGTGGCTGACACTGTGGAGTCCGGCGCGGCTGTACGGTGTCGGCGGTGGGGAGACTCTTGAAACGGGAGTTGGCGCGCGATGCCCGGCACGTTCGCACCCGTGCAAGGCAGAGAGCTTCATCACGGCCGCCATTCCGACGGGTGCAATCGGGAAGGCGTCCCGGAGCGCCCACCGAACCTCGGTACTGCTCGGAGCGTCGACGATCCAGCTGCAGGGTGGTGTCAGCACACGCGTGCACATCCCTCTATCAGCCCACGCCATATCATTACTCGAAGAACGCAGCCGACTGCGTGCAACGGTCGAGTTCGTCATCGAGGCGGATGGCAAAATCGTGGCTACGCACACGCGTGCGGTGACGCTGATGCTCCCGGTCCACGGTAGTTGATGCTCCCGGGCTCGCGTGGTTGATGCTCCTAGGCTCGCGTAGTTGATGCCTCTGGGCTCGCGTGGCGGGAGTTGATGCTTCTGGGTCCAGCGCGGTTGATGCTCCTAGGTCGGCGCGAGTTGATGCTCTGGGTCCGCGAAGTTGATGCCTCTGGGCCGGCGGTAGCAGATGCTCTCAGACTCGCGATAGTGTGCCGTCGGAACTAAGCTAGAGCGGGCTCAACATCACAGATCGCTCGGCACGGATCGTCGACATCTCCTCGGCCTTGAGGCCCCGTGCGAACTCGTCGAGCTTGTGTTTCGGGCCGGTCACTGTAATGCCGATCTGGGTGCTGAGCAGGTGCGGGTGCTCGACGATCGTGCACTGAACGCCCAGTTTGTCGGCCCATGCGAGCAGCGACTGTTCGAGGGTGGGGCTGATGAGCTTGCCCGCGCTCACGACCATCGTCCGCGTCTGGACCACCTCGCCGTCGCGCATTGCGACCTCGTCGAGCCGCTGCTCTTCGGCTGTCGGCGGTGGATCGGTCTGGCGCCAGGTGTCGCGGTCCTCATCCCAGTGGCTCACACGGGTGCTTCCCTTTACGCCGTCCTGACCCATCACGCCCTCGATTGCGCTGCGCGCCCGCAAGATTGCATCCTCGGTCGCGGCATAGGCGAACAGCAGCTTTCCATCATGGGTGATCACCACCTCGTGTGACACGGCCGCCCGAGCCTCCTCGGCGATATCGGGGCCGCGGACCCGTCCCATCACGCGATCGAGCGTGCTGCGCTTGTCCGCAACATCGAGCTCGATCTCCAGTCGCCAATCCTGATCTTCTGACACGTTCCTCCGATCCGTTGCCACGATCATACCTGCGGGTTCTCACACCCATCCCTGGGAGTCTCACACCATCTCTGCGAGTCTCACACCATCTCTGCGAGTCCCACACCCATCCCTGCGAGTCTCACACCATGCCTGGGAGTCTCACACCCTGGGCAGGAGGGATGACTGACCGCTCTCGAGCTCCAGCAGCAGCCGCTTGCGCTCCAGCCCGCCGCCGTACCCTGTGAGCGTTCCGTCGGCGCCAATCACTCGGTGGCAGGGGACGATCACGGCGATCGGATTGCGTCCGTTCGCGAGGCCCACTGCGCGAGCGGCAGACGGTTGGCCGACACGGCGTGCGATCTCCCCGTAGCTGACCGTCTCGCCGTAGGGTATTGCTTGGAGCTCGCGCCACACTCGGCACTCGAACCGGTTGCCACGCATGACGAGGGGAACCTCGAATGCAAAGCGCTCGCCGGCGAAGTACTCCGATAGCTGACTCGCCACATTTGTGAAGGGCTGTGGGGAAAGCTCCCAGCTGGGCGCGATCCTTATGGGCTTACGCCCGTCCTGCATGTACAGACCATGCAGCGCATGCTCGTCGCCGAGCAGGAGCAGCTCTCCGATCGGGCTCTCGAGGCTTGTGCACTTCAGCGTCTGTCTCAGCGCCTGTCCAGCGCGAGCGTTCGGCGGAGTTTGCCCAGTGCAGGTGTTCACGGGATCTATCACTTCCTCACGCCGCGAGTCGATCGCTTTCAAGCCCACGCGCACGCCCCGACCTGGGTGTGCTCTCTCCGGATGATGTGAGCGAGGCCCATAGATACTGGACGGCGTAAGCGCGGTACGGACGCCAGCGCTCTGCCACTCGCTCCGCGGCGGCGGGACGGCCGTCGTGTCCAAGCCCTTCGAGCGCGTGACGCACGCCGAGATCGGTAGGCAGGAACGCGTCAGGATCGCGCAGCGCGCGCATCGCCACGTAGGCCGCGGTCCATGGTCCGATCCCTGGCAGCGATCGCAACAGTCCTCGCGCCTGCTCGCGATCGGCTCCTGCGTCCAGCACCAGCTCGTCGCGGGCCAGCGCCGTGGCGAGGCTCAGCAGCGCGCGTCGACGGGCGGTTGGCATCGCGAGCCGCTCGGGATCGGCCTGGGCGATCGACTCGGCGCAGGGGAACACGTGTGTGACGCCACCGAGCGGGCGCTCCAGCGGCTCGCCGTACTCGACGACGAGACGCCCGGCGAGGGTACGGGCGCCGGCGAGTGAGACTTGCTGACCGAGCACGGCACGCACTGCCAGCTCGTGCGCGTCGACGTGACCGGCGACTCTGCGTCCCGGCGCGGCACGGACGAGTGGCCTCAGCAACTTGTCGCAGCCGAGCGCCGCGGACACGGCGTGCGGGTCGGAGTCCAGGTCCAGCAGCGCCCGCGAGCGCTGCATCGCGGCAGCCAGATCACGCAGATCCTCCAGCCGGTAGCGCGCCAGCACATGCCCGTTCTCCGGGCGCAGTTCGACTGTGCCGGTCCCATGCGGCAGACGCATGCTGCGCCGGTATGCGCCGTCGCGGACCTCCTCTACCCGAGGCACAGCCCGCAGCTCCAGGAACGCGATCAGGCCGTCCGCCTCCAATGGCGCGCGATATGGCAGCCGCAGCGTGATCGCGCCGCTGTCCTGCGGGCGTCCGTGGCGTCTCGCCCGCAAGCGCAGCTCACTCGGGGTAATCGCAAACACTTCTTGGATCGTGGCGTTGAATTGACGCACGCTCTGAAACCCGGCCGCGAATGCCACGCCGGAGATCGGGACCTCGGCGGTCTCAAGCAATATCCGGGCCGTCTGCGCACGCTGGGCGCGAGCGAGCGCCAACGGCCCCGCGCCCGCGACGGATACCAGCTGGCGGTGTATGTGACGCTCGGTGTAACCAAGGCGATGGGCGAGACCGCTTACGCCCTCGCGGTCGACCACCCCGTCGGCGATCAGGCGCATCGCCCGTCCCACCAGGTCAGCGCGGCGATCCCAGTCTGGCGAGCCCGGAGTTGCGTCTGGACGGCAGCGCTTGCAGGCGCGAAATCCGGCCGCCTGGGCTGCCGCGGCCGTGGCGAAGAAGCGCACGTTCTCGCGTTTGGGCGTGCGCGCTGGACAGCTCGGGCGACAGTAGATTCCGGTCGTCTTCACGCCGCAGAACACCCACCCGTCCAGTCGCGGGTCCTGCGCTTCGATCGCCTGCCAGGACTGGTCGGAGTCGAACTTCACGCGCACACCGTGCCACACTTCCGCGCCTACTTCTAGCGGGAATCAGACATCGCTGATTGACGCCGTCCGATTTCCGCTACTGGAGCGCCAGGCGATTGCCGGCAATCCAGCAGGCACGAGATCTCTATGAGAGGGAGTGGATCAGACCGATGACATTGTCCTCCGGATCCTTGAACATGCCAAGGACCATTCGTCCCATCACCTCTTCCGGACCCATCATCCGCGAACCGCCAAGGCTCTCGGCGTGGGCGAGCGCGGCCTCGACGTCGGGAACTTCGACGTAGAACGTGACGTGCCCGGAGTATCCCTCCGGCGCTCCACCGATGCCGCCGCCGATGCCGATGCCATCGGCCGTGACGTTCGCTTCGCGCGACACGACACCGTAGTTCATCGGGTTGCTGGCGTCGAACTCCCATCCGAACAGACTCGAGTAGTAGCTCCTCAGCTTCTCCGCGTCCTGTCCCATGATCTCGAAATGGACTACCGGCTGTCCCATGTTCGTTCCCCTTTGTGGTTGCGCTGGCGAGGCTTCACCTTACAACTCGCCATCATCCGTCCATGCCCGCAAGATCGGGTGCCGGGAGATGTGCTGGGCGGCGCATGCGCCGCCCAGCGACGCCGCACATGTACGGCGTCGTACCGGGCCGCATGCGGCCCGGTACCTGACGAATTCTTTCAGGCATACTGGGTAGAGCCAGAGCATGAGCAGCCCAACCGACCAGATCCCCCGCATCTCACTTCGTCCCGATGTCGAGATCCCACAGCTCGGGTTCGGGGTGTTCCAAGTGCCGCCGCGAGAGACCGAGGAGGTCGTCGCCCAAGCCCTCTCGGTCGGATACCGACATATCGACACGGCGGCCGCATATCGCAACGAGGGGCCTGTCGGGCAGGCCATTCACGCGTCGGGAATCGACCGCAGTGAGATATTCGTCACGACCAAGTGCTTCAACGACGATCACGGCTTCGAGCGAGCCACGGCGGCGTTCAAGCAGAGCCTCGAGCGGCTCGAGCTCGAACACATCGACCTTTACCTCATCCACTGGCCGGTGCCTGCTCACGACCTGTATGTCGAGACATGGCGAGCCTTCATCGAGCTGCAATCTGCCGGTCTTATAAGGGCGATCGGGGTATCTAACTTTCAGTCTGCCCACCTCGAACGCTTGGTGGCGGAGACTGGCGTGACGCCGGCGATCAACCAGGTGGAGCTGCATCCACACTTCCAGCAGCCCGGCCTGCGCCACGAGCACGACGAGCTCGACATCGTCACCGAGGCGTGGTCGCCTTTGGGGCAGGGCTTGGAGCTGAAGGACCCGACGATCGTTGAGATCGCCGAGGCCCACGCTCGGACACCGGCCCAGACGATCATCCGCTGGCACATCCAGCTCGGTAACGTCGTGATCCCAAAGTCGGTGACCCCCGAGCGCATCGCCGAGAACTTCGAGGTCTTCGACTTCCACCTCACCGACGCCGAGATGGAGGCGATCCATGCCCTCGACGCGGGCAAGCGCATCGGACCTGACCCGGATACGTTCGTGCGGCCGTAGCCAACGTGACCAAAAGGCGATGATGGAATTCGACTGGCGCACATATTCGGAAAGGATGACCTGATGAGAGCCGCCGTCCTGCACGAGTATGGAGTTCCGAGCCCCGACGAGTTCCAGGAGCCGTCAGCCGGCGCCGAGCAGGCGGTGGTGAAGGTCCTGGCCGCCGGCCTCAATCCAGTCGATGTCGCGATCTGTGCTGGGCGTTTTTACGCGGGCCGTCCGCCGCTGCCCTCGGTCGCCGGGCGCGAGGGCGTTGGCATGCTCGATGGCAAGCGCGTGTATTTCGACGCGCCGATCGTCCCGTTCGGCTCGATGGCCGAGCAAGCCCTCGTCGACCCCAGCTCCACTTACCCGGTTCCCGACGGAGTCTCCGACGGCGTCGCCGTAGCGCTCGGGATCTCCGGGCTGGCGGCATGGCTGGCGCTTACCTGGCGCGCTCGGCTGCAGGAGGGTGAGCATGTGTTGGTGCTCGCCGCGAGCGGGGTCCTTGGACAGATCGCCGTGCAGGCCGCCAAGCTGCTCGGCGCGGCTCGGGTGGTGGCCGTGGCGCGATCCGCGGAGGGCCTTGAGCGCTGCCTCGGACTCGGGGCGGACGCCGCTGTGCGCTTGGGCGAGCCCGACGATCTGTCAGCAGCGATGACCGAGGCCGCCGAAGGTCGGATCGACGTCGTCGTGGATCCGCTGTGGGGTGAGCCGCTGGTCGCAGCTGTCAACGCCGCGAGCTTCGGTGCGCGGCTCGTGCAGATCGGCGCCGGCGCCGGCGCGGAGGCCGTGATTCCCTCAGCTGCGATCCGCGGCAAGATGCTTGTGCTCATGGGCCACACCAACTTCGCCGCCCCGCCGGAGGTAAAGCGTGAGGCCTACTTGCGGCTGGCCGAGGCCGCTGCGGCCGGTGAGTTGCAGGTAGATGTCGATCCGGTCGGCCTCGAGCAGGTGGCCGAGGCCTGGGATCGTCTGGCCGCGGGCTCGCATCGCAAGATTGTGCTCGTCCCCTGAGTTCGCCTGAGCTGGGTCCAACACTAAGCTGAGCTGGGCCCAACAAGGAGACGATCGCGATGAGCGCGAAGTGGAACAGTGAGCAGATCCCCGACCAGCATGGTCGCACGGCTGTCGTCACGGGAGCTAACAGTGGCCTCGGGCTCGCGAGCGCACGCGAGCTGGCGCGTCACGGCGCGAGTGTCGTGCTCGCATGCCGCAACACCGCTAAGGGAGAGCAGGCGCTGCGCGAGATCGCCGCTGCCGTGCCGGATGCGCGCCTGGAGCTCGCCGAGCTCGATCTCAGCAGTCTCGCGTCGGTCCAGTCCTTCGCCGAGCATTTCCGTGCCGGTCACGACGGTCTGGACCTGCTGATCAACAATGCGGGCGTGATGGCGCCTCCGCGCAGTCAGACCGAGGACGGGTTCGAGCTGCAGCTCGGAACCAACCTGCTCGGCCATTTCGCGCTTACCGGTCGCCTGATCGGCCTGATGCAGGGCCGGACCGACGCTCGTGTGGTCACGGTCAGCAGTACCGCGCACAAGATCGGACGCATCAATTTCGAGGACTTGCAGTCAGAGCGTCACTACATGCGCTGGCGCGCCTACGGACAATCAAAGCTTGCCGACCTGATGTTCGCGCTGGAGCTGGACCGGCGTCTGCGGGCCGCTGGCTCGACGCTCAGCAGTGTCGCTGCTCATCCGGGCTATGCCGCCACCAATCTCCAGACGGCCGCGCCGCCTCTGCTGGATCGCACGGTCATGAGGATCACCAACGTGTTCGCGGCTCAGAGCGCCGACATGGGCGCGCTGTCGTTGCTCTATGCCGCCACGTTTCCCGCACTGGAGGGCGGCAGTTTTATCGGACCTGACGGGATCGGCGAATTTCGCGGCCATCCCCAGACCGTCATTCCCAACCGTGCTGCCCGCGACGAGGCTGTGGCTGAGCGACTGTGGGCGGTCTCCGAAGAGCTCACCGGCGTGCACTTCGACCTGGGCGCCCCCGCCCCCGCGTGAGCGATTAGGACCTCGCCGCATGCGGCGAGGTCGGCAGGGTCGCATGCGACCCTGCCCCGGAGCCGCACATGTGCGGCTCCGCCGGTGGCGCATGCGCCACCGGTACCGCTACTTACGCTTGGCTTGGTGCTCGATCACTTTGCCGAACGCAGCCTCCAGCTGAGTCGTCATTCGCTGCTTGAACAGCGCGAGCAACGTCTCGGAAGCCAGCGGCCGCAGCGAGCCGACGGCCTCGATCAGCTCATCCCAGCGCTCGTCGGGCCGGCCGGCCTGCTCGAACGGCTCCCACAGCTCTTTGAGGAACAGCTTCGTAAACGCTCTTGAGATCGACTCGCAGTCGCGGCTGACCCGCTCGACGAGTATCAGCGCCGCGTGCAGCGGAATGCCGAGGGCCACGACCTGTTCGGCGTCCGCGAGCAGCGCCGGACTAGGGACTTCGAAGCGCCCGTCGCCCAGGGGTACGAGCAGCTTCAGCTTGCGCACGCGCTCGATGTCCTTGGCATCGACCTCGCCGAAGCGCTTGGTCAGTTCCTCGGCAGTGATCAGCTCGGGGGACTCGGGGTCATACGGCGTGGTCACAGCCCTGCGCAGACCGAGCAGCCGCTCGGCCAGACCGTCTGAGCCGCTCAGCAGTCGCTCGATCGCGGCGAGGTTGAACCCGTCAGCCTGCAGGTCGAGGATCAACCGCAGCCGGGCCACGTGCTCGGCGTTGTAGTAACCAACCCGCGCGCGAACCTCGGGCGCAGGCAGCAGCCCCCGGGTGTGGTGGTTGCGGATGTTCCGCACCGACATCCCGACTTCGGCTGCCAGCTGCTCGACGGTGAGGTCGTACCCGCGCGAGGGGTCCTCTTGAGACGATGAGCCCTTCTGAAGCGAGGGGTCCTCCTGGGGTCGTGCACCCGCGCGGCGCCTCTTCGGCTGTCCTGCGGGTCGGTCGATCGTGTTAGCGCTGGCACGTGTCATCGGCAACTTAGGCTACCACTATCTATGTTCCCTCATTTGAGGTAGCATGATCTCGCGTCATGTTTTTCTGTGCCCCCAGCATCTTCGAATCCCACGAGCTCTCGCGGCGAGGTGGCGCTTGTGGCTGAGCGAGGAGCCGTGCCGCAGGTCTCGGCCGCGCGCCGCCGGGCGCTCGGACTGATTCGCTCGTTCACCTCCCCGTTGCTCCCCGACGACTACCTGGAGCTGATCAACCCGCTGTGGTCCACCCGCGAGCTGCGCGGTCGCATCGAGCGCATCGAGCGCGAGAGCGCTGATGCGGTCACGGTCCTGATCAAGCCGAGCTGGGAGTGGCCTGGCCATCGCCCCGGGCAGTACCTGCGCTTGGGTATAGAGGTCGACGGTGTCCATCACTGGCGGGCCTATTCGCTGACCTCCGATCCCGGGCGTCCCGACGGGTGCATCGCGATCACACCTAAGCTCGTGCGGGACGGCAAGGTCACACCATTCCTGTTCGACGGGGTCCGTCCGGGAACGATCGTGCGGCTGGGCGGCGTCGAAGGGACCTTCGTGTTGGGAGATCCGCCGCCGCGGCGGCTGCTCTTCATCAGCGCCGGCAGCGGGATCACCCCGATCATGAGCATGTTGCGCGCACTCGCCGGCCGGCACGCGCTGGAGGATGTCGTCCACGTGCACTGCGCGCGAACCGCCGAGCAGATTATCTTCGCCCGCGAGTTGCGCAAGCTCTCCAGGAGCCATCGTGGCTACCGGCTGAACGAGTGGATCTCAGCCGAACAGGGCCGCGTCACTCCTGATCAACTCGACAGTCTGTGCGAGGACTGGGCCGAGCGTGAGACGTTCCTGTGCGGGCCGGCCGGACTGCTCGAGTCGATGCGCGAGCGCTGGCTGAAGGACGGAGATCCAGAGAAGCTGCATGTCGAGCATTTTCAGCCCGATACGCATGTGGGCGACGGCGAGCGCGGCACGGGTGGCACGATCCGCTTCTGCTCCAGCGACGTCGAAACCTCGAGCGACGGCGAGCAGCCGATCCTGATCGCCGGCGAGCAGGCCGGGGCCAAGTTGCCTTACGGCTGTCGCATGGGCATCTGTCATACCTGCGTCGGACGGCTACGCGCCGGTCAGGTCCGTGATCTGCGGACAGGCCGGGTGCATGGTCAAGCAGGCGAAATGCTCCGCACTTGCATCAACGCGCCCGAGGGGCCGGTCGAGATCGAGCTTTAGTTTCCCCTTTTCTCTTTTGTTCTCTCATTCTCCCTTCCTCCCTTCATTCTTCACCCCCCTTCTTCTTTTTCTTCTTCTTCTTCTCTCTCCCTCTCCCGTCTCTCATCACTTCCTCCGTAAATCCCTCAAGGCTCCCATTGCCTCTCACCTCTCTCTCTCTCTCTCTCTCTCTCTCTCTCTCTCTCTCTCTCTCTGCAAATCCTTCAAGATTTTTTATCTGACTACTTTCAAATTTCCCAAACACTGAGGACCAAACATGGCAACGCACCAGATTGACAACCGAACGGTCGCGAGAAGACTCAACGAGATCGAGGGGCCTCCGGCACGCACCGCGCCCGCTGGCAGGCCGAGCCCGTCCTCGACTCAGAAGATGTTCGACGAGCCCGAGAACCCCTTGGCCCGTCTGACTCCCGAGCAGCTCGAGCAGCTCGGCCGGGAGTTCGACGCGATTCACGACGAGGTCTTTGCGGACCTGGGCGACCGCGACTCGCGTTACATCCGTTCCACGATCAAGCTCCATCGTCAACTGGTCTTGGCTGCGCGCGCGCTGCTGCTCGGCTCGCGCCACAAGCCCGCATGGCTGGCCGGCACGGCATCGCTCTCGGTCGCAAAGATCCTCGAGAACATGGAGATCGGCCACAACGTGATGCACGGACAGTGGGATTGGATGAACGACCCCGACATCAACTCCCAGAACTGGGATTGGGACACGGCTTCACCGGCTGATGCGTGGCGGCACTCGCACAACTACGAGCACCACACGTTCACCAACATCCGCGGCAAGGACCGCGACTTGGGCTATGAGATCATGCGGATCGATCCTCATCAGCGCTGGCATCCGGTGTATCTGCTGCAACCTTTTTACAACCTCTTGCTGATGGGTTTCTTCGAGTGGGGAGTGGCCGTTCACGACTTGAATTGGGACGCTATCGGCTCCGGGGATAAGTCCAAGCAGCAGGTGATCGAAGAGCTGAAGGCGATCGGTGTCAAGGCACGCCGGCAGATCGTCAAGGACTACATCGCCTTCCCGGCGCTCTCGGCGGCGATCTCTGCGGCGATCTCTGCGGGGACGTCTGCGGGGGTATCGGGAGGGCAAGAGTCGCTCGCCTCGGCGCGGCGCAGTTTCAAGTCGACCTTAACGGCAAACTTCACCGCGAACATTGTCCGCAACATGTGGGCTTACTCGATCATCTTCTGCGGCCATTTTCCTGACCAGACATACACGTTCAGCCAAGCAGAGGTCGCTGATGAGACTCGCGGCGGCTGGTACGTGCGTCAGCTGCTCGGCTCGGCCAACATCGACGGCGGCCCCCTGTTTCACCTGTTGGCGGGCAACCTCAGCTTTCAGGTCGAGCATCACCTGTACCCCGACATGCCCTCCAGCCGCTACGCCGAGATCGCACCCCGGGTGCGCGACGTCTGCCGCCGCTACGGCTTGCCTTACAACACCGGCCCGCTGAGCAAGCAGCTCGGCACAGTCCATCGCACGATCCTGCGCCTCGCGTTTCCGGGAGGCCGGGTTCGACCCAAGCCCGGGCCCTACCGGCCTGAGCACGGGGTGTGAGGCGCGCTATCCCGTGGGTGTGAGGTCCTGGACACTCAGCACGAACGTGGCGCGATAACGCTCGCCCGGTGACAGCAGGCGCAGACCGTTGCCGCTGCGCAGCGCGTTGGCGGGTGCGGTCATCGGCTCGAAGCAGATGAACTGGCCGCCATGAGGCGCGTAGACTTGAGCGCACGGATAGCCCTCGATGAGCTCGAGCGCGATCCATCGTTCGCCAGCCTCGACGCTGAAACGTGCCGGCTCGGGCACCATGTCGAACCCGTCGTCGAACTCACCGCTGGCAAGCTCGAACCGCCGGCCCGGCGACTCGCGTTCGGGTCCGACCGGTATCTGGTCGGCGTCGAGTGCGAGGCGGCGCATCGGAGGCAGCTCGACGAGATAGCGCTCGCGCGGGACGCCTGGCGGCGACAGGTATGGGTGCAGGCCGAACGCCACCGGTACCGTGTCTGTGCCGCACGCATCCACCGTAATCGTCACGGTGAGGCGATCATCGGCGAGACGAGCCTCGTATTGGAGGTCATGCCGGAAGGGGAACACCTCGAACAGCTCTGGCTGGGACTCGCTCCAGCTCAGCCGGGCGGTGAGCGACTGTGACCCGGGCCCGGGCCCGGACTTCGACCTGGAACTGGACTCGGCCTTGGAACCTGATTCAGCCTTGGACACGGACTCGAACTTAGACCAGGATTCGGACTTAGGCCCGGATTCGACCTTGGACCTGGATTCGGAACCGGACTCGAACTCGGACTTAGACCCGGGTTCATCCTTGGACTCTGGCCCATCTTGGCCGGGGGCGGCGAGCAGCTCCCAGCGTTGTCTGCCGCCGATCACCCCGTGGATCGGCAGGCCGTTGCCATCGAGTGCGATGCGGGCCGGGTCGTGCGGCACCGCTGCTGTCCGTCCGGCGACGCTGAAGTCAAAGCCCGCGAGCCGGTTCGCCCATGGGTAGAGCAGCGGGATGCCCATCGTCTTGCCAAGCTCGGCATACGCTCTGACGCCCGCGTTCTGCGCCAGCAGCTCCTCGCCGCGATGGCGCAGTGAGCAGCAGATCATCCCCGCATCGGGAACGAACGTAGCCTCCAGCGAAGACTCCTCGTCACGCAGCCGGATGGTCCTGAAGGTGAGGTCAGCCATTGCCCCCCTCGATTATGGATTGGACGGGCTCGGACTCTCCGGGACCCCGCTGATCCTCTACCGCGAGCTCTCGCCTCGCGAGCTCCCGTCCCGTGAGCTGTCGCTCGTAGGGCCCGCGGCCGGTGAGGCACACCGCGCCGCAGCGAGCTGCCAGGTTCAGCGCGTCCGTTGTCGCCATGCCCGTGCCCAGGCCATAGGTGAGGCCCGCCGCGAACGAGTCCCCGCAGCCGTAGGAGTCCACCGGGTCGCCAGGCGGCAAGTCGGCCGGGAGTGTGGGATCCCATCTTCCCGATCCGCCACCCCGCTCACGGTAGACGCCTCCGCGCGCACCCTCGGTTGAGACGACGAGCTCGGCTTCGTCGTTTGCGCGGGCCGCCTCATGACGCTCGACCTCGTCATCCTCGCTCAGCACGAGAGCGTCCAGCGGGACGCCATGCCCAAGGGCGTCGATCGCGCGCGGGTTGGCCACCAGCATCCGCGCCGCGCGCGCGGCGCGCAGAGCGTCAAGGTCGCCGGCGGTGAAGTAGACGGCGTCCATCTCTCCCAGCGCGTCCCATGGCAACTCATCGTCGCTCCCCGTTGGCTCCAGGCGTGCTCCAAAGGTGGTGATCGTGCGCTCGCCGGCGTCATCCACCAGTGTCACCGCCGTTCTCGTGGGCGCCGAGCGACGGGCTGCCCACACCTGAACGCCCAGTTCGCGCAGGCGTGCCACCGACTGGCGGCCCAGCTCGTCAGCGCCAAGAGCGGTCACGAGCACGGACTCCCCAGCCAGACGGGCCAGCTGGACAGCCGCGACGGCTCCGCCGCCGGCGGGCTCCTCGAACGAGTCGTACGCGTGTGTCACCTCGCCGGCCCGCGGCACATGCCCCACGCGTGCGAACCGCACCCACTCGACGTGTCCCACCACTGCCACTCTCGGCTTGGCCATGCCCATGGTGGAAAGTCTCACACATGGCGTGGAGGCCCCATGTCCTAGCCTGATGAAAGACATGCGCATCGAGCTTTTGTTCTGGAACGGCTGTCCTTCGCATCCGCGGGCGCTCGCCGAGCTGCGCGCGGCGATGGCCGACATGGGCCTTGACCCGAGCACGATCGTCGTCCGCGAGATTCATACCCGGGACGAGGCGATCCTGGAGCGGTTCGTCGGGTCGCCGACGATCCGCATCGACGGCGTGGACGTCCAGCCGCCTGGAGATGAGCCGTTCGGATTGACGTGCCGCGTCTACTATCGCCGGGACGGCCGGGTCTCACCGACACCGGACCCGGCGGACGTGCGCGACGCGCTCGAGCGGCTCACGCGCACCGCCTCAAGCCCCACTACCGAGAGGAGATGAGATGACAGCGATCGGCGAGCTCGCTCCCACGTTCGCTCTACCGGACACCGAGGGCACCACGCACGAGCCGGGCGGTGCTGCCGCGACGGTTGTCGTCTTCACCTGCAACCACTGTCCTTATGCGCTGGCGTGGCACGAGCGGACGATCACGCTCGCACGTGACTACGCCGACCGCGGAGTGCGGGTGCTGGCCATCAATCCAAACGATGCCGAGCGCTATCCGCGCGACTCGACACAGGCGATGCGCGCTCGCGTGCAGCGCGGCGAGTTCGACGGAGTCCCCTACTTGCGCGACGAGTCTCAAGAGGTCGCTCGCGCCTATGACGCGAAGACGACACCAGATGTGTTCGTGCTCGACGCCGGCTGGCTGCTGCGCTATCGCGGTGCGCCCGACGCCGACTACGACGATCCGGCGCAGAACGCCGCCTTCCTACGCTCCGCTCTGGATGCGATTCTTGACGGCCGTGACCCCGATCCAGTCCAGACGCCGCCGGTCGGTTGCTCGATCAAGTGGAAGGACTGACTGGAGCCTCGGACTGACTGGAACCCAGACCGACTGGGCCTCAGACCGACTGGAGTTTCAGATTGGCTGGAGCCCAGGCTGACTGGAGTTTCAGATTGGCTGGAGCCCAGGCTGACTGGAGTTTCTGAGTCCCAGATTGGCTGGAGCCCAGGCTGACCGGAGTCTCAGCGCCCCAGCGTGCGCATCAGCTCGCGGGCGCGCCCACGGAGC
The DNA here is from genome assembly GCA_963705245.1 of uncultured Solirubrobacterales bacterium. GTDB lineage: Bacteria > Actinomycetota > Thermoleophilia > Solirubrobacterales > Solirubrobacteraceae > Palsa-744. The sequence continues at coordinate 862,727 of OY970062.1, read as the reverse complement.
TGGCCAAGAAGCTCACGCACCTCCTGCAGGCCCGCGCGCAGCTCGGTGTCGCCGACCTCGATCGGCAGCATCGAGTCCTGCAGGGCAGCCAGCTCGCCATCGGCCCTGGCGCCTGCGTCCACCGCGCTCTCGACGAAGCCTTTCACGCCTGTCGACGGAGCGCCCGCGGGCGCCGGTGCGAACGTTTCGGGCGGCAGGTCGTGACGGTCGGCGAACCCGGCGTAGGTGCGCTGCGCTCTGCCGTAGGCGGCCTGCACCGGTGCAAACAGCTCGGTCTCGAGCTTGTCGGCCGTCTGTTCGTCCAGCAGCTCATACGCCTCGCCCAGCGCCGCGAGCGCCACCCCGATCTCATCGATCGCCCGTGCGATGGCTTCGAGCAGCTGCCGGCGACCATCTGCGGTTGTGTAGGTCATGGGCTCAGGTTATTAGCTGACTCGCCTCGAATCTCAGGTATCACGCGTGATACACTGGAGCCATGGCCGAGGTCAGCATCCGAGAGCTGCGTAATCACGGCGGGGACGTGGTGGATCGCGCCGCCCGTGGCGAGGGGATCACGATTACGCGCTCGGGAAGGGCGGTTGCCGAGCTGCGCGCGGTTGCTCGGCCTTCTCTCTCGCCGCAGTCGCTGCTTGCCCGATGGCGCCAGCTTCCCACCGTGGATCCGGTCGCGCTGCGGGCAGACATCGACGAGATCATGGACGCTCGTCTATGAGTGATGACGCGCCCAGTCGGACTCGCGGCATCCTCGACACTTCGACGGTCATCTTGTTGGGACATCTCAGGGACGCCGCGGCGCTCCCGGCTGAGCCGCTCATCACTGCTGTGACTCTTGCCGAGCTATCGGTCGGTCCGCTTGTCTCAAAGGATCGTAAGGAGCGCGCCGCCCGTCAGGCCCACGTTCAGCAGGCCGAGGCTGACTTCGACGCGTTGCCCTTCGATGCTCAGGCCGCGCGTGCGTTTGGGCGGGTGGCAGCATCGCTGCGCCGCGCCGGACGCAAGACGACGGCCAGGGCTTACGATGCGATGATCGCAGCGACGGCGATGGCGAACGACCTACCGGTTTACACCTGCAATCCCGCGGACTTCACCGGTATCGACGACCTACGGGTAGTCGTCGTGCCCGTGCCCGACCCGGCATAGCGCCAAGCGTATGAACGGTATCCATCGCACGATCTGCGCCTCGCGCTGGTGGGCCCGAGGGGTCGAGCGTGAGCTCGTCCCGTGGTGTCTGAAGGATGTCGAGCTAGGTGAAGACGTGCTCGAGGTCGGCCCCGGGTTCGGCGCTACCACCCGTGTGCTTGCCCGTCGCCCCGGCACGCTCACCGCACTCGAGCTCGAGGCGCGTTACTGCCGGCGACTACGTCGTGAGCTGGGGGACAGCGCAAATGTCGTCGAGGGTGACGCCACCGAACTGCCTTTCGCCGATGGCTCATTCTCGGGCGCGGTCTGCTTCACGATGCTCCACCACGTACCCTCGCACGAGCTCCAGGATCGCCTCTTGGCAGAGGTTGCGCGGGTGCTGCGTCCCGGTGGCGTGTTTGCCGGCACCGACAGCCTCGGCCACGGTCTTTTGTTCAGGGCGATTCACATCGGCGATACGCTCGTGCCGGTCGATCCAGATGAGCTGCCCGCTCGTCTGGAGCAAGCCGGGTTGACGAATCCCCGCGTGGACACGAGCTCGAGCTCGCTGCGGTTTCGCGCGTGCAAGCTGGAGCTGCGCGCCTGAGCAGCCTTCAGGCGGCGGGTCGCCAGGCCCACAACATGCCACCTGCAGCATGTTGTTGGGCGACGGTCTGGACCTCGAAACCCCACCCAGTCATCAGCTGCATGGCGGCACGGTGGGGATCATCGTCGGGACACCCTTGAGCGTGGTAGTCGAGTGCGACGACGCTCGCCTGAACCCCTCCGAAGCGAGCGTCCTCGAGGATCTCCCACTCAGCACCCTCGATATCGATCTTCAGCAGGTCCACCCCAGCGGTGTAGTCAAAGACGTCGACCAGCCCCACCGTCAGCGTACCCTCGTCATCGGTCGAGGCGATGTGCGAGGTGCCGTACTCCCCCGCCGCAAAGCGTACCTCGCCCACACTGGTACCCACCGCCGCTTCGACCAGGCTCCAGCGCTCTCCCAACCCGTTGGCCTGGATTGTCATCGACAACAGCCTGGCATTTCGCGGATCTGGCTCGAACGCGGTCATGCTTGCCCCTGGATAGTGGCCGAATGTCCAGAGCCCGAACAGGCCGATGTTGCCGCCGAGATCCAGCGTCCGAGGCGCATGTTCGAGGCGGGCAAGCACGGCAGCGGCGGGAGCGGGCATCTCAAACAGGCCCTGATAGAAGGTCTGGTCGAGGCCGTACACGTCTGGCGTGGCATGTTGCAGATGTACGCGCAGCCCGTTCTCGCGTACGCGGTAGGAGCGCACGGTGCGCCTGCCCGAGAGCTCGCGCATGACGAAGCTCAGCGGCCGGTTCAGTAGTCGTCCACGCAGGCAGGTGGAGATCAGGGACTCGAGCGGCTGGATCATGCAGGCTTGCGCAGTGCCAGGAACGCGGATGTCCAGGACGCGCCCTGCGCCTTGAGCAGGATGGAGGGATGGGCCATCTCGAGGACTCAGGTTCTCCGCATGAGGCGGGCTCGCAGACCGCCTGCCATCGCTCTCAGGGCCTCTAGCACCATCTTTGGGTGCAGGCGTCGCAGCCCCTGGGTCTTCGCGAGATCCCACTCCAATTCTCCGAATAGGGTGTCCCGCGCTCGAACGACGGTCACATCGGCACTCAAGTCAGCGTCGCGCCGGTCCATCGATGCGGCAATAAGGCCATCGCCACTGCAAGACTCTGATACTGAATGCTCAGCGATAAAATGCGCTCCTGCCTCGCGCAGGATGCTCATACAGCGCTGATGGGTAAGAGGATCGCGGCTGATGTGGTGGTGATGTGTGGAGAGGACCAAGAATCGCACCCGCCCTTCCCTAAGAGCTCGACTGGCGCCATGAAGCATCGCGACCTCCGCTCCTTGCACATCACAGAGGAGAAGATCGATTTTCTCTATATCCAGATCTCCCATCAATCCGTCAACGGTGACTTGACGAGTTGCGTGCACTCGCTGGTCGCTGTCCCACGTTAGCGTCACAGTAGAGTTGTGCTTACTACCTACTGCGGCGTGGATCATGGATGCCGCCACCATGTTGTTGAGCTCCAGGTTGCTGCGACCAACCGCGAGATTATCTAGATCAGGCTCCACGAGAGTGAGACGGGCGGCCGGAATATCGTGCTTTGCCCAGAGAGAGTAGTACGCCCAAAAGCTGCCCAGCTCGACCACCGTAGGCTCCGGCGTATCTTGTGCCAAGCGATTGAGGATTGTAAAAAAGGCCAACTCCTCCTGGGGCTCGTGGTGACCTTCCAGCCGTCGAATCACCTCGGTCATCCAAGCCCCGTAATAGCATCCCTCGTGTACCAGTATGCCGTTGTGCATAATCTGCACAGGCATGCCGTCATGGACGGCGAGCTCTCCGGCGTTGGGAACCTTGGGGATTCTGTCCGTGTCGCGCACCGCGGTCGTCAGCGCGATGCGGCGCAGCTCGATTTCAGAGAAGTTGCTCACGGCGATGAGGGTACAGTAGCCATCAGCGCGCCTGCACTGGCGTGCGTCGTCTGGCACACACGCCCCAACCCCTCGAACTCCAACCTGTTCTTCTATAAAACCCTTAGGCTGACCGGATGACTGAAGCGCGTGTCGATGAGCCAGTCCCGGCGGCCATCGTCCCCGATCTGCTGGACACCGAGCGGGCCGGCCCGGCGGCGATTCGCGGGGGTGCCATGCGGGTCGGTGGGTATGGGCTGGCGATCTTGCTCAGTGTCGGATCCTCGGCGCTGCTGTTCCGACACCTCGGCGTCGCGGACAGCGGTCACTATGTGACGATCCTCGCGCTGGTCACGCTCGCTGGGGGCATTACCGATGCGGGACTTTCGTCGATCGGCGTGCGGGAACTGGCCACGCGCGACGTCGCCGGTCGGAGCTCCCTCATGCGCAGTCTCGGTGGTCTGCGACTGGCGCTCACGTTCGTGGGGATCGCCGGCGCTGTGTTGTTCGCGCTGATCGTCGGCTATGAACACACGCTCGTCCTAGGCACGCTCATCGCCGGTGTGGGGCTGTCGTTGCAGGTGCTCCAGGACACCTACGCGATCACGCTCACCGCCCAACTGCGGCTGAGCTGGGTGGCGGTGGCCGACCTCGTCCGTCAGGCGGTGATGGTCGCCGGGATCCTCGTGCTGGTGCTCGCCGGCGCGAGCCTGCTGCCGTTCTACGCCGCGACGATCCCGGCCGGCATCGTCGCGGTCGGGCTGACCGCCTGGCTGGTGCGGGGAACGGTTCCCCTGCTGCCTTCGATACATCTCGCCCATTGGCGGGGATTGATGCGCGAAACGTTTGCCTACGCGATGGCCACCGCGGTGGCGGCCATTTACTTCCGGATTGCGATCCTGATCGTCTCGCTCGTGGCCTCGAGCGAGCAGTCGGGCTACTTCGGTGTGTCCTTTCGCGTCATCGAAGTACTGACCGCCGTGCCGCAACTGCTGGTCGGGGCGACCTTCCCGATCTTCGCGCGCGCCGCCCGGGACGATCACATACGTCTTCGTTACGCACTCGGTCGCACGTTCGACGCCTGCCTGATTCTCGGCGTGGGCGTCGGACTGATACTGCTGGTTGGAGCTCCGTTGATCATCGCGGTGGTTGCGGGTCCGAAGTTCCAACCGGCCGAGGCGGTCCTGAGCATTCAGGGACTCGCGCTCGTGGCCTCGTTCACAGGCGCTGTCTGGGGCTATGCCCTACTCAGCTTGCATCGCCACCGAGAGGTGCTCATTTGCAGCCTCGTGTCACTCCTGGCGACGGTCGTGCTTACGACTGCCCTGACCGCGAGCGGTGGGGCGCGCGGCGCTGCGACCGGGACTGTTATCGCCGAGATACTGTTCTCGCTAACGCTCGGAATGGCGGTATTTCGAGCCGGCGTGCGTCCCGCTGTCTCGTGGTCGGGGGCGCTCCGCGTAGCAATCGCCGCCGGGCTCGGCGCTGCAACGCTGGCGATCCCCGGAATTCCAGATATCGTCCGTCTCGCGCTCGCGCTCGCGCTGTACGGTGGCGCTCTGCTCGTGTTGCGCACGATCCCGCGCGAGATCATCGATCAACTTCCCCGACGTCTGCGCGTCTACTTCTGACTGCCTCTGTGATGCTCAGCTCTTCCGCCAGGCCCCCTGAGCCTCCGGTGTCGCGGTCGCGGCGACCCATGCGAGTTGCGCTGAACCTGGTGTTCCTGAACGAGCGCTCCGGCGGTGTGGGCCGCTATGCGCGCGAGCTGGTGCCTGCGCTGCTGCAGACTGAGCCGAACATGCAGATCACTGCGTTCGTGAGCCGCGAGCTGCCGAGTGACGTTCGCCAGACAGATTGGGCCTCAGAGGTTGAGTGGGTGACGCTCCCGGTTCACACCAGCGGAGGGCCGCCAGGGTCATTCGCGCTAGCCACCGCCGCGCAGTGGCTGGCACTTCCCCTGCAGGCGAGCAAGCGCAGAGTCGATGTGGTCCATGGCTTGGCGAACGTCGCCCCCCTGTGGATGCCACGGGCCGCGAGCGTGGTTACTCTGCTCGACCTGATCTGGCTGCACTTTCCATCTGCTCTAGAGCCTGCAGCCGCGCAGGGCATGCGCCGTGTCGCGCTTCCTTCTGTACGCCGGGCCGATCGCGTGATCGCTATATCCCATGCCGCTCGCGAGGACATGATTGCCGCGCTCGGGCTCTCCCCCGAGCGCGTCGACGTCACACCGCTTGGAGTTGCGGCGCAGGAGCTCTCGGTGCATGCGACCCCGGACTCTGAGCTGCGCAGGCAACTGAGACTGGGGCAGGAGCGCATCCTCGCCACCGTCTCCGCCGGGCGAGAGCACAAGAACCTGCCGCGACTGGTGCGCGCGTTTGCCGCGCTGAAGCGAGCAGACTGTGCGCTGGTAATCGGCGGCGACGTATCGCGTCAAGAGCAGGAGCTGCGTAGGCTGGCCACGGCCGAAGGTGTGCAGGATCGTGTGCGGATCCCTGGGTGGCTCTCGCCTGAGGATCAGGAGGGTCTCTATCGCAGTGCCACCTGCTTCGTGGTCGCATCGCTGATGGAGGGCTTTGGCCTGCCGGTGCTCGAAGCTATGCGGCGGGAGGTCCCCCTCGCCTGTTCGTGCATCTCGGCCGTGGGTGAGGTAGCGGGCGACGCCGCAGAGCTGTTCGATCCATACTCGCAGGCGCAGATCACGGCTGCGCTGGAGCGTCTGCTGGACGATCCCGCGCGCCGCACAGAACTGATTCGACGGGGAGCCGAGCGCTGTTCGCTTTACACCTGGCGGGAGACGGCTCGCACCACGGTGCTTTCCTATAACCGAGCGATGCAAGATAGAGCCGCATGAACAAGCCCCTGCGCGTAGGTCTCAACCTCGCCTATCTGGTCGAGGACTCCGGAGGATCCGGGCGTTATGCACGCGAGCTGATCCCGGCTCTGATCGAAGCCGAACCGGGTATCGAGCTCACCGCATGGCTGGGCTCGACGGCACCCGGAGACCTGCAGCGCGAGCCGTGGGCACAGGAGGTGCGGTGGGTGCACATGCCGGTTCCCGGCATCGGCACGCCGTGGCACCTCTGGCACGAGCTGGTGGGCATCGGGTTTGCCGCGAGCCGGCGCCGGCTCGACGTCGTGCACGGCTTGGCGAACCTGGCGCCCGTGATCGCTCCGCGGGTGGCGAGCGTCGTCACGATCCTGGACGTCATCTGGATGCACCACCCCGGCACGATGGATGCACGCGCGCGGATCGCGATGCGCACGTTGACCCCACTCTGCGGTCGCTCCTCCAGCCGGGTGATCGCGATCTCCCAGGCGGCCGCCGAGGATGTGTCGGCCACGCTGAAGATTCCGCTGCACAAGTTCGACGTGACCCCGCTTGGCATCGCGTCAGGCACTCGCGACCGCGTGCCGGGCTGCATGTCGTATGGCAAAGAGCAGACGCTTGAGATCGCGCCACGCGGCGGCGAGCGAGCGCTTGATGTCACACCGCATGGCGATGCGCGCGCTCGAAGTATCGCAACGGACGGCAACAGTTATGTGTACGGCAATGGTCATGTGCACGGCGACGGCGACGGCGCTGGCAATGGCGACAGTGACAACGGTGGCAGCGGCAGCGGCAGCGGCGATGAGGATGGAGGTATGCGCGGTGTCGCGTCGATCGGCGGGGATCGTGTTCGCGCGGCGGACACGGCGTCTATGGCGATGCGCGAGCGGTTGGGGCTGCGTGAGGGCCCGCTGGTGCTGTGTGTGGCGGCCAAGCGTCGTCACAAGAATCTCGACGGATTGATCCGGGCGATGACGCACCTGCGCGAGCGTTCGGAGAACGGCCGGCGGCCTTTGCTGGTGCTGCCCGGCTCGCCCACGTCCTACGAGGGCGAGCTGCGTGAGCTGGCGGTCGAAGTAGGCGTCGAACAGGACGTCGCCTTCCCCGGCTGGATCAGCGATGACGAGCTCGAGTGGCTGTACGCGCAGGCGAGCTGTTTCGTATTGCCGTCCTTTCAGGAGGGATTCGGGCTGCCGGTGCTGGAGGCGATGGCTCGTGGTGTGCCGGTCGCGTGCTCGGATACCTCATCGTTGCCAGAGGTTGCGGGCGATGCGGCGCTGTATTTCGACCCTTGCGATGAGTGGGAGATGGCCGCCCAGGTGCAGCGGCTGCTGTTCGATCGTGGACTGGCCGAGGAACTCATCGCGCGCGGGCACATGCGCTGCGAGCAGTTCACCTGGCGGCGTACCGCCGAACTGACACTGCGCAGCTATCGCCGCGCGATCGTAAACCCCGCGTGATCGCCCGTCCGGGGATGGTCGCAAGCCGGTGTGATCGCAAGCCGGCGTATGTGCGGTGGCCGCAGCGCCTCCAAGCGCTCATCGTGTCCTGCTATGCCTGTCGCGTAGCGTTGGCGCCGTGACTGTGCCTGCGCCTGACACCGGCGCTTTTACTCTGCGGGGCGAGCCCCCGTCGCTGCTGCCCCCACCGAGCACGCACATCGGCCTGAACCTGATCTTCCTCGTCCCCGGTGAGACTGGCGGGATGGAGGTCGTGGCGCGCGAGCTGATCCCGGCGCTGCTCGCCGGCGCGCCGCAGTTGCGGTTCACCGCGTTCATCAACCGCGAGGCCGCGGCGGCCGGTGACGGTCCGTGGGGGGAGCTGCTGGGGGCCGTGACCGTCCCCGTGCACGCGCGCAACCGCGTGCAGTGGGTGCTCGGCGAGCAGACCTTCCTGCCGCTGCTGGCCGCGCGCGCGAAGGTCGATCTCATGCATAGCCTCGCCTCGACCGCTCCGCTATGGGGCCCGTTCCGCCGCGTGACGACGGTCCACGACCTGATCTACGCACGCTACCCCGATGCTCACTCCGGCATGCGCGACCGGGCGATGCGCGTGCTCGTGCCTTCCGCGGTACGACGCTCGGAGCGGGTTCTTGCCGACTCGCTCAGCACGCGCGCAGATCTGATCGAGCTGCTGGGCGTGGCGGCAGCGAAGATCGACGTCGCGCCACTCGGACTCGGCGCGATTCACCGCGAGAAGGCGCTGTCCGAGGCCGAGACCCGCGCGCGCTTGGATCTCGGCGAGCGCGATGTCGCGCTCAGCCTGTCGGCGAAGCGCCCCCACAAGAACCTGCTCGCGCTGATCTCAGCACTCGCGTTGATCCCACCGGAGCGACGGCCGCTGCTCGTGATCCCCGGCTATGCGACCTGGCACGAAGCGGAGCTGCGCGCCCGCGCGGACGAGCTGGGCATAGCCGCGGACGTGCGTATGCCGGACTGGCTCTCAGGTCCCGAGCTGGAGGGCGTGTGGACGCTCGCGCGCGCGTTTGTGTTCCCCTCGCTGTACGAGGGGTTCGGGCTGCCGGTCCTGGAGGCGATGGCGCGGGGCGTGCCAGTCGCTTGCTCAAACACCTCCTCGCTGCCCGAGGTGGCCGGGGACGCCGCGCTGATGTTCGACCCACACGACGAGCGCGCGATCGCGACGGCGATCGAAACGCTGCTCTCCCAGGACGACCTCGCGCGCGCACGTACGTGCGAACGTGGCCTCATCCGGGCAGAGCAGTTCACTTGGGAGCGCACTGCGCGCGCCACGCTCGACAGCTACGCCCGCGCGCTGGGCCCGCGTATGTCATAGCTCGACAGCTACGCCCGCGCGCTGGGCCCGCGTATGTCATAGCTCGCCAGCACGGTCTGCATCGAGCCCTCCAGCGACAGCTCCCGCGCGTGCTGGGAGAACCAGCGCGCGGTGCTCTCGCGCAGAGCAATCCCGGCCTCGTGCACACGCACGATCGCGTCGGCGATCGCAACCGGGTCAGAGCTCGGGCACACAAAGCCGTTCACACCCTCCTCGATCAGCTCGACAGCCGCGTTGTCCGGGCCCGCGACCACGATGCTGGGTGTTCCCCGCGCGGCGGCCTCGACGACGACCAGTCCGTAGCCCTCGCGCGTGGACGGCGAGAGCAGGCAAAGTGCCCGTCGCATCTCGGCATCGACAGTCTCCGTCGCGGCGAACCCGGGGGCCGAGACGACCTCATCCAGACCGTGCTCGGCGATCGCCTCGTGCACCGCCGCTCGCTCCGGGCCGTCGCCGAGCAACTCTCCCTTCAGCCCTTCGATCCTCGTCGCCGCAAGCGCCATCGCGGCCACTGCCAGTGGAGCCTGCTTCTCCGGGATCAGTCGCCCGGCGAACAGCACGACCCGGTCAGCCGGCCTGGGCGCTGCTGGCTCGACGCTCTCGGCGTAGAGACCGCGCAGGACCGTCACCTCGCCTCGCAGTCCCTCAGCGCGCAAGCGATCCGCGTGGAGCGTCGAGAAGCAGAACGCGCGCTGGCGCACACGGGCGCACATGCGCTGCACGAGCTCGCCGGCACGCCCGCCGACGCCCCCCAGGTATTCGCGCCAATAGGAGCGACTCCAGATCTCAAACCAGTCGACAGTGAGCTCATAACCGCCAAGCGGTCGGGCCAGCGCTGCGGCGAGCAGCGAGAAGTAAGGGAATGCGCAGGTGTGAACGACGTCGTAGCGCTTGCCGCGTCCCAGCAGGTGCACGAACACCCCCAGCCCGAACACGAGCGGTGGCGCGATCCGCCGCCGTCCGTCCGGGGTGTACAGGCCCATGCGCGGTCCCACCGCGAGGACCCGCACGCCGTCCAGTCGCGGGGGCTCACCGCGGTCCCATTGGCGCAGAGTTATGTAGGTGACCTCGTGCCCGTCTCGCGCGAGCCGCTCGGCCAGGTTGCGATACCAGCGCTCGGCCCCACCGATTGTGCACGGGAACAGGCAGTCGTATACGACGCAGATCTTCACGCCCGCAAGCATGCCGGAATGTGCGCCGGGTTTTCGTGTGGTCCCGGGCGGCGCATGCGCCGCCCGGCGGGGGCGTGCGTGCACGCCCCCGAGACAAGCCGCATGCGGCTTGTCTGCGATAGGCGCATGCGCCTATCGGCGAACCCGTACATGTACGGGTTCGTGGCAGGTCCGCATGCGGACCTGCCCTCTGTGGCGCATGCGCCACAGAGCCACCTCATCCAGGCGGGCATCGTTGTCCCCGTACAGGCCGGTCGCGCTTGGGGTGCTCCGATAGCATCGGTTGGGCTTTCGACGTTACTTTCCGCCTTCGTGCGCGTTATAACCGGACAGCTCCCCATGCCGACACGACGCGGGGAGAGCTGACAGCCGATGAGCACACTCGCCCAGACAACCACTCCTTCCGCACCCGACGCTCAGGATGCCGACGCTGCGCCGCTCGTGTCGGTTGTGATTCCTTGCCTTAACGAGGCCGAGAACATCGAGTCCTGCGTAGCCGCCGCCCTGGAGGCGATCGAGCGCATGGGGGTGCACGGGGAGGTGGTGGTCGCGGACAACAACTCCGAGGACGACTCCGCACGCCTCGCCGAGCAGGCCGGCGCGCGTGTGGTGATCGAACGCAGGCGCGGCTATGGGAGCGCCTACTTGGCAGGGTTTGCGGCGTCGAGCGGCCGCTACATCGTGATGGCAGACGCCGACCTGACTTACGATTTCGAGGAGATCCCCCGCTTCGTCGAGGCGTTGCAGGCCGGCGCGGAGATGGCGATCGGCGATCGCATGGACAACATCCAGCCTGGCGCGATGCCGTGGCTGCACCGCTACATCGGCAACCCGATCCTGACCGGCCTGCTCAACCTGTTCTTTCGCACCGGCATCAGCGACGCTCACTGCGGCATGCGCGCCGTGCGCCGGGAGGTGCTGCCCCGGCTGGATCTGCGTACGACCGGCATGGAGTTCGCTTCGGAGATGGTCATAAGGGCCTCGAAGGAGAATCTGAAGATCGCCGAGTTCCCGATCGAATACCACCCGCGCGGGGGCGAGTCGAAGCTGTCGAGCTTCCGCGACGGCTGGCGGCATCTGCGGTTTCTGCTCGTGCACAGCCCGAACCATCTGTTCATCTTCCCCGGCGCGGTCCTCGCCGGCTTGGGCACGGTGATCGTCGTGTTCGTGGGCGCCGGCCTTGACTTCTTCGGGCGTGCTTGGGGAGTGCACGCGCTGATCGGCGGTGCGCTGCTGATGATCGTCGGCACGCAGGTGCTCGCGCTGGGCCTGTGCGCGCACGCCTACGGCACTTACTTCATGGGCGAGCAGGATCCGTGGTTCGATCGGATGCGCGCGCGCTGGCGCCTCGAGCACGGTCTGCTGCTCGGTGGTCTGTTCTCGCTCGTCGGACTGGTCATCGGCGGGCTGATCGTGGCGACCTGGATCGCACACGGGTTCGGCTCGCTGGCGGACGAACGCTTGGCCGTGATCGCCGCCTCGCTGCTGATCGTCGGCATCCAGATCTTTTTCTCGTCCTTCCTGCTGTCGATCCTCGGTCTGCGCCGTCGTTAGGGCCGTGCGGCCGCTGCGCCGGGTCCCGGCGGTCTTGTTCGCCGGCGATCGGCGTGTCTGGAAGACGGCGGCTGTCGCGGCCGTGCCGTTGCTGGCGCTGGTCCTGTTCTACGGCCTGCGTCCGCGCGACTACTACACGGGCACCGACTCCGTCGAGGCCTACACCTATATCGCGGAAGCGCCCCCGGGCGAGCCCGTGTGCGTGCCGGGCCTGCAGATCCCGGCCGGCACAGGGCGTATCCGTTTGCAGCTGATCTCGCGCACACGTACCCGTCCGACACTGCACATGGTCCTGCATATCGGCGGATTCGCTGGACAGGGGTCGTTGCGCGAGTTGGACACCTCGCGCGGACACTTGGCCTCGCGCGAAGCGGGGATGCGCACGATCGACAGCTCGCTCGCGCCCGTCATCGTCCCGTCGAATCGCATCAGTACGGCGGTGTTCGCGATCCCGCGCCTGCCCTCCCATCCGGCGGAACGGTCCGCGTCGCTGTGCCTGACCGCTGCCGACGTCGTCAACTGGGGGGGCACCCCGCTCCCCGTTCCCCCCAGCTCCGCGCCTGCGACGATCGGCGGGCGCCCGCTCTCAGGGCGGGTTGCCGTCTGGTACGAGCCGCCCGCAGGCTCCCAGCGCAGCTATGTCTCGCGCATCGGCGCGATCCTGGACCGCGCGTCGCTGTTCCGGCCAAGTCCCATCGGACCGGGGGTGTATGTGGTGCTGCTCGTGCTCCTGCCCGGGCTGGCGCTCGCTTCGGTGCGTTGCCTCGCGCTGGCGGTCGCCGGGCGCGCGAGCGTGCGCCGGACGGCCGCATGGCTGTTCGCGATCGCCGCGCTCAACTTCGCGTGCTGGGCGCTGATCACGCCGCCGTTTCAGGCGCCCGACGAGGTCGACCACTATGCCTACACCCAGTCGCTTGTCCAGCGCGGGGAAGCGCCCTCGCGCAACCCCGGCTCGCCGCTGGCGCGCTGGTCGAGCGCGGAGACCTTGGCGCTGGAAGACACGAGCTTTTTCAGCGACCACCAGGTCGGTGACACGCGTCCACCGTGGAGCACCAGCGTGCAGGCTCGCTACCGCGCGCAGGTCGCCGCCGCGCACCCGAGCTCTTCTGACGGTGGCGGTAACGAGACCGCGGCGACCCACGGCGCGATCTATTACGCGACGCTGGCGCCCGCCTATCTGCTCGCCTCCAGCTCGCCGTTCTCCCAGCTGACGCTGATGCGCCTGACCTCGGCGTTGATCGGCGCGCTGACGGTCGTGTTTGCGTTCCTGATCGCGCGCGAGCTCGCGCCCGGACGTCTCTGGCTGGGAGTGCTCGCGGGGCTGCTCGTCGCATATGAGCCGATGTATGGGTTCATCTCCGGCGCGGTCAACAACGACGTGGGCGTCAACGCCGGCGCGGCGGCGCTGGAGCTGCTGCTGATCATGATGCTGCGTCGCGGCGTCACTCTGCGCCTTGGGTTGCTCGCGGGCGGGCTGCTGATCGCGCTGCCGATCGTGAAGGGCACCGCCTACTCGCTCTACCCCGTCGCGGGTATCGCGCTGCTGGCCATCCTGTATCGCCACCACCGCCGCAGCGACGCCACCGGGTTGGCCGTCCTGGCAGCCGCCGCGCTGGCGATCCGCGAGCTCTCGGTGCGGCTCGCGCACGTCTTCCATCCCGCTGTCGCAGCCGCCGCGACCGGGGCGAGCGCGCCGGCGGAAGCCGGCTCTGTGGCGGGATCGACCAGCGAAGCGCTCGCGCACCCGCTCGGCTACCTCGCCTACCTGTGGGAGGCGATCCTGCCGCGCCTGCCGTTCATGGCTCCGCATTTCGAGACCACGAACTTCCCCGGGTTCGTGATTTTCGTCGAACGCGGCTGGGCCGCGTTTGGCTGGTATGACGTGCTGTTTCCACATCACTTCTATTACGTCATCCTCGCGGCGATGATCGCCACTCCGATCCTTGGCCTGATCGCCATCCGTCGTGAGTGGGCGTTCGTGCGCCGGAACGTGCTGGAGTTCGCGATCCTCGCGCTGATGCCGCTCGCCGTGGTCGCCGGGTTCGAGGCCGCTTTCTACACGCCCGGCGCGCGCCCGTTCATCGCCGAATTCGGCCGTTATGCGTTCCCCGCGATCGCGCCGCTGGCCGTACTGGTCGTCGCCAGCCTGCACGCGTTCGGCAGGCGCTGGATGGTCGTCGCGGGCGCCGGCCTGCTCGTCGCGATGCTCGCCCTCAGCTACGCCTCTCAGCTGCTCACGCTGACCGGGTTCTATGCCTGAGGCGACCGGCATGGCGACCGCCGCTGGCGCGGCCATCACCGTCTATGTCGCGCCGGCTGCTCACACCTGCCGAAGCAGCGCCGATGCCTGAGGTCACCGTCGCCATCCCCGTGCGCGACGGCGGCACGTTGCTGGAGCGGACGCTCGATGCGCTTGCCGCTCAGACCGTTGCCCACGAGCTGCTCGTCTGCGACTCCCGTTCGATTGACGGCTCGCCCCGGCTGGCCCGTGCGCGTGGGGCGCGCGTGCTGGAGATAGATCCCATCAGATTCAGCCATGGCGGCACCCGCAACCTGCTGATGGCCGAGGCGTCGGGTGCGTACGTCGCTTTCCTGACCCAGGACGCCGAGCCCGCGGACACCCGCTGGCTGGAGCGCCTGCTCGGCGGATTCGAGCTCGCGCAGGACGTGGGGCTCGTCTACGGGCCTTACCTGCCCCGGCCGCAGGCCCCGCCGGCGGTGCGTTTGGAACTGGAGCGCTGGTTTTCCTCGCTTGCCCCTGAGGGCGCCCCGCACGTGGATCGCCTGGATGAGGACGAGCGCCGAGCCCTGCCCGCGGTCGCGCTGATCGGCGCGCGCGGGTTCTTCACCGACGCTAACGCCTGCATCGCGCGCGCGGCTTGGCAGCGCGCCCCGTTTCGCGACGTTCCCTATGCCGAGGATCGGGTGCTCGCGATCGACATGCTGCGCGCCGGCTTCGCCAAGGCGTTCGTCCCGGACGCGGCGGTCCTGCACTCTCACGACTACACGGCCGCCCAGGAGCTGCGCCGCTGCTTTGACGAGTGGCGTGGCCTGCGTGAGGTCTACGGCTGGCGCGAGCCGCTCTCACCAGTCCATCTCGCTCGGAGGCTGCGTGGCGAGCTGGGCTGGGCGCGGCGCGAGCTGGACCGCCAGGGCGCATCTCCGTCTGAGCGTCGCGCGACGCTCAGGGAAGTCACCCACCACCATGTCCTGCGCCTCGCCGGGGCGCTGCTCGGCTCACGCGCCGATCGGCTCCCCGCGCAGGCGCGGCGCAGGCTGTCGCTGGAGGGCCGCTCGTCGTTTGAGCCGCTGGATCTCGATTCACGTCGTCTCTGAAGGTATGCCGGCAAAGCTTCAGAGCCCGACTGGGACCGTAAAGCGCTGCACAGGGTCATTCGCTGGCCACGAGGATAGATTTAGATAGCCCGATGAATGACGAGAACCCGATCAAAGGCACTCCCGAAGGAGTGTTCGCGAACTTGCGCCGGCGCGTGCACCTGACGTACGAGTACTTCGGCCTGCGCACGATCCTGTTCAGGCTGGTCACGTTTCCGCTGCGGTTCACGCCGTTGAAACGCCGCCTGCGACTGCGCAGTCACACATCCGAGAACGACTACCGTCGCGCGGTGCTCTGGTACTCCCAGCACGGAGAGCGCGTTAGCATCGTGATTCCGAGCTATCGTGACGCCGAGCGCGTGCGCACGCTGGTGGCCTCGATCCGTGCGACCGTCCCGCACGAGCTGGCTCGCGTGATCGTCGCCGACGATTGCAGCGGCCCCGAGCACCTGGCTGCGCTGCGTGAGATCGCGGGCATCGAGATTCTCGAAGGCGAGGAGAACAGAGGCTTCGCCGCCAACGTCAACCGCGGCCTGCGCGCAGCCGACCCGGACAGGGATGTGGTGGTGCTCAACTCCGACATGCAGGCGCGAGCGGGCTGGCTGGCGTGTCTGCAGTACGCCAGCCGCCAGGAGGAGGACATCGGCATCGTGGGCGCGAGGTTGCTGTATCCAGACGATCGCATCCAGTTCGCTGGCACAGTGCGCAACCTCGGCGCGCCCGAGTGGTTCGATCACCGCTATCGCTTCAAGCCTGACGATTGGGGTCCGGCTGGGCTCGCCGGCCCGGCGCTGGCGGTCACCGGCGCATGCATGTACGTGCGCCGGGAGGTGCTCGAGCGCGTCGGCTTGATGGACGAGCGTTACCCGATGGCATACGAGGACGTCGACTTGTGTCTACGCACGTGGCAAGCCGGCTTTCGTGTGCTCTACTTCCCAGCCGCGAGCCTGTATCACCATGAGTCTGTCACGCGTGGGACAGATGTCGGCGAGCGCGAGCGGACCTCACAGCGTCTGTTCTGGGAGCGCTGGTCTGAGTTCTTTGACGCGCGCCCGGTACGGGTGGGGGAGTCCCACGAGGGAAGCGATGTGCCCCCGCCGGTCGCGCTCGAGACCAGCTTGGGAAAGAACGATGGCAAGGACGCCGGTTCGCGGGGGATCGACAGCTCAAACGGTGCAGGCAGGCTGCCACTGCGGATCGCATACGTGACGGAGGGCACCGGCATCGGCGGCGGGCACCGCGACATCTTCGAGCATCTCAACCGCCTCGCCAAACGCGGCCACGACGTGGCGCTGTACACGCTCGGCGATCGGCCCGACTGGTTCTCGCTGGATGCACCGGTGCACAGCTTCGAGTTCTACGACGAACTGGTGCAAGCGCTCGCGCCGCTGGATGCGATCAAGGTCGCCACCTGGTGGAACACGGCGGCTCCCGTTTGGCACGCGAGCGTGCTGCATGGCATACCCGTGTACTTCGTCCAAGACATCGAGACCTCCTACTATCCCGACGACGAGCGCACGCGGCACGCTGTGCTGGACTCTTACCGGCCCGAGTTTCACTACATGACGATCTCCTCGTGGAATCGCGAGCGGCTGCGCGAGCTGGGCCTCGACGCCGAGCTGATCCCGCCGGGGATCGACCTCGACACGTTCCGAGCGCGCGCGGACGTGACACGTCGCGAGGACATGGTGCTGGCGCTTGGGCGCTCGAACCCGCTGAAGAACCTGCCGCTCACCGTGGACGCTTGGCGCGCGCTCCCAGAGCCCCGTCCGGAGCTGTGCCTGTTCGGGATTGAGCCCGAGCTCGCGACGGACCCCGGGATGCGCCACGTGCACTCGCCCGACGACGAGCAGGTCAACGAGCTGTTTTGCCAGGCGAGCGTGTTCGTGCAGACCTCCACTCACGAGGGGTTCGCGCTGCCGCCGCTGGAGGCGATGGCGACTGGAGCGGCCGTCGTGTGCACCGACGCTCATGGCAATCGCGACTTCTGCGTGGATGAGGTCAACTGCCTGATGCCCGAGCCCGACCAGACTTCGGTCAGCGCTGCGCTGGCCCGCCTGCTGGCAGATTCCGAGCTGCGTGCTCGGCTGGGTGAGGCTGGCATCGAGACGGCCGCCGATTATGCGTGGGAGCTGCGGATCGACGCGCTGGAGGAGTTCTTCGAGGCAGTGGCGGCTCCGCGACAGGTGGTGCTGCCGGGGGATTCCGTGCCGGAGCTTTCGGGCACAGCGGAGACGGAATCGCCCCATGGCTTGGGCGTGTCTGGATCCCAAGCTCAGGCTTAAGTCCCTTAGATGGGGCACTAGCTGCTAATTCGCGTGTAAAGCCCTTCTATAAGGGTGTTATGAGCATATAAGCCAGAATAGATCCTATGTTGTGCTATCTTGCATATAGGATCCTTTTATTGGTGCCATAGCATCAAAGCTTCTCCAAAAGTCCTATTTGAGGTGCGTTGTGAGGATCGAAAAATATTTGACCGATGAGGCGGTGCTTTCTGAGCTCGGGGCCCGCCTGCAGCGAACCCGCCTGGAGCGCAACCTCACCCAGCGGGAGCTCGCCGGCGAGGCCGGGGTCGAGCGCAAGGTGCTCCAGCGCATCGAGGCTGGTGAGTCGGTGACGCTGGGCGGCTTCATCCGAGTGCTTCGAGCTCTCGGGCTGCTCGACGCGTTGGACCAGTTGGTGCCCGAGCCGGTACCGAGCCCGATCGAGCTGCTGAAGCTTCATGGCAAGAGGCGCCGGCGCGCCTCTGGCGCCAGGCTCAAGAGCACGCCTCATCAGCAGGAGCAGGGAACACCGTGGCACTGGGGGGATGAGACGCCAGCCGGCGGCTCGTGAGCACGCTGGCCGCGGTCAGGTTGTGGGGCACGCGCATCGGCGCCGTCTCGATGCCCGACGATGGCCCTCAGGCCACGTTCCAGTACGACCGGGACTTTCTGAACAGCGGCATCGAGGTCTCCCCGTTGGTCATGCCTCTGCGCAGCGAGCCTTACACGTTCGCAACGCTGAACTCTGAAAGCTTCCACGGGCTGCCCGGCCTTCTGGCGGACAGCCTGCCCGATCGCTACGGTCACGCGCTGATCGACGCCTGGCTGGCGGGGCAGGGGCGCACGCCGGAGAGCTTCGACGCCGTGGAGCGGTTGTGCTACATCGGCCGGCGCGGGATGGGCGCTCTGGAGTTTGCTCCCAGTCAGGGGCCCACGCCATCGCGAACCCACAACCTGCAGGTCGCAGAGCTCGTCGAGCTTGCATCGGAGGTGCTCTCACGCAGGCAGGAGCTCATCGCCTCACTCGCACAGGGCCATCAGCAGCAGGCGATGCTCGACATCCTGAGTGTCGGCGCATCCGCCGGGGGTGCGCGTGCCAAGGCGGTCATCGCCTGGAATCGCGCGACCGATGTCGTGCGCTCCGGTCAGATCGACGATCTCGGGTCCGGATTCGAGTACTGGCTGCTGAAGTTCGACGGGGTGGCAAATAACAGGGACAAGGACACGCTCGCCGACCCGCAGGGCTACGGAGCGGTCGAGTACGCCTACTCGCTGATGGCGCGGGACACCGGTGTCGAGATGAGCGAATGCCGGCTGCTGGAGGAGAACGGTCGCCGGCACTTCATGACCCGCCGGTTCGATCGAGGTACGGACGGCTCCAAGCGACACATGCAGTCACTGGGCGCGCTTGCCCACTTCGACTTCAATCAGCCCGGCGCCCATTCCTACGAGCAGGCGTTTCTGATCATGCGCCGGCTCGGGCTGCCGACTGCGGCGGTCGAGCAGATGTTCCGCCGGATGGTCTTCAACGTCGCAGCGCGCAATCAGGATGACCATGTCAAGAACATCGCGTTCCTGATGGACCGTTCTGGGCACTGGGGGCTGGCTCCTGCGTTCGATGTCACTTACGCCTACCGGCCCAGCAGCGCGTGGACTGACAAGCATCAGATGACGATCAACGGCAAGCGCGAGCGCTTCACCCTGGCGGACTTCAGCGCGTGTGCCCGTACGGCTTCGCTCCCGCGTGGGCGCGCGACGCGGATCGTGCAGGAGATCTGCGAAGTTCTATCCGCATGGGAGGACTACGCCCGCCGGGCCGGAGTCGACGACGAGCACGTCCAGCGCATCGGACCGGCGTTGAGGCTTTCGTTCCCACGCGAGTAGCCGTCCGAGGCCTAGAGGCTTGATGCGGGCCAGTGGGAGCCCGACTCGACGAAGATCAGCACGAGCTGCACGACGCCTGCACGGGTTTCGAGCCAAACGTTGCACGATATATACATAAATCATGTATCGTTGGCACCGAAATGCCCTCGGGACGCCCCAACCATGCCGAGCAGATCGTCCTCGACTACGTCATGAGGAAGACCGACCGTACCCTCGATCTGAAGCTAGACGCCGCAGGCATCCTTGCCCTCGCGCTCGAGCGAGGTATACGTCCGATACGCCTGAAGAGCGTCGTTCAGCGCATGCAAGAGAAGCAGCTGTTGCACACCCTCCAACGTGGGCGCTACGTCCTTAGCCCCGGCCAGAGTCGGTCGCGAAGTCCGCAGCTGGACGAGCTGGATGTCGTCGCTGACGCGGTGCTCCGCCGGCTCGACATGGACTACTACGTCTCGTGGCACTCGGCTCTCTGGCACTATGGCCTGATCGACCAGCAGTCGCGGCGCATCTACGTCGCGGTCACTAATCGTAAGCGCCCGGTCACGCTCGGGCTTGCGAGCGTCCGCTTTGTCACTATCGCGGAGCGAAAGTTCTTCGGGCGCACGCGCGTGGAGGACTTCGAGTGGCCAGTTTGGATGGCCACCGTCGAGAAAGCCCTGATTGACTGCTTCGATCAGCCGCGCCTCGCGGCCCCGCTGCCGGTCGTCGCGAACGCACTGCGCAATGCTTATCGCGAGGGCATTCTCGACCCCGAGCGGCTGGTCGCGGACGCGCTTCGATTCAATAGCCCCAGTCTCAACCGCCGGCTGGGCTTCTTTATGGACCTCTACGACATCCCCGGGGCCGAGCCATTGGCGCTCCGCGTGGGACGCGCGTATGCCGTGCCACTGGCGCCAGGAGGAGAGCCCGACGGTGAGCGCCTCCCGGTCAACAGGCGCTGGCGCGTGTACGAGGACCCCGCAATCGTCGGAACCGCGCTGGAACTCAAGTGAGGAACGGTCCCGTCACGACCGAGGAGATCCTCGATGCTGCCGAGCAGCGCACGGGGCTCACCCGCCCACAGCTGCTGGTGCTCGTTGCCAAGAGCGCCACTGTGCGCCACCTCGCCACTCATGAGAAGTACAACGACCTGTTCGTGCTCAAGGGCGGCACGCTGCTCTCCAGCGTCTACCGCAGCCCGCGGCAGTCGATCGCGGATGCCGACTACACCTACCTCGACCCCGAAAACCTCAAGGTGCCTGAGCTGGAGGAGGCGTTGGCTGTCGACGGCGAGTACGGCTTCTACCTCTACCCAGAGGAAGGGCGATGGTCCTCCGAGAATGAAATGTTCGACGGCAGGAGCCCGTTCTCGATGGAGGGCATCCGCATGAGCCGTCGCCCGCGCGAGCGCGAGCTGAAGGTCACCGTCTCGGTACGGCCCGGTGAGTGGCTCGACCGCGACGGACCGCCGCTCATCTATCGCGACCCGCTGCTCGCCAGCGATAACAGCTTCCCGATCAACGGCCTGACCCGCGACGAGCTTGCCGCCGAGAAGCTACTGGGCTGGTGTGGCAAGCCTCTGCCGAAGCACCTGGTCGATCTCGCCTACCTCGCGCGCGAGCACCAGGAGCACATCAGCCACGAGAAGGTCGCGAAACTAGTCGTGGAGAAGTTCAAGCAAGAGCAAGGCGCCCGCCGCTACCGTGACGCCGACATCCGCTCACCCGTGGATCTCGTGGCGGCTTTCACGAAGGCCAGCAAGCTCAGAGACCTACGCAACGACTGGGAGCGCTTCTCAACCACCGAGTTGCTCTTCCTACCAGGCGAGGTAGCCGAGGACTCCGACGCCACACTCATGAAGGTCGAGAACGTCGAGCGGCAAGCCATCGAGTTCTGGCAATCGACGCTCGAGCTTCCTCCGCTGAAGGGAGGCTCGAGGCGTTACCAGGACGGGGTCTGTCACGAGCACCAACTAGGTCGGCAGACTTCGGTCGAGGACGCCTCCACGGCGCCCATCCCGCGGATTCCGGGTAGGGCGCGCCGAATCGAACATACGCGAAAGCAAGGCTGGTTCTCAGAGCAGGCGCGAGGAAATATGGTGTGCGACTTGATGGCGCCGACCCCGACCGACCCCGACCGAGAGCGATCATGAAGGCTGAGTTCGTCGAGCAGCTGCGGTGCCCGGCCTGTCGGCGCGACCACGCGCTGAGGCTGTGCATCCAGGCAAGTGACGAGCGTGAGGTGCGCGAGGGCACGCTGCATTGTGCGGCGTGCCAGCAAGAGTTCACCGTGGATCGCGGCGTGGTCGAGCTGCTGCACGAGCCCCCGGCGCATATCGTCGCGGAGGCCGCGGGCCTGCAGCGCTTTGCCGAGCAGATGCGGGGGGAGGGCTGGAATCGCGAGCTGGTGCGCCGGCTGCCTTATCTCGAGCACGGATACTGGTATGTGCAGGCGCGATCGATGTATCAGCTGCTGAGCACGGTGCCGTTCATGCCGGGCCAGAGCATCGTGGACGTGGGCTCGAACACGTGTTGGGCGGCGAACCATTTCGCCGAGCGGGGCCTGCGGGCGATCGCCCTGGACATCGCCACCCCCGAGCTGCAAGGGCTGTATACGGCCGAGTATTTCCTCGACGAGGACCGAGTGTTCTTCGAGCGTGTGCTCGGCTCGATGGATGCGATTCCGCTCGCAGCGAGCAGCGTCGATTACGTGTACTGCTGTGAGGTGCTGCATCACAACGATCCCGCCAGCTTGCGTCGTACGTTCGCCGAGATATTCCGCGTGTTGCGGCCCGGGGGACGGTTGCTGATGGTCAACGAGACGCTGAAGACGCTGCGGGACCCCAGCGGCGTGCACGTCGAGGGAGTCGAGCAGTACGAGGGCTACGAGCACGCCCACTGGTCGCTGGGCTACCGCTGGGAGGCGACGCGTGCCGGCTTTTACACCGAAGTGACCGAGCCGCACTACCGCCCGTTCTTCGGCGACACCGAGCTGGTGCTCCCGCCCGAGATCTCAAAGCGAAAGGCGATCGCACGGAAGCTCGGGTTTGCGCTGCATGCAAACCCGCTTGCGCGGCGGGCGTACCTGGCTTGGCTGAACCACGTGTGGGGCGGTGTCTCGATGAACATGATCGCCACCAAGCCACTGCGGTTTGTCGGGCGTCACGAGCCGATCGCGACACCGGAGCGCCTGTTGCGCACGGCCGCCGCCGGCCTGCGGGTAAAGGCTGCGCGCGTGGCAGGCTCGCCCGGTGTCCCGCCCCGGTTGCCGCGGACTCCCGAGCAGGCCGCGGCCGCCATGCAGGCGACGGACAGCTGATCAGAGGTTCTCGGCGACCAGTGGCGCCGAGCGGTTGAACACCCAGAAGCCCAGCGCGAAGAGCGCAGCGACGACCGCCAGCGGGCCCAGCAGCCCGGCCCAGCTTCCGATTGCCGCCCCGGCGCTCGGTGCGGCGTGGGTGACCATCGCGTGGCGAAACTGCTGGAAGATCGCGACCAAGGGGTTGAGCGTGTAGAGGTGAAACAGGAACGGGAGGGGGTGATGGGGAGGTTTGGGGGTGAGGAGTGTTTCGCGAACTTTTTCGACCGGGATGATGACCGGGGAGCCGTAGAAGAGGATCTGGCTGGCGACTTCCCAGATCGGTTGGATGTCGCGGAAGTAGACGAACATCGAGGAGAGCAGCATCGCCATGCCGGTCGCGAAGACGATCAGCATCACGAGGATCAGCGGAAGCTCGAGCCAGCTGAGCATCGGGTGAACGCCGGAGATGAGCGCGAAGATCAAGACTACGACGAGGTTCAGCATCAGGTTGAAAAAGGCGAGCAGTACGACCGAGAGGGGGATGACCATGCGCGGGAACTGGATCTTGCGGACCAGGTTCTCGCGGTCCACGACGCTGCGTACGGCGCCGGCGGTGGCTTCGGCGAAGAACGTGAACAGCACGATCGAGCCGAGCAGCTGAACGCCGTAGAACTGTTCGCTTGGCTTGCCGCCACGGCCGACGTGGCTGATGACGACGAAGAAGACATACAGCACGCCGAACAGCAGCAGGGGACGCATCACCTGCCAGACGTAGCCGAGCGCCGAACCGAAGAACTTCAGTTTGAATTCGTTGCGCGCGATGTTGTAGGTCAGATGCCAGAAGCGCGTCCAGTCGTTGGTCAGCGCGCGGGGCCCCTTGATCGGGCGCCCCAGGTCCGCATGAGGGGGGGCGGGCTCGTAGGGAAGGGTTTCGGTGCTCACGCTCGCACCTGCTGGGGGTCGACTGGCGTCTCTGCGCGACTGACGCTCATCTGGACCGGGACGTCGACGAGGCCGCCCATCGCCTCGGGACCGGTGACTACGAACGAGAAGGCGCCCTCGAAGCGGTCCATCAGGTCCATGCCGGTCCCGCGGTGGGCGAGCGTGAAGAGGGGGTTGTAGCGTCCGGGAGCGAGGACGTTGTCAAAGGAGAAGGAGAACAGGACCTCATCGCCCGCGCTGAAGCGGCCGCTGCGCTCGTGCTCACGAGCGGTGCTGGCGACGACGACGGCGACGTGGTCTTCGTTGAGCACGTAGACGCTGGCGACCGGGTCCTGCACGTCGACCGCGAACGCGACAAGCGCCTTCAGGGTGATCGGGCGCCCTTGGGGCAGTGAGGCTTGGCGCTCGCCGTGCTCGTCTTGCACCCAAGCTTCGGCGATGCGGGCCTCGCCATCGCCGCCGCCGTGCTCCTCGCCCGCGCGGGCGCTTGCCTCGGGGTCGCGCCCGAAGTTGATCTCCAGATAGCGGTCAGCGACCTCGTGTGGCTCTCCGAGGTGGACCATCGAGCCCTTCTCCAGCAGCAGCGCGCGATGGCAGAAACGGTTCAGCGTCGCCATGTCGTGGGTCACGAAGACGATCGTGCGGCCCTCGTCGCGCATGCGGTTGAAGACGTCGAAGCACTTCTGTGCAAACGCGGCGTCGCCGACGGCCAGGACCTCGTCGACCAGGAGGATGTCGGCGTCGACCTGGATCGCGACCGAGAAGGCCAGACGCACGTGCATGCCAGAGGAGTAGTTCTTGAGCTTGAGCTCCTCGAACTCGCGCAGTTCGGCGAAGTCGATCACCGCGTCATAGCGCGCACGGGCCTCGCGCGGGGAGAGTCCCATCATGATCCCGTTGAGCACGACGTTGTCGCGCGCGGCCAGATCCTGGTTGAAGCCGACGCCGAGCTCGATGAAGGGCGATAGGCGCCCGTTCATCCAGATGCGACCGGTGTCGACACCGTAGATGCCGGCAAGACACTTCAGCAGCGTGCTCTTGCCGCTGCCGTTGCGCCCGGCGATCCCGAAGAACTCGCCCGGGCGAACATCGAAGGAGATGTCCTGCAGCGCTTTGAAAGTTTGGTGACGGATGCGGCGCAGGGGATGCAGCGCGCGCTCCTTGAGCGTGTGGGTGCGCTCCTCGGGCACGCGAAAGGTCTTGCTGACGGCCTCGATGACGATCGGAGGCACGGAGCTGCTGTCCGGTTGGGGCATGCGTTGGAAGGGTACCGGGGGTGGGTGCGGAGACCCGCAATACAGCGGCGCGGCGCGATCCAGAAAAGTCCCTGGTCCAGCTGTCCTCTTTTGCGGATCCCGTCGGAACAGGTGGTGAGGGCCCTGGAATCGGTCTATCACAACCTAGGAGCGCCTGCGCGAGCATGCCTGATCCCGCAACCCCGATCGTCAATCTCGCCGAAACGCAGCTGCAGATCCAGGCTGCGGTGGCAAGCAGCCGCGACGCGATTGCCGTCGGTGTTCTGGGTGTGGACGTGGCGCTGATAGTGGCTGCCATACCTCTGCGGTCAATGCTCGGGCATGACTGGTGGCAGCCCCTGATCGCGATCGGTGTGTCCGGCCTGCTCGCCCTGATTGCGCTGCTGCAGGCAGGCGTGGATCTGAGATTGACGCCGTGGCAGATCTACGAGCTTTCAAGTGGACTCACCGAAGAAGTCATTGCGCTGCAGCTCGTCGGTCTTCTCGATGCCGTCATCGTCAAGACCAACAAACGCCTCGCAGTCAAGACACGAGCGCTTGCGGGCTCGCTGCTGATGATTATCGTCGCGTTGACGGTCACGCTGGCCGGTATACGGGGGCGCTAGACTCGATCAGGATGTCAGAGCGGATGACCACCGAGACGAAGTCTGCGGTCAATGTTTCGGCAGACGCCGTCGTGGAGCAGTCTTCGGAGCAGCCGCGATTGCGGTCTGGACCGCTGCCGTCGTTTGGCGACGATCTCCCTTCGTTTGAAATACCAGGCGTAATCCCCTCGTGGCAAGCCATGATGCGGGCCCTGCGTCAAGGCATGGACGCTCGCGGTGGTCATAGTCGCGTTGACGGTCACGCTGGCCGGTATACAGGGGCGTTAGACTCGATCAGGATGTCAGAGCGGATGACCACCGAGACGAAGTCTGCGGTCAATGTTTCGGCAGACGCTGTCGTGGAGCAGTCTTCGGAGCAGCCGCGATTGCGGTCTGGACCGCTGCCGTCGTTTGGCGACGATCTCCCTTCGTTTGAAATACCAGGCGTAATCCCCTCGTGGCAAGCCATGATGCGGGCTCTGCGGAGGTTGCGGTCACACCACCCGCAGTCCTGATCGCATCGAGGCAGCGCGGAGGTAGCGAGAGCGAGTGGAGGACTTTGAGCGCGGCAGCGAGCTCGCTCGCCACTACAACTTGCAAACTTGTGACTTTGCAAGTTATGATTTTGTCGCTAATCGCGAGCGTCGGGTTGCGAATGGACACTCAGGCGCAGGGGGGTGCGGGCCGAGAGAAGCGCCTGGAATGGCTCGTCAGTCGACGCGGCGCAGCTTGGAGAGCGGGACGAAGAGGATCCTGTCGAGAATCGGCTCGAGCGGCATGGTGGTGATCTCGATCATCGCCACGTCGCTGTCGCGCAGCTCCAGCACTCCGCCGCGAGAACCGGCGGGGGCTCCTTTGACCGGCTCGGTCAGTTCGACCATGTCGAGGGTGGTGATCTCACGGATCGCTGGCATGAGTGCATGTTAGGGGGTCGGGAACGCGGTTACCAGTCGTGGGGCGTCGCCCTGTTGGGCGTAATGCCATGCGCTCAGAACGGGCGCTGTGCGTATGCCGATAACGAGGACGATGCGCACCTCGCAGCTGACGCCGTACGAGCCCGCGTCCCGGATTGAGGCGATGGGGACACCAGGGACGGTTTGCGCGATCGCGCTCCAAGCACGCTGGGCATCGTCAGACGAGATATGAAAGACCTGTGCCCATTCCGGCCCGTGTCCGTGTGCGGCGAGCATCCAGTTCAACTTCTCAGGCGTCGCGTATGCCTCGGCGGCGCGGGGAAGGGGCTCCCCAATGATCGGGATCGGCGCAGTGGTGGACATGGAGCGAAGCAGGCTACCCGCCGACCCCGGGGATCAGTGGAGATCTGGATGTCGTCGGCTGCTATGTGCTTGCGGCCGGCACTGTGATGTCCCGCGGAGCACCGGTGCGGCTTGTGCGGGGTCTGGCAGCTAACCAGCCAGTGCCAGTCGTCCTGCTGGGACGCCTGGCCGTGAGTGGCATCACATCTGGAATGCGCTAGGGCCCGAGCGGGCTTGTGTGGTGGGGCTACACTTGGTGTCGTGAGTGCAGTGAGCAAGCACACTGATCACGAGCTGGTCGTGGCCTCTGACGGGAGTATCCCCGCCGATCAATTGGTGCGCCTGGGTGTCGCGCCTGGCGCCCACCTGCGTGTGGTGCAGGCGGTTCCGGCCGGATCAGAGGGTCGCTTTGCGGGGTCGCTACCCGACTTCCCGGACTTGAGCTGGGAGGACTTTGAGCGCGGCAGCGAGCTCGCTCGCCACGATCTCTCATCGGCGTGAGGGTCGTCGCCGATTCTCACGCCATCGTCTGGCAGTCGCAGTGTTCTGAGCGACTGTAACCGAGTCAGCTCGCGGGGGGGGGGGGGGGGGCGAACAGATCGTCCGCTGAGACGAGGCGGACGCCGTCGTGTTCGGCGCGCTCGGTCAGGCTGTCGTGGAAGTCGCGCGCGAACATGTACAGCGCAGCAGCGCCGGCGCCGCGGATGCGTCCGCGCAGCTCGATCAGGCGATCGAGGTCGTGTGTGTCGGTCCGGTCAGCAGTTGGCTCGGAGGTCTTGGACTGATGCAGGATCTCGTTGAAGTGTGTTGCGCCGCGCGCGATTGCGCGTAGGAGCTCGTAGTAGTTGCCCGGCTCGCGGATCGTCAAGGGCTGCGCCCTGCACAATCATCGTGGGTGGGTGTTGGATGGTGCCGAGCCCATGCGGGCGGCGGGGAGGCGCGAAGTGTCCGCGGAGAGGCGCGTGTGCGAACCTGGAGCGATCGCGACATCGATCCCATCCCCATGGAGCGGGCGCGCTTGCAATGGCTGACGATCGTTCGGCTGGGGAATGTAGACGGTCAAGTTGCAGAGGCAGCGCCAGCGACCATGAAGGTTGCGTTCATGGACTGCATGTTGAGGCCTCTGGACTGATCTGGGCAACGCTACTCCAGCTAGCGCGGGCGCTGCTCTGGGTACATCGCTAATATGGCAGCTCTGTGACGCACGACCTCAGCGCCACCGACATACTGAACGAGACGGACACCGCTGAGGATGGCCGTACTACTCTCGTTGCTACTCGTCTCCGACAGAACGCCAATCGTTCCATGTCACTCGACAGGCGCCTACCGTCGTTTGCCCTTGAGCACGCGGTGTCGGGAGATCTTGGACATCTGCACGCAGCTCACGATCTTCGTACGCTGCCGACTCCTTCACGCCGCCGTTTGACCAAACCAATCGTTGTACGGTTTCGGCGAATTCTGAGGCAGGGGCTATATCCACTGCCCGAAGCTCAGTCTGTTTGGAATGGCGCCAACGCGCGTGTCATCACCTTCCTGCTGCGTCAACTTGCAGCTCAGGCACGAGCCATTGAATCGCTTGAGCAGCAGGTCTCGGAATTACACGACGAACTGCACCGATGACGTCCGTTGTCGCTCTGCGGGGCCAGGGTTCCATCTGGCCGTGAGGGTGTTAGTCGCCAGCACTTTTGTACCTTTTATCGAGGGCGGGGGGCGCATGATCGTCCGGGACCTCGTGCGTGCTGTGCGCGAGCGTGGTCATGAGGTCGACACAATCGAAATTCCATTTGTTTCGATCTGGGACAAGATGCTCGAGCAGATGTTGGCGATTCGGATGATGGATGTCAGCGATGCCGCGGACGTTCTGGTGGCGATCCGCACACCGAGCTATCTGCTGCGCCATCCCAACAAGCGTCTGTGGTTCATCCATCATCACCGTGGTGCGTACGACCTATGGGACACCCCGTACCAGGATATTCCCTCTACTCCGGAGGGCTTGGCTGTTCGACATGCCGTGGTCGCTGCCGACGATCTTTATCTGCGCGAGGCAAAGCAGATCTTCACTAATTCGCAGATCGTGGCTGATCGCCTGCGAGAGTTCAACGACCTCGAGGGCCAAGTCCTGTATCCCCCGCTGGGGGAACCTCAACGGTTTGTGCCCGGATCTGCTGAAGACTATGTTTTCTATCCCTGTCGCATCACAGGTCACAAGCGCCAGCACCTAGCCGTAGAGGCGGCGGCACATTTGGCTACCGATGCGCGAGTGGTTATCGCAGGTGCCGCTGACAGTCCTGAGCAGCTACGTCCACTGCACGAACTGATCTCTCGTCATGGGCTTGAGGATCGAGTACAGCTGATCCCACGTTGGATCAGCGAGGATGAGAAGGCGAAACTCATCTCCCGAAGTATCGGGGTTCTCTATATTCCCTTTCTTGAGGACTCTTATGGTTATGTAACTCTTGAGGCATTTCAGGCTCACAAGCCGGTCATCACATGCTCAGATTCGGGTGGTACGCTTGAGATCATTGAAGACGGGGAGAACGGCCTGATTGTTGAGCCTGAACCGGCCGCCCTGGCGGCCGCCATCGATCGTTTGCGTTCTGATCCGAGGGTAGCGGCAGAGATGGGAGAGCATGCCCGCGAGACTCTTCGAGTTAAGGACATAAGCTGGGATCGCGTAGTGGGAAGTCTACTCGGATGAATGTAGCAATTGTCAACAATCAGGCCCCGTTTGTACGAGGTGGCGCAGAGCTGCTGGCCGAGTGGTTGCACGACAAGCTTGAGGACTACGGACATCAAGCTGAGATTGTGAGGATACCGTTCCAGTGGAATCCATCGGAGCGGATCGTCGATCACATGCTCGCGACGCGGCTCGTGCGTTTGGCAAACGTCGACCGAGTTGTGGCGTTGAAGTTCCCGGCCTACTACGTGCCTCATGAGAACAAGGTGCTGTGGCTTTTGCATCAGTTCCGGCAAGCGTACGACCTGTGGGGTACTCGCTACCAAGATATACCGAATACTCCGTCAGGCCACCGTATTAGAGACGCGATTATTGACAGTGATCGCCGCTATCTCGGTGAGGCCAATCATATATACACAAATTCAAAAATTGTTGGACATAGACTTAAGCTATACAGCGGACTTGAGTCAGACGTGCTGTTTCCTCCGCTTTTTGACTCAAACGATTATCATTGTGAGGACTATGGGGATTATTTCTTTTTCCCCAGTCGAATCACCGCCGGTAAGCGACAGCATGTCGCGGTCCAGGCTATGGCAAGCGTCAAGAGCTCGGCTCGGTTGGTCATCGCTGGTCAGGCCGAGACGCCTGAGGATCTGAACCGACTGATGTCGGTTGTCCACGAGCACAGCCTGGAGGATCGGGTGAAGGTTATTCCACGATGGATCACAGACGATGAGAAGTTGCGCCTGCTGGCTGACGCCAGAGGCGTTATATATCTGCCATACGACGAGGACTCCTATGGCTATGTGACACTTGAGGCATTCCATGCCCGCAAGTCCGTTATCACTCTTGTGGACTCTGGTGGCACACTTGAGCTGATAGAGGATGGCCGCAATGGGCGGGTCGTTGACGGTGTAGATGAGCTTGCCGTCGCGATCGACGAGCTGGCTACGGATCGTGTGCTGGCTGAACGCCTGGGTCAGGCAGCATATGACACTATCGACGAGCTTGGAATCTCATGGGATCGGGTAATCCAATGTCTGACAAAGTGACGTTGCGATGAGAATAGCGTGGTTCACACCGCTGTCGACTCGCAGTGCAATCGGAGAGTTCAGCTGCCACGTGACCAAGGTGCTCTCGACATCGGCGGAAGTAGAGATCTGGACCTCGGATGAACCCCCTCACCATCCCACTGATCTGCGCGTCATTACATACTCAAGTGACTCCGATGATCTGAAGCTCCTACCCATGCGAGACGCAATCGTCTACAACATGGGCGATTATTTGCCCTTCCACGGCCACATGCACGCGGTTGCGCAACGTAATCCAGGCGTGGTCATTTTGCATGACCGCGTCCTGCATCACCTCTACGCAGGACTGTGGCTGCACGAGCCCGAGCCGGCACGTGAGACCTACGTGGAACGGATGCGAGCCTACTATGGTGAAGATGGCGCGGAGATAGCGCGTGCATCGCTCGAGGGGGAGCGTCGGCCGGTATGGGAGTCTGACGAGGAAGTGCTTCGCTACCCACTCTACGAGGAGGGAATCCGTAAGGCTCATGGAGTGGTTACTCACTCCGAGAGTCAGGCCAGGGACATCCGTGCTCGCTGGCTAGGACCTGTACGCGCCTTGCACTTGCCGTGTTATGACGAGGTCCTTCGCAGGGTCGATAGTGCGCCTGCGCATGAGTCCGATGGACCTGTGCGGCTGCTCACCGTGGGGCATCTCAATCCTAACAAGCAGGTGCATCGCGTGGTTGAGATGCTCGCCGACGACCCCGAGCTGGCGGCACGTGTGCATTACACTGTGGTGGGGCCCGATGATGGTTTCAAGAGTTATGTAAACGACCTGCGCCGCCTTATCGCTCGCCATGCCGGCCGTATGAACGTGGAGATCCTTGGCTGGCGCCCTGAGGTCGAGCTGGATCGTCTGATGGCCGAGACCGACGTGTTCATCAATCTTCGCCATCCGGTGATGGAGGGAAGCTCAGCGTCGCTGATGCGCCAGCTCGCCTATGGACGGCCAATTCTATGTTTCGGGTCGGGTTTTTTCGGAGAGCTGCCGGAGGGGACGGTTGCACGAGTCTCGGCGGGGGACTTCGGTGCCGCCGACGAGGCCCTGCGTCAGCTGGTCGACGGGCTGGACCGCCGTCGGACGTTAGGAAAGAGAGCCCGCGCGCTCGCGGCGTCTTACAGCGAGCTCAGCTACGCTGAAGGTCTCTTGCAGCTGATCGAAGAGAGCCGTGGGGCTGCGCCGGCTCTTGATTTTCTAGACCTCGTGGCACAGGAGCTGGGCGACATGAATGTGGACAGCCGGCTACCCGTCTTCGATGAGATCGCGAAAGACTTTGCACGTATCCTCGATGTCTGATCCCGGTTCCAGTGCTCTCGACATGTCGTGTGAGGATCTGTGTTTCGAGAAGGTGAGACCTGAGGATGCCAGCGCGCTCGCTGCGCTGTTCGAGCGCAACTCCATTCCTGCTGTCACCGAGAAGTTCGATCCTTTCCCGCTCACCAGCGTGCACGCGCACCGGATCGCGCTCGAGCCACGCCAAGATGACTACTACATCGCTCTGTGCAAGAAAGACCTGCTTGGGCTTTCGATGTTGCGCGGCTTCGACGAGGGGTATGAGATTCCCAGTTTTGGGGTCTTTATCGACCACGCATGCCAGGGACGAGGCGTAGGACGCCGATTGACCGTTTGGACGATCGATCAGGCCCGTCTGCGAGGCTGTCCCGCTGTGCGTCTGAGCGTATAC
The DNA here is from genome assembly GCA_963705245.1 of uncultured Solirubrobacterales bacterium. Taxonomy (GTDB): domain Bacteria; phylum Actinomycetota; class Thermoleophilia; order Solirubrobacterales; family Solirubrobacteraceae; genus Palsa-744. The sequence goes on along the minus strand of OY970062.1, from coordinate 830,568 downwards.
GCCGATAACGTGGGAGCCCGCAGCCTGTACGCCTCGCTGGGTTTCCATGAGCAGGAGCGCCAGGCTGTCGAACGTACAGGACGGCCCGTCGAGAAGATAGTCATGTGCCTGGAGTTCGGTGACTGACGTGGACCGACGACGCATCCCGGTTGCTGCGCCGGCGCTGGTGGGCCGCGAGCGCGAGTACGTGCTCGACTGCCTGGACTCCACTTGGATCTCCTCTAGCGGGAAGTATCTGGAGCGCTTTGAGTCCGCCTTTGCCGAATTCTGCGGTGTTCGTCACGCGGTATCGTGTTGCAACGGGACGGTAGCCGTGCACCTGGCGCTGTTGGCTCATGGAGTTGGGCCGGGCGACGAGGTGATCGTGCCGACTCTCACCTATGTTGCGACCGCCAACCCGGTGGTCTACTGCGGCGGACAACCGGTGTTTGTCGACGCGGAGCCACGCACCTGGAACATGGACCCTGAGCGAGTAGCGGAGGCCATCACTCAACGCACGCGTGGGATCGTGGTCGTCCATCTCTACGGGCATCCGACCGACATGGATCCAATCATGGAGCTGGCCGAGCACCATGGACTATGGGTGATTGAGGATGCCGCTGAGGCCCATGGCGCAACCTATCGCGATCGCATCACGGGCTCGATGAGCTCGCTCGCCACGTTCTCCTTCTACGGCAACAAGATCATCACCTCCGGCGAGGGCGGAATGGTTGTCAGTGACGATGACCGGCTTGCTGCAGCGGTGCGTCAATTGCATGGCCAGGGCCAGGATCCACAGCGGCGCTATTGGTTCCCGATGGTGGGATTCAACTATCGGATGACCAACATCGAGGCCGCCATCGGCCTCGCTCAACTGGAGCGCATCGACTGGCACCTCTCGCGTCGCCGCGAGATTGCCGGCTGGTATCGTGAGGCGCTCGGTGGGGAGGATGGGATTGAGCTCTCCCCTGAGGAGCCTTGGGCGAAAAGCGCGTTCTGGATTGTGTGTGCGGTCCTCGACGAACAGCGGTTCGGCTCGCGCGATCGAGTCATGGCGGCTCTCGACGACGCTGGAATCGAGACACGGCCCTTCTTTTACCCGCTGCACACGCTCCCGATGTATCGCGAGCTCAATGAGGGCAAGGACTTCCCGGTGGCCGAAGACCTCGGACGTCGGGGTATCAACCTACCCTCATCCGCGACACTGACGCGCGAGGACGTAGATTACGTGTGTGTGCAGTTGCGGGGCTTGACACGCTGATGGATCGTGGCCCCTCGGTCGAGCTTGCCGGCTATCTCGGTGCGGCGGTCGGCGTGGGTGAGGCCGCACGGCGCTACGTCACGGCACTACGCAGCGTAGGCGTTCCTGTCCTTGAGCATGACATTCCGCTGGACGGTCGCGACTCGGTGAGTATCGAGCAGGTGGATGGGTTGTGTCCAACAGCTGACGAAATCACCTTTAATCTGCTGTGTCTCAATCCCGAGCAGCTGATTCCGTATTTAGACGGTCCAGATTCTCCCACGTGCGACGGTCGTACAACAATAGGGATCTGGAGCTGGGAGGTAGACGTGTTGCCGTTGGGTTGGCGGGAGGCCAGTAGAAGATTGACGGAGGTATGGACATATTCGCATTTCGCTGCGCGTTTGATCGAGGCTGGGGTAGACGTACCGGTGCTCGGGTTTCCGCCGTCGGTATCGCAGCCTTCCATACTTACTCAACTTTCAGTCCAGCTTCCACGTGGCTTTCGGGTACTTGTCATGTTTGATTATCTCTCAACTTTGGAGCGCAAGAACCCCATTGGCGCTATCGAAGCGTTTTGCAAAGCCTTTCGGCCCGAGGACGGCGCTATCCTCGTGGTTAAGTCGGTCAACGGACATCACCGTCCTGACCGTTCGGTTGAAGTGGCAGCTGCCGTTGGCGAGCGTCAAGACGTCGTGCTGATCGACCAAACCATGCCGTCCCATGAACGTGATGCGCTGGTCGCCGCTTGCGACTGCTATCTGTCTCTGCATCGCAGTGAGGGGCATGGTCTGCCTCTGGCCGAGGCGATGGCAGCAGGCAAGCCTGTAATTGCTACGAACTATGGTGGCAATACGGAGTTCATGAATGAAGATAATGCTTACCCAGTAGCGTGGGCACCTACGCGTGTTGGTGAAGGAGTGGAGCACTACCCGGCCGGGTCAAGCTGGGCCGAGCCGGATATTGAGCACGCCGCTCGCTTGCTATCTGAGGTTCAACGTCAACACAATCGTGAGCCTGCTCGTCTCCGGGCGCTAAGGGCGCAAGCGGACGTTCAATCGCTATTGGCACCCCAAGCCGTGGGCATGCGGATGCGCCGGAGAATGGAAGAGTTGAGTGCTGACTCGGGAGGTCGAGCCCGGCGCGCCACCCGTGCGTTTGCAGGGATGTTTCATGGTGGCAGGGGTCATAAGGAGGGGACAGCTTGAAAACAACGGCCCCCCCACGCGCTGTTGACCGCGAGCACGAGACGCTCGGTGTGAGTCACGTCGCTCAGGTATCGGGCCCCGGATCCTCGCCAAGATCAAAACGCCATGTCGGGATAGCGCCGACCTGGACTCTGGCACTCGCTTTCTATCTGCTGATGGCTCTTCTCACCATCGGGCGTCACATAATCACCCATCCGGGCACCGTCAGCGCTTCGGTGGGAACAGGTGACCCCGCACAGTACATGTGGGCTATGGCTTGGTGGCCGCATGCGATAGCCCACGGGTTGAATCCTTTCGTCAGCCACTATCTATGGTCGCCTGCTGGTGTAAACACCGCACAGGCCGCGCTGATCCCTACCGCGGCGATCTTCATGGTTCCCGTTACCGCCCTCTTTGGACCAATTTTCTCTTATAATATCCTTGCAGTTCTCAGCTGTGCGCTTAGTGCCCTAACCGCATATTTGCTATGTCGACGCCTGGTCGGGCGAGAGCTGCCGGCGGTCGTCGGCGGATACCTGTTTGGATTCAGTTCCTACGAGTTCGGACAGTTGACTGGCCACATGAATCTAACGCTGGTCTTTTTGATTCCGGTGATGATTCATATCGCCTTGCGACGCATCGATCGTGAGATCTCACGGCGCGCATATGTGATTGCTATGGCACTGGTCCTGATCTTGCAGGCTGGACTCTCGACGGAACTGCTTGCAGAGTGCGTCGGTTTTGGGGCGGTGATCCTAATCTGCGCACGATTCCTGGCACCATCGCCGCAGCGATCGAGGATCGTTGGTCTCGTGCTCGAGACGATTGGTGCGGGCATGCTCGCACTCGTGGTGGCGTCACCTTTCTTCTACTACGCACTGTTCAGTGGCGAATTCCCTAAAGGCGTTGGACCATACTGGGATGTTTACGCACAAGACCTGCTGAATCCTTTCTTTCCGACGGTCGCGACGTGGCTGGGCCATAGCGATTTCCAATCCTTGAGTGCTACATATGTTGGTGGGGGAGTTACTGGTGACGACGGCTATCTGAGCATTCCGCTGGCAATTGCTTTCCTGGTGTGGGCCCTCGGGGTCGAACGTCGTCGTACCCTTACCCGACTTGTGTTGATCGTTGCCGTGCTGAGCTTCGTCGCGGCACTCGGGGCACACCTGCATGTTGCCGGCGAGCAGACAGTACCTCTACCTTTTGATTTGGTCCAACATTCGACAATTTTCAACGATCTGCTTCCTTCACGCATCGCGCTGTTCACTTCGTTAGCCGTCTCGATCGGTATGGCCGCCTGGCTAGCTCGGCCAACTGGACGTGTTATCGGTCGTTGGCTTGTGGTGCTGCTGGCTGTTGTCATGCTCTTTCCGAATGTCACCCCATCTCTTTATGGCGCTACTCCACATAATCCACGCTTCTTCTCTACAGCTTTGTATAAGCACTATCTGACTCCAGGCGAGACAGTGATGGTGCTGCCTTACGGATATAATGACGTGTCGACGTTGTGGCAGGCTGAGACAGGTTTCGCCTTTTACATGCCTGAGGGCTATGTGTCGCAGGTCGTTCCACCTCCCTTCAGTAGTGAACCAATCGTCGGTCAACTCGATCTCAATATGCCGCCTCCCGCTCCTGCATTGGGTACGTTTATTCGACAGCATTATGTCAGTCACGTGGTGGTGGATCCCGCTGTCGCAGGCCCATGGCCAGGTGTCCTTGCACAATTGGGTCTCCATGGCAAGCATGTGGGAGGAGTCATTCTCTACACGGTTCCCGATGCTCCGGCCTAACAACAGGTGGACATAATGCACCCAATCGCTTCTGATCAATCTTTGGGGCTCGATCGGGGGTCGGCCGCTATCTGTATACCGCTGTTCGCGACTGATGAGCGAACCGTTGCCACCGTGCACAGCGTCGTAGAACATACGGATCCTTCAACCCCGATTCTCCTTGTGGGCCCGGTCGAGCCTATTGAGCTGATCGTCGACAGGCTTGCTGTCGAGTCGCACGGTGAGAGGTTGCTGGGTTTGGTGGTGCCGCAGAGTAATGAGGTCACGGCTCTCAGCGAGGCCGTGCGGGTGAGTTTTCTCGCCGACCTGGTTTTGGTTTTTCCCGGGATCATCGTTGCTTCTGAATGGCTGCAGCGTCTTCGGATGGCTGCCGTAAGCGACTCGATCGTTGCGAGCGCCACTCCTCTCTGTCTGGGCTCCGGCGCTGTGGATCTCGCTGGTGGCGATGGGCCTGCCGACACTAGCCATTCTAGGCTGGATGACCGTAGTGGCAAATCTTTCGACAAAGATCATGTTTCTATAGATCGGCGCGCGCATCGAGTCGCTGAGCGAACTCTGCATCTGCGTCCAAAGATCGCGGTTATGGGTCCTGGCTGCACATATATCCGCCGCGCGGCGTTGGAGCTGGCGGGATCCTTCGACAAGTCACTTGCTTTGGACGATGCGCTTGCGGATCTGGCAGTGCGTATGACTGCTCTAGGGATGGTGCACGTCCTCGCCGACGATGTGCTGGTGGAGGGTGATTTTGTTCGCCAGGCAGTCGACGGATCGAGCGTGTCCATGGCACAAATTGGCGACTCTATCCGCGAGACTGTGAACAACGATGAGCGTAGCTCACTGCGCCGTGCCGTAAATTGGGCGCAGATCGCTCTGCGAGGGCTTTCGGTGACGATCGACGGACGCGCCCTAACACCGACCGCGGGTGGCACGCAGACCTACATCATTGAGCTGATTATGGCGTTGGCGCACGAGCGCGAAGTCGCAGTCAGGGTGTTGGTTCCACCAGATCTCTCCGAGCGCGCGGCAAAGGCCCTGGAAAGCGTACCCGAGGTCGGACTTCTGACCTACGAGCAGGCGATCGACCAGCCGCCTTTGACGAATGTTGTGCATCGGCCCCAGCAGGTGTTTACTCCGGAGGATCTTGCACTTCTCTGGCTGGTGGGCGAACGGGTGGTGATAGGTCAGCAAGACCTCATCGCCTACCACAATCAGTCTTATCATCCAGATGTCGATATATGGCGCATGTATAGACGCACCACTCGACTTGCGCTTGCCGGCGCAGATCAGACAATCTTCTTTTCCGAGCATGCCCGAAGTGATGCGCTCTCCGAGGATTTCCTACCCCGGGGTCGCACGCACGTCGTTGGCATCGGCGCCGAAGCTCCCAAATCCCATAACCTTCCGGGAAGCCGCCCCGAAGGACTCGAGGCAAACGACACGTTTCTGCTTTGTCTAGGCGCCGACTACGCGCACAAGAATCGGCCATTTGCGATCGAATTGCTGGGAGCCCTACGGAAACTTGGCTGGGACGGACGGTTGGTACTTGCGGGCGCGCATGTGCCGCATGGATCGTCTCGAGAGCGAGAGCGGGAGCTATTGAGGCAACGCCTTGATCTCGCGGGGTTCGTCATCGATCTGGGACCGGTGGATGAATCGAGCAGGAGCTGGTTGTATGCCCATGCTCAAGCTCTGGTCTATCCGACCGTGTATGAGGGGTTTGGCCTGATCCCGATCGAGGCAGCCCGGGCTGATTTGCCATGCCTGTTCGCTTCGCAAGCATCCCTGTCGGAGGTGGCCGGTACTGCTGCGACCCTGATTCCGTGGGACCCCGTCGCTAGCGCTGCTGCTGTTTTGCCGCTGCTTAGCAGTGGCGCGGCACGCGATAGCCACCTCGCAGAACTGCACGCACTTTCAACTCCAAGCTGGAGCGAAGTGGCTCACCAGCTGGTTGCAGTGTACGAAGAGGCGCTTGCGGCGCCTCCTTCAGAGGCGGCACCGCGGATTTGGCAGGAGCTTGAACGAGAGAGTTTTATCAGTAGGCTCGAGAGTGTCGCTCAGGACTACCAGGATGCCTACCACGCGCTGGAGTCGCGCGTCAGCACGGGCCTGCCGCTGATCGATGAGGGTGGTCTGCTCAGCCCCGACCAGCAGCGCGGTCTCATGCGCGTGGCGGGCCACCGAAGGCTCGGTTCTGCAGCGCTTGTGCCCTTTGGTCTGCTGGGACGCTACCGCGGTGAGAGTAGTGGCAGCGATCCTTCTCATCGCTCATAAGCGCTTTGGGCTAAAGGTAATTTTATAAGCTTAACTAGAGTGATATTGAGGCGTATAAGGTCGGACCCAGCTGCCGGCGAGAAATTTGTGATGTGATTCTCAGGGCATCAGCGAGAGATTGGCTGCCATGGTGAGAGTCGACAGGAGCGCAAGCATGGCGGCGCCGCCTGCATTCCAGGCACGCGGACTGCGTCCACCGTGGCTGGCCTGCAGCCGGCTACCGATGATAAGCCACAGCGATAGCAGACAGAGCGCAAGACCAAAATACTCATAGACGACCGAGATGTAGCCTTGGCCCCATGGGATGTCCGTCTGCCAGCGCTTTGTAACGGCGATGAGGATTGCGGGTGCGACCCACATCCACACCCCGAGCAGACCGTACAGATAGACAACACGCTCATTTGGCAACCGCAAATTCTCCGCGAGGCGGCGGAGACCCAGAAAGACAGGGATACCAATTAGCACCGCGGACATCAGGATAAAGGTCCCGGCGATAGGCGGCAGTCCGGTCGTATGACCGAGCCACCACTGGGATAGTGGGAAGGCTGCGATCATCTGCTTGGCAAACGTCGTGAGCACAGCGCCAGGACCAAAGCTGAGCGTGTACTCCGCTATCGGGTGCGCATTTGTAAAGAGTCTCAGTGAGAGGGCTGTCAGCAAAGCAAGTAGCGCTGGTACGGCAATTGCGATCGCTGGGCGCCAATCTCTCCTCAGCAGGATGATGATGATGATCATGACTGGTGCAAAGAGGAAAACGGCCTCGTATGTAAGTAGCGCCGCCAGGTAAAGTCCACCGGCCAACACCATCCATCCGCGTCCAGGTTTTACGAGCAGCAGTAGAAGTGCCCCGAAAGTCAACGCTGTAGTGAGCGTCATCACTCCAGCAAATGAGGTGATGCCATCGGCCCATAGGCGTACCTGAAGCGTGCCCGACGCAATAAGCACGAATGCCCCGGCGGGCACCCAATTTCTTGCCATTGCGGCGACGCATAGGCCTGTGATCGAAAGAGCCAGCGCAAGCAGCAGACCTATGACTAGCTTATACGAGCTTCGGTTGTCGAACACGTCGAATAGTGAAAATGTCCACGCGAGAAGACCGGGATCAAAGCGCGCATCGATGCTCACAAATGCAGAAATCTGAGTCCATATGTACCCACCAAGAGAGGTGTGGGTCGCCTTCAAAATGCTTGGCAGGTTTTTGTCCAGGATATCGTCGTTCCAGTAGGGAGACTCAAGGATGAGTGCGACATAGACACCGATGACCCAGGTGACTATGGCTGCCATGATCGGGGCTGACAGGCGAGTGGGGGAGAACATCGAGTCCAGGGGAGGCTCGGTGTCGCTGCCAGTGTCGGTACGATGAACGGGGGACATGGAAGGCATGGCTACGCCTGTGACGCGTCTTTCGGTGGCTGGAGGCCTTGGACCAGCTCCGCCGGGTCGACCCCCAACCCCGCCGCTAGCTTGAGCAGGTTGTGCAGACTGAGGTTGCGCCGTCCCCGCTCGACCTGCCCAAGGAATGTCCAGTGGATGTCGGCTTGATGGGCCAAAGCTTCCTGGCTGAGACCCAGGGCTTCGCGGCGGGCGCGGAGACGTTCACCGAGCACCTGGGTGGCTGGGGATAGTGGTTTGGCCATAGCCCCGCCAACGACATACGTCCCGACTGTTTATGTCCAGAGCGTTTATATCCCATGTCTATACATCCTGGTATCGTGCGGCCTGATGTCCGCACCCGCCGGCTCGATCTTTGCGCCAGAGAGGGCGTTTGCTGAGTCGTGCAGCAGTTCTTATGAGCAACGTGATCGGTCCAGTGGTGGTTGATGCAGTGGGCTGAGGATGGCGAGGCGCGTCCGAGGTCTGGTCCGGTCTCACGCGAGCAAGCCCGAGATATGCAGCGAAAGCGCATCTTCGAGGCGATGGTCGATGAGGTTGGTGAGCGGGGATTGCGCGGCACCACGGTGGCTGGCGTGAGCGCACGCGCTGGCGTTTCGCGCTCAACGTTCTATGATCTTTTCGAGGATCTGGAGGTCTGCATCCTGTCGGTCCTGAGCCAAGTGGCGAGTCGATCGACAGCAATGATGTCCAAGGCGTTTGCGCGAGAGACCCGCTGGCAGGACGGGGTATTGGCTGCGCTCGCGGCGTTGCTGGTGTCCTTGGATCGCGAGCCGTTGTTGGCACGCGTCTGTCTACTTGAGACGCTAGCGGGAAGCCCTGCGGTGCTGCAACACAGGGCCCGCGAGCTGGCGGCGCTGAATCCCTTGGTGGACGTGGGCCGGGATCAGTCTCACGCAAACGGCGAGCCGCCCGAGCTGACGGCAGAGGCATCAGTGGCTTCGGTAGCTGGGATCCTCCATACCCGCCTGGTGATCGGCGAGGCTCCGCCGTTTATCGGCCTGCTTGGTCAGTTGGCGGGTCTTGTAGTGGCTCCATATCTCGATCCTCATGATGTTGTGCAAGAGATCAAGCGAGGAGAAGAGATGGCGTGCAAAATCACGCAGGAGCAACCTCCTGGCCCGTTAGCGTCCTATGCACAGGTGCGGATTCCTGTCGCGCTACGGCACCCGGGCGCATATCGTGCACGCGCGTGCGTGATCTTCTTGGCTGCCAATCCAGGTGCGAGCAACAAGACAATCGCGGATGGCATTGGCGTATCGAGTCTCAGTCAGGTCTCCGAGTTACTCGCGCGTCTGGCAGACATTGGCATGCTAGTCAAGCACTCGGGTGGCGCTGGGCGTCCCAACGCTTGGTGGCTTGGGCCGCACGGTGAGCAGGACAAGCAGGCATCACCTACATAGTCGACCGTGGCCACCGCACTATATCGTCCACAGAAACAAAAGATTCCTATTTATGACATCTTGACTATTCCCGTACTGGTCTCGTAAGCTCATCCGCCAAGAGCACTGACCGTCGCAACAGGGCAAGAGAGAAGATGGTAGATGCCGTCTTCCGGCTCACTGCCCTTGTGGCGCTCAGTCTGATCCTTGCTTGCGTCAGCGTCGACTGAAGCGGCGCCTCATAAGTGGAGGATCGCCCGGGACTTAATGATGATCGGAGGCAATTAGCTTTGGATTGTTGTCTGTCTTTACGTCAGGAAGTCTATGAGGCAGCGAGGACATAAAAACGTGGAACGTCCGGTTTTGCAGCGATGAGTCGACACGCAAATGAGCGTGCGGCATCATATGAGGATGTTCGGGTGGGCGTGGTTGAGCGGCTGCGCTCGCGGCGCGTCGAGATAGAGGAGGCGATCGTCGCTCGCATCCGCGATGTCGCATCTGATCCCGCGGCGAGTCGGGACGTCCAGTACGAGGAGGGGCAAAGCGCGGCGGTCGTGGCGGTCTTGGACTACGCTCTGACAGGCATCGAACATGGAGAGGAACGGGCTAGGCTCATTCCCTCGGAGGCAGTGGCGCAGGTGCATCTTGCAGCGCGTAGCGGGGTAGGGCTGGACACAATTCTACGTCGGTATACCGCCGCCTATGCGCTGCTCGGGGACTTCGTGATGGAGGAGGCCGATCGCGGCGGTCTACTGGGGTATGGAGCAGAGCTGCGCCGCATACAGTGGACGCAGGCGTCGCTGCTCGACAGTCTGATCGCTTCGATCAACGATGAGTACATGCATGAGATCCAACGTGCAAGTCGTTCGCCTGAGCAACGCCGCGCCGAGCAAGTACGACGGCTGCTTGCTGGTGGGCTTGTCGATGATGTGGGGCTCGGTTACGAGTTGGACGCCTGGCATATTGGCATGATCGGTATGGGCCTAGGCGTGGGGCAGGCTATTCGTGGCATGGCGGCGGGATTGGACTGCCAACTGATGTGTGTGTCGCACGATGAGGAAAGTGTGTGGGCCTGGCTTGGTGGCCAGCGCGAGGCCGTAGCCGGTGATATCAAGCGCCTTGTGTCGACGCGGTGGCCGGCTGGGGTATCGCTGACAATAGGCGAGCCCCGCGAGGGCATCGATGGTTGGCGCTGGACGCATCACGAAGCTCAAGCAGCGCTGGTGGTCGCTCGACGAAAACCGCAGAGGTTCACGCGGTGCGCGGATGTCGTGCTCGAAGCGGCCATGTGCCGCGACGACATGCTGGCCAGGACGCTGAGAGATGTCTATCTTTCTCCGCTCGATGATCTGCGGATGGGCGGGCAGGTCGCGCGCGAGACATTGCGTACTTACTTTGCATCTGGTCGCAGTGTCAACGAGACGGCCAATCGGCTGGAAGTGGATCGGCGTACCGTTTGGTATCGGCTAGACAAAATTGCGGCAGGACTCGGCTGGTCCCCCGAGGAACGCGGCACTGAGCTTGAGGTCGCGCTGCGCCTTGAGGTGCTAGACGACGCAACCCTTGAGATTGACTAGCTGGCCCCGCATCGTGAATCGTAGGCCCGTATTGGCATTTCGCCGGAAATATCATTCACTAGGACCATGGTTGTCATACGTTTTTCACCGTGGTCAGCGAGAGGCACGAGATGTAGTTCTACGCTGCCGCGCTTCTGATCGCAAGACAATTCGCGAGGATGTCGCCCTTCGGTTCCTTCGGGGTGAGGGGGTCGAGATCGGCGCGCTGGACTTCCCACTGCGGCTGCCCCGCGGCGTTCAGGTTCGATATGTCGACTACCAGGATGCGATAGGGTTATGCGAGACGTATGGCAGCACTTTGCGCGAAGGGCGTCCTCTCGTTGTCCCAGACGTCGTGGATGATGGGTCGCGGTTGGCTTCGTTTGCGGATACATCCTTGGATTTCATCGTGGCGAATCATGTGCTCGAGCATGTCGAGGATCCAATTGCAGCACTCCAGCATCAGCTACGCGTACTCAGGCCGGGCGGTGTTCTCTACCTTACTTTGCCTGACGCTCGGGAGAGCTTTGACGCGCCACGCAAGCGAACGACAGTGGAGCACCTGTTGCGCGATCATCGCGAAGGCCCGCATGTATCGCGCCGCGACCATTATGAAGAGTGTGCACGTCTCATAGAGGGTCATCGTGGTGAGACTGTAGAAAGCCGTGTGCGCGAGATGGAAACTCAGGACCTACGTCCCCACTTCCATGTGTGGGAACCAGTGACCTTCGCCAGGTTCTTGGCGGCCGTCGACCTGCCATGTTCGCTCGAGCTATTGCAGGCGAGTGTCGGAGAGTTTCTTGTAATTCTTCGCAAGCAGTGAGCCACAGCCTACGGTGCTAAGCGCACACGATAGCCACGCGTGTCTAAAGTAAACGATCACTGTGAATCTTGGCGGGCCTGCTATTAAGGTGACTCGACCATATGCTTTGCTCACGCGATGCCGTATGGCTAGTCGATTGAGATATTCCGTCTCGCAAATTATCTCTTATTGGACATAGACATCAGATAGGCCATCCAGAATCATTGCTAGATACCTGAGCAGAGCTTTCTCAGCGCGATCGCTGGATCGTTGTAGGCGGATTGTCAGGCCATGGCTGGGTCTATACCGAAAAGAGGGACGCGCATGATGGGTCGGGATGCAATCGCGAGATCAAAAGCCGTTTTGCTCGACTGCCACAGTCGGTGCCGTATGGTGCTAGTGGTGGTGATGGCTGTCGCCTCGCTGTCGATCGTTGCGCCTGTGGCGTCTGCTACCTCAAGTTTTTACTGGTATGGCGAAGGTAACTCGACTTGTTGGCAGGCGGGGCAGCTTGGTGCGCCGTCTACTGCTTGCGATTTTGTGGGTGCTGGTTACCTCCCAACGCCTGGTGGTCATACGGGCGGGCTCGAACATATGGCTGAAGGTGGGATTGGCACGGACATTACCCTATCTCCAAGTGGAGACTATTGCAATTACTATAGGCTTGGCGGCGTACTCAACTCCCAGGACTCAACGAATGAAGGGTCGACTACGGGGCTCAGTATGCCGACTCCCTACAGTAGTTATCAAGAGGGCGACAAAACAGCAAACGCCTCAAACGCCTGCCAAGCAAACGGCAGCTATTGGGGTCAAGCGGTACGGGGTCCGTCGGGTAAAGGGTGCACGGAAACCTGTGGCATGCATCACTACGTGTCGTTCAAGAGCCAAGGGACCAGTGACAGGCCGTGGAGTAGTGTATTTGGCGAACCGTCGCTTGTATTGTCCGCAGAAGCAGGGGTACATACCTTTACTTATACCGGTAAATCCTATGGTGGCTGGGGATATGTTTGCCCTGAGTTGGAAGATACTTCATTCCATGGTGTGCTCGAGTACTGTCTCCAAGAGTGGCGGTCAGCTAACAACAAGAAGCCCGAATGGACAGAGGAGAGAAAGGGAGAATGCGGCGGTGGTCCTTGGGCTATGGTCAACACATATTTTTGGCCCGGTACGGTCTACGCTACCGAGATGCCAGGTTCGACTAATACCTTTGAAGTGGGATCAGCGGGCTCGGGGCATTTCGAAGCAAAGATCACCGCGGCCGACCTCGTAAACGCAAGTAGACTTATTAACGCCGAATGCGCTGGTTGGCATCTCTCGGAAAACCCTGAAAACTACGCTCTCATCGGTGTTGAGCAGGGGATGGAGGGTTGGGACGGCGTAAGCGTGATCGGTGGCTACGGTGCGAACCTGCAGCTTCGCACCGAATATAATTCGCTACCGCCCGAAGCGACCACAAGTGCGGCGTCTGGTTTGGAGCCCCTCCAAGCAACACTAAATGGAAATGTGAACCCCAAAGGGACGTCCACCCACTACTTCTTCCAGTACGGCCAGACCACCTCTTATGGGTTATCCACATCTGAAGGCAGCGCCGGTTCGGGTCAAGCCCCCGTGGGTGTGAGTACAAACGTGACCCTTCAGCCAGGCACGGTTTACCACTACCGCATCGTCGCGAGTAGCGAAGGAGGAACCGTCTACGGCGGCGACCAAATATTTACGACGCCCGGTCCGGTTGAAGGAGTCACCGCTGCGGCTACAGGTTTACTGGAAACCAAGGCCACATTGAATGGAACCGTGAACCCACGTGGTTACGACGCGAAGTACTATTTCCAGTATGGGACAAGCACAAGCTACGGATCTTCGACCCCGGAAGGCGACGCTGGCGGTGGAGCTGGTGCTGTCCCGGAGAGTGCGATAATAACCGGCCTAGAGCCAGGTATACCCTATCATTACCGCCTTGTTGCGACTAGCGGTGGGATTACCAGTTACGGCAAAGATGAAACGCTTGCGCTAACCGAAGAGGTGGGTTCCCGTTGGGTTGTTCGTGATGTCAAGACCTGGGATCAGTGGTTGTATTATCGAGGTAGCGAAGGCGCTGTGTGGGAGCTCGAACTCAATTCTACAGGCTGGCACTCATCGCGTATCGGTGGTCAGATGGCGCCGAATACTGTACCGACGGCTGTGCGTGACCCGATCACGGGAACTCAGTGGGTGTATTATCAGGGGACAAATGGTGGGATCTGGGCTATGTATATGGAACAGAATGTGTGGCACCTGGGCACTTCGGCGATCGGTGGTCACGCAGCCCCAGGCACAAGTCCGACCGTGATGCGTGATCAGGCGAGCGGAGATCAGTGGGTCTATTATCAAGGCAGCGAAGGTGGGATTTGGGGGATGGTCCTGACTCAGAGTGGGTGGCAGGTAGGCACTTCAGCGATCGGTGGCCACGCGGCGTCCGGCACTAGTCCCGTGGCAGTGCGTGACGCACCCACCGGGGATCAATGGGTCTACTATCAGGGCACAAATGGTGGGATCTGGGGAATGCTCCTGACTCAGAGTGGGTGGCAGGTAGGCACCTCTGCGATTGGCGGCAAAGCCGCTGCGGGTACGAGTCCAGCGGTGATGCGCGATGCCGCCACCGGGGATCAGTGGATCTACTATCAGGGTACGAGCGGTGGGATTTGGGGGATGGGTTTGACTCAGAGTGGGTGGCAGGTAGGCACTTCAGCGATTGGCGGCAAAGCCGCTGCGGGTACGAGTCCAGCGGTGATGCGCGACCCAGTGACGTGGGATCAGTGGGTTTACTATCAGGGCAGCGAAGGTGGTATCTGGGGTATGGATTTGACTGCCGAAACTGGGTGGCAGGTAGGCATCTCTGCGATTGGCGGCAAAGCCGCTGCGGGTACGAGTCCAGCGGTGATGCGCGACCCGGCGACGTGGGATCAGTGGGTTTACTATCAGGGCAGCGAAGGTGGTATCTGGGGTATGGATTTGACTGCCGAAACTGGGTGGCAGGTAGGCAAAGAACCGCTGTAGTAGCTGTCACCAGCGTACATGATCTAAACGCTCCTGGTGTGATCTGAAGTATTGCCTCGGCGGGAGGATTGCAATGAGACGCCGCTCCGACATATTCACGCGTCAGGTGAGGCAGTGTTGATGCGCGACGCGGCGGTCCAGTTCATGGTCGCCACTACCATAGTCAGGACGTCGACCTTATCTAGATACTGAGCTGAAAAACCTCGGCAGCACTCACGGTTCCCGCTTCTAGACAAAAATCGTGTGGTGGCCGGCGCCAACAGGGCTGTACGAAGAGACTGGCTACCGGGTCACCCAAAAAAACAACAGATGTTTCGCTACTCGACTGGTTCGAGTCGGCGGCCGGGTGTAAAGAAGTCTGTACGTGTAGGACAGGTGTCGCGTTAGCCAATCCCAACTGCTGGCGCCACCATTAGTGTCTGGTTTGAGCCGATAAGTTTCAGTTTCCTGCGGGGGGTTTGTCAGCGGGTGTGCACAACTTTGGTCTGCCTGGCTCATCTTCGCCGGAGTCCAGGGTACGATTAGGCAATGTCCCCACAGGCGAAGTCGGAGCTGGCTCGCGAGCATCTCACGAGAGCCAGCGGTGCGTTCGGGTCCGGGGATTCTGTCGTCGGTGTCACCTTCCTGTACCTTGCCGGCGAGGCAGCGATTGTCGCGCTGGGCGAGCTGCATGGCATCGCGACCGAACGTCAGCACTGGCGTAAGGCGGAGGCAGCGACAGAGCTGCACACGAGCGGCATCCTGTCGACGGACCTCAGTCCGATCCTGGAGCTACTGAACCAGGCGCGCAAGGACGCCGGTTATGAGGGCGAGGACCCGGACTTCGGCGACTGGACTTCAGAGGATCTCCTGAGCATCGTCGAGGACGCTGTACATACCGCCGAGGAGGCGGTGCACATCGCAGAAACCGAGATAGACACCGCCGAGGACGTGACACAGAACATCCAAGGCTCCGCAGACACCGAGGAGGAGTCGACCCCGTGACCCCAGTCGATGTGGCAACTCGGGGTTTGACCGATGCTCGCTGGGGGATGCGCGTGCGAGAGGATCGCCGGCGGGCAATTGAAATCCAGACACCTTCCCAGCGGCAGGCTACCGAGACGATCTTACAGCGCGCACTTGGCCTGGGCGCCGAGGCAGTAGTGCTTACCGGCTCAACCGTCCGCGCCCGGCGAACAGCAATGAGCGATTTGGATTTTATGGTCGTCGGTGAGCGCCCGGATTGCAGTGATGTCCACGAAGACGTCGACGTGTACGCGGCCAGCGCGACTGCGTTCTGGAAGCGACTGCTCGCCGGCGATGACTACATCCAGTGGACGCTGCGCTTTGGCTGGATACTGCACGATGACGGGATTCTGCAGGCCGCGAGCCGTCAAATCCAGGAGAGCGGCCTCACGCCATCTGCTGAGCGCAAGCTCACCCAGGCTCATCGTGGACTGAGCCTCGCTCGGCTCGTATGCGAGAGTGGCGACGTCGAGGCGGCCCGCGAGCAGTGTCGTGCGGCACTGACCACAGTCGCACGATGGCTGTTGATCGCCAACGGGATCTTTCCGCTCTCCCGCGATGAGCTCTCTGACCAAGTGCTCGCGCTCGGCCACTCCGATCTGGCGAGGGCACTCCACCGGCTGAGTCACGATCAGCCCCGCGACTACGAGCTGCGCACCGGTCTGGGGCTCGGCGAACGGCTGATAAGCCGCGGGATTCGCTGACTGGCGTGGCGTATCCAAACCACAGCGTGCGTTTCTCGCCCGGACATCGACTGGCAGAGTTCTCGACTCCCCTTATTGCAGGCAGGATGCGA
Organism: uncultured Solirubrobacterales bacterium; assembly: GCA_963705245.1. Classification (GTDB taxonomy): domain Bacteria; phylum Actinomycetota; class Thermoleophilia; order Solirubrobacterales; family Solirubrobacteraceae; genus Palsa-744. The sequence goes on along the minus strand of OY970062.1, from coordinate 814,132 downwards.
CTCACGCCTCGCGGCGTGATGTGACCGGCGAGCCGGTGCTCGCCTCTCCGCGGGCGGCCGAGTAAAGGGTTCGCCTGCGGACTACCTCACAAGCCATTGATCGACTGCTCTTGCAGCTTCCGCCGGCGGGATGTGCTCCCAGAAACGGAGCACGCTCCATCCGGCGGCTCGCAGGGCATCGTCTACTTCGCGGTCGCGCGCCACGTTGCGCGCGAGCTTGGGCCTCCAGTACGCCTCGTTTGCTCTGGGGACTTGGCTGTGCTCTGGACAGCAGTGCCAGAAGCACCCGTCGACGAACACCGCCAGGCGTCGCTTCGTGAAGGCAATGTCCACGCGCACGCTGCGCCCGACTGCTCTCACAGGGTAGTCGCGGCGAAACCGACGTCCAGCACGGTGCAGCAGAGAACTCAGCTCGACCTCCGGGCCAGTATCTCGCCGCCGGTTGGCCAGCATGGTGCGCCGAGCTCCGACGCTCGACGGATGCGGATAGTCGTCAGGAAGCGTACGGGCCGAGGAAACGCTCGCCGTCGAAGTGGATGATGTGGTCTGGCTCACTGGCGATCCACACCTCAGTCTTCCACGCAATGTCCTTGACCCACTTGCGGAACGAGAGGCGGTCGGCGAAGGCGGTGATGAAGACGATGCCGGCGGTGCTGTCGTGGAGCAGCGCCTTGAGTCGGTCGTGGCGAACGTTCGAGATGGGCCCGAAGCTGTGGACAGCCTCGATGACGAACAGCCAGTCCTTGGTCTCGGAGTATGCGATGACGTCCGGCAGCTCACCGTGCTTCAGCTCGAAGCGCCCAACTCGTGCAGTCGATCGCGGTCGATATGCAGATCCTTCTTCTCAGCGTCGCTCAGGCCGTGGCAAAAGCGGCGGCTGCACTCCCAGCCCGCGTCCCGGTCTCAAGGCAAGCGCGGATCGCGCCGGCCAGCTGGAGCGCGAACATCGGGGCAACCGCGTTACCAATTTGGTTGAACTGGGTCGCCTCGGACCCACTGAACTCGAACCAGTCCGGGAAGCTCTGCAGGCGTGCGGCCTCTCTGACCGTGATCCGCCGCCGGCGACCATCGGCGAGTCTGATGCGGTGCATGTCCCCTGTCGCGCCCGCGATGTTCCTGCACGTGACCGTCCGCGCCGGGCGATCGAGGTGCAGGTCGCGTGGTCGGATGCACTTGGAGGCCTTCTCGTAACGAGCGACATATGCATCCATGCTTGCAGTCAGGAACTTCGCGTCATCTGGCACCTGGTTCGCGAGATCGCCCAAGGCCTCCCCTGCTGTCACCAGCGGCCCGGGCACCTGGTCGGGCCACTGAAAGCTCCCGTCGTGTCCAACGACGATGACACGCTCGCGGTTCTGGGGAACGCCGTACTGCTTGGCGTTGAGCAGGCGAACAGACACCTCGTAGTCCAAGCCTCGCAGGGTGCTCACAACCTCGTCCAGATACGGGCGACTGCGATAAAAGAGGCCTCGCACGTTCTCAAAAAGCCAGATATCCGGCTTGAGGCGTTCCACCGCGGAGATGAAGACGGGAAAGCCGTCGCGCGCGTCCGTCAGCCCGAGCTGATGTCCGCCGACGCTGAATGGCTGGCATGGTGGCCCCCCGATGATCACCCGTGTGTCTGGCAGGTCGGTGTCGGGCGTCAGGAACAGTTGCTCGCAATGTCCGAGCAGGTTGGCGTTGTAAGTCGCACACGCGTCAGCCTCCATCTCATACCCCATGGTCCGGAAGCCCTGGGCCTCGAACCCGAGGGCAAGACCGCCGCAACCGGCGAACAGATCCAGCACGAACGGCAGGTCAGCGTTCACCGGGCGCAACTTATCCGCGATGCATTTGGGATAGTCCGCACTCAGACGCTCGTCATCGATCTGCTTGAGTCTCATCTGCGACATAAGCAGCCGATCCTACGGCGAAGAGAGGATGCTGTGACGGCGACGTCAAGTCAAAATGACCCTGCCCGCTGACGCCACCGCGTGATGACCCGGTCATCGAGTTCTTCATCGACCGCAGCTTGGGGGGCCGCAGCATCTTGCCCAGGCGCTTGAGGACCTCGGCTTTACGATCCACACAATGGCGTGAGTGGGCTCCAGCCAGGTTATAATCCAAGGATGAGCGTCACGAGACCCAAGAGCGGGAGTGCGCCGAAGGCAAGTCCGCCGCCGGTGAAGCGCGAGGATCTTGCACGTGGGCTTCCCGGTACCGACCGCGAGCGCGCTGAGCAGCGTCGCCGGTTCGCCGAGGAGCATCGCGAGACGCTTCGCCGTTTGGGCAAGTAGACCGTGGCGGTCAGATACCCGGAGTTCGGCGACTTCTGCGATGTCGCGGCAGAAATTCTTGGGACTACGCCTGAGCAGATAGCGCGCCTCCCAAACGTTGGTCTTGCCGCCTCGGCGCTTGCCGCACCACGCGCCGGCTTCGGTGATGTTGAGGCTTATCCGACGATCTCGGAGAAGGCCGCGATTCTGCTGGAACATTTGGCACGGAACCATCCCCTGCCTGATGGCAACAAGCGTACCGCGTTCTTTTTGACGGGTCTCTTCTTGCAGGCCAACGGCTCGCCATTTCACGGCGCTCTACCGGATGTCGATGTGCCGATGGTCGAGCGGATCGCCGCCGGTCAGGTCGAGCACGAGGAAATCCTCGCATGGCTGTCGGAACGCATCGCCTGAACCAGTCGACTGCCATGGGTGGTTCCTCGCTATCCAGGTGCCCGAGCCGTGCATCTAGTCCGCTGCTTCCTGCCAGCTTGTGGAGACCGCAAGCTAGCTCCGGGAAGCGGGGCTCGTTTCGGTCGCAGCGGCCGGTTTTCCCGGACGCCAGCTGGCAGGAAGGTGCTGTTGCAGTTGCCGTCCGGCTTGCCGGGTTGGGTGCTGGGCTGGTGGCGGACTGACTCTTAGTCTGTCTGTCGGCCTTCGGGTCTGACTGACGCTCGTTGCGTCGTCCGCTACCACCCAGGATCTGCGGCGTGACCTAATAGGAGCTTGGCAACCGCCCCGAGGAAAGGCCTGTCCGCCGAGGGTCCAGTTAAACGAGAAACCATCGATTGAAGGGACGGGCTGGATGATCGTGATCGGAGCAGATGTCCACAAGAGCACCCACGCACTCGCGGCCGTCAACGCCGCGACTGGGCAGCTCATCGCCGAGAGAGAAATCCTGGCGAGAGAGCAAGGCCATCTCGAAGCACTGCGTTGGGCACACAGACTCGATCGAGAACTCGTGTGGGCGATCGAGGATTGCCGCGACCTCTCCCACCATCTCGAGCAAGCGCTCATCGCTGCTGGCGAGCGAGTCGTGCGTGTCGCGCCGAAGCTGATGGGCGGCTCCCGCCGAGGCGAACGTGAGCCAGGCAAGTCCGACCAAATCGACGCACGAGCGATCGCACGCGCGGTGCTGCGCGAAGGCATCGAGCGCTTCCCAACGGCGTTCCTTGATCAAGACGCTGCCGAGATCCGGCTGCTGTGTGATCACCGCGACTCGCTCGTCAACGAGCGCACCAGGCTGATCAACAGGCTGCGGATCAACCTCGTGATCCTCGACCCGGAGCTGGAGGCCAAGGTCCCCTCGCGCAAGCTCGACTATCCCGGGCAGCTGCAACGCATCAACCGCCGTCTCAGAGCGATGCCGCAGACCGCCAGAGTCCGCATCGCTCGCCATCAAGTCAAACGCATCGATGCGCTGACCCGCGAGGCCGAGGCCCTCAAGCGCGAGCTACGCGACCTCATCAGCGCTCACCGGCCTGAGCTGCTCGCCGAGACTGGCTGCGGTCCGCTCTGCGCCGCGATCCTGATCGGGCAGACCGCCGGCGCGGAGCGCTTCGCGAGCGACGCACACTTCGCACGGGTCGCCGGCGTCGCTCCGATCCCGGTGTCATCCGGCCGACACAGTCGCCACCGCCTGGATCGTGGCGGCAACCGCCAGCTCAACCGCGCGCTGCACGTCATTGCCATCACACGCGGCCGCCTGGACCCCGCGACCCGCGCGTATCTCGCCCGCAAGGAAGCCGAGGGCAAGACCCGCATCGAGGCGATGCGCTGCCTCAAGCGCCACCTCGCACGCCGCTACCACCAGCTACTCCTCCGGCCACCAGCATTGCCTTGCCGGTGTCCTTGACTCGCTGCGGCAAGCACTCGGCGCCCGCAGCAAAACTTCACTCGGTCCAGCGGGTTTCAGCAGACATGCGAGTGCTCTTGCTAGCCGGGATGGCGACGCTCTTCCTGGCGAGCGCGCCGGCGACCTACGCGCGAACCAACCAGGGATCCCTGCGCAACTGCGCTCCTCTGGGCTCAGTGGTTCTGGCCTCGAATCGGCACGCTGAGGTCTTTCGCTATCGCTTTGGAGCCTACGGTTGCATCCGGCGCAGCGGGCATGTCGTCTACCTTGGCTACCCGGAAGGCCATCACGAAAGTACACCCGAATGCTTCGATGACGAGCAGCGATGTAGCCTCGTGTCCCAGGAGACACTCGCTGGCGATGTCGTCGCCTATCAAGAAGGCCGTCTAGGAGATATCACCAAAATCGTGGTTCGCAGCATCGCCACGGATCGAGTACTGCATGACGTCACCCTCGCGGTGGAATCGTCCCGTCAAGTCCTCGTCGAACTCGCTCAGCCTCTCCGCATACTGGTCAAGAGCGACGGCGCCGTCGCATGGATCCAACAAGAATCCTTTGGGAGACACGACGGAGGTACAGCCCCGCCCACTGCCTATGACGTCTACGCAGTCGACAGGCATGGCTTCCGTCCGCTTAGCACCGACCTTCCGACCCAGCCGCTGATGATGAAGCTCGTCGGCAGCACTCTCTCGTGGACACAGGGAAAAACGCGCGAGTCGGCGGTACTGGACTGAGGTAGGAGAACTACGCTCCTACTCCGATACTGCGCGAAACAAAAGCCGCAAATAGCGAAACCACCTTGACATAGGAGCAACAGGCGAGCCGATCAGGACGGTGCGGGCTGGGAAGGGCCGGCTGCGGGAGTCTCGGGAGCGTCTAGCTCGGTAGGTGTGACAACGAGACCCAGGTGCGCGGCGCCGCGTCGCAGACGCATGTCGAGTGTCACCACGCGGGTGTTGAGAATCCGCGCCGCAGCCAGGTACTCGGCGTCATAGGTTTTGGCGTTGCCAAGTTCGGTGGCAAGTTGCCAGGCCGCCATCGTCAGCCCCTCCGGCCGGTGCTCATCGACCTTGATCTCGCCGTCCAGGAAGCGCTTGAGCGCCCGCTCGGCAAGTTCCCTTGAGATGTCGCCCCGAAGGCCATCTCGCTGAGTACAGAGGGCACCTCGCTCCACAGTAGAGGTGGAGCCACGAGTTGCTCGCTGCCCAGCGCGTCGCCCGTACGTTCACCGATCCGGTCAAGCGACAGCTCGACGGCAAGGCTCGCGTCGAGGACTAGCGCTTTCAGTGCGTCTCGCGCGAACGAGAAACGGCGGCCGTCACGTTTGGCATCGGCTCGCCTGTGAGCGTCTCGCCCCATCCCTGCGGCAGGGGCGCCATCTCGGGCTCGCCTGTCTCGCTGGTGTTCTCGCCTTTGCGCCGAGCGTCGATCAGGCGCAATGCACTCTCGGCCTCCGCTTCGGAAAGCTCATCGATGCGTTGGCGCAGCAACTCTTTAGCCGTCATGTCCTGCGATTCTACCGCCGGTTGGAGCCTCACCGGGCGACTCGCTCTGGGTGGCAACCCGAAACGCCAAGTTGACCCGTTCGACATCCTCGGGCCGGCCCTTGGCATCCTTCGAGTTCGTTCTGCAGTCGTGCGAGCCATTGCTCGGCGTAGGCATACGTGTCGGCTCCCAGCCGTGCGACGAGTGCCGGGTAGCGCGTGCCCTGTGACTTGAGTGCTTGCGCGAGCGGGAGGATCTCCTCGCGCATGTGCGCGCTGGCGGTGCGGGCACGCTCGCGTAGGCGTCTTATGAGCGCGAGCTGATCCTCGCCGGGGAGGGCGTCAGCGAAGAAGAGTCGCAGCACTCCCTCGTCGCGGAACTGCGTTGGGGTTTCCCGAGCAGAGCAGAGCCATGTCAGCAGCGCTTCCCGACCTTGCTCGGTCAGCTCGTAGGCGTAGCGCTCACGGGAGCCGTGGGGGTCATCGCGGCGACTCAACAGGCCCGCGTCCACGAGTCGCGCGAGCTCCGGGTAGACCTGTGCAAGCGAGGTCGGCCAGAAGAAGCGTGTGGAGGCATCGGCGGCCTGCTTGATCGCGTAGCCAGAGCGCGCGCCGAGGCGCACCATGCCGAGCATCAGAAACGATGAAGGCGTCAGCGCCCGCTCGGCGGTCACGCTCTGTCTTCTGATCAACACGTTCGATGTGACTTCCGCGCTCCTGGAGCGCCGTGCCCGTGGTCGGAGCGACCAAACGGTGAAGGGTGGGATCGCGCTCTCGGGCTCGGGTGTTTTCGTCTTCGCAGCTGCCTTACGCGCACTCTCGTGTCGAATAGCCTGAGAGCCAGGCCACTAAGCTAGCGTCAAACGTGAAGCCCAACCGCTCGATCCCGCAACCCACCGTCATCCCCGTCCTCATCTACCCGGATGTGCGCGAGGCGGTCGATTGGCTGGGCGCAGCGTTTGGGTTTGTCGAGCGCGTGCGAATCGGCGAGAACCACCGCTCACAGCTGAGCATTGGCGAGGGAGCGGTCATCATCGGTGATGTGCGTAACGAGCGACGGCCGCCGCAGCCGGGCGAGGTAACGCACTCGGTGATGGTACGTATCGAAGACGCGGACGCCCATTGCGAGCGTGCAAGGGCCTGCGGTGCGCGTATCGTGATGGAGCCGACCAATTTCGAATACGGCGAGCGGCAATACACGGCCGAAGATCCAGCGGGCCACCAATGGACATTCTCCGAAACGCTCGCCGATGTCGCTCCCGAGGAATGGGGCGGGATTTCGGTAGTTCCGAGCTAGTCCTCACATCCTCGAGGATCAGCCCATCCAGGCGCTCCCGCGCCCCACACCTGTGGTCGCTGGCGGTATCCTGTAAGTCTTATGGAGACCCGTGCACACATCGCTGCGGATGCCGTCGGATCGGTGCGGGCTGAGGGCTTGGAGCCTGGTGCCACCGTGATCGAGATGCTCGACCGTTGGACCGAGGGTGCGATCTCAACTGAGCAACTCGGGAAAGCCGCACAACGGCTTGCATCCGGCGAGTCGGTGGCACCTGCTCGGTGAGCCGGTGCCCGTGTCGGCACATCGCTGACCACGGCGGACCTCCCCGGCGCGGTGGCTGATCCTTATGTCTATCCCGGGACCAGCGTGCTGCGCAACCTGGCAGGTCTGCAAGATGCCGATGCGTTAGCAGAGCATGAGACGCAGGCGAGCACGCTGCGACTCGCGCAACTTGCTGCGCTCAGAGTGGAGGGCGCCTACGATCTCGCCCACCTTCAGGAGTTCCATCGCTTCATCTTTCAGGACATCTACTCGTGGGCGGACGAACACAGCGCGCCTTCTTGCGCCAGCTCGCTGTGGACGCTGGCCACGCGCTCGCCTGGGAGCACTTGGAGTCCAAGGCGTTGGTGCACGCTTCGCAGCGAAGCCTCCAGGGCGACAACCTCCCAATGCGATACCTGATCGAGAAGGTGCTCGATCTACCCGATCGCTGAACGATCGCGCGGCGAAGGAGTGGTCCATATCTCGATCTCGCACTCGTCCGGGGGTAAACGCCGGGACGAACTCCCGTCGCTCCCGCTCTGTACACCGGGTTTCCTGATCGGCTTTTGGGGGTTTCGGAGATGGTCTGGAAGTAGCGTGCGAAGCTGAAGCGCAGGAGCTTCGAGGAGGGGACTGACGTGGATCCAGCAGTCGCGCGGCTAATTGAGACCCTTCAGGAGTTGGCGACACAGGCTTCAACGGCGGCGGCGGCTCTCGCGGCCTTGCAGACGAGGCGGAAATGACGGCGAATGCGCCACGCGGGCTATCCATGTATATACTATGCACATGAAGGTCGTAAAGGTTCGTCGTGTCGGCAACAGCAATGTGATCTCGATCCCTAGAGAGTTCGAGGCTCAGGGCTATGTCTCGGGCTCCTCGGTGCTTGTGGAGGAGCTTCCAGGGGGCGAGTTGCGGATCATGTCCACAACGAAGGTTCGCGAGCGCATACACGACATCGGGGAGCGCGTTGTCGCAAAGCACGGTGAGGCGCTCCAGATTCTCGCCGATCACGACCCTAATCCCCCTCAGCAGTAGCGAATGGTCGAGGATCAGCCCGGTGATATCGAGCCGGTCTACCTCGCGCTTGAGGATGTGCTGGGCCTGCACGGCCTGATCATCGGCGCCACAGCCGCTGAAGCAGCCGACCAGCTACGCAACCGCGATGGCTTGGAGAGCGCGCTTGCGCGCCCCGAAGCTTACGCGCATTACGACAGTGCCGACCTCGTATTGAGGCGGCAGTACTTGCCCATGGCATCGCTGAGGGCCAGCAGTTCATTGACGGCAACAAGCGCACTGCGCTGGTCGCCATGCTCACTTTCCTAGAGGTCAACGGCATAGGAGTCGAGGCGTCAGAGCGCGAGCTGGCCGACTGGATACTCAGCTTCAGCGCCGGCGCGACGCCAGAGGAAGTCGCGCAGCTCATACATTCAGTAGCGTTTGTTATCGAGTAGCCGCGCTGGTGGCGGCGGCTTCGCGCAGACCTCGATCTCGCAAACATCCGGGGGTAAAGCCCGGGACATACCCCCGTCGCTCCTGCTCTGTACAGCTCATCGCTGGTCTCTTCAGACCGATGGGCAGTGTGTTCTCGTCAGCCGACCTGCAACCAGTTGCAGCTGGGGCCATCGTGTCGCTATCGTCGAGCGCATGGCGATTCAACGCATGGACCACGTGGGCATCGTGGTCGATGACCTCGCTGCCGCGACGGCGTTCTTCGTCGAGCTTGGACTGAAGCTGCAGGGGGAGGGGCATGTCGAGGGCAGTTGGGTGGACCACGTAGTGGGGCTCGAGGGCATCCGGGCGGAGATCGCGATGATGGAGACTCCCGACGGCCACGGACGGCTCGAGCTGGCGAAGTTTCACGCCCCGTCTGGGCGGGGCGGCGACCGGCACGCGCCGGCGAACACCCCGGGCATCCGCCATGTCGCATTCGCAGTCGACGATATCGACGCCGTCGTCGCTGGCTTGCGAGCCCGCGGCACAGAGCTCGTTGGCGAGGTGGAGCGCTACAAAGACATCTATCGGCTCTGCTACGTCCGCGGTCCGGAGGGGATCATCGTCGAGTTGGCGGAGCGGATCGGCTGAGGGCTCCGGCCGGCCGCCAGTCAATCTATGCAAGGCCTCAGTTTCGTACTGCATACGCGCCACGGATCGGCAGCGCGCGGACGTGCATCAGCAAGCGAGGATCACGACATTGTGCCCGACCCCAGCGAGCACGTCCAATGCGCTTCTCTAGAATCCGCTCTCCCCGATCCGCCAAGATTCTCACGGCCCAAGCTTTATGGCCGGCCAAGCCCTCTCGTGGGCTCTCTAGAGAAAGAACCGTGTGCCCACAGCAATAGTCACAGGATCAGGAGGTTTGATCGGCTCGGAGTCGGTCTCGCGCTTTGCAGAGCTCGGTTACGACGTGGTCGGCTTGGAGAACGACATGCGCGCTCAGTTCTTTGGCCCGGATGCCTCCACCTCACAGACAACCTCCGTGCTGGCGAAGCGTTATCCGGAGGAGTTCCGTTCGCTTGAGATCGACATACGCGACGCTGACGGCGTTGCCCGGGCTTTTGCGGGGCATGCAGGGCGGATCGAGCTGGTGATCCACACCGCGGCGCAGCCCTCCCATGATTGGGCCGCCTCGGATCCTCAGACGGACTTCGCGGTCAACGCGAACGGGACGCTCAACCTGTTGGAGGCAACGCGCAAGCACGCGCCGGGCGCGACGTTCGTGTTCTGCTCTACGAACAAGGTCTACGGCGATCTACCCAACTCACTGGCGCTCTTGGAGCTGCCCCAGCGCCTTGATCTGCCCGAGGATCATCGTTACTACGAGGGGATCGACACGACGATGTCGATCGATGCCTCGACCCATTCGCTGTTCGGGGTCTCCAAGTCGGCGGCGGACTTGCTCGTGCAGGAGTACGGACGCTATTTTCACGTGCCGACCGTGTGCTTCCGGGGAGGCTGCCTGACGGGTCCCAGCCACGCTGGTACCCAATTGCATGGATTCCTTTCTTATTTGATGCGCTGCACGATGACTGGCGATCCTTACACGGTGTTCGGCTACGCCGGCAAGCAGGTGCGTGACAACATTCACGCGGCCGATCTGGTGGCGGCGTTTGAGGTTTTTCACCGCGCTCCGCGCCCGGGTGCTATTTATAACATCGGCGGGGGCCGTCGGAGTAACTGTTCGATGCTCGAGGCGATCGAGCTCTGCCAGGATATCGCCGATCGTGAGCTTGACTGGAGTCTTAGTGAAGAGCACAGGATCGGCGATCACCGCTGGTGGATCAGTGATCTGGAGCCGTTCAAGCGTGATTATCCGGACTGGGACATTACTTATGACGTTCGCGACATCCTGTGCGAGATTCATGACCGCAACGCCGAACGGTGGATCGCAGGGACGTGAGATCCTCACCCGCGGTTCGGCCACGGTTCGGTCTTAGATGACCTCGTTCGTGTGGCGCTGTGCTGGCCTTGTCCTCCCAGGCTGGGTTACATAGTGGACGTCGATCCCAAGATCTCTTCCAGAAAGAGTCGCGTCTTAAGGGGTGGTTCCTGGAGCGGGTACATAAGCTTGAGGAGGTCAAGCGCTTCCTCTGCGCTGTGCAGGCCGCACTTTCGCAGCAGAATCTCGATATCCTCGTCGTCCTCTCCGAAGCGCATTGCCATGAGCTTCATGGCAAGGAGATATCTCGGTGAAGCCGTTGTGACTTCGATGCCGCGAATCTCGGGGATCGGGCGAGGGTGCTCGTCACTGCCGGGCATGAATCCCTTGGCTGCGTCATTCAACCAATCTTCGGGTAGTTCGAGGTCTTTGGCTACCTTTGCCGCGGCGGTGTAGATGGCGCTCTTTGGCTCAAACACCGCGTCGATGTCCTTTGTGACCCGCCGCGTCGAGTAGGCGAGCGCCATAGCAGCGCCGCCGACGATGAAGATCTGGCCATGAATACCTTGGCCGGTAAGCTCATCACCGAGCGCTCTGAGCGCGCTGAGGATTCCTGCTTGAGTGAAGTTTCTTTCAGGCACGATCGAAGACCTCGCGCGCCATGAATACGCCGTGACGAGCGAGCACGGCGGGAGTATTGGCGAGCGTGTACGCATGGAACGCGGGGCGGCTCGCGACGAACCACCAGGGCTCGACGAAGCGGGTGGGATCATTCACCCACGCTGGGGCGGCAATGACTCCCTCGGTCGCGAACAGCTCAGCGACACCCGCAAGCGCCGCGTCGAAACGCGCGTCGCCGGTACCGGGTGGATCGTCTTTCAGGAGTGCAATCTTTCCGGCGCGGGAAGAGCCCCTGAAATCGTCGGCGAACCCGAATAGCAGCCGCAGCGCGTCACGCTCCTGGCCTTGCTTTAGGTCTTCCTCGATCGTCTGCGCAAGCTCGGCGAGCGATGCCGCCCCACGACGCATCCGGGGATGGGCGAGTACTTCGATGTCGTATTCGCACGCGCCGAGCAGTCGCTGAAGGGTCGCGAGGGTCGGAGTTCGGCTGCCCGACTCATATGCCGCGACCGCCGGTTGGGCGGTACCCGCACGATTGGCAAGCTCGAGCTGTGTGATGCCGGCGGCTCGGCGAGCGTCCTTGATCAACGATGTGATCTCCATCCTGCAGCAGTATACACGTTTAGATATACTCTAGGTAAGTGGTAAGTGAGTAGTCCGCCCCGCCCCGCCCCACGCTGCGCGCATGCCTCGCATGCCTCGCATGCCTCGCATGCCTCGCATGCCTCCTTGCCTCGCTGCTCGAGGGACCCTCGCTCCCGCGCGACTCACCTTATTGTCTTCAGGGTGGGCAGTTTCGTCCCAGAACGCGAGCTCTTCGAGGTCCTATCTTGTTGTTTGGGCATGCCCGATCGAACTCAACAAGCCGACGAGCGATGATCCGCAGCAGCACACCGCGACGAGTTGGCCATCGAGTTGGCCGTCGAGCCCCGAGCGCTTGCCTCGTGGTGCTCTGTCTCAGCCTTGCTCTTGGCGGTGGGTCGGCGTCGGCACGGCTGACGCGCGTTGACGGCATCTCAGACCAGAACCTCGCGCACTGGGATAATGCGGCCCCTGACGTATCCTCGTTCTCGGGTGGCTACCTGCCTAATCTCGTGCGCGCCTTGTCGGCTGGTGAAGGCCCAGCATCACCCATCAAGCTTGCGCGAATCGTTGTTCCGTGGGATGCGATGGCGGGTGCAGATGAAGGGGGTGAACGCCTCCATTATCGTCTGTTTGTCGCGTGGCTCAAAGACGTAAGATGGCTTGGGCTTACTCCCGATGTCGCGATTGAGCAGGCGGAAACAGCAGTTGTGTCGGGCGGGAAGTTGCTCGCACGTGTCCCCGGCTCACCTGAGGAATACGAACGGCTTGTCTCGCAACTGCTCGCCTATGCTGCATCGGTTGGTGAGCCGATCCGCGATCTGGAGACGTGGAACGAGCCCAACAATACTGGCAATGGCCCTGTCGACGTGGGGCACCCGTCGGCTGCCGCGGCGGCCCATTTCATGAATGTGGCGTCCTCGCTTTGTGTGGCACACGGTTGCACGCCGATCGCTGGGGATTTTCTTGACTCTCAGTATGCCCGGCAAGGGCATGAAGAAGTACACGAAGCAAATACCGATACCGGTATGGGGATAAACTACGAGAACGAATATAAGATGCAGCTCAGCCCTGATAATCCGATGAACTGGGGGTTCCATCCGTACGCTGCCGTGAAGTACAGGACAACGGAAACCGTTACGGCATTCGAGCAGGATCTCCCAGGTGGACCAGCGAGCAGTTCCGTGTGGTTCACAGAGGTGGGAGCATATTTCTGTCAGTATCCTTCACGACAGTTCAGCGAACAAGAACAAAAGGCCGGCGCCGAATATCTCAATCTTCTCATTGGTCGCTACTTCGAAGTTGCACACGTCTTTTACTACGAGTTTTCCAACGGGTATCGCACAGAAACAAACTGTGCAACGGGCTCCGATACCTCGTTGTATAACGAGAACGACAAGCCCCGTCTTGCGGCCGACGTCATCTTCGCAGGCGCCATGCCGTCACTGGCGGTGGCGCCCGGCAGTGGTTCGACGTCCTTTGCGGGCTGCCCGTTTGGCGCGGGCGGCTGGGAGTCTCTGTATGAAAGCGTCTTTTCCTGCGATCCGAGACCGAGCTAGATACTCTCTTGCGCCTATGCGAGCCATCCCCTGCCGCCTCGACGGCCTGACGATCATCGAGCCAGCCGTCCACGGCGACGAGCGTGGGTTCTTCACCGAGACCTACCGTCGTGCCTGGCACGACTCCGTGGGCATCCCCGCCGGGGAGGAGTTCATCCAGGACAACCACTCGCGCTCATCGCGCGGAGTCGTGCGGGGAATGCACTTTCACATTGGTCCGGGCGTCGCCAAGCTCGTGCGCTGCGCCAATGGTCGCATCCTCGACGTTGCCGTCGACCTGCGCCGTGGCTCGCCCACCTATGGACAGTGGGAGGGCGTCGAGCTGGACTCCGAGACCCTGCACGTGCTCTATGTGCCCGTCGGTTTCGCCCACGGCTTCTGCGTGCTCAGCGATGTCGCCGACGTGCTCTACAAGCAGACCGCCTACTACGACCCCGCTGTTGAGCGCGGGATTGCCTGGAATGACCCAAACATCGCCATTCAGTGGCCGCTGCCCGTTGGGGAGCTGATCGTCTCAGAACGCGACTCTCTCGCCCCACGGCTCAGTGACGTCGCTGACGAGCTGCCGTTCATGTATCGCGGCGCTTGAGTCGGGCGAGTAATCGCGCTCAGTCGAACAGCCTCAGTCGGACAGCCTCAGTCGGACAGCCTCAGTCGAACAGCGCTTCGATCGCCGCCAAAAAGCTGTGCGCCAGCTCGATCGCTCGCTGAGCCTCCTCGGCCGGGGCGAACCAAGCGTCGTAGTCGGCCTGCTCGCGCTCGGGTTGGATCTTCTGCACTTCGACAGCGAGCGTCGCATCTATCTCTCCGCTCTCGACGAATGCGCTGCGAAACTCATACCACGTTCCCTTATGGGTCTTGGCGGAGCCGTCCCGCTCGCTGAGCGCTGCCCTGGCTCCATACAGCATCGCGTAATAAGCGGCGCTCAGCGCAGCGGAAGGATCCTGCTCGACCGTAATCTCGGCCGCGGCAAGTCGTCGCCTTGCCGCCTCCAGGAACTCGCTTGATCGCGGGCTCACATCTCACCGCAGAGGGTGACCTTGTCACGGTCGAGCTCCGCGACGAAGAACGATCGAATCTCGCGGCGCTGCGCCAGCCAGTCGGGCGTATGAACGTGGACCGAGAACGACCACACGAGGGCGTCCATGTTCAGCTCGCGGGCGACATCGTCGAGTACCCTGCGCACCCCCATTCGGCCGTCCCAAGAGGCATCGTCAACGAATACGAGGACATCCACATCCGAGTATTCGGCCGGCTCCTCTCCCCGAGCGCGTGACCCGAACAGCCACGCTCCGTGCAGCTCGTCTCTCAGACGCAGACGCAGCTCTCTGACGAAGCGTTCTAGCAGCGTCCGCTCATCGACTTGCAGCGATGCCTCGGCCAGAGTGGTCATGGCGTCAATGTAGGTGTTGAGTTCCAGTAGCGCAACTCGCACTCATCGCTGCCCTCCACTGCTACCGCAGCGGTGGCCTGTGGACCGAGATCCAGCCCGGCTATCCACAGTCCATCTGTGTCCCCCCAAGTCGGTCTGCCGTTCACGGACGCGACTCCCTGCAAGCCGAGTCCCGTCCCACGACACTTGACCGTGGCCTCACGCATGGTCCATGTGCGCAGGAACTTGGCCGTGTGGCGCTCACGCGCACACTCGACATCCACCCCGATCTCTCGCCCGACGGTCACTGCCACCAGCATGATCTCTCGTGAGTGCGACAGGTTGAAGCGCAGCCCCGCGGGCGGCTCTGAGCCCTCGCGCTCTCCCGATGCCGGCTCCGTCTCGCGGAGCTCGGGCTTGCCATACGGTCCCAATGCAAATCGCAGGCTGCGTGGGTCGCGCTGGAGATAGCGGCCGAGCAGGGCTCGCAGCGACCCCCGCGAACGCGCCCACAGGACCTGGTTGCGCTCCTGCACGATCTGTGCCGCACGCGCTCTCTCCTGCGCGCAGAGCAGCCCCTGAAGCCCGTCTGGCGCAGCGTCCAGGTCCACGCTCCAGACATCGACCACACCCGCGGTCACCTGCAGACGCGCGCGGGGGCGCTCGCTTGGCAAACTTACGGCCATGGGGCAAACACTAGATCGTCTGCGCGAGCGCACCAACGGCTGGACCGTCACCCCGGGCCAGTACGTGCGCGTTGCCTACGTTGCCCTGGTTGCGCTCACGCTGATCGTGCTCACCGGCGCTGCGGTGCGGCTCACGGGATCCGGCCTGGGCTGCCCCACCTGGCCGAAGTGCTACGGGAATGTCTACCCGCCGCTGAGCACCCACGCGGTGATCGAGTTCTCCAACCGGCTGTTGACCGTGCCCGTGTCGATCGCCGCGGGCGCGGCTTGGCTCGGAGCGCTGCGGCGCAGGCCCTACCGTCGCGATCTGATGTGGCTGGGGGCGCTGTTGCCGCTCGGTGTGATCGGCCAGGCGGTCCTCGGTGGGTTCACCGTGCGCGGCGATCTCGACTATGGCTGGGTGATGGGCCACTTCGCTCTGTCGATGCTGATCCTTGCTGCCGCCGCCGCGCTTGCCTGGCGCGCGAGATACGTGCCCGACGACGATCTGGGCTATGCGTCGGTGGGACGTGCGCCGGCGGACAGGACGCTCGCATGGTCGGCTTGGGCGCTGGTCGGGCTCGGCGCGCTGACGATCTTCGCGGGAACCGCCGCGACCGCTGCGGGACCGCATGCCGGGGGCTCGCCCGGCCAGAAGATCAACCGACTGGACTTCGACGGGCGCGGGACGATGGACTTCGTCATCCACCGTCACGGCGAGATCGCGCTCGTGTTCGGTTTGGCCTCGCTCGCGGTCTGGTGGCTGGCGCGCAGCAGGGACTCGGCCAGCCCGGTCCTGCGGCGCTCGTTGACGGCGCTGTGTGTGCTGATCGCCTTGCAAGGCGTGGTCGGACTGGATCAGTACGAGACGCACCTCCCGACCGAGCTTGTCTGGGTGCACGTCGGTCTGGCTTGTCTTGCGTGGCTTGCGACCCTGTGGGCAGCCTACGCCGCGGGTGCTCCGGCCTCGCGACCGGTCGGGGATCAGCTCGCTCCGGTGCAGGAGCAGCGCCGCGTAGCCCCGACCGCGCGGATCTCGGTCTAACTCTTGGCGTCCTTTCGCCAAGCCTGCAGGAGCGTCACATGGGCCTATCGCGCGGACCTCAGACCGGATCTCAGACCGGACCACGTCTTTTCGACAGACCTGATCCGGGAGGCCTGGATGTCCTTGGAGGCGGCGGTTTTGGCCTGAATGCTGCTGAAAGTGGACTGCGCCGACGGGCTGTTTCCGGAAATTAGGGCTTCTATCGAGTCCCAATCCAGCAATTGCGCGTGTCATCGTCCTCACAAGCGGTTAGCCTGCGATCAGCAAAAGACACCCGAGAAGGGAGTGCCATGACCAAGAACGAGCTAGCCGATAAGGTCGCGGGGAAGACCGGACTGGCCGCCAGCCATGCCCGCGAGGCGTTGGAGGCCGCGATCGAGGCGGTGTCCGACGAGCTGGCCGCAGGGGGTGAGGTCGCGCTTGCCGGCTTTGGCAAGTTCAGCGTCAGTCACCGCGCTGCCCGCCAAGGACGCAATCCGTCCACTGGCGAGACGATCAACATCGCTGCCAGCAAGGCGGCGAAATTCTCCGCGGCGAGCGCACTGAAGAAGCGTCTGAACCCGTAGGCCAGTAGTGGACGTCAAGCGGCGCCAGGCTCGCCGCCGCCGGATGTTCGCCGGCGCGAGCCTGCTGCTCGCAGTCGCTGTGGTGGCGGCGGTGGTGCTCGCGTCTGGCGGCGGTGGCCCGCCGCGGGCCGAGCACGGGGCGTCCCGAGCCGCGCGGGCTTTCAGAGGCGTCCCTCAGGGCGCGCGCGCGGGCTCGGGCTCAGGCGCGGGCTCTCACTCGGGCACCGGCAGGCCCGGTACCGAGCCGGTGCCGATCTTGATGTATCACGTGATCAACCCGCCGCCGGCGGGTGCGCCGTTCCCCGGGTTGTACGTATCAGCGAGCGAATTCGCCGCGCAGATGCAAGCCCTCGCAAAGGCGGGGTTTCACGCGGTCACGATGGATCAGATGTGGGCCTACCGCCAGCATGGCGCTCCCCTGCCGTCGGGCAGGCCGATCGTCGTGAGCTTCGACAACGGTTACCAGTCGCAATACACCAATGCCCTGCCGGTGCTGCGCCGCCTAGGCTGGGTTGGCGATGAGAACTTGCAGCTCACAGGCTTGCCCCCGTCGCAGGGTGGTCTGTCCGAAACCCAGGTGAAGGGTTTGATCTCATCCGGCTGGGAGCTGGACACGCAGGGTTTCAGCCACGCCGACCTGATCACCCTGGACGCAACCCAGCTGGCCTACCAGGTAGCCACGTCGCGCTCGGTCATCCAGCATCGCTATGGCGTCGCCGCGAACTGGTTCTGCTACCCATCAGGCCACTATGACGCGACGGTCGTCGAAGCCGTCAAAGCGGCCGGCTACACCGGCTCGACCACGGTCGTCCCCGGCTGGGCATCACCCTCCAGCGACCCTTATCGCCTCCCGCGCCTGCGCGTCCTCGGCGGGACCTCCCCGGAAGCCCTGCTCAGCGAGCTGGCGGCGATCCGCGACGATCCTGTCCCGCCTGCGTCCTATTCGGGATGAGACTCTGCGAAATCCCACGGGCTCCTGAGGCGCGATAGGCAAGCAGATCGAGGACGCAGGAAGCGTGGCGTGCTACGCACGCGAGCGACCGAGGGACGCAGATATGCGCCGTTTATCGCGCCTCAGCCACAACCCGTGTTATTTCCACACGATGAGCAGGTGTAACAGCTGCCCGTGCGCTGCATCATGCCCCCGCACTGGCTGCACGCCGGCCCCAGGTCCAGGCCCTGCATGCGCGCGGGAACGACGGGTGGCGTGTCGGTCAGCGCTGAAGCCGCGGGCTCTGCGGTGGCGGACGCCTCGGCGCTCGGGCCGGCCGTGTCGCTGCCGATCACCGACTGGGCGGCCTCCTGGGCGGACTTGCGTGCGCGCACCTCGGGGGTGAGAATGCCGAGGTCCTCCTGGACGTCGGGGTCCAGGAAGCGCGAGGCGAGCCAGCGCATGATGTAGTCGGGCATCGACTTCGCGAACGGAATCTCCGGGTTGCCGGTGATGCCCTCGGGCTCGAAGCGCATGTAGCTGAACTTGCGTACGAGTGTCTCCAGCGGCACGCCGTACTGCAGCGAGATCGAGATTGCCGTCGCGAACGAGTTCATCATGCCCCGCAGCGTGGAGCCCTCCTTGCCGATGTCGGTGAGGAAGATCTCTCCGACGGAGCCGTCCTCGTACATGCCGGCGGTGATGTAGCCCTCATGCCCGCCGATCGAGAACTTGTGCGTGATCGACTGGCGCTCCACCGGCATGCGCTTGCGCCGCGGCTCGGGTGACGACAGCCGGCGCATCTCGGCGTCCTCGATCGCTCGTGTGTCGAGCACCCTTCGCTCACTGCGTCCTTGATCTGCTTGGCTCTCGTCACCCGAGGGGCTTGGGGCTGCGTCGACGCCATCCTGGCTGGCCTCGGCTGCATCGGCGTCCTTACCTTGCTGCGCGTCGGTGCGCAGCGCCTGCGCGGTCTTGGAGCCGTCGCGGTAGATCGCCAGCGCCTTGATCCCGAGGCGCCATGCCTGGGTGTAGGCGTCGGTGATGTCCTCGACGGTCGCATCCTGGGGGAGGTTCACGGTCTTGGAGATTGCTCCGCTGATGAACGGCTGCACCGCGCCCATCATCTTGATGTGGCCCATGTGTGAGATCGCGCGCTCGCCCACGGCCACATCGAACACGGGCAGGTGCTCCGCGGCCAGGCCGGGCGCCCCTACGATCGTGCCGTGCTCGGCCAGGTGGGCCTCGATCTGCTCGACCTGCTGCTCTGAGTAGCCGAGCGTCTGCAGGGCGAGCGGGACGGTGCGATTGACGATCGTCATCTGCCCGCCGCCGACGAGCTCCTTGAACTTGATCAGCGAGAAGTCGGGCTCCACGCCGGTCGTGTCGCAGTCCATCAGGAAGCTGATCGTCCCGGTCGGCGCGAGCACGGTCGCCTGGGCGTTGCGGTAGCCATTGCGCTCGCCCAGCTCCACGGCCTGCTCCCACGAGCGCCGTGCGGCCGCGAGCAGCTCGGTGTCGGCGCAGCTCTCGTCGGCAATCGCGACGGCGGCGTCACGGTGCATCTCCATCACGTGGTTGTGCTCGGCGCGGTTTTCGCTGTAGTGCTCGTATGGCCCGAGCGCGCCCGCGACCCGGGCGGACTCGCGGTAGGCACGACCGGTCATCAGGGCGGTGATCGCCGCGGCGACGCCGCGACCGGAGTCGGAGTCGTAGGGCATGCCGTTGCTCATCAGGTACGCGCCGAGGTTGGCGTAGCCGAGGCCGAGCTGGCGGAAGGCGCGCGCGTTGACGCCGATCTTCTCGGTCGGGTAGCTGGAGGGTGAGACGACGATCTCCTGCGCGAGCAGCATGATGTCGACGGTGTGCTCGAAGGACTCCACGTCCAGGGTGCCGTCGGCGCGGCGAAACTTCATCAGGTTCAGCGAGGCGAGGTTGCAGGCGGAGTCGTCGACGTGCATGTACTCGCTGCAAGGGTTCGACGCGTTGATACGGCCCGAGACCGGGCTGGTGTGCCAGCGATTTATCGTCGTGTCGTACTGCACGCCCGGGTCTGCGCAGCGCCAGGCGGCCTCGGCGATCTCGCGCATCAGCTCGCGCGCGGATACCGGCTCGCCCACCGGCTCGCCGGTGAGGCGGGAGGTCAGATGCCACTCGCGGTCGTCCTGCACGGCCTGCATGAACTCGTCGGTGACGCGCACCGAGTTGTTGGCGTTCTGGTACTGGATCGACTTGAATCCCTCGCCGTCGATCGACATGTCAAAACCCGCGTCGCGCAGCGCCTGCGCCTTGTCCTCCTCGCCGGCCTTGCACCAGATGAACTCACGGATGTCCGGATGGTCGATGTCGAGGACGACCATCTTGGCGGCGCGGCGGGTCTTGCCCCCGGACTTGATCGTCCCGGCCCAGGAGTCGGCTCCGCGCATGAACGACACCGGTCCGGACGCGGTGCCGCCCTTGGCGAGGTGCTCCATCGAGCCGCGGATGTTCGACAAGTTGATCCCCGAGCCAGAGCCGCCGCGGAAGATCATTCCCTCCTTGGTGTTCCAGTCGAGGATCGACTCCATCGTGTCGTCGACGCTGAGGATGAAGCACGCCGAGCATTGCGGGCTCTCCTCGAACCCGACGTTGAACCAGACGGGCGAGTTGAACGCGGCCATCTGGTGCAGCAGGATGTGGGTCAGCTCGGCCTCGAAGGCCTCCCCGTCGGCGTCGCTTGCGAAGTAGCCGCGCTCGCGCCCCCAGCCGGCGATCGTGCCGGCGACGCGGGAGATCATCTGCTTGACCGAGCGCTCCCGCGCGGGGTGATCGAGCTGGCCACGGAAGTACTTCTGGGCGACGATGTTCGTCGCGTTCTGCGACCAGGTGACGGGGAACTCGACGTCGGTCTGCTCGAACGCGACCCGGTCGCCGTGACCGATGCGGGCGTCGCGGCGCTCCCACTCCACCGCGTCGAACGGATGAGCGTCTGGCGAGGTGAAGAAGCGCTCGATCGACAGCGCGGCGCCGGGTGCTGTCTGCAGGGTGCTGGGTTGCGTCGTTGTGTCCATCGGCCTTGCTCCTTCCGCGCCGCCGCCGCACGACGAACGCCCACTCGACTCTGTTGTTTGGGGTCGAGCATCATCCTGCTCGACCCGGACGGAAAGGTGAGTCGGGTCCCTTCTATTTTAGAAGGTGGGAGGCCCCCGGAACAGCTATCTGCCGAGCCGGGCCCAGTCGGTGAATTCCGCCCATGTCGCTGACGTGCGAAAGCCCGCCTCGGCCATCGCATGGCGTAGCGAGATCAGCCAGTGCGGCTCGTAGGCGCGCGAGCGGGCGAACGCCCAGGCGGCGCACGCGAGCAGCAGCAGAGCGGCGATCACGGCGATCACGATCGCCTCGGTCGAGATGTGCGTCGTGCTTGGGTGCGCGCGCGGGTGTGTGTGCGCGCGTATGGCCGTCGAGTTGAAAGGTCTTATCGGCGCCGTCGCCGGTGTCGTTGCAGTCGTGGACGGAAAGGCTTTGGTCGAGGCCGGCGTCGTCGCAGTGGTGGTCGGCACGATTTTCGCCGAGGCGGGCGTGGGGAAGGTTGGTGCAGACACGACGAATCTCATAGCAGGTCCTCGATCGCGAGCAGCGCGTCGGCGAGGACGCGGTAGGGCGGGAGGGAGGCGTCGAGCACGCTGAAGCGCGCGGGCTCGGCATCGACGAGCCGGTCATAGGCGGCGGCGGTGCGGTCGAAGAAGGGCTCGTCTTCGAGCTCCAGCCGGTCTGGCTCGGATGCGCGCACGCGCTGGCGTGCGCGGCCATCGGACGGGGAGATGCGCAGCAGCAAAGTGCGGTCGGGGTGCAGGGAGTCGGTGGCGAAGAGGTTGATCGCGCGGACCTCATCGATGCCCAGCTCGCGGCCGGCGCCCTGATAGGCCAGGGATGAGTCCACGAAGCGATCGAGCAGCACGAGGACCCCTGAATCGAGCAAGGGATGCAGGCGCTCGCGCACGAGCTGGGCGCGAGCGGCTGCGTAGAGCAAAGCCTCGGCGCGCGGGTCGACGCTCAGAGTGGGGTCCTTTACGAGCGCGCGGATCCGCTCGGAGAGCTCCACGCCCCCGGGCTCGCGCAAAAGCTCTACGCGAAGGCCGCGCTCACCGAGTGCCAGCAGGAGTCCCTGGGCGAGCGTGGACTTGCCGGCGCCGTCGAGCCCCTCGATCGTGATCAGACGGCCGCGGGATCTGTCGTTGGCCACGAACGGGACCGTAGCGCCTGGGTGGGTCGGGGGGTCCGCGCGGGTGGCCTACGATGGCGACGGTGATGAGTGGCTCCGCTGCAACCAAGGCTCCCCGCGACGCGGGCGCGGGTGTGGTCCCGTCCGCTGACGCGACAGCGGCTCTGCCCGGCATAGAGACGCATCCGCACGCGCAGGCGGTGCTCGGGGCCGCGCTGTCGCCGGGGGGCAGGCCGTCGCACGCGTATCTGTTCCACGGCCCGGCGGGGGTGGGCAAGCGAGCGATCGCACGGGGGTTCGCCGCCGCGCTGCTGGCCGATGGGTCGCCCGATCGGGCTGCGGCGCGGGGGGCGGCGGAAAGAGTCATGCGCGGGTCGCACCCGGATCTCACGTGGGTGGCGCCGAGCGGGGCGGCGGAGATGCTGGTCAGCGACATCGACGAGCCCGTGGTGGGGGCGGCCGCGCGGACTCCGTTTGAGGCGTCGCGCAGGGTGTTCGTGATCGAGGCGGCGGACACGATGAACGACCAAGCGGCGAACAGGCTGTTGAAGACGCTGGAGGAGCCGCCGTCGTTTGTGCATCTTGTGCTGCTCAGCGATCGTCGGGAGGACGTGCTGGCGACGATCGCTTCGCGGTGTGTGCAGGTGCGCTTCGATGCGCTTGCAGCGGAGACGATCGCGCGGCGGTTGCGGGCGCAGGGAGTGGTTGCTGACGAGCATGACGAGCTGGCGCGCGCGTGCGCCAGGCTTGCTCTCGGCGATGCGGACGGGGCCGCGTGGCTGGCGGGCGAAGAAGGGAAGAAGCTGCGGGGGGCCGCCGAGGGGTATGTGCGCTCGGCGCTGAGCGGGGCGACGGGGGAGCGCAGGTGGACGGAGCTGCTGCAGGCCGCGAAGGCGGCGGGGACGAGCGCGGGCGAGGAGGCCGGGGAGCGGCTGGAGAGGGAGCTTGAGATGTCGCCGGGCAAGGAGCGCAAACGGCTGGAGAGGGAAGCGCTCGAGGGCAGGCGCCGGACGGAGCGCAGGGCACGAGCGAGAGCGCTGGAGCAGGGCCTGAAAGTGGCCGAGCTGTGGCTGCGGGACCTCGTGTGCCTGAAGGAGGGAGCGGGAGAGCTCGTGTATGCGGTCGACCGGGAAGCGGAGCTGGAAGAGGACGCGGGGAAGTGCACGGGGAAGGGCGCGCGCAGGGGGATGGAGCTGGTGGCGGAGACACGAACGCGGATCGCGCTGAACGTGTCGGAGGAGCTCGCGCTCGAAGCGCTGGCGTATCGCCTGCAAGCGTTGGCGGGGGCCTGAGATGTGGATCGTTGGGGGCGATCGGGCGCAGGGTCCCCAGAGATGTGAGTGACGCTCACCTCGTTCGGGCGGACCCCAGATGGCGTTTCAGGCGATGGGGCCGAGGTTCGGCTCCAAGCCATATGTCTCGAAGGCCAGGAAGCGCGAGAAGAGGCGGTTGTCGGGGCCGTGGAAGTCCGAGGAGCCGGTGCTGAGCAGGTCGAGCTCAGAGCAGCGGGCGGCTAAGAGCTCGGTTTGCTCGCGGGTGTGGGTGACGTAGAAGGCCTCGACGCCGTCGATCCCAAGTGGGCGGAAGCGGTCGATCATCGCCAAGGTCTCGTCGGCGTCGGAGACGTCCCAGAAGGGATGCGCCCAGATGGCCACGCCACCGGCGGCGTGGATCGCGTCGATCGCCTCGGTGATGGTGGGAGTCTCACGCAGACGGAAGGCGGGTCGGCCCTCGATCAGGTAGGCCCTTATCAAGGAGCCGATGTCGTCGATGTTCTCTTCGCGCAGACGCGGAGCGTTGGCCGGCGCCGTGAGCACGGCTTCGGCCAGGTGGGGTCGGCCGATCGGCTGACCGGCACGAATGCGCTCGGAGATAACGGTGTCGTCGAGCTCGAGGCCCTGTTCACGCAGAGCGGAGGCCATGCGCAAGGTGCGCTGCTCGCGGTCGGACAGGAAGTCGGCGAGGGTCGCCAGGAAGGAGGGATCGGAGTGGTCGATCAAATAGCCGAGGATGTGCAGTTCGCGAGCGTTCTGAGAGCTGGGGCCGGTGTCCACGCCGCCAGCCTCCGAAGTGGGGTCGTCGATCGAGGAGACCTCCACGGCGGGAATCACGCGGACTCCCAAGCGAGCACCTGCCGCCAGCGCCTCGGGGACCCCGGAGACGGTGTCATGGTCGCTCAAGGCAAGCATCTCGACGCCGGCGCGCGCAGCGCGTTCCACTACCGCGGCAGCCGCGAGCGCGCCATCGGAGTGGGTCGAGTGGGATTGCAGGTCGAAGGCGAGCGCCATAGAGCTAGGCGTCACCCTAAGCGATGGACAGAGGTCCCGCCTCGCGTTCGTTCTATAAGCCAGCGTGCTCTGGCGCGCAAGGGACTCCGTTGCGAGGAGTGAAGACGAGCGCCGAGACGCGCTCCGCGAGGGTCTCGCGCAGGGAGCGGACCTGTGCGTGGTAGCGGCGGGCCTTGGACGGCAGGGCTTCATCGCCGGCGGGTGCTGGGAGGTCGTCCAGGTCGGCGAAGGCGGCGTCGGTCTCGGCCGCGAGTCTGCGGGCTTCGAGCCAGGTGACCTCCAGGTAGGCGAGCGCGGCGCCGAGCTGCTCCTCGGGAAGCTCGTCGGGCCCCTGCAGCTGGCGCAGGACGGGGACGACCTCGCGGGTCAGCCAGCGCTGCTCGGCGTGGGCGCGCAGCATCAGGCAGACATCTGAGGGGGGGGAGTGGTCAGAAGAGGGGGACATGCGAAGCATCCTTGCTCACAGGTTGTGACGGGTCTGCTCAGGGCTTCGGCGGGCGAGGGCGAGGGCTTTAGAAGTTGGGCTGGGTCTCCACGTTTTTCGGTCCCAGATTGTGGAAATTGCGCAGATCTGAGCGCCGGTGTCTCCAACGGTCGGCCAGGCGGTGTGTGGCCAAGTGAGTCCTCAAGGAACGGGTCCGATTGCACGATGTAGAGAGTGATCAGACCGATGCACAATCACACGCTCGCCCATGACCCGACGGCTCGTGCGCCCGGGCAGCATACGCGTGCGATCGTCAAGCGCTTGCGTCTGCGAACGCTCGTGGCGCTTGGGGTGCTGGCTGTCGCGACGGCTGTGCTCGGACGGGTGTTCGGCCTGCGCAACCTGTGGTTCCTCGGCTCGGAGATCGCGCTGCTCGCGGCGATATTCGTCGTCTCGCGATACGTGCTGCCGCTCGTGGAGCGTCATGATCGCGGGGCCAAGGGCGAGGAGCACGTCGGGGGTCTGCTGGACGAGCTCGGGAGCGAAGGCTGGCACGTGATCCACGACGCGAGCCTGGGGAACGGGAACGTCGATCACATCCTGATCGGGCCGGCGGGGGTGTTCACGGTCGAGACCAAGAGCAACCCCGGGCCGGTGCGGGTGGCGCGGGTGCACGGCGCGACGTTGAGCCAAGCACAGGCACAGCGCAAGGCGATCGCGCACGCGACGGGGGTGGAGGTGGAGCCACTGCTCGTATACAGCCGTGCGTGGATCGACCGGCCGCTCGCCAGACGCAAGGGCGTGCGGGTGCTGCCCGCACGGATGCTGGCGGGGTATCTCGACCGGCGCAAGGAGACGCTTTCGTCCGAGCAGGTCAAGCGCGCGCACGAGCAGGTGGCGGGGGCGTTGCGCGAGCACAGAGAGCGCGAACGGCGCGAGCGCGGCCAACGTCGTGCCGCGCGCGGATCGCGCCGCCGCGCCGCCGGGTAAGCGCGGTGCGGTAAGCGTGGAGAACGTCGTGCCGCGTGGGGATCGCGCTGCCAGGTAGGGCGCGGTGCGGTAAACATAGGGACGGGATCAGTCCAAAGGACTGCCGCAAAGATATGGCCAGCACGATCACAAGCCCAAGACCGCTCGGACTCGGCAAGCTGCCGGCGAAGGGGTCGCCCCCGGGCCCGAGGATGCCGGCGGTCGCACAGACGCTCGCGTGGGCGCTGGCTCCGACGGCGCTGATGGACCACTGCTTCAGGAGGCGCGGCGAGGCGTTCACGCTGACGTTCGCGCCGAGCGGGCGGGAGCTCGTGATGATCAGCGATCCGGCGGCGGTCAAGACGATCATGACCGCGGCGCCCGAGGTCGCGCCGTCGGCGGCGGGAGACACGCCGATCGCCTCGATCATGGGGCCGAGCTCGGTGATCACGCTGACGGGGCCAGAGCACATGCGCCAGCGCAAGCTGCTGCTGCCGCCCTTTCACGGCGAGCGGATGCGCGCTTATGAGGACACGATCGAGCAGGCGACGAGACGTGACATGAAGAGCTGGCCGCTGGGAAGACCGATGAAGCTGAGCGCGCACACGCGGGCGATCACGCTCGAGGTGATCTTGCGCGCGGTGTTCGGCGTGGAGGCCGAGCGGATGGGCGGGCTCAAAGGCGCGATCGCGGAACTGGCCGAGCCGATGCGGACGCTCGCGATGCTGCGCTTCGCCCTGAGCGCCCCGAGCGCCGATCGCCCGGCCGGGGCGATCGGAAAGGCGCTCGACAAGCTGGACGGGCTGATCTACGCGGAGATCGAGAGAAGGCGCGAACAAGAGGATCTGGACGAGCGCGAGGACATCCTTTCCCTCCTGCTGCAGGCACGGGACGAGGACGGCGAGCAGATGACCGACGGCGAGCTGCGCGACGAGCTCGTGTCGCTGCTGCTGGCAGGGCACGAGACGACGGCCACGGCGACGGCATGGGCGATCGAGCGGCTCGTGCGTCACCCGGACAAGCTCGCAAGGCTCGTGGACGAGATCGAGGCGGGCGAAGAGGACGAGTACATGCAGGCGGTCATCCACGAGACGCTGAGAGCGCGCCCGGTAGTGCCGGGCGTCGTGCGATTGTTGAACGAGCCGATGACCGTCGGTGGGTACGAGCTGCCCGCAGGCACGCGGGTCGTGTGCTCGATCTATCTGACGAACAACAACCCGCGCGTGTATGAGAATCCAAAGCAGTTCAAGCCGGAGCGTTTCCTCGGTCAAGCGCCGGACACGTTCGCCTGGATCCCGTTCGGCGGCGGCATCAGGCGCTGCATCGGCGCGTCGTTCGCAATGCTCGAGATGAAGGTGATGCTGCGAACGATCCTGAAAGAGCTCCACCCGAGCGTGCCCAAAAACAGCGTGTGGCGAAAAGGCGAGTGGAACCGCAGAAGAGCAATCACCCTGGTGCCGGCGGCCGGCACACGCGTCGTCTGGGAACATCGCAACGTCTGAGGTCGGGTCTCTGAGGCAGTAGCAGTTTGGGTTCGTTCCCGGGGGCTTCAGGCGAGTTCCCCGCGCCCTCGGCTGGGGGCTTGACATTTGTTCTCGGTGCGGCTATGTTGTTCTGGTCGGTGTGTCCCGTGAGTGGGATGCTGAACATAGGATCGGGTTTGGGTCTTCCCTTGTGGTCGACCTTGGTAGTGCATTAGAGGGTTCTTTTTTGGAGAGGGACCTTGATCGTTTTTGTGAGGGAGTTGTTTTCGCGTGAGTTCGTTTGGGACATACGTGTCGGGGATTGCTGCGGGCCGTGACGGCGCCGTAGGTAGATGCGTCAGCAGCGCTGACACATCTCTCTCTCTCTCTCTCTCTCTCTTGTCCCAGCAGTGCTCCTGATTTAGCAGCCAAAGCGCGCAGGGCCGCGGTCCCCTTCGTGGGGAAGATAACGGCCTGCCATCCGCGTTATGACGATCGCCGTCCGCGCGATGCAACGCGAGACCGGACGCGCAGTTATGCGGTAACGATCGGCCGGCAAGCCCACTGCGAGTGTGTTTGTCGTGCGCCTGGCGGCGTAGCTGGGATACCAAGCACCTTTGTTCGTCCGGTTGCAGGGGCTGGGTGTCCCAGCGCTCCTGATTCAGCAGCCCAAGCGCGCAGGGCCGCGGTCCCCTTCGTGGGGAAGGTAACGGCCTGCCATCCGCGCAATGACGATTGCCATCCGCGCGGTGTAACGCGAGACCGGACGCGCAGTTATGCGGTAACGATCGGCCGGCAAGCCCACTGCGTGTGTGTTTGTCGCGCGCCTGGCGGCGTAGCAGAGGTGCAACAGTATGCACGGGGATCACATGATCGCTGTTCGTGAGCGTGTGTCTGTGCGTGCTGGTGCTCCTCGTGTGGGGGTGGTTGAGATTCAGCGTGCGCGGTTGTTGGTTGCGGCGTTGGGTGTGGTTGATGAGTTGGGGTATGCGCGTGTGACGGTGGCGCATATCACTGGTCGTGCGCGGGTGTCGCGGCGCACGTTCTATGACTTGTTCGAGAATCGTGAGGATTGTTTGCTCGCGGCGTTGGAGAGTGTTGTTGAGCGGGTGCGCGAGGAGTTGGTCGTGGCTGATCTGGAGCACCTTGTGTGGCGTGAGCGTGTGCGTGTGGGTTGTTGGGTGGTGTTGTCGTTTTTTGATCGTGAGCCTGTGTTGGCGCGGGTGTTGGTGGTGCAGGCGTTGCGTGGTGGTCTGCGGGTGTTGGAGCGTCGTGAGCGTGTGCTTGGGGAGTTGGCGGGAGTCATAGACGAGGGTCGTGGGGAGAATCCTCGTTCGGCAGATTGTCCAGTGTTGATGGCTGAGGGTTTGGTTGGTGCGGTGTTCGCGGTTGTGTATGGGCGGTTGCTGCGAGGCGATGGTGAGCCTCTCACGGGTTTGTTTGGGGAATTGGTGGGGATGATCGTGCTTCCTTATCTTGGTCCGGGAGTGGCGCGTCGTGAGCGGGATCGCTCTGTGCCTGTTAGTGCGATGGCGTCACACGTTGAGCGGCACGCTGCTTCTAGTGGAGTGTCTCCTGCGGGGGGTGGGGGTGATGTGTTGGCTGGTTTGCCGATGCGTTTGACGTATCGCACGGCTCGGGTGTTGGGGGTCATCGCTGAGTGTTCTGGGGTCAGCAATCGTGGTGTGGGTGAGCGTGCGGGGGTTGCTGATCAGGGACAGATCTCGAAGCTCTTGGCGCGTCTTGAGCGTTTGGGTTTGATCGAGAACGCGGGTGAGGGGTACAAGGCTGGTGAGGCTAACGCGTGGCAGTTGACGACTATGGGGGTGCAGGTCGCGCAGAGCATCCGCGTGCACACCCCCAACACTCCCGATGAGGTGAAGTCATGAGTAGAGACAAGAACGGGCATTGCGGAGGGATGATGGATTTGCGCTGGCGACGACATAAGGGTGGTGTGAGGGTGAGTGTTCGTGGATCGTTCTTTGCTGGGCTGGTTGTTGTCAGTTTGCTGGTGGCCGGGTTGTGTTCGGCTGTCGCGGTGGGCGCGGAAGGTTGCCCGAATGAAGCGTTGCGAACAGAACTCGGCTCGAGTCTGCTGCCTGATTGCCGTGCTTATGAGATGGTAAGCCCTCCGTATAAGGAGGGCTATCAGCTGTTCGTGGATGGGAGCGGTGGTTATTCCTCGGATGGCGAACAGGCGATCGTTTTTGGTTTGGGGGATCTTGCCGGGAGTACTGGTGGGGGTCAGTCTGCGACTCAGGGTGACTTGTATTTGGATCGTCGCAGCCCGTCGGGTTGGCAGCTTTCGCCGTTGAACGCGCCGTCTTCGGAGTTCGTTGGGGAGCTGCCGATCGCGGCTGAAGCGAACAGTGGTGCGACTTTGTGGGATCAACACACGCCTGCGCAGTCATTTGCAACGAAGGATTTGTATGCGCGTTCTGCGTCGGGTGTGTTCAGTTTCATCGGGTCGTTGACACCGCCGCTGCCTGAAGAAGAACCGAGCACGGTTATTCAGCCGACCGAAAGGGGTTATGACAGGCCGGTTGCGGCTACGAGTGATTATGGGCATGTTGTGATTTTCGCGTCGGCTCCTGATGGTTATTGGCCGTTTGATTTGACGCAGAGCTTCAGGGGTTCTTTGTATGAATATAGCGGGACTGCAAGCGAACGCACTGGCGTCAGTAAGGAACGGCCAATCTTGGTCGGAGTGACGGGTGAAAAAGGCAGCGAACATCTGATCGCGGTGTGCAGCACAAGACTTGGTGGGGCTGGTCTTGGTGGGAACAGTTCGGTGTTCAATGCGTTGTCGGCTGATGGTGAATCGGTGTTCTTTACGGTTTTGCCTTGTGGTGTGCCGGCGACGGCGGAGGTGTATGCGCGGTTGCATGGGAGTTTGAGCAGTCCGCAGGCCGCTGAAACGGTGGATGTGTCTGCGAATGAGTGCACGGTTGCTTGTGGTGGGGAATCGGGGAAGAATTTCGAGGGCGCCTCTGAAGACGGACGCCGGGTGTTCTTCACCAGCACGCAGAAGCTCACCAACGATGCGACGGACCAGTCGGCTGATGGTGATGCAACCGAAGCGGGTTGTGCGGGGATGACTGCGACTGGGGCCGGCTGCAATCTCTATGAATATGATTTCAGTAAGCCGGAGGGTGTGCGTCTCACGTTGATATCGGGTGGGGAAGTCTTGGGTGCAGTCGATATGGCCGAGGATGGTGGTCGTGTCTATTTCGTCTCCAAAGGTGTGCTGGGCGCTGCGGGCGCAAATGAGTTTGGTAAGAGTCCGGTCGCGGAACAGCCCAACCTGTACGTCTACGACACAACCACAGAGAAAATGGCGTTTATCGGAACGCTGAGCAGCAGCGATCAGAGCGACTGGAAAAGAACCTTCGAACGTCCAGTGCAGGTAACCGGTGAAAGCGGTCGTTTCCTGCTGTTCCTCAGTCGGATGAGGGGTTTGACGCCCGATGACGAAACGGAAACTGCACAGCTGTTTGAGTATGACGCGGTGACCGGTGAACTGGTCCGTGCTAGCAAAGGTGAAGATGGCTTTAACCAGAATGGCAACGGCGCTACCAGTGGTGTACTGGCGACATCAGTGGAAACCGTCTATAAGCTTCTCGATTTTAAAGTAACGACGAATGACTCGTTGGGTGTGTCTGGTGATGGTCGGTCGGTGTTCTTCGAATCTAAAGGCCAGTTGAGTCCGCGGGCGTTATCCGCGCAGCTGGGTTGCAAGAATTTGTATGAGTTTCATACAGGTGGCTCGATTTCGCAAGGTGCTGTGCATTTGCTTTCGGATGGTCTTGATACGCAGTTGAACAAAGGCACGCAGTGCGGGCCGCAGCTGCAGCGTGTCGATGAGTCTGGTTCGAATGTGTTGTTCACGACGGATGATCCGTTGGTGCCAGGGGATGTCGATGGTGTGCAGCGTGATATTTACGATGCGCGTGTCGATGGTGGGTTCCCGCCGGCTGGTCAGACTGGGTTGTGCGGTCCGGGGGCTTGCGAAGGGCCTTTGAGTAGTGCGTCTGTGTTGCCTTTTGCCAGTCCGGGCTCGACGCAGGCCGCGGAAGGAAACCTTCCGGCTCCCGCTGTAAGGACACCGGCACGGAAGACGACCACAAAGAAGGCGTTGAAATGTCCGAAGGGTAAGAAGCTCAGTCACGACAAGTGTGTCAGAGCTAAGAGCAGGCAAAAACAAGCCAAGAAGTCAAATCGGAGGGATAAGTAAATGGTTGCTGAGATCCCAATGTCTGAGAACGTCAGGGCGGGCAAGCCCACTGCACTTGGGTTCCCGGGCGTGAGTGGCGTAGCGGCGGCAAGCGCCGCTTTGTTCATAGCATTCTTGGCGATATTTGTCCTCTCGGCTGTTCCTTCGTCTGCTGCTGTTGTGGCTGGCGCGCCTGCGTGGGAGATCTCAGATGTGGGTATCCCGTCGGTTTTGCCCTCGGGTGTCGGGAGACAGGGTAAGTACGATGTCGTTGTTGAGAATGTTGGCGGTGCTGCTAGTGAAGGCAGTTTTGTGGTGAGGGAGGTTGTGCCGGCTGGGCTTGGTGTGACGGGTATTGCGCCTGAACCTAGTTCGAGTGAGTGCAGTGAAGCTTTGGTTGTGGGTGGTGGGGGCGCGCATGAAGTTGTGTGTGTTTTCTCGGAAGTCGTTGTTCCGGGTGGCTTCGTGATTGTGAATATTCCTTTCGCGGTGTCGGGTAGTGTTACCGGCGGGTTGAAGAGTGTCGCGAGTGTCAGTGGTGGCGGCGCGTCAGTGGCGGCGTCTGATGAAGCGAGTATGCGATCGGGTGCGCCGGGTGATAAGGGCCCACCCGGGATTTCGCAGTACAGGTTCGATGTGCTCGGGCCTGATGGTGAACGTATGACGCAGGCGGGCGGCCATCCGCACTTCTTGGCGACGTCACTGCTGCTGAACAACATGTTCATCGAAAATTCGGTTGAACCGGAGCAGCCTGTGGATCATGCGAAGGACCTCGTGTTTTATTTGCCGCTGGGGATGTTGGGAAACCCCGAGGTCGCAGATACCTGTCCCGCGTCGATCGTGGAAACCAGAGAAGAACAGACTGGTTGTCCGCCATCCAGCCGTGTCGGTACGATCCTCCCGATGGTGTTGAGCAACGTGCTCGCGGATAGCCCAGATCCGACGCACGCTCGCGGGATTTACAGCGTGACTCCCGAGAAGGGCTTCCCTGCGGAGTTCGCGTTCACAGCCGATAACTACACGTTCTTCATCTATGCAAGCGTAGTACGTCACAACGGTGCGTACATGTTGCGTGTCGCTACCCCGGGGTTGCCGCAGGTAGTCGCGTTGCTTGGGTTCTTCGCTACGTTCGACGGCGATATTCAGGAAACGTATCCCCAGGGCGAACTGCCACCATTCACGCTTGACCGCGGCGCCTTCCTGACGAACCCAACAGACTGCAGCGAGGGGCCGGTAGCACGCGAAGCATCAGTGGCGATGAACACATGGGAGCACCCCGACCCCTCACTGTCGATCTCCGAGTCAGTACAGGCGTTCTCGAGTATCAGCGGCTGCGGACTGTTGAATTTCTCAGCAGGGTTGAGCGTCAAACCGGAAACGACACAGGCGGATGCCCCCTCCGGTTATGAAGTTGGCCTTGAAGTACCGCAGACACCAAGCAGCGCGGTCAGCTTGGCGGCACCACCGGTGAAGGACGTGAGCGTGACGTTGCCCGAAGGCACAACGATCTCACCATCCTCAGCTAACGGGTTGCAGGGCTGCCAGGCGACTGGGGCTGCCGGGATCAACATCGAAGGTCCTGAATCTGAAGGGGTCTTCGCGGATGGCCTGCAGCGCCCCGTCGCGGGGCATTGCCCGCAGGCGTCGCGGATCGCGACGGTGAGCGCGAGCACGCCGTTGCTGCATGAACAGCTCGCAGGACACATGTTCCTAGCGACACCAAGCTGCGGCGGGTCAGGACAACCGGCATGCACCGAAGAAGACGCAGCGGACGGTCACCTGTTTGGTCTTTACCTGGAACTGGAAGGTCCGGGGTCGGGTGTGATCGTCAAGCTCGCGGGTCACGCTTCGGTGAATCCTGCGACGGGGCAGATCACGGCTCGTTTCGATGAAGGACCACAGTTCCCATTCAACAACCTCACGGTCAGCACGAACAGTGGTCCCAGAGCACCACTGGCGAACTCGCAAGCATGCGGAGCGATGACAACACAAGGCGTCATCACGTCCTGGGGGGAACCGTACACTCCCTCAGCGCAACCATCGACCTCGTTTGCTACCCAAGGGTGCTCTGGAGCGTTCAGCCCGACCTTCAGCGCAGGCACCGTCTCATCCCAGGCGGGTGGGCACAGCCCGTTCACGCTGACACTGAAACGCGAAGATCGCGAACAGAACGTCTCGAGTATCGCGACGACGTTGCCGCCGGGGTTGTTGGCGTCGGTAGCAAACGTCGCACAGTGCCCCGAGCCACAAGCAACTGTCGGGGGGTGCCCCGCGAGCAGCCAGGTCGGTACGACAACGGTAGGGGTGGGTTCTGGCCCAGATCCGTATTACGTCACGGGACAGGTGTACTTCACCGGCCCCTACAAGAGCGCGCCGTTCGGCTTGTCTGTAGTGGTTCCTGCGGTCGCGGGCCCGTTCAACTTGGGGAACGTGATCGTGCGTGTCGCGTTGTCGATCGATCCGCATTCCGCGCAGGTCACGGCGACGAGCAGCCCGTTTCCGCAGATCCTTGACGGGGTGCCGTTGCGTATCCGTACGGTCAACGTGACGCTGAACAATCCCGCGTTCACGTTCAACCCCACCAGCTGCGCACAGATGACGATCACGGGGACAGTCACTTCGAGTGAGGGTGCGAGTGTTGGTGTGTCCAGTCCGTTTGCGGCTGCGGGGTGCAAGGGCCTGCCGTTCAAACCGTCGCTGTCGGCGAGTACGAAGGCGAAGACGTCGAAAGCGAATGGCGCGAGCCTCACGATCAAGGTGGGTTCGGGTGCGGGGCAGGCGAATATCAGCAAAGTACGTTTGGTGTTTCCGAAACAGCTCCCTGCGCGTCTGACGACGTTGCAGAAAGCGTGCACCGAAGGCCAGTTCAATGCGAACCCGGCGGGATGCCCAGCGGGTTCGGTGATCGGAACAGCGACAGCGCATACTCCTGTGTTGGCGCATGCGTTGACGGGCCCGATCTACTTGGTCTCCCATGGTGGTGCTGCGTTTCCTGACGCGGTGGTGGTCCTTCAGGGCGAAGGTGTCCTGCTGTATCTGGATGGGAATACGAACATCAAGAAGGGCATCACGACAAGCACGTTCAACAGCATCCCAGACGCCCCGATCAGCACGTTCGAAGCGACACTGCCACAGGGATCGCATTCGGCCTTTGCGACGGACATTCCCACAAAAGCTAAGGGTGATTTGTGTGGGCAGTCTTTGACGTTGCCGGCGACGATCACGGGCCAGAACGGCGCACAGATCACACAGAACACGAAGATCGCCGTGGGCGGTTGCCCGAAGAGCAAGAAAGCAAAGACGAAGAAAGCAAAGACGAAGGAGCACCGCGCCCGGAGGACGAAATGAAGGTTCTTGACGTTTGTCTGCGGGGATGAGAGCTCTTTCGAGAGCGCTCGATTTGGCGTACGCGTCC
Organism: uncultured Solirubrobacterales bacterium; assembly: GCA_963705245.1. Classification (GTDB taxonomy): domain Bacteria; phylum Actinomycetota; class Thermoleophilia; order Solirubrobacterales; family Solirubrobacteraceae; genus Palsa-744. Next base: position 779,308 of record OY970062.1, on the reverse strand, counting down.
TGCCGCGGTCACTTCGCTTGGGCTTGCCGCGCGCTTGGTCTCGGCAGCAGGCAGCAGGTCAGGGGCCGAGCAGTGCGGCGGGGATCACGGCGATCCCGTCGCGGCGGCGGTATGCGTGTTCGCCTGTGGTGATGATTATCGCGTCCAGCAGGGAGTCCCCGATCTGCTTGGCCAGCCATGTGAGGTGGCGGGTGTCCTCGTCGGTGGCGTCGCGGGCGAGCTTCACCTCGATCGCGATTATGCGGCCATCTGCCCGCTCGAGGATCAGGTCGATCTCGTGTTCGCCGCGGGCGGTGCGCAGGTGCTTGACGGTTGCCTCCGCCGCCTGTGCATAGGTTCGGATCGAGAGCGTGATGAGCGACTCGAACAGCGCGCCGAGCAGGGTTCCGTCGCGGGGGATCGGCGGTCCCGCGGGCGAGGCGTCCAGCAGGCTCTCCGCGTCGACGCCGAGCAATCGGGCCGCGAGCGCGGGGTCGGCGAGCTGGTGCTTCGGTGGCGCCGAGAGCCGTGCGATGCGGTTGCGGGTCGGCAGCCAGGGCGGGACCGGGTCGAGGATCCACAGCCGTTCGAGCACGTCTCGGTAGGGGATCGTCGTCGTCTTCGCGGGCTTCTCGCCGTGGCCGCCGGTCGCCGCGTCGCGGATCTTCTCGAACGACGTGCTCGTCGAGGACGCGGCGGCATAGGCGGTCATCCAGCGCCGCAGGGCCGCGGGGTTGCGAACCGGACGCCCGAGCTCTGGGAAGTCGCGGTCGACGATCCGCAGCAGATAGCCGTCGAGCTGAGCGCGCAACGCGCGTCCGGACAGGCCGCGCAGACCCGGAAAGCCCGAGCCGAGGATCTCGTCGGTGTATTCCTCCAGCCGGCAGTCGGTATGTCCCTCGACCGGGGCCTTCGCTCCCGTCAGCAGCGCTCGCAGGCTGACCGTCGGCGTGTCGATCCCACGCTCGGCCAGCGCCAATGGGCGCATCCGCACGCTGACGATACGAGCGGCGCCGGAGTGTGTCCCGAGTCCGGCGGGCAGCGCCGACCCGGTGAGCAGGAACCGGCCCGGCCCGGCGCCTTCGTCGATCGCCCTGCGAACGAGATCCCAGGACTGCGGCACGTACTGCCACTCGTCGATCAACACCGGCGCCGGCGCGTCCAGCAGCCGCGCGGGGTCCGCGACCGCGATGCTCCGCTGAGCGGGATCGTCGAGCCGATGGATCGTCGCGGCGCGACGTGACGCGCTCGCCGTCTTGCCCACACCCTTCGCGCCCTCGATCACAAGCGCGGGGAGACTCGCCATCAGCTCGTCGAGCTCGCCGTCGATGACGCGAGGCCGGTAGCCGGCTACGTGTTCGTCGTTCGCAACCACATCTTCAGACTACCATCATGCGACTTTGTGCGCTACCATTTTGCAGATCATTGGGCTACGGTTCGGCGCCGTCAGTTGGGGGCTTGACATTTGTTCTCGGTGCGGCTATGTTGTTCTGGTCGGTGTGTCCCGTGAGTGGGATGCTGAACATAGGATCGGGTTTGGGTCTTCCCTTGTGGTCGACCTTGGTAGTGCATTAGAGGGTTCTTTTTTGGAGAGGGACCTTGATCGTTTTTGTGAGGGAGTTGTTTTCGCGTGAGTTCGTTTGGGACATACGTGTCGGGGATTGCTGCGGGCCGTGACGGCGCCGTAGGTAGATGCGTCAGCAGCGCTGACACATCTCTCTCTCTCTCTCTCTCTCTTGTCCCAGCAGCGCTCCTGATTTAACGACTGAAGCGCGCAGGGCTGCGGTCCCCTTCGTGGGGAGGGAAACTGCCTGCCATCCGCGTTATGACGATCGCCATCCGCGCGATGTAACGCGAGACCGAACGCGTAGTTATGCGGTAACGAACGGCCGGCAAGCCCACTGCGAGTGTGTTTGTCGCGCGCGTGGCGGCGTAGCTGGAATACCAAGCACCTGCATTTTCCGACATTGGAGAGGGCGCGTGATGTCTTCTCGTGTTCGGGCAGTAGGGAGGATGGCGTGATGTCGGCGCGTGTTCCGGTTCGTGTGCGTGCTGCGGGGCGTTCGCGTGTGTCTGTGCGTGCGGGTGCGCCGCGTGTGGGGGTGGTTGAGATTCAGCGTGCGCGGTTGTTGGTTGCGGCGTTGGGTGTGGTGGATGAGTTGGGGTATGCGCGTGTGACGGTGGCGCATATAACGGGTCGTGCGCGTGTGTCGCGACGCACGTTCTATGACTTGTTCGAGAATCGCGAGGATTGTTTGCTCGCGGCGTTGGAGAGTGTCGTTGAGCGGGTGCGCGAGGAGTTGGTCGCGGCTGATCTGGAGCACCTTGCGTGGCGTGAGCGTGTGCGTGTGGGTTGTTGGGTGGTGTTGTCGTTTTTTGATCGTGAGCCTGTGTTGGCGCGGGTGTTGGTGGTGCAGGCGTTGCGTGGTGGTCTGCGGGTGTTGGAGCGTCGCGAGCGTGTGCTTGGGGAGTTGGCGGGAGTCATAAACGAGGGTCGTGGAGAGAATCCTCGTTCGGCAGACTGTCCAGTGTTGATGGCTGAGGGTTTGGTTGGTGCGGTCTTCGCGGTTGTGTATGGGCGGTTGCTGCGAGGTGATGGTGAGCCCCTGGTGAGTCTGCATGGGGAATTGGTGGGGATGATCGTGCTTCCTTATCTTGGTCCGGGAGTGGCGCGTCGTGAGCGGGATCGTCCTGCGCCTGTTAGCGCGATGGCGTCACACGTTGAGCGGCACGCTGCTTCTACTGGAGTGTCTCCTTCGCGGGGTGGGGGTGATGTGCTGGCTGGTTTGCCGATGCGTTTGACGTATCGCACGGCTCGGGTGTTGGGGGTCATCGCTGAGTGTTCTGGGGTTAGCAATCGTGGTGTGGGTGAGCGTGCGGGGGTTGCTGATCAGGGACAGATCTCGAAGCTGTTGGCGCGTCTTGAGCGTTTGGGTTTGATCGAGAACGCGGGCGAGGGCTACAAGGCCGGTGAGGCCAACGCATGGCAGTTGACGACCATGGGGGATCAGGTCGCGCAGAGCATCCGCGTGCACACCCCCAACCCCATCGATGAGGCCGGGTTATGAGTAGAGATAAGGACGGGCTTTGCGGAGGGATGATGGTTTTGCGCTGGCGACGACATGAGGGTGGTGTGAGGATGGGTGTTCGTGGATCGTTCTTTGCTGGACTGGTTGTTGTCAGCTTGCTGATGGCTGGGTTGTGCTCGGCTGCCGCGGCCGATGCGGAAGGGTGCCCGAATGAAGCGCTGCGAACGGAACTTGGCTCTAGTTTGCTGCCTGATTGTCGTGCTTATGAGATGGTTAGCCCTCCATATAAGGAGGGCTATCAGCTGTTCCTGAGTAGTCCTGGTGGTTACTCCTCGGATGGTGAACAGGCCATTGTCTATAGTTTGGGTGTTCTTGCTGGTACTGCTGGTGGGGGTCAGACGGCGATTAAGGGTGACTTGTATTTGGCTCGGCGTGGCGGGTCGGGTTGGCAGCTTTCGCCGTTGAATGCGCCGTCTTCGGAATTCGTCGGGGAGCTTCCGATTGCGGCTGAAGCGAACAGTGGTGCGACTTTGTGGGATCAACACACGCCTGCGCAGTCATTTGCGACGAAGGATTTGTATGCGCGTTCTGCGTCGGGTGTGTTCAGTTTCATCGGGTCGTTGACACCGCCGCTGCCTGAAGAAGAACCGAGCACTGTCATTCAGCCGACCGAAGAGGGCTATGACAGGCCTGTTGCGACCACGAGTGATTATGGGCATGTTGTGCTTTTTGCGTCGGCGCCTGATGGTTATTGGCCGTTTGATTTGACGCAGAGTTTCAGGGGTTCTTTGTATGAATACAGCGGGACTGTGAGCGAGCGCACTGGTGTCAATAAGGAACGGCCAATCTTGGTTGGTGTGATTGGTGAAAAAGGCAGTGAACATCTGATCGCGGTGTGCAGCACAAGGCTTGGTGGGGCTGGTCTTGGTGGTAATACGTCGACTTTCAATGCGTTGTCGGCTGATGGTGAATCGGTGTTCTTTACGGTTTTGCCTTGTGGTGGTGCGCCGGCGACGGCGGAGGTGTATGCGCGGTTGCATGGGAGCTTGAGCAGTCCGCAGGCTGCTGAAACGGTGGATGTATCGGCGAACGAGTGCACTGTCGCGTGTGGTGGGGAATCGGGGAAGAATTTCGAGGGCGCCTCTGAAGACGGACGCCGGGTGTTCTTCACCAGCACGCAGAAGCTCACGAACGATGCGACGGACCAGTCGGCTGATGGTGATGCAACCGAAGCGGGTTGTGCGGGGATGACTGCGGCTGGGGCCGGCTGCAATCTTTATGAATATAATTTCAATAGGCCGGAGGGTGCGCGCCTGACGTTGATATCGGGTGAGGAAGTTCTTGGTGTTCTGGGCATGGCTGAGGACGGGACGCGAATCTACTTCGCCTCGAGAGCAGCAATCTCGGCGGCGGGCGCGAATGAGTTTTCGGATTCCCCGGTCGCGGGACAGCCCAACCTGTACGTCAGCGACACCACCACCGGAAAGACGACGTTCATCGGGACACTAAGCAACAACGACGAAAGCGACTGGAAAAGTGTTTTCGTACGCTCCGCGCAGGTTGATGGTGAAGGCGGCCGGTTCCTGTTGTTCGTCAGTCAGATGAGGGGTTTGACGCCCGATGACGAAACGGGGACCGCGCAGCTGTTCGAGTATGACGCGGTAACCGGCGAACTGGTCAGGGTCAGTAAAGGCGAAGATGGCTTTGACGAGGATGGCAATGGTGTCACTAGCGGTGTGCTGGCGACATCTGTAGAAAGCGTCCATTCGAGTCTTGATTTTAAAGTTTCGACGAATTCGTTGAGTGTGTCTGGTGATGGTCGGTCGGTGTTCTTTTTGTCGAAAGGTCAGTTGAGTGCGCGTGCGGTGTCTGCGCAGTCTGGTTGTAGAAACTTGTATGAGTTTCATACGGGTGGGTTGATTTCGCAGGGTGCTGTGCATTTGATTTCGGATGGTCTTGATACGCAGTTGAACAAAGGTACGCAGTGCGGCCCGCAGCTGCAGGCTATTGATGGGTCTGGTTCGAATGTGTTGTTTACGACGGATGATCCGCTGATATCTGCTGATGTGGATGGTTTGCAGCGCGATATCTACGATGCGCGTATCGATGGCGGGTTTCCGCCGGCTCCGGCTGGGCAGACCGGGTCGTGTGGTCCGGGGGCTTGTGAAGGGGCGTCAAGTAGTGCGCCTGTGTTGCCTTTTGTAAGTCCGGGCTCGACGCAGACTGCGGAAGGGAACCTTCCGGCTCCTGCTGTCAGGCCACCGGCACGAAAGGCGAGCACGAAGAAGACGTTGAAATGTCCGAAGGGTAAGAAGCTCAGTCGCGGCAAATGCGTCAAAGCTAAGGGCAGGCAAAAACAAGCCAAGAAGTCTAATCGGAGGGCTAAGTAAATGGTTGCTGAGATCCCAATGTCTGAGAACGTCAGGGCCGGGAAGCTCACCGCGCTTGGGCTCCCTCGCGTGAGTGGCGTAGCCGCAAGCGCTGCTTTGTTCCTAGTATTCTTGGTGATGCTTGTCTTCTCGGTTGTTCCTTCGTCTGCTGCTGTTGTGGTTGGTGCGCCGGCGTGGGAGGTTTCTGATGTTGGTGTCCCCTCAGTTTTGCCGTCGGGTGTTGGCAGGACAGGTAAGTATGATGTGGTTGTTGAGAATGTTGGTGGTGCTGCAAGCGAAGGCAGTTTTGTGGTGCGGGACGTCGTGCCGGCTGGGCTTAGTGTGAGGGGCATTTCGCCTGAACCTAGTGTGGGTCCTGGTGGGGAATCGACTGGGTGCAGCGAAGCTGCGGTTGTGGGTGGTGGGGGCGCGCATGAAGTTGTGTGTGTTTTCCCAGAGGTCGTCGTTCCGGGTGGGTTCGCGGTTGTATTTATTCCTTTTGAAGTGACCGGTAGTGTTGCCGGTGGGTTGAAGAGTGTCGCGAGTGTCAGTGGTGGTGGCGCGTCAGTGGTGGCGTCTGATGAAGCGAGTATGCGGTCCGGTGCGCCGGGTGATAAGGGACCGCCCGGGATCTCGCAGTTCAGGTTCGATGTGCTTGGGCCTGATGGTGAACGCGTGACGCAGGCGAGCGGCCACCCACATTTCTTGGCGACGTCGTTGTTGCTGAACAACATGTTCATCGAAAGTTCTGTCGAACCGGCTCAGCCTGTGGAGCCCACGAAGGACCTCGTGTTTTATCTGCCGTTGGGGATGCTGGGCAACCCCGAGATCGCCGATACCTGCCCCGCATCGATCGTGGAAACCAAAGAAGAACAGACTGGTTGCCCACCGTCTAGCAGGGTCGGCACGATCCTGCCGATGGTAACGGGTAATGTGCAGGCGGATACTCCCGATCCGACGCACGCACACGGGATTTACAATGTGACTCCCGAGAAGGGGTTTCCCGCGGAGTTCGCGTTCGTGGATGTGAACTACACGTTCTTCATCTATGCCAGCGTAGTGCGTCGCAATGGTGCGTATATGTTGCGTGTCGCTACCCCGGGGTTGCCGCAGGAGGTCGCGTTGCTTGGGTTCTTCGCTACGTTCGACGGCGATCTCCAAGAAACCTATCCCCAGGGCGAACTGCCACCCTTCACGCTTGACCGCGGAGCGTTCTTGACGGATCCCTCAGATTGCAGTGAGGGGCCCGCAGCACGCGAAGCATCAGCAGCGATGAACACATGGGAGCACCCCGACCCGTCACTGTCGATCTCTGATTCGGTCTCGGCTTTCTCGACTATCAGTGGCTGTGAAAACTTGGGTTTCTCAGCGGGGTTGAGCGTCACGCCAGAAACTACGCAGGCGGACGCCCCTTCAGGTTATGAAGTAGGCCTGGAAGTACCACAGACACCAAGCAGCGCGGTTAGCTTGGCGGCGCCACCGGTGAAGGATGTGAGCGTGACGTTGCCCGAAGGCACAACGATCTCGCCATCCTCAGCTAACGGGTTGCAGGGCTGTCAGGCGACGGGACAGTTTGGGATCAATATCGAAGGCCCCGAATCCGAAGGGGTCTTCGAGGATGGGCTGCAGCGGCCCGTCGCAGGGCATTGCCCGTCAGCGTCACAGATCGCGACGGTAACAGCTAGCACACCGTTGCTGCATGAACAGCTGACGGGCCACATGTTCCTGGCGACACCAAGCTGCGGCGGGTCAGGACAACCGGCGTGCACCGAAGAAGACGCCGCGGATGGTCGCCTGTTCGGTCTTTACCTGGAACTGGAAGGTCCAGGTTCGGGTGTGATCGTCAAGCTCGCGGGTCACGCTTCGGTGAACCCTGCGACGGGGCAGATCACGGCTCGTTTCGATGAAGGACCACAGTTCCCGTTCAGCAACCTCACGGTCAAGACGAACACTGGTCCCAGGGCGCCGCTGGCGAACCCGCAAGCATGCGGAGCGATGACAACACAGGGAGTAGTGACGTCCTGGGGGGAACCGTACACTCCCTCAGCGCAACCATCGACCTCGTTTGCTACCCAAGGGTGCTCTGGAGCGTTCAGCCCGACCTTCAGCGCAGGCACCGTCTCATCCCAGGCTGGTGGGCACAGCCCGTTCACGTTGACGCTGAAACGCGAAGATGGCGAACAGAACATCTCCAGTATCGCGACGACGTTGCCACCGGGGTTGTTGGCGTCGGTAGCGAGCGTCGCGCAGTGTCCCGAGCCTCAAGCCACTATCGGTGGGTGTCCCGCGAGCAGTCAGGTCGGGACGACAACGGTGGGTGTCGGTTCTGGTCCAGATCCGTATTACGTCACGGGGCAGGTGTACTTCACTGGCCCTTACAACGGCGCGCCATTCGGACTGTCTGTCGTGGTTCCCGCAGTTGCGGGCCCGTTCAACTTGGGGAATGTGATCGTGCGTGTGGGGCTGTCGATCGATCCGCATTCTGCGCAGGTCACAGCGACAAGCAGCGCGTTCCCGCAGATCCTTGACGGGGTGCCGTTGCGTATCCGCACGGTCAACGTGACGCTGAACAACCCCGCGTTCACGTTCAACCCGACCAACTGCGCACAAATGACGATCACGGGAACGGTCACCTCGACCCAAGGCGCTAGCGCAGGTGTGTCCAGTCCGTTCGCGGCTGCGGGGTGCAAGGGCCTGCCGTTCAAACCATCGCTGTCGGCGAGCACGAAGGCTAAGACCTCGAAAGCGAACGGTGCGAGCCTGACGATCAAGGTCGGTTCTGGTACGGGACAGGCAAACATCAGCAAGGTGCGTCTCGTGTTCCCCAAACAGTTGCCTGCGCGTTTGACGACGTTGCAGAAAGCGTGCACCGAAGGCCAGTTCAATGTGAACCCGGCGGGATGCCCGCCAGGTTCGGTGATCGGTACAGCAATGGCGCGTACTCCGGTGTTGGCGCATGCGTTGACCGGCCCGATCTATTTGGTCTCCCATGGTGGTGCGGCGTTCCCTGACGCGGTGGTGGTCCTTCAGGGCGAAGGTGTCCTGCTCTATCTGGATGGGAATACGAACATCAAGAAGGGGATCACGACAAGCACGTTCAACAGCGTCCCTGACGCTCCGATCAGCGTGTTCGAAGCGACGCTCCCACAGGGTCCGCATTCGGCGTTCGCGACAGACATCCCCACGAAGGCTAAAGGTGACCTGTGTGGGCAGTCCTTGACGTTGCCGGCAACGATCACCGGCCAGAACGGCGCCCAGATCTCCCAGAACACAAAGATCGGTGTCAGCGGGTGCCCGAAGAGCAAGAAGGCAAAGACGAAGAAGAAGACCAACGGCAAAGGCAAGAAGCGCAGGAAGAAATAGCACGACGGGAGTTGGATGAATGGCAGTGGGCCAGATCCCTATTGCTGATTTGCAGCCGGCATTGTTATGCTAGTATGCATATATGAGGCGCACAACCCTGTCTCTACCGGATGACCTGGCGGATGCGCTAGCACGTGAGGCTCGTCGTCGCTCTACGTCGGCGTCTGCGGTCGCCCGCGATGCGCTTGCCAAGCACCTGCATCTAGTCCCGACGCAGGCGCGCCCGCTTCCGTTCGCCGCCATCGGCCGCAGTGGACACCGCGACACCGCTCGGGAGATGGAGGATCTGCTTGCACGCGAGTGGGATGAGCCGGCTCGCGATCGTTGACGCCGGGCCGCTCTATGCGGCAGCGGACGTGGACGATCGTGACCACGCGGCGTGCCTCGCCACGCTCTCACGGCCCGACTTGCGGCTCGTGGTGGCCGCCCTCGCGATCGCCGAGGCGACCTACTTCGTCGGGCGGCGCCTTGGTCCCACGGCCGAGCGAGCCTTTCTGCACGGCCTTACGGATCTCGACATCGAGGGACCCAGCAGTGAGGACCTCGCGCGCATGGCAGAGCTCGTAGAGCAGTATCAAGACTTCCCACTCGGAGGAACCGACGCCTCCATAGTCGCGCTCGCCGAGCGCCTCCAAGCGCCAGTCATCATCACGCTCGACCGCCGCCACTTCGCCGCGATCCGCCCCCGACACCGCGACACACTCGAACTACTACCCTGAGCCGTGCGGTGCGACTGCGGGGCGGGTTTTCAGTGCTTTGGATTGGGGGCTTGACATTTGTTCTCGGTGCGGCTATGTTGTTCTGGTCGGTGTGTCCCGTGAGTGGGATGCTGAACATAGGATCGGGTTTGGGTCTTCCCTTGTGGTCGACCTTGGTAGTGCATTAGAGGGTTCTTTTTTGGAGAGGGACCTTGATCGTTTTTGTGAGGGAGTTGTTTTCGCGTGAGTTCGTTTGGGACATACGTGTCGGGGATTGCTGCGGGCCGTGATGGTTCCGTAGGTAGATGCGTCAGCAGCGCTGACACATCTCTCTCTCTCTCTCTCTCTCTCTCTTGTCCCAGCAGCGCTCCTGATTTAGCGGCCCAAGCGCGCAGGGTTGCGTTTCCCTTCGTGGGGAGGGAAACTGCCTGCCATCCGCGTTATGACGATCGCCGTCCGCGCGGTGTAACGCGAGACCGAACGCGTAGTTATGCGGTAACGAACGGCCGGCAAGCCCACTGCGAGTGTGTTTGTCGCGCGCTTGGCGGCGTAGCTGGGATACCAAGCGCTTTTGTTCGTTCGGCAGTAGGGGCGGTGATGCCTTCTCGTGTTCGGGCAGTAGGGAGGGTGGCGTGATGTCGGGGGGCGCACCGGTTCGTGTGCGTGCTGCGGGGCGTTCGCGTGTGTCTGTGCGCGCAGGCGCTCCTCGCGCGGGGGTGGTGGAGATTCAGCGTTCGCGGTTGTTGGTCGCGGCGTTGGGTGTGGTGGATGAGTTGGGGTATGCGCGTGTGACGGTGGCGCATATAACGGGGCGGGCGCGGGTGTCTAGGCGCACGTTTTATGACTTGTTCGACAATCGTGAGGATTGTTTGCTCGCGGCGTTGGAGAGTGTCGTTGAGCGGGTTCGTGACGAGTTGCTGACGGTGGTTTTGGGGGGTTTGTCGTGGCGTGAGCGTGTGCGTGTGGGTTGTTGGGTGGTGTTGTCGTTTTTTGATCGTGAGCCTGTGTTGGCGCGGGTGTTGGTGGTGCAGGCGTTGCGTGGTGGTCCGCGGGTGTTGGAGCGTCGTGAGTGTGTGCTTGGGGAGTTGGCGGGAGTCATAAACGAGGGTCGTGGGGAGAGCCCTCGCTCGGCAGACTGTTCAGTGCTGATGGCTGAGGGTTTGGTTGGTGCGGTGTTCGCGGTTGTGTATGGAAGGTTGCTGCGGGGTGATGGTGAGCCCCTGGCGAGTCTGCATGGGGAATTGATGGGGATGATCATGCTCCCTTATCTTGGGCCGGGAGTGGCGCGTCGTGAGCGGGATCGCTCTGCGCCTGTTAGCGCGACGGTGCCGGACGTTGAGCAGCACGCTGTTTCTAGTGGAGTGTCTCCTGCGGGTGGTGGGGGTGATGTGTTGGCTGGTTTGCCGATGCGTTTGACGTATCGCACGGCTCGGGTGTTGGAGGTTATCGCTGAGTGTTCTGGGGTTAGCAATCGTGGTGTGGGTGAGCGTGCGGGGGTGTCTGATCAGGGACAGATCTCGAAGCTCTTGGCGCGTCTTGAGCGTTTGGGCTTGATCGAGAACGCGGGCGAGGGTTACAAGGCCGGTGAGGCTAACGCGTGGCAGTTGACGACCATGGGAGTGCAGGTCGCGCAGAGCATCCGCGTGCACGCCCCCAACCCTGCCGGCGAGGCGGAGTCATGAGTAGAGACAGTGACAGTTTGTGGGCGGATGGGTTGTGCGGCTTGGGTGATGAGAACGGGACTTCTGGAGGGATGATGGTTTTGCGCCGGCGACGACATGAGGGTGGTGTGAGGGTGAGTGTTCGTGGATCGTTCTTTGCTGGGCTGGTTGTTCTCAGCGTGCTGATGGCTGGGTTGTGCTCGGCTGTCGCAGCCGATGCGGAAGGCTGCCCGAATGAAGCGCTGCGAACAGAACTGGGGTCAAGTTTGCTGCCTGATTGTCGTGCGTATGAGATGGTTAGTCCTCCGTATAAGGAGGGCTATCAGCTGTTCCTGGAAACACCTGGTGGTTACTCTTCGAACGGCGAACAGGCGATCGTTTATGGCTTGGGTGATCTTGCCGGTAGTACTGGTGGGGGTCAGTCGGCGACTCAGGGTGACTTGTATTTGGATCGTCGTACCGTGTCGGGTTGGCAGCTTTCGCCGTTGAACGCGCCATCCTCAGAATTCGTCGGTGAGCTTCCGATCGCGGCTGAAGCAAACAGTGGTGCGACTTTGTGGGATCAGCACACGCTTGGACAGTCCTTTGCGACGAAGGATTTGTATGTGCGTTCTGCGTCGGGTGTGTTCAGTTTCATCGGGTCGTTGACGCCGCCGTTGGGTGAAGAAGAACCGAGCACGGTTATTCAGCCGACCGAAAGGGGTTATGACAGGCCGGTTGCGGCTACGAGTGATTATGGGCATGTTGTGATTTTCGCGCCGGCTCCTGATGGTTATTGGCCGTTTGATTTGACGCAGAGCTTCAGGGGTTCTTTGTATGAATACAGCGGGACTGTGAGCGAGCGCACCGGTATCGATAAGGAACGGCCAATTTTGGTTGGTGTGACTGGTGAAAAAGGCAGTGAACATCTGATCGCGGTGTGCAGCACAAATCTTGGTGGGGCTGGTCTTGGTGGGAACAGTTCTGTGTTCAATGCGTTGTCGGCTGATGGTGAAGTGGTGTTCTTTACGGTTTTGCCTTGTGGTGGTGCGCCGGCGACGGCGGAGGTGTATGCGCGGTTGCATGGGAGTTTGAGCAGTCCACAGGCCGCTGAAACGGTCGATGTGTCTGCGGATGAGTGCACTGTCGCGTGTGGTGGGGAATCGGGGAAGAATTTCGAGGGCGCCTCTGAAGACGGGCGCCGGGTGTTCTTCACTAGTACGCAGAAGCTCACGAACGATGCGACGGACCAGACAGCTGATGGCGATGCGACCGAAGGAGCGGGTTGTGCGGGGATGACCGCGGCTGGAGCCGGTTGCAATCTTTATGAATACGATTTCAGTAAGCCAGAGGGTGCGCGCCTCACGTTGATATCGGGTGGGGAAGTTCTGGGTGCAGTCGACATGGCTGAGGATGGGGGGCGTGTCTATTTCGTCTCCAAAGGTGTGCTGGGCGCTGCGGGCGCAAATGAGTTTGGTAAGAGTCCGGTCGCGGAACAGCCCAACCTGTACGTCTACGACACAACCACAGAGAAAATGGCGTTTATCGGAACGCTGAGCAGCAGCGATCAGAGCGACTGGAAAAGAACCTTCGAACGTCCAGTGCAGGTAACCGGTGAAAGCGGTCGTTTCCTGCTGTTCCTCGGTCGGATGAGGGGTTTGACGCCCGATGACGAAACGGAAACTGCACAGCTGTTTGAGTATGACGCGGTGACCGGTGAACTGGTCCGTGCTAGCAAAGGTGAAGATGGCTTTAACCAGAATGGCAACGGCGCTACCAGTGGTGTGCTGGCGACATCCGTGGAAACCGTCCAGGTTAGTCTTGATTTCAAAGTTTCGACGAATTCTTTGAGTGTGTCTGGTGATGGTCGGTCGGTGTTCTTTTTGTCGAAAGGTCAGTTGAGTGCGCGTGCGGTGTCCGCGCAGTTGGGTTGCAGGAACTTGTATGAGTTTCATACCGGTGGGTTGATTTCGCAGGGTGCTGTGCATTTGCTCTCGGATGGTCTTGATACGCAGTTGAACAAAGGTTCGCAGTGTGGGCCTTCGCTGCAGGGTGTTGATGGGTCTGGTTCGAATGTGTTGTTCACGACGGATGATCCGTTGGTGTCGGGGGATGTCGATGGTGTGCAGCGCGATATTTACGATGCGCGGGTGGATGGTGGGTTCCCGCCGGCTGGGCAGGGTGGGTTGTGTGGTCCGGGGGCTTGTGAAGGAGCTTTGAGTGGTGCGTCTGTGTTGCCTTTTGCCAGTCCGGGCTCGACGCAGGCTGCGGAAGGGAATCTGTCGGCTCCCGCCGTTAGGCCACTGGCACCGAAGAGGGTGGCTACGAAGAAGGCGTTGAAATGTCCGAGGGGTAAGAAGCTCAGTCACGGCAAGTGCGTCAGAGCTAAGAGCAGGCAAAAACAAGCCAAGAAGTCAAATCGGAGGGCTAAGTAATGGTTGCTGAGATCCCAATATCTGAGAACGTCAGGGCGGGCAAGCCCATTGCACTTGGGTTCCCGGGCATGAGTGGCGTAGCGGCGGCAAGCGCCGCTGTGTTCATGGCGTTCTTGGCGATGTTTGTCTTCGCGGTTGCTCCTTCGTCTTCGTCTGCTGCTGTTGTGGCTGGTGCTCCGGCGTGGGAGATCTCGGATGTGGGTATCCCGTCGGTTTTGCCCTCGGGTGTCGGGAGGCGGGGTAAGTACGATGTCGTTGTTGAGAATGTTGGCGGTGCTGCTAGTGAAGGCAGTTTTGTGGTGAGGGAGGTTGTGCCGGCTGGGCTTGGTGTGACGGGTATTGCGCCTGAACCTAGTTCGAGTGAGTGCAGTGAAGCTTTGGTTGTGGGTGGTGGGGGCGCGCATGAAGTTGTGTGTGTTTTCTCGGAAGTCGTTGTTCCGGGTGGCTTCGTGATTGTGAATATTCCTTTCGCGGTGTCGGGTAGTGTTACCGGCGGGTTGAAGAGTGTCGCGAGTGTCAGTGGTGGCGGCGCGTCAGTGGCGGCGTCTGATGAAGCGAGTATGCGATCGGGTGCGCCGGGTGATAAGGGCCCACCCGGGATTTCGCAGTACAGGTTCGATGTGCTCGGGCCTGATGGTGAACGTATGACGCAGGCGGGCGGCCATCCGCACTTCTTGGCGACGTCACTGCTGCTGAACAATATGTTCATCGAAAATTCGGTTGAACCGGAGCAGCCTGTGGATCATGCGAAGGACCTCGTGTTTTATTTGCCGCTGGGGATGTTGGGAAACCCCGAGGTCGCAGATACCTGTCCCGCGTCGATCGTGGAAACCAGAGAAGAACAGACTGGTTGTCCGCCATCCAGCCGTGTCGGTACGATCCTCCCGATGGTGTTGAGCAACGTGCTCGCGGATAGCCCAGATCCGACGCACGCTCGCGGGATTTACAGCGTGACTCCCGAGAAGGGCTTCCCTGCGGAGTTCGCGTTCACAGCCGATAACTACACGTTCTTCATCTATGCAAGCGTAGTACGTCACAACGGTGCGTACATGTTGCGTGTCGCTACCCCGGGGTTGCCGCAGGTAGTCGCGTTGCTTGGGTTCTTCGCTACGTTCGACGGCGATATTCAGGAAACGTATCCCCAGGGCGAACTGCCACCATTCACGCTTGACCGCGGCGCCTTCCTGACGAACCCAACAGACTGCAGCGAGGGGCCGGTAGCACGCGAAGCATCAGTGGCGATGAACACATGGGAGCACCCCGACCCCTCACTGTCGATCTCCGAGTCAGTACAGGCGTTCTTGAGTATCAGCGGCTGCGGACTGTTGAATTTCTCAGCAGGGTTGAGCGTCAAACCGGAAACGACACAGGCGGATGCCCCCTCCGGTTATGAAGTTGGCCTTGAAGTACCGCAGACACCAAGCAGCGCGGTCAGCTTGGCGGCACCACCGGTGAAGGACGTGAGCGTGACGTTGCCCGAAGGCACAACGATCTCACCATCCTCAGCTAACGGGTTGCAGGGCTGCCAGGCGACTGGGGCTGCCGGGATCAACATCGAAGGTCCTGAATCTGAAGGGGTCTTCGCGGATGGCCTGCAGCGCCCCGTCGCGGGGCATTGCCCGCAGGCGTCGCGGATCGCGACGGTGAGCGCGAGCACGCCGTTGCTGCATGAACAGCTCGCAGGACACATGTTCCTAGCGACACCAAGCTGCGGCGGGTCAGGACAACCGGCATGCACCGAAGAAGACGCAGCGGACGGTCACCTGTTTGGTCTTTACCTGGAACTGGAAGGTCCGGGGTCGGGTGTGATCGTCAAGCTCGCGGGTCACGCTTCGGTGAATCCTGCGACGGGGCAGATCACGGCTCGTTTCGATGAAGGACCACAGTTCCCATTCAACAACCTCACGGTCAGCACGAACAGTGGTCCCAGAGCACCACTGGCGAACTCGCAAGCATGCGGAGCGATGACAACACAAGGCGTCATCACGTCCTGGGGGGAACCGTACACTCCCTCAGCGCAACCATCGACCTCGTTTGCTACCCAAGGGTGCTCTGGAGCGTTCAGCCCGACCTTCAGCGCAGGCACCGTCTCATCCCAGGCGGGTGGGCACAGCCCGTTCACGCTGACACTGAAACGCGAAGATCGCGAACAGAACGTCTCGAGTATCGCGACGACGTTGCCGCCGGGGTTGTTGGCGTCGGTAGCAAACGTCGCACAGTGCCCCGAGCCACAAGCAACTGTCGGGGGGTGCCCCGCGAGCAGCCAGGTCGGTACGACAACGGTAGGGGTGGGTTCTGGCCCAGATCCGTATTACGTCACGGGACAGGTGTACTTCACCGGCCCCTACAAGAGCGCGCCGTTCGGCTTGTCTGTAGTGGTTCCTGCGGTCGCGGGCCCGTTCAACTTGGGGAACGTGATCGTGCGTGTCGCGTTGTCGATCGATCCGCATTCCGCGCAGGTCACGGCGACGAGCAGCCCGTTTCCGCAGATCCTTGACGGGGTGCCGTTGCGTATCCGTACGGTCAACGTGACGCTGAACAATCCCGCGTTCACGTTCAACCCCACCAGCTGCGCACAGATGACGATCACGGGGACGGTCACTTCGAGTGAGGGTGCGAGTGTTGGTGTGTCCAGTCCGTTTGCGGCTGCGGGGTGCAAGGGCCTGCCGTTCAAACCAGCACTGTCGGCGAGCACAAAGGCGAAGACCTCGAAAGCGAACGGTGCGAGCCTGACGATCAAGGTCGGTTCTGGTACGGGGCAGGCGAACATCAGCAAAGTGCGTCTCGTGTTCCCCAAGCAGTTGCCTGCGCGTTTGACGACGTTGCAGAAAGCGTGCACTGAAGGCCAGTTCAACGCAAACCCGGCGGGATGTCCAGCAGGGTCGGTGATCGGGACAGCAACGGCACATACCCCCGTGTTGGCGCACGCGTTGACTGGCCCGATCTACCTCGTCTCGCATGGTGGCGCAGCGTTCCCCGATGCGGTGGTGGTCCTCCAGGGCGAAGGTGTCCTGTTGTATCTGGATGGGAATACGAACATCAGGAAGGGCATTACGACTAGTACGTTCAACAGCATCCCAGACGCCCCGATCAGCACGTTCGAAGCGACACTGCCACAGGGATCGCATTCGGCCTTTGCGACGGACATTCCCACAAAAGCTAAGGGTGATTTGTGTGGGCAGTCTTTGACGTTGCCGGCGACGATCACCGGGCAGAACGGCGCTCAGATCTCCCAGAACACGAAGATCGGTGTCAGTGGCTGTCCGAAGTCAAAGAAAAAGCAGGCCAAGAAGAAGGTGAAGCACAAGAAGAAGGATTGAGGGGGGTTCTGTCACAGCTGCGCAACCGTTTCGTATGGCGACACTCGGTTTGTGGCTTGCCGGCGTTTCGTTCTTTTGAGTGGAGGTTTGCCGTTGTTCGTGGCCGGTCTTCGACCGGCCGCAGGGATAAGCGGTGACAGGGAGGGGGCCTTCGGGTGCAGGGGATGGGCCGCGCCTGTCTGCTCAGCAGGATGGATTTCGAAAACGCTGCATTTGGCGCACGCGTCCTGCCGCGGTCCCTTCGCTTGGACTTGCCCTGCGCCTGGTCTCAGCGCCCCCTTCGTGATCCCCTCCGAAGCGGCGAGTATTTTCCTTGGGATGGAGCTTTCCAGCCCAGCACCCCCCTCTCCCGAGACGCTCTTGCGGCGTTTCGGGCTCGACGCCTTCCGGCCCGGGCAGCGTGAGGCGGTGGCTGCCGCCCTGGCGGGGCGCGACTCCCTGGTCGTGATGCCCACCGGTGGGGGCAAGTCCCTCTGCTATCAGCTCCCCGCGCTTCTCGGCGACGGTCTGGTGGTCGTCATCAGTCCCCTGATCGCGCTGATGGCCGACCAGCTGCGCCGCCTTCAGGACGCGGGTGTGCCCGCATCGATGCTCGCCTCCGGGATGGCCGACGGCCACAACGCCACCGCCTTGCGCGACATCGCTCGTGGCCACACCCGGCTCGTGCTGGCCGCCCCCGAGCGCTTTGCCTCCGGCGCCTTCCGCGACGCCCTGTCCCAGCGATCCGTCTCCCTGTTCGTCGTCGACGAGGCCCACTGCGTCGCCGAGTGGGGCCACGACTTCCGTCCCGATTACCTCCGTCTTCACGACGCGATCTCATCGCTCGGCCGTCCCCCCGTGATGGCCGCCACCGCGACCGCCACCCCGCGCGTCGCCGACGAGATCGCAGCCCGCTTGGGCTTGCGCGAATGGGCGTCCATCCGCGCCGGCTTCGATCGCCCCAACCTCGTCTTCGACGTCGTCTCCTTCGAGGGCAAGGGCGCCGTCGCGCGCAAGCGCGCCGCTTTGCTGCACGTGCTCTCCGGGCAGGAAGGGGCCCAATCCCGCCCCGCGATCGTCTACTGCGGCACGCGCCGCGACACCGACACCGTCGCCGAGCTCGTTTCCTCTGCCGGCATCTCGACCGTGCCCTACCACGCGGGCATGTCCCCCGACGCCCGGCGTCGCAGCCAGGAGGCGTTCATGGCCGGCTCCGCCGAGGTCATCGTCGCCACCAACGCCTTCGGCATGGGCGTAGACGCGGCCTCCGTGCGCACCGTCGCCCACTGGGCCCTCCCCACGAGCCTCGAGGCTTATTACCAGGAGGCCGGCCGCGGCGGGCGCGACGGCAGGTCCGCCCGCGCCCTGCTGCTGGCCGCGCGCATGGACCTCGGCCGTCTGATCCGCTTCAACACCCAGCGCACGAGCACCGTCGCCGACGTCCGGGCCTACGTCGCCTCCCTGCGCCGACGCTCCGCGCCCGAGGACGGCGTGGCAACGATCGGTCACGGCGAGCTGGACGACCGCGACCGTGTGCTCCTCTCGATCGCCGAGCGCGCCGGCGCCGTGGAGCTGCGTCCCGGCGGCTCGCGCGGTCTGCTCGCACGCCCCACCGGTGAAGGCAGCCCGCGCCTGGCCCACGCGGCGATCCAGGCCGCCAAGAACCGTGGCTGGGAGTCCTACCGCTCGATCGAACGCTACATGTCCGGCTCCGCCCTCTGCCGGCGCCGGCAGATCCTGGATCATTTCGGCGACCCCTCCCCCGCCGCGCCAACCGGTCGCTGCTGCGACGTCTGTGACCCCGACCCCGAGCTCGCGCGGGCGCTGCTCGCGACACCGGTCACATCCTCGCGCCGGAGTCCGCGAGCGTCGAACGGCCGCCCGGGCACAGCGGCTGTCAACGGCCGGGTCGATCGGTCCTTGACTTCGGCGCCGCGAGCATCGGCGCCTACCAGGGAGCCCCGCATGCAAATGGCCGACCATTCCCCCAGCCCACCGGCCGAGCCCGTCGACAAGGATGAGTTCGAGCGCCTGCGCCAGTGGCGCTGGGCACGCGCCGAAGGCAAGCCGGCATTCACCGTGGCCGCAAACGCCGTCCTCGAGGAGATCCTGCGCACGCGCCCGCACAGCACCACTGCGCTGCTCGAGATCCGTGGCATCGGCCCCGCCTTCTGCGACAAGCACGGCGACTCGCTCCTGGCCGAGCTGCAGGAGCTCTGGGGGACCTCCCACGCCGCCACTGCGGCGATAGCATCGGTACCCGCGCCGACGTAGCTCAGCTGGTAGAGCACCACTCTCGTAAAGTGGGGGTCCGGGGTTCGAGTCCCCGCGTCGGCTCTGCTCTCTCGCGTTCTGTGTTCCTGGTGGGGGGCTCGTGGGGGGAGCTTGCTCCCCCCACGCTCGGGTCCGGGGTTCGAGTCCCCGCGTCGGCTTGATCATGGGTGCGCTCAATGTGGCGCGAGAGGGTTGAGATCGTGGGCCTGCGCTGCGGCGTGCAGGTCGGTGTCGTATACGAAGACGCTCCCAAGATCCTCTCGCATGGTGAGCGCTGTGGCGAGGTGGATCGCGTCCATCGCTCGTAGCGCTGGGGTGTGCTCGTTGGTGGCGAGCTCGACGACCTCCGGTGAGATGGGGATCAGAGTGATCCGCTCAAGCGCTGCATGGGCGCGCTGCAGGACGTCTTTGCCGCCGAGACGTCTTGCTGTGCATATGGCCTCGACGCGGATCAGTTCGCTCGCGACCGTCACGGGCCAGTCCTTCAGTGTGGCCCGGAAGGCCTCTGTCTCCTGCTCTGCCTTGAACAGCTTGACCAGCGCGGAGGCGTCGATGTAGGCGGCGCTCACTCCCCGCGGACCCACTGCAGAGCCTCGGATGCCGGCGCGGCGCCTGGATTCGGCCGGCCTGGCGGAGGGTCCAACTCCAGCAGGCTTCCCCGGCCAGGTCTTGCGCCGTAGCGCTCTGCCAGCCGGGCTTGCAATTGGGACTCCGAGCCGGCGTCGGCGAGCACGGCCTGCGCGCCACGCAGCGTGAGCGCGCGGATCTGTGCCGCCGCCGAGCGTGTCTCAGCGGGGTCCAAGAGCGGCTCGGTGAGGGTGAGGGCGCGCACCATCTCCGGGTCGCGTTCCACTCCCAAGCGCGGGTGACGAGAAGCCATACACGGATGGTAGCACTCGGGTGTAGCACTAATGGGTCGATGAGTGCGGGTCAGCGTCTGCCGTAGCCGATCGCTACTACCGGGCGCTGGCGCACCGGCCGTCCTTCGCCAAAGTGATCACGGATGCCCGGCCCTATCGGCACCTGTTCCCCCTGCCCTGGCCGCCCGACTTCGACCGCTACCACTAATAACGTCCCCGGACGGGCGTGCCAACGGCGACTGACGCCGCGGTCCGGCTTGACCTGCTTCGTCGTCGAGTCAGGCAAGGACAGTCCGCCACGCCCGTCTGGCCGCCAAGCACTATCAATGTTTATACAACTATTTGTCCATAAACCTTGACACCCGTTGTCCAAGATGATTGGATCTACACTTGTGTTTACGAGCGACGCTGGCAGGCAATGTTCGTAAGCGCGACCGGTGTCGAATCGGACTGGCGAGACAGCACCGGCACCGAATGAGACGAAGTGCCGGCGCCGGGGCGCGCACCAAACGCAGCGCTCCGGCGTCGAGACCTCAAGCCGCCGGACCGGCCCTCCGAGAGACCGGTGTCGAAGCGCCGACTCTGATGCCGCTGTCGACGCTCCGACACCGAATGAGACAAGAACAATTTTACCAGATGAGATCAACTTGTCGAGTGGGTACCGCACTCGCAATTTTGCTCATCCGCCTTCGCCAAGCTCCTGTTCCTGACGCCGTCTCCTGATCGACACGAGCGCCCCCAAACCGGTGAGCAGTCCCAGCGCGCCAACGATCAACGCGGCGATCGCCAGGCCTTCGCTCGCGCCGGCACTGGTGCTTGCCACCGTCGCGCTAGGTGTGACAGCTCCCTGAGCGCCCGGCAGCTCACCTGCGCTGGGTCCGGCCTCGCCGCCGGCGACTTCCTCGACCACCCCGCCTTTGGCCGTCACGTTGATCGTGGGAGCCGGATATTCCGCGCTCGGAGAGCCGATCCAGTGGATGACCTTGCCGTTCGAGTAGGTCTGGATCGTCTTGAACGCGAGCGATTGCCCCGCGATGTTCGAGGGCATCGCGATCGACAGCGGGAACTGGACGAACTGCCCGTTTTCGAGTCGGCCCAACTTCGTGCGGTCCCCCGTCCACACGATCTGCCCCACCTCTTCGCTGATCGGGCCTTCGTCGGTCTGGATCGGGGTGGTGAGCTTCTGCATCACCTCTCTCACGCTCCACCCCGGCACGTTCTCGGTGTCGATCTCCGTAAACCCGGGCGGCACCAGCATGTCGACCTTGTACGCATACGCGCCTGCCTGCTCGCCCGGTACCCGCACGTCCAGCGTCACGAACGCCCCCGCCGGGATCGTGTTCGGGTGCAGGCTGATATGCGCCTGCGCCGCCGCCGGTGCGAGGAGCGCCCCGCAGCACGCCGCTCCAACAGTGACCTTAGCCATCATTCTGCTCATCTGTGCTCCTGTCCTCGGTTTCAGTGGATCGACACCTTCATGGTCCGCGAGTACTCTTCGAATTCGGACACCCTGTCGGTGATCTCGACCTGCCACGTGCCTCCCGGGCTGAGCACGGCCGAATCAAGGACGTAATGCCCTGGGCCCGCGAGGTTCGCCTGCAGTGGCAATGGGCCGATGCCCTTGGCGGGCAGGCTCGCGGTGACGACCAGTTCCTTCGTACCCGTGTACTGCGCGCCGTCCTTGGCGTCGATCAGGTAGAGGTGTGCCGTGTTCACCCCCACCTTCGCCGGTTCGAGGGTCATCTCCAACTCGATCGGCCCGAGCGTCGTGTTCACCGCGAACGGCCCCGAGGCTGCATCGATCGGTGGCGCATAGCTGACGAGCGCGGCCGTCACGCCGAGCACCGTGAGCATCAGCGCGATCTCACCGCGCATCCCACGCCGCGCGAGCACCCCCGTCCGTCCCGGTGCGTCGCCTGACTGCACGATCCGCCGCAGCGCCGGGATCACGCGCTCGCGATTGACCCATCCGAAGCCGATCAGCGCGAGCATCAGCGCGACCTTGATCAGGATCAGCGTCCCGTAGGTTGTGTGCAGCAGTCCTTCGATGCTCCGCACGTCGATGTATGCCTGCACGACCCCTGTCGCTGAGATCGCGATCACCGACGCGAGCGCGAGTGGGGAGAACCGTACGAGCACCCCCAGCAGCAGCTTGCTCCGATCGGCGCGCTCGAGCTCCAGTGTCCCCGCCGGCAGCGCCAGCAGCAGGCACGCGATCCCACCGACCCACACGCTGGCTCCCAGCACGTGCACGACATCGGCCGGGAAGAACACACCCCTCGGGCTTTGCGTGGTCGGGTGACCGGCCAGCGCGGGCGTAATCGCCAGATAGGCGCTTCCCAGGATGAGCAAGGCGAGGACCCAGCGCGGTGGCCTGGACTGGTCGCGCTTCCAACAGGCAAGCACAACTCCCAACACCAACCAGTCGATCGCCCGCAATCCCCACACCTGTCCGAACCGGCTGTCCAGCGTGCTTTCGATGACCGCGCCTTTCAGCGAGGACCACAACGAGACGCCCGCGGCGCTCGCGCCCTGCAGCAGGATCCCGAGCACGCCGACGATGACCCCGAGCACGATCGCGGCCAGCAGCAGCCGACGCAGGCGCTTGGCAAACTCACGCTCTGCTGCCCGCCAGCTCTGCTCGGATGGGTTGGCCACGGCTGCCAGTCCCGGCAACCATGCGACGAGCAGGAACGCCAGCCCGCCGATGAACAGCGCGAGCGAGACATAATCCAAACCCCTCACCACCCCGAACGCGACCTTCGTCGTCGCTCCGCTCTCGCTGCGACTGATCAGCCCCGCGACGGTCACCTTGGGGGCGGGACCGGCGTGACCGATGCTGAACACCAACCCGCCGTACACGATGTGCGTATCGGCGGAGATCACCCTGTAGGTGGCCGTATACGTACCGTCCGGAAGACCTTGCTTCAGGCCCACTCCCATCCAGTGCTCGTCCCCGTCTGGATGCGACACGTCGAGGTTGTCCACCTCCGCACCCTCCGCGTCATACACCCGTACCGCCCCAAGCGTTCCACCGACAGCCTGGTTGAACTTGAAAATCACCTGCTGCGGCTGCCGCTGCACGATCGCCCCAGACAGCGGCGTCGTGCCAAGCAGCTGCGCATGCGCGCTAGCCGCGGGGGCGTATGACAGCAGGGCCGCGCACATGGTCGCGCACGCGAGCACGGGTACGAGCAGATGACTGCGACGATGCATTTCTGACACTTCTCTCGCTTTGTGGTGCGTGTGGACACGGATCGGCTGCGAGCCGCCGATCCCCGCCTGGCGAGACCGGAGCTAGCTCGCGCGGATCGCCACAGGCGGCGGGCGCACGGCGAGCGAGCGGGCGAGCAGCAGCCCACCGCGCGGCACGAGCGCTGAGGCATGCTCGCGAGGCTTGACCGCGCGTGTCCGCACGCGTTTGTGTGCGCGGATGGGAGAACCGGCGAGCCGCACGATCAACCTCTCGCCCGGGTAGCGTCGGGCCAGCAGGGCCGCGCCCAGGACCAGCGCCGGCGCGAAGTGCAGCAGTCCGGTCAGGCCCGCTATGCCGCTCGCGGCCCCTGCGACGAGCCCCGCGACCAGCACGACCACGGCGATCGCCGTTCCGGACGGACGCATCTTACGCAAGCCGAGCCGCTTCACAAGACCCTGAACTCTATACCGTGCTCGGCGCTCGCACGCCACAGTGAGCAGACCGCGAAGAACACGCCAGAGTGAGCGGCCCCCAAAGAACACGCCACAATGAGCGGACCGCGAAGAAGTTGGTAAGGATCGGCCCCTCGGGCGCTTCGGAGTCGAATACCGGCGGGTTGCACCGATATGGTCACGAGCCCGACTCGGCAGATCGCTCAAGTCGCTCCATCCCGGACCCAGGGGGTCGAATGTGAACGTCGCAGACGCGCAGCTCCACGCTCCGTCGCCGGCCGCCGGCGGCGCGACCGCATACACCGACCCCGCGCCGCTCCTCGGCCCGCGGATCAGCCGCCTGGAGATCGTCGACCCCGAGACCTCGTTCTCCCAGGATGAGGTCCTCGCGCTCCTGGGCATGCGGGGCGACGAGTTCGCCGAACGTATCTTCGCCCGCTGTGGCGTGCAGAGGCGCCGGCTGAACCTGAGCGGCGACGTGCTCGCCACCACCCTTCAGGGTCGCACGACCCAGGTCGAGGACGAGCTGTTTGGCTATGCCGCCGCCGCGGTCGAGCGCCTGCAGATCGATCCCCGTGAGATCGGCACGGTCGTGACCGCGACGCTGTACTCGCTCGGCGGTCCGACGCTGGCTCACCGACTCGTCGATCACTTCCGGATGGAGTCCGACACGGACAAGTATCACGTGGTCGGGGTCGGCTGTGCGAGCGCGGTGCCGCTGATGCGGCTCGTCAGCCAGTCCCTGAGCCACCATCCCGGCAAGTTCGGTCTAGTCGTCGCGGCCGAGAGCATGACCGGCATCCTGATGGGCGCCTGTGCGGACGACGCCAAGGCGAAGGTCATCGGCTCCGCCATCTTTGGCGACGGCTGCGCCGCTGCGCTGCTCACCGCGGATCCCGGCGCCGACGGTCCCGCGATCGTCTCCGCCAAGGTCCACCAGATCGCCGGCACGCTCGACGCGGTCAGCCTGGAACTGGACGCCGGGGACAGCTACCTGCACCTCAACCGCGACCTCCCGGATGTCGCCGCGGCCGGCCTGGAGGAGCTGGTCGAGAGCTTCCTGGGCTCCGCCGGCCTGGACCGTGCGGCGATCGATCACTGGATCGTGCATCCGGGTGGCAGACGCATCATCGACTGCGTGCAATCCGCGCTCGCGCTCTCCGACGAGGACGTCGCGGTGAGCCGCGACGTCCTCTGCAATCACGGCAACATCGGCACACCCTCTATCTTCTACGTCCTGCACCAGACAACTGAACAGCGAGACCCCCTTCCCGGCGACCGTGGGCTTGTGGTGACAATCGGGCCCGGCATCACCGTCGGACTGATGCTGCTCCAGTGGTGATCCTGAGCGGAGCGCTGTCCCTGCGGTCATGAAACGCAATGGCTTGATCGTCCTGGCTCTCGCCGCGCTCGCGTGGGTCGTCGTCGCCATCGTGCTGGGCTCCGCCAGCCTCGGCCTGTCGGGCTCGAGCGCGACGATCGCGCCCAGCGGCGTCTCGCCCTCATGCCTGCCGGCCACGCTCGAACACACCGCCACGTTGCCCGGCACCAATGTGGATGTCTCACCCGAGCCAGAGACCGACACCGCCAACCCGAACACCCAGATCAGCTTCCTCGGGACGAACGTCGCGAACATCCAGGAAGTCTCCGTCGTCGGCTCTGAGACCGGCTACCACTACGGCCACGTCTACGGGTACTTCCAGGGCGACGGTGGCAGCTTCGTGCCCGACAAGCCCTTCGACTCCGGCGAGCGCGTCTCGGTCACCGCGGTCCTCGGTCCGCGCGGAGAAGGCCACCGCACGAGCTTCAGCTTTCGCATCGACACGCCCTACCCGACGAGCGTGATCCCCGAATTCCCCAACCCGACAGCGCCCACGGCCTTCTATCAGAGCTTCCTCTCCTGGCCGGGGGTCCAGCCGCCGATCCTGAACGTAACCACCCCGGATCGGGACCCCGCGGCGGGGGACATCATGATGACCACTGGACCCGGACCCGGACAGTACGGACCACTGATCTACACCCCTCAAGGGCATCTCGTGTGGTTCGAACGGCAGTTCGGCGGCACCGTCGCGGAGAATCTCCGGGTCCAGACCTACGAAGGTCAGCGCGACCTCACCTGGTGGCGTGGCAAAGTCCTCGCCGTCGGCTTCGGTCAGGGCGAAGACATCGTGATGAACAACAACTACCAGCGGGTCGCCACGATCTCCGGGGGCAACGGCTTGCACGCCGATCTGCACGACTTCCAGATCGTTCCCGACAACGTCGCCTACATCACCGCCTACAACGTCATTCGCTGCAACCTCGCCCCGGTGAGCGGAGCGCGCAACGGCACGATCATCGACACCGCCGTGCAGGAGATCGACATGAAGACGGGCCTCGTCCGCTGGGAATGGCACACCCTCGACCACGTCGATGTGAGCGAGTCCCACGCTCCCGTCCCGACGAACGCGACGCCATGGGACTGGTTTCACCTGAACTCGGTAGACCCCCAGCCCGACGGTAAGCTCTTGATCTCCGGGCGCAGCACCTGGACGGCATATCAGCTGGCCGGGAGCTCGGGCCAAATCCTGTGGCGGCTGGGTGGCACCAACTCGAGCTTCACGATGGGGCCCGGCACGCGTACAGCTTGGCAGCACGACATGCGTATGCAACCTGACGGGACGATCACGGCCTTCGACGACGGCTCGGACCCGCGCCAGCACTTCCAATCGCGTGGGGTGCACATCGCGATCGACACCGCCAAGCACACCGCCACACTGCTGAAGGCATACACCCACCCAAGCCCGCTGCTCGCCGACAGTCAAGGCAACATGCAGGTCCTTCACAGCGGCAACGTCGTGATCGGCTGGGGGGCAAATCCCTTCGTCAGCGAGTTTTCCAAGAGCGGAGAACTGCTGTTCGACGCGCACTTCGCGCCCGGGCTCGGCTCCTATCGCGCGTTCCGCTTCCCCTGGACCGGCCGCCCACTGCAAGCCCCGAGCGTGGTCGCCAAAGTGACGTCCACGAAAGACGAGACAGCGCTCGCCGCGAGCTGGAACGGGGCCACCGAAGTGAGCTCCTGGAGAGTCCTCGCCGGGAAAGACCCCTCTTCCCTGGCGCCGGAGGGATCGATGCCCGCCGACGATTTCGAGAGCACGGTGATCCTGCCCGAAGCCTACGCTTACGTATCCGTCCAGGCGCTCTCTTCCACCGGTCAGCTGCTTGGCACCTCCGCGACCGTCGCAGTGCAACCGGCGCCGGGATAGGTTTGCCGATGGAGCGCCACTACAGTTCTTGCAGATGAGCGCAGCAGCCGCCGCATCCGCTCAGCCCCTCGGCTCCGCCCCGTCCTCCGCCGCGGCGGAGACTCATGCCCCGCCGCGCCACGCGCTGCTGCTGGCCCTGTGTTGCCTGGCGCAGTTCATGGTCATCCTCGATGTCTCGATCGTCAACGTCGCGCTGCCGACGATCCACGCGAGCCTCGGCTTCTCCAACACGGACCTGCAGTGGGTCATCAACGCCTACACGATCACGTTCGCCGGATTTCTGATGCTCAGCGGGCGTGCCGCCGACCTGTTCGGCCAGCGCCGGACGTTCGTAACCGGACTGCTCACGTTCGCGCTCGCCTCGCTCATCGGTGGCGCGGCGCAGACCCAGGAGATGCTTGTCGGCGCACGCGCGCTGCAGGGCCTGGGCGGGGCGATCATGGCTGCCGCATCGCTGGCGGTGATCACCTCCTCGTTCGCCCCCGGCCCCGAACGCCACCGCGCGATCGGCCTGTGGGGGGCGATGAACGGAGCAGGTGGGGCAACGGGCACCCTGCTCGGAGGGATCATCACCGAAGCGCTCAGCTGGCGCTGGATCTTGCTGATCAACCTCCCGATTGGCATTGCCGCTGCGCTGATCGCCCGCGCGGTCGTGGCCGAGCACCGCGGCAAGATCGACTGGAACAGCTTCGACCTTGGTGGCGCCCTGGCGATCACCGGGGGCATGCTCGCGCTCGTATACGGGATCGTTACCGCCGGCAGCGAAGGCTGGGGTGCGCTCTCCTCGCTTGGTCCGATCATGCTGGGCCTTGGCCTGCTCGTGGCCTTCGTCGTGATCGAGGGGCGTCTGGCGCCGGCCCCGCTCGTGCCGCTGCGTGTGTTCAAGGTCCGCCCGTTGCGTGTCGCCAATGGCATCGTTCTGCTCTTCAGCGCCGCCCTGTTCCCGATGTGGTACCTGACCACGCTGTACCTGCAGGAGGTGCTGCATATGCCCCCGCTCGGCGCCGGTCTCGCGTTCCTGCCGATGGCGCTGACGATAATGGCCTGCGCGATGCGCGCGGGCGCGCTCACCGCACGCTACGGCGTCCGCTCCGTGCTCGGGTTCGGGCTGAGCACGATGGCAATAGGCATGGTGCTGTTCTTTGTGCTGGTAAAAGTCAACGGCAGCTACAGCGCGAGTGTCCTGCTGCCCGGGCTGCTCGTCGCGATCGGCGTTGGTTTCTCGGTCGTGCCCTCCACGATCGCCGCCACCGCCGGGGCGAAGCCGAACGAAGCGGGTCTGGCTTCGGGCCTGGTCAACACCTCCCGCCAGATGGGCGGCGCGCTAGGGCTGGCGATCCTCGCCTCCCTCGGCGCCCAGTACACGAGCCATCTGATCAACTCGGACTTCCAGGCGCCTCTGCTCGCGCTGACCAACGGCTTTCGCATCGGCTACCTGCTCGGCGCCGTATTCGTCGCCATCGCGGCGATCGTCACGTTCGTGTTCGTCCCGAAGCTCCCCTCGGCTTCCGCCGCGACCGCAGGGCAGGCCGGCGAGACATCCGCGACCGCAAGGCAGGCCGGCGAGGCACCCGCAACCGCAGGGCAGGCCGGCGGGGCACCCGCAGCCGCCGCGCCGACTCCAGACCCTGCTCCTGTGCCAGCGGGCGCCAATGGCAGTGCCCCGGAAGTACCAGGCGGTCCTCCGCTTGCCCCGCCTCCGCCCACCTCGCCACGGGCGCGTGTGACATCGGTCGTGTTCTCGCTGACCGGCGAGGGCAGCTGGCCGGTCGCGGTAGGGTCGATGACGATTCAGGTGGCGGCAAGCGGCCATCAACGAGCAAGACGGGAGCACTGAATGAGCATGAGGCGAGCGACCGGCGCGGTCTCCACCGCGCTGGCGACGGCAATGGTGTTATGTGCGTGCGGAGGCTCCTCGGCGAGCTCGGATGCGCTCATCCCACTGGCGGACATCAGCGCCGCGATGGCCAACCCCGTGACAGTCTCGCCGCTGCCCGGCACCGAGGACGCCTCGCCGGCGACTCAGATCAGCTTCCTCGGGGTGGGTGGGAATACTGGCCTGCAGGTCGCCGACGTGCGCGTCGTCGGCTCTCGCAGCGGTGTGCACACGGGCCGCGTTGAGGCCTACTCGACCGGGACCGGCGCGAGCTTCCTGCCGTCGCACCCGTTCGTCGCCGGTGAGCGTGTGACGGTGCACGCCCTCGTCGGGACCGGCGCCGGCGCCCCGAGCCAGGCGGCGAGCACAACCTTCACGATCGCCCACCAGGCGGCGGTCAGCCAGAAAGAGTTCCCGAACAATCCAGGCGATCCGCGTGCGATCCAGCACTACGTCTCGGCGCCTGCGCTCACGCCCTCGACGGTTCAGATAACCACCCCTGCCCAACCCGGCGCAAGCCCCGGCGACCTGTTCCTCGCGCCCTACCAGGGCGAGGGCTCGCCCGGACCGATGATCGCCGAACAAAACGGCTCGCTTGTGTGGTTTCACCCGTTGCCGGCCGGCGAGGCGTCGACCAACTTCCAGGTCCAGCAGTATCAGGGCAAGCCGGTCTTGACCTGGTGGCAGGGGCGTATCCTCGAAGTTGGCTTCGGTCAGGGCGAAGACGCCATCTATGACACCTCCTATCAGCCGGTCGCACATGTCAGGGCCGGCAACGGCTACAAAGCCGATCTGCACGAGATCCGGCTGACGCCCCAAGGCACGGCCTGGATCGACGTGTTCGACACGGTCCACATGAACCTGTCCGGTGATGGCGGAGCGAGCAACGGCGTGCTGATGGACTCGGTGATCCAGGAGATCGACATCAAGACGGGCCTCGTGATGTGGGAGTGGCATTCGCTAGGACACATCGGCCTCAGCGAATCGCATAATCCAGCGCCCCACAGCAGCTATCCGTGGGACTACATCCACCTCAACTCGGTCGACCCCGGGCCCTCGGGCGAAGACGTGCTGCTGTCGGCGCGCAACAGCTGGACGCTGTATGACGTCGACATGCACAGCGGCGGCTTTCGCTGGCGCCTGGGCGATCGGCACTCGAACTTCAAACTCGGCTCGGGCACGCGCTTCTACTGGCAGCACGACGCCGAGTTCCAGCCCGGCGGTGATATCTCGGTGTTCGACAACGGCTCGACCCCGGCGAAGGAGAAGCAGTCGCGCGGCCTGCTGCTGGCGCCCAATCTCGCCAACCACACCGTGACCCTCGTCAAGCAGCTCGTGAACCCGACGAAAACACTGCTCGCCTCCAGCCAGGGCAATCTCTTGAATCTGTCGGCCGGCGCAGACACCGCCGGCAACTGGCTGATGGGCTACGGCGGGCTGCCAAACTTCACCGAGTACAACACCTCCGGTCAAGTCGTGCTCGACGGGACGCTCGGCAAGAACGTGCAGGACTTCAGGACCTACCTCTCGCCCTGGAGCGCCACTCCGGCAAGCACCCCCTCACTCGCCGTCCAGTCCCATGCCGCTTCTGCATTGACGGTCGCCGCCAGCTGGAACGGAGCGACCGAAGTCGCCTCCTGGCAGGTGCTCGCGGGCGCTTCCCCCACCTCGTTGGCGCCTGTCGCCAGCGCTCCCAAGAGCGGCTTTCAGACGCTGATCGCGATCGGCTCCGCGCCCGCCTATCTCGCCGTGCAAGCGCTCAGCCCCTCCGGCGCGGTGATCGGCCTGTCGGCAACGATCAAGGGCTGAGCCCGAACAGCTCACGGGCGAGCTGTGTATGTGTATGTGTATGTGTATGTGGGTTCCACCGTTCAGTGCTTAGAGCCCAACGCAGGCCGTTGGGATGGCACATCGCTCGGGGTACGCGCGGGTCCGGGCACTTGAGACCGATCCACTGCGCGTCTTCTGACGTGGGGACCGTCTTTGGCCCTGATTGACGTGAGCTCTCGTTCTGCCCGGCGCTGGGTGGCGCGTTCGGTCGAGCGGGTCGCGACCGTGAAATAGTCATAGAAGCCCCGCCCGTGCGCGGCTTGGAGGTGCTGAGGCAGCGGTCGGCGCAGCTCTTCGACGTACGCGCGTCGCAGCAGCGCTTGCAGGGAGCCCTCGATCGGGTTGTCGCCCGCGCCGTTGTGCAGCTCCAAGCGGCCGCTGTGGGTGCGGTAGTCATACAGCTCACGCTCCTGCTCGCTCGCGAGCGGTTCGATCCCTTCGTCAGGCCAGTTCGAGTACGTCGCGTACTTCGCTTGCATGGTGCGCAGCGCGACGACGTGCAGCGGCGCATCCGCGGCATATGGTTCGATCGCGAACTCGGTCACGGTCTCATCCGTTGCGTGCAGCACATATTCACGGCCCGGAGCGGTCGGTTCGGCGAGGATACGCACGAGATCTGGCCGGTGCGCGAGGTGCGCGTAGCGGCGTTCGCGCCGCCATTCGTTCGAACCGCTGGCGATCGTCAGCAGCAATGGCGCGACGTCGACGCTCGAGGTGAGTTGGGTGCGCGCCTGTTCGGGCGCCTTGGTCAGCACGCCGCGGGGATCCTTGACGATCAGCGGCACCTTGATCGCCTCCTCGTACGCTCCCGCTCCCTTGCCGCGCAGGCCATGCGAGGCGCCGTACTCGCCATGGTCGGAAGTGAACACGATCACGGTGTTCTCCGCGACCCGCGGGCGGCTTTCCAAGGCGTCGAGGACGCGGCCGATGTGTTCGTCGACCTCCAGTTGGAGCTTGATATAGAGATCGAGCATCCCCAGCCATGCGCCTGTGACTTCCGGGCCCGTGAACGGCACCGGGCCGAACGAGGCGGCGGCGGTTTCCTGCAGCGAGCGCTGCAATCGCGGCTTGTTGCGCTCGATCAGCAGCTCGGGCGTCTCGAAGTTGGGCGGCAGCCGATGGGCGACGCTCGGAGCCTGCATCTCGGCCGGCACGCGGTCGCTCCAGCCATACCACCAGGCGATGTCGTGCGGGTTGACGAACGACACGGTCGTGCACCACGGCTCGGCCTCACCGACCGTCGAGAGCCACTGCTCAAACTGCCCGGCGATGCCGGGATCCACGCGCCAGCCCTGGCCGGGAGCGCCGTCGGGAGATGGATAGGTGCCTCCGGCAAAGCCATAGCGCTCGAGCGAGCGTTTACCCCGCGCGGGGTCCCACTTGTTGTCCCCATGGGTCAGGTGCCACTTGCCGTACCAGCGTGTGTGGTAGCCGTGTTCGCGCAGCATCGAGCCCCACGTCGGAAAGCCCGGGTCCAGCGTGCTGCCGCCGGTGATCATGCAGCCGGTCTGGTGCGTATACAGCCCGGTCAGCAGCGTCGCCCGTGCCGGCGTGCAGTCGTTGGCGGCCGTGTAGTGGTGGGCGAACGACACCGCGCCCTTGCGCAGGCGCCGCAGGTTCGGAGGCAGGCTCGGGCCACCTGGACCGGCGCCGAGCCATTGAGGGAAGCGCAGCTGGTCGACCATGATCACAAGGATGTTGGGACGTGGGTGTGAGCTCGCGGGCGCCTGCCGAGGCGCCGGTTGCGCGGGCAACGGCGTCGTCGCCGGGGCCTGCCGCGCGCTCGAGTCGCTGGTCGCATCGGCCAGCTTGGAGACCGCCAGGCCCGTCCCGACCAAGGCGCCGCCCGCGAGGAGGCCGCCCTTGACGAATGTGCGCCTATCGACGCGCTGCTCGGATTTTTTGTCGATTCTCTTATCCTCGTCTGCTCTCATGGCTTCTGTACGCACCTCGATCGTCGGTCTGACAGCACTGTTGGCGCTCGGGCTCGCTACTGGAAGCGCCCGCGGCGCGGGGCTGGCTCCTGCTTGCGCGCCAAGCACATTGAACACCTCCGCGCAGCTGGATGGCGCGGTCACCGTCTCGCCGCTGCCCGGCAGCCGCGACGCCACGCCCCAGACGCAGATCAGCTTCCTCGGTGTTCCCGCCGGCGAGCTGAGCGGCGTGACCGCCTCCGGCTCACAGACCGGCGCGCACAGCGGACGTCTGGCCGCCTACTCCCAGGGCGATGGCGCGAGCTTCGTGCCGTCACATCCGTTCGCCGAAGGCGAGAGGGTGACCGTGCACGCGCAGCTGCACTCCGGCGGCACGGTCCAGTCGCTGTCCGATCAGTTCGCGATCGCCCGCCAAGACACGATCAGCTCGACCCCGGAGACGATCTACGCCGGAAGCCCGAGCGAGATCCAGAGTTTTCGCTCGCGCTCGGACCTGCGTCCGCCGGTCCTCTCGGTGACGGCGCGATCACCAGCGGTCGCACCCGGCGACGAGTTCGTCGCGCCCTATGACGGGCCCGGCCAAAGCGGACCGATGATCCTCGACTCCGGCGGTGGGCTGATCTGGTTCAAGGCGCTGCCACGAGGAACCTCGGCGACGAACTTCCAGGTGCAGGAATACGCCGGTAAGCCGGTCTTGACCTGGTGGCAGGGCGACATCTCCGTGCACGGGTTTGGCCTGGGTGAAGACACGATCGCCGATACCAGCTACAACGACATAGCTCACGTCAGGGCCGGCAACGGCGTCAAAGCCGACCTGCACGAGTTCCAGCTGACGCCGCAAGGAACGGCGTTGATAACCGCGTATGACCCGATCTACTGCAACCTCTCGGGGGTTGGCGGGGCGAGCGACGGCGCGGTCACCGACGGGCTGCTCCAGGAGATCGACGTCAAGACCGGGCTGGTCATGTACCAGTGGACGAGCCTCGACCACGTCGCGCTTACCGAATCCTACGTGCTCGCTGTCGACTCCCACGTCGACTGGCCTTTCGACTTCTTTCACATCAACTCGATCGACCTGGCACAGGACGGCAGCCTGCTGATCTCCGCACGCAACACCTGGACGGTCTATGACATCAACAGCGTCACCGGTCAGATCGCGTGGCGGCTGGGCGGCAAGCAGAGCAGCTTCACGATGGGCCCCGGTACGAACACCGCCTGGCAGCACGACCCGCGCGAGTTGCCGGACGGGACGATCAGCATCTTCGACAACGGCGCCTCGCCGAAGGTCCACAGCGAGTCACGCGGAATCCTCGTCAGCCTCAACCCGCAGCAGAAGACTGCGACGCTCGTCGGTCAGCTCACCCACGGCCCCTCGTCGCTGCTCGCAGACAGTCAGGGCAACCTGCAGGCTCTGCCCAACGGGAATTGGTTTCTCGGCTGGGGCCAGATCCCGGACTTCTCCGAGCTCAGCTCCACGGGCCAGCTGCTGTTCGACGCGCACTTCCCCTCCGGCGAGCAGTCATATCGCGACTTCCGCTTCGACTGGACGGGCGCCCCGGCTCACCCTCCGTCGTTTGCCGTGCAAGCAGCCGGTGCGGGCAAGACAGTGGCGAGCACCGTCTATGCCAGCTGGAATGGGGCGACGCTCGTGGCGAGCTGGCGGGTGCTCGCGGGGTCCTCGGCAAAGAGCCTGAAGATCGTTGCCCTGGGTCCGCGCACAGGCTTTGAGACGGCGATTGCGTTGCCGCGCGGCACGCAGGGCCCATACGTGACCGTGCAGGCGCTCGATGCAGCTGGGCGTGTGCTGGGTGTCGCGCCGGTCTCTGCCCGGCTGGGTTGAGAGAGGTCTATCTGAGGGCTGGGCATGTGTTGGGTCATGCCGGTGTCTTCCCGCTTGGTTGAGAGGGGATTATCTGGGGTTGGGCATGTGCTGGGTGTCATGCCGGTGTCTGCCGGGCCGGGTTGAGAGAGGACTGTCTGGGCAGGGCACCGCGCTGGTTGTGCTGGCGCGCGTGCCATCCAGGAAGGCGACATCGACCCGGAACGGGAAACCTCCGTGGGAGCAGCGCGTGGGTACCGAGATACCTAGCGGATGAAAAGGCACGACCTTGCCATCCACGTGCCTGTAATAGGTCAAGCCGAGCGGACCGATCGTCGAGCTCATGCGAGTGACGGCAATGTCGGGGCCGCCGGGCCAGCTCGGGATCAGCGGTATGGCGGTGTTCAGACGTCCACTGAACGGGGCGTCGTCGTCGAGCAGCTGACCCGGGAACACCAACTGCGCGTATACCGGCGCGCTGCCTTCGGCGTAGAAGAGCACTTCAAGGTGTTCACTGTTCGGCGCCCCGATGAGCGCGGTGAGGCTGCCTTCCTCTTCCACGGGCCCGCCTTCGGCGGGGACCGCGACGAGTGCGCTGCCGAAACCGATGCGCGCGTTCGCCGGGCAGCCAGTCGGGCCCTGTTCCAGCAGGGCCGCAGGCGCGCAGTTGGCCAGCCCAAGCGTGCTCGTGGCCAGGCCCAAGCCAGCAGGCAGGTGCAGATCGACATCGGTCACCGGCGAAGGAGTCTGTCCGGGAATCGTGCTGTGGACCTGAAAGCCGAACTCGATCGTCGTGCGCGCGCCGAGCCGGTCAGGGTTGAACCTGGTTTCCAGCGTAATCGTCTGCCCGGCATGCGCCGCGCCAGGCACGTAGAAGCACAGCGCGAGCGCAGCAGGGATGAGCGCGGTGAAGAGGAGGATTCTGCGTGCCAATAGGAGTCCTGTTCTGCGCGCATGCCGCCGTTCACTGGATGCGTCGTCGTGACCGCCCGCTACACGTGGAGCTTGCCGTTGACGTGCACAGTGAGAGCGAACGTTTCGCGGTTGACGACCCCGCTGATCCCAAGGCCCGTCCCCGAGGCGTGAGCGTATTTGCCGGTCCCGCCAGTGATCGTGATCGTGCCGCCGAAGTACCCGTCGGCGCCCTGCTGGGCAAACCGCGCGGAGCTCTTTCCGGTCACCGAGCCGCCACTTGGCTTGACCGTGAACGTGGCCGTCACCTGATTGGCCGACACGATCGTCAGGCGTACCGTGATCGAGCAGTTGAACGTGCCGATGGCACGCCCCTGCTCGAGGATCGTCGTCCCCGGTTCGCCGACACTATGCAGATGTCCCGTCTCCTGCAGGCTGACTTCCCGTGCGGCGGCAGCTATCGGACCGCCGTCACCGCTCCCGTTGGTGGCGCGCGCCGCGGTGGCGCGCGCCGGGGTGGCAGGGATCTGTGTGGCGGGGGCCCGTGTGGCTGTCGCTTGTGTGGCCGGCGCCTGGGCTGCTCCCGGGCCAAGTGCCAGCGCTCCGATTGTCACCCACGGAAGGCCGGCGCCGAGGATGAGCGCGGCCCGCCTGACGGCTGCCCTGACTGTGGCCTGTGCCGCCGGTCGGACTACGGCCCGCCGGATCGCAGCTCGCGTGAGCGGTGCATGCGTGCGCTCCTGGGCTGTCTGGAGGGCTGCCTGGGCTGCCTCTTGCTCCTGAGCCATGTGCAGATGCGAAGCATCATTGCCCCGTGGGGCGGCGGATGAGTCGGATATCTGCGGTCGATGGCGGTTCATGGTTGAGTACAGCAATCAGCAGCCACATGTTCCGATGATCAGGATGTGTTTCCGACTTCATCACTCTACCCGGCCGGGCGGATTGCTGTCGCATATGTGGCCACCGGGCCCCCAAGCACGGCCCAGCCCCGACTCGTACGCTAGAATTATGTACATGCCCACGATGCCTGTCGCGGAAGCCCGCGCCCAACTCTCGAGGCTCGTGGAGGAGGCGACTAACACCCATGAGCGTTTTGAGATCACACGCAGCGGGCAGCGCGTCGCCGTGCTCCTCGGAGCGGATGATTACGACGCCCTGCGCGAGACGATCGCCGTGCTCGCCGACGATGAGCTTCTACGCGCTCATACCGAGGGCCTGGCGGCCCTTGGAGCGGGCGATAGCTTGAACGCTGATGGTCTCCGCCAAGCGATGCGCTCGGCCGGCCGGTTGCCGCAGTCAGGGTGAGCCCTGAGCCCTATAGGCTCGAAATTGCCGGACCGGTCGCACGTGCCTTGGCGGAGTCTCTACCTCCAAAGATCGCCGCGGCCGCCTACGCCTTCATCACGGGGCCGCTCCTTGATACCCCGAGGCGGGTTGGCAAGCCGTTGGATGCTCCGCTTGCTCCAGCGTTCTCGGCGCGGCGAGGGTCATACCGAATTCTTTATCTGATCGACGAGGGAGCACGGGCCGTCAAGGTCACCGCCGTTCGGCACCGCAGCGATGCCTAATAGAAGTTGATCTCCTCCGCGTCCGAGAGCTGATCCGCTGCAGCCAGACGCGCCGGCCACGATTGAGCATCAAGTCGAAGGCGTCGCCGATCCCGAGTTGCTCCAGGAGGCAGACATGAGATCTCCTGCCTCGCGCTCGTCGAGGTGTACCTGGAGGGCAGCCTCGAGGGGCCGTGGGTGCAGGCGAAGGACATCATTCTCGAGCGCCGAGCCGTCGAGATTCCCGCGCACGGGCTCGGTTTGATCGTCGTGAAGCCGAGCGATCTGGCCGCTGACGGTCGCGGGCGGCTCCTGCGCGACCAGGAGCTCGACGAGGCCGCGTTGCGTACCTTGCTGCTTGGAGAGACAAGCTCGGGGTTTTGGAGCGTTGGAGTGTTGACCACTAAGGTCCATGTACACCAGTCATGCGACGCGTCACGAATTGCCGCGCCGCAACTGGGTTACGTACCGAGGAACACGAGGACGGCCCGTACGCGGCGATGGTCCTCGGCCGCCGGGGCAAGGTTGAGCTTGGCGAAGATACTCGTGACGTGCCTCTCGACGGCGCGCTCAGTGATCACGAGTATCTCGGCGATTGCCTGATTGCTGCGACCCTCTGCCATCAGGCCAAGCACTTCGCGCTCCCGCGCGGTCAGCACGTTCAGTGGATCGTCTGTGCGTTTGCGACCCAGCATCTCTGAGACGACCTCGGGATCGAGCGCGGAGCCTCCCTCGGCGACTCTTCTGATCGCATCGGCGAAGCGCTCCAGGTCCGAGACGCGGTCCTTGAGCAAGTAGCCGACGCCGGCGGCGTCGTCTCCCAGCAGCTCCAGCGCGTAGGCCTCCTCGACGTACTGCGAGAGCACCAGCACACCAGTGTCCGGCATCTCTTCCCGGATCACGCGCGCCGCACGCAGCCCCTCGTCTGTGTGGGTGGGCGGCATGCGGATGTCGATGATTGCGATGTCGGGCTTGTGCGCCCTGGCCTTTCGCAGCAGCTCCTCGGCATCCCCGGCCTGACCGACTACCTCGAACTTGGCCTCCTCGAGCAGCCGCACCATGCCTTCCCGCAGCAGCAAGGAATCCTCTGCGACGATCACGCGCACGGGATCGTCGCCCTGAGGATGGTGCCCAACCCCTGCGGACTCGTCAGCTCGAGGCGGCCGTCGAGCGCCGCGACCCGATCTCCAAGCCCTCGCAGCCCCGAGCCCTGATCGGCGTCGGCGCCCCCGACGCCGTCGTCCCTCACCTCGACGTCGACGTGGCCGTTGTCGCGGACGACCCCCACTGTTACCGCTTGCGCGCGCGAGTAGCGGGCCGCGTTCGTAAGGGCCTCGGCGACGACGAAGTAGACCGCCGACTCGACCGACGGCGGGAGCCTGTCGGCCGGCGTCTGGAGCAGTTCCACAGGAACCGGGGAGCGGCTGGCGAGGCCTTTGAGTGCTGCCTCCAGGCCGCGATTTGTGAGCACGGCCGGGTGGATCCCTCGTGCGAGCTCGCGCAGCTCCGCGGTCGCCTCGTTCAACTCGTGGAGTGATTCGTCGAGGAGCTCCGCCGCCCCTTGTGGGTCGTGCTCGATGCGTTCTCTTACCATTCGCAGGTCGATGCCGAGGGCCATGAGTCGCTGCTGGGCGCCATCGTGGAGGTCCCGCTCGAGTCGGCGCCTTTGCTCAAAGCCGGCCTGCACGATGCGTGAGCGCGAGGCCCGAAGCTCGGCAACCTTCGCCCGTAGTTCGGCGTCCAACCGTTCGTTTCTGAGCGTCAGCCCGGCGGCGGCGCCCGCTGTCTGCACCAGTTCGCGTTCCTCCGCGAGGCCCGAGCTGTGCACGATCGCAGCGATTCGTTCGCCCTCGTGCTCGATGATGGTGGAGACCTTGCCCGCCGGCGCGGGATCGACCCGAACCGGCTGACCGGCGGCGTCCACGTAGGCGTCCTGGTCCGGTACCCAATAGGCGAGCTCCAAGGTCGGGTCTCCGAGCGCGTCCGCGAGCGCGTCGCGCAACGCTCCGCGGCCACCACCCTCACCGAGCTGGGCCAAGAGCTCGCTGATCGCGTCGGCTTCGCTGAACCGGGATCGCAGGAGGCCCACCAAGAAGGCAAACGGTAGGCAGGCGATGGACGCGAACAAAGCCAACGTCTGCGCGTCAGAAATGTCGCTCGACAGGCCGGCCTGTTCGACGATGAGGGCGGCCATCAGCAGCAGAAACGTGACCCCGCCGACGGCGACGATCGGGGCGAACACCCTCGCTCGCCCTGGGGTGCCGCTTCGCCAGCGTCGATAGAGGACCGCGACCACGGCACCCAGCAACGCGATCGAGATGTCTAGTTGCGCCGCTTCGAGTACCTTGGCAGCCTCGGAGTGTCCGATCAGCAGCGGGTTACTGGGGTCGGCCTTTGCGGGGGCGGTGAACAGGAACACTCCAAGCTGCACCACCGTCGTGTTGACGTAGGCGATGGTGACCAGGAGACGATCCAGCCGGGTTTCGAGCCTCCCCGAGGGAAACGACAGCAGCAGCTGGATGAGCACCGCGTAGATCAGCACCTCCCCGACCGAGGCGATCGCGAACACGACGCTGTCGTTGGAAAAGGCCAACCCCTTCAGCAAGCCGCTGAGGCCGACCGCGACCATGAGCGGACCGATGTTGCCGGCCGGCCGCTGCTTCCAAACCCATAGCCCGACTCCCACGAACCCCCAGCCGGTGGCCAGGAACAAGCCGGCAAACGCGCCCCGGTGAACGTTGTGCTCGCCGTTGAGCATGACCACGAAAGCGGCGACGCCCATCAGGAACGCCAAGCCGGCGAGACCGATCAGGGTGCGTCGCGGTGCGGTCATCGGATGAGTAAAGAGATCGCCTCCGCGCTCAGCTCGCTCTTGGCGACGAACCCGCGCGCGCCGCTGGCGCCTACCGCCTCGTCAAGGTCGGTGACGTCATGGCTCGAGACAAGCACTATCTGCGGGCTAGCGCCGTTCGCATCGAGTAGTCGCCGCGTAACCTCGAAGCCGTCGATGTCGGGTAGGTGCACGTCGAGTAGCAGAACCTCTGGGTTCAGCTTCTCCACGGCAGCCACCACG
This sequence comes from uncultured Solirubrobacterales bacterium, assembly GCA_963705245.1. GTDB lineage: Bacteria > Actinomycetota > Thermoleophilia > Solirubrobacterales > Solirubrobacteraceae > Palsa-744. Next base: position 739,478 of record OY970062.1, on the reverse strand, counting down.
CCGTCACCGTTGTCGAGCTCCCCAACGACGTCGTAGCCGTTGGCTTCGAGCATGCGCCTCGCGCTGGCGCGGAAGCTGGGGTGATCATCCACGATCAGGACAGTCTTTCTCATGGCCTGATTGTCGCGCAGCGCGGCGCTTGGTTCCATACGGCTGGCCGCCCCGAGCTGGCGGCAAACCGACGTATCCCGGGCCGCTACCCGACGTCACAGACGCCTGCCAGCACCCTGGTTTCTTCCTCGCTGAACGGAGAGCCTGTCGTCATGTTCGAAGTCCAGCCCAAAGGAGGATGCAGCATGACCGCCACGTCCGCTAGCACCACGAGCACCGCGCACGAGCCCACAAGCGCCGCACACCGAGCGGAGCACGCTCCCTCGACCAGACGCTTCAATCGCGGCCGGATCACCGGCCTGACCCTGATCGCCGTCCTCACGCTCGGGCTCGGCTACCTCCACTTCGCCGGCAGTTCTACGTCCGTCTCCGTGCCTGCCGGCGCGCATGCAGGCCAGCTGACGCTCAAAAACTGTACCTACAACACCGAGAAGGGCGCCTACGCCGCCGACTGCGGAACGCTCGTGGTGCCCGAGAACCGCGCCGACCAGCACTCGCGGCTGATCGCGCTGCCGGTCATCCGGATCCGTGCGCGTTCGGCACACCCGGGCGCCCCGATCTTCCGCCTGGAAGGCGGCCCCGGCGTCACGAACATGAAGTTCGCGGACGCCAGTCGGTTCACCGCAAACCACGACGTCGTCCTCGTCGGCTACCGCGGCGTCGACGGCTCCGTTCGGCTCAACTGCCCGGAGGTCGAGTCGGCCCTCGAGCACTCCGCCGACTTCCTCGGCCAGAAGTCCCTCGATGCCTACTCGAACGCGTTGCGCTCGTGCGCGAAGCGGCTCGCGGCAAACGGCGTCGATCTCGCCGGCTACACACTCCCCGAACGGGTCAACGACCTCGAGGCGGCACGGAAAGCCCTCGGCTACCACCAGATCGACCTGTTGAGCGAAAGCGCGGGCACCCGCACCGCGATGATCTACTCCTGGCGCTACCCGACCGCCATCCACCGTTCGGTGATGATCGGCGTCAACCCACCCGGCAACTTCATCTGGCACCCGAAGACGACGGACGAACAGATCGGCCGCTACGCCCGCCTCTGTGCGCAAGACGCGACGTGCCACAAGCGCACCGGCGATCTCGCCGCGACGCTGGAACGGACCGTCGCGCACATGCCGAACCGCTGGTTGTTCTTTCCGATCAAGAAGGGCAACGCACGGATCGCCAGCTTCTTCGGACTCATGGAGACGACGGAAAATGCCTCGCCGCTCTCCGGACCGATGACCCTGGACGCCTGGCTCTCGGCCGCCCACGGTGACTCGAGCGGGCTCTGGTTCGAGTCGCTCCTCGCCCAGCTCGCTTTCCCTGAAGCGTTTGTCTGGGGCGACGTCGCAGCTGTCGGAATGGCTGACAACCAAGCTGCCGAGCGTTACTACTCGTCAAGCGAACACGACGCCCCCTCGATTATCGGCAACCCCGGAACGGAATTCCTCTTCGGCGGCGGAGGCCTCCTGCACGCATGGCCGGCCAACCCGGCCGACAACGAATACACCCATGTCCAGACATCGAACGTGCAGACGCTCCTGATCGGCGGCAGTCTCGACTTCGCCACCCCGCCCCAGAACGCGACCAAGGAGCTCCTCCCCTACCTGCCCAACGGCCACCAGGTCATCCTCGCCGGCTTTGGCCACACAACCTCCTTCTGGACCGAACAGACCAAGGCGAGCACGCACCTGATTAACACCTACTTCGACACAGGCAAGGTCGACGACTCGCTGTACAAACCCCAAAAGGTTAAACTCACGCCCGAATCCACACAGACCGGACCCGCGAAGGCCATCGCCGGCGCGATGGTGGGCTTCGGACTCCTCACGATCCTGTCACTGCTGCTGATGTGGCGCCGGGCGCACAAGCGCGGCGGCTTCGGGCGCAAGGCGAGCGCTATGCTGCGCTCCGTCTACCTGCTGGTGCTCGGTCTCGGCGGATGGTTCATCGGCCTGATCATCGTGCTGGTGGCTTTGCCGACAGTGCCCCTCAACAGCGAGCTCACGGCTGTTCTCTGCATCGGCACGCCGATCGGCCTCGGCACCTACTGGGCCTGGGTCAACCGCGACCGGCCGGCCAGGGCCACGAGGATCGGCATCTGGGTCGCGCTGACGGGCGCCCTCGTCGGCGCGCTGCTGGGGTTCAACGCAACGGCCGGGCTCATGGCGGTCATCACCACGATCGTCGGAGCAGCTGCCGGTACGAACCTCGGCCTGATCGCCCTCGACGTCGCACGAATCGGCGAGCGGCCGGAGACCGTTCCGCCCATCGCCATTCCAGCGCCCATCGCCATTCCAGCGGTCGAACACTGACCCCCGGAGTCCGTTCGCGCAGAGCATGTGGCGGTGTGCTGGTTGCCGCCACATGCTCTGCTGACGTACGTGCGCGCGCTCGACGGTCTGAACGACGTCATCAAGTTACGGTGGATCCGGCGTGACCTACGCTGCCGACCCGCGTGTTGACGCCTACATCGATGCCCTGCCCGATTGGCAGCAAGCCATCTGCCGCGAGGTTCGCGATCTCGTCCACGCGGCCGACCACGAGGTTTCCGAAACGATCAAACGCACCAACCGTCCGTACTTCGTACTGCAGGGCAACATCTGCGCGCTGTTGGCGGCGAAGGACCACGTCAACGTGTTTCTCTACGACGGCGCCATCGTCCCTGATCCGGCGGGAATCATCACCGGCGGCCACGAGAACAAAAGCGCGCGCACGTTGTCCATCCGCCAGGGCGAACACATCGGAGGACGAACGCTTCCAGGCCGCCGCCGCCCGTTGGCACGCGCGCTTCGTCCTGGAAGCGGACCTCCCCTTGCGCGAGGCTGAGGGCGTGATGACGCTCCTGTGTCGCCTGCGCGGCGCTGACCGCCACATCGTCCGCCGCCGGCTCCTCCTGTCCGTCGAGCGAGCAGGACTGACGTGCCCACCCCGGTGTAGGGCCGTGATGGGCTTGACACGGGTGAGATGTGGAACGGCCCCACGCCCGCGGCTCGGGATCGCATGCGTCTCTAGCCGATTGCGCCCGCGGTGTCGGGTGCCGCGCTCTCACGCATGACCAAGATCACGCTGCTCACCAGAACAAAGACCAGGAGGAGCAGGAACCCGATGAGGTCGAGCACTAGCCCAAACGAGGCGATGACGCCGCCGAGCCCAAATCCCTGAAGGAAGAGCATGCTCCCGGCGAGGATCGACACCCAGCCCAACCAGCGTGGAACGACCCCGCTCCTCAGCACAAGCGCGCCCGTTGCGAAAGCAAACAGGCTGCCGAAGACATCACCAACGCTCTCCAGCGCGAACGTCGTCAGGTACAGCGTGTAGGACACGCCCGGGTCGTGTTGGGCCCCGTAGGAGGCGAGCTTTGCTGCGACCAATCCGGTGATACCGATGTCGCTGACGGCATGGAGGGTCACGAAGAGCACTCCTCCAACCAGCACCAACGAACCAAGGACCCGCGTGCGATCGGTGTCCCCGCGCAGCAGGTTGTGCAGCGCGCTCAGGTAGATAACGAACATGACCGCATAGACGACGGACAGGCACGCGACCACGATCAGCCGCGTTTCGTGGGCGTGAAGACCGTTCGCGATCTTCGCCGCCGAGTCGTTCTGGCTCAGTTCGACGCCAACAGCGGCGACGATCTCAGCCACCAGCGCGATGACGAACAGGATCCCCGCGGCCCAGACATACCGCTCCCACGCGCTAGGGTGTCCGTCACTACCGCCGTGCCGTCTCCCCACCTGCGCGATCTCCACGCCTGGGAGACTACTCGCGATCTGCCCTACCACCGCCGCGGGGTCTTCGGGGACATCTCTGAAGTCGCGCATGCGGCTGGGCACGGAGGGCATCTCTCGGTAAGCGGCAGAGTGCCGCGCCGCCCCGGCCGCGACGAGTAGGTGCCGAAGCAGGCATGCGCGCTGCTGGTTTGCGCTGGATAGCGAGCGCGTCGGCGGATGCCGCTCGGGCTGCTGGTCCGGAGGAAATCGACGAGCTGATCCTGAGCCGGCTGCGACAGCGCCGCGCCCAGCAAGCGGGGGACCGGACCGCGAGCGCGGCGGACCTTGCCACCTTCGTCAACGAGCCCGAACCCCGCATCCAGAACCGGCTCCGAGCGCTAGCACTAGCCGACCAGGGCCTGATCAAGGAGTCCGCCGCCGCGCCCGACCGCTGGATGATCGTCCTCGCCAGCGACCCCAGCGACGACGACTGAGCCAGTCGCGAATCGACTAGCCTTCCTGTTTCCGCGCGTGGAAGGGTGGCAGAGCGGTTGAATGCACCGGTCTTGAAAACCGGCAGGCGGGTAAACCTCGTCTCGGGGGTTCGAATCCCCCCCCTTCCGTGCTGTTGTGTCGCAGGACATCGGAGACTGATGTCTCGGGTGATGGTAGACGGGTTAGGTGGGTGTGAGGGGTTGGTAGTTGCGGGTTGGGTCGAGGGTGAGTTCGCGGATGAGTTGGCCTTGGGGGTCGATGATGCGGATCTGTTGGTCGGCGATGATGAGCTTGATTGTGCGGCCTTTGTGGGCTCTTCCGAGGCCGATTTTGTAGAGCTTGCTGTGGTAGCGCAGGCTGACCTTGCCGGAGGTGTCGACTTTGTCTTGGCGTACCCTGAAGTGGGTGGGTGCTTGGGAGGCGCCGTTGGTGGGTTTGGCCTTGATGCGGGTGCTGTAGGCCTGTAGTGGTGTGCGGCCGTGGAGTGCTCTGTGTGGTCTGATGTCGTTGTAGTAGTGGACGAACGTGTTGAGCTGGTCTTGCAGCTCGGGGAGGTTGTTGGCGGTTGGGCCCGTACTCCTCATCGACCAAAGATGCCCTCGTCGAGTCGCACGATAAGACCAACCCGAGTACTCACGTATCGCTCCTCTCTTTTGGCTCCAAGCGTTCACGCCCGCGTAGGTCACGACGATGCTCATCTGGGGAGCCGCGCCAATGTGTCCGCCTGGGCATCCTCGCAGAGGACGATGACATGGTCTGGGCCGGGTCGCGCTCCAGGTATTCGCTCTCGGCACAGAAGCGAAAGAAGCAGCGAAGCGCAGCGATCGTGCGCGCCTGGCTGGAAGGGGAGGGGCGGTGTGTCGCCTCGCTCGCCAGGAAGCGCCGCAGCATTGAGCACGGGCGTCCGGTTTCGGGCAGGCCCTGGGCCGGCTGTCTGGCCCAGCCATGACGTCTCTCCGGCTTATGCTACGCCGAGGAACACGACGATCGCTCGATCGAGCCGCGTGATGTCCTCGTCACCGAGTCGGCCGATACGCTCGCCGAGACTGGTCCGTGGGACCGTGGTGAGCTTGTCGACCATCAGCTGCGACGGCCGGTCGAGCCCGTTGAGCTGGTCCGCCGCCACCGGGAGACGAATGAGCGGCGCGGCGGTGGGATCGGTGGTCAGCGCGCAGATCGTGACCGAGGCGGTGCCGTCAAAGCGGTCGTCTTGAAGGATGACCGCGGGACGCGGCTTGCCGGTGTAGGCGCCGCGGGCGGCGACTGACCAGATCTCCCCGCGCTTCACTCCGAGGCATCCCAGGACACCGCGTCGATGAACGCCTGGTCATCGACCGCGTGCTCACTGGCCGCGACCGCCGCCGACTGATCGTGCGCCTCGCGAATGAACTCCGGGGCGCGCACATCGGGAACCCAGATCTGCACCGGGCGCAGGCCTTGGGCTCTGAGTCGATCGCGGTGGGCTTGCACGCGACGGGCTGAGGATCGTTCTGAGGCCATGCCCATATGTTACATGTAACGACGGATATTGTCTATCGGCTTGCCCGCCTCGAGCAGTTGCTGTGCCAGCGAGACCACTATGCCGGCAATGTTGTGTCTCGGGACATCGGAGACTGATGTCCCAGGTTATGTCTCGTCTCGAAGAGACGACATGCGGTGTTCTGGGATTATGCTCGTAATGGAGTCGCGCAACGTGTGCTCGGGCCCGTTTGGGGCGGTGTACGACTACTACATCGAGCGACCCCGCTTGGCGCGTCTGGTGCTCGGCTTGATGTGGGGGGTTGACCCGCGCCCCTTCTACGAGAGCCTCTCAGCGGTGGGCGAGCTTGCTGAGGGGGCGACTGTCCTCGATGTTCCGTGCGGCGGTGGGGTTGCGCTGCGTGGCGTGCGAGCAGATCAACGCGTGCGCTGGATAGGAGTCGACCTCGAGCCCGCGATGTTGCGTCGCGCGGAACGCCGTGCCGCATATCTTCCCCATGTCGAGATGCAGTTGACCGAGGGAGATATGACAAAGTTGACAGTGCCCGAGCAGAGCGTCGATCTGTGCCTCAGCTACGGTGGTCTTCACTGCGTCCGGGAGCCCGCAGAGGCGCTCTCAGAGATGGCGCGCTGTCTGCGTCCCGGCGGGCGCCTGCTTGGCAGCACGTTTCTGACGCACGGCAGTCGACGCCAGCGCATGTTGCTTCGCAACGACGATTTCGGTGTGACGGGCAGTGCGAAGGCACTGCGTGACTGGATGCTCGACTGTGGCTTCACGGACATAACGGTCGACCGTGAAGACGGCCTCGCGGTGTTCAGCGCGCTGCAACCGCAGTAGACACTTCCTTGCGACGCTCGTGCCGATGGCGGCGCAGAAGACCGTGGCAGGCAGGTCGATCGCATCGGGGACCCCTCTCTCTGTGGAGAGGCCCCCGACGTGAGGTCCGGAATCAGCCCTGCAGCGAGTGGAATTCGCCGAGCGGGCTCGGGAGCGTAGGTGTGAACGGTTCGAACTTGTATGGCTTTGTCGTGTCGAAGCCTTCTTTTTCGGCGGCTGACTTTTCCGCGAACGGAAGCAACGCTTCGACCGCTTGGCCGATATTCGTCAACAGCAGTGTGCGCTCGTAGCCGTTGTTGTTGGGCGGATCAACCGACTCGGCCGTCTTTTGAATCCCCGTGATCTGCTCGATCGGGCCTCCGTCTTTGCTCGCCACATCGGGGCCAACGACGCGTGCGAGAGTGCGGTGGTCGGACTCGATGCCCATGATTCGTGCTGCGGTGACCCTCAGGTCGGGAGTGCTGAATTGGCGTACCCCGACCAGATAGGCGGCGATGAACGCGTCCTCGAGCGTCACGAGAATGTTGAGTGTCGTCTGTGCGTCGGAGAACATCTTGGGTGGGTAGTAGAACGTAGTGAAAGGGGTCGGCTGTTTCGTGAGGCTTTCCTCGAGCAGGTAGTGAGACATCTCCTCCTGCACGGCTGCCTTCAGGTACCCCTGGTCATCTGAAGGGATGTTCTGGAAGAACGGCGCCGTGTTGATGATGTTCGTGTACGTCGTGACCGCCAGCGCCTCGGCGATCTGGGCGGCTTTCAGGATTTCCACATCGGTGTGGGTCAGCCCGCCCTGTCCACCATGCCCGTGCCTGCCATGTCGATGCCTGCCGTGGGCAAGTGCGGCGGCAGGCGCGAAGGCCCCCAATCCAGCTGCCCCTGCGCCCGCGACGGCTGCGCCCTTCAGGAAGCTCTTGCGGGTTGTGGATGCCCCAGACAGGTCTTCGGGCGCTTGCAACTCGGTCTGACCGATCTCGGGATCGTTGTGCTCGTCGTGCATGATGCTCTGTCTCCATTCGTCGGATGGTGTCCTTGGTTTATGACCAGCCTCATCGAGGATCACGTCCAACCTGGCTTCCCCGGAGGACAAAGACATCTACGGGAGGGAGGCGGAGACAGATCATCCATCGTGTGGCCGGGAGCGGACGGCGGCAACCTCCTACCAAAGCCGGAGGGGGGATTGGCAAAGCCGGGAGGGGGGATTGGGTAGGGCTCGTGAGTAGGACTCGCGCTGAGGACCGACGGACACGCGCAGGCCGGTCCGGTGAGCAGATTCGGGCGACACGACGCGCGTCATCCCGTAGCAGCCTCTAGACTTGGCGGACTTCCTGGAGAGGTGGCCGAGTGGCTGAAGGCACTCGCCTGCTAAGCGAGTATGGGGGTTAAACTCCATCGCGGGTTCGAATCCCGCCCTCTCCGTCGACAGCGTTTCAGCCATTTTTGGCTTCGGAAAGCCGAGAACGAGAGGGTCACCAGGCAGGGTGCTTGGTCCTCGTCCAAACGAGGACGCTGTGCATGCGCCCTTCAGTGCTTCGGTGGCAGGGTGTGGGCGAACGCCACGCCTCGTCGCACCCAGGCGCTCAGCTGACGCTTGGTGGCAAGCCCCGCCGGGTCGACGAGGATCCAGCCGGTCATCGGACGGGCTCCCATGTCGAAGATCTGAGTGTGAGGTCGGGAGAGCGCGTCCTCGCTTCCCTCGGCTCCCACGCGCACCATCAGCCCCCCGCGGGATGAGATCCCGACCGCCATGTTGCCGTCGAGCAGGAACGCCAGCCCGCCGAACATGGCCTTCTCGGTCAGCCCGGGCTCATCGGCTACCAGCTCACGGATGCGGTGGGCGAGTTCCTCGTCGTAGGCCATCTCAGCTCGCCCCGGCTCAGCCTCGGAGTCTCTCAGAGTCATCCTCGGAAGCTTCGACGGCGAACACGATGTGCCGCCGGGCGACGGTCAGGAACGGATACAGCTCCACGGGCCCGCCCGCGAGCGGTTCGACCGAGACCTCGGTGAGCGTCAGGAAGTCCCGCTCGGGCGCGTTGAGCACGTCGGAGATGCGGCTGCGATAGCCGTCGCGGGCGAGCGTGAGAAAGCCGACGATACGATGGCGCCCGGTCTCGATGCGGATGCGCTCGCGGCGGTGATCCATGCTCGGGTTGGAGTCATCGGCGCTGTCCCGGGGCGTCGTTGGCTCGTCCGGCGGAGTCGAGGGGGCAGTGCTCACGCGAGCATTATCGCGTTACCGAGTAACTCCGCGTGAGGACCGTGCGCCGACCGGTGGGACCGACGGCGACGATGTGTACGGACGCGATCATCGCGACGTGACGTCCGAGGGCCCGTTGCAGACGGCGCAGCGAGGAACGGGATATGCCCAAGCGGACGTGTCCGGCATGCACGGGCGGGAGCGGGCGGGCGACCGTGGCCAGCGCGATTGGATGGCCGCGGGACAGTGTGGAGAGGGTCGCAGTGGCGAGGATCTTGCAGCCCCGTTCGCAGCTGACGGTCAGCGCGAGTGCGCGCCGTGCAAGCACACCGGAGCGACGGGGCAGGCCGATGTGGAGGACCGGCGGCACGTCCAGTGGCGGAGGCCAGGAGCCCGGGGCGAGACAGCCGACGCCGGCGGGCGCAGCAGGGTCGAAGCGCTCGACACGATTGTTGTTCGTGTCGGCTACATACACGCTGCCTTCACAGCCGACGGCGATGGCCGTCGGCTGGGAGAGCTCGCCCAGATTGGTGCCGCGCAGACCCCACTTGGCGAGATAGCGCCCCGATTCGTCGAACACCTCGACGCGGTTGTTGACGTTGTCCACGACATACACGCGTCCAGCCGGATCGACAGCGACCCCCGTCGGGTTGTGCAGGCGCCCGTCGCCGGCGCCGAGCTGGCCAAACTGGCCCGTGAACGAGCCGCCGGCGGAGAGAGTCACGACACGGTTGTTGTTCGTGTCGGCGACGAACACGTTCCCAGAAGGAGCGACCGTGACGGCCGCCGGATGGTTGAACGCCCCCGATCCGCTCCCGGGCGATCCGTTCCCGCCACCCGCGCCGACTCGCGCGAGCAGTGAGCCCGTCGGGGAGTACACGAGGATGCGGTTGTGGTTCGTGTCGGCCACGTACATATCGCCGGTGGCCGCGGACACAGCCACCGAGCCTGCGCCGCTCAGCCCGGCGCCGCCGAGGTCGCCGGGACCGCCCAGTTCTGACAGGTATGTGCCTTCGCCCCATAGTCGGGTGACACGCGCGTTGCCCGTGTCAGCGACATAGATCGAGCCGTGCGGGTCGATCGCGATGCCGGCCGGTTCGGCGAACCCGGGCTTGTATCCACCCGCGTGCGACCAGGCGCCGAGAAACGCTCCGCCGCCTTGGGCGAAGGACTCGATGCGGCCATCGACCGTGTCGGACACGAACAACCGGCCTGTCGGGTCGATCGCCAGCCCCCGAGGCGCGACGAACGCACCGGGCACATCCCGCGCGGAAGCGCCGATCGTACGCAGGTAGGCGCCGCTCGAGTTGAACACCTCGATCCTGTCGTTCGCGGTGTCGGCGACATACGTATCTCCCGCCGGATCGCTTGCGAGCGCGCGCGGGAACGCGAGCTGGCCGGGCCCTGAGCCATACCCGCCCCATTCCCCGGCGAACCCGAGCGCGGGGTTGAGCTTGACGATGCGATGGTTGATGTCGTCGGCGACATACACGTTGCCGGCCGCGTCGAGGGTGACGCCGTAGGGAAACCCGAACTGTCCGGGGCCCGTCCCGTAGGAGCCAACCGAGCCGGCGTATTCACCGCTCGGGCTGAACCGCTCGATCCGATGATTGTCATCGTCGGCGACGAGCACCTCGGTCGCGTTGGCGGCGACGCCGCGCGGGTAGGAGAACTGACCGGGCCCGCTTCCGTAGGAACCCCATTCGACCGGTTCGCCGCCGGACAGGTCGAACCGCTCGATGCGGTTGTTCCCGGAGTCCGCGACATACACATATTCGCCTGCGACAGCGATCCCGCCGCCGGGGGGCTGGGTGTAGTTCTGGGACGAGCCGAAATTGAATTCACCGAGTTCGCTGCCCTTATGACCCCACGCGGTCAGGAAGTCCCCTTCGGAGTTGAACTTCTCGATCCGGTCATGGCTCGAGTCGACGACGTACACGTTGCCCGCGGCATCGGTCGCGAGCCCGCCGATTGGCCCGAACTGGCCGTGACCGCCGCCGTAAGAGCCCCACTCGGCGAGGAAGGCGCCTTCGGAGTTGAACTTCTGCACGACATAGCCCAGCTGGTCGGCGACATACACGTCGCCCGCGGCATCCACCGCGACGGCCTCGGGAAAACGCAGGACCGACTCGGCCCGCTGGCCGATGATCGTGGCCGAGGCGTACGGGCAGGCTTCGGCAGCGCCAGATCCGGGGCACGCTTCGGCGTGGGCCGGCGCCGGCAGGGTAATGCCACGCGCGAGCCCGAGCGTGAGCAGCACGAAGAGCGCGATGTGCGCGGGCCGACGGCGCCGGGGATGCGTCATCGTCATCGCTTGCACACAACACAAGCACGCCGCAAGCGGAGCGGTGTCAGCCCACGCGCTCCGGAGGACGCGCCTGCAGACCGGCGCGGGCCAGTGGCATCGTCGTCGTTGCTGTCGGATCGCCGGGATCGTCCGCGGGCCGGTTGCGCTCGTCGCGGACGATATAGAGCGGGCGGTGCTTCACCTCGTCGTAGATGCGCCCGACATACTCGCCGATCACGCCGAGCGCGATCAGCTGGATGCCGCCGAGCAGCAGGATCGCGATCGTGAGCGTGCTGAACCCGGGCAGGTAGGAGCCGACGAAGTGCAGCACGATCACGACGGGGATCGCGACGAACGCGATGCCGGCGGAGAACAGGCCGGCGTAAGTGGCCAGCTGCAAGGGCAGATGTGAGAAGGAGGCAATCGCATCGAGAGAGAACCGGAGCATCCGTCGCAGCGTGTACTTCGTCTCCCCGGCGTGCCGCGCGTCGCGCTCGTAGGAGACGGCGGTCTGGGAGAACCCGACCCAGACGGTCATCCCGCGCAGAAACCGCGAGCGCTCGGTCATCGACAGCAGCGCGTCCAGGGCGCGACGGTCGAGCAGACGGAAGTCGCCGGAGTTGGGCTCGAGGTCGACCTGGGCTAGCCGATCGAACAGCTTGTAGAACCACGAGGCGGTCGCCAGCTTGAAGGCAGTCTCGCCATCGCGCTGGCGGCGCACGGCGTAGACGATGTCGGTCCCGGCGCTCCAGCGGTCGATCATCTCGACGATCAGCTCGGGCGGGTCCTGCAGGTCGGCGTCGATCATCGCGACGACATCGCCGCGAGCGTGCTCAAGACCCGCGGTGAGCGCCGCTTGGTGGCCAAAATTGCGGGACAGATGCACGACACGAACACGTGGGTCGGCATCGGCGATACGGTCGAGGAGCTCGGGGGTCCGGTCATGCGAGCCGTCGTTGACGAGGACAAGCTCGAACGGATAGGCGGCGACCGCGGCGATCGTCCGGGCGACGAAGCTCTCGATCAGCTCCTCCTCGTCGTAAACGGGGGCTACGACGCTGAGCAGGGTGGGGGTGCGAGTGAGGGTGCGGCCAGGCTGGCTGGAGGCACTGCTGGGCGGGATGGGGGGCGGGTTATCCGACATGATCTTTTGGCCTTACCGGCGGCGCCGGCGCGACTGACGCGGACGATGCGATTGCCGCGTAGCGCCTATGGTTGACGAACGCCCTAAGCCGCAGCTCAAATTATCGTTCATCCTGTGCAGATATGCCTTCCACATATAACGAGCCGCGAGCACACTCATCGAGCGTACCGGGGTCACGCCGCCTGAGTTTGGCGTTGATCGTGCAGTTCCTGAAGTTCGGGGTTGTGGGGGTGTCGAACACGCTGCTCGCGTTCGCCGTGTATGCGTTGCTGCTGAAGGTGTTCGGCGTGTGGTACATCGCGGCGTCGGGGATCGGATTTGCGGTCGGTGCGGTGAATGGATTTCTGCTGAACCGGCGCTGGACGTTCAAGGAGCACGTCGGAGATGCGCTGACGCCGGTCCGGTGGGCGGTCGTCCAGAGCTGTGGCTTGGCATGCAATCTGGGCTTGGTCTATCTGTTCGTGCACGACGCGGGCATGGACAAGCTGATCGGTCAGATCCCGGCGACGGCGATCGTAGTCGTGCTGACGTTCGCAGCGAACCGCTCGTGGACGTTCAAGACTCCGGCCGCGGTTGTGCTGGCTGACGGGGATGGTTGAGGGCGCTCAACGAAACAGGGTCAGCAGCGAGAGTCCCGCGGGGATGCGTCCAGAGCGTCCGATGATGGCGGCCTCCAGCGCGAGAGGGCGCTCCAGCAGCCAGTTGACTGGAGCGGGCGGGACCCACAGGTCGAGGCTCGACTCTGTTGTCTTGGTGGAAAAGCGGTCGAGGCCGCGCAGCAGGATCGCGACAGGCAGCAACAGAGAGTTGAAGTAGGTGGTGCGGACCGTCTCCCAGCCCGCCTGCTCGGCGACTCGTTGCAGCGTACGGCGGGTGTAGCGGCGGTGATGATGGTTGATCTCGTCATGTCCGCTCCACAGCCACTGGTAGGCGGGGACGGTGATGAGCAGGGCGGCCCCGGGAGCGACGACACGGCGCAGCTCGCGCAGGGCGGTCAGGTCGTCCTCGAGGTGCTCGATCACGTCCAGGGACACGGCGAGGTCAAAGCTCGCGGACTCGAACGGCATCTCGAGAACCGAACCTTCGATCACCTCTCCGGCGGACCGTGCGCGGGCGAGCGCGACGCTGGTGTCGGAGAGCTCGACCCCGGTGACCGTGCCGTGGCGGGCGAGGTCGACCATGTTGCGTCCGCTGCCGCAGCCGGCGTCGAGAATGCGCGCGCGGGCAGGCAGGCGCAGGCCGTCGATCACACGCTCGAGCACCGAGCGCCTGCCCCGATACCACCAATGGCGGTCCTCGGCGCGGTGGGTTTGCAGCTCGTAATCGCGATCCATCAGCGACGCATCTTTTCCTAAAGCGCCCTCCGCGCGCGGTCCGCCTCATGCAGGGCCGTGGGAGGAGGCTTGCAAACGAGTCGTAACGGAGGTGATAACGGGGGCGTTATGAGCTTGTGAAAAAAGATGCCTCGAGCGGGGTTTCAAGGTGGGGCTTGATTAAAGTTGAGGTATGCCATAAAATAAGTTTTGGATGTCGACCCAAGAACAGATCAGATCCGAGCAGGCCCGCTCGCCCGCTGTGGAGGACTACTGCAAGGCGATCTTCACGCTGCAGTCGCGCGATGACGGACCAGTGTCGACGAACGCGCTGGCCGAGCGGCTTGCGATCACGCCTGGGTCGGTGTCGGCGATGCTCAAGCGGCTGGACGGCGAGGGGCTGATCGTGCGCGTGCCCTATCGCGGTGTGCATCTGACGGCGGCGGGGCGGCGGGTCGCGCTGGAGGTGATTCGTCATCATCGATTGCTGGAGCTGTTCCTGGCCGAGACGCTGCAGATGCCTTGGGATCGTGTGCACGCGGAGGCGGAGGTGCTCGAGCACGTGCTCTCCGAGGAGCTCGAGGAGCTGATCGCGGCAAAGCTTGGAGATCCGACCCGGGATCCGCACGGCGATCCGATCCCGAACGCCGAGCTCGAGCTCCCCGAGGGCGATATCAGCCGCAGCCTCGACAGCTTGGGCGAGGGTGAGGGCGGAGTCTTCGTGCGCGTGTCCGACGCCGACCCGGAGATGCTCAGGTACCTGTCCGATCATGGCATCTCACCCGGGGACCACGTGCGCGTGACCGAGCGCCAACCATTCGGCGGACCGCTGGTTGTGAGCTTTGCCGACGGTGAGCGCGAGCAGGCGATCGGAGGACAGCTCGCCCGGGCGATGCGGGTGACCCTCGCGTGAGCCTGTCGCTGCCCCCCACCGTCGTTGGTGACGCCCGCGTGAGCCTGTCACTGCCACCACCGCCGTCGGTGAGACTCGCGTGAGCCCGCCCCCACCGCCGTTGGTACCCGAGCCCGCCCTGGAGGGCGCTGCCGTCGCGGGGGTCTCGGGCGAGGTCGCGCTCGGCCCCAGCCATCTCGACGCGCTGCTGGCGAAAGGGCGTGTGAAGGCGTCGCTGGCGATGCTCGGCCCGGCGTTCGTGGCGGCGATCGCTTACGTGGATCCGGGCAACTTTGCCACGAACATCCAGGGCGGTGCGCAGTTCGGATACCTGCTGTTGTGGGTGGTCCTCGTCGCGAACGTCATGGCGATGCTGATCCAGTACTTGTCCGCGAAGCTGGGGATCGCGACCGACCACAACCTGCCGGAGCTGTTCCGGGTGCGCTATCCGAAGAGCCTGTCGTGGGGGATGTGGGTGCAGGCGGAGGCGATGGCGATGGCGACCGACATCGCGGAGTTCGTGGGAGCGGCGCTGGGGCTGAACCTGCTGTTCGGCGTGCCCCTCGTGGTGGCGGGAGTGATGACAGGGTTCATCGCGTTGGCGATCCTCGAGCTGCAGTCGCACGGATACAGGCGGTTCGAGCTGGTCATATCCGCGCTGCTGGGGGTGATCCTGCTCGGGTTCCTGTACGAGGGTCTGAAGATCGGACCCTCGGCGCGAGAGTCTTTCGGTGGGCTCGTCCCTCACCTCGCGGGCAGCGGCAGCTTGTATCTCGCCGTAGGAATCATCGGGGCCACCGTGATGCCACACGTGATCTACCTGCACTCCGCGCTGATGAACGGGCGCACCCCCGTGCGCAACGAGCACGAGCGGGCGCGGGTGTTGAAGTTCGAGCGGACCGACGTGATCGTCGCGCTGGGGCTGGCTGGGCTGGTGAACATGGCGATGCTGGCGGTCGCCGCGAAGCTGTTCCACGGCACGGGATATACCGGGGTGAGCACGATCGAGCAGGCGCACGCGGGCATCGCCCAGCTGGTCGGCGGTGGCGCCGCGCTGGCGTTCTCGGTCGCGCTGATGACCTCGGGCGTGTCGTCTTCGAGTGTGGGAACGTACGCGGGCCAGGTCGTAATGAAGGGCTTCGTCGGCTTGAACGTTCCCCTCATCGCCCGCCGCTTGGTCACGATGGCGCCCGCGATCGTGATTCTGGCGCTGGGACTGAGCCCAACGAACGTGCTCGTGCTGAGCCAGGTGGTGCTGTCGTTCGGAATTCCGTTCGCCTTGATCCCACTCGTCCTGCTGACAAGCAACAGAGATGTGATGGGAACCCACGTCAATCGCCGCATGACCACAATCGCCGCGTGCGGATTGGCGGGACTGATTACGGTGCTGAACATGTTCTTGATATGGCAGCAGCTGCTGTGAGTGAGAGCGAGAGCGATGAGCTGGGTCCGAAAAGCGCTTGAGCTCGGACTGCGAAATGCTTGAGTCCAGACTGCGGTAATGCCTGAGATCGGACCGGCGTGCCAGGCTGAGATCGGACCGGGCGTGCCAGGCAGACACGCCCGGTCTGAGCTCTATCTAGGAGGCACGGCGTCCCTGGGCGACGAGCTCGCCCGTGTTCTCCATGATCCGGAACAGAGCGATGATGAGCTCCAGCAGGACTCGCGCATACACGAGGTAGAAGAAAGAGACGATCGGCGCGACGATGAACAGCACGACGATCCCATCTGCGCCGCTGCGATGAAACGCGGCAACGATAAAGAGCAGGGCCGTCAGCCCGATCACGATCATCGCGAGCACGTATAGGACCTTGATGATCTTGGTCGTGACCAAGGATGTGAACGACAGGTCGAACAGAGACTGCAAGAAGCCGCGCTGTGTGAGTGGGTAAAAGGTCTCCTCGCCACTGGCTGGAGCGGGGGACAGCGACGCGGGCGTCACCGATTGAGCCGGCGGCGGGGTCGGAGGTGGCGGTGGCGATGAGGTAGCGCCCCCTGTGGTTTGGGCGCCGGCGGACGCGGTAGGAGTGGCGGGGGCTGTGGTTGCACGGGCGCCGCAGTGAACGCAGTAGGCCGCGCTCGGATCCTTTGCGTTGCCACAGTTCGGGCAGGTCGCAGCTGTGTCTGGCATGTACCTCGCTCCTTGGGCGTCGTTGGATGGTCCAGTTTCGACTGTCGGTCTCCTGGCGCAGACTAAACGCGCGTCCAGCGGATTGGGCGCGCGCTTCGGTGAGGGGCGTCCGGGTGTGGCCGATCGACACCTTGGGTGTCTGGTAACCGTGACCGCCAGCGTGGAGGATCGCCTTGCAAGCGTTAATCGACAAGCAGGAAGGACTGATGATGATCACCTCCGACACAATTCCCGCCACTCCGCCGGCGGCTCCGCCACCACCGCATCGCTCCGGCGTCATGGTGGTCGCTCCCATGCTCGCGGTGCTGGCGATCGCCGCTCTGGCCGTGATGCTGATACTCAAGGTGGGACAGCCCGCCGGGGGCTCAACGGCCGGCTCCACGAGAGTCGCTTATCACGCTCCCTTCACGCCGGCTCAATCGACACAAGCGGTGCGAAGCCAGCGGGCGAGCGGAACATCGAGGCAGGCTCACGCCACCACCGAACACGGAGGTGAAGCGCAGAACCAGCGTGAAGCGCAAGATCAGCGTGAAGCACGGAACCAGCGCGAAACTCAGGACGAACGCGAAGCTCAGGCTCGACAGCAGACCCAGGATGGTCCCTTGACTCAGTTCAACGGCCAAATAGCCTCGCTACTGAGTCAGTCCAGTCCGGCCTACCGGGAGATCAATCACGTGTTCGCGGCTATGCAAGCGGCAGCCGACGGCGAGAATCCAGGGATGACAGTCGATCAGGCGGACGCGTCGCTGTCCGACGTGATTGCAAATCGCAGCGGCCTGGCCGCCGCGGCGCGAGCGCTTGATGCGCCCACCGCCGAAGCCGTCGGCGTGCGCGACGCGCTGTCTCGGGCGATGGAAGCAAGCCTGACAAATGACACCGACATCCAGAACTGTCTTGACGAAGACCGCTCCGGCTCGGTGGCCGTGATCTTTCGATCCTGTCTGTCGTCAACCGCCGGCAGCGACGATGCCGCGACTGAAGCAAAGCGGGACTTCTGGAATCAGTACGACCATCTGCGTGGCGCTATCGGCCTCGGGCCTGACGAAACCGACTTTTGATCGGTGTGGCTGGGCGTATAAGGGGTGAGGGGGTGCGCGTGCGGGAGGTGGGATTGCCCGTGCAGGGGTGGGAGTGCCCGTGCGGGTTGCGCAGGACACTGAATTGCACCGGATGGAAGTTGCGGCGGCCGTGTTCTGGTGTGCTCACATCGCCAGATTGTTGCGCCGGGCGAGCAGGATCGCGCTCGCCAGCAACAGGGCCGCCGTGAAGCCCGCGAGGATCGTGGCCGCGATCCCCGGGCTCAACGAGAAGAAGGTGCTCCCGTAACCGCTGGCGGCGCCGAGCCTCGGCGCCTGGGCCAGCCTTTCGTTCATGCCGATCACGTGTCCGGCCCCGGCGAACGCCCAGCGGCTGATCGTCAGGTCTGAGAGCACCCTCACAGGGACCTGCATCGTGGCAAGTGGCTCCAGTGCTCCGCCGAACAGCAGCAGCGGAATCAACAACAGCGGAATCAGGCTTGTCGCCTGATCGACGCTCCGCGCGAGTGTCGAGATGACCAGGCCAATCGACACGGCGGCCCAGAAGGCCATGATCAGCAACCCCGTCAGCTGCAGATAGGCGTCAAACGAAGCGTGCAACGGCTGAATCGTGCAGGCGACGGCAACCAGCAGCAGGCACTGGATCACGCCCAGCAGAAACAGCAGCGCCGCCTTGGCCAGCAGGTAGGCGTCCAAACGCACCCCCACAGCCAGCTCGCGCAGAACGATGGAGCGCTCCTTGACTATCTCCCTGCAGGATCCGATCAGTCCCAGCCACAGAGCGGCGGTGACCAGCAGGAAGATGTACTGCGCGCTCTTGCCGGGGTTCGCGTCGGGCTGGGCGAGCAGATGGTCTGGATAGAGCAGAGCGATCAGGAGGGCGATAACAGGCGTCTGACCGAGCTGAACCGCGAGCGTACGGCGGTCGCGCAGCAGCGTCTTGGCATAGCGGCTCATGAGGGTCGTCGTGTGTCCGACCAGCGAGCGTCCCGATAGGAGGCGCATACGCGGTTTCGCCACTCGACTGACAGGCACGCCATCGGGACTGAGCTGGGCCGGCGCGTCGGCGAGGTCCAGCGCAGCGTAGATCTCGTCATAGGCGTCCACACCGAAATACGTCAACGAGTCGCTCGGCAAGCCTGTGAACAACAGGTGCCCGGACGGGCCCATGACGGCAACGGTGTCGCACATCGACAGGCTGCTGGTGGCGTGGGTGACCACGATCACGCCGCGACCGCTGTCGGCGAGATGGCGCAATGTCAGCATCATGCGCCGCTCGAGCGCCGGGTCAAGCCCGCTGGTGGGCTCATCCAGGAGCAGCATCGTCGGCTTGCCGATCAGCTCCACGCCGCACGCGACCCGCTTGCGCTGTCCGCCGGAGAGTCGCCCGACCATGATGTCCGAACGCTCACCCAGACGCAGCTCTCCCAGCACATCCGCCACTGCTGCGTCGCGCTCTTGCCTGTTGGTGTCCGAGGGCAGTCGCAGGCGTGCCGCGTAACGCAGCGCCTCCGTCACGGTCAGCCGGTCATGTACGACATCGCTCTGCGGCACGTAGCCGACGTCGGTCAAGCGCAGCTCGAGCGGGTCGTGGTCCACGATCACACGTCCTGCTGAGGGGTCGGCCACGCCCGCCAGGCACTTCAGGAGCGTCGACTTGCCCGAGCCGCTGGGACCGATCATGGCTACCAGCTCGCCCGAGGTCACCTCCAGGCTGGTTGGATGCAGGATGGGCTGTCCGTCGGCCTGCACCATCACGTTCAGCGCACGCAGGCTGAGCCCGCCGCGCTCGTCGACGATGATGATCTCTCGTCCATGACGGCGCAAGCTGAACGGTCCGATGCCGACCGGCGTCTCGGATTGCATCGGAGCCGACCCGTCGAGTCGCTGAGCGCCGAGCCGCACGCCATTGCGGGAGCCGAGGTCAACGATCGCAGGTGGCTCACCAGCTCTGATCTCGGCGTGATAGCGGGAGACGTTCGGCTCCGCAAGCACGATGTCGTTGTCCTCGGCGCGGCCGATACGCAGATCGTGCTCGGCGGAGACGCGACGGAAGCGCCCGTGCCTGGCCGATGGCTCGGGGTCCATCTCGCGCAGGCGAATCCGCGTGTGTCCGAGTCGCAAGATCGCTTCACGTGTGATCACGTGAGGACCGGCGTCGAGTGCAACACCGTCTACCTGCGTGCCGTTCGTGGAGTCCAGGTCGGTGGCCGTGGGAAAGCCGTTCTTGAGCTCCAGCTTCAGGTGATGCCAGGAGGAACGCTCGTCCTCAAGCGGGATGTCGCACTCCGGATCGCGTCCGAGGATCATCGCCTCGACGGTCAGCGGGATTCGGCGTCCGCCGAGCTCGATGTCCCAGCCGTCTTGACGCGCTGTCCAGCTCACCGTACACTCACCGTTCAGATTCACAGCTGACCGCGGGACGACGAGCCGAGAGGTCGAAGGTTCTGCGCGCCCATGTCGCCGTCCTGGTCAGCATTTGCTGGCCGATGTCAAATGATTCGGTTCCCGTCGTGTCAGGCTTGGCGATCATGCTGAGCACATAGCCGTGATCGCCGGCACCGATGACTGCGGTTTGGCGCACCAGATAGCCACCGTCGCGCTCCGGTCCCCAGCCTCCCTTGATTGCAACCGTGGTGGGGAAGCCTGCCGCTCCGGCTCCCCAGCGCTGGTCTGACTCGACGTTGCGCATCAAGTTCAGCAGGTAGCTGGTGTGGACCGGCGAGAGCAGGCAGCCGCGAGCCAGGGCGCGGTAGAAGATCGCCGAATCTGAGGCTGACCACTCGGTCTGGCCAAAGGTCGAGAAGCCTTCGTTGTTGGGAACGGTGTTGATCTGCGTGGTTGTGTCGTTCGCCAGCTGGAGTGTCTGTTGGACGCCCTGACTGGCCCCGACGAGCCCGCCGTCACGCTGCTCCAGCGCCGAGAACACAGTATTGACTGCGGCATTATCCGAATGCTCCACGGCCCGCGTCGCCAGTTCGCGGAAGAGGGGGCTCAATGGCTGGTGTCCATTCTCGGCCTGGCGGATGTAGGTAGACAGCACCGGGACCTTCATCGTGCTCCACGCGTGTCCGACCTGCAGCGGCCCGAATGTCTGGACGGAACCCTGACCGAGAGGGATCACCGCGATCCCGATCGCGCCTGGCAACTGCGCTTGCAGACGTGTGAAGCTGGCGCTGGCTCCTGGCGGTGCAAGGGGGCTGTATGACGGCGCGGGTTGCGAGGTCGAGCTCGGTCCTGTGCCGCCGGTTGCGCTGGTGTTGATTTGTGGCGCTCCAGCCGCGACATGCCCGGACCGATCGGTCCTGAGCGTGCTTCCATGGCCTCCGCCGCGGCTCTGTGCGAGTGCGATCACGACCGCCCCCAGACCCAGGCCGATGAGGAAGATCGCCGCTATCAGAGGACCGGATCGACGCAGGGACGGGATTCGCTCTAGCAGCATCTTGTCAAGGGACGGTTGTCGCACGCCGCGGGCGGCCTTAGGATACCTGCATAACATGAGCGTTGGGGAAGGAAGAGCATCGATACGTCCGGAAGCGCACCGACACGCGGCGGGGCCGTACTTCGATGAGTGACGAATTGCATGCGGGCCAAGCGCTCGGCGACTATGCGATCGTCTCGGTCGCTGGATCCGGGGGTATGGGCGTCGTCTACCGTGCGAATCAACGCTCACTTGAGCGTGTGGTTGCGCTGAAGGTGATCCGTCAGGGAATCGCCGACTCGGAGGACTATCGCGACCGCTTCCTGCGTGAGGCGCGCCTGGCGGCATCCGTCGATCACCCCCACGTCGTATCGGTCTACGACGTGGGAGAGCAGGAATCCAGGTTGTTCCTGGCGATGCAGTGGGTCGACGGTCAAGAGCTGCGGAGTCTGATCGACCGTGAGGGGCCGTTGCCACCCGAGCGCGCGGTCGTCGTCGCGGAGCAGCTGGCCGGCGCTCTCGATGCCGTCCACGGCGCCGGGCTGATCCACAGGGACGTGAAGCCGGCCAACGTGCTGCTGCGCAATATGGGCGACCGCGACCATGCTTATCTCACCGATTTCGGCGTGGCGAAGGCTCCGGACAGGGCGGCGGACGGACTCACCCGCGCGGGATCGGTAGTTGGCACCGCCGGCTACCTCGCGCCCGAGCAGATCAGGGGCGAGGACCCCGACGCACGCAGCGATCTTTATGCCCTGGCGTGTCTTACGTTCGAGCTGATGACAGGCAAGGAGCCATTCAGCGGTGAAAACGAGACGGCGCTGGGCTGGGCGCATGCGAACAGCCCGCGACCGCAGGCATCGGTCGCGCGGCCGGCGCTCGGGACCCAGTACGACGGCTTCCTGATGCAGGCCCTGTCCGTCGATCCGAAAGACCGCTTTCAGTCCGGCAGGGCGTTCGCTGCGGCACTGCGCTCGGCTCACGCAAGCCATGGCGTCCCGGGGCATGTCTCGTCGTCGTCGTCACCACCACCACCGGCGCCTGCGCCCGTGCACGCCCAGACGATGGTCGAGCCCCGCGAGCCGATGCTCACGCCGCCGATGCCGACCACGCCACCGCCGGGGTCTGTGCCCGCATCTGCGCCCGGCGTCTATCCGGCCTACGCCTATGGGACGCCGCCACCGACGCCACTCGCAGAGAAGCGCTCGGGCAGTCCTTGGGCCTGGATGGCGCTTGCGGTTGTTGCCCTTGCAGGGATCGCCGTGGGCGCGCTGGCCGCCGCCGGCGCCTTCTCGCATGCAGGCGCCGCCCAGACCCGCGGGGCTGGTGGCGCGGGTTCCTCGGGCGGTGGGTCCTCGACCGCTGTCTCGACCGCCACCTCGACCGTGTCGACATCGTCTCAATCATCCGAACAGGCAACCAATCGTGCGGCGATCATGGGCGTTCTCAACAGCTATCAGGCTGACTACTCCAACTCGAACCTCAATGGCTTGAGCAATCTGTTCGCTGAAAGCGTCGAACGACATGGTCTCGGCGCCTCCGGCTGTGCGTACGTACGAGGCAAGAGCGCGGTCCTCTCTGAGTATGAGAGCCAGTTCGCCAACAACGGTCGGGTGGCCTACGAGCTGCAGGGGCTTTCGTCCAGCGACATCACCTTCCCCGGATCTGACGCGGCTCATGTCAACACCAGCTATCTGATCCCGTCCTCCGGGAACAATGGATATGTCAGCTTCACCCTCACCGATCAGAGCGGTGGTTGGCTGATCGACAAAATCTTCGCGACCTGCCATCCGAGCTATTAGCGGGACGTGAAGCTCGCCGGGGACGTGAAGCTCGCCGGACCTACAGCTCGCGCTCGGAGACGAGTCCCCAGCTGAGGACGAGGTCGGCGAGACGTGCGCGCTTCTGGTTCTGGGGCAGCTCGTCGATGCCAAAGGCGGCAAACAATGCTCGCAGGTGCGCCTTGACGGCATCCACGCTGAGGAAGAGCTCCTGGGCGATAGTCTGATTGCTCGCCGGCGAGACAAATCCTCGCCCCGACTTGTAAGGGCGGCAGAGGGCTACGAGCACGCGTCTCTGCGTTTCGGTGATATGCGCGACTCCGGCATCGTTCTCGGCGATCGAAGTGGTGTTCGCGCGACTCCGCTTCGGGGCATGGTAGGCAATGACGGTACCGCCGATGCGAATTGCGTCTCCGTCTCGCAGGCGCTGGCGACCGGAGACTCGCTGGCCGTTGATAAATGTGCCATTGCGTGACAGTCCTTCATCGCTCAAGGTCCACTCCCCGGCGATATGTCTTATCTCGGTGTGCACCGCGGAGACATACCCGTCCCACGGCAACGATATGTCGCTCTGCTCGCTACGCCCGACGGTCGCCTGCAACGTCGTCGCTTGGAGAGGAAACAGACGCTGCTGGCCGGAGTCGTCGCGATAGAGCAGAAATGCGTCTCCGAGCCGTTCCAGCTCGATCACGTCTTTCAACTCCTGGGCGGATGTCGGACGCGGACCAGCCAAGCGCTGCTGCTTTCAACTCCGAGCGCAGACGGCGCGCCGGTGCGCGCGGGCCCTGCTCCAGGCGCCTCTTGCTCTGGCGGCGGCGTGCGCGAGTTGGGCTCGCCGCCGTCCGTGAGCACGCCGTGCCTGCCGGTGCAAGCTGTCGTATTCGCGCAGGAGACGAGCTTCCGTTGCCTTGGCTGAGGCGCACCGCTTCTCCTGTGGGGTGAGCTTTCTGGGAGTTGGACGCGGCGGGGTGCCGACGTAGACTTCGGTTGTGCTGGAGGCATCGACCTCGCCTTCGTTCGGTCCTTGCAACCAGGTGCAGACGAGGTAGGGACCGGCGTTCTGCTCCGTGACAGTCCCACTCACCGTCGCCGGCCCGCCGAAAACTTTGCTGCCGAAGAGGAAGATGTCTTCCTGGCTCTGATTTTGATGCTGGCCCAATTCATAGCTTGACGCGCAAGGCAGACCGCCGGAGGGCTTGATTGTCGAGTTGAGCGTCAGCTCCTGATCGGTCTGAGTCGTGTAATCGATCTGGAAGCCCACCCCCGGTTTCGCCGGGCTGGCGAGGTGCACCGTCAGCTGGGCCACCTGCGGTCCGCGGGCGGAGAAGGTCGCGCTGACCGGACCGGCGAGCGCTTCATTGGCTTCGTTCTCGAGCCACGCGCACACGAGGTACGGGCTGACGTTGGGCGGGTTGTAGGTCGTCGATTCCTGGAACGATCCCGGCCCCACTTTGTTGTAGAAGTACAACTCGTCACTCACGCCTCCGGCGGCCGAGCTGTCTGCTCCATATGTGCTCTGGCAGGTGACTCCGCCGGCGGGACGCACGTCTGCATAGAGGCGAGGGCCGTTGCCATTGGCTTCATCGGCTTCGGTTGCCCCCGAGAAGGTGACCGTCACAGGGATGCCTTGCTCAGGCGCAGCCGACGTTATCGCGGCATTGAGAACGTCGCCGGAGGCGAGCGTGGACGACGGCGCGAAGAGCAAGACAAGCGTCGCCAGCATGCTCGCCTGCAGAGTCAACCTGTTTTTCATCCTTGAGCCTCCTGCTGAGTAACAGCTTTTATTCTCGTGACAACTGCGTTCTCATCGGCCGCATGAGCCTGCACGATGAGCATGGAAACCAGTTTTGCGTGTGCGCACGATATCGGTAGCCAACAGCTCAAGCGCCGCCGATGGCACGTAGCGAGTAGTAGATCGCGCTGTCTGATGCTCGCCAGGCGGCTATTGCGCGGTCGGAGTCGGGATCGACCGCGATGGCGGCTTCGCCGGTCGAGCCGGGTGTGCTCGGCGCGGTGATCTGTTCCGGTGCAGCGAAGATCGTCCGTCCCGGATAGGCGTCGATTCCGCGCGCGGCGAACAGTGCCTGATCGCTCAGGTTCAGGCCGGTGGAGGTCGATTGCGGTTCGCTCCACAGCGCGTAGGCCTCGCCCGTCGGTCCCGGGGCAAGGTCGGCGAGCAGAGCGTCATGGCCGGGCGCGGAGATCGTGCCGATCGAGCGCACGCCGCTCAGATCGACGGCGGCGGCGCGCACGACCCAGTGGCCGTCTTGCGCGCCTGTCCAGGCGAGCATCACCGACTCGGAGAGGAGGCGCACCAGGCGCAGCGAGCCGCTCGGGGGCGCCAGACCGTCGGGGTCGGTGAAGCGTTCGAGTAACCGCGGGGCGCCGAAGTGGATGTTGGGCAAGGACAGCTCGGCATAGACACGCGTGACCCCGGCGCGGGTTTCAGCCCAAGCGAGGATCGCGCGGTTGTCGTCGCTGCGCAACGCGGCGATCAACGCATGGGGCGCGACGGAGGCGACGTGCATCACCGAGCGCGCCGAACGGCCCGAGCCGGGCAGGTCGCGAGCGTATATCGCTCCGGCCCGCTCCCAGACGGCGAGCGCGTCGGAGCGGTAGTCCAGCGCCAGCGCCGGCTCTTCGATCGAGTGGCTCGGGGTGACGCCTACGGAGACTGGCGCCAGGAAGGAGCTAGCGTAGTAGCGGTGGATGCGCAGCTGGATCGCGCTCGAACCGTCGTGCGTGGCGCCGGGCGAGATGAGGGCAACGTCTCCGAGATAAGCGGTCGTGAGCGCAAGTGGCTTGGCTGCTCCACCCGTAGCCTGTGCTGCGGTGAAGGATCCGCCGGCGAGGCCTTCGCTGAGCAGCAGTCCGCCCGCCGCCTCACCGGAGCTTGGCGGCGTGCCCCTTCTGGTCGCTTGACCGGCAGCCTTGCCGTCCGCTGTTTCTGGTCTGGCGGCTGCTGGTCGGACTGCGGGGTTGGCCTGTCCGGCGAGCAGAAGCCGTCCATGGGGCGCCGCGGCAGCTGCGATCGGTCCGGCGAGTGCGAGCGTCTTGTCTGCAGCAGTGTGCGGGATCGAGGCCGCATCCGGGGCGTCTGCGCCTGCTGCGATCGCAGAGAGACGTGGGCCGCTGCCGCCGGAACATCGCGAAGCGGAGCTCCACACGATCGCGCCGGGCCCAGTGCCGTGCCGAGGAGTGTTACTCGGAAACAGGATCGTGGTCGCGCCGGGGGCAGAGCACGTGCTGAGGGCGACCGGCGGCGACCAAGGCCCCTCGTCACTTTGCACCGCGACAGGCATGAGGATCACGAGCACGGTGGCGATGAGCATCGCGACTCCCGTCAGCGCTACGCGTCGCCCGCGGCTGGTGATGACGAGCCGCGGAGGCCCAGAGGACCTCGCCGGACTGGGATCGGAGGATCTGGGTTGGGTGGACATTTGCAATTACTCGAACGCGGCTGACGTGACAGATGTGGCTGACGGACAGATGTGGGGGTTGGGCGGATGCGGTGGATGGGCGGACGTGGGGGAATCGGCGGGTGTGGTTGAGGGGCGGATCGGCGATGTGGTGGATAGGTAGATGGGGCGATGTGGCGGATCGGTGGATGTGGTTGACGGCGGGTGAGTCTCGTGGATGGGCCTGACGGACGCGAGATCGCCCCAGCCACACCTCCTATCGGGATCGATCCCTATCGTGCTCTGTTCGTGCCCTCCCCCTTTTTTGCCTCCCTCGACAGCGGCGAAGCCGTGCTGCGTTTCCCCTATGACGAGCATCTGCGCAAGCTTCTGCGCGCCATCCCCGGGCGGCGTTGGGATCCGAGCGAGAAGGCGTGGTGCATTCCGCTCGATCCCGAGCGCGCGGAGGCGGTGGGGAGGCTGCTTGAGAGCCTCTCGAGAGAGCCTCAGGTGAGCGACGCCTTGGCACGCGCGATCGCGCGCCGCCGCGCAAGGCGCCGCGACGGAGAGTGTGTGCTGGACCTCGCACGTCCCGACGAGAACTGGTGGCTGAGCTTCCCGACCGATGTCGACGAGGAGCTTGTGCAAGCGCTGATGGAGCACCCCGACGCCTATAGCCTGCTGGAGATAGGCCGGGCGCAGATACCGCTCGACGAGCTGTCCGAGCGCCTCGTCAGCGGGCTGCCCAAGGATGCGTCGTGGAGTCTGCGGCTGACCGAAGATGCGTCGCATGCGCTAACCGAGATCGCACAGCGCGGCCGTCCTGTGCAGCAGATGCCCGGCACGCGGCGAGAGCCTGCGGCGGACGAGCGTGAGCGGCTCGCGTACGAGATCGAGTTGCGCCGCGACCGTCGCGGTGAGTGGTGGATCCTGATCGCCGCCGAGTATGCGCCGCTTGCCCGCTCGCTCGTCGGCGAGGCCGGTCTGCGCTCACTCGACGGTCCTGCTGCAACACTCGGAGTGGCCGCGGTCGAGCGTGACGCCGAGCGGATCGGCGAGTTGCTCAAACAGCTCGACACGGCGAGTATCAACCCCCGGGTCAGCGCTTGGCTTGAGCGCGCCACCAGCTGGAATGGCACGATCGAGGTTGCGGGTGAGCGGGAGGAGCCTGTGTTCCTGCTGCTCGGCGAGATCGAGCGTCTGCCGGGAGCACTGCGCGAGCGAGCAGAGAGCGCGCCGGGGGGAGCGAGCATCCCGCTGACGCTGGACTCCTGGGAGCTGATGGACGGACGGCTCGACGGGTGGGTCAGCAACGCCGCGGCGCGTTGCGTCGAGGCATTGCAGGAGGGAAGACCGGCGCCCCCGGCGGTACTGGAGCTCTCGGGCGTTCACGAGGATCCGACGTTCGTGCTTGCGCCGGGTCATGACCGGGCGCAGCTCGAGGAGTTCGCGACGCTGGCGGGTGTCTCGACACTCACCTCTCGTCGTGGCGCGCGCCACGAACACGCCCAACTACCAGCGATCCGGGCAGATCCGTTCTGCGTGCCCGAGCTCGACCGCTTTCTCGCCGTGCACGGAACCTGGGTGGACCCTGAGGCATTGGGGCTGTTGCAGGAGATTCGCGAGCAGCATGCCCACGCGGAGGGACTCGTCGCGCTCTCGGCTGCGACCGATGCGCCACTGGAGGTTTCCGGTCTCGGCGGCGAGCTGAAGCCGTTCCAGCGCGCCGGGGTGAGCTACCTGCTCGCCCAGCGGCGAGCGTTTCTCGCTGACGAGCAAGGGCTTGGCAAGACGATCGAGGCGCTCGCCGCGCTGCAGGTCGATGAGGCTTACCCCGCGGTCGTTGTGTGCCCGGCGAGCCTCAAGCTCAACTGGCTGGCAGAGATCGAGCGCTGGCTTCCCCAGCGCAGGGCGCGAGCATTGGCGGGAACTGGAACGAACGGCCAGGACGCAGATGTCGACATCACGGTCGTCAACTACGACATCGTGGCCGCCCGCTTGGGCGAGCTCGCAGAGCTTGCGCCACGCGCGCTCATACTCGACGAGTCTCACTACTGCAAGAACGCAGCGGCCAAGCGCACCAAAGCGGTTCAGCGGCTCGCAGCCACAGTGCCACGCGATGGGCTCGTGCTCGCTCTGACGGGCACGCCGGTGATGAATCGACCAGGAGAGCTGATCTCGCAGTTGCGGATCATCGGCAGGCTCGCCGACTTCGGTTCGGGTGCGCAGTTTGGCAAGCGCTTCCGCGGGCCCGACGCGCATCTGCGCCTGCACTGGCATCTGCGCTCCCGCTGCTTCGTGCGCCGTCTGAAGGCGGAGGTCCTACCGCAGCTGCCGCCTAAGACGCGGGGTGTGGTGCCGGTCGAGCTCGACAACGAGCACGAGTACCGTCTTGCCGAGAGCGATGTTGTCGCCTGGCTGCGGAGTCGACCGCTGGACTTGCGCCAGCTCGACGCGAAGGTTGCGGCGGCGCTGCGTGCCGAGCGGCTCGTGCGGTTGAACGCGCTCAAGCTGCTTGCCGCGCGCGGCAAGCTCCACGCCGCGCTCGCCTGGATCCACGACTTTTGCTCATCGGGTGAGCGATTGGTCGTGTTCGCCAAGCATCGCGAGATCCAACGCGCGGTGCTCGAGCGCTTTCCGAGAGCCCTGCACATCCTCGGCGAGGACGGTCACGTGGCCAGGGATGAGTCGTTGCGCGAGTTCCAGGCGCCCGACGGCGCGGATAACCAGCTGATCGTCTGCTCGATCGAGGTTGCGGGCCAGGGACTGACGTTGACGCGGTCCTCGAACGTCGTGTTCCTCGAGCTCGACTGGACGCCGGCGAAGCACGACCAGGCGGAGGATCGTTGTCATCGCATTGGCCAGCAGGACGCAGTTAACGCGACCTATCTGCTCGCGGCCGGAACGATCGACGAGACGATTGCGACGCTGCTGGAGCGTAAGCGGGCGGTGATAGGCGCCGTCACCGACGGTCGAGATGAGGATGAGGAGGGCGTCGTCGACGCGCTCGTGCGCGAGCTGGCGGGTGAGCCCTACCGGGCCCTGCGTGCCGTCGCATAAGCGCATGCTGCTGGTCTGAGCGAACCGGTGCAACGCAGCGCTGGGCGCTCCGAGGCCGCGGTGCTCCGAGGCCGCGGTGCTCCGAGGCCGCGGTGCTCACACGGCCCGTACGTGTACTGTTAACCCAATGGCTAACAGTACGATGCTCGACCGATCGTTTGCGGCGTGCTCCCATCCGATTCGTCGAGGGATCCTCGAGCGGCTGACTGCCGGCGAGATGAGCGTCGGTGAGGCGACGTGCGACTTTGGCGTCTCCAAGCCCGCGATCAGCAAGCACTTGAAGGTGCTCGAGGAGGCGGGTGCGATCGTCCGAGTCGTGGATGGGCGCACGCACCGTTTGCGCCTCGGTGAGCACCCTCTGGACGAGGCCCATCAGTGGATGTCCCGACAGCGCGAGCTGTGGGAGCGCAAGCTGGATGTGGTCGAGCTCTACCTGCGCGAGCAACGCAACGATCGACCGTTAAAGGAGCGAACATGAACACCGAGACGAGCCCCATGGACTCTGCAAGCCCCACCGACGCTACGAGCCCCACCGACGCTGCGAGCCTGCGGTTGGAGCGCACCTACGAAGCTGCTGCCGAGGAGGTATTCGACGCGTGGACCAATCCCGATGTGCTGCGGCGCTGGTGGGTCGTCGATCAGGCGTGGCGTACGCCCGTCACTGATGTAGATCTGCGTCCGGGAGGCCGCTACCGCCTTTCCATGGAAGATCCCGCCAGTGGCATGACGTACACAGTGGGCGGCGAATACCTCGAGGTCGAGCGCCCAGAGCGGCTGGTGTATACCTGGCAATGGGAGGCGCAGCCGGCCGAGACGTCCCATGTGAGCACCGTCACCGTGCGGTTCATCGGTGAAGGTGAAAGCACGACAGTCGTGCTGGAGCACACCGGTCTTGAGTCCTCGGAGTCCCGTGATCGTCACGGACATGGTTGGAAGGCTTGTCTGGAGAGTCTCCAGAGCAGGGTGCTCGCGACCGCGTAGCGGTCGTGGCGAGCACGATGTGGGACCTGAAAATCACAACACAACCAAGGGAGCATCGCGATGAACTATCTGCTGGCATACACAGGCGGAGGGATGGCGCAGACCGAGGCCGAGCGCGAAGCTGTGATGGCGGCGTGGGGGAGTTGGCTTGGTGGGCTCGGCGAGGCACTCGTCGACGCCGGTAATCCGTTCGGGCCGTCGAATGCGGCTGGGTCTGATGGGTCGGCCAGCGGAGCCGCTGCGTCGGGCTTGACCGGTTACTCGATCCTGAAGGCGGACAGCCTTGCCGCGGCGACGGAGCTGACCAAGGGCTGCCCGGTTTTCTCCAATGGTGGCAGTGTCGATGTGTATGAGGCCATCCCGATCATGTAGGTGTCTGATTGAATCGACGGAGCTTGGGTCGGTGGGGGCAGGCGAGGCGATTCACTCGGCAAGATGTGTCGGTGCAGCAGTCGAAATTGGAGAGTGCTTGACAGGCGCAGGCCGGCGGGAAGATGGTCCGATGATGGGCAGTCAGCCCGCCGGCAATCGCTGTGAGCGTGTACACGGAGGTGGACTGCGACGAAAGTGCGGAATTCGCGCGGGCAAGATAGATTCCCACGGCATGAACAATTCTGGATCTAGGGCGGGGGCCAGCGCGCGACGGGAGTACGAGCGCAGACGTGAGGCAAGACGGGCACGGGTGCTGTCCAGGCATCCGCGAATCGGCCGGCTGCTGCTTGCGGTGACAGGAGCGCCGGCGCACGAGGAGGCATGGCTGAAGGGCGCCGAGGGTGAGGAGCGTACAGCGAGGCGACTGAACAAGCTGTTGCACGGACAGGGGGTTGTGCTGGTGCACGACCGGCGCATGCCGGGGTCGCGGGCCAACATCGACCATCTGGCGGTTGGTCCGGGTGGTGTGACGGTGATCGACACCAAGCGGATTCGCGGCAAAGTGAGGGTGCGTCGTGAGGGCGCTCTGTTCTCCGAGTCGCGCGAGCGGTTGATGGTCGGTGGGCGCGACCAGACCAAGCTGGTCGAAGGGGTACGTCGTCAGGTTTCCGTTGTAAGCGAGTTGCTCGGCGACGGCGTCGCCGTCCTCGGGGTGATGTGCTTTATCGAGAGCGATGGACTGCCGCTGTTCTCAAAACCCAAGCTCGATGACGTGCACGTGACCGGTCCGCGCGGCGTCGCGCGGCTGGCACGTCGGGATGGGCCGCACAGCCCCAGCGAGGTGCAGGCGATCGCTGAGCGTCTCCGGCTGGCGCTTCCGGAGGCGTAGAGGACTCCAGGCGCCGCCGGGCGCTGGGAGCTGCGACCGGACCACACTCAACCGGTGGCTGTGACGCGGCCGCGCTCATCGTCACGTCGCTGTGACTCAGTAAGCCAATCGCGCAGCACCTCGTGCATCGCCTCGACGCCGACGATCGGCTCGGCCGGCTGGGGCCAGTTCGACGGCACCACAGCGAAGGGATGCATCTGCGGCCCACCGAGGCCGCCGTGCGAGCCCATGAAGTCCTCAAACGGGGCCACCTCGTCCGCGGCCGGGTCATACATGCTGTTGACGAGCAGGTCCGGGCAGTGCGGGAAGCTGTCGTGGCGACGCAGGTGGTCTGCCACCGTCGGGTCGAAGTGAGCCAGGGGATCCTCGCCCTCGACCACATCGTCGGCCAGGCGCCGGTGGCCGCCGGCCCCGACCACCAGTGTCCCGGAGTGCTCCCGCGAGCGCACCATCACGAACCCGATCCCGGGATGCGCGCTCAGGGTGCTCACCAGCTCGGGATGGGCTTCGGCGATCTGCTCGAGCGTGAGCCGCTCCGGGCTGCGCGGCAGGTAGATCAGGCCGAGCGGCCCGGAGACCATCACCACCGCCTCCTGCTCTGACTCGGGTGTCCTGGGTGCCTGGCGCTCCTCGGAGTCCGCTTGGTTCGATTCCTCCGGGGCACTCTCTCCCTCGGGGTCCCCCGCCCGGTTGGTCTCCAGGGCGCTCCGTTCTTTCAAGGCCTCGCGGTTCGGCCCCAGCGCAACTGTGCCCTCCACCTCCCTGCTGCGTGTGGCGCGCGCCAGCGCGCGCCCGCCGAGCCCCGGGTCCTGACGCGCGTCGGCGAGCACGGCACCAACGTCGCCCCAGGCCTCGTCGACCGCAGCCGGAGCGTGCACGTCGCCCTGCGAGAGCGCGCCCTGCACAAGCTCCTCGAGCGTCTTGTCGTAGCGCTGGCGAAAAGGCGCACCTTGCGTCTGGCCGTGGTCGGAGAGCACGACGAGGTGATATGGACGCGGCGCCTGCGCCACGGCACGCTCCAAGCGCTCCAGCTGACGGTCGTGGCGCTGAAGCACCGCGAGCGCATCGGGCTCGCGGATCCCCGCATGGTGGGCAACCTCGTCATAGCCGACGAAGGTGGCGTAACTGACCGGCACCCCCTCGACGATGTCGGCCATCAAAAGCGCGACGTTGAGGTCGCGCATGACCACGGCGATCGCGGCGCGTACGAGTGGATACATGCCGCCCCGCTCGACGTGCGCCGCGCCGCCGCGGCGTTGGCGGCGGGCCGCCCGCCGCTCGTAGGCGATGTCGGCGAGCGAGAGGACGATCGTACGCAGGAAGCCGTAGGGATCGGAGAAGTAGGCGAAGAAGTCCCCAGATTTCGATCGGGAACGGTCGCGGATCACGCTCATCGTGGCCGTGCAGCGCGGCGCGTCGCCGGAGAACATGTTGCCCCGGCTCGTGCCCCCGTTCGCCAAGAGGCCCTCGCCGGTGGAGCGGCGCCGCTCGATCTCGGCCGCGTCGGCGGGATGGTTGGAAACCATCGTGCGCCCGGACTCCTTCTCATACCAGCGGAAGGCGGGCATGTCCCAGTTGCTGCCCAGCAACAGGCCCGCCTGGCTCGCTCCGGTCTGGGAGGAGAGATCGCACTCCCAGCCGAGGATCTTGTGTGTGCCGTCTGACAGCCAGCGCGCGATCGTGGGCACGTGTCCGTCGCGCACCGCCTCGCGCAGAATCGCCTCGCCCAGGCCGTCGATCTCGAACAGGATCACGCCCGGGACGTCGCTGCGGTTGTCCTTGCGTCCCTGCCGGACCCGCCGCCGTACTACGCGCAGGTGCTGGGCGTCGCCGTCCACATCGAGCAATGGCGCGATCAGCATCGACACGAGCGCCATCGCGAACGCGATCAGCAGGTCGCCGCCGATCGGGATCGAAGTCCCGTCGACCACATAGAACCCCAGCGCGACAGTGCCGGCGCTGAAGACGAGCGAGCCCAGGCCGAACGTGAAGACCGTCAGCGGGAGCGCGATCCGGATCACGATCGGCCAGAGGATGGCGTTGATCAACGCCATCGTCGCGGCGACGAGCACCGCGGCAGTGAAGGAGGGCGTCTGGACGCCGGGCAGGAGCGCTGCCAACGCGAGGATCACCAGGCCCTCGATCACCAGCAGGATCACAACTCGGAGGGTGAGCCCCACAAGCCGTCGCCAGCTGCTCATAGATTGGACCTCGCGCCGATCGTGCTCGCGATGTTGGCTCTCGTGCGTACGGATCCAATGGCATTGGTCCCTGCGCTTGCGTATCTAGTGGTATTGGTTCCCGCGCTTATGGATCTAGTGGCATTGGTTCCCGCGCTTATGGATCTAGTGGCATTGGTTCTTGTGCCGATAGATCTCGTGGGAATCGATCCCGAGAGGCATCCCGTTGCTACGGTCTCACCCATGGCCGATGGCGCGGTTATGTCTCGTCGCGCAGGCATGTCTGCGGACCGTATCGTTTTCCTGGGCCACTCTACGTTCCTGATCGAGTGTGACGGTGTGCGTCTGCTGACCGACCCGCTGTTGCGCGATCGCGTAGCGCATCTGCGCCGGCAAGTCCCATCGGTTGACAGGACTGTGGTCGCCGGTCCGGATGCAGTGTTGATCTCGCACCTTCACCACGACCATCTCGACCTGGCTTCGCTACGACTGCTGGGTCGCGATACACCGCTGCTGGCGCCGACCGGCGCCGGTGTGTGGCTGCGTCGCCGGCGGCTGACCACGGTGAGCGAGTTGAGTCCAGGCGAGCAGGTGAACGTCGGGGCTCTTGTCGTGACCGCGGTAGGAGCCCGTCACGATGGGCGCCGCCACCCCGGTGGATCGCGGGCCGAGACACTGGGTTACGTAGTGCACGGTCGACGGACGATCTACTTTGCGGGAGATACCGAGCTGTTCGAGGGTATGTCTGAGCTGGCGCCGTCGCTCGATGTCGCATTGGTACCAGTGGCGGGATGGGGGCCGAAGCTCGGTCCCGGTCATATGGACCCACTCGAGGCCGCGCGTGCGGTATGTCTTCTGCGCCCGCGCATTGCGATCCCGATGCACTGGGGAACGCTGCTGCCTGTCGGTGTCGCTCGCCGACACAGGGAACGGCTCGGTGACCCACCTCGATTGTTCGCCCGGCACGTCGCGCGGCTGGCTCCTGGTGTTGAGGTGCGAATTCTCGAGCCCGGCCAGGAAACGACGCTGCCCGGCTGATCGTCCTGCCAGCCGATCATTCGGCCTTGACTATCAGCTTGGCCTGGTTGATTGCGTGGTCGTCTCACCCTCACTGCTCCAGACTCCCAGCCGATTGCCGCTGATCGTCTCGCTGCTAGGCCGAGGGTGAGTGTCACGGTGTTAGCTTGTGAGGATGCCCGACGAGCGTGTCGTGGAGGGGGAGGTTCCCGCCGTTGGTCTGCTGGGTCCACGGACCCGGCACGTACTCGCGCTCGAGTTCGGCTCCAAGGCGCAGTTCGACGATCCGAGCCTGGAGTGGCGCAGGTTGTTCTCGGAGTTGCTCGGGACGTTCATGCTGGTGCTTGTCGCCGCCGGTGGGGGGATTCTCCACGGTAAGGGCCAGATCAGCCTGGCCGCGGCCGTGGTCGCGCCCGGCCTGATGGTCATGGCGATCATCCTGTTCATGGGCGCGGTCTCGGGTGCCCATCTGAACCCGTGTGTCTCGCTCGCCTTTGCGTTGCGCCGAGACTTCCCCTGGAAGCGTGTCCCCGGATATATCGTCATTCAGCTCATCGGCGCCACGCTCGCATGCCTTTTTCTCAGGGCTGTATTCGGCAATGTCGAGCATCTCGGCGCGACCCTGCCCGGTCCGGGGTACACGAACTGGCAGGCGCTGCTGATGGAGGTTGTCCTCACGGTGGGGTTGGTGAGCGTCATCTTGGGAACCGCCTCGGCAGCACAGAACGTCGGTGCAATCGCGGCGCTTGGGGTCGGTGGATATATCGCGCTTGCCGGACTCTGGTCTGCGCCGGTGAGTGGCACCTCGATGAACCCGGCACGCTCGTTCGGACCAGCGCTGGTGAGCGGTGACTTCGGTGGCTACTGGGTCTACCTGCTTGGCCCGATCGCCGGGGCGGTTATCGCCGTCGGCTGCGCTTACATCCTGCGTGGTCGAGGCGGCGGAGATCCGATTGCCTACGTGGCCGGGTCTGGCGCCTTGGACTCCGGCAAGCTGCGTGCGAGGCAGCAGCTCTCACAGCAGATCGACCGCGGCGAAGTGATTCCGCCCGGCATCCCCGTCGAGCCTACAGACCCGTCTCCGCCACGATCTGACCTGATTTGACCGCCGCTGTCAGGGCCTTGTAGTCGCGCTTGTTCTGCTCGGCGTAGGCCTGGGAGAACTCGTTGATCGCGCGGTCGAACGCGCTGCCTTTGCCGAGATACGCGGCGATCGCGATGCGGTCGCCGCTGCGCGCGTGCGCGCGTGCGAGCGTCCAGCCGCACAGCCGGCCGTACTGGGCCAGGCCCGAGGGTGCCATCTGCTCGACTTCCGCCGACCCCTTCCAGTCCTTCAGCTGGCGGCCGTAGAAGTCGCGGTCCCGACCGTCGATGCCCTCCTCGACGTGCAGCCAGCCGAGAAAGATGTCGCTCGAGGCCTGCATCAGCCGCTGTCCGGTGACGACGCGCTCGCCGTGGTTGTCGAACTCGCTGGGGCCGAGATGCTCCTCCAGCACCGACGCCTCGGCCTCCTTCATCTGCAGGAACAGCGGGTCCTGACCGTCTCGGCCGAGCATCAGCGCGATCCAGGCGCGCGTGCCGACGCTTCCCACGCCGACGACCTTGCGCGCGATATCGGTCAGGCGGAACTCCTCGAGCAGCACGCGCCGGTCGTGCTCCAGCGTCTGTCGGTAGGAGCGCACCAGTTCTTGCATGGCCTCGAACATCTCGGTGCGTTCATCGCCCTGCGCGAGATCATGGATCGGCACGATCAGCGGCGGTTCGGCGACTATACGCGGTTCTCCATCCACCATGCGGGTCAGTTTGGAGAACGCCGACAGGCTGTCCTTCGTACGCGCCTTGGCGAGCGCCTTCTTGGTCCGCTTGATCTGTGAGGGCTTGAGCTGTGGCCCCAGTTCCTTCAGCGCGGCTTCGATGTCCAGATGGGAATACCAGACGTCGAGGTTGTTCATCGCCGCAAACCCCGCCATCGCGGTGCGGTAGGACTCGACGGTGTCCAGCACGACCTGGTCCTGATCCTTGACGGCATAGCCGTTGTCGCGCGCGGCGATCAGCATGCTGACGGTCAGGCGCTTGACGTCCCACTCCCACGGCCCGGGGAGCGTCTCGTCGAAGTCGTTGAGGTCGAACATCAGCCGTCGCTCGGGCGAGGCGAACACGCCGAAGTTCGACAGGTGCGCGTCGCCGCAGCATTGCACTGTCAGCCCCGAGCGTGGCGTGCTCGCCAGGTCGCCGGCCATGATTGCCGCGGCGCCTCGATAGAACGTAAACGCTGACACCAGCATGCGGCCGTAACGGATCGGCACCAGCTCGGGCACGCGCGTCTGCGCCTGGCGCTCGAGCACATCGATCGGATCGGCGCGGTGCGGCGCCGGCTCATACACGGCATGGCTGGAGCGCGGCACCTCCGCGCGCGCCGCCTTGCCGCGAGCCACCCGCTCGGCGACGCTCAGGTGCATGACTGTCGAGGTTGCGTTGTCAGCCGCGGCCATCTGCAGACCATACTCCCACGCCTCAGGCGAGCGCCGCGTAGGCCGCCGACTGGATGTCGCGGTGCACCTGGGGCGGCTCTGAGGTCTCGAACATGCGCTGCGTCAGCACGATCACCGTCAGGTCATGCGTGGGGTCCACGAGCCATGACGAGCCAAAGCCGCCGTCCCAGCCGAAGACCCCGCTGTCCAGGACCGCCTGGCCGAATCCCCACGAGCGGCCCACGAAGAAGTCGCGGCCCAATCCGCCGTGCGCCTTTTGCGCCTCGGTGAGCTGGTCGGTGGTCATCGCACGTGCAGCCTCAGCAGACAGCACAGAAGCGTCGCCGCCGAGCAGCATCCTCGCGAATGCGAGCAGATCATCGACGGTCGAGACCAGTCCGGCCCCGCCATCGGCGAACGCCTGCGGCTGGCTCCACATGCCCTCAGGCTCGTCCCAGACGGTTAGACCGTCGTCAAGCGCAGGTCGATAGGCCGTGGCAAGGCGGTCGGTATGCGCCGTCCAGAAGCCCGTGTCGCGCATGCCCAGCGGCTGGAATATTCGCGTTTGGAGTACACCGGGGAACGGTTCCCCGGCAGCACGAGCAAGCAGAACACCGAGTACGGAGGCGCTGGTGTTATACAGCCAACGTTCTCCCGGTTGCGCCAACAGCGGAAGTGTGCCGAGGTTGGCAATCCACGTGTCCGGGTCGGGCTGCACCTCAGGGTTGGGCGGGCCGATTGTCGAAAGGCTCAGCTCCTCAGCGGCCACCACGATCGGCCACGGCGTGGGCGCCATGAACATCTCCATGACCATGCCAAAGCCAAAGGTGAAGGTCAGCAGGTCGCGGGTAGTGATCGCGCGCGTGGCCGGGACGGTCTCATCGAGTGGTCCGTCCATTCGCTCGAGCACACGACGCCCGGCGAGCTCGGGCAGGAGCCGGTCGACCGGCTCGTCGAGCCCGATCAATCCCTCGGCCACGACCGCAAGCGTCGCCGCCGCGGTGATGGGCTTAGTCGTCGACGCGATGCGAAAGAGCGAGTCGCGAGTCACGGGCCGCCCGCCGACGGTCAGGTTGCCTAACGCCTCGACGTGCACCTGGCTGCCCCGCGCCACGAGCGCCACCAGACCCGGTACGCGCGCGTCGCCGACGTGCTGCTCAGCCACGGCGTGCAGCCGCTCGACTCCCGCGTTCGTCAGGCCTTCAGGCATGGACGGTCATTCACCAGATCCGGTTTGCGTCTTCCTGTCACGATCCCCGCAGGACACCACTCGGGTTTCCCGAGGAGCCATCTTGACATAGCCGCAGACGGCATCCCTGCTTACCGGTCACTCAGTCTCTGGCACAAGCAGAAAGCCGGTGCGGCTGGTGGCGCGTCGCAGCTCGGTGTCGAAGCACGCAAACCGGTCGCAGCGTGGATCGACCTCACGGACGGCGAGTGCGCTCGCGAGCTGTACCGCGTCATACGCACGCAGGGCGTGGCGTGCGGTTTCCTGTGCGGCCATGATGAGCACCGGCTCGGTTGGGGCGATGATCGTGAAGCGTGAGTCTGAGTCGGGGCCGCCGTGAAAGTCGTGCTCAAAGGCGCTGACAAGGAGGCTTGCGGCTGCGTCGTCGAGTTCGCCGCCGCGAGTCTTGCGCCATAGCGCGGCGGGCACCTCCACGCGAGCGAGGGCTGAGACGACGAGTGGGCCGAGTGCGCGGATAAGGCGATGTTCGGGCTCGTCGGCGTAGAGCTTCACAAGCGCCGAGGAATCGGCGAACGTGCTCAGCTGCGATCCTCGGCGACGAAGTCCGACAGCGGCTTGCCGCGTCCGGCGGCGGCGCGTGCGCGACTGATTGCTCGCGCGGAGGGACTCTTTGTCGAGACGCGCTCGGGCGTCAACAATAGTCCGGCTCGGGCGAGGCGTTCTGTCAGGCCGGTGATCTCGTCGCCCGCGAGGTCAGGGTCGACCGCGGCCGAGAGGACCTTGACGGCGTAACCGTTGACGCTCTCATCGTGGTCGCCGGCTGCGCCCTTGAGTCGTTCGGCGAGCTCTTCGGGCACGCGCAATGTCAGCTGACGCATGATGTCATGGTAGCAGGCATGGTACCGCCGCGTAGCGCCGTCCTCGGTATGTGCCGACGATTGAACTGTGTCGGCGACAGGCCATGCAAAGCGTGCGCCTATTCTGAAGAACGTAATTTACTGCCCTCTCCAGGGTTGAACTTGCCCACCGTTTGGCCCATCGCCGGTTTTGCCCCGGCTCCCCAGCCGCTCTGCCATCGGGCCAAGATTTGGCTTACAGACAAGCGAAACGATCATGGGCGCGGCGGGTTTCGAACCTGCGACCTCTCGCGTGTGAAGTCTGGCGAATACACTGCGGCCTGCTGCCGAGTGTGACTGAGCCGCGAATCGTCGGGGTGATCGTGCCATCGGGCATAGTGTCTATTGCGGTTTGCTGCCGGCTCTCGCTTCCATGAGTGCTTCCAACGCGGGCGGCGCGCCGGGTGTCTCTACCTCGATGCCGTCCCCCGCCGGGGGAAAAGATCAAATCAGCGAATCGAGCCACAGCAGGACGACCCGATCGGGCCAATCTGCCGGTCGATCGCATGACCGTTGGCGCAGTCGCAGCGAGCGCCGCGAGCCGCGAAGATCACGTCGGCGTCGGGAGTAGCCCACGAGAGTTCGGCCCCGTAAACGGGGTCGTCTGGCGTGACAATGTCCTCGGGGGGCAGACGGGACGCGGTCCGTCCTGTCTCATCATCGAAATGGAAGCCACCACCGCTGCCCGAGTTCCCCGCCATCAGATCGAGTATGCCAATCAACTCGGACAACACCTCCACGGAAAGCTCAGGCGCGCGACCCACCACAAGCCAAGCATAGGCCTCCGCGAGCACCTCCAGAACCCGGGCCGTGACTGAGGTGGACGATCCGTAGGACGGTTGTGCGATGTGCTCGGAGATCTCACGGGGTAGGCCCCGGAGCAGATCGACACGACGGGCCGCGGTGTTGAGCATCGACGGCACCGTGAGCGCGTGCCCTGTCTCATGCAGCACCGCTCGCTCTAGGTCGCGCGCCCGGTAGGAGGTCGGGAAGACGAGCCAGTCCAGTTCTGGATCGTAGAGTGCGACGGTCCCTGCGCTCGCACCGTAGTTGGCCTCCAAGGATTCGGTCTCCGTGAGCGTGAGCGGCCGGCCGCGCGCGTTCACGGCCTCCGGGGAGCGCAACGCCGCAGGGATCGTGACTGCGAACACGATCCTGCACCCACGCCGTCGTAGCCCAGACAGGTGCGCCGCCGGGACGCTCGCAAACGCCGCGAGGTAGCTATTGACAACCTCGGCGCTGTCGAGCAGCAACGACATGTCTTTCGCAATCCGCCAAGAGGCGGCATCCGGGAGGGTGCCTGGGGGGCCAGCGTCGATCCCGAGGTCGAACTCCTCGCGCGGCGGTCGGATCGGGCGTCCCCTGCGGCGCCCAGGGACAGCCATTGCAGTACGGGATCGAACCCGCGTAGGTGGCGAGATTGTTGCCTCCAGTACAGCCATCCAGTCGATCGTAGAGCCCGGGGGGCCTGCGCTGCAACATTTTCCCCGCTATTTGCGAGAGGCTTAGCTCGCTTTGGCTCGCTGTTCTGGGAGCTTCGCGAGTCTGTCGAGCGCGGCTCCGACCGGGAGAGGCGAATCGCGGGCACTGTAGATCTTGGCGAGGCGTGTCCTCCGGTCGTCGCTTCGCCGCGCGGCGTCAAGGCGTGAATGTAGATACGCTGAGTGGTGGCGACGCTTGCGTGCCCGCCCTAAAGCGCGACCGAGCTGTGGTGCTCCACGTCACCGCGACTCTCACCGACGCCACCGGAAAGCGGATCACCGCGAGTCGCTTCATCACTCTGCGGCTCGGACAAACAGCGACACAGCGTCATCGTCAAGAATAGCGAGAAGCAGAAGAAGAAAAGCGCAAGGAAGACTCCCCACGCGGCAAAGTCGAACGTGCCGAGGACGAATACTGCGTAAAGGTTCTAGGCGGCGAATACGCTGGATCGTTTGTGGCTTCGGGACACGTCTACACACATTGCATCGTAGGTCACTTCCCGTCAAAAGAAGTCGTGGTCAACGAAATCGACACGCACGGCAGATAGCTCGTGAGTCTCATCGGATACGTGCTTCTGATCTTCCTTGCCGTTGTCGGCCATGATCGCCTGCCTCTACGTCGCTATGTGGCTTGTTGCGATCGTGGTCGCTGTCGGCGTCTTTGCGTTCCGATTCGCTTCGGGACAGAGAGGGAATCAACTATGGCGCAAGCCGTTTACGCGCTGGCCAAAATCACGGTCCCGCCGCCATCTCGCAAATGCGCTTCTCCGACCGCCGATAGCTTCAATCTTCCCTTTCGCCGCGTTGGGAACTTGAAGCCATAGAGATGAGCAAAAAGGTCCCTCTCTCTATGTAAACCGTATGTTCTTGCAGCGTCATCCGTCGTGTTTGCCCTGGACACCAGGCGCACCCTCAACAGAAGATGAAAAAGCGTTGCGGGACCGTCATGCACACACACGCAGCTTCGCATCACGCCGACCCTCAACACCCATGTAACTCTCTATTGAGGGACGCATGGATGTAGAGGCAGGCTCAGCCAAGAACGCCCGGAAACTCGTTGCCGACGACCGGAGTGCAATCGACCCCCGTAATAGCCATCGTGTCGTTGACGAGCGCAATGCGTGCAAGCATCGCATCATTCTGTCGGGCGCTACGAGAGCGCGATGAACTTGCAACCTCGTGGACCTGATCGCTTTCGGACGCGAGAGCCGCTGTCACGCGCGGATCACAGAGCAACGCCGCAGGCGCCGCCGCCTGCCTCAGAAAGGTTCCAGAAAGCCCGCTGCGAGGGATCGACTGCTCGTCCGACGCATGCACATGTAGCTCCACGACGGCCGGCGAGCCATCGAGCACAGCCACTCGAAATGGCACGCTCCAACCGCCCAGGCCAGCGCTATCCGCGAACCACGCCGATCCATCACTTTGTTTCTGTAGCCGATCCTCGCCTGACACGTTGACGAGAGCGTAGCCGGACGCAAGGCTGCATGTGATGCGATTCGCCGAACAACCACGCCGCACACGCAACATCTGCGTACGTCTTTCGGACGACGAGCTGAGCCTCCTCGAACATGTCGCGCAAGCGCAAGGCGTCACCGTGACTCAGATCGTGCGTGCGGCCCTTGCCAGTGCGCTAGAGCCGCAAGCCGGCAAGCGCTATAGGCCAGGCGCGGAAACCAAAGACCGCATCAAACATGACAACGGCCGAGCTGACACTCGGCCGCCTGTCCCAATCCCAATGCGATCCAGAGGGGTGCAGGCGAAGCATAGCGCGCGTTACGGCCGGTAGCGACCGGCGCTCATAGTCCGCGCACGCCGCGCCATCGGTGCGGTCCTCGGAAGGATGTTCGGTCTATGCAAGGCCGAACGGCGAGAGCTACAGGGCGTTCACTGGAAGTCGCCATTTGGCCGCTCCGAGCACTGCTCAGAGGAGCCGTCGATTTGGGTGCCGGGAGGACGCGGACGTTAGAAATGATGCCATCAGATCCCGCGAAAGGAGGGGCGTTCTCTCCTGCGCGCTGTTGAGGAATTGCTTGTGTCTGTTGTGAGTTCGTAGATATCATCAAAGAGAGTCGATGGGGAATGAGTTTAGAGGTCGGCAACGAAAGAGGATGAAAAAGATTGCGATCGAGAGCGCGCGTAAGAAGGCAAGACGTGCGGGAACATCATCGGTGCATTGGTATCTGACAATCGCCATTCGTGCGACTTGATGCGCGCGTGACGGTCGGATGATACGACCAGGAGAAGACTTCGTTTATCGAGCGTCGCCGCGCGAAGCCTTGTGCTGTCTGTGCGCTGAAAGCGCGGGGATCAAGCCAAGGCTCGCCGTACGGTGGGAAACCGCGCGCCAGGAGGGCAAGCGCTAGCGGAGGCGATGGTCTCTGCTTCGCCGCTGCTCGGGATGACCAACTCGCTCGCACATGCTGTCCTCGACGCGCTACGGAGCGATGACGGCGCGCTGGACGAGCTGCGCGCGTTGATTTCTGTCGAGGCGTCGTCGCCGGAGGCTGATGCGTGGATGACGGCGCGTGAGGCTGCGGCCTATCTCGGATTCGCTTCGGTTCATCCGCTCCACAAGCTAACCGCAGAGCGGGCGATTCCGTGCACTCCGAGTCGAAGCCCTCGACACGGCGCCGCCGTTGCGTCGCCAAACATCGAGCTCCGATCGCTTGAAGAAGAGACGGCATCCGGGAGCGTCCTGCGCAAACGTGTCTAGTAGCTGCGCGCCTCTGTTCGCTTGGCCCGCGCCTAGATTAGACGCTGACTTACCCCCCCGTCGGGAGAGTCGCTTGGGGTGGCACGCGCAGGACGCTTGCCAACACAATAGAAATGCGTGGAGCGTGACATGGCGTCGCGGATACGGCGCACGATGGCGAGAAACCCGTGAGCCCACTGTGCTGCCGCAAGCCCCCCTAGGTGTGGACGTTTGCCCTCGGGCACGTTTCGTGCCCGTCCTCCCCGCCGCATATACGTGACGACCGCACCGTAGTCCGAAGCTTCAAGTGACGCTACGGTCGGGTGCATGATGTCAATGTCTTTACCGAGCTTACTCGTCCAACGGCCTGACGGTAGCTGTCGCGCAGTGTGAGTGACTGCCCCCTGCTTTGCATACAAAGCGATCTTTTCGTAGTCGCATTCACGGCTTCCGTCAATGCATCGTTCGAAACCGCAGGTCTCGTAGGCTCGCTCAAAGTTTGCTACAGACAGGTCGTATAGCGGCACGCCAGGAGGCCAGTACACTTTTATCCACGAGGGCAACGAAGGGTGGGTGGGAGCAACCGGCTCCCACCATCGGTGATTCTCGTCCATGCCCCAAGCGTGACAATTATAGTCAGTCGTCGCCTCACTCGTCTTCTCGGAGCCGTCGATATTAGGAAAAGCCCGACGGAGGCCGACGGGGATCGTCAAGTTACGTAATAGTGCGATCGTCCCCAGTCGGTCCAGGCAGACACAGCCTCGTCAGGCGTGGCGGCTTCCGACCCAATGTCAGCTCGTGAAATCGCTTTCAGCGCACCAACCCAGCGCTCTGGTTCGGACCTCAGGCGCTGAAGAAGGTATGGAATTACCCTGGACCCCAAGCCTAGGATCTCAAGGTAAGACTCGTTGGAGAAGGTGCGCAGCAGGGATGACTCAAATTGCGTCTCTTCGATCCAACGACTGGCAAGAGATTCAAACACGACGCCAATGTCTTCAGCGTCGTCGCGAAGTGCCTCGTAAGAGTCAGCCGCCTCTAGATAGCCGGCCAATGTGAGGTCATGACGCGGGAAGGAAAGGACTCGAAGCCCTTCAAAAAGGGGTACAGGCTTTGTTCCTAGTCCAAGCCCAGCGTCCGTCTGTCGGGCGAGCGAAGTAACAGCTTGGCCCATTCGCATTGATATCTGCCGCATGAAGTCGAAGTCCATGCTGGCCGACATCCTCCGGCCAACCGCGTTGAGACCGACCAGAGCTTCCGTGTCCTCGTCGGTCTCGCAG
Organism: uncultured Solirubrobacterales bacterium; assembly: GCA_963705245.1. Classification (GTDB taxonomy): domain Bacteria; phylum Actinomycetota; class Thermoleophilia; order Solirubrobacterales; family Solirubrobacteraceae; genus Palsa-744. Next base: position 694,760 of record OY970062.1, on the reverse strand, counting down.
AAAAATGGTTGTGGGACGTTCATCGGTCTTTCTCGTCGAGCTGAAACAACTTCACTCCCTGTGTGTCAAGAACGCCTCGGAGGGTTGTCGTCTTGTCCAAGGCCCTATCGACCACATTCTTGAGTTCTGAAAGATCGGACTCATCCATGGCCACGTATACCATATCTCGGTCTCCGTCGGGGCTCCATGTCTCCAATTGGAGCAACTCTACGATGACTGAGCCCTTGGGCGGCTCCGTGATATCGCGCCCGAAGATGGGTCGGATGTCGGTGAGCACCCGTGCGCTTCCGTAATTCCGTGGGTTTTGGACGAGCAGCTCAATTGCGCTCGCGGTCGTCGTCAGGGAGTCAAGGGTGAGCAGGGCCTTCAGTCGCTCCGCAAGTCGTGGCCGGATATCGTCGGGCAGATCCAGGTCGGGGGACTTGCTAACCGATTCGGCCAATTGGTCGGCGTCGTGTGCGCGCGTCTGCCCACAGAGTGAAATCAGGCTGGGCATGAGTGCCTCGACGCCCGGCTCATCGGCATCCGGGAGCTTCTCGCGCACGAGATCCGTAAGATGACCAACCGCTTCGAATGGCTGTGCGGAAGCGAGTGTCTCCGTCAGTCGGCGGAGGTCCTCGTCGCTCAAGTCGGCGAGGAGCCGTAGCGCTGTCCTGAACGGCCGAGGAACGCCCACCCCGGCGATCGCTCCGGGCGGGATGCCTTGCCCGGTCAACTACTCACGCCCGCTCGCCTTGCCTGCCATCGCTGCGAACCTTCTCATATTGTTCGGCAGATCGTCGCCCGCAGTCGCAGCCAATGAGTTGGGGCGCCGCCACCGGGGCGCGTCGGCGTCCATGCGGCTTCAAAGGAGCGGACGCTTCCGCAACGCTTCCATAAGGCATTCGCTACTCTGACAAACATAATGGGCGCGGCGGGTTTCGAACCTGCGACCTCTCGCGTGTGAAGCGAGCGCTCTCCCACTGAGCTACGCGCCCTGACATGTCGAGTCTATTGGCCTTGGATGGGAGCGGTCTCGCCGATTGGCACGGGCAGCGGGCGGGGCGCCGGACTCCAGTCAAGACCCCAACCGCACCCCGACGTGCGGGTGCAGGCGGGCGGTCGTTTCGGAGTAAGCGCTTGTCAGCGCATCCACTTCGTCCTGGGTCAGCGCGCTTCCGAACGCGGACGGTCCTCCGAGCTGGCGGTAACCGTCGGTCAGGTGTTTGTCGATCTGAGCCAGGTCGAAGTGGCCGTCGTAGACGCTCTCGATATACAACGCGACGTTTTCCCGTGCGAACCGTGCGCTTGCGGGGGAGCCGTGTTCGATCTGGTCGATCGCGGCGCCGGTCAGAGTCCATCCGCGTGTGCTCAGTCCGGTGTAGGTTCGGAACAGGCCCGCGAGCTCCGCTGACGGGCCAGTCAGGGAGACTGCTTGTGCTTCTGTCAGCAGCGCCGGCGTTTGAATCTGAGCGGCCTTCCCGGCGGCCATCGCGATCGGCCCGCGTGTGCTCGCCAGCGCCGGAGCGCTTTCCGGCAGGCCGTCGGCGATGAGCGGCCAGGCCCGCTTGGCTGCCGCCAACTCGCCGGCTGCAGGGCTCTCGACCCCCTTCAGGGCCTTGCTCACCGCGATCAGGTCTTCGCGCTCGAGCCGCAGTTCGGCTGGAGTTACCTTCGTGCTGGCGCAACCGGACAGAGCACTTATGGAGATAGCGCTCAGCAGGAGGGCCAGCGCTGGGAGTTGACGCCATGAGCGCTGTGCCTGCATGAGCTTGCCCGACGGTCGCCGCCGTGAGCGGCTACCGGTGCCGATCAGGATTCGCGGGGCCTCGGCGAGGATCGTGTGGGGCCGTCGCGGGGGACGTGTTGCCGTGGTGCACGTGTCCCCGCCGGGAAGGTTGCCGTGGGGGATGTGTTGCCGCGGGGGACGTTTTGCCGTGGGGGACGTTTTTGCCGTGGCGTGGCTCGGCGTCGTCTACGTGCCCAGCAGGTCGACCACGAACACGAGTGGTTCGTTCGGCGGGATCGTCGGAGGGGAACCTTTGGCGCCATAGGCGAGCGCGGCCGGGATGATCAGCTCACGCCTGCCTCCCACCTTCATGCCGGGCACACCTTGTTCCCAACCGGGGATGACCTGGCCTTTGCCGAGTGTGAACGGGAACGGTTCGTTCCGTTTCCAAGAGGCGTCGAAGACCTTGCCGCCGTGATACAGGGCTCCCACGTAGTTGACCGTGACCGGATCGCCGGTTTTTGCTTCGGCGCCGGTTCCCGTGATGATTTCCTTCGTCACAAGCTTGCTCGGCGCTGGACCACTCGGGGGGGTCACATGGGGTTCTTTGGAGAGCGGGCCGCTCGTCGGTGTCTTCGCGGCGGTCGTGCTCGTGCTGGTCGAGCTTGTCGGAGCGCTCGTGGTTGCCAGCGCTTCGTTGGCCTTGTCCTCGGCGCCGACGGTGATCGTGCTGGAGCTTCCGCTGGAGCCGCCGCAGCCGGCGATCAGGACCGTCGCGCCGAGTGCGACGAGACCGAGGCGCGTGCGTGTCAGCCGGAGCCTTGGACGGGACGGTGGAAAAACATCTTTGAAGTAGGTCACGGCCGGGCAGCCTAACGCAAAATGGCATGTACGCGCTACGATCGCTTCGGACCGTGCTAGGCGGGGATGTAGCGGCGCCCTGAATCCGCAATCCGCTCTAGCGGGGCTGAATCCCTCTCTTAGGGGCTTCCGTCCCGGTCGCCCCGCCGCCGCGGGCGTCGATGGCTCGGGTCCCGTGCGGTGTCGGCTCGCGAACCAGGTCAGGTCCGGAAGGAAGCAGCCTTAAGCGAATCCCGACAGGCGCAACGGGAGCTCCCGGACCGGAGCATGCGGTGACGACAAGGCGCCCGGAGTGCGGAGCGACGACGAGAGGTGCACGGTCCACTACGGGAGGGGGGCAGGCCCCTCCCGACCACCCCCGCCGTGGCGGCGCCGGCGTCGGGCCGGCAAAGCCGGCCCTTGTGGCGGGGGCTATGGCTGGTTGGTACGGATTGCCGCCGGCGCGTCTACCGGATGGCGCGTCTGCGCGGACGCTGCGTCTCCGACTAGGAGCAGCGCCGGAATATCAGCCACGAGCGGTTGGTCGCCGACTCGGTGAATCCCGGAGGGATCGTCACGGGCAGGTGCGGGTCGTGAGGGTCGAGGACGTAGTCGCGTTCGACTTCCATGCTCGCGGGGTCGATGTAGGAGCCGTAGGAGATCTGAGCGACCTGGGCGCTGAGGACGTTGACGGGGCTCGTCCGCAGGTAGAGCGACAGGAGCGGGATCGGCGCGTGGTTGGGGACCTCCACCGGCCCGCACTGCAATCCGATCGAATGGTTGCGCACGAGCGCGACGAGATCGCTTTCGATGCTCTGTTGGTGTGCGAGCGTGCGCAGTTCGCGGTGTGCCGAGTTGTACTGGCTTGGCGCATAGGCGACGAGCGCCACGAGCACGATCAGCCCGCCCGCCATCCACCAGCGCCGTCGCGGATCGCCACGGGCGAGGACCGTCCATCCGAACACACCTGCGCCGCAGAACACGCACAAGATCGCCGCTGCGAGGAAGGCATAGCGTGTGTTGATCGGCAGGCCGAGAGTCGCGAACGCTGCGAACACAAGTACCGCCACGACGCCGACAATCGCGGCGAGGCGCGCTCGCGCAGGCAGCCACAGCAGCGACAGCACGCCGCCGAGGGCTGCCCCGACGAGCACGGGCGGGCTCAGGATCTCGCCGATACGGCGGGGGATGTACTCGGGCACGTTCGCGATGCCTGTAATCCGGTCCAGTGTCTGGGCGGTGTGGCGCGTGTTCGTCAGCGACCAGAGCGCGTCGCCGGTGATTGCCAGATCGCTGATCACCCATACGAGCGGGGCTGCCGCCGCGAGCAGCGTCAGGCCCGCGATCTGCCCCCGCGAGTGGACGGGACGCGAGGACACCTCTGCGAGCCGATCTTTGGTCGACGGATCTTTGATCGACGGACGGTCCGGGCCATGCCGCTCGACTCGCTCGCGGTATGCCGGCCATGCGATCAGGTACAGCCAGTACAACCCCGAGAACGCCCAGGCCTCGGGGCGCAAAAGGCCGGCGAGCGCGAGCAGACCCAGTACCGGCCGGCCGGCGCGTGGACGACGAGACTCGACCAGCAGGGCGCCGAGGACGAGGAGCAAGTAAGGGATGTCGATGTACGCGCGTACTCCGTATGACAGGACGGGCACGCGCGTGATCAGCAGGAGCGCGGCAAGGGCTCCGGCGGCGCGCCCGAACCAGCGGGCGGTCAGAGCGTAGATCACCCACGCGCAGGCGGACAGGGCGAGGAATGCGAGCGCGACGGTCACGTGCAGGACGCCCGCCGGCCCGAGCGGGGCCAGGACGATGCCGAGGATCTCGACGAGGGGATGGGGCGTGGGCGCGATCGGGACGGCGTAAGCGGGGACGCTCCCGCGCGATAGCTGACCTCCCCAAGCGAGGGCGTACAAGGTGTCGTAGTTGACGAACCCGACGCCCGCGAGGACCCGCAGGAGAACAGCCCCGACGACGATCGCCGCGGGCGTGACGAGGCGCTCGATCCAGATCCTCACGCGCGCGGACGCTACCGGGCGAGGGACTCGCCCGTGGGCCGGGGAGAGGGACCCGCCCGTGGGTAGACTCAGCTGAACGGTGGCGAACGAGCCCAGAGCAGAGCAACAGCAGTCATCCCTGTATCGCAGGCACCGGCCGCGCACGTTCGCCGAGGTCGTCGGCCAGGAGCCGGTCGTACGCACGCTGCGCAACGCCGTGCAGCGCGACCAAGTGCATCACGCCTACCTGTTCGTCGGCTCGCGAGGCACGGGGAAGACCTCGATGGCGAAGATTCTCGCGATGTGCTTGAACTGCGAGCACGGCCCGACGATCGAGCCGTGCGGGCAGTGCGACTCGTGCGCGGCGATCGCCCGCGCGAGCTCGTTGGACGTGATCGAGATGGACGCGGCTTCGAACAACTCGGTCGACGACATTCGCGAGCTGCGCGACTCCGTCGCGTTCGCGCCCGTGTCGGGCAGGCGCAAGGTGTACATCCTCGACGAGGCTCACATGCTTTCGACGGCCGCCTGGAACGCGTTCTTGAAGACGCTCGAGGAGCCTCCGCCCGACACGGTGTTCGTGCTCGCGACGACCGAGGCTCAGAAAGTGCCGGCGACGGTCGTCGATCGATGTCATCGGTTTGACTTCCAGCGTCCTACCGTCGAGCAGATCGCGCAAGTGCTGCGCCGGACGGCCGATTCCGAGTCGATCGAGATCCCCCCGGAGGCGATCGCCGCGCTCGCGCGCTCGGCCACCGGGAGCTTCCGCGACGCGCTGGGAACGCTCGAGCAGCTGCTCGCCTACAGCGGAAGCACGATCGCTCTGGAGGATGTTCTCGCGGTCCTCGGCGTGGCGGACGCGGAGCTGCTGGAACGGGCCGTCGACGCGGTCGCCGCCGCCGATGCGCGCAGGGCGCTGCTCGCGCTGGCGGAGTGCGCGGACTCCGGACGCGACGCGGGCTCGTTCGCCTCAGACCTCGAGAGCAGGGCTCGGGAGCTGCTGATCGTGCAGACTCTCGGCGAGCTCCCGTCCGAGCTGGCGCTCACGCCCGAGGCCGACGCACGACTGCTGGCGCAGGCCGAGCGTGTGCCCCACATGACGGTCGTGCGCCTGCTGGAGTTGCTCGGCTCGGCCTTGGAGTCCGTGCGCGCCGGTGCTGATCCGCGCACGAGCCTCGAGCTGGCGCTCGTGAAGGCCGCAAGACCCGAGGTCGACGCTTCGACGCGAGCGTTGCTTGCTCGCATCGAGCGGTTGGAAGGGGGAGGACGAGCCTCGACGCAGCCCGTCTCGCAGGCCACGCAGCCCGCACCCGACGCGAGCGTGACACCGGCGCTCGCAATCAAAGCGCCGGAGGGTGATTTGGCGAGTGAGCCCCCGCGTGTGGTTTCCGCGCCTGTCGTCCCCGTGGTCGAGTCGCCGGAGGGTGATTTGGCGAGTGAGCCCCCGCGTGTGGCCTCCGCGCCTTTCGTCCCCGTGGTCGAGTCGCCGGGCGAGGTATCGCCGGCTGTCTCGGCGCCGTCCGTTACGAACGATCTGCAGTCGATCGTCGACCTGTGGCCAGCTGTCATCGAGATGGTCGGAGCCGGCCATGCGCTGTGCGGTGCGGTGATCGCAGACACCAGGCCGGTGGCGATCGCGGGTGAGGATCTGACCGTCGGGTTTCCCGCGAGCGCGGCGTTCCTGAAGAAGAAGGCCGAGGATTCCGCTAACCGCGCGATCGTGACCGAGGCGCTGCGCGAGCTCGCAGGCGGGCGCTGGCGGATCGGCTATGAGCTGCGCGAGGATCTCGACTCGGGTGAAAGCGTGCAATCCGTCGGATATACCGAGGATGAGTGGATCGAGCGGTTCAAATCAGAGCTCGACGCCAAGGAGATCACGGTCGAGTCCGAGCAGAGTCAGCGTGTCGAGTCCGAGCCCGGTCAGGGCGCTGAGCCAGCGCCTGAGCCCGCCGCCGCGTCCGTCGCGGGCGCCGCTGCGCCTGAGTCCGCAAACAGCGAATCGAATGGAGCTTGAACATGGCAAAGAGACCCAAGCAGCAGGGTATGCCGAACATGCAGCAGATGATGCAACAGGTCCAGCAGATGCAGCACGACATGGAGGCCGCCCAAGAGCAGCTCGCAAATGAGACCGTCTCGGCGTCCGCCGGTGGGGGCATGGTGACGGTCCAGGTCACCGGTGATCTGCGAGTCACATCGGTCACGATCGACCCCGAGGCGGTTGACCCTCAGGATGTGGACATGCTCGCCGACATGATCTTGGCAGCCGTCAACGAGGCGTTGCGCTCCGCTCAGGAGCTCGCCGCGAGCAAGCTGGGCGGCGCGACCGGTGGTCTGGATCTCGGTGGACTCGGCCTTCCGGGCCTGCAGCCGTGAGCAGCTACGCGCCGCCCGTCCAACGGCTCGTGACCGAGCTGTCAAAGCTCCCGGGCATCGGCACGCGCACGGCGCAGCGACTCGCGTTTCACGTCCTGCGCGCATCCGACGAGGACGCGCTGGGGCTGGCTGATGCGATTCGCGAGGTGAAGGCGCGGATCGGGTTGTGCGAGATCTGCTTCAACCTCACCGACGAACCCCGCTGTCGCATCTGCGAGGACACCCGCCGCGATCATGGCTTGATCTGCGTGGTCGAGGAACCCGGAGACGTGATTCCGATGGAGCGCACGCACGAGTATGGCGGCGTCTATCACGTGCTGGGTGGAGCGCTGTCACCGATCGACGGGATCGACCCGGAGGATCTGAAGATCGCCGAGCTGTACGCGCGCGTCGCGTCACAGACACCACCTGCAAGGGAGATCGTGCTCGCGACGAACCCCACGACGACCGGTGAAGCGACCGCGCTGCATATCGCTCACGAGCTGCGCGCCCGCGCTCCCGAGCTGACCGTCACACGTCTGGCGAGCGGACTGCCGGTCGGCTCGGACCTCGAGTACGCCGACGAGGTGACGCTCGGCAAGGCCTTCGCGGGCCGCCGGTCTTTGTAGTCCCGGTGCACATGCGCCGCCAGGCGGATGCTGCATGCAGGCTGTCGCAGGTCTGCGCATGATGCGCCAATGCCCATAAGGAGGCCGACGGCGGTGCCTTTACCGACAGCCAGCTACGTGACCTCAAGACCAATCCGTTTCTCAAGTGAGCGGGCGTAGGACCCGCCGGTCATTTCAACTGGAAGCGCGAGCGGTCCACGAGCAACGCGGGTGCAGCCTTTCTGGGAGAGATGAATGCGGAGACCAGGACGCCCGGGTCGATAACGACCCGGGTCACGCCGCGCTTCTACGCTCGCGGCGCATCGCGGCTCTGATCGCGCGCCGAGCGGATGCGTTGCGTGCACTCTCGTAATTGCGCAGGAGCGGCGGCGAGCGACCTCGCGTTCGAGGCTCGCGGTACGCAGGCGATTGGGCCTACCGATGACTTCGGCAGTCAGCGGGTCTATGAGTGATAGTCCTACGTTTCAACGAAAGGAACTGACATGGCGGTGAAGATGCCGGTTGCGGAGCTCCACGCAGGGTTCAGCAGTAGGGGGGCGACCCCGACAGATTGGGCGGAGGGACGCCGGCACATCGAGGATGCGGAGGTGTTCTGGCTCTCGACGGTGCGTCCCGATGGACGTCCGCACGTCACACCGCTGTTGGCCGTATGGCACGACGATGCGATGTACTTTTGCACGGGTCCGGAGGAGCGCAAGGCAAAGAACCTTCGGCAGAACCCACACTGCATTCTCACCACAGGCCAGAACGGACTCGATGGTCTCGATGTGGTAGTCGAAGGACACGCCATCGAGGTTGGTGACGGAGCGGAGCTCGGACTCATCGCCAATGCCTACGAGTCGAAGTACGGGGCGCGCTTCACGGCACCCGAGGGCACATGGTTCGGTCTCAGCGATGCGATCCGCGCCGGTGAGGCGCTTGTCTATCGGGTCACGCCCACGACGATTCTCGGCTTCGGCAAGGGTGAGCAGTTCAGCCAGACGCGATGGCGCTTTGCTTGAGCGGGCGAGGCAGAGCGGCCGCATACTGCGCTCGACGAAATCGCGAGTGTCGCCAAGGGTGAATGTCGCCAGTGCCCTGGGTGACCTCGATCGGCGATCACAGAGCAGTCGGTAGCACAGCTGTGGCCCCCAGCGCAACGAGGATCGCGGCGACGGCGACGGCGAGGGGAGCTTGACGATCATGCGTGCGGCCCGATGATCTGATCGACATACGACCTGGGCCTTTATCCTCAGCACGTGTCCGACATCGTGGTGATGAAGTTCGGCGGGACCTCCGTCGCCGATGCACAGCGGATCAAGCATGCCGCGCGTCGCATCGTGGATACCCGCGAGGCGGGCGCCCGGGTCGTCGTCGTGCTCTCGGCTCGCGGTAAGACGACCGACGAGCTGATCGCGATGGCCGCGGAGGTCTCCGCTACGCCGGACCCGCGCGAGATGGACATGCTGCTGTCTACCGGCGAGCGCATCTCGTGCGCGTTGTGCGCGATGGCCATTCACGACCTCGGTCACCGCGCGATCTCGTTGACTGGCTCCCAGGCGGGGATCGTCACCGACGCTTCGCATACGCGCGCACGCATCCTCGACGTGCGCGCCGAGCGCATCCTGTCCGCTCTGGACGAGGATCGGATCGTGCTCGTCGCCGGGTTTCAGGGCGTCTCAAGCGCCTCCAGTGACGTCACTACGCTCGGGCGTGGCGGCTCGGATACGACCGCCGTCGCGCTCGCGGCAGCTGTCGGCGCGGAGGTCTGCGAAATCTACACAGACGTCCCCGGGGTGTTCAGCGCCGACCCGCGGATCGTTCCGGACGCACGCAAGCTCACGACGGTCTCCTTCGAGGAGATGCTCGAGATGGCCGCTTCGGGCGCGGGCGTGCTGCAACTGCGCTCGGTCGAGTACGCGCGCAACCACGGCGTGCGCATTCACTGTCGCTCCTCATTCGAGGATCGTCCCGGTACCGTGGTCGTGTCGGAAGGAGAGAACATGGATCACGCGGAGCGACCTCTTATAACGGCTGTCACCCACTCGACCTCGGAGGCGATGATCACGCTGATCGGCGTCCATCACAAGCCGGGTGTCGCCGCGAGCATCTTCGATGCGTTGGCCCAGGCCGGCGTGGACGTCGACATGATCGACCAGAACGTTCCCGCCTCCGGGGGAGGTCTCGCCGAGATCTCGTTCACGGTCCCGCGTGGGCACCTGCGCGACGCGCGCGCGTCGCTCGAGCCGCTGGCAAGTGAGGCGTACTCGGAGTTGATCGCCTACGAGGACATGGGCAAGGTCTCGATCGTCGGCGCCGGTATGCGCTCGCACCCGGGGGTCGCTGCGCGCGTGTTCGGAGTTCTCGCCGCCCAGGGTCTGAACATCGAGATGATCTCGACCTCACCGATCAAGATCTCCTGCGTGATTCCCCGCGAACACGTCGAGACTGTCGTCCGCGCATTGCACGACGCGTTCGAGCTGTCCGGGCCTGACACGATCGTGCCGGAGCACCCGTTCGCCGCGGGCGCCTGAGCTGTCGGTCTCGCCGCGAATCCGAGTCGCAGCTTTCGAGCAGCTGAAATTTTGGCTCGGGGACTTGCATTTCGCGCGAGTTTGGTGCAGACTCTCCCGCTAGTGATCGTGGGCGCAAAGCTCACCGTTGGTGGATTTGATATAGCGTTGTTGAACGACAGACGGATAGCTGTCATGGACCGAGAGGCTGATCTGCGAAGCCAGTCGGTAAAGAGCAAGGAAGCGGGGAGACGCTGTGAGAGGCGATCTGGGTGTGGGCGGCGAGATTGAGCGTAGCTCTGTCTTGAGCCAATCCACTCTCGAAGACCGACGTTACGCAGGCGGTGAGCTTGGTTATGTGAGCGGTGACCGCGCGGTCGGCACTCATGGGTCCGTGGGCACTCGCGGGTCCGTGGGTCTTGGGATCAGGCGCCGTCCACCCGCGTCACAGATCGGCGCCACTCCCCACCCGGACGCGACGATACGGCGGGAATGGCTGTTCCGCCGGGCGCTCCTGGTCGCAGACGTGCTCGCGATCGTCCTTGCGTTCGTGCTGACAGTGGAGCTGTCCTCGCGATCGCTGCAACTCACCTGGATGAGCGTCGTCGCCCTGCCGATTCTGCTGGTGGGCGCAAAGATGCTCGGCCTCTACGACCGCGACGAGACGCTGTTGCGCAAGACGACACTCGACGAGGCGCCAAAGCTCTTCGAGGTGGCGACCCTGTGCACGCTCGTCGCGTGGCTCGCCGGTGGGTTGATCGTCGAAGGCGCCCTGAACCGCCACGAGGCGCTGTTTCTGTGGCTGGTCCTCGCGGCTCTGTTGATTCTCGTCCGTGCCGCCGCGCGCGCGCTCGCCCTGCACGTTGCCCCGACCGAGCGATGTCTGTTCATCGGCAGCGCGGAGTTGGCCGAGGCGATCCGTCCGAAGCTCTCATCACACGGCGGTGTGAAGGCCGAGATGGTCTCCCATCTGGATCTCGATTCCGCCGGCTCCTGGTCGACGGACGCTTGCTCGGCCCGCCGGCTCTCGGAGATCCGCGAGCTGGCACGCAGGCTCGACATTCAGCGCGCGATTGTCGCTCCGAGCAGCGCCGATGCGGGGGAGATGCTCGATCTGATGCGCACCCTGAAGGCGATCGGGGTGCGGGTGAGCGTGTTGCCGCGCCTGCTCGAGGTGGTCGGATCCTCGGTCGAGTTCGACGACTTGCATGGCGTCACCCTGATGGGGGTGAGGCGCTTCGAGCTCAGCCGCTCGTCCCGGGCGCTCAAGCGCGCGTTCGACCTGTTCGGCGCCTCGATCATGCTGCTGGCGGCGGCGCCGCTGATGCTCATCATCGCGATCGCGATCAAGCTCGACACCCGCGGCCCTGTGTTCTTTCGCCAGCTGCGCGTCGGCCGCCATGGCAGGCGCTTTCAGGTGCTCAAGTTCCGCACGATGGTCCCGGACGCGGAGGCGCTGAAGGACTCGCTGCGCCATCGCAACGAGGCGCAGGAGGGGCTCTTCAAGATCGCTGACGATCCGCGCGTGACCCGTGTCGGCGGGTTCCTGCGCAAGAGCGCTCTCGACGAGCTGCCCCAGCTGCTGAACATCGTCATAGGCAAGATGGCCTTGGTCGGCCCGCGTCCGCTCGTGATCGAGGAGGATCGACGCATCGAGGGCTGGCACCGCCGCCGCTTGGAGTTGATGCCGGGGATGACCGGCCCGTGGCAGATCCTTGGCCCGGCACGCTCGCCCCTGCGAGAGATGGCGGTGATGGACTACCTGTATGTAGCCAACTGGTCGCTGTGGACCGATATCAAGATCCTGCTTCGCACGCTTTCGCACGTGATCGGACGGCGCGGCCTGTGAGGCCGCGCCGGGGGCGCCGCGTGGCCTTGTGGAGGCTCCGCGATGGGACGCCGTGGGCTGTGAGGGACGCGCGGTGACATGGCCTGTGAGGCCGCGTCACCGGACGCCGTGGGCTATCAGCCTGGCGTCCTGACTCGAGAGCTCTGGCAGGTCCTTCCAGGCGACCGGCTCGTCGCTCGTGCGATGAACGCCTCGATAAGCGTTCATCACGGGCTCGGGTTCGACATCGCCACGCTGGGCCATCATGCAGACGGCCCAGCAGAGCCCGAGGAGGAACAGCCAGGCGATTGGTATCAGAGCAAAGAGCATCTCACGGCTTTATTGGCGGAGTCCATGTCTACTCCTTCTTTCGGACGTCTCTGCTGCAATCTTGACCGTCCGAAGCCGCCGATCTTCAGATGCACGCGCGCCGTCAGCCGACGATAACGCCGAACTCCTGCGTATACATCGCGCCGGGCTGGCCTTCGCCCAGCGACGCCGGCACGGCCGCGACGACGCCGATTGCCGTGTCGCGGTAAGAGCCGTCGAGGATGTTCGCGAGGTGCTCGGGCGAGCCGATCCAAGCCGCGACGATCGAGCTCGGTGTGCTCAGCTGGAGAGTGCCCCAAGCGATGTTCTCGCCGATCGTGTATCCGACCCTGGAGTTGGGGATGTAGCCGCTGGCCTGCACTCGATCCACCGGCGTCAGGCCGCTCGGCGCGACGTGGGCGAAGTAGTCCTGGCTCACCATTTCTTCGCTGTGGCCTTGCGCGACTTGCTCGAGTTGCGCGTTGGGCGCCAGCGGGAGCTCACCGTTGCGAGCGCGCTCTTGGTTGACCAGGCACAGGGTGGCCGCGTCGATCGCTTCGAGATTGCCCGGTTCGGGCGTCAGCTCGGTGTTCTGGCATGGCGTTGCGAGCACGCCCGCGACGATCGCCGCGCCGGAGCTCTCGTGGCGGCTGGCCGGCGGACTCGCGTTCACGACGACTGTGCGCGGTGTTCGGCGCACGTGCCCGGCAGGCGATCGCTTGGCTGGCACTCGCGAATGGGCTGTCTGTCTCGAGTGGGCCGTGTCCCGTGAGGCGTGGGCGTGATGGCGACGGACTCGATGGGGGCGAGCGTGATGCGCATGATCTGGGCCGGCTCGACGGTCGTGCACGGTTGGCCCTTGCGCTGCGCTGCTCGCGGCCGGATAGACGCAGGCGACGATCAGGACCGTTGCTTGGATGAGCTTGCGGAGATGTCCCACCCTCCCGCTATCGGCCGCTGTCCATGCCGATCTGAGGCGCTGGCCTGCCGGCTGGACACAGAGGGGTGGAAGTCCTGTCGAGCCCTGCGGCTTTATCCTGGGCGCGATGGGAGATGACCGCTCATGAGACGTCCCAGCTTGCTCTTGGTCCTGATCTTGGCGGTGGGTCTAGTGGGCGCCGCGGTTGCCCTCCGCAGCCATGAAGGCAATACCCAGTTCGTCTCCCAGCAGCAGGCCCTGCTGCCAGTAAGCGCGGTCGCCCTTGAACGCTTGATCCTGACCACGAGCGATCCTCGCCCCGGGTACGGCGGTCGCGCACAGGACGCGCACTGTCTGACCGCCACCGCCACCGCGCTGGGCAATCCGTGGACCTGCGTGGTGCGCTATCCGCGGCTTCCCCGCGTTCGCTACCAGGTGACCGTTCACGCCGACCGTTCGATCTATGGGCTCGGCAGGCCTGTGGGCGCCGGTGCGGGGACGGTGGAGGGAACGGCGCTGACCGTCAGCGGTTGCTGCGTGAGCAACCCGTAGCTGTGTCTCTACTCGAGCTCTCCGCGCAGCTTGCGCAACGCACGGTAGATCCGTCCCTCGACGGCGCTCTCCCCGTCGCCGAGGATCTTGGCCACGTCACGCAGCTTCAGATCGGCGCCGAACCGCAGGGCGAGCGCCTCGCGCTCATCCTCGTTCAGCGTCGCGAGGGCTCGGTATAGCTCGTCGCGGTGCTCCACCGCGGCCAATCCGGGGTCTGGCTCCTCCAGCGACGTCCCCGCGCCGACATGCCGCAGCACCCGATCCTCATGGGTCTGACGGCGCGCATTGTCGCGCAGCAGGTTCAACGCGATCGTATACAGCCAGCGGCGCTCGCTCCCCCGTCTAGGGTCAAAGGGCTGACGCGTGCGCAGCACGCGCTCGAACGTCTCCGACAGCAGGTCCTCAGCCAACGCCCGGTTACCGGTGCGATAGGCCAGAAACGAGAACAGCCGCTCGGCGTGCTCCTCGAACAGCCGCTCAAACGTGTCTGTGCGCATATGCCCGGACATTCTGGCGGCTGGTGTCGATGCGCGGCGGCTCGAAGAGCGCGAGCCGATACGGGTGGCGGTGGGTGTGGGTGTCAGTTCGTGAGCCATTGGTCTCCGAGATCGGCGCTGGATAAAGCACAACACTCCGGGGTGGCCTGCACCCCGGAGTGTTGTTCCTCACGAGGCCGCTATGCGACTCCCGTGAGGTGTGCCTCAGGATTCCTCAGGCCACGCACAGGTGGTACTGATGGCTGGAGGTCACGGTCTTGCCGTTGCTCAGAGTCACGGAGATCTGAACTGTCGTCGCGCCCGTGGAGCAGGGCAGGTTGACCAGCTCGATGTTCGCCGAAGCCTTCTTGCCGGTGAGCGTCTTGACGCGCTTGCCGTCGACCTTCACGGTCACCCTGCGCAGCTTCAGGCCGTGCGGGACTTTGACGTGGATTTTGATGTGACGGCTGCTGGTCGTGACTTTCTTGCCAGTAGTCGAAGCCAGCACGTTGCTGCTCGGCGTCGGGGTGGCGCTGACGACTGTCGTGTAGGTGTTGTTGATGGTCGTCGTGCCGCCGTTGGTGACGTTGTTGGTGATGTTGTTGACGGTTTCGTTGAAGCTGTTTTCGTTGCAGTCGTTGTTGCCGTTTTCATTGCCGCCGTTTCCACCGGCTCCACCAGCGCCACCGGCCCCGCCGGCTCCACCTGTGCCGCCGTTTCCACCAGTGCTGCTGTTGTTGCTGCCGCCCTTGCCGCCGCCGTCACCCTTGTGATGGCCGTAGCTCGCGGCGATGCTGGCGCTGTTGCCGCCGTTTGCACTGCCACCGCTGCCGCCCTTGCCGCCGTTACCGCCTTCTCCACCATTGCCATTGTTGTTGCCCGCTACGCAGGTGTTGCCGTACTGGGCGATCGCGGCGTTGCCCGATGAGTGACCGCTGCCCTCGCCGGCGAGAACGCCGCCGGTGGTGGCCACCAGCAGACCGGCTGTCAGGCCGGCTATGGCGAGACGGCGAGTGCCGGCGCGACCACGCGTGCCGGACTTGGCGCGTGACATGGCCGTCGTCTTGATCCGGTCGAGCTCCAACGGGCTTGCCTCAGGGCGCTCGTTGCGCAGGCGCTGAGCGACGCCCTCCACTTCGTCTGAGTGTGCGTCGTGCTTACGCCTCATGTCTGTCTCCTGGCCTCCTGGTGGGTTGCGGAAAAATTCCCTCTGACCACCGATACGAACGAGCGGCCTGTTTTCCGACAGAACGGGCGGCCTGTCTTCCGAGAGCTACAGGTTCGTGAGCATGAACTTGCCCGAGCTCAGCGCTTCGCGGCGCAGACGCGGTGCGGCCAGTTCCCACGCGCGCGGGCTGTCCGAGCTCAGCCGCCGGGCCGCGTTTCGCAAACCATGCTCGAGCGGGTTGAGGACGATCGCGTGGCGGATCGCGGCGTGCGGGTCGATCCCGGCGCCGGCCCGGGCGACGGCCAGCCAGAACTGGTCTTCCCAGCTCTGGGGCTCGAGCTCTGCGGCTTGCGTCATCGCCGGGACGGCGGCCTGGGCGAAACCCTGCTCCAGGTCGCATACACCGACGATCACATATGACTGTGGACGCCTGGCCGATAGCGACAGTGACGACAGCGCCTCGTGCTTGGCGGCGATGCAGTCGCCTCGATCGAGCTCCTGCGCCCCGCGGTGCAGGCGCGCGTAGGAAGTGCCGACCAGCAGCGGCGCGACGGCGAGCACGAGCCATCCGAGCGCGACGAACGTACGCGCGACCGGCAGGCCGCTTAGCCCTGCCTTGCCGTCCTGCGGGCGCGCGAGGGCCAGCCCCGCGAGGATGAACACGCCGAGCGTCACCGCCGGCATCTGCCAATCCCAGTCGAAGGCTTGGTGCACCGCCCAGGCCAGCGTCATCGCGAACAGCGCCGCGTACAGTCCCCGGCCGGGGCCGCGGATGCGCGCGGCCAGCCCGCCGAGCATGCCGAAGACGACGACGAGGATCAGTGCAAAGCCGACGATCCCGAGCTCGGCGAGGCTCTGCAGGTACAGCGAGTGGGTGTCCACGACATACAGCTGTTCGCTGCGATAGCGCGGGTAATACAGCTGATAGGTGCCCGCGCCCGTGCCGTGCAGCTTCTGCGTGTCATATATGTGGACTGCCGCTTCCCACAGCGGCAATCGCCCATTGTTAGTCACGTCAGAAAGCCGTTCACGGGTCTGCCTCGCACGCACCCCCGTGTTGTTGTGGACGAATTTGTCGTACTGGCGATGGGCGAACCCGTATCCCCCGAGCGCAAGCACGAGCACCAGGACGAGCCCACCCGCGGCTGCCCCCAACGCGGCGCCCACGGAGCGGGCGGGAGGAGTCCGCGCCAAGACGAGGTCCGCGAGCCAGCGGTCCACCGGCACGAGCACGCCCCGCAGCAGTCCCGCGCCCAACATGCATGCGCCCACGAGCACCGCCACGTGATGACCTTGGGCGATCGCCGCGGGGGTAGTGGCACGGCTGGTTGCCAGCAGCGTCGCATCCCAGGCGCTGTGCAGCGCGATCGCGCTCGCCGGCGCGACCGCGAGCAGCGCGGTGGGGAGCGTGCTCAAGCGCGTCAGCAGGCAGTAGGCGAGCAGCCCGATCGCTGCCACGCCCAGTGCTCCGCGCGAAAACGTGAGCAGCAGCGTGGCGGCTATCCCTGGAAGGGCCGCCGCAGCCAGGACCCGCATGCTCCAGTGCTCGGTGCGATCCGCGGTCAAATGGAAGCCGAGGATCAGCGTCATGGCCGCGAGCATGCCCTCGGCATTCCAGTAGGTGAGCGGATAGTTGAGCCGGTTGTCGTAGAAGCTGCTCGCCGTCGGCCACACATGTGGCAGCACGCGCGAGACGAGGCCGATCAAACAGACCACAGCCATCCCGGCGAACATCGCCCTGACCAGCCAGCCCAAGCGCTCCCGCGTGCAGCGGACCGACCCGAACAGGGTGAGCGCGAGCACGTACAGCAGCGTGCGGTCATAGCTGTCGAGCACACGCGCGGTGGCATGCGCCCACAGCGCCGAGGTCAGCTGCCAGGCGGCATACAAGACCAGTCCCGCGAGCGGGACGGCCAGCGCCCGGCTGAACCCCTCGAACGGCCGTGCAGCAAGGGTCGTGCGCAGCACGAGCGCCCCTGTAAGGACGATCGCCACGAATGCGGGCGCGCTCGGGAAATAGCCACCCGCGTTGAACGACAGGTACACGAGCGCCACCGGCGCCAGCACGAGCAGGGCGATCCAGCCGATCCACTCCAGCGGCTCACGTCGTTCCCGTCCGGTCGCGCGCTCCGCCTGCGAGCCGATTTCCACCGCTCCGGCTGCTTCAGCTGACACGGCGCAACCCTACTCGACCGCGTTACAGCCGAGGCAATCTGCGCGTCGGCCCCCCGCGCGTCGCTCCTGCACGTCGGCCCCCCGCCGACAATGCCGAACGGCTTGTTCCTCGCCCCCACACCTGCTGTGGGCATGACGCGCGCGATCAATCCCGTCGTCGCCACCAGCTCCTGCGCGCCGACTTCGACTGGAGCTCCTCGATCACCCCGGCGGGCGGCGGGGGGATCTTCTCACCGGCGAGAATCGCGGCCGGCACCTCGGATGTGAGCCAGCCGGCGAGCGGCTGCAGACGCGCCTCATGCAGCTCACCGGCGATCCCCGGCGCGCGACCTGTGTTGTCGTGCGCGTCGGAGGCGACGTTGTGGACGAGCCCGTCGTGGACCAACCCGAGCGCGAAGCGGCGCACCTCCCCGCCGAAGCGCCCGACGAGCGAGCCGGCGGTGATCGAGGTGAGCATCCCGGACCGCACGAGCAGCTCCAGCATGTCCCGGTCGCGATGAAACGCGGGACAGCGCTCGGGGTGGGCGAGCACGACGCGGTGTCCGTGGCGGACGATGTCGTGCAGGATCGAGTCGATGCCGCTCGCGGCTGGGGTGAACGGCGGCTCGATCAGCAGCCAGGGGCTGCCGCCGAGCCCGAGATCCGCAAGCAGGTCGGGCGCCATGTCGATGGCGCTCATCAACGCTATCTCCGCGCCAGGTCTGACCTCGATCGCGATCCCCTCTGCGCGCAGGCGCTCGTTCAGCTCCCTCACGAGCCGCGTGATCGTGGAGATGTCATTGGGATAGCGCCGGCTCACATGCGGCGTTGCCACGAGAGTTTCGATGCCCGCGGCGCTCGCTGCACGCGCGAGCTCCAATGAGCCCTCCATCGTCTGGGGCCCGTCGTCGATGCCCGGCAGCACGTGGCAGTGCAGATCGATCACTGTGCCTGAACCCTACGTTCCAGCACGCCTCGGCGACGTCAGTCCCCTTCCCGGGATCATTCCGCCCGGGTTGATCGAGTCCACCCGATCTTCGCCACGGATGTCGGTGGAGGGCAATCGTCTGCACTCACGCCCCTTGTCAGTCACGTCTTGGGCTCACGTCTTGGGCTCACGCCCTTGTGGGTCATTGCCGATACAAGCGTCGTGCCATCTTGGGACGCGATGAGCGTGCGCGGGCAGGGAAGCCCGCAAGTGATGCCATTCGTGGGCCTGCCCGGCCCGCACGCAGCGCCGCCTGATCAGCGCGAGATCCGCGACAGCGAGACGCCCGTCGCAGAGACGGCCCGGTTCGCCATGACGGCACTGATGCTGTTGCCGGGGGCCTTGATCATCTTCACCGGGTTCAACGCCGGGGGCTACTTTCCGGGGACCCCCGCCATCGCCGCGATCGTGCTCACCCAGATCCTGCTGGTGAGGATCGTGCGCTCGCGCCTGCCATTCGAGGGGCTGGCGCCCGTCACGCTCGTCGCGATCGCCGCACTCGGGCTGTATGCGCTGATGACGCTTGTCTCCGGGTTCTGGTCGCACGCGAGTGGCCGGGCGCTGATCGAGTTCGATCGCGCTTGGCTGTACCTGCTGATCCTCGTCCTGTTCGGGACCGTTCGCGCGAGCGCCCGGGACCTTCGCTGGCTCATCAGGGGCATCGTGATCGGCGTGTCCGTCGTGTGCCTGGCGGGTCTGGTCAGCCGGGTGCTGCCAAATGTCTGGCACACCGCGCCCAACGTGTCCAACCAGCGACTCAGCTACCCGGTCACCTACTGGAACACGCTGGGATTGCTCGCTGCGCTGGGCGTCGTGCTCGCGTTTCATCTCACCTGCACACTCGGCGAACGGCGTCTCGCTCGCATCCTCGCAGCAGCGGTTGTCCCGCTGCTGACCGCCACGCTGTTTTTCACGTTCTCGCGCGGGGCGATGGCCGCGGGAGCCGTCGGCCTGGTTGTATATGTGCTCGTCGCCCGCCCCAGCGGACTGCTGAGCGGCACGCTCGCGACGCTCCCGGGCACAGCGGTGCTGGTGCTGGTCGCTTACCACGCCAACCTGCTGGATACGGTCGACCCAACCACGCCGGCAGCAGTGTCTCAAGGTCGTCATGTCGCGCTGGCAGCCGGCATCTGCGCGGTGGTGTGCGCAGGCCTGCGCCTGCTCTTTGCCATCGGCCTGGATCCGCGCCTGCGTCACTGGTCGCACAGACCCAAGCTGAGCTCGGCGGCGAAACGTGTCGCGTTCGCAGGGATAGTCGCCTTGGCGGTCGTGGTCGTCCTCGCCTCAGGCGCTCCCCACAGCCTCGCGCACGACTGGAATCGGTTCATCGGCGGGGCGAGTCCTCGCGGCGGCAACGGCGACCTGCGCTTGCGCCTGACCGATCCCTCCAACGACGGGCGCACCGATCTCTGGCAGGTCGCGCTGCACGGGTTCTCAGCCTCGCCACTGCACGGCTACGGGGCGGGGATGTATCAGACCCTCTGGGATCGCAACCGTCCCAGTTTCATCTACACCATCAATGCTCACAGCCTCTATCTCCAGACGATGGCCGAGCTGGGGATCGGGGGTATCGCGTTGCTGGCGATCCTCATCGGCGCCGTCCTGGTGGGATTGAGCACACGGGCGCGTGGGTCGCGACGTTCGATCTACGGCGCGCTCCTCGCGGTCAGCGTGGTCTGGGTCGTGCGCGCGGGAGTGGACTGGGACTGGGAGATGCCGGTCGTGACGCTCGGGTTCTTCGCGATCGCGGGCGTGGCCCTGAGCCCTCGCGCGGGCTCAGCAGGCGGCTGGGCTCCGGGCATGCGCAGTCGTCTGACGCTCGGTCTGCTCTGCCTGCTCACGATGGTGGTCCCGGTCTTGATCATCGGTTCACAGAGCCGGCTCGATGACGCCGAGCACGCGCTGTACGGGTCCAACTGCACGACCGCCACCTCGGCTGCGCAATCGTCGATCAGCTGGCTCGATCTCCGTCCTGAACCGTATGAGATCCTCGGCTTCTGCGACCTGCGCGATGGCTTGCCCAGACAGGGAGTGGCGGCGATGCGCGAGGCGGTGCGCCACGACCCCGGCAGCTGGGAGACCTACTACGCGCTCGCGATCGCCCAGGCCGCGGCGGGCATCGACCCCAGGAGCGCGGCTAGGCGAGCGTTGCGGATGAACCCGTTCGAGCCGCTCACCCGACAGGCGGTAAAAGACCTGCAGACGTCGAGCCCGACCCAATGGATCAACCGCGCGCGGGTGCTGCGCGCCGCCGCCCTGGCCAGCAACACTCTCTCGACCGTCCCTTCCTGAGTCCGCACTTCAGAGACGCCAGCCCCATGTCGAAGGTCCGTGGTGACGGCCGGTGCGCCCGAATCGAATGCATAACGCTCTCCGGCCCGCTGGACCTGGGTGCATGGCGTTCTCCGGCGCGTCTGCCTGGGATAGCGGCGAGGTCCGGCGCATCTGGCCCGGGATAAATGGCGATCTCCGGTGCGTCTGGCTGCGCTCAGCTCAGCGCCTCGCGGAGCCTGTGCAGCGCTCGGTGCACGCGACGCTCGATCGTCGTGAGCGACTCGCCGGTCAGCTCGGCGATCTCGGCGATGGTCATATCGGCGCCGAAGCGCAGGGCGATCGCCTCGCGCTCGGATCCGCCCAGGAGGGCGAGGCTTCTGCTGAGCAGGTCCCCGCCGCCGATCTCCTGGTCGGCGGCCTCGTCGATCAGGTCGGTTTCGTCGATTTCCCAGGGTTCGCCGATCGATCCCGGGCTTGGGCCCGCCGCGATCCGCTCCAGCGCCCTGCCCTCGCTGGCGCGCCGACGAACGTTGTCGCTGAGGCAGTTGAGCGCGATCGCGTAGAGCCACGTCTTCTCGCTCGCCTTGCGCGGATCGAACCGCCTGCGCGCGCGCAGCGCGCGCTCGTAGGTGTCGGCAAGCAAATCCTCGGCCAGCACCGAATCGCCGGTCCGGTACCTGAGAAATCCAAACAGTGCCTGGGCGTGGTCGGCATAGAGCCGCTCAAATGCATCGTCCCGCGTCCCTCTCACATCGCCGGTATCGACCATTCGTCCAGGCGTCGGAGCTTCCGTCTGGAATCTGGCCGGTCGTACGTATGAGGCGGCATGAGCCACTCAGATAAAGATGACATTTTCTCGGACGACCTCCAAGAGGTTGCCGACGTGCTTCGCGACGGACGTCCCACATTGGATCCGCTTGCACTCGATCGAGTCAAGCTGCGAGCAATGGGCGGGGCGCGCCGGTCTACCCCCTCACGACATAAAGGATTTTTGATGAGGTCACGCCTGACGACGTTGCTTACTGCCGGATTTCTAGTGCTAGGGACCGGTGGCGCGATGGCGTTGGCCGGTGGCGGACATCTTGGAGGACTCGGAGGACTCGGAGCATTCGGAGGCGGCGATGGCGGGAGCGCCAGCTATCACCAGTACCGCCCCGAATGTCCGCCCGGCTACGAATTCGCCGGCGGTCGCCACTGCCGTCCGATCCCGCCCCCGCGTTGCGGGCGTGGCTATGAATTCAGCGGTGGCAAGTGTGTTCCGCTTCCGCCTCCCACGTGTCCGCCCGGCTATGAAGTCCGCGGCCGGAACTGTGTTCCGATCCCGGTACCGCGCTGTCCGCGTGGCTACACCTACGAAGCTGGAAGTTGTCACCGCAACGGCCACGACGGTGGTGGCGGCGACGGTGGCCACGGTGGTGGCTCCGGCCCAGGTGATGGCGGTCACGGCGGCGGTAAAGGCGGTGGCTCCGGCTCGGGTGACGGGGGCCACGGTGGTGGCGACGGCGGCCACGGTGGCGATGGAGGCCACGGTGGTGGTGGCAACCAGGGCGGTGGTCACGGCGGCGATGGCGGTCACGGCGACGGTGGTCATGGAGGCAACGGCCACGGCGACGGTGGCCGCGGCGGTCGCCGCTAGCCCCAGAGGCTGAGCACGTCTAAGGAGCTGCGCTGATCGCGCGTTCCACCGGAGGCAGAGGGGACCCACCTCTCTGCCTCCGGGCGTGCTTTATGTGGCCACTCGCACGCGATGTGGTCAGGTCCCACGTGCGTCAGCCAGCGGAGAAGATCTCGAGGGTGCCGCTGAGCGAGTGATCGTTAGCGTTTCCCTGCGGCTCGATCACGTGCCCGTCGACCACGATCGGGCTGTTCCAATGTCCCGGGGCGCCAGGCAGCTTGGCGATCGGACGGGGCGAGCCTGGGCGGTACACCTCGATCCCTCCGTTCGAAGGTTCGTACACGTAGAGCAGGCCGCCGGCCATCACGGGGCTGGTTCCCGCCGTGTGGTTCTCCCACGCCAAGTACAGCCTTCCTCGGCGCATCACGTAGGCGGCGGTCGCGTGTTCGTCGGCCACGAACATCGTCGTGTGCTCGCCTCGGCGCCACACTGCGGGTGCGGTGAACAGCTCTCCGCCGCCAGGGATCGGCAGTCGCTGCACTTCCCCACCGAGCGTCTCGCGCGAAAATGGGGGCCGGCCGTCCAGATGCGAGAGCGCAAGCACTCGCATGATCCCGTCCTTGCCGGTCAGCACCACGCGATCTTCGCCGAGCAGCGCCGGAGCGCTGGAGCCAAGGTCCAGGTCGCTCGTGTTGAGTGTTTCTTGGTCGGTGGGCGTAAAGGCTTGACGTAGCGTCAGTCCCGGGAACGTGAGCTCGAGCACGCTGTCGCCGAAGTCGGTGGCGCCGTTCCAGTGCGCGTTGCCAGTGTCGATCAGCAGTCGCTCGCCGCCCGGCTCCACTACCGCTCCACCACGCGAGAGGATCGCCGAGTCGCTCTGCGAGCAGTTGGTGGGGACCATGATCGTGTGGCGATTGGCGCAGAGCGTGTTGAAAACCCCCTGCAGTTTGCCGCTTGAGCGGGAGATCAGCACGACGTGTCCCTGGTAGGTGGGGGTGTCGCCGAGGTAGCCGCTGGTGGTCACAATCACATCCGGACCGTCGATGTTCAAAGCGGAGCCCAGCTTCTCGCGTGTCGCGTCGCGCGTCACGCTCACCGGCCAGGCGCCGCTGCCGTCCTCGCTGCCAGCGGCGAGCGACAGCTTGTGGATCAGCCCGTTTGGCGAGGTGACATACACAAACCGCCGATCCGGATCGGCCAGCGGACTGGCGGTGGTGATCTGCGCACTGCTCGCCCATTTCTCATAGCCCGACGGGGTGAACGTCCACAGGATCCTGCCACTGTCAGCGTCGATCGCGAGCGTCTTGCCATAGGTCGTGGTGAGCACGATCACGTTGTGGCTTGCCCCGTCGACGAACGCGCCGTGCAGGTAGATCGGCGATGAGTCGACGGTGCCTGCGAGCGTCAGCTGCATACGGCGCAGATGCGCCACATTCGTGCTGGTGATGGCAGTCGCGTATTCGCTGACATCAGTGCGCTGCGGATTCAGCCCGAACTCAGGCCAGTCGAGCAGCCGCTGGGTGCCCACGCGTGCGGGAGCGGGAGTCGTGGCGATGGTGGCCGAGGGCGTCGAGATGTCCCCCGGAGCGCTGCTCCCGCAAGCGGCGATCAGTGAACAGGCTGAGGCAAGAGACGCCAAGCCCATGAGATGGCGGGCGCGCATACATCTGTTCTAACGCATCCGCTGGTTGCTGCTCGGTGGACTTTGCCGGGATAAAGCGATGTGAAAGGGGAGATCACCGGACGGCAACACGGGCCTTCGATCGCGTGCCTATAAGTGGTCACACACTGCAGTCGCGATCAGGAGGCCTGGGATGCGTGGACGTTTCGGATTGGGTGTTGTGTTCATATCGACGATCTGCGCGGCGGCTTCTGCGCTGCCGTTGACAACGGCGCTGGCGGGAGCGCCGCGTGGGCGTCATGAGTCCGACCATCACGAGTCGCGAGGTCATCGGGGGCGGGGGCACGCAGGCGGTGGCCCATCCGGTTCTCGCGGATCCAGAGGTCATCACGGGCATCGCCACGGACACTCCGGTGGCGGGCACTCGGGTCCGGGTGGGCAGGCAATCAAGCACGTGCTGCTGCTCTCCGTGGACGGCATGCACCAATCTGACCTGCAGTGGTATGTGAGTACCCATCCCCACTCGACCCTCGCCGAGTTGGTGAACGGTGGCGCGGAGTACACCCAAGCTGAGACCCCGATCCCGTCCGACTCGTTCCCGGGAATGGTGGCGCAGGCAACGGGTGGAAACCCGCGAAGCACCGGCATCTATTACGACGACACGTATAACCACGACCTCCTGCCTGCGGGCACGACCACGTGCACGCCTGGCGAGGCGACTGGCACCGTGGTGAACTTGGACGAATCGATCGACAAGGATCCGACGGCGCTCGACGCCGGTGAGGGGCTCTCCGGACTCCCCGGCAGCATCCTCGGGATGACCGAATCGCCGCAGACGCTGATCAACCCGGCTCTGCTACCCGTCAATCCGAATACGTGCAAGCCCGTTTACCCAAATGAATACTTGAAGGTGAACACGATCTTCGAAGTGGCCAAGGAACACGGCCTGCGTACCGCGTGGTCGGATAAGCACCCTTCCTATTCGATTCTCGACGGCCCGTCGGGGGATGGCATCGAGGATCTGTTCACACCGGAGATCGCAAGCCAGCCGCCCGGGCTGCCCGCTGGGGATGAATGGACAAGCGATAACGCGGCCACGATGCAATACGACTCCATCAAGGTGCAGTCAGTGCTCAACGAGATTGACGGCTACAACCACAGTCGGACTACGAAGGTGGGTGTACCGGGTATCTTCGGCATGAACTTTCAGACGGTCTCCACTGCCGAGAAGCTGCCTCAGTCCGACGGTCTCACAGGTGGCTATCTGCCTGGTGGCATCACGCCTGGGCCGCTGTTGGAACGAGCGCTGGAATACGTGAACACCGAAGTGAGCACGCTGGTAAGCGAGATTGATAGTCAGGGACTCGCGCACAGCACCGCGATCGTCCTCTCCGCCAAGCACGGGCAGTCTCCGACCGATCCCGAAGCGCTCACACGGATCGATGACGGGCCGATCATCGAAGGGATCGACGCTGCCTGGACGCAGGCTCATCCCGGCGCCGGCAACCTCGTTGCTGCGGCGACAGACGACGACGCGATCCAGATGTGGCTTTCCGACCGCTCCGAGCGGGCCGCTGATTTTGTGGCGAACTACCTCACCACGCACTCTGCCACCGGCAACACAGCGAGCGGCGCCGTGAGGACACTCCCGTCGTCCGGGCTGGCGCAGGTTTACGCCGGTGCGGCCGCGGCCGCCTACTTCGGAGTGTCCGTGAGCGATCCGCGTCACCCGGATGTGTGGGGTGTCGTCCAGCATGGAGTGGTTTACACGGGAGGCAAAGGCAAGATTGCCGAGCACGGCGGGGCAGATCCCCAGGACCGGGACGTGCCACTTGTGGTGTTTGCCCCGAGTGTCTCCCCGAACGTGGTGAACGGACCAGTGGAGACGACGCAGATCGCGCCCACGATCCTGGGGCTGCTCGGCCTGGACCCAGATTCGCTCGAAGCCGTTCGGATCGAAGGCACGCAGCAGCTGTCCGGGTCCTAGCCGAGCCGGCTGGCTCGCGCTTACGAGCGAGCCAGCCCGAGGCCAGCAATGGCCTCGGGTATGCCCTCGTGCGCTGAGGGAAACCGCGGTGTCCAGTCGAGCTCGCGCTTGATCTTGGCGTTCGAGGAGCGGGCCGAGCGGACGACGGCGGCGACGGCATTGCGTCCGGCGACCAGGCGGGCGAACGCCGCGGGGATCCGCCGCGGCTTACCGACGCTGAGCGCCAGAGCGGTGAGAGTCATGAAGTCGTAGTAGGCGATGGGCTCGTCGTCCACGACGTGGTAGATGGAGCTGGGGGATGAGTGTTCGGCGGCAAGGACGAGGGCGTGGGCGACATCCTCGACGTGTACGACGTCCCACAGGTTCTCTCCACGCCCGATGACCGCAAAGCGTCCGGGCTGGCGCAGACGGGTGACGAGCTCCTCGGCGTACCATCCACCAGCGCCGTAGACATGGGAGGGTCGCACGACGACGGCGGGCAGCCCGCAGCCAAGAACGAGATGCTCGCCCTGCTGCTTGGAGCGCCCGTAGGGTGTCTCGACTGGCAGCGGGGTGTCCTCCACGAGCAGAGCTCCGTGGGCGTCGCCGGTGACGACGGTCGAGGCGAACACGAGCCGTGGGCCAGAGCTCGGGTCTGGGCCGGCTAGGGCGAGGCAGGCGTCGATCAATCGCGAAGTTCCGTCGACATTGACGGCTTGGACCCTGCCCGCATTGCGCTGGGAGGCGATCTCGGCCGCGAGATGAATCACGCAGTCTGGCCGCTCGTTGATCAGCACCTCGCGCAGCCCGGCGCCGTCGGAAAGCTCGCCTGCCACCGCATGTGTGCCGGGCGGCTCGGAGCCGGGGCGGCGTACCAGCGCACTGACGCCGTGCCCACGTGCCAGCAGTTGCTGGCAGAGCACTCCGCCGATGAAGCCACTGGCGCCGGTGACGAGAATGTGCATCGCGCTGAGACCCTACAGCTCGTGCCGAGACCCCTGCAGCTCGCGCTGAGACCCTTGCAGACTCCGTTCACGAGCCCATCTTTGTGCGGTATTTCCGCAGTCGATGGCCGGCGGATCTTGCGTGGCGACTGGCGGCGCGCATAAGATCGCCAGCGGTCGTTGGATCAGGTCCGCTCCTCACGGACCGGCCTTCGACTCTTGGGAGACGCGGGCGATGCCCGTTCGTGGAGAGGTAGGCCAGGCGCTATGAGTGGCATGGCAGACTGATGGTTCACATAGACGCAGACACAACCACCGAACCCGGAGCTGTGCGTCTCTACGTCCAGGGCCAGCTCGACCTCGACGCCGCATGCGCCTTCGGTGAGGCGATGAACCGGGCGGCGTGTCTGCGGTGGCCGGTCGAGCTCAACCTCGGCGAGGTGGATTTCATCGACGGCTGTGGTCTGAGCATGCTGATGGATGCAACGCGTCGCGCGCGCCGTGCAGGTCGCCAACTGACGATCGTCGACCCTTCAAGATGTGTATGTCGCTTGATCGAGATCACGCACACGGCCGATGCCCTTCCGTCTCTCTCCGTTCGTCAGGAGACTCGACCTATCGACGCTGAGGATGAAATTGCCGGCCAACCGGCGGCAGTTGCGGGTACGCCCGCTGTGATGGGTAGGCCGGCTGTGGGCACACCGGCGTTCAGAACCTGAACGCCGGCGATCTGGTGGCATAGCCATCTGCCGAATGGCGGGGATGACCTGCTCGACGCTGGGCCATTGCTCGCCATCAGCTTGACGAGCAGCCCGGTCGGACGTTAGAGGGCCGATTGATCCCAGCGAGCCCGCAAGAGTGAGCATTTCGATCACCGCGCGCGAGATCGATAGCTCCTGTGGGCTGATCGGCGTTCATGGATTGAACGTGAAAGGGCCACGCGGTCGATTGACCCAGGCGAGTGCTGAAAGCACAGTCTGTTGCCTTAGTCGGGGAGCATCGACCGGATTGTCAGCGACGTCTACCCATAACCACAGCTCGATCCAGCGCGGCGCCGACCGTCGGCGTAAGCATGCCGAGCTGCTTGCTAAGACACTGTCAGAAGAGGGTCCAGCGGCAGGTCGCACCGCGAAGAGCTCGCTCGAGCTCGTCGTGGATGGCTATGCCCGCGTCTTGGAGCTGGATATAGATCGTCTGGAGCTCGAGCGTGAGATCGCGCGCTTGGCGGAGTCCGGCGATCCGCGGATGGCCGGAGAGCTGAGGGAGCTGTCGGCACTGCGTCGTGACGTGATCCGCGCAAGCGAGGAGCTGCGCGGTCGTCTGGATGTGTTGCGGGCGCGTGTGGAACGCTCGGGAGTGGAGCGATAGACGGCTCAGATCAGCTGTTCGGTCGCCTGGATGCGTTGCGGGCGCGTATCGAACACCTGAGAGCAGAAGGGACAGGCCGGTCAGATCAGCGAGTCGCGAACCGCGAGGACGGCGGCCTGGATGCGGTTCGTAACGCTGAGCTTCAGCAGGATGTTCGAGATGTGGTTCTTAACCGTGTAGGGGCTGATGAACAGCTCCCCGGCGATCGTGGCGTTGTCCTTGCCCTCGACCACAAGCCGGAGAACCTCCTGCTCGCGTGAGGACAAGTTCTCGACAGGCGGTTTCTTGTCACTGCGCTCATGCTTGCGCAACTGCTCAAGCAGCGTCTTGGCCATCTTCGGCGAGACCATCGACTCGCCAGTGGCCGCTGCCCGCACTCCTGCGACGATGTCCACGACCGACGCATCCTTGAGCAGGTAGCCGCACGCGCCCGCGAGCACTGCATCGGTAACGTCGGACTCGTTTGCAGAGATCGTCAGGACGAGCACCTGGGTCCGAGGTGCGGTCGCCACTATCTGACGGATCGCATCATGGCCTGACATGCCCGGAAGATCGAGATCCATGATCGCCACCTGGGGTGCGTGGCGGCGGATGAGCTCCAGGCCTGACTCGGCCGTCGATGACTCCCCGACGACGTGAATCTCATCCTGCTGGAGCAGCTTTCGCAGTCCCGAGCGGAAAAGCACATGGTCGTCGACGATGACGACCGTGATCGGTGTGGACATGGAAGAACAATTCTACTTGCCGGCGGCGTCGCGCGCGGGGAGCGTCAAGCGGTGGACGCCAACGCAAGCGAGCTGCGCAAAGCGAGCTGTTCGTGGTCGGATCGAGCGTGCTCGCAAGTGATCAACGTGTGATCCGGCTTGACAGCCTCGCCATCCGCGTGCAAGGATCCATCTCCCGCCCATGCGGGCAGTGGCTGTGAGGCCGCAGACCGCAGTGCCCAGCTCGGCCTCCAAGGTCACGCTATGGCACATCACCAAGCAAGGCACATCATCCAAGGGAAAGGACTCCTGTGCCAGTACCGATCGGTCCAAGCACGACAGAGACAGAAGAGGATCGAGTTGCGAGCTTGGATCCGCGGATGGCACACCCATCGTCCGCACGCTTGAGCTTGGATTCGGGTTTATGGGGGACGGCTGCACCGACTTCGCCGGTCCTGCCGACGGCGACCGAGCGGAGGCTCAGGTTTCGCGGCCTGCCCCAGGCGGTCGGAGCTGCCCGCCGAGCTCTGCGGCAATGGGAGGATCATTTCGAGCCCGATCTGTTCTACGACTTGTCTCTATGTGTCAGCGAGCTGGTCACGAACACGATCCAGCGTGGAGAGCCCGGAGGCGATGAGAACGAGCTCATCGTGCGTCGCAGCGAGGCGTTGGTGCGCGCCGAAGTCAGGGAGCGTCAGCTTGATGTGGTCGTGACCCAGTCACCCTCTGCAACTCCCTCGGGCTGGGGCATGTTCATCGTCGATCGTGTGGCCGACCGATGGGGCGTGGACCGTGGTGAAGGGACGGCCGTGTGGTGTGAGATCGATCTCGCAAGCGACAGTTGGTCGCGAAGCGCGCCCCCGCTTGGCATGACGCTCTCTGCCTGAGCTCGACCTGGATGTGTCCTTGTCCTGCCGAGCACTGCAGGAGCTATTTTCGGGAGCCGCCGGTCAGTCGCAGGGCCGCGTCGCGGTCGGAAACCCGTAGCTTGCGCACGAGGTCAGAGATGTGTCGCCGCACCGTCACCGGGGAGATACCCAGCCGTTGCGCGATCTGCTTGGTGGTCAATTCGGTGCGCAGCAGCTCCAAGACCTCGGACTCACGCTCGGACAGCGTGACTAAGCCACCATCGGCGTCGGGTGTGCGCCGCTCAGAGCCCCGTCGTCTGAACTCGGTTATCAAGCGCGCCGTGAGGACCCGTGGCAATGGCGCCTCACCGTCCAGCACCGCCGCAAGGGCGTAAGGCAGTCGCTGTGGATCGGTGTCCTTGAGCAGGTAGCCACAGGCGCCCGCGTTGAGTGCCTCGAAGAGGTCCTCGCTGGTGTCAGAGACGGTGAGCATCACGATCGGCATGTCAGGCAAGGCCTCTGCCAGCTCGGCCGCTGCCGCTATGCCACGACCGGGCATGTAGACATCGAGCAGACAGAGATCGGGTCGATGCTGCAACGCCGCCTCGACCGCGCTGCGGGCGTCAGCCGCCTCGGCGACCACACGGAAACCGCCGTCCTCCAGCGCGAGACGAACGCCGAGACGCGCGGTGGCGTGGTCGTCGGCGAGCACGATACGCAGACCTTCCTCTATGGGAGTCCTACCTCCACGACGGCGCCGGCTCCCGGGGTGGAGGTGATGCTCAGGCTGCCACCGAGCATTTCGGCCCGCTCCCGCATGCTGGTCAGGCCCAGACCCCTGCCGGCGCCGACCGCGGCCTGAACATCGAATCCAGAGCCATCGTCAGTGATCCTCAGAGATTGTCCGTTCGGACCGCCCCGCAAGCGCACGAGGATCCGCTGAGCCGTGCCATGGCGGATCGCGTTGATCGACGCCTCGTGCAGAATGCGCAACAAGGCATTGCGCCGCTCGGCGTCGACGATCACGTCGCGCTCCAGATCGAGATCCACCTCGATCCCAAATCGCAACCTGAGCGTCTCCACTGTGCGGGTGATCAGCAAGTCCAGCGGCGCCTTCTCGGTGGACGTGAGGACCGCGATCGTCGTTCGTGAATCGTGCAGCGCTCGCTCTGCGGCGGCCTGCAGATGGACCACCGTAGCGGCATCATCGCCAGTTCGGCCCAATCGCTGAGAATGGGTGGCGATGAAGGCGAGCTCCTGAGCCAGCCCGTCGTGCATGTCACGCGCCATGCGTCTGCGCTCATCCATGGCTACTCGGTGGACGAGCTTGCGCTGCAGGGCGCGAAACTCGGCCATGCACCCGTAAAGGATCAGTACATATGCGCCCAACTTCAAGACGTCCCCTGCATAGAGGGAGCCGTGGCTGAGTGAGGGGACAAGGAAGTAGTTGAAGCGGGCGATCGCCAGGACGGCCACGCCGGCGGCAACGGATCTCTCCATCCGATCGCCATTAAGCTCGGCATGGCGGGCGAGCCCGACAGCGGCAATCCCCGCGAGCAGCGCGTCGAAGATCTGGAGATAACTGAGCGGACGATCCTGCGGACTGCCGGAGCCAGCGGACCCTGAGCTCGTGCTTTCAAGCAGGCTTGGCAAGTGCGAGCGCCACACGAGCATGCCGGCTGCGATCGCAAGCAAGGCGCTCACCGAGGCGATGACGATCGCTCGGGGCAGACGGCGGGATGGCTCCATCTCCACATCGGGACAGAAGGCCGCGCCGACCAGCACGCAGCTGGCCAGCAACCGGTTGACGAGGATGATCCACTCCCACGAGTTGCCGGGACTGGTGTTGACGAGCGCAGGACCAGCTCCGAGGATCAGATCCGTCGCGCTGAGCATCCCCAGCGACGAGGCAATCAAGAAGTCGCGCAGTCGATGCGTCGAGCGCGTCCGCTCGGCGAAGACGAAGGCCGCCAGCGCGCCGATCAGACCCGTCGCCGTTTCCACCGCCGTATGCCCGGAAAGACTGGGCACCGTGAACGAAAGCGCCTGCATGACGATGGTCGCCACCACCGCAATCATGGACACGGTGAGAACCCACAACTGGACCCTCATCGTCTCCCATGGAGGCTTGGGGATACGCGTGGACCAGGCATCCCTGCGCGAGAGCCGATGCAGGAGAACCGTGAACGAGCTTTCAAGCGGATCGGTCATGACCGCTTCCCGGTGTCGACCCAATGGGATCCCAAGCATCCGTGTATGTTCCTCCGCCACTTCATGTCGATCAGAGTCCGATCCAAAGCCACTCGACGGCTCAGAGTTCCAATCCGTCGGCCTTCACCTTGTGGCATGGCCGTCCTCCCCAGGGCAGAAGACCAAGCATCCTAACATCTCGCACTGTCTTTTCCGCTCGTTTGCTCAGCTGCAAGGCGCTCGTCTCGGCGCCCGATCATATCTTGCGTTCAGCGGGCTGAACGCAAGATGGGGCACACGGGCCATTGGGTACCGGACCGTAACCTAAGACACTTGGGGACGTCGACCGTCGCGCTCGTTGGGACTCGAATGCGCAGGTGGGTTCCCTAGGGGTGATCTGCACGGCCGTCGCGTTGCATCTAGATCGGATGGCCGCAAACATGGAACGAGCGTAATTGTATGGAAGCGCGTGCAGGAGCACATGGTGATTTTGAGTCTTCGAGGGGGGACGCCAACGGTGAGAGCCCGATGCTCTCCTCCGATCCCTTGCAGCGGCTCGAGGCCGAACTGGGTGAGGTGGACGGCGGGCAGTCCGGGGATGAGCGACTCTACGAGGAGGCGCAGAGCCTGGTCGAGGAGGCTTGGAGCATTCTCACCGAGTGTCTAGGCATTCGCGACGGCCTGCTCGAGGCTTGCCAAGAGATCGAACGGGCGATGAGCAGTATGCAGCGGCGGATCAGTGCGCTGCCGATCGCCACTGAGCCGGCCGATCTGAAGCTCCCGGCCGGTCTGGAGCCGGGGCATAACGAGTCCGGGCATAACGGTAGGCATGTCGACGCGAGCGTCACCAACGGCGTCGCCCGCTGATGCTCTCATCAGAACCGACGAGGCGAGGAGATACCAGCGCCGGCGGTGTTCGACCGGCGGATCCTCCCGCCCCATCTCCGGTGCCGATTCCCCTCCCGGCTGCTTCGGGACGACGCGCCCGCAGGGCCAGCAGGGCGGGCGCGGCACGGCGACCGCGCATTCTCATGACGACCGAGGGCACCTATCCCCATGCCGTCGGGGGCGTCAGCTCGTGGTGCGATCTGGTAATCGGCGGTCTGCCCGAGTTCGACTGGCAGATCCTTCCGATCATGGCCGGCGATCGTCGCGTCTCGGCCATCTTCGAGTTGCCTCCTCACGCCGCCCTGGTAGGCCAGATCGAACTATGGTCGGATCGGTTGCCTCAACGTCGGTGGTTCGTCCGCCCGGATAGCCAGGCGCGGGAGAGTCTGCCCGCCAGCCTCGTGCGAACGCTGATCGGCTGGGAGGGAAGCTATGAGGCTCTGCTCGACACACTCGTATGGTGCAGGCGCAGGCCTGATGCAATACGCCGGGCCTTCCGGGGACCCAGTGCCTGGGCAGCCTTCATCGTCGCGCTCGAGGATGTGCTGGCCGAGCATCATCCAGATGCGGGAGAGTCCCCGAAGCTGGACGCGGTCGAGGCTGCGAGGCTGTATCAGACGCTCTACTGGATCGCGCGTGCCGCGGCGGTTCCCACACCGCAAACCGACCTGCTGCACGTCACAGCCGCCGGCTGGGCGGTTATTCCGGGCTTGGTGCACAAGCAGCTGCACGGCACCGACATGCTGCTGACCGAGCACGGCGTCTATGTGCGTGAGGCCTACCTCGCGGCCGCGCGCAGCCCATCTTCGCAGGGAGAGCGGTTCCTATCCAGCCGCCTTGCCCGGGGTCTGAGTCGGGCTGCATATGTGGCAGCGGACCACGTGGCTCCCGTCACCGAGGCAAACGCCGCCTGGGAGCGTGGGCTGGGTGTGGACCCGAGCAAGATACGCGTGGTCCAGAATGGGATCGACGCGCCGGCGAGCTATACCGATCCGCCGGGCAATTTCAAGGTGGTATCCGTGGGGCGGATCGACCCTTTGAAGGACGTGCAGACCATGTTGCGGGTAGCCGTGGAGGTCGCCCGCCGGGTTCCCGAGGCGCGCTTTGAGTATTGGGGCCCGCCCACTAAGGGCCAGGAGACCTACGCGCGTGCCTGCGAAGAGCTCGCGCGTAGGCTCGGTGCCGAGAAGTTCTTCCGCTTCATGGGTCGCACGGACGATCCGCACGGCGTCGTACGCGACGCTGATGTGGTGCTGATGACGAGCATCTCCGAGGGGCTTCCGATGTCGATCCTGGAGGCCATGGCGCAGGCACGCCCGGTGGTAGCCACTGCTGTCGGCGGGGTGCCGGAGGTATTGCGCGGATGTGGCATCGTCCCGCCGCCCGGCGATGTCCATGCGCTTGCCACCGGCGTGGCGATGCTATTGCGCAATCCGCAGCTCGCCGCGCGCCTGGGCCAGCGCGGCTTTGAGCGTGTGCACCGTCTGTACACACGCACCGCCTGCCTGGACGGATATCGCGATCTTCTGGGACAGCTCACGAACGCGGCGATGGCGGCGGCATGATGCAGGTCACACACATCCCCTCCGCCCCCCGGTGGGCATGACCGGCATGGATTCCCTGGGGTCCGAGTATGCGACGGGCGTGATCGAGGCACGACTCGGGCGGGGCGCGCAGGACGTGCTGGAGGCGGCGGTCGTGCTGGAGGCGTGGGGCGGCGTGCGAGCCAATACTGCGCTCGGCCTTGGTTCGCGTGTCGTGCCTCCGAAACCCCCCCGCTGGCGACCCGGGAGATTGAACACCGAGGAGAGCGACCGCCGCGACGGCATCCTCACCGAGGCCATTGCTCTGATCATGGCGATCCTCGCCGTCGCTTCGTGGGCGGGGCCGTTGAGCCGACAGGTCGGCACCTCCGTGCTCGAGCAGGCCATCTTGATCGCGCTGCCTCTGACCCTGGCGCTCCAATGGGCGCTGCGCAGCCGCTATCTCAGCCGCCGCTCCGGTCTTGCCTGCATGGCGCACGATCGTCTGGTGCTGTGCGTCATATGCCTGCTCGGTATCGAGGTTCCACTGATGCTCCTTCGTCCCTACGGCCCTCTGGCGGGGATGTTTGTGGCGATCTGGGTCGGGGGGACAGTCATGGCCCGTAGAGGCTGGGCGTTGCCCTACGGGCTGTTGCTGGTGGGAACCGTGGTTGCCCTGGAGGCCGAAGTCTCCGCCTACCCATTGCTGGAGGGACTGACGGCCGTGATTCTGGCGAGCGCGGTGATAGCCGTTTGGTCCGGCGGGGGACGCGCGGATGAACCGGCGGGTCGCATCGGGCGAGCTTTGTCAGCGGGTGCGATTGGCCTCGCGCTGGGTGGCCTGCTCGTCGGCGACTCCAGTCTGGGTTGGGGAGTGCACGGCGCCTTCCCGGCGCTGGCCTTGCTGCCGTCCGTGCTCGGCAGCTTCTGGGGGGGGTATTACCTCTGGAGGTTCTAC
Source organism: uncultured Solirubrobacterales bacterium (assembly GCA_963705245.1). GTDB lineage: Bacteria > Actinomycetota > Thermoleophilia > Solirubrobacterales > Solirubrobacteraceae > Palsa-744. The sequence continues at coordinate 659,446 of OY970062.1, read as the reverse complement.
GACGTCATCCCACGCGGGCTGCGGGGAGTGGCGCTCGATCGGGCAAACGAGCGCGACGTGCGTGGTCCCGCGATGGCGATCTTCCTGGGAGCGGTGCTGCGGCTGGTTGGCACGACCGTGGTGCTCTCCGCCGTGGTGATCCTCATCGGACAGTGGACATCGGGCACGAACCGGCTGAGCTTGTTCGTCGGCTTTGGTTGTGTTGCGCTGCTCACGATGCTCGTCAGCCTGCTCGAGTCGCTGGCGTATGTGCGCTGGGCGCTCTTTGCGACTGTGGCAGGTCTCATCATCGAGCTGTCCTTGAGTGAGCTGCTGCTCGCCAACGGGCCCGTGCCGGGCACGGCGCTGATCGCTGGTTCGATCGTGGGCATCATCGTGGCATTGCCGCCGCTGATCCGACTGCTTCTGCGACCCGGGCGCGTGCTCGCCACGAGTCTCTGGATCCAATAGGCTCGCTTCCATGTCGCGTCCAGTGGTCCGATCGGGGCGGTTCTCGATGAGCTCGCCCAGCCACAAGCGCGCCGGTCGCGCCGCGGCGATCCTCATCGTCGTGTTTGCCGCGGTTCTTCTCGCGGGCTGCGGCGGAAGCAGCTCAACCGGGGGCTCGACGCAGACGGTGGTCGTGACCTCTGCCAGTACTCCGCACACAACCACGACCGCGCATCCGGGGCGTGTCGCCACGACATCCACGGGCGCCACCACTCCCACCGGCGCCACAAAGACGTCCACAGGCGCGGCGGCTCCCGGCTCGAGCCATTCCACCTCGTCCCTTCCGGGAGGACATCTCCTGCGCCGGTTCGCGGGCTTCGGAAACACACGATTGGGAACGATCGTCGCGCGCCGGGAGAGCGTGCTGGTGTGGAACGCGCAGCATCCCCCGATCCAAATCTTCACGTCGAGCGGGTTCGTCCTTGTGAACAGCATGTCGCCAAACGGTTCCATCCAGCTGTCGGGGGGGAGCTATCAAGGTGTGCGCGTGGCCTCCCATGCGGGCTGGTCGATCGAACTGCGATCTGCCTCCTCGTAGCGAAACGACAAGTCCCGTTCATGCACGCTCAATAACTGGCGGACGTGTTGATCGCGTCCTCTGTCGGCGATGTCCGCTCACAAGAGCTGCGGGCCCGTCTCCAAACCGCTGAACGTCCGCACGACGTGTGGGAGCGTTGATGGCTTGGCGGATAAGATCCGTTTGAGCTGGCAAGCGATCAGTGCGGCAGGCTTCGGACCTGCACCTTCTCGGCTTCGGCTACGCGGATCAGGGGTCCGTCGGCGGTGGCGAGCGTGTCGGACTCCCCCGTCGCGGCGATGAGGATGCAGTCAGCGAGTGAGATAGGCGCACGAGTGCGGTGGTAGTGGCGCGCGCGGATATCAGCCGCATCGCGGGCGATCCGCTCATCGATACCCACCAACGTCATTCGTTCTCCGACGAGCGGCGTCGTCAATATCTGCAGGCGCTCTCGGGGGATTCCCTGGACGCGCTGGAGCACATCGAGCGCCTCGGCCAGGTTGATCGCGGTGATCGCCGCTTCGCCTCGCCGTAGGAGTGCCTCCACCTCGTCTGCCGCTGGCTCCTCCGCCAAAAGCGCGATCAGCGCGAAGGCGTCCAACAGAACGCTCACTTGGTCGTGTGTCGGTGGCGCTCGGCCGTCGCCTCGGCCTCGCGCGCCTGTGCGCGCAGCTGCCCACTGCTCATCGACAGCTCTCCGGCCAGCGCACCGCGCGCGGCGGCGATCGGATCATCAGGCGCCGGTGTGAGCACGACCCGATCACCGAGATCTTCAAGCGCCAACGTAGAAGTGCCCCATCGGCGGCGAATGCCCGAGGGGATCGAAATCTGCCCCCCGCGTGTTATCTTGGCAGTCTTCATGATCATGAAAGATATCATGACAACCTGACGGAATTCTCAGCCGAATTGGCCCGCTCTTGTGCGAGAACTGCGAGTGCACCAAGTCCTATACAGCCGTGCGTCGGTCATGCGTCCATGAATTGCGCGAACGTTGTGTGCCGGCGGCACGACTGCCCGATCCTTTGAGGGCCGCAGCAATGCTTTCTGCCGTTGCGGCTATTTGCTTACTCAAACGGGGTACGACGCGAGCAATGCTTGCAGTCGCGCCTGTGACACGGAGGTCACCGATGCTCGCTCGTTTCCGTCTAACCGCGAAGCATGCCGTCATTTCGATGGTCTTGCTTATTGCGGTGCTCGCTCTCTCCACCGGCGTTGCCTCTGCTCGCCACCTGCGTAATGCGGGGGGTCACCGAGCCTTGGTGCGCCGCTCTGCCAAGCACCACTCCGCTAAGCGGGGCGCCGTCAGCGCTTCCAAGGTAACCAAAGGCAAGAAAGGGCCTAAAGGCAAGAAGGGCCCTAAGGGCTCGACCGGCGGCTCCAACGGTTCCACAGGCCATTCGGGCGGTTCGACGGGCGGCTCGGGCGGATCGACCGAAGGGTCTGAAGGTGGCTCAACCGAAGGCTCGGGCGGATCGACCGGAGGGTCTGAAGGTGGCTCCACTGGTGGTTCTGGCGGTTCGACGGGCGGTTCGACCGGGGGCTCAGGAGGCTCGACCGGTGGTTCTGGCGGTTCGACCGGGAGCTGGTGGATTCCGCCGCAGCACCTGACTTGGTACTGGCAGTTGCAGGGGACGGTCAACAACAGCGAGCCGGTGGCGGCGTATGACATCGACGGGTTCGACAACTCTGCCGCTGAGGTCTCGACGCTGCATGCTCAGGGCGAGCACGTGATCTGCTACGTCGACGTGGGAACGTCTGAGGACTTCCGCCCGGATTATTCGTCCTTCCCTGCTTCGGTAGAGGGCGATACCAACGGCTGGCCGGGCGAGAAGTGGCTTGACGTACGGCAGCTGAGCGTTCTGGAGCCGATCATGACGGCGCGCTTTCAGATGTGCAAGGAAAAGGGCTTTGACGCGGTCGAGCCAGACAACATGGACGGCTACGAAAACAAGACCGGCTTCCCGATAACCGCTGCGCAGCAGTTGACCTATGACGAGTGGGTCGCCGGCGAGGTCCATTCGCTGGGTATGGCTGTCTTCCAGAAGAACGACGGCGAACAAACCAAGGAACTGGAGTCCTACTTCGATGGGGCGCTTGACGAGCAGTGCAACCAGTACAAGGAATGCTCGAACTTCGAGCAGTATCTAGCGGCGGGCAAGCCAGTGCTGAACGCCGAGTACAGCCTCGCAACGAGTGCGTTCTGCTCGGCAGATAACTCGGCCGGGATCATGGGCGCGCGCTATGACCTCGAACTCGACGGAAAGACGTTCGAACCCTGCTGGTAGAGATGTGTCAGGTGGGGGCGCCATGCACGGCGCCCCCACCTGTTTTGCGATGGTGTCGCGGGCGTATGGCATCCTGCTCGGATGCGCGCTCGTTCCGATCGAGTCGTGGGGCTGGTCGTGTGCTTTGCGGCAGTCGTCGCGGGCTTTGCCGCTCTTGGTGTCGCAGGTGCGCGGCAGCCTGAGCCCTGGTTGCGTCTTGCGCCGCGATCTGGTTCTGCAGGCACGCAGGTCGTGATCCATGGAGCTGGCTTCCGTCCTCGGGTGAGGGGCACCGTCGTCTTTGGCGCGCACCGTGTCGCCTCCTTCCGAGCAACGGGTAGAGGCAGACTGTCAGCCAGGTTTGTCGTGCCGGCTGGCCATAGCGGCCAGGTGCTGCTCACCGTGGAGCAGGTCGCTCGCAGCCGGCATGGTGCATTACGCACACTGAGTCTGGCCAGAGTCCGTTTCCGGGTGCTGGTCAGTGGTCCCCACGCGGTCCCCGTAGGCGTGCCCGGCGCTCGCTTGCCCGGCTCGCCTGTCCCGCCCGGCGGCACAACAGCCGGCCGCTGGGCTCCGCCGCAGCACCTGACTTGGTACTGGCAGTTGCAGGGGACGATCAACAACAGCGAGTCGGTGGCGGCGTACGACATCGATGGGTTCGACAACACGGCCGGCGAGGTCTCCGTGCTGCACGCTCAGGGTAAGCATGTGATTTGTTACGTCGACGTGGGGACCTTTGAGCCTGGTCGTTCTGACTCGGGCAAGTTTTCCGCGTCGGTGGAGGGGTCAGATGTTCAGGGGTGGCCGGGCGAGAAGTGGCTGGATATCAGCAACCTTGGGGTTCTGGAGCCGATCATGACGGCGCGCTTTCAGATGTGCAAGGAAAAGGGTTTTGATGCGGTGGAGCCTGACAATATGGACGGCTATGAAAACGGCAGCGGGTTCCCGTTGACTGCCGCCGAGCAGTTGACCTACGACGAGTGGGTTGCCGGCGAGGTCCATTCGCTGGGTATGGCTGTCTTCCAGAAGAACGATGGCGAACAGACATCTCAGCTCGAGTCGCACTTCGACGGCGCACTCGACGAGCAGTGCAACCAGTACTCAGAATGCTCGAACTTTCAGCCATATTTGACGGCGGGCAAGCCGGTTCTGAATGCCGAGTATGGTCTCGCAACGAGCGCGTTCTGCTCGGCCGATAACTCGGCCGGGATCATGGGCGCTCGTTACGGCCTCGAGCTCGACGGGGCGACGTTCGAACCCTGCTGGTAGCAGCACACCCGCGACTGCAGCCTGGATTGCGAGATCTAGGCAGGACCTGTGCTTTTGCGTTCAGGCGCCTGAACGCAAGATGAGGCACCTGGCCCATTGGGTATCGAGGGCGAAACGAGGACACTCCAGCGGCACGGAAAAGCGCCGGAGTTGTCGGCCTCAGCGTCAAGCGCGGCCTATGGCTCTGCTCGCTTGACAGGCTGATGTCGAGGGAGATCGGCGAAAGCGAAGCAACCAGCAAAACGAGCGTGATTCAGTATGGATGCGAGCACACGTGGGAGGGCGGTAAGCAAGCTTTTGAGACTAGGGGTCTCAAATGGAGAGAAGTCGTCTGGCGACGCCACGGCGGTCGGAGAGCTCGAGATGGAGCTGGCGCTGCTGCGGGAGGAGAATGCCCGTCTGAAGGTCGAGCGCCACCGTCCGCCTGACGCTGGCCGGGTCATCGAGCGCATGCGCGACCTCGGACAGGAGCATTCCGTCGAGCAACAAGCGGGGGCAGCTGTCCAGGCCGATCGGGCTGGACAGGCGATAGGCGAATATATGGCGATACGCGACGGTCTAGTGGCGGCCTGCCAGGAGGTTCAGCAGGCGATGCAGGGGATACGTGGTCGGCTCGGCACGCTTTCGGTCGACCTCCAGGATGGGGCCGGCGATCGAGCCAGGCCCAATCCGATGGATGTCCCCGATGTCGAGGAGGTCGAGATTGAGCTGGCTGTCAGAGCTCAGGCCTCGTCCAACCTTGCTCAGCATGCGGCCTGAGCGATGAGCGTAAGTGATTTTCAAGAGACAAGGATGTCGAGAGAGATGAGGTCAAGGATGTCGAGCAAGCCCTTTGCAAATTTCATAGCCACGCTGACAGCAATCGTGTCGGTTGCCGCGACACTGGCATCGATCGCTCCGGCTTCGGCCGCTGCCGCTCAGCGCATCGACATGAAGGTGCTGCTGCTCGGTACTTCCACCACCGAGCCTGATTTCACCGCCTGGCAGGGCGCCCTGCAGCGCGAGGGCGTTCAGTTCGAAGCGATCGTCACCTCGCCCGGGCATGCGCCGATCACGGCCGCGACACTCTCGGACACGCTGGCCAATGGCGCCCCGGAGGCTAAGTACCAGGCGGTCATCGTTTCGGTGGGGGGCCTTCCCGAATGCAACGAAACCGGCTGTGTGTCGACGCTCTCGCCGTCCGAATGGAGCGTACTCGAAGAATACGAGCATACGTTCAACGTACGTCAGCTGACCGGGGACATCTTTCCAAGCTCGACCTACGGCCTGAACAGCCCAACATTCGACGGGGTGCTCGATGGTCTTCAGGGCACGCTCACGACTGCCGGCAAAACGGTCTTTCCGTATCTGAAGGAAACAGTGGCGATGGACACCGGCACGTTTGGCTATGAGGCGACGCCGCTCGCCACGCAGGTGGCTGGGGCAAGCTTCGAACCGCTCGTTTCGGGCCCGGGTGGCTCGGCGCTCGTGGGCATCTACACGCATGCCAACGGCGTCCAGGAAATGGTGTCGAGCTTCAACCAAAACCAGTATCAGTTGCAGGCCGAGCTATTGCGCCACGGTGCGCTTGACTGGGTCACGCGGGGCGTGTATTTCGGTGATCAACGCAACTACTACGAGGCGGACATCGATGACAACTTCCTCTCGGATGACACCTGGGACACGACCGCTCACGCGACCGACTACAACCCGGCAGATGCGCTGCGTGAGACTCCCCCAGACGTCGACTATGCCGCGAACTGGTCTCAGCAGAACAACTTCCGGATCGACATGCTGTTCAACGGTGGTGGCAGTGTGCAGTACCAGACCGAACACTCCGGTGTGGACCCGCTGCTGAACGAGTTCCAGAAGTACAAGAGCTCGTTCGGCTGGATCAGTCATACGTGGGATCACCCGAACATCGATGTCGGCTGCGCGACGCAGAGCTACATCGAAGCCGAGTTCAACGAGAACAACAGCTGGGCCACGAGTGCTCTTGGATTGAGCGAGAGCACGAGTTCAACGGCGGCGTTGGGCAACGACAACCCCTCGGTGATTATCACCGGCGAGCATTCGGGGCTGGCAAACCTGATTCCTGGCAACCCGGGAGTGGTTGATCCTCCCGATCTCGACGGCGCTGAAGCGGCCGAAGGAGGCACACTGCCTGCCGGCAGCTATGTCTACGCAGTGAGCGACGACTTCGTCGCCGGCGGCGGGGAATCGAGCGCTTCTGAGTCCGCTCCGGTGACGGTAACGGGTTCGACGGGCTCGGTCACACTGACGTGGGGCGCGGTCTGTCATGCCGCACAGTTCAAGATCTACCGCGAGGTGGCGGGCAGCAACGAATGGCAGCTGATCGCGACGGTTCCTCCCCCGAGCAGCGCGCCGCCGAACAGCTGGTTCGGCAACCCGACGACGAATACGGATGTCACCGGTGGAGGTGCGCTCGAGCAGACGTATGTTGACACGGGCGCCGCCGGCACTCCCTCGTCAGGGCCATCTGCAGCCAACGAAGCGGTCGAGAGTCCCTATCCGCAGAATCCCAACCTGATCCCGGCGTTCCAGGGGGCGGGGATCCAGTACTTCGGCTCGGATGCCTCCAAGCCCTATCCGGATCCGAGCATCTCCGGGAGCACCGCCGAAGCCTATCCAGCGGGCTCGACGTTCACCGACGGGACGGCCCAGGCGATCCCGCGCTATCCGACGAACATCTACTACAACGTCTCGACCGAGGCGCAGGAGGTCGACGAGTTCAACGCTCTGTATACACCTGTCGCTCAGGGCGGGAAATGTACAGCTAGCGCAACCACGACCTGTGAGACCTCGCCCGCGACGTTCGCCGGCGTAGTCAGTGACGTGGATACGAACATGTTTCAGCATGTGATGGGCAATGATCCCCGTCCGCACTACTTCCATCAGCCGAACATTATGGGCTCACCTCCGCCCGGTCCGGCCACTGCGGGGACGCCTCCGGCGACCTCGCCGAGCGTAGGCGACGGTCTGTTCTATTCGGTGCTCAACCCGCTGCTCGAAGAGTACGCCAAGTACTTCAACGCCCCGATAGAACAGCCGACGATGGCCCAGATCGGCCAGCTGCTCGCTGAGCAGCAGGCCTGGAGCAAGGCGAGCAAGGTGAGCGGCTATATCGAAGGCAACCAGGTCACCATCCAGAACTCCGGCGCCGCGATCAGCGTCCCGCTCACGGGCGTCACGGGTGTTGGATCGGTATATGGCGGCATCCAGTCCGGATGGACGAGCGTGCCGGTCGCGACGAGCACGCACACCGCCCAGACCTCCTGGCCGGGCGCCCCGTCGGTCACGACCAACCCATTGAGCAAGACCGTGACGGCGGGCGAAAGCGCGACGTTTACGGCGGCGGCATCCGGCGCTCCCGCGCCAACGGTGCAGTGGCAGGTCTCGACGAACGCCGGCGTGACATTCACGAATGACACTACGGATACGGGGAACGCCACCGGCACACTGACCGTGGCGAGCACAACGGTCGCTTTGAGCGGCCGGGAGTACCGTGCGGTGTTCACAAATGCAACGGGTTCGGCAAACACCACGGCGGCGACGCTGACAGTGAACCCGAAGTCGGAAGCTCCGAAGATCACGACCAACCCGGTCAGCAAGACCGTGACGGCGGGCGAAGGCGCGTCGTTCACGGCCGCCGCGTCCGGTATCCCGGCGCCGACTGTCCGGTGGCAGGTTTCGACCAATGGCGGCGTGACGTTCGCGAATGACACTGCGGACGCGGGGAACACCACTGCCACGTTGACCGTGGCGAGCACAACGGTCGCTTTGAGCGGCCGGGAGTACCGTGCGGTGTTCACAAACGCGACCGGTTCGGCCACGACTACCGCGGCGACGTTGACGGTCAAAGCGCCCGTTCCGGTTGTGAGCAGCGTGTCGCCCAATTCCGGTGGAACGTCCTCGCTGGTGATCATCACCGGCAAAAACTTCACAAGCGTTCAGGCGGTGGACTTCGGTTCGAAGCCGGCCGCTGGCATCGTGCTGTCCAGCACAGAGATCCTCGTACTGGCCCCCTCGGGCAGCGGCACGGTGGATGTGACTGTGAAGACGGCAAGCGGAACCAGCGCGACGTCGAGTGTCGATCGATTTACATACGCCAAAGGGAGATGAGGTTCGAGATGTCGAGAATGCTGAGTGTAAAGCCGATTGCCACACTGGTGGCCGTTGCGTCGGTTGCGGCGACCCTGGTCTCGATCGCTCCCGCTTCGGCTGCTGGCGCTCAGCGCATCGACATGAAGGTGCTCGTGCTCGGAACCTCCAGCACCGAGCCGGATTTCATGGCCTGGCAGGGCGCTCTGCAGCGCGAGGGCGTGCCGTTCGAAGCGATTGTCACGTCATCTGGGCACACGCCGATCACTGCGGCGACGCTTTCAGACACGCTGCCCAACGGCACCCAGGAGGCCAAATATCAGGCGGTCATCGTCTCGACTGGAGGGCTGCCCAAATGTCCGGAAGGCGAAGAAACCGGAAGCTGTGTATCGACACTCTCACAGTCTGAATGGACGGCGCTCGAAGAGTACGAGCAAACATTCAACGTTCGTCAGCTGACCGGAGAGATCTTTCCCAACGCGACCTATGGCCTGAACGCTCCAACGTTTGACGGTGCGCTGGATGGTGTCCAGGGGACGCTGACCACCGCGGGTAAAGCGGTCTTCCCATACCTGAAAGAAACCGTGACGATGGACACCGGCACGTTTGGCTATGAGGCGACGCCGCTTGCCGTCCAGGCAACGGGCGCCAGCTTCGAACCGCTCGTTTCAGGCCCTGGCGGTTCGGCGCTGGTGGGCGTCTACACACATCCCAACGGCAGCCAGGAAATGGTGGAGACCTTCAACCAGAACGCCAATCAGTTGCAGGCCGAGCTGTTGCGCCATGGCGCGCTTGATTGGGTCACGCGGGGCGTGTATTTCGGTGATCAGCGCAACTACTACGAGTCCCACATCGACGACAACTTCCTCGCCGACGACTCGTGGAACACGACGACCCACGAAACCGACTTCACCCCGGCCGACGCGATCCGGGAGGTGCCGGCCGACGTCACCTACGCCGCCAACTGGTCCAAAGAACACAACTTCCGCATCGACATGCTGTTCAACGGCGGCGGCAGCGAACAGTACGCGGCCGAACACGGCGGCAGCGACCCCCTGCTGGCAGCGTTCCAGGCCAACAAGAATGCGTTCGGCTGGGTCAGCCACACTTGGGACCACCCAAACATCGACATCGGTTGCGCCACGCAGGCCTACATCGAAGCGGAGCTCAACCAGAACAACACCTGGGCCGAAAAAACGCTCGGCCTGACTGAGAGCAAAGAAGCGACGGCGGCGTACGGCAACGACAATCCCGGGGTGATCGTCACAGGCGAGCACTCGGGCTTGGCCAACCTGATACCGGGCAATCCGGGTGCGGTGGATCCGCCCGATCTCGACACGGCCGAAGAAGGGGGAGCGACCGGCACCCTGGCGCCGGGCAGCTATCAGTACGCCGTCACCGATACCTTCACACCCGGCGGAGGCCAGTCGCTGGCAACAGTCTCGGCGCCGGTCACAGTAGGTGCCGGGGGAGGGGTGACCCTGAGCTGGGCGGCCGTCTGTCACGCTGCCCAATTCAAGATCTATCGCGAGGTTGCCGGGAGCAACAAATGGGAACTGATCGCGACGTCCTCCGCGCCGTCCACTGAACCGCCGAACAGCTGGTTTGGCGACCCTCTGAACGCGAGCAAAGAAGTGATCAAAACCGAAGTGACCAACGGGGGCCCGCTCGAGCAGACGTTCACCGACACGGGCGCGGCTGGCACACCCGAACCGGCTGGGCTGCCGACGAGCAACGGCGCAGTCGAGAGCGCCTACCCGGAGAACCCGAAGCTGGCGCCGGCCTTCGCCGGCGCAGGGATCCAATATTTTGGCTCTGATGCCTCCAAGCCCTACCCCGACCCGACGATCGCTGGCAGCACCACCCCCGCCTATGCCGCAGGCGAAACGTTCCTCGACGGAACGGCCCGGGCGATTCCGCGCTATCCGACGAACATCTATTACAACGTCTCCACCGAGGCGCAGGAGATCGACGAGTACAACCAGCTGTATACGCCCGTCGTCGAAGGCGGCAAGTGCGTGGCCTCGCCGACGAACACATGCGAGACCAAACCGGCCAACTTCGCCGAAATCGTGACGAGCATCGACACCAATATGTTCCAGCACGTGATGGGCAACGACCCCCGCCCGCACTACTTCCACCAGCCAAATCTGATGGGAAGCCCGCCGCCAGGCGAACCCACCACAGGACCGCCTCCCGCCACCGAACCAAAAGTCGGCGACGGCCTTTTCTACTCGGTGATGAATCCACTCCTGGCCGAGTACAACCGGTACTTCAATACTCCGATCGAACAGCTCACGATGGCACAGATCGGGCAGCTGCTCGCCGAGCAGCAGGCCTGGAGCAAGGCAAATGCCAGTCAGGTGAGCGGTTACATCGAAGGCAACCAGGTCACCGTCCAGAACTCTGGTTCTGCGGTCAACGCGCCGCTCACGGGTGTAAGTGGCGTCGGATCCTCCTATGGCGGGACTCAGTCAGGGTGGACGAGCGCGCCGGCGGCGACTAGCACTTACACCGCCACGACGAGCTGGCCGACGGCACCAGAACAGGTGCAGAAGGAACCGCAAGGCAGCTGGGTGGGCAAAGTGGGCTCGGCAGGGTATCTGCTGCCCGATTGGGATGGAACTCAGGATCTCTCCAACATGCCGGGCGTTACTGCGAGCCTCGTGCAGGGTAGCCGCTTCGAGTGGGCGGGGAATACAAGTGATGTTCGTGCGTTGCAGGGGCCGGAAGGATTGACGCGGGATGCGGCCGCCTATACCAGTACCAACCAGGTTCAGGTGCAGCTAGGTTTCACCGCCCCGTATAGCGGGAATTTGCATTTGTATGCGGTTGATTGGGACAAACTGGGGCGACAGGAGACGGTTACCGTCGATGATGGTTCGGGCCCACGCATGGTGCTTCTGAGTTCTGACTTTAGCCAGGGAGCCTGGATTTCGTACCCAGTCAACGTTCCGGCTGGGGGGACAGTGACGATCACCGTCACTCGTGTCACTGGTAAGAACGCGGTGCTGTCTGGAATCTTCCTCGGGGACGCCGGTGCCCCGCCAGCGAATACCGGACAGGGACTCTCTAAAGGTGGTTGGGTAGGTGGGTTTGGCTCAGCTGGCTACGACCTTGCCGGCTGGGACGGATCCGTCGGTGACCTTTCCTATCTACCGGGTGTGACTGTTAATCTCGCTCAGGGTAGTCGCTACCAATGGGCGGCGAACACTGGCGATCCACGTGCGTTGTCGGATCCAGGTGAGCACGTCCGTAACGCGGCTGCCTATACCAACGCTACTCAGGTCCGGGTGTTGTTGAGCTTTAGCGCTGCGTATAGCGGGACTTTGCATTTGTATGCCGTAGATTGGGATAAACAGGAACGGCGCGAGACGATTACAGTGAATGGCCAGACGGCAGTATTGTCGAGTGATTTCAGTCAGGGTGCGTGGGTTTCGTTTCCGATCAGCGTCACGGCTGGTGGAACAGTGACGATTACAGTTGATCGGACCGCCAATTCAACCGCAGTGTTGTCGGGGATCATGCTTGGAGATGGGGGTTCGCCCCCAGCGATACCTGTCTCAAGCGTCCCGCAAGGCAGTTGGACGGGGCAGGTGGGCTCGGCGGGTTATCTATTGCCTGACTGGAATGGTGTTCAAGATCTCTCCGATTTGCCAGGTGCGACCGCGAGTCTCGTGCAGGGCAGCCGCTATGAGTGGGCAGCGAACACCAGCGATGTGCGCGCGTTGCAGCGACCGGATGGCTTGGTTCGTGATGCGGCCGCTTATACCAGCCCTAACGAGATTCGCGTGTTGTTGAGCTTTAGTGCCGCGTATAGCGGGAATTTGCATTTGTATGCCGTAGATTGGGATAACCAGGAACGGCGCGAGACGATTACGGTGAATGGCCAGACTGCCGTGTTGTCGAGCAACTTTAGTCAGGGTGCGTGGGTTTCGGTCCCTGTCAGTGTCGGGGCTGGTGGAACGGTAGCGGTTACCGTCGATAAGACTGCCGGTATCAACGCGGTGTTGTCTGGGATCTTTCTCGGAGACGCGGGCGCCCCCCCGGCAGCTACCGTGTCCAATGCTCCACAGGGTACGTGGGTTGGCGCCTACGGGTCGGCGGGCTACGCCCTAGCTGGATGGGAAGGCACCGCCGGCGATCTATCAAATCTGTCGAACGTGGCGTTGAGTCTTGCGCAAGGTACCCGTTATAGGTGGTCGGCTAGTACGACTGATGTGCGTGCGTTGCAGGCTCCGAACGGATTGACCCGTGAGGCGGCTACCTATACCAGCCCAAGCGAGATCCGTCTGTCGTTGAGCTTTAGTGCCGGGTACAGTGGGACTTTGCATTTGTACGCGGTAGATTGGGATAAACAGGGTCGGCGCGAGATGATTACGGTGAATGGCCAGACTGCCGTGTTGTCGAGCGACTTTAGTCAGGGTGCGTGGGTTGTCTTCCCGGTCAGTGCCGCCGCGGGTGGAACAGTCACGATCACGGTGGATCGGACCGCTGGTGTCAATGCGGTGTTGTCGGGGATTTTCTTTGGCTAAGAAACTTCCATCCGCCCGTTTGGAAGGAGCAGTGTGGCTTGGGTTCTTGTTAGGGCTTCTGCTTCTGCTCGTGATGCCCCAGGTCTCACAGGCGGCTTCCAGCTGGTGGGTCCCGCCTCAGAACTCGACCTGGCAGTGGCAGCTGTCGGTGCCTGTGGACCAGTCGGTGGACGCGCAAGTCTACGACATCGATCTATTCGAAAACGAAACGTCTGTGGTGTCCTCGCTCCATGCTCAAGGCCGACATGTGATCTGTTATATGGATGCGGGCACGTGGGAGGGCTGGCGACCGGATGCTTCCAAGTTCCCAGCGTCTGTTCTGGGCAAAGCCGATCCCGGATGGACGGAAGAGAAATGGCTTGACATCCGCCAGCTGTCGATCATCGAGCCACTTATTGAAGCCCGCTTGAAGTTGTGCAAGGAAAAGGGCTTCGACGGCGTCGAGGCGGACAACGTCGACGGGTTTCAGAATAACACCGGCTTTCCGCTCACAGCGGCCCAGCAGTTGACCTACAACGAGTGGCTGGCAAACACGGCGCATTCGCTGGGTCTATCGATTGCCCTGAAGAGCGACACTGATCAGGCCGCCGAACTCGAGCCCTACTTCGATTTCTCGCTCGACGAGGAATGCTTCGACTACTCCGAGTGCAGCCTGCTCGAACCCTTCATCAAGGCAGGCAAGGCGGTCTTCGAGGTCGAGTACAAAGAGACGCCGAGCCAGTTCTGCGCGCAGGCTAACGCGATGAAATTCATGGCCATGCAGAAGGGCCTCGAACTCGAAGCGTGGAACTCGCCCTGCTGGGCGCAGGGAAACTGGGTGGGAGCAAAGGGCTCGACAGGCTACGACCTGGCGGGATGGAATGGATCGAGCGATGTCAGCTACATACCGGGTGCCACGGCCACGCTCGTCCACGGCAGCCGCTATGAGTGGGCTTCGCAGACCCAGGATCCCCGGGCACTGCAGAGCCCGACTAGTTCGGGGCGAGAGGCGGCCACCTACGCAGATCCAAAGCAGATTGAAGTACAGCTGCATTTCAGCGCTGCATACAAGGGGAACCTTCGCCTCTATGCGGTCGACTGGGATTCCGCTGCTCGCCGGGAGACCATCACCGCAGATGGACAGACAGCCAGCCTCACGGGGGGGAACTTCAGCCAGGGCGCCTGGATCTCCCTCCCGATCAGTGTCGCCGCCGGCGCGACCGTTCCGATCATTGTCACCCGCACAGCCGGAGCAAACGCCGTGCTGTCTGGGATCTTTCTCGGAGATGCGGGGCCGCCCCCGGCTGAGCCTGTATCCAGCGCTCCGCAGGGCAGCTGGGTTGGCACATACGGCTCGGTGGGCTATGATCTGGCTGGCTGGGAGGGGGTGACCGGAGATCTGTCCAGCCTGCCGAACGTGTCGCTGAGCCTCGTGCAAGGCACTCGCTACAGGTGGTTGGCTAGCACGACGGACGTACGTGCGCTGGAGGCGCCGAATGGCTTGAGTCGGGAGGCGGCGACCTACACCAACGCCACTCAGATCCGGGTGTCGTTGAGCTTCAATGCTGCTTATAGTGGGATTTTGCATTTGTATGCGGTGGATTGGGACTCCACGGCGCGCAGAGAGATCATTACGGTGAATGGGCAGACGGTGGCGCTGTCGAGCTCTTTCCATGAAGGCGCGTGGGTGTCGGTCCCGATTAGCGTCGCGGCGGGTGGGATGGTGACGATCACAGTCGATCGGACGGCGGGAGCTAACGCTGTGCTTGCAGGGATCTTCCTCGGATAACGCTACGCGGCCGGAGTTCGACTGAACCCGTAGTTGTCCGGATCCGAGGATGGTAGGCGATCAGTGTGGCAAGGTAGCTCAGCACCATCCTGATACCACTCGCCTATTGTTGAATCCTGAGTAACCGTGCAGCCATTGCGCGTGCGACGAGGATGCTGAACTGAGCATTTGTTACCAGGTAGCGTCGCAGCATTCGGCGCGGCTCCTGAAGGAGGCGGTAGAGCCACTCGACTCCGAGCCGCTGCCATGCGAGGGGGGCGCGGCGCGTTATACCAGCGACGATGTCGATGGATCCCCCCACGCCCATGACGAATGGGACGTTCAGGCTGGCACCATACTCGCCGAGCCAGTGCTCCTTACGGGGAGAGCTAATCGCCACAAACAGCATCTGTGCCCCGGACTCGCGGATAGCATGGGCTACTTCTGAGCTTTGTTCGTCGGAGAAGTAACCGTCTCGGTATCCGGCTATACGTAGACTCGGGTACGTCTCGCGCAGTCGCTTGATTGCTGTCTCAAGCACTTCGTGGCGGGCACCGAGGATGTAGACACTGTAGCCCTCGCGCTCTGCCATGGTGATCAGCGCATACATCAGGTCGATTCCGGCGACGCGCTCGGGCAGTGGGTCGCCGAGCAGCCGGGATGCCCATACCACTGATTGGCCATCGGCATTGACCAATCCGCATCGGTTGACCACGTCGCGCAGCTCTGAGTCGTGGCGAAGCGCGACGAGCTTAGCCGCGTTGATCGATACCTGCTGGACAAACGCACCCTCCTCGACGATAGCTCGGGTGCGTGCCAGGGTCTGCGGCATGTCGAGCCGATCGATGGCACAATCGAGCACTATTGCGCAGTCGCGGCGATTGGTCGACTCTTGTTCCTCGGATAGCACGCGAAAAGGGTATCGTCGCGCGTCGTGACGGAGTCTGACGTGACCCAGGTGCAGCAGCTACGCGGCGCGGCGCGGCGTCTTATCGAGTTGGCAGCTAGGACACGGTGGCGTGGGCCGGATCCATATGACGGCCTGTTCATTCGCTGGCCCGCCCCGCTGGTGGGTGGCCCGCGTCGGCGCCAGGTGATCATTCAGCTGCACGCCCGCTTGCCGCTGGACATTCGCCGCCTCTACCGGCGCCACCACTCGTTGGTTCCCAAGGCCCCTGCCCTCCTCGGTCAAGCCGCATCCCGCCTTGTTGCGGCACAGGAGGATGACCATCTGCGCGAGCTTGCTCTCGATGCGTTGCAGACCCTCTTCGAGGACACGACCTGCGGCGAGGAGGGATGGGGCTATCCGTGGGATACGCAGACGCGATGGAGCTCCTATTCTGGAGGCAGCCCGAATGTCGTGGCCACGACATTCTCGGCCAACGCACTCGCTGAGGCGGCAGTCACGCTCGATAGGCCCGAATGGGGTGCGCGCGCCAAGCTTGCGGCTGAATGGGTCGCCCGAGAGTTGTTCCTGCCGGACGAGGGATACTTTGCCTACCACCCTCATAGTGACCGCCTCATCCACAATGCGAATCTTCTTGGCGCTGCCGTGGTGCACGAGCTTGCTCCTGAAGTGCCAGGGGTATCGGAGGCGGTGTGTATGGCCACCGCACGCACTCTCGATGCGCAACGACCTGACGGTACTTGGCCTTACGGTGATGCCAAAGATCTTGAGTGGGTTGACGGTTTTCACACAGGATACGTCTTAGACGCCCTATGCAGGCTGGAAGGCGTAGATCCGCGGATTCCTTCTGCAATCGAGCGGGGCGCCCGCGTATACATGTCAGATTTCTTCGATGTCGAAGGCCGTGCGAGGTTGTGGCGCGGACAACGATACCCAGAGGATTCGCATAGCGCAGGGACAGGGCTTACGGTCCTGACGCGGCTGGCGGAACGTAATCTCGTGCCAGCCGAAACCGTCAGCCATATCGCCCGATACACGCTAACACGCATGATGCACAGAAACGGTCATGCGATGTTCCGCCGGCAGCGTTGGGGGACCACGCGTGTGTTTTACACGCGGTGGTGTGACGCGCCGGTGGCGCTCGGTTTCGCGTCGGCTGCAGCATTCTTTGCTGCGAGCCAGGAGTCTTTATAAACTCACCAACGAGTTATACGATATGGGCAACCCAGCGGTCATGCCAAGCGCAGACGTTGTAGATGTTCCATAGGTGGTAACTCCAATCCGATCGACCTGTCCGGTGAGCAGCAAAGAGGCGGTCAACGGGGTCAGAGCGGATCAAGCCGCGCTGCACCAGACTTGACTGCCGGATGCTTGCCTGGGCGTTTTGGCCGAATGGACCTCGCAGCCACTCGGCCATCGGTGTTCCGAAGCCCTGCTTGGGACGCTCCAGAATCTCGCGAGGCAAGACGTCCTTCATCGCCTCGCGTAGAACGTACTTGCCTGTGCCGTTGCGATGCTTCATGTGCGGTGGTAAGGCGATGGCGAACTCCACCAGCTCGTGGTCTAGGAAAGGCTCGCGGCCCTCAACTGAGCTGAGCATGGCAATGCGGTCCAGGCGCTGCAGGAGCAGCTCTGCCAGCCTCTGCTTCAGCTCGATGTAGGTCATGCGCTGAAAGAGATCTACGTCTGGGCGAATTGTCCCTGCTTCCGACCACAGTTGCTCGGCCAGTTGCAGGGAGCTGGGGTAGCCTGCAAGACGGGGGCCAATGACCTCATCCTTCAGCTCGCCGCGAAAGCAGATCGATCCGCCCCAGTAAGGGATTGAACTGTAGGCGGCGTCGCGAAGTGCCTCTCCATAGCGCCCTGCACGTCCCAGTCGACTCGTCAGGGCCTCTCCGCCTCGGCCGATGGGACGGCGGATAAGGGGATGAAGATAGCGCTGAAAAGGCACGAAGTAGCGTCGGTGGTCCGCGTAGCCCTTATAACCATGAAATAGCTCATCGGCTCCCTCTCCTACCTGCACGACTGGGGTGTCGCTGTCGCGCGCCAGCTGGGATACGAAGTGCTGGGGAATTGATGTCCAGTCCGACAGCGGCTCATCCTGTTGGGCAAGCAGTTCGGGGATGAAACCCGCCAGGTCACTCTCGTCGATAATGATCTCGTGGTGGTTGGTGCCGAAGTGTTGCGCCACGACTCTTGCCGGATCTAGCTCGTCGTACTTGGAGTGGCCTCGTGGAGCTGTGGTAAACGTACGGATCGGCTCGGATATGAGCTCAGACATTAGAGCCACATTGGTCGATGAGTCTAGCCCTCCTGAGAGAAACACACCAAACGGAACGTCGGACATCATGCGCTTGGCGATTGATCGACGCAGCAGTTCGCGCACCCGCTGCACCATCTCGGATTCGCTCATCTCTGATACTTCATTTGAGGCCTCATCGCTTAGCGGACTCCAGTAGATGTCGCTACGTATGGACCCATTACTATCGATCGTTATGCGTTCGGCAGGTGCCAGCTTGCGAATGCCTCTGAAGAGTGAATGAGGGGCCGGCGTAAAGGCAAAGGTTAAGTAGTGGAAGAGAGCTTCCTCGTCAAGTTCGGGGACCATGGCCGGATGGGCAAGCAGCGCCTTGATCTCCGATCCAAATAGCAGCCCGCCCGGTAGCTGCGCATAGTATAGGGGCTTGACCCCAACGCGATCTCGTGCGAGGAAGAGCTCACGTCGGCGACCATCCCAGATGGCGAGGGCGAACATGCCCTGTAGACGCTCCACGCAGCGAGGACCTTCCTCCTCATATAGATGCACGATCGTCTCACTATCTGTGTGAGACCGATATACGTGTCCCTTTATTTCTAGTTCTCTGCGAAGCTCCATATGATTATAGACCTCACCGTTGTATGTGAGAATCACTGAGCCATCCTCGTTGGGCATAGGTTGTGCTCCGGCATCGGAGAGATCCACGATTGAGAGTCGACGGTGGCCCAAGGTCACGCCTGCCGCTGGATCGGTCCACACGCCTTCTCCATCCGGACCGCGGTGTGCAAGACAAGCGCACATGTCGGTAATCGTGTTTTTGTCAATGGCCAAAGAACCCGACCAACGCAGAATCCCGCAGATGCCGCACATTCTTCGATCCTATTCGCAGTAAAGTAGGCCGGCGTTTGGGTTCGATCCAAAATGACGGGTCGTCATCCGGTCGATACTCGAGTAAATATCGTGCCACACTTTGGCCACTACGTCGGGTCCCATGTGAGCGGCGACGTGCCGTGAGCCGTTGCTCCTCAGCTCGTCACCCAGGGCGGGATCCCGAGCCAGACGACCGATCTGTTCGGAGAGGGAGATAGCATCGCCGACCTTTGCCAGGAGGCCGGTCTTCCCATGGATTACAAGATCCTCAACACATCCGACAGGCGTCGCGATAACAGGCAATCCGTATGCCATCGCCTCAATGAGGGCTAGTGGAAGGCCCTCTAGGCGCGACGGAAGGCAGAATGCATCACTGTCAGCATAGAGGGAAGGGAGCTCTTCGGGTGCACGCTGTCCCAAAAAGTACACGATGTTGTTAAGTCTATAGCCGTCCACATCATTGTGCAGGCTTATCGCCTCCCCCGCATACTCCTCTCGGCCAACAATGTTCAAACGGCAGTCAAATCCCTCGCGGCGCAGTATGGCTATTGCCTCGATGAGCTCGTGGCAGCCCTTGCGCTCACCAAAAGTTCCAACGAACAGCAGCTTGAACGGTCCAGAGTAGCCCGGTTTGATGGGGTCTTGAATAACGGCTGGGGTAAAGGGAATGGCGTTTGGTGCTACTCGGCTTTGAACACCGAGATCGTCCAGTGCCGTTTGGGCGGCCGTGCCGAGTACGATTACCTCGGTCGCCAGTCTTCCGACTGTGCACATTGCAAGTCGCCACCAGTGTACATCTGGACGTACAACGTGCACGTGAGCAATCGTGCGCCTACCAAAGCAGGTGAGGATCCCGAGATACAACACGTCGCGTAGTAACCCGATTAGTGTGGGCGATATCATGCAATGGACCACCGATGGTGCGCGCCGTGCCCAAAGCAGGAAGCGCCCCGCCAGGGTGAGTTGGTTGCTGAGTGTTTGCAGCCGGAAGCGTCCACCTGCTTCGTCTACGGGTCGCCTAAGATCAAATGCTACATAGCGACAGCCTATGTCCTCCTCGTGATCCAATAGCCAGCGTGCAACCGTGGCGACACCGCCAAGCTGGGGTGGCAGGGGCGAAACAAGGCCCACGGTTACAACAGACGGTGCGCTCATATTAACGGTCGTGCCTTCTTGTCAGAACGATGTAGCATTAGCGCATAAAAATAAAATTCTGTAACTATGACCATTGATTATAGGTAGGACTCAGATTTTGAAGGACGACGATTCACCGAGATGGCTTAACGCCTGCCCTACGGACGGCAACCGCACGTCGCCAACTGCGAAAACGATTTATCACTATCTTGAACATAACTGTCAGTCGGCTAGGTTTAGATATAATATGCAGTCCCCAGTGCACCGCTTCCCGGCGATTGCCATTCACAAATGCCTCACGCAATCTGCTCCAAGCCATTGCAGCCTCCCAGCGTTGAAGCATGATATTGGACGCATTAGTCCGCTTTTTGTGAGCCTCAATTGCCTCTCGTTGACCACGGCGCATCCGTTGACTCTGTGTAGACATTTGCTCTCTATGCACGTAATAAATAATACTGACCCGTGAAGAGCATATACCAGTATGGTGCTCAAGTATGCGCAACCAAAGATCAAAATCCTCGACACCCCAGTTATCTTGAAATCCACCAAGTGCTACGACAGTCTCTCGCTTAACCATGGTAGCGCTGACCGGAATAATGTTCTCGGGATTGACGAGTTGCTCACCGGTACGGAGGATCTGCGCTTTGCGTGTCAAAGGACCATGAACACGGTCCGAGGTTGGCTTTGGGCCACAACGCAAAGCGGAGCTCGCAACAAGTGTATGCTCCGCCCGTAGTTCCCAGAGATGAGCAAGATGATGCGGCAGCCACTCATCGTCTGAATCTAGAAAGGCGACCCATGAAGATGAAGCAGCCTGAAGACCAGTATTCCGAGCTGCAGCTAGACCGCGGTTCCGTGGATGTTGAATCACCTTAGCTCCCAGCTTTTCAGCAACGTTTGCTGTCTCGTCTTTGGAACCGTCGTCTACAACGATTACCTCTGCTGGAGGTCTAGGCTGTTGAGCCCGAACACTGGCAAGTGCACGCGGGAGCAAATGGGCGCGATTATAGGCTGGAATTAGCACACTTATGGGAAGTGGTGTGACATGTTGTTTTGCTGACATTGTCTTAGCCAATATTCTTACAAGTTCTTCTGGATGTATTATTCAGAATATGCTGCAAGTGAGCAGAGGTGTCGGTACAGTTCAACGGTTTGCTGAGGAAGGTCGTTTGAATCTGGAGAACGCATCAACTTAGGATCCACGATGCTGGAGTCGACTTCTGTATCAAGGATATCCTCGATTCGGGGAATCGCTGATCCATCGAGGATCTGTTCATAGTGAATAAACACCCACTCGCCTCTATATCGATGCCGTTCAACGATGTGCTTGTACATAGATGTCCATGCGTGCAGTGCGCGTTTTCTGGTCACGTGTAGGCCCCTATATCGTTGCTCTTTGCAGTCTTTAACTATGCTTGCTGCTGTACGTCCAGGCTCACGAAAGACGCAGAGAAATACATCGCAAGCAAGACTATCGCGCCATGCAGCAAGCGTATAGCAAAAACGCGGATCCTTCAGACAAAAGGGATCAGGAGGGATAAGAGCGCTCATTTTGTGGACCTGTGAGGGCGTCGGTAAGAGTTCGATATTTATCCCAATATCGGCAAGCCACAGTTGTCCAGCTGATAGTCGTCGCGGGTAGAGATAGCTCAGGGGACGTCGTGGTCGAACGGGGATAACGGCACTCAATAAGTCATTATTGAGTTCATTAATCTCAGAGCTCTCGAAATAACCTCTGGGGTTCGACGATGTTGGAGGAAGCAACTGGTCACCCATGTTGTAGCCGGACGTATGCAGCACGCCGGCCAGCATACTGGTGCCGCTCCGACCTGAACCTACAATGATGCAGTTACGCACGTATAGCCCCAAATATGATACCTGGAAAAGAGTCATCTCGGCTCCATCCAGTCGGTTTCGCGATTGAAAGACGTTCGAGGTGGAGAGAAGACGACGATCGGTCGCGGATGCGAGGAGTGGTCGCAGCGTAGGCATCCCTCTTGACGATGTCTGGGAGTATCCAGCGCATGCTCCTGCTCACGGCCTCAAGTAGGCATGTGTCGTGTGCGCTTGGCTATCAGCCGATGAGATCATTAAGTCGTCCATGACGACCGCAACTTACCAGACTGAGCCCTACAAGGCCAAGTTCTGGATTCTGGGTTGCGCCGCGACTCCCAAGACTCGGACATCATTACGCTCGTGCAGGTTCTAGAGGACTCGCGGCGAATCATGTTTCGCCGCCTGTCGGCTTTCCAATATGCTTTGCCTATGATCGATGCGGTAAGAGCCGGCCTTCGTCGGGTGTTGATGCGACATCGCCTGCCAGCGCACCTGCGTGCCGTTGCCCGCGCAGAGGGCATGATTTCGTTGGAGGAGGCCGATCTGCTGTATCGCCTGGCAGGCGGGGTAGACGGCGCGGGATGCATCGTCGAGGTCGGCAGTTTTCGCGGTCGTTCGACGGTAGCTCTAGCGCTCGGGGCAGCTCCCGTTTCAAGCCCCGTTTTTGCGATTGACCCACATGAGCCGTTTACAGGTATTCTCGGAGGAGAATTTGGACCGAAAGATCGGGCTGCTTTCTTCAAGGCGATGCTAAGAACGAGGTGCTATGAGCACGTTCGGCTAGTTAACCTCTCAAGTGAGATCGTCACTCCTGGTTGGCGTACACCGGTGAGCCTGCTTTGGATTGATGGCGATCATAGCTACGAGGGAGTGCGTCGAGACTGGGAGGCCTGGAAGTCGCACCTTGTCTCGCATGCCATCGTTGCTTTTGATGATTCCATAGATAGGACCATTGGTCCTTATCATCTTGTTTGCGAGTTAATCGATGAAGGTGAGCTGTCTATTGTTGAGCAAGTCGGCAAGATCACGGCGTTGCGTCGCCTCTAGAGTCTCTGCCAGCCGACCTAAGGCTGAGGGAAGTCGCTAATCTCGGCGGTGGGTGGAGTTACGTGCCTACGCCAAGATCTAGCTCGGCCGATGACCTCGGTGAGTCTTTGGCGATCTCTGTCGTTGATGCCTCCTGTTGCAAGGAAAGCCCCAGCATAAGATACTGTGCCCACTACGAGGCAAAGCAGTAGACCGCCAGTGGAGGGAACTGCGTGTTCTACACCCCTTGTCGCACCGAATCCGCAGATGTAGGATATAACAAGTGCCATGCGCTCTTTTAGAGGCCAGATTATATGCAATGATTGGGATAGGAAGGGTAGTAGCGCGATCGCTCCCCAAGTCACCTGCAAGACATAACCAGCGAGGAGGGCGAGCGCGGGACCGGTGATCCCAATTGCCGGTGTGAGGACCACCGTCAAGATAATTGTGACAGCCAGACGAGTGAGCGTAATAATGCTGGTTAGCCCCGGACGATTTACAGCGAAGAATGCCTGGTTCTGAGTGATCGTGATCGAGGCCAAAGCGGGATAGGCGATCAGTAGCGTCAGCGCGGGTGCCGCTCGACTGAAGCCTGGGCCGAAGACGTTGAGAATGGAATAAGCCGCTCCACCAAGCACCGCCGCCAAAAGTACGGTGCCCAGTAGGGCGTAGCGGATCGAATCGATCAACGCGCGGTCGAAGCCTTCATGATCACCCCTGGCGCGGCGTCCAACCAAGGTTGGATAAAGAACCTCGACGATGCGTATGTTGACCTGTTGTAGGCGTTCTGGGACAGTTTGGGCTCGGCTATAAGCGCCGATTGTGGCAAGGGGATAGCCGATCACAGCGAGGGCCCATACTCCAATCTGCTGGCTCACTCCCTGAGCGATTCCACCAGGGGTGATCTTGAGGCCAAAACGCAACAAATCGGGCAAGACACTTAGCCCAACTCTATATTCGGCTCTGCTTAGGCGTCCACGAACAAACGCGCGCACAACCACAATTCTGTGCAATAGCGCAGTAAATGAGCCTCCGATTGTGGCAATCACTAGGCCCCAGACCGAATGCCAAGCAAGGCCAATGACAATGGCGATGATTACGAAACTTAGCGCTTCGTGTAGGCGTACCCAGAACAGCTGACGCCCCGCGACGAAAGCGGAAAGAACCGAGTCGATGTTCCAACCGGTGTTAGTGACTATTGCGTATCCAGCGATGCTGACAAGTGCAGCGGGAATCAATTCGGGGTGATTGAGAGGGCCACGAAAGGCCAGCCATGAGAGAACCGCGGCCAACGCAGACATTATCAGAGTAAGTCCCGATGAGAAGGTAAAGACGGCCGCGAACAGTTGCGTAACCCGTGGATGTCGAGGGGGGATACCAGTTATCTCCTTTATGAGTGCCGCTTGCTCCTTCGCGGTCGAGAAAACCCAGAGGATCGCGACTGGAGCAGAGACAAGCGCGAACTGTCCGATGATCCCCACACCGTAAATTCGAGAAATCAAAATTGTTGACAGAACTCCCAGAGCCCCCAGAGTGAGAAAACTCAGGACTCCAAAAGCAAAACCTGAGCGGTAGCTGCCATGTTGTGCAGTAGACGGCGACTCACTGTCTTTGCGCCACAAAGCTCGTGAGAGTTTCAAAGCTTGCGTGACTTCCGCTTGAATTCGGTCGTCATGCGGAGATACCTATCAGGTAGGAGCTGGCTCAGCTCGCTGCATGGGAGACATAGAAGGGCGATCTGATGTGATCTCATCTGCATCTTGACGCAAGGAGCTCAAAGATGTGCACGCACCGGCCAATGCAATGCAAAATACAGTTGCACCCACATATTCCAGCGAGCCATCCAGCAAAGCGTAAATACCCAGCGGGAGCAACAGGATCCAATTGACCTTTGCGCTAATGATAGTTAACCAGGTCAGTAGCCACGCTATTAGACCTATAATTCCTAGCTCGGCAAGCACCCCGATGAAGTCACTTTGTGCGATAAAAACTCTTTTGAAGAGGTGTTGTTCCTCGATTCGCTCTACTGAACGGAAGCCGTCGCCGACAAATATCCTTGCTGTGCCACTATCGCTCCAAGACGAGAGTATTGTCGTCCAAAGTCCTCCCCGTCCAGATCCGGCTGTGCTTATGGATGAAAATTCACCTTTCGCCTGGTCTCGTTCGTAGCGCTTGACAATGATCGTACCGACTCCGCTAAATATGATTATCGCGCACAGAACGATTGCGCTAATGACGATACTTAGGCGAAGTCGAGTACGGATGGCCAAAACGAGTAGTGAGACGGCAATACTCACTACACCTGATCGCACTCCTGTGGCAAGTGCAGGAGTCAGGGCAATAGCGGCAGTCGCCAAACGCCAGCGGGTGTCTCGAATGGTGATGAGGCATGCAATCGCTAGCGTTGCACCAACCAATGCGAGTTCATGAGGGTTTTGAGTAGCAAAGCCGAGCTGCTCCCCAACTCCGTACTTAGTGCCAGTACTTCCTATATGCAGGAGAATAATGACTCCTTGAGCGGCCATGGCTGTGACACCGCTATAAATGAATACTAAGCGCTTACTTATTAGCCATTCACGATTTGTGGGGCTTGCGACGACTAGCGCCATGAGTGGGAAGATTGAATACTTAGCAGCCTCGATCAGTTGTTCCTCTGTCTCACTCTTAATTGCAGCAAACAGTATGATCAATAGGAATAGGGGTGGTCCAAGCCATAGTATCCCCTTTAGCGTATAGCGTTTAGTGAGCGAAAGCAAAAGCAGTGCGCTCAGGGCAGCGGTAAAGGTTAGGGTCAGCTTGGGTATGAGGGTATTGAGCGTGACCAGCCACGGTAGGCTGGCTACAACTATCGCGGTGAACCAGGAGCGGCCTACCAGTATCAGGACCACGACCCCTAGAAACACAGCCACAAATAGACTGGCTGCAAGTGGGTTTTCGGCGGTCTCATGACCGATGATGATCCCGGCACAGCAGATAGCTATCAGCAAGGCGCCGACACTTGCCGTCGACGATCTCGCATCCGGAACTGAATATGTGTCCCTGTAAGCAGAGATTAGTTTCGTATGCATAGATTGATGCCTGCTATTGGCAGCAGAGCTTTGGCGAGTGCTTGCGGACATGCGTGCATGTCTCAATAATTTGAAGCGTCGATTAGAATTGAGTAGCCGCCTAGCAAGCGTACGGTTGCAGCCTCGGATAGGAGTCGTCGAGGTATGCGCGCCATGGCTGCCTTGATAGATTTGGATGGAAGATCAAACGATCGCGTTAAGGTATGCTCTCGAATAGTGTAGCCAGCTTCTTGCACTGTCGCAATAGCTGTCTCTGGTGTGAAATAGTGAATATGGCCGACTTGCTCTCGCAGCGACATCAGCTTGCCGGGCCTGAGGATACTTTGGACAGATAGGTCCAGCGGTATATGTAAGATGGTCCGCTGGGACTTGAATCGGAGGTTGCTGAGGAAAGCAATTGGATCAGGAACATGCTCGATGACATCCACGATCAGCATGAGGTCAAACAGCTCCTGATCATCGGTCGCGTCTATGAGCTTAAAGGAGAGTCGATCGGATGCTCTGTCAGCAGCCATCTCAAGGGGTGCCTTTGCGATCTCATAGCCCACAAGGCGTCGAGTTGCGGGCATCTGGTCATGAAGCTGATGCAGGATCTCACCTGCACCACAGCCGACCTCGCAAATTGTCTGGACTGACTCTGCGTTGAGCATACGCAGGATCTGTGTTGCCTTCCAGGGCGAATCGGCAATGTGCCAATCGGGATTACACTTTACGTATTGATTGCTTGTATATCGATCTGACATTGTCATCGTCTAGCACTAGCCCCCCTAAGCATCATGAGGTTTCCGTTTGGGCGACATGTGTGCGCGCCGGTTCTCCGGCTTGTTGTAGAACATCGGTTATACGTTCAGCCGCGTGTCCATCCCACAGCTGCGGTGGCTCGGCCACTGTCTTGTGTCGCCTGAGCGCGGAGAGAATATCGGTGATGCGCTCGGGCTCAAGGCCGAGCAGTGTGTTTGTCCCTGCCCTCACGGTTACGGGACGCTCAGTGCTGTCCCGCAGCGTGAAGCACGGCACGTTCAGATATGTTGTCTCCTCTTGGACGCCGCCGGAGTCGGTAAGCACGGCGCGTGCGTCAGCCTCCAGAGAGAGAAACTCCAGATAGGACTTGGGCTCGGTGAGTCTGACACCTCGGGCGGGCTCGCGTGCCATCCGCTCTATCATCTTTCGGGTACGGGGATGCACTGGGAAAAGCACGGGCATCTCGCGGCCTACGTCTTCCAGGCGGTCCATAACCTTGGCCAGCAGCGGTCCGTCGACCAGTGCCGGACGGTGCAAAGTTACGAGCAGGTAATCACCCGCCTGGACACCAAATGAGGAGGCGATGTCCGCACTGCGAAAGCGACCCTCCATGGCGACAAGCGAGTCGATCATTGTATTGCCGACAAAGTACATGCGCTCGTCGGCTATGCCCTCGGCACGCAGGTTTTCGATTGCCTCATCGGAATGCAGAAAGAGATATTCCGAGAACTCATCCGCGACGATGCGATTGATCTCCTCGGGCATCGTGCGGTCGAAGGAGCGTAGACCCGACTCCAGATGGGCGATCGGGATACCGAGCTTGACGGCCACGAGCGTTGCTGCAAGCGTCGAGTTGACGTCTCCGGGCACGATCACGAGGTCGGGTCGCTCGTTGACCAGAACGGGCTCGATACGCTCCATCACACGCGCGGTCTGCACGGCATGGGTACCCGAGCCCACGCCTAGCATATGGTCCGGCGCTGGAACCCCGAGATCTTGGAGGAAGATCTCGGACATCAGCCGGTCATAGTGCTGCCCGGTGTGGATGAGCACATGATGACCGTTTGGCAGGCGGCGACGCAGCTCGGCAATGACCGGTGCCATCTTGACGAAGTTAGGGCGCGCGCCCACGACATAGGCTATCCTCATAACGAAGGGCAGAGTAGCGGCTATGCTGTTGGAACAAGCTTGCTGCGGCGATTTGTGGCAGCCATATTGCACATGGAACGAGCACTGTGGTCTACCATCCTGAACTTCTACCAGACACTGCATGCTAGGTGGAGGATCCGAGAGCGGCTTCGTTTGCGCTCATTGGATGCAAGAAGGGAGTTGATCCGGTGGACAATGAGCAGACCAACGTAAGCATTGAGCAGGTGCTGGGCGTACTCAGGCGCCGGGCACTGCTGATCCTGCTCTGCGTTGTTGTTGTCGCAGGCGCGGCCTATGGATTTTCAAGGCATCAGACAAAGAAGTACACGGCAACGGCATCGCTCGTCTTCAGCAACAACCAGCTCGGCCAGCAGGTTGCCGGGCTCCCTGTGGCGAGCAGCAACAACCAGCAGGCTCAGCAGAACACAAATGTCAAGCTTGTCCAACTCGGTGACATGGCGGGGAAGACCGCCAACCTGCTCCGTCAGGGTTTGACGAAGGAACAGGTCAGCACAGATGTGAGCGTCAGCGCTCAGGGCGAATCAAACATTGTCGATGTTTCCGCTACTGCGACCTCTCCGGCGCTCGCGGCCAACATCGCAAACGTCTACACCAAAAAGTTCGTTGAGGAGCAGCAGAGCAGCAATCACCGCTACTACGCCTCTGCCCTGGCGCTTGTGAATAAGCAGTTGGCAGTACTCTCTCCGAAGGAACGGGTTGGTACCGCGGGTCTTGCTCTTCAAGACCGCGCTCAGTCGCTTGGGGTCCTTGCCGAACTGCGCAACGGCAACGTTGAAGTCGCGCAGGCCGCAACGGTCCCCACAGCTCAGTCCTCGCCGAAGGTATCGAGGAACACAGCTCTGGGCGCATTCTTGGGCCTTCTGCTCGGCTTGGGCTTGGCGTTCCTGCTTGAGCGCCTCGACCGACGGATCAGGGAGCCGAAGGACCTAGAGGCTGTCTATGGCCTGCCGCTGCTAGGGGTCATTCCCGAGAGTACGGCGCTATCGCGTTCCGCCCGAGGCAGTGGAGACAAGCGAGCGATTCTACCTCCGGGCGAGTCCGAGGCTTTCCATCTGATCCGTGCTCATCTGCGCTATTTCAATGTCGATCGCGATCTGCGCACATTGCTGGTCGCGTCGGCTGCCCCCGGTGATGGCAAGACGACGATCGCCCGTCACCTGGCGGCTGCGGCCGTGAGAATGGGCTCGCGAGTACTGCTGATCGAGGCCGATCTGCGGCGTCCGACGCTCGCGCGCCAGCTCAATGCCCAGTTCGGGCCGGGCCTGGCGGATGTGCTGATCGGCGCCGTATCATTGAGCGATGCGACACAGCTGATCGATTTGGGGGCGACGTCCGAGGACAGCGCGAAAGGCAAGACTCTCGACGCGCTCGTTGCCGGTGCCGTGCTACCCCCGAATCCGGGGGAGCTGGTGGAGAGCCACGCGATGGAGACCTTGCTTGATCGAGTGAAGCTCTCTTATGACCTGATCGTCATCGATACCCCGCCACTAACCGCTGTATCGGATGCCTTCCCACTGTTGCGCAAGGTTGACGGCGTGATCATTGTCGGCCGTGTGGGCCGCAACCGCCGCGATGTCGCCCAACGTCTGCACGAAACGCTCACTGGCGCGGGCGCCCCGTTGCTGGGGGTGATCGCCAATGGCTTCAAGGCCCGCAGGAATGCTCCCTACGCCTACGCTTACGACTACGCTCCGGCCGCCGGAACCGCGCCCTCCGCATCCGCTGCACCGACGTCTTCCAACGGCGCCGTCTCCGACGAGGAGCCCGTGCCGGCGGCCAAGACCTGAAGGCGTCCGGGCGCCATACCAGCGCTCGGCCATACGGACGCTGACGCCGCAGTCACTCCACTCCGCTTGGATGCGGGGCCGGATGCCCCGTGCTCGTAGTCTTGGATGCTCCATGAGCCTGCGCGGATGCGACCCAAGGCAACACGATCGTGACGTTGCGCGCCGCGTTCACTGCCTGAACGCGGATTAGCCAACCGGTGGGTGGTTAGGACCTCCACACGCCTATACGGTTGCTGTATGACTACCCTCTATGCCTCGACTGAACATGAGCCGCACGCCCCCACGAGCGACTTGCGGAGCCTGCGACGGCGCCTTTGCGCTGCGACCGTGGCGCTCTGCTTTCTAGCGCCGAGCACCGCCGCAGCGAGCGAACCGGCGTATACCCCTGCGCCGGGCTCGCCACTCTCGTCATTGACCAATGGGGGATCAGGCCTGGCATTCAGCCCCAGCGGCACATTGCTCGCTGACGGGACCGCGATCTTCTCCGTGGGCTCTTCAGGAGCGCTGACCCCTGTTGGCGGCACCCCGCCGGACGCTTCCGCTCATTTTGTATCGTTCAGCCCTAGCGGGACACTTCTGGCGGTCGCAAACGAAGGCAGCAACACCATCTCGATGTTCTCCGTCGGCTCCTCAGGTGCTCTGACGGCGGCACCCGGTTCCCCGTTTACCCTGGGCGCTCAGCCGGGTTCAGTCACCTTCAGTCCGAGCGGGCAACTGCTCGAGGTGAGCGCAGGCGAATCTCTGTACATCTTCGCGGTGAGCGCTTCGGGAGTTCTGACGCCTGCAGTCGGCTCGCCCTACAGCGTCAAAGGGTCCGGCCAAGCAGCGTTCAGTCCGACGGGGGCCCTGCTCTCCGTCCCAGATTCCGCTGGAGTGAGCATGTTTTCGGTCAGTTCCGCTGGTGCGCTCACGGCAGTGGCCGGATCCCCGTTCGGCGCTTCCGGTGGGCCGGGCGAAAATGCGGTGTTCAGTAACGGCGGGAGCGTCCTCAGCGTGGCCGGATTTGGGAGTAAAGGCGAGGTATTGAGCACTTACTCGGTGGCTTCATCGGGCGTGCTGACGTCTATCGGCGGCGGCGAAATCCAGGCTACCCCCACAGTAACCGGGTTCAGTCCGAGTGGCGACATGATCGCCACGACCGGATACGACAACTCGGCCGTCCATCTGCACGCGATCGGCTCATCTGGTGCGCTCAGCGAAATTCAGTCGCTCGTAAACCCCGACCCGGTGACGAGCATCGCCATCAGTGCAAGCGGCCTAGTCGCAACTGAAGGTCTCTACAGGGGTCCCGTGGCGGTCTTCGTCCCCTCGTCCACTTCAAGCGGCACAAACTGGGTTGGCGCCTTCGGCAGCGAAGGCTATGATTTGGCGGGATGGGGAGGCGAAAGCGACGTGAGCGAACTTCCCAACGCGACGATGAGCCTGGTCCACGGCAGCCGCGTCTTGTATGTGGCGAGCACGAGTGATCTGCGCGCGTTGACGGGCCCGACCGGCTCGACGCGCACCGCGGCGGCCTATTACGACCCCAAGCAGCTGGAAGTCAAGCTGACCTTCACCCACGCCTATACCGGGAACCTGCGTCTCTACGCTGTTTACTGGGGCAAGGGGGGGTCAAAAGAATTCGAGTCGCTCAAAGTCGGCGGTAGCAACGCCGTTGCCTTCTCGAACAACCCCGACATGGGCAGCGCAGGCTTCAACAACGGTCAATGGGCGATCTTCCCGATCAGCGAGCCCGCGGGCGGGAGCGTGATGATCACGGTCAACGGCGAAAGCTGGCCCAGCGGCGCGGTGCTCTCGGGTATCTTCCTCGGCGATGCAGGGTCGCCCCCTGGTACGACGCCGGTGGTCTCAAGCTCCCCCCAGGGGACATGGACCGGTGCGCTCGGCTCCGCGGGCTATGACTTGGCGGGCTGGGATGGATCAAGCGACGTCTCGGACTTGCCCGGGGCCAGCCTGAGTTTGACGCAGGGCAGCCGTTACGTGTGGGCCTCTTCGACGAGCGACGTCCGGGCGCTGCAGAGCCCCGACGGCCTGACCCGCGATGCGGCTACCTACACGAACCACAACCAGGTGAAGCTGGCGCTGACGTTCCACTCGGCTTACACCGGCAACCTGCATCTCTATGCGTTGGATTGGGATAAACAGGGGAGGCGTGAGACGATCACCGTGGGTGGTCAGACCGTCGCGCTCTCCAGTGATTTCAGCAATGGTGTGTGGGTGTCGTTCCCGATCTCGGTGGCGGCTGGGGAAACGCTCCCGATCGTCGTAGAACGAACGGCCGGTCTCAACGCCGTGCTGTCTGGCATCTTTCTTGGTGACGCCGGTGCGCCGCCCGTGATCGAATCGACAAGCACCCCTCAGGGTAGCTGGGTCGGCACATTTGGCACAGCGGGCTACGACCTGGGTGCCTGGAACGGCGCGAGCGATCTCACGTCTATCCCGAGTGCAGCCATAAGCTTGACGCAAGGTAGCCGCTACGTGTGGAACTCATCGACTAAAGATGTGCGTGCGCTTGAGAGCCCAAATGGGTTGACGCGTGAGGCGACCACCTACTTCTCCGCCACGCAGATACGGCTCTCGTTGACGTTCACCTCTGCCTACATTGGCGACCTGAACCTGTACGCGCTGGACTGGGATAAACGGGGTCGGCGAGAGTTGATCAGCGTGAACGGTCAGACCGCTGCACTCTCAAATGATTTCAGCAATGGTGCGTGGGTGTCGTTCCCGATCTCGGTGGCAGCTGGGGAAACGGTTCCAATCGTCATCGACCGCACCGCCGGCGTCAACGCCGTGCTGTCTGGTGTCTTCCTGGGGTGAGCCACTCTCGTTCATGGCTGTGTAGTCGGGGTATCGAGATACGTGTATGATTAGCATCGCGGGGCCGCTTTCGATCTTCATAAGGATGTCTTGAGGCCCCGAGACAGCCAGGTAGTAGCCAGCACGGATGCCCGCCACCTACCCTTTCTCCAAGCAGCGTACAATTGCAGCCACCCGGCCGCCGGCTGTGCGTGAGGATTCCGGCTCGACGCTCGGGCCCGAACGCAGCTCCAACGTAAAGTGGCAAGGATCGAGGATGACGCGCACTCGTCGCTGGGAGTCCTTGGGGCGGGTCGGGGCAACCGCCTGGTTCACAGGCTTGCCGGGGGCCGGCAAGTCGACGATCGCAATGATCGTCGAGGAGCGCCTGATTGCCGCTGGGCGCCCCGCCTTTCTGCTTGACGGCGACAACCTCCGTCATGGTCTCAACGGAGACCTCGGGTTCGACGAGTCCGCACGCTCGGAGAACGTCCGCCGTACCGGGCATGTGGCAAGGCTGCTCGCGGAGTCGGGCACGATCGCACTGGTCAGCCTCGTCAGCCCCTACGCCTGTGATCGGGATGCAGCGGCTGCGCTGCACGCCGATGACGAGCTGTGCTTCCTGGAGATCTTCGTTGATGCCGCACTTGAGGTCTGCGAGCGACGTGATCCCAAGGGCCTGTACGCGCGGGCTCGTGCTGGTGAGCTTTCCAACCTCACAGGGATCGATGCGCCGTATGAGCCGCCCTGCCGGCCCGATCTTGTGCTGCGTTCAGGTGATGAGAGCGTGGAGGTGGCGGTCGAACAGGTGATGCGGTTGCTTGCCGCTCGCCTGCCGACATAGCGGGGCAGCAGGCTTCGCTACGGATACCTCATCATGACCGTCTCGAACGGTCCTAACGGGGCATGTAGGAGATGACCGAACCCGTGGGTCGTTCACAGGCTTGAACGAAGACGAACCAGTTGGACTATTGCCTAGTCTGGTGTGACGTCTGACACTGACTAAGTCTTCCGCGATAGCGGGTCGACATTGACATGGTTCAAACTTCAACGGCAGGAGGCCGGTTTGATGCGCAGGCGAATCTATGTACCTGCGCTTGTCGTGGTGCTAGCGGCCTCGCTCGTAGCCACGGCTGTGGCAGGCGCGAGTACTGGAGGCCCCGATCTGGCCGCCTCAATTTCAGGTGAAGGGAGCGTCTCCGCCGGTAATCCACAGTTGGGTGGTCGGTTCGCTGTGGGCTGGCAAAACGTAGGCAACGTCTCCGCAACGGGTACGACCACCCTCACGCTCAACCTACCGTCGAGTATGACGATTGAAGGCGCACTGTTCGAAGATACCTGCGGTCCTCAATCTGCCTGTGAATCTGACAGCCAGGTCATCTCGCCTGACCGTCACACCCTGACGTTTACCTACCATGGCACGACAGCCGTCGGTCAAGGACTGAATCTGACGGTTATGTATATGCCGGGTCTCACATTTGCCGAATTGCCGTCAGGCACGATCACGGCTTCTGTCTCATTTGCCGGCGACGTCAACCCTGCCAACAACCAGGCGAGTCTCCAGGTTGGTCCCAAGCCCTCGCTCCAGAGTGCCCCTCAGGGCAACTGGGTCGGCGCGTATGGTCACAGCGGCTATGACTTGGCGGGCTGGGGCGGATCCAGCGATGTCTCAGACACGCCCGGAGTCAGCTCGACCTTGACGCAGGGCAGTCGCTACGTATGGACTCCCTTGACGAGCGACGTACGAGCGCTGGAGGGCTCGAATAAGTTGACTCGTGAGGCGGCCGCATACTATGCGGCTCAGCAGGTGCGGCTCTCGTTGACGTTCAATTCGGCTTACACGGGCAACTTGCATCTCTATGCGTTGGATTGGGATAAACAGGGGCGGCGGGAGACCATCACCGTGGGTGCTCAGACCGTCGCGCTTTCGAGCGATTTCAGTCAAGGTGAGTGGGTGACGTTCCCGATTTCGGTGGCCGCGGGGCAAACGGTCTCGATTGTCGTTACCCGTACGGCTGGTGTTAATGCCGTGCTGTCCGGCGCCTTCCTCGGGGACGCCGGCGCGCCTCCCGTAATTGAACCGACAAGCGCCCCTCAAGGCAGCTGGGTCGGCACGTACGGCTCTGCTGGATATGACTTGGGCGCTGGGAGTGGCGCAAGCGACCTCACGTCCATGTCGAGTGCCGTGGTAGGCCTGACACAGGGTAGTCGCTATGTGTGGGCCTCCTCGACCAAAGATGTACGAGCGCTAGAGAGTCCGGATAAGCTGACTCGTGAGGCGGCAACCTATTTCAGTAGTTCCCAGGTGCGACTGACGCTTACCTTTAAAACTGCTTACACGGGCAACTTGCATCTCTATGCGTTGGATTGGGATAAACAGGGGCGGCGGGAGACCATCACCGTGGGTGCTCAGACGGCTGCGCTGTCGGGCGATTTCAGTAATGGTGCGTGGCTGACGTTCCCGATCTCGGTCGCCGCCGGGGAAACGGTCTCGATCGTCGTGACCCGCACCGCCGGTGTCAACGCAGTGCTCTCAGGCATCTTCCTCGGCGACGCACCGCCATCCCCCAGCCCACCGGTGGCCAATGCTCAGGGAACGCTTATCCCGCTGTATGACAACGCCAATCCCGCCGATTGGACAGAGGCGTGCTCGCAGACCAACGGCTCGGGCGGCGGCTCGTGGATCATCGCCGACGCCGCCGAAGGAGCAGGACCTGGGAGCGCCAGCGTGCCTGCGTGGGCGAACGTGATCGACAACTGCTACTCCTATGATCGCGCTTCGGTCATCGGCTACGTGTGGACCGACTACGGCGAGGGCGGTCAGGCCGGCATCGCCGGCATCGAGAGCGAGATCAACGCCTGGTACTCGTACTACCCGGGCGCGATCGCGGGGATCTTCTTCGACGGTGTCTCCGATGACGTACCCGGGACGAGCACGAGCAATCAGAGCTTCTACCAGACGCTCGCCTCCTACGTGCACACCCATGAGGGCAGCAACAATGAGGTCGTATACAACTTCGGCGCCAACCCCGGCTCGGATTGGATGTTGAACAGCAGCGCCGCCAACAACGCGAACATCGTCGTGACCTTCGAGGGCTCCTACGACACTCCCGGCGAAGACCCTTACACCTCCTGGACACCGGCCGCTTGGGAGGCGAGCTACCCGGCCCACGACTTCTCCGCGCTCGTCTACAACGCGCCCGATGAAGTCGCTACGCCCCAGCCCGCTTCGGCGTGCACCTCTCTGGCTAAGCAGAACATCGGCTACGTCTACGTCGGCACGTGGTACAGCCAGCTGCCGCCTTATTTCGCCAGCTTCCTGACGGACTCGTTCAGCGGCGACTGCTGACGCCGGCCGTCGGTCTGGATTGGACTCCACAGAGACCACCTCGGCCCGGATCGCCTAATCCCCACTATCCGCGGTGACTGGTTATCTCCGACCCTTCCTGCGAGGCAACCAGCCGCACGCCTCGACGATCCCGGTCCTCCAGGCTTTCGATATCTGCGCACTTT
Source organism: uncultured Solirubrobacterales bacterium (assembly GCA_963705245.1). Taxonomy (GTDB): domain Bacteria; phylum Actinomycetota; class Thermoleophilia; order Solirubrobacterales; family Solirubrobacteraceae; genus Palsa-744. The sequence continues at coordinate 623,419 of OY970062.1, read as the reverse complement.
ACTTTGGACATCTGCGCAGTTAGGATTCGGCATATGCACAATCTGGTTTCTGCATCTGCGCAGACGGCTTCAGCCATACGCACATGCCCGGAGGCGTAGTGGGTCAGACGGTTCCCCGCAGAGCGAGGCAGCTTGTGCTGGAGGCTCTGGCCGACACTCGTGTCGTGTTCGTGACGGGCGCACGGCAGGTCGGCAAGAGCACGCTGGCGCGCCAGATCGCTGCCACTGAGCACCCGGCGAGCATGGTCAGCCTCGATGATGAGAGCGTCCTTCAAGCCGCTCGCTCAGATCCTGGCGGATTCCTTGCGGCCTTCGACGGTCCGGTCGTAATCGATGAGGTTCAGCGGGCGCCCGGGCTGCTTCTGGCGATCAAGGACCGTGTGGACAGGGATACGCGTCCTGGCCGGTTCCTGCTGACCGGTTCGGCGGACGTGTTCGCCTCAAACCGGGTCCACGAGGCGTTGACCGGTCGTATGGAGACGATCACACTATGGCCGCTGTCGCAGTCGGAGATCCGCAAGTCTCACGCCAACGCAATCGACATGCTGTTCGGTGGGCGCGCGCCGATCGTGCGCGAGGCGCCAATCGGGCGTGAGGCGTTCGCGGGGATCGCGGCGGCGGGCGGCTATCCCGAGGCGAGACTGCGGCCTGCCGGTCGCCGGCGCGACCGCTGGTTCGCCAACTACACGCAAGATACGCTGACAAGGGACTTGCGCGACATCACCGATGCGCTCAAGCTCGGGGAGATGCCGCGTCTCCTGCGTCTGCTTGCCTCCCAGTCCGCCGGTGAGCTGGTCTACCGCAACCTCGCCGCACGGCTCGACCTCACCGGCGAGACCGTTAAGAGCTATGTGAGGCTGCTGGAGGCCGTGTTCCTCGTCAAGCTGCTGCCTGCTTGGCGCCCGGGTATCGGAGCGCGCGAGATTCGTGCTCCCAAGGCTTATGTCGTCGATTCTGGCCTGCTCGCCCATCTGCTTGGCGCCGACGAAACACGGATTGGCCACGACGATCAGGTAACGGGCTCCCTCTTAGAGAGTTTCGTCGCGATGGAGCTGTTGAGACTGTCGGAGTGGGCTGCCACCGATGTGCGGCTGCATCACTACCGTCAGGGGCGCGACGAGATCGATCTGATTATGGAGAGCCGGTCGGGCGAGATAGCTGCCATCGAGGTCAAGGCCTCCGCCACGATCCGATACAGAGACTACGCCGCGGTTGTCAAGCTTCGCGACACGCGCGGCGAACGCTTTCGAGCGGGCGTAGTCGTATACACCGGAGCCCAAACCATCCCGCTCGGTGACCGTATCTGGGCGATGCCGGTCAGTGGACTGTGGGGGTAAGTCCACGCACCCCGGCTCTTCACAGGTCTTACCCCTTTGTTCATCTGAGCTCATCGATCTTGGTTAGAGTCGCTCTGGCGCTCTCCAGCGCCCAGGACAGCGGGCTAACCGAGTGAGATCGTCCGTCGGTACGCCGCATATGTCTTTGCATCGACAATCGCGTCACGAGGAGGAGCAGCCCGATGAAGCTCATAGGAGCAGGCCTGCCGCGCACCGGCACCCTTACCCAGAAGATGGCCCTGGAAATGCTCGGGCTCGGTCCGTGCTACCACATGGTCGACGTCCTCGCCGATCTCGACCAGGCAGGACTCTGGGAACGTGCGCTCGACGGTGAGGGACCCTGGCATGAGCTCTTCGACGGCTACCAGTCGACGGTCGACTGGCCCGGCGGCTACTTTTATCGCGAGCTGATCGACGTCTACCCCGACGCGAAGGTTCTGCTCAGCGTTCGCGAGCCCGAGGCGTGGGAGCGCAGCATGCGCGAGACCGTCTGGGCGGTACGCAACGGCGAGTCCTTGATCCGGTTGCTCTCCAGTGCCCAGGCGCACGTGAACCCGCAGTGGAAGGGGTTTCTGAGCATGATCGACCGGCTGCTGTGGCAGGGCGAGGGGACCTTCGCATCCGGCAACGCCGAGCCCCGGCAGCTGATCGAGACGATGCACCGCCACGTCGAGACAGTCAAGAGCACCGTCCCGCCAGAGCGGCTGCTCGTCTGGAGCGTCACCGAAGGCTGGGAGCCCCTGTGTGAGTTCCTCGAGCTCCCCGTCCCGCAGGAGTCCTTTCCGCATGTCAACGACCGTACCGAGTTCCTCAACCGGATCATCGACGGATCGCTGCTCGCCCTCCAGGAGTGGCGGGCACGGGAGACTTCTGTGGATCCCTCGTTCGCTGTCAGCGGCTGAATAGAACGCCTGGAGGATGACCGTCCTCGGGTGTCAGAGAGGTCAGTCTCGGGTATAAGTGCTCGGGTGTCATGAGCGCGCGAGCAAAAGCGGGGTCTCCGAGGCTCGGCGAGTATCGGCGCAAGCGCCGCTTCGACGCGACGCCTGAGCCGGAGTCAGATCATCTGGACGGCGATAGCGGCGTCGTGAGCGCCCGTTTCGTGGTGCATGAGCATCATGCGACGCGATTGCACTGGGACCTGCGCCTCGAGCACGATGGGGCGCTCGCCTCGTGGGCCATCCCCAACGGGATCCCCGAGGATCCCGAGCACAATCGCAAGGCGATCCACGTCGAGGACCACCCCCTGAGCTATATCGACTTCGAGGGCACGATCCCGGCCGGCAACTACGGGGCAGGTGAGGTGACGGTCTGGGATCGAGGCACGTACACATGCGAGAAGTGGCGGGACGGCAAGGAGCAGGACGGCAAGGAGCGGGACGGCAAGGAGCGGGACGGCAAGGAGCGGGACGGCAAAGGGCGGGAGGGCAAGATCATCGTCGTCTTCCAGGGTGAGCGTTTGCGTGGACGCTATGCGCTGTTTCACGCCGGCTCGACCGAGAAGGATTGGATGATCCACCGGATGGACCCCCCACTGGATCCGACGGCGCAGGAGATCCCCGACTTCGTGGAGCCGATGCTCGCGAGACCCTCTGCTTTGCCGGCGGATGAGTCCAACTGGGCGTTCGAGGTCAAGTGGGACGGGGTACGCGCGATCGCACACTCCCAGCCCGGGCGGATCCGGCTGTTGAGTCGTAACGGCAACGACGTGACGGGCGCCTATCCGGAGCTGCGCGCGCTCAATCGTGCGCTCAGCTCGCACGCCGCGATCCTCGACGGGGAGATCGTCGCCTTTGACGAGACCGGTCGTCTGACCTTCGAGGCATTGCAGCCCCGCATGCATCTGCGCGGCGCGGCCGCAGTGCGCCGCCTTGCGCAGACCACGCCCGTGACCTATGTCCTCTTCGATCTGCTGTGGCTCGATGGGCACAGCCTCATGGGCCTTCCATATTCAGAGCGCCGCGCCCGACTGGATGATCTGCAGCTCGACGGCGAGCGCTGGCGCGTCCCCGCGTTTCAAGCTGGCGAAGGCTCGGCGCTGCTCGCAGCCACGCGCGAGCAGGGTTTGGAGGGCGTGATCGCCAAGCGCCTGGACTCGCGTTACGCGCCAGGCCGGCGAGACGACAACTGGTTGAAGATCAAGCACTCCCAGCGCCAGGAGGTCGTGATCGGCGGTTGGACGGAAGGCAAGGGCTCGCGATCGGCTCGGATCGGCGCTCTCCATATGGGCGTCTACGACGAGCAGGGGCTGTTGCGCTATGCCGGGCGGGTCGGGACCGGCTTTGGCGAGGATGAGCTCGAGCGCCTGGCGGGCCTGCTGCATCCACTCGCGCGAGAGAGCTCGCCGTTCGCCAAGCGCCAGCCGCCGCGCGGCGCTCACTTCGTCGAGCCGCTGCTCGTGTGTGAGGTCGAGTTCACGGAGTGGACACAAGCCGGCTTGCTGCGCCATCCTTCATACAAGGGCCTGCGCGATGACAAGCCGGCCAAGTCGGTGGTTCGCGAGCGCGTGCGCTCCCCGCGGGAGAGTCTCGCTTCCACGACGAACGAGGCTCCCGACATCCGGACGGCGATCGCCGGCGGGCATCGGGTGCGTGGCGGCGTGGAGGTCGAGGTGGACGGGCGAACGCTGAGGCTGACGAATCTCGACAAGGTGCTCTACCCGAAGACCGGATTCACGAAGGGGGATCTGATCGGCTACTACGCGGCAATCGCACCCGTGCTGCTGGGGCACCTGCGTGGCCGGCCGCTGACGCTCAAGCGCTATCCCAATGGTGTCGAGCGTGAGCATTTCTATGAGAAGCAATGCCCCGATCACCGTCCGGATTGGGTGCGGACGACCGCGGTCTGGAGTGAGAGCACCGAGCGCGAGATCGACTACTGCCTGTGCGAGGACCTCCCGACGCTCGTATGGCTGGCGAACCTCGCCGACATCGAGCTGCACCCCTCCCTCTCGTGCGCGGAGGCGATCGAGCGTCCGCGCACGCTCGCCTTCGATCTGGACCCCGGCGATCCGGCGAGCATCGTTGAGTGCTGTGCGGTTGCGCTGGAGCTGCGCGAGATGTTCGCGGAGCTCGGGATGCACGCATTTGCCAAGACGTCCGGATCGACTGGACTGCAGGTCTACGTGCCGCTCAACGATGACGATGTGACATACGAGCAGACAAAGCCCTTTGCCCATGCGGTGGCCGATCTCTTCGCACACCGCCGTCCCGAGCTCGTCGTTTCGAGCATGGCGAAGGCGCAGCGACCGGGCCGGGTGCTGATCGACTGGAGCCAGAACGATCGGCGCAAGACGACCGTCTCGGTCTACTCGCTGCGAGCGAATGCTTCTCCAGCGGTCTCCACGCCCGTGACCTGGGATGAGGTGCAGACATGCCGCGACACGCAGGATGCCGCGCCGCTGGCGTTTCATCCAGTGGAAGTGCTGGATCGTGTCCGTGAGCACGGAGACCTGTTTGCCGAAGTCCTCTCACTGCGTCAACCTCTCCCGGTCCTCGGGGAGTAAATGTGGTGTGGCTTGTGCTCACCGGCAGCCGCGTTGGCGCCTTGACCGCGACTTTTGATCGGCAAACGGGTATATAGCGGGTATGAACACTCGCCCATACAAGCGCCCCCGACGCCTTTCACGAGGGTTGCGTCTGCCCGCCGTCCTCCCCGCCGTCCTGCTTGCAGCGCTCGCCCTCGCGGTCGCCTTGCCCGCCCCCAGTGCCCTGGCCGCCGCTTCCCCGCCGGCCGTTGCCACGTCTGGCTCATCCAACGCGACCTTCTCCTCGGTCATCCTCTACGGCTACGTCAACGCGCACGGGCTGGCTGCCAACTACGTCTTCCAGTACGGCACTACCAGCGGCTACGGTGGGCAGACGCCGCTCGCTCCGGCCGGCAACGGGACGATCTCGATCAAGCTGAGCCAGACCGTCTTGGGCTTGCAGCCCGGTACTACCTACCACTACCGGATCGTCGCGGTCAACGGCGCGGGTACTTCCAACGGTGGGGATCGCACCTTCAAAACGGCGAGCGTCCCCTTGTCGGTGCAGATCGCCGGCGTGCCCAACCCGGTCGTGTTCGGCAACTCATTCCTCGTCGAGGGTCACCTGTCCGGGACGGGCGCCGCCAATCACGAGGTCGTGCTGCAGGCAAACACGTTTCCTTACCTCGGCGGCTTTCTTAACGTCGGTAACCCTGAGATAACGAACTCCGTGGGGGGCTTCTCGTTTCCGTTCCTCGGCCTGCTCGAAAACGCCCAGCTGCGAGTCGTGACGGTCGGTGGCTCGGTAGTTACGAGCCCCGTGGTTGTCGAGAACGTCGCCGTACGCGTGAGCTTCCACGCGCGCCGCACCCGCCGTCGTGGTTTCGTGCGCTTGTATGGGGCGGTCGCTCCTGCGGAGGTCGGAGCACTGGTCGGCTTCCAGCTGCTGCAGCCCGGCAAGTCCGTCAACGAGGGCGGCACCGTCGTCAAAGCCGCCACTTCCACGGTCTCGCAGTTCAGCCGCATCGTGCGGATCCGCCACCCCGGCCTGTACCGGGCTCTGGTCAAGGTCTCCGATGGCGCGCACGTCTCGAACTACAGCGAGCCGATTCTCGTCCGCTGAGAGCTGCTTTCGGCGGTTTCCTACGCTGCTTGGATCGGACAGGCGGCGAGATAGATCGCACGACTTGCGAGATAGATCCCACGGCCGCGCCAGATAGATCGCAGGCCGGCGAGACACGGCTGGCGAGATATTCAGACGAATGGGTCGGAAATATCGGCCCGTGCTCGTACTAAGGGATAGGGACCAGGGTCTGCCGGTCATCATCTCGCGAATCGAGGCATGATCCAACACCCCAGGCCAGGGCGGGCCGAGATACCGCAGGGAGGCGTGAGTGGAAGGAAATCCATCATGCGCTCATCGACACGGCCACGACGATACATCGCAAGGCATTGGCTCATGATCATGAGGCCCGCGTTGCGCTACAGCGCCACCCGTGACGCTTACGTGCTGCGCGCCGTCGGCAACTCAAACGGACCTGTGCTGCGGCCCGATCGCCGCCGTCGTCGTCGTCGCCAGTCGTTCGAGGGGACCGATCGCCGCCGTACCCAGGCGGCGTAGGCTCACCCCTCAAGCGAACGCTGCAGCTGCTCCAGCACTCGTACGACGCGCAGGCCGCTGTGCCCGTCCGAGCGCGGGGTCTGGTCCGTGCGTACGCACTGCACGAAGTGCTCGCACTCCAGTCGCAGCGGCTCGACGTTCCCGACGCTGGGGGAGAACGTGTCGCCCGAGCGGGCGATGTACTCGCCCCATGAGCGCGAGTCCTCGTCAAAGCCCTTGTCGTAGACCGTCAGCTTGCCCTCGATCTGCATGTCGTCGAACGTCGCCATCCGCTTGGAGCCAACGATCGTCAGGCGCCGCTCCTTGTGCGGATCAAGCCATGACAGGTGCAGGTGCGCGACCGCGCCCGATGCAAACCGCAGGTAGCAGAACACGACGTCCTCGACCCCGTCGCGAACGAACGACGAACCATGTGCGAGGCACTCGACCGGCTCCTCGCCGATCAGCGCAAGCACCACCGATACGTCATGGGCTCCCAGGCTCCACAGCGCGTTCTCGTCGGCACGCAGCTTGCCGAGGTTCAGCCGGTTGCCGTACACGTAGTACAGATCTCCCAGCTCGCCTGCGTCGAGCAGCTCCTTCAGACGGTCCACCGCCGGGTGGTACTCGAGCAGGTGGCCGACCATCAGTATCTTTCCCGCCCGCTCAGCCGCCGCCACGGCCCGTTCGGCATCGGCCGCGGTCGTCGCCAGTGGCTTCTCCACGAAGCAATGCTTGCCTGCGCTCACCACACGCACGGCGAGCTCGGCATGTGTCGGCACGGGTGTAGCCAGCACGACGGCGTCGAGCTCGGGGTCCTCCAGCAGGTCCTGCAGGTCCGCAGTGACACGCGCACTTGGAAGGGCTCTGGCCAGCTTCTCGCAGGCAGCCTGCGAGGCGTCGCACAGCCACGCCAGCTCACAGCCGCCGATCGCGGCGAAGTTACGCGCGAGGTTCGGCCCCCAATACCCGAGTCCCGCGACTCCGACCTTGATCAGTGACTGCTCATCCACGCTCACGACGCTCCGACCAACCCGACCGACCCGATCGCCGCGACACAGCGCTCCGCCGCGTGCCCGTCGCCGTAGAGCGCAGGACGCTCCGCCGGTGGCCTGCGTGCCAGCGCTGTGAGCGCCGCTTCCGCGTCGAGGTCCACGAGCGTGTTCCAGCCGGCCTCGACCGTCTCGACCCACTCGGTGTTTGCTCGCAACGTCACGCAGGGCACCCCGGCAAGATACGCCTCCTTCTGGACGCCTCCCGAGTCGGTCACGATCGCCCGAGCTTGACACAGCAGTGCACTGAGCTCGACATACCCGAGCGGCTCGACCAGCTTCATGCCGTCCGTGCTTGCCAGCTCGTCCAGCAGGCCAGATTCTTGCAGGCGTGCGCGCGTGCGGGGGTGCAGGGGGAACAGGACTGTTCCAGGCAATGCTTGCAACAGCTTCACGAGCTTGCGCAGCCGCGCCGGGTCATCGACGTTTCCCGCGCGATGCGCGGTGCACAACAGATACTCGCTTGGCTGCACCCCATGTTTGCGCAGCGTCCTCGTGTCGATCCGCGCCCCCGGCTGGCGGCGCAGCGCGACGTCGACCATCACATCGCCCACCACCTCGATCCTGCCGGCGGCCGACTCCGCCCTCAGGTTCGCCGCGGACACCTCAGACGGACACAGCAGCAGCTCGCTGAGATGGTCGGTGAGCACGCGGTTCAGCTCCTCGGGCATCGTCCTGTCGAACGAGCGCATACCGGCCTCGACATGCACGACCGGAACCTGCGCCTGCGCCGCAGCCAGGCCTCCCGCGAGCGTCGAGTTGGTGTCGCCGTACACGAGCACTGCATCGGGTTTGCACTCATTCAGCAGGGGCTCCAGAGCGCTCAGCATACGGGCCGTCTGGGAGGTGTTCGTCCCACCGCCGATCCCCAGCTCCCACTCTGGCTTGGCGAGCCCCAGCTCGGCGAAGAACACCTTCGACAGCGCGTCGTCGTAATGCTGGCCGGTATGCACCAGCACCTCCTCGTGCTGCTCACGAAGCAGCCCCGACACGGCCGCAGCCTTGATGAACTGCGGACGGTTGCCGACGACAGTGAGGATCTTCACCGAGGCAGCTCAGACCACGCCGAGCGTGGGACGGGCCGTGGCACTCAGGCGGCCACCGGGACGGGTCCCGGGGTCTCGCTCAGGGGCTTGTGGGCAATCTGTCGCTTGTGCAGGACGATCCGTGCCCCGTGCGCCGGGCTGACGGCGATGCCCCGGCGGCGAGCTCGCTCAAAGCCTGCGCTCGCCGGTTGCGGCTGCACGCGCTCGAGCACCGCGCGCAGCACCAGCTTCATCTCCAGCAGGGCGAAGTTGGCGCCCAGGCAGCGTCGACGGCCTCCGCCGAAGGGAATCCACGTGTACGTGCCGGGGGGATTCTCCAGGAAGCGCTCGGGTCTGAACGCGTAGGGGTTCGGATAGATCTGCGGATCATGGTGCAGCAGGTAAGCGTTCGCGAACAGAATCACCTCGACCGGGTAAGTGAAGCCTCCGATCTCAATCGGCTGCTTGACGAGGCGCGGCTCGGCGTTGATCAGCACGGGACGGCAGCGCATGATCTCCTGGATGGTGGCCGTCAGGTACGCCTCATCCGAATCGCCGTCGAGCTCATCGGCCAAGCGAGCGAGCACGCGAGGCTCTCTCACGAGGCGCTCAAAGCCCCAAGCAAGCTGTGAGGCCGTGGTCTCGTGTCCCGCAACCAGCACTGTCATCAGCTCGTCGCGGAGCTCGTCACGGCTCATCGGCGAACCGTCCTCGTGACGGGCGCCGAGCAGCATCGCCAGCACGTCCTCGCCCTCGCCCTCGCCCTCTCCAGCCCGGCGCTGCTCGATCAGCTCGAATATGAGCTCATCGGCACGGGTGCGCGATCGTTGCAGGCGAGCGTAGGGACCGCGCCCTGCGTATGTGCGGTGGGCGAACGGGATCAGCGAGAGCGGGCTTTCGCCAAACGCCAGGATCTCCGTCAGCAGCGTGCGCAGCTCATCCAGATCGGCGCCCTGCTCCAGGCCGAAGACGGCTCGCAGGATGATCTCCAGCGTCAGGTTCTGCAGATGGGGGTGCAGCGCCAGTGGCTGCTCCAGCGGCCATGAGCTCACCTCGCGCTCGATCAGCTCTTCCATCACGCCCGTCAGGCGTTGCGTGCGCTCGCCCTGAAAGGCGGGGAGCATCAGCTTGCGCTGCTCCAGGTGTGGGCCCTCGTCGAGCAGGATCACCGAGTTGGAACCCACGATCGGCTTCAGTATGCGCGCTCCCTCACCGGGGTGCAGGACATCGGGTGGGGCCGTGAACATCTCCTTGATCTCGTCGGGCGTGGAGATCACCACGAATGGCGGCTGACCCAGTGTGCGCAAGGTGAAGCGCGGACCGTAGCGCGCTCGGCAGCGCTCGAGGAAGGCGGTAGGCCTGCTCCACTGGCCAAGGGTCTGGAACGTGGCCGGCATGCGGGGGCCGGGCGGCAGCTGGGTTTTCACGGCGGCTCCTTTAGGGGGTAACCGAAGTCTACGCCGCTGCGCCCACCACTGACGTCGACCAGTCGATCACCGACGTGGGTCGCACGACGTGGCGCTGCAGGCCAAGCTCCTTGGGCTCCAGGCCGAGCGCGAGCCCGACGAGCTGGGGCAGGTGCAGGACCGGCATGTTCAGCTCCCGCCCGACCACGCCTTCGGCGATCGGCTGCTGGAAATCGAGGTTCAGATGGCATAGCGGACACGGCGTCACCAGGCAGTCGGCCTCCGCGTCGACCGCGTCGCCGAGATGGCGTCCGGCCTGCTTGAGCGAAGCCTCCTTGTTCATCGTGATGACCGGGAACCCGCAGCACTTGCGCATCCCGGCGTACTCGATCACGGTGCCACCGAGCGCCTCGATCACTTGGTGCAAGTAGTGATCGCGCGGGTGCTCTGCGTCGATGCCCAGCCGGGCGCGGGGGCGCACGATGTAGCAGCCGTAGAACGGCCCCACTTTGAGGTTCGTGAGGGGGCGCTTCACTCGGGAGCGCAGCTCGTCCAAGCCGATCTCCTCGACGAGCAGCCACAGGAAGTTCTTGTTCGTGAAGGGGTGGGCGGGATCCTTTTCATAACTGAGCCCCTCGCCGGCCAGTGTCTCGTTGACGTGCGCGCGGTACTCGGCGTTCGCGTCCAACCGTTCCTGGCACTCGCCCTGGGCGCCCTGACAGGTGGAACAGATGTTCATCATCAGCTCCGCGCCCTCCACCTGCTGGGCGAGCGCGAACGTGCGCGCGTTGAGCGTGTCCGCCAGCTCCTGGTTGTGCTCGGCGATCACCCCGCAGCCAGTGCAGTTGGCGCGGTTCAGCTCGACCAGCTCGATGTCCAGCAGCGGGGCAACCTGCGCCATCGAGCCGTGCAGCTCGGGAGTGAACCCGCGGCTGACGCATCCGGGCCAGTAGGCGACCTTCATGCTGCGCTCCCTTCGCCGGCGGACGGCGCCGGAGGGCCGTCCGTCTGTGTCGTCGTGTCCACCGAGCCGCCATCCGTCGGATCGCCGCCGCTTGCCGCTATGCCGACCGGTACCGGATCGGCGTCGTCCTCGTCATAGCCGGTCACATACAGGTTCAGCTCATACCGCTCCGGGCGGCTCTCGACCTTGTCGTATATGGCCTGCACGGCCTTCAAGTCGTTCTTGGGGATCTTGTGCCCGAAGATCGCGATCTTCGGGTTGACTTTGCGGCGCAACACGCCTTTGATGACAGTCGGCAGCGAGCTGAGCAGCTCTTTGCCTGCGGCGGGATGAAACTTGCCGAACCACGAGTTCCCGCCGTAGGAGCGCGGCAACAGCTCGGCCTCGTGCAGCAGCCCGTAGTCGCGGATCAACGTCGTCAGCGCCTGCTCGTGGCGCTCGCCGTTGTTGCGATCGACGATGTGCTGGTCAGAGCCGGCGATCCTGCGCAAGCGCATGATCTGACCCATCGGGTTGACGTCCTTCGGGCAGGCCTCGACACACTTGAAGCAGTGCGTGCAGTCATAGATCCCTTGCGGGTCTTCGGCCAGATCGCGCAGACGGATGTCCTGCTGATCGTCGCGCGGGTCGCCGACGAACCGGTAGGCCTTGGCGAGCGCGGCAGGTCCGATGAAGCCCGGGTCGACCTCCATCGCCAGGCAGTCCGATACGCATGCCCCGCACTGGATGCAGGCCATCGACTGGGTGATGTCGGTCATGCTCTCTTTCGGAACGATGTACTCGCGCTCCGGCACCGGCTGCTTGGCGATCAGCCATGGTGAGACCCGCTGGACCTTCTTCCAGTGGACCGCGTCCATGTCGACGATCAGGTCCTTGATCACCGGCATGTTGCCCATCGGCTCGATCTCGATCACGCCGTCGGTCGAGGACTCGCGCGCGTGGTCGAGGTGCGTATGACAGGCAAGGCCCGGTTCGCCGTTGACACGCACGCCGCACGAGCCGCAGATGGCGGCGCGACAGGAGCAGCGAATCCCGATCGAGCCGTCGAACTTGGCCTTGGCCTGCAGGATGCCCTCCAGCACCGAGCGGTGGGGCTCGAGCTCCACGGTGTGCTCGTCCCAGTAGGGCGCCTCGCCCGACTCGGGGTCATAGCGGCGCATGCGCAGCTTGAACGTCTCCGGCGGCTTGTGCGTTTCGGCCATGACTAGTACTTCCTCTCCTCTGGCTGCCACTGGGTGATCGTGACCGGCGAGTAACTGATTTGCGCCCCGGTCCCGTCTCCGTTCAGCGAGACATCGATGTGCTTGAGCCACTCCTCGTCGTTGCGCTCGGGGTAGTCGGTCCGGAACTGCGCACCGCGTGACTCCTTGCGCTCGATCGCCCCAAGCACGGTCGCCTCGGCGCAGTCGAGCATATAGCCGAGCTCGATCGCCCCGAGCACGTCCTGGTTGAACACAGTCCCGCGATCGTCGATATAGGCGCTCTCGGCCTCCTCTTTCAGACGCATCACGATCTCGTGCGCCTGCTGCAGGCCGGCCTCGTCACGGTAGACCGCGACGTGCTGGTTCATCGTGGAGCCGAGCTCCTGCTTGATCTCCGACACGCGCCTGCCGGCTCCGCGCTCGCGTGCCACGATCGCATCGATCATCGCCACGTCCTCGCGCAGCCGCGCGTCGCTGACGTTGGGCATCGCCATCGTCTGTGCGCGGTTGGCTGCATGCTCGCCCGCACGGCGACCGAAGATCAGCGTGTCCAGCAGCGAGTTGGCCCCCAGACGGTTGCCGCCGTGCACGGACACGCAGGCGACCTCGCCGGCCGCGTACAGCCCCTGCACCGAGGTGGCGCCATAGATGTCGGTCTTCACGCCGCCCATGATGTAGTGCTGCCCCGGCCGGATCATGATCGGCTCACGTGTGATGTCCACGCCGGCGAAGTCTTTGCCGATGTTCACGATCTCGCGCAATGCCTCCAACGTGCGCTTGCGCGGGACCTTTGTGATGTCCAGGTAGATGCCTTCGCCGTTGGACCCGACGCCGCGACCCTCGAGGATCTCGGTCTGCTCGGCGCGGGAGACGACGTCACGCGAGGCCAGCTCCATCTTGTTGGGGGCGTATTTCTCCATGAACCGCTCGCCCTGGGAGTTCAGCAGCACCGCGCCCTCACCGCGCGCGCCCTCGGTTATCAGCAGCCCGTTCTCCACCAGTGTCGTCGGGTGGTACTGGACCATCTCCATGTCCATCAGCGGCGCGCCGATCCGGTAGGCCTGGGCGATGCCGTCCCCGGTCACGATCAGCGCGTTGGTCGTCGGGCTGTACACCTGCCCCGCCCCGCCGCACGCGAGGATCACGTTCTTGGCGTGGAAGGTCTCCATCTGGCCGCTGCGCACGTCCCGGGCGATCACGCCGCAGCACTCGCCCTGCTCATCCTGGACGAGCGAGGTCGTGAACCACTCCTCGTAACGGTCGACCGTTTCATGGTGCTTCATCAACTGCTCATACAGCACGTGCAGGATCGCCTGGCCGGTGATGTCCGCCACGTAGGCGGTGCGCTTCATCGAGGCTCCACCGAACGCGCGCAGATCCAGCTCGCCCCGCTCGTTGCGGTGGAACGTGACGCCGATGTGCTCGAGGTGCATAACCTCATGAGGCGCCTCTGAGCACATGATCTCGATCGCGTCCTGATCGCCTAGGAAGTCCGAGCCCTTGACCGTGTCATAAGCATGGGAGCGCCAGTCGTCGGCGACGTTGATCGCCGCGTTGATCCCGCCTGCGGCGGCCACCGAGTGCGAGCGCACGGGATGGACCTTGCTCATGATCGCGACGCTCGCGCCCTCCTGGGCGGCGGCCAGCGCCGCGCGCTGCCCGGCGAGGCCGGCTCCGATGATCAAAACGTCGTGTGCTGGCATGGCTCCCTGTGCTGTCGTGTCGTCGTCGGATGCATAGTTGCGATCGATTGCCGGTGGGACTCTATAAGGACGAATCTCCCGAGGCGGCTCGCTCCCGTCAGGGAAGTCTCAAGCTCCGGGCGTTCGTGGGTTCGTCCACGTGGCCCTGGGGCTCGACGGGCTCGACTCGGCAGGCATCACCGACCTCAAATATCCGCTGCCGCGCCTCTCCTGGGAGATCGGGTTTGCAAGTGCGCTTTAGAAGCTGCAAGTGCTTTAAAACAAAACGTCCCTTGACTTTGAAAGACTGGGTCCATGAAGCGGGATCAATTCACAGAGCATGCGCCCGGACAACTGGTCCCGACTGCGGGAGGGACCGTCGCGTTCGTGCCGGCGCCGTTGCAGCCAACGTTCGAGATCTCCCCCGCTGCCGTGCGCCTGCTTGACCAAGCCTCGAACGCGCTCGGCATGCTCAGCGGTGTCGGTCGCCTGCTACCGAATCCACATCTTCTCGTCTCTCCATATCTGCGGCGCGAGGCAGTGCTCAGTTCTCGTATCGAGGGAACGCAGAGCACGATTGCCGACGTCTACGCGGCGGAGGCCGGGCAGACGCAGCTCTTCGGCGCCACGACGGATGTCCGCGAGGTTCAGAACTACGTGGGGGCACATGAGTTTGGTCTGCGCCGCATCTCCGAGCTCCCTCTCAGTCTGCGGCTGATCCGTGAGCTGCATGAGCACCTGATGCGGGGAGTCCGCGGTGCCGACCAGACGCCCGGGCGGTTTCGCAGGAGCCAGAACTTCATTGCCCCTCCCGGAGCGACGATCGCAGATGCGACGTACGTGCCCCCGCCACTGCCGGAGATGCAGCGGGGGCTCCACGACCTCGAGCGGTTCCTCCACGATCAGACGCTGCCACCGCTGGTTCAGATCGCGCTTGTGCACTATCAGTTCGAGGCGATTCATCCTTTTCGAGACGGCAACGGTCGAGTTGGTCGCCTGCTCGTATCGATGTTTCTGTGCGAGCGGGGCCTGCTGCCACAGCCGCTGCTCTATCTCTCCGCCTATTTCGAGCGCACTCGCAGCGACTACTACGACCTCTTGTTGCGCGTGAGCACCCACGGCGACTGGGACTCCTGGGTGCGCTACTTCCTGGAGGGGGTGCGCAACCAAGCCGTCGAGGCAGGTGAGGACGCGCAGCGGCTGCTTGGACTCCGCGAGCGCTGCAGAGCTGTGCTCGTGGCTTCGAAAGCGAGGCCAACTGCGGTCCGGTTGCTTGATCGCCTGTTTGAGAACCCTTACATCACCGCGAAGGAGGCCGCTGAGCGACTCGGCGTGAGCGACCCCACGGCGCGGGCTGCGATTTCCGACCTCATCAGAGATGACGTTCTCGTTGAGGTCTCTGGACGCAAGTGGGGAAAGCTGTTCCTCGCGGCCGAGCTTCTGGCAGCGCTTCGAGGTCACGACGAGGTCTAACTCGGATCCCATCGGCTTTGCAAGTGCGTTTTAGAAGCTCCAAACGCTTTTAAACCAAAAGCCTTTAGCTTTGAAAGCCCCAGGCCAGGGATCGTCCGGCCGCTTCGATCGGCTTACTCTCACACGCCCGTGTTCGCGGTTTGCCTACGTGGCCGGGCGCAGCGCCTTGCGCAGCTGTCCGACGGTCACAACCCCCTGCAGCACACCTTGATCGTCGACGGCGACCATCGCGCCCAGGCGCCCCAATCCCTCGCTGCGCAGCAACGATTCCACCGGCTGATCCTCGGTGATCCGCACCGGCAGGTCCTCCTCGAGCACGTCCACCACCGGCAGCGCCGGTCGTCCGGCCTCGATCTCTGCGTCCACGCGCTGCTCGCGCACTACTCCCAGGAAATGGCGCGCCGGGTCGACCACCGCGAACCACGGCCAGCGATAGCGCAGGAAGAACTGCTCTTGAGCGTCGAGCAAGCTGAGCCCCGCGGGGATCGTCACGGGCTCGCGATCCATGATGTCGGCGACCGTCACGCCCTGGATGCTCTGCCCGAACGTCCCTTGTGCCACCGCGCCGCTCGCCGCCTGGTAGAGGATGAACGCGAGCACCATCGTGAACACCCCGAACGAGTCGCCGTACGCCAGCCCGGCCAGTCCGAGAGCCCCCAGCGCGAGCGCGAACCCCTGGCCGGCACGACCCGTCCAGCGGGTCGCGCGATTACGGTCGCCGGTGCGCCACCAGATCAGCGCCTGGGCGATCTGGCCGCCGTCGAGTGGAAAGGCGGGGATCAGGTTGAACAGGAGCACGAACAGGTTGACTGTCGCCAGCCAGCTGAGCCATACGAACACCGGCGTCGCTTGCACACTGCTCCCACCGGTCGCCACTTCGGTGAAATGACCGCTCGGGACCGCCAGATGGGCGGCCACGGTGGCGAAGACGATTACCGCGAACGTCACCGCCGGCCCGGCGATCGCCACCTGAAGCTGCGATCCGGGCGTGCGTGGCAGCTCGCGCATGCGCGTCAGCCCGCCGAACGCCCACAGGTCGATCCCAGCCACCGACAGGCCGTTTCGTCGCGCGACGAGGGCGTGCCCGAGCTCGTGCAGGATCACCGACACGAAGAACGACAGCACGACCGCGACTGCAACCAGGTACGCGGTCGTGTGCGAGCCCCCGAGCACTTCGTGAAAGTAAGGCGTGAACACGATCACGAACAGAAACAGCACGACGAACCAGCTGATGCCCACGCCGATCCTGATCCCGAATACGCGGGCGAGCTGGAAGTTCGTGCGCGGCGCCATGCCTTCAATGGTAGGGCTGTGGCCGCGCTTCACCCCGTCGGAGCGTCAGGCGGTCTCAGGGCGCCCGCGCGCGATGATCGTCTCGAAGTCCGTACCAGCCGGCAACGTCCCGTACTCCAGACCGCCCTCCCCTGTCAAGCGCGCAGCGCAGAAGGCGTCTGCGACAGCAGGCGGACCGTGGCGTACGAGCAGCGAGCCCTGCAAGCACAGCGCCATGCTTTCGACCACTCGCCGCGCGCGCTGCTCCAGCGTCGTCGGATCCTTGAACTGGGACTCCAGCTCGCGTACGCGAGCGTCCAGACGAGAGTCGGCGCCCTCGGCCTGCTTCACCTCTGCGAGAAAGACCTCCAGTGAGCGTGGCGTCCGCACGAGCGCGCGCAGGACGTCGAGGCTGATCACGTTTCCCGAGCCCTCCCAGATCGAGGCCAACGGCGCCTCGCGATACAGCCGGGGCATCCCCGACTCCTCGACATAGCCCGCGCCGCCGAGGCACTCCATCGCCTCGAACGCGTGGTTCGGGGCGCGCTTGCACGCCCAGTACTTGCCGACCGCTGTCGCCAGGCGCTTGAACAGCTGCTCGTCACTTGAGTCCTCGGGCGGGTGGGCACCTATTTCTACGTCGACAGCCGCCTCGTCGTATGCGCGCGCGAGGCGCATCGCCAGGGCGGTGCTCGCCTCGGCCTCCAAGCACAGGTCCGCGAGCACGTTGCGCATCAACGGCTGGTCGATCAGCCGCTTGCCGAACGCCGAGCGATGCGCCGCATGGTGGGTGGCGTTGACCACCGCCGCGCGCATGCCCGCCGCGGCGCCGATCACGCAGTCCAGGCGCGTGTGGCCGACCATCTCGATGATCGTCGGCACGCCCCTGCCCGGCTCGCCGACCATGCGCGCCCACGCGCCGTGCAGCTCGATCTCGCTGGACGCGTTGGAGTGGTTGCCGAGCTTGTCCTTCAGGCGCTGGATGTGCATCGCGTTGCGCGAGCCGTCAGGCAGCACGCGCGGCATCAAGAAGCATGACAGCCCCTCGTCCTCGCCGCCCGAGGACTTCGCCTGGGCGAGCACGAGGAAGATGTCGGACATCGGCGCCGAGCAGAACCACTTGTGGCCGGTGATCTCATACTCCGCGCCCGCGCCGCCGCCGTTGCATGGGCGGGCGACGGTCGTGTTCGCGCGCACATCCGAGCCGCCCTGCTTCTCGGTCATCGCCATGCCCGCGATCGCCGAGCCCTTTTCCGCCGCGGGGATCGACCGCGGGTCATATGTGGTCGCTGTCACCAACGGCTCCCACTCGGCCGCGAGCTCGGGCTGGGCGCGCAGCGCGGGCACGACCGCGAACGTCATCGTGATCGGGCAGGCATACCCCGCCTCGGCCTGCATCGCCGTCATGTACATAGCCGCCCGCGCGACGTGCGCAGCGGGTCGGTTCTGCTCACGCCAGGGCAGGGCGTGCAGCTCGTGCTCGACACCCAGTTTCATCAGCTGATGCCAAGCGGGATGAAACTCGACCTCGTCGATGCGGTGGCCGTAGCGATCGTGCGTGCGCAGCACAGGCTTGTTCTCGTTCGCGAGCCGACCCCAAACCTGCTGAGGCTCGCCGCCGATCAGCTCGCCCAGCTCGCTCGCGCGCTCGAGCACCCAGGATGCGCCCTCGCGCTCGGTGGCCTCGACGAGAGGCGTGTTATCGCCGAACACGTCGCGCCCTTCCAACGGCGGCGCTTGGTTGAAGACCTCATGCGTATGCCACGGCGCGCCGCCTCTCAGCTCCGTCGCTGTCCTCGGCATCGTGGCCATGGATGACAGTGAAGCAGATGTCATCACCTCCCCGCCGGGCTGCTCCGAGCCGTCGTCCCGCTCCCGCGACGCCAACCGGTGTGGTAAGCGGCGCCAACAGCAACCGATGACAGAGCCGGCTATCGGCTTACCCACCAAATCTCCCCGCCAGATAGCATCGCCGCCCCGGCGAACCCTTTCCATCTCCCGCAAGGACCGACCCATGGCCAGCAAGATCAAGGTGCGCAACCCCGTAGTCGAGCTCGACGGCGATGAGATGACGCGCGTCATCTGGTCGTTCATCCGTGACCAGCTGATCGTTCCCTACCTGGACATCGATCTGCGGCGCTACGACTTGAGCATCGAGTCCCGCGACGCGACCCGCGATCAGATCACCGTGCAAGCCGCCGAAGCGATCAAGCAGCATGGGGTCGGCGTCAAGTGCGCGACGATCACCCCTGACGAGGCGCGCGTGCAGGAGTTCGGACTGCACGAGATGTATCGCTCGCCGAACGGGACGATCCGCAACATTCTCGGCGGGGTCATATTTCGCGAGCCGATCGTGATCTCCAACATCCCGCGGCTGGTACCCGGTTGGACGAAGCCGATCGTGATCGGCCGTCATGCGTTCGCCGACCAGTACCGCGCGACCGACCTCGTCGTTCCCGGCGAGGGGACGCTCACGCTCACCTATACGCCGAAGGATGGCAGCGAGCCGATCGAGCTCGACGTGTATGACTTCCCGGGTCCGGGCATCGCGATGGCGATGTACAACCTCGACTCCTCGATCCGCGACTTTGCTCGCGCCTCGCTGCGATACGGCCTCGACCACGGGCTGCCGGTTTATCTGTCAACCAAGAACACGATCCTCAAGCGCTATGACGGCAGGTTCAAGGATCTATTCGCCGAGGTCTACGCCGATGAGTTCCAGGACGAGTTCGAGTCCGCAGGGCTCACCTACGAACACCGACTGATAGACGACATGGTCGCCGCGGCGCTGAAGTGGGAAGGTGGTTACGTGTGGGCTTGCAAGAACTACGACGGCGATGTGCAATCGGACACGGTCGCGCAGGGGTTCGGCTCGCTCGGACTGATGACCAGCGTGCTGATGAGCGCCGATGGCAGCACGGTCGAGGCCGAGGCCGCGCACGGGACCGTCACGCGTCACTACCGGTTGCATCAGCAGGGCAAGCCCACTTCCACGAACCCGATCGCCTCGATATTCGCGTGGACGCGCGGGCTGTCGGCGCGCGGGCGGATGGACGGCACGCCCGAGCTGAGCGAGTTCGCCGAGACGCTCGAGCGCGTGTGCATCGAGACCGTCGAGTCCGGCCGTATGACGAAGGACCTGGCACTGCTTGTCGGCCCGGATCAAGAGTGGCAGACGACGCAGGAGCTCCTTGCCTCGATCGACGAGAACCTCAGGCGGGCGATGGCATGAGCCTGCGCCGCGCCGACCAAAGCGAAATCGTTACCCACCTCAGCCAGGAGATGAATCAGTGAGCAAACCAGTACGAGTAACCGTCACCGGCGCCGCCGGGCAGATCGGATACAGCCTCGTGTTTCGCATCGCCTCCGGGCAGCTGCTCGGCCCCGACCAGCCCGTCGATCTGCGGCTGCTGGAGATACCGCCTGCGATGGGCGCGCTGGAGGGCGTGGCGATGGAGATCGTCGACTGCGCGTTTCCGCTGCTCGCAGGGCTTGATCTGCACGAGGACCCGAACGACGCGTTCGACGGTGTCGAGATCGCGTTGCTCGTCGGCTCGCGTCCGCGAACCAAGGGCATGGAGCGCGCCGAGCTGCTCTCAGAGAACGGCAAGATCTTCACCGTCCAAGGTCGCGCGCTGAACGAGCATGCCGCCGCTCAGGTGAAGGTGCTGGTCGTCGGCAATCCGGCGAACACGAACTGCCTGATCGCGATGTCCAGCGCGCCTGACATCCCCCGTGAGCGGTTCACCTCGATGATGCGTCTCGACCATAACCGAGCCGTCGCGCAGCTGGCTGCGAAGATCGGAGCGCCGGTGAGCGATATCTCGCATATGGGCGTATGGGGAAATCACTCTCCGACGATGTATCCCGATCTGTTCCATGCCAAGGTTCGCGACGAGCAGGCCGCAGGCGTCGTCGACGATCAGGCATGGCTCGAGAACGACTTCCTGCCGAACGTCGGTAAACGCGGCGCGGCGATCATCGAGGCGCGTGGCGCCTCCAGCGCAGCGTCGGCGGCGAACGCTGCAATTGACCATGTCAACGACTGGGTCTCCGGCACGGACGGAGGGTGGGTCTCGATGGGGGTTCCCTCCGATGGCTCCTACGGAATCCCCGAGGGTCTCATTTGCGGGTTTCCGTGCACCTGCTCGGGCGGTGAGTACACGATCGTGCAGGGACTGGAGCTCGACGAGTTCTCACGTGCCCGCGTCGACGCCTCGGTAGCCGAGCTCACGGTTGAGCGGGATACCGTCAAAGACCAAGGTCTTATTTGAAAGTTTGCCGGGCCGCCTGCCCGGCCAACGTCCTGATAGCAGGACGGGGTAGCAGGGCCGGAGAGCAGGGCGGGGAGAGCGAAAAAAGGGCGCGGCATATGCCGCGCCCTTTTTGTGAGGATGCCTGTCAGGCGACTAGCCTTTGGGATGCCAACCGCGACCCTGCTTTGCGAGCTTCCCTTCCTGTTCGAGGCTGGGAAGCACGCGGTACAGATAGTTCTGCTTGATTCCCATCTTCGCAGCGAGCTCAGGGATGGTGATCCCGGGCTGTCCCTGCACGAATGACAGCGCCTGTGCGGCACGTGTGCCACTGCCTTTGCGCCGTCCGGCGCGACGTTTCGTGGAAGGCGCAGCGGGGGAAGCCGCAGAGGACTCGGCCGTGGCTTTGGTCGTGCTGCCCGCAGGACGTCCTACTTTTTTGGGCCTACCCACCTTTTTGGGACGACCTGGTCCTTTTTTAGGACGACCAGGTCCTTTTTTGGCGGTGGTCGAAGTGGCGGCTTTGCCGGCCGAGCCAGGCGGACGTCCGGGTCCACGCCGGCGAGGAGCAGCCGCGCCGGCGGTCGTCCCGCCGATTCCGTCCAGTGCCGAAGCAGCAGCCTCCAAGCGGCGATACTCCTCCACCAGTGGGCCCAGCTCAGTCAGCCGGTCGGTGATCTCTCGGCGCTTCTCGTCAAGAAAGTCGGTCACGATCCAGTCCTTTTCACTAGTGTGAATGTGAGCATGTCACACTCCGGTTCCGTCACCTTACAGCATTCCTCCACGGAAACCTGTTTCGTAAACCACTTAAGCCTTTAGCGACAGTCGCTTAAGCCGGCTCTTAGACTCTTGGGCTTGTGGGTTGTGGGATATCCGCGAAAGAAAAGAGCGAGCAGCCCCGGTGAGGTGAGGTCCGGACGCTGTCGAGAGCTCAGGCGAAAGGAATGGCTGAGGAGGGGGAAGTGTCAAGAGACCTGCTCCAGCTGGGCTTGCAAACGCTCGAGCGTGTGCTCGGCCTCACGTTCAGGTATGCCCCCGACGAGCGCTCTGCTGAGGACCGCGCCGATCGGTCCGAACGGGACATGGAACTCGTTACGGTAATCGAAGCGAGTACCGCCATCGCCCTCGGGTTTCAATGCGTACTCCGTGCGCGCGCGAGAGCGAGCCGGTCCGCGACCCTCCCAGATGGCCAGCTTGCGCGGGTGACACTCGACGAGCTTCCAACGAATGTCAACACTTGCACCGCGCAGATGGACGTGCTGGTCCATCCGGTAGCCGACACGCGGAGGGCCTGCGTCCGCATGTCCCAAGCCGCGGTGGATCGTCACCCAGTCGCCCAACCTGTTCGGGTCCATGACCAGCTGCCACACCTCCTCTGCAGGCGCGTCGATATGGATGGAAGCAGTGACGAGGCTCATGACATGCGCGGGGTCAGGAGCGGACTGTGTGTGTGCAGAAGGCTTGTCCCAGGCAGGCGAACATGTGGTGAACCGTATGGCTTCACCGCGCAGCGAGCGGTTCGACTGCCTCCCATTCGCGCAGTGAGCGCTCGACGGCTGAGTCGAAAGAGTGCAGATCGACCCCGAGCAGTTGCGCGGCAAGCAGATGGGATTGACCGTCAGGGCCGCCGGGGAGGAGGTCACCTTGCAGGCTCTCCATCAAGGCGCTCACCAGCTCGGGATCCTCGTTGACGAGCGCGGCAGCGAGAGGCGCGACGAGCGGTGTGGCACTCACACCCACCCTGAAGCTCGGGCGTGAAAGAAGCATCAGATCGGCGATTCGCTGGATCATCTCGCCATAGCTGAGAATCTCTGGTCCGCCCACGTCCAGCGAGCGGCCCGACGTGCCGGGCAGTGTCGCAGCGGCGGCGAGCATGTCCGTGACGTCTCGCGCATCGATCGGACGTGTGCGATAGGAGTGCCAAGCGGGCAATGCAAGCACGGGCATGCGCTCGACGAGCCGGACGAGAAATCGCAGCGAACGCGAGCGTGCGCCGATCACGATCGAAGCACGCAACACGATCGTGTCGGAGATCGCGTCACCGAGGATGTGCTCGACCGCTTGGCGGCTGCTCAAGTGGGGTGAGAGCTGCTCATCGGTGACCTCCCGTGCGTGCGTGCTTGCTTGCTTGCGCTTGTTTTGCCCCCGACCCCTACTCACACGAGAGGCCATGCGCTCACCCGCTCTCGGTTCGTTCGCTTTCGTTTTCTCACCCGCGTGCTCGCCGGCGACGCTCCAGCCGGCGGTCGGCCCCCCGAGGTAGACGATCCGCCGTACGCCAGCCGTGGTTGCTGCTGCGGCGAAGTTCTCCGCGGCGATCCGCTCGCGCTCGGGAAATGGAATGGCCCGGCCACTTGCGAGTTTGCTGTCATCGCTGCTCGTGGGCGAGCGCTCCATCGAGTGGATCAGGTAGTAGGCGACCTCGACTTCATGCAGAGCCCGCTGGAGTCCCTCGCCGGTGAGCACGTCTGCGGTGAGGACCTCCACATTTTCGTTCTCGTATTCGCCTGCGCTCCCCGGGCTCCCCGGGCTCCCCGGGCTCGTACGTGCGCCTGAAGCCGGGCGCGGGGCGAGCCCCCGTGTGGGCGCGCCAAGTGTGGGCGCTGAGGCAGGTGCGCGCGAGGACGCCTGCAAAGAGTCAGTCATCATTCCCGCGAGGTCGACCCGGGCGGGGTCTCGCGCGAGTGCGCGCACACGATGCCCGTCAGAGCGCAACCGAGGGATGAGCCGTGAGCCGACGAAGCCACTCGCGCCGGTGACGAGGATGTGCATGTCATCCAGATGATGACCGAGACGCGTCCTTATCACCGCAAACTGCGCAAAGCAAGCGAGAAGAACTCACAGGAAAGTGACGTGAAATCAGCTCTATCCGGGTAGAAATCGTTTTCTCTGCGATTTGCGGATTGTGTCCCGCGCGCCTCGGTCTGACCATGCGAGGATGGTCGCCGTCCGTTCAACCCAACCTGTCGGGGGCACGTTGCAGAGAAAGCAAGGCAGTAGCAGCAGCAGCAGGCGCGTCACCAAGGCAGTCACTTGCGAGGACTGCTTCTTTCGTCGCAATTTGCTGTGCGCACTGGATCTCGACGAGCCCTGCGCGACGTTCCGTCCCAACGAGGCCCAGTTGAAACCGCCCCAACAGCTGCGGTTCGTGTTCCGCCAAGAGCGTCGCACACGGGCGGCCTGGGCATTCCCGTCGGCCCAGGAGCAGGCCGCTCTGCACATGTAGTCGATCGCTCAGGCGCCTCGAGTCGGCGCGTGCTGGCTGTCGCTCTCGGCGTGCTCTGGCTCGGCGCGCGTGGCGTCGGCGCGGTTGGCGTCGGCGTCAGCGCGTTCGGCATGCCGGGCGATCCAGTTGGCGCCCGGCGTGTCGGACAGGCCGTGGGCGATGATCGAGCAGAAGACGACGAGCGCGACCAGGTCGAAGATGCGTTCCCCCGATGCGATGTTACGGTCGAGCACGAGCAGGGCGAACGTCATCGTGGCGACACCCTTCGGTCCGAACCAGCCCATGAACAGGCGCGTGGCCGGATCGGTACGCGTGCCGAGCAGGGCGAGCCACACCGCGAGGGGGCGCGCCAGCAGGAACACGACGGCGACGAACACGAGTGCGACCCAGCCCTCGCGAGTGAGCGCGTGCAGGGTGAGCAGTGAGCCGAACACGAGGAAGATCCCGAGCTTGACGATCTCGACGATCTCATCCGCGCGTCGCTCGAAGTGCACACGCAGGTCAGGGCGGCGCACGCCTAGAACGATCGCCGCGACGAACACAGCGATGAAGCCGTTGCCTTTGGGCTCGAGCACGGTGAGGCCGTACGTCGCAAATGCGACCCCAAGCGCGAACAGCGACTTTTGGTGGGAGGGGATCGAGTGCTCCAGCGGACGGGCTCCCGCGCGCGGCATCAGCAGCGATGCGAACCACCCGCAGGCAAGCCCGTAGAGAAAGCCAAGGCCGATGTCCTGGATCACGAACCGCCACCACTGAAACTGACCGGATTCGACGCTGAGCGCGGCTAGCAGCGCGAGCACGGCCGGCAACGCGAGGCCGTCATTCAGTCCGGACTCGAGGTTCAGCGAGTGGCGTATGAGGCGAGGCACGCGCGAGTTGGTGACGATGCTCGAGGTCAGCACGGGGTCGGTCGGTGACAGCAAGGCTCCGACGAGAAAAGACTCCGTCCAGGTGAACCCGATCAGCGTGTGCGCGGCATAGGCGACGATCCCGGCCGTGATCGGCATCGCCAGCACGAGCTTGCGCGCGGGCAGATGCCAAGCGCGCTGGAGCATCTCGCCCTCGACCTCGAGGCCGTCCCGAAACAGGATCACGATCAGCGCGGCGAACGCGAGATCCTCGACGAACCCGGAGCGAGCACGGAAGTCGATCCAGCCAAAGCCCCCGGGCCCGAGCACGAACCCGGCGAGCACGAACAGGGCGGTAAGTGACAGAAACGAGCGCTGCGCGAGGCCCGAGGCGAGCGCGCCGACGATCAGCAGCAGGCCAAGCACGGTGGCGGTCGCCTGGAACGTGGGCACATGCCCATTCTCACGTGACCGCGAGCACTCCGCGTCCCGATATCCCGCCATCTCCCGTTACGCGAACCCGGAGGGGCGTATATTGGGTGCAGAAAACTGCAAGCTCTCCCCAGGAGGCGGTGGCCCAGATGGCGGCGAAGGACAGTAGTAGTGCCAGCAGGTTCAGCAAGGCCGGTGAGGCGGCGCGAGCTGCGCGGCGCAACCGGTACATAGAACGGTTGATGGAGGACGAGGACTTGCGTGGGAGTCTGCTCGCCGCGTATGGCTCTGCGCGCAGCGCCTACGGGCGCATGAGCAACGGCAAGCCCGCGAGCAAGGCGTTGTTCGAGGATCGAAAGCTCCAGAAGGAGCTCCGCGAGGCGGCGAACGCGCTGCGCGATGCGGCGGTCACGCTCCGTGAGCCCCCGCCCAAGCCGCGCCGTCGTCGTGGCGGGCTCGGCCGCAAGCTGGCGCTGCTCGCGCTAGCCGGCGTACTTGCGCTGGCCCTCAGCGAGGATCTGCGCAGCAAGGTGCTCGACCTGCTGTTCGGCGCCGAGGACGAGTTCGAGTACAGCTCGACCACCGCCCCAGCCGAGCCGGCGCCAGCGTCTGCGCCAGCCTCCTGAGCACCTGAGCTGCTGAGCGCGACGGCGAGCGACGGACTCACGAGCGATGTCCGCGACCGCCGAGAGCACAAAGTCGCGCGGGATTGCCGCGGGGTCGAAGCCGAGCAGTGGGCTCGCCGCGGGATCCAAGCCGGGCAAGATCGCCGCGGGGTCCAAGCCGGGCAAGATCGCCGCGGGGTCGAAGCCCGGCAAGACGATCGCGGGGTCGAAGTCGGGCAGGATCACCGAAGGCGAGAAGGCGCAGCGGATCATCGAGGCGATGCGTCGCAGCGTCGCGCGACGTGGCACAGCCGCCTCGACGTTCGACCACGTCGCCCGCGAGGCGGGCGTGTCGCGGGGATTGCTCCACTATTACTTCGGCACGAAGGAGCAGCTGCTGGTCGAGGCGGTCCGCCGCGATTGTGAGCTGCGCATGGAGTTGCTCGAGCAGCAGCTCGCGGGCGCGCGCACGGCGGAGGACTTCATCGGCCTGATGGCCCAGAACCTGCAGCAGACGGTCCGCGACGATCCGGACTTCGTGACGCTTGTGTTCGAGCTGTTCACCTTGTCGCGTCGCAACTCGGACATCGCGGTCGAGTACGCGGAGCTGATGCGACGCACCCGCAAGCAGGTCGCAGGCATGCTCGCCACCGCCCAGCGGGATGGCGTCGTGCGGCTGCACGCCGAACCGGAAGCGGTCGCCGAGATCCTGTTCTCGCTCGGCGACGGGTTCGCGCTGCGAATGTTGACCGAGCCCGAGCGCGATTTCACCGCGACCGTGCGTGCTGGGATCGTCTGTGCGCGGGCCCTCCTCGCGGACTGACCTTGATCTCAGCCGCCGTTAGCTGATCGGACCGCCCTCGGCTCTGGCATGCGTTCAGGAGGACGCGAGTCCGGCCGTGTCGGGTGTAATCGGGCTCAGCTGACCGGTTCCGGGCGCTGACAACGTGTTGAGCGGAAGCCGGCGGAACAGGATCTCAGGCGCCGCTTTCGCGCTCTCCTCCAGCGAGGGCGTGACCGTGAGGCTGCCGACGCCGCGGACGTTCAGCGAGGTGAGGCGGGGGATCAGCGCCGCGACGACCAGGGATACCAACGCCGCGATCCCTATAGGGCCGACCATCCTCTGGGCGAGAGGCGGGTTGGAGTGGGTGGCGTGGAGAGTCACATCGACGCCCAGCAGGACAAGCAACACGAGCCCCGTAGCTCCCAGCAGGTTCGCCCACATGCGGGCATGCAGATCAGTGCCGTCGTCTTCCCGATCAGAGCCGATGATCGCTTGCGCGCGCTGAGCTTGGAAGTGACTCGGATTGCTTTGCAAGCATCGCTTCAGCTCGCGTTGCGCCTCCCGCCGCTGGCCCCGAGCGTGGCATATCACGCCTGTGTGGTAGTGAACCTCGGCTTTATCGATGAAGTCGCGCGCGAGTGCCGTCGCGGAGCGCGCCTCCTGTGCGGCCTCCTCCAGCAGCCGGTTGCGCAGCTGACGCTTCTCGTTGATCGCTGCGGCGTGGTTGATGCGAGCGGATGCCAGGCGCAGAAGCAACGTGTCACGAGGCGGCAACCGGGCTGATGCCGCACTCAGGATTTGCAGCGCCTCCTCGCGCTCTCCGTCGCGATCCAGCGCATCTGCCAGCGCCGCGGCGCAGTCGGGGTTGGATGGGTCAAGCGCAGCGGCTCTGCGCAGTGTGAGGATCGCATCGGTCCGCTCGTCGCGTTGCAGATACAGCAGACCACGCAGAAGATGCAGTCTGGAGTCATGAGGGTCCAGCCGATCTGCGCTCTCCAGGGCGCTCTCTGCGCTCGCATGATCGCCTCCCAGCAGCGCGATCCAGCCGCGCTCGCGTATCGGCTCGATCCGGGTTGGCGCGACCGCCGCGGCCTGAGCGACATAGAGCTGGGCCTGCCTGGTCTCGTCATGGCGAGCGGCGATCACGCCAAGCCCGAGGTAGGCCTGGGAGCTGCGCGGCTCCATCGCGAGAATTTGCTGGCATTCCGCACGCGCCTCCTCGTCGCCTTCGCGAGAGGCATGGAGCCGAATACGAACCAGCAGCTCGCGCGCGAGAATGCTGTCGTTGTCGCGACACACACGCGCACGCGCAGGTTGAGCATCGCATTCGCGTCGCAGACGCTCGATGAGGCGCTTGAGGTCGCGCAACGCTCCCTGACCGTCGCCACGCCGCGACGCCGCAGCCGCGTGTCCGAAGACGGCCAAATGCGAACGCGGCCAGAGCTTGCCCACCTCGGCGAAGATGCGGGCGGCCGTCTCGCTTTCACTCTGGGCAAGGTGCCACTTGGCGCGCAACAGGCGAACGTTCGGCTCGTCACGGTAGCGAGCGCCTTCCATGGTCTCGAGTTTCTCCAGTGTGAACTCGGCTTCGCCCAGGGCATGAGCCTCGATGCAGGCGTGTCCTTGGGTGAGCATCTGTGTGATCATCTGGCTCGCGCTCGCACAGCGCTCGTTGGCTTCCGCGAACAGAAGACGCGCGTCGACCAGTGCGCCCCGCGCCGCGCAGCGACAGCCAAGCTCGGTGAGCGCCGCGCCTGAGGCGTCATCCCCGAGGCCGAGCGTCCGGCGCAGCCGCTCGACTTCATGCCGCTGGGAAATTGCGTGCGTCCAGCTGTGACTTTCGACGAAAATGATGCCTCGCAGCGCGATCTCGTCGCGCTTGTTCCGTGCGCGTGCCTGCTTGAAATGCGCGAGCGCATCTTCGGGGCGTGCGCACTCGAGCTCAGCCCAGCCGAGGTCGGCGCTGGTCTCGCCCTTGAACACCCCCATCGTGCTCCGGCGCTGCTGCAGGAACTTGTATGCATCGCTGGGACGGCCCAGCAACCGGAGAGCTCGCGCGACGCTGGAGATCAGCACGGGCTCGCGTGGGCGCAGCTCGAGCCCGCGCTCGAAATGATCGAGCGCGGTGGAGAAGTCTCCGAGGTCGCAAGCGAGCCGCCCCGACGCGTTCCACAAGCGAAACCCCACCTTGTCGTCCTCTCGGTGAGCGGCGTCGATCGCCTGTTGTGCCAGGTCGTAGTTACGTGCATATCGATGAGCGTGAACGCACCCGGCGCTGGCGCGGTCGCGAATCGAATTTGTCGCGTCGCAGGTATGACAGCTGTACAGATCCAGCGCAGCGCTCGTCTCGCCCAATTCCAGCAGCGCGTTGGCCAGCTCGATGCGCACGCCGGTCTCACCCCGCAGCTTGCCGCTGTCGGTGAGCGCGGCTTCGCCAGCCTGCCTTGCGCGTTCGTGTTCGCCTTTCATCGCGAGCACGACAAGCTTGCGCTCATATGCATATCCGTAGATCGGAAAGATCTCGATCGCCTGCTCGAAATGCTCTAACGCGGTCGAAAGTCGCCACCGTGCGAGCTCGAACCGGCCGACCTCTACGAACAGCTCCGCGGCAACCGCGCTGAACGTCTCGTCCGCACGCGCTTCGTCTAGAAGCTGATGCGCTGCGCGCTGGGACCGAGATCGCTCGCCTGCGGCATCAAGGCAGCGAAGGAGTCCGCGCTTGGCGAGCAGCATCGCCGGTCGCAGCTCGAGTGCGAGCTCGTAGTTGCGCAGCGCCTCTTCTGAGTGGGTCGGCTCGAGGATCGCCGCGCGCTCGGAGAGCAGCATCGCGACCAGCTCGCGCTGGCACACGCGTGGGTATGGATCGCCGTAGACGAGCTCTCCGTCGAGCTCTCCCGGGACTTCTCCCATGGCTACTGCTTCACGGGAGAGCGACGAGTCCAGCAGGGTGTCGATCTGTTCGAGCAGCTCATCGTTCGAGTTCTGCGACAGGCGCAGAGCGTAGATGCGCCATACACGAGCGTGCTGATGGCTGTGGTCCCGCTCGACGATCTGCGCGAAGATCGTGGCTGCACGTCCCCATTCACGATTCAGCAGAGCGAGGCGTCCTTCCTCGTAGTCCAGTCCCCGCGCCGGTTCGCGCAGCGGCACACCGACAGGGGTCTTACCTGCCGGCTCGAGCTCGCTCCTGAGCTCGTTGATCCTCGCCTGCGAGCAGCGCATCGCCATCGCGTGGTTCTCGTCGCGCCCGGCCCGAAACCGCACGACCCGTGCGATCTCGGGTAGAAGCCATGCGGCATCCCTGGCCAGCTCGCGCGCCTCTCCGAGCAGGCTCCCGGCCGCTGCCAGATCCTCGTCGGTGACCCAGTCGTCCAGGTCCCGTCCCGTCCTGGTTTCCGCCTGCAGCCACAGCACGGCGACGCGATCGACAGGGTCCTTGCAATCCAGCAGCTTTTGCTCGATTTCGCGTTCCAGCGCCTCGCGCTCGCGTGGCTCTTGTGGGGGCCAAAGCCCGCGCCGCCAGACCCATGCCCATATATGGCTTTGTTCGAGTCGCTCGTAGACACTCAGCGCTCGGCGATTCCTGCCACAGGCACGCATCAAATCGGCGACGAGCAGCTCGGTCTCAGGCTCGATTCCTCGATCGGATTGTCGCTCCTGCTCCAGTCGACTCCACGCCCGATCGAAGCGCCGTTCCTCGCCGAGAGCTTCGAACGCCGCGTCGACCGACGCCGATCCGTCCCCCTTCTCCATAATCACGGGACAATATCACTGATCGGACTTTTACAGAGGATGGGGACGTCGCGTCGAGATCTGGCCGCGCGTTCGAGGTGTGGTTGCGTTCGGCGGCACTCCTATAATCGGACTGCCAGTGCCGATCTACGAGTACAGACGACCTGACGGGAGCACCTTCGAGCTGGTGCAGTCCTTCAGCGACGATTCCTTGACACATGACCCCGACACGGGTGTGCCGGTCGAGCGCGTGCTGCACGCTCCGGCGGTCCACTTCAAGGGCAAGGGCTTTTACAACACCGACTACGGCACCCGCAAACGCCAGCGTGAGAACGCTGCCGCGGCGGAGGGATCGAAGGCGTCTGCCGGCAGCTCCTCGGAGAGCAAAGACTCATCTGGATCGGAGACGAAAGCAAAGCCCGAGTCGACCGCAAAGGACTCGTCGAGCAAGCCTGAGAAGCCCAAGCCGGTAGCGGCGAAGAGCTGAAGTCGGGCTGCCGCTCGAAGTCGGCTAGGGCTGAAGTCGGACTGCCGCTGTCGCTCGCGCTCAGTTCGCCTTTCAGCCGGCCATGAACCGCGCGACTGCCGCGCGGCGCTCAGATTCCGAGACGGTCAGGCCCTGCTCCCCGTCGGGTAGCGTGACGGTCCCAGACGGCGTAAGCACGCGTGTCGGGGGCGTTCCTGAGATGGCAAGCGCTCCGAACAGCCCGATCAGCGTCGGACCGCTCATGTCGGAGATGATCGTCGGCGGCGCATTCCAGGCGATCCACGGGAGGCGCGGGAAGCTCGATGGGGAGAGCAGCTGGGACTTCATATCGGTAAACAGCGCTTGCTGATGTTCCTCGCGCTGGATGTCGGTCTCGTTGGGAGCGCACAGGTTCTCGCGGGTGCGCGACAGCGCGAGCGCCTGCTTCCCGTCGAGGTGGTGGGTGCCGGCGCTCAGGCGCAGTGTGTAGCCGCCCTGGCTGAACCCGCCGTCAAGGCGCGAGACGATGCAGCCTCCGGTGTAGGTGACGCCGCCCATCGCGTCGATCAGGGCAGGGAAGTTTTCGAAGTTGACTTCCACCATGTGGTTGATCGGGATGTCCAGCCAGCTCTTGATCACCGAGATCGACAGCGCGGGTCCGCCGAACTCGTGTGCCGCGTTGATCTTTTGCAGGCCATGACCAGGAATCTCCACGACGGTGTCGCGCGGGATCGACAGACGCGCCGCATGTCCGCCGCCGGTCCGGATCAACATGATCGAGTCCGAGCGGCCCGGGCCCGTGGTTTCGGCGCCCGGTTCGCGGCTGTTCTTCTGGCGACGATCGGAGCCGAGCACGAGGATGTTGTTGGCCGAGGTCAGCGGATAGCCTGCGGGATCGAGCACGCTCGCGACGTCTGACGGTGGGGAGGTGCGCTCGAAATGGGAGCTGATCAGGAACAGCACAAGCGACAGGATCAGCCAGCCCACGATCAGGCCGAGCAGACCAAGGACTACGCGTTGCGGAGTGATCCGCGCTCGCCATTCACCGCGGGCCTCCCCCTCACGAGTGCGGGCGGCACTACTCAGTGGGTCGACCAGGCTCTCGTCCTCGCGTCGCGGTCGCAGACGGCGCCCGGCGCGGTAGCGGGTGTACTGGGGTGGCTGGTCGGGTGGGGTGGACACGGGTTCAGTCCTGTGGGTCCTGTGGATGCTGAGTGGTTGGTGGTGGTTCGGCGCCGTTTACGAGAGTCCCTCGCTGCCCGATCGAGATGCGATGTCCGCCATCCATGGCCCGACCACTCAACTCAGTCTCTGTCGTGACGAACCTATAGTTGCGAGATGAGCGCCGAGAACCCTCCGGTTGAACCGGAGACGCATGGGAGATTGCTTGTATGCGCGACCCCGATCGGGAACCTCGGTGACGTGACGCTGCGCGTGCTCGATGCGCTCAGAGACGCCGATGTGGTCGCGTGCGAGGACACGCGCCATACACAGATCTTGCTCGACCGCCATGGCATCGCCGTTGGGCGGCTGGTGAGTCTGCACGAGCACAACGAACGCGCTCGCGCTCAGGAGCTGGTGGCGCGAGTTCGAGTCGGGGAGACTGTGGCGCTTGTCAGCGACGCGGGCACGCCGCTGATCTCCGACCCGGGGTTCGCGCTTGTACGGGCCTGCATTGAGCAGGGATTGCCGGTGATCGTCCTACCCGGCCCAAGCGCGGCGATCGCTGCGCTGGTCGCTTCGGGCTTGCCCGTCGAGCGCTGGCGTTTCGTCGGATTCCTGCCACGCGCTCGCGGTGAGCTCGAGACTCTTCTGGGGGACACGACCGAGACGCTCGTCGCGTTCGAGTCGCCACGACGCCTGGCCGCCACGCTGGCGCTGCTGGCTGCGCATGACCCGGAGCGCCCGGTGGCGGTATGCAGAGAGCTGACCAAGCTCCACGAGGAAGTCCGCCGTGGCAGCGCCGCCGAGCTGGCTGCCGTCTGCAGCGAGAGCCCGCCCCGCGGCGAGATAGTGCTGGTGTGCGGCGCCGCCCCACCGGGCCAGGTTTCTCGCGAGAGGGCGCTGGTCATCCTGCGCGAGCTGATCGACGCCGGCGCGAAGCCGCGGCCGGCGGCCACGGCGGTCGCGAAGCTGACCGGGCTGGGCGCAAACGAGCTGTACCGGGAGCTCGTGCGCGCAGGACAGTAGCCTGGACGCGTATGTCTCGTAAGTCCTTCTACGTCACAACTCCGATCTACTACGTAAACGCCGCTCCCCATCTCGGGCACGCGTATACGACGATTGCCGCCGACGTGATGGCCCGGCATCATCGCCAACGCGGCGAAGAGGTGTTTTTCTTGACCGGAACCGACGAGCATGGCGAGCCGGTCGCCGACGCAGCGCATGCGCTCGGGATCGAGCCGCAAGCGCTCGCGGATCGCAATGCCGAGCGGTTCATAGCGCTCGCGCCGCAGATCGAGGCGTCAAACGACTTCTTCATTCGCACCACCGACCCCCAGCACATGGCGAAGGTGCAGGAGGTGCTTGCGCGCGTGCGCGAGAACGGATTCGTGTACGAGGGCTCCTACGAAGGCTGGTACTGCCCGCGGTGTGCGGACTTCAAGGCCGAGAACGAGATCGACGAGGGCACTCGTTGCCCGATCCATCACATCGAGCTGACGCGCGAGCAGGAGGACAGCTATTTCTTCAAGCTGTCCTCGTTTCAGGAGCCCCTCGAACGGCTGTACAGCGAGCGCAAGGACTTCGTCGCGCCGCAAACGCGTTACAACGAGGCGCTGTCATTCATCCGCTCGGGTCTGCGCGACGTGCCACTGACACGGCACAAGCTGACCTGGGGAGTGCAGGTGCCGTGGGATACCGAGCACGTGTTCTACGTCTGGTTCGATGCGCTGTTGAACTATTACTCAGCACTCTCCTACGCCCAGCCCGGCGCTGACCTGACGGATACGTACTGGCCCGCCGACTGTCATGTGATCGCGAAGGACATCCTGCGGTTTCACGCCGTGTACTGGCCAGCACTGCTGATGGCCGCAGGATTGGAGTTGCCCGGGCGTGTGTTCGTCCATGGATACCTGCTGATGGACGGCGAGAAGATGTCGAAGTCGCTGGGCAACGTGCTCGACCCGTTCGCGGTGATCGAGCGATTCGGCGCTGACCCGCTGCGCTTCTACCTGCTGCGCGACGTGTCTTTTGGCCAGGATGGCTCAGTGTCGACATCCTCGTTCGAGCAGCGGTATGAGAGCGAGTTGGCCAACGAGCTCGGCAATCTCGCCAGCCGTACGCTCGCGATGGTCGGGCGCTATCGGGATGGAGTCGTGCCGACGGTTGAACCCGATGCGGTCCTCGCAGCCGACTTCGCGGGTCTGAGCGAGCGCGTCGCGCAGCTGATCGACCGCTGCGAGTTGACGGTCGCACTCGAGGAGATCTGGCAACGCGTCCGGCGGTTGAATCGCTATGTCGAGGAGCAGGCACCCTGGCGGCTCGCAAAGGACGAGGACCAAGCAAGCGAGCTGGACCGCGTGCTGGGCACGCTCATCGAGGGGTTGCGAGTCGTCTCGGTGCTGCTGCACCCCTACTTGCCGGCGAGCACCAGCAGGTTGCTGGCGGCGCTCGGCGCTCAGGACGTGACGCTCGCCGGGGCGCGACTCGGCGCTGGCTCCGTCGGGCGGGTGACGCCGATCGAGCCGTTGTTCCCCAAGAGCGCAGATACTCGAGGCGACGTAGCGGGTGGCGTAACGGCATGATCGTGAGCGATACACACCTCGATAGATGCCGTCGCGGCGAAGCGGGGTGGCGGCATGATTGATAGTCACACGCACCTCGATTTGTGCGAGCCGCCCGACACGGAGTTGGTCACGGCGGCGGATGCGGCAGGGGTGACCCGGATGCTGACGGTCGGCACCGAAAGCGCGTCCTGCCAAGCGGCGCTGGCAGCAGCCGAGGCGTTTCCCCAGGTATACGCGGCGGTTGGGCGCCATCCGAACGCTGCGAAGGGATTCGACGATGCCGACCTGGCGGAGCTGAGCGCGCTGGCTGCACATGAGCGCTGCCTTGCGATCGGGGAGACGGGGCTGGACTTCTACCGCGACGGCGCGCCCCGTTCCGACCAGGAGCGTGCGTTCGCTGCGCACATCAGACTCGCGCGTGCGACGGGCCTACCGCTCGTGATCCACTCGCGCGAGGCTGCCGACGAGACGCTTGCACAGCTCGCTGCCGAAGCGCAGGGACTGAGCGTCGTGATCCACTGCTTCTCGATGCCCGACCATCTGCGGGAGTGCCTGGACCGTGGCTACACGATCTCCTTTGCAGGCAACGTCACCTACAAAAGTGCCGCCGATCTCGCTGCCGCGGCGCGTCAGGTGCCTGACGAGCAGCTGCTGGTTGAGACCGACGCGCCATACCTGACTCCGCAGGTCGTGCGCAAGCAGCGCAACCAGCCGGCATTCGTCACGCACACGGCTGAGTTCGTGGCGGCGCTTCGGGGAGTGAGCCTGGCCGAGCTCGACACGGTCGTCGAGCGTAACGCGGCGCGTGTGTTCGGCTGGGGATGAAGATAGTGGGCGAAGCCCGACCGCCGGGCTGGGTCTCGCCGCCGCCGAGCATCGAGGCGTCTGAGCCGGCCCAGCCGACCTTGCGGCGTATGCATCGCTTCGACATCCGCCCCGATCGAGAGCTGGGGCAGAACTTCCTGATCGACTCGAACATCCTGGGTGTGATCGACCGTGCGGCGGAGTGCAACGAGCACGACGTCATCCTGGAGATCGGTGGCGGCTTGGGGGTGTTGTCCGAGCATCTGGCTGAGCGTGCCGAGCACGTGCACGTCATTGAGATCGACACGCGCCTGCGCGAGGCGCTGCTCGACGCGACCGACCCACATCCGAACGTGAGCGTGCATTGGGGCGACGCGATGAAAATTGACCTCGCAGGATTGAGCCCCGCGCCCGGCAAGGTCGTCGCGAACCTCCCTTACGGAATTGCGGCAGGAGCGTTGCTGCGCACGATCGAGGAGCTGGGAGATGTTCAACTATGGGTGGCAATGGTCCAGCGGGAGGTCGGGGAGCGGCTTGCGGCAGCGCCCGGAGGTGGTGAGTACGGCGTCAGCTCGGTGATCGCCCAGCTCGCCTGCGAAGTAAAGGTTATGCGGGCGATCCCACGCACGGTCTTCTATCCGGAGCCGAACGTCGATTCGGTGCTGGTCAGGATGAGTCGGATCCGAGCGGCCCCTTCGCCTGCATTGCGCGCACTCGTGCGTGGCGCGTTCGCCCACCGGCGCAAGACCCTGGCCGGTTCGCTCGCACTCGTGGGTCGGGGATCCTCCGGGCCATCCACCAAAGGCGCCAGTGGACGGGACGGCGAGCCGGCTCGCGGGCGCGTCCCAGAGGCCTTCGCAGGTGGAGCTTTCGTCGGTGGGCACTCACGCGAGGAGATCCGCTTTGCTTTGACCGAGCTCGGCCATCCCGAGAACGTGCGCGCGGAGCGGCTGTCGCCCGAGGATTTTCGCGAGCTGGGACGTCTGCTCGAGATATGACCCCCGCGTCGGAGTCCCTGCACGTGCGCCTGCGCGCCAGCGCGCCCGCGAAGATCAACCTCGGCTTGTTTATGGGACCCGTGCGCGAAGATGGCAAGCACGAGCTGGCGAGCGTGATGCAGTCGATCTCGCTTGCCGACGAGCTGACCTTGGAGTCGCTTCGCTCCGTTCCCACCGAGGAAGATGAGCTCGTCTGTCCTGGGGTGCCGGGAGCCCCCGGCGAAAACCTGGCGGCGATGGCGCTTCGCCTGTTTCGCCAGGAGACCGGCTGGGACGTTGGGCCGCTGCGACTGAGCATCACCAAGCGGATTCCGGTCGCCGCCGGCCTGGGAGGTGGGTCGGCGGACGCGGCGGCAACGCTGCGTCTGGCCAGGCAAGCATCGGGGCTCGGTTCGGATGAGCTGCTGCTCGAGCTGGGAGCGCGGCTGGGGGCCGACGTCTCGGCGCAAATCGCTCCTGGACGCTGGCTGGCGACAGGTGCGGGTGAGCGTCTGCGTGAGCTGGTCCCGCCGAGCCGTCCCTTCGGTGTGCTCGTGTTGCCAATTGCGGTCGGGCTGTCGACCGCCGCTGTGTATGAGCGGGCGGACGGGCTTGCGGACGAGCTTGGCCTCCAGCGGACATCGCAGGCGTTGCGAGACATCGTTGACGCGCTGAGCGTCGCGTTTGAGCTCGGCGCAGCGGCGCCCGCCGAGCGGGAGCTGTTGCACAACGACCTGCAAGCCGCGGCGATCTCGCTGTGTCCTCAGATCGAGCAATCGCTCGAGCAGGCACTGGAAGCGGGAGCCGACGCGGCCTTCGTGAGCGGGTCGGGCCCGACCGTCGTGGGCTTGTTCCTGCGCGCCAACGGTCCCGGGCGAGCCGAGCGTGCGGCGGCCGGCCTGGCTGGGCGAGACCCCGCGCCGATCTGCGCTGTGCCGGTGGACGCGACATTCGCGCGGTCAGAGTGACACTGGAGACGGCGGCCGATGGTATTGGCCGGTTGGATAGCGCGATGTCGCGCTATCCACCGACAGCCCTATGCGTCACAATCACGCTCGATGAGCAGGACAGCGGTCAACGATCTGGTAGCCGTCTGCGCGGGCGTGTTCGGTGTGGCGCTGTATGCCGGCCTGATCCTTGCACCTGCCTGGACCAGCTACTCGCGCCTCTGGGAGCGGGTAGCGGCGAGCATCCTGTCCCTGTACGTGCTCGCTGTGCTCGTCGGCATCGGCGTGGCGGGAGCGCTCGCCGTCATCTACTTCTGGGGTTGACGGGACTCATGTCCGAGTTCGCGGCTCTTGAAGCCGTAACCGAGGCGGTCGAGTCCGGCGCCGGATTGCCTGAAGTTGTGCGCGCGGCAGCAAAAGCCCTGGACGCGAGCTTGGCCGTAGCCGATGCATGGGGCGCCACACTTGCCGTCGCCGCGCGATCCCCCGCGGAGGAGCGCGCGCTGCTGTCTCAGGGCAGAGGTGTAAGCAGTACTCCGTTGCGCGTCGGAGACACTGTTGTGGGTACGTTGCACATGCGTGCGACCACCGCCTCCGGTGACACCGCCAGCGATCTCGAGTCAGCCGAGCCGAGCGCGCAGATGAAGCGTCTGCTGGTGACGATGATCGCTTCAGAGGTCGAGCGGGTGCGTGCTCCGGAGCGCGCCTCGGAGATGGCGGCGGCCGACTTCCTGAGGGCGATCTTGCGACACGAGCTGACTGAGCGTGATGAGCTGCTCGCGCGTGCGAACGAGCTGTCGCTCGACGTTCAAGACGGCGCGAGCATGATCGTCGCGCGCGCCCATCCGCAAGCGCCGACCGACGAGGGGTGGCGCGCGCGCGTACGCGCTGTCGCCGAGCGCGGCGCCCGCGCTGCAGTCAGTCGCTCGATCGCCGCGTTGTCCGAGCGCGACGGCGCCGGCACGGTCCTGGGCGCTGAGGTCTTGCTGTTGGTGCCAGGAGGCGACGAGGCGACGGCCGCGCGCGCTGCGGAGGCCGTGCTGCGGGAGATGGAGGCTGGCCTTGCGGGCTATACATTCGCGCTCGGGCGCAGCCGCATCGCTGAGAACCCCGCTGATCTGCCGCGCGCTGCCAGCGAGGCGCTGCTTGCGGCGAACGTGGCGCAGGGGGGCTCTGACGGGGTAGCGCTGGCTTTCGAGCAAACGGGCGCCTACCGGCTGCTGCTGAGCGCGATGAGCGAGAACCCTTCCGAGCTGCAACGCTTCTATGCGGAGACGGTTGAGCCGCTGCTCGCCTATGACGAGCAGTACGAGACCGAGCTGGTGCGCACGCTTGCGACCTTCCTGGAGGCTGACGGCAACGTCGCCGGTACGGCCCAGCGACTATTCACGCACCGTCACACGATCTACTACCGCCTGGAGCGAGTACGCGAGCTATCAGGTTTGGACGTCAGCTCCAGCGACGGTCGCGAGAAGCTCAGCCTCGGGCTGAAGGCGATGCGCGTGCTCGGGATTTCCGCCGCGGGCGGCCCTGCCTCCGAGGCCGGCACGGAAGGCGGCCGCGTGCCGGGTCGCTCCGGCCGACGCACCCGCTGAGCAGAGGTTCGCGTCATGCATCTGCTGCTTGCCCCGGGCCTAAGCATGCTTGGCTGGCTCGGGGGCGGCTGTCTCAGGCGTGCTTGTTGAGCTTGGCACGCTTGGCCGGATCAGCGCGCTTTGCCAGCTCAAGTGCGTATGTGGCGCCGGTCTGGCCTTCGGCTAGATGCGATGGCGCCGCGGCGGTCGTCCCGACGCCTGCTTCGCTGAATTCGCCGGTCAGGATGATTTCGCGGTGGGGCGGGGACTGCAGCCAGGCCGCGACCATCTCGGTGGGCGTTGCATAGCTTCCAGTAGCCCAGCCGATGTTCTCTCCTGTAGACAGGCTCCTTGCGTGCTGCCCGTAAGGCTTGGCTGCGATCAGGGCTGCCGGGGTGGCTCCCGACGGGCGGTTGTCGGCGAAATAGTCCAGACGGACCATGCTCCTGACCTGAGACACCGCCACCGCCTGCAGTTCGCGATTCGTCTTCAGCGGGCGCAGACCGTGCGCGATACGCACCTGGTCGATCAGACATAGTGTGGCGGCGTCGACCTGCGCGGCGTTTGCGCCGCTTGGACGCAGGTTTGTTCCCGTGCAGGAGCCCGAAGCAGCGCTGGCCGAAGTCGTTCCGGGCCGAGCGAGATTCGCGCAGAACGCAAGCGTAAGCACTGCGACGACGAGCGCAGCACCGATGTACGGCTGCATTCTCAGATTCTCCCCCTGCACGAGCGCACGCATCCTTGCAGAAGCAGGAGTCGTGCGTGTCACCACGACGTTATGAGCGTCGCAGTTTGCGGGATCGGTCTCGGATCGGCACTCGTTCATCCAGAACGTGGGCGCTCGTGCGACGATGTGCTGAGCCTTGGGGAGTGGGGTAAGGGCAGCCCGGAAGACTTTGACTCTTCAAGTCCTGGTTCGAATCCAGGCTCCCCAGTAGCGCTGGCGCGATGTCATAGCTTCTGTCGCTAGGCGTCATACGGGTGTTGAGGCCCACGCGGGTCACAGACGCCAGGTCCCCGATGGGAGCTTGAGCAATAGTCTGAGTTGCTGCGCGATAGTCTGAGTTGCTGCGCTCGTCACCTCACCCTCAGATCAAGGAGAGTCAGCGATGACCGACGGCTATGACCAGCCAGGCTATCCGCCGCCCCCCGGTGGCACTCCGCCCGCGGGTGGGGGACCCGGCTATCCGCCGCCCCCCGGTGGTGCTCCCCCCGGCACTCCCCCCGGTGGGACTCCGTATCCCGGCCAGGATCCCAGCGATCCTTCGCGCGGTGGCGGAGCTCCGCCACCCGGGAACGGGCGCTCCGGGGCCAGCGGGCTGGCGATCGCCGGTGGCGCGGCGCTTGTGATCCTGTTGATCGTGGTGGTCATCCTGCTCGCATCCAAAAGTGGCTCCAAGAGCACCTCGACCGTCCCCAGCCAATCGCTCAGCATCGGACATACCACGACGGTCGCGCCAGCCACGACCGTTACAAACCATACGACGATCACGGCACCAACAACCACCGTGACGACGCCCACCAAGACGACGACGGTCACCACACCCTCTCCACCAACTACGCCGACGGCGACTTCCGCTGCACCTTCGACTGCCAATACCAGCCCGAACCCTGCCCCGGCGAGTCCATAGCTTGGTAGAGAGCCCCCGCATCCCAACCG
This sequence comes from uncultured Solirubrobacterales bacterium, assembly GCA_963705245.1. GTDB lineage: Bacteria > Actinomycetota > Thermoleophilia > Solirubrobacterales > Solirubrobacteraceae > Palsa-744. The sequence continues at coordinate 582,904 of OY970062.1, read as the reverse complement.
CAAATAGCTAGCATCCTCGGAGTGACTCCGGCTCCGACGGTCTTGATCCTTGCCGCGGGCAGGGGCACGCGGATGCGTTCGCGCACGCCGAAGGTGCTGCACGAGCTATGTGGCATCCCGATGGTCCTGTGGCCCGTGCGGGCCGCGCTGGGCGCTGGAGCAGCCCGGGTCGTGGTCGTCGACTCGCCTGAGCGGGCGCTTGAGAGTGTGTTGCCTGAGGGAGTCGAGCTTGCGGTGCAGCCACGCTCGGACGGCACTGGGGGGGCGGTCGCGGCAGCCATCGCGCAGCTGGACGCAACCGGCCCTGACACTGACGCGCCGGTGGTCGTACTCAGCGGGGATGTTCCCCTCGTGAGTGCTGAGACGATCGAAGAGCTCGTGCGCGCACACGAAGCGAGCGGCGCAGGCGCGACGATGGCGAGTACGTTCCTAGACGATCCGAGTGGCTATGGGCGGGTAGTGCGCGACGCGGATGGCGCCTTCGAGCGCGTGGTCGAGACCAAGACCGCTGGGGACGCTGCGCCTGAGCAGATGCAGATACGCGAGGTGAACACCGGCATCTACGTGTTCACGGGGGATGTCCTGCGCGAGGGGCTGCCGCGGCTGAGCGCTGACAACGCCCAAGGCGAGCTGTATCTGCCGCAGGTGCTGGATCTGATCCGCGCCGACGGCGCAACGGTCGCGGCACATGCTGTTGCCGATCAACGGCTGGTGCTCGGCGTCAATGATCGGGCGGCGCTTGCGCAGGTGCGCAAGCTGGCGCAGCAGGGGATCCACGCCTGGCACATGGCGGCAGGGGTCAGCATCGTGGACCCGCGCGCGACCGTGATCGACGTCGATGTCGAAATCGGTCAGGACACCACGATCGAGCCGTTCACGACGATCAAGGGCCGTACCCGAATCGGTGAGGGCTGTCTTGTGCGGCACTCCTATCTGGTCGATTGCGAGCTCGAGGACGGTGCGACCGTGGGTCCGTTCGCCTATCTGCGCCCAGGCACGGTGCTGCGCGCGGGGGCGAAGGTAGGGACGTTCGTGGAGGTCAAGAACTCAGATCTGGGCGTCGGCGCGAAGGTTCCGCACCTCTCCTATATCGGTGATGCCGACGTGGGTGAGGGAACCAACCTCGGGGCGAGCACGATCACTGCTAACTACGACGGCGCCAACAAGCACCGCACGACGATTGGCAAGCAAGTGCGCAGCAGCGTGCACGTCTCGTTCGTGGCGCCGGTGACCGTCGGCGACGACGCGTATACGGGTGCCGGCTCGGTCATCCACGAGGACGTGCCCTCGGGTGCGCTGGGCATCGCCCGTGCGCGCCAGACCAACAAAGAGGGGTATGCCAAGCAGCGAGCGGGACAGCTGCCGCAGGAGAAGTCGTGAGCCTCCCGGAGCGCGGCCGGCGGACCCGTCGCGTCGGCCCTTTACACTTCAAGGCACGATGAGCAGCGCGATGGATACGCGCGCGCAGCAGTCCGCGCAGACGAGCCTGCCGATCGACTACAACAAGCGGTTGATGCTGTTCAGCGGGCGCGCGAACCCGCAGCTGGCGGTGGACATCGCCGACAAGCTGGGCGTGGATCTGGGGCCTGTCACCCTGAGGACGTTCTCGAACGGCGAGGTGTACTGCCGCTATGAGGAGTCGATTCGCGGGGCTGATGTATTCATCGTCCAGTCGACCTGCGGAAATTCCCAGACCGGCGTGACTGCGAACGACTCGCTGATGGAGCTGCTGTTCATGATCGATGCGGCTGTGGGGGCCTCGGCTCACAGGGTGATCGCCGTGACGCCGTGGTTTGGATACTCACGTCAGGACAAGAAGTCCGCGCCACGCGAGCCGATCTCGGCGCGGCTGGTCGCGCGCATGCTGGAGGCGGCAGGAGCCGACAGGGTTCTGACGATGGATCTTCACGCAGGCCAGATCCAAGGCTTCTTCCAGAAGCCGGTGGATCACATGACAGCGCTGTTCATGCTGACCCAGTACTTCGGTGACCTTGGCCTGTCGGATCTCGTTGTGGTCGCGCCAGACGCGGGACGGGTGAAGCTGAACAAGAAATTCGCGTCGAAGATAGGCGCTGAGCTGGCGATCCTGGACAAGGAGCGCCCGGCGCAACAGGTGGCGGAGATCGGGTATGTGATCGGGGACGTGAAGGGCAAGACGGCGGTGATCGTCGACGACATGATCGACACTGCGGGAACGCTGAAGGCGGCAGCCAAGACGGTCAGCGAGGAGGGCGCCGCACGGGTGTATGCGGCTGCCACGCACGCCGTGTTCTCCGGGAACGCGTTTGAGAACCTGAAGACCTCGGGCCTCGAGGAGATCGTAGTGACGGACACGATCCCGGTGAGTCCTGACCGCCCGCAAAACATCCGGGTGCTGCCTTGCGCAGAGCTGCTGACCGAATCCATCCGGCGCATCTTCGTGGACGATTCCGTCAGCGAAGTGTTCGGTGGCGAGAACCAGCTGTTTTAGGCTCAGTCTTGCTTTCGCCAAACGCGGCGAGCAGCCAAACGCGGCGAGCATGAGCTCGAGTCCCGCTATACGTCTGGCGCCTGCGTATATCCCGACACCCGGTGTGACGTAGGCGCAAGGTGAACGACAGCGACATGCGCCCAGAACCCGCTGATCTCTCGTCACAGACCGTCTCTCCCGACCGGACACCGCGCTCATGGTGGCGGCAGATCTCGCCGGGACGACGTATCGCGATCATCCTTGTCGGAGTCGTCGTATTCGTGGCTATCAGCATCCTGCTCGCGCGATATCTGTCGGCCGAAAACGCCGAACGCAACGACATCCTGGCGGTATTGCAGGCTCAAGCCAAGGGCGATGCCTCCCGTGAGCTCTTGCTGTTGGGCGGGTGTCGTTCGCGCCCGTCCTGCGCCGCGACCGTCCGTATGAGCGCAAGCAGGCTGAAGCGGCCTGGCGCGATCAAGATCCTGTCGATCAAATCGCCCACTGCGGGCTCGCTGACCGGTGCGACAGGAACCTCGCGCGTGGCCTGGACGGTGATCGGCAAGCTCCCAATCGTGCAATGCGTAGTGGTGCGCCGCACCGGCAACTTCCTGAACGGGATCGACATCTCGCTGCTGTCGCTGAGCGCAGCGATCGAAAACGAAGCCAGCTGCTAGCACATGATGACTGATCCCAGCGATCAGATCGACTAGGCGGGGCGGACATTCTCGTCTCGGCCCGGCCCACGAAGCGGCCTTTCGGGCTGGATGAGAATGCCGATCCTGCGCTGCTAGAGTCTGCCGCCGCAATGGCAGATGCAACGACCAAGCTTGCAGTCAACAGCCGCGCCGCCGAAGGCTCGCGCGCCGTCCGACGCCTGCGTCGCTCCGGGCGGGTGCCCGGCATCGTGTATGGCGGCGGTGGAGAGTCCGTGGGCTTCGACGCCGACGCGCGCGAATTGCGCCTTGCGCTGGCTAGGTCGGGCGCGGTGCTGGACCTCAGCATTGACGGAGAGAAAGCCACGCCGGTCGTCCTCAAGGAGGCTCAGCGCGATCCAGTGCGCGGTGAGACCGTGCACGTCGACCTCCTGCGAGTGCGCCTGGACGAGGCGATCCACGCGGTTGTGCCACTGGAACTGACCGGCACCGAGGATGCGCCGGGTGTCAAGGAAGGCGGGGTGCTCGAGCAGATCACGCGCGAGCTGAACGTCCAGGCGCTCCCGACCGCGATCCCCGAGTCGATCATTCAAGACATCGGCGAGATGCAGATTGGCGACACGATCGCCCTGGAGATGCTTTCGGCGCCGGAGGGCGTCACGCTGCTGGACGATCCCGAGACGGTCCTGGCGACGCTGTCCCCACCGCGGTTGCAGACCGAGGCGGAGGATGAGATCGAGGCCGAGACAGAGCTCGTCGGCGAGGGCGACGCTGCGGAGCAGGGCGAGGCTGCGGAGGGCGCCGACTCCGAGGGCGCCGCCGGCGGGGAGTAGCGGCCTCTGCGGCGACCGTTTCGTCGCGGTGGCGCAGATGGCGGCCGCGCGGCCGCGCACTGCGACTGGCTGATCGTCGGGCTGGGGAACCCCGGACGCGAGCATGCCGATACTCGGCACAACGTCGGCTTCATGGTCGCCGACGTTCTGGCCAGGCGCTGGGGGCTGGCGCGTCCGAAAGAGCGTTTTCGCGGACGCATCGCCGAGGGCCGCGTGGGAGGTCTCCCAGGCGTCGGACCTGAGTTGGACGGATCTGGTGGCAGCGACTTCAGCGAGGTGATCGCCGACGGTGATATGGGCGGCACGAGCGACGTGATCGCCCAGGCGCGGCCGCGCGTGGCGGTGTTGTGGCCGCAGACGTACATGAACGACGTCGGACGCTCGGTCGGCCCGGCGCGGGGAGCCCTGAAGCTTCCGCTCGATCGGATCCTGGTCGTGCATGACGAGATTGACATTCCGTTCGGTGACGTCCGCGCGCGTCTCGGTGGGGGACTGGCGGGACACAACGGCCTGAAGTCGCTTCGACGTGAGCTCGGCGGACTCGATTTCGTACGCGTACGCGTCGGTGTCGGACGTCCGGCCTCCAGCGATCCGGAGATCGTCTCCGCGTATGTGCTCGGACGCTTCCGCGAGGACCCGGTGCAGGTGCGCGAGCTCGTAGAGCATGCGGCCGACAGCGTGCAGCGCATTGTGCTTGGTGAGGAGCTGGCCTAGTGTCGCTGCGCTCGCTGCTTGGACTGATCGAGGATGATCCCGTCGCGACCACGCTCGCCCGCGAAGGCGGCCACGCCTTCGTGTCGGCTTCGTTGCGACCGTACTTGATCGCCGCTCTGGCTGATCGCGAACCCTCCGGAGACGCAGCGTTGCGGCCCACGCTGGTCGTGGTTGGCGACGACCGTGCTGCACGCGACCTCGCGGCCGACCTGAGTGCGTGGTTGGCGCCCCGCCGAGTTCGCTACTACCCCTCCAGGGGAGTTGCCTATGAGTCTCATCTCGCGCCGCCGCCACATCTGGTCGGTCTGCGCGTTGCTGCTCTCGACGCGTTGCTCGCCGCGCCAGGGGAGGGATCGTCGCCGCCGGTGGTTGTGGTCAGCGCCGTTGCGCTGTCGGAGAAGGTTCCAGACCCTGCTCTGCGCCCGCACTCGTTCAAGTTGCGTGTAGGGGAGTTGCTGGATCTCGAGGAGTGTGCGAACGAGCTGGTTGCGGCAGGGTATGAGCACGTCGACCAGGTGCAAGAGCGCGGGCAATTCGCACTGCGTGGAGGTCTGCTGGATGTGTTTCCCGCGACCGAGGACCGAGCGGTTCGCGTCGACATGTTTGACATCGAGATCGAGTCCTTGCGTTGGTTCTCGACCTTCACCCAGCGCTCACTTGGGGATGTCGCCGAGGTCGAGATCGCGCCCGCAGCAGAGCTGGCGATCGAGCACCGCGAGCTGGCGGAGATCGCGGCCTCCGAAAACGTCTCGGACCGCCCGGACATCGCCGAGCTGCTGCCGGTCGAGCGCTTTGGCGCGCTGCTGGATCTCCTTGATGTCGACACCGAGCTTGTCGTTGCCGCCGAGGAGGAGCTGAAGCCGGCCCTCAGCGACCACTGGACCGATGTGTGTGCGGCATTTGCGGACGAGGATGCGCACCACTTGTACGTGAGTCCCGATGACATTCAAGCGGCGCTTATCGGACGGGCTCGGATCTGGCTGTCGGCGATCTCCGGAGATCAGCAGCTGCAGCTGCGTGCCCAGGCCGCAGACACCGTCGCGCGCTCGCTGGCCGAGGCCGAGCCCGAGCTCGAGAAGCTCGTGCGCTCGGGCTATCGCACGGTCGTCGCGTTCCCTCGCCGTGGCGAGGGCGAGCGAGCGGCGTACAACCTTGGGCGGATGAAAGTCACGTGGCTGGGGGAGGACGGTGATCGGATGCCCGCCCACCCCCAGGTGCTCGAGCCGTCACTGAGATTCGCGACCGCCTCGCTGCGAGATGGCTTCGTCGCACCCCAACTGAAGCTCGCGATCTTCCCCGAGCATCGCCTTCTGCGCCGTCGTCGCGCTGGGCGCCCCGGCAGCACTGCTACGCCCGATCATGGGTCTTCGGGAGGCGTTCGTCGGGGCGCTCTGCGCTCGTTCACCGAACTGAGAACCGGCGACATCGTGGTGCACGAGGACCACGGACTGGCCCGCTTCGCCGGCTTTGAGACACGTACGGTCGCGGACGTTACGCGCGACTACCTCTACCTCGAATATCAAGGCGATGACCGTGTCTTCGTGCCTACCGAGCAGCTCGCGAAGATCTCGCGCTATGTCGGAGCGGGTGGCGAGCATCCGCCATTGTCCAAGCTCGGCGGCACACGCTGGGAGGCGATGAAGGCACGCGCCCGCCGCGCTGCACAGGAGCTGGCGGGCGAGCTGCTGAGCCTGTACGCCGAGCGTCGGCGGCGGACGGGGCACGCATTTGAGCCCGACTCCGATTGGCAGCGAGAATTCGAGATGCGATTTCCGTTCAACGAGACCGCCGACCAAATGGAGGCGATCGAACTGGTCAAGGCAGACATGGAATCGCCGCGACCGATGGACAGGTTGATCTGCGGCGATGTCGGCTATGGCAAGACCGAGGTGGCACTGCGGGCCGCGTTCAAGGCGGCCAGTCAAGGCAAGCAGGTGCTGGTGCTGGCTCCGACCACGATCCTCGCACAGCAGCACTACGGCACGTTTTCGGAGCGTCTTGCCGACTACCCGATCAATGTCGAGCACGTCTCGCGGTTTCGCTCGGCAGCTGAGCAGAAGGTGGCAATCAAGGGTTTCGCCGAGGGGCGCGTGGACATCCTGATCGGCACACATCGCGTGCTCTCGCGCGACGTGCGTGCGAAGGATCTGGGCCTGCTGATCGTCGACGAGGAGCAGCGATTTGGGGTCAAGCAAAAGGAGCTGCTGCGTCAGCTGAAGCTGAAAATGGACGTGATCTCGATGTCGGCCACCCCGATCCCACGCACGCTGCAAATGTCGTTGGCGGGCTTGCGCGAGATCTCGGTGATCGAGACGCCACCGGAAGGACGCCGACCGGTCAAGACCTACGTCGGCGAGTATGAGGAGGAGCTCGTGAAGCGTGCGATCCTGCGCGAGCGCGAACGTGACGGCCAAGCGTTCTTCCTGCACAACCGGGTCGAGTCGATCGACGAGACCGCCGAGCGGCTGCGTGCTCTGTGCCCGGGCGTCAACTTCGTCGTAGCCCACGGTCAGATGGCGGAGGGTGAGTTGGAGACTGTGATGATGGACTATCTGCGTGGCGACTCCGATGTGCTCGTATGCACTTCGATCATCGAGTCCGGCATCGATATCCCGCAGGCGAACACGCTGATCGTGGAGCACGCCGACGCGTTCGGCTTGGCCCAGCTCTACCAGATCCGCGGCCGTGTCGGACGCAGCCGCGAGCGGGCTTACTCCTACCTGATGTACGACTCTGCAGCCGCCCTCACGCCGGATGCCGCGCAGCGGTTGGCGGCGCTCTCGGACTACACCGAGCTCGGTGCAGGATTCAAGGTCGCGATGCGTGACCTTGAGCTGCGCGGCGCCGGGAACCTGCTCGGTGACGAGCAGTCCGGACATGTCGCGGCGCTTGGCTTCGAGCTGTATATGCAGATGCTCGACGAGGCGGTACGCAGTGCGGGCCCGCCGACCGCCGGAGGTGAGGATGAGGAGCTCCCAGAGCCGGTGCGTCTGGACGTGAACGTCGACGCTTACATCCCACCTGACTACGTTCCCTACGAGCAGGCCAAGATCGAGATCCACCGGCGTGTCGCCGGCGCGTTGGAGGTTGCCGAGGTGCAGCAGCTCCGCGACGAGCTCGAGGATCGTTTTGGGCCTGTGCCCGAGCCGCTCGAGAACCTGCTGGCACTGCAACGGGCACGGATCAAGTTCGGCCAGGCAGGCGCCTCGGTGGTGAGCTTTCGTGGCGATCGTCTCGCCGTCACGCCGATCGAGCTTGACTCGGTGTGTGCTCGCCGGTTGCGTGAGGAGATCCCAGAGGCGCTGTATGAGTCAGGGCGCTCACAGGTCTCGATCCGTGTGCCCCACGAGGGCCCCGCGCGCTTTCCGACGGTCATCAAGGTCGCCGACGTGCTGCTCTCGCTCACGCGCGAGGCCACGTGAGGATGGCCCGCAGGGATAGGTTTTGGCTCTGACAAGAGCGACGGTCGGGGCGTCTTCAGGAACTCCTTAAACACGGGAGTCGCACTTTCCGCTAGAGTGCCCGCGTCGTGTCCAAGCACTTCCGCTTTATCTCGGCGCTCGGCGCCGTTTTCTTTGCCATCGTCGGCCTGTCCGCGTGTGGTGGGGGCATCCCCAGCAACGCGGTCGTGCAGGTCGGCGGCAATCCGATCACCAAATCTACGTTCGAACACTGGCTGTCGGTTGCCGCCGCCTCGAGTGCCACGACTGGAACGAGCGGGGCCAAACCGGTCGCTCCCGACCCGCCCACCTATTCCGCGTGCATCGCCCATCTGGAAGCCACCACGGCGAAACCGGCCAAGGGCCAGTCCAAGCCCACCACGGCCCAGCTGAAGGCTCAGTGCGAACAGCAGTATCAGTCGCTCCAGCAAGAGGTGCTTGGCTTCTTGATCTCTTCGGCGTGGGTCCTCGGCGAAGCCGAAAGCCAAGGCGTCAAAGTGAGCGACGCGGAAGTCAAGAAGCAGTTCGAACAGATCAAGAACCAGCAGTTCCCCAAGCCAGCTGAATTCCAGAAATTTCTTGCTACATCCGGTCAGACCGTCTCGGATCTGCTGCTGCGCGTCAAGCTCAACCTGCTGTCCTCGAAAATTCAGCAGAAGGTCGCCAAACAGAAAGGCACCGTCACCCAGGCGCAGATCAACAAGTACTTCAACGAACACAAGTCACAGTTCGGGACGCCCGAAAAGCGCAACGTGAAGATCATCCTCACCAAGACCGAAGCCGAGGCAAAGAAGGCCAAGCAGGAAATCGAATCGGGCAAGAGCTTTGCGTCTGTAGCTAAGAGCGTCTCGATCGACCCGACGAGCAAGGCCAAAGGTGGCGTACTTACAGGCGTGGTCAAGGGCCAGGAGGAGAAGGCACTCGACGAAGCCATCTTCTCGGCCCAGAAGAATGTGCTCAGCGGGCCCGTGAAGACGCCGTTTGGCTACTACATCTACGAAGTGACTGGCACCACCACCGGGAGTCAGCAGACGTTGGCGCAGGCGCAGGCCTCGATCAGGCAGCAGCTGACGGCCCAGCAACAGCAACAGGCACTGAGCAAGTTCGTCAAAGAATTCCGCAAAAAGTGGGAAGGCAAAACCGAATGCCGTAGTGGCTATGTCGTGCAGGACTGCGAGGGTTACAAAAAACCAAAGACGACCTCCACGGCAACCCCGGGAACTGAATCCCCGCCGCAGACAAGCACGCCGCCACAGCAGACGACCTCTACGCCTGCCACGACGACGACCAAATAGCACCGGCTGGTATGACGCCGGCGCCATCCAGCGCAGAGTTTTCGCGGACTTGCATCTCGCACCGGCCAGCGAGGGACCACAAGCCCTCGACATCAGCATAAAAGCCGGTCTCGCGTGAGCCAGGTCGAGCGAGTCCACGCCCGCCAGATTCTCGACAGCAGGGGCAATCCAACGGTCGAGGTGGAGATCGGGCTGCGCTCCGGCGCTCACGGTCACGCAGCCGTGCCATCGGGCGCCTCAACGGGCGAGTTTGAGGCACGAGAGTTGCGTGACGGTGGCGAGCGCTGGCAGGGCAAGGGCGTTACTCAAGCGGTCGCCAACGTGCGTGGGGAGATCGCTGAGGCGGTCATGGGTCTCGACGCCTCAGATCAACGCACGCTGGATACCACGATGATCGAGCTGGACGGCACCCCTGGCAAGTCGCGCCTGGGCGCGAACGCGATCCTTGGGGTGTCGCTGGCGGTCGCGCACGCGCAGGCGGCTGAGGAGGGTCTTGCGCTGTGGCGCTATCTCGGCGGGGAGGCCGCGCGGGTACTGCCTGTTCCGATGATGAACGTGCTCAACGGCGGCGCCCATGCGGACAACAAAGTTGACTTCCAGGAGTTCATGATCGTTCCATGCGGCGCTCCGACATTCTCGGAGTGCGTGCGCATCGGCGTCGAGGTTTTTCATGCGCTCAAGCGCACACTGCACGAGCGCGGTCTCAGCACGGCTGTCGGCGACGAGGGGGGATTCGCGCCCGACCTCAGCTCTAACGAGGAGGCCCTGCAGATGCTCGTCGCGGGGATCGAGGCGGCTGGCTTTCAACCAGGCGCCGATGTAGCTATCGCCATGGACCCGGCGACTAGTGAGCTCTATCGCCAAGGCTCCGGTTACGTGTTGGAGCACGAGGGTCGCACGCTCGGTGCACCTGAGCTGACGGACTACTGGGCCGACTTGGTCGCGCGCTACCCGATCGTGTCGATCGAGGATGGCATGGACCAGGAGGACTGGGCCGGTTGGACTACTCTCACCGAGCGTCTCGGCGAGCACACGCAGCTCGTGGGCGACGATCTGTTCGTGACCAGCACCGAGCGCCTGCAACGAGGCATAGAGCAGGGCGCGGCGAATTCGATCTTGATCAAGGTCAACCAGATCGGGACGCTATCGGAGACGCTCGACGCGATCGCCCTGGCACGCGAGGCGGGCTACACGGCGGTGATGAGTCATCGCTCTGGCGAGACCGAGGACGTCACGATCGCCGATCTTGCCGTTGCCACCGGCTGCGGGCAGATCAAGACGGGAGCGCCGTCGCGCTCGGACAGAGTCGCGAAGTACAACCAGCTGCTGCGCATCGAGGAGCAGCTGGGTCTCGACGCCGAGTTTCCCGGGCGCTCCGTCTTTCGCGGTTAGCCGCTGCGGGAGCGTGCTGGTGGTAGGCGGGAGCGTGCCGTGCCGATGATGGGCGGGAGCGTGCCGTGCCTGGTGGTTGGCAGGGCGTGCTGGTGGTGGGCAGAGAGCGTGCTGGTGGTGGGCAGAGAGCGTGCTGGTGGTGGGCAGAGAGCGTGCTGGTGGTGGGCAGAGCGCGCCGAGCCGGTGGTGGGTAGGCAGGCGTGCCGATGGTGGGCATATTCCTTTGCAGATGTCAGCGTGATGACGCAGTGTGCAGGGATCGTACGAGCGGAGGCGAATGCGGGAGCAGATGGCAAGTGCTCCCGCATCCACGGCACGTCCTCGGTCGGTCAACGCGAGGAGTCCTGTCGCACGCGTACGCTGGGACAGGCTTGGACGTATCGCGATGCTGTGTCTGTTGATTGCGCTTGCTTACCTTTACCTGAGCGCAGGCATCCGCATCTTCTCCACGTGGCGCGAGGCGCGCAGCGACAGCGCTCAGGTCGCGGTGCTGGAGCGCGAACATGCGCTGCTGCAACGTCAGCACGAAGCGCTCGGCCGGCGTGGGACCGTCGAAGAGGAGGCACGCAGGCTGGGCCTGATGCACGCGGGCGAGCAGCCTTATGTAGTGACCGGCCTACCCGAGAACTGACCGGGGTAGCCGACGGCGCTTTACGGGTGCTTATCCTGACGATCGGAGATCGCAGGATTTCGATTGCCCCGGCATGTATCGCCGGGCAGCGGCGGCACGCAACATCGGGCAGTTGAGCAAGACCAGTTTCGCTCGACCCAGGACCGCCACAGGCAGACTCCTTACGCTGAGCCTGTTGCTGTACCGCTGCTAGCCTCGGCCGGTGTCGTTCGAGAACGCGATCTATCAGTGGCGCCGAGGCGAGCGCCGCCTGCGCGATGCCTCATCCGAGCGCACCCAACTGCTCGAGCACGTCGTCGCGGTACTCGTCTCAGAGCTGCGTCGGCGACTCGGCGGCAGATTCTCGGCGCAAGAGCTTGCCGACTTGTACGAAGCCGGAACTGGCTGGTGCATGCAGACTGCCATGCAGGCCGCTCCTGATGATCCCTGGGCGTGGGATTCCAGCGTGGTGGTCGATGCCGCGTTCGCCCGCTATCTGCGCGAGGCCTCCGACTATGCCGGAGGGCGCCGTGAGGTCAAGGCCTAGAGGGGCACTGCCAACCACCACCACCCCGATGGATTTGGCCAATCCGCTTAGTCGTCCTCGCCCGTGCGGCGAATCACGATGCGATCCTCTTCGATCGTCACCTCGACCGGCCGATGACCGGCCCAGTGCTCGGCATATACCGGGTTGTCCTGGATTGCGGGATCCAACCATAGGCCGTACCCCTCCTCGCCGTGGTCGAACGTGCCCTCCAGAGGGCCGGCGCTGCTCCGTGCAGAGCCGCGTCTACGCCCTCCGCGCCGCCCTCGGCGACGAGTAGGAGCGGGCGAGGCCTCGTCCTCCTGCGCTTCGTCCTCGGTCTTACCGCGATCGGCCTCCTCTTGGGCAGCCTTGGCTTCAGCGGCTTCCAGCTCAGCCGCGATCAGCGCATCGTCCTCGGCTCTGAGATCGACTTCGTCGGGGTACCCTGCTGCGGCCGCTCCCTCGGTGGGCTCGCCGTCGCTGACAAGCTCGTTCTGGCGCTTGAACTGCTCGATGTCACGGACGGTGACCTCGAGCTGGTGCGCGACCCAGGCATCGGTACGGCCTTGCCGTACCCATGCACGAATCTGGTTCAGGTGTGGGCGCAGAGATTTGCGAGCCATGGACGGTCCGGGAGACTAGCGCATGACGTACCCGCGGCGAGACGGGACGCGTCGGACTCGCTTTCGACCGTCCCTACGACTATGCTTGCCTGACCGGCGTTGCCGGGGCCCAATCCCGTCAAATGCCCGCCGGCCAAGAGGAAGGTGTGCACCATGTTGGTGCTGACACGCAAGTCCAACCAAAGCATCATGATCGGGGACGACATCGAGGTATCGGTGCTGTCCGTGATGGGCGACAAGGTACGTATTGGCATCCAGGCGCCCCAGGACATCCCAGTTTTTCGCACAGAGATCTACCTTGAGATCCACCGCGACGATGCCGAGCATCGTCCCGCGGGCGGTGTTCCTGCAACTGCACCGAACAAGGACCCCCGGACCGAGGTGGGCGACGCGCTGCATGAGCTCGGGGACAGCTGAACCGGGCTGTCGATGGGCAAGCGAGGCAAGGTTTGAGATGCTCGCCTACCCCTCATGTTGAGACGCCCCCCTGCTCCTCCATGTTGAGACGCCTGACCGCCCCTCATGGCGTGCTGCGCACGCGAGCAACTTAGGACGAAGCGATCGTTAGGACGAAGCGATCGGGCTTGAGGACGAGGCGATCGTTAGGACGAAGTCAATCTGCTAGGGCGAAGCGATCGGGTCTGAGGACGAAGGGATCGAGCCCGCTCAGCGGCTTCTCGAGCTCTAACCGAGCAGCAGGTAGAGCGTGCGAAACATAATCACGGTGACGATCGCTGCGGTCATGATCAGTGTCAGCACGAGCAGCACAAACCGGACTGAGCCGCGCTTGTGACGGCGATCGACCTCGCGTTTGGCCGCGCGCTGCTCGGTCGTGCGTCGCAGGGATGCACGACGATGACGGTCGAGCGAGATCTCTTTTGCGAAAGCATGCTCGAGCTCAGCCAGACTCTGGCGCATTTTCATGAGTCCACCCCGACCGCTGCTTGGCTGGCTGCCGTCATGCTCAGCCGACCGGAGCCTCTGTCTCAGCGCGCTCGTAGACCTTGATGAACCGCAAGTAGTTCTCGGCGATCTGTCGAGCGCCTGCCGAGCGTTCGATCTTGCCCTCGACATACGCTTTCAGCGGATCCCACCAGATCGAGCGACCGATCGCGAAGCCGACGAACCCCTCCACTGCTGCGGCTTGTGCCAGCCAGTGATCGACCTTGGCGTCGTTGGCGCCACGGCCCAGCACTACGCACACCACGTCCTCGCGATCTTCGCCCGTGCGAGCTTGGGCTACGAGCATCTCACAGTCCGAACGCGCGTCCACGCCCTCGATCTTCCAGATGTCCACCTCGATCCCGGCGTCCTGGATCTCGGCGATCGTGCGCCTCATCAGCTCCGGACGCAGCTCGGCGTCGTAACGGTCGGTGTCGCCCCCGACCGCTTGCAGCTGGGCATCCTCGGCGGGTACGAGCAGCTCGAATAGGAACTTGCGCTCGTGCTCCACAAGCCAGTCGGACAGCCGCTTGAGCTTGGCCAGCTGATCGCGGTTGCCAGCGGCGTCCCCATCGGGGTTGTAGCGCACGAGGACCTTTGTGAAATCAGGGTCGAACCGCTCGATGTGCTTGCCGAACTCGTCTCCGTACTGGAAGTCGAACATGTTCTGACCCGAGCGCTCGGCGGGCATCGCCAGCTTCAAGCCACCGGCGTGCGTCTCCTCGGGCACAGTCGAGCCGAACTGCTCGTCCACGAGCACTCCCGTCACCGACGGGTCAGCTCCCGCTAGGACGGCTTGCGAGAGACCCTCGAAGATCAGGTGCTTGGCGTCGGCGATCATCGCCGTCTGCTCGGCGTCCGGGTTCCCCTCGATGCCGAAGAACTTCTTCTGGAACGATCCACGATGGTCGAACGCGAGTATGTACAGCTTCTGGTCATATCCTGGTTTCATTGCCTGAGTATTTCACGGGCGGGCTCGTGCCGGTCTCGAACCTGCCGATCGGGCGGGGAGTACGGACCACGGCGGCGGGGTCCTTAGAATGAGATGACGATGCCTCCCGGCCCCGACCTGTTCGTCGTGTGCAAGCAGTGCGGGTCGGAGGTCAGCCCGTACATAACCGAGTGCCCCTATTGCGGCGGGCGGTTGCGCAGCCGTGCGCCCAAGTTGCCGCGGGTCAAGAGTCGAGGCTCGGCTCTGCGGCGGCTCGCGCGCCTGGGGACATTTGGTCGCTTTGCTCGCACGCCGTCCTCCGCCCATACGCACGCGCGCCGTGGGCGCACTCCCCGGCGGCGGGCATCCATCCGGATCGACTCATCCCCATACGCGACGATCGCTCTCGTAGCGATCGGCTGCGCTGGCTGGGTGGCTGTCCGCGGTGGATATACAGGCTTCTACAAGCTCGCAATCCTCGGCCCGCTGCATGGCGACTGGTGGAAGCTGTTCTCGAGCCCGTTCGCCTATCTCGACGGCCTCTATGCGTTTGTCTGCTTCCTCGCGATCGCGATCTTTGGCTGGTTGCTCGAGCGCCGCCGGGGACCGGCGGTTGTGCTTGCCGTGTTCTTTGGTGGCGCCGTCACCGGCGCATTGGCGGCGAGCGCTCTCTACGTCGAGCCGATCGTCAGCGGGGCTAACGGGGCGGCGCTCGCGCTGATCGCCGCTTGGGCGATCCCGGATCTCGAAGCGGCGCGTCGTGGGTACTACTACGACGGGGACTTGCTCGGCGCCGGCGCCATCGCCGCAACCCTGCTGCTGGTGCCCTACGCTCGGCCCGAGGCCAGCTGGACGGCGGGGGTCGTAGGAGGGATCGTGGGCCTGATCCTGGGGCTGGGCATGCACCTGATCGACCCGCCCGAGCTGTAGCCGACCCCAAGCTCCGGGCCGGTTTCAGACGATCGACCCACCGTCCCCGCAGTGGCTCTTATCATGATGTTGTCTGACGCAGTCATCTACCCGACGCCATCACCCACGACACAGGAGAGCGAGCACTATGGAGATCCGCTTCCTAGGCCATGCGGCATTCGAGCTAAGCGACGGATCTGTATCCGTGCTGATCGACCCGTTCCTGACGGGCAATCCAAAGGCGGCCGTTTCCGCGGAGGAGCTCAGCCCGCAGGCGATTCTGCTGACGCATGGCCATGGCGACCACATTGGCGACACGGTCTCGATCGCGACTCGGGCCGGGTCGGATGTGGTGGCGATCGTGGAGATTGCGAACGAGCTTTCCGAGGACGGTGTCGAGCATGTCTACGATCCCAATCTCGGAGGGACCGTCTCGTTCAGCTGGGGTTCGGTGAAGCTCGTGCCCGCTTGGCACACCTCGACGACACCCAAAGGCACAGCAAACGTGCCTGCTGGGCTGATCGTCCGATTCGCTGGCACTACGATCTATCACCTCGGCGACACCGCCCTGTTCTCCGATCTGCAGCTGATCGCCGAGAGCAATGGCCCGATCGACATCGCACTGATGTGCATCGGCGGCCATTACACGATGGATCGCCACGACGCGGTGCAGGCCGCCAAGCTGATCGGCGCAAAGCAGATCATTCCCTGTCACTACGACACGTTCCCGCCGATCGAGACAGACGTCCAAGCGTTCAAGTCCGATGTCGAGGCGGACGGCAGTTCCGAGGTGGTCGTGCTCGCGCCCGGAGAGAGCCACCACAGCTCGCCATGACGATGACCAATGCCGTCGTTCTGATCGAGGCCGAGCGCGACGCGCTTTCGACGCTCGGTGGCGCGCTCGCCGATATCGAGGGGGTCGCCGAGGCCTACTCGGTGACCGGCGAGTGGGACTTTGTCGCGATCGTCCGCATCCCCGATCACGAGCAATTGGCGCAGGTCGTCACTGGCGAGATCGGCGGCCTGCCAGGCGTGGCGCGAACCCAGACGATGGTCGCGTTCGCGGCGTTCTCTCGTCATGACCTGGAAGCTCTCTTCTCACTCGGTGAGTAAGGCCCACGATGGCCGCAATCCCGCTGAAGCCAGAGTATGGGCCCACCCTGGGGCGCCTGCTCGCGCCCCGCTGGCATGCTGCGTCCTCGCTTGCCCGCGCCATCCTCGTCACGGCCGGCTTGGGTCTGCTCGCGCTCGTCGTCGGGGCTGCATTCACGCTCGAGAACGCCCACTACTCCCACGGTGGACCGGCGCCGTTCTCCTTCAGCTACCGCTCCCTCTACCGGACCGCTCCCGGCCCAGGCGAGTATGTGCGCATCCAGCGTCCCGCCCACGGCCCGCTGAAGGACTCCTTTGCAGTCGGCCCACTCGAGCTGCCGCCATATACGGGCGGGCTCAGCGCTGAGTTGCCGCTCTACGCGGCGACCTACATCGACGGGCTGCGCCAGCGCCGCAGGGGGTTCGTCCTGCGCGGAGAGGGCAAGACGCGGGTCAACACCGTGCCCGGCTACGACATCGTCTACACGGCTCTGATCGCCGGTCGGACGGTCTACGGGCGGGACATTCTGCTGTTGCCCGAACAGCCCGGGGCTCGGGCTGGTGTCCACATCGTGATGCTCACCTCGCCCGCGGCTGACTCGCAGGTGACCTCGCCACTGCTCGTCGGTACAACCGGCGTGCTCGAACGGCCGCTCGAGACGTTTACGTTCAGTTAGCCGAAGCCGAAGTCGGGGCCGAAAGCCGAAACCGGGGCCGAAGTCGGGGCCGAGACGGAGCCGAAGCCGAAGTCGGGGCCGAAAGCCGAAACCGGGGCCGAAGTCGGGGCCGAGACGGAGCCGAAGCCGAAGTCGGGGCCGAGACGGAGTCGGGGCCGAAAACGGAGGCCGAAACCGGAGTCGTCGTGGGACCGAAGCTTGCTCTGATGCGAGCTCTCAAGGAGTTGTCGCGGCTGCTGGCGGCGATTCTGGCGCACTCCCACTACCGGCGGGGGACGTCGCGTGGGACGTTGTTTCCGCCGGCGGCGTTTCCGCTGGAGGGGGTGTCGTCTCGACAGGCGCGGCCGATTCTGCGGGCGGCGCTTCGGTAGACGGCGGTGAAGGAGTGCCACCCGTTTCGGCGGTCGGTGCAGTCGAGGCGACCGGCGGGGTTGGAGGTGTGTCGGTCGCGGCTGTCGGCAGGGCCGTGGTAACGGTCGTGACCTCGGTCACCTGAGGCGGAGAAGGCTTCGGTGGCGTGAGCGGTTTGACGGCCGGGAGGACTGCTGCGGGTGTGCTCGCTCCGGGTGCGAGCGTCGCGCTCACGGGGGCGATCTTGACCGTCTTCACGGCGGCATGGCGATGGGCGTCAGAGGCAGACCGCCGTGCCGCGGACCTTGCCGCGAATCCGCGAGACGAAGAGCTGACCGGCTGGACGCTGTTATGCACGACGATCGGTTCGCTCGAGCTCCCATGCACGGCAGGTACGTAAGCGGTAGTCGCAACCGCGGCGTGATGATGATGTGCGGGGCGTCCGACGTGTTCGGCTGCGACTGCGCCGGCGGTGACGATCGCGGCGGCGGCAAGGCCAGCGACAGCCTTAGTCGCGACCGCGCCTGCGCCAGCCGTGAGCAAGCCGCCGGAGACGCTCGCTCCCCCGCCGGCAGCCGCGCTCGCCGTGGCGCCGGCAGTTGCGCTCGCACCTGCGCCGACATGGCCCGCAGAGGCGGTCGAGCCCAGCTTGGTCAACAGCAGCTTCTTGGCCAGCAGGAGCGGCCCGACGGGGAAGATCGCGGCAAGCGCGTGGTTGTTCTCCTTCAGCTGCTTCTTGAACGAACGGCAGCGCTCGCATCCGCGCACATGCCTACGCGCGGGAGCGCCCAGCTTGGTGAGGCCCTCCGCCATCTCCCCGAGCTGGGCCCGTACTTCCTCGCAGCTCAGCTGGCGCGCCTCGGCGGCCTCGGCGAGAGAGATGCGTGCGCGCACGAGCAGGGACTTGACCGATGGCACGGTCGTCTCCATCGCGTCCGCGATCTGCTCGTAGGAAAGCGCATCGATCTCGCGCAGCAGCAGGGCGGTGCGCTGCGTCTCGGGCAATTCCTTGACGTCGCCGAGAAGTTGCCTGAAGCTCTCCCGCTTCAGCACGCGCTCGCCGGTGGACAGGCCGTTATCCGCGTAGTGCACGTCCATCGAGTCGACCCCGATCGCCGACGCGCGGCGCAAGTGGTTGAGCGAGCGGTTGCGCGCGATCCGGTACAGCCACGGCCTGACGTTGATCTCGCGCTCGTCGGCGAGCACCGCGTTGAAGGCCGCCGTGAACACCTCCTGGAGCACGTCCTCGGCGTCCTCGCGCGAGCTCAGCATGTGCCGGCAGAACGCGAGCAAGCGCGATTGATAGCGCGAGAACAGGACCTCGAACGCAGCATGCTGTCCGCGGCGGGTCATCGCGATCAGACGCTCGTCTGATTGCAGCCGCAGCAACGCAGACGGACCGCTGAGGCCCGGCATGCTCTTGTGCGTTAGTGCTGAGACCTCCACGGCGTATGGTCCCCTTCGGCTGGCTGCTGTCTACTCCAAATACACCGTAGCAACGCCAAAGTTGCGTTCCCGCGCGCAAGATCCCCGCCGGCAGATACGATCGCAGCGCCCGGGTGGACAAACTGGCAAAGTCGGCGGACTTAAAATCTGCTGCTCTCACGAGCTTGCGGGTTCGACTCCCGTCCCGGGCATGTAAGTCGTCTCTCTTTGGCCCGAGACCGGGCGTGAGGTGGGACGATTGCGTGGAGACCGCGGTCGCCTTTGGGCCGAGACCAGGCGCGAGGCAGGACGATTGCGTGGAGACCGCGGCCGCGCGCGTGCGTTCGGCGAGAGCGATCGCGATATGCAGCTCATCCCCCCTGAGCAGCGCGGTGTGGTCGGTGTGTGGCGTCGCCGTCAGGCGGTGACGGGTGGAACGGTGCCTGCGTCTAGCGCGGTGCGGCTGGTGTGGCGTCGTCGTCAGGCGGTGACGGGTGGAACTGGTGCCTGCGTCTAGCTCCGTGCCGGGGCGTCCAGTTCGACCACCAGCGGGGTGCCCTCTCTGAACCAGCCACGGTGCAGGTCCTCGATCTTCGCGCGGGTCGGGCGTCCGGTCCGCCACATCGCGCACTCGGCGTAGTCGAACGCGTTGACCGTCCCGCAGTAGGCCGTCACGGCCAGTTCGACTTCCGTCGGGTCCTCCAGCTCGCGCGCCTTGCCCCTGAACGTTCCACCTCGTATGCGGACCGTGACGTCGGGATTGGCCCGGATGTTCTTCATCCAAGCCGCCCTCGGGCCGCCGATCGACACGATGTACACGTTCTCGCCGCGCAGTATCGCGCGCACGCATTTGCGCCGTGTCCTGCCAGTCCGGCGCCCGGTCGTGGTGAGCACGCCGAAGCCCTTGGGCGGCATCAGCCTGAACCAGGGCAGCTGCATCGCGCTGAGGACCCGCCCGCCGTGGAAGCTCACGCCGAGCACAGTCGTGTTGCCCTGGATCAGCGGGTTGTGCGGCTGCTCGCGTGGATATGGCCGGTACTCGCTCATGCCCGTGCGAACTGGCCGTGGAATCCGAACGGGATGTGGTGTGGCGCTTGGGCTCGTGCCAGCTCGCTCAAGTCGGCGGCATCCAGCACGAGCATGTATGACTTGCCCTCTTGCGCGTCGAGCACGACCGACAGCAGCACTCCGTCGTCCTCATCCTCGGCTTCGGGGTGGGCAACGAAGACCGGCTCCCCGGGGTAGTGTCCCGGCTGGGACCACGACCGCGTGGTCCCGTCGGTCGTATCGATCTTGACGATCCGCTCGAGCCACCCGCTCGGCCCGTCGCCGGTGGCCCAGACGTACCGGTATGGGCGCTCGTTGCAGCGCCCATAGTTGATCCGCGGCAGCTCCACGTACTCCTCGGTGAGCTGTTCGCGGCGCACCGATCGGTCGGCTAGGCGCAGGCGCAGCCGGGTCAGCGCCGCGGATTGGATCGGCTTGCCGGCGCGCAGGCGATCGAGATACAGATCCTCGATCACGCTCGCGTCTGGAAATGCGCACAGGTCCACGACAACCTCGCCGCCGTCCTCGTAGGCGTTCACGTGGTGGAACGCGAACATTGCGTCGGTCTGAAACCCCTCTCTCGCCTTGCCCGTCGCGCGATCGATGAGCGTGATGCGCGTGCCGAGCTCGGGACGCCAGCGGTAGTTCTCGATGTACGGGCGTCCCGACAGGGCCAGCGCCAGCGGGTTGACGACAAACGGGAACTCTGCCAGCACCAGCCAATGCTCGGTGAGCCCGAACGAGTGCATGTATGCGGGCTCCTTCACCGGCAGCGATGCGATCGCGCGAGGCTTGCGCTCATTCGGGGCGACATGAAAGAACCGGTAGCTGCTGCGCGCTCCCAGCTTGGCCGCGTAGTTGAGCATCCCGCCGCTCGCTCGATCCAGATGGGGGTGGGCGGTCGAGAGCTGGCCTGGGACCTCATACGGACGCACTCCAGCTGTCTGCAGCGTGTGCGGGTCGAACTGAACCGGCAGCGGGGTCTCGGTCATCGCGACGAACCGCTCGCCCAGCCTCGTTACGTTGATGTTCGCGTTGTCCGGCAGCACATTTCCCGGCGAGAACAGCGTCTGCACACGCTTATACAGCGAGCGGCACGGATCGGTGGCGAACTCCCCGTACACCATCCTGCCCTGCTCGCGCGCGGCCTTGTATGAGCGGCTTTCCAGGAAGCGATTGCCGTAGGAGACCCGCCCCTCGTCGATCGTGAACCGGTGGAGCATCGCCAGTCCGTCGAACCAGTGTCGCATGCGCTGCTCACCCACCTCAAACTTGGCCGGGCCGGTGCGTAGCAGCGAACCGCTCAGCCAGCCCGGCAGCTCGCCACTGCACTCCAGCTCGTCCGCGACCACCTCGCGCTCGAGCGTCGTGAACCCAAGTGCGGATGAGCCCATCGTGGAGGGGGCGATCGCGGGCACTGCGCTGACGGACATAACGCTTCCTTTCGTATGGTTCGATCCGAACGATCCACACCGTACGCTACTCTGCCGACGATGTCAACTCCGATGAGCAAGCCCGCAACGACCAAGCCCGCGACGGTTAGAACTGCGACGGTCAGGTCCACGATGACCAAGCCCGCGACGGTCAGGCCCGCTGCGACCAAGCCCGCGACGGTCAGGTCCACGATGACCAAGCCCGCGACGGTCAGGCCCGCTGCGACCAAGCCCGCGACGGTCAGGTCCACGATGACCAAGCCCCCGACGGTCAGGCCCGCTGCGACCAAGCCCGCGACGGTCCGGTCCACGATGAGCAAGCCCCCGACGGTCAGGCCCGCTGCGACCGAGCCCGCGACGCGGTTAGAACCGCGATGAACGGCCCGCGACGAGCAGGCCTTCGACGGTCAAGCCCGCGATGAGCAGGTCCACGATGAGCAAGCCCGCGAAGGCACTTCCCGTGAAGAACACCCCTGCGAAGACGATCCTCGCGACGGGGACCTCCGCCGAGACCGCCCCCGCTGCGCGCCTGACCGAGACCTCCTACATCGTCCTTGGCTTGATCGAGCAACTGGGTCCCGCCACGCCGTATGACCTGAAGCGGATGGCCCAGATCAGCACATTCAACTTCTGGGCCGTCCCTCATACCCAGCTCTACACCGAGTGCGCGCGGCTCGCCGGCGAGGGGCTGCTGTCCGAGCAGCGCGAGGAGACCGGCCGGCGGCGACGGGTCTATCGCCTGACAACCCTCGGGCGTACCGCGCTCGAGCAGTGGCTGCGCGAGCCGACGGAAGACTTCGAGGAAGTTCGCGATCCCGCCACGTTGAAGCTCTTCTTCGGCGGCGACCCTGCTCGGCTTGCCGCGGCCCAGCTCGCCGCCCACACCCGCCGGTTGCACGCCTTCGAGGAGCTGTTCGAGCAGCTGCCCGACGCACCCTCCGGCTGGCGGCTGGCGCTGGACTCGGGCATCGGCCACGAGCGCGAGTCCGTCCGCTTTTGGTCGCGCTTGGCCGCCGACACCGACGATACCTCGGGCTAGCCTCTCCCTGGCGTCTCCGGCACGCGCGTTCCTCGTCCGGGGGGATGAGACTCATATCGAAAGCGCCCCATCACCCGCACGCGTGCGGCCGCGGTCGGAACGCGCTCGTCCTGTCTCGCGCTCGGTCTCGGCATCCCCTCTCACATCGACGGTGGCAGTCGCGCGCCTCAGCGGATAGAGTCGCGCCCCGATGGCCACTGTCGAGGAGACCACCGAGACCTTCCACGGCGGGCGCTTGGTCGCCCGGCGGTTGCGCGCTCATGGCGTCAGCAAGCTGTTCACGCTGTCCGGTGGACACCTGTTCTCGATCTATGACGGTTGCCGCGATGAGGGGATCGAGATCGTCGACGTCCGTCATGAGTCCACGGCAGCGTTCGCCGCCGAGGGCTGGGCGAAGGTCACGCGCGAGCCCGGTGTGTGCGCGCTCACGGCCGGTCCGGGTGTCACCAACGGCATGAGCGCGATGGGCTCTGCCCAGGCCAACCACTCGCCAATGGTCATCCTCGGTGGGCGCGCGCCTGCCGGACGTTGGGGCATGGGCTCGCTCCAGGAGATCGATCACATCCCGTTCGTCCGCCCTCTGACCAAGCTCGCGGTCACGCCCGAGAGCACAGCCGAGATCCCCGGCCTCGTCGACGAAGCATTCACTGTCGCACTCGCTCCCCACGGTGGCCCGACATTCGTGGACTTTCCCCTGGACTACGTTTTCATGGAGGCCCCCGAGCCGGATAGCGTGCTGGAGGGTCTGCCCCCTCGTGCGAGCCGCGGCGCCGATGACGCCGCGATCGAACGTGCCGCCGAGCGGCTGCGCACCGCCGAGCGCCCGGTGATCATGGCTGGGACCGACCTGTACTGGGGGCATGGCGAGTCCGAGCTGCTCGCGCTCGCCGAGGCATTGCGCATCCCCGTTTTCTTGAACGGCCTCGCTCGCGGCTGTGTCCCCGCCGACCATGAGCTGTTCTTCTCTCGCGCCCGTTCGCACGCGCTCAAGGGAGCTGACGTCGCGCTGGTGATCGGAGTGCCAATGGACTTCCGGCTCGGCTTCGGAAGCTCGTTCGGGGATGACACCGAGATCCTCGTAATCGACACCGCCGAACCCGAGCGCCGCCATCCGCGGACGGTCGCGGCTGAGCTGTATGGATCGCTCCCGGCCACGCTCGCGGACCTGCGCAGCGCGGTCGCCCGCACTGGTGCTGGGGCTGACGCCGGGGCCGGGGCCGGGGCCGGGGCCGGAGGGCAGGCGTCGCAGAGCGAGCGTTGGATCGAAGACCTGCGTGCCACCGAGACCGAGCGTCGTACCGCCGAGCGCGCAGAGATCGAGGATGACCGCTCCCCGCTTCACCCGATGCGGCTGTATGCCGAGCTCGCCCGCGTCCTCGACCGCGACGCGATCGTGATCGGCGACGGCGGCGACTACGTCTCCTACGCCGGTCGCGTGATCGACTCCTATCAGCCCGGCTGCTGGCTTGATCCGGGCCCGTTCGGCTGCCTCGGCGCGGGCCCCGGCTACGCACTCGCGGCCAAGCTCGCCCATCCTGACCGCCAAGTCGTGCTGCTCCTCGGCGATGGCGCGTTCGGGTTTTCCGGGATGGAGTTCGATACGCTTGCGCGCCACGGAGTCAACGTCGTCGGCGTAATGGGCAATAACGGCATTTGGGCCCTGGAGAAGCATCCGATGGAGTTCTTGTACGGATACTCCGTCGCGGCCGAGCTGCGCCCCGGAACACGATACGACAAGGTCGTAGAGGCCCTCGGCTGCAACGGCGAGCTGGTTGAGCACCCCAACGATGTCGTGCCCGCGCTGGAGCGCGCGTTCTCCGCCGGTGTCCCCGCGCTCGTCAATGTCCTCACCGACCCCGAGGTCATCTACCCGCGCAAGTCCAACCTGGCTTGACGCTCGCTCACGCCGGCCGTCGGACCGGCGAGCTGGTGGCTCTCGCGTAACGTGAGGAAGCCGCCCGATGGACGGCTTCCTCAGGGACCCCGAGGAACAGGCAGGGGTACGTGTCTCGGGGTGGGCGATCTGGACAGCAGGAGTGCCAAGGATTCGCTCGGCACCGTCCAAACCTATGAACCAGCTTTGGGGACGTGTGGCATGCACGCGTCTCTCCTGACAAGAGTATCAGATGTTTGAACTACCGTGGAGAACTGAATTCAGCTCCCGACGCATTCAGCTCTCGACGATAGATAGCGCGCCACCATGCAGGATGTCGTGCTCGGAGACCTCCACCTCGTCGAGATCACATGCTTTCATCGCCTCTGACAGCAGGATCAGACCGGCGACGATCGTCGGGGCACGGTCCGGATGCAAACCGACGAGCCTCCGGCGTCGCGCTTCGTCCATGTCGGCCAACCGCGCGAGCAGCATCTCGACCGTGGCAAGCAGCAACCGATACCCGTGCACGCGCTCTGGGTCATAAGGGTCAAGCTCTTGGTCGATCGCGGCCGCCGACGTTGCGGTCCCGGCGACCGCAATACCGTGCTTTATCGCCCGGCTCTCAATGTGAGACAGACCGGCGAGGTATATGGCGCGCGTGTCTGCCGCGAGCTCTTGCAGCTCACCCGGCTTGGGCGGATCGCTGTGGATGTGTCGCTCGCTCATTCTCACAACACCCGCGGGCAGCGACACGTGCTGGCCCGCTTTATGGCCCATACCGATAATGAACTCGGTCGATCCTCCCCCGATATCCACGACGACAGTCGACTCGTCAGGAGCAATACGACCTGACATCGCACCAAGAAACGTCAACCTCGCCTCATCCTCGCCCGTGAGGATCCTCGTGTTGAGCTTGTATTCGGACTCGATCCTCTCGGCGAACTCTTTGCCATTACGCGCGTCCCTAACCGCCGAAGTCATGACCGCCAGGTTGGGATAAGACTCGCCGCGCTCGTCCGGGTGCTCGTCGATCTCCTGTCTGAACTCTTTCACCGCGGCCAATACCCGCTCGCAGCCTTCCTCGGACAGCTCGCCCCCGGCATCGACCCCTGCGCCCAGTCTCGTCACGACCGAGCGGCGCACGACCTCCGTCACCCGCCTGTCCGCGTCCACGTCAGCGATCAACAGCCTGGTGCTGTTAGTACCGATGTCGATCACCGCCGCTCGCATGCCGGCTGATCCTATTGACTGGCTCCTCTCTCTAGCTGACTTATGCGACTTCGGCGACTCGGGCCGGGCGCTTGGATGCAAGTCTTGTTCTGTCATGGACGGACGCTCTAATCCGCCTTGGGCGCCGTTCTTTGCTAGAACATCAGTAGCGACGCGGGGTGGAGCAGTCTGGTAGCTCGTCGGGCTCATAACCCGAAGGTCGCGGGTTCGAATCCCGCCCCCGCTATGGAGGAAAAGCCCCGCGACAGCGGGGCTTTTTTGTGGGCGGACTCGGCCGAGGTGCGGCGCCATTGTTCCAATCTCGTTCCAATTTGTTTTGGAACTCGGGACCGCGCGAAGGTGGGGGCGATCGAGCACCAACCGCTACCTTTCCCTTTCTAGACTTTTTTAGAAGGAAAGATGGTATGGTGGGCGATATGACCAAGCGCGAGCATCGAGAGCTGGTGGCCAGCTTTGTGACGCTGGATGACACGATCACGCGTGCCAGCAACGCGCTTTCCAACGGTGACGTCGCGGTGGTCGAGCGTGAGCTCGAGCAGGCGAAGCGAAAGGTCTGCGCAGATGCCCCCGCCCTTACTGTGCCCGAGGTGGCAGAGGAGTTGGGCGTGAGTCGTCCGACGGTGCGTAGTTGGATCGCCAAGGGACTTCTGAATGCCGTCGCGGACACTTCGCCGCAGCGGGTGGGGTTCTCAAGCGTTCAACAGCTGAAGGAGCGCTTGGCCAGATTGCGTGCGCTGTCGAAGGACGAGCGCCGTTTCTCGCAACTGTTGCGGGAGGCGGCTGATCAGCGGGCGCTGGAGCAGCCGGGAGCGCGGGAAGGCTTGCAAGACGCTCTCGCCGGCGACACCGTGGATCTCTGATCGGGTCATGCGGCTCAGCTGATGGCGCCACGGTTCAGCGTCACCGTCGCGCGGCGCTGTGACCAACGCGTCAAAGCACTGCGCGGCGAGGCCAAGAAGCGCTTCGATCGTGTGGTTGAGGAACTCCGCCATCGTGGGTGCGAGGCGGGCGGAATCCGTATGCGCACCGAGACGGGTGCAGATCACCGAGTATGCGAGCGACGCTTCTACGCCGCCTGGCGGATGCACCTGGTTTTTGGAGACGACGAGAACATCGTGATCTCATGGGTGGGCGAGCACACCGAGGATGAGGACGTTCATATGGAAGGTGCGCGAGGCATCCCCGGTCTCAGCGGCATCGGTCGCGCTCGTGACGAGCAGCCCAAGTGCTGCGACGATCTGGAGGATCCACCGGCAGACCCGGATTTGGTCGATCTCGTGAATCAGATCCGTGACGGACGGCGGCGACATCGAGCCCGGGGAGCACGCGGCCGACCGTAGCCTGCGCGACAGAGCTTGCCACGTGGCCGCTCCGCAGTGGGGAGTGCCGTCGGCGCCTATGCCACCCAGCCGGCGTCCGCCAGCTCGTCCCGGTACTTCCCGGTGCTCAGGAACGCCCGCAGCCGGCGACCCTCGGCCAGCGGCCGGACCTTCGCGATCGCCTGGTTGGACGTGCGCGCCTCGGTCGCATAGACCTGCTGGTACTCGGCCGAGTCGACACCCTTGGAGGGGTCGGTGGCGAACACGAGATACCCGCGGTTGCGCACCCGTTGGGCGTTGATCCCGGCGATACGCTTGTTCTCCCGCTCGAGGTCTTTCGCCCAGGCGAAGAGGTCGCTCTGGGTGTCGGTGGCTATGGTCATGGGTTGATCTGCTCCGTGGGTTCATCTTGCCATGGGGTTGGGACGGGAACGTTGAGGGATTGGGATGAGAGGGTGGGATTTGTGGGAGACAACAACGCGAGTCGCCCGAAACACACGTGAGTGTCGCCGGTCACAGAGCTGGGAGGGTCGAGCCAAAGGATGAGGGACAGCAGGCCGGGGTTCACCGAGATCGCTGACGGGCTGTTGGTGGGCCGTGACTCCTCAGCCGGACCCCGCATCCGGGATATGCCGGGCTTTGAGGTGTTCGGGCCCGAGGAGATCGCGAGCAAGCTGATCGATGCTGCCGCGAGCAAGCAGTATCGAGACAGCCCGGCCCTGGCGGCCGTGAAGCTGCTCGAGACAGCCGGGAGGCTTCAGGGCGGGCGCCCTCCAGCTGGCGACGACGTCTAGAGATGGCACGGCTAACGTCCGCGTTGGACGCGAGACTTCCTATATGGCCACTGACCGCGCAGACGCACGTGACCGGTTGGGCAGGCGCCGGTCCCCTGCGACGTTTCCTGGATCTCGCGCCGGAGTTCCGAGCAAGAACAAGGGTCGTCGTCGTGCGGAGGTCGTGCTGACACCTGCCGAGGTTCGCCAAATCATGGATTATTGGGCGAAAAAGGGCGTGAAAGGAACACGCAATCGCGCAATTATCCGGCTTATCTACTGGGAGGGGCTCAGGGTCCAGGAGGCCCTCGACCTGGAGCCAGGCGACTGGGATCGTGACCGCAGCGAACTTACGCTCCCGCCTCGTAGCAACGCGCCTCGAACGCGCGAGGGAGTTAAGCGCAAGAAAGTCCGACTGAGCGCAAGCTCACGAGAGCTTCTAATCGCGTGGTGGGAGACCCGCTCCAAGCTCCACGTGGGACCGCGCGCCCCATTGTTTTGCCAAGTGGCGTCCGGACGGACTGACTTCACAGTTTCAGGGAGCAGCTTTCGTCAATCCCTAAGGATGTGCGGCAGAACGATCGGCCTTGCGAAGCAAATGAATACTGAGGCCCTTCGTGCGTCGGGGCGTGCGCATCGACTCAGCGGCCCAACTGCCGTGATCGAGGGAGACGCGCTCGGCTATCTGTATGAAGACCTCTTCCAGCTCTCGAATCCCGAGACATACGAGCACTGGAATCGTGCAAGTGAGCTAATGCGGGCAGGCCCGGAGCAGAACGCCACCGCCATCGGACACGAGTGCCGGGAGGCACTCGCACGCTTTTCGTTCGACCTGACTTCGCGCTTTGTAGACGGCGATCATTCATTCAAGGGATCGATTGATCGCCTCCGGGCTGTCGTGAAGGCTACTGGCCCTCACAGCAAGAAGGTGGTGGCTCACCTTGACGCTCTAATTGTTTACTGGGGCACAACTCTTGATCTCGCCCATCGGCAAGAGCATGGCGCCGAACGGAATGAGGCTCTTGATTCAGAGGATGCACGACGCCTCGTCTTTCACACGATGATCACGATGTACGAGTGGGACCGATTTGCTCGTCGGCTAGGGGATCACACTTGACTCTTGGTCTTAGGTGGCTCCCCTCAGCCATAGAGGATGATTGAAGATCGCTGAGATCGTCCCATTCATCAACGACCCAACCTCGCAACGATCACGTGGAATAGCAGGCGACACGCACGTCGGCCGAGATCATTGTCTATGGGCGACTGAGGACTACGCTGTAACCGCCATGAACTGGGCTCCGAATCTTGCTGACGACGACCCAGCAGTTGTGTATATGTCAATCGCCTCGCCGAGCATCACTCCGAGTCCGCGCGGCGAAACGTTACGCCGGCTTGCGGGAATTTCTTTACCAGCGCGGTCAATGCGGGCTCGGTGTTGACTCCCCATCCCTTGTTGAGCAGCCAGGTTCGGCCATCTTGGTGGAACGGGGGATCGGTGTACCACCAGGCGGGATCGAAGGTCTTGTACGTCGCATGGAACGCGGGAAGGTAGTCCTCGGGCTCACCTTCGACGGATCGGAAACGCGGACCAAGCTCCTCTCCGATCGCCGTCGCCGGCACGCCTCGCTCAATCAGATTCGTGATCATTACGAGCATGGCCTTTCGCTTGTTCTCGTGGGGAAGCTCGTTCCCATCCACGATCACGTGGTAGCGCGTCATATCACGGACGTCATGGGCGATGCGAGTGGAGGACCCCGACGAAGAGGAAAGGGACGAGTCGCTTGTATCCGGCAGGTCTGACGAAGCAGTCGCAACATCGTTGTGTGGCTCGTAGGCTCCCGGCCAGGATGGGGCTTCCGGACCCGGCCATAGTCCACAGATTTGCTCGGCGAGTTCGCCGCCTCGACGCTTGATGCTGTCCTCGTCCCAGTTCTCTTGGGCAGCAACCTGCTGGTTGAGCGCGAGGAGACTGTGCTGGACCAGCGCCGGTCGCTTGTTCTCCCAAGTTCCGTTCGATAGTGAAGAGTTCAGCGAGCCGCTTGTCAGCGTCAGGTTACCGAGTTGGTTAATCCTGGCCTCGCGTTGCTCGGGGTCGCTGTCGGCTGGTAGCGGCCAGTGCTCGCGCCACTTTTGCGGCATCAGGTGCTCTACGGTCAGGTTCTTCGGGAGTGTGTAGATATCCTCGACCTTGTTGCAGCGCCGCAGCAGCATCTCGACTTGTGAGAGGACCATGACGATGCGCTTCTGGCTGATGTAGCCGTAGATGTGTCGTGTGGTGAGGAACGAGGTGACCATCTCATCAGTCGGCCAGATCGCCGAGTTCGCGTCAGAGGAGCGAAGGAACTCGACGATGACATCGTCCGCGTGATCAACGTCGCCTTTGATCGCCTTGAGGAGGTCGGCCATCAGCCGGTTGTAGCCCTGCGTTGCAAGGCCACAAAGCATCCGGCGCACCAGCCAGCTTTCCAGCGCCTGTAGCCCCGTATGGCGCTGCTCCAAGGTGATCTCGGGCGAGCGGTAGAGCAGCAGCGCGACCGGTATCACCGTGGTCGTGTCGAGTGCGTCGAGGTGGCGGAAGAACTGCTCCTCGACACTGCCCGGGGGCTGGCTGTCGAAACCTCTGAGCACGGCAGCGTCATCGCAGAGCTCGTGGATCAAATCAGCGGTTGACGACTGCTCTGTGGCTCCAAGGATGTGCGCCCTGAACTCGGCATACAACTCGGTCGCTGGGATGATCCGGCCCAGCTTCATTGCGAGCCAGTGCATCAGGAACAGCTCGGCGCGAGGTCGGTTCAAGCGTCCTTGGCGGACATTCTTCCTCCAGTACTTGTCACCCAGCTGTGGCTCCCAGACCTCATGGTTCAGGCGGTCTACATCGGCTTTCTCCCGTTGCGCTCCAAAGAACACAGCGTTCTTGACGAGGTCCATCGCCAAGAGGGGGGTGCCACGCGCGTTCAGGGTCTCGAAGATCACCTGCGGGTTATCACCCGGCTCGAGGTTGATTGAGACGACCTGCAGCAAGCTGGAGAGCGTGATCCTCAGCATCTTGTGTCGCTCCGCCAACTCCTCGGGCGAAGGGCCATCAGCGTCAAGCCAGTCACGGATCGCGTGCTCAAAGAACGAGTGGGCTTCAGAGATGCGGTTCCCGAGGCCGTCTGCAGAATTGAGACCTGGCTGCATAACCTCACGGAACGCAGCCTGGTCCGTGTTGGTCGGCCATACCTTGAACGTTTCGTCGCCTGTCGCGAGGTCTGGATCATTCTCGATGAGCTTCTTGAGGATCCGTGCCTGCTGATCGACGCCGTCACGCGCCGCGTTCTGTACAGCGGCAGCGATCAGAAGCTGCAACGTTGTGAGGCGCTGTTGGCCATCGATAACCAGACGCCGTGGCAGCTCGCCCAGAGGCGTGTCCTCCTGATCGAGCACGATCGCACCAAGGAAATGCCGCACCGACTCCACATCGCCATCGAGGTGGCGATCGAGGACCCCTTCGACATCCTCCCACAGCGGCTGCCAATGGCGCTCCGGCTCCCATACATACGGCCGCTGGTAGAGGGGCACCATCAGCCGGATGGGCGCCTGAAAAATCTCGCTGAGCGTATTGGTGACGGGCTTCATGTGGCTAGAAGGTCAAGCGTCTATTTCATGCATGATCTCGTCGGTCTTTGCCAGCACCGTGATGATCTTCTGATAGTGCTCGATGTCGTTGCTGCTGAGCTTCTTGCCTTTGCGATCCTTGAGCCACTTTTGAGCGGGTTGATAGCCGCCGACGGAAAGGTTCCAGGCGAGCTCGGGCACACCACCAAAATACTGCTGCGTATTGATCCATACCTTGTCCGCTTCGAACCGAGGTTTCTCGACCTCGTCTGAGCCCGTGACTGGGTACGTCGTGATCATCTCGTCGCATACGGGAGACGTCATGAGGTGTAGCTCGCGCAGCTGGCTCCCAAAGCCAACGAACTTCCGAAACTCCGCATCATCAATGGGAACGAGTACGCGCGGGAAGTCGTCCTTGAGGGGATGCTTGTACTTCTCGCGGTAGGCTGGGCTATACAACACACCATAGATGTAGTCGAGGATTTCCTCTGGTGAAAAATCCGAAGCGATATTTGCAGTGAGCTTGGCTAGTTCGCCAGGGTCAAGGTTGGACGTGCGGGAATCATCGTCGTGGTATAGGTAGAGTGGGAAAAGGTACGATTGAGTACTTGACTCACCGTACTTGGTCTCCATGATATTCGTGCTAAGGAAAAAATGATCTGGAACGGGGTTCTTTGTCCCTCGTGCCGATACCAGACCTATATTTGGCCCCGCGATGAAGTGCCGCATGACATTCTCTCGTGATCGTTCCAGAAGATCGCTGGCGTAGTAGATCACGCGCTCGTCGAATGGACGATATGCGATCTGATAAGCGCGACTCATGTCAACTTTATGACCTCGTAGGCGCTCAAATATCTTGCTTTGACCATCTTGGTCTTGGGCTGCTCTGATACGCCGCTCGAGATCAGCGACAGAATCACCGATCAGCACCTTGTCGGCCGAAGTCACCACTCCAACGTTTGAGACAGCAAACAGATCCTTTACTCGCACACCAGATATGTATCCTTCCCAGCCTGCAATGGCTTTGCCTACAAAGTTGTATGACGGCTCACGGAGCTCCACCCGAGACCACTCCGGTCCCTGATTTAGCAGCGCGAACTTGTCCCGCCGCGACCCCCAAGCCTCTGCGTGAAACACCTCGCCGATCTGACCGCGTGCCTTGCTGCCAGTCATGACCCCAATCATGATCGCTACGCCCTGCTGGATGCTTTCAAATACGTTCTCATCCTTACTACCATCAGGTGCTACCTCTTTCTTCTTATGATTGCCATGTAGATCAAGCACATAAAGCGCGTCGAACGTCTGCAGAAGACGCCAGCGCATTCCACGGAATGTCGGGTTATTGAGGTATCCGTGGTTGGTAATCATCGCGACAATGCCAGCGCCATTCTTCTTGATCATCGCTTCGGCGAACGCGATGAACTTCACGTAGTCGTCGTTGATCCACTTCGGATTGCGCTCTTTGAGCTTTGCTCTGCCGCCTGGCTCGAACTTGTAGCCAGCGACGAGGTTCATGGCAAAGTCCGTCTTGTTCGACGACTCGCCGCTGTAGGGAGGATTACCGATGACAATCATGATCGGACGCTCTGTCTTGATCTCACCCGCCTGGATCGCCTCTTGGGCAACCGCGTCAGCGAGACCGAACTGGAACAGGTTCTGCGGGAAGTTCATACCGTCCTCTAGCGAGTTCGTGAGATAGACGCCGAGTCGCCGACCAAAATCACTGACGCCGGACTCTTGCAGCGTGAGACCGAGCTTGAGGTGAGCCACGGTGTAAGGCGCCATCATCAACTCGAAGCCGTGCAGACGGGGGATCAGATCCTCCTTTGCATACGACGGCCAGCGCCCCTCCTGGCCCTCGAAGCCGGTATGCACGAACTTGACGATCTCGTTTAGGAAGGTCGCTGTGCCGACGGCTGGGTCGAGAATCTGCACCTTGTGAAACTCAACCTTGACCTTCTTCTCCTGCTTGATGACGGTCTGTATCGTCTTTGAGGTGTCAACGAGCCCCTTTGGCAGATCGAAGTCACGCTTGAGGATCTCGTCGACCGTGCGGACCATGAAGCGAACGACGGGGAGAGGGGTGTAATAGACGCCCATCTTCTTGCGCTGCGCTGGGTCATACGCTCGAAGGAAGTCCTCATAAAAGTGGATGAGGGGATCCTTGTCGTCGGACTCGTCATTAGTGACGTCGAGATGCTTGTGGACGATCTCGTGAACGGCGCTGACTGCGAAGAGTTCGCACAGCTCATCGACTATGCGGGCTAGTCTCCGGTCGAAGTTGGCGCCAGCGATGTGGTCGAAGAACTGCCGCAGAAACGGATTACTCTGTGGTACAAGTTCGCGGGCCTCGGCGCGAGTGAAGTCATCGGGTGACATGTCGTTGTAGCGCGCAGCAAAGAGCCCGTAGACGAGTGTTTGCGCATACATGTCGGCAAACTTGCTCTTGTCGAGATCGTGAACGAGCAACTCCTTGATCATTCTGTAGATACCGAGCAGGTCGGCATTACTCTCCGAGTCGGTACCGAGGTAATATCCAACCGCGGTGCGGATGCGGCGACCCATGCCGCCCATTACCTCGGCCAAATGAACACCGCTGGTGATGGGCTGTGGCTTCTGGGCGAGAAACCCACTCAGCAAGTTGCTGAGCATCTCGTAGTTCTCCGGCAGCGGCGTAAGCGCGTAATCCTTGATCTTGCCGATGACGACCTCGGCGTAACGACTGCCGCTGGAAAAGAAGCGGAACTCCACGTAGTTCGTCAGGTAGAGGTTCGCGTAACCGGAATAGCGTTGGAGCTGCTCGGTCTTCTCGACTTTCGTCAGATCGCTCGTGATGTTCTTGGCCTCGGCCCAGCCGAGAATCAGGTCCCTGGACCCCGACTGCATGAAGACGAAATCTGGAGAGCCGTACTCAGACTGTCTGGGGTCGTTGACCGCGTCGATCTCGCCGGCCTGCTCCATGAGCCGCTGGAGCGCCGGGCGGTAGGCGTGCTCGGCGGCGTGACCGGTGGCTAGCAGCCGTTGCAGCTCGCTTGCATATTGCTCTACAGCCTCAACTGGCAGCATCGCTCAAGCCTGCATCCGTCGACACGTTCGGCCACTGTGTCGATGTGACGGGAGTGTAGCCTCTGACGGCCGCTTGGCGTACTGATGGTTGTGTCCGCGACCCGGTTCGTTCCAACATTGGTCTGGAGCCTAACCGGCCGAGTAGTCGGGGGTCCGACGGGGTGCCATGTTGCTGCGCAGATGAGAGCGTCGCGTACTTCTTCAAGCAGTGGGGTGGCCATCGCCCGAAGAGCGGCGGCCGTTTGCTGGACGAGCACACCTGGAATGAGATGCCGAAGTCGCCGACGCTGCCGCTGGTATGAGCGAGCACCAAAGAGGTCGGCCGCATGCAGAAGACCGTCTCCTGACCTTGGATCTCGACAATCCCCATCTCCAGGCCCGAACGTCCCGTCTCAAGCAGCTGACATCCTGTTCTGACCATGGCAAGTTTTGAGGAACGTATCTACGAACTGGGGTCTGGGGCGCTTGCCGACCAGGAGCGGCAGGTCGCAGAGGTCCGCGGGCGCGGAGCGACGCTGCTGGCTGCCGGCGCCGTGATCGCGTCGCTGCTTGCTAAACCCGTGTTCCAAGATGGCCATCCGATCGGCTTCTGGAAGTTGCAGGGCACGGTGGTCGGGCTGCTTGGGTGCGCCAGCGTGCTTCTGTTTGTGGTGCTGCTGCTGCGCCCTTATCAGCTCGGGTTCAGCGTCAAGCCGGGAGTCACATACCGCGCGCTGCGGGATCAGAGCATTCTTGAACAGCCGATGGTCGACATCGCCCTCGCCGAAGCCTTC
The DNA here is from genome assembly GCA_963705245.1 of uncultured Solirubrobacterales bacterium. GTDB lineage: Bacteria > Actinomycetota > Thermoleophilia > Solirubrobacterales > Solirubrobacteraceae > Palsa-744. The sequence goes on along the minus strand of OY970062.1, from coordinate 547,886 downwards.
GAGGAGCGTCGTGAGGCGAACGTCAAGGTCGTCAAACGACTGGTGTGGTTTCTCACGCTGGCGCTTGCGTCGCTTTTGCTACAGACCATTGGTCTGGCCACGGCTGCCGCGATAAGTTCTTAGACATGTCTGACCCCGGCCCGCAAAGTTCTCTACCTCCGCCGGCCAAACCAACCAACGTGCCGCCGCCGGGATCGGTGCCCAAACTGCCGCAGACGATCTTCAACCTGGAGAAGCGAGGCGGCTCGGTGGCCCCTCATCCTCCCCGCCCGTCCAGCGGTAAGTAGCGCGCCGCTGCGCTCACCCAAAACGCTCTACGGGTTCAAGAGCGGGATCGTGACCGCATCGCGTCATCTCCGCCGCAGAGGGCTCCAGAGCAGGCGACCCTTAGCCGACCAGCTGAGCGCCTCGGCCGCCTTGCGGTCACGACGACGCCAGCCCACACCCACCAGATCCGTCGCCCACAACACGATCTGCGCCGTATCGGCGATACCGCGTCACGCCGTCCCATCAGCCGCTACCGGCCTGTCGCACAACCGTCCCCTTGCTGCGGGCACGGCTGCCGATCGCTTCGCTCCAACGGCCAGCACAGACCAGATGCACAAGGATGCTGTTGCTGTGCGTCTGCTGTGCAAATTCGTTGGCCGCTCCGGCGCTCTGACGGTCATTAACCATGTGATGACTGCGGCGAGCATAGGTGCGTCCCGGGGTGGCGGGTACGCGCGCTACCTGGAGGGCAAGACGGTTGAGCCCGAGCGCGGGGACTACTACCTGACCCCGGACGGGGAGATGGCGCAGGCCCCGGGCTGCTGGCTCGCCGATGAGGAGACGCTCGCCCGCCTGGGTATCACGGCGGGCGAGCCGGTGGATGGCGCGGACTTCATCGCGCTGATGGAGGGCCGCCACCCTGGCACGAGTCGGTGGCTGCGCCGGGAAGGTGCCGGTGGCGGCCGCGGCGGCGGGATCGATGTGACGTTCAGCGCTCCGAAGTCCGTGTCTGCCGTGTGGGCGCTGGGTGACCCGTGGCAGCGGGAGCGGATCGAGGCGGCGCACGGGCGCGCGGTCGAGCAGACGATCCTCTACATGCGCGAGCGGGTGCCGCTTGTCCGCCGCCGTTATGGCGGCGAGGTGGTCGAGGAGCCAGCGCGGGATGTGATCGCGGCGGAGTACCGGCACACGACCGCCAGAGGTGTCTCGGGCGCGCAGGCTCCGGACCCGCAGCTGCACAGCCACGTCGTGATCACGGGCGCGGTGCGCGAGGACGAGCGGTTCGTCGCGGTCGCCTCACGGCCTGTATTCCGCAGCGCTCGGGAGCTGGGTGCGTTCTATCGTTCCGCGCTCGCTGGCGAGCTGACACGCGAGGGCTACAGGATCGACCAGGCCACGGGAAAGGACGGTCGCTACTTCGAGATCGCCGGGGTCCCGAGGGAGCTGTGCGAAGCGTTCTCCGGTCGTAGCCGGGAGGTCGCCAAGGCAGCAGAGCGGTTCCGTGCCCGACACGGCCGTGCGCCCGAGCGCGGGGAGCTGCGCGAGCTGGCGCTCGAGAACCGCCGCGCCAAGACCCTCACCACACGCAACGACCTGCAGCGTATCTGGAGAGAGACCAGCGGCCGCTACGGATTCGGCCCAAACGAGGCGCTACAGCTGCTCGCCGCTCCCGAACGCGGGCACCCCGATCGTTCGGTCGAGGATCGCGTGGAGGCGCGGCTGACCGAGCATCACGCCGTCTTTCAGGAGCGCGACCTGCACAGCGTCGTACTGGAGCAGACCGCCGGAGAGATGTCACCGGATGAGGCGCTCGGCATCGCACGGGAAATGGTTCGTGACCGCCGAGTCCTCAGCTTGGAAGGCGGACGGATGACCACCCTCGCTGTCCGCGCCCAAGAGCAGGCGATCGAGCGGCGGATCACCGTGCTCGCTCAGCTCGCCGGGCGGGATGTGGGCGACGCCGCCAGAACCCAGGCCACAAGGGAGGTCGCCGAGCGGATCGCCGGACACCTGGGCCCTGAGCAGGATCAGGCGCTGCGCGCATTGACCGGGCCTGAGCGAGTCGCGGTTCTTGCCGGTCCCGCCGGGACCGGCAAGGGAGTCGTGATCGACACAGCCGCACGCGCAGAGCAACTCGCCGGCCGCGACACGATTGGCATCGCCGTGTCCGGCTCAACCGCGGAGCGACTCGGAACAGACAGCCCCGCGCTTGCCGAACGCACACTCACCCTCGACGCCCTCGTCGCACGTGCAAACACAGGCACCGTCCAGGTCGGCCAGGGCACGACGGTGTTCCTCGACGAGGCCGGGATGGTCGACCACAAGCGTCTCGACGCACTCACCGAGCTTGTGGAGCGCTCGGGAGCGAAGCTGATCTCAGTCGGCGACGGCAAGCAGCTCCCATCGATTGGCCCCGGCGGCATGTTCGACCGCATCGCCGATCACGCTACGGTCGCTGGGCTCGCCGACATCCATCGCACTCGTGATCCGCATGAGCGCCGGGCTTGGGCGGCCTTGCGCGCCGGGGAACCCGAGCGCGCGATGGCTCACTACCAAGCCCGGGGGCAGCTCTACTTCATGGACACCCGCGACGAGGCCGGCGAGGCTGCCGTACAACGCTGGGCCTCGCTCACCGAACACCACGACATTCGCCAAGTCGCACTGATCTCCGACGCCTCCAACCAGGAGATCGACAGGCTCAACGCCCGCGCCCAACACCTCCGCGCCCAACGCGGCGAACTCGGCCCAGGCGAGATCCCGCTCCCCCACCAGCACTACGGGCTACGCGAAGGCGACCTGATCGCGTTCACCACGCAACACAGACCACCAGGACAGGCCCGCGTTGAGAACGGCGCCCGCGGCCAGGTCACACACATCGACGAACACCATCGCCTGACAATCACGCTCGACGGCTCTGACCGCCAGATCGGGCTCGCTGGTGAGGATCTGGAGTCCCTGCGCCTCGGCTATGCCCAGCACGTCTACCGCCAGCAAGGCGCCACCGTCGAGCGCTCCGTGGTGCTCACCGGCGGTTGGCAGACCAGCAAGGAGACCGCCTACGTCGAGGCCAGCCGCGCCCGCCAAGCCACCGAGTGGTTCCTCGCCCGCGACGATCTCGGCGCCGAAGGCCAAGACGAGCGACGAGTCACGCAACTTGCCCACAGGATGCGCCAAAGCCGCGCACAAACACCCTCGCTTGCGCACCCCGAGTTGCCCGATCCGCGCTGGGGGCAGGGATTCGATCTCGGACGGATGCGCCCGCCAAACCTTGCACGCTGGCTCACCCGCACTGCGCGGAATCTCGATCGCACACCCGAGCGGGACGCGGCTCGTGGCGGCCGTTGATCAACTCGTTGGCCGCTTCGGCGTGCTGACGGTCATTAACCGAGACAGCACAAACAAACCAAGAGCTTTCGAAGGGAACAGCATGACACCCGTCACGAAGTCGACAAACGAGCCGTCCATCGCCGGTCCGTCAAATGCGCGGCTGCAAAACCCACTGCTACGCCCGGAGGAGGCAGCCCGGCTGCTCTCCGTAGAGACAAGCTGGATCTATGAAGCCGTGCGAGCTCGTCGCCTTCCATGCGTACGGGTCGGTCGCCACATCCGCTTCACCCAACGAATGCTGGAGGAATGGCTGGCCGACAACATCAATGCCTAACCTGCGCCCATGCGCCCTACGCAACATCCCCGGTCTCGCTCGACCTCGACACCGATGCTCGCCGGCCGCTCTGCCGCCTACAATCGGGCGGTCATGGCTAAGCGCTCCTACGGCAGTGGTCGTCTCTTCGTCTACAAGGACAAGACGGGCAAGGAGAGCTGGTACGGCTCCTGGCGAGCTGGCACGAGGCGAGTCCAGCGCAAGATTGGCCCCAAGCGCTCACAGGGCAGCACGCTCGGTCTGACGCGGGTTCAGGCCGAGCGCGAGCTTCGCAAGCGGATCGACCACGACCTCGTGCTCGCCACCGCCGAGCGTAAGACCCTCGCCGACGCCGGCGCGCTCTACATCGATCATTTGGAGCACGTGATGGATCGCAAGCGCTCGACGATCCAGGACTACCGCGGATACCTGCGTGGGCATCTCGAAGGATTCTTCGGCGATACGCCGATCGACAGGATCGACCCCGCCAGGGTCGCCTCCTACCTCAAGCGCAAGCGCGCGGACGGCCTGTCGAGCAAGACGGTCCAGAACCAGCTGAACTTCCTGCACGGCGTCTTCGCCTTCTCGCTCAAGCGCGGCTGGGTGCTGACCAATCCGGTCGCGCACGTAGATCGCCCCAAGAAGGAGCGCTCGCCACACCGGCGCATTCGCTTCCTGCAACCCCGCGAGCTCGACGAGCTCATAGACGCGGTCCCCGACGACTCGCTGGGCGCCGTCGAGCGACCGCTCTACCTGGCCGCTGCCCTGACCGGGCTGCGCCAGGGGGAGCTGCTGGCGCTGAAGTGGATGGACGTCGATTGGCTGGCGAGCAGGGTGCGGGTCGCCGACAACTTCACCCGCGGGAAGTTCGACAGCCCCAAGTCCCACGAGGGACGCTCGGTGCCGATGGCCGACCGTCTGGCACGAGAGCTGGAGCTTCACTCCCAGCGCTCGGCCTACCGCACGGACGACGATCTCGTCTTCTGCCATCCCCACACCGGCAACGTGCTCGATCCCTCGAAGATGCGAAAGCGCTTCCGCGAGGCCATCGCGCGGGCGAGCGTGCGCGAGATCACGTTCCACGAGCTGCGCCACACGTTCGGCACGCAGATGGCGGCCGCCGGCGCGCCGCTGCGCGCGATCCAGGAGTGGATGGGCCACGCCGACGCCAAGACGACGGAGATCTACCGCCACTACGCCCCCGACCCGACCAACGGAGCGCAACTGGTCGAGCGGGCGTTCAGCGCAACCCCGTCCGAGCCTCAGCGTCAGGCGGTCGTCGACGAGGGGCGCCGATGAACGCGGTAGCCGCCGAGACCGTGATCGAGCGTGCTGGCCGCGCGCTGATCGATGCCGCGTCTGCGCCGGCCAGAGTAATTCTGTTCGGCTCACATGCTCGCGGGGACGCCGACGAGGGCAGCGACTTCGACTTCCTGGTGATCGAGCGTCAGGTTGAGGATCACCTTGCGGAGTCCGTCAAGCTTCGTCATGCGCTGCGAGATCTCCGTGTTCCCGTGGATGTGATCGTGATGGACGAGGCGCTTGCTGGGAGACGTGCGAAGGTCAAGGGCACGATGGTCGATCGCGCGTTGCGCGAGGGGCGCGTTGTCGCCGAGTCCTGAGCAGATCGAGTACGCCGAGATGCTTCAACGCCGGGCGGCGGGCGATCTCGTTGTCTGCCGGAAGCTTGTCGACGACACGGATATCGACGACAGCATCATCGGATTTCATGCTCAGCAGTGTGTCGAGAAGGCCCTCAAGGTGGCGATTGTCCTGGCAGACATCGAACTTCCGCGCACGCATGATCTGGAGTCGCTTGTCGAGCAGGTCGAGGAGGCGGGCATCAAAGTGCCCGGGGGGCTTTCCAGCGTTGATTGGCTGACCCCTTGGGCAGCTGGGCTCCGCTACGACGAGCCGACTGCGCTTGACCGCGCGGCTGCCCTGGCGGTGGCCGAAAGCGCCGCCCGCTGGTCGGGCGCGCTGCTTGATGCTTGACCAGTGATATGTCCTTTAGCGGCTCGGTCCAAGTATGCAGGCCAAGCTCTCCCCACGGGCGAGGCTGCCGCATCAGGGACGGTGGCATGTAGCATCGCTCCGTCGCTGCGGATATCGTATGTCGGGCTTTGACTGATCAGCAAGCTACCCGGGGGCGTCCTGAAGAGGACGGTCGTGGGCCAGGATCGCGCTGTGCGCGCAGGAGGTGGCTGACGCTCCTCCCGTTGGTATTTCTGTGGGCGCTTGCCTTCGTCTCGACACAGTCGGCCTTTGCCGGCTCCCCGTCGAACTGGTCGGCGCCTGACTTGGTAGATCCCGCCGTCGCCCCCGCATCGGTGTCGTGCACATCGTCGTCTTTCTGCGTGGCGGTGGGCTACGCAGGGGCGGACCTCGGGTCGGCGGCGGTTTACAACGGCAGCGCCTGGAGCGAAGCGAGCGTGGTCGATACGTCAGACGGACTCTTCTCGGTCTCGTGTATTTCGTCGTCTTTCTGTATGGCGATGGACGGCTCTGGTAGGGCGCTCATATACAACGGGAGCACCTGGAGTGCGCCGACCCCGACTGGCGCGGATCTGACCAAGGTGTCGTGCGTGTCTTCATCGTTCTGTGTCGCAGTGGGCGGCTCAAATCAGGCTTCCGTTTACAGCGGCGGCACGTGGAGCGTGCTGAGTTCGATCGGACTCAGCGCGGCATCGATCTCGTGTGCATCGGTGTCCTTTTGTGTGGCTGTGGGGTCCTCTAACGGTGGGCCTGGATACGCCGTGACGTACAACGGCAGCTCATGGGGTACTCCAACCGAAATCGCTAGCGGCTATGACGACCCTGGTCCGACCTCGGTGTCGTGTGGCTCGCCGACGTTCTGCGTCGCTGCGGGAGGAAATGGTGGCGCCGAGGAGACCTACAGCGACGGGACGTGGAGCAACCCCACGCCTATCAGCCGTCATGGCCCTGTAGCTGCCGTGTCGTGCGCCTCTGAATCCTTTTGCGTTGCGGTGTCGGGCGAAGAAGTAATAACGTACGACGGAAGCAAGTGGATTACGTCATACCCGCCGGGTGCTCAACTGACTGACGGGAACGCGTCGATCTCCTGTCCAACAGAATCCTTCTGTGCAGCATCTAGCTTTAGCAGCACTCTCGCCTACGACGACGGTACCTGGTCGACGCCTGTGAAACTTGGCAGCGGGGGGCTCTCGGGAGTGTCTTGTGTCTCCTTCACCCTTTGCATGGCGGTGGACTGGCATGGCAGGGCGCTCACTTACGATGGCAGCACTTGGAGTGCGCCCAGTCAGATCGATGCCGAAGGAAATCTCGCATCGCTCTCTTGTCCCTCCGCGTCTTTCTGCGCGGCAGTCGGCGGCGCCTCGCATGGCTCTGCGCTCACGTATGACGGCTCCACATGGAGCGCGCCAAGGGAAGTAGACAGCAACGGGACGATGCTATCGGTCTCGTGTGCATCCTCGCGCTTCTGTGTAGCGCTTTCACAACACGGCAGGGAAAGCGCCGCATCAACCTATGCCGTGGTATATGACGGGGCGGCGTGGAGTGCGCCAATGGAGGTGGATCCGAAGACAGTAATGAGTTCTGTCTCATGCGTGTCCGAAAGCTTCTGTGTGGCGGTCGGCGGGCAGGAAGCCGCGATCTACGACGGGATCTCGTGGGTCGCACCGACCGAGGTATACGCCGAAGTGAATCTGAAGGCGGTTTCGTGCTCTTCTTCATCTTTCTGCGTCGCGGTGGCAGAACACCATATCCCAGCGTGGAGCGAAGCGTATGCGTTTACCTACGACGACGGCGTCTGGAGCGCCCCAACCGCAATACCCCGCGCGCCGGGCCGTGGTGGGTTCGATATAGGTTCGATCTCATGCCCGTCTTCGTCCTTCTGCGCGGCTGGAGCCCTGTTCGAAGGCGCTGGCGCAATCTACGAAGGCGGCTCGTGGGCGCCTTGGACCGAACTGACATCCAATACCTCCACCTCGGTGTCCTGTCCTTCTGCCTCGTTCTGCGCGGCGGTGGACGGTGCCGGCCAAGTGTTCACGTACGTAAGTTCGACACCTCACTTCCCGCTTGCCGTGTTCATCACCGGTGAAGGCGAAATCACCTCGACGCCAGCAGGGATCACCTGCTCGGCCGCCGAATGCACATACGAACCCAAAGGCGAAGTGACCCTGACGGTGGCTAAAGTCGGAGCAGGCTACGAATTTGCCGGCTGGATCGGGTGCGACAGAGTTTCGGGTACGGACTGCATGGTGACCGACGCCAGCAAAGTCACTGCCTTGTTCGTGAAGGTGGTCAAAGGAACTTCTGGCAACGAAGGCCCGGCGGGCAAAGAAGGTGTGACTGGCAATGAAGGCAAATCTGGCGCTACCGGCCCGGCCGGAGTAGCAGGCGCGATGGGCACCGAAGGTCCGCCCGGTGCCCGGGGCCTCGCGGGCAAGATCGAGCTCGTGACGTGTGAGACGGTCAAGGGCAAGCAGCACTGCACGACCAAGCTCGTCTCTGGCATGGCCAAGTTCACGACCGCGGGTTCCTTCGCGCAGGCGACGCTCTCCCGTCGTGGTGTGGTGTACGCGGCGGGCTCGGCCCGCCTCGCGCATGGTCGCATGAGTCTGTGGCTATCGCCTGTGCGCTCGCTGCGGCCGGGCAGATACACGCTCACGCTGATCTCCGGGACAGGACGGCACAAGAGGACCAGCGTCAGGTCGTTCATCCTTCGATCGCCGACCACGACCGGGCGGGCTTTAGTGTCAGGCGAGGCATAGGACGAGAACCGGCATACGAGCCTGGACTCGTCATTGTTCCATTCGTCGTTCCAATTTGAGCGAAACCGGCCCGAGCGGACCACCCACAACCCCAATAAACGCGGGCAACCCGCCCGTACCCAACCTAGCCGCCGCGATCTCATAACCCGAAGGTCGCGGGTTCGAATCCCGCCCCCGCTACTTCGCAAAAGCCCTGGACCTCCAGGGCTTTTGTGGTTTCTGGGGCTGGACGAGCTGGCGGTTGGGATCGGGGTGTGAACGGAAGTGCGAACACAATCGTCGGCTCACCCGGCAAATGGGTAGTCGGGCCGGCATCTAGGGGCGTCTGACTATCTTTTGAGCGCGGCACCGCCCTATTAGCTCGGATTCCATCCTCTTGAGCCGGGCTGTGTCTCGCGGAGGCGGTGGGTCAGATCACGGATGGCTGTGTCAAGAGTTGATGTCGCGTCCCGCTGGCGGCCCCCTTCACCCCGCTATGAGAGTTGTCTGAGGCCGACAAGAACGCACGATGCTGTAGAGGGGTAGTCGACCTTCGGACGGAAGGTTACGCGCGGCATCGCCGCTCTTGTCGAGCTTCTGCACATAGTCGGCCAGAAGGTCGAGCAGCGCTCGGGTTTGCTCCTTGCGGAGGTGGTCGTCGAGAGTCGTGCCGGGCTTGGTGTACTCGATGTTGACGACGATCTCGGCGTCGTCCCACATGCTCTTTCGAGTGCGACGCGGACGAGCGTGGGGGGCATCCCACCCGCGGTCCTCGTGTTCGGGTTTGTTCGCCATGGGCTCTACGCCGACGACATCTATCAGCACGATCGATCAGAGCAGAACCGACAACGGATTGCAAGCCGTTACCGATCGTGGGTCTGCAATTGGCCTCGCGTCGCGCCGAGAACCGTGCATATCCCCGGGCAGTGCTTCAAGCCATCAGCGGCGGCAACACGATGGGGGCCGCCCAGAATTGATCGCTCGACTTGTGGCCTCCTACGCCGCGCTGCTGTAAGTGATCGTCTCTTGGATCTGTACACCGAGTGCGTCGGCGATGCCTTGCAGCCGGTCGAGTCCCACGCCGCTGTAGTCGTTGGCCTCCCAGCGCTGGACCTGCTGCTCGGCGATGCCGACTCGCTCGGCGAGCTGGCGCTGGGTAAGCCGGGCGGCGATGCGCGCTTCGATCAGGGCGCTCGGCAGATCCCGTAGCGAGGTGATCTCGCGGCTGGTGATGTGTCCGTCGCGTAGTCGCTCGTAGTGATCGATCTGCCGCTGCAGCGTTTCGATCTCGCTAGCGATCGCGTCGTGTACCACCTTCCTCATACCAGGGTCTTCGCGGGGTCGAAGCTCCCGTGTCTCATTGGCAACCAGCTCCTTTTCGAAGCGGGCGATCCAGCTCTTGGTGATGCGGTATTCGCGCTGGTTGGTGATCACGGGAGGCCTGCCAGGTCGATCGCGATGATGCCCTTGGGGCGCTTGGTGGCGCTGTCGTTTTGAAAGTAGTCAAGGAACGTTGTGCCGTCTGGATGCGCGGGCCATTGGGCGGGGAAGATCTCGCCCCCATAGCGGGCCTTTTGGGCGGCGCGGTCGTTGCTGAACTCCTGCAGCTCGGAGTCGAGACGGTTGGGCACCACGCCTGCTGCCTCCCAGCAGGCGTCGAAGTCGTCGGGGTTCGTCTTGGCTGTGACGAAGCTGCCGTCCAGGTAGGCGGTGGAGCAGCCGGCGGTCTTCAGCGAGCGCAGCGCGTCGAGAAGCCCGTCAAGCAGGTCTCGTCGATGGGTGCTTGTCGCGTAGCGCGCCACGATCTCGTTCCAGGTTGCACGGTGGATGCCGGGCGGAAGGTTCCCGCGCTCATCAAACTCGGGTATCATAACACAACGTTACCGTTGGGTTGGGATGGAATCTGCGCTGGCTCCTCAGGGCCACGGAACTACCCGTTCGACCGCCACCAAGCGGTCGCCGATAAGAGCGAATCGCTCCCCCGCTATATACGAATACCCTGACGGGACCTTCGGTGTAGGTGGGGGTTTGGTCTTTTGGGAGCAGCTCGGGGAGGATGGTCGCGGATAGCTCGATCGTCTGGTTGGGCTTGTCGTATATATGACGGTGATCCGAAAGGCGTCGCAGATCTCGGTGAGTTCTGCGGCGTCAGCGCTCTGAAGGGTTGGACGCATGTCGGGGATGGCTTGCAGCATGGCTTCCCGCTGGCGTTTGCTGTGACCGGCGTCTCCTCGGCGGATGGCCGCGTGCTCCAATGTTGCTGTCGTCCCTGACGTCTCTCATCACTCGCGTCCGGGGAGGTGCTCCCATCCTCCCCGGGCGCCCCTCTCAGGGGCGCCCGCTTTCGTAGCGAATGCCTTCCCACCCACGTCACCGCCAGTGTCGTCGCCGAGTCCTGAAGCACGCGAGCTGGCAGTGCTGCTGGTGCGCAAGGCCGAAGGGATGAGTCGATCCTCGACAGGCTGCTCGATGACTCAGACGTGCCCGATGACGTGCTGGGTTTTCACGCTCAGCAAGCCATCGAGAAGCGCCTGAAGGCGGTGCTTGCTTTCCACCAGATCGACTACGATCGATGCACAGCATCGGCTGTCTCACTTCTCTTTTGGAGCATCACGGGATCGATCTTTCCTAGGGTCGGGAGCAGATTGAGGAGCTGACGCCGTGGGCGGTCGCCGCGCGGTACGAGGACAGTGTCCGGCGATCGTGTTGTCGCGCTAGCGTGGATCGCTGCCGTAGGCGATTGAACGGTGGCGGATAGTGGCGACGCGGACCGTCTTGTCGTTGTCTGCGAGCTGGTAGATGATTCGGTAGGAGCCGACTCTCAGTGAGTAAAGGCCGCGCAGCCTGCCACGCAGCGGATAACCGGCGTGTGGTTCGCGCTGAAGCCGCGCTAATGCCTCCTCGGCGGCATCGATCAGGGGCCAGTCGAGTTCGAGAAGCTCTGCGCGGGCGCGTCGCGCAAGTACCAATCGAGCCACCGGCTGCTATTTCGTCGGCCGTCTCTCTGCCAACTCGCGGCGCAAATCGCCGAACTCGACTGTTTCTCCACGTGCGAGCTCATCGAGCCCCGCCTGGAGGGCGTCCAATGTTGGGGCATCCGAGAGAATCTCGGCTGTCTCCTCGAGCGCTTGGTACTCGTCGATCGGGACGAGCGCGGCTGCCGGTCGCCCGTTGCGCGTTACGACCACATGGTCGCGTCGGTCGGCCACCTCACTGAGCACCTCGGCTAGGTTGCTCCGGAACTCGCGCACGGGGATGATCTTGGTCATCGGGCTGTTAGTGTACCAAATCGCGTACACGATGATGGGCGCTCCTGCGACACACCAAGTCTATTCTGAATACCCCGGTGGGCAGGTGGATCGGGGCTGATGCAACCGCTAGGCCTTAACCCCGAAGGTCGCCAGACGGCGGAATCTTAGAAGTCTTCAGGGGTGGGATCAGGCGGGCTTGAGCGGCCACCAGGCTGGCGCCAGCGGCGTGCGGCCGGAGGAGCATCTCGCGGTCCGAAAAGGCTGGAAATCGGCTTGCTCATGGGAGTTTGCGCACTTCTGCAATTGGTACGTCCGCCCGCGTAGCTGGTGGCGATGGTCGAGGATATGTGTACAGAACCCGCCTTCGCTATGAAGCGAAACCCGCTCAGTTGAGCGGGTTTCGTGTTTTCGGGTCTCCCGCCGTAGTCTCAAAGCGGGTGGAGTGTGAACAGAAGTGCAACATGTCCACCAGCTGGGCGCGACAGCTCAGTGCTCTCACCGCCTCGCGGTGGGATGATGGGCTCATGGGCTTGTTGCTGGACTACTCGCTTCAGGCGAGGACGTATGACCTGACTCGTGCGGCGAGCCCTTCGCTGCTTGGCCCCCTACGTACCGCGCTTGAGGGCGCACCAGGCTGTTATCTGGCCGATATCGGCGGGGGGACCGGCAACTACGCTCTCGCCTTGCGGGATGAAGGCTGGGAGGCGGTTGTGATCGACCGCTCACCGGAGATGCTGTCAGGGGCAAGTAGCAAGGGGCTGGCGACGGTCATCGCGGATGCCGCGTGCCTACCCTGGCCAGATGAGAGCTTCGACGCGGCGATGCTCATCTCGATGCTTCACCACGTGGAGGACTATGCATCGGTGCTAGTCGAGGCTCGACGTATCTTGCGGCGGGGTGGGCGCTTAGCGCTGATGGTCTACACGCGCGAGGACATCGAGGATCTATGGATGCTCGACTTCTTTCCTTCGACCCGCGCGTGGATGCAGACGACACATCAGCGCTTGGATGAGCTGCTGGAGCTGCTGCCGGGCGCGCACCGCCACCCGGTCGTGTTCAGCGATCTGCAAGACGCCTGCCTCGCCGCGCTAGCGTCGCATCCGGAGAAGGTGTTGGATGAGAGCTGGCGGAGGCAGACCAGTTATTTCGAGCGCTTGCAGCAGGAGCACCCGGAGGAGTTGCGAGAGGGACTGGAACGCTTGGCGCAGCAGGTTGAAGCTGGAAGCCCACCGAGCCGTCCCGGGCATGGTTCTGTGCTGGAGTGGACCAAGGGAGATTGACTGGGCGCCGGGCTGCTGCCCGGCGAGAGAGCATGCATGAGACGATCCGCCAGATCGACCTGACAGCCGACCTCAGAAGTGCGAGGATGCGATCGACACGCCTCCGCAACAGTTGAGCAGCAAGCAGTATGAGAAGGAGCTGCTGCGCCTGCAGACCGAGCTGGTCTACATGCAGGAGTGGATCGTCGCTCAGCGCCGCCGGCTGGTTGTCCTCTTCGAGGGGCGCGACACGGCCGGCAAGGACGGTGCGATCAAGCGGATCACTGCCTACCTGAACCCGCGCACCTGCCACATCGTGGCGCTCCCGGCTCCCGACGAGCGCGAGCGCACGCAGTGGTACTTCGCGCGCTATGCCGCTCATCTGCCGCCTGCTGGAGAGATCGCTCTGTTCAATCGCAGCTGGTACAACCGGGCGGGCGTCGAGCGCGTGATGGGCTACTGCACGCCGGAGGAGTACGAGGAGTTCCTGCGTTTCTGCCCGCAGTTCGAGCAATCGCTGTAGAACGAAGGGATCACGCTCGTGAAGTATTGGCTGTCGGTCTCAGACGAGGAGCAGGAGCGCCGCTTTGAGAAGCGCCTGACCGACCCGCGCAAGCGTTGGAAGTTCAGCCCCACCGACCTGCAGGCCCGAGCTCGTTGGGTGGACTATGCCGAGGCGAAGGATCGCATGTTCGTCCGCACTGACACCGATCACAGCCCGTGGCATGTGGTCGAGACTGACGACAAGCGCACCGCCCGACTGAACCTGATCAGCCACCTGCTCTCACTGGTTCCCTACGAGCATCCCGACAAGGCCAAGAAGGTGAAGCTTCCACCGCGCCAGCGCCGCAAGTACAAGCGCCCGCCCAAGCAGTCCGAGCGTGAGGTGCCAGTACGCTACACGGTGAGCTGAAGCTGAGGTTCCAGAAAGAAGGCTTGAACGACACGATTACCCGCGGCTGGCCAACCGCAGGCGTGAAGAGCAGCACCGACAACCAGTCGAGCGCGAGCAGGAACACCACGAACCACATCGATCAATCCCTATTGCTTGATGTCCAAGGACGACGGCGTCTAAGGTGACGGTCTGGTTTTCCCTGTGACGCGCCTACTTTGAAGGTGCTCCAGTGGCGGGTGGCGGGAACAGCCGGTATCCTCCCTGACCGCCGGTGAAACCGCCGTGGGCACCCTGCAGGCGTCCCTGCCATACTGCTTTCGCGCCGAGATCGCCAGTTCTGAAGCACATGTAGCCGGTGCCGATGGCAAGCAGCATGAGTACGACGCGCAGCGCCGCGAACACCGACTTTCCGGACAGCAGTTGATCCACAATGCTCAGGCCCGTTGGCATGCCGTCGGAGATTCGCTGCGCGGCGAAGGTCACGATTAGGGTCGCGGTGAAAAGCACGTAGACATAGGCGAGAATGTGCGCCGCGTGCGAATGCTGGGAGATCAAGTTGGCGGCCTGGCCCTGCAGGCTAAGCGCTGCGCGCAGTGCCGCGCCAGATTGCATCGTCAGAAATATCGAGCTCATCGCCACGATCGAAACCACAGCTAGCGCGATCCCGTAGCGCGAGAGCCACTGCGGCTTGATCATAAAGACGATTGCCGCCAAGGTCGTCGTCGGGATCAGGACCACCGGCACATGGACGAACAGCGGATGCGCGGGCAGACCGCTGTAGATCGTGGTGATGCGGATCGGCAGCGTAAGGAAGCCAAGGAACGCGAGCAGCGTCAGGACGAACTCGGCGCGTCGCCAGTCGACTCCGGTCGGGGCTCGGCTCGCAATGCTCTTGGTACTCATTCGGCGGCAGGTTATGAGCGTGCGATAAGCCAGCTCTAAAGTCCGAGCGGTGAGGGTGGCGCAGAACGTGGGCTACGCGCTCGAGCGTGGCCTGATCAGTGCCGACCGCGAGGGCAGCGCCTGACCTACGCGCTCTGCTGCGCGCGGTAATGCTCTTTCCAGATCAGCTTGTAGATCGGGATCTTGCGGGGAAGGCTGCGGATGCCCGGCAGGAAGGGGATGCAGACGAACGCGAGGCTCAGCAGGCCCATGATGATCATCACCTGGATGTCAGCGTTGGACGAGGACTTGATCGGTTCCACCTGATACCACAGCGCATACAGCCACAGCCAAGCCTGGCCGGGGTAGCTGCCGGTCTCGTTCATCATGCCCCACTGCTCGCCAAGCAGGTGCTGGGCTTCCGCGCGTTCGCCGAGCAGGCCGCCGTCAGCCATGAACAGCAGCGGCTTGGTGTAGTCGGTCTGGAAGAACTGGTTGCTCGTCAACAGGCTCCCGTCAAGCCCACCGCTCTTGGCCAGACCGAGCAGTCCGGCCATCATCCTCGGCACCGGGCCTGTGCCGCTCGCCTGGACTGTCACCGCGCCAGTCGTTGCGTTGAGCGCCACCGTCTTGGGCGGAGTCTTCTTTTCTTCAATCGCCATTTCATATTCTTCCAGTGGCTTGGCATAGGCTTCACCCCATCGCGCTTTCGTCTTCGCGGGCGCGGCCTGATATTCCGAGACAGCACTCGTAAGCGCCGACTCGCCGGGAATCGTCCTCAACGGATAAATCACGTAATCGTCAGCCGTGTTGATTGGGTGACTGACGCCGAGCCAGCGCTGCGGGTGCAGGAACAGGAAGTGCTGCACACTCCCGCTGTTGTGGTTATACGGGGGACCGTATTCGGCGGTGTCGCTCGTGCCGTTGAGCTCCTTCGCCGCGGTGGCGACGAAGTTCACAGGCTGTTCGCGCGACCACTGCGCGACCGTGCTCGGCTTGTCATCCGGTGATGAGAACAGCACGGTCAGCACCACCGCCAGCAGCCCGATCACGCCGACCGCGATGCACAGCTCCTTGATCAGGTCATACGGCGCGTAGCCGCCTGTCCAGGGTTTCGTGTCGTCTGTGGGGCGTAGGAAGCTCATGACTGCGCCCTCGTCGACGGCTGGGGTGCGGGTGAGTTGCCGGGCGCGGAGGAGCCGCTCCCATCGAGACTCGCCGTGGAGACGAGCGCCGCTTTCTTTGAGTCGATCTCAAATGGCGGCACAACTCCGTGCCGGCGCACGAGCAGGACGTGCGCGCTGACGAGCGCCACCACTGCCACGGGTAGCAGCAGCACGTGGTAGCTGTACATCTGGCCGAAGTTGGTGACGTTGAAGAACGCGCCGACGCCTACCGAGTTCAGCCCGTCCTTGGCTTGCGTGGAGATCCACTGCGCGTCGAAGTTCTGCTGGGAGACGTAGCCCGTAAGCGCGGTTGGCACCGCGACGAGGAACGTGACGGCGCCGGTTAGCCACACGCGCGCCCGCCCGCCGCGCCACGCTGCCATCCAGTACTTGCCCCACAGGTGGACGACCATCACGAAGAAGAACAGCTCGACGCTCCACATATGGATGCTGTTGAAGAAGTGCCCAACGCCTGTGTAGTGCCACCAGGCGGGACCCTTCAGCGCGAGGATCGAGCCGGACGCGATGATCACGATCAGGGAGGCGATGCTTGCCACCCCGAACACATAGATCCAGGAGGCGACGTACGTCGGCTGGCCATCAGGGAGCAGCTTCTCGGGAGGCAGCGCCTGCACGGCCGCTTCCCTGACTCGTACCGTCCAGGTATCTGGGTGCGCCGGCGCACCCTCACTAGAGGAAGGGGGTGCGACGCTCACGATGCCCCGCCGCGCCTGCGCGCCGCCCCGGGGAACGGAAGCACGATCGCCAGGCCGAACACGACCAACATCAGCGCGATAACCACGACGTTGGACACCGACAGGTGGATGAAGCTCCAATTCACCGTATGGGCCGGATGATTCAGATTGACGATCGCGCCCAGCACGCCCGGACTCACCAGCAGCCTGCTCGGTTTGGCCCGCACACCATCTCGTCTAGCAGCCTACTCTGTCCCGGAGTCCTGTATATCCGTACTTTCCGCGGATGATGCAAAGCGGGCTCACGCGACCATGGACATTGGGCTCGTGCTGGTCGTCGAGTCAGAGCAAGGCCGCATGCTGGGAGCCGGGCGGCGCATGCGCCGCCCGGTGGGACCGCGCATGCGCGGTCCCAAGGCGTGCCGCATGCGGCACGCCTGTTGCATCGTTCCGGTAGGCGCATGCGCCTACCGGAAGGGTCGCGCATGCGCGACCCCGGATCGGGCCGCATGCGGCCCGATCGTCCCCTGCCTCGGCACGCTCGATTCAAGCCGTCCTGGCGGTATCCGGGGATGGCTTCTGCGTGACCTGCGAATTCTTACCGAGTCAGCCTCACGGTTGCTTACAGGGAAGTCTTGCATTCCGACTGACCGAACATGTGGTGATTCTCGTATTGACTGATGCAGGCCTGCCTCCCGTATGCCGATCTCTGGGTTGGGCGCTCGCGCGGTCAGATCCAACGGCGCGGGCGCATCTCTCAGACGATGCCCACACGTACCGCTCATAAGATGCCCACCGATGCGATCGAGAGCAGCCGCCGCAGCTCGGCGCGCAAGGCTCGTGACCAAAATGAGCGATCAGGTCAGATCGTTGCGTTTGCAACCGGCGCGATCATCTCCAAGGATCGCGCCGGCCTGATCACGAGCTGGAACCTGGGCGCCGAGCGCCTCTACGGTTACCGGGAGGATGAGGTGTTGGAGTGTCCGATCAGCCTCATCATTCCGGAGGATCTCAAAGGACCAAGCCAGAATCGAACAGCCAGCTGCGTAGTACACCCGTTTGACTCGCTTACGCTTTATCGTCGTGGGTGTCGCGAAATGGTTGACTGGCGGGGTGACGCTGTTGGTGGCAGCGGTCGCTTCCGAAGGACGGCAAAGACTCGCCGGGTGTCAAGCGTCAGTACTCGGGGACGTTGGGCAAGACGGGTAACTGCCAGATCGGTGTGTCGGTGCATGGCGGGGCGAATCGGGTTCTCGCCAACCGGGGAAGACTGGCCGGCCGGCTCGTGGTCGGCTATGTGAGCGGCCCGGAGAGGCCGCAGTGGCGATCGTGCATTTGGTTCGCAGAAGTAGAGTGTTCGGCGTGGCGGAGCAGGTGCCGGCGGTGTGTGACGTGCTCGATGCGATCGAGCTTCGTCGTTGGGAGCGCTTGGCTTTGTTGCTGCACCCCGATATCTATTGGACGACGGCGGCCGAAGAGGATCTGCACGGTCCGCACGAGGTGATCGCGCGGCTCTCACGGGATCCGCCGCCGGCTCCACCTTCCTTCCACGAGGTTCGCGACGGGCTGATCTATCGCTGGATTGACTGTCCCGGCTGACCGCGCGACTCGATACGGCTAGTGTCATGAGTCATAAATTCGCTGGCGTTTCCCGGCGCCTGAACGCGCCTGACGCCCGCCGGCGTCGGCCATGTGCTACCGGCACACTCACCGACGCCGTCGAACGTCAGATCACGCCCGTCCATCCGGCAAACACTGACCGAATTTATGACTCAGGACACTAGACGAGCGCATGCGTGCCGCCTCTGCCTTGGCCTGTTCGATGCTTTCCGCAAGTACTGCAACTGCTGGTCTGATGGCGGCGTCTGTGAGGTTGGCGTAGCCCACTACGACTGCTGGGGTTCCTGTGCCGAGTCCCTCGAGAGCGATACCTCGCGAGCGCGCCGCGGTGAGAACCGCCTGCTCGTTAAGGCAATCAGGGAGATGCAGTACGACGTACAGACCGGCAGCGGCGCCCTGAACGGTGACCTCGGGCAGCTGAGCGGTGAGTGCCGCCAAGAGTTCGTCGCGCTGGCGGTGATATCGGCGGCGCTGGCGGCGCAGATGGCGGTCAAGCTCTCCACGCTCGATCAGATCAGCGAAAGCGAGCTGCTCAAGTGGCGCTGGCATGCCGCCCCGCACTCGTTGACGCACAACGATTGGCTCCACGAGGCGCTGTGGGAGGGCCAGCCAGCCGATGCGAATCGCTGGGGCCAGCGTCTTGCTCGCCGAGCCGCCATACACGACGCGCTCGGGTGCGAGACCCTGCAGCGAGCCGATCGGCTGGCGGTCGTAGCGGTACTCGGCGTCGTAGTCATCCTCGACAATCAGCGCATCTCGCTGCTCTGCCCACGTGAGCAAGGTGGCCCGACGGGATGCAGAGAGCACCGCGCCGGTCGGATATTGGTGGGCAGGCGCGACAGCGACTGCGTTCACGTCCTCGTACTCCAAACGCTCGACAGCCAGCCCATCCCGATCGACCGGGAGCGCCACGACCTCAAGGCCTGCTGCACAGGCGGTCTCGTCCATACCCCGCCATCCGGGATTCTCAACGGCGATACGTCGAGCGCCATTTGCAGCAAGCACAGACCACAAGAGGTCGATGCCCTGGCGCAAGCCGTTTGTCACCACGATCTGATCAGGGTTGGCGCGCACGCCGCGGACTCTCCCGAGGTAGGCGGCGAGCGTTATGCGCAGCTCAGGGATGCCGGCGGGGTCTGGGTAAGCAAGACCCTCGTCCGGCACGGTCCGAAGCACTCGTGTCAAAGCGGAGGACCACGCGATCCGTGGGAAGCCCCTCAGCGCTGGGCGGAATGGGCTCATGTCGTGGCGAATCGGTGGCTTTGGCGTGGCGCTCGTCAGCGCCGGGCGATCCAGTGCAACCGTCGCGGCGACTGTCGTACCCCCGCCGCGACGGGTATGCAGGTAGCCCTCGGCTGCCAGTTGTGCGTATGCGTCTACGACCACCCCTCGCGACACGCCGAGCTCGACGCACAGCGAGCGCGTGGAGGGCAGTCGCGTGCCCGAGGGGAGGCGTCCACTGCGCATAGCCTCACGCAGCGCGTGCTCCAATCGGGCTCGAAGTGATCGCCCAGCTGCGCTGGCAAGATCGAGATGAAGGTCCATTGGCCCTAGATTTTTGGATCTACTTGGCCCTGTTCAGCGGGCCATCTTTGGGGTTAGCGTATAGCGCATGCACTCCGTCAGCTCCGAGGCCTCCGGCAAGCACAGCGTTATCGACAAGCACTGTCCTGCTGTGCGTGACAGCCTGGAGCGCCGGCTGGGCGCCGTACGTGCCGTGGCGGCCCCATCGACTCTCTCAGGTGATCAACGGGATGATCAGAGCTGAAACACCGCGAGAGAGCGTCTCAGAAACACCGCGAGAGAGCGTCTCGATAAACGTGCCCGTCGACCTCCCCCTTGGCGAGAAGCTGGACTGGAAGCCGGTTCCACGGCCGACATCCGTGTCGCTGCACGGCGCGCACATCCTGGTTCGTCCGGTCAACGCTGAGAGTGACGCCGCGCCATTGTTCTCCGTCTCGCACCCGCCCGACGGAGACCCGGCGATCTGGACCTATCTACCGGATGGCCCGTACGAGAACCCCGACCACTTGCGCGAGGCCTTGGTATGGGCCGAAACCTCAGAGGATCGACTCTATTTCACACTTTCACGTCTCTCCGATCGACGTCCCCTCGGCCTTGCTTCATACTTGGGTATCACTCCGGAGTCAGGTGCAATCGAGATCGGTCATATCTGGTTCGGTGTTCCGCTGCAGCGGAGCACCGCAGCGACGGAGGCGATCTACCTGCTGGTGCGCCATGCGTTCGACGAGCTGGGATATCGTCGCGTTGAGTGGAAGTGCAACGCGCTCAATGCCGCCTCACGCAGGGCGGCAGAGCGCTTTGGATTCACCTTCGAGGGCATCTTCCGCAAGCACCAGGTTGTCAAGGGTCGCAACCGCGATACTGCCTGGTACGCGATCACCGACGACGAGTGGCCTGCGATCCGGCGCGGGTTCGAGGCATGGCTGGCCCCCGAGAACATGGATGACGGTCGGCAACGTCGCTCACTCGGAGACCTGATCAGCGAAGCACGCGGCTTACTCGTCGCTACCGGTAGACCTACTCGCGAGGGGACCTGAGACGAGCTCTGGACTATCATTGCCCTGTGCCCGAGTCAGTCGTGTCGGTGACGTTCGACAACCTCGGCGAGGCTGCTCAGCTCGAGCTTGGCATGTGGCCAGCAGAGGTGCCCGAAGGGGAGCACTTCACCGTCGTAGACATCCTTCCGCGGCTGCTCGACCTGCTCGCGACTCGGAAAGTGCAGGCGACGTTCTTCGTCGAGGGGCTGAATGCGGAGATGTACCCACAGGCGCTGCACACGATCGTGGCTGCCGGCCACGAGGTCGCTGTTCACGCTTGGCGCCACGAGGACTGGGCAGCCCTAGACACCGCGTCTGAGGTCGCTCTGCTCGCAGCGTGCCACCGACGCGATGCGCTTGATCGGCATCGAGCCGCGCGGCTTTCGACCGCCCGGAGGCGGCTTGACCGAACGTACACTTTCACTGCTCGGCGAACATGGTTACAGTCACGTCTCGCCCGCGGGCGAGCGAGAGGGCGTGCTCGAGGGTCTGGCGGTGCTGCCGTTCCGTTGGCCGCTGGTCGATGCGTATTCCTACCTGCCCCAGTTCGCAGGCCTGCGCGAACGCTACGGTGATGGGCCCGACCCCATCGGTCCTGAGCAGATGCAGGAGACGATGGTCACGGCACTGCGCGCTCAGGCGGAGAGCGGCGGTCATCTGACACTGCTCTTCCATCCGTTCTCTGTCGCTTTTACCGGCGATCCCGGCTGGCAGGCCCTTGACTCTGTGCTCGGCGAGACCGCTCGCCTCGCGACGACAGGCGCACTCACGGCAATGCGCATGGACGAGGCGGCTGCTCAGATGCTCGAGCGCACCGACGAGCTCGCTCATCCGCCACAACTGCCACAACTCGATAGTGCCACTTGGATGACATAGTGACCACAGTGACGTTACGCCCGCGCCGACCTTTCACCGTACTGACAGCCCTCGGCACCGCCGCCCACCACGCGTTCGAGGTTCGCGCGGGCGTCGGCTTGGTCTTTGAGCCGTTCACAGGCAGGCGCGCCGCCATCGCGATCTGGGCCGGTGGGCTGCCCGCATGGGCGCTCGCGGGATGGCTGGCCGAAGGCGAGCAGCTCGAGAAGTGGATCGCTTTGAACAACGCGGCCGGGCTTGCAGGTGGCATCGTTCACTTTGTCGAGTGGCCATGGCAGTGGCGTTACGGCATTCCGTATCTGACCGAAGCGGAGGGCATGACGACCGAGCAGCTTGCTCCCTACAACACGGTCCTTCACCTGTGGACACTCGCGGGTCTGTTGGCCGTCGCGCTCGAGACTCCGCGACACGCCCGCAGGTGGGCTCTGTTGGGCCTGCTGCTCGGTGAGCCTCTGCGTCGTTCCGCCATCCACCACTTCCGTTGGGCTCGCGAGCAAGCAGAGCGCGATCCTGAGCGCTGGAGCCCGGTTCTGAGGTCTACGTCGCCCGCAGGTCAACGGCAGCCCCTTGCGAGGAGGCACCCGTGAAGATTCGCGCTGCGGTCCTGGAGGCATTCGCTTCACCGCTCGTGGTTCAGGAGCTGGACCTAGCCGGCCCTGGCCCCGGTGAGGTGCTGGTGAGGCTGGTCGCCTGCGGCGTCTGCCACACCGACATGTACACCGCTTCGGGGTCTGATCCATCGGGATATGCGCCCACGGTCCTCGGACACGAGGGCGCGGGAGTGGTCGAAGCCGTCGGTGAGGGAGTGACATCCCTCGCGCCTGGCGAGCACGTCGTCACGCTGTTCTCGCCCCAATGCCGGGAGTGCATTCACTGTCTGGACCCGCGAACCAACCTCTGTCTGGCCATTCGCGAGCAGCAGAACATGGGCTACCTGCCGGATGGCACCACGCGACTGTCCCGAGACGGCGATCCGATCCGGCACTTCATGGGCACTTCGACGTTCGCGGACTACGCCGTCATACCGGCGATCGCGCTGGCGAAGGTCAGCCCGGAGGCGCCGCTTGACCGAGCATGCTTGTTCGCGTGCGGGCTGTCGACTGGGCTGGGAGCAGCGATGTTCACGGCCGAAGTCGCGCCTGGCGCGACGTGTGTGGTTTTCGGCGCGGGCATGGTGGGCCTCGGGGCCGTGGCCGGATGTCGGCTGCGTGGAGCCGAGCGGATCATCTGCATCGATCTATCCGATGATCGACTGGAGCTTGCTCGCGGTCAGGGTGCGACCGAGTGCTGGCGCGCCGACGGGCATTCCGTCGAGCGGACGCTCGAGGCCACCGACGGCTTTGGCGCCGACTGCACCTTCGAGGCGACCGGTCTGGTTTCAGTCATGCGAGAAGCCGTCGAGGCGACACGCATGGGTTGGGGTTTGTGCACAGTATGCGGCGTTGCAGGCAAGGGGGAGACGCTCGACATCGTCCCGCGCCTGCTCATCACCGGACGCCGCATCTGCGGCTCGTCATTCGGTGGGGTGAAGGGTCGGGATCAGGTACCCGAGCTCGTAGAGCTGTATCTGCGTGGAGACATCGACGTCGATCCGTTCATCTCCCATCGGATGCCCCTCGACGAAGTCAATCGAGCCTTCCAGCTGATGGACGCGCAGGACGGGATCCGCTCCGTCCTGGAGCTGAGCGCCTGACCGGACGGGATCCGCTCCGTCCTGGAGCTGAGCGCCTGACCGGACAAGAATCGCGTCCTGGCGTGTAGGGTCAACAGGGCTGACTCAGGATGGGCTGTCTCTGGGTGCCCCGACAGTGGGGGTCGGTACGCTGCTGCGTATCTGGAAGGTTGCCTAAGTCCCCTACCGGCGCCTCGGGAAGGTCTTCGATATGGAACGTAAGTGGTGGACGCTGATCGCAGTCTGCGTGGCGACCTTCATGTTGCTCCTTGACATCACGGTCGTTAACACCGCTTTGCCGAGCATCCGCAGGGACCTGCATTCGTCGTTCACCGACCTGCAATGGGTGATCGATGCCTACGCGCTGACACTCGCCGCGTTCGTCCTCACGTCGGGATCGCTCGCCGATCGGCTCGGCCGCAAGCGCGTGTTCATCGTCGGCGTCGGGATCTTCACCCTAGCCTCGCTCCTCTGCGGGCTGGCCGGATCTCCGACGGTCCTGAACCTCTCGCGTGCGCTCCAGGGCGTCGGTGGCGCTGCGATGTTCGCGGTATCGCTGGCCTTGCTCGCGCAAGAGTGGCGCGGCGCCGAGCGCGCGACCGCTACAGCGATCTACGGGGCGACTATTGGCGTCGCCGTCGCGCTTGGCCCGCTCGTCGGCGGCGCGCTGACCCAGGCCATCGGCTGGCAGTCGATCTTCTTCTTGAACATTCCGATCGGCATCGCCGCGATCTCCGTGACGGTCCTGAAGATTGCGGAATCGCGCGATGAGACCGCCCGCGGCGTGGACTGGGGCGGCACTGTCACGTTCTCAACGGCGAATGCGCTGCTCGTGCTCGCTCTGCTGCGCGGAAACGACGACGGCTGGACGTCTGGGGTGATCATCGCCTTGCTCGCCGCGGCGGTTGTTCTTTTCGCGGTCTTCGTCGTGATCGAGTTGCGCGTCGCGCAGCCGATGCTCCCGCTGAGCCTCTTTCGCAGTCACGCCTTCACCGGCGCGCAGATCGCCGCGTTCACGCTCAGCGGCTCGATGTTCGCGCTGTTTCTCTACATCACGCTCTACATGCAGGAGATCGAGCATCTCTCGCCTCTGCAAGCTGGTCTGCGCTACCTGCCTTTCACCGTCGGCTCGTTCTTCGTCGCAGGCGGAACCGCATCGCTCGAGGGTAAGGTCCCTCCCCGCGTGCTCCTTGCGGCCGGACTTGGGATCACCGGGGTTGGCCTCGCCCTGATGAGTGGCGCCCAGCCCAATGACTCCTGGACGGTCCTGCTCCCCGGCTTCATCGTTGGCGGTCTTGGCGTCGGCTTGGTCAACCCCGTGCTCGCGAACGTCGCACTTTCGACTGTCCCCGAGCGGATGAGCGGCGTGGCATCAGGCATCAACGACACCTTCCGTCAGGTCGCGATCGCCTCAGGCACGGCGGGACTAGGCGCTCTGTTCCTCGCCCTCTCCCAGCAGCGGATCCAAGATCTCCTACCGAGCGTGAGCGAACCCCGGGCACGCGACCTCGCGGAGGCGGTCTCCTCCGGCAGCCTTCCCTCCGGCGCACCCGCGCCGATCGTCAGCGCCGCGCGCGAGGGCTTCACCCACGGCTTCTCCAGCATCCTCTTGGTAGGCAGTGCGCTGGCACTCGCAGGCTCCGTGCTCGCGCTCCTGCTGGTCCGTGACAGCGACCTGCGTCACGACGACCCGCTCGAGGTCAAAGCCGAACCCACGGCCGAACCCACGGCCGAATCCACGGCCCTGTCGCCTGGATGATCTTGCTCTGCTAGTGGTCGATCGCCCCTGTCTCTGCGGCGATGACCCCCTTGATCACATGCACGATGTCACTCTAGTGCTCTTGCGGCTGCAGGTAGGTCTGCTCTGCCTTGAATTCCATCGATCCGGGGACAACCGATAGAGCTCCTTTCGGGTTCATGCAGACGCATGGCTCGGTCTAGGTTTTGGCCGAGGTTTAGGAGATACCCGAGACGGGGTAACTAAGCGATCCAGGATGTCTCGCACACTCGGGCAGCCGCCCAAGAGATGTGGCCGGTTTCCGTTGACAAATGAAAAAAGGGGGGTCCCTTGGATCTGCTTCTGCTTCTTATCATCATCTTGCTCATTCTCAGCCTCGCGGGCGGGGCCTTCGTGAGTCCGCTCGTGCTGCTCCTTTTGATTGTCGTCTTGGTGTTGTTCCTGGGTCCTTACCGTGGGCGCCGTGGGCGTCTGTAGGGACGGAGGTCGGGAAAGAGATCTATGGCGGACGATGGCGGTGGCAAAGGCGGACGAAGGCGGTGGCAAAGGCAGAGAGCCAAGCCTTGCAGCGCAAGCCATCCACCCTCGCCAAACCCGCGCCAAACGGTCCCCTTGCGCTCACGCGCGCCGACGGTCTTTGAGGTTCACCGGGCCTGAGGGCACCACGTCAGGGATATTGAATGAACAGTCGATCCTTCAAGCTGGGTGAAGCCTGATCGCCGTCTTGGTATACACAACCGGTCTCGGCATATGAAAACGAACCCTTAGGCGCACCATCGTATGACCCAAGTGAGCTTCTACTTCGACCTTGGCTCCCCTTACGCCTATTTGGTGGCCGAGCGCATATCCGAGGTTCTCCCTGAGCCAATCACGTTCCAGCCCGTATCCCTGGGAGCAATGTTCAAGCTTAATGGGCGATCCTCGTGGTCGCTTGGTGATCCTGACCGCCGTCAGGCGGGGATGGCCGAGGTCGAGCGTCGCGCGCGCCTCTACGGGCTGGCCCCAATTTGCTGGCCCGACCCCTGGCCGGCCAACTACCTGTTCGCGATGCGCGTCGCCACCTTCGCCTTTCAGGTTGGTCGCGGACGGGAGTTCACCTTGCACGCGTTTCGCCACGCCTTTCAGCACGGCCACGACCTGGGCGTCCCCGAGCAAGTCCTGCGGGCCGCCGAAGACGCCGGCCTGGATCCCCGAGCGGCCGAGGATGCCGCCAGCGATCCCGAGATAAAGCTCTTGCTGCGGACTGCAACCGATACCGCTCACAAGCTTGGCGTGTTCGGGGTTCCCACGGTCTCTGTCGCTCGCGAGCTTTTCTGGGGTGACGATCGCCTGCTTGATGCCGCCGCCGCTCTGGCACACTCGGATTAACTCTTCCCCTATCCGGGGGGATGAGATCTCTATCGCAAACGCTCTCTGCTCACGCA
The DNA here is from genome assembly GCA_963705245.1 of uncultured Solirubrobacterales bacterium. Classification (GTDB taxonomy): domain Bacteria; phylum Actinomycetota; class Thermoleophilia; order Solirubrobacterales; family Solirubrobacteraceae; genus Palsa-744. The sequence goes on along the minus strand of OY970062.1, from coordinate 521,486 downwards.
CGCGCGTCGCCGCGGTCTTAGCGCCCTGATTCGCCGCGGGCCCGGTCTCGGCACCCTCCATCCGATCGGTGATGGCAATGAGCCGCTAACCGGTTGCGCATCCTCGTGATACTTACGGTCATGACATCGGTCGCCGACTCATCCGCGGGCCGCACGGCTTGGGCTCGCAATCTCGGCGCGCCCGTACGGGATTTCTTGAGTGCCGAGACTGGCGGGGCAGCGGTCCTCGTCATCGCCGCGTTTCTCGCATTGGTCTGGGCCAACTCGCCATGGCCGCACTCATACGAATCCTTCTGGACGACCCGCTTGGCGCTCAGCCTGGGCGACCACGTCCTCTCCGGCAGCCTGCGCCAGTGGGTAAACGAAGGCTTGATGGCGCTCTTCTTCTTCGTCGTCGGCTTGGAGGCGAAGCGCGAGCTCGACCTCGGCGAGCTGCGCGAGCGCAACCGCATCGCGATCCCGGTCGTCGCGGCCATTGGCGGCATGGCCGTAGCCGTCGGTATCTACCTGGCAATCAATCTCGGCGGCCCCGGCGCCGGCGGGTGGGGTGCGGCGATGTCGACCGATACGGCTCTCGCCCTGGGCGCCCTCGCGCTCGTGGCGCCCACCGGAGCGACGAGACTACGCGTGTTTCTGCTCACGCTCGCAGTGATCGACGACCTCGGCGCACTGCTCGTCATCGCTGTCGCTTACACTCGCACGGTCTCCTTCGTCGCGCTTGCCGTCGCGCTTGTGCTGTTCGCGATTCTGATCTCCCTGCGCTTTGTCCCTCGCTGGCGTGGCATCGCGGCGGTCTTCGTCGGAATTGGCATCTGGTTGGCGCTGTTCGAGTCGGGGATCGACCCCGTCATCGCCGGTCTGGCGATCGGGCTTGTGACGAGCGCCTACCCGCCTGCCCGCGGCGACCTCGAGCGCGCGACCGAGCTGACCCGATCCTTTCGTGAGCAGCCGACCCCCGAGCTCGCTTACACGGCCCAGCGCAGCTTGGCCTCCGCGATCTCTCCAAACGAGCGGCTCCAGTACCGGCTGCATCCGTGGACGAGCTTCGTCGTCGTCCCTCTTTTCGCGCTCGCAAACGCCGGCATCCACGTCGACGGCGGCCTGCTACGCGACGCGATCGGCTCACCGGTCACGATCGGCATTGTCCTCGCGTACGTCCTTGGCAAGCCCCTCGGCGTGCTGAGCGCCTCTTGGCTCGGCACCCGCCGTATTTTTGGCAGCACCCGTCTGGGGGTGACCTGGCCGGGCCTAGCCGGGACGGGAGCAGTCGCCGGGATCGGATTTACGGTCTCGCTGCTGATCGCCGGCCGTGCCTTCAGCGGCGGGCTGCTGGCTCAGGCAAAGCTTGGCATTCTCGTGGCGGCCCTTATCTCTCCGCTAGTGGCATGGACCGTTTTCCGGATCATCTCCCGGGTGCCCGCGTCGGTCCGGGCACGGCAGTTCGGACGTACCTCCGAGGAGCTCATCGACCTCGCCGACGAAATCGATCCCGAGCGCGATCACATCCGGGGTCACGAGGACGCCTTGGTCACGCTTGTCGAGTACGCCGACTTCGAATGTCCTTTCTGCGGACAAGCCGAGCCGATGATCCGCGAGCTGCTCGCCGACTATGACGACGATCTGCGCTATGTCTTCCGCCACCTGCCCCTCAGCGATGTGCACCCTCGCGCGCAGAGCGCCGCCGAGGCCGCCGAGGCGGCCGGCGCCCAGGGGGCGTTCTGGGAGATGCACGACCTCTTGTTCGCCCATCAGGGCGACCTCACCCCGCTCCATCTACGTCAATATGCGGCTGCTCTGGAGCTGGACGGTGAGCGTTTCTCCGCGGACCTTCGCCACCGTGTCTACGCCCCACGTGTAACCGCAGACGTGCTGAGCGCCGATGCGAGCGGTGTCTCGGGGACCCCATCGTTCTTCATCAACGGCCGCCGCCATCACGGCGTTTACGACGTATCTACGCTCAGCGCGGCGGTACGTGCCGCCCGATCGCGCATCCTCCCTGCACCCGCACCGTCACGCGGTTAAGGACTGGACATGCACTGCTGCTATTGGGCTGCATGGGTTTGGTCGGTCCCAACGAGCTGCTCTTGACGGGAGGTCTCAGTGACACACTGTTGACCATGAACGAGCCTTCGATGACCGGAGGCTGTCTGTGTGGTGGTGTGCGCTTTGCGCTGACCGAGCCAGCGCAGGCCGCCGGCTACTGTCACTGCACTCGCTGCCAGCGTCGAACCGGAACCGCGGCCTCGGTCCAGGCCCGGATCGACGGTCGTATCTTGCGAATATTGCAGGGAGAGCATCTGGTCAAGGCTTGGCGCCACTCAGATGGCGGTTTCGAGAAGTGTTTCTGCAGCGAGTGCGGAGCACATCTGTTCAGCCGCAATCCTGACGATCACACGCAGATGAGCGTACGTATGGGCGCCTTCGACGGTGACCCGGGCGTGCGGCCGACCTGGCGAGCATACGTCTCCTATGCCGCCCCTTGGGAGTCGATCCCCGAGGACGGGCTCGAGCGCTTCCCCGAGGGAAAGTCGCGATTCTGAGAGATTCCGTCCGCGGCCAGCTCCGCGACGAGCTCGACCAGCTCGCGTGCGTGCAGCTCGATGGCGGACCAGTCTTGGCTCGTTTGGCTGATCTCATCGACGATCCGCTCGGCAAGATCGGCGGCTCGGACGGTTGTCTGCGTGTCGGTCATTTGTGTCGGCTTTCCAGTTCGAACATACGTTCGTGGAGAGCGACACTACGAGTCGCATCTGTCGGAACCTGCCCCCGTGGGGACACATGGCCCTGCCTGTCACAGAGAAGTCACGCTCTTGTCACAGATGTGTTGCGCGGTGTGCGGTTAGGGGGACAGTCGCACAGGCAGAGACTTGAGCTGGTTGAGGAACACCGATTCTACGATCGTCGGTGTGCCCGCCGGCTCCATCGCCGGGAAGCGGGCGAGGGTCTCCTCGAACAGGACGCGCAGCTCCAGGCGGGCTAGGGCCGTGCCCAGACAGAAGTGACGACCGCCCGCGCCGAACGCTTGGTGCTCGGTCGTACGGCGAACGTCAAAATGGTCAGGGTTCTCGTGGCAGGTCTCGTCGCGATTAGATGAGACGTACCACATGACGACCTTCTCGCCCTCTTTGATCTGGCGTCCGTTCAGCTCGGCGTCACAGGTCGCGGTGCGGCGAAAGTGGGCGAACGCTGGAAACATGCGCAACGACTCCTCGACCACACCGGGAATCAAGCTGGAATCTGACAGCACCAGCTCGCGCTGGGACGGATTCTGCATCAACGCCCGCATGCCGCTGCAGTAGGTCGCCTTGGTGGAGTCGTTACCGGCGGCGACCAGCAGGAAGAAGCCCATCACGATCTCGTGTTCCTCAAGCCGCTGCCCGTCTACTTCGGCGTGCACAAGCACGCTCGTCAAGTCATCGGTCGGGTGCTCGCGGCGTTCGGCAATCAGCTTTCCGCAGCGCTCGAATATCTCCACAACGCCCGCCTCGATCCCCGCAACGACGCTCTCGTGTGGGTTCAGATCGGGGTCGCCGGCGCCGAGCATCATGTTCATCAAGCGCGCCCAGGCCTCGTCGTCCTCCGGTGGGATGCCCATGAAGCTGCCGATCACTCGCGATACCACCGGCTGGGCTACGTCGGTGACCAAGTCGCACGTCTCCCGGCCTTTCAGGCGCTCGAGCGCATCAATCACGATCGTCCTGATCGCAGGCTCGTGGGCGGCGATCCGCTTCGGCGTGAAGCCAGCCTGGAAGAGGGCCTTGATGCGATCGTGCTTGGGGGGATCCATGCCAATGAACATTGCTCGCGTAAGCTCGATCGGCAAGCCGATGTTGGCAGCTGTGACGCCCCCGAGTTCGGATGAGTAGGTCTGCCAGTCGCGGCTGACCGCGCGAATGTCCTCGGCCGTGGTCACCGACCAGTAGCCGGCCTCATCTGGGAACTCGGTGATGGCTGAAGTCCAGTGCACCGGGCACTCGCTGCGCATGCGCGCGAACAGCTCGTTCGGCACGCCTTGCTCCCAGACCTCGCGCTCGGTTACGAGCACGTCCTCAAGGTCACTGCTGCCTACCGCCGCCATCTGGACCTCCAAAGATCGCTGTCGAGGACTGCCGTGTCGATGTTACAGGCGATTGGAGGACTGTTGGGGCTCAGGCAAAGACGAAGATCTGTCTGGTCAAGCGAACTGGTCTAACCACAGACACCTCTCAACGTCCCCCTATACGCCCGCTCCGGGGACCCGCGATGGTACGTCGCAGGCGCTGGACGCGGCGCAGCTCTTGGACATCCTCGTCTACGGACGAAGGCACGCCGGGGTGATCGGCTGCGCCCAGGAGCTCGGGTTGCAGGCGATTGCGGACGAGCTCGCCGGCGATCGCATCGACGCGCTGCGCGCTCGCGCCTGGGCGCGAGCTGACGACTCGCTGCAGATGCATGCCTCCGAACAGCAAGCCGACGCCGTCGTCCACCGACCAGCCTCCGGGTAGGACACCGTCGCGTACGGCAGCGAGCCATACCGGCAGGCGCTCCGGCTCGCCATCGGCGTGGACGGTGAGCGATCCCTCCAACAAGCCGAGACCGGCGAGCGGCGCCGGCGGGCCGCTGGAGCGAGTGATACCGCCTTCAAACCAGCACATCGCCCCGGCGGAGATGCCGGCGAGGACGATCCCGCGCCGCCAGGCTCGGATCAGCAGGTGGTCGAGGTCGTGCGCGCGCCAGATCGCGAGCAGGTTGCGCATCGAACCCCCGCCGACGTAAAGGATGTCTTGGGAGAGGACGATCTCCTCCAAGGATCGGCGGGAGTCACGCAGGCGAAACAGCGACAGATGCTCGGGGATGCAAAAGCGGTCGGCAAAGCGCGCGTGAAAGGCGTTGATCTGCGCGGTCGTATCGCCGGAGGCGGTCGGTAGGAACAGAATCCGGGGCTCGCGCGCGGGAGCAGACGTACGCTCGGCGGTGATTGCGAGCGACAGGACGAAGTCGTCAAGCAGAGGATTGGACGGCTCCATCGTGAACCCGCCACCGCCCATCGCGAAGATCAGGCGTCGCGCGGGGGGCTCGTCCAGTGGGCTCACGCGGGGGCGCCGACAGGCAGGGCGGTGACCGGCCCGGACGCGATCGGTCCAGGCACGACCTGCTCAGATAAGAGGTCGGGGCCCGTGGGCTCGATTGCGCGTGACAGCTCGTGGTCACGGTCGGTGCTGAGGTGGGCGACGTCGAGCGGAATCTCCATCACGGAGTCCCCGGCGGGCTCGACGCGATAGGCGCGGCCGTCAGCACGCGAGCTGACGGCGCGCTCCAGCAGCGTGCCACGAAAGTGCAGCGCGACCCCATCCTCGGCTGCGAAGCCGGCTCGCATACCGGCGGCGACGAAGCGGTGATACTCGGCGCGACGTGCCGGCTCGGCGTCGTAGTGGACGCAGTTGGAGTAGGGCAGCAGGCCGAGACCGCGAACGCGTCGGGGCGCCCCGTGGAAGGCTGACAGGGATTCGACGAACCAGCACAACGATCCGGCCGAGGGGCCGCATAGGACTATGCCCCGGCGCCAGGCGCGACGCAGAACGGAGTCCAGGCCATGGGCACGCCAGGCGCCGAGCATCGAAACGACGTTACCCCCGCCAACGTAGATCAGGTCCTGGGCGAGCAGATGCGTGGCGAGATCGTCCTCGACGCCGCCCACGCCCTGGTCGCGGCGAAACAGCGAGACGTGGCTGGCGTCGCAGTGAGCAGAGAAGCGACGGTAAAAGCGCACGACATAATGATCGGCGTCGCCGGAGGCGGTCGGCAGGAAGCAGATGCGCGGACGCGCGGTCCCGGTGAGCGACAGGATGTAGTCATCCAGCAGCGAGGAGTCTTTCTCCATCGAGAACCCACCCCCGCCGAGGGCCACGATCTGGGGAGCCCGCCGGGGGGCTCGGCGGGTGGCTCGGGTTTGAGTTCGCATCGCTGAGCTCGAAACGATCGGTACGTCGAGTACGGGTTATTCCATGCTGACATCATCCTGCTCGGGCGTGCCTGCAGCCGGTATGGACCGGCGTCTGAGATTGCGTGTCGTCGTGATGGACATGCGCCCATAAATGGCGTTCAGCAAATCATTAGGTTCGTCACACGGTGCTCCTACGGCCGGCGGGGATGCTGCTCGGCATGAGCACAAACGAGCAGTCCTATTTGGGGGTAACCCGTAAGCCGAAATCGCCTGCAACCCTGCTGGCGCCGGTTATCGCAGCAGTTGGCACCGTCAAGCTGCAACTGGCGGCACTCCTCGCATTGGCGGGCGGGCTGAACCTGTGGTCGCTGAGCCGCAACGGCTGGGCTAACGAGTATTACAGCGCAGCAGTCCGCTCGATGAGCTCCAGCTGGCACGATTTTCTGTTCGGCGCGATGGACAGGACAGGAGTGATGACGGTCGACAAGCCACCATTGGCGCTTTGGATCCAAGCGCTGTCAGTGCGCGTGTTCGGGTATCACCCACTGAGCGTGCTCGTGCCCCAGGCGCTGATGGGCATGGCGAGCGTGGCGCTGGTGTATGACCTTGTCAGGCGACGGTTCGGCCGACTAGGTGGGTTCGCAGCGGGGCTGGTGCTGGCGATTACGCCCATCATGGTTGGGATCTCGCGGCACAACAACCCGGACGCGCTGCTCGTGCTGTGCAGCGTGGCGGCAGTCTGGTGCACAGTCAGAGCGCTCGATCCGGCGTCCACCCGCTCGGGCGTGCGCTGGCTGGTGCTCGCAGGCGTGTGTGTCGGGCTTGGGTTCGAGACGAAGATGGCAGTCGCGTTGATGGTCGTGCCGGGGATCGTCGCGGCGTGGCTGTGGGTAGCGCCGCATGGGCGCCGGCGCGCGCTTGGTGAGCTCCTCGGTGCGGGCGGAGCGATGGCGCTCGTCGGTGGGGCATGGCCGGCGCTGGTCGAACTGACCCCCGCAGCAGATCGGCCGTGGGTGTCGGGCACCAGTGGTAACAGGGTGTGGGAACTGATCTTCGAATACAACGGCGTCGGGCGGTTGGACGGCCAGACCGGCGGACCAGGCGGCATGGGCGGGAACATGTTTGGCGGCACCCCTGGACCGGGACGGCTGTTGAACGCGGCGCTCGGTGGGCAAGCAGGCTGGCTGTTGGGCTTCGCATTCGTCAGTGGGCTGGCGGTCCTCGCGACGAGCAGGCTGAAGCGCAGCGATCCGCGCAGCGGCTGGCTGATCGCGGTGGGCGGCGCGTTCGTGGTGATCGCACTGGTGTTCAGCGAGGCGAAAGGGATCTTTCACCCGTACTACGTGTCCCTCCTGGCGCCATTCGCCGCGGCGCTGACGGGAGCCGGGGTGGCGCTGCTGCGCACGGGCGGGCGGTTGTCGCGAGTCATGGCCCCGGTGGCGATTGTCGCGGGCGTCGCATGCGAGATCACGATCCTGCACCAATACCCGGGTCAGCTGGGGTGGCTGGTGGGAGTCCTGATCGTGGTTGGCGCCGGCGCTGGCGTCGTGCTTGTCGCGTCGACGGATCGGACGATCAGAACGGTGGCGTTGAGTTGCGGCGTGGCCGCGCTGCTGATCGGCCCAGGGATCTGGGCGGTTGACACGTTGGGGTATGCGACCAGCGGGACGTTCCCGTCGGGCGGCCCGCAGTCGGCCCTGAACGCCGGTCGTGGTGGCGGCCCCGGTGGCGCCGGGCCGGGTGGCGCCGGGCCGGGTGGCGCCGGGCCCAGAGGCGGATTCGGCGGGCGATTTGCGGGCGGGAGCGTGGGCGTGGGCGCGGGCGGGGGCGGCGGAGCGGGCGGCGGATCGGGTGGTGTGCGGCTGTTCGGCAACGGTAGTGGCAGCAGCAGCTCTGGCGCAGGCACAGGTGTATCCGGCGCTTCAGCTGAAGGGCCGCCGCCGCAACCCCCGAGCTCGGGTCCGGGTGGCGGGGCCGTTGGCGCGCCGCTGGGCGACAGTCGCACGATCACGCAGGCAATCGCTTATGCAAAGAGTCATGGTGGCGGCACGGTAGCGGTGTCCAGCCAGTCCAGTGCTGCTTCGGAGATCGTCGAGGATGGCGCTGACGTGGCCGGTATCGGTGGGTTTTCCGGGCGCGAGAGCGATGTCAGCGTCGCGTGGCTGGCGGGCGAGGTGAGCCGAGGTCAGATTCGCTGGGTGCTGGCCGAAGCCAGCAATGCGAGCGGCCCACGGCTGGCCGGCGATACGCGGGAAGGCTCGAAAAAGGCGATTGCCGCGGTGACCAAAGCGTGTACGAAGGTGACGTTGGCGTCGAGTGCGACAGGTGGCGCAAGCGAAGCGGTGGTTGGCCGTGGCGCCGGCGCGGGTGGCGAAAGCGAAGCGGCGAGTGGCCGTGGCGCCGGCGCGGGTGGCGAAAGCGAAGCGGCGAGTGGCCGTGGCGCCGGCGCGGGTGGCGAAAGCACGCTGTACGACTGCCAGGGACGCGCGGCGAGGCTGCTGGGCACGCAACAATCACGCTCATGAGGATCCTGGTCGTAGACGACGATCGTGCGGTGCGCGACGCGCTGCGCAGGGCGCTGACCCTGGGTGGGTACGAGGTGCAGATGGCCGAGGACGGGGAGCAGGCGCTCGAGCAGGTCGTGCAGGCAGTGCCCGATGCCGTCGTGCTGGACGTGGGAATGCCGGGGATCGACGGGCTGGAGGTGTGCCGGCGGCTGCGGTTGTTGGGCAACAGGGTGCCGATCCTGATGCTGACCGCGCGCGACGCGGTGTCAGATCGCATCGACGGGCTGGACGTGGGCGCCGATGATTACATGGTGAAGCCGTTCGACGTGGGCGAGCTGAAGGCACGGATCCGCGCGCTGTTGCGCCGGGCGGGACCGGAGGCAGGCGACCCTGACGCGCTGTCCTTCGCGGAGGTGAGTCTGGATAGAGGCAGACATGGCGCGGAGGTCCGAGGACAGTTCGTCGAGCTGACCCGAACTGAGTATCAGTTGCTGGAGCTGCTGATGTTGAACCCGAAGCAGGTGCTCGCGCACAGCCTTATATATGACCGCGTCTGGGGGTATGACTTCGGTCCGGCATCGAACGCGCTGCGGGTGTATGTGGGGTATCTGCGCCGCAAGCTCGAGGGGGCCGGCGCGCGGCAGCTGATCCACACGGTGCGAGGGGTGGGGTATGTGCTGCGCGAGCCATGAGCGACACGCCCGCGCTGCGTTTGAGATCGCCCCGTGTGCGACGAGCGTGTGTGATCTTGCAACCAGCTTACGCATGCGATGACCCTGCGCACGCGCATCGCGGCGGCCGCGGGCGTCTCGGTCGCGCTGGCGGTGCTGGCGGCGGCGGTCGGGTTGTATGTCGCGCTCAGCACGGACCTGCGCGGGGAAGTCGACAAGGGGCTGCGCGCGCGTGCAGGTGCATTCACGCAGCCGTTCCCCGGCGGTAGGAGTCCCGGCGCGGGCGGCGCAGAAGGAGGTCCGGGCGCAGAAGGAGGTCCGGGCGGGGCAGGACTGTTCGGGAGCGGTTCCCCTGCCGGCTCCGGAGGACCCGGGGAGGGGGGTAGTGGCAGCAGCGGTGGGAACGGCGCGGGGAGTGACGGTGGTGAGGGTGAAGGGAGTCTGCCGAGCAGTGTCCAGCCGGCGCCATTCGGGGGGGCATCGGGGTACGTGCAGTTCATCGCGCCGGACGGCAAAGTGCAGGTGCCGGGCGGTCAGGGATCCTCGCCTGCGACGATCCCCGTCGACGCCAAGGATAGGGCGTTTGCAAGGCGGGGGAGCGGGAGTGCGTTGACGGACAGGACGGTGCACGGGACGAAGCTGCGGGTGCTGACGGAGGGGATCGGGGCGCGCGGGGCGGTGATGGTGGCCAGGCCGTTGAGCGAGGTGAACAGCGAGCTGAGCAGGCTGCTCGCGATTCTCGCGATCGTCGGTGCAAGTGGGATCGCACTTGCGATGGCTTTGGGCGCACTCGTCGCGCGAGTGGCGCTGGCCCCGGTGAGAAGGTTCACGGCCCGCACGGAGACGCTGACAGGGCAGGACGCCCTGAGGGGTGCGGGGCTGGACTTGTCCAAGCGACTGGAGGTGGAGGGCTCAGATGAGCTGGGCAGGCTGGCCGACAGCTTCAACCGAACACTGGACGCGTTGGAGCGCTCCGTCGGCGAGCAGCGCCAGCTCGTGGCTGACGCCGGGCACGAGCTGCGCACGCCGATCGCAAGCCTGCGGGCGAACATCCAGGTGCTGGGCGAAGCGAAGCGCCTGCCGCCGGGCGAACAGGAGAGCCTGCGCAGAGACATCGTCGAAGAGCTGGACGAGCTGACGGCGCTCGTGGCGGACGTCGTGGAGCTGGCGCGCGGAACTGCGATGGCAGGGGGGGAGTCGTCATCGGCCGCAGCGGAGGACGATGTGCGGCTTGATCTGATCGTCCAGGCCGCGATCGAGAAGGCGGCGCGACGTGGTGGGACGCGGTTTGAGCGACGGTTGGAGCCGACGGTCGTGACCGGACAGGCCGACAGGATCGAGCGAGCCGTGGGGAACCTGCTGGAGAACGCTCGCAAGTGGAGTCCGCCGGAGGGCATGGTGGAGGTCGAGCTGCGCGACGGGCTGCTGACGGTTCGTGATCACGGACCGGGGTTTGACGAGCAGGACCTGCCGCACGTCTTCGACCGGTTCTATCGCGCCGACCGGGCGCGCAAGCTGCCCGGTTCGGGCCTGGGCCTGGCGATCGTCCGCCAGGCTGCCGAGGTCTGCGGGGGCTGCGCCGAGGCGGCCAACGCACCGGGGGGAGGGGCGCTGCTGAAGGTCAGCTTTGGGCCCGGGGCCGGGTTCTCAACGCCGGGGGATGAGATGCTCGATCGAGATCGAACGCAGCCTGGATCGCGTATCTGAGAGCTCGTTCCTGACGGTCGAGCAGTATGCCCTGTCTCACGGCCCTACGTAGTCCTCCGCATCACCCCACGGACGGGTACTGACGCATGGAACTCCGCCGACCGTGTAAAGTGTGGTTTGCAATGGAAGCTGCATGGGTCATCGGGTGCTTGCTCTACATTGGGGACAGTGAGCAGGATTCGTCCGATAAGAATTCTCGAATGACCGCAACTTCTGCGAGCACTAAGGGTCAAGGCCGGGTACAGAAGCCCTGGCCACAACGGGAGGTAGCTACATGAGGTCCCACGTCCGCATCTCGCTCGTCGCGCTAGTCGCAAGCGCATGTGTCGCCGTCGCAGCGCCCGCAGCGCAGGCCGCGTTTGGCGTGGAAAGCTTCTTCTCGGCGAATTGCAAGAACACAACGTGCACCGCCAAAAGCACAGAAGAACACCCTTCGGAATTCTTCACCCAGGCGGCCGGCCATCCGACTGGTGGGATCACGGACTTCGTGATCAAAAGTCATGTGATCCAGACGGTTCCTTTTCAAGCCATCGCGCCTGAAGGCAATGTCAAGACTGTGCGTACGAATGTCGCCCCTGGTGTATCCACAAATCCCGAGGCTGTAAAGAAGTGTCTGGTATCAGACTTCACCGGAACTGAAGTAGAACCGGCACCAGGCATCCATGCCTTCACGGCACCCAATTGTCCAGAAAGCGAAATTGGCACGAACGTTGTTCATGTTGTATTCGAAGTGGCCAAAGGAGTGTTCAAAAACTATGAACTCGAAGGCAAGATGTACAACCTTGAACAGCCGGAAGGTCTGTCTTCGTACTTCGGAATAGCACTTAGTCTCGAACCGATTTTGGGAGTACCGCTATATGTGCATACCTTCCTCGAAGGGCATATCGAATGGGGGGCAGAATCACCTGCGAGCAGCAAGGTCGAAGCCCAGGGAACTGGTAAGGCTGACTATCACGACTACTACGTAATCAAGAACATTACGCCCGGACTGATCGAGTCACGGGTCGTTTTCAACGGCACTGCCGGTAACACTGGGAATGGCGGCTTCGTGACGAACCCGAGCGTATGCTCGGGTATTGGACCTCAGACAACGACTGGGCTGCGAGTCGAATCATACGAAGGCGAATTCTCGAACATGAGCCACACCGGGTCTCTTGGGACCGAAGGGTGCAATGGCGCTGCTCCGTTCTCACCAGTTCCCTTCGCCCCGGAATTCGCGCTGACGCCGGAAACGAAGCAGTCAGATCAGCCTGATGGTATTTCGACGGTTCTGAGCCTGCCGCATGATCCCAGCCCCACCGGTATCGATTCGTCGCAGCTGAAGACGGCGAGCATCACTTTGCCGGAAGGCATGACGCTGAACCCGTCGGCCGCCCATGGTTTGGAAGCATGCACACCGGCACAGATCGGTGTCGGCACGAAGTCGCCGGTCGCCTGTCCAGCAGGATCGAAGATTGGTGAAGTCACCTTGAACGTCCCCGATCTTCCCGCGGGATCGCTGCAAGGTAACGTCTACCTCGGTGGGCCTGAATCGGGCTCGATCACGGGACCGCCGTACACGGTTTACATCAATGCCGAATCGGCAAAGTACGACGTGGATGTGCGTCTGAAAGGCTCAGTCACGCCCAACGAAACGACGGGCCGCCTGACCGCGACGTTCTCGGAAAACCCCGAACAGCCGTTCAGCAACATCACCTTGCGTTTCACGGGCGGTCCGCTTGCGCCGATCGCCAACCCGCTGACGTGCGGCACGGCGACGACCGAAACGAGCCTGTCCCCGTTCACCGGAACGGCTGCGCAATCGCCGATGAGCAGCTTCGTCGTCGACAGCAACAACGCCGGTGGCACGTGCCCATCGCCGCTGCCGTTCTCGCTCAGTCAGAGCACTCAGAACCAAGCGGGCAACGGAGGCGAAAAAACGTCCTACACGCTCAATGTCGAACGGGCCGACGGCCAGCAGTACCTGTCGCAGATCAAGACGACTCTACCGGCCGGTCTCGTAGGTCTGCTCCCGACAGTGTCGCAGTGCCCCGAACCGCAGGCGAGCAAAGGCGAATGTGCGGCTGCCAGCCAGATTGGCGTGGTCGGGGTGACGGCGGGCGCGGGTCCGACGCCGTATGCGTTCTCCGGACCCGTCTACCTGACCGGTCCATACGGCGGCGCGCCGTTCGGACTCTCGATCGTGGTGCCTGCCGTCGCTGGGCCGTTCAACCTCGGCAATGTGGTCACCCGTGGCACGATCAACATCAATCCGGTCACAGCGCGCGTGACTGCTACGAGCAATATGCCTACGATCGTCAAGGGCATACCGCTGCGCTTGAAGCGCGTCAGCGTCAGCATCAACAAGCAGGGATTCTTGGTCAACCCGACTAATTGCGGGACTCTTGCGACCGAAACGACGCTGACGTCGACGTTCGGTGCGACTCAAAGCCTATCCAGCCCGTTCCAGGTGGCTAACTGCAACAAACTCGCGTTCAAGCCATCATTCGGGGCGGCGAGCGGCGCCAAGACTTCGAAAGCCAACGGGGCCAGCTTGGAAACGACGATCAACATGCCGGCCGGCGATGCGAACATCAAATCGGTGCTCGTGCAGCTGCCCAAGCAGCTGCCATCGCGGCTGACGACGCTGCAGAAAGCGTGCCCCGAAGCGACGTTTGCCGCGAATCCCTATACCTGCCCGTCCGGCTCGTTTGTCGGTGGCGTCAGGGCGAACACCCCGACGCTGGGCGTGAAACTGAAAGGACCGGCGGTCCTGGTCTCGCACGGCGGTCAGGCGTTCCCGGATCTCGACCTCCTGCTCGAAGGCGAAGGTGTCCGCGTGGTCCTGACCGGCAACACGAACATCAAAAACGGGATCACCACGACCAACTTCGCGACGACCCCGGATGTGCCCGTCTCAAGTATCACGGTGAACCTGCCGGTCGGAGCGCACTCGGCGCTGACGGCCAACGGCAACCTGTGCGCGAACAAGCTCGTGATGCCGACGACGATCACCGGGCAGAACGGGGCCACGTTCAAACAGAACACGACGATCAAGGTCACCAACTGCCCCGTGCGGATCGTGGGGCATAAGACCGTCGGCAACACCGCCTACATAACCGTCCAGACCTACTCGGCCGGACGGATCAGCGGTTCAGGTGGAAACCTGGCAACCGTCTATCGCAACCTCAAGGGGGCGCAGAAAACGGCGTCGCTGCACGTTCCACTCTCGCGCGCGGGTCAGCGCAAGGGCCGCCCTCTGCGGGCAAAGGTGCGCGTCGGGTTCTTCCCGAAGAAGAAGGGTGCGCCGACATCCGCCGCATTCGTGACCGTCACCTTCGGGTAGGCGCAGTCTGAGCAGATACCTCCGGGGGCCGCACTGTGCGGCCCCCGGAGTGTGCTCGCGGACTTATGGGGCGATCTGCCTCCGTGTGGCAATCCGCTGCTGAGATGGAGATCTGTCTCTAAGGCGGCAATCCGCTTCTGTGTGGAGATCCGCTGATGTGGAGATCCGCCCTCTGTGGGGCGATGGCGATTCGCTTCTAGCGAGTTCGCAGAGTGCGGTGTCGCGTTGAGCGATTCGACGACTAGAAGCGCGACGGGTGGGGTATAGGACCTTTACGTCTACTGGGTTTACAGGGGAGGTAGAGATGAGACGCGCTCATATCGCACTGCTTATGACGCTGGCCGGCGCCGTCCTGTCAGCCGGGATGTCGGCGCCAGCAGCGCTGGCTGCGTTCGGCCCGGCGAGCTTCGAAGCGGGTACCTGCACGGAAATCTCCTGCACTTATGCTAGCCCCAAAAACGTCTTCTACACCCAGGCAGCGGGTCATCCTCCGTGGGGGATCACGACATTCGAACTGAATCACACGGGCTCAGGAGGACTCAGGTCCCCGGAAGGCGCTCCCTTGAAGAGGCTCCGGGTGGATGTACCGCCTGGCCTTGCAGCCGATCCAGAGGCTCTTCCGAAGTGCGCTCGTACCCAGTTCGAAACAGAACCAAGCGGGTGTCCGGCTGCCAGCCAGGTCGGGACGACTGAATTGGAAGCCGCGGTGGAAACCTCACTTGGCGTCTCCGTCATTCCTCCGACGCTTACTGGCACCGTCTACAACCTCGAACCGTCTCCAGGACAGCCCCTCGACTTTGGTATCAGCGTTGCTCCCCTCGCACCTCTCGTGGCGTCCGTCAACTTGATTCTCGAAGGTCACGTGGACTGGAGTGGCGACTATCACGAGTACTTCGAAATCAACAATATCCCGACACAAGGCGAAATCCTCGGTGGCCTGAAAGTGCCGTTGAAGGTCCTCAAGTCCAAGCTCAACTTCAACGGTCGCGCCGGCCAAGGGAACTTCCTCACAATCCCGAGCATCTGTTCGAGCACCACGACTTCACACCTGGAACTCGAATCCTACGCCGGAGAAATTTCGCGCACGGAAACCCATACGCCGGTTGGTGTCGAAGGCTGCGACAAAGTGCCGTTCACACCGACGGCGGTCGTCAGCGCCACCACCGCTGCCTCCGACCAGCCAGACGGCGCCACGACGATCGTGAAGGTGCCACAGAACGTCGGGCCCGGAGATATCAACACATCCGACATCCAAGACGCGCACGTCACGCTGCCCGAAGGTCTGACGCTCAACCCGTCGGCTGCACACGGACTGGAAGCATGCTCGGCCGCCCAGATCGGGATCGGCACCACCAATCCGGTCGCCTGTCCGGCCGGCTCCAGGGTGGGGACTGTCACGATCGAAACGGATCTGCCACCGGGCTCGCTCTCGGGTCCTGTCTATCTGGGGAGTCCGAGCGGCGGAGCAATCACGGATCCTCCTTTCGTCATTTACCTGGACGCCGAAGCCCCAAGTCTGGGCGTCTCGGTCCGACTGCAGGGCTCGGTCGTTCCGAATCCGAGCACCGGGAGGCTGGAGGTGACGTTCGCGAATAATCCCCAGCTTCCGTTCAGCGAACTGGTTCTCAGTCTCAACGGGGGTGTGCACGCCCCCCTCGCCAATCCGCTTGTGTGTGGGGAGGCATCCGTGGAATCGCTGTTCACGCCGTACACCGGCGGCGCCCCCGCCTTTGGCTCGACGCCGTTCGTGACCAGCGGTTGCCCCTCGCCGTTGCCGTTCGTGCTTGGCCAGAGTACGCAGAGCAGCTCCCCTGACGCCGGTGCATACACGTCATACACGTTCAACCTCATGCGTCCGGACGGACAGCAATACCTGTCTCAGCTCACGACGATCCTGCCGGCCGGACTGGTCGGTGCGATCCCGTCGGTCGCACTGTGCGCTGAACCTCAGGCACAGTCGGGAGCCTGCCCCTCGACGAGCCAGATCGGCTCAGCGACAGCAAGTGTCGGTGCTGGCCCGGACCCGTACCCGTTCACCGGACCCGTGTATCTCACCGGTCCGTACAACGGCGCTCCCTACGGACTGTCGATCCCGATCGACGCGGCCGCCGGGCCGTTCAGTCTCGGCCCTGTCGTCACGCGGGCGGCCATCGGCGTCGATCCACATACCGGTCGCGTGATCGCCACCAGCTCGCTGCCGACGATCGTCAAGGGCATACCGCTGAGGTTGAAAGGTCTCAGTGTCTCGATCAACCGCTCCAACTTCCTGTTCAACCCGACCAGCTGCGGGTCGCTGGCGACCGAAACGACATTGACTTCGACCTTTGGAACGACACAGGGGCTGGCCACTCCCTTCCAGGTGCTCAACTGCGGCGCGCTCGCGTTCAAGCCGTCGCTGAAGGCCACGACTGGAGCCAAGACCTCGAAACTCGGTGGAGCCAGCCTGCAAGTCAACCTGGTTCAGGCCGCCCGCCAGGCGAACATCAAGTCGGTGTTCGTCCAGCTGCCGAAGCAGCTGGTGGCGCGGCTGACCACGTTGCAGAAAGCATGCCCGGAAGCAACATTTGCCTCCAATCCAGTCAACTGCCGTCCGCTGGGCGCGGAAGTCGGGACCGCCACTGTGATGACGCCAGTGCTGGCAGGCAAGCTGACGGGGTCTGCCTACCTCGTCTCGCACGGCGGTGCGGCGTTTCCCGACCTCGATCTTGTCCTGGAAGGCGATGGCGTGCGGGTGATCCTCACTGGCAATACCGACATCAAGAAAGGGATCACGACGTCCAACTTCGCGTCGATTCCGGACGTGCCGGTCTCGAGTTTCGCGCTGAGCCTCCCCACCGGTGCGCACTCGGCGTTGACGTCGAACGGCAACCTCTGCACGAGCAGGCTCTTGATGCCAACAACGATCACCGCTCAAAATGGCCTGCAGATCAAACAGAACACGACGATCTCTGTGACCAACTGCGGCGTGATCATTGTCTCTCACCGCGTCGTCGGTCACAAGCTGATCCTCAAGGTCAGGACATTCGCGGCCGGGCGTATCAGCGTTAAGGGAAACAATCTGCCTAGGACATTCCGGCGTATCGGCAAGGCATCGACGGCGACGCTGAAGATCCCGATCTCGCGCGGCGGACTGCGAGCGATTCGCATACACAGACGCCTGAAGGTCCGTGTGCGTGTCGGATTCCTCCCCAGGCAAAAGGGCGTGCCAAGCTCCGCTGCATCTGCAAGCGTGACGTTCAGGTAAAGGTCCACGAACCCCGAAGCGGTACATTCCATGGGTGGGCAGTACGGGTACGGATACCTTCAAACAAGTGGCGCACGTCGAGCCGTTGCTGGCCGGCGTGCGGCGCTTGACGCTGCTGGCCGACAGCGCCGGCCACGGCGAGGAGATCTTCAGAGGGCTCGCCCGCGAGCTGCTGCTCGCGCCCGGGGCGGAGGAGGTCCACGTGCACCGGCTCCTCAAACCTCCGGCCGACGAGGAGCCCGTCGTCGTATACCTGTTCGAGGGCGACGGACGTCTCAGCTATCTGTCGCCTCGCTCCGAGCGCCCGGCCGGTGTCAGCTGGGTCGCGAACACCGCGCGCAGCTTCCTCGCGGCCGACGCCCGCGAGCTGGCGGCGTCCCTTCCTCGGCTCGCAGCAAGCGGCAACGCCAGCTGTGCACTGCTGCTGCCGATGGCAGTAGCAGGCGAGGTCGAAGCGGTCGCAGTGCTCGTGCGTCGAGAGCTCTCCGAGGCTTATACAGAGCGCTCGATTGAGCTTGCCACGACACTCGCCGATCAGGCGGCGACCGCACTCGCGCTCGTACGCGCTCGCGCCGAGGCGGGCACGGACCCGGTCACGGGCTGCATGAACCATCGTGCGATGCGCCGGCGCCTGCATGAGGAGATTGGCCGAGCGATGCGCAGCGGCAGCCCGCTCTCCTGCATGTTGATCGACCTCGACAACTTCAAGCTCGTCAACGATCGTCAAGGCCATCAGGCAGGCGACAGGGTTCTGCACGAGGTCGGCCAAGCGCTCGTCGGCGAGTTTCGGGCCTTCGACCGCGTCGCTCGTTATGGGGGCGACGAGTTCGTCGCGATCCTTCCGAACGCCGATCTCGAGAGTGCCGCCGCCGCAGCCGCACGTGCGCTGCAACGGTTGCAGGCTCTGCCCTCGCGTGAGGCCATTCCCGACGTAGCAGGCGTTGGAGCCTCGGTCGGTGTCGCGGAGTGGCAGGCGCCGATGGGCACCGATGCGCTATTGCAGGCTTGTGACGCGGCTCTTCTGCGCTCAAAGCGCCAGGGCAAGGGGCGTGTCACGCGCGCCTCGACACCTGTGCGCTGAGCCGCGCGGGCTGCTAGGGCTGTGCCCACGTAAGGGAGGCGCCCTGCTCTTTGATCCGTAGTGGGTGCTGGTTCGCCTGATTTGCGAAGGCGAGCTTTGTCCTCTGATCCAGGTTTGGGGGCTGGTTCGCCTGATCTTGCGAAGAGAGCTCTGCTCTTTGTGATCCGTGGTGAGGGGTTCTGATCGCCCGATCTGCAAGACAAGCTCTGCCCACTGATCCACTGAGCGGCGGTCTGCGAATACCGAGTAGTGAATGCTCCCAGGGTCCTCTGAACGGCCCTGAGAGGTATAGCCGGGGTGGAGTCGCAAATTGTCATCCACATTCCCGGAATCGTCCTATCGGAGGTTTAGAAAAATGCCAGTCAAAGCTGGAGTGGATACTTACGTGCCGCCTCGGACCGACGCGAAGTTGTCCAAGCCTCTGCAAGAGGATGCAGCTCCGCAGCCCGTAGGAGCTCCGCAGCCCGTAGGGGTCATCGAGCGACTGGTGCGCGACGACAGTGATCGCAAGCGCTTTCTGAAGATGGTCGGCGCCGGTGGGGCCGCCAGCTTCGGCGCGTTCGTGCTCGCGGCGTGCGGCAGCAGCAAATCAAGCTCCACCGCATCCACCGCGGCGACGTCGACTGCCGCAACCACCGCGTCCTCGGGTAGTTCCAGCGGCGACATCGGCATTCTCAACTATGCCCTTACGCTCGAGTACCTCGAGACCGAGTTCTACGAAAAGGTGCTCGCGGCGAATATGTTCAGCGGGAAGGTCGCGAGCATGTTGGCAGACTTCTCTCGCCAGGAGCAGTCGCACGTGACGGCCCTGAAAGCGGCTGTTACGCAACTCGGCGGGACCCCGGCGGCAAAGCCCGACGGCAAATTCCCGATCACATCCGCCAGTCAGGTCGCCAATCTGGCATACACCGTGGAGAACCTCGGTGCTGCTGCCTACCTGGGACAGGCGCCCAAGATCCAGAGTCCTGAGGTGCTCGCGTCTGCGCTTGCGATTCACAGTGTCGAGGCACGCCACGCAGCAACGCTGGGCACGCTGGTCGACAAGCCGGTTACGCCCAACGGGGCATTCGCCAAGCCGGCTGAAATGTCGACGGTCCTCGTGGCAATCAAACCATTTCTGGCCTGAGCGGCGCGGAGAAAAGGAGCTTTTGCAATGTCTTCTGATACAAAGCTGGAAACCCCCGATCTGGCCGCCGAAAACCCCGATCTGGCCGCTGTCGAGGTTCACGGAATCACCCGTGCGAGCTTCATTCTGCGTGGCGCACTGGCGGCAGGCGCGATCTATGGAACTTCGGCAGTCGCGCCGTTCGTATCTCAAGCGTTCGCCGAAACGACCACAGGTGGAGATAAGGGTGACGCGGAAATTCTCAACTTCGCGCTCACGCTCGAGTATCTTGAGGCTGCCTACTATCAGGTGAAGGCGGCCGAAGTTGGTCTCACCGGCCAGGCGAAGGCATACGCCAAGCAATTTGGCGACGAGGAGGCCCAGCACGTAGCGGCGCTCACCGCCGCGATCAAGCAACTCGGCGGCACGCCCGTAAAGAAACCGACGTTCGTGTTCCCGGCCTCGAATCAGAGCTCCTTCCTGGCGCTCGCATCGGTGCTCGAGAACACAGGAGTTGGTGCCTACAACGGCGCGGCGCCATCGTTGCAGAGCAAGCAGGTGCTCGCCGCGGCCGGCGAGATCGTGCAGGTCGAGGCTCGCCACGCCGCCGCCATCAACCTGCTGATCGGCAAAAGCCCAACCCCGAATGAAGGCTTTGACAAGCCGCTCACCAAGTCACAGGTGCTCGCCGCGGCAGGGCCGCTGATCAAGCAATAACCAAGCTCACCGGCGCCGTTGCGGTCGGCGCCGCACCCCCGTAGTGGATCCGCTACGCGATTCCCTCCCCAGGGGAACGAGGCGAGGGCCCCGGAATGATTCCGGGGCCCTCGTTTTTGCGACGAGCCGGCCGTGTGATTGCGACGAGCCGGCCCGTGTGAGGGGCCCGCGCGTGAGCGTCGATGGGTGGCTCTCTGCGAAACTGCTGGTTGACCCTGCAGATCGGCCCGGGAGATGCGATGTCGGAGAACAGCTTTGGCGCGATGAGCACCCTCGATGCGGGTGGGCGCACGTATGAGATCTTTCGTCTCGATGCCCTGCAGCAGCGCTTTGACGTGGCGCGGCTGCCGTTCTCGCTGAAGGTGCTCCTGGAGAACCTCCTGCGCACCGAGGGCCATGGCTCGGTCAGCGTGGCCGACATCGAGGCGCTCGCGAGCTGGGACGCCTCCGCGCAGCCCAGCATCGAGATCGCGTTTACGCCCGCGCGGGTGCTGATGCAGGACTTCACCGGCGTGCCCGCCGTGGTCGATCTCGCCGCGATGCGCGACGCGATCGCCGAGATGGGCGGTGATGCCGCCCAAATCAACCCGCTCGTGCCGGCCGAGCTGGTGATCGACCACTCCGTGCAGGTCGACGCGTTCGGCACGCGCGACGCATTCCGGGTGAACGCCGAGCGTGAGTTTGAGCGCAACCAGGAGCGCTACGCGTTCCTGCGCTGGGGCCAGGGGGCGTTCGACGATTTCGCGGTCGTGCCTCCCGACACCGGGATCGTCCACCAGGTCAACCTCGAGTACCTCGCGCGCGTGGTCTTTCCAAACGAGCGGTCCGGCTCCCGCCCGCCCCAGGCCTATCCCGACACGCTGGTCGGGACCGACTCGCACACGACGATGGTCAACGGCCTGGGCGTGCTCGGCTGGGGCGTGGGGGGGATCGAGGCGGAGGCCGCGATGCTCGGCCAGCCGCTGTCGATGCTGATCCCGCAGGTGCTCGGCTTCCGCCTGCACGGCGAGCTGCCCGAGGGCGCAACCGCGACCGACCTCGTGCTGACCGTCACCGAGATGCTGCGCGAGCGCGGGGTCGTGGGGAAGTTCGTGGAGTTCTACGGCGCTGGCCTCGCCGGCCTGCCGATCGCCGACAGGGCGACGATCGGCAACATGTCGCCCGAGTTCGGCTCGACCTGCGCGATCTTTCCGATCGACACCGAGACCCTCACCTACCTGAAGCTCTCCGGACGCCCCTCCGAGCAGATCGCGCTTGTCGAGGCCTACGCCCGCGAGCAGGGCCTGTGGCACGACGAGCGCTCGGAGGAGCCGACCTTCTCGGACACGATCGAGCTCGATCTGGGGGCGGTTGAACCAAGCCTTGCCGGACCCAAGCGTCCGCAGGACCGTGTCGCGCTGTCACGGGCGCGCGAGTCCTTCCGCGAGGCGCTCTCCGGCTACGTCCAGGACTACGACTCGCGCGACGAGGCGTCGGCCGAGAGCTTTCCCTCCAGCGATCCTCCCGCCAACGGCAACGACCTCCCCAAGCCCGATGACGGCGGCCCCAGTTATGCGCGACAGGCCACGGTCGCTGCTACTGCCGCCACCACCGTCGCGGAGTCGTCCGACGAGGCGCAGGGCGCCCGAGCCGGCGCGACGGCCGTGGCGGTGACCCTCGCCGACGGGACCGCGACCGAGCTCGACCACGGACACGTCGTGATCGCCGCGATCACGAGTTGCACCAACACCTCCAACCCGTCGGTCATGATCGGCGCCGGCATCCTCGCGCGCAACGCTGTCGCCCGGGGGCTGGCCAGCAAGCCTTGGGTCAAGACGTCGCTCGCGCCCGGGTCGAAGGTCGTCACCGAGTACCTGGACCGCGCCGGCCTCACCGAGCCGCTGGAGCAGCTCGGGTTCAACCTCGTCGGCTATGGCTGTACGACCTGCATCGGCAACTCCGGACCGCTCGCGCCGGAGATCTCTGAGGCGGTCAGCGACGCGGACCTGGCGGTCGTCTCGGTGCTGTCGGGCAACCGCAACTTCGAGGGGCGCATCAACCCTGACGTGAAGATGAACTATCTCGCCTCCCCGCCGTTGTGTGTCGCCTACGCGCTCGTCGGCACGATGGACATCGACATCCTGGGTGAGCCACTCGGCCAGGACGAACAGGGCAAGGACGTGTATCTGCGGGACGTCTGGCCGTCCGAGCTCGAGATCGCCCAGACGATCGGTCAAGCCGTCCACTCGGACATGTTCCGCTCGAGCTACGCCGACGTGTTCGCAGGCGATGAGCGCTGGAACGGCCTGGAGGTGCCCTCCGGCGAGCGCTTTGCCTGGGATGAGCACTCGACCTATGTGCGCCTGCCGCCCTACTTCCAGGACATGCCTCCCGCGCCCGAGCCCGTCTCAGACCTGGAGGGCGCGCGCGTGCTCGCACTGCTCGGCGATAGCGTCACCACCGATCACATCTCGCCCGCGGGCGCGATCAAGCGCGACGGGCCTGCCGGCCTCTATCTTCAACAGCTGGGCGTGGCCCCCCGCGACTTCAACTCCTATGGCTCGCGCCGCGGCAACCACGAGGTGATGATGCGCGGCACGTTCGCCAACATCCGCCTGCGTAACCAGCTCGCGCCGGGCACCGAGGGTGGCGTGACCTCTTATTTGAGCCCACCCTCCCTGCCGTCCGGCGGCTCGCAGGATGCATCGAAGGGCGGGCCCTGCGCACCGGCCGAGGAGATGTCGATCTATGACGCGGCCATGCGCTACGCCGGCGAACACGTCCCCCTGGTCGTCCTCGCAGGCAAGGAGTACGGCTCGGGCTCCTCGCGCGATTGGGCCGCCAAGGGCACCGCGCTGCTGGGCGTGCGCGCCGTGATCGCCCAGTCATTTGAGCGCATCCATCGCTCCAACCTCGTTGGGATGGGCGTGCTGCCGCTGCAGTTCCCCGATGGACACAGCGCGCAATCGCTGGGGCTCACAGGCGAGGAGGTATTCGCGATCGAGGGCCTGGCCGAGGCGATGAACGGCGGTGGCTCGCCCCCGCGCGAGGTCCAGGTCACGGCTCAGCCCGCATCCGGTGAGTCGATCCGGTTCGCTGCGCGCGTGCGCATCGACACCCCGCGCGAGGCCGACTACTACCGGCACGGAGGTATCCTCCAGTACGTGCTCCGCGCGCTCCTTGCCCGATGACTGACGACAGCGCTCCGCAACTCCTGCTCGACCTGCTCGCAGCGCACGGTCCCTCCGGCTATGAGACCGATCCCGCAGCTGTATGGCTGCAGGCGGCGGGCGCATTCGCGCAGGTGAGCACCGATGTGATGGGCACGCCGCTTGCGCTCGTGTCGCCCAAGCACGGCTTCGATCACTCGCCCAAGCGCCTGCTCGTGATGGGGCACATCGACGAGATCGGCATGATCGTCACGCACATCGACGACGACGGCTACCTGTGGTTTGCGCCCGTCGGTGGCTGGGACCCGCAGATCCTCGTCGGGCAGCGCGTCGCGCTGGCCACGCGCGACGGAGTGGTCAGGGGCGTCGTCGGCAAGAAGCCGATTCATCTGCTGCGCGACGAGGACCGCAAGAAGGTCGCCGAGATCCGCGAGCTGCACATCGACATCGGCGCCCGCGACGGCGAGCAGGCACGCGAGCGCGTGCGTATCGGCGACGTCGCCGTGATCGACGCCGACCCTGTCGAACTGCTCGGCGGTCGCCTGGTCTCGCGCGCTCTGGACAACCGCATCGGCTCGTTCGTCGCGCTGCAGGCAACGCGCCTGGTGGCGCAGGCGGGCGGCGCCGAGTGGGAGCTTGCCGCAGTCGCGGTCGCTCAGGAGGAGATCACGTTCGGCGGCTCGCGCACGAGCACGTTCTCGCTGGCACCCGACGCGGCGATCGTGATCGACGTCACCCATGCCACCGACGCCCCTGGCATCGAGGTCAAGGAGCTCGGCAAGCACGAGCTCGGCTCGGGCCCGGTGCTTACCCGCGGCTCGACCATCCACCCCCGGCTGTTTGAGCTGCTCTACGACACCGCCACCGACGAGCAGATCCCGTTTACCGTCGAGGCCTCGGCACGCGCCACCGGCACTGACGCAGACGCGGTTCATCTCACGCGCGCGGGTGTGCCCACGGCCCTGGTGTCGATCCCCCTGCGCTACATGCACTCACCGGTCGAGCTCGTCCAGCTTGATGACGTTCACGCTGCCGCCCGCCTGATCGCCGCCGCCGCCCTGCGGCTGGACGGCGAGGCGTCGTTCACTCGCTAGGGCACCGCTGAAATATTGCCCCGCTTGCTCATCGTCACCGGGGAGGGCAGTTCCTCGACTGATATAGCTCAGTGCTCAGGAGCCTTCGGTCCTTGGCCGATCCTGCGGCGCATGCAGCATCAGGCCAGAGACTCGCTCGAAGTGGCGCCGGTTGCGGGTCATCAGTGGGAGCTGGCGCTCGAGCGCGGTGGCGGCGATCAGGGCATCCGCGATCTGCAACCCGGTGTGACGTTTAATTCGGCCAGCTCTCCGCGCGATTCGTGGATCGACTCCCACCTCCTCGCAGTCTTCGAGCAGTATGTCTACCGCGGTCTCCTCGCGTTCGTTGCCGGTAAACAGCTCGGTGCGAGTGATGACCGAGATCGCTGTGTCGCTCGTGTCCAGGTGACGACGACCGCGGATGTGGTCGATCAGGACATCGGTATCGAGCAAGACCTTACCCATCCAGCGTCGCCTGTCTAATCCCGTTCGATCCTGTTCCAGTCCCTGTCGAAGCGATCTGGCTCGTCGCGGTTGGGATAGGGGAAGTTGGGAGCTATGCCGAACGTCTCATCGAGCACCCGCTGTCGCTTCGCGAGCCTTGCCTCCTCGGCCACGCGGCCGTGGGTGGCCAGGTACTCGTCGAGCGCCGTACGGATGACTTCCGCCAGCGTGCGTCCGTCATGCGCGCGCAGTTCCTCAATGCGATCGCGCTGCTCCTGGGTCAGGTAAACCTGGGTACGAGTTGCTGCAGCCATATACAGCGCAGTATACAGCATCTCGCAACGGACAGGGTATGACCCCCTTTACGAATCGAGGATTGGCTGCCAGGCTATGTCGCGTCTCAGGCTATGTCGCGTTTCAGGCTACGCGGCGTTTCAGGCTACGCGGCGTCGAGCTCGGTGAACGACGCGACCTCGTAAGCCTTGCCGGGAACTCCGCCGAGCGCGATCATCTGCAGACCGTCCGGGCCCGGGTAGACCTTGCGCTTCGTGCCCGCCGCGACCCGCACCAGCGTGTCGGGGGTGAGGTCGACATGCTCGCCTTCGATGTCGATATGACCCGAGCCGGACAGCGCCATGTAGACCTCCTCCTGACCGTCGCTGTCATGGTCGTGCTCTGGGTAGTCCTTGTAGTCGGCCGGCAACCGGACTATCTGGAGGCCGAACGAGGTGACGCCCAGCTCGGCTCTGGCCTTGACGAGACCGCCTCCGAAGGCAGCCTCCATGTCGCCGATCTGCTTTGCCGTGTAGTCAGCCATGTCTGGTAGTCCTATCTCCGAGGGTTCACCGAGTAAGTCTCGCGCCGGAAGGAGCTTACCGGCATGACGGTACGGCTCGTTATTGGCGTACCGGTCGAGGGATCACCGGCATGACGGTACGGCTCGTTATTGGCGTACCGGTCGAGGGATCACCGGCATGACGGTACGGCTCGTTATTGGCGTACCGGTCGAGGGATCACCGGCATGACGGTACGGCTCGTTATTGGCGTACCGGTCGAGGGATCACCGGCATGACGGTACGGCTCGTTATTGGCGTACCGGTCGAGGGATCACCGGCATGACGGTACGGCTCGTTATTGGCGTACCGGTCGAGGGATCACCGGCATGACGGTACGGCTCGTTATTGGCGTACCGGTCGAGGGATCACTCGCATGACGGTGCGACGCATCACCCGCGCACGAGGCGCTTGTATGTGAGCCTGTGCGGCCTGTCCGCCGCCGCGCCCAGTCGCTCGTGACGGTGTTCCTCATACGCGTCGAAGTTCCCCTCAAACCAGACGACCTGCGAGTCGCCCTCGAACGCGAGCACGTGCGTTGCCACCCTGTCCAGGAACCAGCGGTCGTGGGAGATGATCACCGCGCATCCGGGGAACCCCAGCAGCGCCTCCTCCAGCGCGCGCAGCGTGTCGACATCCAGGTCGTTCGTGGGCTCGTCCAGCAGCAGCACGTTTCCCCCGGTCCGGAGCAGCTTCGCGAGATGCACACGGTTGCGCTCACCGCCGGACAGCTTGCCGATCTTCGTCTGCTGGTCGGTTCCCTTGAAGTTGAACCCCGCCGTGTACTGGCGCGAGTTGACCACTCGATCGCCGACCGTCAGCTGGTCCAGGCCTTCGGAGATCTCCTCCCACACGCTCTTGTCCGGGTCCAGCGCGTCGCGTGACTGGTCGACGTAAGCCAGCTGCACGCTCTCGCCCAGCTCCAGCTGACCGCTGTCGGGCTGCTCCTCGCCGGTGATCATCCGAAACAGCGTTGTCTTGCCCGCGCCGTTGGCGCCGATCACGCCGACGATTCCCGCCCGGGGCAGCTCGAACGTGAGGTCCTCGATCAGCAATCGCTCGCCGAAGCCCTTGCGCAGCTCGGTCGCGTTCAGCACCTTCTCGCCCAGCCGGGGGCCCGGCGGGATGTGGATCTGGACCTCATCCAGCTTTACGTTCCGCTCCTCCGCGATCAGCTGCTCGTAGCGCGCGAGCCGCGCCTTTGACTTGGTTCGTTTGCCCTTCGGATTCGTTCGCACCCATTCGAGCTCCGCCGAGATCGTGCGCTGGCGACCCTTCTCCGCACGGTCTTCCTGGGCCAGCCGCGTCTGCTTCTGCTCCAGCCAGCTGGAGTAGTTGCCCTCGTACGGAATCCCCTTGCCGCGATCGAGCTCGAGGATCCAGCCCGCGACGTTGTCCAGGAAGTACCTGTCGTGCGTGACCGCGACGATCGTTCCCTTGTACTCGGCGAGATGCTGCTCCAACCACGCGACGGACTCCGCGTCGAGATGGTTCGTGGGCTCGTCCAGCAGCAGCAGATCCGGAGCTTTCAGCAGCAGCCGGCACAGTGCCACCCGCCTGCGCTCGCCGCCGGACAGCGTGCCTACCCGGGCATCGGGTGGGGGCAGCCGCAGCGCGTCCATCGCATACTCAAGCCGCGTGTCCAGGTTCCATGCGTCGGCAGCGTCGATTCGCGCCTGGATCTCGCCGAACTCATCGGCTGTCTCCTCGGAGTAGTTGGCTGCCAGCTCGTTGAACCTATCCAGCAGCGCCTTCGTCTCGGCGACGCCCTCCTGGACATTGCCCTTCACATCCTTGCTCTCGTCCAGCTGGGGCTCCTGGGCGAGCATGCCCACGCTCGCTCCCGGGGCGAGCGCCGCCTCTCCGCGGTACTCCTCGTCGAGGCCCGCCATGATCGTCAGCAACGTCGACTTGCCCGAGCCGTTGTATCCGAGCACGCCGATCTTCGCGCCCGGGTAGAACGCGAGCGTCAGATTGTCGAGCACCGTCTTATCGGGCGGATGCAGCTTCGACAGCCGATGCATCGTGAACATGTATTGAGCCGACATCGCGTCGCAGGATAGGCGGTCCTCGCCGGCGAGCCTGCGCTGGCAGGGCGGGCACGCCGATCTGCGGGGAGCCAAGCGTTCTCCCCTGGCGGCGTCATCCCACTGGCCTCGCGCGGGCCCTGCCGGTCGCTAACGTTGGGGGGTCAAATGCCAACGACTGTGCTCGACATAGAGCAGCATCTGCTCCTGCTGGAGCTCGAGCCGCCGTTTGACAAGCGCGACGTCCAACTCGCGCGGCGACGCATGGCCAAGCGCTGGCACCCCGACATCGCGCCCGCCGGACGCCAGTTCGAGCACGAGCGCCACTTGAAGGCGATCAACGAGGCCGCCGACCAGCTGGAGCGTCTGGCTGAGGGTTCTCGAGGCGGGAGCGTGTCCCGGAATGCCGTCCGCGCCAGCGCTGCCGCCGCGCGCCGCGAGCGCGAGGAGGCCGGCCGGCGCGCTTACGAGGCCGAGCAGCGTGCCCGCGCCCACGCTCAGGATCGTGCGAAGAACGATCCCTTCGCCAGCCGCGTTCCCGACCACTCGGTCGTGCATCGCTACGCGCGCTGCCTGTCCTATCCGGAGTGGGGAGTCGGGACCGTCGCGGGGATCTACTTCACCGGCGACCCGACAAGCGAGGACGAAGTCCAGCAGTGGGCGCGCGTGCGCTTCAGTCACGGCATCCGGACCGTCCCTGCCGGGAGCATGAAATTCGTGGACTTCTCCACGCCCGACCCCGCCTCCGAGCGCGTCGAACGATTCATGCTCGCCGCCCAGCGAGCGATGGCCGAGGGCGAATACACGCTTGCCGCTCAACGCTTGGTCTACGCGCGCGACGCCGAACCGCGTAACGTCGCCGTGCTGCGCTTGATGACGCTCGCCTTCTGGCAGGCCGGCAACCTCGAGGCGGCCGCTCGCTCGGTCCGCGATTGGGCACGCGTCGACGGCTCCCGTCCTGCCGCCCACCGTTTCGCCGCGCGCATCTACGAGGACATGGGCGCGATCGATCTTGCCGAGGAGGCCGCCACCCGAGCTGCCGATCGCGGGCCGTCAGATGCGGGCGCATGGGAGCGCCTCGGCCGTCTGCGTCTGCAGCTGCTTGACCGCGAGGGCTCGCTCGATGCGCTTCGTCGTGCGACGGCCCTCGGCGCCGGCCAGCCCGTCCGGGAGCTGATCGAGCAGGCCCTCGCGCTCGAGCCTCCCAGCGCCGTATCAGCCGCCTGAGGGCGATGATGTTCCGGTAGGCGCATGCGCCTACCGGCGGAACCGCACATGTGCGGTTCCGGGAAGGGCCGCATGCGGCCCTTCCGACCACGCCGCATGCGGCGTGGTCCATTCGGGCTCCTACAGGATGTTCACCGCGCGCGAGACGATCAATCCGATCGTCAGCAACGAGACGACTGACTGGATACCCATCACAGTCTTCGCCATCGGTGTCAGCGGCATCGTGTCGGTCGGTGAGAACGCCGTGTTGTTGGTCAGCGACACATACAGGTAGTCGATGTACTTCGGTCGCCATTCGCGCGGCTCGATCCGGTCGTCGCTCATCTGCGGGAACAGGAAGTCCGGCGCCCGGTCACGTCCCATCGCGCGTTTCCCGGGGCCTCCGCGGTCGATCTCCCAGTACCACAGGGCGAAGATCAGCAGGTTGGTCAGCCAGATGAGCACGCCCGCGAAGATCAGTCCGCGGCCGTTCGAGACGTTGTGGTGCAGCAGGTAGTGGGTGAGCGCACCGAGCGAGAAGATGTTCGCCCCGCTCACGAACGCCGTCAGCCCGAGCGCGACGCGTCGCCGTCGCGGGTGCTCATCCTCGACCACGTTAGGCGTCACCACGAACATACCGATCAGCAGGGCGCCCTCCAGCGATGGGACCAGCCACGAGGGGCCGGCTGTCAGCCGCGAGGGCAGCAGCACCTGGATGACGATCGCGGTGAGCACTGTCAGCTGCGCCGGCCAGAATGCCTCACTGTCTCCTGGCGGTGGATACGGACGTCCGGGCTGCGCAAATTCCTGAGCCACGTATTGGGAGGCTACGGCTCGGTTCGGCGGTAACCTGGATCTGATCGGATATCCCTGTCTGATCGGATATGGCCGTCGCTGCGTAAGGACCTCTATGGGAATCGACAACCCGATCCACCTGCTCTTCATCGCCGCCGTCGCCCTGCTCGTGCTCGGCCCGAAACGTCTGCCCGAAGTCGCGCGCTCTCTCGGCAAAGGCATTCGCGAGTTCCGCGACGCGATGAGCGACGGGTCCTACGGCGGCTTCATGCACATGCACGAAGACAGCCCTCCTGTCAGCGCATCATCCCCGCCGCCCGAGGCCGAAGTCGTCCCCGACGGTGGCTCGGTTTCAGCTGCCGGTTCCGGGCCCCCCGCGGGCGAGGGCGCAGTCCATGGCGTCGGTCTTCAAGGCACTCCGGGTGGCGATGCAGTCCATGACGCGGGTCTCAAAGCCACCGCGGATGGCGGTCCGACCCATGGTGCTGTGACCGACGCGACGGACCCGATCGAGTAGGCAGGTCGATCCGGGCCAGACTGTACGGTCGGCCGATGCGCTTGATCGTCGCTCGCTGTGAGGTCTCCTACATCGGTCGCACGACCACCGTCCTGTCGGAGGCCGTCCGCCTGCTGATGCTGAAGGCAGACGGCACGTTCATGGTCTGGGCCGACGGTGGCAGCCCGAACGTCAAACCTTTGAACTGGATGACTCCCCCGACCGTGCTCGAAGAGCAGCGGGCGGGCGGGGATCCCGACGGCCCGCTCGAGCGCTTGATCGTGCGCAAGCACAGCGCCGACGAGCGTGTGGAGATCGCCGTGTCCGAGGTCCTCGACGACATCGACCAGGAGCTGGACGTCGCCGCCTCGTTGGAGAAGGAAGGCCTCGAGCGGGAATTGCAGGAGCTGCTTGCGGACGCTCCCGAGTGGTGCGGCGAGGGCTTCCGTCTGGTCCGCCGCGAGTGGCCGACGGACATCGGTCCCGTCGACTTGATGTGCCGCGACACCGAGGACGAGTGGGTGGCCGTCGAGATCAAGCGCATCGCCACGATGGATGCCGTCCGTCAGCTCACCCGCTACCTGGAGCGCATCCGTCTCGATCCGGCGCTGGCATCCTGTCGTGGAGTGCTCGTCGCAAAGTGGATAAAGCCCCAGGCTCGAGTCCTTGCCGCTGCGAGCGGGATCGATTGCGTCGAGGTCGATATCGAGGTCCTGCGCGGCACCCGCGAGCCCGAGTTGACCTTGTTTGCGGCGTGACTCCGGCAACCTTGATTCGGGTTGTGGACGCATGAATATGTAATAATGGACACATGACTGGGTTGAGCTTGCTGGCGGATGAGGTGGGTGTCCACGAGCGAACCCTGCGACGGGCGGTAACCCAGGGGACGCTCCGCGGGAGCAGGTCCACGCCGAGGAAGCTCGAGCTTCCGCTGCACGAGCGGGAGTACGTTCGCCGGTCATGGGGACTGCTCTCAACGTTGCGCACAGCTCTGCGGACTGAGCACAACGTTCGCTTCGCGCTGTTGTTCGGCTCTGCCGCCACAGGCATCGACACGCCGGACAGCGACGTCGATGTGCTCGTCGACATGAGCGACGCTCGCTTCGAGCGTGTAGTCGATCTCGGTACGAAGCTCACCCGGCTGGTCGGTCGTCCGGTCGACGTCGTTGAGCTCAGGCACGCCGAAGCCGACCCTTCCTTCCTAGCCGAGGCCTTGGTCGATGGGCGCGTCTTGGTCGATCGCCAGGATCTGTGGCCGCGTTTGCTTCGCCGCGAGACCGAGCTGCGTCGTCACGGCAGCCGCGAGGACGTCGAGCGCTTGCAGTCGGCGCTCGCCGGGATTGATCGTCTGCTGGCAGCCTGATCTGATGAACGCTACGTCGGGCCCACGCAAGGTGGACCAGAGGCGCTGGCGGCGCGACATCGTTCGTCACCTCGAGGATTTCCCTCGTCAGCACGCTGCTCTGGAGCGCGCGATGGCCGCGTTTGGGGGAGACTTCGATGCGCGGCAGTTCAAGGAGGCGTTCAACACCAAGGACGACCTTGATGCATACAATCGCGTGCAAGCCGTGGAGCGTGCTCTGGGTCGGGTGCAGAACTTCGTCGCCGATCTTGCCCAGGCTGGAGCGAAGCTAGCGCGACTGCCGCCTGCTTCTGAGGCTCGCGGATCAACCGTTCATCAGGCGTTTGCGGCCCTGCGCGATGCACGTGTCATCGATGGCGAGCTGTGCCGCCGGATGACGAGAGCACAAGACGCCCGGACAATGATCGAGCACGGCTATATCCAAGTTCCAGCCGGCAACG
Source organism: uncultured Solirubrobacterales bacterium (assembly GCA_963705245.1). Taxonomy (GTDB): domain Bacteria; phylum Actinomycetota; class Thermoleophilia; order Solirubrobacterales; family Solirubrobacteraceae; genus Palsa-744. The sequence continues at coordinate 489,380 of OY970062.1, read as the reverse complement.
TTCACCAGGCTGCCGAGCTCATACATGACACCGCCCGTGATTTCATCGGCCGCTACCGCGTGTGGGTTGAGCCTTTTCTCCAGGGCAGCGCGTCAGATTCTCCATAGCCATGATCGTCGCGCCTGGGTGACCCGCCGCGAGGTCGCGCCGCTGCGTTCAGGCTCCTCGTGTCTGGTTTGCGTGACGAGGGAGGGTCCGAGCAGATAGGCTCCACCCGTGCCAGATCCCGCGACAACCTCCGGCGCGGGCGACGACGCTCCCACCGTCCTGACCGAGCGGCGTGGCGACTCGACGCTGCTGATCACGATCGACCGGCCCGAGGTTCGCAATGCCGTCAACGCCTCCGTCGCCGCCGGCATCGCCGGCGCCCTGGACGAGCTCGACGCCGATAATTCGTTGTCAGTCGGCATCCTCACGGGCGCTGGCGGGTTCTTCTGTGCTGGCATGGACCTCGGCGCGTTCGTCCGCGGCGAGTCCCCTTGGTTTGGCGATCGTGGCTTTGCGGGCATCGCCCAGCGTGCGTCCGCCAAGCCCTTGATCGCCGCGATCGAGGGGTTTGCCGTCGCCGGTGGCATGGAGATCGCGCTCGCTTGCGATCTGATCGTCGCCGCACATGGCGCGAAGCTCGGGATTCCCGAGGCCAAGCGTTCGCTCGTCGCCGCTGGGGGAGCACTGTTGCGCTTGCCCCGGCGGATGCCTTACCACGTCGTCATGGAGCTGGCCCTCACCGGTGATCCCCTGCCCGCCGAGCGCTTCCACGAGTTCGGTGTCGTCAATCGTCTTGCTGAGCCCGGTTCCGCAGTCGACGTCGCTCTTGAGCTGGCCGGCGCCATCTCCCGCAACGGCCCCCTCGCCGTGGCCGCCTCCAAGCGCATCCTCCAGGAGCAGTTCGACTGGTCCACCTCTGAGATGTTCGAGCGCCAGGGTGCGATCTCCGGGCCTGTCTTCACGTCCGAGGACGCCAAAGAGGGAGCTGCGGCGTTCAAGGACCGGCGCGACCCCGTTTGGCGTGGCCGTTAGCGCACCTGCAACGCCAACCGGTGCAATGAGCCGTTTCACCGGCATTGGATGGAGGGGCTGGCTCCCTTCTCACCCTCCATGCACACTCGATGACTTAAGGGAACACGCCGTACGGATCGGTGGTGGCCTGAAGTCACCGCCTGCGGTGCCAAGCGAATGAAGTTAGAAGCCGCCGCATGACTCACAGACGAGGACAGACAACTCGTCAAGAGATTCATCAACGGCCTCCTCCTCAGCCACGAGGCCAAACGCCTAGTCGCATAAGCCACCAAGACCACGCCCAGCGGGAGCGCCGGCCCCACCACGGAGTGAATCGCCTAACCAAGCGACCCAACAGCCACGAAGGAACACCACCACACCCGCTCCTCAGCGAGGCCGTAAACGCTTGAACCCGGAACAGCCGCGCCAACCACAGAAAACACCAACCACACACCAGCGCCCACGCCCCACCAACTCAGGACATCACAGCCCGCGCCTCCGCCCGACCAGCATCATTCAGTTCAAGCCAGGCCACATCGCCGAGATTGGGAGGGCGTCCAAGGGAGCGCCACTCGTCTTCAATTCGCTTGATCGTATCTGCGGCACTCAACCGCCAGGACTGAACACACAGAAGTCCTTCATCCCTGACCACATCGCCCACGATCGCATAGCCGGAACTCAAGAGGTCACCTATTACCTCTGTCGTCGCCCGCATAACGTCCGCTTCGCTCGGCGATCCGCCGAGATGACGACGTGCGACGGAAGCCATCTCGCTTAGCTGGAGCATGTCCGACAGCCCCCTGTCCAACAGCTCGTTGCGTAGTGCCTGCGTCATTCGGCCACGTGAACCGATGAGCGAAGGGTTCTAGCATACGCAAAGACAGCACAACACGTCCTTGTGGACGATTGTTCGGCTTAAGGACTCGGGCGCTGCAGTGGAAGCGGGCTTGGGTCCGTGAGTTGGGTGAGCTGCGATTCACAGACTTGCCCTTAGAACCTGTTTCAAAAGAGGATCAGCGGTTGGCGTGGCGAACATTGCGCTCCAGGTCGCCGCGTTCTGGACTGTTTCCTGGCCACAGCGAGCCGGTGAAGTTGAGGAGTCAGACGAGCCGACTAGCGCGTCCCATTGCACTAGCGGATGCGCTGTGCGGCCCGTCGCTCTGGCGATGCTCGACCAGCCCACCGTCTGCCCGGCGTGGCCGCTCGCCGGGCAGCAGATCCGCGCACGCCGCGTAGCTGCTCGGTATCGCGAGGGTACCGCACCGAACTCGCCTCGCAGCCTCGGGGCGATCCACTTGCCGGGCAAAGCGTCCTTGGTGGCCTTTTACGCGCCGCGCTTCTTCCGTTTGCGCTGAGCCATGATCAGCCGGAACCGTCTCCACAGCGCCGCCATCAGCGTTGCCCCGGGGTCTTACGCGGATATTGCGATATGGGTACGCCCGGGTCGATCGCGGTCGTCACGATCCTGCTCTGTTCGGCGATGTGCGCGGCCGGGTAACCCTCGCCCGGGCTGGCCCGCTCGGGCCGGCCGATGTAGCCGAAGCCGATCTCGTCGGGCATGATCTGCATCAGCCGCGGGAACATATGCGCGCGTGGACCCATGTTGCGCGGCTCCTCCTGCGCCCACACGACCTCTTTCAGGCTCGGATAGCGCCCCATCAACTCCAGGATCTGACCCTCCGGGAACGGGTACAGCAACTCCACACGACCGACCGCGAGCCCGTCATGTTTGGGTCGGTCGGGGTGACCGACGAGGTCGTAGTAGATCTTCCCCGTGCACAGCACGAGCCGCGTGACCTGTGCATCTTTGACACCCGGCTCGGCGAGCACCGGCTGAAAGCGTGTGTTCTCGGCCATGTCCGCGATTGTGCTGGTCGCCTGGGGGAGCCGCAGCAGCGACTTCGGCGTCATCACGATCAGCGGGCGCTGCTTGGCGATCCGTGCTTGGCGTCGCAGCAGGTGAAAATATTGAGCCGGCGTCGTCGGGCTCGCGACGCGAATGTTCCCCTCGGCCGCGAGTGCGAGGAATCGCTCCAGCCGCGCAGATGAGTGCTCTGGTCCCGAGCCCTCGTACCCGTGGGGCAGCAGCAGCGTCAGTCGCGAGGTCTGTCCCCACTTGGCGAGGCCCGAGACGATGAACTGGTCGACGATCACCTGCGCCGAGTTGACGAAGTCGCCGAACTGCGCCTCCCACAGCACGAGCGTCTCTGGCGCCTCCTGGCTGTAGCCATACTCGAATCCCATGCACGCCAGCTCTGAGAGCGGGCTGTTGTGCAGCTCCAGCGGCGCGAGCGCATCGGGCAGGTTCTGGATCGGACATACCGTCTGCCCGGTCTTCGCGTCGTGCAGCACCATATGACGCTGGCTGAACGTCCCTCGCTCGGTGTCTTGGCCGGTCAGCCGGATGGGTGTTCCCTCGGTCAGCAACGACGCGAACGCGAGAGCCTCGGCATGTGCCCAGTCGATCGCGGGATGCGGCTGTGCCTGCGAGGACCCGTCGGCCACAGTCGCTTGGTCTGAGTGCGACTGCTCTCCCGCCGTCCCCAAACCCTCGACCTCGCTCAGCGCCTCGCGACGGCGCTCGAGCTGTTTGACGAGCTTCGGATGCACCGTGAACCCGTCTGGCACCCTCAACATCTCCTCGCCCAGCTTGCGCAACCGGTCGGCGGGCACCGCGGTCTCGACATCCGGGCTCGGCGTGCGGTCGAGCTGATACTCGCCCGTCCCGTGCTCCGCACCGTGCTCCGCGGCGGCTTTGATCTTGGCCTTCAGTCGCTGATGCAGGATCGTCAGGTTGTCCCACACGCTCTGACCGAGCTTGTCGACTTCCTCCTTGCTGACGACCCCGTCGGCCACGAGTCGCTCGGCCCACAGCTCGGACACGCGCTTCTTGGTCTTGATCTTCGCGTACATCTCCGGCTGGGTGTACGCGGGCTCGTCAGACTCGTTGTGCCCGAACCGGCGGTACCCGATCAGGTCGATCAGCACGTCGTGCCCGAACTCTTGGCGGAACGCAAACGCGAGCCTGACCGCGCTCGCGCACGCCGGCACGTCGTCGGCGTTCACGTGGATGATCGGCACGTCGAAACCCTTTGCGAGATCCGAGGCCCACTGGGTCGAGCGCGCGTCGTCGGCGTCGGTCGTGAACCCCACTTGGTTGTTCATGATCAGGTGCACAGTTCCCCCGACCTTGTATCCGTCCAGCGCCTGCAGGTTCAGCGTCTCTGCAACCACACCTTGTCCGGGGAACGAGGCGTCGCCGTGGATTGCGATCGGCACCGCCGCGTTCGTGTCTTGGTGTGCGTGCGGTCCCTGCCGGGTGGTCTGCGCCGCGCGCGTGGCGCCCTCTACGACCGCCGAGACGTACTCGAGATGGCTCGGATTGGACTCGAGGTTGACCATGATCTCGTCCCCGTCCGGGAGCTTGTACGTGCCCTGTGTGCCGTGGTGATACTTGACATCTCCGGTCCCTCCTTGAGGGATCGTCGTGACGGCCTCGAGCGTCGACGCGCCCTCGAACTCGGCGAATATCGTGTCGTAAGAGCGCCCGAGGTTATGCGCGAGCACGTTCAGCCGTCCGCGGTGGGCCATCCCGATCACGACCTCCCTTCCGCCGTGCGCCGCTGAGAGCTGGATCAGCTCGTCGAGCATCGGCACCGTCATGTCCAGCCCCTCGATCGAGAACTGGTGCTGGCCGAGATACGCCTTGTGCATGAACCGCTCGAGCGCATCCACCTCGACCAGTCGCTTGAGCAGCGTTTGCTGCTCATCGTTCGTCAGCGGCCTGCGGAACTCACCCGACTCGATGTGCTCACGCAGCCACACCCGTTGCCGGTGCGAGGCGATGTGCTCGATCTCATACGCGATCGTCCCGCAATAGGTCTCTCTGAGGTGCGGCAGCGCGTCCGCGAGCGTCGCCCCCGGCACATACATGTGCAGGATCCTCGCGGGAATCTGTGCGGTGATCGCCGGCGTCAGTCCGACCGACTCGGGGTCCAGTCCCGGTTCACCCTCCGGCTCCGAGCCGAGCGGATCCAGGCGGGCGGCGAGATGACCGTGACTGCGAAACCGCGTAACGAGCGTGCTCGCTGCCTGGACCGCTTCCAGCAGCTCTTCACTCGGACCGCCTGCTTGTGAGGCTTGCGAGGCCGCTGATTGCGCCGCCGTCTCGGTTGCCGCAGCGGCCGCCGCGGCCGCAGGTGCGGGCGGCGCCGGGATGGGGCCGAGCTCCACGCCCAGTGCTGCGAACGCGTCCTCGTAGAAGCTGTGATCGCCCTGCAGGTACCCCTCGATCTGCGCCAGATACCTGCCCGACTCGGCCCCTTGGATGATCCGGTGGTCATACGTCGAGGTCATTGTCATGACCTTCTCCGCGCCGATCATCTCGCCGATCCCGGCAAGGCCCGGTGGATAGGCGATCGAGCCGGTCGCGACGATCGTTCCCTGACCGACCATCAGCCGTGGAACAGATGCGATCGTGCCGATACCCCCGGGATTGGTGAGCGTGATGTTCGCCCCCTGCAGGTCGTCTGCCGTGAGCGTGTTCGTGCGCGCCTTCTCCACGAGTCCGTCATACGCCGCCACGAACTCGTCGAACCTCAGCTTGCCCGCGTCGGCGATCACCGGCACCATCAGCGTTCTTGTGCCGTCCTTCTTTTCCACATCCACCGCCAGCCCGAGGTTCACCTGGCCGTCCTCGATCCGGTATGGCTTGCCGTCGATCTCGGCGTAATGGTTGGCCATCACCGGCATTTCTTTGCCAGCCCGTGCGATCGCCCAGGCGATCAGATGGGTGAACGAAACCTTTCTCCCTGCTGCCTTGAGCTCGCGCCTGCGTGCGTCGAGCATCGTCACCGTCAGCGTTCGAAAGCTCGTCGCCGTCGGGATCGATCTCGACTGCTCCATGTATCTTGCGAGCGCTGCGCTGCCACCCTTCAGCTGCAGCTGCTGCTGCCCCGCTGGCCCCTCGGCCGTCGCACCCGCCGAGCCGTTGCCCGTCGCCGCGATCCCTGCCGCTGCGTCGAGCACGTCGGACTTGACTATCCGCCCCCCCGGGCCGCTGCCGGAGACACCCGTGAGGCTCACGCCCTCCGCCGCCGCCACACGCGCCGCCACCGGGGAGATCTTCGCGCCGTCTTCTGTTGCCCCAAGCCCGTCTGCCGCCCCAAGCCCGCCTGCGCTCGTCCCGGTCTTCGTTGCCCCAGCACCAGCGCCATTCCCGGGCCGCTCCTGCTCGTCACTATCGACGCCGTTGCTCGCGGGCGCGACCTGGGGGGCGGGAGTATCGCCGTCCTCACCACCGACGGCGATACGCGCGATCACTTGGCCGACGGTCACTGTGTCTCCCTCGCTCGCGAGGATCTCTGTCACCGTCCCGCTCGCGGGCGAAGGCAGCTCGACGTCGACCTTGTCGGTGGAGATCTCCACGATCGTGTCGTTGATCTTGATCGGATCGCCGACCTGAGCGTGCCATTCGAGGATCGTTCCCTCGGTGACCGACTCGCCTGCGGCAGGGGTCACGACATCTATTGTCCGCTCAGCCGTGGTAATGCCCGACGCCATGTCTTGTTTCACTCTAGCGCGGCGTGCGGGCTGACCTCACCAGGCGGACGTGAGAGTGTTTTCACAGAACCTTCACGGTGTTTGGACACCCGTGCTCGTCGGGTCCCCTCGTTGCTCGCGTACGAACTCGTAACTGCCGAAGAACGGCCCTATCCCTCCCAGAACCGCAACCGCCACGGCCAGTCTCAGGGAGACGATCCGCAGGCGCGCACACACGATGCATGTCAGAGACATGCCAATCCACAGCAGCCCATGCGTCAGTCCGAGCACGAACGTCAGCGGCTCGGGTTTGCTTGCGAGGAACGCGCACACCAGCAGCGCTGTGTATATGCACGAATGGGTGAACGACACCCACTTCAACCGCCCTAGCGTGATCGGCCCCGCGCTCGGTACCGTGCCCGCGGGTGTTGCAGGTGTGCTCACTTCGCAGACAGCCAGTGCGCCATCAGGCGCAGCGGCGCCTCCGCCTCCGCCGGCCACCGATCGATCTCGCGCGGCCACCAAGCGAACTCGTCATGCTCGTGGTCGGGCTTGACTTCGGCGTCGACCCCTTCCGCGAGCCAGGCTTGCCCGACGAACATCACGAGCCGATGAGGCAGTCTGATGAGCGCCTCGCCGCGCACGCGCTCTGGCTCGACCGACCACTCCTCCTGCAGCTCTCGCGTGAGCGTGTCAGCTGGATTCTCGTCCAGGTCGACCGCGCCGCCCGCGCCGAGCGCCCAGCGTCCGGCCCACGAGGCGACCCACGACGCGCGCCTGCCCGCCAGCCAGCGGCCATCGGTCGAGCGGGTGACACACAGCGCCGCGACGCTCTGCGAGGCGTCGCCCGCGATCAGCCGCAGCGCCCAGCGCTGAGGCTGGAGCTCCAGCGCGAGTCCGCCTGTTTGGTCCTGCGCGTAGTCGACCAGCCGCGCGGCGACGCCGTCGTGGCTCGGCGATCCCCGTTCGCGCAGCTCCGCGATCGCGACATCGGCGGCTTCGCTGTGCTCCCGCGAGGGCTTGTAGTGCTCTTTGCGCCAGCTGGCCTTCACCTGCTCCAGTGCCCAGGGACCGCGGGCGAGGATCTCCGGCCGCTCGGCTCCCGTCGGCTGTGGCTGTGGCTGCGTCGGCTGTGGCTGCGTCGACTGTGGTTGTGTCGACTGCGGCTGCGTCGGCTGTGGTTGTGTCGGCTGCGGTCTCGCTCCCATTCTCGACTACAGGCTAGTGACCGTAGACTCGACTCGGTGAACATCCGTCGGCGCAAGCACTGGGGCTGGGGTTTCGAGGACCAGCAGCCCGCACTCGCGGACCTGCGTGAGACCGCGGCCGGCCTCGGCGCCCATCTTCGTCCCGCGCTCGGCGATGTATCGCTCGGCGAGATCGAGGCTCCGGTTCCACTTGAAGCGGTCGAGTTGGCGTCCCCACGGGTCCTTCCGCCGGCGGACTTGGTGGACATTTGCTCAAGCGACGTCCACGCCCGTGCGACCCACGCCCTCGGCAAGTCTTACGCCGACGTGATCCACGGTTTTCGTGGTCGCTTTGTCCATCCCCCCGACTTCGTCGCCCACCCGCGCTCTGAGACTGATGTCGAACGTTTGCTGGAGTGGTGCACGGCCGAGCGTGTCGCCGCGATTCCCTATGGCGGGGGCACCTCCGTGGTGGGCGGGGTGACCCCCGACATCGCCGTCGCCGGCGATCTCAGCGACGGTGCTTGCAACGGCGCCGTCTCGATCGACCTGTCCACGCTCGACCGCGTGCTCGAGGTCGACCCCGTCTCGCGTGCGGCTCTCATCCAGGCGGGCGCATCCGGGCCTGTCCTCGAGTCCCAGCTCGCCGAGCATGACTTCACGCTGCGCCACTACCCCCAATCGTTTGAGTACTCCACCCTCGGCGGCTGGATCGCCACGCGCGCGGCCGGTCACTTCGCGACCGTTCTGACGCACATCGAGGATTTCGTAGAGTCCACCCGCGCGATTACACCCGCCGGACGATGGGAGTCGCGCCGGCTGCCAGGCTCCGGCGCCGGGGTCAGCCCCGACCGGATGCTCGCCGGCTCGGAGGGCATCCTCGGCGTGATCACCCAGGCGTGGGTCCGCATCCAGTCGCGACCTTCACAGCGCGCCTCTGCGGGAGTGCGCTTCGAGCGCTTCCTCGACGGCGCCGACTGCGTGCGCGCGCTCAGCCAGTCCGGTCTTTCCCCGGCCAACTGCCGCCTGATCGACGCGCGCGAAGCGCGCACGACGATGGCCGGCGACGGCTCCTGCGCGCTCCTGGTGCTCGGCTTCGAGTCCGCCGACCACCCTGTTGACGAGGCGATGTCGCGGGCGCTCGCGATCTGCGCCGAGCACGGGGGCACGATCGAGAGTCATCGTAGGACCGGCTCAGAGAACCCGTCCTCGCCTCTCACCGGCGCAGCCGGCGGGGGTATGACTGTCGGTGGCGGGGACGAGACCGGCGGCCCTGTTGGGTCAAGGACCGGGGCCTCTGCTGGATCCGGTGCCGACGCGGTCGGCGCCTGGCGCAGCGCGTTCCTTGGCGCTCCATACCTGCGTGACGTGCTCGTCGCGATGGGTGTCCTCTCGGAGACATTCGAGACAGCGATCACATGGGAGCGTTTTCCGGCCTTCCACGAGCATGTGACAGGCGCCGTCTACGAGGCGATCGAGTCTTTGGCAGCGCCCGCGGCTCGCGGCGCCGGACAGGTCAGCTGTCGCTTCACTCACGTCTATCCAGACGGTCCCGCCCCTTATTTCACCGTGATCGCGCCGGCCCGTCGCGGCGAGGAGGTCGAGCAGTGGAGGGAGATCAAGCGTGCGGCCTCTGACGCGGTGATCGCGCATGGTGGCACGATCACCCATCACCACGCCATCGGGCGCGATCACCGGCCTTGGTATGACCGCCAGCGCCCGGAGCCGTTCGCCCAGGCCCTGCGTGGCGCCAAAGCGGCGATCGACCCGTCCGGGATAATGAACCCGGGTGTGCTGATCGATCCACTGATAGGACCTTGACGTGAGAGTCGCAGTTCTTGGCCCCGGTGGCGTGGGCGGGCTGGTGGCGGGCGTGCTCGCGCAGGCCGGCGCCGAGGTGATCGTGATCGCACAAGAGTCCACCGCGGAGACGATCACCGAGCGGGGGCTGGCGGTGCGCAGCGTTATGTTCGGCGACATCGACGTGCGTGTGCGCGCGCGTGCACGCTTGCGAGAGGAAGTGGACGTGCTGGTCGTCGCAACCAAGGCTGCTGGGCTCGACAGCGCGCTGGAGCGCATTCAGGTCGAGCCGGCACTTGTGTTGCCGCTGCTCAACGGACTCGACCACATCGCTGCGTTGCGCCGGCGCTTCCGCGCGGATTCGGTGCTCGCAAGCACGATTCGCGTCGAGGCGGATCGCCCCGAGCCGGGGGTGGTCGTCCATACGAGCCAGTTCCTGCTGGTCGACATGGCCACCCACAGCCCGCGCGCGCTTGCGGGGATGGAGGCGATGGCACAAGCGCTCACAGACGCCGGCGTGCCCGCGAGGGTGACGATGCCGGTGTCCGAGCGCTCCGAGGCACAGGTGATGTGGTCCAAGCTCGTCCGCCTGAACGCGCTCGCGTGCACGACCAGCGCCTACGACACCCTGCTGGGAGAGATCCGCTCCACCCCCGAGCTGCGCGCCGATCTGGTCGGGACGATCGAGGAGGCTTGTGCCGTCGGACAGGCCGAGGGCGCAGAGGACGTGGATCCCCAGACTGCGCTAGCCGAGCTGGAGCGGGCACACGACACGCTCGGCAGCTCGATGCAGCGAGACATCGCCGCCGGACGCCCGCCCGAGCTCGACGCGATCCCGGGCGCGATCTTGCGTGCGGGCGCACGTCACGACCTTGCCTGCCCGACGATCGAGCGGCTCGTGGTCATGATCGCTGCGCGCGCGGGGGTCCCCCCGCCGGTCGTCCCCGGCTGAGGAATCTGGCTCTGTGCCCCGCTCTCCGCGCCCGGCGTCGGTGGCCGGCCGCGTTCCGATCGGGTCGATTCTCCGGGCGCCGCACGCCCGTCCTCAATTGTCTCGCGATCGTGGCGAGCATGAAGGACTAGTGCTCTTCGAATGGAGAGCGCCCTGGCGCCACCCCCGGCGCGACCGCTGGCGCGACCGCCGGGACGAACTGCGTACCCACAGCCTCGACGACCTCTTCCTCGGTCTCGCGCTCGCCCTCGTCGTGCTCGCCGTCACAGAGCACCCTGAAGTTACCTGTGACGCCGCTGTCGCCGTGGATCGTGATGCCTGGCAGCACGGTCTCGCCCTCCTCGAATCCGAGCCGCTCCAGGTCGAAATGGGCCAGCCCGATGCCATGTGCGGTGTGCGTCGGGTTCTCGCGGTCGTGGGCGGCCACTGCCTGCGCAAACCGCTCGAGGTTCTTGGCGATCTTGCTCGTGTCCGCCATCGGTTCACGGGAGGGTAGCGCGCAAGCGTTATAGATTGGAGTGGTGATGGCCGCGGCCCGACCGGTGGATGCCCCACCACTCCTCCCAGGATCCACCACGGACGCGCGAGTCCTCGGTGGCGACGGCGGTGGCGGTGGCGACCCGGGCGAGGTCATTCGCACGGTCGCGTTGACCAAGGTCTACGCCGGCACCGATTTTGCGGCGGTCGACAGCCTGGATCTCAGCGTGCTCGGCGGTGAGATCTTTGGGTTGCTCGGTCCGAACGGCGCCGGCAAGACCACGACCGCAGGGATGCTCACCACGCGGGTGATACCGACATCGGGGTCAGCCTATGTGGGCGCGATCGACGTCGTCGCCCATCCTGCCCTGGCCAAGCAGCTGATTGGGATCGTCTCCCAGCAGAACACGCTCGATCGGCAGTTGACCGTGTGGGAGAACCTCTACTTTCATGGTCGCCTGTTCGGTATCTCCGCAGCTGAGTCACGACGCACGGCCGATGAGCTGCTGGAGAAGCTGCGTCTCTCGAAATGGGCGAAGGCGTCGGTCTATGCGCTCTCGGGCGGGATGGCCCAGCGGCTGATGATGGCGCGAGCGATCTTCCACCGCCCGGCCGTGCTGTTTCTCGACGAGCCGACCGCGGGCCTCGATCCACAGAGTCGCTTGGCGCTGTGGGAGATCCTCGGCGAGCTCAACCGCGAGGGTCAGACGATCCTGCTGACTACCCACTACATGGAGGAGGCCGAGGAGCTTTGTGACCGTGTGGCGATCATGGACCACGGCAAGATTCTCGCGCTCGACACGCCCGAGGCGCTGAAGCGCACGGTGGGAGCCGACACGATCGTCACCGTCAAGGCGACGGGAGGCGAGATGCAAGCCCTCGGCGAGCGACTTGCGGGCGAGATCGCCGAGGTCACGCGCACGCGTGTGGTCGACGGCGGGGTCGAGCTGCACGTGAAGGAGGCCGAGCGACTCGTTCCCCGCGTGGTCAACGCGGCTGAGAGCGCCGGCTTTGACCTTGCCGACCTGTCGGTCTCCGAACCGAGTCTTGAGACCGTCTTCATCAGCCTCACGGGTAAGGAGCTGCGCGACTGATGGCCGCCACGGCCACCCAGCCGACGACGCCCGCCTCGTCCCACCCGCGGATCGAGATCGAGCCGGCGCGCTCGACGATGACCGCGAGCCGCTCCGCGCTGCTGGCGCTGATTCTGCGCGACCTGGTCGTGCTGAGAAAGAACTTCGCCGAGTTCGTAATCCGCACGCTGGTGCAGCCATTCCTGCTGGTCTTCGTCTTTCTGTACGTGTTCCCGACGATCGGCCAGGGCGTAGGCGGCGGCGGAGGCAAGGTCGCCGAGTCGGCGTTCGCCACCGTGCTGGTCCCGGGCGTCGTCGGGATCACGATCATGTTCCAGGGCATCCAGGCAGTCGCGATGGTGATGGCCCAAGAGTTCGGCTATACGCGTGAGATCGAGGATCGCGTGCAGGCGCCATGCCCGATCTGGCTGGTCGCCGTCGCGAAGGTTCTGTCGGGGGCCACTCAAGGTCTGATCGCCGCGCTGATCGTGTTCCCGATCGCCTCGGTCGTCCACGCCAGCGGAGTCGAAGCCCATCTGTCGGTCACCTGGCCGGTCGTGATCACCCTGATCCCGCTCGCGTGTGTGACGATGACCTCGCTCGGTCTGCTGCTGGGCACCGCATTCGAGGCGCGCAACCTCGGCCTGATGTTTGGGTTCGTCGTCCTGCCGCTGACGTTCCTCGGTGGGACTTACTACCAGTGGACACGCCTTGCACCTGTGCAGGTGGGCGGCATCCACTGGTTGCAGATCATCGTGCTGGTCAATCCTTTGATCTATGTGAACGAGGGCTTGCGTGCCGGACTGACCCATGCGTCGCACATGCCTCTCTACGTCGTCTATCCGGTCTTGATCGGCTTCTGCGTGGTGTTCCTGACGCTCGGCCTGCGCAATTTCCGCAAACGCGTGCTGTCCTGAGCAGGCGCGGACCAAGCGCGGGCGGACCCAAGCGCGGGCGGACCCAAGCGCGGACCAAGGGCGCGGACCAAGGGCGGGCTCCCGGATGTCAGGGCGCTCCGAGCGCTGCGCGGACGATCGGTGCGACCTCGGTTCCATACAGCTCGATCGCGCGCATCGCCTGTGTGTGGGGAAGCACCCCCACGCTGATGTGGCCGAGAAAGCGATCGTGCTCGAACAGCCCATGATGGGCGATGATCTTCGCGGCCACTCCTTGCGCGGTACCGACGAGCAGATGCCCGTCCGGTGCGCAGCCGGCGTCGAACTGTGCCCGAGTCATCGGTGGCCAGCCGCGCTCGCGGCCGATGCGATTCATCATCTGCGAGTACGCGGGATAGAACTCGTCCCGGGCGCGCTCCGGGGTGTCGGCGAGGTACATGTGTGAGTTGATTCCCACCGCGAGCCCGGCGGGATCGGCCTCCGCGCGGCGGGCGGCCTCCCGGTAAAGCTCAACCAGCGGTGCGAACCGGACAGGCGCGCCACCGATGATTGCGATCATCAACGGCAACCCGAGCATGCCGGCGCGTGCGACCGAGCCGGGCGTGCCGCCGACGGCGATCCAGACCGGCAGGGGATCCTGGATCGGACGCGGATAGACGCCGATGTCGCGCAGCTCCGCGCGGTGCTTACCCGACCAAGTGACTCGCTCGGAGGCGCGCAGCGCAAGCAGCAGCTGCAGCTTCTCCGCGAACAGCTCGTCGTAGTCGTCGAGGTCATACCCGAACAGCGGGAAGGACTCTGTGAACGACCCCCTGCCCGCCATGATCTCCGCCCGTCCTCCCGAGAGCAGGTCGAGCGTGGCGAAGTCTTGGAACACCCTGACCGGGTCGGCGGAGCTCAGAACCGTGACCGCACTGCTGAGGCGGATCGTCTTGGTCCTGGCCGCCGCAGCCGCGAGGGCCACGACCGTGGAGGACACCGCATAGTCGGGTCGATGGTGCTCGCCCAGTCCGAACACCTCGATGCCGAGCTGATCGGCGAGCTCGATCTCTTCGAGCAGCTCACGCAGGCGCTGTGCTACTTGCTCCGGGCCGGCGCCAGGGCTGACATCGGCGAATGTGGCGAGGCCCAGTTCCATGCGCGATCACTATAGGTCGCAGGGGCTGCGGGTTGGACGTGAAAGGGGGCTGCGGGTTGGACGTGAGCAACCTGAGGTTCCTCAGGTAGATTCACGTTTGCCTAATCATGTCTAGGTTAGGCAATGACCACGACGGTGAAGGAGCCCGAGATGGACGAGCGTGTCATAGACGATCCGGTTCTCTCTCAGCGATACATCTTTCGACGGGCCGTGGCCGGGGACGGTCGTGAGGTGCTGCAGGTCGAGGCGTGGGTCGATCCTGGCGGAGGAGTCTTGATACCGCACGTGCACCCCGTCATGGAGGAGCGCTTCAAAGTCCTTTCCGGCGAGGTCACGGTTCTCGTAGGGCGCAAACGGGTTCGCGCAACCGCCGGCGATGAGGCCGTGGTGGTACCGGGCGTGCGCCATGGCTATCGCAACACCGGCGCGGAGGAGGCCCACTTGATTTGCGACGCCAGCCCGCCGGCGGCCGAGTTGCAGGAATTCCTCGAAGACGCTGCTGCTCTGAACCGTGCGGGCAAGTTCACCAAGCGAGGCATCCCTCGGAGTCTCAGCGGGCTCCTCCAGGGCGCGGTCATGTTGCATCACTATCGCGACATGGTCGTCTTCTCCATGCCGCCGCCGGCCTTGCAGCGGCCGATCATCGCTCGTCTTGCCCGCCTTGGCGAACGTCGCGGATACAGGGCCGGCCATTTCGCCTAGAGGCGTGCAGGCGTCGGGATCAGCTCGGCGCTAAGACCTCGAGGCCGTGCTCGCGAGCGCCCGTTGCAAGCTGCTTGTCGTAGGTCATCAGCGCGTCCAGCTCGCCGGCTTTGGCGAGACGTACCGCCGTGGCGAGATGGATAGCGTCGAGCGTGCCGACAGAGGTTGGAAGAATAGTCTCGGCAGCCGCAAGGACATCATCGTCCAGAGCGATCAGCAGGACGCCCTCAAGTAGCCGATCGGCCTCTTCAAGAGCATCCTCACGGCGGCCCACCCGGCGCAGCTCGATACTCAGGAGGCGGCTGGCGACACTCCGATCGAACTTGGCAAGGTCGCGCTGTATCGCCTTCTTATCGGGCTCTTCGAGCATGACTCGCCCGAAGACGCTGGTATCGACATATACGCTTGAGCGCGCGTCCTTAGAATCTGTCACGACGATCTTCGGCGAGGATCGCGTCAGTTGTGCCGGAAGGCGCCGGTTTGCTGCGGGGGGGCAGACTGTCGATGGCCTCGAGCAGGTTCCTGGTGGGGATCGTCGCGCCGTACTTCTCGGCGAGCCTCAGGTAGTAGGGATCGATATCGGGACGCGAGGGCACGAGCCGTGCGACCTCATGCCCCCGCTCGGTGACCGTGAGCGTCTCGCCGTCCTTGACGCGCTCCAAATAGCGGCTCAGGTTCTGGCGAAGCTCGCGAACCCCGACAGTCTTGGCTGCAGATCTTGGATGCGTGGTGGCCATTGTGCGTCACAATGTAGCACAACCGGTCGGACCCGCTTGGTTGAGCGTGATCAGTATGTTCGGCGGTCCCGGCGGTCCCGGCGGTCCCGGCGGTCGCGGCGGTCGCCCGCGCACGGCGCCAGAGCCAGGCGGTGCGCGGACAAGCCAAGCCCTACCAAGTGCGTCAGCTCATGAGACTATCGGGGGAACTTGACGGAGAAGCGCGCCACGATCGTTGTGCCAGTCGCACGTGGCCCGTCATAGCAACGAGACGTTTACAGCAACCCAGGAGGTGCTCATGCCGAAGTTTCTCACGATCGGATACGGAGACCGCGCAGGCTATGACCGCACGGATCCCTCGATCCGCGACGCGTCCCACGCGCACGACGAGCGACTCCGTGCGGGGGGAGCGTTGATGGGCGTCGCTGGCAATCCGGTGCAGGTGCGCAACCCTGACGCTGTCGGCGTGAAGACGATCGACGGCCCATTCCAGCGCTCTGATCTCCCGGTCGCCGGCTTCGCCGTCATCGATGCCACGAGCCTCGAGGAGGCGGTGAACCTAGTCTCCAAGACTCCCTGCGCGGTAGCGCACGGCGTCGTAGAGGTGTGGCCGATGGAATTGACCCGCTGATCGCCACTACGAGGAGCGCGTCAGCGTCCACTGGGCTGACGGTAGCGAGCCACGGATTCCCAGCGTGACCCAGCTTGCTAGCGCTGCTCGATGATCTCCACGCGGTATTGATCGGGGTCTTTGACGAAGCACAGCCGCGAGCCGCCCTCGCGGACCGAGTAGGGCGGCTTCTCGGGCTCGATGCCCTGCTCGGCGAGCTTGGCGAGGGTCGCGTCGAGGTCGGGACTCGTGATCGCGATGTGGCCGTAACCGGTGCCGATCTCGTAGGAGTCCACGCCGAAGTTGTGCGTGAGCTCCAGTCGCGGCATGTCGCCGTCGCCGGGCTGGTTCATGAACACGTTCACGGCCTCGTCTTTGATCGGGATGCGGCCGATCTCCTGGAAGCCGAGGGCGTTGTAGAACGCGACCGAGCGGTCGATGTCGGTGATGCGGTAGCAGGTGTGGATCAGGGGCATGCGCGGAGTCTAGGAGAAGCTGATGGAAGAAGTTGACTCAATGAGCGAGTATGTCCGGGTCACCGAAGGCTGTAACGCGTCGCAAATGCGCCATCGAGCCAGCGGGCCGGTAAGCCATCTCGTCTCACTGGCCCGCCAGAGACGCGCATAGCACCGCAAAGACCACTCGTGCAAGGATGGCTGGGATGATCATCGAGCGCGCGTCCAATCCCCAGTTCGTATCGAACACCTATCTCGTTGCTGACGGCGATGGGGGCCAGGCTCTGTTCATCGACGCGGGCGGACCGGTCAAGCCGTTGATCGCGGTGGCCGAGCGTCTGGGGGTGACGCCCACACATGTGCTGCTTACCCATCATCACTATGACCATGTCTGCGATGTAGGGACTCTGCGCGAGCGCTGGCCGAAGCTCAAAGTCCTGATCCATCCGCTGGAGCGGCCGGGGTTGGGTGAGGTGCAGGCGGACACGGTGCAGGCCGGTGAGATGCTGCGGTTCGGCACGCTGGAGGTGCGCCCGCTGCACACGCCGGGGCATACCGCGGGGATGCTGTCGTTCCTCGTCAGCGAACCGGGCGGGGTAGCCGTCAGACGCCCGTCGGTGAGCGCCGCGCCGGGAGGGTTCACGGGGGGAGAGGCGGTCGTGTTCACCGGCGACACGCTGTTCGCGGGCTCGGTCGGGGGAGTGCGTGCGCCCGGGCACACGACGTACACCGACCTGAAGGACTCGATCATGGGCACGCTGATGGAGCTGCCTCCCGATACCGTCATTCATCCGGGTCATGCCGATGCGAGCACTGTCGGGCGCGAGTGGGATGAGAACCCGTTCATCCGGATCTGGCGCGGTCTTGACGCGGAGGGGACCGAGCTGTGCACCGCGCTTGACGAGCGGGCGACGCTCGTATTGATGTGTGATGACTATGACGGCGGGACCAAGGCCTGGGTACGTTGGCCCGGTGGGGCGGATGACATCGTGCCGGGGTCCAAAGTCCAGCGGGTTTGAGCCGCGGGCATAGCGCCTAGGATGCAAAGCGTATGGCGCCGCGCGAAACGAACAAGAAGATCCCGACCTCGCGTGTGCGGCGCACGGCGGCTGTCGGCAAGCTCGCCGCGGGCGAGGCGGTCAAGCAGTTCGGCACGCGCGCGGCGAACGTCACGCGCGGTGAGGAGGCTTCCGAACGAGCGCTCGCCAAGCGTCAGCTGGAGACCGCGAAGCAGATAGTCGCGGCGCTCGGGACGATGAAGGGCGCGGCGATGAAGCTCGGCCAGGTGATGTCGTTCCTGGATGTCGGGCTCGTGGAGGAGGAGTACCGGGAGGAGTTCCAGCGCGAGCTGGCGAAGCTCAGGGACTCCGCGCCGACGGTGTCGTTCAAGCAGATGCGTCGCGTGATCGAGGACGATCTCGAAGATCCGATCTCCGAGGTGTTCGCGTCGTTTGACGAGGAGCCGATCGCAGCAGCATCGATCGGGCAGGTCTATCGGGCCACGCTGCACGACGGCCATCGCGAGGTCGCGGTCAAGGTCCAGTACCCCGGGGTTGCCGCGGCCGTGCGCGCGGACATGCAGAACCTGGACATGATCATGCGCCTGCTGAAGCGGATGACGCCGGGGATGGACGCGAAGGCGATCGCCACGGAGATCCGGGAGCGGATCGGAGAGGAGCTCGACTACGAGCTGGAGGCGCAGAACCAGAGCGCGCTCGCGCGCATATTTCGAGGTCACCCGTTCATCACCGTGCCCGAGGTCATCACGAGCCTGTCGCGCGAGCGGGTGCTTGTGAGCGAGTTCGTCGAAGGGGTGGGATTCGAGGAGCTGAAGACTCGTCCGCAGGCCGAGCGCGACCGGATCGGGGAGATCGTGTTTCGCTTCTTTCTCGGCTGCCTGTACCGGCACCGGCAGTTCTCCGGCGACCCTCATCCGGGGAACTTCCTGCTGGTCGATCCCGGAAGATCGGCTGCGGACGGACACGTCGCGTTCCTTGACTTCGGGTTGTTCAAGCGCATGGAGCGCGAGCCGGTCGACCTCGAGCTGGCTTGTCAGCGGGCGGTGGTCGAGGGGGACGCGGCCGAGCTGCATCGGCTGCTCGCGCAGTCCGGGTTCCTGCCCGAACCGGATCGGGTCAACCCCGACCATCTGCTGGCGTTCATCGGCGAGGCGATCTGGTGGTAC
This sequence comes from uncultured Solirubrobacterales bacterium, assembly GCA_963705245.1. Classification (GTDB taxonomy): domain Bacteria; phylum Actinomycetota; class Thermoleophilia; order Solirubrobacterales; family Solirubrobacteraceae; genus Palsa-744. Next base: position 470,649 of record OY970062.1, on the reverse strand, counting down.
ACGACCGACGAACCGGTCCAGCTGACACCGGAGATCGCCACGCAGGTGATGATCGAGAGCTCGGACCCGCGCAGCAGCTATTTCGCCGAGATGCGCCACCAGGACATGCGCCCCGAGCACCTGTTCGGCCGGCGCATGGAGATGCTCACGCTCGCGGTTCTGTCACAGCTGCGAGCGCGCGCAAACTGGCACCGGATCGCGCGCGAGTGGATGTATGGCGATGATCCGGTGACGGAGCTGGGCCGCGAAGAGGCCGAGTTCTACGCGCACGCGGGGATCGGAGCACGCAGTTGACGGGTGCGAGCTGGTTTGATGGGTAAGCCGTGAGCCAGCCCTTGCATCGATTGCCGTCGGCGCCGCTTACCGCACCTGTCGGCGTTGCGGGAGCGCTGGCGCCGGCGCGCGATGCCACGCCGGCGCCCGGTGCGCTCCCCGACGCTTCTGGCTATGCCCCGGCCAGTGCCTTCTGCTTGATCTGATCGAACTCGGTCTGGGAGATCGTGCCGGCGTCGAGCAGGCCCTTGGCCTTGGTGATCTGCTCCGCGGGATCGGTCTGGGCGGCGACCGACTGCACGTACTTGTCCATCTGCGATTGAGTCGCTTCCTGCTGCTTGATGGCCCGTTCGGTCATGCCCTTGTGCTCGACGATCAGATACACGAACACGCCGAGATATGGGAGCACGATGATGAAGATGATCCACAGAACCTTGGCGAACCCCGATGTGTCGTGGCGGCGAAAGATGTCGATCAGCACCGTGATCAGGATCCAGATCCAGATCACGAACGCGAAGAATATGAGCATCGTCCAAAAGACTTCCAGGAACGGATAGCTGGTTGCGGCGATCATGTCGTCTGTCCAATCGGTCGAAAATCACTCCGCATGTGCCGTTCGCGGCAGCGAAGCCCAGTGCACTGCTGGAGCATATTGCTACATGTCCGAACCGCGCGGCCACGTCGGGGCAACCTCGCGGCGTACGCATGGGAGTACGATGACCTTACGGCCGGCGATCGCTTTGTCCCGGATCAATTCGACCACTTCAAACCCGCGACGCGTGGGTACGAAAGGAACATATATGGCTGATGTCGCACAAGACACACACGAGGTGCTGACGGGCATCTCCGTCGGTGACGCGAGCATCCTGGACACGGCGATCGGCATGCGCGAGCTCGGCCGTGAGGTCACGGGTCTGGACGCCCGCACGTATGCGCTGGTGAAAATCGCGGCACTGATCGCGCTGGATGCTCCGCCGGTGTCCTACGCCTGGCAGATCGGCAACGCGCTGGACGAAGGCGCGACGCCGGAGGACATCCTTGGCGTGCTGCGCGCCGTGGCCTTTCAGGTCGGCGGTCCTAAGGTCGTCGCGGCGGCTCCGGAGATCATGCTCGCGCTGGGCCTGGCGCTGCCCGAGGAGGCGTAGATCATGCCGATCGGAAGACGCCGTCCACTGCTCCGCGCGGCTGCTGTCGGAGCCGTCGCCTATCAAGGCTCAAAGCGTGGGGCGATGGCCGCGCAAAACCAGGCGGCGGAAGCGCCGCCGCCACCGCCACCTCCGGCTCCACCCGCAGCCGCGGCGCCAGCGCCGGCGGACCCGACCGTGGAGAAGATCAACCAGCTGGCGCAGTTGCATGCCAGCGGCGCACTGACCGACGAGGAGTTCGCTGCCGCCAAGGCACGGGCACTGGGGATCTGATCGCGGGTCCGCGGGAACTCCTACGGTCCGCGGGAACTCCTACGGTCCGCGGGAACTCCTACGGTCCGCGGGAACTCCTACGGTCCGCGGGAACTCCTACGGTCCGCGGGAACTCCTACGGACCTCTATACCGTCTGAATCTGCACGAGGCTTGTCGTGCCGGGTCGCCCGGAAGGCAGTCCCGCGGTGATGCCGACACGCTGACCGGGCTTGCACCAGCCCAGCTCGACCACGCGCTTGGCGGCGTCGGCGATCAGCGCCTCGGTTGTCTCGTGGCGGCGCATCGAGGCGGCCTGCACACCCCACATCAGCCCGCAGCGGCGGACCGTCTCTTTGCCGGGTGACAGCGCATAGATCGGGGCGGTCGGGCGGTGCGCTGAGACCAGCCGCGCCGAGCGTCCGGACAGGGTCGGGATCACGAGCGCGTCCAGGCGCAGCTCGCGCGCGGCCACGCACAGGTTGTGGGCGATCGTGTACGCGGGGTCGGTGTCCACGCGGCGTACGCGCGAGGCGTTCCAGTCCTCGTATGGTGCGATCGCCTCGGCCTGCTCGGCGATGGCTGCCATCATCGCGATCGTCTCCACCGGGTAGGCGCCGATCGCCGTCTCCTGAGAGAGCATGACCGCGTCGGTGCCGTCCAGGATCGCGTTCGCCACGTCGGCGACCTCCGCGCGGGTGGGGCGCGAAGAGGTGACCATCGAGTCGAGCATCTGCGTTGCGGTGATCGACGGGCGCGCGAGGTGACCGGCGAGACGCAACAGCTGCTTCTGCACGATCGGCACGCGCTCGATCGCCAGCTCGATCCCGAGGTCGCCCCGGGCGACCATCACGCAGTCGGCTGCCCTGACGATCTCCTCTGCTCGTTCCACCGCTTGGGGCTTCTCCATCTTGGCGATCAGCGGCAGCCGCGTGTGGTCGCGCACGGTCTCGACGTCCTCGGGACGCTGCACGAACGACAGCGCAACCATGTCGACCCCGATCGACTCGCCGTGCCGCAGGAGCTCGAGGTCGTGCTCGGGCACCGACGGCAGCGACTCGGTGGGCCCCGGGATGTTCAGTCCCTGACGCGAGGCGACCGCGCCGCCGACCTCGATCTCCGCCTCGACCTCGTGCGTGGCGGCGCGCACCTCCACGATTCGCAGCCGCACCGACCCGTCGGCGAGATACATCACCTCGCCCGGCGCCATCGAGTCAGCCAGCCCCTCCCAGGTGATGCTCATGTGCTGGGCGTCGCCGAGCTCGTCGGTCTCCCCGCCGGTGATCGTCAGGCGCTCGCCGGCCGTAAGCTCGACGACGTCCTCGCGCAGCGCCCCGATTCGCAGCTTCGGGCCTGGCAGGTCCTGCAGGATCGCCACCGGCCGCCCCGCCCGGCCCGCGGCGTCACGCACGCGCCCGACCGTCTCGGCGTGCTCGTCAAGCGTCCCATGCGAGTAGTTCAGCCGCGCGACATCCATGCCCGCCTGCACCATTCGCAGCAGCGTGTCCGGCTCGCGCGAGGCGGGCCCGATGGTCGCGACGATCTTGGTGCGGCGGCGCATGGTCGGCAAGGTATCGGTGATTCCCGCCGGCTGCGCCCCCGGCTCGCGTGAAGTTGGGGTCTTGGGTTGCGACACCCACTCGCGTGAGGTCGGTCTTTGGGGATTGCGATGCCGGTTGGGGTCGTGATCATTCTCGCGATACCGGTTTGCGTGAGGTGGTCTTGGGCTGCGCCGCCCGGCTGGTGTGGTCGCCTCGGCTCGCGTGAGGTCAGCCTCGGGGGCCTACCATCTCCCTGATGCTTGGTCCTTCGCGACCCGTCCCGCGCGTTGGCGCCCCCGCGCGCATCGCCCACTTCGGGGGCGGCTTCGAACGCGGCACGGTCGTCGCGGTCTCCGATGAGGGTCGTCGCCTGCGCGTGCGCGGGGAGACCGGGGACACGCTCGAGTTCGTGCTGAGTCCTGCCACCGCCCGTTTCATCGCGGCCGGTGTATCCCACGGTCCGCGCTTGGAGCTGCTCTCCTAGGCGCCGCCGGCTGAGCGTGCGATGCGCTGAAGTTGCTGATCGAATGTTGCAAGCTCAGCGCTCAGGCTGAGTGCGGTCGCCAGCGACAGGGCGTCCGGCAGACGTAGGCTCCGGTGACGGGCGCGCAACTTGGCGGCGCTACGTGCAAGTGCGCGGTCAATCGTGACAATCTGGACGTTTGCGGCGTCCAGAAAGGCGTCTACTCGAGCGTCTGTGTGACCCCGAAGGGGACGGATGAGTATCTCCGCGTACGCTCCGGCGCCCATATGGAGTTCGTGTTCGCCCGTCAGCCAGGGCCGTGTCAGCTCGACTGCCCGCTCGTGTTGCACGTCGGCCGGATCGAGAAATCCGATGAGGACATCGGCGTCGAGGACTATCGAGGCCACTCGTCGCGCAGCTCGTCGAGATATCCGACTGGATAGGTGTGGGCGGGAAGGCTGCCGGCGAAGCGGTCCACGAGATCCTCTGCCCGCTCGATCTCCACTCGCCCGGACCCGGAGGCGCGGATCACCAGCTGATCTCCGCTTGCAAGCCCTGCCTCTCGCAGGACTCGGACGGGCAGGGTGACTTGATTCTTGCTCGAGATCTTGGCCATCTCCTTTACGAGTTTAGCATTTAGGTAAAGCCATTCAGGGAGTCTGCACGTCCGGGAAGTTCTCGGCGCAATGCTCTCGCAGCATCTCCCTGGTCCAGGCCCGCTCGGTGGGACTGGCCGCCCTGTAACGCGCCAGCAGCTCACGCTGATCGTCGATCACGGCGCCCGCGATCGTCCAGCTGACCGCCAGCCGCTCGAACAGCAGCTCCATCGCTCGTTGCCAGACATCCTCCTGGGTGCTGGCCGGCCGTCCGTTCGTGCCCGCGAGCGTATCGGCATACTCGCGCCGTGTCGCGGGTGTCAGCGCCCCGCGCAGCGTCAACACATTGCCGTCCTTGTCGGAGTACTCACTGGTCGGGGCCACGAGCTTCTCCGGGCGAGCGCCGCCCCCGCTCCCCGCGGCGCGCCGGCGGCTGCGTCTACCCACGGTCTACCCGTCCCGCTTCTGAGGGGCTGAAGGACAAATGAGGCAATGGGATGCGGGCAAAACGCTGAAGTGTGCTCGGCACATAAGCCGATCGAGGACGCCGCATTCACGCCGTCATCCGGTCGTCAGGGCGCCGCGCCTGCTGCCTTCAACAGCTGCCCCCGCACGTCACCCGTGGCCGGGTTCGCGTGTCCCGGCCAGGCCGCGGCAGGCTCCATCGCGGCGAGCTTGCGCATGCTCTCTCGCGCTTGCCCGGTGTCGTAGTTGTACGTTTGCGCCGGCACGCTCACGGGGACGCTGCGGCCCCACATGTCCAGGGTGTAAAAGCAATCGCTGACGAGCGCAAGACGGTCCGCTTCGCGCCACAGCCCGATCAGTCCCGGCGCGTGCCCGGGCAGGTCGATCACCTTGAATCCCGCCACCTCGTCGCCCTCCTTGACGGTCTCTGCGATCTTCACCGGACCGTCGTCCCAGGCGTAGCGATGACACACTCTCTGGATCTGCTTGGCGATCGGTGGCAGCCCTGCCAGATCGCCCGGCCAGTAGCGCCATCCGCCGGTGCCCTCCGCGTCCTGGACCTCTTCGGGATGGCAGATAACGGGCACATTCAGTCCCGGCGCCGTACCGCGATGATCGGTGTGCCCGTGCCCCAGCACGATCCGCTTGATCCCGCCGAGCTTTGCGCCTGCGCTTGCCACAGCCCTCGTCATCGTGCGTGCGCCCGCGTCGAACATCGTCACGCCGCCCTCGTCCTCGATCAGGTACACGTTGCACCGCCCCGGCTGACCTTGCACGACCCACACGCCTTCCGCGACGAGCTTGGCCTCCCCGCCGGTAAGGCCGTCGGTCACGCGCGTCTTGACGTTGAACGCGCCCGTCATCCTCTGCTCGGCGCTCGAGCCCAGCGGCGGCATCATCCCGATCTGACGCGGCACCGCCATCGTGTCGGTGAACGCATCGTTGCTCTGGATCAACCCGTCGCGCACCGTCAGGACATCCACGCCCTCCAACTCCATTTTGTGTCCCGTCGGCGCGATCCCGTTGAACGATCCAGGTCCCGCGAACGTCCCGCTGAACCGCCAGTGCAGCGCGCACCTCTCACCCTCGGTCGTCGTCGAGACGATCTCCACCTTCAGGTCCGGGATCGCTTCCACGAGGCTCGAGATGAACTCGCGCAATCCCTCCGGCCCGATGAACAGCCCCTGGCCGCGCACGTCCTCGCGCCCGTCATCCGCCCACATCGCCGCCGCGCCCTGCACGTCATGCGCGTCGATCGCTTCGAAGTACCTTCGCGTCACAGCCTCGGCCTTGCTCCCGGTGATCCGCCCGCGTCCGCCCGTGGACGAGGATGAAGCCTGTCGCACGCTCGCGGCTGCCTCCTGCACCTTCATGGCCGCGCTGCTCTCGCTCTGGCTTTCGCTGTCCTGCTCTATGGCCATGCCGCCTCCTTTGAGATCCCGGTCCCGGTCTGGACCTTGCGAACCGAGCTCCCCAGTCTAGACCTCTGACCGCACGGCGCGAGCGCGATCTGAGGACCGTCCGAACCAGTTGGGCGCAACGTGGATCCGTGGGGACCGCCCGCTCGATCGCCCCACCCGATAACCCCGATAGTCATCCCACCCGACCGCGTGCCTGGCCGTCCGGCTAGGCTTGCGCCGGTGGCCGACACGGTGCGCAAGCGTGAGCTGGGGCGGGGCGAGCGCGTGCTTCCCGGCGTCTTTCGTCTGCGTTTGCCCCTGCCCTGGCCCGGTGTTCCCCACGGCAATGCCTGGGCGGTCGCATCCGGCGATGGCATCGTGCTGTTCGACACCGGCATCCATGCGCCCGGCTCGCTCGCCCATCTGGAACGCGCTCTTGCGATGTGCGGTCTTGCCCTGGAAGACGTCCGCCTGCTGGTCTGCACCCATGCCCATTCCGATCACTACGGCCAGGCCGCCACGATTATCGAGCGCTCGGGCTGCGAGTTGTGGATGCACCCCAACCATGCCCACATGTCCCGCTGGGCCGAGGATCCCGACGCGGCGATCCTGCGGCGCCTGGAGATCGCTCGCCAGTCCGGCGTCCCCGAGGAGCCGCTGCGTCGCTACGCCGCCGAGCGAGGCGCCAACCACGAATCGGGCATCGCCGCGATCGTCGAGCCCGACCGCGCCCTTCTCCCAGGCGTCGTCGTCGACACCGACCTTGGCCCCTGGACGGTCCACGAGACTCCCGGCCATGCCCCTTCGCACGTCTGCTTGTTCCAGCCCGACCGCCGCCTGTTGATCTCCGGCGATCACCTGCTCGGCCGCATCTCCCTGTATTTCGATTACGGCTATTCCCCCGACCCCGTCGGCGAGTTCGTCCGCTCACTCGACGTCGTCGAGGCCCTTGACGCGCGCTTGTGCCTGCCCGGTCACGGCCGCACCTTCACCGACGTCCACGCCCACATCGAAGGCAACCGCGCGCTCGTCTCCGAGCATCTGGCCAAGATCCAGGCCGTCATCGCGACCGGCGAGCCGTTGACGGCGTTTGCGATCCTCCCGCGCGTCCACGGCTCCGAGCTCTCGCCGATGGCGGCCCAGTGGATGCTGACCGAGACCCTGGCGATGCTCCTGCATCTCGAGGTCACCGGTGAGGCAGTCCGCATTCCCGGCGAGCCCGAGCGGTGGACGGCCGCCGCATAGCATTGGGCCATGCGCATAGATCAGATCATTGCTTCCGGCGGCGAGCCCGTCTTCTCGTTCGAGTTCTTCCCGCCGAAAACGCCCGCCGGTGAACGCAATCTCTACGCCGCTCTTCGCGAGCTGCGCACGCTCGACCCCTCGTTCGTGTCCGTCACCTACGGTGCGGGCGGCTCCACGCGGACGCAAACGATCGAGATCGTCCATCGCATCCGCGCCGAGCTCGGCTTGGAGGCGATGGCCCACTTCACGTGTGTCGGCGCCACTGTGCCCGAGCTGCGTGCAACCCTCGACGAGATGCTAGCCGCCGGCATCGACAACGTCCTGGCTCTGCGCGGGGACCCGCCCGCCGGCCACGACGAGTGGGTCAAGACCGAGGGCGGCCTGGAGTACTCGCGCGAGCTGGTCGCCTTGATCCGCGCCGACTACCCGTTCGCGATCGGCGCCGCCTGCTTTCCGGAGACCCACATCCACGCGGTCAGCCCCGAGGCCGATCTCGCCTACCTGACGGAGAAGGTCGCCGCCGGCGTCGACTTCCTGATCACCCAGCTGTTCTTCGACAACACCCTCTACTTCGACTTCATCGCCCGCGCGCGCGCCGCCGGGATCGACGTCCCGATCATCCCCGGCATCATGCCGATCACCCACGCCGGCCAGGTCGAGCGGATGGCCACGATGTGCGGCGCCTGCATCCCCGCCGGGTTGCGCGACGAGCTGCACGCGCGCGGCGATGACGCCGAGGCGGTCCTCGACTTCGGCGTCGCCTACGCCACCCTGCAGTGCGCCGAGCTCCTTGCCGCCGGCGCGCCCGGCGTCCACTTCTACACGCTCAACCGCTCTCCCGCCACGCGCGCGATCCTGTCCGCGCTGAAGCTCGCCCGGCCGTGGGAGTCGGCGTCTCAGACGACTTCGATCTCCAGCCCCTCCGCCAGCCTCGGCGAGCCGTCTGCCCCCTCGTAGCGTACGTCCACCGAGTCGTTCTGCCTGTAGGTGCCCACGCCCCATGCGCCCAGCAGCCAGCGCCAGCCGCTGATCTTGTCCTTACGCAGCTCTCCCTCGAACACGAGCATCCCTTCGCGCACCTCGTAGTCGGTCCCGCGCTGCTGGTGCACGCCGTTGAGGTAGACCTCGTACTCGCTTTTGACCTCCCGCGGGAGCTTGACTCTGGACTTTGCTCTCATCCTCGCTCAGATTATGCGCCCGGCCGGGTGAATAATCTTGGGCGGTGCGCGAAATCCCCTACCTGGGCGGGTCGCTGCGCCTGGTCGCTCAACCGGGCCGTACACGTGTGCATCGCAGGGGAGGACGACTCTTCGTGCCCGCGGGCGATGCCCGCCCGGCGATCGAGCGGTTCTATCGCCGCGCCGCCCGCGTGGAGATCGCCGCTCGCCTGGATCGTGCCACCGCGCTCGCGGGCGTGCAGTATCGCGACCTGTCGATCCGTGCTCAACGCACGCGCTGGGCCTCGTGCTCGTCGACCGGGCACATGAGCTTCAACTGGCGCTTGCTGCTCGCGCCTGAATCTGTTCTCGACTACGTCGTCTGGCACGAGGTCTGTCACCTGGAGATCCTCGACCACTCCCGCCGCTTCTGGGCCCTGGTCGAGCGTCGCTGGCCGCGCTACCGCGAGGACCGTGACTGGCTGCGCCGTCACGGCGCGACACTCGTGCTGTAAAAGGGCGGCCAAGCGGGGCTCGTGCTCGGCATCCGGCCCTCTGTCTGTGTCTTACGCGTACGCTCGCTGCGACGGTCTGGTGATCGCCCCCCACCGGGCTCGGTGAACTGTCGATGGTGAACATCAGCTGTTGCGTTGGTCAATCGAACAAATGTCCAGAGGCATCATATGGTCAGCCAGATCTGCGTATAAGGTAGTTCGTCGATCTCGTGCTGAAGAAAGATATGAAACTAAAAAGGACAATCACAATGCAACGATGGGTCACGGCCCTGCTGGCTATGACTCTGCTGGGGGTTATGACCGGCAGTGTTTTTGCCGCCGGTGGAGTTTCCCTGTTTTCGGGTGGTAATGCTGCGCAAGCTCAATATGGCACGCCGCCTGTCGTTACGCCGCCGGTTGTCACTCCCCCGGTTGTCCCTCCCCCGGTTGTCCCTCCCGTAAAAACACCTCCTATTGTCATACCAAAGCCTCCCGTTCTGCATGTGACGACGACTTGTGTCAGGGGCAGTACGGTCGTGGTATCTGTGAGCGGATCGAAGATCACGTCGGTCAAGTATCGTGATCAACGTAAGTCACAGCATTTCCGCATTGGACTAAAGCCTGGGCAGCATAAGACCATTGAAATTGTGGTGGTGAGCAACGGCAAGCGTTACGTCCTGCATACCGTTATATGCAGGACCCAAAAGTCATAAAGCCTAGAGCCAGCGCTGCGCCCCGCCCAAAAGTCATAAAGCCAGCGCCCCGCCCCGCCCCTCAGCTCCGCAGCGAGCTCACCTCAGCTCCGCAGCGAGCTCACCTCAGCTCCGCTGCGGAGCTCAGCTCCGCTGTGCGATCGGCACATAGTCCCGATCGCGCTCGCCCGTGTAGATCTGGCGCGGGCGAGCGATCTTCTGCTCGGGGTCCTCGACCATCTCCAGCCATTGGGCGATCCAGCCGGAGGTGCGTCCGATTGCGAACATGACCGGGAACATCGCGACGGGGAGGCCCAAGGCCTCGTAGATCAGCCCTGAATAGAAGTCCACGTTTGGGTAGAGCTTGCGCGAGGTGAAGTACTCGTCGTCGAGCGCCCGCTTCTCGAGCTCTGTTGCGACCTCCAGCAGAGGGCTCTTACCGCGCACCTCGAACACGTCGTCGAGGTATTTCTTGATGATCCGTGCGCGCGGGTCGTAGTTCTTGTAAACCCGGTGCCCGAACCCCATCAGGCGCTCGTCGCCGGCCTTTACGCCCTCCAGGAAGGCAGGAATGTTCTCGACAGTCTCGATCCGCGCGAGCATTCGCAGTGCCGCCTCGTTGGCGCCGCCGTGGAGAGGGCCGTACAGCGCCGCTACGCCCGCCGCCACGGCCGAGTAGGGGTCGACCTGCGTCGAGCCGACCGAGCGCACGGCGCTCGTGGAGGCGTTCTGTTCGTGGTCGGCGTGGAGTATGAAAAGCACGTCCAGCGCCCGCTCCAGCCGAGGATCCGGCTCGTAGGAGAGCTCGGTCATCTTGTACATCATCCCGAGGAAGTTGCCGGCATAGCTGAGATCGTTGTCGGGATAGACGTAGGGCTGGCCCATGTTGTGGCGGAACGCAAATGCCGCCAGCGTAGGCATCTTTGCCAGCAGCCTGATGATCTGGATCGCCCGCACGCGCTCCTCGCGGATCTTGTTGGCGTCGGGGTAGAAGGTCGAGAGCGCCCCGACGGAGGCAACGAGCATGCCCATCGGGTTGGCGTCGTAGCGGAAACCCTGCATGAAGTCCTTGACGTTCTCGTGCACGAACGTGTGGATCGTGATCTCGTCCACCCAGCCGGCGAGCTCGGTCTGCGTCGGCAGCCTGCCGTTGATCAGCAGGTAGGCGACCTCCAGATAGGTCGAGTGCTCGCACAGCTGCTCGATCGGGTAGCCCCGATGCTGCAGGATGCCCGCGTCGCCGTCGATGCAAGTGATCGAGCTGCGACACGACGCGGTGTTCATGTAGGCCGGGTCATACGCCATCAGCCCGAAGTCCCGCTCGTCGGTCTTGATCTGCCTGAGGTCCATCGCCCGCACGGTCCCGTCGGTGACCGGCAGCTCGTATGTCGCACCGGTGCGGTTGTCCGTCACCGTCAGTGTGTTCTCGCTCATGCGCTCATCCTGCCATATCGGCTTTCCGTAGCGTCCACTTGGCCCTGATAGTGGCTGCCCAGCTCCGCGTGCCCGTAGGGCTTCAGCGCGGGGGCGTCGAGTGTCATGAACGACAGCTGCGCGATCGCCAGGCCCGGGTACAGCTTGATCGGGACCCGCGTCAGGTTGTTGAGCTCGAGCGTCAGCGTCCCCTTCCAGCCTGGATCGCAGAACCCCGCGGTGGCGTGCACGATCAGCCCCAGCCGCCCGAGGCTCGACTTGCCCTCGATTCGCGCCACGATGTCGTCGGGCAGCTCGACGTGCTCAAGCGTCCTGCCGAGGCAGAACTCGCCCGGATGGATCACGAACGGCTCTCCAGGTGGAGGCACCACCTGCTCGGTCAGCCCTCGCGGCGGGTCGCGCAGGTCGATCGCCGTGATCTTGTGGTTGTGGAACACCCTGAAGGAGTCCCCGAGTCGCAGGTCCACGCTCGCGGGTTGCACCATCGTCTCGTCCCATGGGTCGATCTTGATGTGACCCGCCTGCACGAGCTTTGAGATCGTGCCGTCGGACAGGACCGAGGCAGGCTGGGGCGCGTCGTCGCTCATGGGCGCGATGATTCTCGCACAGCTCGGCGCGAGGCCGGCTCAGCGCGAGAGCACCCGTCCGCGCGCTACCAGCGTGCGCGTGCGGGGTGGAGACGACGGCGCCGGATCGCCGTGAGGGCCGCGCCTGCGCGGCAGCCTGGAACGGGGATGGTGGGGACGATGCGGGCTCGGGCGCGGGCCGATGCCGCCGTCCTGTCCGGGCTCGGTCTCGGGGGTTTGGTTAACCGCCCAGCGCACGATCAAGAACAGCGCGACGATCGGGATCTTCAAGAAGACCATCAGCCAGATGAAAGTCCAGACATCCACTCTCCCTGATCGTACTACCCCCGCGCGGGCAGCGGGATGCCGCTGAAGCGGGTCATCTCGCCCAGCTCGCGTACGCGAGCTTCGATCTCGGGGTGTCGCAGGCGCGACACGCGCTCGGTGCCGAACTCTTCGACGTTGAACGAGGCGAGCGTGGTGCCGTGGGCCATCGCGCTGCGCATCACGTCTTCGTTGAGAGGTCCGTCATGGGCGGCGATCGTGCCGATGAAACCCCCGGCGAACGTGTCGCCCGCGCCGGTCGGGTCGAGCACGCTCTCCAGCGGATAGGCGGGCAGCGAGAAGAAGCCGCCGCGCGTGATCAGCGTCGCCCCGTACTCGCCCTGCTTGGCCACGACGGCCCCGGGCCCCCAGCCGATCACCGTGCGCGCGGCCCTGACGAGGTTCGGCTCGCCGGTCAACATGCGCAGCTCGGTGTCGTTGAGCAGCACGCAATCGACCGTCTCGATCACTGCGAGCAACGCGTCGCGCGCGCCTTCGATCCAGAAGTTCATCGAGTCCAGTGCGACGAACCTGGCGTGCTCGCACTGCTCGCGCACGCGCAGCTGCAGGACGGGGTCGATGTTCGCCAGGAACAGCACGTCGCATGCCCGCGAGGCGTCTGAGAGCTTGGGCTCGAACTCGGCGAACACGCCCAGCTGCGTGTCGTCGGTGTGGGCGGTGTTGAGGTCGTAGTCGTAGTGCCCGCGCCAGAAGAACGTCTTGCCGCCGGGCACGCGCTCGATGTCTTGCGTGTGCACGCCAGGGCGTTGCACCGCGGCCATCTCGGTCTCGCCCCAATCCTCGCCGACGGGTCCGACCATGTGGACGTCGGCGAAGAACGACGAAGCGAGCGAGAAGTGCACGGCGGTGCCCCCGAGCATGCGCTCGCGCTCGCCGAACGGCGTCTTGACTGAGTCGTATGCGATTGAGCCCACCACTGTGATCGACATGGCGCGAGACCCTACCGTCTTGCCCGCGGAGGAACCTCGCCGACCCGTTCCCGGCTGCCTCCGGGCGGTGTCGCGGCTGCAGTGGACCGGTAGCCTGCGCGTGATGGCGAGCATGCGCGCAATCCAGATGACCGAGTTCGGCGGCCCCGAGGTGTTGCGGCTCGCGGAGTTGCCCGTGCCCGAGCCGGGCGCGGACGAGGTCTTGATCAAGGTGGCGCGCGCGGGACTGAACTTTGCCGACACGCACACGCGCACGAACTCCTACGTGCAGCGGGCGACGCTGCCGCTCGTGCCCGGGGGGGAGGTTGCGGGGGTGCGAGCGGACACGGGCGAGCGCGTGGTCGCGCTCGTGGGTACGGGCGGATACGCCGAGTACGCGACCGCGCCGGCACAGCTGGCGTTCGCGATCCCCGACGGGGTCGACGACGGGACCGCGCTGGCCTTGGTCGTGCAGGGCACGACCGCTTGGCACCTGCACAAGACGTCAGGGCGCGTGGCGGCGGGCGAGAGCGTGGTCGTGCACGCCGCAGCGGGTGGCGTGGGCTCGCTGGCGGTCCAGCTCGGGCACGCGCTCGGCGCGGGGCGTGTGATCGCGACCGCTTCCAATGCCCAGAAGCGCGAGCTGGCGCTGGAATTGGGAGCGGATGTTGCGATCGACTCGGCGCCGGAGGGCCTGAGGGAGCGGCTGATCGAGGCCAACGGGGGCGAGCCAGTGGATGTCGTGTTCGAGATGGCCGGCGGCGAGGTGTTCGACGCCTCCTATGCCGCGCTGGCGCCGTTCGGGCGGATCGTCGCGTACGGGATCGCCTCTCAGCAACCGAACGAGGTCGCGACCGGATCGCTGCTGCGCCACTCGCGCGCTGTGGTCGGCTTCTACCTGTTCCACTGCCTGGGGCGCCCCGGAATGTTCACGGATGCGCTGAGCGATCTGTTCGCGCGGGTCGCCCGGGATGAGCTGCATGTGGTCGTCGGCGGAACCTACGCGCTTGGGGACGCCGCACAGGCCCACATCGACCTGCGCGAACGGGGGACGACGGGCAAGCTGCTGCTCGACCCATCCGCCTGAGCGGAACGCGTCCCGGCCCGCGACTGCACTCTGGCACGAGATCGGGCCTGTACGCCGCGAGTCCGTAAGCTGCGTCGCGCATGAGCAAGACCTTTGCCGAGCTCGGCCTGTCCGAGCGCACCTTGCAAGCCCTGCGCGACGTGGGCTATGAGTCGCCGAGCCCGATCCAGGAACAGGCGATCCCGTCCGTCCTGGAGGGGCGCGACGTGATCGGCCAGGCGCAGACGGGCACAGGCAAGACGGCCGCGTTCGGGCTGCCGATCGCCGAGTACGTCGATCCCGAGCTGCGCGAGGTGCAGGCGCTTGTGCTGACGCCCACGCGCGAGCTGTGCATCCAGGTGACCCAGGCGCTGCGCACGTACGGGGCGCACAATGGCCTGGACGTCGTCGCGGTGTTCGGCGGCGCGCCGATCCGCACCCAGCAGGCGCAGCTGCGTGCCGGCGGGCATGTCGTCGTGGGGACGGTCGGGCGCGTGCTCGACCTGATCTCACGGCACTCGCTCGTGCTGCACGACTGCCGCTTCGTCGTGCTCGACGAGGCCGACGAGATGCTCGACCTCGGGTTCCTGGAGGACGTGGAGAAGATCCTCTCGCTGACCCCCTCGGGCCGCCAGACGGCGCTGTTCAGTGCGACGATGCCCCCGCCGATCCGCACGCTCGCCGACAGGTACCTGTACGACCCGGTGCTGATCAAGGTCGAGGCGACGACCCTTACGATCGACACGGTCGCGCAGTTCCAGCTCCCGGTGGAGACGAAAGGCAAGCCCGACAAGCTGGTCGAGGTGCTGCGCGCCGAGCGTCCGGACCAAGCGATCGTGTTCGTGCGCACGAAGATCCGCTGCGATCAGCTGTTCAAGACGTTGCGCGACCGCGGCATGAACGTGCGGGCGCTGCACGGCGACATGACACAGGGCGCGCGCGACGGGGTGATGCTCGCGTTCAAGGGCGGGCGCGTGCCGATCCTCGTCGCCACCGACGTGGCGGCGCGCGGCCTTGACATCTCAACCGTGACGCACGTCGTCAACTACGACGTGCCGACGTCTCCGGACACGTACGTGCACCGCATCGGGCGCACCGGGCGCGTGGGACGCTCCGGCCGGGCGATCACGTTCGTCGAGGATCGCCAGAAGCGCGAGATGGAGGCGATCGAGCGCCACATCGGCATGTCGATCGAGCCGTGGCTCCCGGGCGCGGTGGGCGCCCCCACGCCGGTCAAAGAGCGCCCGCGCCGGCACTCCAAGCCGCGTGTATCCAGGCGCGGCGGCGAGGACGAGCGCTTCGTCAAGCTCGTGCTCGGCGGCGGCAAGCGGGCGGGCCTGCGCGTGGCGGACATCGTCGGCGCCGTCACCTCATCCGCGGGCCTCGACGGGGAGGCGGTCCGCGACGTGCTCGTGCTCGACCGCTTCTCGTTCCTGTCGGTCCCCGAGACCGAGGCGGACAAAGTGATCGGCGCGCTGGACGGGCGCGAGGTGCGCGGAAAGTCCCTGAGCCTGGAGCGCGTGGCCGGTTAGTCGCGTCCGCGGAAGTTTGCCGCGGGCTTTGATGGGTGAGCCGCGAGCCAGTCCCTGCGTCGATTGCGGCAGGCGCCGCTCACCGCAGCCGTCGGCGCAGCGGGGGCGCTTTGGGGGCGATTCCGAGGGTGTGGGTCGAGCGATTGGTGGAGGCTTGTCCTTAGGGGGTTGACTTTTGCTGTGGCTTGGGTATATAGTGGTTCCGTGTTGGCATCCCCTTGGGTGTCGGAACATTAAATAGATCGGGTTTTGGGGTCTTGCCTTTGTGCGCGGCCTTAATTGATCAGCAGGGGTTTCTTTTTGGAGAGGGACCTGTATCGCTTCGGTGAGGGAGCTGTTTTCGCGTGAGTTCGTGCAGGACACATGTGTCGGGAGTCGCCGCGTGGCCGAACAGGCCCGTAGGTAGATGCGTCAGCAGCGCTGACACATCTCTCTCTCTCTCTCTCTCTCTTGTCCCAGTAGCGCTTCTGGTCTAACGGCCCGACGGCGCCGGGTCGCAGTCCCCCTCGTGGGGAAGGTAACGGCCTGCCATGCGCGTAATGAGGATTGCCGTCCGCGTGATGCAACGCGAGACCGAACGCGTAGTTATGCGGTAACGAACGGCCGGCAAGCCCACTGCGATTTGGCTTGCCACGCGCGCGGCGGCGTAGCTGTGATACCACGGACCTCGTCGCGCGCCACGTGCTCTGGTTCGCAGGACGTTCATGGTGCGCAGGATGTTCCTGGTCTGCGCGGCGGCGTAGCAGATAAAAAGCATGCTTCTTCTTTGCACCGTCTTTCGCTGCGTGCGGCATGTCGTGGCGTTGGGTGTCTGTTGTCCGCGCGCGGCGGCGTAGCAGGTGCACAGCATGCTTCTTTAGTCGTGCTGCGTGATGGGATCGGCACGGTGTGGTGATGGTGATGGTTTTGTGTGTTGGCGGCGATGTGGAGGTGGTGTGAGGATGGGTGTTCGGGTGTCGCTCTTGGCTGGGTTGGCTGCGCTTGGTGTGCTGGTGGCCGGGTTGTGCTCGGCTGTTGCGGTGGGGGCGGAAGGTTGCCCGAATGAAGCACTGCGAACGGAACTCGGATCGAGCCTGTTGCCTGATTGTCGTGCTTATGAGCTGGTGAGCCCTCCTTATAAGGAGGGGTACCAAATGTTCCTAGAAAGGGGTGATTATTCCTCGGATGGCGAACAAGCGATTGTCTATGGTCTAGGGGTGCTTGCTGGGGCTACTGGTGGGGGTCAGTCGGCTGTCCAAGGCGATTTGTATTTGGATCGTCGTAGTGGGTCGGGTTGGGATCTTTCGCCTCTGAATGCGCCGTCCTCTGAATTTGTTGGGGAGCTCCCGATTGCGGCTGAAGCGAATAGTGGGAAGACATTGTGGAATCAGCACGCTTCTGGGCAGTCCTTTGCGACGAAGGGGTTGTATGTGCGTTCTGCTTCGGGTGTGTTTAGTTTTATCGGGTCGTTGACGCCGCCGTTGCCCGAAGAAGAACCGAGTACCGTCTTCAATCCGACCGGAGAAGGCTTTGATAGGCCGGTAGCGGCTACGAGTGATTACGGGCATGTCGTGCTCTTCGCTCCTACATCAAATAGTTACTGGCCGTTTGATTTGACGCAGAGCTTTAGGGGTTCTTTGTATGAATACAGTGGGACTGGCAACCAAGAACCGATTCTTGTGGGTGTGACGGGGGGAAAAGGCAGCCGGCAGTTGATCGCGGTGTGCAGCACGAGGCTTGGTGGGGCTGGTATTAACGGGAATACTTCGACGTTTAATGCGTTGTCGGCTGATGGTGAATCGGTGTTTTTTACGGTTTTGCCGTGTGGTGTGCCGGCGACGGCGGAGGTGTATGCGCGGTTGCATGGGAGTTTGAGTAGTCCGCTGGCGGCTGAAACTGTGGATGTGTCTGCGAGTGAGTGTACGGTTGGTTGTGGTGTTGTGGAATCGGGGAAGAATTTTGAGGGTGCTTCTGAAGATGGGACTCGTGTGTTCTTTACGAGCACGCAGAAGTTGACGAATGATGCTGTGGATGGTTCGGCGAGTGGTGATGCGACCAAAGAAGGCTGTGCGGCTATCGCACCTGGCGGGGGTGGTTGCAATCTTTACGAATACGATTTCAGTAAGCCAGAAGGTGCGCGCCTTACATTGATATCGGGTGGGGAAGTCCTTGGCGTTGCTGGTATGGCTGAGGACGGGGTGCGTATCTACTTCGTCTCAAGAACAGCGATCGCCATGGCGGGCGAGAACGAGTATGCCGATAGACCGGTCGCGGAACAGCCCAACCTGTACGTCAGCGACACCGCCACCGGAAAGACGACGTTCATCGGGACACTAAACAACAGCGACCAGAGCGACTGGCAGCAAGTCTTCGAACGTTCGGCACAGGTAGCTGGTGAAGGCGGCCGGTTCCTATTGTTCCTGAGTTCAAGGAAAGGCTTGACACCGGATGATGAAACGGGAACCGCTCAGTTGTTCGAGTATGACGCGGTGACCGGTGAATTGGTCCGTGTCAGTAAAGGCGAAGAGGGTTTCAACCGAGACGGCAACGGTGCCACCAGCGGGGTGCTCGCGACGTCTGTAGAAAGCGTCAATTCAAGTTTTGATTTTAAAGTTACGACGAATCCCTCAAGTGTCTCGGATGATGGTCGGTCGGTGTTCTTTTTGTCGAAAGGTCAGTTGAGTGCGCGTGCGGTGTCTGCTCAGGTGGGTTGTAGGAATTTGTATGAGTTTCATACTGGTGGGTTGATTTCGCAGGGTGCTGTGCATTTGATTTCGGATGGTCTTGATACGCAGTTGAACAAAGGTACGCAGTGTGGCCCGCAGTTGCAAGGGATCGATGAAACTGGTTCGAATGTGTTGTTCACGACGGATGATCCGTTGGTGCCGGGGGATGTTGATGGTGTGCAGCGTGATATTTATGATGCGCGTGTTGATGGTGGGTTCCCGCCGTCTGGGCAGGCTGGGTTGTGTGGCCCGGGGGCTTGTGAAGGAGCTTCAAGTGGTGCGTCTGTGTTGCCTTTTGTCAGTCCGGGCTCGACGCAGGCTGCGGAAGGGAACCTGTCGGCTTCCGCCGTTAGGCCACTGGCACCGAAGAGGGTGGCTACGAAGAAGGCGTTGAAATGTCCGAGGGGTAAGAAGCTCAGTCACAGTAAGTGTGTCAGAGCTGAGAGCAGGCAAAAACAAGCCAAGAAGTCAAACCGGAGGGTTAAGTAAATGGTTGCTGAGATCCCAATATCTGAGAACGTCAGGGCGGGCAAGCCCACTGCATTTGGGTTCCCAGGCGTGAGTGGTGTAGCGGCGGCAAGCGCCGTTTTGTTCCTAGCATTCTTGGCGGCGGTACTTGCTTTCTCGGTTGTTCCTTCGTCTGCTGCTGCTGTGGTTGGTGCGCCTGCGTGGGAGGTTTCGGATGTGGGTATACCGTCGGTTTTGCCCTCGGGTGTCGGGAGACAGGGTAAGTATGATGTGGTTGTTGAGAATGTTGGCGGTGCTGCTAGTGAAGGCAGTTTTGTGGTGAGGGAGGTGGTGCCGGCTGGGCTTGGTGTGACGGGTATTGCGCCTGAACCCAGTTCGAGTGCGTGCAGTGAAGCTTTGGTTGTGGGTGGTGGGGGCGCGCATGAAGTTGTGTGTGTTTTCTCGGAAGTTGTTGTTCCGGGTGGGTTCGTGATTGTGAATATTCCTTTTGCGGTGTCGGGTAGTGTTGCCGGTGGGTTGAAGAGTGTCGCGAGTGTCAGTGGTGGTGGCGCGTCAGTGGCGGCGTCTGATGAAGCAAGTATGCGATCGGGTGCGCCAGGCGATAAGGGCCCACCCGGGATTTCGCAGTTCAGGTTCGATGTGCTCGGGCCTGATGGTGAACGTATGACGCAGGCGGGCGGCCATCCGCACTTCTTGGCGACGTCACTGCTGCTGAACAATATGTTCATCGAAAATTCGGTTGAACCGGAGCAGCCTGTGGATCATGCGAAGGACCTCGTGTTTTATCTGCCGCTGGGGATGCTGGGTAACCCCGAGATCGCCGATACCTGCCCCGCTTCGATCGTGGAAACCAGAGAAGAACAAACTGGTTGTCCACCATCCAGCAGGGTCGGCACGATCCTCCCGATGGTGTTGAGCAACGTGTTTGCGGATACCCCCGATCCGACGCACGCTCACGGGATTTACAGCGTGACTCCCGAGAAGGGCTTCCCCGCGGAGTTCGCGTTCACCGCCGATAACTACACGTTCTTCATCTATGCGAGTGTGGTGCGTCATGATGGTGCGTATATGTTGCGTGTCGCTACCCCGGGACTGCCGCAGGTAACGGCGTTGCTGGGGTTCTTTGCGACGTTCGACGGCGATATTCAGGAAACGTATCCCCAGGGCGAACTGCCACCCTTCACGCTTGACCGCGGAGCTTTCCTGACGGACCCCTCAGATTGCAGCGAGGGGCCGGTAGCACGCGAAGCATCAGTGGCGATGAACACATGGGAGAACCCCGACCCGTCATTGTCGATCTCCGATTCGGTCCCGGCGTTCTCGAGTATCAGCGGCTGTGGACTGTTGAATTTCTCAGCAGGGTTGAGCGTCACGCCAGAAACAACGCAGGCGGACGCCCCGTCGGGTTATGAAGTAGGCCTGGAAGTGCCACAGACACCAAGCAGCTCGATTGGTTTGGCGACACCACCGGTGAAGGATGTGAGCGTGACGTTGCCCGAAGGCACAACGATCTCACCATCATCAGCTAACGGTCTGCAGGGCTGTCAGGCGACGGGGGCTGCTGGGATCAATATCGAAGGCCCCGAATCCGAAGGGCTCTTCGCGGACGGCCTGCAGCGCCCCGTCGCAGGGCACTGCCCGCCGGCGTCGCAGATCGCTACGGTCACAGCGAGCACGCCGTTGCTGCATGAACAGCTCACGGGCCACATGTTCCTGGCGACACCAGGCTGTGGTGGGTCAGGGCAACCGGTGTGCACCGAAGAAGACGCCGCGGATGGTCGCCTGTTTGGTCTCTATCTGGAACTGGAAGGTCCGGGGTCGGGTGTGATCGTCAAGCTCGCGGGTCACGCCTTGGTGAATCCTGCGACGGGGCAGATCACGGCTCGTTTCGATGAAGGACCACAGTTCCCGTTCAGCGACCTCACGGTCAAGACGAACAGTGGTCCAAGAGCGCCGCTGGCGAACTCACAAGCATGCGGAGCGATGACAACACAGGGGGTAGTGACGTCCTGGGGCGAACCGTATACCCCGTCAGCGCAACCATCGACCTCGTTTGCTACCCAAGGATGCTCTGGAGCGTTCAGCCCCGCCTTCAGCGCAGGCACCGTTTCATCCCAGGCGGGCGGGCACAGCCCGTTCACGCTGACACTGAAACGCGAAGATGGCGAACAGAACATCTCGAGTATCGCGACGACGCTGCCGCAGGGGTTGTTGGCGTCGGTAGCGAACGTCGCGCAATGCCCCGAGCCACAAGCAACTGTCGGTGGGTGTCCCGCGAGCAGCCAGGTCGGGACGACAACGGTAGGCGTGGGCTCTGGCCCAGATCCGTATTACGTCACCGGCCAGGTGTACTTCACCGGTCCTTACAAGAGCGCACCGTTCGGCTTGTCTGTGGTGGTTCCTGCGGTCGCGGGCCCGTTCAACTTGGGGAATGTGATTGTGCGTGTGGGATTGTCGATCGATCCGCATTCTGCGCAGGTCACAGCGAGAAGCAGTGCGTTTCCGCAGATCCTTGACGGGGTGCCGTTGCGTATCCGTACGGTCAACGTGACGCTGAACAACCCCGCGTTCACGTTCAACCCCACCAGCTGCGCACAAATGACGATCACGGGGACAGTCATCTCGAGTCAGGGCGCGAGCGTGGGCGTTTCGAGTCCGTTCGCGGCGGCGGGGTGCAAGGGCCTGCCGTTCAAGCCGGCACTGTCGGCGAGCACGAAGGCTAAGACGTCGAAAGCGAACGGTGCGAGCCTGACGATCAAGGTTGGTTCTGGTACGGGGCAGGCGAATATTGAGAAGGTGCGTTTGGTGTTCCCCAAGCAGTTGCCTGCGCGTTTGACGACGTTGCAGAAAGCGTGCACTGAAGGCCAGTTCAACGCGAATCCGGCGGGATGCCCAGCGGGATCGGTGATCGGAACAGCGACGGCGCATACCCCGGTGTTGGCGCATGCGTTGACTGGCCCGATCTATTTGGTTTCGCATGGTGGTGCGGCGTTTCCTGATGCGGTGGTGGTCCTTCAGGGTGAAGGTGTCCTGTTGTATCTGGATGGGAATACGAACATCAAGAAGGGGATCACGACGAGCACGTTCAACAGCATCCCTGATGCTCCGATCAGCGTGTTCGAAGCGACGCTGCCGCAGGGTCCGCACTCGGCATTTGCGACGGATATCCCCGTGAAGGCGAAGGGTGACTTGTGTGGGCAGTCTTTGACGTTGCCGGCGACGATCACGGGCCAGAACGGGGCGCAGGTCTCCCAGAACACGAAGATCGCCGTGAGCGGATGCCCGAAATCAAAGAAGAAGGCGAAGAAGAAGGTGAAGTCTCATGGCGCTGGGAAAGGCAAAGGTGGAAAGTAGCAGCAGTAGGCGCGGAGCGGTGAGGACTCACATGTCTGCTTCGCGTGATCGTGGGCTGGGGGTGTCTTCGCGGGCGCGTTCTGGTCAGCGGCTGCGGTCTGTCCGGTCAGGGGGGCGTGTGGGTGCGGCTCAGGTGGGTGAGGTTCAGCGTGCCCGGATTCTCACTGCGGCTGCGCAGGTCGTTGCTGAGCGTGGTTATGTCGGGATGAGCGTCGCGCGGGTCACTGGCCGTGCGGGTGTGTCGCGGCGTACGTTCTATGACTTGTTCGATGATCGCGAAGACTGCTTCCTGGCGATCTTTGATCAAGTGGTGGTGCGCGCCACCAAGGTCGCGAATGACGCTGCGGCGGGACAGGGGGGTTGGCGGGAGCAGGTCAGGGCAGGATTGTTGGGCTTGCTGCAGTTCGCGGGGGATGAGCGTGTGATGGGAACGCTCGTGGTAGTGCACGCGTTGGGTTGTGGTCCTGACGTCTTGGCGCGTCGTGCGCGCAGTCTCGGACCAATCATTGCGTTTATCGATCGGGGGCGCTCACAGTCAAAGAACGGGCAGGGCCTGCCACCCCTGACGGCTGAGGGCATCGTTGGTGCTGTCCTGGCGGTCATTCATGGGCGGATGCTTGAGCGTCCTGGTGATTCTTTGGTCGATTTGTTGAACCCGTTGATGGGGATGATCGTTCTTCCTTATCTTGGTCAGGCCGCCGCTGCAAAAGAGCTGGCCAGGGCTGCACCTAAGGTGCGGCACACTCCCGGGAGGCCGGCGAGAGACCCGATGGATGGTCTGGGCATGCGCTTGACGTATCGCACTCTGAGGGTTCTCGCTGTGATCGCTGAGGGGCCCGGCGCCAGTAATCGCGAGGTGGCAGACCGTGCGGGTGTGCATGATCAGGGCCAGATCTCAAAGCTGCTTGCGCGCCTGGAGCACCTTGGGCTGATCGAGAATAATGGCAGGGGGCATGCCAAGGGCGAAGCCAACGCCTGGCGGCTCACCGACAAGGGAGACGAGGTCCAGCGATCAATTCGAGTCGGGGGTTGAGGATGGGTGTTCGAGTATTGCTCTTGGCTGGGTTGGCTGCGCTTGGTGTGCTGGTGGCCGGGTTGTGCTCGGCTGTCGCGGTGGGGGCGGAAGGTTGCCCGAATGAAGCGCTGCGAACGGAACTCGGGTCGAGCCTGTTGCCTGATTGTCGTGCGTATGAGATGGTGAGCCCTCCGTATAAGGAGGGCTATCAGATGTTTGTGGATGGTCGCGGGGGTTATTCCTCGGATGGTGAACAGGCGATCGTTTTTGGTTTGGGGGATCTTGCCGGGAGTACTGGTGGGGGTCAGTCGGCGACTCAGGGTGACTTGTATTTGGATCGTCGCAGCCCGTCGGGTTGGCGGCTTTCGCCGTTGAACGCGCCGTCTTCGGAGTTCGTTGGGGAGCTTCCGATCGCGGCTGAAGCGAACAGTGGTGCGACTTTGTGGGATCAACACACGCCTGCGCAGTCATTTGCGACGAAGGATTTGTATGCGCGTTCTGCGTCGGGTGTGTTCAGTTTCATCGGGTCGTTGACACCGCCGCTGCCTGAAGAAGAACCGAGCACGGTTATTCAGCCGACCGAAAGGGGTTATGACAGGCCGGTTGCGGCTACGAGTGATTATGGGCATGTTGTGATTTTCGCGTCGGCTCCTAATGGTTATTGGCCGTTTGATTTGACGCAGAGCTTCAGGGGCTCGTTGTATGAATACAGCGGTACTGTGAGCGAGCGCACTGGTACTTATAAGGAACGGCCAATTTTGGTTGGTGTGACTGGTGAAAAAGGCAGTGAACATCTGATCGCGGTGTGCAGCACGGCACTTGGTGGGGCTGGTCTTGGTGGGAACAGTTCTGTGTTCAATGCGTTGTCAGCTGATGGTGAATCGGTGTTCTTTACAGTTTTGCCTTGTGGTGTGCCGGCGACGGCGGAGGTGTATGCGCGGTTGCATGGAAGTTTGAGCAGTCCGCAGGCCGCTGAAACGGTGGATGTGTCGGCGAATGAGTGCACTGTTGCGTGTGGTGGGGAATCGGGGAAGAATTTCGAGGGCGCCTCTGAAGATGGGCGTCGGGTGTTCTTCACCAGCACGCAGAAGCTCACGAACGATGCGACGGACCAGTCGGCTGATGGTGATGCAACCGAAGCGGGTTGTGCGGGGATGACTGCGACTGGGGCCGGCTGCAACCTGTATGAATATGATTTCAGTAAGCCGGAGGGTGCGCGTCTCACGTTGATATCGGGTGGGGAAGTCTTGGGTGCAGTCGATATGGCTGAGGATGGTGGGCGTGTCTATTTCGTCTCCAAAGGTGTGCTGGGCGCTGCGGGCGCAAATGAGTTTGGTAAGAGTCCGGTCGCGGAACAGCCCGACCTGTACGTCTACGACACCGCCACCGAGAAAATGGCGTTCATCGGAACGCTGAGCAGCAGCGATCAGAGCGACTGGAAAAGTACCTTCGAACGTCCAGTGCAGGTAACCGGTGAAAGCGGTCGTTTCCTGTTGTTCCTCAGTCGGATGAGGGGTTTGACGCCCGATGACGAAACGGAAACTGCACAGCTGTTTGAGTATGACGCGGTGACCGGTGAACTGGTCCGTGCTAGCAAAGGTGAAGATAGCTTTAACCAGAATGGCAACGGCGCTACCAGTGGTGTACTGGCGACATCAGTGGAAACCGTCTATAAGCTTCTCGATTTTAAAGTAACGACGAATGACTCGTTGGGTGTGTCTGGTGATGGTCGATCGGTGTTCTTCGTATCAAAAGACCAGTTGAGTGCGCGTGCGGTGTCCGCGCAGTCTGGTTGCAGGAATTTGTATGAGTTTCATACGGGTGGGTTGATCTCGCAGGGTGCTGTGCATTTGCTTTCGGATGGTCTTGATACGCAGTTGAACAAAGGCACGCAGTGTGGGCCTTTGCTGCAGGGCGTCGATGGGTCTGGTTCGAATGTGTTGTTCACGACGGATGATCCGCTGGTGCCTGGGGATGTCGATGGCGTGCAGCGCGATATTTACGATGCACGTGTCGATGGAGGGTTCCCACCGGCCACGGCTGGTCAGACGGGGCTGTGCGGCCCGGGGGCTTGCGAAGGGCCTTCAGCTAGTGCGCCTGTGTTGCCCTTTGCCAGTCCGAGCTCGACACAGGCCGCGGAAGGGAACCTGTCGGTTCCTGCCGTTAGGCCACTGACACCGAAGAGGGTGACTACGAAGAGGGCGTTGAAATGTCCGAAGGGTAAGAAGCTCAGCCATGGCAAGTGCGTCAAGGCTGAGAGCCGGCGAAAACAAGCCAAGAGGTCAAATCGGAGGGCTGGGTAGTGGTTGCCGAGATCCCCAATGGATGGCCTGGAGCTGCCCACCAGGCTCACTGGGGCGCCTGGTATCGACGCTGAACCTTCAATATAAGCTGCCTACATTGCAGAAGAGCTGCCAATAAGCAGAGCATAACTTGTAGCTTCTGTTACTCTAATCAGGCATATGGCGCTTTCAGACGAGCAGATCTTGGCGCAGAATCCTTGGTGGACGAGCGGAGGCTGGCAGGAGGCGGACCCGCATCTGGAGCTGTTGCGGGCCCAACCGATGCGGCTGGCGGCCGACTTCGTGGTCGGCCTGGATCTGGACAGGCCGGGCATACACATCCTGCGTGGGCCACGCCAGGTCGGCAAGAGCACGGATCTGAAGCTGCTTGTCGAGCGTGCGCTTGCTGGTGGTCTGCGCGCCCGATCAGTCGTTTATCTGGCGCTTGACCTCCTTGAGGGTCGCCACCTGTCCGAGCTTGCCGCGACGGTGCAGCGCGCGCTTGATCTGGCCGGCGACGAGGGTCTTGGGCTGCTGCTGCTCGACGAGGTCACCGCCGTGACGGGCTGGCAGACGGCGGTGAAGTCCCTCTGGGATGGCGGCACGATCCGCAACGAGGTCGTCGTCTGCACGGGATCCTCGGCGATCGACCTGCGCCACGGCGCCGCCGAGCGGCTGCCGGGACGGCGCCAGGCGGGCGCGGACCATCTCGCGCTCCCGCAGAGCTTTGCCGCTTTCGCGCGCGCCATGAACAGCGACATCCCGGTCTCACCGCGGCTGACCGTCGCCGATGTCTGCGGTAGCGAGGGAGAGGCGATCTTGCGCGAGATGCGTGTCTATGCGCCGGCGCTCGAGGTCGAGCTGGAACGATATCTGCGCTTCGGGGGGTTGCCCGCCGCTGTCGCCGAGGCGGCATCCGGTGCGCGTGAGCCCTCCGGGGAGGCCAAGCGGGTGCTGTACGACTCGCTCCTGCGCGAGCTGCAGCGCAGGGGCGCGAGCGTACCCGCCGGCCATGCGCTGCTGGAGCGCGTGGCCCGCTCGCTGGGGTCGAAGGTCAGCTGGAGCAGCATGGCGCGCGAGATGGACGTTCCTCTCGGTCGCGGCGCCGGACGACCAAGTCATCAGACGCTGCGTGACTACATCGAGCTGCTGGCCGGCGGCTACTTCCTGTTCGTCACCTATTTCTGGCGCAACGACTCCCAGACCAACGAGCTGTCGAGGGACAAGAAGGTCTTCTTCGCCGATCCGCTGCTGCACACGATCGCCCTCGACGGCGCGCCGGGTCTGACGCCTTCGATGCCTGCGCTCGTCGAGAACGTCATCGGGATGGCGCTGCTGCGCCGCTACGAGCCCGCCGAGCGCCTGCTCGAGACGTTCGCGCTGCCCGAGCGCCTGCACATCTGGCAGACGGCGCGCGGAGGCGAGATCGACTTCGTCTGTGGTCCCCGTCGGCAGCTCGACGCGGTCGAGGTGAAGTATCGCCGGAACGTCGACCTGCGCACGGCCGCGGCAGTCGCCAGAGCCCATCCGGGACGCCCCGCCCTCATCGCCACCAGGAAGACTCTCGACTTTCGCGAGACCTACGCGCTCGTGCCCGCGCATCTGCTGCTCTGGGCGCTTGGTTAGGAGGGCTCTGCAAGTCGCTGGTGCAGTGTGTTTGGGGCGTGGTCCTTAGGGGGTTGACTTTTGCTGTGGCTTGGGTATATAGTGGTTCCGTGTTGGCATCCCCTTGGGTGCTGAACGTAAATAGATCGGGTTTGGGTCTTCTCTTTGTGGTCGACCTTGCAGCGCAATAGAGGGTTCTTTTTTTGGAGAGGGACCTGTATCGCTTCGGTGAGGGAGCTGTTTTCGCGTGAGTTCATGCAGGACACATGTGTCGGGAGTCGCCGCGTGGCCGAACAGGCCCGTAGGTAGATGTGTCAGCAGCGCTGACACATCTCTCTCTCTCTCTCTCTCTCTCTTGTCCCAGTAGCGCTGCTGGTCTAACGGCCCAACGGCGCCGGGTCGCAGTCCCCCTCGTGGGGAAGATAACGGCCTGCCATCCGCGCAATGACGATTGCCATCCGCGTGATGTAACGCGAGACCGAACGCATAGTTATGCGGTTACGAACGGCCGGCAAGCCCACTGCGATGTGGCCTGCCACGCGCGTGGCGGCGTAGCTGTGATACCACGGACCTCGTCGCGCGCCACGTGCTCTGGTTCGCAGGACGTTCATGGTGCGCAGGATGTTCCTGGTCTGCGCGGCGGCGTAGCAGGTACACAGCATGCTTCTTTTTGCAGGTACACAGCATGCTCCTTTTTTGCAACGACTTGCCCGTGTTCGCACCGGGCTGATGGGTGTGCTCCGGAGTGTGGTCCCGCGCGGGGTTTTGCGGTCTTGTGTGGTCGTGCTGCGCGGTGGGATCGGCGTGGTGTGGTGATGGTGATGGCTTTGTGTGTTGGCGGCGATGTGGAGGTGGTGTGAGGATGGGTGTTCGGGTATCGCTCTTGGCTGGGTTGGCTGCGCTTGGTGTGTTGGTGGCCGGGTTGTGTTCGGCTGTCGCGGCGGGGGCGGAAGGTTGCCCGAATGATGTGCTGCGCTCGGAACTGGGCTCTGGTGGGCTGCCGGATTGTCGGGCGTATGAGATGGTGAGCCCGCCCTATAAGGAGGGCTATCAGCTGTTCGCGTTTCGGTTTTCGGCGGATGGGGAGAAAGCGATCGTCGGTGGGCTGGCGGATCTGGCGGGCACCCCGGGAGCAGGCGAATCGCCGTTGCAGGGGGATATATACCTGGACGCGCGTACCGCTTCTGGATGGCAGCTCTCGCCGTTGAATGCGCCGTTGTCGCAGTTCGTGGGTCAGATCCCCCTGGCTTATGAAGCCGATAGCGGGGTCACGCTGTGGGATCAGCACACGCCGGCGCAGTCCTCGACCACGCGTGACCTGTATGTCCGCTCGGCGGCGGGCGCCTATAGCCTGGTGGGCCCATTGACCGTGCCGTTTGTGGGAGAGGAAGAAGAAGAAGACAACTACATCTCGACATTTGAAACGCATTACGATCAGCCGATCGCGGCTACGAGCGACTTCGCGCATGTGATACTTGGCGCGTTTGACCAGAGCGGGTACTGGCCGTTTGATGGGACGACTGGGCCGGCGGGGTCGCTGTATGAATACAGTGGGGTGGGTAACACGCAGCCGATCCTGGTTGGAGTCGAGGGTGGGAAAGGCAGTAGGGAAGTGATCAGTGGGTGTGGGACATTTTTGGGTAGTGGTAATGGGGGGGGCTCGCTGTATAACGCGTTGTCGGATGATGGGGAGCGGGTTTTCTTTACGACGGTTGCGTGTGAAGGGCATCCGGCAGAGGTGTATGCGCGGTTGCATGGGAGTCTGGTAGCGGCTGAAACGGTGGATGTGTCGGGGAGTGAGTGCGCGGGGTGTGGGGAAGCGTCGGGGAAGAACTTCGAGGGGGCTTCTGAAGATGGCAAGATCGTGTTCTTTACGAGCACGCAGAAGCTGACCAGTGGCGCGGTGGATGGGATAGCGAGTGGTGATGCGGCCGCGAGGCGGGGTTGTGCGGGTACGCCGGAAGGCGTCGGGGGCTGTGATCTTTACGCTTATGATTTCAATGAGCCTGGGGCTGAATGTCAGGCGTCCCACCGGTGTTTGAGGCTGGTCGCCGGTGGTGAAGTCCTTGGTGTCGCGGGGGTCGCGGAGGATGGCCAGCGAGTTTATTATGTGAAACGCATGCCGGATGGAGAACCGGGCGGGGTTCCGGATCTGTATGTGTATGACATGGCGACGGGGCAGAGCACGCTGGTTGCCGAGTTGAGCTATACAGGGGGTGAAGAAGAAGAAGCAATCTGGCAGCGGGTGTTCCGGCATCCGGTGGAGGTGAGCGGTGAAGATGGACGTGACTTGCTGTTCGTGAGCTCCACGCCGGGGTTGACCGCGGATGACACGGCGAGCACACCACAGCTGTTCGAGTACGACGCGGTCACGGGTGAACTGGTGAGGGTCAGCAAAGGCGAAGACGGCTACAACGAAAACGGCAACGCGGCCATGGCCGGTGTCGGCGCGGAATCGATCGAGGGTATCGCCCAAGAACTCGGCAGGGGCTCTGACTTCAAATCTGGTGTGAACCGGTTGAATATTTCGTTTGATGGGCGGACGGTGGTGTTCAAGTCGAATGGTCGGTTGAGCCGGTTTGCGTCTTCGGCTGAACGTGCGTGTTCGAGCATCTATGAGTTTCGTACGGGCGGCGCGCTCTCGGAAGGCAGCGTGCACCTGCTCTCGGATGGGGTCGATGTACAGGCGCGGGGGGGCTCTGGGTGCGGCGCGGGATTTGAAGGCATTGACGGTACGGGGGATAATGTGTTGTTCTCGACGGCGGACCCGTTGCTGTCTGGTGATGTGGATGGTGTGCAGCGTGATATTTACGATGCGCGTGTGGGTGGTGGGTTCGCCGTCGCGCAGGGCGGGCTATGCGCGGCGGGTTGTGGGGCTCCGGCGGGCAGCGTCGCGCCGGGGTCGCCGGTTGTGGGCAGTGTGACGCAGGCTCCGGAAGCGCCGGTACCGGTTCCTGCCGCGGCGTCGAAGCCGAAACAGAAGTCGAAGGTCACGAAATGCGCCAAAGGTAAGAAGTTAGATCACGGTAAATGCGTGGGTGTTAAGGGTAGAAAGATAACGAGGAAAGTCAAGAGAGCTAGCCGCGAGCGGAGGGGTAAGTAATGAGTATTCAGGTGCCACAGGTTTCAGCGGCTGACTGCCAGTCATCACATGTGAGTGATGTATCCAGGACCAGCACCCCCCGTTTGGTTTTTATCCAGCCGGCGATATTGAGTGTTTTGGTCGGCATGCTTATCTTCCTGGCTGCTTCGGCGTCAGCAGCGGCTTCACCATTGGCTCCGTCTTTGCATGTGACTGTGCTGGCAAACCCAACTGTGGTTCACCCCGGGCTCGGTAAAAGCGGTGAGTATTCAGTTTTGGTGGAGAATGTCGGAGGTGCCCCCACTACGGGTGAAATCACGATCAAGGATCAGCTGCCGGCGGGATTGACAGTCACGACTGTGAATATGCAGCCAGCGGGCGGGACGTGCAACCCGACTGGGAGCGGTGAAGAGGTTTGCAGTACCTCGGAAGGGATCATCCCGGGCGGCTTCATCGTGATGGACGTTTTTGTCACGGTGTCGAGCCCCATAGGCCCTGGACCGCTCGTAAACCGCGTGAGTGTGAGTGGTGGCAGCGCCGCTGCGGTTTCTAATGAAACGAGTCAGCGTGTTGGTGCTGAACACGAAACGGGTCCGGCGGGCGTCGCGGGTTTCTCGTTTGAAGCGACTGGCCCAGCGGGTGAACGTGTGACGCAAGCGGGCGCACACCCGACGTTTCTCACGACCACTCTCTTGTTGAATAGCATCTACGCGAGTAATTCCAATGAACCGGTGAAACCGGTGCAGGCGGTGAAGGATTTGGAGTTTTATTTGCCGTTGGGGGTGTTGGGTGATCCGACTGTGTCGTCTTTGTGTCCGGTGTCGCTTGTGGAAACGAATACGAATCAGACTGGTTGTCCGCCGTCGAGTCGTGTGGGGACGATCGCGCCGATGATCTTGTCTACCGTGGTCGCGGATACGCCCGATCCGACGCACGAGTTCGGGATTTACAATGTTGTGCCGGAGAAGGGTTATGCGGCGGAGTTCGCTTTCGCTGAGCTTGGCTACACGTTCGTTATCTACGCGACAGTGGTGCGGCATGACGGTCAGTACATGCTGCGTGTCTCTGTGCCGGGTTTGCCGGAGATCGCGCAGCTAGTCGGGCTCGTCGCTTCGTTCTATGGCGATATCAACGAACGGTACGTGTCGGGGTTTGAAGAATTCACGATCGATCGTGGGAGCTTCTTGACGGATCCGAGTGATTGTGGGGAGAGCACGAGCGCCCGCGAAGCCTCGGTCTCGCTGAACACGTGGGAGAACCCCGACCCGGGACTACCGATCCAGGCCTCCACAAATGCTTTCCCCGCGCTTGAAGGCTGCGAACTCTTGAAATTCTCAGCCGGGTTGGGTGTGACGCCTGACACTACGCAGGCGGACGCTCCTTCTGGCTATGAGGTCGGGTTGGAAGTTCCCCAAGCACCGAAGGACGCCTCGGGACTGGGCACACCACCGGTGAAGAACGTCGAATTGACGTTCCCCGAAGGAACGACGATCTCGCCGTCCTCGGCGAACGGTCTTGTTGGTTGTGAAGAACTTGGTCCTGCGGGGATCGATATCGAAGGCCCGGAATCCGAAGCGGTAGGACCGGATGGTTTGCAGCGGCTGGTCGCTGGTCATTGTCCCTCGGCGTCGCAGATCGGGACGGTATCGGCGAGCACCCCGTTGTTGCGTGAAGGTCTCTCGGGGCATCTGTTCATCGCGCAGCCGCATTGCGGTGGCGCGGGCCAGCATGAATGCGGGGAAGCGGATGCGCGTGATGGGGAGCTCTTTGGGGTTTACATCGAAATGGAAGCTCCGAACGTGGGTGTCGTGATCAAGCTGAAGGGCACCGCGCAGCTTGACCCCGCGACAGGACGCATCACCGCGGTATTCGACGATAACCCGCAGTTCCCGTTCAGCAAGCTGACAGTCTCGATGAAGAACGGTCCGCGCGCACCGCTGGCTAACCCGCAGGCGTGCGGGGTGGCCAGCAGCGAAGGTGTCGTCACGCCGTGGAGTGAACCGCAGACACCCGCGGTGAGCACGACGAGCGCTTTCAGCGTGGACTGGGACGGTGCCGGCGGGACCTGTCCTGCGGTAGCGCCGTTCGCACCGTCCTTTACGGCTGGGACGACGAATCCCGCGGCGGGCGCGTTCAGCTCGTTCTCGCTGGTCCTGAAACGCGAAGATCGCGAACAGGACGTCGCGTCGCTCTCGAGTACGTTGCCGCAGGGGTTGCTGGCAGCCGTTGCAAACGTGGGACGCTGCCCTGAGCCCCAGGCCTCCCAAGCATCCCTCAGCGCATGCCCAGCAAGCAGCCAAATCGGGACGACCACTGTCAGCGTGGGATCCGGCAGCGAACCGTACTACGTAACCGGCAAGGTCTTCTTCACCGGACCCTACGGCGGAGCGCCATTCGGACTGTCGGTCGTGGTCTCCGCGGCTGCGGGCCCGTTTGACCTCGGGAACGTACTCGTACGCGTTGCGCTGTTCGTAGACCCGCATACCGCGCAGGTGACGGCGGTGAGTGGTCCTCTCCCCCAGAAACTGGATGGCGTGCCGTTGCGTATCCGCACACTCAGCGTGTCCCTGGATGCACACGAATTCGTATTGAACCCAACGAACTGCTCACAACTGAGTAT
This sequence comes from uncultured Solirubrobacterales bacterium, assembly GCA_963705245.1. GTDB lineage: Bacteria > Actinomycetota > Thermoleophilia > Solirubrobacterales > Solirubrobacteraceae > Palsa-744. Next base: position 437,946 of record OY970062.1, on the reverse strand, counting down.
CACCGGGGTCATTCATTCCGCTACGGGCGCGAATGCTGGTGTCGGGAGTCCTTTCGCGGCTTCTGGTTGCAAGAAGCTGGCGTTCAAACCGTCGTTGTCGGCGAGTACGAAGGGGAAGACTTCGAAAGCTGGTGGCGCGAGCCTGACGATCAAGGTTGGTTCTGGGACTGGGCAGGCGAACATCAGCAAAGTACGTCTCGTGTTCCCCAAACAGCTCCCCGCGCGCCTGACGACACTCCAGAAAGCGTGCACCGAAAACCAGTTCAATACGAACCCCGCGGGATGCCCAGCGGGATCGGTGATCGGTACCGCTGCTGCGCACACCGCGATACTCAAGAACGCGCTTACAGGACCGATCTACCTCGTGTCTCATGGTGGTGCGGCGTTCCCTGACGCTGTGGTGGTCCTCCAAGGCGAAGGCGTCCTGTTGTACTTGGATGGGAATACGAATATCAAGAAGGGCATCACCACCAGCACGTTCAACAGCATCCCCGACGCCCCGATCAGCACGTTCGAAGCGACACTCCCACAGGGAGCTCACTCGGCGTTTGCGACGGATATCCCCACGAAAGCAAAAGGCAACCTATGCGGGCAATCCTTGACGTTGCCGGCAACGATCACTGGGCAGAACGGCGCGCAGGTCTCCCAGGACACGAAGATCGCCGTGAGTGGTTGCCCGAAGAGCAAGAAAGCGAAGACGAAGAAGAAGGCCAAGAAGAAGGTGGAGTCTCATGGCGGCAAGAAAGGCAAAGGCGGGAAGCAGCAGTAGGCGCGGAGCAGTGAGGACGCACGTGTCTGCTTCGCGTGATCGCAGGCCCGGGGTGTCGCCACGAGCGCGCCCCGGCCAGCGGCGACCTATCCGTACAGCCGAGCGGGTTGGTGGAACCCAGGTCAGTGAGGTTCAACGTGCCCGGATTCTCACTGCTGCGGCACTGATCGTTGGTGAGCATGGTTATGCCGGGATGAGCGTCGCGCGGGTCACCGGCCGTGCGGGTGTGTCACGGCGTACGTTCTATGACCTGTTTGACGATCGCGAAGACTGCTTCTTGGCGATCTTCGACGAGGTGGTAGCGCGCGCCACCGTGGTCGCGAACGATGCTGCGGTGGGACAAACAGGCTGGCGGGAGCAGGCCAGGGCAGGACTGTCGGGACTGCTGCAGTTCGCTGGGGATGAGCGTGTGATGGGAACGCTCGTGGTAGTGCACGCGTTGGGCTGCGGTCCTGACGTCTTGGCTCGCCGCGCGCGCTGTCTCGGACCCCTGATCGCGTTCATCGATCAGGGACGCTCACAGTCAAAGAACGGGCAAGGCCTGCCACCCCTGACCGCTGAGGGGATCGTCGGTGCTGTCCTGGCGGTCATTCACGCACGGATGCTTGAACATCGGGACGATTCTTTGGTCGATTTGCTGAATCCGTTGATGGGGATGATCGTTCTTCCTTATCTTGGTCAGGCCGCCGCTGCGAAAGAGCTGGCCAAGCCCGTGCCTGAGGTGCGGCACACTCCCGGGAAGCCGGCGAGGGACCCGATGGATGGTCTGGAAATGCGTCTGACGTATCGCACTCTGAGGGTTCTTGCCGCGGTCGCTGAGCATGCCGGCGCTAGTAACCGCGAGGTGGCAGACCGTGCGGGTGTGCATGATCAGGGTCAGATCTCAAAGCTGCTCGCGCGTCTGGAGCACCTCGGGCTGATCGAGAACAGCGGCAGGGGGCATGCCAAGGGCGAAGCCAACGCCTGGCGGCTCACCGACAAGGGAGATGAGGTCGAGCGGGCGGTTCGGATCGGGAGCGGTTGAGCGCCGACGCGGGCTCAGCCGGATCGAAGTCGCACGCTTCTGGTGCTACGCAGCCGCCCAGGACCACATAGTCTCATGGTATATTGCCATGGTCATGGCAAAGCGGCTTGTGATATCCAGTGGGGGCCAGGTGTCCGTTCCCGCGGCAGTGCGCAAGCGCTGGCGTACCCGAACCGTCCTTGCCGAAGATCGCGGCGATCACGTTGTGCTGCGCCCGGTTCCAGACGATCCAGTGGCCGCCGCCGCAGGAGCGTTTGCGACGCAGATCGGCGCGCTCGGCTCTGAGCAGGCCAAGCGCTTGGATCGCGAAGAGGAGCTGGATGTCCAAGAGCGCAACCGCCACTGACGCGGCTGAGTCCTCGACGAGCACCCTGATCGACGCCTCGGCGCTGATCGCGCTGCTTGGCGCCGAGCCCGCGGCCGGTGAGGTCCAGGAGATGCTGAACCGCGGCGCGGCGATGACCACCCTCAACCTCGCCGAGGCGATAGACCGACTCAAGCGGCGCTATGACCTCGAGATCGAGCGCACACGACCGGTGATCGAGGGCCTTTTGGCAAAGAGCCTGACGCTGCTCCCGCTCGGACCCGCCCAAACCTGGCGCGCGGGTGAGATTCGCGCCGCTCACTATCATCGCTCCCGTTGCCCGATTTCCCTCGCGGACGCCGTGCTCGTGGCAAGCGCTCCAGTGGGTGGGCACATCGCAAGCTCCGACGGGCTCTTGCTGAGCGTCGCCGCGAGTGAGGGTATCGCCACCACCGCCCTGCCCGACTCGAAAGGGCGCCGAGCAAGCGTGCGATAGGTGCCGGTAACGTGGTCGCAAGCATGAGTTACGCATCTGCTCAAATCGACCTTGGACGGCTGCGCGCAAGGCGGGAGGAGATCCTGGGGTCCGCTGCTGAGCATGGTGCGCGCAACGTGCGTGTGTTCGGCTCGGTGGTGCGCGGTGAGTCGGATGCGTCGAGCGACGTGGACCTCTTGGTCGAGATGGAGCCGGGGCGTAGCCTGATCGATCTCGTGGGGCTATGGCAGGATCTGGAGGACATGCTCGGTACCCACGTCGATGTGCTGAGCGACGGCGGTGTGAGCCCGCATCTACGCGAGCGCATCTACGCCGAGGCCGTGTCGCTGTGAAGGACGAGCATGCCTATCTGCTGCATGCCATCGACGCGATCGACGCGATCTTCAGCTATACCGTCGATGGCAGCGAAGCGTTCTTCTCAGACGGCAAGACCCAGGATGCCGTCATCCGTAACATCGAGATCATCGGCCAGGCGGTAAAGGGAATCTCGGACGGCACACGCGCTCTGGAGCCAGCGGTGCCCTGGCGGCAGATCGCCGGTATGCGGGACAAGCTCATCCACGAATATTTCGGCGTGGACCTTGCGCTCGTCTGGGACGTGGTGGAGCGCGAACTGCCAATCTTGCGCCCGCAACTGGAGAAGCTGAACCAAAGCTTGAGAGACGACACAAGCTCTGAGGATCAGCCGGCTTCCTGAGGTCTTCTAGGTGCGTACTGAAGGGACGCGCTTAGCAGCAGTCGGTCCAGATCCTCGTTGTTCCACTGGTAAGCACGTCCATCAACATCTAGATGCGCACCGGCTAGGACGGTTGCGGCTCGCTATCGTGGCCGGCCGACCCCAAGCCCCACAGACAGAGGAGAGAACGATGTCCGCCGCCACGATCCACATCGTTGTCAACTTGGGCCTATACGCTCGTGTAGCGATTTGGCCGCAATAGCCTGTCCTGCAAGTGCCTTGGAGTACGATCCAGTTATGCACGATCGATCGAGCAAAGAGGTTGAGCAGGAGCAGACGCCTAGCCAAGATGTCGCCACGATCCTGAGCCAGCTCCCCGACAGCGGACTTGAGGACGACGTGACGCGCCTCATGGATATCTACGAGGCGGCGGAGCGTGCTTACCGGGCTGGCGTTCAAGCAAGCGCACCCCGCGTCGGCTCTTACGCATCCACCAACGGATAGCTCGGCTGTGGCGACTTGGGGGGAAGTCCTCCGTGCGGTCCAAGAGAGCGCGGAACAACGGGGTCCGCTTGGCCCGGACCTCGACGGAATACGCGTCGGCTATATAGACGCGTTGCGGTCAATCTCGGGGCGTGCCGTGATCGTCTACGCCAGCGGCTGGCTTGGAAAGAGCGGGTTCAGTGACCCTGCTCTGACCGTGGAGCCGGACGACGTGCATGCGCTTATGGAGTGCTGCAACGGCGTCGAGGAGCGCGACCTCGACCTCATTATCCATAGTCCCGGAGGTTCCGCCGAAGCTGCGGAGCAGATGCTCAACTACCTGCGCACGCAGTTCGACAACATACGGTGCATCGTTCCTCTGCAAGCGAAGTCGGCGGCGACGATGCTGGCACTCGGGGGCGACGAGATCGTCATGGGGCTGCATTCCGAGCTTGGGCCGATTGACCCGCAAATTCTCATTCCCGTTCCCGAGGGACAGCGCTTCGCGCCAGCCCACGCAATCCTGCGGGATTTCGGTCGCGCCAAGCGGGAGATCGCAAATGATGTAGCGGTGCTGCCAGCATGGACGCCCATACTTCGGGGCTACTCCGGGGGACTATTGGAGTTCTGCACGCAGCAGATTAAGCTCTCGCAGGAGATCGTCGCTGGTTGGCTAGAACGCTACATGCTTCGCCACTGGGACAGTCGGGCACAGCTTGCGCAGCAAATCTCCGAGCACTTTGGCTCCGAAGCATCGTACGACCGCTTCAGAACGCATGGGCGTCCAATCCGTATCGAGGAGCTTCGCCAACTCCAGGGTCTGAACGTCAAGGCGCTGGAGGACGACCAGCAGCTCCAGGATGCCGTGCTCAGCATCTATCACGCCCTTGATCTCACCTTCCGTGGCCCGGCTATCAAGGTCGTCGAGAACCATCTAGGCAGGCGCAAGGTACGGGCAATCCAACCGATCGTCCTCCAGGCAGCTCCGGGTCCCGGATCTGAGCAGTAGGCCGTTGGGGTGCAGCGATGGATGTCACCCTTCTAACCTTCGTCCGGTGGGCGCTCACGCGGAGCGGTAAGGTAGGCCGATGTCAACAACAGCCACTATGCACACGAGCGAGGGCGCGATCGCGTTCGAGCTGTTCGACGCCGATGCGCCCAAGACCGTCGAGAACTTTCGCAAGCTCGCCTCCGAGGGCTTCTACGACGGGCTGACGTTCCACCGTGTGATCCCCGACTTCATGATCCAGGGCGGCTGCCCGCAGGGGACGGGCACGGGCGGGCCCGGGTACACGTTCGAGGACGAGATCAACTCGCACAAGATCGTCCGTGGCGCGCTGGCGATGGCAAACGCCGGGCCGAACACGAACGGGTCGCAGTTCTTCATCGTCACCGCCGATGCCTGCCCGTGGCTGGACGGCAAGCACACGGTGTTCGGCCAGGTTTCGGAGGGTATGGACGTGGTCGAGAAGCTTGAGGGCGTCTCGACCGATGGTGGCGACCGACCGACCGAGCCAATCGGGATCGCGACGGTCGAGCTGTCGGAGTAGGAAGACAGGGCCGCATGCGCTCACCGGAGCCAGACGAAACCGTGTTCGAGGTGTAGCCTCTTCGTTACGAGCTAACGAGGAGGGTCGCCAGAATGGCCACCGCAGAGCAGATACCGCAGGCCCATAACGGCGTCGCGCACTCCGGCGAGGAGATCCCCGTCGAGAACCCCGCGACCGGGCAGGTCGTCGGGACCGTTCCCGACCTTGGCGCTGAGGCGGTCGCGGAGATGGCCCGACGTGCCCGTATCGCTCAGCCCTCCTGGGAGGCATATGGCTTCGACGGTCGCGCGCGTGTTCTCTTGCGGGCGCAGAAGTGGGTGATGGACAACGCCGAGCGGGTCGTCGCGACGATCTGCTCGGAGACGGGCAAGACCTTCGAGGACGCCTCGCTGGCGGAGATCGGCTACGCGGGGAACGCGTTCGGCTTCTGGGCGAAGACAGGGCCGGAGTACCTCGCCGACGAGCGAGTCAAGTCCAGCCAAGTCCTGGTCACCGGCAAGAAGCTGATCATGCGCTATCGCCCGCTCGGGCTGATCGGCGTGATCGGGCCGTGGAACTACCCTTTGACGAACTCCTTCGGCGACTGCATCCCGGCGCTGATGGCTGGCAACAGCGTGATCCTCAAGCCTTCGGAGGTCACCCCGCTGACCTCGCTGTTGATGGCTGAGGGCCTGCGCGAGTGCGGCTTGCCCGAGGATGTCCTGCAGATCGCGACCGGCCGCGGTGAGACCGGAGCGGCGCTGATCGAGCACGTGGACATGATCATGTTCACCGGCTCCACCCGCACCGGCCGCAAGGTCGCCGAGACGGCAGCACGCCGGCTGATCCCGGCGTCGCTCGAGCTCGGGGGCAAGGACCCGATGCTCGTCCTCGCCGACGCCGACGTCGAGCGGGCGGCGAACTTCGCGACTTACTACTCGATGCAGAACGCCGGTCAGACCTGCATCTCGATCGAGCGCGTCTACGTCGAGGAGCCCGTCTATGACGAGTTCGTCGCGAAAGTCTCCGACAAAGTCCGCGCCCTGCGCGTCGGCCCGCCGCAGGGCCCCGGCTCCGTCGAGGTCGGCGCGATCACCTTCCCACCCCAGCTGGAGACGATCGAATCGCACGTCGCCGACGCCGTCGACAAGGGCGCGCGCGTGCTTGCCGGTGGTCACGCCGTGCAGCCCCCCGGCGGAGGGCGCTTCTACGAGCCGACGGTCCTCGTGGACGTCGATCACACGATGCTCTGCATGACCGAGGAGACGTTCGGACCGACGCTCCCGATCATGCGAGTGCGCGACGCCGATGAGGCGGTCCGGCTCGCCAACGACTCCATCTACGGCCTCGGTGCGTCGGTCTTCTCGCGCGACACCGCCCACGGCGAGGCGATCGCCCGGCGGCTGGACGTCGGCGCGGCGAACGTCAACGACGCGATGATCAACTACACGGTCCTCGAGCTCGCGATGGGCGGGGCGAAGGCGTCCGGTTTGGGCTCGCGCCACGGGGCAGGCGGCATTCGCAAGTACTGCTCCCAGCAGGCGATCGTAGTGACGCCGAAACTGGCGATGAAGAAGGAACTCTTCATGTATCCCTACCGGCGCCGCACCTCGCGGTTTTTGGCCGGCATATTCAAGTTCTTGTACGGGCGGGGCAAGCGGGACTAGAGTCACCGCTGCTCACAGGAAGCTGACCGACTCACCGATCCGTGATGAGCAGCAGGCTCGTACTGCAGGGGCCCTCGCGACCCACGGCCATGCTGAGTGCGCTCGAGGCGCTGGCGACGCCGGAAATCGACGAGCTCAAATTTGCCGTGGCCTACGTCACTTACAGAGGCGCTCATGCGCTCGTCTCGCGGCTCGCGCGTCGCGTGGGACAGTCGCGCTGGCGTGCGATTCCAAAGACAGCGATCGCCACGACCGACTTTCACATGACCGAGCCCCGGGCGTTGCGCTACCTGCGCGCTGAGGGGTTCGCCGTGCACCTGTCCAGCGTGCGACCGGCGAATTTCCATCCGAAGCTCTACGCATTCGCGTCAGGGAGCGACTTGGATGTTCTCGTTGGCTCCGCCAACCTGACGGTCGCCGCGCTCAGCAACAACGTCGAGGCGGGCGCAGTCCTGCGTCTAGGGCCCTCCGACTGGTTCGACTCGTCGTGGGATCGCCTGCTCGACGCGTCGGTCGAGTTGACCGATGAGGTGCTCGAGGACTACTCGGCGCAGCGACGCAGCGCGCCCCCTCGCATACGTCCCGACCGAGTGGTGCGCGCGCCGCGCCCAATCGCTGCAACCGCCCTCGTCTCGTTCCCGGAGGCGGTCGCCCTGGGCGACCTCGACCCATCGCAGTTCGACTCGCTCTGGGTGGAGGCGGGCTCGATGCGCTCGGGCGGATCGAACAACCAGCTGGAGCTGCCGCGTGGCGCGAGTCGCTTCTTCGGCTTCCCCGAGCACGAGCCGAGTGAGCACCTGTTCGGCTATCCGGTGCTCTTCTCTGGTGGCAGGGAGTGGAGCGATCGCGGGCTGACCTGGCATGCCCAGGGGAAAATGAACCAGATGGAGCGGCTGAACCTGCCCACTCGCAAAGAGGGCGGGTTTGATTACGCCCATATGGTGATCCTCTTCACGCGCGTTGGCTTGCGCTACCAATTGTCGGTAGCGGAGCCCGGCAGCCCGTTCGCCAATGCCTGGCGGCTGGCCTCGCGTCGGGCGCGACACGAGTACGGGCTCGGGAAGCGCAATTCGCCGCGCACTTGCGGTTTGTTCTAACACCCTCTGCCGACGGCCGCGCCGGCTTCAGCGCACCAGGTCGATCCGGGCGCCTCCCACCCCGTACAGCTCGCGGGTGAAGCTGTCGATCTCGGCCTCGACGTCGGGCAGGCTCGTCGGGTCGGTCTGGGCGGCCTTGATCGCGCTCTTGCCAAGGCGAGTCAGTCGCCGAGACTGCGAGGCGCTCAGCACCGGAATCGGCAGGCGACGCACGTGTCCCACTTCGATGTGGTTGCGCGTTGCGAGAAACGTCTTGAGGGCAAACTCCACGACCGGCGCGTTGAGCAGCGCGAGCAGGCCATGCGGGCTCAGCCATCGGACGAGCGGCACGTACACGGGCGACTCCGAGCTGAAGATCGCCTGAGCCGGCATCATCCGCGCGCGCAGGTAGGACGCGATCCGGTTGTGGGTGACGCCGCCTCGAAACCACAGGTCTTCGTTGCGCAGCACCGGCCGGAGCGGACCGCCTTGGAGTCGATGGCGCAACAGGGCCACCGCCTCCGTGCTCCAGTCGATGACCGTCTGATTCTCTCGCACCCACCTGGCTCCGCCTCCGGGTGAGGATCGATCGCTCGTCTCATACCGAACCCACGAAGGGCCGTCGGCGATGCCAAGCTCGATCTCCGATGCGCTCAACGCCGAGGATCTGACCGCGGCTGGATCGATGACGAGGAAGGGCTTCCTGCCGGGCAGCTCGCCGATCTGACCGTCGTCGCTGAGCTCGAGCAGGGCGTCACCGAGCTGCTGGCCGCCACCAAGCCGTAAGCGCAGCAGATCCCATTCTCCCCGCCGGCACGGATCGGCACGCAGGACATCGAGGATCCGGCGCTGGCGTTCGCCGGCACGCGTAGCCGCGGGCGTGCCGGCAACGGCTCCGACGAAACGACGGTCATCTCCGGTGGCCACACCTTGACCTCCGCGGACCGCGCAGCCGAGCAGCGTCCAGTCTCCCTCGGGGGGCATCTCCCGAGCAAGGTCGTCGTGCTTGCTTCCACGACGGCCGACCTCGCGCCAGCACTCGTCGAGTGAGTCGATGCTCGCCCACCTCTCGACGATCGTCCGTGCGGCCCGGCTCGGTCTGTAGATCTGGCGGCCCGGCAGGCGCCGATACAGGCGCCGCGGTGTCTTTTGCCGAGAAACCGTGGTGAGCGGTGTGCGCGCGCGAGCGTCGAGCCATTCGATCGGCAGTCTTGCCTGCGGCGGTCGCTTGAGAACGGTGATCACGCCGCCTTGGACCGCCACCGTCTGGAAGGGTCGGCACCAGGCGACGCTCACCAGGAGCGATCGGTCGAGCAGCTCGCGCCGCAGCTCGGCCGCGGTTTCCATCGTGAACGTGGTGTCGCTGACGATCGCCGAGACCACGCCGCCGTCGCGCACGGCCGCCAGGCCACGATGCATGAAATGCGCGAGCAGATCGCCCGCGAACCCGTCGGACTCGCGCAGCGCATCGGAGATTCCCTCCCCCAGCCGCTTACGCACGTGCTTTTCACCGATATACGGCGGGTTCATGAGGACGATGTCCCACCCCCCGGTCCGGGCGTTCGGTTGTTCCATGCCTGCAAGCAATGGGTTGCGCTGTGTGACGACCGAGCACGGAGTCCGCATCCCCGCTCGCTGGGTCGCGAGCGTCAGCACCACGTTTGCGATCGTGACCGCGTCGCCGTCAAGCTCATAGCCGCGACAGCAGCGACGAAGCGCTCCCGCCGGCGTGCTGATCTCCCTCAGCCCCGGAACGCCGGCCTCTTGCAAACGGCCCGCGAGCCCTGCCAGCTGTCTCGCCGCACCGATCAGGAAGGCGCCCGCCCCAACCGCAGGATCGACCAAGCGCAAGCCGCTCAACATTTTCCCGGCAGCCTCGGCCTGGCTGTCGGTCAGGCTTTGCAGGTCTCCGTCGAGCATCGCTCGCACGGACTCCATGGTCAGCTGGAGCCCGTCGGCGAGCCGCGCCACGAGCGCCTCCCGGGCCATGAAGTCGACCACATCCGGTGGCGTATAGACCGCTCCCAGCTCACGCCGCCCGGATTCGCCAACCGCCTGCTCGAAGAGCCCGGCGAGCGTCGCGCCGGCGTGCGCGGGGTGAATGTCTGCCAGCTCGGCCAGGAGTCCTTCGGCGAGTCGAACGAGCGCTTTCGGGGCCCCGCTTTGCGGCTGTTGGATCCCGAACCACCCAAGCAGCCCCGAGGCGAGCGCCAGCGAAGCTTGGCGTGATCTGCGCTCGATATTCCTCGCAGGCGCTGCGGACCCGGTTGTGAGCAGCAGCGTCTGGAAGATCGCCTCCAGCCCCGGCATGAGGGTGTCCCCGGGCAGCTCGAGACTCTGCTCCAGCGTGCTCGTCGCAACAGGTGTCATCTATCCGGCCGGCGCCGACTCGGCGAACGCGGCCGCGACCGTGCGAGCGGCGTCATAGAACTGCGACGCCGAGGTGTCCAGTTTCGCTCCGTGCTGAACGTGCTCGGCGATGTACCGCGAGAACAGCCTTCGCTCGGCCTCGGTGTCGAGGGGAACGAGCTTGCGATCGAGCGTGCTCTGCAGCCAGCTCCGAAGGTGCGTCTCGCCGCGTCGCGTTCGCGTCGCGCTGACCCGTTTGGGCGAGACCTCGATGAGCAGGTCTCCCTGAACGGCGTCTCTGGCTCGAACCTGCTTGAAGCTGGCCTGACGCTTATCGAGCAGCAGCACGCCATCCGTCTTGAATCCGGCGTCACACAGCGCATCGGTCAGGGCGTTCCATGGCTCGCTCTCGGCCGAGTGGAACATCACCGTCATCTTCCCTCCGCGCTTCAGCCGATGCCGGATGGCCTCGAAACCCTCCGCGAGCAGGATCCGATAGTCGGTCGCCGACTTGCCCTGGGCCTTGCTGATGGTCGCTTCGGCGCTTTGGTCGGTGAAGCGTCCCAGCCAAGCCTCGGCGATGAAGTTCGCCTCCGCGTAAGGGATGTTCGCCCCGAACGGCGGGTCGACGAACGCATAGTCGATCTTCACAGGCAGATCTCTCCAGTCCTGCGCCGGGCCGGTCACGACCTGGACCTTGCCGCGCCGGCCCTTGACGACGCCGAACGCGCGCGTCAGAGCACGATGCTTGCTGCGTTCGATCCCGATCAGCGGATTCTTCTCGACTGGAAGCGAGCTGATGTAAAGGGCTCCCGTCTGGTATCCGGTGAGAACAGGCTTGGGGTTGCCGCGCTTGAAGACCAGCCTGCTCATGAGCGTGGCGTGCGCGAGGTTGTAGCTCGAGATCAGCAGACGCACGGCGTTCTCGGTCTTGGTCTGTGAAGCGGCGCCCCACAGGTGCCCGAGCGTGATGAAGCTGCGCCAGGTGTAGAAGTGATGGGCGTGCGTGATCCCGCGGTGATAGCCGGTGCGATGCAGATCACCCCAAGGACCGGCTCTGTTGAGCATCTGACGCTGCGGACATGCCGCCGGCGCCGTGAACCTCGCTGCGGCCTGGATCACGGCGAGATCGTCATCGTCGGGCGCCTTCTCGTGCCGCTCGCCATCGACCTCATAAGCGATCACGACGGGTTCGCGCACGATCCGTTCGATCGACTTGCCGATGAACGGGTCGAAGACCTGCTCCGTCACGCGCTCGGCTTGATCCTTGCGGTACTCCTGACCGCAGGAGCACTGAAGCGTTCGCCGGATCGCGCCCTCGTCAAGGTCGACTGCTTGATCCCAGAATCGTCGTGCAGCCTGACAACGAGGGCAGATCAGCAACTCCGACCAGACCGTGTACATGATCTCACCGCGTCTCCCGTCGCTATGTCCGGTGCTCCACAAAGCGCCGATCTCGCGGCGCGCGAGATCGAGGCACTCACGAACGGATCGCTCGAATGCTTTCTCGTCCGGCGCCCCGTTGAGTCCCTCGGCGATGAAAGCCGCGTACGGGCTGAGGTCTCCCAGGAAGACGTCGTAGCGTCCTGCCGGTGAAAGCCCCCGCTCGGCGATCGCGGCCGCAACCCCAGTGCTCCCCGATCCGCAAAAGGGATCTGCGACGACCCCTCCGCCCGGCAAGTGGCGTTCGATCAAGGCCGCAATCGCCCCGGCAGGAACCTTCGTGTGGTAGGAGTGAGCGTTATACGCGTCCCCGCTGCGAGGACTGGACAGGACCTCTGGGGTTCCGCTTATCATCTGCGGCAGACTAGTCTTGCGACTCGACAGACCCGCGTACTTCGAAAATCACATGGCTCGCGGTGCGGCCGACAGCGAGATCCCGAGCAGCCGCTCCAGCTCGGGGATGGTCGTCTCGGCGCTGGTGTGATGGATCGTCGCCATCCCCAGCTCCTTTGCGGGAGTGAGGTTGAACGGGAGGTCGTCCACGTACACGCACGCCGCTGCGTCGACTCCCGCCCGTTCGGCGCCCAGCTCGTACATCCGTCGCGACGGCTTTCTGATTCCCTCATCACCGGAGATCACGATGCCGTCGAAGAGCTCGTCGAAAAGGTCGTGTGGGTAGCGGTGGACACCCCACGAGTTCGAGACGAGCGCCGTCTTGATGCCGGCCTCACGCGCGCGTCTGACCGCGTCGAGCATCGCGGTGTCGGGCGCCACGCCGGCGAACAGGCCGTCGATCAAGCCCTCTGGCTGCACCTCCAGCAGCTTGGCGAAGCGCAGCTCGAACGCGGGCTCGTCCAGCTCGCCCTTCTCCAGCGCGATCAGCAGCTCCCTGAACTGCGGGTCGGCTTTGAACCGCCCGCTCAGCGCCTGCGGGTCGATCTCGGCTCCTACGCAGTAGTCCTGAAAGGAGGTGAACAGGTTGCTCGTCAGTACCCCGCCCCAGTCGATCAGCAGGGCCGTGCGCGGCTCAGTCATGGCCGAATGCCACCCCCTCGGCCTGAGTGGCGAGCTCGACCACGCCATCCCCGAACTGCTTCAGATAGGGATCGTCGGTCGCGCCTGCGATCGCGCGCTTGTAGTTGCCCTCCATGAACACGACCGACTTCCACAGCGCGAGCGTCGTGTACCAGCGCAGATCTTTCATCGAGCGTCCCGTGCGCCGCTCGTAGCACTCGATCAGCTCTCCGCGTGTGGGAAACCCCTCGCGGCGCGTCACCCCGCCGAGATACTCCCGCATCCCGCCCTTCGGGTCGCCGCCCTCGGTCCACATCATGCACAGATACCCGAGATCCGCGAGCGGGTCGCCGATCGTCGCCATCTCCCAATCGAGCACCGCCTCCAGGCGCGCGGGTGGAGCGTTGGCCGCGAAGATCGTGTTACCGAGGCGATAGTCCCCGTGCACGATCGTCGCCGGTCCGGACTCGGGCAGGTTCGCCGAAAGCCATGCCCCGACACGCTCAACAGCGGGGATCTCGCGCGTCTTGTTGACCTCCCAAAGTCCCCCGAACCGGCGCAGCTGACGCTCCAGATAGCCGGTCGGCTTGCCGAATCCCTCCAGGCCCGCCGCCTGCCAGTCGACGGCGTGGATCTCCGCCAGCGCCTCGATCAGCTCCTCGCCGATCTCGTGCCGCTGAGCGGGGCTGTCGAGCGCGGGGGGGACGCTCGAGACGATCACCTCGCCCGCGATCCGCTCCATCAGGTAGAACGGGCAGCCGATCGTCTGCTCGTCCGCGCAGACCGCCAGCACCTCCGGCACGCGTGCCGGCGTGTCCTTCAGCGCGCGCAGCAGTCGCGCCTCGCGCAGGACGTCGTGTGCGCTCGGCGGCAGCGGTGGGCGTGGCGGGCGGCGTAGCACCACCTCCATGCCACCACGCGCGATCAGATAGGTCACGTTCGAGTGCCCCTCGCCGATCGGCTGTGCCTCGATCTCGCCCGCCCCGAGGCCGTGCTCGTCCAGAAATCGCCGCAGCGGCTCGATTACCAGCAGCGGCGGGCGCTCGTTGGCGGATGCCTCGGCATGCGTGCGGACGATGTCGTCCGGTGCTGTTGCGATGGTCACTCAGGCAACGCTACCCGACGCTTGGGATGCTCGGCGGGCGGACCTGGATGTCCCATTACCTCGCTCGGCCCCGGGAGTGGTTTCAGGCGTGTGTGGGCAGGAGCGCGGGCCTTGCGCACGAAAATCTCCTACGCGACCGCAACCTCCCTACTTCGAAGGTGTCTTAAGCCACCATGCTCAGAAACAAGCTTCATCCCTCTCTCCATAAGCTTCCCTTCTTCCCTGTCCTGCTCTGCGGCGTCGTCTTCGGTGCCCTGGCGGGCACTCCCGCTCCGGCTCTGGCCTCCCACGGGGAGGCCGTGTACTTCGAGGGCTCAACCGACCTGCTCAGCGCGAGCACCCGTCCGCACGCGATCACCCAGCTGCAAGCGCTCGGCGTGAAGGCGCTGCGCGTCGAGCTCTCCTGGTATGACGTCGCGCCCGGTCAGAAGAGCGCCACGAAGCCCAGTTTCGACGCGACCAACCCGGCCAGCTACAGCTGGGGCGAATACGACGCGCTGATCAGCGAAGCGCAGCGGCTGCACTGGAAAGTGCTGCTGACCGTAACTTCGCCCGTGCCGCGTTGGGCGACGTCCAACGGCCAGGCGCCGTACGTCACGAGTCCTGACGATCTCGACTTCGAACAGTTCATGACCGCCGTCGCCCGCCACTATGGCTCGGAGGTATCGGTCTACTCGATCTGGAACGAGCCCAACCACCCTGCGTTCCTGCGGCCCCAGTTCAGCTCGAAGGGGCAGCCGGCCTCGCCACGCGTCTATCGCGGTCTGTACCAGGCAGGCTATGCGGGCTTGGTGGCAGGCGGGACCGCCCATCCGCAGGTGCTGATGGGAGAGACTGCTCCGTTCGGCTATGACACCGTCAACGTGCGCAAGGAAGGCTCGAAGGCGTTGCTGCATGACGTCGCTCCGCTCGCATTCCTGCGCGGGATGCTGTGCCTGAACGCTCACTACAAGAAATCGGGGTCTTGCGGTCCGCTGCAGACAGCGGGCTACGCGCATCACGCCTACACATTGCCGGCGGGGCCGTACTACCGCCCGCCCGAGGCCGACGACGTCACGATCGGTGTGCTCTCGCGGCTGACTAATGCATTGAACAAAGCCGCGGCCGTCCACGCGATCCCCGCGGGCCTGCCCGTCTACCTGACCGAGTTCGGCGTGCAGAGCCTGCCTAACAAGGAACTTGGCGTGTCGCTCTCTCAGCAGGCCCAGTTCGACGCGATCGACGAGCACATCGCCTGGAGCAACCCGCGGGTAGCGGCGTTCTCCCAGTACCTGCTGAAGGACGACCCGGTCGGCGGGCGAGCCGGATCGAGCGTCAGCGGCGGCGTCATCGGCTTTCAGACAGGACTTGAGACCGTCAAGGGTTCGCCCAAGCCGCTCTACTACAGCTGGCCGCTGCCGCTTACCGTCACCAAGCATGGCCACGGTTTTTCCCTGTGGGGCCTGGTGCGAGGAGCGACCGGGTCGACCAAGCTGACGGTCCTGGTCAAGCGCAAGGGCGCGAAGAAGTACGCCACGCTGAAGACCGTCACAACCAACGGTCAGGGCGCCTGGAGCTTCAACTCTTCGACCAAGGGCGTCGCTTGGCGCGTGCGCTGGGTCAGCCCCACCGGCGTGAAGTACGAAGGTTCGCCGATCGCCGCTTATTGAGCGCCGTGCAGGTGCGACGGGCGCTTTGGCATCCGCGCCTACGATGAACAGTGCATGCCCGAGCTTCCGGAGGTTGAGATCACCGCCCGCCTGCTTAGCGGCGCGCTGCGTGGGGCGCGGATCGAGTCGGCGCTCGCGCCGGGTATCAACGCGCTGAAGACATTCGACCCGCCGCTCACGGCTTTGGAGGGCGAGACGATCACGGGGGTGCGCAGACGGGGGAAGAACCTGATCGTGGAGATTGGCGGACCCGCCCACCCGCTGGTGCTGCTCATCCACCTGATGTCCGCCGGGCGCCTGCAGCTGTACGACAAGCGCGCCGGGCCACGCGATCGCACGTCCAGGCTGCTCGTGCGGGTATGCATGCCGGGGCCCAAGCAGTTACCGGCGGGAGTGACTGCGGCGAGACTGACTGCGAAGGGAGTGACTGCGGAGGGACTGACTGCAGTAACGGCGGCGGGCGTGACGGCGGAGGGCGAGCAGCACGAGCTGCGTCTGCGCGAGTTCGGCTCCAAGCAGGCTGCTTGGGTCAAGCTCCTGCACGCCGAGGAGCTGGACGGAGACGAGGCGCTGGCGAAGCTCGGCCCAGAGGCGTGGCCGGACCCGGGCGGGCAGGCGCAACTGAAAGAGGCGCTCGATGCTCCCCGGCCTCTGCATCCCCTCCTGCGCGACCAACGGGTCATCACAGGGATCGGCCGCTCCTGGGTCGATGAGATCCTCTGGCACGCTCGTCTGTCCCCCTTCAAGCGCGGCGCAGACCTCGACGTGGACGAGTGCGAGCGGCTGCGCGTGGCGATCGTGCAGACGCTCGACGGCGCGATCAGCCACTACGAGCAGGCTGTCCGGCTGCCGATCCCCGACAAGCTGCCGATGCCCCTGCAGGTCCACCGGCATGAGGGTGAGCCGTGCCCGCGCTGCTCCACCACGCTGCAGGCGGTCCACTTCGAGGACTACGTGATCGCTTACTGCCCAAAGTGTCAGACTGACGGCCGCGTGCTCAAGGACCGCAGGATGTCGCGGTTGTTGAAGTAGCGGCGCAAAACGTCAACCCAGCACAAGAGCGATAGAGGAAAGAGTCAGCCAATGATCGAGCAGGGACAACCGGCCCCCACCTTCGAGCTGCCCGACCAGGATGGCCGCGCCGTGAAGCTCTCGGACTTCCGGGGTCAGCCGGTCGTCGTCTACTTCTATCCGAAGGCCGACACCTCCGGGTGCACCGTCCAGGCCTGTGGCGTGCGCGACCATCGGGCCGACTATGCTCACGCCGGCGCGACCGTCCTGGGGATCTCCCCCGATCCGGTTGCGAAGGTGAAGAAATTCGCCGACAAGCATGGGCTCGGGTTCCCCCTGCTGGCCGACGAGGATCATGCCGTGGCCGACGCCTATGGGGTCTGGGTGCAGAAGTCGATGTACGGCAGAACGTACTTTGGCAATGAGCGCACGACGTTCATCGTGGATGCAGGTGGGGACATCGCTGCGGTCCTGCGCAAGGTCAAGCCGGCTGAGCACGATGGGTTGGTGCTGGAGGCGCTCGAGAAGATGAGTCCACCGGTCATCTAGAAGTCCGCGCTCAAAGGTGCTTATGGTCGCCATAATTGGCCACGCAGATGCACGTCGCGCCCGCTCATCTAGAGCGGTTCGGTGCCCTCGTTGAGGATCGTCAGGTACTCGTCGTATACGTAGAGCTTCCCTCTCTGTCGGCCGGTTGCCTCACGCAGGATCCCGGCGTTCTCGAGCCGTTGGATGGCGGCGTACACAGGCGGCCCGGTCAGTTCGAGGCGTTCGGCAGAGCTGCTGGCTCCGATGACGACGGAGCGGGTCGCGAGGTCGTGGACACGGTGCGCGGTGGCGGCGCCACGTCCGAAAGTGTGGATTTTCTGGCGGTCGTTCTCGACCATTGCGACGACCCTCTGGGTGGTGAGTGTCGTGGACTCGGCAACCTCGATGACCCCTTCGAGGAAGAACCGCAGCCAGTCCTCCCAGGCCCCGTCAGTACGGACGCGCTGCAGGTGCTCGTAGTAGCTGTCGCGGTTGCGCTTGAAGTGCAGGCTCAAATATAGGAGCGGCCGGCTGAGTACGCCCTCGGAGCACAGCAGCAGAGTGATGAGGAGCCGTCCGACTCTTCCGTTGCCGTCGAGGAACGGGTGGATCGTCTCGAACTGGGCGTGCGCGAGCGCCGCCTTCACGAGCACGGGGGTTGGGTTTGGGTCGTCGTGGATGAACTTCTCGAGGGCGCCCATAGCCGCGGCAACCTCCTGCCATGGTGGCGGCACGTACCGCGCGGCGGAGGGGCGCGGCCCGCCGAGCCAGTTCTGGTCGCGGCGGAACTCTCCGGGGTTCTTGTCCGCTCCCCGTCCCGTATGCAGTAGGCGTTGGTGGACTTCGCGTAGTAGTCGCGCGGAGAGCGGCGGCGCTCCGGGTTTCGCGATCTGGCCGAGGCCGTGGTCGAGGGCGGCGATGTAGTTCGCAGTTTCTTGGGCGTCTTCGCGTAGCGCGCCGGGTGCGGCGTCGTGCTCGAACAGCAGCAGGTCCGAAAGGGAGGACTGTGTCCCCTCGATCTGGGATGAGAGGACAGCCTCCTTGCGGACGAACGTGTAGATGAACTGGTCGGGGTCAGGGAGCAGCAGTGTGATCCCGTCCAGGCGACCGAGGGCCTGGTTGGTGCGGTCCAGCAGGGATTGCATTGCTGCGTCGATGCGTAGGGGTGGTTTGGGTGGGAGCGGGGCGGGGTGGAAGGCCCAGTACCCGCCGGGACCGCTGTCGACGAGCCGGTACTCACCTGTCCGGGGGCTCGATGCGGGAGTCGGGGGATCTTTGCGTTCGCTTACCACCACAAAAGCTTACTAAACGATAAGGCCATATCGCTTGCTTAGCGCCCTGGGAGGTAGCGATCGTTGATTAGCCAACACGGCCCTCTACCCCTTCGATAAGGCCGTGTACGGCCGGACCTGCTTCGGCAACGAACGCACTACGTTCGTGCTTGGTGCCGATGGGGTGATTGCCAAGATCTTGCGCAAGGTCAAGCCCGCGGAGCATGACGGGCTGGTGTTGGAAGCCGGGCTGGTGTTGGAAGCGCTGGGGGAGTCGAGTCCGCCAGCGGTCTAACTGGTCACGACCGGAGACTCAGGACGTATCTCGATAGGTCGTGGGACGCCCGCGGGGCGGGGCTTCATGGTCTCTATCGGGATAAGCCTTAAGCCGATGCGGTCACTGCCGGCCGTGTCAGCTGCTCTGAGAAGATGAGCTGAGACTTCGGCGACTGCGGCGGCGTCTTCCCCCACGACGGGAACTGGTAATAGGAGATCGACACCGGGTCGCTCGGCTGTGCACGCTGGGAGAGGTCGACGATTGCGTAGCCGTGATCGTAGTAGTCGCCTTCGGATCCCAGCTGGTACTTCGCCGGGTCGAGGTAGGGCACCTCCGGGTAGTTGACCGCGTATGGCTTGGCGAGCGTCAGTTCCTCATAAGCGCTGCACCCGATCAGCCGGCCCTTCGCCAGCCCGAAAAGGCCATCCTGATAGGCGGCGAAGTTGTGCTCGTGCCCCCACAACCATGCCGCGACATCGTTTGCAAAATACGGAGCGAAGGCTTTTTGGAGGAACGTATTCAGGTAGGGCGTCGGACTGTCGTTGAGCTTCGCGTGCGCTGAAAACAGCTGGTTGTGGGACAGCAGCACGGTGGCTCCCGTAAATTCGTTCAGCTTGTGCTGAAGCCATTGCACCTCTGAGGTGTGCAGACCCGGGCCCGTCCCCGGGTCGATCAGGTCCCAGGGGTCGGAGTCCTCATAGCCGGTGTCCATCGCCAAAAATTGCCAACCCCCGTCGGTCGTGCGCAGGCAGAAGCAGCTCGCGACCTGTTCGGCTCCGGTAGTCCCCTGGTTAATCGTAGTGAGCGTCGGGTAGAAGCCATAACCAAACGCGTAATAGTCGTGATTGCCGGCAAGGTTGAAAACCGGGATTCGTTTGCCTTCGGGGAGTGTTTCTTTGAAGACATCAGCGATGACATCGGCGTAGTTGATGTGACACTCGGGCGGGGTCCCCGAGTAGTAGATGTCTCCCAGATGGATGATCGCCGTCGGTTTGAACCCCATCACCTCTCGCAGGAGTTCCCTTGCATCGTCGAGCCCGGTGCCCCAGTCGCCGATGATGCCGAGGACTCCGTCGTCAGGCAGCGTCCACTCGATCACGCCGTAATTGTCATTGCCTTTGCCCTGCTGCGTCCAGTCGTTGTACAAAATTTCGCCGTCGTGCTCGAGGTAGTACTCGGCGAACGTCACCGCGCAAGAGAGAAACTTCAAATCGATGTCGCTGTATTTGCGGAATTCGAGATCTATCGTGGCCGCGCGCTCGATGTCTCCCTCGACAAGCGCCACGCCCTTTTCCAGGCCCAACCGAGAGAGATAGGTGGCGGTCTGCTGGGCATCGCCCGGAGCGGGCGGTGGCACGGCGGCCTCGCCGGCAGTCAGCACCGCTGCCACATGGTCATTTGCGGCCTGCATCAACGGATGGGAGAGCACGTCTGTCGTCGAGGGTCGATCTCCCAGCTGGCTGCGTACGTTCTCAGCTGCAGCCGACTGCCACAGGGATAGGCGGCGGTCATGCGCTCGTATGAACCGAGTGTCGGACACGGCGACTCCAGTCTTTGTGTATGGACGCTGGGCGCGCTGGGCGCTGTGATCGCGAGTCTCGCATCCTGCCTGGCCCGTGTCAAGTTCAAACTGACAGTTGCTTTCCATTCCTCGGGTGCCATCGAGTGCTTCAGCAACCCCATCCTGGGCGCTTGACGGGGGCAGAATTCAGGATCGTGATGTCAGACAGCGGTCTTGAGCGCATCACCCTGATCGCACGCTGAGAGTAACCGTGCGGGGCTGTCCATGCTCCGGTGTGCAGCTTCCGTAGACTCGTTGAATCGAAGTCAAGGGAGAAGTTGAATCCAAGTCAAGGAGAAACCATGGCAGTTGGAATTCGCATCAAGCTTGCTGGCGTCGCCGCTGAGCAGTTCGACACGATCGAGGGAGCGGTCAAAGCTCGTGAGGATCATCCGGACGGGCTCATCTTCCACGCGTCCGGTCCGATCGACGGAGGTTGGGGCGTGCTCGACTTCTGGGAGTCGCGCGCCCAATTCGACCGATTCGCGGCGGAGCGAATTGGACCCGCGGTGCAGGCCAGCGGATCCGGGGCTCAGCCGGAGATTCACGAGTTCCCCGTACACGAGTACCTCTCCAAGTAGTCAGCGCCGATAGGCGGATTGCCCCAACGCCACGCCGCGTTGGGGCAAGCCACGAAGAAGCGATCACTGCGCTCCGCCGGGCCTGCACAGACGGGCCGCCCATTCATGGCCGGCCCGCTCACTCGGCCATGGGCCGAGCCGCCTCGTCCACTCCGCCGGTGGCATCGCCCGGGCTGTAGGAGTGCGCGCCGGCGCCAGCTAGCTTGCCGCTGTCGACGATCAGATATTCCTCGCGGATCGGCCGCTCGTCGAACCAGCACTCCAGGATCTCGCGTACGCCAGCGGCATAGCGGGCCTGGGCGGAGAGGCTCGTGCCGGATGTGTGGGGTGTCATGCCGTGATTGGGCATCGAGCGCCACGGGTGATCTTTCGGGGCGGGCTGGGGAAACCACACGTCGCCGGCGTACCCGGCCAGATGACCAGTCGCGCAAGCCGCTGCGACTGCGTCTCGATCGCAGATCTTTCCACGCGCGGTGTTGATCAGATATGCGCCGCGCTTGAACTTGCCGATCAGCTCCGCGTCGAACATTTTCTCGGTCTCCGGGTGCAGCGGGGCGTTGATCGTGACCACGTCGCATGCACCCACCAGCGACTCGACCGTCGGATGGAACGTGACGCCGAGCTCATGCTCGATCTCCGGCGGGAGACGGTGACGATCGGTGTAGTGCAGCCCGACTTCGAACGGCTTCAGGCGCCGCAGCACCGCCGAGCCGATCCGTCCCGCCGCGACTGTGCCCACCTGCATTCCCTCCAGGTCGTACTCGCGCGCGGCACAGTCGGCGATGTTCCAGCCACCGTCGATGACCCATTGATAGGAGGGGATGTAGTTGCGTACGAGCGCGAGGATCATCATCACCACATGCTCGGCCACGCTGATGCTGTTGGAGTAGGTCACCTCCGCGACCGTCACACCGTGCTCGATCGCGGCCTGCAGATCGACATGATCTGAGCCGATCCCGGCCGTCAGCGCGAGCTTCAGGTTTGGCGCCTTGGCGATCCGCTCGGCCGTCAGGTACGCCGGCCAGAACGGCTGCGAGATCACGATCTCGGCGTCAGGCAGCTCGCGCTCGAAGACCGAATCCGGACCGTCCTTGTCGGAGGTGACGACCAGCTCGTGGCCTTGCCCCTCCAGGAATCGCCGCAATCCCAGCTCGCCCGAGACGCTCCCCAGCAGCTCGCCTGCGGTGAAGTCGATCGCCTGTGGCGTCGGCGCGCTCTGCCCGTCGGGGTACCGCTCGATCTGCGGGATGTCATCGCGCGCATACCTTGGCGGATAACCGTCGACCGGATCGTCATACAGCACGCACACCACCTTGGCCATCGTCTCCACCCTTCCTCGATTTTCTCCAGGTTCTATCACCGGCTGCGCTCATCGCCAATCCCCGTACGCTTGAGGCTGTGCCGGCCACGCTGCTCGCATCGACGTCGATCGCTGACAGCCTCACCACGTTCTTCGACGCCGTCGGGCAGTTCTTCTCGGACCTGGCGGCCGTCCACTGGGGGGCGCTGGTGCTGGGGTTGGCCTTCTTCGGGCTCAACCTGACGCTCCGCTCGCGCGCGTTCTTTCACAGCCTGCGGGCCGCCTATCCGGCAGCCGTCATCAAATGGCGGCGGATCTGGGGAGCCTACTTCGCGGCTGTCGGCTTCAACAACGTCGTGCCCGCGCGCGGAGGCGACATCATCAAGCTTTTCCTCGCACGTTCCTCGATTCCCGGGTCCAGCTATACGACGGTCGCGGCTGCGTTCTTCGTGGAGTCGATCTTCGACGTGTGCACGGGCGTGCTCGTACTGGTCTTTGCGTTCACCCAGGGCGTGTTCCCCAAGCCTCCGGACTTCTCAAAACTCAGCTCGTTCGATATTTCCTACTTGGCCGAGCACTTCAGGTTCACGCTGTTCTTGATCACTGCGCTTGCGGTAATCGGGTTGTTCGCGTTCGCGCTGCTGTCGGTGCGCGTGCGCGCGTTCTGGGCGCGGGCCCGCCAGGGCGTGACGATTCTCTCCGACCGACCACGCTACTTGCGCGAGGTCGCCGCCTGGCAGGCGGCCGCGTGGATGTGTCGCTTCGCCGCATTCTGGTTTCTGCTGGACGCCTTCAGGGTCGGCGGCTCGGTGCAAAACGTCCTGCTTGTGTTCGCCGTCAACCAGGTCGCGGGGGCGGTCCCGCTCACGCCCGGTGGCGCGGGCGTGCAGCAGGCGCTGTTGGTGAAGGTCTTTGCCGTCTCGGCGCCGACTGCCGTGGTGGCCGCCTACTCCGTCGGTCAGCAGATCGCGATCGCCACCTTCACGGCATTGGTCGGGCTTGGCGCAGTGGTGTTCATCTTCCGTTTTCGCTCCTTTGGGGAAGTCCTTCATGCCGGCCGCGCCTCGCGCGAAGCCGAGCGCGCCGGGGTAGTGCCGGGCGAGGACTACCCGTACGAGGACGATCCGCCACCGCCGGGCGCGCCTCGCCCGCGTGGGCTGGGCACGCGCTACTGAAGGCCCTCGCGCGCCTCGCGAACGAGCGCGACAGCCTCGGGGAACACCCTTGCCATCACGGTCCTGATCTGCTCGGCCTGAGCCTCGGCGTTGCCCTGCAGGTTGACGCGCTCCACGGCCGCAACGGTCATGTCGACCGCCAGCTTGATCGCATTGTCTGCCCAGGCCAGGCGCTGCTGACCCTGCATCTGCTGGGCGAACTCCGCGAGCCTGCGCTGAAGCTCATCCGGATCGCCGAACAGGTCGCCAAGACCGCCACTTTCCATGAGCTCATCATAGACCGGCGCTCACGCCTTGGGCACGTCAGGGGGTGGTCGCCCAAGGACGCCAGATATTCTGCTCTGAGTCCGTGCCAAGCCCCGATGAGATCTCAGAGCACCTCGCCCTCGAGTCCGAGCGTCGCGCGCGCCTGGGCGTGCCCGCTTTCGCCGGCGGGATGATCTACTTCCTAAGCGCGATCATTGTCAGCGCGACGCTCAGCGCCGCGCCGACGGTGGGCTTGGTGCAGGGTCTCACTCCAGCGCTCTCAGGCGAAGCGAACCCGGCGGTCAGCCCGCGCGCCGTCGAGGTCAAATACATCAGCCACCACGCCTTCGCCTTGATTGCCGGCAGCACGCTCAAGGCGATCGCGCTGCTCGCCCTGACGCTGGTGCTGTTGCTGCTGTTCGACGCGACGCGCTTTCGCCGCCCGCAGACCTGGCCGCCCGCTCGCTTGCTTGTGCTTGTCGGGGGGGTCGCGCTGGCGGTGGTCAACATCGCCCATCAGGTAGTCGGTTCGATCCAGGCGCACAGCTTCGCGATCGGTCACGACTTCTCGAGCCACGCCGTCGATCAGGCGCTGACGAAGGGCGCAGTCAACGTGGGTGGCCAATATCTTGACCTGCTCGCAGCACTGGCTCTGACGGTGGGCATGATCGTCGTGTCCGTCAACGCCATTCGTGTCGGCCTGCTCACCCGCTGGATGGGCGTGATCGGGATCTTCTCGGGCATCCTCATCTTCCTGCCGATCGGAGGTGCGACGCTGGAAATCGTGCCGGCCTTCTGGATGGTGGGGATGGGGATCCTCTATCTCGGACGCTGGCCAAACGGCGATCCGCCCGCGTGGGCGGCCGGAGAGGCTCGTCCGTGGCCGACACAGGCCGAGCGTCGCGCCGAGCGGGAAGAACAGGCTTCGGATGGGCAGTCGACCAAGGGCAAGCCGGCTCTCGTCCCGGGATCCGAGGTCGCGCCTGCCCCGGCGCAACCCGCGTCGGCAGGCGGTTCCTCGCGCAAGCGCGGACGCAAGCGCCGTTGAGCTCGCAAGCGCTGTTGAGTTCGTAAGCGCCGTTGAGCTCGTAAGCGCTGTTGAGTTCGTAAGCGCTGTTGAGTTCGTAAGCGCTGTTGAGTTCGTAAGCGCTGTTGAGTTCGTAAGCGCTGTTGAGTTCGTAAGCGCTGTTGAGTTCGTAAGCGCTGTTGAGTTCGTAAGCGCTGTTGAGTTCGTAAGCGCTGTTGAGTTCGTAAGCGCCGTTGAGTTCGCAAGCGCTGTTGAGCTCGTAGGACATTTCGTCCCATCGCCGGGCCCCGGTCGGGCCGGTACGCACGATCTGGGTGTTCTGAGGATTGGGCTTGTGCGTTTGCGGGAATAACTCTCACAGAGCGCGGACCGCCACCGGCGTCGCTCCGGCGATCGGGGGCACCGCCGCATAGCGTCGATGCCGACCCGCACTGGGCGGTCGAAGGAGGACTCATGGAGGCTGCAACGATCCACCGTCAAGACCCGACTCGCGGCGAGGGCGAGGTCGGGAGTGGGGGCGGGGTAGGCGTCACCGGGTGGAAACCGGCCGATCCCGGACCGCTCGGTCTCGCGGGTTTTGCGATGACGACGTTCGTTCTGTCGATGTTCAACTCGAATCTCGTCGACGGTAAGGGTATTCCGGTCGTGCTCGGACTTGCCTTGGCCTACGGCGGCATTGTGCAATTGCTGGCCGGCATGTGGGAGTTCCGTACCGGGAATACGTTCGGCGCAGTCGCGTTCTGCTCTTTTGGCGCCTTCTGGATCTCGTTCTGGGCGCTGGAGGTGTTCTACGCCAAGCAGATCGGCGGAAACGCCGGCCACGCGATCGGCGTGTATCTGTGGGCGTGGGCGATCTTCACCGCCTACATGACGATTGCCGCGTTGCGCGTCAGCGGGGCGGTGCTGCTTGTGTTCGTGCTGCTGACGATCACGTTCGTGCTGCTGGCGATCGGTGCCACGGGCCCGCACGAAAACATCACCCACTGGGGTGGTTACCTTGGCCTGGCGACCGCTGCGGCGGCCTGGTACGCATCGGCTGCAGCCGTCACGAACTCGACCTTCGGCCGCACGGTCATGCCCGTGATGCCGTTGGGCGGGCGGTGAGACAGGCGGCGCGCGAGACGGCGCGATGAAATGAGATGCGCGCGAGATGGCACGGTGATGCAAGGGGGTGTAGAACGGTACCCGTGCCGGATCAAACGCTTGTCGCGGGCGCGCACAACTTCGAGTAGAGAGGTCGTGGAGCATGGCAACTGAACACGAGTCGGCAATCGGTGAGGCGCTCGACCGCGAGCTCGCCGGGCTGCTCGATGTCGAGACGTTCGACCCCCCGGGCGAGTTTCGCGAGCGAGCGCTGCTCAAAGATCCTGCGGTCTATGAGCAGGCGGCGCGCGATCCTCAGGCCTGGTGGGTCGAGCAGGCCGAACGGCTGGACTGGTTTCAGAAGTGGGATAGCGTGCTCGACGACTCCAATCCGCCCTTCTACAAGTGGTTTGTCGGTGGCAAGCTCAACGTCTCATACAACTGTCTAGATCGTCATGTGGAGGCGGGGAGGGGTGAGCGTGTCGCGTTTCACTGGCGCGGTGAGGACGGCTCCGAGCGCGACATCACCTACTCCGAGCTGCTTGCCGAGGTCAAGCTCTTTGCCAGCGCGCTGAAGGATTTGGGCGTGCAAAAGGGCGACGTAGTCGGGATCTATCTGCCGATGATCCCCGAGGTCGTCGTCTCGATGCTCGCCTGCGCGCGCATCGGCGCCCCGCACAATGTGGTCTTCGGCGGCTTCTCCGCCGAGGCGGTGCGCGAGCGCATGGAGTTTTCTGCCGCCCGAGTCCTGATTACAGTTGATGGCGCCGCGCGCAAGGGCAAGACTGCGCCGGTGAAGGACAGGGTGGACGAGGTGATGGGTGACCTCGAGACGCTCGAGCGGATCGTCGTCGTGCGCAGCAAGGGCACGCCCTGTCAGATGCGGGAGGGTCGCGACGTCTACTACGACGAGATCCTCGCGGCCGCCGGGCGGGCGGGCTCGGAGTGTCCGGCCGAGCCGCTGGACGCAGAGCACCCCCTTTACATCCTCTACACCTCTGGCTCGACCGCCAAGCCGAAGGGCATCCTTCATACGACCGGCGGTTACCTCACCGGCGTCGCGGCGACTCACCGGTACGTGTTCGACCTGAAGCCCGACGAGGATGTCTATTGGTGCGCTGCTGACGTTGGTTGGGTGACAGGGCACTCCTACATCGTCTACGGCCCACTCGCGAACGGTGCTACCTCGGTGATGTGGGAGGGAGCGCCCGACTATCCCCACCGAGGGATCTGGTGGGAGCTCGTCGAGCGCTATGGCGTCACGATCCTCTACTGCGCGCCGACCGCGATCAGGGCGTGCATCAAGTGGGGGGCGCAGTGGCCCGGCGAACACGACTTGACAAC
The DNA here is from genome assembly GCA_963705245.1 of uncultured Solirubrobacterales bacterium. Lineage (GTDB taxonomy): Bacteria > Actinomycetota > Thermoleophilia > Solirubrobacterales > Solirubrobacteraceae > Palsa-744. The sequence continues at coordinate 410,958 of OY970062.1, read as the reverse complement.
GCTGCGGCTGCTTGGGTCCGTCGGCGAGCCGATCAATCCGAAGGCCTGGCTCTGGTATTACAAGGTCATCGGGGGTGAACGCTGTCCGATCGTGGACACGTGGTGGCAGACCGAGACCGGTGCGATCATGATCACGCCGCTGCCGGGCATCACCGCCACCAAGCCCGGCTCGGCCACACAACCCTTCCCGGGCATAGAGGCCGAGGTGCGCGACGAGTCCACCGGCGAGCTCGTGCAGGAGGGACAGGGCCTGCTCGTGCTCACGCGCCCATGGCCGTCGATGCTGCGCACGCTCTACCGCGAGGACGAGCGCTTCATCGAGACCTATTTCAAGCGCTTTGGCAACGAGACCTACCTCGTGGGTGACGCAGCGCGTCGCGACTCCGATGGCTACCTGTGGGTGATCGGCCGCATCGACGATGTCGTCAACGTCTCAGGGCATCGGCTCTCCACGGCCGAGGTCGAGTCCGCGATCGTGGCACACCCAGACGTGGCCGAGGCTGCGGTGATTGGCCAGCATGACGAGGATTCCGGACAGGCGATCGTGGCGTTCGTCACCCTCCAGGGCGACCTCGTGGGCGACGAGTCCACCGTCGAGAGCATCCGTGAGACGGTCGCCGCACGGATTGGCAAGTTCGCTCGCCCAAAGCGCATCATCTGGGCCGACGATCTTCCCAAGACACGCTCAGGCAAGATCATGCGCCGCCTGCTGCGTGACATCGCCGAGGGCCGTGCCCTGGGCGATGTCACGACGCTGCGCGATCCGGCGGTCATGTCGCAGTTGCAGGAGCGCGTCTCCGAGCTGCAGGCCGAGGAAGTCTTAGAGTTTCGCTAGATCTGCCTTCAGCTGGCTGAGGTTGAAGCCGTCGGGATCTTGTTCTTTCTGCAGGTCCTCGGTCGAGATGTAGACCCAGGCCTCGTCGCAGTACTTCTCGAAGAACGGCACGGTCATCTGTTGCAGGGCACCCCACGTGACGATGTCGATGTTCTGGTGCTTGGCCACGCAGCAGACGTAGTGCCCGCCCTCGATCTGTGCGCCTTCCACGACGCTCCAGGGTTTGCCTTCGTTGAACTGTTCCATGGCCGAGCCCGGGAATTCGATGCCGATGCCGACCACCTGGAACAGGTACATGGCCTGATAGACCTGCGTGAGGTTCTTGGGCTCGAGCTTGACGAAGGCGCCGATCTTGTGGCGTTTTTCGACGGCGTCGACGATGCCGGTCTTGCGTCGGTACTTCAGCACGTCGCGAACGTTCGAGCCCTTGTCGGTCGGATTGTGCCCGGAAGGTCCGGCGTTTGGATTGAAGCCCGTTCCGGCGGCATAGTCACTCAGGACTCCGGCGGTCGTGAACGTCGCGGGATGAGCACCCTCGGTGCTCAACAGCATCGTCTCGTGTGCGGGCCCCGCCCACGCGCAGTCGCCCCATTCGTCGTTGCCGAGCATCCCCCAGCCTTTTGGCGGGAACAACGTCTCGTGGCCGAATTCAGCCGGCGCCGGCGGAATCTGTGTCGTGTCGACGTACTTCGTGAACAGCAGGTCGTCAGGGTCGTGGGTGGCTGGTTGCTTGCCGAGTCTGAGAGAGGGCATATGTCTCGTCCTTTGCTGTCTCGTGATTGATGGTGTGATGGGTGGTGTCGATTGACGGTGAGGCTCGATCAGCCCGCGATCAGCGCCCAGCAGGCGATCGCCGATCCAACCGTCGTCCAGTAGCCGTACTGCTCGTAGATGTGGGCCGCTTGCTGAGCCTGTTCTCGCAAGGGGGCAGACCCGTCGATCTGAGGATCGGACGCGTTGCGTACGATCACCCACGCAGGGGGGCTGCTCAGGTCTTCGGCGCACACCAATCCGAGCACTGCGTCGCCCATCTCCACGGCGTGCGCCTGCGGGTTGTATGCGCGCAGGCCGTAGCTGTCAGTGGTGTCGTCGAAGGCGAAGAAGTCAGTGGTGAGCACCGTCGTGGGTTCGGCTGCCGTCGCGGGCACAATCCTGGGCGCGCGCGGCGCCTGGGGTAGACGTGTGGCGTTGACAGGTAGCAGCGATTTGTCTGCCAGGGCGAACTGGCTGCTGCTCGCCGCATCGAGGGCGCCGTCGCTGTAGGCGGCATGCGCAAACGGGGCTTTGGCAAATGTTTTGTGGCAATCGAACTGCACTGACTTGGTGACGATCACGTCGCCGAGCAGAGTCTCGGCGCCGATTCCACCGGCCGTTCCGGTCGTGATCACGAGCTTCGCCTTTGTCTCTTCGATGATCTGGCGCCACAGCGCGCGGATGGGGAGTTTTGGCCCGTCCTGGCTGAGATGCAGGTCAGATTTCATGCACAGCACGTTCTGTTGGCCGATGCGGCACTGGTGATAGACGCCGAGACAGTCACTCTCCAGGGCTGGAGCTCCCGGGCGCAGAAGTGGCTTGTACTTGCTTTCGAACTCGTGACGGTAGACGTGCCATGCGGTGCTGGGGTGTCCCGGCGTGAGCACGTCGGCGAGGGCCTTGGCCTCGGCCACGGTCCAGGTCACAACCAGGATGTCCGCGGTTGGCAGTGGATCGGATGGGGAAGGCGCTTTCGCTGCAGTCACGGCTTCCGGCACGAAGCCGGCCGGCCAGGGAATCGGGGCAAGCCCGGCTCTCGGCTGTGTCGGAACGGCAGAGAACAATCGATCGTCTGGCTTGTCGGGGTCAAAGGTGATGATGTGCCGCGCCAGATCGGGGCCCGTGGGCTCCTGGAGGATGCTTGTCGCGCGAGGGTCCATGCAGTGCCTTTCGGTGGGCTGGTCGTGCTGGGCGATTGCTGCGGTAGGTGGATTGCGGAGCTTTGATGACTATTGGACAGGATGGGAGAGTTCTTACGAACAGAACTTATAGGATTTGCTTTCGGGGAGTCCAGAGATGAGATCTGGACTGATTGCTCGCGGGTCGCGTGGGGGACGGCGCAACGGTTGGGGAGGCTCTGATCGAATCTTTAGGCTGTTCTGAGAGGCTCCCGACGGCACGCCACGCGGGGCTGCGCCCCGTCCGACTCCCCGTCCGCCGATCAGCCACGCATAAGGAGACCGATGTCCCCTCCAGTTGACGCGTCAAGCGCCGCTCGACCGACGTCCGAGCGGGCCGGGTCCAGCTTGGCGATCGAGACTCGCGGCCTGACCAAGCGCTTTGGCCAGCGCACCGCCGTCGATGGAGTGGACCTCCGGGTACCACGCGGATGCGCCTTCGGCTTCCTCGGCCCCAACGGCGCGGGCAAGACCACGATGATCCGGATGCTGCTCGGCCTCACCCACTCGAGCGCCGGCAGTGCGAGCCTGCTCGGACATCCTGTGCCCGCCGAGCGCGCGCAGGCGTTGCAACGGGTCGGGGCGATCGTCGAGGAGCCCCGCTTTCATCCGCAGCTGACAGGTCGTGAGAATCTGCGAATCGTCGCCGCCGTCCGGGGGCCGGACGCGTTTGCTCGGATCGACTTATCGCTCGCGCGTGTCGGCCTTGCCGAGCGGGCGGAGGACAAAGTCAAGAAGTACTCGCTCGGCATGCGCCAGCGCCTCGGTGTCGCCCGCTGCCTGCTGGCCGATCCGCAGCTGCTGATCCTCGACGAGCCGACCAACGGGCTTGATCCCGGGGGCATCCAGGAGTTCCGCGAGATGATCCGCGCGATGGTCGAGGGGGAGGAACGCACCGTCTTTCTGTCCTCGCACCTGCTCGACGAGGTCGAAAAGATCTGTGACGCCGCTGCGATCGTCGACCGCGGCAAGGTCGTCACCCAGGGTCCGATCGCCGAGATCTCCAGCGGTGGCGCCGGCGCTCGCAGTGAGCTGATCGTCGGAGTCGACGACGTCGGGCTGGCGTTGAGCACGCTCAGTCCCAGCGACCTCGTGCACGATGCCCAACCCTCCGAGGACGGCATCCGCATCGTGCTGAGCGGTGCTCCCGAGACGGCGGCCGAGGTGAATGCGTCGCTTGTACGTGCCGGCGTCGGCGTGATGCGCCTGGAGCCGGTGCGTCACAGCCTCGAGCAGCGCTTCCTGGAGATCACCGCGCGTCTGGACGAGGAGCCCGGAGACGCCTCGTCGTCATTGTCGTCCTCGCCACCGCCCGCGAGTGCGACGCGCGAGGGGGTGCGGGCATGACCGCGATTGCGCTGCGCATGACCGGTGCGGACGTCCTCAAGCTGCGCAAGAAGCGCGGCACGCTCGCCTGGGTGCTCGTGCTGGCGCTCGTCCCGGTGATCCTCCTGTTCGTCGTACGGGCGCTCCTGCACTCCTCCACTCCGCTCAAAGACGGGCCGGCCGGCGGGATCGAGGGCTTCACCGACGGCTTGCGCCTGCTGTGCCTGTTCTTCGGTCCGCTGGCCGCGGTCCTGGTCGGCGTCGAGGCCGGCACCGGCGACGCCTCCGCCGGGGTCTTCCGCGACCTCGTCGTCACAGGTCGCTCACGTGTGGCGCTGTTCGCCTCGCGCGTGCCCGCTGCGCTTGCCGTGTGCTGGTCGGTGATGCTCACTGGCTATGTGCTGGTTCTGCTGGGAACGTTCCTATTCGCGTCGAACCTGCCCACGCCGGACGGCGCGCTGATCCTCAACGGGCTCGGATTCATGCTTCTGGCGACCGGGGTGGTGTGCGTGGTCGCGGTCGGCTTCGCATCGCTGACGATCTCAAAGCCCGCTTCGATCACGGCGCTCATCGGCTGGCAGCTCGTGGCCAGTCCCCTGCTTGCGCAGATCAGCTCACTCGGCAGCGCCCGTGAGGGCCTGCTCAGCCAGGGGCTCGCCCATTTCAGCCCGGTCGCCGCCGGTGGCGGCGGGCATGGCGCGGCGGTCTCGCTGTCCCAGGGCACGGCTGTGCTCGTGGTGATCCTCTGGCTGGCCGTCTTCCTTGCCCTCGGCGCGTGGCGCACGCGCACGATGGACGCCTGACCTTGCTCGTCATGTGCGCGCCGAGCCGCTTTGGATGCCCGCCGACGCACTGAGCGGTGGCGTCCGGTTTTGCGCTGATACGCACAGGGTAATGCCCAGACGACCCGTGAGGGCGATCTCTTCGTGGGCTGGGGCGCTTTGCGGTACCTCTCGGAGTCCGACTCCCAAGGGAGCCTCATCTTCAACGCCGAGTTTCCTGCGGGCGTAAACACCTATCGCGCCTACCTGTTGCCGTGGAATCCCTCGGGCGCTGGAGGCAGCGGGCCGGGCGGTCCCGGTGGCTCGGGCGGCAAGGGTGGCCCGGGTCATGGGCGCGGCGGTCATGGGCGTGGCGGCCCAGGTCGTGGACATGGCCGGCAGGGCCCTGGCGGTGGTCGCAGGCACCACCGCAGGTAGTCGATGGGCAACAACCGGCCCCGAGGACGCCAGTGAGCCTCGGGGCCGAACGCCCGTCCTAGACCTTGCGGTGCTCGGGCACCCAGGAGCCGTCGTCCTGGCGACCAAAGTCCTGGAACAGCCCGGGCGCCTCAGCCTGCATCACGCTGGCGATCCGGTCGAACACCAGGCGCAGCTCCTCCTCTGCCCCCTCGGCGGTGCGCATCTCGATCACGTGGCGCAGCGTGCGCGCGTTGGTCGTCCAGACGATGTCTGTGCTCAGGCCGATCGGGGCGAGGCGGCGCAGGGCGGAGGTGACCTCCTTCTTGACGTGGAACGGCACGCCCTCTGCGTCGATGCCCAGCTCGGCGGCCGCGCTGACCTGAAACTCCTCCAGCTGCTCGACGATCGCGACCACCTGCTCGCGCACGGGCTCAAGGGCGGGCGGCACGCGGAAGCCGATATCGGACAGGCGCACGTAGCGCAGGCTCTCCTGGCTGAACGCTGAGCCGGCGCGATGCCTGACAAGCTCATGGGTGAATACTCTCGAACAATTTCGAATAGCGAAAGAGTAGTTGGCGTGCTCCAGCACGCTGCCGTGGGCGGAGCGCAGGATGTTGGCGAAATACTCGCGCTGGTCGGTTCGGACCTTGGTCACGTTCGGGTTCAGGCCCGGCTCCCAGCTGCGGTAGCACGCCCGGCCGCCGAACTCGACGATCAGCTCGCCCCCGTTGAGGTCCATGGTCGTCTCTGCTCCCTCGGCGTTGCCTGCGTCGCCGGCCTCGTCCAGCCGCCGCTGCAGCCACGACTCCCCGCCGACATCCTCCAGGTAGGAGCGCATCCCCTCAATGTCGATCGACGGGCGGGCGATCAGGAAGACTTGCGGGATTGTCTCGTGCATCGGGCGGACGATGCTACATGTCGGGCCGGGCGTCGCTTAGCGCAATGACACATCGGGTAGGCTGGAAGCCATATGGCGACAGTTGGGGAGACAGCTGCTTCTATGGCGCCCCCCGGAGTGCCGGTCGCGGCGCGTGCGTTGACACGGCGCTACGGCGAGGGCGGCACCGCCGTGGATGCGCTGCGCGGTGTGGACGTCGATGTGCGCGCGGGGGAGCTTGTAGCCGTGATGGGGCCGTCGGGCTCGGGCAAGTCCACGCTGATGCACCTGCTGGCGGGCCTGGACCAGCCGACGTCGGGCACGGTCACGATCGCCGGCACGGAGCTCGGCGCGCTCGGCGACGGCGCGCTGACGCGACTGCGCCGCGAGCACATCGGCTTCATCTTCCAGTTCTTCAATCTGTTGCCGATGCTCGACGCGCAGGAGAACATCCTGCTGCCGCTCTCGATCGCCGGCGATCGCCCGGATCAGGCGTGGCTCGACGAGCTCGTCGCGAAGGTCGGCCTCCAGAAGCGACGCGACCACCGCCCGGCGGAGCTCTCCGGGGGAGAGCAGCAGCGCGTGGCGATCGCCCGCGCGCTCATCACGCGGCCGACGATCCTGCTCGCCGACGAGCCGACGGGCAACCTCGACTCCAAAACCGGCGGAGAGGTCCTCGAGCTGATGCGCGCCTCGGTCGACGCCTACGGCCAGACGACGGTGATGGTGACCCACGATCCGCGCGCCGCCGCGATCGCCGATCGCATCCTGTTTATCGCCGACGGGCGGATCGTGAAGGAGCTCACCGGCGCGAGCGCCGCTGAGGTGCTGGCCGTGATGGGCGAGCTGTCGGCGTGATCGCGGTGCTGGGCGGTCTGCACACGTGATCGCGGTCGCTCTCAAAGGTCTCGCGCGGCGCAAGCTCCGGGCGGCGCTGACCGCCCTGGCGATCGTGCTCGGCGTGGCGATGATCAGTGGCACGTACATCCTCACCGACACGATCAAATCTGCGTTTGGGACGGTGTTCACGCAGGTCTACAAGCACACCGACGTCGTCGTCACCGGCAAGAGCGCGATCGGCAGCGACGAACGGGGCGGTGAAGCGAAGACGACGCCCTCGATCCCCGAATCGCTGCTCGCGACCGTGAGCGGCCTCCCCGGGGTCAAGGAAGCGCAGGGCGGCATCTCGGACACGGCCCAGCTGGTGGGGCGCAATGGCAAGGTGATCTCGAGCGGCGGCGCTCCTGGGCTCGCGTTCAGCGTGCACGCGCACGGCAACCAGCGCTTCAACCCGCTGCAGCTCGTCGCCGGCACGTGGCCGGCGGGAGGAGGCGAAGTGGCGATCGACGCGAACACGGCCGAAACCAAGCACTACGCCGTGGGCCAGACGATCGGCGTGATCGCGCGCGGCGCCGCGCAGCGGATGCGGATCGCGGGCATCGCGAAGATCGGCGGCGTGTCCTCGCTCGGCGGCGCGACGATGGCGATCTTCGACTTCTCCGTCGCCCAGCGGCTGTTCGGCAAGGTCGGCAAGCTCGACTCGATCTCGATCGCGGACAGGCCCGGATACACGCCCAAGCAGGTCCTACGCGAAGTCAGCGCGCGCCTGCCCGCGAGCGCGCAGGCGCGCACGGGCGAAGCGGAAGCAGAACACGCGACGAGCAACACGAACGGGTTTCTCAACATCATCCAGGACTTCCTGCTCGCGTTCGCGGGCGTCGCGCTGTTCGTCGGCGCGTTCGTTATCGCGAACACGCTCTCGATCACGATCGCCCAGCGCACGCGCGAACTGGCGACGCTGCGCACGCTTGGGGCGACTCGTCGCCAGGTGTTGCGCTCGGTGCTGCTCGAAGCCCTGGTGATCGGGCTGTTCGCGTCGGTGGTCGGGCTGTTCCTCGGCCTTGGGCTCGCCAAGGGCCTGAACTCGCTGTTCGTCTCCTTCGGCATCGACCTGCCGCAGGCGAGCACGGTCTTTGCGACGCGCACGATCGTCGTCTCGCTCGTCGTCGGCGTGCTGATCACCGCGCTCGCGGCGTTGCGCCCGGCGTTGCGCGCCACGCACGTGCAGCCGATCGCCGCGGTGCGCGAGGGTGCGCTCTTGCCGCCGTCGCGGTTCGCGCGCTTCGGCACGCCCGCCGCGCTTGTGACGATCGTCGTCGCGGTCGCACTGATGCTGATCGGCCTGTTCGTCAGTGGGCTCTCGACGGGAACGCGACTGCTCGCGATCGGCCTCGGCGCGGCAGGCCTGTTCGTGGGCGTGGCGATGCTCGCGAAGGTGCTCGTGCCCCCGCTGGCCTCCGTGCTCGGCTGGCCCGCGACGCGGATCGGCGGCGCCGCCGGCAAGCTCGCGCGCGGGAACGCGATGCGCAACCCCACGCGGACCGCCTCGACCGCTTCGGCGCTGATGATCGGCCTCGCGCTCGTGACGCTCGTCTCGGTGCTGGCGACCGGGCTGAAGGCGACGTTCGAGAGCTCCGTGAACCAGATCTTCAAGGCCGACTACGCGCTCACGGCCACGAACAACTTCTCCCCCGTGTCGATTGCCTCGGCGCAGGCGGTGTCCGGTGTGCCCGGGGTGCGGGTGGTCTCGGGCGTGCGCGCAGGACAGGGCCGGGCGTTCGGGAGCAAAATCAACGTCAGCGGCGTCTCTCCAGACATCAGCCGGGTGATCGTCGTCAAGTGGCAGCACGGATCGCCCAATGTGCCCGCTGAATTGGGTCAGAGCGGAGCGTTCGTCTCCAAGGACTACGCCAAAGAACTGCACCTGCACGTCGGCTCGCCGATCGCCGTGCAGACGCCCGCCGGGCGAGTGATGCACCTCGAACTGCGCGGCATCTTCGCGCCCCCCAAGGGCGGCTCGCCCTACGGCGACGTCACCATCTCCACGCAGCGCTTCGACGCCGAATACGAAAACCCGCAGAACGTCTTCACGTTCGTGAACATCGCCGGCGGCGTCACGGCCGCGAACACGCTCGCGTTGCAGCACGCGCTGGCGGGCTTCCCGGACGCGAAGATCCAGACCGAGAGCCAGTTCAAGTCAAGCCAGGAGCAGGGTATAGACACGTTGCTGAACCTGCTGTACGTGCTGCTCTCGCTGTCGATCCTCATCAGCCTGTTCGGGATCGTCAACACGCTCGTGCTGACCGTCTTCGAGCGTACCCGCGAGCTCGGCATGCTGCGCGCCGTCGGCATGAGCCGCCGCCAACTGCGCCGGATGATCCGGCACGAGAGCATCGTCACCGCTCTGATCGGCGCCGCGCTCGGGATTCCCGTCGGGATCGTGCTTGCGGTCATGGTCGGGCAGGCGATCGAATACCCCACCTTCACGATCCCCGTGGGGACGCTCGTCGTGTTCGTGATCGCCGCGATCCTCGCCGGCATCCTCGCCGCGATCTTCCCCGCCCGCCGCGCCGCCCGTCTGAACGTGCTGGAGGCGCTGCAGTACGAGTAGGGCCCTGCTGGTCGTGGCGGATAAGCTGCCGTGAGCATGGCCGCGACGACCATCGACCCTGAGCTCGAGCAGACCGCCTGGGATCTGGGCGCGCTTGTGGACGGTGAGGGTCCGGCCGGCGTCGAGCGCCGCCTGCAGGAGGCGCTCGCGCGCGCCAAGACGTTCGCCGAGCGATATGCCGGCAAGCTGGGTGAGCTGGACAGTGGGGGCCTGGCGCAGGCGATGCGCGAGCTGGCGGAGATCCACGACCTCGTCGGTCGCGCGGGCTCGTATGCGGCGCTGGACTTCTCCACCGACACAGCCGATCCAGCCCGCGGCGCATTGCTGCAGCGCACGCAGGAGCGCGGCACGGAGATCGAGACGACGCTGCTGTTTTTCGAGTTGGAGTGGGCCGCTCTGTCGGACGAGCGCGCGCGGGAGCTGCTGGAGGGCGAGGGCCTTGACTTCTGCCGTCATCACCTGCGCAGCGCACGCCGGTATCGCGATCATCTGCTCTCAGAACCTGAGGAGAAGATTCTTGCCGAGAAGGCTCTCACCGGCTCGTCGGCGTGGTCGCGGCTGTTCGAAGAGCTGACCTCCGCGATCGAGGTCGAGCTGCCCGGCACGGACGGCGAGGGAGTATCGGGTGGCGGTGGGGCCTCCGATGGCGGTGGGGCCTCCGATGGCGGTGGGGCCTCCGATGGCGGTGGGGCCTCCGGCACCGGCTCCGGTGCTCACGCCGGCACCGGCCAGAAGGTCGCCCTCGACGTTGCGCTCAGCCGCCTGGCCCTGCCTGACCACGACGTGCGGTGCACCACTGCCGAGGCGGTCACCGCGGCTCTGGCGCCGGGCCTGCGCACGCGCGCGTTCCTGTTCAACACGCTGCTCGCCGACAAGTCGACCGACGACCGGCTGCGCCATTACCCGAGCTGGCTGGCTGCGCGCAACCTGTCCAACGAGGCGAGCGACGAGTCCGTCCAGGCCCTGATCGAGGCGGTCCGCGGGCGGTATGAGATTGCGCGCCGCTGGTACCGGTTGAAGGCGCGTCTGCTCGGAGTGCAGCGGATCGCCGACTATGACCGGATGGCGGCCGTCACCAGTGATGACGTCACGTACACGTTCGCTCAGGCCCGCGAGATCGTCCTCGACTGCTACGGATCGTTCTCCCCCGAGCTGGGATCGCTGGCCAAGCGTTTCTTCGACGAGCGCTGGATCGACGCCCCCCTGCGCCCGGCCAAGCGCGGCGGGGCTTTCTGCGCCTCGGCCGTGCCGTCTGTGCACCCGTATGTGCTGCTGAACTACACCTCGCGCCGGCGCGACGTGCTGACGCTCGCGCACGAGCTCGGCCATGGCGTGCACTTCGCGCTGGCGGCCCGCCAGGGAGTCTTCCACCAGGGCACGCCGCTGACGCTCGCCGAGACCGCCTCGGTGTTCGCCGAGACGATCGTGTTCGGACGGCTGCTCACCGAGGACTCCACGCCCGCCTCGCGCCTGGCGCTGCTCGCGGAGAACATCGAGGGCGCGATCGCGACGGTGTTTCGCCAGGTCGCGATGAACCGGTTCGAGGATCTCGTCCACACCGCCCGCCGTGAGGAGGGCGAGCTGTCGGTCGAGCGCTTCGGCGAGCTGTGGGCGTCAAGCCAGCAGGAGTTCCTGGGCGACTCGGTGCAGATCACCGACGGCTACCGCTCGTGGTGGTCTTACATCCCGCACTTCATCGGCTCGCCCGGGTATGTGTATGCATACGCGTATGGCCAGCTGCTCGCGCTGTCGGTATACGAGCGCTACGAGCAGCGTGGGGCGGAGTTCGTGCCCCAGTACCTGGAGCTGCTCGCCGCGGGGGGCTCGCGCAGCCCCGAGGAGCTGGGCAAGATAGTCGACGTCGACTTGGCCGACTCGGGGTTTTGGGACTCGGGCCTGGACCTCGTCGAGCGACAGTTGCAGGAGGCCGAAGCGGCGGCAGAGACGGCGCTTGCGCCGTAGACCCTGCTGCAACAGGCGTGTGCACCCGGGTGCTCATCCGTCCGCCTCCGTTCGGGTGCGCCGATAGCAGCGCTCAGTTTGAGGCGGGGTTCAGTGAAAGACCTTGGTTTCTTCTTCGCCGCGTAGTACGCCCTTGCCGTCGAACACCGTCAGGTGAAAGACGTAATTACCGCGGGTGGGAGGAATCGGCGCCCAGAAGTGACCCAAGGTTGGTTCTTCGGGGCGCGAGGGGCGAACCTGCTTGACGATGACCTTGTGCCACCATGTGCTCGGCAGATTTCCCTGCCCTTCCGGTTCCAGGGTCCACTCCAGGATCGCCGTGTGACCCGTGAATCCGACGAGATCGATCGAGTAGCTGACGATCGCGCCGACCGGTTCGAGTTTGTGATCGAAGACTCGACCGCGTGAATGGGTGAACACGGCCGCGATCTTTCTGGCGGCCTCGGCGAGGTTCGAGTCGGAGTCGGCGATCGCCTGGTCGATTGTCTGCTTGACCGCGCATGACTGATCGCAGTGAGTCGGCAGCGCGGGCTTCGTGACGGCGGTTTCACCGTCAGCCCCAGCTGCGCCGGCTGCCACAGGCAGGCTCGCCGGCTCACCGGTCGCGGGTTCGTCGAAGACCGCGTCGGTCATGCCAAAAGTCGAGGCGCCCTCAGTCGAAGGGCTCTCATTCGAGGCGCTTGCAGTCGAGGCGCTGGCAGTCGAGGAACTCTCACTTGAGGCGCTTGCAGTTTCAGCACTCTCAGTCGAAGCGCTCTCATTTGAGGCGCTTGCAGTCGAGGCGCTTGCAGTTGAGGGGCTCTCACTCGAGACGCTCTCATTTGCGATGCTCGCAGTCGAGACGCTCGCAGTCGAGGTGCTCCTACTGAGACCCACGTCGCTTTTGCTGAAGATCGCGTGGACTTTGGCGAGAACCACGTTGACCGCGCTCGTGGATGCTCCCGTTCCGTCCAGCACGAGCGCGTGCCCTTCGTGGTGAAACTCAGTCGCGGGTGCAGGTGGCTTGGCGAACGCTGGATGGGCGTGACCGTGATGACTTTGGCTTTTATGCGAGTTTGAGCTTGAGCCGGAGTGCGAATTTGCCTTTTCTTCTTCTTCTTTCTTCTTTTTCCCAGCTGCTGCTTCCGTTTGTTCTTTTGCCTTTTCCTTGGCTTCTTCTCGCGCTTCCTTCGCTTCTTTCTTTTCCTTGGCCGCCTTGGTTTCCCTGGCTTCGGCTTCTTCCTTCGCTTTCTTCTCAGCTTCTTCCTCCACTTCCGTTTCTTCTTTTATCTTTGCTTCTTTTTCTGCGACCGTTTCTTCTTTTTCTTTTTCCGTGGTTGTCCCCTGGCTGCTGCTGCTCCCCAGCCCGTCGGCGGTTTTGGGGCTGGAGGCAGTGGTGGTCGAGCCCGTGGCGGGTGGGCCGGCCGACACCGCGGCGAGAGCGATCTCGGGTCGCGCGGATGCGGATGCGGATGCAGATGCAGTGCCGGCTGTGAGCCGGTAAGCGACCGCCTGGGCTCGAGGCCCGGCCGGAGCACCGCTCAGGGCAACGGTCTGATTGCGGCCTTCATATTCTTGGAGGCCGACTTCTGAGCGGACCGAGAGGTGCTTGAAGTCCGCTCCGAGCGCCAGTGGCGTCGTGTGTGGGGTACTGCCGATCGACATGAACACGTTCCCCGCCGAGTACACCGCGACCACCGCGCCCGCGAGCGCGCCCACTGCCAGAACCGCGTTTTTGGTGTCGCCGAGCAGGCGCTTGACGTGGCGCATGACGACGATGCAGACTATCGGAACAGCACTGTAAGGTCAACTTGCTTGGAGCGTTTGATGTGGTCGCCGAGCTGCGCACCTGGTGAGGCATCATGACAGCAGATATACTGCTGCTATAGTGCGTTTATGAGGACGACGGTCACGCTTGATCCTGATGTGGCGGCGAAGCTGCGAGAGGTCGCGCGCGAGCGTGGGGTCGCGTTCAAGGTGGCGCTCAACGATGCCGTGCGCGCGGGTCTTGACCCGCGCCCGCGTGTGACCCGTCGCTACCGCATGCCGGCACGGCGCATGGGTGTCAGACCGGGCGTCGATCTCGACCGCTCATCGCGACTTGCCGGTGAGCTCGAAGATGCCGAGCTCGTGCGTAAGCTCGCGCTGCGTAAGTGAAGCTCCCTGACGTCAACCTGTTCCTGTACGCGGCCGACGCGACCTCGCCGCGTCACCAGCCCGCCCATGCCTGGGTGCAGGAGACGCTCTCGGGTGCCGAGACCGTCGCTTTCGCCTGGACGGTTCTGCTGGCCTTTCTGCGACTCAGCACCAGCCCCGCCGTGTTCGAGCAGCCCTTGCAGGCCGAGCAGGCCCTGGACCTGATCGACGGCTGGCTGGAGCGGCCTTGCGTAACCGTGGTCGGACCCACCGAGCGGCACTCGGCGGTGTTGCGTGAGCTGCTGAGCGCAGTGGGAACCGCCGGCAACTTGACAAGCGACGCTCATCTGGCGGCGCTCGCGATCGAGCACGGCGCGTTGCTCTGCTCTTGTGATGCTGATTTCTCGCGTTTCCCCGGCCTGCGCTGGGTCGATCCGCTGCGTGGCTGAGCGATCAGAGAAGCCCCAGCGCGCTGCCGACCCCGTGCACGAGGTTGAACAGGGGCTGGGGGAAGATCCCGAAGAACAGGACTGCGGCGCCGGCCACGATCGCGACGAAGATCACCTCGGGCTGGGTCTCGGTGCTCGCCGGGTCATCACCGAGACCAAGATGCTCATCGAGCTCCTGCGATCCGCCTGCGAGGGCTGGCAGGCCACCTTCGGTGGCGGCCGTTCCCGGTACGGGGTGGCCCGGTACGGGGCCGCCCGGGGTGGGGCCGCCGCCGGTGTGGGCGCCTGGGGTGGGGCCGCCGCCGGTTGGGGCGGGCATCGCGTCCGATGAGGTCGGTGCGTCTTGCGGCGCGTCACTCATCCAGATCGCGGCGATCACCGGCAGGTAGTAGCCGAGTGAGATCATCGAGCCGATCACGATCACCACTCCCAGCCACGTGTAATGGCCAGAGACGGCTGCGTCGATGAGGTAGAACTTGCCGATGAACCCGGCCGTCGCGGGGATCCCCGCCAGGCCGAGCATCGCGAGCGTCATCGGCCAGGCGAGGTGGGGACGCTCGTGGCCGAGGCCACGCATCGCCGCAACACTGTCACCGATCCGGCCCTCCGGGTCGTGTGCATGGGTGGGGGGGGTTCCAATTTCCCGCTCGCGCGCCACGATCGTGGCGAACGCGGCCATGTTCATGAACAGGTACACCGCGAGGTAGAACACGGTCGCTTGCGCGCCCAGCTTCGTGGCGACCACGACTCCGGCGAGCATGTATCCGGCCTGCGCGACGGACGAGTAGGCGAGCATTCGCTTCAGCGAGGACTGCCCCAGCGCGCCGACGTTCCCGACGATGATCGTGATCGCCGCCAGCGCTGCGACCGCCGGACCCCAGCTCGCGTGGGCTTCGAGGAAGGCCACGTCGAACAGTCGCAGGAACACTCCGAGCGCTGCGACCTTCGTCGCGACTGCCATGAAAGCTGTGACGGGGGTCGGCGCGCCCTCGTATACATCAGGTGTCCATTGGTGAAACGGGGCGACCGATGCCTTGAAGCACAGGCCCACGACGCACAACGCGATCCCGGTGAGCGTCAGTGGGTTGGTCGCGAGGCTGCCGTTCGACAGCGCACCGGCGATCGCGGTGAAGTCGGTCGCGCCCGTCGCTCCGTAGATCAGCGCGAGCCCGTACAGCAGTGTGGCCGAGCCGACCGAGCCGACGATCAGGTACTTCAGGCCCGACTCCAGCGAGTGCTCGCGCTTCAGCTCGGTTGCGCACAGCACGTACAGCGGAATTGACAGCAGCTCCAGTCCGAGGAACACGACGAGCGTGTTCTGCGCCGCCGCCAGCAGTGACATCCCGCCGATCGAGGTCAGCAGCAGCGCGTGCCACTCGCCGTGTGCAGCTTCGCGTGCCGCGAGTGAGCGCCAGGCGAGCAGAACGGTGCAGACGCCCCCCGCGACGAGGATCAGGTTGAGGGTGAGCGACAGCGCGTCGATTCGCAACGCCCCCGCGACGATCGACTTCTCTTCGTTCCACTGCCACACGGTGAGCCCCGCCGCCGCCCCGAGCGCGACCAAGCTGAGCGCGGGCACGAGCTGCGCGCGAGCCCAGCGCGAGCCGAGCAGGCCGACGAGCAGCACGATCGCCGCGCCGCCCAGCAGCGCGATCAACGGCGAGAGCGCCGCGAAATCCACATGCGGGCCTTTCAGGGTGGCGGTCGCGAGGACAGTGCTCATCGTGTGGATCCCTCGGATGGCGCGGGGACGTTGTAGTCGGGGCCGCTGCCTGGCACGGGGTGGATCGGGCCGATTGCCGTGTTGGCGTCAACGGTGGTCAGTTGCGCGGCCTCCGTGACTGGACTCGCGTAGGCCTGTGCAGAAGCCACCGCGGCCTTGGTCGATGATTCGCTGCGCTTGAGTGCCAGCTGCGGGTAGAGCGCCATGAAGACGATCACCAGCACGAGGGGCACGAGCACCGCGCCGTCGCGGATCGAGATCTCACGTGACTCCACGCCCGAGCCGACGCGGTTGTGCATCGCGCGGATGAACAGCCGCAACGCATACACGCTCGCCATCACGACGCCACTGAAGGCGATGATTGCGATCACGAGCTTGGCTTGGAACACGCCGAGCAGGATCAGGAACTCGCCGACGAAGTTAGCCGAGCCGGGCATCGCCAGTGTGGCCAGCGAGACGATCAGGAAGATCGACGCGAGCACGGGCGCGCGGAACGCGATTCCGCCCATGTCCCGCACGTCCTCCGAGCCGCCGGCTCGCCGGCTGAGGATTGCGACGATGAACAGCAGTGGCGCGACGACCAGGCCATGGTTGACCATCTGCAGCAGCGCTCCCTGGGCGCCCTGGGGGTTCAGCGCAAAGATCCCGAGCGTGATGAACCCGAGTTGGGCGACCGACGAGTACCCGGCGATCAACCGCGCGTCGGTCTGCGTGAACGCGACCGCGGATCCGTACAAGATCGATACGAGCGCGATGATCAGCATCAGCGTCTGGAAGTGAGCGGCTCCCTGCGGGAACAGTGGCAGGACGATCGCCAGGAAGCCGTACGCGCCGACCTTCGAGAGCACGCCGCTGAAGACCATCAGCACCTCGATCGGCATCGCCCGGTACCCGTCGGGCATCCAGCCGTGCAGCGGGAACGCGGGCATCTTCACGAGGAACGCGGCGGCGAAGAACAGGAAGATCCACTCCTGCGAGCCCTTGCTCAGGGGCAGCGCCTGCAGCGCGGAGAGGACGAACGTGATGTGCCCTCCGCCTTGCTGGGCGGCCAGCACCCCGGTGGCGACCGCCGCGGCGAGCATCAGCAGCGATCCCACGAGCGTGTAGATGACGAGCTTGATCGTCGCTTTGATGCGCTCCTCGCGGGTGCCCCGTCCCCACATTCCGGTGAGGAAATAGAACGGGATCAGCATCAGGTCGAAGAACGCGACGAACAGCGCGAGGTCCTGGGCGAGGAAGGCCCCCAGCACGGCGGACTCGGCGAGCATGAAGAAGAACCAGAACAGTCGCGGGCGGGGCGGCCGGGACTTCTCATTTCTCAGGTTCGCGGCGATGCTCGCGGCGGCGAACAGGAGCGTCGTCAGGCCGATCAGGAACACGTTCAGGCCGCTGATCCCGAGCTTGTAGTGGATGCCCAGTTCGCTGATCCACACGACGTCCGTGACATGGGTCAGGCCCTGCGTGCCCGGCGAGTAGTCGGCGATGTACCCGATCGCCAGCCCGAGCGCGCCGAGCGAGCCGATCAGAGCCAGCACGCCGGGGATACGCTGGTTGCGCCCGGCGAACACCGCGCCCAACAGGCCGAGGGCGGCGGGCATCCAGAGCATGATCGAAAGCGGTGGCATCAGGTTGAGGTCGGGGGTCTTGTGGAGTTGGAGTGGAAGTTGGTCGAGTGAGGTTGGGTCACGTCTGCAGCAGGAAGTAGAAGGCGACGCCCGTCAGGCCGAGCACGAGCAGCGCGGCGTAGTAGCGCAGGAACCCGCTCTGCACGGCGCGCACCGCGGCTGACCCTGCGCGCACGATCCCGGTGGAGCCGCCGATCAGCGTGTCCTGCACGAACACCCGCTCGAATGTGCCCTGCGCGAAACGTCCGGCCGCGGCGGCGGGGCGCACGACGAGCGCGTCGATCAGCTCGTCGAAGTACCACTTGTGCGCCAACAGCTCGTACACCGCGCCAAAGCGCTCGCGCGCTCGCACGGCGAAGCTCGGATCCTTGACCCAGATGCGGTAGGCGATCGCGATGCCGCTCAGCCCCAGTGCCGTGCCAAGGCACAGGCCGAAGATCAACAGCCCGTCGCGCGTGTGCGGTTCATACAGTGGTGAGCCGGCGAACGTCGGGCGCAGGAAGTTGACGACCACGTCATCGACCCCCGGGATCTGCACGAGGCCCGCGCCGGCGGCTCCGATCGCCAGCACGGTCATCGCGACCTTCATCGGCAACGCACGCTCGGCGATCGTGTGATGCGGGCCAGGGAAGCCGACGTCGGTGTCCTCGACCTCGCCGTTGGCCGGGTTGGTCGGGACCTGCGCGTGGTGCAGATGACCTGCTTCGAGCTCTTTGGCCTCTGCGACGGGATCGCCGTAAAACGCCCTGAAGATCATCCGGAACGTGTAGATCGCCGTCAGGAACGCGCCGATGTAGCCGATCACATACAGCGCCCAGTGCCAGCCGCCGCGCTCGGCGGTGACGAGCAGGATCTCGTCCTTGGAGAAGAATCCCGAGAACGGCGGTATCCCCGACAGCGCGAGCCCACCGATGACGAAGCACGCGAACGTGAACGGCAGCGCCTTGCGAAACCCGCCCATCTTCTGCAGCGACTGCTCGCCGCCCATCGCCCCGATGATCGAGCCCGCGCCCATGAACAGCAACGCCTTGAAGAACGCGTGGGTCATCAGGTGGAACATCCCGGCCGCATATGCGCCGACGGACACGCCCATGATCATGTAGCCGATCTGAGACATCGTCGAGTAGGCGATCACGCGCTTGATATCGGTCTGCACGAGCGCGATCGTGCCCGCGATCAGCAGCGTCGCTGCGCCGATCACCGCGCCGGTGTCCTGCGCCGCGGGAGCCAGTTCGAACAGCACGTGCATGCGCGCGATCAAGTAGACGCCTGCCGTCACCATCGTCGCTGCGTGGATCAGCGCGCTGACGGGCGTCGGGCCCTCCATCGCGTCGGGCAGCCACGTGTGCAGCGGGATCTGCGCCGACTTGGCGATCGCACCAACCAGCAGGAGCAGACAGCCCGCAACGATGTCCGCTTCACCTGAGTGAAAGACCTCGGGGGCCGCCTTGAACGTGGCGAGGAAGTCGAGCGTATGGGTGTGCTTGAAGATGAAGTACGTACCCAGCACGAGCCCCGCGTCGCCGAGGACGTTGATCACGAACGCCTTGATCCCAGCTTTCGTGGCGGTCGTGCGCCGGTACCAGAAGGAGATCAGCAGATAGGACGCGGCGCCGACGAATGCCCAGCCGACGATCAGCAGCAGGAAGTTGCCGGCGAGCACGAGCAGCAACATCGCGAACACGAAGAAGTTGAGGTACGCGAAGTACCTGGCGAACCCGCGGTCTTCTTCCAGATAGGAGATCGAGTACAGGTGGATCATGCTCGAGATCCCGCTGACGATCAGGATCATGAAGACCGACAACGGGTCAACGAGGATCGACACTTCCGCGTTCACGCCGACCGTGTTCGCGTAGTTCCACAGCGAGGACGTCAGCTCGCGCTGATCGGACCCGTGGCCCTGCAGCGAGATCAGCGCGCCGAGCGCGGCCAGGAACGCGAGACCGATCGCGCCCGTGCCGATCCACCCGACGGTGCGGGCAGGGAGCGTGCAGTAGCCAAACGCGAGGATCAGCGTCCCCAGCAGAGGGAACAGCAGCACCAGCCAGCCATAGGTCGTCGTAGCCATCAGCCTTGCAACTCCCGAAGCTCATCGACATCGATCGGGAGCTTGCGCCGGTAGATCGCGACGATCATCCCCAGCCCGATGCACACCTCGCAGGCGGCGACCGTCATCACGATCAGCGCGAGGATCTGACCGTCGCCGTTGCCCCACATACGTGAGAACGCGACCAGTGAGAGGTTGGCGCCGTTGAGCATCAGCTCCAGGCACAGCAGCACGACGAGCGGGTTGCGTCGCACCATCACGCCGGCGGCGCCGAGTGCGAACACGATCGCCGAGACCGCCAGGTACCAGCCGATCGCCATTACCAGCCGCCCTCCGTCGCGGACGGGTCGGGAGCTGCGGGAGCTTCGCCGGATGAGTCCCCGCGTGAAGGATCACCGGACGCCGAGGCGACGCCGACCGGGGTCGCCTGCGGGGAACGCTCGGGACTGAACTGGCCGGACTCGTCGTTCTCCGAGCGCGCGCGCACGGCCGCGTAGGGCAGACCGCCGACCCCCTCGACCATCGTTCCGGTGCTGCGGGGGCGCATGAGGTCCATCGGCGTCAGCAGCGTTTTGTCCTGCTCCTCGTCGATACCGCCCCGGCGCCGGGCAAGCACGACTCCGCCGACGGCCGCGATCAAGAGCAGGAACGAGGCGGCCTCGAACACGAGCAGGAACTTGGTCAGCAGCAGCTGGCCGATGTAGGCGGGGGTTCCGAACGCGTGCGGTCCCGGGGCGTACGGCGCCCCGTCGCCGTGGATGGCCTTCAAGCCTGTCCCGAGCAGCGCGATCAGCAGCTCGACGAGCAACGCGCCACCGAGGATTGCCGCGCCGAGACGCAACGTAGAGCCCGCGGGGCCGCTCCCGCGCAACCGTTCTCCGATCGGCTCCTCGCGCCCGCCGACATAGGCGACGACGAACACGTACAGGACCATCACCGCCCCCGCGTACACGACCACCTGCACGGCCGCGACGAATTCCGCGCGCAGCAGCAGGAACAGCACGGCCAGCGACAGCAGATGACCGACGAGCGCGAGCACCGCGTAGAAGGGGTCGCGCAGCATCACCACGCCGACCGCCCCCGCGATCGCGCCGAAGCCCGCGATGAAGAACAGGACAGAGCTCATCTACTCGCCCTCGTTCCTCAGCGGCGTGCGCTCCAGTGGCTCGGCGAGGAGCATCTCCTTGGTGAAGATCAGGTCGGTGCGGTCGTAGTCGGAGAGCTCGTAGTCGTGGCCCATCGTGATCGCGTCGAACGGGCAGGCGACCTCGCAGTAGCCGCAGAAGATGCACCTGGACAGGTTGATCTCATACACGGCCGCATACCGCTCGCCCGCGGAGACGCGGTGCTCGGGCGTGTTCTCCGCGGCGACTACCCTGATGCAGTCCGCCGGGCAAGCCGCGGCGCACAGCGAGCAGCCGACGCACTTCTCCAAGTGCGTGTCCTCGAAGCGATGCAGCTTGTGGCGCCCACGAAAGCGCGGATAGACGGGGGTCTTCTCCTCCGGGTACTCGACCGTGACGGGCTTTTCCACGAAGCGTCCGAAGGTCGTCATCAGGCCGCGCACGGTCTCCCTGAACGTGCGCCACGTGCCACGTGCAGCACCCGGCGCGGGGGTGCGCTGGACCTCGACGACATCCTCGCCTGGATTCCAGGCTGTGACGGTCACAGCTGTCGTGGAGGTGGTGGCGGGGAGAGCGGGCGGGGAGGCAGCGAGTGGGGCAGTGGGGTCGCCGGCCGGGGGGGTGGAGCCGGGGGGCACGGCGGGGTTCGGGGGGTTGGGAGTCTCCGGGGGCATGTCAGTGCGTCACCACCACGAGCACGGCCGTGACCAGCGCGTTGAGCGTGGCCAGCGGCAAAAGGACCTTCCAGCCGAAGCTCATCAGCTGGTCGTAGCGCAGGCGCGGGAGCGTCGCGCGGACCCAGATGAACAGGAACGTGAACAGCGACATCTTGAACAGCACGACGAACGGATCAACCCAGCCAGGGGGGTGGATGCCAAATGGCAGCAGCCAGCCGCCGAGGAACACGGTCGTGACGATGCCCGAGACGACGAGCACGTTGAGATACTCGGCGAAGTAGTAAGAGGCGAACTTTCCGCCACCGTACTCGGTGTTGTAGCCACCGACGAGCTCGGCGTCTGCCTCGGTGAGGTCAAACGGCGCGCGGTTGGTCTCGGCGAAGCTTGCCGTGAGAAAGATCAAAAAGCCGAAGAACTGAGGGACGATGAACCACATGCCCGTCTGTGCCTGGACGATGCCGGTGAGCGAGAGCGTCTGCGCGGTCATGATCACGCCGACGAGCGCCAATCCTTGGGAGACCTCGTAGGAGATCAGCTGCGCGGCCCCACGCATCGCGCCGAGGAACGAGTACTTCGAGCCCGATGACCAGCCTCCGAGCATGATTCCGTAGAAGGCGATCGCCCCGAACGCGAACAGGTACAGCGGTCCGATCGAGACGTCGAGCCCGTACAGCCCGACGGGCGTGCCGAAGATGTGCTGGACGTTGCCGAACGGGATGATCGCAAACGCCGCGACGGCCGTGAGGATCGAGATGATCGGGGCCAAAGCGAACAGGAAACCGATCGATGTGCTCGGACGGAATTGCTCCTTGGTGAGCAGCTTGAGAATGTCCGCGAGCGGTTGCATCGCGCCGTAGGGACCGACGCGGTTGGGGCCGTAACGGCTCTGAAAGCGCCCGAGCAGCTTGCGCTCGGCCAGCAGCACGACCGGCACGAGCTGCAGGCCGACGGCGAAGATGATGATCGCCTTCAGGATCTGGATCCACCACGTTTCGTAGTAGCCGACTGTCGCGAGGACGGTCATCGGCGGGCCTCGCGCTGTCGAGCCGGCCATGCAATGGCAATACGAGAGTGAGGGAGGGAGGATGGTGTATTCATTTTGAAATGTTGTGCACCATGGCGCACAAAGTTGAAAAACTAAGTGGTGCATTCTCTCCGGCCCGTATAGCGATGGTCATACAGGCTCCCCCACGCGATACGCGCCTGCCGCCTCGCGCTCCTGCCAGCGCACCCCTTTGCCGCCGATCTCGTCCAGGCTGAGGCCGGCGTAGAACGGCACCGCGTCGAACAGCTGTTGCGATGCCATCGGGCCGGTGAGCACCTCCAGGTCGAGCCCGATCCGGGCAGCAAGGTCGGCGATGACCTGCCATTGCGCGCGGGGGGATTCGGGCCCGCCCACCAGTGCAACGGCCGGGCGCAGTCGCTGGATACGCCCGTCGGGATGAACGATCGTGCCTTCCTTCTCCGCGTACGCCTGCGCGGGAAACACGACGTTCGCGTGTTTGCGCAGACCGTCCGTCAGGAAGGTGGCGTGGGCGACGACTGTGCTTGCGCGCTCCATCGCCTGCCCCCACAGGGGGTCCTCGTCCAGGGGGTCGGCCTGCAACAGATGCAAGGCGCTCAGATCGCCCCCGACCAGGCCTTCGGTGATCCCATGTGCGTCCAATCCCTCCGCTGTGGCGCTCAGCCCGGGACCGGCGTTCGGCAGCACCCCGGCCTCGCGCAGACCGCGGCCGTTGGCGCCCGCGGGGATTTCGAGCAGGCCTGCGCCGTCGGTGCCGGTGAGGGACAGCGTCTCCGCCAGGTCGAGCAGCGCCCGGGCGGCGGCAGCGCCGTCGGGGCCGGCGGTGAGACGCTCACTCCACAGGATTACGACCTCCTCGCCCGCGTCGCGCAGCTGCTCAGCCAGCTTGCCGGCACGCTCGTCGCTGCTGTCGAGCAAGTCCGCGGCGTCAGCCTGTATGAGCCGCAAGCCGTGTCGGCGGATGCCCTTGCGCAGGCGCAGGTCCAGGATCGGCGCGTCCTCGATCGGGTCGGCGTCAAGCAAGAGCACGGCGTGGGCGAACTCCAGATCGCTGACCCGCGCCTGCAGACGCGGGTCGTTGAGCGCGCGGTGCAGCTCCAGCGCCAGCATGCCCGCGCGGCGCGAGTCGATGTGCGGGGAGTGAAGGCCCTCGCGCAGCAGGCGCGCGAGCAGATAGCCCTCCTCGTTCGCAGCTTCGCCGCCGACCAGAGCGCCGGTGCGCTCGCCCGCACGGCGCAGTCCGGCGGCAGCCTCGTCCAGAGCGCGCTCCCAGGAGACGGGACGCAGCTCGCCACCGTCACGAATCAGCGGCTGGGTGATGCGTTCGCTTGGACCGACAGGGCTTGTGCCGTCGGCCGGGTTCGAGCCATTGGCCGGGGTTCCACTTATCGGGGTGCTACGGGTTCCACTTGCCGGGACGCCGCGGGTTGGGGTGCCACTGGCTGGGGTGCCACTGGCCGGGCGGACGCCCCCGAGCGCGGGATAGGCGAAGCGGCCGCGGTCGCACAGCCAGCCGTCGTCCACCTCGTGGTGCTCGCGGGCCTGCACGCGCAGCACGCGCTCGTCGCGCACGGTCAGCGTTACGTTGCACTGGGCCGGGCAGAGCGTGCACACCGAGCCCGCATCCTCGATGTCCCACGGGCGCGCCCGAAAGCGGTAGGGACGGGAGGTGAGCGCGCCGACGGGACACAGTTCGACGATATTGCCGCTGAACGGCGCCACGTAAGGGTGGCCGTCGAACGTCGACACGTAGGAGTGCGCGCCGCGCTCGGCCAGCACGAGCTGATGGTCTTCGGAGATCTCCTGGCTGAAGCGCACGCAGCGGTAGCACAGGATGCAGCGCTCGCGGTCGATCGCGATCGTGGGAGACAGCTCAAGTGGCTTGACGAAGTGGCGCTTGGGCTCCACAAAGCGGGAGATGCCAGGGCCCCAGCCGAAGGTGATGTCCTGCAGCGGGCACTCCCCGCCCTTGTCGCACACGGGACAGTCGAGCGGGTGGTTGATCAGCAGAAACTCCACTACCGACCGCTGGGCCTCCTGCACCCGGTCGGACTGGGTGTTCACGACCATTCCGTCCTTCACCGGCGTCGAACAGCCCGTCTGGAGCTTGCCGATGCCCTCGACCTCGACCAGGCACATACGACAGGCTCCGACCGGGTTACCGAGTTTGGGCTCGTAACAGAACACCGGTATCTCCACGTCACCGTGCTTTGCGGCATCTACGAGCATCGCGTTTTCGGGGGCCTGCACCTCGCGACCGTCGATCGTGAAGGTGATGATCTTCTCCTCTGGTCTTGGCATCAGACCACGGCTCCCGCGGGCTGAAGCTGATCGAGGGGCTGAAGCGTCTGCAGGCGACGCATCTCGATGTGCGCTTCGAACTCGTCGCGGAACTTGACGATCATCGAGCCGATCGGCATCGCCATCGCGTCGCCCAGCACGCACAGGCAGTGGCCGATGATGTGGTCCTGCACGGAAGACATGATCTCCAGGTCCATCGGTGTTGCCTCACCGCTGTCGATGCGCTGCAGCATGTGGACCGTCCAGTTCGTGCCCTCGCGGCAAGGGGTGCACTTGCCGCAGGACTCGTGGCGGTAGAACTTCGCGACCTTCAGCGCGACGTCGATGATCGGGGTGGAGTCGTCCACGACGATGATCGCGCCGGAGCCGAGCATCGAGCCGGCTTTGGCGAGCGAGTCGAAGTCGTAGGGGACGTCCAAATCCTCGGCGGTCAGGACCGGGGCGGATGAGCCCCCCGGGAACCAGCACTTCACGCTGCGCCCCGGCGGTGGGCCGCCGGCGAGGTCGTAGATGATCTCGCGCGAAGGGACTCCCAGCTCGATCTCGTAGTTTCCGGGGCGCTGGACGTGACCGGAGATCGATACGAGCTTCGTGCCGGTCGAAGTCGCGGTGCCGAGCTTGGCGTAGTCACCGCCGCTCATACGGATGATCGCGGGGACGGTCGAGAGCGTCTCGACGTTGTTGATCAACGTCGGTCCTTGGTAAAGACCCTGGTTGGCGGGGAACGGTGGCTTCAGGCGGGGGTTCCCGCGCTTGCCTTCCAGCGAGTCCAGCAGGGCGGTCTCCTCGCCGCAGATATATGCGCCGGCGCCACGATGAATGACGAGCGACAGAGAGTGCTCGGAGCCGAGGATGCGCTCGCCGACATATCCTGCCTGACGGGCTTCGGTGAGCGCCGCGTCGAGAATGTGCGCTTGCAGCGAGTACTCGCCGCGAATGTAGATGAACGAGCGGTTCGCGCCCGCCGCATAGGAGGCGATGATCAGCCCCTCGATCAGCATGTGCGGGGTCTTCTGCATCAGTTCGCGGTCCTTGAACGTGCCCGGCTCGGACTCGTCGGCATTGCAGACGAGGTACTTGTCGATCGATCCATGTGGCAGGAACGAGACCTTCTTGCCCATCGCGAAACCCGCGCCGCCGCGCCCGCGCAGGCCGGAGGCTTCCAGTTCCTTGAGCACGTCTTCGGGCGTCATTGCCAACGCCTTGCGCAGCGACTCGTATCCACCGCGGGCTTCGTACACGGCGAGCGTGTTCAGCCCCGGCTCGTCGATCCCGTCGAACAGAAGCGTCGTGGTCATCGGTCAACCGCCCGGATGAACACGTGGGTATGGCTTTGGGTCGCATCCGTGCGGGTCAGTCCCGCACCGAGCGCGCCGGTGCGGGGCATCCCGCCCCGCATACGGGCGTGCCACCTTGAACTGTGATGCGATCCAGAGCGCGCAGGCCAAGGACGCGTGGAGTGAAGTGTGCTTTGCACATACTCGAGGGAGGACGCCGATCCAGCGCCGCTATGCGTCCCCGGGGTCATGCGCTCGCCTGCGGATCTGCACATGCGCGGCGCACAAGCTGCTTGTCGGGCAAGACATCTCGTCCGGCGCGAATGTCGTCGAGCAGGGTGGGGACGTCCTCGAGTGACAGTGGGCCCACGTACACCCCGTCAACCGAGGCCATCGGCGCGATATCGCACGCGCCGAGGCACTCGAACGCGCGGACGTTGAACGCCTGGTCCTCGCCTGCCGCATCGCGGATCGCCGCATACAGCTCGTCGGCGCCGCGCAGCGAGCAGGAGATGTTCGTGCAGACATACACGCTGTGCCGGCCAACGGGCTCGGTATCGAGCATGTCGTAGAACGTCGCCACCGCGTCCAGTGAGGCGGGCGTAACCCGCATCACACATGCGACCTGCTCGATCGCCTCCGGCGAGCACCAGCCATGCACGCGCTGTGCCGCCGTCAGTGCGGGCAGCGCGGCCGAGCGCGTGTCCGGATACAGAGCCATGTGCGCCTCGATGTCCTTGCGCAACGCCTCCGGGACCGGGGTCCTCGCGGGGTCGGGGATCGTCGCCGGGTCCTTGTCTAAGTCTGCTGGGCTGTCCCATCGTGTGGGGGTCATCTGTCAATACCTCCAAGGATCGGATCGAGCATCGCGGTCGTCGCGATCATGTCGGCGATATAGCTGCCTCTCGTCATCGGCGCGAGCGCCTGGAGGTTGACGAAGCTCGGGTCGCGCATGTGCACCCGCGCGGGCTTGGATGAGCCGTCCGAGCGTACGTAGCACCCGAGCTCGCCACGGGGCGACTCGATCGGGTGATAGACCTCTCCGGGTGGCACCCTGAACCCCTCGGTGACGAGCTTGAAGTGATGGATCAGCGCCTCCATCGAGGTCGCGAGCTCATGTCGGGGCGGCAGGGAGACCTTGCGATCCTCGGTGATGTGCGGCCCCTCGGGCAGCCCGTCCAGCGCCTGCTCGACGATCTTCACCGACTCGTATATCTCGGCCAGCCGCACCGCGAACCGGTCGTAGTTGTCACCGACCGTGCCGACCGGGATCTTGAACTGAAAGTCGTCATATGAGCTGTACGGGTCCGCCTTGCGCAGATCCCACGGGTTGCCCGCCGCGCGCAGCAGTGGACCCGTCACGCCGAGCCCCAGCAGCGTCTGGGCATCCAGCGGACAGGTGCCGCGCAGACGCCGCAGGACGATCTCATTCGAGTTCAGGATCGCGCCATACTCATCAGCGCGCTCGGGCATGATCTTAAGGAACTCGCGCAGCTTTGACGCGAACCCGGTGGGGATATCCTCGATCACCCCGCCCACCTGGAAGTAGCGCGTGTGCATGCGCGCGCCGGAGGACATCTCGAACAGGTCGAGGATCAGCTCGCGCTCGCGCAGGCAATACAGAAAAATCGAGCTCGCGCCGAGATCCAGCGCGCTCGTGCCGAGCCAGATCAGGTGCGATGCGATGCGGTTCAGCTCGAGGTGGATCACGCGCAGGTACTGAGCGCGCTTGGGAACCTCGACCTCCACGAGCGTCTCGACCGCGCCGCAGAAGGCCATCGCGTTGAAGTAGTAGGACAGGTAGTCCATCCGCTCGACGATCGGGATGACCTTCCAGTAGGCCTTGTCCTCGGCGGTCTTCTCGATCCCGGTGTGCACGTACCCGACGATCGGTTTAAGGTCGCGCACGATCTCCGCTTGCAGCGTCACCAGCAGGCGCAGCACACCATGGGTGGCTGGATGGTGGGGGCCGAAGTTGAGCGTCAGCAGCTCGTCTGTCGTCTCGCCTCCTGCCGGCTCGTCGAGTCCCGGCTCGACGGGAGCGAGCGTGATGCTCTGCTCGCGCCGGCGGTACTCGGACATGTTCGGGCTCTCGGGCCGGCTCATCGTGGCACTCCCCAGCCGGCGGTTGCGCCGCGCGGTCGGAGTGTCGGGTTGCGCTGCGTCGTGCAGCGACGCGTCATGTTGCGCTGCGTCGTGCAGCGACGCAGCGCGTTGCGGGGGGCCGTCGGGCTCACTCCCGCGCCTCGAGCCATTTGGTCTCGTCGCGGGTGAATATCACCGGTTCGCCGCCGATCGGGAAGTCGCGCCGCTGGGGGTGACCCTCGTAGTCCTCTGGCATCAGTATCCGGCGCAGGTCCGGATGACCCTCGAACACGATTCCGAACATGTCGTACACCTCGCGCTCTTGATGGTTGGCCGTGGGCCAGTCCTCCGTCACCGACTCGACCGTCGCGGCGTCCAGCGGCACGCGCAGCTTGACCGTGATTCGATCGACTCTGCTCATGTCCAGCAACTCGTACACCACGCTCAGGCGCGGTTCCTCGGGGTAATGATCCACACCGTGCAGGCTTGCGAGGAAGGCATAGCCGCGCGCGCGCAGCGTCTGCAGCACCGTGCGGATCTGTGCCGGATCGACCACGACCGTCGCGCGGTTGCGGAAGTACACGGTCTCGAGCGTCGCCTCGCCCAACTCCTTGGCGAGCAGCTCCAAGCCCGTGGCGTCAGGCATTTAAGCGCTCCCGCAACGCCAACCGGTGCGGTGAGCGGCGCCGACAGCATTGGATGAAAGAACTGGCTTTCGGCTCACCCACCCATAGCCCGCGCGTGCGACAGCTACACATCTGAAGGGGACTCCTCCGTGCCAACGGCGTTATACCGCTCGCGCCAGCCCATGTCAGGGTCGTCTTGGACCATCTTGCGCAGCTTCAGAACCCCGTGCATCAGCGCCTCCGGGCGGGGCGGGCAGCCCGGCACGTGCACGTCGATCGGCATGAACTTGTCGGCCGGCACGAGCGCATAGTTGTTGAACACGCCCATCGAGCTGCAACACGCGCCCATCGAGATCGCCCACTTGGGCTCGAGCATCTGGTCATAGAGCCTGCGAATGATCGGCGCCATCTTGATCGACACTCGCCCGGCAAGAATGATCAGGTCGGCTTGGCGCGGGGAGGCGCGGAAGGCCTCCCACCCGAACCGCGCGATGTCCATGCGCGGGCCGGCGGCATGGAACTGCTCCATCGCACAGCACGCAAGCCCGAACCCGAGCGGAAAGAACGAGTTCGATCGTGCCCAAGCGACCGCGCTGTCGAGCGTGGTCGTCAGCATCCGCTCTTCCACATAGCGCTCGAGCTCTGAGCCCTCCAGGTGCGCGGGTTGGTTGGCGCCCTCCAGGTCGCCTCCGCGCAGCAGCTGGCGCGAGTTCAGGCGCTCGATCCGAAGCCCTGCCGCGCCGACCCGTTCGCGTTTCACCTCCACTCGAGCGCTCCCCGTCGCCACACGTATGCAAACGCGACGAACAACAGCACGATGAACGTGACGATCTCCGCCAGCGCATAGGAGCCGTACGCGCGCAGCTCGATCGCGATCGGGTACAGGAACACCACCTCGATGTCGAACAGGATGAACAGCATCGCGATCAGATAGAAGCTGATCCCGAACCGCATCCCTTGCTTGACCTCCGACGGCAGTCCGCACTCGTAGGGGTCCTGCTTCTGCGCGACCGTTCGTTTCGGCCCGATCGCCGAGTTCAACAGTGCGAATGCGACGCCCACGCCCCCGCCGAGCAGGAGAAATATGATCGCGGGAAAGTAGCTGCGCAGCACGAGGCGCTGTTATATCACCGCTTGTGTCAATCTGTTACATAGTGACGATCGGCTCGACCTCGTGACCCAGGCCGTCGTCGCGTGCGCCCTCGCGGTCGCTCTGCTCAATGCGCTTCCCGCCCTGCTCGGAGGTTGGCGTTGGTATCGCGCTGAATCCAGCGCCGCGTTCTGGATTCTCCTGCGCATCGGACAGGGCGCGGCGCTGGTTCTCGCGATCTTGGCCGGCTCGCTGGCTGCCGCCGGCCATTACTCCACCGACACTCTCTTCTATCTCTATGCCCTGCTCCCGATCGCGATCGCGTTCGTCGCCGAGCAGCTGCGGGTCGTCTCCGCCCAGACGATCCTCGACCGGCGGGACATCCCCGATGCCCAGGCCGTCGGCCTGCTGGGAGAGCGTGAGCAGCACAGCGTCGTCGCCGCGATCGTCTCGCGTGAGATGGGCATAATGGCGCTCTCGGCCTTGGTCGTCGTCTTTCTGGCGCTCCGTGCCGCGGGCACGGCCCATGGGTTCTGAGAAGGCCTATATATTCTCGGCCCATGAAGGTCGCCGCCACGACGACAGTCCTGCTCGCCTGCGCCGCTTTGCTGGGCGCCTGCGGATCCCAGGGCAACCAGGTCGCGAAGACCAGCCCTTACTATCGCGGCTCGGTCCTGTTCCGCGACCACTGCTCCGGCTGTCACACGCTCTCGGTCGTCGGCGCTCAGGGCTCGGCGACGAGCATCAAGGACCGCGTCAAAACGAACGGCCCCAACTTCAACATCCGCAAGGAGAACGTCGAACAGGTCCTGTACGCGATCCGCAACGGCGGCTTCTCCGGCGCGATCATGCCCGAGAATATCGTCCTCGGTGACGATGCTCGCGATGTCGCCGCATTCCTCGCTCACTATTCGGGCTCACAGTCGCAGTCCGTGCCTTCCACGAACATCACCCTCTCCACGAAGTAGCTGCCGTTCGCGGGGTGGCCAAGGCCGTCCGACCGATCGGAAAGCGCAGGCTGGAGATAGGCTCCCGAGAGTGCTCGACCTCAAGCGGATAAGGCAAGACCCCGACGCGGTCCGCGCCGCGCTGGCACGCCGGGGCGAGCAGGCCGTCGCCGGGCTGGATCGGGTGATCGAGCTGGACGTGCGCCGGCGCGAGCTGCTGCCCGAGCTGGAGGGGTTGCGCGCCCAGCAGAACGAGGCGAATGCGCGCATCAAGTCCGCGGGCGCGGCGGGGGATCGTGAGCGCGAGATCGCGGCGATGCGCGAGGTCGCCGCGCGCGCGAAGGGGCTGGAGCGCGAGCTGGCTCTGGTCGAAACGGAGCTCCAGGCCGCCCTCGCCCCGCTCCCGAACCTGCCCGATCCAAACGCCGCGCCCGGACCAGAGGATGAGCTGGTCCGTACGGTCGGCGAGCCGCGGACGTTTGAGTTCGAGCCGCGCGATCATCTGGAGTTGGCCGGCTCTCGGATCGACATGGAGCGCGCCGCGCAGCTGTCGGGTGCGCGCTTCGCCTACCTGCTCGGCGATCTCGTGCTGGTTGAGCTGGCACTCGTGCGCTGGGCCCTGGACAAGCTGCGCTCGCATGGCTTCGAGCCCGTGATCCCGCCGGTGCTCGTACGCGAGCAGGCGCTCTATGGGACCGGCTTCCTGCCCGACACCGAGCAGCAGATCTACGCCCTGCCCGAGGATGAGCTCTACCTCGTCGGCACCTCCGAGGTCGCCCTCGCCTCGCTGCACGCCGATGAGATTCTGGAGGCAGAGCGGCTGCCGTTGCGCTACGCCGGCTTTTCCCCCTGCTTCCGGCGCGAGGCCGGCGCCGCCGGCACGGACACGCGCGGGATCTTTCGCGTGCACCAGTTCGACAAGGTGGAGATGTTCAGCTTCGTCTCACCGGTCGACTCGTCCGCCGAGCATGAGCGCATCCTCGCGATCGAGGAGGAGATCCTCACCGAGCTGGGGCTCCCCTATCGCGTCGTCAACATCGCCGTCTCAGACCTTGGCAACTCGGCCGCGAAGAAGTACGACTGCGAGGCGTGGCTGCCGAGCTATGACAGCTATCGCGAGCTGACATCGTGCTCGAATACGACCGACTACCAGGCCCGTCGCCTGAACATCCGCATGCGCACCGAGCCCGGGAGGCAGGGGGAGGGTGGTCGGGGACCGCGGACCCTGCACACGCTCAACGGCACCGCCCTCGCCGTCGGCCGCACGCTCGTCGCGCTGCTCGAGAACGGTCAGCAGGCCGACGGCTCGGTGGCGCTCCCCGAGGTGCTCGCGCCCTACGGTGCGCCCGCTCGTCTCGAGCCCGCATAGACTCCGCCGCGGCCACTCGCCAGTCAGCTGCTTGCCAGTCCTACTCACGCAAGGGGAATCCCGCATGATCCGCACACGCATCCTCGCGCTCGGCGCGACCGCCGCGATCGGGCTCACGGGCGCGTTCGCTCCGGCAGCCGTCGCCGGCTCGCACTGGTCGTCGTCAAAGTGCTTGAAAACGTACACCGCGTGGTCCAAAAAACACTCAGGCCCGAACGGGTCGGTCAGCACCAAACAGGCCAAAGAACAGACCGCCTACATCCGCAAGCTGGAACGCGAGCACCACTGCGTTTTCAGGGGTTAGTAGCGGCTGCCGAGCAGCTGAATGTGATCTGCCTCGGCCGCGCCCGGGAACGGGCGGATCAGACCGAAACGTGCGAGCGTAGCCTGGGGCACCCCCTCCACACCGGGCGTATCCGAGGCTTCGCCGCGCGTGTGCGGGTCGTCGGCGAAGCCGCCGACCTCGACCGAGTGCGCGGGCGAGCGGTAGCCGGAGATGCCGATCAAATGCAGGTGCAGGGCGATCCCGAGCGCGTTCAGGTGAGCGGCGAGCGTCGGCTCCTCGCCGACCGTGTAGT
This sequence comes from uncultured Solirubrobacterales bacterium, assembly GCA_963705245.1. Taxonomy (GTDB): domain Bacteria; phylum Actinomycetota; class Thermoleophilia; order Solirubrobacterales; family Solirubrobacteraceae; genus Palsa-744. Next base: position 378,338 of record OY970062.1, on the reverse strand, counting down.
TGGTGCCCGCAGCAGGGAAGAATCCGTCTCCACCTTCCGGCGTCGAGGTGAAGGCCCCAACCGGGCCGGTGTAGGCGTTGGCGACGCCCTCGGCGGCGAGTTCGCTGGTGGCGAGCTTGGACAGCTCGTGTTCGAGCGACTGCTTGTGGGACTGCAGGGTGCCGAGCTCGGCACCCTTACGATCACGGGCGCGGAGGTACTCCAGCTGGCGGTCCACCAGCGCGAGGTGCAGCTGAGCGACCTCGTCGCGCTGCACGAGCACTGCGCTCGTCTCGCGCGCGTGGCTGGCCTCGAGCAGCGCCAACCGCTTGGTCTGGGCCGTCACCGCCCGCTGCTCGACAGCCACGTGTGTGGTCGCAGAAGCGTTCTCGCGCGAGATCGCGCGCAGGTCATCGACGCGCTCGATCAGGTCGGCGAACCCGTGTGCTTGCAGGATCACCGTCGCGATGTCCGGCGGCGGCGACTCATACGAGGCCACGACCTGGGCGACGAGCACCTGGCGGTCCCGTGCGAGCTGGACCTGCAGCGATCCGAGGCGGGTGCGTGCCGCGCTCAGCTGTGAGCGCAGGCTCGACAGCACGTTACGCTCGACGCTGAGACTCGATTCCAGAGCATTCAGCCGCATCTGCAGGTCATCGATGCTGCCCTGAAATCCCTCGATCTGGTGGGTATCGGCGCTGACACCCGAGCGCAGCTCGCCTTCCCGCGCCTGTGAGGCGGCGATCCGGCTTTCCAGGCTGTGAGAAGTCGAGCCGACCGCCGACTGCCCAGCGACGGCGGCGAGGGCAGCCAAAGCGGCGACTGCGACGGACAGGTGGCGAGGTGACGGGCGCATGAGGGGCCACAAGCTAGCCCGCAAGCGGCCTGAGCACAAGCAATTCGGGGTCGTGCAGGTCGTCTTGCACGCATTCCACAGACATTCGAATCACTGGACATTAAGAAGATAGCTTCTATTGGTACTCTCAAGCTGACAGGGGCCATAAGCGGTGGCTGGGGGAAACCGGAGAGGTTCGGGTCGTTCTCGCGCAGGCCGCATGAAGGAGCTGCGTGGAGGACATTCAGCGAACAAGAATCCTCGAGGTGACGGCCGTGCTCGTTGCCGAGCACGGCGTCAGTGGTGTGACGCTGGCGGACACGGTCGCACAGGCCGGCGTCACCCGCCGGGTCTTCTACGAGCTGTTCGAGGATCGCGATGAGTGCCTGCTGGGGGCGTTTGATCTGGGTGTGGAGCGCGCTATGGAGCGGATCGCGCCTTCGTATGCGGCGCAATCGCGCTGGCGCGACGGGATCAGAGCTGCGCTGGCGGAACTGTTGCGCTTCATCGATGACGAGCCCGCGCTGGGTCGGTTATGCGTCGTGCACTCGCTGAGCGGTGGACCAGCGCTGCTGCGCCGCCGCGCCGAGGTGCAGGCCTCGCTATGGGAGGCTGTCGACCGCGGACGTGCCGAAGGCGCCGCTGCCAGAACAAAGCCCCCGGCCGTCGTAGCGGAGGGAGTGGTCGGCGCCGTGCTGACGGTGATCCAGACGCGCTTGCTCGACCAGGATGCAGACCCCCCCGACGAGCGCCCGGCGATCGAGCTGTTCGGCTCGCTGATGAGCCTGATCGTGCTCCCCTACTTGGGCGCCGGCGCCGCGCGGCGCGAGCTTACCCGTCCCGCGCCAGTCCCACGCAGCGCAGCCGGCGAGTCGGTCGCATGGGCGCCTTCCTTCGAAGATCACGGCGTGCGGCTCACTTACCGCACCGGCCGCGTCCTCACGGCAATCGCTCAATACCCGGGCGCCAGCAACCGGGAGGTCGCCGAGCGCGCCGGCATAACCGACCAGGGTCAGATCTCCAAGCTCCTGGCGCGCCTGGAGAGCGCAAGGGTGATCGCCAACCTGAGCGAAGGAACCTCGCGCGGCGCCCCCAATGCCTGGCGACTGACCGAGCTCGGCGAGCGCGTGGAGCGTGGGGCCGAAGAGCGCTTCGGGCCTGCCCCGGCCGGCACGGACACCCGAGGCGCGTCCGAGGACACACCGGTGGTGGACGGGGACTTCAAACGATCTGGAATGTGAGCATGCGTACCGTTCCCTGGGCGGGGGTGAGCGTAAGCCGATAACGCCCCGGCGTGAGCGCGCCGTGCGCGCTCAGATGGGCACTGTCGCGTCCTGCGACACCTGCGATCGTGAGCGAATACGGCAGCGTCTGCCAGTGTCTGTGACCGTGCTTGGTGACCTGCTTGGCGAGCGTGACATGCACGCGTGCTGCCACGTTCAGCGTGAATGCGAACGTGACTTGGGAAGCTCTCGGAGTGCCGTGGCTCAATGCCGCGGTCGCTGTCTTCGTCAGCATCGGAGCCGACAGGATCGGAATGATTGCGCTGGAGTTCGGCGTCGCGAGCGGTTGGGTGGGTGGTTTGCTGTTCGGGGGCGCTACGCCGATTGGGACGGAGATCGGAGGACTGCTCGTGCCCACCGAGCCTTCGCCCCCGCCTCCTTCGCCCCCACTCCCGCCGCCACCGCTTTTGGGTGTGCCTTCGGGTTCGCCTTCCTTGCCGTGCTTGCTTTCGCTCGGCGTTTCTTCTTTGGCCGGGACCGACGGCTGGAAGGCAGCGATTCCATCGGGTGTTCCCACACCACTCGGGCCGTCATAGCCGGCAACTGCGCGGCAGATAGCTGGTTTGACAGAGCAGTCGGCCGCCTCTTGGAGTTCTGTGCAGCCGGAGATCCCGGTTCCCTGTTCGAAGGGTTTCGAACATTCCCCGTTTGATCCGGAGGCGACGTCGTGCAGCGAGCCGGGAAGCTTGATCTCGTTTTCGTACAGAGTCTTGGCGGGGTATTTGACGACGCCGGCTCCTCCGGCGAGCGCGAACACCGAGGCGACGAGCGGCGATGCGAGGCTTGTGCCGCCCACCGGTATCCAGCCGGGAGCCCCCTCTCCGGGTCCTTCCGGGGTGGAGTCATAGGTCGCGACGCCCGTATAGGGGTCGGCGTCGGCGGAGACATCGGCAACGGCCCGATGCGTTCCGCATCCGACCGAGGACCAGTCTGAGGTGTTCTGTTGCCAGGGTTCGGCGGTGAGCTCCACGCTGCAGCCACCCCCGCCGGCCCCATCGCCGTTCCACACCGTCTCGCCTACCCATTTATCGCCGGTCCCGAGACTCAGTCGAGTGCCGCCTACCGCAACCACATGAGGCGAGGAGGCGGGATAGTCGGCAAAGCCTCTTTCCGAGCTTTCTTGGGTGTCCCAGTCCAGGTAGCCGTCGTCGCCGGCGGCCGCGGTGATGACGATGCCGGGCTGGTTGAACGCACTCGCGTCGTCCGCGGCCGGGGTCTCGCCTTGCTCAGGTGCGCCCCAAGAGTTCGAGATCTCCGTGGCCCCGAGCCCGGCAGCCGTTTTCTCGGCTTCTTCGAGATCGGAAAACGAGGCAGAGTTGGTCTGCAGGAGCACGATCTTGCAGCTCTGGCAGACGGCGTGAGCGATCTCGATGTCAAGCGAGGTCTCGCCCGCCCATCCATCCGCTTCAGTCTTTTCCAGGTTGCTGATGGCGACGGGCAGGTTTCCGGCTTCGCCTCGCTGGTTGACCTGCTTGAAGCAACCATTGACCGCAGTGCATCCGGGCAGCCCAAATTCCTGGTCGTACACCCCCAGGTCGTGTTCGGCCGTGGAATCGTCATATGCATCGACGATCGCGACCGTCTGCGCGGAGGATGCGGTCGTCGGCAGCTGATAGATGCTGTGCAGATCCTGGGGACGCAGGCCAAAAGCGCCTTCCTTGGGGCTTGCCGCTCTGATGGGTGCGCTGCGAGTGATCCCCAACGGGTGAGTGTGAGCGCGCGCGGCCGCCGTTTGCGGCACCAGCTCCAGCGCCAGGCAGCCGGCATCCCCGGGAGTCGGAGCCGTGCACACATGGCGCACCGCGTAATCGGTGGCGGGCAAAGGCGAGACCGCGCTGCTCGCGCCGGCCGAGACGCAGGGTGGCACGAGCAAGATGAAGAGGGCGCTCGCGCCCACGAACAGGACGCGCCGCGTGCTCGTGATCAAGGCATGCTGTGCGCTCGCGAACAAGGGGCGCTGCGCTCCCGCGATCAAGGCGCGCCACGCTCTCGCAAACAAAGGCGCCACGCTCCTATCTTCCTGTGGTCCTGCCTCGGCGTCACGCTCACCTTCCGATCCCGGTTGACTGCCATCGTCCTCGATAACCATCCATAACGGTAGTCGTCAAGTGGCGGAGCTGCTTGAGCAATTCGGGCTGACTCAGACAAACAGTCCAGAGCCCACCCAGTCGGCAGACGAGCGCGATCCGGGCGGCGCGAAGAAGTAGCCGCCGCCGACAGGGTTGATGTAGTCGACCATCGGTTCTTCGGCGAGCCGGCGCTGGATCGTCGCGAACTGGCGGTCGATGTCCTGGTTGAACGCAACGAACATGAGCCCTTGGTCGAGCTGGCCGGCGGCATCGAAGCCGCGGTGGTAGTTGAATCCGCGCCTGAGGATGCGCTGGTCGGCGGTCTGCTCGGTACGTGGGTTTGCCACGCGAATGTGTGCGGTGAGCGGGATCCGCTTGCCCTGCGGGTCGAGGTCGTAGCGTGGATCCTGGAACTCTTCGATTCCGCCCAACGGTGCGCCGGTGTCGCGATGGCGCCCGATCATTTCCTCCTGCTCGGCGAGCCCGACACGGTCCCAGAACTCGACGTGCATCCTGATCGCGCGCACGACCTGGTAGGTGCCGCCGGTGGCCCATGCGGGCTCTCCTGCGCCGGCTTGCACCCAGATCAGACGGTCCATCAGTGCGGCGTCGCTCACGTCGGGGTTGGCAGTGCCATCGCGGAAGGCGAACAGGTTACGCGGACTGTTATGCGGCGAGGGGCCGCGCTTGGCGCTGGAGAAACCGTCGATCGTCCAGCGCTGCTGCAACGAGCCGCGAACGCTGCGCACAAGCTCGCGCAGCGTGTGCACGACCGTGTCGCGCTGCCCGGCGCAGATCTGCACGAGCACGTCGCCGTGGCTGCGGGCCGGGTCGAGGTCGTCGTTGGGGAAGTTCGGCATTCTCGTCAGCCGCCGCGGGCGCTTGGCGGTGAGCCCGTAGCGGTCATCGAACAACGAACCACCGAATGCGATCGTGACAGTCAGCGAGTCGGGGGCATTGATCGGGCCGAGCACGCCCGAGTCGGCTGGGGGATCGTCGACCTCCAGCCGCGGGTAAGCGCCTCCTTGAGTGAGCTGCCGAGCGCGCGTGCTCAGCTGTTGCAAGGCCTCCGCGAGCGTCTGTCGATCTGGGGCGATCGCGTCGAGCGCCGCGAACGTCGCGTGCGCCGGCGCCGGCGTGAGGATCCCCGCCTGGTTGACCGCGTCGAACGGGATCGTCGCAGCGAGCGAGCTCTGCTCGGCGCGTTGTGCGAGGGCCTGTCCAGAGAGCTTCTCGTCGCCGTTGCCGTTGCGGCCGCCGTTCGCCCGCTCGGCCTCCGCGCCTCCAAGCGCGCCGAGACCCGCGGCGCCGAGCAGGGCGAACGAACGGCCCATGAACTGGCGACGGTCGAGCGGGCTCATCGCGCAGCGCTCGGAAGCGAGGGAATCGGCGGTGGGACCCGTGTCTCCAGCGTGCCGGGCACCGCGTCGAGCGCCTCCAGCGCCGCGCCAAGCGTGCCGTCCAGCAGCTCGCTCTCGCGCAGGCTGAGCTCGTCTTGGGCCGGCCAGTGCCCGCCATGGTCGCGCCGGATCTCCGCGAGCGCGCCAGAGAAGCGCTGCAAGGCGAATTCGACGGTCTCGCTCGTTCCTTCCCGACCGTTGAGCAGTGGGCTCAACGTGGCGAGCACCTCGCGTGTGGCCGTCAGCCCGGCGGCTGTCGCGAGCACACCTTCATCGCTCCAGGGCACATCGGCGCCGCTGAGCAGGTCGCGAGCCGCGTCCTCGAGGATCTCGTGTGCTCTGGTCGCGTATTCCAGTGGTGTGATCTGCACGCTTGGCAGACGCCTGATCAGGAGCCGAACATCACCATCGAGGCGTCCTGCGACGCTCAGCAGCTCCGGTGCTGGCGCACCCCGCCACAGCCCGCGTTCCAGGCGGTGCAGACCAGTGAACTTCGGGTCCTCCACACCACCGGGCAGCCCGCCCGGGTTGCCGTCGATCGCGTCGTTGAGCTTTCCAAACGCCCCATACACGGCGCCGAGATGCAGCCACCGTTCATACGCGCCCCGCCACGCTTGGCGAGCCTCGGTGAGCCGATTTGCGCGCAGCGCGCCCCGCAGCTGGGCGATGCAGCCGAGCATGATCTCAAGCTGACTCGCCGAGTAAGCCTTGTATTGCGCAATCGGCGTGTCGAAGGCGGCGGGCGGGATCGGCGCCAGCTGCGTGATCGGCGGCGCGCCGCCTGCCCCTGCTGCGCCGTTTCGCTTCGCGTCGGCTTCGGAGTAGGACTGGATCGCGCTGACCGGATGCGGCGCTGTGCGCCGCGCGCTCGCCTCGGCCGGATTGCCGGAGTCGGCGCCTGCGCCGACTCCGAGCGCGGTCAGTGCGAGGAACGCGCCGACACATGTCAGGCATGCAATCCCGACGGGCAGCAGCAGCCGCCGTCCTGGCAGTCGGCCGGTCACGATCATGAAGCTAACCCAAGGCTGAGACGGTTCTGTTACTCGCGTGTTAGCGACGTGAGCGCTCGCTGGCGCCAGTGAGGCGAATGACCGGCGACGTTGCGATGGCAATGCGTGTGTGAAGGTGATATATGAACGGATATCTCGATCTCAGATATCGATCTCAGCTCTTATATCGCAAGGATCATGTGAAATATCGCAAGGTCATGTGAACAGCATGTAATACACAAATCCATTACATAACAACTCGTTCCAGTCTGCTTACGGTGAAGTTCTCAACCTGTTAACAGTGAAGTCACCGCGAGGCAACACGGCGCAAGCCGCTCGGGCTCAGGATGCATGCACGCCGCAGCACTGGGTGACGGGCGGCGTAGTGACTATGGGTGTGCGTCGCCCGAGCTCGTAGCTCATCAGTCCAAGGACAAGGAAAAGGAGACCCCCTTGCGTAACCGCAAGATGTTCGCGGGCGTTGGTGCAGGACTCGTGGTGGCTCTGGCGATCGCCGTCGGCCTGTCGATGGCAAGCGCCGAATCCTCTACCGAACCTCCCTCGACCACGCCGATCAAGCACGTCGTTGTGATCTTTGACGAGAACGTATCGTTCGACCACTACTTCGGTACCTACCCGAACGCGACCAACCCGGCCGGCGAGCCGGCATTTACCGCGCAACCGGGCACGCCGTCGGTAAACGGCCTCTCCGGGCCACTGCTCACCGACAACCCCAATCTCGATGACCCGGCGCGCCTGGATCGCTCCGAAGCGCTCACCTGCGATCAGAGTCACGCTTACTCGGCTGAGCAAAAAGCGGCCGACGAGGGCCTGATGGACCAGTTCGTCCAGTTCACCGCCGGCGGTGGCTGCACGAACAAGTCGATCGTGATGGACTACTACGACGGCAACACGGTCACAGGGCTGTGGAACTACGCGCAGCACTACGCGCTGAGCGACAACTCCTTCGACACCGTCTACGGGCCCTCGACACCGGGTGCGCTCAACCTGATCAGTGGCGATAACGGCGGTGCGACATCGACCGGTCCGCTACCGGGCACGCTCGAGAACGGCACGCTCATCAACGACGCCGATCCGACGTTCGACGATTGCTCGAGTGGCACGACAGCGAGCATGACCGGCAAGAACGTCGGTGACCTGCTCAACGAACATCACATCACCTGGGGCTGGTTCCAAGGCGGGTTCACGCCGACGGAAACCAAGGAAGACAAAGCGGTCTGCGGCTCTTCGCACGTGAACGTCGCAGGGGCGACCGTCGCCGACTACATCCAGCATCACGAGCCGTTCCAGTACTACGCCTCGACGGCCAACCCCCACCATCTGCCGCCGACCTCGGTCGCGACGGTAGGGCAGACGGACGCGGCCAACCATCAGTACGACATCTCGTGGTTCTACGACGCGCTGAAGCATGGCGACATGCCGACCGTGTCGTTCCTGAAGGCCCCGGCTTACGAGGACGGCCACGCAGGCTATTCCGACCCGCTGGACGAGCAGCGGTTTCTGACGAGCACGATCAACCAGATCCAGACCTCGCCGGACTGGTCGAGCACGGCGATCGTGATCGCATACGACGACTCCGACGGTTGGTATGACCATGTGATGGGGCCGATCGTGCGCTCGTCTGACGGTCCGTCGGACGCTCTCAACGGGGCGGGCAAATGTGGCAACGTCCCCGCGACCCCTCCGGCGGGCTTCGAGAACGACCACTGCGGCTTCGGTCCGCGGTTGCCGCTGCTCGTGATCTCCCCGTGGGCGAAGCAGAACTATGTCGATAACACGCTCACCGACCAGAGCTCGATCCTCAGCTTCATCGAGGGCAACTGGGAGCTGGGCCGGATCGGCGGTGGATCGACCGATGCCGCAGCGGGATCGCTCGGGAACATGTTCGACTTCAACCCGAACGACCAGCGTGCACCGAAGCTGACCCTCGACGAAACAACCGGCGAGGTCATTACCGGCAAGGGTGGGGGTGGAGGCAAAAACGCCTCCGTCGATGAGGTTCCACCGGCGGCGACGAGCCAGACTGAAGGTGCGCAGGGAGCTTCCGGCGAGCAGGCAAGCTCCGGCGGCGGTATCGGACCCGCCGCCGAGGGCAAGTCGAGCTTGAAGGTGCGTTGCATGGCCTTCAGCAAGGGCAAGCGCGTGCACGTCAGCTGCACCGTGCCGGACGGAGGCTCGCACAAGGGCAACGAGGCTCTGCGCCTACGCATCGCCAAGGGTGAGCACGTGCTGGCCGGCTCGCGCACGCTCGTGCGTGGTACGCATGTCAGCGTGTCGTTTTCGACCCATACGGCGCTGCCCCGCGGGAGCTACACGCTGCGTGTCGCACTCGATGGCCAGTCGGGCGTGAGCGGTGCGAACCAGACGGTGAAGCTCGGCTGACACCCGGGTCCACCAAGCAGGGCGCACGAACGGGGCGGGACGATGGAGGTCCCGCCCCGTTCACCTTTAGGCTGGTAGCACGATGCGTCCGTTCAGCTTCCTGCTGGCCACAGATCCGCCCCCGCGGCGTGCTGGCGTGCTGGCCGCGATCGCCGCCGTCGCGCTCTGCACGCTGCTGCTGTATCCGCTCAAGCAGATCGCGCCCGCCGTCTCGCTTGGCGTCGTGTATCTGCTGGCGGTGCTCGTCGTCTCGGCCATCTGGGGGGCATGGCTGGGCGTGCTGACGGCCGTGCTGAGCGCGGCCGCGTTCAACTTCTTTCACCTGCCTCCGGTCGGCAGGTTCACGATCAGGGACTCCGAGAACTGGGTGGCGCTGATCGCGTTCGTGGTTGCCGCGGGTCTGGCCAGCTCGGTCGCGGAGGTCACGCGTGCCCGTACACGGGAGGCCGAGGAGCGCCGGCGCGAGGCGGATCTGGCCGCGGAGATGGCCCGCCTGCTGCTGCGTGCCAACAGCCTCGCCGAGGTCCTGCCGACCGCCGCGGCACGACTCGCCCAGGTATTGGGGCTGCACTCGGCAGCGATCGAGATGGAGGCCGTCGATGGCGATGGGCTTCGCCAGGTCGCGTTTCCGCTGCGCGAAGGCACTCGCCGGCTTGGGACGCTGCTCGTCGGTGGCGATACGCCCGAGGCGAGCCTGCGCCGATTGCAGGAGCGCGTAGTCCCAGCGTTGGAGGCGCTGCTCAGCGCGGCACTGGAGCGCGAGGCGCTGCTCGGGGAGGTAGTCGAGACGGCGTCGTTGCGTCGTGCCGATGTTGTGAAGACCGCGGTCCTGCGTGCGGTCTCCCATGACTTGCGCTCGCCCCTGACCGCGATCTCCGCAGCGGGCGAGGCGGTTGCCCTGCCAGGCCTATCCGAGCATGAGCGCGAGGAGCTGGCGTCGGTCATCGAGCAGGAGACGCGTCGGTTGTCGCGTCTGGTGGAGAACCTGCTCGACCAGTCGCGTCTGGAGGCCGGCGTGGCCGAGCCGCACCGCGAGTGGACGTCGGTCGAGGAGGTGCTCGGCGCCGCGCTGGATGAGCTCGGCTCGAAGGCGGATGAGTTCACGCTGTCGATCGACCGCGAGCTCATGCCGCTCGTGCGCGCCGATTCCGCGCAGCTGGAGCGAGCATTCGTGAACGTGCTCGAGAACGCGCGCCGACACTCCGGCGGGCATCCGGTGTCGGTGCGCGCCCGTGCGGTTCGCACGCACGCGGGAGAGAACGACCGCGTGATCGTGCGCATCGTCGACCGCGGCCCCGGTATCCCGCCGCTGCAGCTGGAGCGCGTATTCGAGCCGTTCTACCGGGCAGGCACCGCGCGCGGGGGGCACCGCGGCTCGGGCTTGGGGCTGGCGATCGCGCGCGGGTTCGTGCAGGCCAACGGAGGCCGTCTGCATGTCGAGTCGCTGCCCGGCCAGGGCGCCACGTTCGTGTTCGAGCTGCCGCTCGACCCGATCGTTCCCGCCCAGCAGGACCCGGCGCCGGTGGGAGTGGCGGCTGAGGTTCGCCCCGGCGAGATCGGCGAGACCGGGGAGACCGGGGAGACCAGCGCGGGCGAGCGCGACGGTGGGCTAGGCCAGTGACTGCCGTCCCTGGGGACGCCATGACCGTTGATAGGCACGGCTGTGATTGCGAGCGACCCCGGGGACGCGATGGCGACTGACCTGCCGCGTGTACTGGTCGTCGACGACGAGCTGCAGATTCTGCGCGCGCTGCGCGTCGTGCTGCGCGACGCGGGGTTCGAGGTAGTCGCTGCGCAAACCGCCTCCGAAGCGCTCGATCGCGCCGCGGTGCGCCCGCCGCAGGCGGCGATCGTCGACCTCGTGCTGCCCGACGGGGACGGGATCGAGGTTACGCGCAGGCTGCGCGAGTGGAGCGAGATGCCGATCCTCGTGCTCTCGGCCGTCGGCGAGGAGGAGCAGAAGGTCCGCGCGTTGGAGGCGGGCGCCGACGACTACGTGACCAAGCCGTTCGGAACGCGTGAGCTGGTCGCCCGGCTGCAGGCGGCGTTGCGCCGCGCGGCCGGGACCGCGGGAGGTGGGGATGAGTCGCGTATCGAAGTCGAGGGTTTGGTGCTCGATTTCGCCGCGCGCTCGGTGCACCGCGACGGCGAGCTCGTGCACCTCACTCCGATCGAGTTCGACCTGCTGCGCGTGCTCGCGCGCAACCGCGGCCGGCTGATGACCCACCGCTCGCTGCTGGTCGAGGTGTGGGGCCCGGGGTACGCCGAGGATGTGCAGGCGTTGCGTACGCACATCGCCCGGCTGCGGGCGAAGATCGAGCCGGATGGGTCGCCCATGCCCAAGTACATCGTCACCGATCCCGGGGTCGGGTACCGGTTCGCGGGGTGAGACGGGCCGGGTCAGCTTGGGGTCCGGGTAGCTTGGGGTCCGGGTCAGCTTGGGGGCTGGATCCGGCGCTTGATCGTGGAGACCGTTGGAGCCGGCAGAGGTCTCACTGTCCGTCATGAAATCGTTATGCACACCTGACTGATCGTTACACGGCCGTGACGGCCGCTCGCCAATAGTGGAGGCATGGATGCAGTAGCCGTACTCCTGGGGATCGCGATGTTCCTGATCCTCCTCGCCCTGGTCGAGGGAATCGACCGAGTATGAGCGTCCAGTTGCCCTTGGGCGCACTGATCGCGCACATGAGCGGCGCCGACGTGTTCGGCCTGGTCGTGACGGTGCTGATCATCGGGTATCTCTTTTACGCGCTGATCCGGGGGGAGAAGCTGTGATCCGGGGGGAGAAGCAGTGACGTTCGCCGGTTGGCTGATGATCGTGCTGTTCGCGGTCATCCTGACCGTGCTGGCGCTGGGGCTGGGCAGTTACATGGCGAAGGTCTACACCGGTAAGCGTGTATTCCTGTCGCCGCTGGTCGCGGGGCTCGAGCGGCTGCTGTACCGCATCCTGCGGGTGAACCCCGAGCGCGAGCAGGACTGGAAGTCCTACGCGAAAAGCCTGCTCATATTCTCGCTCGCCGGCTGGCTGCTGCTGTACCTGATCCTGCGCACCCAGAACGCGTTCTACGTTCCCCACGCGCTCAACCCGCTCGGTTATCACTCAGCCCCGTGGAACGTGACGTTCAACACGGTCTCATCGTTCCTGACGAACACGAACTGGCAGTACTACAGCGGCGAGACGACGATGAGCTACCTCAGCCAGATGATCGGGCTGACGGTGCAGAACTGGCTGTCCGCCGGTGTCGGCATTGTCGTCGCCGTTGCGCTGATCCGCGGGATCGTGGGTCGAAGCGGCAAGAGCCTGGGGAACTTCTGGCAGGACCTCGTGCGCACGATCCTTTACGTGCTTGCGCCGATCTCGGTGATCGGTGCGCTGGTGCTCGTCTCGCAGGGAGTGATCCAGAACTTCACCACCTACCTGACGGCACACACGATCACCGGCCTCACTCAGTCGATCGCGATGGGGCCGGTCGCCTCGCAGGAGGCGATCAAGTTGCTGGGCACCAACGGCGGTGGGTTCTTCAACGTCAACTCGGCGCACCCGTTCGAGAACCCGACGGGATTCACCAACTTTTTCGAGATGCTGCTCGTGCTGATCGTCCCCGCGGCGCTCGTGTTCGCGTACGGGCGCATGACCGGCAATCGCCGTCAGGGCTATGCGATCTACGGGACGATGATGGTGATGTTCCTCGGCGCCGTGACCGTCGCCTACATCGCCGAGGCGCATGGCTCGCCCGCCCAGCACGCGGCCGGATTGCACACGCACGTGATCGCCGGATCGACCGGCGGCAACATGGAAGGCAAGGAGCAGCGATTCGGGATCGCCGGGTCGGCGCTGTTCGACGTCGTCACGACCGTCACCTCGTGCGGCGCGGTGAACAGCGCGCTCGAGTCCTTCACCGGCATTGGCGGCGCCGTGCCGTTCGCCAACCTGTCCGCCAGCGAGGTGATCTTCGGCGGCGTCGGCACGGGTCTGTACTCGATCCTGCTGTACGTGCTGCTGGCCGTGTTCATCGGTGGGCTGATGGTCGGGCGCACGCCCGAGTGGCTGGGCAAGAAGCTCGAGGCGCGCGAGATCAAGCTCGCCGGGCTGGGCATCCTCGTGACGCCGCTGGCGGCGCTGTTCTGCACAGCCATGGCAACCGCCACCACGGGCGGGCGGGCGTCGATCTCCGAAGGGGCGCTGTCGAAGGCGGGCGGGAGCACGCCGCAGGGGTTCTCCGAGACGTTCTACGCCTACCTGTCGCAGGCAAACAACAACGGCTCCGCGTTCGCTGGTTACACGGGCTTCATCCAGCCGAAAGCGGGCAACCTCGGCTCGCACGGGATCACGTTCGCCAATCTGCTCGGCGGCTTCGACATGCTGTTCGCGCGTTACGCGCCGATCCTGTTCGCGCTCGCGGTTGCCGGGGCGCTGGCCGGCAAGCGGGTCACGCCCGCGGGCCTTGGCACGATGCGCACCGACAATCCCACGTTCGTCGTGCTGCTGATCGGTGTGATCGTGCTCGTCGGCGCGCTCACGTTCTTTCCCGCCCTGCTGCTCGGACCGGTCGTGCAGGGACTGACCGGACACCTCTACTGAGCCATGCGCCGCGACATCGTCACATCCGCTATCGCCATCGTCGTCTTCACGGTCCTGCTCGGGCTCGTATATCCGCTCGTGATCACCGGCGTCAGTCAGGTCGCCTTCCCGGGCGACGCCAACGGTCAGAAGGTTTATGTGAATGGCAAGCTCGTCGGCTCGAAGATCATCGGGCAGAGTTTCAAGCGGCCGGTGCTCGGCAAGAACGGCAAGCCGGAGGAAAAGGAAGAAGAACTCGTCACAGAAGCGGACCCGCGCTATTTCCAGTCGCGTCCGTCGGCGACTGAAGGCGGTGCGTACAACGCAGCCGCGAGCACGTTCTCCAACCGCGGTCCCAACAGCGTCAAGACCAAGGAAGCCGACGAAGAAAACATCAAGGAATACCTGGGACTCAACAAGCCCTACGATCCCGGGCTGACCGTCGCGCAGATCCCGGTCGACGCGGTCAACACCTCGGCCTCGAACCTCGACCCCGAAATCTCCCAGGCCAATGCCTGGATTCAGGCGCATCGCATCGCGGCCCTGCGGCGGCTGTCGCTCGCGCAGGTGGACGGGCTGATCGCTCAGTACACGGACTCCCGCGGGCTCGGGTTCTCCGGCGAGCAGGGCGTGAACGTCCTTGAGCTCAACCTCGCGCTGGATCGGCGGGCACCGACGGCGAAGCCGTTGGTCGGAGTGAAAGGCTGATGTCCACCGTTCCCGCCACCCACGAGCGCCAGGCGATCTCGCTGTTCCAGCGCGACATCGTCCGGCATGCGCTGGTCGACAGCCTCAAGAAGCTCGACCCGCGCGTGCAGATCCACAACCCGGTCATGTTCGTCGTGGAGATCGGCTCGGTCATCACGACCGTCACCTGGCTGATCCAGGCGTTCGGGGGCAAGCCCCTCGGCGGCGGCCACGAGCCCGCCTGGTACACGTTCACGATCGCCATATGGCTGTGGCTGACGGTCGTGTTCGCGAACATGGCCGAGGCGTTCGCCGAGGGTCGCGGCCGCGCGCAGGCCGACACGCTGCGGACGATGCGCAAGGAGACGGTTGCGAGGATGCAGGATGGCTCCACCAAGGCCGCGTCCGAGCTGACGCGCGGCGACATGGTGGTCGTGACCGCCGGTGGGCTGATTCCCGGCGACGGCACCGTGACCGAGGGCATCGCGACCGTCGATGAGTCGGCGATCACAGGCGAGTCCGCGCCCGTGATACGCGAGTCCGGCGGGGATCGCAGCGCGGTGACCGGCGGCACGCGCGTTACCTCCGATGAAATCGTCGTGGAAATCACCCAGGAGCCCGGCCAGTCGTTCCTGGATCGCATGATCGCCTTGGTCGAGGGGGCGCAGCGGCGCAAGACCCCGAACGAGATCGCCCTGAACATCCTGCTCGCCGCGCTGACGCTGATCTTCATGATCGTCGTCGCGACGCTGCGCCCGTTCGGGCTGTTCGCGGGGACGTCGATTTCCGAGACCACGCTGATCGCGTTGCTCGTCGCGCTGATTCCCACCACGATCGGGGCGCTGCTGTCCGCGATCGGGATCGCGGGCATGGATCGTCTGGTGCGCCGCAACGTGCTCGCGCTGTCCGGGCGCGCGGTCGAGGCCTCGGGCGACGTGGATGTGCTGCTGCTCGACAAGACCGGCACGATCACGATCGGCAACCGCCTCGCGTCGGAGTTCGTGCCGATGCCGGGCGTGCCCGAGTCCGAGCTGGCCGAGGTCGCGCAGCTGGCCTCGCTCGCGGACGAGACGCCCGAGGGACGCTCGATCGTGGTGCTGGCCAAGCAGTACGGCATCCGCGAGCACGACATGGCGACGCTGAACGCCGAGTTCGTGCCGTTCACCGCGCAGACTCGGATGAGCGGCGTCGACATCGACGGCCGGCGGCTGCGCAAGGGCGCCGGCGACGCGATCATCGGGCTCGTATCCAGCGAAGGCGGCTCCCCGCCGCCGGAGTTGCAGGTGCAGCTCGATCGCATCGGCAACGAGGGCGGCACGCCCCTGGCCGTCACGCGCGACAATCAGGTGCTCGGGGTGGTGTACCTCAAGGACACGATCAAGGAGGGCATGGCAGCTCGGTTCGACCAGCTGCGGGCGATGGGCATCAAAACGGTGATGGTCACGGGCGACAACCGCCTGACGGCAGCCCACATCGCGCAGGAGTCCGGCGTCGACGACTTCCTCGCCGAAGCGACACCCGAGCGCAAGCTCGCGCTGATCCGCGAGCAGCAGGCCGACGGCCGGCTGGTCGCGATGACCGGCGACGGCACCAACGATGCGCCCGCGCTGGCCCAGGCCGACGTGGGCGTGGCGATGAACACGGGCACCCAGGCCGCACGCGAGGCCGGCAACATGGTCGACCTGGACTCCAACCCGACGAAGCTGATCGAGATCGTCGAGGTCGGCAAGCAGCTGCTGATCACGCGCGGCGCGCTGACAACGTTCTCGATCGCCAACGACGTCGCGAAGTACTTCGCGATCCTCCCGGCGGTCTTCATCAGCACCTATGCGACAACCTCTGACGGCAAGGGGCCGCTGCACGTGCTCAACATCATGAACCTGGGCACCCCGCAGTCGGCGATCGTCTCGGCGATCATCTTCAATGCGCTTGTAATTCCATTGCTGATCCCGCTGTCGCTCCGCGGCGTGCGCTTCCGGCCGATCGGCGCGAGCGCGCTGCTGCGGCGCAACCTGCTGATCTATGGCCTCGGCGGGCTCGTCGCGCCGTTCATCGGCATCAAGCTGATCGATCTGGTCGTCCACAACTTGCTGGGGGCTTGAATCGCCCACAGACTGGGCCGTGGGTGACAATGCCCGTATGGCCTCCGATCGCGGGAACCTCAAGGTCTTCATCGGTATGGCCCCCGGCGTGGGGAAGACCTACCGCATGCTCCAAGAGGGCTCCGCCGAAGCCGACAGTGGCCGCGACGTGGCGATCGGCTACCTGGAGTCTCACGGTCGCGCCGAGACCCTCGCCCAGGCGGAGGGGCTGGAGCTCATCCCGCGCCGAACGATCACCTATCGAGGAACGCCGCTCACCGAGATGGACCTGCCGGCCGTGCTGGCCCGCAAGCCCGAACTGTGCTTGATCGACGAGCTCGCACACACGAACGCGCCCGGGGTCGAGCACGAGAAGCGCTACGAGGACATCCGCGACGTGATCGATGCCGGGATCGACGTGTACTCGACCGTCAATGTCCAGCACCTGGAGAGTCTCAACGACCAGATCGCGCAGCTCACGGGCGCACGCACACGCGAGACCATCCCCGACGAGGTCCTCTCGATGGCCGACGAGGTCGTCCTGATCGACCTGACGCCGGAGGCGCTGATCGGGCGACTCAAAGCGGGCAAGGTCTACTCGGCCGAGCGCGTGCCGGCGGCGCTGAACAACTTCTTCAAGATCGAGAACCTCGCCGCCCTGCGCGAGACCGCGTTGCGCGAGGTGGCGGAGGATGTAGAGGTCAAGCGCTTCGTGCGGGAGCCTGCTCAGACGGTGCGCCGCGACGAGGAGGGGCAGCCCACGCTCTCCGAGACCGGACCGCAAGCGATCGCCGAGCGGCTGCTGGCTCTGGCGACGCTCCAGCCGCACTCCGAGCGCGTGGTCCGACGGGCGTGGCGCTCGGCCCAGCGCCTGGACGCGGAGCTCGACGTGCTCGTGGTACGTCCCCCTGGACGCGAGCCAAACGCCGAGGACCGTGAGCGCCTGGAGGCGCTGCGGCGGCTGGTGTCGATGCTGGGAGCACGCTTGCGCGTGGAGGAGGGCGAGGATGTCGCCGCAGCAGCGATCTCGCTCGCTCGCTCACTCGGGAGCACTTACGTGCTGATAGGCGCGCCCGCGCAGCCTCGTGGCCTGCGCCGTCTGAACGATTCGTTGCTGACACGCTTGCTGCGAGGACTGCCCGGGGTGGATATCCGTATCGTCACCGACCCGACCCTGCGCGGTCAGACGCCCAAAGCCGCCGAGCTCGACGCGGGCCCCAACAGTTGAGAGCCACACCTCCCTGCCCGAGCGGACCCGGAGTAAAGGTCGGGTAAACAGTGCAGGACCCAGCGCCGCGGTGGCGTAAGGGCTCGCAGATGAATAAATTGTGGCTCGTCCGAATCGCGCCGCGAGTGCAAGATATTTATCTTTGACCCAAAGCTTTGATACGCGCGCGCAACCTTCTGCTTCGACCGCTGTTCCAGGAGCGATATGACACGACGACCAGGACCCAGATCCCCCCGACTGATTGCCACGCTTGTGGTTCCCTTGGTGCTGGTGGTCGGCTTGATGATCGCTCCGAGTGCGGTCGGCAAGGCCCAGGCGCCGCGCGCTCACGCGGCGACCTCCTCCTACCTGACCGGCATCGGTGACGAGCAGGTCGAGATGTTCACCAATCCGCTGTGGCAGCAGCTGCACACGAAAATCGTCCGCTACATCGCTCCTTACGACGCGGTCGTCCACTCATACTCGCTCGACAAGGCGATCACGTTCATTCGTGCTGCCGAAGCGCAGCACGAGCAGGTTCTGGTTGCCTTCTACCACTCCGAGTACACGCCGACGAGGATGCCGAGTGTCGCCCAGTATCAGCACGACGTGCAGAAATTCGTAAAGCGCTTTCCTCACGTCCGCCAATACCAGTCTTGGGATGAGGCGAATCGCGGAAACATCTCACGCGTGCTCGCGAGCCCCTCCGCGGTCGCCGCGGCGCAGTACTACCAGGCCCTGATTCGCGTGTGCCACGGTTGCACCGTGATCGGGCTGGACGTGCTCGATCAGAACAACATCTCGCCGACCTTGGAATACATCTCTGAATTCAAGCGCGAGATCGGGCGGCTGCGGACGGTCATGCCGAAGATCTGGGGGCTCCACGACTATTCGGACGTCAATCGTCTGGAAAGCTGGCGCACCCGCGAAATCTCAAGCGCGCTCGGCGGTCAGGTGTGGCTGACCGAGACCGGGGGGATCGTGCAGTTCGGCGGCGCCTTTCCCAACGTCCGCGGCTCCGGCCTGACGCGCGCGGCGAAGGTGCTCAAATACACGTTCGCCGTCGCCGCCTCCCAGCATCAGATAAAGCGCCTCTACATCTATGACTGGACCGGGGGATACACCTCGACACGGTTCGACGCGGGACTGATGAACGCCCACGACCAGCCCCGCCCCGGTTACGTGGTCGTCTGCAAGCAGTTGCATGGGGCGAAGTGCAACGTGAAGACCGTTAAAAACTGAACGACCTTGGCGTCGGACGGATTGTCGTTGTTGCCCAGGCGCTCTTGGCGTTGTCTAGACGCTTTGGCGTTGCCTAGACGCTCTGACGTCGCCCAGACGCTCATCTGTGGGGATGAGATGAATGTCGCAAACGCTGCTTCCACGCGCACGCCCGCGGCCGCGGTCACCGCGCGGGGACTTGTTGGGCGTGAGGGCTCGGCATCACCCCAACCCGCGGCCGTGCCTCCGGTTCGTTACGTAGCAATCGCATCGCACACATAGCGAGCAACCCGGCGAGCGCCGCGAGCGGTGCAAGCGTCTTCAGGGGGTATCGGCTGCCGTCGTGGAGGGTGAGGTTCAGTGCGGTCCGATCGCCGGCCGAGCGAATGTCGAGCAATCCCTGGTGGTCGATCCCGAGCACGGTCGGCGCGAGCACCGCGAACAGGCACCATCCGATGAGCGCGAGCAGGCCGTAGCCGAGCGTCGCGTTCGACAATCGCAGGCGTGGCGTCGCCCACGCGGCCAGCACCACGCCGCCGCCCGCGGCGAGCAGGAACGGCCAGATGCCGCCCCAACCGCGACCGAGACCGTACGCCGAGGCGATCGTCGGCTGGAAGAAGCCCTCGCGCAGATAGCGCGCCCACACGACCGTCTCGGTCTCATATCCGACGAGCGGGTGGGTGATCGTCGCGATCACGGTCGTCGCGATCGAGACGGCCGCCAGGGCAATCGTCGGTCCCGGCCAGCGCTTCAGCGCGAGCGCAATCGGGAATGCGAGGAACGGAAGCATCGTCGTCAAGAACCTCGGTCCCATGAACCCGCCGCCGAACGGCAGGTAGTAGCCGGAGTTGTAGCCGACGTAACACAGGCATATACCGGTGATCGTCAGCGCCTCCGCGCGCTTGCCACGACGGTACAGCAGCACAGTGCCGAGCACGCCGAGGATCAGCACCGGGGATAGCGTCAGCAGACCGCGTGAGTCCAGCAGCAGCGTCGCGAGCACCTTCAGGCTTGGCAGGGAGATCCCGAAGAACCCTTTCTGCTGGCGGGGAATGCTGGAGTAAGCCAGGTGCGTCCAGGAATTGAACGCATAGTGGTTGTACAGCAGCAGCGGTACGATCCCGACGACTCCGCCGGCGATATACGAGCCTGCGCGGCGAGCGATCAGCGGCATGCTCAGCGCGTCGCGACGTGACAGCAGATACAGCCCGAGCACGGCCGCGACGAAGAACAGCGGGTACTCCGAGGCGACCGCATATCCCATGGCCAGCCCCGCGAGCCCGAGCAGCATCGCGCTGGGCGGCCCATCGCGCTCGCGCAGCATGAGCGCGAACGCGCCGAACCCGAGAAATGCCGTGAACACGTGACTGAACAGCAGCGTCGACAGCGGCAGCACCATCGTCCCGAGCCCGAGCGCGACCGCCGCCGCGGCGCCACAGCCGGGCTGGAAGCGCTCGGCCACGCGCCATAGCAGCAGCAGCAGCAGCAGGCCCGGCAACACGTTCGCCCACAACCCGACGAGGTAGATCATCTCGTCCCCCGGATGGTTCGGCGGCGCGACATGCGCGTCCGTCCACGATTCGGCTCCCACAAGGTTGAGCGCGTCGTAGAATGGCAACGCCATGAGCGCCAGGCCCGGAGCGCGGGCGGAGTAGTAGTGCCCCTTGTAGTACGCCTTATCGCCCGTGTTCGTCTGATACTTGTCGATCGTCGTCCCGCCGTTGTTCAGCGAACGAATCAGATCGTAGTGCGAGGTCTGATTCCAGGAGAAGCTTTGGATCAGGGTCGCGTAGGACAGTCCGACAAGCAGGATCGCGGCGAGCGCGAGGCGCCATGAGTACGCATGGCGGCGCTGGATCGGCGTCCTCGATCGCTCGTGTGCGGAGCACATTTCGCTCACTGCGTCCTTGCCCAGCTTGCCCTGCGAGCTCATGGTCAGTCAGTTCCGTGCAGGGCGGCCGGCCCCGGGCCGATCTCATAGATCACGAGCGAGCCGACCCGGCGGCGCTTCACGCCCAGCCCCGCGACCGGTTTGGCCGCCGCCGCCTGCACGTTCGGCGGCTCGGCGAGCGCGTACCCGACGATCCCCGGCAGCTTGGGCATCGTCAGGTGCAGGACCACGGTCTTGATGCCGTAGTAGCGCAGCTTCTCGATGCTGGCCTTGTCCGGGAATCCGCTCATCCCGCCGCGCAGGTCATCGACTTGGGGGATGTCAAACGTGCTGTTCCCGATCGGGATCTTGTAGAAGCCGTCGGTCGAGTAGTACTGCCACACGCGATCGGCGGCCCCATCGGTCGGAAGGTCCAGCAGCGGCCCACGCAAACCGATCTCCGCGGGCTTCGGCTGGGGCACGACCGGGTGAGCGAGGTGTCCCGCACCTTCGCCGAGCAGCCCGATCAGCAGCACCGCGCCGAGGATCGCACCGACGCCACGCACCGTATTGCGCTTCCCCCAACCGTCCGCACGGAACAGCAGCCACTGAACCCCCGCGCCGGCGAGCAGCGCATAGAACAGCGTCGCCAGCGTGAACACCCTGCCCGGCACCCGCACGCCGTCCCAGCCCGGGGCGTAGTCGAACAGCAGGCGATACGGGTACCCGGCCCCCGTCAGCCCGAGACCCATCGCGAGGACCGAGCACACGACGATCCCGCTCGCGAGCCCGATTCGCAACCGGCGCGTATACACCGATCCGCCAACTCCCGCGAGTCCAATCAGCGCGAGCACGAGGATCAACCCGCCGGGCCAGAACACGTCCTCGTTCTTGGAGTGCACGTGTTCGCGCGCCGGGGCGGTGATACTCCCCCACACACGGTTCTCCGAAGAGGCTGACACCAGCGCCGCGGGCCCGGACGAGTAGGTTTTCACTTCCTTCAGCGTGCGCTTGGCGGTCGGGTACTCGTTCGCGACCTTGAGATAAGGGCGGGCTTGATAGATCGCGACGACGCCGAATATGGCCATCCCGATGCAAGTCACGACCACCAGGCTCCGCGGCAGCCCCGGGCGTCCGATGTGCAGCCAGTGCAACAGCGCCAGCAGCGCGAGTATGCCGATCAAGTAGCTGTACTGCAGGCCAAGCGTGAATCCAAGGCTCACCTGCCACGCCGACACCAGCCAGCCGGCGAGCACGAGCTTGGTCGATCCGCGCCGATAGCCACGCAGCAGCAGGAACAGCGCGAGCGCGATACCGCCGCTGGAGATCACATGCAGATGCCCCGCCTCGGTCACGCGGTAGGGCGCGTAGGCAAACGCGATGCCGACGGCGCCGGCAGCGAGCTTGGTCAGGCCGAGCTCGCGTCCGAGCAGATAAGCGCCGACGAAGCACAGCGACCACGCCCACAGAAACAGCAGGTTGTAACGGACCAGCGCCGCGACCGTTCCGTGTCCGAAGAACGCAGCCGGGCCATACCCGAGCAGGGAGTCCGAGAACGCAAGGCTGAGCGGGTGGGGGTAAAACGCATTGGAGTCGAACAGATGCAACGGGTCGTGCAGCATCGCGTGCCCGACCCAGGCGATCTGCCAGGCCGTACGGACCGGGTCGCCGAGGTCTGGGGCGATACGGCTGGGCAGATGCAGGACGAGAGGCCAGCTCGTGAGCACCGCCAGCGCGACCCCGGCGAGGATCGCCCAGGCAAGCTCTGCGCCTCCCAGCTTGGGAGAAGCAAGCCAGCGCTTGGGTCGCTTGGCGCCGGAGGGAGCCACCGGCGTGTCGAGGAGCGCAGTCGCCATCGAAGCGGGCAGCATATGCGAGGTCGTGCCACACTTGAGCCATGCGGGTGCTCGTGGTCGGAGCAGGCGGTGTGGGAGCGGCGTTTGCCGCCATCGCCCAGCGGCGGGAGGCGTTCGAGCAGGTCGTGATGGCCGACGTCTCACCCCAGCGCGCGCACGAGGTGGTCGCGCGCATGGGCGAAGCCGATCGCTTTGTCGCCGAGCGCGTGGACGCCTCCGACCGCGACGAGTTGACGCAGCTGATCGGCACGACCAAGCCCGACGCGGTGCTGAACGCCTGTGATCCGCGCTTCAACGAGCCGATCTTCGGCGCCTGCTTCGACGCGCACGTGACTTATCTGGACATGGCGATGACGCTCTCAGCGCCCCATCCCCAGCGTCCACACGAGCTGCCGGGGAGGATGCTGGGCGAGTATCAGCTTGCCCAGCATGATGAGTGGGAGCAGGCCGGGCTGCTCGCACTGGTCGGGATCGGAGTGGAGCCGGGGCTGTCAGACGTGTTCGCGTCCTACGCGGCCGATGAGCTGTTCTCCAGCGTGCGTGAAGTGGGCGTCCGCGACGGCGCTGATCTCGTCGTCGAGGGTTATGACTTCGCGCCCACCTTCTCGATCTGGACGACGATCGAGGAGTGTCTGAACCCGCCCCTGATCTGGGAGCGCGAGCGCGGCTTCTACACCACCCCGCCATTCTCCGAGCCGGAGATCTTCACGTTTCCGGAGGGGATCGGCGAGGTCCAGTGCGTCAACGTCGAGCACGAGGAGGTCATCCTGATCCCGCGTTGGGTCACGTGCGAGCGGGTGACTTTCAAGTACGGGCTCGGCGATGAGTTCATCGACGTGCTCCGCACTTTGCACAAACTCGGGCTTGACTCGACCGAGCCGGTGACCGTGCGCGGCCAGCAGGTGGCCCCGCGCGATGTCGTGGCCGCCGCGCTGCCCGATCCGGCGACACTCGGCGAGCGGATGACCGGACGCACGTGCGCGGGAACGTGGGTGAGCGGGACAGGCGTTGACGGAGGCGAGCGCTCGACCTACCTCTACCACGTGGTCGACAACGAGACGACGATGCGCGAGTACGGCAGCCAGGCCGTTGTCTGGCAGACGGCCGTCAATCCCGTGGTTGCGCTGGAGTTGCTGAACGAGGGCGCGTGGCAGGGCACTGGTGTGCTCGGCCCGGAGGCATTCCCGCCGCAGCCGTTTCTGGATCGCCTCGCGCAGCTGGGCTCGCCGCATGGGGTGATGGAGCTGATGGGGTGATGGAACTGACGAGGAGATAAAAGAGCGCGTATCGCTATGGTATTAACCAGAAGATAAAGGTGGGTGATGGTGTTATAAAAAATCAGGGTGCGTATAACGATGGTCATACCCAGTTTTAAAAATAAGTGCACCTCCACCGTCTTTATCTTGCGCACGCGTCGTTTGTCGCCCGTGCGCCCATCACGATCGCCATCCGCGCGCCCCGTTGCACAGCGCTCATGCGGCGCAGAGCAACATCCGTTGCACAGCGACATCCCGTCGCACGGCGCTCACGAGCGGTTCCCTCAAACCGTGTGTGAGCGCCGTGTCCCCGTGACGGGCGGCGTGCCCCCGGATCAGAAGTCCACGCGTGCCGGTGTCGGCTCGGTCGGCGGCGGCTGGTCGAGCAGCCCCGGGGGCGCCGTTTCCAGCTTTCGCGAGAAGAACTCCTTGAAGAAGGGTCGTGAGGCGACCATGATCGCCACACCGAGGAGCATGCCCCCGATGCCGATCCACAGGGGCAGCGTGATGTGAAGGATCGGCTTTGACGAGACGTTTGCCGCGTGGCCGTAGTAGAACGCCGCCTTGATCCCGATGCCGAACAGCATCAGCCCGCCGATCAGCGGGCCGAGACCCAGCAGCAGGAAGTTGCGTGCGCTTTCCATCAGGTCGTGGCGGTAGTACCAGCCGCACGCGACGCCTGTGAACCCGTAGTAGAAGCAGATCGGGAAGCCGATCGCCAGCAGCGAGTCTTCCAGGACGCTCGAGGAGAGCAGCAACAGCACGACCGTGACGATGATCGAGAGCACGCCGAAGCCCAGCGTCGAGACGGTCGGCGTCAGATAGCGCTTGTGGATTCGGGACAGCAGGCTGGTGACGGCTTTCCAGTGCGCCATCGACAGCGTCGTGCGGGCGGTCGGCAGGATCGTCGTCTGCGTCGAGGCCGACGCCGAGGTGAGCACCGCAATAATCAGCAGCTTGTCGAGCGTGCTGCCGAGCACGCCTGTCCCGAGTGCGTTGAGGACGTCTTCCTGGTTTGCTTCGTTAGTCAGGAAGCCGACGCCGTGGAACGACTGGGCGGCCGTCGTGACGACGACGTAGATAAGCACGAGCAGGATCGTCGAGACGACCGCGGCCTTGCCCGGCCCCTCGGCCGGATCCTCGGACTCCTCGTTCACCGCCACGCCGGAATCCCAGCCCCAATAGATGAACACCGCGAGCAGCAGCGCGACTACCAGGTCGGGAAAGCTCATCGCGAACGGATTGATCCAGGACAGCGATGGCTTGATCGAGCCGGCCGGTGGGTGGCTGCCGTAGACCTTGACGAACGCGACCACCGAGAACAGCCCAAGGATGAACACCTCGGCGCTGAGCAGGAATTGCTGGATGCGCGCCGAGAGCTCGATGCCGCGATAGCAGATCCAGGTCATGATCGCGATCCACAGGACCGCGGCGACGATGATCGCCGCTTTGGATTCGCCGAGTTCGGTGAATCCAAACAGCTTGTACGTGTAGATCGCGGCGATCGCCGACAGGGAGGCCATCACGACCACGTCGGCGAGGAAGATCGCCCAGCCGTTCAGCCAGCCAAGCGATGGACCGAACGCGCGCGTGACCCACGCGAACGATGTGCCCGCGTCGGGGTCGGCGCGGTTGAAGTATTTGTAGGCCGCGGCCACGAGCAGCATCGGGATGAACGCCACGAGCATCACCGCCGGTGCGTGCACACCGACGCCTTTGACCGCGACGATGAACCCCAGCGTCGCCGCCAGCGAGTAGGCCGGCGCCGTCGAGGCGACACCGATCACGATGTTCGAGAGGTAGCCGATCGCGTTTTTTTTCAGACCCTTGTCCATCACTCCCGAAGGCTCGGAAGCTGTGGATGAGGCGACGCTTGCACTGGCCATTGGAACTCCTCTCTACTGGTTGTGAGGAAAGTTACGTCCTCGACCTGCACGAGCACAATGGGCGCGATCCCCAAAACGTATGGCTCGCGTTGTACATCTCGTACAATGGATGCGGCCTTTGTTGAACGGCCGGCGCCTTGAGCTGGACATCCTGGCGGAGTACGGTTGTCCTGAGTGTCTAGCTGACAGCGACGCGTCGCAGAGGAGGGTGCGCGATTATGGCGATCACATCGACGAGCACAGGTCGAAGCGAGCAGGGCCGCGGGGAGCGGGCGCCGGCGGGCTCCGGGACGCATGCCGGCGAGGACATGGGGACGAGCGATCTGCAGGAGCTGGCCAAGCGCCATCTGTGGATGCACTTCACGCGCATGGGCGCCTACGAGGAAGGCGCCGAGGTGCCGGTGATCGTCAGGGGCGAGGGGTGCTACGTCTACGACGAGCACGGCAAGCGCTATCTCGACGGGCTGTCGGCGCTGTACTGCGTAAACGTCGGGCACGGGCGTGCCGAGCTTGGCGAGGCAGGCGCCAGGCAGGCCAAGGAGCTCGGGTTCTACACCAACTGGAGCTATGCCCATCCGCGCTCGATCGAGCTGGCCGGGCGCATCGCCGAGCTCGCGCCCGGAGACCTGAACCGCGTGTTCTTCACCTCCGGCGGCTCGGAGGCGGTCGAGTCGGCGTGGAAGCTCGCGAAGGCTTATCACGCCGCACGCGGCGAGCCCAGGCGTCACAAGCTGATCTCGCGCAAGCTGGCTTACCACGGAACCTCGATGGGCGCGCTGACGGCGACCGGCTTGACCCCACTGCGTGAGCCATTCGAGCCGCTGACCCCCGGTGGAGTGCACGTGCCGAACACCAACTCCTACCGCTGGCAGGAAGATCGCGATCCGCTGTGGGCGGCGGACGCGATCGAGGAGGCGATTGCGTTCGAGGGTCCCGAGACGGTGGCAGCGGTGATCCTCGAGCCGGTCCAGAACGGCGGCGGCTGCTTCGTCCCTCAGGATGGTTACTTTCAGCGCGTACGCGAGATCTGCGACCGCCACGGGGTGCTGCTGATCTCCGACGAGGTGATCTGCTCGTGGGGACGCATCGGGCACTGGTTCGGATGCGAGCGCTTCGGCTATGAGCCCGACATGATCACCACCGCAAAGGGCATCACCTCCGCGTACGCCCCCCTGGGTGCGGTGATCGCCTCAGACCGCGTAGCCGAGCCGTTCCTGCACGGCAAGGCGATCTTCAACCATGGCTTCACCTTCGGTGGTCATCCTGTCGCGTGTGCGACCGCGCTCGCGAACATCGACGTGATCGAGCGCGAGGACCTGTGCGGGCACGTCCTCGAGAACGAAGGCCGTCTGCGCGCCATGCTGGAGAGCCTGCAACGCGACATACCGATCGTCGGAGACGTGCGCGGCGCCGGCTACTTCCACGCGATCGAGCTGGTCAAGGACAAGGACACGAAGGAGACTTTCGACGAGAAAGAAGCCGAGGAGCTGCTGCGCGGGTTCCTCTCCGGCGAGCTCTATCGCCGTGGGCTGATCTGCCGGACCGACGACCGCGGCGATCCGATCGTGCAGCTCTCACCGCCGCTGATCGCCGGCGTGGAGCAGTTCGAAGAGATCGAGTCGATCTTGCGCCCCGTGCTGAGCGAGGCCTCCGAACGGATGGCGCAGTGGAGCTCGCCGTCGCAAGCATGACGGGGGCTGGTGCCTGAATGGAGCTCACAGTCGAGAGCCTGATCGCCGAGCTGGGCCTGGAGCTCGCGAGCGGGCAGGGCTCCGCGAAGGCTCACGTGCGCTGGGTGCACATCACCGAGCTGATCGATCCCACGCCGTGGTTGAAGGGTGGCGAGCTGCTGCTCACCACCGGCATCCAGCTGGATGGCCCTAAAGCGCAACACGAGCTGATCGAGCGCCTAGCCGAGCATGAGATCGCCGGCCTGGGATTCGGCACGGGCTTTGCCCACAAGCGGTTGCCGGTCGCGCTCGTAAACGCGGCGCGCAAGCGCGACTTCCCTGTGTTCGAGGTTCCGTACGAGCTGCCATTCATCGCGATCACCGAGCGCGTATTCGCGCAGCTGGTCGACGAACGCTACGAGATGCTGCAGCGCAGCATGGCGGGGGACGTGCTCGCCGAAGCCCTGACGGGCAACCTCTATCCCGAAGAGCTCCAGGCCAAGCTGCGTCCATTCGGGATTGGCGAGCAAGCAGCGGTACTGGCGTTCTCGGTGGCGGACCCTGCGACGGGCGCGCCATTGCTGGAGCGGGCGCTCGCGCGGGCGAACGTGCACAGCCTCGTCGCGATTCGCGCGGGACTGCTGTGTGCTGTCGTGGACATCGACGGCGTCGAGCCCGACCCGGTCGAGCTCGCCGAACGCATTCGCACGGAGCTGGCGGCGCGCGTGGGAGAGGTTCGCGCCGCCGCCAGTCGCCCCGCGGCGACACACTCGCTGCGCCTGAGCTTCCATGAGGCGCGCTGCGCGCTGGAGGCCGCACGGCTGCGCAACGGGGACTCGTCCGAGGCGATCGCCTCCTACAAAGACCTCGGCGCCTTCCAGTTGCTGCTGTCACTCCAGGATGACGACGCGCTGATGTCCTACTGCCGCGGCGTCCTCGGCCCGGTGGAGCAGGGCGAGGGCGAGTACGGTGACGAGCTGTTGCGCTCGCTGGACGTGTTCATCGAGAACAACGGCCACTGGGAGAAGGCAGCGAGCGCGCTGTACTGTCACCGTCACACGTTGCGCTACCGGATCAGGCGCGTCGAGCAGCTGACCGGGCGCGACTTCAACAGCGCGCGCGACCGCATCGAGTTCTGGCTGGCGCTGCGCGGACGGGAGCTGGCACGATGATCGTCGGGGTTCCCAGTGAGATCAAGGTGGATGAGTACCGCGTCGCGATCACCCCTGCGGGCGTGCGCGAGTTGAGCGCGCACGGGCATGAGGTGCTCGTGCAGGCGGGGGCGGGCGATGGCAGCGCGATGGCCGACGAGCAGTTCGCCGCGCAGGGCGCGCGGATCGTGGGAGACGCGCAGGCTGTGTTCGAGGCGGCCGAGCTGGTGCTGAAGGTCAAGGAGCCCCAGCCGAGCGAGGTCGAGCTGCTGCGCGAGGGGCAGACGCTGTTCACCTATCTGCATCTCGCGGCCGAGCCGGAGCTGGCGCGAGGGTTGCAGGAGTCTGGGGCGACGTGCATCGCGTACGAGACGGTCGAGGACTCCGCAGGGCGGCTGCCGCTGCTGGCGCCGATGAGCGAGGTCGCGGGCAAGATCGCCACGCAGGCGGGGGCGTTCATGCTGGAGAAGCCGCTCGGGGGGCGGGGCATCCTGCTGGGCGGCGTGCCGGGTGTGGCGGCGGCGACGGTGCTCGTGATCGGTGGTGGCGTCGTCGGGATGAACGCGGCGTTGATCGCGATCGGGATGCAGGCCGACGTGTTCGTCTTCGACCGCTCGATCGATCGCCTGCGTGAGCTGGAAGTCGCGTTCGGCGGGCGCGCCTCGACCGTGTATTCGTCGACGCTCGCGATCGAGGAGATGCTGCCCCTCGCCGATCTGGTGATTGGCGCCGTGCTCGTGCACGGTGGCCGCGCGCCGCACGTGATCAGCCGCGGGCAACTGAAGCTGATGCGCCGGCACGCGGTGCTCGTGGATGTCTCGATCGACCAGGGGGGGTGCTTTGAGACCTCTCATGCGACCACTCATTCGCAGCCGACATACGAGGTCGACGGGATCACTCACTACTGCGTGACGAACATGCCGGGCGCGGTGCCGATCACCTCGACGTACGCGCTCACGAACGCGACGCTGCCGTACGTGCTGGCGCTCGCGGATCGGGGGCCCGATGAGGCGATGGCTGCGGACCCGGGGCTGCGCATGGGGCTGAACGTGTGTGCCGGCGAGATCGCGCATCCTGCGGTCGTCGAGGCGCTGACTGTGAATACATAAGAGCACAGGGGAGGGAGGGAGTGCATGTCTACTTTTAAAACTCAGTAACACATTGGTATCGCGTATATGCATAAGAGCACGGTAGGAGTGTATATCTTTCGTATATACCTTTCACTATGGTTATACGCGATAGAAATTTTAATGCACTGCAACCACCCACCCCAGCTGAGGACTCGTCCAAACACACTCAAATCGGAGCATCGTGATGGCGGACACAGACACAGACACAACATCAACCACGCTCGACAACTTGATCGACGGGGGTTTTGCAACATCTGAGGGCGAGACGACCGAACCGATCCTCAATCCGGCCACCGGAGAGGTGCTGGCGCGGGCGCCGAAGTCGACCGCCGGGGACGTCGATCGCGCGGTGAGGGCCGCGCGCAAAGCGTTCGCCAAGTGGTCGACGACGACGCCCGCCCAGCGTGCCCAGGCTCTGCTGGCGCTCGCTGACCTGGTGGATGAGCACGCTCCGGAGATCGCGCGCATGGAGGCGCTGAACGCCGGCAAGCCGATCGAGGCGGTCGCCAACGACGAGCTGCCGGTGATGGCCGACAACCTCCGTTTTTTCGCGGGCGCCGCGCGCTGTCAAGGGGGCAGGGCCGCCGGCGAGTACATGGAGGGGTATACGTCGTTCACACGCCGTGAAGCGGTCGGGGTGATCGGGCAGGTCACCCCGTGGAACTACCCGTTGATGATGGCCATCTGGAAATTCGCCCCTGCGCTCGCGGCCGGGAACACGGTCGTCTTGAAGCCCGCGGAGACGACCCCGATGAGCACCCTGAGGTTCGCCGAGCTGGCTGCCGACATCCTCCCCGCGGGCGTGCTGAACGTGGTGACGGGGCCGGCCCAGCCGACGGGGGAGGCGCTGATCAACCATCCCGACGTCGACATGCTCGCGCTCACAGGCTCGGTCGACACCGGCAAGCACCTCGCCCGGACGGCCGCCGATACGCTCAAGCGGGTTCACCTCGAGCTGGGTGGCAAGGCGCCTGTGGTGGTGTTTGACGACGTCAGTCTGGAGAGCGCTCTGGAGACGATCGCCGCCACCGGCTATTACAACGCTGGCCAGGACTGCACCGCCGCCACGCGGGTGCTGGCCGCAGCGAAGGTCCATGACGACGTCGTCGCGGGCTTGGCAGCGCAGGCGCAAGGGCTCGTGATCGGGGATACGCTCGCGCCCGAGACGACGCTCGGGCCGGTCAACTCGGCCAAACAGCGTGAACGCGTAGAGGGGTTCCTGCAGCGCAGGCCACAGCGTGCGGAGATCGTCACCGGCGGCAAAGCGCCCGATCGCGACGGCTTCTACCTGGAGCCGGCGGTCGTCGCGGGCCTCGAGCAGGACGACGAGATGATCCAGCGCGAGATCTTCGGGCCGGTCATCACCGTGCAGCCCTTCAACGACGAGGAGCAGGCGATCGCTTGGGCGAACAGCACGCGCTATGGGCTCGCATCCTCGGTCTGGACACGCGACGTGGGCCGCGCGCTGCGCGTATCGCGCGCGCTGCGCTTCGGCTGCGTCTGGATCAACGACCACATCCCGCTCGTCTCAGAGATGCCCCACGGTGGGTTCAAGGAGTCCGGGTATGGCAAGGATCTGAGCGTGTACTCGCTGGAGGACTACACGGTCGTCAAGCACGTGATGGCCAATCTGCAGTAGACGGCCTCACTCCCTGCTACGGTCACCCCACCGGGCGGCGAAGTCGCTCGTGAGGTTCTTTGTCTTTGTTGGCGCTCTGAATGCGCGGATGGGGTCAGTCTGAATCTCCATCTGCATAAGGCGGGCCAGAGGGCTTCGCCAGAAGGAGCATCAACACATGAAGCATGAAACGTTCGCCGACCTTGGCGTGTCCGAGGTCGTCGCAAGTGAGCTTGCCAAGCGCGAGATCACCCAGCCGTTCGCCGTCCAGAAGATGGTGATTCCCGATGTGCTCGCCGGACATGACGTGCTGGCGCAGTCCCCGACCGGATCGGGCAAGACGCTCGCGTTCGGGATCCCAATGGTCGAGCGGTTGAAGGGCACCGATGTCAGGCCCTCTGCGCTGGTCCTCGCGCCCACCCGCGAGCTGGCGAGTCAGATCGTGGACGACCTGCGCGAGGTCGCGCACTCGCGGGCGCTGTCGATCGCGGCTGTCTACGGTGGCGCCGGCATCGTCAAGCAGGCGCGGATCGCCGCGCGCGCTCACATCCTCGTCGCGACGCCCGGACGGCTGCTCGATCTGATCGACCGCAAGGACATATCGCTGAACCGGGTCAAGCTGCTCATCCTCGACGAGGCCGACAGGATGCTCGACATGGGCTTCAAGCCGGTCGTCGATCGGATCGTGAAGATGACCGCGCGCGAGCGCCAGACGCTGCTCTTCAGCGCCACGTTGCAGGGCGAGGTGGGGCGGATCGCGAAGGCTTACACCTCAAACCCGCGCCGTCACGAGCACGCGCACTCCGCCGAGCGCAGGGGAGACGTCGAGCATCGCTTCGTGACCGTCTCTCACGAGGGCAAGGTGGCGAAGCTCGTGTCTGAGCTGAACGGATCGGAGCGCGGACTGACGCTCGTGTTCGTACGCACGAAGCGCGGCGCCGACCGGCTCGTCAAACGGCTCGCTAACAGCAGCGTACGGGCCGTGGCGATGCACGGCGACAAGTCCCAAGGTCAGCGCGAGCGTGCGCTCGCCAACTTCGAGGCCGGAGTAGTCGACACGCTCGTGGCGACAGACGTCGCCGCGCGCGGAATCGACGTAGCGGGGATCACACACGTGATCAACTACGACATTCCCGGCACACGTGAGGACTACGTGCATCGCATCGGGCGCACCGCCCGCGCGGGGGCGAGTGGCGTCGGCGTCACGCTCGTGACCCACGACCAGGCGAGCGAGCTGGCGGGCATGGTGAGTGGCCTCGGCCTGCATCGCGAGCTGGAGCTGGGCGGATTGCCGAGCGACTCCACCGGGCCGCGCGGTGGGGGCAGTGAAGGTTCTGCCCCGCGCGCGAGCCGGGGGCGCAGCAACCGCGGCCGCGGTGCATCGAGCATGCAGGCGAGCAGACGCCCACGCTCGGCAGCCGCTAAGGGTGGTGGCCGAGCACCTGGTAGATCGAG
Organism: uncultured Solirubrobacterales bacterium; assembly: GCA_963705245.1. Lineage (GTDB taxonomy): Bacteria > Actinomycetota > Thermoleophilia > Solirubrobacterales > Solirubrobacteraceae > Palsa-744. The sequence continues at coordinate 345,728 of OY970062.1, read as the reverse complement.
GTGAATCCCGTCTGAAAGCCGTTCCGGGCCGCGCGCAGGTACAGGCGCCAAACTCGCAGGCGCTCGCCGCCGGCAAGGCGCTCGGCCTGCTCGCGGTTTGAGTCCAAGCGGTCGATCCAGGCAGACAGCGTGTCGACGTAATCTTGGGCCAAGCCCTCGACGTGATCGGTGATGAACCCCGCACGTTCGAGCGCAAGCTGGATCCGTGACAAATGCAGCGGGGCGGCGTCGGGAAAGACGTAGCGCTCGGAAAAGGGCCCAGCCTCGGGGTCGCCGTGGCGCAAGCGGGCGATGCCATGGTTGAGCAGACGCCCGTCCGGCTCCAGCAGGCCTGCAAGCACCCGTGCGTACTCATCGATGCGATTGGAACCGACGTGCTCGACCATGCCGATGCTCGCGATCGCATCGAACCTCGCGCCGTCGCGCCCCAGATCGCGGTAGTCGCATACCCGGATCTCGACCCGATCCGCAAGGCCCGCCTCGGCGACTCGCCGGCGCGCGAGCTCGGCTTGGGCGGGAGAGAGCGTCACGCCAAGCGCCCTGACGCCATGCTCGCGCGCGGCGTGGATCACAAAGCTGCCCCAACCGCAGCCGACGTCGAGCAGGCGCTCTCCCGCCTGCAGGTCCAGCTTCGTGCAGACCAGCTCGCGCTTGGCGGTCTGCGCCTGCTCGAGCGTGGTCGCGCCGCGGGAGAACAGCGCGCAGCTGTAAGTCATCGAGTCGTCCAGGAACAGCGCAAAGAAGTCGTTGGAGACGTCGTAGTGGTGGCGCACGGCGCGCGCGTCGCGCTCCTTGCTGTGTCGAGCTCCGCGCGGACGCAGCTCGCTGGCGGGAATCCGCGGTGGTCGCGTCAGACCGCACGCACGGATGGCGGCCAGCGTCAGGCGCGTACGAGTCGCGCGGTCGATCGGGGGCGCTTGGAAGCTGTCGAGCAGGCCGATCACCCGGTCGAGGTCGTCGGCCTCGAGCTCGCCTGCGGCATAGGCTCGTCCCAAACCCAGCTGCCCTGGCGCGCGCAGCAGATGTGCGATCGCGGCCGCAGAGCGCACCGTGAAGACGGGACCACCCGGAACGGTAGGCGCAAGCTCTGAGCCGTCCCAGAAGCGCACGGCGAACGGTCGCTGCGGGAGCGCGCGCGCAAGCTCGCGACGCAGTGACTGAGGCTTAGCGAACATTACGATTACGCAGCCTAGGGGGTCGCGCTGGTAACTTGCCTGTTGGCACCATGACCGACAAATATATTTCCGGTGGTCCGGAAAGCAGGGGCCCCGGGCCAGACGATATTCAGCCGACCGAGTATGAGACGCTCGATCGTGTGTTGACAGGGCTGATCACGGTTGGGCCGATCGTCGCGCTGTTCTTTGTCGGCTGGCAGCTGTGGGATGGGCTGCTGCATCCATCTGACCTGGTCGTATTCGCGATCATGTACCTGCTCACCGGCCTCGGCATAACCGTCGGGTTTCATCGGCTGTTCACGCATCGCAGCTTCAAGACCTCACCTGCGCTGCGTGGAGTGTTCGCAGTACTGGGGTCAGCCGCGATCGAGGGACCGGTCATCTCCTGGGTAGCCGACCATCGCAAGCACCACGCGTTCTCCGACCGTGACGGAGATCCGCACAGCCCGCACGTCGACCACGGCGTGGGTTTGCGCGGGGCGTTGCGTGGGCTCGCGCACGCGCACGTCGGTTGGCTGTTCATCCACACGCAGCGTGGCTCGCGCGAGCGCTACGCGCCCGATCTGCTCGCCGACCCGGTCGTATCGTTTGTGGATCGCACGTTCTTCGTATGGACGATCGTCGGTCTCGCCGCTGCGTTCGGGCTCGGATACGCGATCGGTGGCTCGCTCCGCGCTGGTCTCACGGGCCTGCTGTGGGGCGGAGCTGTGCGGATGCTCGTGCTCCACCACATGACCTATTCGATCAACTCACTGTGTCACTTCTTCGGGCGTCGCGACTACGCGACAGAGGATCACTCGCGCAATCTGCTGTGGCTGTCCTTGCCGACGCTGGGCGAGGCTTGGCACAACAATCACCACGCTTTCCCGACCTCCGCCAATCACGGTCTCAGCTGGCGTCAGCCGGATATCTCGGCGTTCGTGATCCGCACGATGGCCCGTCTGGGCCTGTGCTGGGACGTGATCACAGTGCCCGAGGAGCGCCGCTCGAGCAAGCGCTACGTAGCCGCGTAGGACTCCGGTCAAGCCCACGAGCAGTCCTCAGAACTGTCCTGTCAGCTAACGTCGCGCCCGTGGACACGCCGTTTCCGTCTGATCCAGATGATGAGATCGTCTCCGAGTCGGGGTCAGATGCCGATCTCCTGAGGAATTACGACATCCTGCGGCTGCGCGCGCCCAATCCCGGGCCGTTCACTTTGTCGGGCACCAACACGTGGGTTGTGGGCCGCCGGCCGGCGTGGGTCGTAGACCCGGGCCCGCTGATCGAGCCACATCTGGAGCGCCTGTACGCGGCACTGGAGGCTCGAGGTGGACTCGGCGGGGTCGTGCTCACACATGACCACGAGGATCACTCCGAAGCCGTGTCGGAGTTGCTGACGCGCTATCCCGCGCCGCTGGCAGGCGGGCGGGGCGGAGTGGATGTGGAACTGGAGGAGGGCGTGCGCTTCGGCCCGTTCTACCCGGTGGCCACCTCGGGGCATGCCGCCGACCACTTCGCGCTGATTGCGGACGGCGCTTGCTTCACCGGCGACGCGGTACTCGGTGAAGGCAGCGTCTACATCGCCCCGCACCGCGGCTCGATGTCCCACTACATGCTCGCCTTGACGCGGTTGCGGCTGCGCGAAGACTTCAACGTGATCTGCCCCGGCCACGGCCCGATCGTGTGGGACGCGGACGGCAAGCTCGAAGAGTACGTCAACCATCGTCTCGATCGCGAGCACGCGTTGATGCTCGCGCTCAGCCGGGGTCTGCGCACCGAACGCGAACTGCTCGATGCGGTCTGGCCGGACGTGTCCGAGTCGATGCGCCCGCTCGCCAGCGTGACGCTCGCGGCGCACCTGGACAAGCTAGACGACGAGCAGGTCCTCCCGGAAGGCGTCCCGCGGCCGACGTTCGAGAGCTTCGACTGGTGAGCTCGCTCGGCGCTGGCACCGACGCGGACGCCGGGCAAGCGCCTGCGGACACCAGGTCGGGCTCGGAAACGAGCGGTACACCGCCGGAGGATGCGTCCGTGCGCTCGGGCGCATCCTCGTCGGGCTCGGAGGCGCCCCGTACGTCCGCGTCGGGCTCGGAGGCGGGCCGCATGTTCGCGTCAGGCGCGTCCCCGCGCTCGGGTGCGTCCCCGGCGGATGCCCCGGCGGGCGCATCCTCGTCTGCCTCGCCGTTTCCGCCGATCGCCGACTATGGCTTCCTGTCGGACTGTCACACCGGCGCGCTGCTTGCCTCCGACGGGTCGATCGAGTGGATGTGCCTGCCTCACTTCGACTCTCCGTCTGTGTTCGGGGCGATCCTCGATCGTGGCGCGGGGAGCTTCAGGTTCGGTCCTTACGGGGTCTATGTGCCAATCGGTCGGCGCTACATGCCCGGCACGAACCTGATCGAGACAACCTGGATGACCCCGCAGGGCTGGCTGCGAATGATCGACGGGATGACGATCGGCGAATGGCACGACAACAAGCACGGCTCGAGCCATACACGTGCGCCGACCGACTTCGACGCCGACCATCTGCTCGTGCGCTGGGTCGAATGCGTGCAGGGCCAAGTGCAGCTGGAGGTCGTGTGCGAGCCGATGCTCGACTACGGCGCGACGCCCGCGCAGTGGAAGGTCGTGGACACCGGCGAGGATGGCGGGTACGCCCTGGACGCCGGTGATGCAGAGACGAAGTCGCTGCGGCTGTACAGCGATATGCGCATGGGGATCGAGGGCAACCGGGTGCACGCCCGCCACACGATGGTCGAAGGCGAGCAACGTTTCTGCGCGATCTCTTGGACGGAGGCCCGCGGCGGTCCGCGCACGGCCGCCCAGGCGAAGGAGTGCCTCGATCGCACCAGCCACTTCTGGCGCAGCTGGCTGGCAGACGGCACATATCCCGATCATCCGTGGCGCGGACACCTGCAGCGCTCGGCGCTGGTGCTGAAGGGCTTGACGTTCATGCCGACAGGCGCGCTCGTGGCTGCGCCGACGACCTCGCTGCCGGAGACGCCGAAAGGGGAACGCAACTGGGACTATCGCTACTGCTGGATGCGTGACGCATCCTTCACGCTGTGGGGACTCCACGCTCTCGGGTTGGACTGGGAGGCGGACGACTTCGTGCAATACGTCGCCGACATGGATCGCAACGAGGACGGGTCGCTGCAGATCATGTACGGGATCACGGGCGAGATGAACCTGAAAGAGTCGACGCTCGATCATCTGAAGGGGTACGAGGGCGCGCGTCCGGTGCGGATCGGCAACGGCGCGTATGACCAACATCAGAACGACGTGTATGGGGCGGTGCTCGACTCGGTGTACTTGCACGCCAAGCAGCGCGACCACATCCCCGAGCGCCTGTGGCCGGTGCTGCTCGATCAGGTGCACGGCGCAATGAGGGTCTGGAAGAAACCGGACCAAGGGATCTGGGAGGCCCGGGGCGAGCCACGGCACTATGTCAGCTCCAAGCTGATGTGCTGGGTGGCGATGGACCGCGGCGCGCGCCTGGCGGAACGGCGGGGCGAGCAGAAGCAGGCCGAGAGCTGGCAGGCGCTTGCGGAGGAGATCCGCGAGGAGATCCTGGAGAAGGGGGTCGACAAGCGAGGCGTGTTTCGTCAGCACTACGACACTGACGCGCTCGACGCCTCCAACCTGCTGGTCCCGCTGGTGCGCTTTCTGGGGCCCGAGGACGAACGTGTGCGCGCGACAGTCTGTGCGATCAAGGACGAGCTGACCGAGAACGGGCTGGTGCTGCGCTACCGCACGGGGGAGACCGACGACGGGCAGAGCGGAGAGGAGGGCACGTTCCTGATCTGCTCGTTCTGGTTGGTGTCTGCGCTATCGGAGATCGGTGAGCGCCGCGCGGCAGAGCATCTGTGCGAGCGACTGCTGGCTTACTCCTCGCCGCTGGGACTCTACGGAGAGGAGCTCGAGGCTTCGAGCGGGCGTCACCTCGGCAACTACCCACAGGCGTTCACGCATCTGGCGCTGATCAACGCCGTTACGCACATAATCGCCGTACAGCAGGGTCAATAGCCCGGGCGGCTCAATAGCCCGGGTCGCCGGGCATCAGCACGCGCGCGGAGTCGCCCTCGACGATCACCCTCGGCAGGACCGGCTCTACTACGAGGTTGCGCGCATGGGCGAGGAGTGCCTCGGCCGAGGCGAACTGGGTCAGCTGCTGAAGGTGAGCGATCGTCGGGAACACGAGCACGATCTCTCCGGCGGCATGGGCGTCCAGCGCAGCTTGTGGCGAGAACCAGCCGAGGTCAACGCACTCCTCGCCGTCCACACGCGGCTCCTGGCCGACGGGCAGCGGCGCGAGGAAGAAGTGAGTGTCGAATCGGATCTTGACCTCCGCGGGGGTGATCCAGCGCGAGAACGCCACCAATGTGGTCGGGTCCTCCAAGAGGATGCTCGCCTCCTCGTGCAGCTCGCGAATTGCCGCGATGCGGTGAGCATCGTCACCGTCCCCGTCATCGGCGTCGACGGCCCCGCCGGGAAACACCCAGACACCGCCCATGAACTTCGCCTCGGGCGTGCGCCGCACGAGCAGGATCTCCAGCTTCTCGGCGCCGCCACGCAGCAGGATCACAGTCGCGGCTTGGCGCGGATGGGTCGCCTTGCCTGGGTTGTGCTCCTCACCGGACGCGGGTCGATCAGCACGGGGTGTTTCGCTGCGGGGTGTGTCGGCGTGAAGTGTCTCACTGCGGGATGTTTCGCTGCGGGGTGTGTCGGCGTGAAGTGTCTCACTGCGGGATGTTTCGCTGCGGGGTGTGTCGGCGTGAAGTGTCTCACTGCGGGATGTTTCGTCGCGGGGTGTGTCGGCGTGAAGTGTCTCGCTGCGGGATGTTTCGTTGCGGGGTGTGTCGGCGTGAAGTGTCTCGCTGCGGGATGTTTCGTTGCGGGTGAGGTCCTCGGGGCCGGGGAATGCCATCGATTGACCCTACCTGCCCGCCGGACGGGGTGGTCGGTAGTCTTTCGGGCATGAACGCAACGAAGACCTTGCAACGCTGGATCTGCGAGTCCTGCGGCTACATATATGACCCCGACGAAGGCGACCCGGACGGGGGCATCCCTGCGGGGACGGCGTTCGAGGACATCCCCGACACTTGGTTCTGTCCGGTCTGCGGCGCGCGCAAGCGCGACTTCGTCATATACGAGGATTAGGGCCGAGCTGACCGACTGGCAGACGCTGCTGGCGCTCGATCGCGAGCGTGTATGGCATCCCTATGGCGGCCTGCCCGCCGCGCCGCCCCAGCCTCTGCCGGTCGTCTCCGCGCAGGGCGTGCGCCTGAAGCTGGCGGACGGGCGTGAGCTGATCGACGGGATGGCGTCGTGGTGGTGTGCGATCCACGGCTACCGTCATCCCACGCTCGACGAGGCGGTGGGAGAGCAGTTGTCCCGGATGGCGCACGTGATGTTCGGCGGACTTACGCACGAGCCGGCGGTCCGCCTGGCCGAACGTCTGATCGAGCTTGCGCCGGATGGCTTGGAACGTGTGTTCTTCGCCGACTCGGGCTCGGTGTCGGTCGAGGTCGCGATCAAGCTCGCGCTCCAATACCAGCGCGCGCTCGGGCACACGGAGCGCACGCGCCTGTTGACCGTAAGGGGTGGGTATCACGGCGATACATTCGGTGCGATGGCCGTGTGCGACCCGGTCGGGGGCATGCACAGCCTGTTCAGAGGCGTCCTGGCGGAGCACGTGTTCGCCGAGCGTCCCCCCGCTGGGTTCGATGCCGGCCTGGATGAGCGCTGGGCCGCGCACGTGAGCGAGCTGATTGCGACGCATGCGCATGAGCTGGCGGCGGTGATCGTCGAGCCCGTCGTGCAGGGCGCCGGAGGGATGTGGGTATATGCCCCCGCGTGCGTCGCACTGCTGCGCCGGTTGTGTGATGAGCACGACCTGTTGCTTGTGCTGGACGAGATAGCCACGGGGTTCGGACGGACCGGTGCGCTGTTCGCGTCCGAGCACGCGAGGGTTGCTCCGGACGTGATGTGCGTCGGCAAGGCGCTCACCGGCGGCTACATGACGCTCGCCGCGACGCTGTGCACGCCCGCCGTGGCAGGGGCCGTCTCGGGTGGTGAGGGCGGCGGGCTGATGCACGGGCCGACGTTCATGGCCAACCCGCTCGCGTGCTCTGTTGCGCTGGCATCACTGGACCTGCTCGCCGACGGTGGCTGGCGCGAGCGCGTGGCCGCGATCGAACAGGGACTGCGCGCAGGTCTCGAGCCCGCCCGTGAGCTGCCGGGTGTTGCGGACGTGCGCGTGCTTGGCGCGATCGGTGTGGTGCAGCTCGATCATGAGGTGGATGTTGCTGGTGCGACTGCGATCGCGGTCGAGCGCGGTGTGTGGCTGCGGCCGTTTCGCGACCTGATCTACACGATGCCACCGTATGTGATCGGCGAGGACGAACTGGCCCGTGTGACCGGAGCAATTGTGAACGCGGTCGGGGGTTGCTAAGCGCCGCTTGGGATGAAACTCTCTGGCGAGCACCAGCGCCGCCATGGGAGCGCATTGCCGGCCCGTGTCAGGTCTGCCGCGATGGGGCTGGGCACATGAGCCAGGCCCACGACCTCGATCTCGCCGAGGCGTGCGATCGTGTCGCGGTTGGAGCGTTCCAGCTCGGCGGGCGTATCGGGCCACGGTGTGAGCACTACCGCGCGCACGTCCAATCCAGCGGTGCGAGCGGCGTCGATGGTCAGCAGCGTGTGGTTGATCGTCCCCAGCCCCGGACTCGCCGCGATCACGACTGGCAGGTCGAGCGCAGTAGCGAGGTCGCGCACGGTGAAGTCGTCAGTCAGCGGAACCAACAGACCGCCGACTCCCTCGACTATCAGTATGCCCTTGCCGGTGTTCGCCGCGCGTGCTCGCGCGATCAGGTCGGCCGGATCGATCGCATCGTCCGCAAGCGCAGCCGCGAGATGGGGTGACACGGCCGGGCCGTACCGCAGTGGCGCCACCTCCTCGGGTGTCATGCCTGCGACGCTCGCGAGCAGCTCATGGTCCGGTGGCCACTCGCCGGGCGTTCGTTCCGCGTTTGTCTCTTCCCCGAGCCGGCTTGGCTCCGTGTGATCCTCGAGTCCCGTCACGACCGGCTTGTGCGCTCGCACCGGCTCGCCCGCTGCGGCCATCGACGCGATCAGAGCGGCGCTCAGGATTGTCTTGCCAACGCCCGTGCCGGTGCCGGTCACGAACAGCCCCGTGGGACGCTGAGCCGCGGGAATCTGCGTCCTCGGTCGCTCACCTGCGAAGAGCATCGCCCCTCCTGCGTCCTTTACGCCCTCTGCGGACTTTGGCTTTCTCACGCAACCCCGCCACCGGAGCGTTGACGCGGCTGTTGACGCGGCTCGGCTTCGCTCGTCATCCCCGAGGGGCCCTGTCGCTAGGCCGCGCGGTGGACGGCGATGTCGCGCTCGCCATCGAACAGCACGGTCGTCGGCGGGGCCTGCGCCGAGGGGGTCATCGGCGAGGTCGCCTGCACGAATGCGGGCACGCTGGGTTCCCGGTCCTCACGCAAGCCCTCGCGCTCATCCGCGTCCGTCGAAGCCTCCGCGGCATGCATACCCATCTTCGCCAGGTCCAGGCCCAGCTCACGCGCCGCGTCAGCGATCACTTGCGCTGCGTCGCGCAGCTCATCGACCGTGTGGCTCGCCATCACCGCCAGCCGCAGCCGTGAGGTGCCTGGGGCGACGGTCGGGGGACGAATCGCCTGGGCGAACACGCCTCGCTGGAGCGCCGCTTCGCACAGGCTCATCGCCGCGCGCTCATCGCCGACGATCAGCGGCACGATATGCATCTCCGTGTCCTCGGTCGGTACGCCTTCGCTGGCCAGCGCGTGGCGCAGGGCGCGCGCATTGGAGCGCAGCCGCCGCACGCGGTGAGGACGCTCTTCCAGCAGCTCCAGCGCCGCCAGCGCGCCCGCGATCGCGGGTGGTGGGGGGGCGGTCGAAAATATCAGCGGACGTGCCGTGTTGATCAGGTAGCGGATCGTCTCGCCGCGTGCGCACGCATATGCGCCGTATGAGCCGAGGGCCTTGCCGAGCGTTCCCACCACGATGTCGATCTCGCCCTCCAGTCCGGCCTCTGCAACGGCGCCGCGCCCGCCCGGGCCGAGCACGCCAGTGGCGTGCGCCTCGTCGACGATCGTACGGGCGCCGTGCACTCTGGCCAGCTCTACGATCTCGGTCAGCGGGGCGACATCCCCATCCATCGAGAACACCGAGTCGGTGACGATCAGCCGGCGTCCGTTGCCGCGGTCACGACGCGCCAGCCAGTCGAGATGGCCCATGTCGCGGTGTCTGTACACGACCACGTCCGCCCGTGAGCACCTGCAGCCATCGACGATCGAAGCGTGGTTCAGCTCGTCGGAGAAGACCGTGTCGCCGCGACCCGCCAGGGCGCCGATCGCACCCGCGTTGGCGAGATAGCCCGAGCCGAACAGCACGCACGCCTCGCTGCGCTCGAACGCCGCGAGGCGCTGCTCGAGGCGTCGGTGGATCGTCATCGTGCCCGAAACCAGTCGTGATGCACCCGTGCCCACGCCCCAGCGCATTGCGGCCTCCGCGGCTGCCTCGCGCACGCGCGGATGATCGGCGAGGCCGAGGTAGTTGTTCGAGCACAGCAGCAGCACCGACTTGCCGTCGAGCAGCACACGCGGCCCCTGCGGTCCGCTCACCATTCGCATGCGCCGGCTGAGTCCGAGCCGCTCCAGTTCCTCCAAGCGCTGCTCGATCTCGTTCATTGCCAGCGCCTCCGCGGTCGCTCGGTCAGTCTCCCCAGCCCGCTGCGCCGGTGGTGACGGGGCTGGCGCCGGCGCTGGGAACTGGCTCGTCCGCATCTGGTCGATCGTGGGTGCTAGCGCGCACGGGTGTTCTGTTCGGGGCGCCGTCAGGGCGCGGCGGGACGGTGCGCTTGGCCTTGAACCGAAGCTGCGTCGACGGGTCCCACAGGCGCACAGCCAGTCCCTGGCTCTCGCCCTGTCCCCCGCGGGTATCTCCGTTTGCGCGGGTCGCGGTGTTCGCGCCGTTCGCGGCGTTCTTGTCAGCGCCTACCGGCGTGCTCTCGCCGAGCAGCTCGTCCACGACGTCCGGCGTCTCGCCGTCCAGCCAGCCTGCGCGGTTGTCCGGCCGTGGGTTGGCGCCATTGTCCGGTTGGCGCGCGACGTTCAGGCCCAGCTGCTCGAACATCGCTCGGTCTTCCTCGGGCTCGGAACCGAGCGTCGTCAGGAAGTTGCCCATCATCACGCCGTTCAGCCCTGCCTTCACCGCCAGTGGCTGCAGCTCGCCGAGGTTCTCCACGCGACCGCCGCACAGCCGGAACAATGCCTCGGGCAGGATCAGCCGGAAGATCGCGATCCACTTGACCGCCTCCCACGGGTCGATCGGCTCGCGGTCGCCGAACTTCGTGCCAGGACGCGGGTTCAGCAGGTTGATCGGGACGCTCGTCGGGTCAAGCGCCGCCAGCTCGAACGCCATCTCCACTCGCTGTTCACGCGACTCACCGAGGTTGAGGATCCCTCCGACGCACGTCTCCAGCCCGGCCTCGCGGACCGCTTGGATCGTGCGTATACGACCCTCGTAGCGCACGGTCGTGGAGACCTCGTCGTAGTAGCTCTCCGCCGTCTCGACGTTGTGGTGCACGCGCTGGATCCCGGCCTCCTTCAGCGCCTGCGCGCGCGCTGGGGACATGTGCCCGATCGACGCGCAGCGCTTGAGGTTGGTCTGCTCAGCGACCATCCTGGCCCCTTCGAGGATCTTCTCGAAGTCGCGCTTGGACAGTCCCTGCCCCTGCGTGACCATGCAGAAGCGATGTGCACCAGCCGCTTCGGCTGCGCGCGCGTGCTCGAGGATCTGCTCCGGGCTCATCATCGCGTGCATCGGCGTCTCGGCCTCGGCGAACCGCGACTGCGCGCAGAAGCCGCAGTCCTCCGCGCAGCCTCCCGACTTGGCGTTCACCAGCGAGCACATGTCGGTCGAGTCGTCAAACCGCTCGACACGTGCCTCCCACGCTCGCTGCACGAGCGCTTCGATCTGCGCGTGGTCCTCGATCTCGCCGAGGCGTGCGGCCTCCTCGCGGGTTATAAGCGGCGGCATTCCCTCACGTTATGTCGCGCAGCGGACGTCTACTCGCCGCGCCACAACGGCGCGCGCTTCTCCGCAAACGCCCTCATGCCCTCACGCATGTCCGCTGAGGCGAACGACGCTCGTCGCAGCTCGATCAACTCCTGCTCCACGTCGTCCTCCAGCTCGCCCTCAGCATCCAGCAGCGCCGCGATCACGCGCTTGTTGCCGAGCTGGGCCAGCGGCGCGTTTCCCGCCAGCTCGCCCGCCAGCTCGTCTGTCGTCCTCTCGAGGTCAGCCTCCGCGGCGACACGGTTGACCAGGCCCCAGCTCAGCGCCGTCTGCGCGTCGATGTAGCGGCCGAGCAGGAACAGCTCACGCGTGCGCGCTGCGCCGATCGCGTCGATGAACCGGCGCAGCCCTGTGTGCGAGTACACGAGCCCGAGCTTGGCGGGCGGCATGCCCAGCTTGATGCCGTCCTTGGCCACCCGCAGGTCACACGCCAGCGCGAGCTCCAGCCCGCCGCCGATCGTGTGTCCTGGGAGCGCCGCAACGGTAGGCCACGGGAACGCCTGCAGCGCATCGATCGCTTCGGTGAACGGGTGCGCCACCAGCCGCTCGGCACGCTCCTCGAACTCGGCTGCGGGAATCTCGCCGATGTCATAGCCCGCCGAGAACATTCCGTGCGCGCCGGTCACCACGACGCACCGCACCCGCCCCGCTGGATCGGCGTGCTCGCCGAGCGCCGCCGTAATCGCGTCGAGGATCGGATGGTCGAGCGCATTGCGCTTCTCCGGGTTGGAGATCGTCATCCGCAGGACCCCCTCGGCCGGCTCGTCGATCAGCAGCTTGCCGCAGGCCGGCTCGCGTGGGGGAGCGCTTGAGGACACCGTCGCGACAGGCTATCGAGCACGATCGCCTGCGTGGAGCCGGGAGTTCAGCGCGGAGCGCAGGGAGCTGAAGGCGCGGGGCGGTAACCGCGCGCGGTGTGGCCCTAGTGGTGGTTGAGGCTGAACACCACATGGCGCCCGTAGCCCGAGCCGCCGGCGGAGGGAGCGGCGTGCACGATCGCCATCAGACGCAGGTGTCGGCGTTTCAGCAGCAGCCGGCGCGCGGCAGGTGTCAGGCGTACTCGAACGCTCGCCTGGTGCCCGGGTCCGATCGAGAACACGCCTGAGCTGCCCACCCCCACTCGCCTTGTGCGGGTGCGCGTGCGGTGGCCGTGCCGCCGTGCGGTTGTGGCCACAGCCCGAGTGAGATCCACGCGACCGCTGCACGCGCGCCGTAGACCGACTGGACACACCACGCGAACTCTTGCGGTCCCGGCGTGAGTGGCGGCTGCCTGCCCTGTGGTGACGGCCGCACCGATGCCGAACACCATCACCGCGTCGCTCTTGGCCGCCACAACGTAGACCTCGCGCCCGTCCGGGCTGACGGCGGCTCCGCTCACGCCCTGCAACGAGGGCAGGCTGGTGCAACGACTGTCTTCTTCGGCGGCACAGGAGGTCTCGGTCAGCTTGCCGGTCGCGGTGTCGCGCGAGAAGATCGCCGCCGAGCCGCTGCCGATCGCGTACACCGACGAGCCGTCGCCGCTGACGGCGACCACGCTCACGTTATTCAGGCCCGGAGCGCTCGTACAGGGATCCGTCGGCGTCGAGGGCTTTTCTTCTTCGCCCCCGCCTTCTTCCTTTTCTTCACCTTGTTCACCCGGTTCCGGTGCTGCGGGCTTGGGCAGGAAGTCCACGCAGCTGTTGCTGGACAGAGCACCCGTGGTCGGGTTTCGGTCGAACACGTCCACGCTCCCGCCCGAGCCCTGCGAGTCGCTTGCGTACACGTTCTTACCATCGAGGCTGACCGCCAACTCGTCGGGCGCGCTCATCAGCGTCCCCGCGCTGCACAGTCCGGGCGGAGCTTGGACCTTCAGACAGCTGGTCTGCGATAGCGCGCCGCCGGCGCCGATCGCGAACACATCGATCGCCTTGCTGCCGGGCGCGGTCGCGTAGAGCTGCTTGCCGTCCGGGCTCAACGTGAGGGCGTCGAGCCCCTGCGTCGCCGTGCCTACGGCGCATGCGCCGTCGAGGCCGTTGACGGCGACGCACGGGTTCAACAGGTATGTGCTCGCAGGCGGCGTCGTGAAGATCGAGGCGAGCGTCGCACTCGTCGCCGGCGTACCGGGGCTCGACGCCGGAACGCTGGGGGTGGATGCGGGCGCGCTGGGAGTGGACGTGGGGGCGCTGGGAGTGGACGCGGGGGCGCTAGGGGTGGATGCTGAACCGCCGGGACCCGTCACGAGTGTGGTCGAGGTTGCGGTGAGCGTCGAGATCGCGCCTTCCAGCGGAGCCGCGACATACAGGGCGCTCCCGTCTGCGCTCACGGCCAGGGCGCTGGAGCTCGAAAACAGATTGGCGGCCCCACAGGGAGCGCCGGGCCGGGGGTCGCCCTGAAAACAGCCGAGCCGCGTCAACGCTCCGGTGGCCGGATCGCGTGAGAAAGCGACGACGCTCGCGGAGCTGCTCGAGCTGACGAACACCGTCGAGCCGTCAGGGCTGACCGCCACGCCGTCTGCGCCCAGCAGCGACGGGCTCGGCGTGCACGCGCCCGAGGCGCCGTCGCGCCCGTCGGTTCCATCGGAGCTCAGGCAGCCCGTCTCTGAGATCGCGCCCGTTGCAGCGTCGCGCTTGAGGATCACCACGGCGCCGAAGCTCGTGGCCACGCTCGTGCCCGCGACGCCTCCCACCACATAGACGTTGGCGCCATCCGGAGAGACTGCAACTGCGTGGGCGCCGACCAGCGCCTTGCCCACTGCGCAGCCGGATGTGCCGTCCGCCGAGCCGCCGCCGGTCGGCGCGACGAGGCATCCGCCCGGACCGCTGAGCGGACCAAAGCCGCCGGCTGCATCCGCCATTGCGGGCGCCATGCCGAGGCCCACGATAAGTGTGATGGCGGCGATCGTCGCGATGCGCCTGCTGGGGATCTCGCTCGAGAACACTTTGGAAACGCCCCTCTGTCGGTTGGGATCCGTGCATCACGGATCGACTGGTGCATCACGGATCGACTGGTGCATCAGGATCGACTGTCCATTCATCGGCGGGTCGGCGGGGAGCCTTGAGGCTCCACGAGGACCCGCCCCGGCGACTACTCGAGGACCACCAGCGTATCGCCCTCGTTGACGGCCTGACCCTCCTCGCAGCGGATCTCCGCCACGGTGCCCGCGTCTTCGGTCTCGACCGGCATCTCCATCTTCATCGACTCGAGGATCGCGACCGTATCGCCCTCCGCGATCTCGTCGCCCACCTCGCACTCGATTTTCCATACGGTGCCCGTTATGTGGGCCTCCACATCAGTCACGCGAGCATGCACCTCCTCGGATGTCGTTGTCGTCGAGTCTCGATCGTGCAACGAGTCTGGATTGCCGGACTCGGATTCGGATTCGGACCCGGACGTGGCCGCGGACAATAGCCTCTGTCCCCGACCCCAACTCGCGGGTTTCCTCGCCTGATGCCTTCCGAGACCCTCATCGTCGTCGCCGCCCTCGACGAGGCCGATCGCATCGCCGCGACGCTGAGCGCGCTCGCCGTCGCTTTTCCCGGCGCCCTCGTCTGGGTCGCGGACGACGGCTCCACCGATGCCACGCCCGACATCGCCCGTGACGCGGGCGCGACGGTCGTGCGCAGCGAGCGCGTGATCGGCAAGGGCGAGGCGATGACCGCTGGGGTCCAGGCGGCATTGTCGGACATAGACTTTTTGGAAGGCCATACGCGCGTACGCGCTCGCGCGCGCGATGGCAGCGATTTATATGACCCTCTTTCGGCGGAGCTCTCAGCCATTCCCGTAACCGCGGCCGACCCGATCGTCGTCCTCTGCGATGGAGATCTCGGCGAGTCCGCGCGTGAGCTGGGCAGACTCGTGGATGCTGTCCGCCGCGGCGACGCCGACCTGGCGGTGGCGGTCTTCTCCAGGCGCGTGGGTGGCGGATTCGGTCTGGCGGTCGGCTTTGCGCGCTGGGCGATCCGTCGTCGCTGCGGGTTGTCCACGCGCGCACCCATCTCCGGGCAGCGCGCGCTGCCCGCGAGCGCCCTGCGCGACGTGATGCCGTTCGCGGCCGGCTTTGGTATGGAGGTCGGCATGACGATCGACGCCGTCCGGGCCGGTTATCGCGTCGCCGAGATCGAACTGGAGCTAGCTCACCGCGCCACCGGTCGTACCGCCGCCGGCTTTCTCCATCGCGCCCGCCAGCTGGTCGACTTCGTGCGCGTCTACCGGGCTCGCCGGAATAAGGTATTGTGACTGATATACAACAATAAAGATATCTGGCGCGCTCTCACGGATACCGCCCGCAGGGATATCGCCCTCAGATTATAACTTTTAGGTTATTATAAAGCAATGTCCGAGGCAGCGTCACTGCTCAAAGAAGCCCGCCGTCAGGCTGGCATCACACAAGCAGAACTCGCCCGCCGGCTGGGGGTCAGCCAGGCGGCCGTGGCCAAGCTGGAGCGGCCTGGCGCAAACCCCACGGTGGACACTTTCGATGCCGCGCTCTGGGCGACCGGACATCGCCTGGTGCTGGAGGTGTCGGCTCGCTCCCCGGGTGTGGACGAGAGCCTGATTCGCCAGCAGCTGGCGCTGTCACCAGCTGAGCGGATCCGCCAGCTCGACCGTCAGGCAACAGAGATGAGAGTGCTGATCGAGGCAGGAGAACGGGCCCGTGGCGAATATTCCTGAGCTTCGCCTCTCGGCGCTACTGCATCGTCTCAGTGAGGGAGGTGTCGATTACGTGGTGGTAGGTGGCGTCGCGGTTGCCGTGCAGGGCTATGGTCGAGCCACCAAGGATCTGGACATTACTTACGCCACCGACACGGCCAACCTCGAGGCCCTCGGCGAGGTGCTGATTGCGGCAAAAGCGCGTCTACGCGGTGTTCCGCAGGACGTCCCCTTCATTCCAGATGGGCGTACGCTAAAGCGCACGCAGATTCTCACCCTGGATACTGCGGACGGTGGTTTGGACCTGCTTGTCGACCCATCGGGCGCGCCTTCTTACGATGCGATGCGCTCCCGAGCAGATCTCATTGAGTTCGAGGACATCCTTGTACGAATCGTTGGGCTCGAGGATCTTCTTGCAATGAAGCGCGCTGCCGGGCGTTCGCAGGACCTGGCTGATATCGAGGCACTGGAAACCGTACGTCGAGAGACGCGTCGCAAACCCAAGCACTAGCGCCGGCGGTAGGCTCGCGCTGAGATGATCCTCGCGATCGACCAGGGCACCACCGGCACGACGTGCTTCGTCTATGACTCCGATTTCGAGCCGATCGGGCGCTCCTATCGCGAGTTTCGCCAGCACTTCCCTCAACCCGGGTGGGTAGAGCACGATCTCACCGAACTGTGGACAGTCACGCAGGCCGTGGCGGGCGAGGCGCTGGCGGGCGCCGGCGTGCAGCGCGGCGATCTGGATGCCGTCGCGATCGCCAACCAGCGCGAGACCGTTTGCGTCTGGGACCCCGCCACCGGCGAGCCCCTGCACCATGCGATCGTCTGGCAGGACCGCCGCACCGCGTCCCTGTGCGAGCAGCTGCGCGCGGATGGCCGCGAGCCGCTGATCCGCGCGCGCACAGGCCTTGTGCTCGACCCGTACTTCTCGGGCACGAAGATCGCCTGGCTGCTCGAGCACGTGCCCGGTCTGCGCGAGCGCGCGCGCGACGGGCGCGCCGTGTTCGGGACGGTCGACTCCTTCTTGATCTTCAAGCTCACCGGCCTGCACCTCACCGACGCCTCCAACGCCTCGCGCACGCTCCTGTATGACATTTCCTCGGGTCGCTGGGATCCCGAGCTGCTCGACCTGTTCGAGATCCCGGCGCGCTCGCTGCCCGAAGTTCGTCCCAGCGCTGGTGTCTTCGCGCAGACGCTGCCCGCGGCGCTGCATGGTCACGCCGTCCCGCTCGCGGGCGTCGCCGGCGACCAGCAGGCCGCGCTGTTCGGACAGGCCTGCGTGGACCCAGGTCTTGGCAAGAACACTTACGGCACGGGCTCGTTTGCGCTGCTCAACACCGGCTTTCATCCGCCCGAGCCGCCTCCCGGGCTGCTCGGGACCGTCGCCTGGAAGATTGGGGCCTCCACCACCTACGCCCTGGAGGCCTCGATCTTCGTCACCGGCGCCGCCGTCCAGTGGTTGCGCGATGGCCTGGGCATCATCGACTCCGCCGCCGACACCGAGGCCCTCGCCGCCTCGCTGCATTCCAACGACGGCGTCTACTTCGTCCCGGCCCTCACCGGCCTGGGCTCGCCCCACTGGGATCCTCACGCGCGTGGCACGATCGTCGGCCTGACCCGTGGCTCAACGCGCGCGCACCTGGCGCGCGCGACCCTGGAGGCGATCGCCTATCAGACCCGTGACGCCGTCCGCGCGATGGAGTCCGCTTCCGGACAGGCGCTGGACGAGCTGCGCGCCGACGGTGGCGCGACCGCCAACGCCTGGCTGATGCAGTTCCAGGCCGACATCCTCGGCGTGCCCGTCGTCCTTGGCGCGACCTCCGAGACGACCGCGCTCGGCGCTGCCTACCTCGCCGGCGTTGGCGCCGGCCTGTGCACGATCTCAGACATCTCCCGCACTTGGAGCGAGCGCGTGCGCTATGAGCCGCGCATGTCCGCCGCGAAGCGCGCTGAGCTGCTCGACGGCTGGGTGCAGGCGCTTGCTCGTACGCGACGATGATCGTTGTTCGGCCGGCGCATGCGCCGGCCGCGGGGCCGCACATGTGCGGCCCCGTTCCGGGCTGTGCATGCACAGCCCGGCCGTCCGGTGCATGTACCGGACGGGACCGCGGCGTATACGCCGCGGTCTTCCCGAGAACGATCAGCGGATGACGCCCGCGCGTAACTTCAGCGGCCCTGCGACGTAGTCCGCTCAGATGAGCGATCTCGCACCGATGCGCGAACAGGTCTACGCCGACCCCCGGCCGGCGGAGTACTTCGACCAGTTTCACGAGCGCGCCCGCACGCGCGAACCCAATTGGGTCTACGAGGCCACCCGCATGGTCACCTCGCTCTACGCCTACACGCTCCTGCGCGTGCGCTCCATCTCATCCGAGAAGGTCCCCGGGCGTGGCGCGGTGATCCTCGCGCCCAACCACTTCTCGTTCATGGACCATTTCCTGATGGGCTGCTACATCCGTCGCAAGGTCCGCTTCATGGCGAAGTCGCAGCTCTTCTCGTTTCCGATGCGCTTCATCTACAGCCCCGGCGGCGTATTTCCCGTGCGTCGTGGCGCTCGCGACGAGGAGACGTTCATCACGGCCGAGACGATCCTCTCGCGCGGTGGGGCGATCACGATGTACTGCGAGGGCGGACGTTCACGCACCGGCCAGATGGCCACCGAGGCTAAGCGCGGCATTGGCCGTCTCGCCCTGGAGACAGGCGCGCCGATCGTCCCGATCGCGATCTACGGCTCTTCGCGCATCCGCAACTGGAAGCGCCTGCGCTTTCCCAAGGTCACCGTCCAGTACGGGGACGCCGTTCGCTGGGAGCCGATCGCCAACCCCACGCGCGAGCAGCAGCAGGCCGTCGCCGACGAGATCCTCACCCGGATTCGCGCGCTCTACGCAGGCCTTGAGGAGCATGGGCGCCGGGGGGCTCTCCAGCGCGCCCGCGCGGAACGTCGCTCGGAGGGTCGCTCTCCCGACAGGACCGCTGTCGCGTAGCCACGTTTCAACCCGCGACCCCACCGGCCCTGGTCTGCCCGACCCGGCGGGGTAGGCTGGACGGCAGATGCCGACAGTCGCCTCCGAGCTGTTGCGTCCCGACCTCCTGCACGGGACTTCGATCCTGGTCACGGGCTCGCTCTCGAGCACGCTCTCGACAGCCACTGATGAAGGTCCGAGTGAGTCCTATGCCCGCGCCGTATGCGAGGCCTGCGAGCGGCTTGGCTCGCGTGTGCACACGTATTGGCGCGACGGAGATGTCGATGAAACGGCGATGAACGCCGCGGTCACATCCGCGGTTCCCGCAATGGCCGGCATGCCCGGCGCGTCGACCGATGTTGCTGATCCCGGCGGCATCGACATGCTCGTCGCAGACGGCTCCGGCCTGTTCGCGGCCGGCGGTCTGCGCGGGTGTCTGGACAGCGCTTGGGATGGCACCCGTGCAGTCGTCAACCTCGCCTTCCTGCCCGCCGGTCGTGGTGGGCGGATCGTCTACCTCGCCCCTGCCCCCGGCATGGGCGAGCGGTCTGAGGCCGCGCGTGCCGGGCTTGAGAACCTCGCGCGCACGCTCTCGGTCGAGTGGGCACGCCACCAGATCACCCTCGTCACGATTGCCCTCGCAGACTCCACCACTCCGGGCGAGGCGGCCGCGCTCGCGGCCTATCTCGCCTCGCCCGCGGGGGCTTACTTCTCGGGCTGCCTGCTGGACCTGCGTTGCCCATAGGGGAGGGGGACAAGCACCCCTCCCGGCCTCCCCCCGGTGCAGGCCTCAGGCACCGGGCCGGCAAAGCCGGCTCTCATGTATTTCTTGCAACGTCACGCGTCTCCACGGACCGAGGATTCAGTCACGCGTCTCCACGGACCGAGGATTTCAGCCCGACATCCCCCCGAACAGCCCGCCGGTGATGTGCAGCGTCTGCCCGTGCACGTAGTTCGACCAAGGTGTGCACAAGAAGAACACGCCTCCCGCGGCCTCCTCCGGCGTTGCCGGACGGCCGAGCGGGATCAGCATCGAGGCCATCTGGCGCATCTGCTCGGGGATACCGAGCTGGACCTTCTCGCCACCGATCTCCATCTGGTTGTCGTCCACCTTGGCTTGGGTCAAGCGCGTGTCGATGAACCCGAACGCGACCGCGTTGACGTTGACCTTGAACTGGCCCCACTCCTTGGCGATCGTTTTGGTCAGCCCGACGACACCCGCCTTGCCCGCTGAGTAGTTGGCTTGACCGGCGTTTCCGAACGTGCCGGAGGTAGAGGACACATTGACGATCTTGCGGAACACCTCCTTGCCTTCCTCGCGCTCCTTCTTGGCGGGCTCGCGCAGGTGCGGCGCGGCCGCGCGGATGATGCGGAACGGGACGACCGTGTGGATGTCGATCATCGCCTGAAACTGCTCGTCGGACATCTTGTGCACGGGCGCGTCGATCGTGTAGCCGGCGTTGTTGACGATGATGTCGATCTTCCCGAACGAGTCGACCGCCTTCTGCACGAGCTGATCAGGCACGCCCGGCTTGGTCAGGTCCCCGGCGAACACCGCGGTCTCCCCGGCGATCTCACCCGATGCCTGCTCGGCGATGTCGCCGTCGAGGTCGTTGATCAAGACCTGCGCGCCCTGCTCCACGAGCAGCTCGGCCGTCGCGCGTCCGATCCCGCGCGCCGAACCGGTGACGATCGCCGCCTTGCCGTCGAGTACTCCCATAGCTCTTGTCTCCTTGTCGTATTTGGAGCCGGAAGGTTATAGCCGGGCGTCTCAGCCGGCGATGATCACGCCGAAGTCCTGCGTATAGACCCCGCCCGCCTGGCCCTCGGCACGGGAAACAGGAGGATGGGGCGACACTCCTACACCTGTGTCGCGGTAGTTGGGGTTGAGAATGTTCGCGCGATGCCCGGGCGAGCTCATCCAGCCTTCGACGATCGCCTTCGGTGTCGCCAGCCACAACGTGCCCCAGGCGATGTTCTCGCCGACTTCATACCCCAGCTTCGAGCTGGAGATGTATCCAGTCGAGCGTATCCGGCTCAGCGGCGTGCTCCCGCCCGGGCCTTCGTGGCTGAAGTAGTCCCCGGATGCCATGCTTTCGCTGTGGCTCTGTGCCGCATGCTGGAGCTTCCCGTTGAACGTCAACGCCCGCTCGCCGCGCGTGACCCGTTCGCGATTGATCAGACACAACGTGGCTTCGCGTACGGCTTCGATGTTTTCCGGCCCGGGCCTGAGGTCCGCGCCTGCGCACCCGCCTGCGTCCGCGCCCTGGGCTCCCTGGACATGCTCGGCGTGTGTGTGTGAGCTTGGCTTCTCGGTGTGCGTCGCGTGCTTGCCGTGGCGCTTGCGAGGTCTGACGGTGCTGTGGTGTCTGCTGCTGCGCTTGTGAGTATGCCGCCGGTGACTGCGACCGTGGCTGTGGCTGTGCTTGTGAGTGCCTTTCGCGTGCTTGGCAACGTGATGAGCATGCCGGTGAGGCGCCCGCCGAGCCTCATGCGCGCCAGCGCCCGCGGGAGCGGCGATCGCGAGCATGACGGTCACGGTGGCAGCGGTCAGCGCTGTGAGCAGGCGAGTCACATACCTGGAATCGGATTCTCCTCACGATGCCCTTAGCGGTGCATGGGGGCCTGGACGGATTCGTGCAGGCTCGATACCGCCCGTCCGGGCGGATGCGGGTGGGCTTGGGAGCCGCCTGTCCACCCATCGGTCCGTCAGCCGGCCCTACAGAGCCGGCGGAGCCTCCAGTATCCGCCCGAGGATCTCGCGCATGATCTCGTCCGTCCCGCCCCCGATCGGGCCCAGGCGGGCGTCGCGGACGGCGCGCTCGACCCAGACCTCGCGCATGTAGCCGGCGCCGCCATGGATCTGCAGGCAGGCGTCCATCAGCTCGTAGCATGCGCGCTGTGTAAGGAGCTTGGCCATCGTCACCTCGCGCAGGGGCTCCTCGCCGGCGACGAACCGGCGCAGCGCGTCGTAGGTGACACAGCGCGCGGAGTAGGCGCTCGCGGCGAGATCGGCGAGCTTGTGACGGATCGCCTGGTGGCCGGACAGGGGGCGCCCGAACGCCGTGCGCTCGCGCGCGAACTGGGCGGTGCGCTCCCACGCCAGGCGCATCGCGCCGACCGCGCCCAGGGCCATCGCCAGGCGCTCCCACTGGAAGTTGGCCATGATCAGCTTGAACCCACCATGCAGCTCACCCAGCAGGCGGTCCTCCGAAACGAACACGTCCTGGTAGGCGATCGTGGCGGTGTCCGAAGCGTGCCAGCCAAGCTTGTCGAGCTTGGCCGAGGTGATGCCCTCGCCACGGTCGACGATGAAGAACGAGATGCCGTGATGCCCGCCCTCGGGGGTCGTCTTCGCAGCGGTGACGATGAACTGCGCGCGCACGCCGTTGGTGATGTAGGTCTTCTCGCCGTTGAGCACCCAGCCGCCGTCGACGCGCTCGGCGCTGGTGCGCAGGCCGGCCACGTCCGACCCCGCGCCGGGCTCGGTGATCCCGAGCGCCCCGATCTTCTCGCCGCGGATCGCCGGGATGAGGTAGTCCTGCTTCTGGGAGTCGGTCCCGAACTTCCAGATCGGCGGGGTGGCGATGTTGACGTGCGCGCCGATCCCCGCGGCGGTGCCGCCCGAGCCGATGCGCGCCATCTCCTCGCACATGACCGCCTCGTGCAGGTAGTCGCCGCCCTGGCCGCCCAGCTCGGTGGGGTACTTCAGTCCGAGCAGTCCCTGTGCGGCGAGCTTGGGGAAGACCTCGTCGGGGAACCACTGCTCGTCCTCCCAGGTCTGGGAGTGGGGCGCGAGCTCGCGGTCGATGAATCCGCGGATCGATGAGCGCAGCTCTTCGTGCTCCTCTGAGAACGGCGGCTGCAGTCCGGCAGGGCTGTGAAGTCCGGCAGGGCTGTGAATGGCTTGTGAAGGGGGATGAGGCATGTATTAAAAAATGGAGTCGGTGCGCCAATGCATATGCAAACTTAAAAAATGTGTGACTTAGAAATACTTATGCGCTCAAAGGAGAAAAAGTCAATGCAACTCTCCGGACCTTCACATCGTTTTCACGTCGACCGATTTGGCAGTTCCGACCGGCGCATGCGCCGGTCGGCCAGACGGTACATGTACCGTCTGGAACAGGCCCGCATGCGGGCCTGTTGACTCAGATCAAAGTCCGTAGGACCGCCCGATCACGTCCAGCATGATCTCGTCGGTCCCCGCGCCGATCCGGTTCAGGCGTGCGTCTCGCCACACCCGCTCGATGCCGTACTCGCGCATGTAGCCCGCGCCGCCGTGGATCTGGATGCATTCGTCGGCCACCTCACAGAGCACCCGCGAAGCGTGCAGCTTGGACATCGAGATCTCGCGCACAGGGTACTCGCCGTTGTTGAAGCGCCAGGCGGTGATGTAGGTCATCTGCCGCGCGGACTCGATTTTGGTGGCCATCTCCGCGAACTTGTGGCGGATCACCTGGAACTTGCCGATTTCGCGGCCGAACGCCTTGCGCTCGTGCGCGTACTGCAGCGTTCTCTCGAAGCACTTCTGCGCGCCCGCCACCATCCCGGCGGCGCCGATCAGGCGCTCGCCCTGGAGCTCCCACATGATGTGGTAGAAGCCCTTGCCGACCTGGCCGAGCACCGCGGACTCCGGCACGCGCACGTCCTGGAAGGCCAAGAGCGCCGTGTCGGAGGCGTGCATGCCGAGCTTCTCGAGCTTCTTCTCACGAATCACGCCCGGCGCGTCCATCGGCACCAGGAACAGCGTGAAGCCGTCATAGCCCGCGTCAGGGTCGGTCTTCGTCACGAGCACGATCACATCCGCGCGGTGGCCGTTGGTGATGTAGGTCTTGGAGCCGTTGATGATGTAGTCATCGCCGTCCTTGACCGCGCGTGTCTTGATTCCCGACACGTCCGAGCCGGCGTCAGGCTCGGTGATGCCGAGACAGAGGATCTTCTCCCCCTTGATGGCAGGCACGACCCACTCCTGCTTCTGCTCCTCGCTGCCGAACGCGAGGATCGGCGGCATCGCCATGTCGGTGTGCACCGCGATGCCCATCGCCAGACCGCCGGAGTTGCCGTTCGTGATCTCCTCCGCGAGCACGAGCGAGGTGTAGTAGTCCCCGCCTTGCCCGCCGTACTGCTCGGGCTTGTCGAGTCCGAGGAACCCGAGCTCGCCCATGCGCGTGAACACCGAGTCCGGGAACGTCGTCTCCTCCCATTCCTCGGCATGCGGCGCGAGCTCTTTGATCGCGAAGTTTCTGATCGACTCGCGCAGCTGTTCATGCTCGTCGGTGAAGATGAAGTGCTTGCGCACGCCTTGATGGTCGGGCTTGCGCACGCTCTCGACGGTGGCGGCCATGATGGTGTATCGCTCTCCTCGGGTCTCGGTGGTGCTCGGACTGGTGGCGGACGACGCGGACGACGCGGACGACGGCCTCACAAGAGGCTAACGCAGCGCGGTGGGGGTGGTCTGGGGCGCGAGCTGGGCAAGCCGCATCTGAGGTTCGTCAGCGTGCCCGGGTCACAGACGTCACGGGTATTTCGGGACAGACTTGCCGTCCGCATGGACTCGGCTTCCTCCCGCCCCGTTACGCGATTAGGATTGCCTGCGTGGCCGCCCCCGTCCTCTTTGACCTCACCGACGGCGTCGCCACGCTCACGCTGAACGATCCCGCCACGCGCAACGCCCTCTCCGCTGAGCTCATCGGCGGTCTGATCGCCGGTCTGCAGCGTGCGCGCGACGACGAGGCCGTCCGCTGCGTCGTGCTGGCGTCCTCGCACGAGAAGGTCTTCTCCTCCGGGGCCAACCTCGGCGGCTTCTCCGTCGATGTGCCGCTCGTGCACAAGCACTTCGGCACCGAGGGGCTGCTCACGCTGCTGCGGCTGATCGGCTCGCTTGGAAAGCCCACGATCTGCGCCGCGCGCGGGCACGTGCTCGCCGGCGCGCTCGGCGTCGCCCTCGCCTGCGACCTCGTCGTCGCCTCCGAGCAGGCCACGTTCGGCACGCCCGAGATCAACGTCGGCGTGTTCCCGTTCATGATCATGGCGCTGATCTACCGCAATGTGCCGCGCAAGAAGGTCAACGAGCTGCTGCTGCTGGGCGAGCGCCAGAGCGCCCAGGACGCGCTCGCTGTTGGGATCGTCAACAAGGTCGTGCCCGACGCCGAGTTCGATGCCGCCGTCGCCGACTGGGCGGGCAAGCTCGCGGCGAAGTCGCCGCTGATAATGCGTCTCGGCAAGGAAGCGATGCGTCGCCAGCTCGATATGCCGCTCGACGACGCCCTGGATTATTTGCGCTCGCAGCTCTCGCTTGCGCTCTCGACAAAGGACGTCGTCGAGGGCGTCAGCGCCTTCTTTGAAAAGCGCGAGCCCGTGTGGAAAGGTCGATGACTCCCGAGGAGACAGCCACCGCGTCCTCGTCGCTCCTGCGCCCGCTGGTCGAGGACCTCCAGGCGCGCCGCGCCAAGGCGCGGCTAGGCGGCGGCGATGAGAAGATCGCCAAGCAGCACGAGCGCGGCAAGTTGACCGCGCGCGAGCGCATCGCGCTGCTGATTGACGACGGGACCTTCACCGAGCTGGGAATCCACGGGCGTCCGCACTTCGCGCAGCGCGCGATGGACGGCATCGACGCGCCCGCCGACGGAGTGATCACCGGTTACGGCAAGATCGACGGGCGCCTGGCGGCGGTCTGTGCGTACGACTTCACGGTGATGGCCGGCTCGATGGGCATGACCGGCGAGATCAAGGTGACGCGCCTGCGTGAGCTCGCGCTGACCAAGCGCATTCCGTTCGTCTGGCTGCTGGACTCCGCCGGCGCGCGCGTCCAGGAGGCCGCCGGCGCGATGTTCGCCGGCTCCGGGCACCTGTTCCGCGAGGAGGTCGTGATGAGCGGCGTGATCCCCCAAGTCGCTGCTCTGATGGGCCCATGCGCCGCCGGGACCGCCTACATACCGGGCCTCGCCGACTTCGTGCCGATGGTCAAGGGCCGCGGCTCGATGGCCCTGGCCGGACCGCATCTCGTGCGCGCCGCGGTCGGTGAGGACGTCACTCAGGAGGAGCTCGGCGGCTCACGCGTGCACTGTCGCAAGTCGGGAGTAGGGGACATGGAGGTCGCTGACGACGAGGAGTGCATCGCGCGTATCAAGGAGTACCTCTCCTACATGCCCCAGAACTGCGAAGAGCGCCCGCCGCTGCGGGCGGGTGGGCCCCAATCCGACCCGATCGAGCGCGCCGAGGACGCCCTGCTGGACGTGCTCCCCGAGTCCAACCGCAAGCCGTATGACATGTATGAGGTCATCGAGCTGATCGTCGACGACGGCGACTATCTCGACATCAAGCGCCAGTGGGCCAAGACGATCATCACCTGCTTCGCGCGCTTTGGCGGGCGGCCCGTAGGGATCGTCGCCAACCAGCCCAAGCAGCTCGGCGGCATCCTCGACAACGACTCCGCCGACAAGGCCGCGCGCTTCGTGAATCTCTGCAACGCCTTTGGCATCCCGCTCGTCTTCCTCCAGGACGTTCCCGGGTTCATGGTCGGCACGAAGGTCGAGGCCGCCGGGATCATCCGTCACGGCGCGAAGATGCTCTACGCCGTCGCCAACGCGACCGTCCCAAAGCTCACGGTCATCACGCGCAAGGCTTACGGTGCCGGCTACTACGTGATGAACGGGCGCGCTTACGAGCCCGACTTGATCGTCGCATGGCCGAGCGCCGAGATCTCCGTGATGGGCGCCGAGGGGGTAGTCGAGATCGCGTTCCGCAAACAGGTCGACGAAGCCGAGGACCCTGAGGCCAAGCGCGCCGAGTTGATTGAGGGGTTCAGGAAGATGTTCGACGTGTACATCGCCGCCGGCAACGACCTGATCGACGATGTGATCGACCCGCGTGAGACCCGCGAGACGATTTGCCGAGCGCTGGAGATGGCGGAGAACAAGAAGGTCGAGCGGCCGTGGAAGCGGCATGGGGTGGTCCCGGTATGAGCCTTGACGATCCGGTCGTCATCACCTGCGCGATCTCCGGCGTGCTCGCCAACCGCGAGCAGTGCCCAGCGATCCCCTACACCCCCGCCGAGTACGCCGCCGAGGCGCGGCGGATCGTCGACGAGGGCGGGACGATGATCCACATCCACGCGCGCAAACCCGATGGCTCGCCGAGCTTCGAGGTTGAGGACTACAAGGCGATCGCAGACGCGATCCGCGCCGAGGTCGGCGACGCGGCGATCATCAACTTCTCGACCGGCGCCGTCGGGATCTCGGTGCAGAAGCGCGTCGCCTACCTGCGCGAGTGCCGCCCCGAAGTCGCGGCGCTGAACATGGGCTCGATGAACTACGCGAAGTACTCGCGCTCGCGCAAGGACTTCGTCTTCAAGATGGTCTTTGCGAATCCCTTCGAGGAGATCGTGGAGCTGCTGCAAGCCATGAACGAGCTGGGCATCAAACCCGAGCACGAGTGCTTCGACCTCGGCCATGTCGGGAGCCTGGAGCCGCTGATCGACATGGGCGTGCTCAAGCCGCCACTGCACGTGGACTGCATCATGGGTGTCACCGGCGGCGTGCCTCCGGGAGCGCGCAACCTCGCGGCGATGGTCGCGAACATCCCGGGCGTCGAGGGCGGCCCCAGCACAGGTATCCACGCCCGCTCGCACTGGGCCGTGATCGGCATCTCCCGCCGGCAGTGGGAGCTGGTGGCGGCCGCGCTTACCCTCGGCGGCTCGATCAGGGTGGGTCTGGAGGACAACCTCTACCTGCCCAACGGCGAGATGGCCAAGTCCAACGGCGAGCTGATCGCCAAGGCCAGACAGATGACCGAAGACATCGGGCGCCGTCCGGCGACGGTCGCCGAGGCCCGCGGGCTGCTTGGGGTCGTTCCGAGCGAGCAGGTGGGTCCCACGTCATGAGCCTGCCGCTGGAGGGCATCCGCGTGCTCGACCTCTCGCGCCTGCTGCCAGGCGGGTTCTGCTCGCTGCTGCTGGCCGACTTCGGCGCGGACGTGCTGAAGGTCGAGGACACCGGCATGGGCGACTACATCCGCTGGTCCCCCCCGTATGTGGAGGGGGTGCAGGACAGCGCCAAGTCGGCCCTCTTCCTGTCGCTGAACCGCAACAAGCGCTCGATCCGCATCGACCTCAAGAACGAGCGCGGTCGCGAGGTCCTGCTGGCGCTCGTACGCGAGCACGACGTCGTGCTCGAGTCCTTCCGCCCCGGTGTGCTCGACCGTCTCGGCGTCGGCTATGAGCGCATGCGCGAGGTCAACCCCGGGATCGTCTACTGCGCGATCTCCGGTTACGGCCAGACTGGCCCCAAGCGCGAGGCCTCCGGGCACGACATGAACTACCTCGGCCTCGTCGGCCTGCTCGGTCTCACGGGCGAGCGCGGCGGCGAGCCCGTCCAGGCCGCGGGCCAGATCGCCGACCTCGGCGGCGGCGCGCTGATGGCCGCGTTCGGGATCATGGCCGCCCTGCGCGAGCGCGATGGCGCGCCCGCGCGCGACGGACAGGCAGAGGGATCGCAAGCTGGACAGGCGAGATCGGGGTCGGGCGAAGGCCAGGTCGTCGACGTCTCGATGGCCGACGGCGCGCTCTCCTGGCTGGCGATGGTCGCCGCCGGTCACTTCGTCGAGGGGACCGTCCCGCACCGCGGCGATCTGCCGCTCGCAGGTTCGCTGATCTGCTACCGGCCGTACGAGTGCGCCGACGGCTGGGTCACGCTCGGCGCGCTGGAGCCGAAGTTCTGGCAGGCATTCTGCGCCGGCGTCGGTCGGGAGGATCTGATCGACAAGCAGTTCGAGCGCCCCGGCTCCGACGCCCACGCCGAGGTCCAGGCGATCTTCCGTTCTCGCCTGCGGGCCGAGTGGGAAGCGTTCGCGCGTGAGCACGACTGCTGCCTGGAGCCGGTCCTCGACCTGGACGAGGCGCTTGACTCCGAGCTCGTGCGGGCTCGTGAGATGGTCGTGGAGATCGACCAGCCCGGGGCATCGTCGCCCGTGCGCCAGCTCGGCATCCCCGTCAAGCTGACCCGCACGCCCGGTGAGCACGCGCGCCTGCCCGGACCGGCCCTGGGCGAGCACACCGAGCAGGTGCTCCGCGCGGCCGGCTACTCCGCGCAGGAGGTCGCCGAGCTGCTGTCCTGCGGCGCGGCCGCCGGTCCGCCGGAGTCCTCGCCGCTGAGCGCCGTCTTCCGGGCCTGAGCGCCGGGCGGCTACCAGCGCGCGCGGTGGTGCTCGGTGACGCCGAGGCCATGGGCCAGCTCGACGTGGCCGGGGAGCGTGCCGGAGAAGACGCCGAAGGGCGCCCGGTAGTCGCTGCGCACGATCAGCAGGTTCTCGTGGCGGCGGCGTTCGGCCTCGGGGGCGAAGCTCAGCTCTGAGCCGTCCTCGGCACGGATCCGAGAGAGGTCGCGCGCAAAGCTGACCGGAGCGGTCTCGCGCGGCTCGCCGAGGATCCAGACGGCGCGCTCGGAGCCCGTGGGCGGGTCGTTGACTCCGGCGACGAGGTTCCAGGCCAGCGGCGTTCCGTCGGGAGCCACGCCGACCCCGGCGCTCCACCACCACTCCGTGAAGCGGGCGTGATAGCCGGCGGTGTCGTCGATCACCGCGAGCGCCTCGATCTGTCGTGGGGGACCGCCGTCGAGGGCAAGCGTGCCGCGGGCCTGGATTCCGGCCTGCTTACGCGTCCACACGTGCTCGCGGCCGTGCGGGCAGAGCGCCTGGATACCCTCGTTTTCATCGAGAGAGAGATCGAGCAGCACGTCGTCGTGGCTGACCCGCATTCGTCCTGCTTCCAACGCGACATTCCGCCGTGGAAGCATGTGTGTGCGCTCACGCAGCCGCCCACCGATCTGTCCACCGCTCCCCCCACCGATCGAGGCTCCCCCGCCGCGCGTATACACCGCCCAGAACGACTGCTTGGCTGGTCCGACTTGCACGAGCGCGGCGCACGCCATCAGCTCCTCGCAGAACACCCCGACGTATCGCCACCGCTTCAGTGGCCGGCCGCCGCGGAGCAGAGGGTGGTGGGCGGCGAAAACGGATTCGGTCATAGTGGTTGGTGTCATTGGGAGCGCTCCCGAGAGATTCCCGGAGCTATGCTTTGACGATATTGACTGACTAGTCAATCTATTTTCCGCAGGTTGATACTCGACCAGCGGAGGGGGATGTACAAGTGAAGGCAGCCGCCGTCCAGCTCAACGCCACCGCCGACTTCGACGCGAACCTCGCTACCGTCGATCGTCTCACACGCGCCGCCGCCGTGGATGGAGCGCAGCTGATCGTCCTGCCCGAGAAGTGGACTGCCATCGGCTGCGACGAGCAACTTCGCGCCGCCGCCGAACCCCTCGACGGGCCCGCGGTCTCCTGGGCGCGCGAGATCGCGAGCGAACTGGGCGTCGACCTCGTCGCCGGCTCGTTCTTGGAGCTGATCCCGGGGGAGGAGAGGTTCGCCAACACCTGCGTCCACGTCGCGCCCTCGGGCGCCGTCCGCGCGGTCTATCGCAAGCTGCACATGTTCGACGTCTGCATCGAGGGACGCTCCTACCGCGAGTCCGACCTCGAGCTTCCCGGCGATGAGATCGTGCTCTCAGAGACCTCCGCCGGCGCGGACTCTTCCAGTGCCGATGCCTCCAGCACCGGCTCGGCCGGCTTCGACTCCACCGGCGTCAACTCCGCCGGTGTCGAGCTGGGCCTGGCGATCTGCTACGACCTGCGCTTTCCCGAGCTGTTTCGCATCCTCGCCGTTCGCGGCGCCCGCATCCTCGCGCTGCCCTCTGCCTTCACGCTGCCGACGACCCGCGATCACTGGGAAGTCCTCGTTCGCGCCCGCGCGATCGAGAACCAGGCGTTCGTGATCGCCGCCAACCAGGTCGGTCCTCACCCCGGCGGCGCCCGCTCCGGCGGACGCTCGATGATCGTCGACCCTTGGGGCGTCGTCCTCGCCCAGGCCCCCGACGGCGAGCACCACATCCTCGCCGAGCTCGACCTCGAGCGCCAGCTCGAGATCCGCGCACAGCTGCCCGCGCTCGCCAACCGTCGCCCGGAGGCTTACGGCTGGCCCGAGGAGGGAGTGGACGCCACAGCCGGGGCCGGTGCATCCAGGGTGGGGGAGTCAGATGTCGCAGGGAAGACCGGCGCCGCTATGCAGGGCGTCGCTACGCAGGGCACCGCTATGCAGGGAGTCGCTACGCAGGGCGGAGGTAAGGCCCGGTGAGCGCCACGCGTGCCAAGACCGCAGCGGACAAGCGCCGTTCGATCCTCGACGCGGCCGTGCGCGTGTTCGCGCGCCAAGGCTTCCATGCATGTCGCGTCGCCGACATCGCCGACGAGGCGGGCGTCGCCTACGGTCTCGTCTACCACTACTTCGCCTCGAAGGACGAGATTCTCGACACGCTGTTCCTCGAGCGCTGGGCGATCATGCTCGAGACGATCCGCCAGGTCGACGCCGAGCAGATCCCCGCCCGGGAGAAGCTGGCGGCGATCGCCTCGTTCATCATCGACTCCTACAGCCATGACCCAGATCTGATGAAGGTGATCATCGTCGAGGTCACCCGTGCGGCCAACTCGTTCGGGCAGACCCACCTCGCCCAGATCCGCGAGGCTTTCACGCTGATCGCCGAGATCGTCACGAAGGCGCAGGCCGCTCACGAGTTCAAGCCGGAGATCACAGCCGAGTTCGCGGCCATCGCTTTCTACGGAGCGATCGAGCAGGTGCTGACCGGTTGGATCTTCGGTCTGCTCCCGCGTGGAGAGGAGCACTACGAGCAGGCCAAGCGGCTTGTAGTCGAGACTGTCTGCGGCGGATTGGACGCGTCCCCCGAGACCAATAGACTGCCGTTGTAACGATATGGAGAACGACATGGTCAAGCGCTTGATGTGGTCCGGCCTGCTCACGGGGATAGGCGCGCTCTCGAGCCTCATCGCCCACCGCCTCGCCGCGCGAGTGTGGCAGCGCCTGTTTGACGAGGAGCCGCCCGAGTGAGCGATTCCCCTCGCGGCAATGGTTCCGCCGGCAGCGGACAGAGTGGGGACGGGTTCAGCGGCGCCGGCCAGGCCGGCGCCGAGGTTCCGAAGGGAATCGCCGCTGCGATCGCCGAGGTCTCAGACCGCGCGACCCTGCTCGTCCGCGAGGAGATCGAGCTCGCCAAGGCCGAGGTCGCCGCGAAGGCCACGAAGCTCGTCAAGGGCGCGATCATCGGCGTCGCCGCCGGGATCTTCGTGGTCACCGCCCTGTTCTTCGTCCTGATCGGCTGTGCCTGGCTGCTCTATTACTACCTGCCGGGCAACGACTTCACATACTTCTGGGGATTCTTCGCGATGGCCCTGATCCTGCTCGTCCTCGGGCTGATCGCCGGGCTGATCGCCGCCCGCGCAGTCAAACGGGGTTCTCCCCCCATGCCGGACATGGCGATCGAAGAGGCGCGCAAGATCCGCGACACGGTCTCTTCGACTGCCCAGGGTCCGGGCGCCACCCCGGCGCCGGGCGGTCCCATCGCCGAGCCCGCCCCCTACGGCGCCACACCACATGCCTCTGACCCGTCCGCGAGTGCCGACCGAGAGGGAGCCGACTGATGCCCCAGCGCTCACCCGCCGAGATCCGCAGCTCGATCGAGGCCAACCGCAACGAGCTGGCCGTCTCGATCGTCCGCCTGCGTGGCGAGGTCGTATACCTCACCGACTGGCGCGGCCACGTGGAGCGACATCGCAGCGAGCTGACCGCCGGCGCCGCGTTGATCGGATTTGCGCTCGGCGTGCGGATGTTGCGTCGCCGCCGCCGCCGTAACCGCTAGTTGTCGCAGTCGCGAGTCGCTGCAACCGCTGGCCGCACCAGTTGCGAGTCGCTGCAGTCACTAGTCGGCCGCAGTCGCCGGGGTCGCAGTCGCTAGTCGGGTCGCAGCGGCTCAGCTGAGCAGCGAGCGCGGAATCGCTCCGACCCCGATCAAGCCGGGTCCGGTGTAGGTGCCGATCACCGGACCCACCTCGGAGGTGAAGACCGGCTCGGAGTCAAAGATCTCACGGCAGCGTTCGATCAGCCGCTCGGCCTGCTCGGGCGCCTGGATGTACTGCACCACCCATCCGTCCGAGCCTGCCTCGTGCAGTTCACGCGCGTATTGGACCATCCGCTCGAACGCCCTGCCCGCTGTACGCACGCGCTCGACCGGGACGATCTCGTACTCCAGCGACAGGATCGGCTTGATCCGCAGCGTCCCGCCCAACCACGCCTGCGCCTTGCCGACGCGCCCGCCACGCCGCAGGTACTCCAACGTGTCCAAGCAGAACCAGATTTTCAGTGCCCTGCGGGTCTCGCGCACCCGCTCAGCGACCGCGTCGCGGTCCGCGCCCGCCCTCGCCGCCGCGCAAGCCGCGAGCGCCAGCAAACCCATCCCACCACACGCCGTTTCGCTGTCGATCACCTCGACCCGCTCTCCCAGCCCACGCTCTCTCAGCAGCTCGTGCGCCTGTCTGGCGGCCTCGCACGTGCCCGAGATTCCGCCCGCAAGATGGATCGAGACGACGTCCTGTCCCGCCTCGATCAACGGCTCCCACACGGCGAGAAAGTCCCCGATCGAAGGCTGTGAGGTGCTCGGCAGCTCGGGATCGCTCGCCAGGCGCTCGTAGAAGCCGTCGAAGCTCTCCATGTCGAGCTCGCGCTCGGGCTGTCCGCTCCAACCGACGTACAGGCTGACCTGGCGGATGCCCTGTTCGTCCGCGAGCGTGCGCGGCAAGTAGTGCGTGCTGTCGGTGACTACCGCGACGGACGTACTCATCCCGTGGCGGACGCTACAGCAACGGAGAGTCCCGGCGAGATGTCGGGCCTCAACCGAGGCGGTTCTCGATCTGGGTGAGCCCCGGCGCGACCGTCTCGGTCTCCCGCGGTGACTCCTGGGCGGCCGGCGTGTCGTCATCCTCTACGCCCAGTGTCTGTGCCAGCTCGCCCGACTCGTACATCTCCGTCACGATGTCGCACCCTCCCACGAGCTCGCCATTGACGAACAGCTGCGGGATCGTCGGCCACTGCGAGATCGCCGACAGCTCCTCGCGGATGCGTGGGTCCGGGAGGACGTCAACCGCCGCGAACGGCGCTTGCAGATCCTGCAGCATCCCCACGGTACGTGCCGAGAAGCCGCACGCGGGCGCCTCCGGGGTTCCCTTCATGAACAGGATCACCTCATGCTCGGAGATCGCCTGTCCGATCGCGTCGCGAATCTGATTTGGCTCGGTGTCTGTCATGGCTGCTCCTCTGTTGCTATTGGGGGCTTTGGGTCTTCAGCGACAGCGCATGGATCGGGCCGCCGATCTCCGCGCCAAACACCTCATAGACGAGCTTGTGCTGCTCGATACGGCTACGGCCCTGGAATGCGGCCGCTGTGACGGTCGCCTTGAAGTGATCGCCGCCGCCGGTCCAGTCTTCGACCTCGGCCTGCGCTCCCGGGATCGCGGCCTCGATCCGCTGCTTGATCTCATCGGCATTTGGCATGTTCCTGGCAAGCTTAGAACACTCTCTATGCCCTCGCTATACTTTGGAAAGCGATGGTAACGATCACCGATATCGGCGCCGAAAAGGTCCATGACTTCCTCGCCGCTCAGGACGCGGACGTGAGCCTTGCCGGTTTGCGTGTCGGTGTTCGCGGGGGTGGCTGTTCGGGCTTTCAGTATCAGCTCGCCTTCGACGAGCAGCGTCCGGAGGACACCGTGTTCGAGTCTCATGGCCTGAAGCTGCTGGTCGACAACGAGAGCCTGCCCTACGTGCGCGGTTCGGTTATCGACTACGAGGAGAGCCTTCAGGGAGCGGGATTCAAGGTCGAGAACCCCAACGTCGTCGCCGCCTGCGGCTGTGGCTCCTCATTTCGGGTGGCCGAGGAGGAGCAGGTCTCAGCAGTCTGACGGCCGGCGAGCGCATAGGGTGCGTTCGATGTCTGGCCTGCCTGCCCGTCTCCGAAGTCTGACGCCCGAACGCCTGCGCGACGACGTGCGCTTGCGCGCGCTTGCCGTCGGCTCTGGGCTGATCCCGCCGCGCACGATGCACTCCGACGAGGATGCCTCCGTGCTGCTGGATGCCGCTCGTGGAGCCCGTCGGGTGGTCGAGATCGGCGTATACGAGGGCTCATCCGCGGTCGTCCTGTGCGAAGCGCTGCGCTCCGATGCGGAGCTGCACCTGGTCGACCCGTTCGGCCGCCATCCCGACGCGCTCCCTTCAGGTTGGGGAGCCACCGAGTGGGCGACCCAGCGTGTAGTCGCACGCGCTCAGCGCCGGCGCGGTCCTGCGGCGCCTGCCGTCCACTGGCATGCGTGCCTCTCCACTGAGCTGGCCTCGAGCTGGCGGGGCGGCGGGACGGACCTGGTGTTCATCGACGGAGACCACTCCGAGTCCGGATGCGAGCTTGACTGGTCGCAGTGGCAGCGCTTCGTCCCGCTTGGCGGCCACGTCGTCTTCCACGACGCTCGCGCCGATCAGCCGGGGGGGCGCGGACTGCCGGGGCCGACGGCGGTCGTTGCACGTCATTTCCGCGCAGATGGCGGCACGCCCGGCTGGGAGATCGCCGCCGAGGCCGATCGCACCGTCTCGGTTCGGCGGGTTATCTGAGGTTTGGGAGTTTTCTGAGGTTCGGCTGTTGGTCTGAGGCTTGGTGAGTCTTCTGAGGTTGGCGAGCCGTCTGAGCGTGTTGCGGCTATCTGAAGGGCGAGTGTGGCAAGGCGCCGCGGGGTGACAGGCCTCGACTCACTGCACGACGAGCGTCGCTTTCATGCCTTTCGCCTCGTGTTCGGGCAACGAGCAGAACAGGGTGTAGCTGCCGGGACGGAGCTCGACCGTCAGTTCCGGGTGAGCGCCAGGCAGGGTGTTCGGCAATGAGCCTGCTTGCGTGCCCGCAGCCGATTCGACCGCGTGCAGGTTGTGTTCATCCTGGCCGTGGTTGACGAATTCGATGATCACCTTGCCGGCGGGCACGCTCGTACGCGAGAGGACGAACCGGAATCCTTCGGTGTCTTCGGCCGTCACCTGCACGCGGGCGGGCGCCGTGGGGGCGCTGGGGGATTCAGTGGGTGGCGCTCCGCCACCCGAGCCGGGGGGCGTCGTTTCGGAGCCAGATGCCGAGCCGGGAGCGCCCGGTGGCGAGCCCGCCGTCCCCGGCGCGATCGAGCTGCCCGTCGAGCTCGACCCCCCGGAGGCGCTCCCGCGCGTGCCAGCGGTCCGTTTGCCCCGTTTGTGCCGGGTGTGGACCTTTCCATTGGCGCGTCTTGTGAGACAGCGGTGAGGATGTCTTGCGCGCCGGCACGCTTTCATCGTGTGAGTGTGGCGCCGGCGCGCACCATGTCCGGGGGCGGCGATCGCCACCGCGGCCAGCGCGCCGCCTGCGATGCACAGCGCGCAGACCAGCAACAGTGACGCTCCACGGCGCACATTCCGTTGGGGCGTAAGACCTCCTCGTCCCATCAGCTCTTGATCAGCTGCGGTCGTGCGAACGCTGCCGCTTCCGGAATCGCAACCCCGGCTTCGGTCTGGAACCACTGCTCCAGCAGCGAGCAGTACATCGCGCGGAAATCCGAGGTGTTGACGAGATTTTCGTTTTCGTCAAGTTTGCTCAGGCCGGGGAACTCGCCGATCATCTTGCCCGCTGCCTGTGTTCCGATCAGGAACGCGAGGCCCGCCGCACCATGGTCGGTGCCCGAGCCGTTTTCCTGCGGACGGCGCCCGAACTCCGACCACAGCTGAATCAGCACCCGGTCCGCCAGACCGCGCTGTTCGAGGTCGCGTTGGAACGCGAGTACCGATTCCACCGTCTCTCCCAGGTTTGTGCTGAGGGTGTCCTTCTCATCGGAGTGCGTGTCATACGAGCCGACGGCGGTCAGCGACGCGCATTTGATCGGCAGCCCGGCCCCGAGCATCGCCGCCAGCGCGGCCAGCCGTTCGGAGAATTCTCCGTCTGCGGTGGGGTAGGGGACCGTCGGCTTGTATGTCGATTTGCCTTGGGATTCGACGAACGCTGCCATCTGGTTGAGCACGATGCTCGTGTCCAGCGATGCGCCCCGGGCCTGCGCGTAGGCGGGCGAGGGGGCGTTCAGCGCTCCCAGTTCGCCGAATGCCTTCATCGCGGGGTCGGTGATCGGTTCGCTCAGTCCGTAGGCCCACATGTTGTAGTCGGCCGGCGAGGACACGGCCGCCACGGGCATCTTCGTCGTGGCCAGCGCCGGCGCGAGCGAGTAGTCCAGCGACAGGCCCTGCAGCGGGTTACCGGGTTCGCCGGTCGCATCCAGGTAGCGACCCATCCAGCCCGAACGCGTATTGGTGTCGAGCTGGCCCACCTCCCAGTAGTGGCGGCTGGTGAAGTGGCTCTCGTCCGGTGGGTCATACCCTACGGCGGGGAAGGTCGTGACCTTGCCTTCTTCGTGCAGCTCGGCCAGGCCGCCGGCGGCCGGATGCCACATCAGTTCGGGATCCTCGCTGAACACTTTCCCCGTCCCTTCCGCGAGACCAAGCGTGGGGCGCAGTTCGCGGTACTTGGCTTCCTTGACCGGCGCCAGCACAGACAGCGCGTCCCAGCCGCCTTCCATGAAGATCGAGACGAGGACCGGCTGCGCGGGGGCGGCGGCCGCTGCCGCAGCGATGCCCTCTTCGAAGTGCCGCGGGCTGAGCATCGTTGCTCCGTACACCGAGATGGCCGCGCCGGCGGATCGCAGCAGGAACGTGCGCCGATCCATACCCGTGCCGGCCGGCAGCGGCATCCCCGGCTCGATCTTCGGCAGACCCCTGCCCGCGACGGCTGCGCCGCGGCGCAGCAGCTGGGCGCGGTTGAAGTCGTTGCACGAACAGCTGCTCGGCATGGTCAACTCACCTCGTCGTCATATGTCATCGCGATCGTGTGCCGCACTGGCGCCTGGACATCGTCATCGCCCGTCTTGCCTTCGGCGGTACGTGTTTGCTTGCGGTGGCCTTCGGCGGTACACGTCTGCTTGCGGTGGCGCACGTCAGCTCACCTGCATGTCGGGGGAGGTCGCGATCAGCATCCGCAGGGCGTTCTGACGCAGCGCACGGAAGGGGCTCTGCTCCCAGTCGGAGATCGAGCTCGGCAGACAGGATTGCGCGAAGGCGGCGATCACCTGCTGGGATTCGGCGGAGAGCAGTGGCTCGCCCCAGTACGCCATGGCGGCGGCCAGCGCGGCGGCGGGATCCTCGGTCGCGCTGTAGACGGTTTCACCCTTTTCTTCGTCGGCCCAAGGATTCGGGTAGGTCTTCTCGGTGACGTAGCTGGCGATTTCCCAGCGAGCTTTGAGAGTTGACGTGTCCAGCCACGCGCCGAAGTCCCAGCCCGAGACGTTCGGCGGGTAGAACAGCTGCTGGCCGGCGCTCGCCGACAGCCACGCCCAAGCAGTCGTGTCGATCGGACGAGAGATTGCGCGCAGCAGACCTGCGTTGTATACGACGGGCGGAGTCACGAGCTCCGGGCCTTCGTAGAAGTCGGGATGCTGCAAGATCGCCTCGACGACTGCCTGGATGCTGTATCCCGAGCTCACATACACCCCCTGCAGCGAGGCGAGCGTCGCTTCGTCGAGCTGACTGGAGATGAAGTAGCCCCATAGCTTCGTCACGAAGAACGAGGCGTGCAGGGGGTGTTCGACGCACAGACGCACGGCGTCTTCCCAACCCCAATTGCCCGTCTGCCCGAACACCGTCTTCGATCCCGTGTCGTGATGGGCCGGGTCGTAGTGGAAGTTCTGCAGGCCCGCGCTCTGCGTCCATTCAGCGCGCCAGCCGGTCAGCGTGCGCGCCATTTCGCGCACGTCGTCCTCGGTGTAGGCGCCGCGATCGGCGCCCAGCGAGAAC
Source organism: uncultured Solirubrobacterales bacterium (assembly GCA_963705245.1). Taxonomy (GTDB): domain Bacteria; phylum Actinomycetota; class Thermoleophilia; order Solirubrobacterales; family Solirubrobacteraceae; genus Palsa-744. The sequence continues at coordinate 307,062 of OY970062.1, read as the reverse complement.
AGCTCCATCATCTCGCGCGCGTAGTTCTCGTTCGGTTCGTCCTTGTCGTTGTAGATCCCGTCGAGGAACACGAGCATCGCCGGATTGCTCGTGACCTCGAGGAACAGGTCGTGGAAGCTGCCAAGCGCCATAGAGCGGAACAGGTTGTTCTGGTCGAGCATCTGCTGCTGGTTGCCCACCTTCTCGTTGGAGTTGGCGAACCAGTCGTGCCAGATGAACGTCATCCGCTCCACGAGTTGCTGATCGGAGCGGACCATGCGGTCAAGCCACCAGCAGTGATCCTCGCCCCACGCGTCGGCGGGCGCGAGCGGATTGCCGTCTTCGTCGGTCGGTTCCGGACCACTCAGCGTCGCCGCCCCGGACGGGCGGGTGAGACCGTAGACGACCTGTCTCAGCGGCTGTCCCACCAGTTCTTCGATCTGTCTGGGGGCCGGCCCGAAACCGGCGCGCCAGCACAGACGGTGCGCCTGGGCGAGCGACAGTGGAGCGCCCAGCGATTCGACCGGGGCGGGAGAGGGCGCCGGAGGCGAAGCCGGGGCGCTCGGTGGCGGGATTGCAAGCGTGCCGCGTGGCTTTCTCGCCACATGACGAACGTGCTTGCGGGGCTTGTGCTTACGCCGGCGCTTGTGGTGCTTTGCGTGCTTGCTCTTGTGCTTCTCGTGGTGGTGCTCTTGATGCTTGGCCTTCCGCAGGCGGTCATTGCGCCGGTGGACCATTCGCGCTACGTCGGTCGCCATTGCGGGATGCTTTGCTGCGCCCAGGGAGCTATCGACAGATGTTCTATTCGTCGATAGTTCTTACGTCGGCTCGTTAGCCAGTGAACGCCACAGGTAGCGGCAGGCAAGCGTGCGCTGTGGGCGCCATGGCTGCGCGATCTCTTCCATCGCGATCGGGTCCGGCAACGCATCCAGTCCATAAGCGCGTTCGATCGCGCGACGAATGCCGAGGTCCCCGACAGGGAGCACGTCGGGGCGCTCGAGGTGGAACATGAGGAACATCTGCGCGCTCCACAGGCCGAGCCCCTTCACGGCGGTCAGCTCCGCGATCACCTTTTCGTCGTCCAGCTCGTCCAGTCGCTCGAGCTCGAGCTCGCCCGAGGACGTGTGCTCGGCGAGCGATCTGAGATAGCTCACCTTCGCGCGTGACAGGCCCGCGGCGGCGCGCAGCTCTTCGGGCTCGTCTTCGAGAATCTGCTCGGGCGTAGGGGGCTTGTCGTCAAAGCGAGCTGTCAGCCGTCCGTAGATCGCCCGCGCCGCGCTCACCGACAGCTGCTGGCCGACGATCGCCCGCACCAGCGCGCCGTAGTGATCGTCACGGTCCGGTCGTCCATCCCGCGCGTCGGGCAGTGCTCCGACGGCCGCGATCACTTCGGCGAGCACCGGGTCCGCCCGGAGCAGGTGGGCGCGTCCCTTAGGCAGCGGGCAGCGCCGCCGTAGCAGTGTCGGCGCCAATCGGCTCGCCGTCGAGGGCGTTCAGAGCGCGCTCCAGCGACATCCTGATGCACGTGAAGCTTGGTGTGTCGCGGACCGTGTACTTCGAGGCCTCCGTTGTGCGCAGTCTTTGCACGAGGTCCAGGAACGTGCCCACGTCGTCGGTGTCGAACGCGACGACGAACTCTTGGTCGTCCAGCCCGAACGAGTACGTCGTGTGGTTGTCCACGCCCGGATATTCGCGCCCGACCTGGATGTGTCCCTGCATGATCCGCCAGCGCTCATCGGCTGGCAACCCGTACCACTCCCGGGACTTGACAAATGGGTACACAAATACGTACTTGCCCTCGAAGCCGCGCGGGCTCGTGCGCTCGTCTTCGGAGTATTCCGAGCTCTTGCGCATCCCCAAGAACGAGTATGGGATCTGCGCCCACTTCATCAGCCCGCTTTGGGCCATCACGACGTGCAGCTCGTGGATGCGCTGCAGGTTCTCGGCCTCGGCGATCAGCAGCAGTTCGGCGTCCCCCCGCGTGCCCACGAGCGAGAACGCCTGCAGCAGGTGCCCGTCGGCGAAGTCCTCGCACGCTGCCAGCAGCTCGCGCTTACCCTGTTCGCGGCTCCCCGCGTCCAGACGTCGCCAGGCCGGATCCAGCTTCAGGAACGTGTACTTGACGAAGTGCCTGGCGGCCACGGTTCGATTATCGCACCGGCCGGGTGGATACAGTATGGAGCGTGCGGATCGCGCTGATCTCGCCGTACTCCTGGACTTACCCCGGAGGCGTCACGCGCCATATCGAGGCGCTCGCGGCCGAGCTGGATGCGCTCGGGCACGATGCTCGCATCCTTGCGCCGTACGACCCGGACGACGCGCTCTCACGCCGTCTGCACCGCGGTGCGCGCCCGCAACGCCGGGAGCCGCCCGAGCGCTTCGTCTCGCTTGGACGCACGTTCGGGCTGCCCGCCAACGGCGCCGTCTCGAACATAACGGGCTCCCCCGGCGCGATCTTCGCCCTGCGCCGGGAGCTGCGGGGCGGCGGTTACGACGTCGTTCACGTCCACGAGCCGATCGTCCCCGTCATCTGCTGGGACGCGCTGCTCAGCTCCGGCTCCCTGCCCCTCGTCGGCACGTTCCACACCTACTCCGAGAACCCGATCACCAACGGCATCGCGGCGATTCCCCTGGGCGGGCGCCGGCGTGTCAACCGCCTGCGCGTGCGCATCGCCGTGTCCGAGGCGGCGGCCTGGACCGCGCGGCGCTTCTACGGCGGGCGCTACCGGATCGTGCCCAACGGCGTTCAGCTCGGGCAGGCGCCGGCGGCATCCGGGGACGCGCCGGACACGCTGCGGATCCTGTTCGTCGGCCAGGCCGTCGAGCGCAAGGGCCTGTCCGTGCTCCTACGCGCGTTCGAGGCGCTCCGCGACCACGTGCCGGCCACGCTCACGCTCGTCGGCGCGTCCGCCGAGGAGGTCGCGCACATGACCCTCGACGACCGCTGCATCCGCGCGCTCGGCAAGGTCTCAGAGCCGCACAAGCTGGCCGAGCTGGCGCGCGCCGATGTGCTCTGCGCTCCCTCTTTGGGCGGTGAGAGCTTCGGCATGGTCATCACCGAGGGTCTTGCCGCGGGTACCCCCGTGCTCGCCTCCGACATCCCCGGCTATCGCGACGTCCTGCGTGACGGCATCGACGGGCAGCTCGTGCCGGCTGGCGACCCGCTCGCGCTCGCCGAGGCGCTGCGCTTGCTCGCGCTCGAGCCGGCCCGGCGCGCGCGCATGGCGACCGCCGCGCGCGAGCGTGCCGAGCGCTTCGCTTGGCCGCACGTCGCCGCCGAAGTGCTCGACTGCTACGAGCAGGCTCTATCCGTCGGCGAGCCAGCTACGCATCTGGCCCGCGCCGCGGTCCGTCACGGGTTCGCGCCGGCCGATCTGCTGCCGCGTGTGCCCGCCCAGCGGCTCCCGTCCCTGACCGCCCCACTCGGCGACGATGTCCCCGGTCGCCGGTCGGTCACGACGGGCACTGCTCCAATATCTGACCGGTCGCGCCGTCTGCGCACCCTGCGCCGACTCGGATTGGCGGCCAGCTCGCTTGTCGGCGTCGGGCTCGCCGCTCTGGCCCTGCAGCGCGTCGGTGTCACTCGCGTCGCCGCGTCGCTGGTCGCGTCCAAGCCTGGGCTGCTCATCGCCGGTCTGGCCTTGATGTGCGCAGCGATGTTCGTCCGCGCGCTGGCTTGGCACTCGATCCTCGTCGCGGCTCCCACCTGGCGCCGTGCCAAACGCCGCGATGCGATGCAGGGCACGTTCATCGGCGTGCTCATGTCCTCGACGCTCCCCGCTCGTCTGGGCGAGCCCTCGCGCGCGCTGATCGTCGCGCGGCGCCTCGGCCGCGCGCGCGAGACGCTCCCTGTCGTGCTCGGCACGATGGTCTCCCAGACGCTGCTGAACCTGCTCGCGCTGCTGATCCTCGGCTGCGTCACGCTCTCGAGCGTCAGCGTCCTCGACGGCCATGACCGGGCGCTGTTCCTGATCGCCCTCGCGCCGCTGGCCGCGCTCGTCGCGGTTCTGCTCGCGCCCGTCCTGATTCCGCCTTCCGCGGTCTCCCGCTCGCGCCGCCTGCAGGCGGCGCTCGCCGGCCTGCGCGCTGTGTTGCTGCGCTTGCGTGACGGCCTGCGCGTGTTTCGCCAGCCCCGCCGCGCGGCGATCGCGAGCGTGGCTCAGCTCGGCGCGTGGACTTTGCAGTGGATGTCCTGCTGGCTGTTGTTGATGGCTCTCGGTCTGGACTCCCAGGCCGGTGCGGGCGCCGCCGCGGGTGTCCTGTTCGCGGTCAACGTCACCGCCGTCATCCCCGCCACGCCCGCCAACGTCGGTGTGTTCCAGGCTGCGTGCGTCGCCGTCCTCGTCGGCGCCTACCACGTCTCCACCCCCGAAGCCATCGCTTACGGCATCGTTCTGCAGGCCGTCGAGGTTGCGACCGCCCTGCTGATGGGCGTGCCGGCGCTGCTCAACGAGGGACTCTCCTGGCGGGACGTGCGGTTGCGCACGATGCACGCCGCGCCGGTCACGCTGGGGCCACTGCCCGCGGGTGCGCGATCGGCAGCGATCAAGGGCGCTCCTTCGGGCGTAGAGGGGTAGACGGGTCGCGGATAAAACGCCGCTCGCGGGCTCTAGCGCGTGGAGGGCTGACCGACTCTGTTCAGGAGGCCATCGCCGGCTCGTCCTCCGCTTCGACGGTCCCGTCCGGCGGGTCCTCGTCGTCCAGCTCGCCGAACAGCGAGGGGTCGCGAGCCGAGCCCTTGATCACGTCGTCGGGTGAGCCGTCTCCCAGCAGCCGACCCTGGCGCGTGCCGAAGTAGATCGCTTGGGGGTGGTGAGCGATCAGCGCGAGCGTGGACTGCTCGGGTATGGGCGCATAGCCATCGCTGATACGCATCCCGATCTGGGCGAGGTCTAGCAGCTGCTCGACCTTCAGATGCTCTGACTGCTCGGGCACGGCTGGATAGCCCCAGGAGTAGCGTCGACCCTGGGTGGTGGGGATGTCGAGCATGTTGCGCGCCTTCCAGTGCAGCCACTCGGCGAGTCCCTCGGCGGTCTGCACGCCGAGTCCATGCACGAACAGCTGCTCGGCGAATTCGCCTTCGGCCTCCAGTCTTGCCATCAGCTCGGTCACCTCGTCGCCGACGGTCACTGCCTGCACCGCGATCACGTCCAGCTCGGTTGGAGGCCGACTCTTGGATTGAGACCCACCCGACTCGCCCGGGCGATAGAAGTCGGCGAGGCAGATGCGGTCGCCCTTGGGCTGGCGCGGGCAGACGAACCGCGTCAGCTCGGTCTCGCGATCGGAGGGGTCAAGCACGACGATGTCGTTGCCGTCTGAGCAGCACGGAAAGAACCCAAGCAGCGCACGCGGATGCAGGTAGGTCTGCTCGCGCCACATCCGCTCCAGGCGCGGGCGGAATTCGTCGTTCAGCAGGGTCTTCCAAGCCTCGCCTTTGACGCCCTTCCCGCCCCAATGCAGCTTGAACAGGACGTGCGTGTCGAGGTGAGGGTAGACCTCGTCGAGGTCCACCGGGATCTCCTTGACACCCCAGAACGGCGGCGTCGGGATCGGCACGTCGGTGCGCGCGGCGGAGCGGACGGAGGCATCGGCGAAGTTGAGCTCCTCCTCGGGCTCCTCGCCTTTGGCGCGGAATGCCTTGGCGCCGGTACTCAGCTTTTCCAGCAGCGCCGCGTGCGCGTCGGCGTCGATCAGCTGGTCCATCACCGACAGGCCCTCGAACGCATCCTTGCAGTAGAACACCCCCGGCTCGTAGGGCTCCTCCGAGTCTTTACCGCCGGGATACAGCGCTCTGAAGCTGAACGCGCGATTGATCGCCGCGCCGCCGATCAGCACCGGATATGACAGTCCCTTGGCGTGCAGCTCCTGGATGCACGCGGGCATCTGCTTGGAAGTCGAGACCAGCAGCGCGCTCAGCCCGATCGCCGTGGCATTGTGCTCCTGGGCGGCATCGACGATCGTCTGGATCGGCACCTGCTTGCCGAGGTCGATCACGGTGTAACCGTTGTTCGTGAGGATCGTGTTCACGAGCGACTTGCCGATGTCGTGCACGTCGCCGAACACCGTCGCAAGCACGACCGTGCCCTTCGTATAGCCCTCGATCTTGTCGAGATATTTCTCCAACTGCGCGACCGCGCGCTTCATCACCTCCGCGGACTGCAGCACGAACGGCAGGATCAGTTCGCCCGCGCCGAACTTGTCGCCGACCTCTTTCATCGCCGGCAGCAGCACCTCGTTGAGCGTCGGCACCGCGCCGATCTTCTCCACGCTGCGGTCGATCCAGTCCTCCACACCCTCCTTGCGCCGGCGCAGGATGTGGAAGTGCAGCGCCTCCTCGGGCTCCATCCCCTCAGTCGGATCGGCGGCGCCGGGCCCGCTGTCTTCCTCGCCCTTGGACTCAAAATGGGCGATGAACCGCTCCAGCGCGTCCTCGCTGCGGTTGAACACGAGATCGTCGGCGAGCTCGCGCTCGTTGTCGGAGATCTCTGAGTATGGGGTGATGTGATTCGGGTTGACCATCGCGAGGTCGAGTCCCGCCTGCACGCAGTGGTGCAGGAACACGGAGTTCAGCACCGCCCGCGCGCCCGGAGACACGCCGAACGACACGTTCGACACGCCCAGCGACGTCTTCACCTGTGGGATCTCTTCCTTGATCGCTTTGATCCCCGCGATCGTCTCCACGGCCGACGGGCGCCACTCCTCGTCGCCGGTTGTGAGCGTGAACGTGAGGCAGTCGAAGATCAGCAGCTCGGGGTCGAGGCCGTGCTCGTCGCAGCACAGCTCCTTGATCCGCTGGGCGATCTCGACCTTGCGCTGCGCCGTCTTGGCCATCCCCACCTCGTCGATCGTCAGCGCGATCAGCGCTGCTCCATGGGCGAGCGCGACCGGCACGACGCGGTCGAGCTTGGCGCGTCCCGCCTCGAGGTTCACGGAGTTGACGATCGCCCGGCCGGGGACCTGCTCGAGTGCCCGTTCGATCACCTCTGGCTCGGTCGAGTCGATCTGGATCGGCGCGGGCTGGGTCAGCGAGACCTTCTTGGCCACCAGCCGCATCTGCTCGTCCTCGTCCGCGCGCTCGGTCAGCGCGACGCACAGGTCGAGCACGTGCGCGCCGCCGGTGACCTGGTCCTCGGCGATTTGCACGAGCCCGTCGTAATCGTCGGCGAGCAGCAGCTCCTTGGCCTTGCGCGAGCCTTGGGAGTTCACCCGCTCGCCGACCATCGTCGGCCTTGGCTCCTGCACGAGCGGGGTTGCGGCGATCATCGAGGACAGGTGCGGCGCGCGCGGGGCTGGCCTTAGTGGGAGGGATCGTCTGCTCGTCTGCTCGCCTGCCTGCCCGACTGTCCGTCCGTCCGCTGGTCCGTCCGCAGGTCTGGCGATGCGCTCCACGATCGCGGCGATATGCGCGGGCGTCGTTCCACAGCAACCGCCGACGATCCCGACGCCATAGCGCTCGACAAACTCCTTCAGAGCCTCCGCGAGCGGCTCCGGCTGCTCGGGAAATATCGTCTCACCATCCGGACCCTGCAACGGCAAGCCCGCGTTGGGGATGCACGCGACGGGAACGGGGCAGTACTCGCCGAGGAACCTGATCGCATCGCGCATGTCCTCCGGGCCGGTCGAGCAGTTCAACCCGATCACGTCCACCTTCAACGCCTCCAGTGTGGTCAGCACAGCGGAGATGTCGGTTCCGAGCAGCATCTTGCCGCCGTTCGGCAGCAGCGACACCGAGGTGTGGATCGGCAGCGTCCTACCCGTGCTCTTGAACGCTTCGCGCGCACCGAACACGGCGGCCTTCACCTCGAGGATGTCCTGCGCGGTCTCGATGATGATCAGATCCACGCCGCCGTCGATCAGCCCGGCAGCCTGCTCTGAGAACACCTCGACCAGCTCCCCGAACCTGATCTGCCCGAGCGAGGGGTCCTCTGAGGCCGGCAGGTATCCGGTCGGCCCGATCGAGCCCGCGACGAACCGATTCTCGCCGGCGGCCTTACGCGCGATCTCTGCCGCTTTGGTGTTGATCTCGACCGTGTACTCGGCCAGGCCCCACTCTTCGAGCTTGATCCGCGACGCCTGGAACGTGTCGGTCTCGAGCACTTCCGCGCCCGCTTCGAGCATCGAGCTGTGCACGCCCTCGATCACGTCCGGGCGGTTGAGCACCAGCGCCTCGTGGCACTTGCCCTGCAGACCGCCGTAGTCCTCGCTGCTCAGCTCGAACTGCTCCAGGGTTGCGCCCATGCCGCCGTCGTAGACGACGACGCGCTCTTTGATGGCTTGCAGGTAGTCGCGTTGCGAGGGCATTTGCAGGTCACATGCTAGCGATGGAGGCATCCGCGCCCTGGGGCGCCGGGGTTGCAGCGGAAGCGTTGGTGATGCTCCATGTTGAGGCTTGTGGTGTAAGCCTTAATATGGCTACTTCCGAGTGAAGGTTCTGGACGATCCTTCGCTGAAGGTTATGGACGATCCTTCGGTTAGTGGCGATCTCGCCGAAGGCTAAATAGGAAAGGAGCTTGCTAAGGTTTAGAGGATAACCTATAATAAGGTAAAGCCCATATCTAAGGTTACGAAGCTATGTCCAAAGTCATCAAACGACACTGGAGCAGCGACATCGGATCGGGCATGTCCCGCAAAGATCGTCGCTCGTGCGAGTACGAGGCGTACGTCCCAGACGCGCTGGTGGGTCGGCACATCGCGCTCGACGGCGACGTGGCGGCCGAGGTTGTGGACGCTGAGGTGGCGATCGCACGCCTGGACGTGGAAGCATCCGCGCTGATCGAAACCGAGGCGCTGGCGCGCATCCTGCTGCGGGCCGAGTCCGTGGCGTCCTCGCGTATCGAGGGCCTGGAGGTCGGCGCGAGCAGACTGCTGCGCGCCGAAGCGGTACGTGAGCTGGGAGGACACGTCAAAGACCTCACAGCCTCGGAGGTGCTCGCGAACATCGACGCGATGCGGTTCGCGCTGGACAGTGTCGGCCCTGGAGACGAGATCGCGTTGGGGCAGTTGCTCGAGGTCCACCGCCGGCTGCTGAGCGGAACCTGGCTGGACAAGCACGCAGGCAAGTTGCGGGCCGAGCAGAACTGGATTGGCGGCTCGAGCCACAATCCGTGCTCGGCTGCGTTCGTGCCGCCGCCATCTGAGCGCGTGCCCGACCTGCTCGAGGACCTGTGCGCCTTCTGCAACGAGGACTCCCTGCCGGCCGTCGCCCAGGCGGCGATTGCCCACGCGCAGTTCGAGACGATTCACCCCTTCGTGGACGGCAACGGCCGGACCGGTCGTGCGCTGATCCACCTGGTCCTGCGCCGGCGCGGCGTGGCGACGCGCGTACTCGTACCGGTCTCGCTCGTCCTGGCGACCTGGGCGAGGGACTACGTCGACGGTCTCACCTCATTCCGCTACCGCGGCCCGGCATCCGCGCGTGCCGCCCACGAGGGGATCAACCTGTGGGTCGCCCGCTTCGCTGCGGCCTGCACTCGCGCGGTCGAGGACGCCGTCGCCTTCGAAGCTCGGATCGCCCGCATCCAGGAGAGCTGGCGCGAACGCTTGGGGTCAGTCCGCGAGGGCTCTGCTTTGGACCTGCTGGTGCGAGCCCTGCCCGGCGCCCCTCTCTTCACGGCCACGGGCGCGGCTGCGCTCATCGACCGCAGCTTCATCGCCGCCAACGAGGCGATCGCACGGCTGCTCGACGCCGGGGCGATCCGCCAGGTGAACATGGGACGGCGCAACCGCTCATTCGAAGCGCGGGACATCGTCTCCGCCTTCACGGATTTGGAGCGGCGGCTGGCGAGCCCCGTCGGGGGCACGAGCCTCGCGCTGCCCGCGCGCGGGGTCCCCGCTCGCTCCGCGCAGCGCTGACACTGCGTGCCCACTTTTGCGATCGCTCGCTGTTCCCACACGCGTACGGCGACGGACTCGGGCTGGCGACTTGAACAACTCCCTGGTCTCGTCCCAGCCCCAGCCCGCAGCCCTTTCACGTCTGTGCCGGCGACCATTGCCGGGCGCCTTCTTATTACTTGATAAACAGCATCTCCGAGTACTTCGGCAGCGGCCACAGGTCGTCCGCCACCAGCTTCTCCAGCCGGTCGGCGACGTCGCGTACATCGTCCATCGCTCCGATCACCGTGTCGCGGATGTACGCGGCCCACTTGGCGGGCGATGAGTCGGGCTGATTCTCCTGCAGGTTCGCGTCCTCGAGCTCGAGCAGCGCGAAGTGCAGCTCCTTGACGAGCGGCTCGACCTCGCCGATCAGCTCGTCCATTCCCGTGTCCCGCAGTTCGTTCAGATACCGCACCGCCGCCGGCAACAGCATCGTGCGGGCGATTCCAGACGCGGTCTCGGACTCGATGTTGATGTTCACCGCGTACTGCTCGGTGAACACCTCCAGGCGGGACTCGAGCTCGCGCTTGGACAGCACTTTGTACTTCTTGAACGCAGCCACCGTTTGCTTGTCAACGAGCCAGGGCAGCGCGTCGGGGGTCGTACGCAGGTTCTCCAACCCCCGCTTCTTTGCCTCCGCGTGCCAGGCCTCGGAATAGCCGTCCCCGTCGAACACGATCTGCTTATTGGCCGTCCAAGCTTCCTTGACGACCTTCGTGACGGCCTTCTCCAGGGTCGCCCCGGAGCCTTTGAGGGCTGCCTTGAGCTTGTCGGTGAGATCGTCGACGGCTTCGGCGACGATCGTGTTGAGCACGGTATTCGGCCACGCCGGCGAGGAGTTCGAGCCGAGCGCGCGGAACTCGAACTTGTTCCCGGTGAACGCAAACGGGCTGGTGCGGTTGCGATCGCCTCCGTGCAGCGGCAGCGCCGGCAGCACAGGAGTGCCCAGGCCCAGGAACGAGCCTGGCTTGGAGGCCTGCACCTTGCCGGCCTCGATCGCACTGAACACCTTCTTCGAGCTCCGCCCCGAGAAAGATCGAGATGATCGCCGGGGGCGCCTCGTTGGCGCCGAGACGGTGATCCTGTCCGGCCGAGGCGATCGACGCGCGCAGCAGCGCTTGGTGCTTGTTGACAGCTTGGATGACGGCGGCACAGAAGAACAGGAACTGCAGGTTCTCCGCCGGAGTGTCGCCCGGCTCCAGCAGGTTCAGGCCGGTGTCGGTCCCCATCGACCAGTTGTTGTGCTTGCCCGATCCGTTCACGCCTGCGAACGGCTTCTCGTGCAGCAGGCACACCAGCCCGTACCGGCGGGCGGTGTTCTGCAGGATCTGCATCGTCAGCATCTGATGGTCCGAGCCGACATTCGAGTTCTCGAAGATCGGCGCGACCTCGAACTGGTTCGGCGCGACCTCGTTGTGACGCGTCTTGATCGGAACCCCCAGCTTGGCCAGCTCCAGCTCGACGTCGAGCATGTAGGCGAGCACGCGCTCGGGGATCGAGCCGAAGTAGTGGTCGTCGAGCTCGTGACCCTTCGGGGGCTTGGCGCCGTACAGCGTGCGCCCGGTCGTCACCAGGTCGGGACGCTCGAAAAAGTACTGCTCGTCGATCAGGAAGTACTCCTGCTCGCACCCGGTTGTGGTGAACACCCGATCGGCATCCTCGACCCCGAGCAGCTCCAGCGCCCTCACGGCCGCGCCCGAGAGCGCATCCATCGAGCGCAGCAACGGGATCTTGTTGTCCAGTGCCTCACCCGTCCAGGACGTGAACGCGGTCGGGATGCACAGCAGCGCCCCGTTCGGGTTCTCGAGGATGAACGCCGGGCTGGTCGGGTCCCACGCGGTGTATCCGCGCGCCTCGAACGTCGCCCTGATGCCGCCGGTCGGAAACGACGACGCGTCGGGCTCGCCCTGGATCAGCTCCTTGCCGGAGAACTCCGCGATCGCGGTCCCGTCGCCCACGGGCGCATAGAACGAGTCGTGCTTCTCCGCGGTCGACCCCGTCAGCGGTTGAAACCAGTGCGTGTAGTGCGTCGCCCCGCGCTCCAGCGCCCAAGCCTTCATCGCCTGTGCGATCGCATCGGCGAGCGAGGTGTCCAGCGCCTCGCCGTGCTCGAGCGTGCGCTGCAGCGCCCTGTACACGTGCTTGGGCAGCCGGTGGCGCTGGACGTTCGCGCTGAACACGTTCGACGCGAACACTTGGTTCCCGGGCAGCGTGAGGTCGGGGGAGCCAAGCGCCGATCCGTTGGCGCTCCACTGGGCTGCGGTGACGTTCTGCTGACGGGTCCTGGGCATGGGCGGGACGATTCCTCCTGTGGCGTTTTCAGTGGCGTGTTCGTGGGGGTCCTAGGGGGATGGGTCCGGTCCCGATCCTCCCGACCGGACGCTTGCGCGGGGCCGGAGTGCAATCGTAGTGCTCGCGTCGCTCGCCGTCATCGTCGTCTGGCGAAATCGACGCGATGCAGTTTCGACAGCAGGCCAAGAGGGACGCGTTCAGGGGTCAGGCGTCTGCGGGCCAAGACAGGCGCGTTCAGGGGTCGTCGGGGCGTGTTTGCAGCCGAGCAGAGCGGTAAGGGTGTCAGGGCGCGGTCAAGGCGTCTGCGGATAGGCGCCGGCGACGACCTGGCCCGTGTTCGGGTCGACGTGCGTAGCGGGCGGACGCGGGGCGATCGCAACGGTGAAATGGCCGTGCGGGATCGCCCCATCGGCCAGACGCGCCCGGGCCACGTCGGACAGGCTGGCGGCGATCGTGTAGTGGACCGTGTAGACGCCTGCCTTCACGGGAGTGACATGCCACGTGAACGTCCGCGCGTGCCCTGGTGCGAGCGGGCCCAGCGCCCAGGTGTTGACATAGGCGGTCTGGCCGCCTCCTGGAGGGCTGACGACCTGGCTCTCCACGAGCCGCTTGGGGACCGCTCCAGGACCCGCGTCGATGACCCAGACGGGCCGCTTGTTCGCGGCCAATTCGGGAGAGTTGGATACATAGTCGAACGAGTCCACGGTAACCGCGAGGTTCGGGATGGTCTTGGCGCTGGTATTACGCACTCGCAACGCCAGCACGACCGGACGCACGATCGACTGCTTCACGGGGAAGCTCGCATGGGTGACCGCGATGGTGAACGTCGCGGCTCGTTCGCCAGCGTCCTGGCGACTCCCGCCGCCGCAGCCGGCGACCAGCGCGGCGCAGGCGCCGAGCAGGACCACGATGGACGCATGACTCCCCCTCACAGCGTGGCCACGATACCAGTGGGGGTGGCGCGCCGCCATCGCATCGCGTAGAGTTCGTACGACCGTCGACCGTCACCCGAGGAGGGGCGTCTAAAAGATGGTTCGCAGCGCAGCAGAGCGGGCGTTCCTGCCCACGAGGAATCTGCTCGAGGAAGTTGGGGACATGATGATCCTGACGGGTCGGACGATACTGTCCGCCCTGCGCCCGCCTTACCCTTATGGTGGCGAGTTCGTCTCACAGTTCCTGTTCGCGGTCCGGTTGTGTTGGTTTCCACTGCTCGTCTCGACGGTATGCCTCTGCTATGCCGCCCCCGGACTGCAAGCGGCGAACTTCTTCGAAATCTTCGGTGCGCTCGATCGGCTCGGTGGGATCTTCGTGCTCGCGGCGATCCGTGAGATCGGGCCCAACGTCACCGCGATCGTGCTCGCGGGCGTAGCCGGCACGGCGATCACAGCCGACCTCGGGGCGCGCAAGATCCGCGAGGAGCTCGACGCGCTGCAGGTGCTGGGAGTCGACCCGATCAAGAACCTCGTCGTGCCGCGCTTCCTCGCGCTGATGGTGGTCACCGGCCTGTTCAACATCTACGCGCTGCTGTTCGGCATCTTCGGCGGTCTGCTCGCCGAGATGGTGAAGGGTCAGCCGCTGGGGCCGTTCTGGGCGACGCTGTTCGCGAACGCCTCGACGACAGACCTGTGGGGATCGGTTTTGAAGACGACTCTGTTCGGGGCGATCATCGCGATCGTCTGCTGCTACAAGGGCATGACCGCCTCAGGTGGCGCCGAGGGCGTGGGCCGGGCCGTCAACCAGGCGGTGGTCGTGACATTCCTGGCGATCTTCGCGTTCGACTACGTCTTCACCCAGATGCTCCTGGCCACCCACCCCCAGATCCTGGTGATCAAGTAATGCACGCTCCGTCATTTCCCGAGCGCCACGTCTCGTCATCTCCCGGGCGGCATGTCTCGTCATTTCCCGGGCGAAACCGATGAACGAACTGCTTGCAGCACCGCGCGAATGGATCGCTGCGACCGGCGAGATCGCTGGGTTCACGGGGAACATCGTGCGGGACGTATGGGGCCTGCGCGTGTTCCGCTTCTTCGGCGAGGCGCTCCGCCAGTCGGGGATCCTGATCGTCTCCTCGACGCTGATCATCTGGGCGCTGATGTTCATCCTCGGCCTGGAGTGCGGCATCGAGGGCGCCTACTTCACCGAGGCCCAGGGCGCGCCTGCATACTCGGGCGTGTTCACGGCGTGGTGTGACCTGCGCGAGATCACCCCATACGCGTTCGGCTACATGATGGCCGCAAAGGTCGGCACAGGCATCGTCGCGGAGCTCGGGGCGATGCGGATATCCGAGGAGATCGATGCCCTGGAGGTGATGGGCATCGATTCAATGACCTTTTTGTGCGGCACGCGTTTGCTCGCCGCCTGGCTGGTCTTGCCGTTCATGTACTTGGCTGGGATCGGAGCGGCTTTCCTTGCCTCCTACATCGCGGTCGTGCAGCAGATCGGGTATGTGTCCTCGGGTGGCTACCTGCTTATTTTCTGGCAGTTCCAGGGACCACCAGATTTCTTGTACAGCCTGATCAAGGCGATGTTCATGGCCACCGCGATCGTCCTCGTGGGGTGCTACTACGGCTATAACGCCAGTGGTGGGCCCGTAGGCGTGGGTAGAGCAACGGCCAAGTCGATGGTGCTCAACATCGTGCTCGTCCACATCATCGGAATGCTCGGCACGCAAGTCTTCTGGGGCTCCAACCCGCGAGCCCCGATCGGAGGATGACCGACATGACTGAAGATCGTCCGGCCGACGACGCCGGGTCTCGCGAGGAATCCTACGAGCAGATCGAGCATCACTCCGCGCCCGTAGAGCCGGGCGGCGAGACCGACTACGCCGCCGGCGAGTCTGCGCCCGACCGCGACCAGCGTGAGCGGTCGGCGCCTGCCTCCGCGGCGCAGGTCTCCACGACGCCGGTCGCCGAGGTCTCGCCCAAGCGAGACGCGATCGAATTCATCGACGTGCACAAGACCTTCGGGCGCAACCATGTGCTGCGCGGGCTGAACATGAGCCTGCCGGACGAACAGATCTCGATGATCCTGGGACCGTCGGGGACGGGCAAGTCGGTCTGCATCAAGCACATCGTCGGCTTGCTCTATCCGGACGAAGGCGACGTGATCGTGCAGGGTCAGTCGATCCCCGCCCTGTCCGACGCCGACTTGTTCGAGACACGCAAGAAGTTCGGGGTTCTGTTCCAGGACGGGGCGCTGTTCGGATCGATCAACTTGTTTGACAACGTCGCGTTCCCGCTGCGCCAGCACACCGAGAAGGGCGATGAGGAGATCGCCGAGATCGTCAACGGTCGCCTGCGCGAGGTTGGTCTGGGCGACGCCGGGACGAAGATGCCCAACGAGCTCTCCGGGGGCATGCGCAAGCGCGCAGGGTTCGCTCGCGCGCTCGTGCTCGAACCCCAGATCGTCCTGTTCGACGAGCCCGACTCTGGCCTGGATCCCGTGCGAACCGCCCTGCTGTGCGAGCTGATCAAGGAAATTCACGCCGAACACGGCGGGTGTTATGTCGTGATCACGCACGACATCATGAGCGCGCGGCGTGTGGCCGAGCACATCGCGGTCCTGTGGCAGGGCGAGATCGTCCAGTCCGGTCCGGCGGCTGAGCTGTTCGCGTCTGAAAATCCCTTTGTACGGCAGTTCCTTGCAGGCGATTCGGCCGGTCCACTGGGGATGGAGTGAGCCCGGCCGTGCCCCGTCCTCTCGCCGGGTAGCGCGTCGCGGTGATAGGACGACCGTCTAGTGTCATGAGTCATAAATTCGCAGGCGTTTCCCGGCGCCTGAACGCGCCTGACGCCCGCCGGCGTCGGCCATGTGCTACCGGCACACTCACCGACGCCGTCGAACGTCAGATCACGCCCATCCATCCGGCAAACACTGACCGAATTTATGACTCAGGACACTAGCCTCAAACCGTGAACACCGCCCGGTTCTTCTCCGTCCTCGTGGGCGGCGCTGCACGCCGGCCGTGGGTGACGCTCGCGGTTGCGGCGGTGCTTGGGCTGGGATCTGCGGGGCTCGCGCTGGGGCTGAGTCCGAGCGCGGCGACGAGCACGTTCGTATCGAGTTCCAGCGCGCAATACTCGGCGACCCAGCGCTTCTATGAGAGCTTCGGCGAAGAGCCCGTCGAGGTGCTCGTCAAGGGAAACCTGCAGCAGCTGCTGCTGAGCTCTGACATCGACAGGCTGGTTGGACTGGAGGGATGTCTGTCGGGGAACGTCCCGGTGAGCGCGCTGGCCTCCGAGGGTGGACGCAGTGGACCGTGCGGAGCGCTGGCGAGAGCGAAAACGGTGAAGGTGGTGCTCGGTCCGGGAACGTTCGTCAACGAGGCCGCCGAACAGATCGACGAACAGCTGAGCACCCAGACCAAGCAGGCCGAAGCCCAGGCGCACACCGCGCAACGAGTCGTGACAGAGGCCGCGCTCGCGCACGGGCACAGCGCCTCAGAAGCACAGGCCCTGGGGGGGCAGGCGAGCAGCATCACGATGAAGCGCTTCCAGGAGGGGGTCGCGACGCTGGCGCTGCAGTACGGGCTGACCTCAAAGCCAAGCCTCGACAACCCCGGGTTCGTCTCGACATTGGTGTTCGACTCATCAAAGCCGGTCGGGACTCCAAAGCAGCGCTTTGCCTACCTGTTCCCGAGCCCTGAAGTGGCGCTGATCTCGGTGCGGATGCGCGCCGGGCTGTCCGAGGCTGCACGCACGCACACGATTCGCCTGATCGATCAGGCGGTCGCGATGAAGCAGTGGCGCCTGACGCACGGCGAGACCTACCTGGTGACGGGCGAGCCGGCGATCGTCTCAGACCTGACGAGCTCGATCAGCCACTCGATCGAGCTGCTCTTGCTCGCCGTGCTGGCGGTGATGGCGATCGTCCTGAGCCTGATCTTCCGCGGGCGCCCGCGACTGCTTCCGCTGCTCTGCGCGCTGCTGGCCGCCGCGCTCACGTTTGGCGCGCTCTCGCTGGTCAGCTCGTCGCTGACCGTGGCTCAGGTCGCGGTCCTGCCCGTGCTCGTCGGGCTGGCGGTCGACTACGGGATCCAGTTTCAGTCGCGAGTCGGGGAGGTTCTCGCCGGAGGCATGCTCGACAGGCGCGAGGCGGTTTGCGAGGCGGCGCGGGTGGGCGCACCCACGATCGCGACGGCAGGCGCTGCCAGCGCAGCCGCGACGCTCATGCTGCTCCTCTCGCCCGTGCCGATGGTACGCGGGTTCGGAGCGCTCCTCGCGGTCGGGGTCGTGATCGCGCTGGTGTGCGCGCTGACCGTGGGCCCGGCGGTGCTCGTCGTGTCCGGGCGTGATGGACGCGGTGCGCGCCGTGGGGGCGGTAGGCGTTATGGGCGCGGTGCGCGCTATGAGGGCGGTGAGCGTCATGGGGACGGCGGGCGCGATCGACCGGCAGGCAGCTCTCTGCACGAGACCCCGCTTGGATTCCCAGGCGGGTCACGGTTCTCAGATCGCTCGGCTTCGGCTTGGCGCGGAGCCCGCGGGTTGCTGGAGCCCGCCTGGCGCGGGGCGCGCGAATTGCTGCTGGACAATCCACTGACGCGGTTCGTGTCGAGTGCGGCATTGGGATACGCGGTTCGCAGCCCGGGGCGCGTGCTCGGAGTGGGGCTGGCGCTGGCCGCGCTCGGATGGGGATTGGACACGCAGACGAAGGTCCAGACCGACATAACCAAGCTCGTCCCGCAGAACACGGCCTCGCTGCAAAACCTCGACACGCTTGAGCGGCTGAGTGGCGTGGGCGGCGAGCTCGACTTGATGGTCAGCGGCCGTAACGTGGTGAAGCCGGCGACGATCGAATGGATGAGCTCGTATGAGAGCGCGATGCTCAAACGCTTCGGCTACACGACGACCCGCGGCTGCGGCAAGGCAAGGCTGTGCCCGGCGTTCTCGCTGCCGGACCTGTTTCAGCTGGAAGGCTCCAAATCAAAGCTGACGACGTCCGAGGTCAGCGGACTGCTGGGCGCGATCCCGCCGTACTTCTCCCAGGATGTGATCGCCCCCGGCCGGCACGTCGCGACGCTCGCGTTCGGGATCAGGCTGATGGGCCTGGACGAACAGCAACGGGTGATCGAAGCGATGCGCGCGCGCCTGCATCCACCCGCGGGCGTGACTGCGCGGCTCGTGGGACTCCCGGTGCTGGCGGCGCAGGCAAACGCGCAGGTAGCCTCGCCCTGGCGGCGGTTGCTGACGCTGCTGGCCGGACTGGCGACGGTCGCGCTGGTGCTGCTGATCGTCTTCCGCGGAGATCGCCGCCGGGCGCTGATACCGCTGGCGCCGATCGTCCTGGCGAGCGGCTGGTCGGCGCTGATCCTGTTCGCGGTGCGAGTCCCTCTGAATCCGATGTCAGTCACGCTCGGAGCGCTGGTGATCGCGATCGCCACCGAGTTCAGCGTGCTCCTGGCCGAGCGTCATCGCCAGGAGCGCCTGGCAGGGCACGACGTCGTGGAGGCGCTCCGTCGCACCTACCGTCATACGGGCGCCGCCGTCGCCGCCTCGGGGGTGACGGCGATTGCGGGCTTCGGCGTGCTCGTGCTGTCGGACATTGCGATGCTCCGGGACTTCGGCTTGGTGACGTTGATCGACTTGAGCGTTTCGCTCGTAGGCGTGCTCGTCGCACTGCCGGCGGCGCTGATGCTGGCGGACACCGCTGCGCAACGCGGTGGTCGCGAGGGCCGGGCGCGGCTGCCGATCGAGCGGTTGACAGGCGGGTCGATCGCGGCGTCGGTACGCAGACGTGCGCGTCGTGGCCGGGCAGGCCATGAACCCGCCTGATCCCGAAGCGGGTCCCGAGGTGCGCCGGCCACGGTTGGGGGCACGCTCGCGGCAGGGGTCCTCCTGGAGCGACGAGGCGGGGGCGCGCAACCTCGGCATCGAGCCGCGCCGGTACGGGCGGTATGTGGCTCTGCTGGCAATCGTGATCCTCGTGCTGATCACGATCAATACGGTGCTGACGAAGCCCAACGGGGCAAGGGGTATCGCTCCGGGCCAAACGATCCCACCGTTCGCCGTTCCGTTGGCGCTGGGCAGCCTGAAGGGCGATGCGGATATCGCCACGGTCGCCGATCAGGGCGCGGCGGGGCGGGTGCCGGCGTGCGACGAGCGCGGCCCGCAGATCCTGAACATCTGCCAGCTCTACGAACGGCGGCCGGTGGTGCTCGCGCTGTTCGTGAACGGAGGCTCCTGCACGAGTGTCCTCAGCGATATGCAGGCGCTCGCGCCGGCCTTTCCGGGAGTGAGCTTCGCCGCGGTGGCGGTGAAGGGCGAACGGAGATCGCTGCTCGCGTTGATGCGCGAGCGCGGTCTGAGCAAGCTGCAAGTCGGCTTCGACAGCGACGGGGCGCTGCCCGGCTTGTACAAGATGGCGAGCTGCCCGCAGGTTACGTTCGTACTGCCTGGAGGCGTCGTGCAGAGCCCGGCGCTGCTGAGCACACCGTCGCGGGCGACTTTGCGCGCGCGCGTGAGCGAGCTCGTGGCGGCGGCGAAGGCGCGCGACTCCGGCAAGCCGAGCCAAGCCGCTGAGTCGAGCCAAGCCGGCAAGCCGAGCCAAGCCGCTGAGTCGAGCCAAGCCGGCAAGCCGAGCCAAGCTGCTGAGTCGAGCCAAGCCGAGCCGAGCCAAGCCGGCAAGCCGAGCCGATGAGCGATCACATTCGATGAGCGACCACACCCCGACAGTCGGCTGGCGCGCGAAGGAGATCGAAGAGGAGCTTCCGCAGCTGCGGTTGGTGGTTTCCCACGCGCGTCTGCCTGGAGCGGGCGCGAGCAAGCGAGGTTCGCCAAAGGGAGTCGAGCGGCGTCTGCAGGGCTTGTCGAACCGATACAGGGGGGCGCGCGCGGTAGGGGTGCGTCGCGAACCGGTGCCGGCCGCCTACAGGGTGTTCTACCGTCAGATCGGACTCGACCCAGAGGTAGCGCGAACGCCGATCGAGGCGGCGGTGCTGGGACGGATGATGCACGGTGGGTTTCTGTCCGAAGGCCTGCTGCAAGATGTGCTCCTGATCGCCTTGATCGATACGGGCGTGCCGGTGTGGGCGCTCGACGCCGGGAGGATGGATGGTGAGCTCGGCGTGAGGGTCAGCTGCGAGGGTGAGCCGCTGGGCCGGGAACCCGATGCCTGGGCTCTGCCCGCCGGGCGGCTCGTGATCGCCGATCGTTCGGTGGCGCTGGGCTTGCTGTTCGGCAAGCTCGCGAAGGATTGTGAGGTGGGCTCACGCACGCGCGAAGTTGCGCTGTTCGCGGTGCAAGTCGCGGGCGTGCCGATGCTGTATGTGGAGGAGGCACTGTGGGCGTGTCGCAACGGTCTGGAACGGCCCCGCTAGAGACCCTGCACTGGTAAGATCACTGACTAGCTTCAGACGAGACACACACTGGAGGAGTGGCGGTAGTGCAGCTGACCATCGATCGCGTTGATCGCGTCTGGACCCCCGGGGTAGACGAGCGGGCTGCAAGACGCGCGTTGCGAGCGCAGGTGGCCAGGCTCGAGCGTGAGCTGTCGGGGATTGTCGCCAATGGCTTTCCTCATATCGTTCCACCCGGGCAAGCGGGCACGAGCGGCAGTCATCGGATCGGCGGCGCTCCGTGCCTGTTGAACCTGGAGCAGCTGGAGCGCACGCGCGACGAGCTGGCCGGCCGCGTGCAGATGGCGCAACGGGCTACCGTCGAGCGAGCCGAATTGGAGACACGCTCGCGCGAGCTGCTGGAGCGGATGAAGCGCGAACCGGCGCGCTACAAGTTCGTCCGCCTGCGCGTGCGGGACCTCGGGGAACACGGCTGCGGCGTGTGGGAGGTGCGTCCGCGCCTCGGCTTGCTCGGGATGCTCGCCGGCTGGTGGCAGGTCAAGCTCTCATCAGGCTGTCCGTTAGCCAAGGGCCACGCTCCGGCGTGGTCCTTACCCCACGAAGCATCGCAACCAGCGTCTGGCGTTGACGATCGGTCATCGATCCGATCGTCTTCTTCTCGGACATCGGCAGCTGTGCTAGGAACTTGCGACAGCGGGTCTGTCCCCAGCGTCGCTGACTCATGAGCAGATCCGCGACGGCCATGCTGTCAGCCTCCCAGGGACAATCGAGGAGCACCTCGGTTACGTCGATCTCTCCGGACGCAATCCTGCGCTTGAGATCGGCGCGGGCGAGGCGGACCTGGTTGGCGCGTTCGAGGGCGCGCATATATTGGGGTCCGCTCTCCCGATCGGTAGGGGTGAGCGTCGCGGTCGCGTTCATAATGAGATTCTCCCCGTCGCTGCCACGGGCACGCGGCTGAGCGACATCGATGCTTGAATTTTCGGACGAGTGCACGCTCGTCATGCCGCCTGAGACCGGCCGCGCCACAGGGCGCGACAGGATTTCAGCGATATGCACCGCCCCGAAAGGGGCCCTCTCCCGGTTATGTGTCTTGTCGGGGCAAGCCCCGAACGGTCATGCAGAGCGCTCTAGGAAGCTACGCCAGCAAGGGGTGCCCGGTCAACCGTCGGCGCACGGTTCGTGCGCTAGAAGCGACCTTTTTCGTCGCCCGATCAACTTGTGAAGAATTGGACAAGTCCCAAGTCGGGGTTCAGGGACCGTCAGAAGCGGGCAGCGGACCGTGCTCGGCTTCGAACTCGCGCTTGACTCGCGCGAACACATCCAGGGCGCGATCGAGCGTAGGGGTGTCGTGTGTCGCCATCACGCTGGTCCGCAGCAGGGCGCCTCCGGGCGGGACGGCGGGGTGCAGGGCGCAGTTCGTGAAAACGCCGCCGTCATAGAGCGCGCGCCACAGGAGCGCCGCCTGCCAGTCGTCACCGACCAGGATCGGGACGATCGGGGTGGTTATCGTGCGCAGGGGAGCATCCGTCGCGGGGCCGGTACGGACGGGCTCGCTGTCGAGCGTGCAATAGCCGAGCGCACGGAGCCCGTCGGCGAGGTACTGGGCCCGATCCAGGACGCCGGCGAGCAGCGCGGAGCCCTCATCCGAGCGCAGGACCCGCAAGGCGGCCAGCGCGGCGCCCAGGGCCGCCGGGACTGCGGAGGCGGTGAACAGGAAGGGGCGGGAAGAGATGCGCAGGTAGTCGATCACATCAGATGGACCCGCGACGAAGCCTCCACAGGAAGCGAGCGACTTGGAGAACGTGCCCATGCGCAGATCGACGCGATCCTCGACTCCGAGCAGCTCGGCGGCGCCGGCTCCGCGCGCCCCCAGGACACCGGCGCCGTGGGCCTCGTCGACCATCAGGCGGGCGCCGTGGCGGGCGCACAGCTCGACGATGTCCACGAGCGGGGCGACGTCGCCCTCCATCGAGAAGACGCCGTCGACGACTACCAGCACGCCGCCACCGTCGCCCTCCGCGCGCGTCAGAGCCCGCTCCAGCTTGTCCAGGCGGTTGTGCCGGAACGGGCGGAGCTTTGCTCGGGAGAGCAAAGCTCCGTCAAGGATCGAAGCGTGGTCGCCGGAGTCGACGATCACGGTGTCGCCGGGGGCGAGGAGCGTGCCGAGCGTGCCGATGTTCGCTTGGTGGCCGGTGGTGAAGACGATCGCGTCGTCGGTGTCCATCCACTCTGTGAGCTCGTGCTCGAGCTCCAGATGCAGAGGCGTGGTGCCGTTGAGCAGGCGCGAGCCGGTCAGCCCGGTGCCGTAGCGATGGAGCGCGTCCTGTGCGCCCGCCATCACGCGCTCGTCGGCGGTCAGGCCGAGATAGTTGTTGGACGCGAGCATGATCCGCGGGGCGCCCTCCATCTCGACGACGGGCATCGCCGGGGACTCGACAGTGCGGAAGTACGGCATCAGGTCGGCCTCGCGGGCCGCGCGCAGGAGCTGCTCGCGCTCGTGGCCGCGGACCTTTGCGAAGACGTCGGTGGAACGGGGGGCGGGCGAGTCCTCGAAAGATGTGGGGGAAGCGTCGTCGGTCGGAGTGTGCATGTAGGGTGCCTACGCTGTGAGCGTCGAAGTCACACCGGTCTCCGGCAGGCGGGACCTGAAAGCGTTCATCAACGTACCGTTCGAAGTGCATGCTAACCATCCCCTGTGGATTGCACTGCCGAAGCTCGAGCGCTGGTTGTTTCTCAACAAGCGCCTGAACGCATTCTTCAGCCACGGCGAAGCCGAGTACTTCCTCGCCAGGCGTGATGGGCGAGTCGTGGGACGGATCAGCGCCCAGGTCAACCACGCGTTCAACGACTACCAGAAGAAGAATTGGGGCTGGTTTGGGTTCCTCGAGTTCGAGGACGACCAAGAGGTCCTCGAAGCGCTGCTCAGGGCCGCCGAAGCGTGGTTGAGAGAGCGCGGGAAGGAGCGCATGGTGGGTCCGGCGGACTTCTCGATGAACGAAGAGAGCGGTGTCCTGATCGAGGGCTTCGAGCTGCGTCCGATGATCAAGCAGCCATGGCACCCGCCCTACTACCAGCAGCGGATCGAGCAGGCAAAGATGAGCAAGGCGATGGACCTGCTCATGTGGAATCTCGAGGTCACCAACCGTGACAAGGTGCTGCCGGTCATCTGGGAGCTGGCCGAGAAGGCGCAGACCGAGCACGGGATCAGGGTGCGGCCGATGCGGCGCAGACAGCTGCGTAAAGACATGGACGCGTTCGCGGAGGTCTATAACTCGGCGTGGTCGAAAAACTGGGATTTCGTCCCGTATTCGAAGAAGGATCTCGACGCGTACGCCCAGGAGATACAGCTTGTGTTCGACAAGCACTGGTGCATGATCGCCGAGCGCGAAGACACGGGGGAGGTCGTGGGGATGGCGATGACCTTCCCCGATCTCAACCAAGTGCTGGTGAAGATGAAGGGCAAATTTCTGCCGCTCGGCTGGTGGCATTTCCTGCGCAAGGGCCACATCACCGACCGGGTGCGCGTCGGGTTTCTCGGCGTCAAGCCGGAGTATCAGCACACGGGTGTGGCGGCGAAGCTGTATCAGCTGCACTTCGATGCAGCCGAAGCGCGGCCGCAGAAGGGTGGGGAGATGGGGTGGATCCTCGAGACGAACACGGCGATGAACCGCGGCATGGAGGCGATGGGCGGGAAGGTCGTCAAGCGCTATCGGGTGTACGAGCGGGAGTTGCTTGGGGGCCGAGACCAGATCGGCGAGCAAGCCAAGACGCAGTGACCGCGGCCCGGCGCGTGTGCGAAGTGAAGCGTTCGCAAGACGGATCTCATCCCCCCGGATGAGGGGTTGGCGACAGGAAGCGAGAAAAGAGGTCGGGGCCAGGGACTAGACTGCGCGGCGTGAGCGACGATGCGAGCGGGATCGAGGTGGTCGAGGTCGTGCAGGAGGTGGACGCGATGGCGGTGCTGACCCCGGAGCCGGTCCTGCTCAGGGTGACCGACGAGCGGCAGGGGCGAGGGCTGATCGGCTCGGTGGCCCCGGCGACGCAGGCGGTGGTGGTCGCAGCGGGTGGATTCGTCGCGGGGGCGGCGGTGGTCGGCCTGGCCGGGCGCCGGCGTGGAAAGAGAGCGCGAGCGCTGGCTGACAGCCGTGGGAAGGGTAGGCGCGGTAAGGGCAGGCGCGGTAAGGCAAGCAGAGCGGGTGAGCTGGTTCAGATCGTCGGGACGAGGTCGCTGCTCGTGGACGTGCACCTGCTGGACGCCGGCGGAGATCGCTGAGGGATCTCACGCCGGCCCTGAGCGCGCCGGACGTGGGAAGGGCAGCTGTGCGCGAGCAGGTGGAGCTGCGCGTCGAAGTGCGTCCGGTGAGTCCGTTCAGACTGCCGAGGCTGCTCGGCAGGGATGGCGTGACGCGCCGGCGCGGGGGCGTGATCGAACGGCTGCTGCACGACAGCGACGGGGAGCCGGTGGTGGTGCGGGTGGCGCAGACCGCGCCGGATGCGGTGCTGTTCGGAGCGCGCGCGCGGAGCAGGGCAAGTGCCGAGCATGGCATCGTGCGGATGCGGTTCGCGCTGGGCGTGGACGACGATCTGCGCGAGTTCTACGGGTGCTACGCCGAGGATCCGCTGATCGGGAGCTCGCTGCGGCGGCGACCGTGGCTGCGAGTGGGGCGGCGCCCGGAGCCGTTCGAGGCGCTCGTGTGGGCGGTATGCGAGCAGCTGATCGAGTACGAGCGGGCCGCCGCGATCCAGGGGAGGCTGGTGACTCGCCTCGGACGGGGCTGGGCGGGGGGCAAGGAGGTCGAGACGTGGGCGAGGGGTCTGCGCGACCTGCCGACGGCTGCGACGCTCGGGGACGCCGCTCCGGCGCTGCTTCAGTCGTGCGATCTCGCCGGATCCAGGGCGATCGCGCTGAGACGGGCCGCACGCGAGGTGGCTGGCGGTCATGTGGATTTGCACGGGGGTGAGCCCGAGCGGGGCTGGAGAAGACTGCGCGCGATCCCGGGGATCGGCGCGTGGACCGTGGAGATGCTCGCGCTGCGCGGGCAGGGCCGCTACGACCAGCTGCCGGCGGGGGACCTCGGGCTGCTGAAGCTGGCAGGGCGCATCCTCAGCGGCGGCGACCCGCGGGCACGCGCAAGCGAAGAGCAGGTGCGCGAGCTGTTCGCACCCTACGGCGAGTGGGCTGGGCTGGCAGCTGTGCACGCGGCGGGGCTGTGAAGGCCGGCGCGGGGCTGTGAAGGGCCGGTGCGGGGCTGTGAAGGCCGGCGGACCAATGCGCGCCGCGCGACATGTCCCTGCCGAGGCTGAGGGTCAGCCCCCTACGTCAGTGTCAGCGCTACGCTTACGGCATGCCCACGCTGGTGCTGGATCCTCCCCCACGGGCGCTGGAAGCGCTGCAGGAGCGCCGCCGGCGCTCGGGTCTGGACCGCTTCGATGAGGTCTGGGAAGGTGTGCTGCACATGGTTCCGGCTCCGCTAGGCGAACACGCAGATATCTCGCAGCAACTGGCAGTGGCGCTCGATGGCCCTGCCCGAGCCGCGGGACTGTTCCCGACGATGGCGGAGTTCAATCTGGGTGCCTCCGAGGATGACTTCCGCGTGCCGGACGGGGGCGTTCATCAAACGCGCCCGCGCGGCGTCTGGCACACGACTGCCGCGCTCGTCGTGGAGATCGTCTCTCCAGGCGATGAGAGCTGGCAGAAGCTCCCGTTCTACGCCGCCCACGAGGTGGACGAGGTGCTGATCGTGGATCCTTCTGACCATGTCGTTCACTGGCTTGCGTTGGCTGACGGCGCATATCACGAGGTGCAGCGGAGCAGCCTGATCGACCTCGGGCCGAGCGAGTTGGCCGAGCGGATCGACTGGCCGTAATCCCAGTCGTCTGCGAATCGTCTACGAGGCCCGATCACGGTCACGTGTGAGCAGCAGCAGCGCGAACGTGGGGCACGCCTGGGCGGCGCGGCGGGCATGGTCGAGCAGGGCGGGCGGCAGGGGCTCGTCATCGACGATCGGATAGCCCCACTCGTCCAGTGAGATCCGCTCGGGCAAGAGCTCGGCGCACATGCCGTGGGCCTCGCAGGCGATTGGGTTGACGCGCAGGCGATGACTCATCGCAAGGCCCCCCGATTGTCAACCGATCTTCGACCGGTGGTGGCCAGCGCCTGCCGGGCCTGTCCTTGCCGGGCCTGTCCTTGCCGGGCCTGTCCTTGCCGGGCCTGTCCTTGCCGGGGCGCCGGCAGGGGCAGCTCTCCCGGGCGAGCACAGTCCTCACAGGGACCGTGCCGGGCATGGTCGGCGAACTCGGGGCTGAACGTGTCGAGCGCGCTCGACACGAAGTGTGCGGTTCCGTCGGGATGACCGCAGGCGCCGCGACGGCGCACGAGCGTGGCCAAGCGGGCGATGCGCTCAGGGGCGTTCGCCTGCGCCGATCCGCCGGCGATCTCCTCGACGGTTGTGGCGATCGAGCCGAGACCGTGCACGCACGGTCCGCACTGACCGGTGCTCTGGTCTGCAAGCCAGCGCGTTACGCGCGCCGTTTCGGCGACGGGGCAGGCGCCCTCGGAGAGCAACAGCAGAACGCCGGCACCGAGCGAAGCGTTGTGAGACGCCAAATGTTCGTCGCAGAGCGCGATGCCGCGCAGCAGGGAACCGTCGATCCAGCTGCCGCCGTATCCGCCGACGAGCAGTGCGCGCGGGCTGCCGAGGCAGCCACCGGCCGCGTCGATCAGCGACACGAGCGATGCTCCGTGCTCGATCTCGTAAACGCCCGGATGGGCGACCGTGCCGGACAGCGTCACCAGCGCCGACCCCGGCTGTGAGGCGGTCCCGAGCTGACGAAACCAGTCGGGTCCGTGACGGGCGATCAGCGCGATGTGGGCAAGCGTCTCGGTGTTGGCGACGAGGGTCGGACGGCGCCGGACTCCCTGCTGGAAGACCATCGGCGGGGTGAACGTCGGGATCGCGGGACCTCCGTTGAGATGGTTGACCAACGCAGCCTCCTGTCCGGCGACGTAATCGCCCGGCACGACGGTTACGCGCATGTGCGCGGAGTCTGTGGGCAGGCGTTCGCGTTCGGTGACCGCTTGGGCGGCGCTTTCGACGCTCGCAGGCGCGGTCTCACAGACGCACACGATCAGCTCATCCGCGCCCACGGCCTGTGCCGCGAGTTGGGCGCCGTCGAGCACCAGATGAGGCAGGGCTTGCATCAGGGTGCGGTCCTTCAGGCTCGCCGGCTCACCCTCGGCAGTGTTGACGACGACGATCGCGCCCTTGCGGCAGCCGGCGACGGCGCGGAGCTTCGTGGCGGTGGGAAAGCCCGCACCGCCACGACCGCGCAGGCCGGCGCGCTCGATCTGCTCGATCAACGGCGACTCCGACCGGCGTCTGCGCCGGTGCGGGGACGCCGGGGCCTGCCCGTGGATTGCGAGATGCTCGTCGAGGCTCATCGCGCCGTGTGCGGGAATGCCGGCCAGCAGTCGGGGTAGACTTGCCGGGACTTGTCCGGTCGTGGGCGTGACAGGCGAGTCGATCACGACGGTCTCATCGTTCATCTGGGCCACTCCGGAAGTGCATTTGTCCATCCCGCAAGTTCATCTGGGCCACTCCGGAAGTGCATTTGTCGACCCAGCAAGTCCATCTCGGCCATCCAGCAAGCTCATCTTCGCCTCTCGCTCGAGTTCTCAGAGGTGCTCGAGTGGCGCAGCAGCGAGGATGGGGTCCCAGAGCGCCGTGCCCATTCAGAGCCGAGTGGCCCGCCGGGCATCCAGATCAGCAGGAACAGCGAGAACGCCCCTGCGCCCCCGAGCGCTGCGCTTCGGCGTGAAAGGTTCTGCGGCCAGCCGTCGGCCACGCGCACGACCACCGCGGCGAGGACTGCCAGCAGGCATGCGACGCTCAGTGCCAGCAGCCATGTGGCTTGCACATCGCTGCCTGTGCCGAAGCCGTGCAGCAGGGCGATCGGCCAGCTCGCGTATGTCAGCCAGTGGATCGCGCGCCAGCTCGCGTAGCCCATCCGGCGGCGTAGCAGGCTCGTGATCGTCACGGCCAAGAGCAGGTCGAACGCGATCGCGCCAAGACCGAGCCAGAACGGCCGGTAGGAGCCGGCGAACGGGACGATCGCGTCGATCAGTGAGATCGGCGCGAAGGAGTCGAGCACTGACGTGAGAATGTGCAGGACGAGGAATGCCATCGCCAGCAGCGAGACGTTGCGATGCAGAGAGTCCACGACGAACCGAGGCCAGCTCGGTGAGCTCCAGCGCCGCACGTCGACGACGCCAAGCACGACGGCGATGGTCAGCAGCAGCAGTGCGACCGCGCCCGTCGAACGGGTCAGGTACCAGTACAGGCTTGGGCCGCTCGCGAGGATCAGGGTCATCGGCAGGAGCTCTCCGCGATCGCCCGCCCGACGAAGTTTCTCGCCACGTTCGTCGCGTTAGCCGTGGGCGGCGCGGTGTCGGGCGAGATCGGGCGTGGGACGTTCGTCGTCTTGGACGGCCAGTCGCCGATCAGGTACACCCGCCCGGCGCGGTTGACGAGCCGGGCGGGCACACCCAGCCTGGCCAGCCAGGCGGGCGCGGCGCCCGCCTTGACGAACGTGGCTGTGGTGGCGATGTTCGCATCCAAGCAGCTCGTCGCGGCGACGCTGACCGTGCGCCAGATCTCTCGCACGGGCATGCCGGTGGTGGGGTCGATGATGTGATGCATCGTGCGGCCTCGATGACTCCAGCGCCGTACGGTGGTGCTGGAGGTGGCCAGTCCGCCGGAGTGGATCGAGACTGTCTGGCCGGGAGCGGTCGGAGCGCTGCGGTGATCGTCGGTGACATGAATCTGCCAGCCGCCGACCGGAGGGAGCCCCGCTGTGGCAATGTCCCCACCGAGACTCACAAGCACGCCGGCGCCGGTCGCGTCATAAACGGCTCGCGCGGCGCGGTCGGCCGCCCATGCTTTGGCGGTGGCGCCCAGATCCAGCCGCACGCCGGGGGGGATGCGGACTCGACCACCGTTCGGGTCCAGCTCGATCGCGCGCCATCGGGTGTGTGCGGAGACGGTGTGTGCGGAGACTGTCGCCGTGTCAAGCGAGTCAGATTGAGCGGGCGGTTCGAGCAGGCGCCAGTCGCGGTCGTATCCGGCAAGCAGAAGGGCTCTGCCGACTGTCGGATCGACATCGCCTGCGGTCAGTCTGGCCGCGCGCAGGGCGAGGACGAGCGCCTCGATCAGCAGGGGACTCACCGGCGTTGGTCGTCCATCCGACGCGTTCACGCGCGAAAGATCGGAGTCGGGCCTGAAGCGGCTGCACGCGCGATCGATCGCATCCAGCTCGTGCTCGACCGACGTGCGCGCTCGCACCAGCGCCCAAGGATCGGTGAGGCGCAGCACGACGGTCGTCCCGAGGGCCCGCCACCGGGCCGTGGCCAGGTCTCCGACGATGCTCATCTGCTGCGTCCGCATCTCAGGAACCGCCTGAGACGACCGGCGCCTGCGCGGAGGGTTGTGTCGAGGGGCTCGATTCGGATTCGGTGGATTTTGATTGGGATTCGTGCGCGGATTCTGGGGTGGAGGACGCTTCCTGGCCGGAGGACGATTTCTGGGGGGAGGATTCTTCGGAGGGCGTCGATTCGCTCGACGATGATGGAGAGGATGTTTCGGTGGGAGCGGATTGCTGAGTGGGTCCCGATTCCTCAGAAGGCGCCGATTGCTGAGCTGCCTGTGGCGCCTGGGCTGGAGCCTGCACTGAGCCGGACGAGTTGGAGGACGAGCTGGAGCCGGAGGACGAGCTGCCGGATGAGGATCGGGAGTGAGCTCTGGTGGCGCCGGAGCCATTGGAGTCACTGCTGCGCGTCGTCGTCGCGGGCCCGGTGCTTTTACCCGGGAACGCGCTGGCGGCGACCTCTGAGAAGACTCCCGTAAGCGCGACACTGACCGCGATCAGCCAGCGGTTGAGGCGGGTGAGCCGTCGCATCGCGGCGTCCCGTTCGACTGGCTTGTGACCCACTGTCATAGGGCGAGTGTGTGCCGCACAGCTAAGGATCCGATAACCGCTTGGTGAGAAAGTTCATCGAATTTGCGGATTCGGCAGATCCAGCGCTTGACGGGGCTTATTCTGAATGTATGGCGAACGCGCGGATCCTGCTGGTCGAGGATGAGCCGGGGATCGTTGACTTCGTGCGCCGGGGTTTCGAGTCGGATGGCTTTGCGGTGCAGGTGGCGACCGATGGTGTCGAGGGCGAACGGCTGGCGCTGGGAGACAGCTTCGATGTGATCGTGCTCGACCTGATGCTCCCTGGTCGTGACGGCTTGGAGGTGCTCGCGTCGGTACGCCGCGCCAAGCCGGAGATGCCGGTGATCGTGCTGACTGCTCGCGGCGAGATCAAGGATCGTGTGGCCGGCCTCGAAACAGGCGCGGTCGACTATCTGGTCAAGCCGTTCTCGCTGGCGGAGTTGCTGGCACGCGTGCGCGCCCAGTTGCGCGTCGTAGCGCAAACGTCCGCGACGACGCTGCGCGGCGCAGACATCGAAGCGAACCTGCTTACCCGCAAGGTGCGCCGCGGCGGCGCGACCATCCAGCTGTCAAGCACTGAGTTCGAGCTGCTGGTCCACCTGCTGCGCCACCCCGGACAGGTGCTCTCACGCGAACAGATTCTGAGCGCGGTGTGGGGTTACGAGCACGATCCGGCGACGAATGTCGTCGATGTTTACATCGGTTATCTGCGTCGTAAGCTCGGTCGCCGCGACGATCCGGCGCCGATCTACACGGTGCGGGCCGTCGGCTACCGTCTGGGCGGCGCTGGCTGATGGGTCGGAGTCGAGATAGCTGCCGTTTGTCTCGGCGAGAGTCCTGAGCAGATGGATGTGCCGTCGCCAGTGCTTGCACGAATCGTTCCAGCCGGGCTGCGCTGGCGCCTGGCGGGGTGGATCGCGGCGGTCATGCTGGTGTGCACCGGGATTACGTTCGTCGCCGTCTACCGCGGCACGGGCACGCAGCTGCGCCGGCAGATCGACAAGGGGATCGCGGGCGACGCGGCGGAGCTCGCGCACAACCTCAGGAGCTCGCATGCGCGCTCGCCGGCCCAGGTGGCGCACGCGGCGAGCGTCTATATCCACGACCAGCCCTTCAGCGCGAGCTCGACGTTCCTGTTCGCAATCGTCCCCGGCGCCCCGACCAGCACCAATCGTCCCGAGCTGTTCGGGCGCGCTAAGCCCGACAACGGGGAGACGCGGGCCGAGCAGACTCAGGAGAACCACCTCTCCGAACAGCTGTCGACCGTGCCTGCGGGCTACGCGACGCTGGCGCTGCCCGATGTCGGCAACCTGCGCTTGCTCAAGCGCATCGTGGACGTGCCCGCCGACCGATCGCAGATCAAAGGCGCCGTCGCCACAAGCGGGAGTCGTGTGACGATCGGCGTAGGCGAGCCGCTGGCGAGCGTGACGCACGCCCAGAACGGAGTCGCGCGGGCGTTCATCCTCGCGGGTGTTTTCGCGTTCGTCGGCGCGCTGCTCGGCGCGTATCTGATCGGCACGCGCGTGTCGCGCCCGTTGCGCAGGATGGCTGCAGTGGCAGCCAGGGTGGACGCCGGAGACCTGCATCCTCGCATCCACGATGCCGGCGGTGAGGGTGAGGAGGTGAGGGTGTTGGCGGATGCCTTCAACCACATGCTCGACCGGCTCACCGACGCGTTTGCAAGTCAGAGCGCGTTTGTCGCTGACGCATCGCATGAGCTGCGCACGCCGCTGACCGTGATTCGCGGCCAGCTGGAAGTCCTTGCCGCGCAGGGCGGTCCGTCGGGCGCGGAGGTGCGCCGCGTGGAGCGTCTCGTGCAGGCGGAGATAGCGCGCATCAGCCGGCTTGTCGAGGACTTGCTGCTGCTGGCCAAGGCCGAGCAGACCGAGTTTCTGCGCATCGAGCCGATCGGGCTGGCAGCGTTCGTGCAGGAGCTGTGGGACGGGATGAGCCTGCTCGCCAGGCGCCGATTTGAGCTGGGCCCGGTCCCACAGGGCACGTTGCGCGCCGACCCGGACAGGCTTGCGCAGGCCCTGCGCAACCTGATCGGCAATGCGATCGATCAGACCGCCTCCGAGCATGGTCTCGTGCGTATGCTCGTCCAAGCTCTCCCCGGCGGACGTATCTTGTTCGTGGTGGAGGACGATGGCGCTGGCATCCCTCTCGCCCAGCGTGAACGTGTCTTCGATCGCTTCTATCGCACCGATACGGCCCGCGACCGCGCCTCCGGGGGCACCGGCCTCGGCCTGGCGCTTGTGCGCGCGATCGCGGAGGCTCACGGCGGCAGGGTCGCCGCCGGACGCTCGCCCGAGGGCGGCGCGCGAGTCGAGATCGAGCTCGCCGGCTTCAGTGCAAAAGACCCAGAGCAGGTGCGTCCCCTTGGCACGCAGCAGATGCGAGAGCCCGAGGCCCGCTCACCGTCATCTCAGGATGCCGGTGTGGCCGATCGAATAGCGTCCGGGCTGAGGCCAAACGCATAGCCCATGAGGACCGTCACCGACATTGATACGTGCCAGTAAGCGCCCGCTGGCGGTGGAGATCGCGTAGACCTCGGCGTTGTAGCGGCCGGAGAGCCACAGCACCTTGCCGTCGGCGGATACGCCGCCCATATCCGGCGAGCCACCGGGCACCTGCCACGTGGCGATCGGGCGGCGGGTGGCAAACGACAGGACGGTGATCGAGCCTTCCATGCGGTTGGAGACGTAGAGCACCTTCGCGTCGCGGCTGGGATACAGGCCGTGGGCGCCCAAGCCGGTGTGGACCAGTTCAACCTTGCTCATCGTGGCGGCGTCGATCACCCACACTCCGTTGGCGGTCATGTCGGCGACGTAGAACGTGCGGCCGTCGGGGGAGAGCTTGACGTCTTGGGGTGTCGCGCCAGGCGCCAATTCGATCGTCTTGACGACCGTCTCGCTGCGCAGATCCACGACGATCATGCGGGCGGCGAACTCGCATGAGACCAACGCATAGCGTCCGTCGGCGGTGAAATCCATGTGATCCACACCGGCGCACTGGGGCGTCATGAGGGCATGGTGCAGAGCCATCGTGTGGGCGTCGCGAAAGTCGAGCTCGCGATGTGCCTCGGCGACGACGATCGCCCAGCGCCCGTCGGCGGTGAAGTACATGTTGTAGGGATCGAGCACCGGGATCGGCTTGCGCGGACGGGCGGTACGAGGGTCGATCGGGGTGAGGCTGTTGCCCGCATCGTTGGTCACGTACAGCGTGCGCAGATCCCACGAGGGGACGACGTGCTGGGGCAGGGCTCCCACCCGAAACTGCTCGATGATCTTAAATGTCTTTTGGGAGATGACATCCACGGTGTTCGATTGGCTGTTCGGCACATAGACGAGCGGCGGATCGTTGCGCACCGTCGGGCTGAGCATTCCCGGTCCGTCGGCTGCATAGACATTGCCTGGATCGAGTGGGGGTGGGATGCTTCCCGCGACAGGCACGCCGATCCCGGCACGGATGTGAGGGTGGGTTGAACCCGATGCGTAAAGCGGGCCGCTTGCGGCCGACCCGCTGCCACACCCGCCGAGCCCAAGCGCGAGCCCGAACCCGAGCGCGACGAGAACAAAACTCGTCGAGTGACATATGGGGCGCCAACTCATCGGGTCGGGATGAATGTCAGAGCTTGGTCCTGGACATTCCCGCTCGAATCGCGACCGCCAACAAGGAGAATGCGGCCTGGTAAGGAGGCGGCGCCGAGGTCCGACAGTGGCCGGGGCAGATGCCCGGCGAGTAAGACGGCGCCATTCACCGGGTCGATGGCGAAAATCGACGCATGCTGTTCGTCGAGGTTTTCGCCGCGGCCGCCAAGGACGTAGAAGTGCCCGTTCAGCGACGCCCCAGCCGCGTGCGTGAGGGGATGAGGCAATGACCCGATTTGGCGGACGCTCCCTGTGTTTGGATCGAATGACAGAATTGCGCGCTGCGCGAGGACCCCAGATGTGCCTCCTGCGATCAGCAGGTGCCCGGCGACCGCGGCGACTGCGGCGTAGCGCAGGGGGCGAGGCAGTGTCCCCGCGATTCGCGCTCCCCCGCCAGGCGTGAACGCCACGATTGTGCGCAGCGGGACCGTCTCTGTATATCCACCGACGACGTAGGCCGTATGGCCGAGCGCGGCGGCCTCGATATCAGAGGCGCCGACGGGCAGGTGTCCCACGATCTCGGTCCCCAAGGGCCCCACATGAAGGATGAGCGCATTTGCGCTGCCTGCGTTTCCGCCCCCGAAGAAGTAGGCCTGTCCGTCCAAGTTGGCTGCGGCTGCATCGTGCTGTGCGCTCGGCAGTTCCCCGAAGTGGCGAGTGCGGCCGTGCTCGATCGAGACGATGTCGGCGACAGAACCGTCGGCGCTGTCAAGACCGCCTAGGGCGAGCGCACCCGCGGCATAGGGGATGACGGCGGGCAGTTGCACTGCCGCGGGAAGTCGCGTGGTGGCCGCGAGCTGCAGCGCGACTGGGGTCGGGGTGGTGGCGATGCCAGAAGCGGTGTGCGATGCGGTGAGCGCGGAGGCATGCGCGGTCGCGTGAGTGTTGCCGCAACCGATGGTCGCCCCCGCTTGGGCGATGAGCAGCGCAAAGGCGATGGCCAGGCGGCGTCCAGAGCTCGAAGATCGGTCGATACGCCGGCGCCCGGCTCTCCACTCAGATGGCACGCCGCCAGCATCTTGACGTCGGCTAAAGCTGAGATGAGCGGTCGATGAGAACCCGCTTAGGCTAGGTGTCTACAGCTCGTCGTCGCGCCGGTAGCCCAGGCGCGATGAGATACGGGCCGCAGTGGAGAGCAGGTGCGGGCTGAGACCATAGGTCAGCTCCGCAAGCGAGATCGCCTCCGGGCTTGCGGCGATGCCGACCGCTGCGATCACCTCTCTGGACTCGTCGCGCACCGGGACCGCGATCGCGTGCAGGCCGGATCGCAGCTCCTGGTCGTTGACGGCGAAGCCGTCTACCGGGATCTGCTCGAGCTCTGCGCGCAACGCCTGCTTGCTCGTGATCGTGTTCGGGCTGTTGCGCTCCAGGCTCATCCGCGCGATCAGCTCGCGCCGCACGCTGGGGGGCAGGTATGCGAGCAGGATCTTGCCCATCGCCGTGCAGTACGCCGGCATTCGTGAGCCAGGGTGCAGGCCGAAGTCGATCTCGCGCTCTCCCCGTCGCCAGCTCAGCGCGCGATCGATGTAAAGGATCTCTGGACCGTCGAGCATCGCGAGACCGACGGTGTAGCCCGTGCGCTGGCGCAGCTCCTCCAGGAGCGGGTGGACGTGCTCACGCAGGCCCGTCGAGTTCAAGGCGGACATGCCTAGGTCGGTCACTCGCAAGCCGAGTCGGTACTTGCGCGATCTGCCTTGCTCGAGATAGCCGAGCGCTAGGAGCGTGGTCACATAGCGATGTGTCGTAGAGCGGCTCATACCCAGCTCCTCGGCGATGTCGGCAATGCCGAGCACCGGATGCTCTGAGGTGAAGCAGCCGAGGATCGCAAGGCCACGCTCCAGTGACTGTGAGTAACGCGGTCCACGCAGGATTGGCAGCGCCCAAGGCGCCGCATCCTCCTCTGCGGCGCCAGCTGGGGCTCTGGAGCTCATTCTTGGCATATCCCGACCTTCAGCTCTTCCGCTGTCCCATCAGCCTGCAGGCAGCCGGTAGTGGCGCGAGGCCGGGTCACGCTCGAGCAGGCCGAGCTCGACGAGCGTGACCGCGTAGCGGTGGGTTGTGCTCGCGCCCAAGCCGAGCTGCTTGGCCACGTCAGTGATCTGACGTGCGCTTCCGTCTGGAGGAAACGAGGCGAGAACCATCAACCCGCGCAGCAGCGACCGCGAGAAGCGATCGTCGTTGATCCGCTCTCTGTAAGAGGCGAGTTTGAGTGCGCCGATCCCTCCCAGGAGCCTTGCCAGACCCTCCTCGTCGGCGGCCGCGCGCATCACCTGCTTAATCTGCGTCTTGGACAGTGTGATTGTGATGTCTTCGTTCTCAGGCATTGGTGCAGGTGGCGATCTTGCAGGTGACGATCTTGTTTGAGGCGAACCGGAAACTCCGAGGAGCTTCCGGTTCGCCCACTGGCGAGACAAAAGCGGGATTCCAGATGTGCCTGTCACGTCCCAATTTGAGCTTCACTGCTCGCTCCGTCCTGTGGGGATGATGGGACGCGCTAGGAATACGTCCTTGATCACGCTGATCACATGATCCTCCGTTTTGCATTCCCATACAAGAGGAAAGTCGAATACTTGACTTTCAAGATTGATGCCGGATTGATTCGAGCATTCGACGGCGATCCTGCTGCGCGGCTCTCTGCGAAGCCTGTCGCGCAGATAGGCGTCTGGTCAGCCGGTCGGTCATCCGACTGGCTGACCGTCGAGCGCTCACGATAAGCATGGTGGGCCGGGCGAGACCGCCCATTGCGTCCAGCACTGTGGGTGCCGTGAGGCGAGCATACGGCGAAGAGGACATCGACAGGTCGCACAGGTAGAAGCTCGTCATGGCAGCGAGGATCAGCGCATGCTTGCGGCCCTCGGGTGATGCTTTTGTGCGGTGCATTGCCTCTGTTGCGATCGTCGCGATGCGGTCGGCCGCCTCGGCGGGCGAGCTGTAGTAGTCGATCAGCCCGCGCTTGCCGGTGACCGTGTCCTCCTCGCAGTCGGCGAGGCTGTCGAGCAGCGAGTGCAGAGCTCCTACCCACGGGAAGTAAGCCGTTCTGAGCCGCTCGGCGTCATCGGGCTCGAGTGCCGGATCGGCGGCGGCGGCGATGAGTGCGAACAGGTCGAGCGTGGACCCGGAGGCGGCGCCTACCTCCCACCAGCGCAGCCGCGCGTAGGGCTTGCTTGTCTCGCGCGCCCATCGTTCGAAAGCGTCATGCCGGCCATCGCTGTCACCATGGTTGAGGCTCTGATAGACGACCACGCGTTCGGTTGCCCGTTGCAGGAGCTCGGCGATCGCAGCGAACGAAGGCAGCGCCGTCAGTGCCGTGTGGCAGGTTGCGATGAGCGCTGCGAGGTAGCCACCGTCGCCATCGTGCTGTCTATGTGCGTAGTAGTCGATGGGTGGCTCATCTGGCGCGACTGCCGCAAGCAATGCGCTGTTGAGCTGACGCCCGTTGGCGATCGGATCGCTGCACGGCTGCTCGGAGAGGTTGTCGAGATAGTCAAAGATCGCCTGGTAGGCGACCAACGCACGCACCACGGCGTGTCGGGCGCCAGGTTGCGCAAAGGCGGCGAACGCAGTCGCGCCCTCGAGGTTGCCCCGCTTGTCGCAGTGTGCTTCCAGCGCGATCCGGCGCAGCGCGAGATCGGGGATCTCTCCCGCTAGCGTGCGCCAAGTGCGAACCTCACGGCATGCGTCGGGGAAGACATTCAGCCAGTAGTTTCCCGCTGCTTCCGCGAGCACCGGCAAAGCGCCATCAGCTCCGATCCACCCACCCACGCAAACAGCTTTACGCAGTCGCGAGATCGCCTCCGTCTCAATCTTGAAAGCCCGCGCGGGCCGGGACCCGTGCGGCCGCGAATCCGGGGATTGCGATCACGGTGAGCGCGACTGCCGTGATCAAGAGGAGCGTCAGCGCCACCTGCACCGGCGCCACCGCGAACGGCGCGGGAAAGCCTGTCGTCAGCTTCAACCAGCGTCCGGCGAGCGCGTGTCCGTAGACGCCGACGACTGCTCCGACGGCACAACCGACGCCCACTGTGATCGCGCTCTCCAACAGCAGCGCTCGCCACAGCTGTCCGGAGTCATATCCCTGGATCTTCAGAGAGGCGAGCCGTGCTCGTCGCTGCCACACCGCAGCGCTCAGCGCCGACGCCACTGCCAACCCGGCTGCGATCAGCAACAGCGTCGAGATCTCGGCGAGCGTCTCGAGTCCCTGGCGCGCGCTGACCTCCGATTCTCGGTCGCGTTCGCCGCTCGTCCGTACCGACAGGCCCAACCGATTGCCGAGTGCGGCTTGCACCGAGCGCTTGCCCGCGATAGGACTCACACCTGGCTTGAGATTAACCTCAAAGGCCGATGGATCGGAGGTCTGCCAGTAGCGGCTGTAGTCGTTGCTGTTGATCGTGATCGTTCCCGGTGGCCAGCCCGAGTTCGTCATGATCGCGGCCGTCTTGAACGTCGCCATGCCGGATGGTGTCGGCAGCGAGAATGACTCGCCCACATGCAGATGGTGTTCGCTGGCGAAGCCGCTTGAGATCGCTGCCCATCCGCCCTGGCGCAGCAACTGCGTCGTCTGTCTCAGATCTCCGTGCAGCAGCTGGCTCGCTTCGACCATCGCACGATCCTGTGGTGGCCTGGCCCGTATCCAAAGCCGGCGGGTGCCTACGTCCAGCAGCCCTCCCTGGTAGGCGCGCACGGAGGCGACCCCCGGTGCTCGCGCGATCGCCGCCGCCGTGCCTTGGGGCTGAAACTCGTTGACGTTGAAGATGTCTTCGCCGGTTCCCACCCATATGTCGGCCGTGCCGAAGTATTGGGCGGTGGCTCTGTCGATGCCACGTATGAGGTCCCCGCGAGCGCCTCCGATCGCGATGCTCCCATAGACCGCCAATCCAGCGATGCCCGCCAGTGCGACGGCGCGCGTGCTCGTCGCGCGCAACTCAGATACGGCGACGATCAGTGCGCTGCTGCGAACGCGTTCGCCCATCCACGGCAGCGCGCGGGCGATCGCGGTGAACATCGTCGGGATCAGCAGCAGCGTCGTCAGGGCCAGCGTGACTCCGCCGACGATCGTCAGGCTGGGCGCGACGAGCACGAGCGCCGTCACGATCGCGACCGAGGCCACGCCCACTATTCCGAGCGTCCTGGTCGCACGCTTGCCCATGCTCTCCCCCCGCCCGCCGGCCTCGCGAAACACAGCATCAATCGCTTTGCTTTCGCGCAGGTCAAAGGCGGGGGTAAGCGAAGCGAGCACGGTGGCTAGCACGCCGCACCCGAATGCCGCCAGCACCGTTTGCGCGTGCACGATCTGCTCGGCCCCGATCGGGAACGCGGCTGCAAGGTAGGTGGGCACCCGGTGGAAGAATGCGCTGGACAGCACGTCGCCAAGCACCACGCCCACGAGCGAGGCAATGACACCTAGGGCCAGCGCCTGGAAGGTGAGCAGCAGCAGGACCTGCCGGCGGTCATAGCCCTGCATGCGCAGGTCGGCGACGAACCGGCGGCGCTCGGGCACTGTCAGCAACATCGCGTTCAGCGCCAGCAGGAATCCCACCATCACGCTGATTGCCGAGAACAGCTCCGTCGACTGGCTGTTCGGCTTGGTCGCCTCGTTGAGCAGGCGCAGCTCGTTGTCTGCCGGCGCAACGCTCAGGTGTCCGTCCGCGATCTGTCGCAGCTCGTTTGCGACGCGCTGATCTGCCCCTGGCTGTGGCTCGACCAGCACCTGCGTGATCCGTCCGGGGAGTCCGGTGAGACGCTGTGCGACTGCAAGCAAGGCGATCGCCACTGGGCTGGACGTCAGCGTGCCGAACAGCGAGCCGCTCAGTACCGCGCCGACCCTTGCCCGGTGGGCGGTCCCGGCGGCCAGCAGCGTGACCCGCTTGCCCGGTTCCGTCCCGATCGCGCTCGCTACTCCCGCGGGAAGTATCAGGCCGCCAGAGAAGCGGAAGCCGCCCGCGCCGAAGTCCTTGGTGTCGAGGCTGCCAAGGTTGACGACCCCGGCGGTTACGCCGAGCATCTGAATGGGCTCTCTGCCTTGCGGACCCACGACAGACACGTTCTCGCGCAGGACCGCCGCCGAGGAACGCACGCCTGGGAGCTGTGCGACGGTGCTCGCCAATCGCTGTTCGAACCCTGCGGGAGAGCGGGCGGTCAGCTCGAGTCGTGCCGTGCCGATCACCTGGTGGATCAACGCGCCCGCGGAGCTTGTAAGGCTTGTGTTGGCGACCAAGACGCCGAGCACCAGGGCGACCCCGACCGCGATGCCACTGCCGGCGAGCAGCTCTTGGGCCAGGTGTGAGCGCAGCCGTCGTCGGTACAGGTGAAACAGCATGCTCAGGCGGATCCCGAAGATCTTGGGGTTGAGGATTCGCGTCACGGTAGACGGTGGGTTGAGGTGGTCGGGTCGTGGATGGCAGACGTCGCAGGTGAGCGCAGTCGCGCTCGCAGTTGCGCTGGTCCCGCGTCGAGCATCGTTGGTGGCGTATGACGCCGCAAAGCGGGCGTTTCGATCCCGACAGCTATCGGGACGAGAACCCTAAGCAGGTCTTTCACGACACGATCGCAGCCGGCTCCGCGGTATCCAGGCTGTCGGTGAGCTGTCCGTCACAGAGCGTGTATGCGCGGTCGGTGAACTCCCTTGCGTCGGGGTCGTGTGTGACGAGCAGTCCGGGAATGTCACGTTCGTGACAGATGTCGCGCAGCAGCGCCAGCGTCTCACGGCTGCATTTGGAATCGAGGTTGCCGGTAGGCTCGTCCGCAAGCAGCAGTCGCGGCTCGTTCACCAGTGCACGGGCAATCGCCACCCGCTGACGCTCGCCCATCGACAGTTGCTCTGGAGTGTGCTCCGCGCGCTTGCCCAGGCCGAGGCGCTCGAGCCACGGCCGCGCCTGTCGTCGTGCCTCGCCCAGCCTGCAGCCCTCGGCAGTCAGCTTGATCGTCGCGTTATCCAGCGCCGAGGTGTTGGGCATCAGATGGAAGGACTGGAATACGAACCCGACATCGCGCAGGCGATAGCGTGCGCCCTCTCGCTCGGACAGGCCGCCCACCTCCCTGCCGTCGAACAGCACGCTTCCTGCTTCGGGAGCGATCAGCGCCGCCGCCAGCAGCAGCAGGGTCGTCTTGCCCGAGCCGCTCGGTCCGTACAGCGCCACGAGCTCACCCGGTGAGACGGTCAGGGAGACGCCGTCGACAGCTCGCACGATCTCTCCGCCGCCACTGGGATAGTGCTTGACGACCTCGCACAGCTCGAGCTTGCTCACCGCCGGGGACGCTCCGACCCGCCGGCGCTGCGCCTCAGCAGCGGCACGACCGTTCCCCGCTCTTCGGTTGTGCAGACCTCTCCACTGGAAAGTGACATCAGCACGCCGGCGCCCTGCAGGGCGCCCATTTCCTCGGAGACGACCAGCAGTGCCATGTTCCGCTCGTCGGCCAGCTCACGCAGGAGCACGTAAAACCTTTCCCGGTCGCCGAGACTTGGCATCACCGCCGGCTCGTCCACCAGCAGCATGCGCGGCTCGTGCACAAGTGCGCGGGCCAGCATCACGAGCGCGCGCTCCGCCAGCGACAGCGATCCCGCCGGCTCTTCTCCACATGTCGCGCTTACGCCGACTCGCTCGAGTGCTCCGAAGGCCCGCCTGCGCGCGTCGCGGACAGTCAGTCCCTTGCTGCCCAGCGACATCGCGACGTGATCGACAACGCTCTCGCCGGGATTGGGCCTCCAATCGCCCGAGGCCATGAATGCGAGCTCTCCTCGCAGCATATGACCGCGTTCGCTGCCGGTCATCTCATCCAGTGCGCGCCCGTCGAAGCGGACCGCGCCGGTGTCGGGCTGTTCGATGCCTGCCGCCAGCCGCAGCAGGGTGGACTTGCCCGAGCGGCGTGCTCCATATAGCCCGACGAACACTCCGACTTCGATCTCGAAGGAGACTTCGTCCAAGACCGCGATCTCGCGGCCGCCATCCGGAAAGCGCTTGCAGACGTTCGCAAATGAGAGCAGCGGCGTCATGACGCCTGTGACGCTATCGCTCCTGCGCCTGCATGCGCTCGTTGATCCGCTGCCGTGTTTGCGCGGCCCAGTCGATATCGGCCTGCAACTGTCTCCATACCGCGTCTCGGGTGCAATCCATTACCAGCGAGGTCCACGAGCGATGGATCTCCCCGTTCGTGGGCGCCACCAGCTGGGCCAGGCGCAGACACTCGCGCTCGTAGTCACGCAGCGCCGCCACGAGTCGCGGGGCATCTTCGTCGCGCGCGACAGCAAGCTTCGCGTGCAGGCCCAACCTCACCGGCTCGCGTGGGAGCAGTGTCTCCATCCACTCGGTCAGCGCCCCCTCGGTGTGCACGGTCTCGCGGTAGATCATGCGCGTCCGCCGGCAGTTATCGCGACGAGGTTCCTCGTGTGCTTCCACCAGACCATCGGCGACGAGTTGATCCAGGAGGCGATACACGTCGTTCGTGTCGATTCGCCAGGTGTCGCCAAGCCTTGCCACCAAGCGATGCGCCAGCTCGCCGCCGTGGCCAGGGCGCTCGAGCACGATCCCCAGCAGCGCCCCGCGCAGGGGAGCCGAGGCACCCCGCATCCATCCTCGTGTGTTTGCCGTCGCTTGAGCCATCTCTTCTCGTTTCGCCTCCGCTAACGATACAGCAAGCTGCGGGGTGTGTGCAGAACGATTCTAAAAGATTGTCATCAAGCAGACTGTGATCGTCGGGTCAATCAAGCCTGAAGATGCGCGAGGCGAGGCTCAGTGACGGCATCGGACGCGTGGAATCCGGCACGGGAAGATGCGCTCGTACGAGCGTGCCCTGTGTGTCGGAGACGATCTGCAGTGTGCCGCCGGCCAGGCTCACCCGCTCGTGCATGCCGGCTAGTCCGAACCCCGTGGTCTGCGCGTCGACCGCGAAGCCTGCGCCGTCGTCGCGCACTTCGATTTGCAGATCCTGCCCCGTATGCTCGAT
This sequence comes from uncultured Solirubrobacterales bacterium, assembly GCA_963705245.1. Taxonomy (GTDB): domain Bacteria; phylum Actinomycetota; class Thermoleophilia; order Solirubrobacterales; family Solirubrobacteraceae; genus Palsa-744. The sequence goes on along the minus strand of OY970062.1, from coordinate 264,039 downwards.
AACCACCCGCACGTAACGGGCCTGCGCGTGCTTGACGACGTTGGTGAGCGCCTCTTGCAGCAGCCGGTAGACCGTCGTCTGCAGCTCCCCATCAAGGTGGGGTATGCCCCGCTGGGGATGTGCAAGCGTCAGTCTGCTGTCGATCTCAAAGCCGCTGTGCTCACGATGGCGCTCAACCAGCGCTTCGATCGCCGGCCTGAGGCCGAGCTCGTCCAGCGCCGCCGGGCGCAGCTCGGTGATGACCGTGCGCAGGTTCTCGATCTCGCGCTCGATGTGTCCCACTGCCTCGCGCAGGGACCGTTCGGTGTGCTCGGGGTCTTTGCGGCGCAGCGCCGAGGACAGCAGCACGCGCAGTCCACCCAGCCCCTGCAAAGTCTCGTCATGCAGCTCACGCGCCCATCTGCCGCGCTCGGCGTCGGCCGCGGCCAGCGAGCTGCGCAGCCGATCGGATCGCACGCCCTGGGCGAGCGCCACGGCCGTAGCGGCGCTTGCGGCGAACATCTGCAGCAGCTGCTCGTCATCCTGGGTGAAGACAGCCCCCTCGTTGCTGCGGTCGAACGCCGCGAGCACGCCCAGCGCCTCGCCGCGGTGGATCATCGGAACCAGCAGCGCCGTATGGGGGTCGGGCACGCCGAACTCCTGCGGCGCGAGCCGCAGCTTGCTCGTCACGTCGGCGATCCGTTCGGGCTTGCCCCGCCGCAATACGTGCCCCGAGGTCGAGCCCGCGATCGGCGTGCGTATGCCCTGCACGCCTTCCACATCACCGGCGCCGGCCGCGAGCACGAGCTCGTGGTCCTCCCGCAGCATGATCACCAAGCTGCGCGCGTGGGCCAGGGCACGTCCGCGCTTGACGATCATCTCGAGCACGTGTTCAAGTGAGATCTCCTCGCCGATCGCGATCACCACGTCCGTGGTCGCCTCCAGGCCGCGTAAGGCTTTTTCCAGCTCACGACAGCGGCGCTCGCTGACCTGGTGAAGACGCGCGTTCTCGATCGCTATCGCCGCCCAGTCGACTCGTGTGGTGCCTGTCTGCGTGTCGGCCGTCTGTGAGTCGACCTCGGCGAACGCGTCCGCGGCATGGTTCGTCAGGGGTGGGCGACCCACGTCGAGCAGGCGACGGACCAATGATTGCTCGGACTCGATGCTCATCCTCTTCCCATGAGCTGACCTGCGAGTGTCCGATGATATTACGTTCAGGTTCGAGATTGCGGAAATCTACGGACCCCAGAAATCTACGGACCCAGAATGAATTTACGGACCCGGAATCTACGGACCCGGAATGAATCTACGGACCCGGAATCTACGGACCCAACGGACCCATGTCGTCGCTGTGCCCGCCGGGGGTGACGAGCCCGCGCCGCAGCGCGTAGCCGACGAGCTCGGCTCGCGATGAGAGGCCAAGCTTATGCTGGATGTGCGCGCGGTGTGTCTCGACGGTGCGTACTGACAGGTAGAGCTGTTCGGCGATCTCCGCGTTGGTGTGTCCCAGCGCGATCAGACGCAAAACTTCGAGCTCACGTTCTGAGAGGTCGTCGGGCGGTCCGGGCAAGGGCTCAGAGGCCATGCGCGCGCCCAGTCTCGGGTTCAAATAGCTTTCCCCGGCTGCCGCTCGTCGTACGGCCTCCACGAGCTCGTCGTCGGCGGCCTCCTTGAGCACGTATCCGATCGCGCCCGCGCCGAGTGCGTGACGCGCGAAGGCGGGCTCCTGTTGCATCGTCAACACGACGATCTGTGTAGCGGGCGACTCCGAGCGAATGTCGGGAATCGCCTCGAGGCTCGAGCCGTCGGGCATGTTCAGATCGAGCACGAGTACGTCGGGGATGTGGCCCCGCACGTAGCGCCGGGTGCTGTCCAGGTCTCCGGCCTCGGCCACAACCGTGAGACCCGACTCGCCGTCGAGCAGCAGTCGCAGCCCGCTGCGTACGACGGCGTGATCGTCGGCGAGCACGATCCGGATCGCCTCCTCCTGGGAGGGGTCCTCATCGGACTTGGCGTCAGCCTGTGCCGAGCTTGTCTCTTGGTATGGCATGGACGATCACGAACGTATCGCGTAACCGCCTGGTCCGTCTACGGGAAAAGTACGTTGATTCGCGCGGTTCGATACGGATATCGAGCCATGTTGTCTGGCCCGTGGCCTTACCTAAATTCCTTGACCCGGCAGGAACTCGTTCGTAAACGGGGGAAGTCCTCCGTTCGGATTGTGTCTGAGCAGCCCGCGCGCGAGCATCCACTCGCCAAAGCTCGCCCAGGCCGACGGTTCCTGCCAGCCGTAAGGATCGCTCGAGTTGGACGGTAGCGCGGCAGGCAGGGTCTGGCGAATCGATTCAAGCTGGAGTTTTGGTTCCAGCGACGGATTTGCCTTGACCACCAGCGCGGCTGCTTCCTGGGGGTTCGCGCGGACCTCGCGCTCGCCGCGTGTCAGCGCCTGCATGAACGCGCGCAGATCCTGGCCGCGGTTGCGTGCCTCGCCTTCGCGTACGACCAGCACGAGCTCGTCATATGTCGGGATCCCCGCCTCATCGATGGGGATCACGACCGGATGCTTGTGCAGCAGGCGCAGCTGGATCGCCTCGTAGTTCCAGAAACCGCCCAAGGTCGCCGCCACCTTGCCGGAGAGCATCGCTGGGACGAGGTTGAAGCCGACGTTGACTTCCTGCACCATGCCCGGGCTCACGCCGGCGGCCTGCAGGGCTGTGTGCAACTCGGCCGTTTGGTAGTCGATGCCCGCGGTCCCGACGCGCTTGCCTGCGAGGTCGGCGACCGTCCGCACGTGCTGACCTGGCAGTGCGATGATCGAGGTCAGTGGACGCTGCACCAGCGCGCCGATCGACACCAGCTTCAACCCCTGATCGCGTGCCAGCAGAAGCTCGGGCTCGTAGGAGATCGCCATGTCCACCTTGCCGGCCGCCAGCAGCTTCAGTGGGTCGGCTGGTTCGGCGGGAACCTGTGGGCGCACGTCCAGCCCGACCGCCTTGAAGTCTCCGTGCGCGATCGCCGCGTACAGCGGCGCGTGGTCCGCGTTGGGGAAGAAGTCCAGCATCACCGTGAATGGCTTGACTGCGGGCGCCGATGTCACGTCCTGCTTGGACCCGCACGCGGACAGGGCCATGGCACAGATGAGGCCGAGCGCGATGAGCGCGACTGCTTCCGCTCCGCAGCGGGCTCGCCCATGTCCGGTTTGCGGTGCGTGTCCGTTCTGCGGCACGCCTCCGGTCAAGGGTGTGGGCGGGAACCGGCGGCGGTCGGCTGGCAGGGTCAACGGACTTCTCCTCTTGATCGATACGCCCACGGCGCCAGGCGGCGCTCGACGAGGGCGAGGGTATAGAAGCAGGCGATCGCGAACACGAACAGCACCACGGCCGCGGCGTAGGCTCGCGAGGTTTGCAGCGCCGTCAGGTCGGCGTCGATCTCGTGTCCCAAGCCGGCGTAGGCCCCGGTCGTGGCGGTCTGTGACTCGGCGATGTAGGCGCCGATCACCGCGACGGTAAGCGCGATCCGCGCGCCGCTGATCGCGGCTGGCACAGCTGTTGGCAGCTCGGCGAAGCGGAATGCCTGCCAGCGTGAGGCATCCAGCGTTCGCAGCAGCTTCAGCTGCTCGGGGTCGACCGCTGCGAGCCCATCGACGGTCGTGACGAGCACCGGAAAGAAGCAGATCAGCGTGATCACCACGAGCTTTGGCAGGATGCCAAAACCCCACCAGAAGATCAGCAGCACGGCGATCACTGCGATCGGCACGGCCTGCGAGCCGACGGCAAGCGGATAGACCGCGCGGCGCAGCATCGGGGACAGGTGGATCGCTACCGCCAGTGTGAACCCGCTCAGCAGCGCCAGGGCTACCCCCAGCACTACCTCCTCGGCGGTCGGTTTCAGGTTGGAGGCGAGAAAGCCCGCGTTATTACAAAGCGACGCGGCGACTTCGTGTGGCGCAGGCAGGATCAGTCTGTCGACGCTGCCAAGCTCTACGTAGAGCTCCCATGCTCCGAGCAGCACCGTGACTAGGGCGACGGCCGGCAATGTGTTCAGGACGCGACGCCTCACCGGGCGCTGCCCAGCTTCAGTGCGATCAGCGCTTGCTCACGCAGCGCCACCACCTCTGGATCGGTGCGCGAGCGCGGACGCTCCAGTCTCACCTCGAGCTCTGCCACGACTCGGCCCGGTCGCGGCGAGAGCACTGCCACACGGTCGGCCAGCACGACCGCCTCCTCGACGTCGTGTGTCACCAGCACCACCGTTCTGGGCTCCCGTCGCAGCGCGTCCACGAGCCAAGCGTGCATCTCCGCGCGCGTGATCGCGTCAAGGGCGCCGAATGGCTCGTCCAGGCACAGCAACTCCTTGCCCGACAGGAGGGTTCGCACGAACGCGACTCGTTGGCGCATGCCGCCCGAGAGCTCATACGGGTGGGCCTGCTCAAAGCCGTTCAGTCCCAGCTCGACAAACAGCTTCGCGGCGCGCTCTCGCGCTTGCGCGCGTGGGACGTGTGCGATCCGCAGTGCCAGTGCGGCGTTGTCCAGGGAGCTCAGCCACGCCAGCAGCAGGTCGTGTTGGGGCATCAGCGCCGCTGGCGCGCACTGGATCGTGCCCGAGTCGGGCCTCTGCAGAGCACAGATCAGCTCCAGCAGGGTTGTCTTGCCGCATCCACTCGGGCCTACCACCGCCAGCAGCTCGTTCGGGGCGGCGTGCAGCGATATGTCCGCCAGCGCCTGCACCTGTCCACCGTCGCGGTCACGGTAGGCGCGGCTCACGCCACTGACGCTCACGGCTGGACGCAAACCATTCTCCGCAGGCGGTCTCGGGCCGGACTCGAGCTGTGTCTGCACGTTGCTCCCTTCGCGGGCATTACCCCACAGGTTCAACGGGTCGGCGCCGGGTCGTGCGGTGCGCCATCTCAGCCGGCTTTCACCCGCCAGCTCCCCAACTCGTCGTTGCTCTAAAAGTGATGCTACTGCGTTGCGATGCTACTGCGTCATCGCTACGCCCGGACGTGCGAGCGCTACTGCGTCATTGCTGCGCCCGGACGTGCGAGCGCTCGCACGAAGTCCTCGAGCTGGGCCGTCGTCCAGCACTCGAACGCGGTGCAGTACTGCTCGTATGCGGCGATCACCGAGTCGCCGTAGTTCCAGTACAGCCGTGGCTCAGGGTTCAGCCAGAACGTCCTGCCCGCTCTCGCCGCGATCTGAGCAAAGATGTCCGCGCGCGGGTCGCGCCCGTTCGTGCGTGCGTCGCCCAGCACGATTACGGTCGCGCGTGGGTGCAGGTCGTCCTCGACTCCCACCAGGAACTCCGACCACACGCGCCCATAGTCGGTGTATCCCGAGATGTCCGCTACGCCCGCGTCGCCCGCGATGCGCTCGCTGACGGCTTTGAAGTTGCGCTCATGCTCGAATATGTCGGTCACCTCGCTGATCCGCTCGATGAACACGAACGAGCGCATCTTGCGAAAGCTGTCGTGCAGCGCGTGCAGCACCGACAGAAAGAACACCGACGCCGAGGTCACGCTCGTGGATACGTCGCAGAGCACGTAAATCTCTGGCCGGCGCGGGCGGCGCGGACGGTACTTGAGGACGACCGGCACGCCGCCGGTCTGCAGCGACGCGCGCATCGTACGCCGCACATCCACATGCGCGTGTCGCCTGTGCCCGCGGGCTTGCAAGCCCTGCGTTGCCAGTCGCCGGCGCAGCTGTGCTACGACCCGGTGGACCGCGGCCAGGTCCTGCAGCGGGCCTGAGGGCAGTGCGCGGTCCAGCTCACCCAGCGGCCGGGCTGGCGGCAGGCTGTGAGTGCGCTCGATCTGGGCACGCTCAAGCTCGCGCCTGAGCAGCGCCTCAAAGCGCCTCAGCGCCTCGCGCGGCAGCCCGTCGCGGCGAGGGTCGCTCGCGGGCAGCTCCGGCTGGGGCTCTGAGCGCAGTCCCAGTGCGCGCCTGATCCTCTGCACGTCCACGCCGATCACCCCCGATCCCTCCTGGCGGCGGGCGAACGCGGCGATCGCCATGCGCGCGAGGTCACGCATCGCGCCCTCCGAGCCGTCGCGCAGCGCGGCCGCGATCTGCGCGCGCAGGCCCTCCAGCTCTTCGTCGGTCAGCTCGTCGAGGTCCAGCCCGCCGGCGGCCGCGTCGGTCTGCTCGCGCACATCCTCGCGGATCGCCTGAAGCTCGACGGCGCGGAACATGAAGCGGTCGAACACCAGCTCGAACACGCGCCGATCCTCCTGGCTCTTGGCGAGCGTCGCCGCGAGCGCCTCGCGGAAGTCGTCCTGCTCGGTCCAGTCGATCTCACCCAGGACCGCGAACGCATCCAGCAGCTCCGAGGTGCCGACAGCCACCCCTTCGCGGCGCAACTCCTCTCCCAGCTCCAGCACGCGCGCGGCAAATCCTGCCGGCGGAGGCGGCGAGGGGGTCTGCTGGGTATGTGTTGATGTTTCAATTTTCATGCTTGTGCTCTTATGTATATACGACGTATATACCGTGGAGCACAACGCGCATAAATGGGTGTTTTACACCCCCGCGCCACGTGCTCTTATGTATTTACCCGACTACCATGGTGCACGCTGCGTAAAAAAAGAGAACACTCACTCACTCACTCACTCACTCACTCACTCACTCATACCTCAGACGGCATCGGCCGGCGCCCGGAGCTTGACCCCGACGCGCTCGGCTACGAGGTCCATGTCGGTGCGGTGCTTGACGATCACCGACATCGTGTCCGTGAAGGCCTCCTCGTCGATGTCGTCCACCCCGAGCAGCAGCAACGCCCGCGCCCAGTCGATCGACTCGGCGATTGACGGCGGCTTCTTCAGGTCGAGCTCGCGTACCATGCCGATCACCTCGACCAGCCGGCGAGCGACCGTCTCCGGAAGCTCGGGTGCGTGCAGGCGCACGATCTTCGAGCTCATGCTCGAGCTCGGGGTAGTCCAGCCACAGGTACAGGCAGCGGCGCTTGAGCGCCTCGGTCAGCTCGCGCGAGTTGTTGGATGTCAGCAGCACGACCGGGTGCGTGCGTGACTCGACACGGCCCAGCTCGGGGATCGAGATCTGAAAGTCCGAGAGGACCTCCAGCAGCATCGCCTCGAACTCCTGGTCGGTCTTGTCGATCTCGTCGATCAGCAGCACCACCGGAAGCTCTGAGGCGATCGCGCTCATCAGCGGACGCGCGAGCAGGAACTCCTCGCCGAAGATGTCCTCCTGCACCGCCTCCCATCCGGCCCCGTCGGCCTCGGCCTGGATGCGCAGCAGCTGCTTGCGGTAGTTCCACTCGTACAGCGCCTTGGCCTCGTCGAGGCCCTCATAGCACTGCAGTCGCACGAGCTCTCGGTCCAGGTAGGCCGCGAGCGACTTCGCCAGCTCGGTCTTGCCGACGCCCGCGGGTCCCTCCACGAGCACGGGCTTGCCGAGCTTCGTCGCCAGGTATGCCACGAGTGCTGTGGACTCGCCCGGCAGGTATCCCACTCCGCGCAGCCCCGCGGCGAGGGCCTGCACGGAGTCCGGCCCCGGGGAGGTCGTGTCTGGCGGCGCGGACGGGGAGGGGGACGGGGACGGGGCCGGGGACATCGCCGGCACAATGATAGGCCTCCTGCCTCCGGCGAGCGGCTACGCCGAGCGCTGTTCGGGCTCGGTCGGAGGGTCCTCGAACGACAGCTGCTCAGTCGCTGGGGTGGTGGGCACCGGCGCGCGCCGCGCGCCGCGCCGCGCCGATGGCGTGACGGGCCCGGGCTGGGCAACCTGGCGTGGTGTGGGCGACGACGACGAGGCGTCTGCGCGCGCATAGGAGGACATCGGTGGCGCGGGCGGATGACGTGGACGTTCGCGCGCCTCTGACGCCTCGGGGGCGCCTGCCTCGGGGGCGCTTCGTTGCACCGGGGGCTCAGGACGGCGCATCGCGCGCATGCGCGAGCCGGCGTATGCCATGAGGCTGGCCGCTGCCAGGGCGAAGAAGATTCCCCACTGCACCCCCACGTTGGCGGCGATCCTGTTGCTTGTGATCCCGGGCTTGTCGAACAGCCTGAAGACGAGCAGCAGCGCCGTCCACAGGCCCGCGACCATCACGACCGCACCGTCGCTGCCCGGGAGGTGGAACTTGCGACCCTCGGCCCGCGCGTACAGCAGGTAGACCACCGCCAGTGCGACCAGCAGCACGGCTGCCTCGACGAACGAGAACACTCCGAACGCACTCAGGTTCCGACTCTGCAGCGGCGCCGTCCGGGGCATGTTGACGACCGCGTTTTGCTGATACCACGGCAGCAGCATCGTCACGAACAGCGCCACCGCGGCCCCTCCGGCCAGGCGCTGCTCGCCATCCAACGCCTGCCAGTCGCGCTGCAGTCGCGCCATCATGCCGGCTGGATCTCGCGCCTTGTCGTGGTGTCTTGCGCCATGGCCTTTCAGTCTAGGCGCGGTGCCTGCCGTAGGCGCGGCGCCTGCGTCAGTGCGCTTTCGCGCCCTTGGCCAGGGTGATCGTGCCGTTCGCCGTCGTGAAGTTTCCAGCCAGATCGGTCGCCGTTATCGTGATCGAGTACACGCCCGCTTGCGATGGCGTTGCCCACAGCAGCTTCGGCTTGCCGCGTTCGACGGTTGCGCTGTTGCTCCACACGGTCGCACCGCCCCGCTTGACCGTGATTTTCACGGTCGAGATCTTCGACAGCGACACCTGCACGCCCGCGCGCGTGCTTGTCGGCAGCGTGCTCGTGACCAGTGAGATGACCGGAGGTGTGTGCAAGTCGGCCGTGAATTTCTGTGCTGTCGTGCAGTAGATTTCATCGCCCGCGATCGGTTTCTGCGTGCTCGTGGCGGCCGTTTTCGCCAGCCGTTCCGGGACGCGGCCTGTGGCTGCGCTGGCCGCGCTGGCCGCGCTTGCCCCGCCCGTTCCCGAGCTGCCGCCGGCTTCGCTCCCACCACCGGCGGGGGCGGATGGCGTCGGGCTTGGGGCGGATGGTGTCGGGCTTGGCGGCGCCGGCGGGGGGGAGGGGGCCGGGGTCACGGTGCTCGCCAGTGGCGGGCCTTTGTGTGTGCGTTCGCACAGGTGCTGCAGAAATTCGGTCAGCAGTTCGTGGTAGTTCAGGTCTGATTCGCCGAACTGGTCATACATCGACCACGCGCCCGTGTCGTAGTGCGGGACCTCCGCGCGCGCCTCGGCGTCGCCTTCTTCGAAGAGCTTCAGCCCGAGCGGGTCTTTCGTGATCGACGTGTAGTCGTACAGCCCGACGTCGGCCTGGATGAACCCGTTGAGGATCCTGTCGCTGGGCGCATATGTGTACTCGGCGTACTCCGCCCCCGCGGTGGTCTTCACTCGTACCCCCGTCGGCGGCGCGGTCTCATAGATGCCGAGCGCCTGCTGGGCGGTCGTCAGGTAGACCGGTTCTTTGAATCGTGACCACGCGCGCGCGAACACCTGCAGTGCGGTCCCCTGTGACAGCCCACTCGTCCACGGTGGCGCTCCGCCGTCGAAGTGGAACATGTACTCCCACGCGATCCCCCCGGCGCGCTTGCTCGCCAGCGGGATGACTTCGCTCAGCAGTTCGCGCAGATTCGTGTTTTCGTGGCCTGAGAGGTAGTACCCATTGGCCTCGCCGAATGTCCCCAGCCACTGGATCTGGACGCCTTGGCCGGCGTAGTACTCCCACACGATTTTGCTCGGAGGAAAGCTCACCCGCTCGCGGCTTGCGATCAGCGGCTCGGTCGTCCACCACTGCCTGTTCTTTTCGAGCGTCAGAAATATCACGGGCAGTCGTGTGGGGATGAAGGCGCCCGCGGCGGCCATCCCCTGCGTGTTGGCGATCACGGCCGCGAGTTCGGCGCGCCGCGTCCCGCCCAGCTTCTTCAGCGAGCGCTGGGCTGCTGCGTAGGCGTTTGTGTATTGCGTGTAAGCGGTTTCGGTGATCGCGCCGCTGCTCTTCAGGCTTGCCAGCGCGCTCGCCACGCTTGGTCCACGTGCGCCCGCCTGCGCGGGTCCTAGCGCGGCGATCAGTCCGCCGAGGGCGAGGACTGTGATCAGGCGCGCACGTACAGTGATCAGGCGCGCACGTACGCGTTGGGCCGACCGGGCATGCATCGCGCGGATGCTATGGGTCGTCCCAGTGCCTGCCTGCACGGCCCGTTGCAGCCGATCGCGAGTATGCGTGCGCATGCCCCCTCAAACCCACCGCAGCGCCGCAGTTGCGCCATCGCGGTGCGCCTCGCGGCCTGCCTGGCCGACAGCCGCCTACTGGTCCTCACGGCCGACCTCCTGATCGTCGGCTTCGAGCACATCCTCCTCGTCTTCCTCCGCGTCGCCCTCGATTGAATGCTCGCCGCCGGGGTGATAGGTCACTTGGAAGCGCTCGATCAGCTCGTCGCGGCGGTGCTCGTCGACCGGGGACTCGTCGGAGACGAGCACCCATTCGTCGCCCTCGAAGTCCTCCATGTTGAAGATCTCATGGTCGAGGTCGGGGGAGTCGTCGACGACCAGCAGGACCTCGGTCTGAGGGTTGAAATAGGTCCCCGGACGGATCGTCAGCTCGTCCAGCTCGAACGTGCGGTGCTCGGCCATGGGGCGTTTATACCTGACCCTGCCATACCAATGCACGGCCCCTCGTCGCCGGCTGGGCCGCATTGCATTGGGGAGGTGCGCTACCGCGGTCAGCTGGGGTCCAGCTCGGCCAAGGTTCGTTGCACCTCGGCCTCGATGTCCAAAGGCTCCAGCCCCTGGCGTTCGCGGCGTTCGTTGCGTGCGACGACCAGCTGCAGCACCTCTTCGGCGATCCCCGGGTCGTGCTGCAGGCTCGCGGGCTGGGGGGCCGTCAGCTTCGCGACCTCCGCGTCGATGTCCAGCGCCGGTTCGCCTTTGCGCACGCGGCGTTCGCTGCGTGCCTGGAGCATCTGTCTGATTTCCTGCTCCTGCTCTGTCCGTTCGAGCTCCGGACTCCTTGCCAGCGAGGCCGGGGCGGTCATTCGACCACCGAGCGGCGGCGCGTCTGGCTGCTCTCCTTCGCCCGGCAGTCCGCCCTGACCGATCTCGTCATAGACGCTGCCTTTGCTCAGCAGGAACACGATCGACATCACGACCGACAGACCGACCGCGCCGAAGACGACGATTGGAAATGCAGTCTGCATCGATTGATTATTGCTCGGCGGGCCGCCCTTCGCTACCCTGTTCGTTGACTGACTGGTCAATCTACGGAGGCGTGAGAGCAGACAAATGGTTGATTTTACGTTGACAGACGAGCAAAAGAACCTGCGCGAGCTCGCGCATGACTTCGCCGAGAAAGAGATTCGTCCCGTTGCCTGGGAGTACGACAAGGACGGGACCTGGCCAGGCGAGATCATCGAGAAGGCCTGGGATGTCGGCCTCATGAACACGCATATTCCCGAGGAGTACGGCGGCTCTGGGGCTGGCTATCTCGACGGCTGTTTGATCGAGGAGGAGCTGTCTTGGGGCTGTTCGGGCATCCAGACCTCACTCGGCTGCAACGGTTTGGCGACTGCGCCGATCGTGCTCGGTGGCTCGGAGGAGACCAAGAGGAAGTATCTCGGGGCGCTCACCGAAGCGCCGAAGCTCGCCTCGTTCTGCCTGACCGAGCCCGACGCCGGCTCAGATGTGTCCGGTATGCGCACAACGGCCGTCCGCCAGGGCGACAAGTACGTCCTCAACGGCTCCAAGTGCTTCATCACGAACGGCGGCTACGCCGACTACTACACCGTCTACGCCAAGACCGACAAGGACGCCGGGCACCGTGGCATCTCTGCGTTCGTGGTCGAGCGCGACTGGGGTGTCGTGGTCGACAAGAAGGAGGACAAGCTCGGACAGCGCGCGTCGAACACCGCGACGATCTCCTTCAACGACGTCGAGGTCCCGGCCGAGAACCTGCTCGGCGAGGAAAACGCGGGCTTCAAGCTCGCGATGATGACGCTCGATCGCACCCGCCCGGGGGTCGCCGCGATGGCCACGGGCATCGCGCGCGCGGCGTTCGAGTTCGCGACCGACTACTCCAAGGAACGCGTCCAGTTCGGCGTGCCGATCGCGATGCACCAGGCGATCCAGTTCATGATCGCCGACATGGCCACCGAAATCGAGGCCGCGCGCCTGCTCACATGGAAGTCGGCCGTGATGCTCGACAACGGCGAACGCAACACGCTCATCTCGTCTCACGCCAAGCGCTTCGCCGCCGACGCGGCGATGAAAATCGCCACGGACGCGGTTCAGGTGTACGGCGGGTATGGCTTCATCAAGGAGTATCCCGTCGAGAAGCTGTTCCGTGACGCCAAGATCATGCAGCTGTACGAGGGCACTTCGCAGATCCAGCGCCTGGTTATCGCCCGCGAAACGCTGCTTCCGCGACGTGTCGAGGAGCCTGCTGCGGTTGCGGTGTAGTCGCTGTGCAAGTGCGTTAGCGCTTACATATGTGAATAAAAACTAAAGAAGAGCATTCTTACTGCCGATCTGTCCCACTATGTCGGGTCAATACGGGGGTGCATCCGAGGGATACGGGCTCGCCGATGGGCGCGGGGCGCGCCAGGCGGGAGAGGCGAGCCCGTACGAAGAGCATCTGCTCCGTCTCGGCCAGGCCCTGAACGCCCGCACCGACGATGTCGTCGCGGGCATGATCGGGCGCTCCAAGCAGTCGGGTCTTGTGCTCGACGAGGTGGTCGAAGACAGCTTCGCGCGGGTGGGGGCAGTGTCGACGATCGCCGTTGCCCGTTGGATGGCCGGCGAGGGCGCCGACGCGGCGCGGGAGGTCGGTCAGGAGTCCTGGAGCATCTTTGGTCAGCTTGCGGCCCAGCGGGCCGCGCCACTGAACGAGGTCACCAAGCGCTGCCTGCGTTGGCGTGACGCGGCGGAAGATGTCGTGCGCGAAGCCGGGGCGCAGCTGGAGCTTTCTCCGGACGTGCTTGCGTGGGCGCTGGACATGTTGCAGCGCAGTCTCGACGTCACGCTCGTGCGGATGTGTCAATCGTTTGAGTCAGAGCGCCAGCGCGCGCACGAGGAGCTCACCCGCCGTCAGGAGGAGCTCGCGTTCCTCGCGACTCACGATCCGCTTACGGGGCTGCCCAACCGGACTCTCATACTCGATCGTGTCGAGCAGATGCTGGTGCGTTCGCGGCGCAGTCAGACGCCGGTGGCCGCCCTGTTCATCGATCTTGACAACTTCAAGGGGATCAACGACACGCTCGGACACGGGGCGGGGGACGAACTGCTGCGCTCGGTGTGCGCGCGTTTGCAGAGCGTGGTGCGGGACATCGACGCGCTCGGGCGGCTCGGCGGGGACGAGTTCGTGATCGTCGCCGAAGGGATGTCGCTGGACGCGGGTCCCGAGCTGATCGCCGAGCGCCTGCTCGAAGCGCTCAAACAGCCGTTTGAGCTGAAGTGCGCCGACAAGCCGCTGACGGTCACGGCGAGCGTCGGGATCGCGACCGGGGACAGGGTCTCCGCCGAAGAGCTGCTGCGCGACGCGGACATCGCGATGTATCGGGCCAAGTGGTCGGGGAAGAACCGCTATGTCGTGTTTGAGACCGGCATGCAGGACGCGATCCAGACCCGTATGGAGATGGAGATGGACTTGCGGCTCGCGTATGAGAACAGCGAGTTCTATCTCGTCTATCAACCTACGTTCGATCTGCAGAACATGAGCCCGACCGGGATGGAGGCGCTGATCCGCTGGCGCAGCCCCTCGCGCGGGATCGTGCAGCCGGACGACTTCATTCCGCTGCTCGAAGAGACGGGGCTGATCACACAGGTCGGCGCCTGGGTGCTGGGAGAGGCATGCCGCCAAGGCGCTGTCTGGCACGAGGCCGGGTATCGGATCGGTCTCGCCGTCAACGTGTCTGCGCGTCAGCTCGATACCGACGAGTTCGTGTCGGTGGTGGCGGGTGCGTTGCGGGACAGTGGGCTGGAGGCGAGCGCGCTTACGCTCGAGATCACCGAGACGACGCTGATGAGCAACGCCGAGGAGACCGCCGATCGCCTCCAGCAAGCCAAGGAGCTGGGTGTGCGGATCGCGATCGACGATTTCGGCACGGGCTACTCGTCGCTTGCCTATCTGCAGCGCTTCCCCGTCGATGCGTTGAAGATCGATCGTTCTTTCATCTCGCGGATGAGTCAGGATCCCGAAGGCGAAACGCTGATCCGGACGCTCGTCCAGCTCGGCAAGTCGCTGTCGATCGAGACGCTCGCCGAGGGCATCGAGCAGTCGCGCGAGCTGTCGCTGCTGCGCGAAGAGAACTGCGACAGCGGCCAGGGCTTCCTGTTTGCTCGTCCGCTCGAAGTGGATGCCTGCGCGCCGTTCCTGCAGGAGTGGATGGACAATGGCGCTCTCGCCTCCGAGGGCGCCGCCGAGGAAGCCTCCAAGGGCGCCTCGCCGTTCGTGTGACGGATCCCTCGTTCGCACGGACGGGTTTTTTTGGGTGAGCCGCCAGCCGGCTCTTCCATCGGTTTGCTGTCGGCGCCGCTCACCGCAGCGGTTGGCGTTCGGGAACGCGTATTTGGTTGTGTGCATTAGGCTCCGCGGGAAGGCACACAGTCAACTGGACACAGACGAGGAGACCGACAAAGCATGTTCGTATTCAAGGCCGCCGTCGTGGGCGCTGGGACGATGGGTGGGCAGATCGCCCAGACGATCGCCGCCGCCGGGATCCCAGTCGTGCTCAAGGACATCGACGATGCGCTCGTGCAGGCGGGGCTGGATGAGGCCCGTAACGTGACCTCGGGGCAGGTTGCAAAGCTCGTCGAGCGGGGCAAGCTTACGGCCGAGCAGGGCGATGAGCGCATCGCCGAGGTGCTCGGGAGGATTCACGGGACGACCTCCTACGCTGACTTCGGGGACGTCGACTTCGTGGTCGAGGCGGTGCCCGAGCGGATGGAGATCAAGCAGGATGTGTTCGCCGAGCTCGACGCGGCTACCCCTGGGCATGCGATCCTCGCTTCGAACACCTCTTCGCTGTCGATCACCGAGATCGGCGAATCGACGTTGCGTGCAGACAAGGTCGTCGGGTTTCACTACTTCTACCCGGCTTCGTTGATGCCGCTGATCGAGATCGTCGAGGGCGAGGACACCTCCGCTGAGACGGTCACCGCGGCGGTCACGTTCGCGCAGGCGATTCGCAAGCAGCCGATCACGTGCGCCGAGGTCCCGGGGTTTGTCGTCAATCGGATCCTCAACGCGGGTATCTCCGAGGTGTGGCGCGCGCAGGAGGAGCAAGGCCTGTCGATCAAGCTGATCGACGAGGGTGTCGGCGCGGCGGGGGTCGTGCCGGTCGGTCCCTACCATCTCGTGAACCTGCTTGGCCTCGACACCGTTTTGCACGTGGCCGAGCATCTCGCCGGCGCTTATGGCGACGAGCGTTTCTACGTGCCCAAAGGCATGCAGAAGCTGGTCTCCGAACGCAAGCTCGGCGCGAAGACCGGCGGCGATGGCTTCTATGACCCTCAGGGCGAGCCCAATGTTCCGGGCGAGGGCGAGCCGGACGTGCAGCAGCTCGTCGAGCTGCTGTCGCTGAAGACGTTCATCGAGGCCTGTCTCGTGCTCGAGGAGGGCGTCGCTGCCCATCGCGATATCGACTTCGGGATGATGGCCGGCGCGGGCCTCGATCCTCGGCGCGGGCTGATGCCGCCGTTCATGAAGGCCGACAGCGAGGGCCTTGACAAGGTGCTGGAGCGGATGGAGAACGCCCGGGAGCGTCATGGCGAGCGCTTTGCGCCGCCGACGATTCTGCGCCGGCTCGTCTCTCAAGGACGGCTTGGGCAGCAGAGCGGGCAGGGCTTCTACGCCTACCCTCGCGCCGATGCCGAGCAGCCGGCCGAGGTGATCAAGCTGGAGACGCTCGGCGGCGCCACGCGCGGGGGCGGTAGCGGCGAGAAGAGTGGAGGCGGGGGCCAGGACTCCGCCGGCGAGGGCGCCGTTGCGATCGCGTGGCTGGCGAACGGGCAGATGAACTCGATCTCTCCCCAGGTCGTGGAGGACCTCGCGAAGGTGTGGGCGCAGGTCAAGGCACCGAATTCCGGCCCACCGGTGCGCGCCTTGATCATCGCCTCTTCCAACCCGTTTCTGTTCAGCGCAGGCGCGGACATCAAGGCGTTTACGACGATGGACGAGTCCGGTGGGCGTGAGCTGCTGGAGCGTACGCACGCGTTGCTGCGCGAGATCGGCAGCTCGCCTATCGCCACGATCGCGGCGGTCAACGGCCTTGCCTTCGGCGGGGGTTGCGAGCTGGCGATGGCTTGTGATGTGCGGATCGCATCGCGCTCTGCCCTGTTCGGGCAGCCCGAGATCAAGCTCGGGATCATCCCCGGCTTCGGCGGTACTCAGCGACTGCCGCGTCTGGTGGGGCAGAACAAGGCCCTTGAGATGAACCTCGTCGGTGATCCGATCCTGGCCGAGGAGGCGTTCGAGCTGGGGCTCGTCAATCGTGTCGTGGAGGATCACGAACTGCTCGACACCGCGCTCGCGTGGGCGCGCAAGCTGGCGGGCCAGGCGCCGCTGGCGATCGAGCAGATCAAGCGTGTCTCCGGAGCGGGGGACTTGGACGAGGGGATCGTCGCCGAGCAGGCTGGATTTGCCACGGTGTTCGCCAGCGCGGACGGGCGCGAGGGCATCTCGGCGTTTCTGGGCAAACGTCCGCCGCGATTCCAGGGAAGATAAGACGATGCTTGGTTCGCGTGGCTCCAACGACGGCAAATCCCCGGAGATCGCGCGTCTCGCCAAGCTCGTCAAGGGCGCTCGCTCGGTTGTGGCGCTCACCGGCGCCGGTATCTCGGTGCCGTCGGGCATCCCCGACTTTCGCTCCCCGGGCACGGGGACTTGGCAGAAAGTGGATCCGATGAAGGTCGCCCATATCGATTCTTTCCGTGCGGACCCTGTGCGCTTCTGGCACTTCTACGGAGAGCGCTTCGCCACGCTCGGCGGGAAGCGTCCCAATGACGCTCATCGTGCGCTCGTGGCGATGGAGCGCCGGCGGATGCTCGACGGGGTGATCACGCAGAACGTCGACATGCTCCACCGCAAGGCGGGCACCGAAGAGCTGATCGAGGTGCACGGCTCGATCGCGCGCTGCACCTGCCCGGACTGCGGTGGCAACATCCCCCAGCTGGAGGTGCGCGCGCGCCGGCTCGGCGACCCGGATGGGATTCCTCGTTGCGAAGTCTGCGGTGGGCCGCTGCGCCCGGAGATCGTGCTGTTCGGCGAGCCGCTGTCTGAGCAGGCGATGTCGCGTGCGCGCGAGTTGTGCGCCGGGGCGAGCCTGATCTTGTG
This sequence comes from uncultured Solirubrobacterales bacterium, assembly GCA_963705245.1. Classification (GTDB taxonomy): domain Bacteria; phylum Actinomycetota; class Thermoleophilia; order Solirubrobacterales; family Solirubrobacteraceae; genus Palsa-744. The sequence continues at coordinate 246,827 of OY970062.1, read as the reverse complement.
CATCGGCTCTTCGCTCGAGGTCCAGCCTGTCGGGGAGCTGCCGCTGCTCACTCACGAAGCCGGCGGGGCGATCGCGATCCTCACGCAGGGTCCGACTCCGCTGGACGAGCTCGCGACGGTACGGCTCGACGGTGATGTCGTCGATGAGCTGCAGGCGCTGACCACGGCGCTGAAAATCGACGACGCGCGCTCGCGGGAGACGCCGTTCTAGGCAGCGCTCAGGTCTCGTACGGGGTCGATGCCCCAGCGCCCGGCTAGGTCTTCCAGCTCGTCGTCGAGTCCCCAACGGTCCGGGCGGGCAGGTCCCTCGTGTGCGGGGTTGGCGCCCTTCAGCGCCATGCAGCCGGTGTTCTCGCCGATCTCCCTGATCTTCAGCACCTCCTGAGGGCTGAGCGACGAGCTGACTCCCGCGGCGCTCGACGTGCTCAGCGCTCCCACGGCGGCCAGCTCGGCGCGCTTGTCCTCGATCGGCTTCGCGTCGCGCCCGGGCTCCTGGATCAGCGTGGGCGCGACGCAGCGTACGGGCGCCTGGGCGAGGTTCCACGCGCACGCCAGCTGGAGCATCGTCAGGCCGTGCTTGCGCGCGTAGGGGCGCATCGCTTCGAGCTTGTCGCGGCCGGACTCGATCCACCCGTCGGGGCGGTGCAGGCGATGGTCGTGCTCGGCGAACGCGTGCCCGGGCAAGACGTCGTCGTGGAACAGGCCGCCATAGTCCACGACTCGCGTGATCAGGCTCACGTCGTTGGCCTGAGCGGCTCGCAGGACGAGCTCGCCCGGCCATGGCTCCAGTGGGTTCAGGATGATCATCGCCCAGTCGATCAGCTCTCCGTAGCGCTCCAGGCAGCCGATCAGGTCGAGCGTGAAGCCGTTCGCGGGACCGGGAGCGACCCCCAGCATGCGCGTCAGCCCAGCCTCGCGGACGGCGGCCATGCCTTCCAGCCATACCGCCTCGCTTGTGTAGCCGACCATGTCGGGGTTATGCAGCAGCAGCAGGTCGAACCGGTCCACTCCGCAGCGCTCCAAGCTGCGTTCCACGGCCATGCTGATGTAGCCGGCGTACTCCCGCTCACCGCGCAGCCTGGAGTCGGTGAAGCGGGGATATCCCTTCGCGCCCTCGCGCTCGCCGGTGTAGAAGTCGTGCCCGATCGCGCCCACGAGGCAGTAGCTGTCGCGATCGAGACCCTGAAGCGCCCGGCCGAGCAGGCTGTCGGCCTCGCCCGCCCCGTACGCGTCGGCGGTGATCACCGTGTCGATGCCGTCGCCGGGGCGCAGCAGGGCTTGCAGGCGCGAGTCCTCCAGCGGCTCGCCGAAGCGCATGTGCCGTCCGCCGCTCCAGGTGCCGATCGCAGTCGTCGTCGGGTCCATTGCGCTGCACTTTACGGCGGATCGGATGGAGCTCGGGTTGGCGTGTCTCGGTGCGGGCTGTGGGTGGGTAGCCGGTAAGCCGGCTTCTGCGCTGGTCGCCGGCGGTCAGGATCAGGCGCGGTCATATCCCGCGGCCGAGCGTGCCCGCAGTGTGGCTTCCAGTCGCCCGAGCGCATGGCGGAGCATCTCTTCGTCGAGCTCCACGGGTGTGCCGCCGGGCAGGAGCATTGCTCGCGCGGCCTTGGCGACGTCCGGGCGCAGGGCCTGCAGCTCGGACACGCGCAGCGGCAGGTCCGCGCGCTGCTCGTCTGCCAGCTCGGCCAGCGCGGCGAACAGGGCGCGGTCGAGCTCGATCGCGGTGTGCGCGAGGCGGCCCTGGTCGAGGTCCAAGCGCGCGCGCAGGGTCAGCTCCTCGCACAAAAGCGGCTGCTCGCGCGCGCCGAGCATCTCCGCCAGGCGCTCGTCGGGGCGCAGCGCGGAGGCACGGCGTCGCACTCGTGTCCGGGGGGCCGCCCAGGGCAGCTCGGCGGCGTGCAGCCACAGTCCCTCGGCGACCTGCTCGCCTTCGCCCCAGCCCGCCCGGATCGTGAGAGCCTGCGCCGGAGAGACCTCGCGCGCGTAGGGGTCTGCGGTGGCGATGCGCTGGGCGTGCAGTATCCGGTTGAGCGCGGCGAACGCGATGGATACCTCATGCTCGGTGTCAAGGCCCGACAGCCACGCTTGCGCCTGACGCTCGGCCGACACGGACACGGGGTCGATGATCGTCGCACGTGTCGTCATCACGGGCGCAGGCTCGGGCTCTGAGGGAACGGCGCGCTTGCGCGAGGCCGAGCGGCGTCGCAGCGGACCGGAGCCGCGCAGGAGCTCGACGCGGCCAGCGCCGAGCGTGCCGAGGACGATCACCCGCTCGGGCTCGCCGTCGGTCTCCGAGCGCAGCAGGTAGCGCCCGTCGGGCGGTCCCAGGGCCCACGGAAACTCGCACTGCACGAACAGGAACAGTCGCTCGGGGTTCGTCAAGAAGGAAGCTGTGGGTCGCGGTGGTCAGAGCGCAAGATGTGTCGTGACGGGCCCTTATCCATGCCTGCACCGTATCCTTCTTGTCCCGTGGCCCGCGAGCCGGTCCGCGCGAGACGTGAGCACGCGAGCAAGACCCACACGAGAACGACGACCGGGAGCCACATGTCCGACGCGAGCAGTGCCGTGAAGAACCTGCGCGAGCGCCTCGCCGGCGCGGGCGAAGACCATCTCGGCAAGGCGCTGTCCGACCTGCTCGACAACCCGTTGCTGACGGGGACGATCGGGCGGGCGTTCGACGCGCGCGAGAAGGCGGCCCAGGCCCAGGAGCTGGCGATGGGCGCGCTGAACATCCCTTCGGCGGCGGACATCGAACGGCTGACGCGCAGGCTGCGCTCGGTCTCCCAGCGCCTGGAGGGGATCGAGGACGGTGTCCATCGCCTCGATCGCGCGCTGTCCTCGCACGGGGTCGAATCGCGCTTGTCGAAGATCGAGGAGCAGCTGGGGACGCTCAGCAAGAAGCTTGGCCAGGCATCGTCCTCGTCGAAGCCGGCTGGAGCCGGGAAGCCCTCGTCTTCCAAGCGGACCGGTACGTCTGAACCCCGCGCCCGGCGCGCTTCGGCCAAACCGAAGAAAAGCTGACCCGACTAGGGGTTCAGGGCGAGCGATTCCATCATGTGCCCCCAGGTGTAGACGGCGTTGGCTTCGGCTTCGGTCAGCTGGCCTTCGAGGCGCTGGGCGTGCGCGAGGGTGGTCCGCTCGCCGGGTTGCTCTGAGGGAGCGAGCAGCTTTGCGGGCACCTCGCCGACCGCCACTTCGACCTGGTAGTAGCGGCTGTCGAAGCTGAGGTTGCTCGCGGGAAGCGTCTGGTAGCGGCTCGCGACCCAGGCCCGCACGTCGGCGCACACGTTGGGCGCGGCCAGCATCGACAGCGTCCTGAGCCTGGCCGCGTAGGACCGAACTTTGCGCGTGAGCGCGCCGTTGCTCCAATGCAGGTGCGCCACCGTGTGTGCGAATGCGGCGACGGCGTGCACGTCGGGGCGGATGGCGACGATCGTCATCGCGCCCACCAGCTCGTTGCTGAGCTGTTCGGAGTCCGTGTCCTGTGGCGATCCGGCGGCAACTCTGGGGCATTCGGCCTTGATCCGGCGGCGAAGCTTCTGCAGGTTCCCTTCGCTCGTCGCGAGGTTGACCCTCGCGGTATGGACCAGCGTGTAGTCGGCCTGGATGTAGGCGCTTGTTGCGGCGGTGTCGCCCGAGCCGGCGAGCGCGGACGCCGGCGTGGTGGCGAGGACCAGCGCGGTTGCGAGCAGGGTGAGCGTCCGTATGCTCATCCCGAGAAGTATTCCCGATCGCGATCGCCGGGGGCGCGGTTGCGGTGAGCGGCGCTCGGACGCGCCGAGTATCCCATCCGCTTTCGCTTTGCAGCTCTCCCTCTCTCCCTCTCTCTTGTCCCAGTAGCGCTACTGCTCTAACGGCCCGCCAGCGCCGGGTTGCAGTCCTCGTGGGGAAAATAACGGCCTGCCATGCGCGCTATGACGATCGCCGTCCGCGCCATGTAACGCGAGACCGAACGCGCAGTTATACGGCAACGAACGGCCGGCAAGCCCACTGCGATTCGGACTTGCCGGGTCGGCGTCAACTGCATCAACCTGCGAGCGTGTGGCTTGGCTTCATGCGCTTGAGATGCCTTTCTCGAAGTCGTCGATGAGTGTCAGGAGCTGGTCACATTCCCAGACGCGGCCCCATTTTCGCTCGTTCAGCTTGTGCAGGATGCCGGCCTGCTCCAGTTGCAGAAGTGCGTTGCCGACGGCGACGTGGGACTTGCCTGTGAGCTGTTGCGCGGCCGGTACGTCGATGACTGGCTGTGCGGGCAGGGCGCCGATGATCTGCCGGATGGCCGCGTCTTTGCGGGGCCTGCCGAGATCGTCGAGCCAGCCGGCCTGGCGCTGCTCGATCCTCTGCGCCAGTCGCTCCGCCTCGCTCGCCGCGCGGGCGGTGGCGCGTGCGAACAGCTCACACCAGCGGCTTACGTTGCCTTGACTGTATGCGCCCAGGCCGGTGATGTAGTTCTTCGGCTGTCCGGCGAGCACAAGGCTGATCGGGGGGATGTAGTTGCTGACCTCTCCACGGCGGCGCAAGATGGTGTAGATCAATGCTCGTCCCGTACGACCGTTGCCATCCGCGAAGGGGTGGATGTTCTCGAACTGTGCGTGCGCGATAGCGGCTTGCGCCACAGCGGCGAGGTCGGTACGCAGGATGAAGTGGCACAGGTCTTCGAGGAGTCCGGGAACCTGCTCATGTGGGGGGCCGACATATGGCGCATCGATGGGGTGGTAGTCGTTGCCGCCGATCCAGCTCTGCTTCGTACGGATCGTGCCGGCGATGTCACGATCCTCGGTGAAGCGCAGGAGCGTGCGATGAATGTCTTGGACGTCGGCAAGTGCGAACGGCTCGGCGCGATCGCCCAGCTCGATCGCGCGTTCCATTGCTTCCACGTTGCCCAGAACCTCGGCGGCGCGGCTGTCGCCCCGCCGGTTGCCTGAGCGTGCGTAGACGGCACGCGCGAGGCGTTTCTGAGAGATCCTGACGCCCTCGATGCGCGATGAGGCTGCGCTCTCGGAGCGCAACAGGTTGCGGGCCAGGGCGGCCAGCGAGGTGAGCCGGGGGCGCGTATCGTTGAGATGTCCCAGCGCCTTGGTCGCTTCGGCGATCGCAGCGACCGCCTCGCCATCGAGCGTGAGCTCCCGTTCGGCAATCGGGTCGGGAACGAAGACCCTGTAGGTGCCACCCCGTCGACCCCATGCGGGAACGCTCTGATCGGCGGGCCAGAAGCGCTCCTCGTGATGACCGAGGGGAACGGGCGTAGGCGCGCCGTTTGATGTCGCGGTTGGCAGGAGGGTTCCTTTCAGAGTCGCAGGTGCTTTGTAAGGATAGCTCATCATCCTTACAAAGGCAAGGATGACCTGAAGTCTTGATCTGAGCAGAGGTGTCCGCGCGGGGTTTCTCGCTTTCCAGAGCGGTACGCGCGGCGGTCGTGGGGGTGTTTCAGGTGCTCGTGTGTGGTTCGCTCTTGACAACCCTTGTTTTTGGCGTTATGTTCTTGGTTGTCATGGTGCCTGTTGTGTTGGGTGCCGGAACATTAAATAGATCGGGTTTTGGGGTCTTGCCTTTGTGCGCGGCCTTAATTGATCAGCAGGGGTTTCTTTTTGGAGAGGGACCTGTATCGCTTCGGTGAGGGAGCTGTTTTCGCGTGAGTTCGTGCAGGACACATGTGTCGGGAGTCGCCGCGTGGCCGAACAGGCCCGTAGGTAGATGCGTCAGCAGCGCTGACACATCTCTCTCTCTCTCTCTCTCTCTTGTCCCAGTAGCGCTTCTGGTCTAACGGCCCGACGGCGTTGGGTCGCAGTCCCCTTCGTGGGGAAGTTAACGGTCTGCCATGCGCGCTATGACGGTTGCCATCCGCGTGATGTAACGCGAGACCGAACGCGTAGTTATGCGGTAAGGAACGGCGGGCAAGCCCACTGCGATTTGGCTTGTCGCGCGCGTGGCGGCGTAGCAGGTGCACAGCATGCTTCTTTTTTGCACCGTCTTTCGCTGCGCGCGGGATGTTGTGGTGCTGGGTGTCTGTTGTTCGCGCGTGGCGGCGTAGCAGGTGCACAGCATGCTTCTTCTTCGCGCCGCGTTCGTGCGGTGTTTTCTCGTGCTCGCGTTCGTGTGGGCCTGGTGGGTGTGCTTCGGAGTGTGGTCTCTGCTCAGGAGTGTGGTCTCGCGTGGGGTTTTGCGGTCTTGTGTGGTCGTGTTGCGCGGTGGGATCGGCGTGGTGTGGTGATGGTGATGGTTTTGTGTGTTGGCGGCGATGTGGAGGTGGTGTGAGGATGGGTGTTCGGGTGTCGCTCTTGGCTGGGTTGGCTGCGCTTGGTGTGTTGGTGGCTGGGTTGTGCTCGGCTGTTGCGGTGGGGGCGGAAGGTTGCCCGAATGAAGCGCTGCGAACGGAACTCGGGTCGAGCCTTCTGCCTGATTGTCGTGCTTATGAGATGGTGAGCCCGGCGTATAAGGAGGGCTATCAGCTGTTCGTGGATAACCCTGGTGGTTATTCTTCTGACGGTGAACAGGCGATTGTCTATGGGTTGGGTGTTCTCGCTGGCGCTACTGGTGGGGGTCAGACTGCTACGCAGGGTGACTTGTATTTGGCTCGGCGTGGTGTGTCGGGTTGGCAGCTCTCGTCGTTGAACGCGCCGTCTTCGGAGTTCGTGGGGGAGCTTCCGATCGCGGTTGAAGCGAACAGTGGTGCGACTTTGTGGGATCAGCACACGCTTGGGCAGTCGTTCGCGACGAAGGATTTGTATGCGCGGTCCGCGTCGGGGGTGTTCAGCTTGATCGGGTCGTTGACGCCGCCGCTGGGCGAAGAAGAAGAACCGAGCAACGTCATCAAACCCGGCGAAAACGGCTATGACAGGCCGGTTGCGGCGACGAGTGACTATGGGCATGTTGTGCTTTTCGCGCCGGGGCCTGATGGCTATTGGCCGTTTGATTTGACGCAGAGCTTCAGGGGCTCTTTGTATGAATACAGCGGGACTGTGAGCGAACGCACCGGTGCCGATAAGGAACGACCAATTCTGGTTGGTGTGACGGGTGAAAAAGGCAGTGAACATCTGATCGCGGTGTGCAGCACAAGACTTGGTGGGGCTGGTCTTGGTGGGAACAGTTCGGCGTTCAATGCGTTGTCGGCTGATGGTGAAGTGGTGTTCTTCACGGTTTTGCCTTGTGGTGTGCCGGCGACGGCGGAGGTGTATGCGCGGTTGCATGGAAGTTTCAGCAGCCCGCAGGCCGCTGAAACGGTTGATGTGTCTGCGGATGAGTGTACTGTTGCTTGTGGTGGGGAATCGGGGAAGAATTTCGAGGGCGCCTCTGAAGACGGGCGCCGGGTGTTCTTCACCAGCACGCAGAAGCTCACGAATGATGCGACGGACCAGACAGCTGATGGCGATGCGACCGAAGAAGCGGGTTGTGCGGGGATGACCGCGGCTGGAGCCGGCTGCAATCTTTATGAATACGATTTCAGTAAGCCGGAGGGTGCGCGCCTCACGTTGATATCGGGTGGGGAAGTCCTTGGTGCAGTCGATATGGCTGAGGACGGGACGCGAATCTACTTCGCCTCAAGAGCAGCAATCGCTGCAGCGGGGGAGAATGAGTTTTCGGCTGCCCCGGTCGCGGAACAGCCCAACCTGTACGTCAGCGACACCGCCACCGGAAAGACGGCGTTCATCGGGACACTGAGCAGCAGCGACCAAGCCGACTGGAAGAGAGTTTTCGAACGTCCGGCGCAGGTCGCTGGTGAAGGCGGCCGGTTCCTGCTGTTCGTCAGCCAGATGAGAGGCTTGACACCCGATGATCAAACAGAAACCCCGCAGCTGTTCGAGTATGACGCGGTGACCGGTGAACTGGTGAGAGTCAGCAAAGGCGAAGAAGGATTCAACCAGGACGGCAACGCTGCCACCAGCGGCGTGCTCGCGTCATCAGTGGAAAGCAAGTATCCGAGGCTTGATTTTAAAGTTTCGACGAATTCGTTGAGTGTGTCTGGTGATGGGCGGTCTGTGTTCTTTTTGTCGAAAGGGCAGTTGAGTGCGCGTGCGGTGTCTGCGCAGTTGGGTTGCAGGAACTTGTATGAGTTTCATACCGCCGGGTTGATTTCGCAAGGTGCTGTGTCTTTGATCTCGGATGGTCTTGATACGCAGTTGAACAAAGGCACGCAGTGCGGGCCGCAGCTGCAGGGTATCGATGGGTCTGGTTCGAATGTGTTGTTCACGACGGATGATCCGCTGGTACCTGGCGATGCTGATGGTGTGCAGCGTGATATTTATGATGCGCGTGTGGATGGTGGGTTCCCGCTGGCGCCGGCTGGGCAGGCCGGGTTGTGTGGCCCGGGGGCCTGTGAAGGAGCATCCAGTCCTGCGCCTGTGCTGCCGGTGCCTGGCAGCACGAGTAACCCCGGAGAACCGCCTCTCGTGTCGGCTGTGAAGAAGGCTGCGAAGAAGAAGCCAGTGAAGAAGAAGCTGGTAAAGAAGAAGCCGGTGAAGAAGAAACCTAAGCGGGGGCGGGCTGGGGGTCGGGTTGTGAGGAAGGCGGCTGCTGGGGTTTCTAGGGGGGGTGTGTGATGGTCGTGGTTTTTGGTTGGTTTGATGGGTTTGCGCGGTGTTTGGCTGTTGTTGTTGGTGTGGTGGTTTGTTCTTTGGGTTTGCTTTGTGGTGGTGGTGTTGCGTTGGGTGCTCCTGTGGTTGGTGGGCCTGCGTGGGAGGTTTCGGATGTTGGTGTGCCGTCGGTTTTGCCGTCGGGTGTTGGTAGGACGGGTAAGTTTGAGGTGGTTGTTGAGAATGTTGGTGGTGTTGGGAGTGAAGGTAGTTTTGTGGTGAGGGAGGTTGTGCCGGCTGGGCTTAGCGTGACGGGTATTTCTCCTGAACCTAGTTCGGCTGGGTGTAGTGAAGCTGTGGTTGTGGGTGGTGGGGGCGCGCATGAAGTTCTGTGCAGCTTCTCGGAAGCTGTCGTTCCGGGTGGGTTTGCGATCGTGCATGTGTTTTTTCAGGTGACGGGTAGTGTTGCTGGTGGGTTGAGGAGTGTTGCGAGTGTTAGTGGTGGTGGTGCTTTGGCGCCGGCTTCTGGTGAAGCGAGTATGCGGCCGGGTGCCCCGGGTGATAAGGGGCCTGCTGGGATTTCGCAGTTCAGGTTTGATGTGCTTGGGCCTTTTGGTGAACGTGTGACGCAGGCGGGTGGCCACCCGCATTTTTTGGCTACGTCTTTGTTGTTGAATAGTATGTACATCGAAAGTTCGGTGGAACCGGCTCAGCCTGTGGAGCCTACGAAGGATTTGGTGTTTTATTTGCCGTTGGGGATGTTGGGTGACCCTGAGGTTGCTGATACTTGCCCGGGGTCGATCGTGGAAACGAAAGAAGAACAGACTGGTTGCCCGCCGTCTAGCCGCGTCGGCACGATTTTGCCGATGGTGACGGGTGTTGTGAGTGCCGATACCCCGGATGCGACTCGCGCGCATGGGATTTACAGTGTGGCTCCTGAGAAGGGTTTCCCGGCGGAGTTCGCGTTCACGGATGTTAACTACACGTTCTTTATCTATGCGAGTGTGGTGCGTCGCAATGGCGCGTATATGTTGCGTGTCGCTACCCCGGGGTTGCCGCAGGAGGTCGCGTTGCTTGGGTTCTTCGCTACGTTCGATGGTGATATTCAGGAAACTTACACGCAGGATGAACAGGCGCCGTTCACGCTTGATCGTGGGGCGTTTTTGACGGACCCGACGGATTGTGGGGAGGGGCCAGCGGCGCGTGAGGCGTCGGTGGCGATGAACACGTGGGAGCACCCCGACCCGTCGCTTTCGATCTTTGCGTCGGTCCCGGCGTTCTCGAGTATCAGCGGCTGTGGTCTTTTGAATTTCTCGGCTGGGTTGAGCGTCCGACCGGAAACTACGCAGGCGGATGCCCCCTCCGGTTATGAAGTTGGCCTTGAAGTACCGCAGACACCAAGCAGCGCGGTCAGCTTGGCGGCACCGCCGGTGAGGGATGTGAGCGTGATGTTGCCCGAAGGTACGACGATCTCGCCGTCTTCGGCTAATGGCTTGCAGGGCTGTCAGGCGACGGGGCCTGCTGGGATCAACATCGAAGGCCCTGAATCTGAAGGGGTCTTCGAGGACGGGTTGCAGCGGCCTGTGGCGGGGCATTGCCCGCTGGCTTCGCAGGTCGCGACGGTCACGGCCAGCACTCCGTTGCTGCATGAACAGCTCACGGGCCGCATGTTCTTGGCGACACCGGGCTGCGGCGGGTCGGGGCAGCCGGCGTGCACCGCGGAAGACGCCGCGGATGGTCGTCTGTTTGGTCTTTATCTGGAACTGGAAGGTCCGGGGTCGGGTGTGATCGTCAAGCTCGCGGGTCACGCCTCGGTGAACCCTGCGACGGGACAGATCACGGCTCGTTTCGATGAAGGACCACAGTTCCCATTCAACAACCTCACGGTCAGCACGAACAGTGGTCCCAGAGCACCGCTGGCGAACTCGCAAGCATGCGGAGCGATGACAACACAAGGCGTTATCACGTCCTGGGGGGAACCGTACACTCCTTCAGCGCAACCGTCGACCTCGTTTGCTACTCAAGGGTGCTCTGGAGCGTTCAGCCCCACCTTCAGCGCAGGCACCGTCTCATCCCAGGCTGGTGGGCACAGCCCGTTCACGCTGACACTGAAACGCGAAGACGGCGAACAGAATGTCTCGAGTATCGCGACGACGTTGCCGCAGGGGTTGTTGGCGTCGGTAGCGAACGTCGCGCAATGCCCCGAGCCACAAGCAACTGTTGGTGGGTGTCCCGCGAGCAGCCAGGTCGGTACTACGACGGTGGGCGTGGGTTCTGGTTCAGATCCGTATTACGTCACGGGGCAGGTGTACTTCACCGGTCCTTACAAGAGCGCACCGTTCGGCTTGTCTGTGGTGGTTCCTGCGGTGGCGGGTCCGTTCAACTTGGGGAATGTGATTGTGCGTGTGGCGTTGTCGATCGATCCGCATTCTGCGCAGGTCACGGCGAGAAGCAGTGCGTTTCCGCAGATCCTTGACGGGGTGCCGTTGCGTATCCGTACGGTCAATGTGACGCTGAACAACCCTGTGTTCACGTTCAACCCGACCAGCTGCGCACAGATGTCGATCGTTGGGACGGTCACTTCGAGTCAGGGTGCGAGTGTTGGTGTGTCCAGTCCGTTTGCGGCTGCGGGGTGCAAGGGCCTGCCGTTCAAGCCAGCGCTGTCGGCGAGCACGAAGGCTAAGACGTCGAAAGCGAACGGTGCGAGCCTGACGATCAAGGTCGGTTCGGGTACGGGGCAGGCGAATATTGAGAAGGTGCGTTTGGTGTTCCCCAAGCAGTTGCCTGCGCGTTTGACGACGTTGCAGAAAGCGTGCACTGAAGGCCAGTTCAACGCGAATCCGGCGGGATGCCCAGCGGGATCGGTGATCGGAACAGCGACGGCGCATACCCCGGTGTTGGCGCATGCGTTGACTGGCCCGATCTATTTGGTTTCGCATGGTGGCGCAGCGTTTCCTGACGCGGTGGTGGTCCTCCAGGGCGAAGGTGTCCTGTTGTATCTGGATGGGAATACGAACATCAGGAAGGGCATTACGACTAGTACGTTCAACAGCATCCCTGATGCCCCGATCAGCACGTTCGAAGCGACATTGCCACAGGGAGCTCATTCGGCGTTCGCGACGGACATTCCCGTGAAGGCGAAGGGTGATCTGTGTGGGCAGTCTTTGACGTTGCCGGCGACGATCACGGGCCAGAACGGCGCGCAGGTCTCCCAGAACACGAAGATCGCCGTGAGTGGTTGCCCGAAGAGCAAGAAAGCGACCAAGAAGAAGAAGGTGAAGGTTCGTCATGGCCAGAGCAAGAGGAAGCACTAGCGGTCCCAGGACAGCGAGGGGAACGTTCGTGTCCGTCGCGCGGGATCGTCGGTCTGGGGCTTCGCCACGTGTGCGGTCTGATCGGCGAGGGTCTGCTCGGGAGAGAACGGAGCGGGTGGGCTCGGCGCAGGTCAGTGAGGTTCAGCGGGCACGGATGCTCGCGGCTGCTGCTGATGTCGTGGGTGAGGTGGGTTATGGCGGGATGAGTGTGGCGAGGGTCACGGATCGTGCGCGGGTGTCACGGCGTACGTTTTATGAGCTGTTTGACGATCGCGAAGATTGTTTCCTCGCGGTGTTCCAGGAAACGGTGGCTCGTGTGAACGCGATCGTCCAGGATGCGACGTTAGGAGAAGAGGGTTGGCGGGAGCAGGTCAGGGCAGGACTGTCGGCGTTGTTGGGTTTCGTGGAGGATGAGCCGGTATTGGGGTCGTTGCTGGTTGTGGATGCGTTGGCGGCCGGTCCGCAAGTGCTGGGATACCGCGCGGAAGCGCTTGACGCTCTCGCAAAGACTGTCGATCGGGGACGCGCGCAGGCAACCTCCTCGTCCTCATCCTCGTCGTTGTCGCCGCCGTTGTTGACCGCGGAGGGCGTGGTTGGTGCCGTGCTGGGTGTGATCCATGCCCGTCTGCTTGAGCTGAGCACGGACACTTCGGCAAATGGATCAGCCTCACGCATGCGCAGCAATCCGGGATCGTCCGGATCGTTGCTGGTGCTGGTCAATCCGCTGATGAGCATGATCGTGCTCCCGTATCTCGGGAAGGCCGCCGCCGCCAAAGAGCTCGAGCGGCCAGCGCCGAAAGCGTCACGCAAAACATCCACACCCACCACCGGGGCGTCTCGTTCAGAGTCCACGTGTGACCCGTTGCAGGGTCTGCAGATGCGTTTGACGTATCGCACGCTCATGGTCCTCTCAGCGATCGCGACCCGTCCCGGTTCAAGCAATCGTGAGATCGCCGATGGTGCCGGTGTCTCAGACCAGGGCCAGATCTCAAAGCTGCTAGGTCGCTTGGAGCGCCTTGGGCTGATCGAGAACACCGGTCTAGGGCACATCAAGGGAGAGCCCAACGCCTGGAGACTCACGCACAAAGGCACAGAAGTCGAGCAGGCACTCAGCCCCGGAAGCTGAGTCGCGGCCGCTCACCCGCCTGACGCCAGGGTGTTCGGTGCAATTGAGGTGGGTCGCAGCCAAGCAAACCCCGAGGGCTGAGTCGCGGGCTCACACACCCAGCGCGGCGACTGCCACGGCGCCCATCGCTTCGGCGGCGGTGAGCAGCGGGCGCTCGTCGATGCGCGTGCGCGCGCCGGTGGCGTCGAACGTGTCCGATACGACCAAGACGCAGGCGACGGGGACGCCCGCGCGGGCTCCGACGGCGAACAGCGCCGCGGACTCCATCTCGACCGCGAGCGCGCCGGGCGGGTCATCGCGCTCGCGTGCGGGTGGCTCGGGCTCGGAGGGTGGCGCGGGCTCGTAGAAGAGGTCGACGCTCACGACCGGGCCGGCGTGCGCTCCGGGCGCGGCGCGGACCAGCGCCTCGGTGAGGCCGGGGTCGGCCTGGGCGCGCTCGCCCGCTCCGAGCGCCCGGGAAGCCCCGTCATGGCAGATCGACTCGCGCGCGATCACCAGCTCGCCGAGGGCGAGGTCCGGTGAAAGCGCGCCGCAGGTGCCCACGCGGATGGCGCGGCGCGCGCCGAGGGAGATCAGCTCGTGCAGGACGATCGCCGCGGACGGGCCGCCCATGCCGGTCGCTTGGATCGTCAAAAGCTCGCCATCGGCACGCGCCAGACCCGTGTAGCCCCACAGGCCGCGGTGATGGTTGAACATGCGCGGCTTGGCGATCAAGGTCTGCGCGAGCGCGAGTGCACGGCCGGGATCGCCCGGGAGCAGCACGCGCTCGGCCAGCTCTGCGGTCGGGTGCAGGTGCAGTGCCTGGTGGGGATGCGCCGGCGCCTCGGCCGGGTCGGATGCGGGCTCGGGATGCGACACGGGCCGCGACTTTAGACTCCTGCCGATGGCGAGGACTCCCGAGAGCTCGTCCGAGGACCGACTGTGGTCCTGCCGCCGGCCGGCTGACGCTCGAGCAGATGGCCGTGGGGCGCGATGGACGACCGTACGGGCCGGCGGATGAGAGTCGGACCGCCCGTGCGGAGATGCACAGACCCTCCCCGATACACAGACCCCTCCCCTTATTACAGAACAATGCGTATAAGAGGGGGTCTTTTATGTAATAGAATGCTAATATAGGCACCACAATGCTGAGTGACCGAGAGATCCTCCGCGACAATCCCTGGTGGACTCGGGCCGGTTGGGAGGCTGATGATCCGCATCTGCGGCGTTTGGCGGGCCAGCCGGTGCGGCTGCCCTCGCCGCAGGTTGAGGATGTCGATATTGCGCGTCCGGCGGTGCACATCTTGCGAGGGCCTCGGCAGGTGGGCAAGTCCACCGACCTGAAGCTGCTGGTCGCGCGTGCGCTGCGGGAGGGCCTGCCACCGGGCCGGGTCGTGTATCTCTCGCTCGATCTGCTCGAGGACCAGTCTGCGAGCGAGTTGGTGGAGAGCGTCGAACGGGCACTGTTCCTCGCCGGCGCCGGCACGGATGGTCCGCGGCTGATCCTCCTGGACGAGGTGACGGCGGATCGTCGCTGGCGAACCGCCGTCAAGTCGATGTGGGACCGCGGGCTGATCGATACGGACATCGTTCTCTGCACCGGCTCCTCCGCGATCGATCTTGCCGAAGGCGCGGCCGAGCGGCTGCCGGGCAGGCGCGGCGCCGGGAGGGACATACTCGTCCTGCCGCAGGACTTCGGGTCCTTCGCGCGCGCCCTGGACGAAAGCGTGCCGGTACCTCCAGGGCTGAGCGTCGCCGAGATCCTCACCGCCGACGGAAAGGCCACGCTCGCCGCCGCGCGCGTCCACCTGCCGGCGCTTGAAGACGCGCTGGAGCGTTACCTGGTCTTTGGCGGGTTGCCCGCGGCCGTCGCCGAGGCCGTCACTGGTCTGCGCGAGCCAAGCGAGGAGGTCAGGCGGGTGCTGTGGGACTCGCTCACCCGAGAGATCCAGCGCCGCGGAGCGAGCATATCTGCCGCCCAGTCCCTGCTGGAGCGGATCATGCGCTCGCTCGGCGCAAAGGTGAGTTGGTCGAGGATTGCGGATGAGCTCGCGGTGCCGCTCGGGGCCGCTCGATCGATGGCCGCTCGCAGTGGACGCGGGGCTCGCCGCAACGATCCGCGCACGGTCCAAAGCTACGTCGAACTGCTGGCGGTCGACTACTTCGCGTTGATCCTCTACTTCTGGAGACCGGACTCGGGTTCGGGCTCCGTGGCGAAGAACAAGAAGATCTACTTCGGCGATCCGCTGTTGCACACGATCACCGCGTCGTGTACCGGCCTGTCCCGCGACAGGCATGCCGATGTGGAGAACGCCATCGCGCTCGCCCTCTACCGCCGCTACGAGCCATCCGAGCGCAACGCGGAGAACTTCCATGCGCCCGAGCGGCTGCACGTCTGGGGCACGCGCAAGGGCGGCGAGATCGACTTTGTCTGCGGCCCGCGCACCGCGATCGACGCCGTCGAGGTGGCCGACTGGGCGAAAGTCAACCGCCAGAAGGCCACGGCGCCGATGCGAGCCCTGCCCGGACGCCCGGCGATCGTCGCCACGCGCCGTGAGCTGCAGTTCGGTGACATCGCCAACCTGGTGCCCGCCGCATTGCTGCTGTGGGCGCTGTCGAGCTGAGGCTCGGGCTGCGATACGGGCCGCGACTTTAGACTCCTGCCGATGGGAACGACTCCTGAGAGCCCATCCGAGGACCCACCCGACGGTTCTCCTATCGGCGAGCTGACGCTCAAGCAGGTCGCGGCGCGCGCGGGCGTGACGGCGGCGACGGTCAGGCGCTGGGTCAAAGAGGGGCTCGTGCCCCAGTACGAGGGGGTGTGGACCCCGGCCGCGGCCTCGCACGTGCGGATCGTCGCGCGGCTGCGCGAGCGCGGGCACAGCGTGCGGCGGATCAGGGAGGCGAGCCAGAGCGGGAAGCTCGCGTTCGGGTACATCGACGAACTGCTGCCCAGCACCGAGGCGCGCTACACCCTCCAGGAGGCCGGGCGAGAGATCGGCCTGGAACCGGAGCTGATCGAACGGCTGGTCGCCGCGATGGGCCTGAATGCGCTCTCCACCGAGGAGATCTCAGAGGAGGACCTGCAGGTGCTGCGCTACGGCGCGGACGTGCTCTCGGCGGGCCTGCCGCTGCCGGCGCTGCTGCAGCTCGCGCGCGTGTACGGGCAGGCGATGGCGCAGATCGCCGACGCAGAGGTGCGGCTGTTCCACCTGTATCTGCACGAGCCGCTGATGCGCGACGGCGTGCCCGGCGTCGAGGTGGCGCAGGCGATGGAGGGGATGACGCGCGAGATGCTGCCGTTCGCGATGCCGATCATCAACTACCTGCACGGGCGGATGCTCGGGTACTTCGTCGAGCAGGACGTGATCGGCCACATCGAGTCCGACCTGCACGACGAGGAGACTGCCGAAGAGGGGCGCATGCGAGTGGCGATCGCGTTTGCCGATCTCGCGGGGTACACGAAGCTGACCGAGGAACAGGGCGAGGCGCAGGCGGTCGACGCGGTGGAGCGGTTCGTGGAGAGGGTCGAGCAGACGCTGCCGATCGACGCGCGCGTGATCAAGACGCTAGGAGACGAGGTGATGGTCGTGGGGGCGGACGCGGGCACGCTGACCGGTTGGGCGGTCGGGCTGGCTGGGGAGCTGCCACAGGGCTCTCCCCCGCCGCGGATCGGGATCCACAGCGGGGCGGCGCTGTATCGCGACGGCGACTACTACGGTCGCGAGGTCAACCGGGCGGCGCGTGTGGTCGCACGGGCGGCCGGCGGCGAGGTGCTCGTCACGCGCCCGGTCGTGGATGCCGCGAGCAGGCAGGACGCGCTGGAGTTCGACCTGATCGGCGAGGTCGTGCTGAAGGGGTTCAATCATCCGACCGAGCTGTTCCTCGCCAGCGCGCGCGGGAGTGAGTTGCTGTGACACCGCAGGAGCTGCACGAGCAGGTGCGAGCGCAGGGCCTGCTCGGGGAGGACGGGCGTCATCCGGTCGTTGCGATGGTCTCGGGCGGTCGGGACTCCGTGTGCTTGCTGGACGTCGCGGTGGCGGTGCGCGGGGCTGCAAACGTGCGGGCGCTGCACGTCAACTATGGGCTGCGGGGGCGAGCGTCTTACGAAGACGAGCGCCACTGCGCGGAGCTGTGCTCACGGCTCGGGGTCGTGCTGGAGCTCGTGCGGGTCGGCTCTGAGGAACGGGGGGAGGGCAACCTGCAGGCGTGGGCGCGCGAGCTGCGCTACGGCGTGGCGAGACGGCTGGCGGCGGAACTCGACGCGCCCGTCGCGACGGGGCACACGGCGAGCGATCAGCTCGAGACGATCCTGTACCGCTTGGCGGCATCGCCGGGCAGGCGCGCGCTGCTGGGGATGGCCCCACGGGAGGGGCCGATCGTCAGGCCGCTGCTGGGCGTGACGCGCGAGCAGACGGGCGCGTACTGTGAGGCGCAGGGGTTGACGTGGCGCGAGGACGAGAGCAACGACGACGAGCGTTACGCGCGCGTGCGCGTGCGTAAGCGGCTCGTGCCCGCCCTGCGCGCGGTGCACCCCGCCGCCGAGGAGAGCGTGCTGCGCACGGCGCAGCTGCTGCGCGAGGAGACGGATCTGCTCGACGGGCTCGTCGACGTCGAGCTCGCGGGGAGGCAGTCGATCGCTGTCGCACGCCTGGCCGAGCTGCACCCCGCGCTGGCGCGCCTGGTGGTCGTGCGTCTCGCCGAGGACGCCGCGCGCGGGTCGGACTCGAAGGATGCTGGGCGCAGGTCGGAGTCGGGGGATGCTGCGCGCAGGTCGGAGTCGAAGGACGCTGCGCGTGGGTCGGAGTCGGAGGGCGCCGCGCGTGGGTGGGATTCGGAGGGCGCCATGCGCGGGTACGTGCCGCAGGCGGGAGCACGCGTGGGAGAGATCCTCGCGCTGGCCCGGCGCGGCGGCCCAGCCGAGCTGCATGTCGGTGGGAACGTGAGCGCGACGATCACAGACGGAGAGCTGCGCATGGTCAAGCTCACGTCGCGGTGACTACACTTCCGCAAGTGGCGACCACCATGCCCCAGCGGGCTGAGGGAGAGATCGGCGAGGTGCTCGTCAGCGCCGAGGAGCTGCAGACGCGCGTGCGCGAGCTGGGGGCGGAGATATCGCGCGACTATGAGGCTCGCTCGGGGACCCACTCGGGCCGGCCGCTGATGCTCGTCGGCGTGCTGAAGGGGGCGGTGTTCTTCCTGAGCGATTTGATGCGGTTCATCGAGATTCCCGTCGAGGTCGACTTCATGGCTGTCGCGTCCTACGGCTCGGCGACCGACTCGTCGGGGGTGGTGCGGATCTTGAAGGACCTCGACGCGGCGATCGAGGACCGGGACGTGCTGATCGTCGAGGACATCGTCGACTCCGGGCTCACGCTGCAGTACCTGCTGCGCAACCTGGGATCGCGCAACCCCAAGACGCTGGAGGTGTGCGCGCTTTTGACCAAGCCCGCGCGGCGCAAGGTGCAGCTGCGGGCGAAGTACGTCGGCTTTGAGATCGCCGACAGGTTCGTGGTCGGATACGGCCTGGACTACGCCGAGCGCCACCGCAACCTTCCGTTCGTCGCCGCGTTGGAGAGGTAGGGCGATGGTGCTCGGGCCCATGTCCGGTTGGTCCCTGCCGCTGGGAGCGTCCTGCGGGCGCTCGAGGGAACAGCCGGAAAATGGGACCTTGCGTGGTACGCTAGGAAACTGGTGGCCACGACCACAACCGGCGCCATAACCCTTGTGATATCGCCATGAGCCGTTCATTCAAGAGCGCCGCGTTCCCAATCCTCATCGTGCTGGTGCTGGCGTTCCTGGCCGTGAAACTGGTCAGTCCGAACTCCAGCAACACGCGTAAACACAGCTACCAGACGCTGGTCGCCAAAGAAATTCCGCAGGGCGAAGTCCAGTCGGTCGAGTTCAAGAACAAGGGCAAGGCGCTCGAAGTCAAGCTCAACAGCAAGGGCAACAAGGAAAAATACGAAATCGGCTTCGTCGAACAGGCCGCGCCGCAGCTGATCTCACAGCTCGAAAAGGCCGGGGTCAGCTTCAACATCGAATCCGAAAAGAGCAGCGTGCTGCTGAGCCTGCTCACGTACATCCTGCCGTTCGTGATCTTCCTCGGGTTCTGGATCTTCTTGATGAACCAGGTCCAGGGGGGCGGCTCGAAAGTCATGTCGTTCGGCAAGTCCCGCGCCAAGCGGCTGTCGGCCGACTCGCCGAAGATCACGTTCAGGGACGTCGCTGGTGTGGACGAGGCCGTGGAGGAGCTGCACGAGATCAAGGAGTTCCTCGAGAACCCGAAGAAGTTCCAGGCGCTCGGCGCCCGGATTCCCACGGGCGTGCTGCTGTACGGGCCGCCGGGGACCGGCAAGACGCTGCTCGCGCGCGCGGTCGCCGGCGAGGCGGGCGTGCCGTTCTTCTCGATCTCGGGATCAGACTTTGTGGAGATGTTCGTCGGGGTGGGCGCATCGCGTGTGCGGGATCTGTTCGAGCAGGCCAAGCAGAACAGCCCGTGCATCATTTTCATGGACGAGATCGACGCCGTCGGGCGTCACCGCGGCGCCGGTCTCGGCGGGGGCCATGACGAGCGCGAGCAGACGCTGAACCAGCTGCTCGTGGAGATGGACGGGTTCGAGGCGAAGGACAACATCATCATGATCGCCGCCACCAACCGGCCGGACATCCTGGATCCGGCGCTGCTGCGCCCGGGACGTTTCGACCGCCAGATCGCCGTCGATCGCCCCGATCGCAAGGGCCGGGCGAAGATCCTCGAGGTGCACACGCGCGGCAAGCCGCTGGCAAAGATCATCGACATCGACGCGCTCGCCGGCCAGACCCCGGGGTTCACAGGTGCTGACCTGTCCAACCTGATCAACGAGGCCGCGCTGCTCTCCGCGCGGACGGGCAAGCGCGAGATCGGCCAGGTCGAGCTCGAGGAGGGGATCATGCGCGTGATCGCCGGCCCCGAGAAGAAGACGCGGGTGATGAGCGAGAAAGAGCGGCTGATCACCGCCTACCACGAGATGGGCCACGCGCTCGTCGGGCACTTCCTCGAGCACGCCGACCCCGTGCACAAGATCTCGGTGATCTCGCGCGGTCAAGCGCTCGGCTACACAATCTCGATGCCCCAGGAGGATCGCTTCCTGACCACGCGCGCCGAGCTGAACGACACGATGGCAATGACCCTCGGTGGCCGCGCCGCCGAGGAAATCGTGTTCGGCGAGATCACGACCGGCGCCTCGAACGACATCGAGAAGGTGACCGCGACCGCCAAGCAGATGGTCATGCGCTTCGGTATGAGCGCCAAGCTCGGCCCGCGCGTGTTCGGACACGACCACGGCCAGCCGTTCCTCGGCCGCGAGTTCTCGTCCGAGCCCGACTACTCCGACGAGATCGCCCGCGAGATCGACGACGAGGTCAGGCGCATCATCGAGGCGGCGCACAAGCGCGCCACGGACATCCTGACCGAGCACAAGCATGACCTCGAGAAGATCTCCGGGATCCTCGTCAAGCGCGAGACGATCGAGAAGGAGGAGTTCCTCGCGCTGCTCGCCGGCAAGAGCGAGGATGAGGTGTTCGGCGTGGAGGACTCGACCAAACCCGAGCTCCCCGCACCGCCAGAGCCGGCGGACAAGCGAACCGAGCGCGAAACCCCACGGGTGACGCCCCGCCCCGGCCTCGCCGGTGGCACCGCCGAGCTCAGGGGCGCAGATCCAGAGCGCCCGGAGCTGGCCTGACGCTCACCAGATGGTAGTCGCCGAGTCGAACGCGCGAATTGCGCGATCGCGTGTGACGAGACGGGCGTCCAGCGAGCGGGCGGTCGCATAGATCAACCGATCGATCGGATCGCCAGGGAAGCTGTTTGGGTCGAGCAGGCCGGCGGCGACGGCAATATCGGCACTGGGTGCAAGCGGCTCCACGCGATGTGTGGCGAGGGCATGCCTGACCCACAGGCCGATGTCGCGGTCGAGTGAGATGCGACCGCGTGTCACGAGCATCGCCAGCTCCCAGGCGCTGAGCGTGCAGACGCCGATATTCGATGTCTGCGTTATGGCCTCCCGTGCGGGCTCGGACAGGCGCTCCGGGTCGGCCATCCACCAGAGCCATACGTGTGTGTCGAGGATAATCACCGAGCGGTCAGGTGTGTGTCGAGAGCGATCACCGAGCGTTGAGAGTGATCACCGAGCGGTCGCGTCCCAATCGATGTCGAGTGGCTCGATCAGATCCTCATCGGGGACGTTGAACGTCACCGAACCTCTCAGACCCTCGGGCTCAGTCGCGGCAAGGACGCGGGCTACCGCTCGACCACGCTTGGTCACCACGATCTCCTCGCCGGTGGCCGCGACCTCGTCAAGCATCGCCAGGCATTGCGCCTTGAACTGGCTGGCTGAGATCGTACGGCTTGACATGACTATGGTCATAGTACCATGGGCATTCATGGGGAGCGCTTGAGCAACGATGCCTGATACTGAGCGGCGATGACCGTCACCTACAGCCTGATGGGGGTCGTGAATGTGACCCCGGACTCGTTCTCCGACGGCGGGTTGTTCCTGGACGCCGTCGCCGCCATTGCGCATGTCCGGGAGCTGGTCGCCGAAGGCGCGGACATCGTGGATGTCGGCGGGGAGTCCACGCGGCCGGGCGCTGAGCCGGTATCCGCGGAGGATGAGCTGCGACGGGTGCTGCCGGTCGTGCAGGGAATCGTCGCGTCGGGGGTGGCCTTGCCTGGGAGCGCAGCTGGGAGGAGCGCAGCCAGGGGAAGCGCTGCGGTCGATTGGACGCCCACCTGCCCCCAGATCTCGATCGACACGTCCAAGGCGTCAGTCGCGCGCGCGGCGCTCGCTGCGGGCGCGAGCCTCGTCAACGATGTCAGCGCCCTGCGCGCGGACCCGAACATGGCGGGGCTCGTCGCGGACAGCGGATGCGAGTGCTGCCTGATGCACATGCAGGGCGACCCGCGCACGATGCAGCAAGCGCCGCAATATGCAGACGTGGTCGACGACGTGAAGGCTTTCCTCGAGGGCCGGATGGAGCACGCCGTGCGCGAGGGCGTGCGCGAGGAGCGGATCATGCTCGACCCGGGGATCGGGTTCGGCAAGACGGTCGCGCACAACCTCACGCTGCTGCGGCGTCTGGACGAGCTGACATCGCTTGGACGTCCGCTGGTCGTGGGCACGTCGCGCAAGAGCTTTCTCGGGCGCATCCTCGCGGGCATGCCGAGTGTGCCGGGCGAGAAGGATGTGTCGAGTGATGCTGGTGTGCTGCGTGAAGTGGGTACGGGTGGTGTGGCCGACGTGCCGCGTGCGATGGATGCGGCGGGCTCGCGCAGGCTGCCTGGGACGATCGCGACGAACGTGCTCGCCCTGGAGCGCGGCGCGCGCATATTCAGGGTGCACGACGTCGCCCCCGTGCGCGATGCGCTGGAGACTGCTGCTGCTACGTTGAACACGCGATGGACCCCGCGCGCGACGAGGACCCCGACGAGCTAGCAGATGCGGACGCCCCGGATGCGGGCACGGCCGGCGAGCGCGAGAGGGATCCCGACGAGCCGACCGGCAGGGATGAGTCGGATGCTGGCGGAGCCGGTGAGCCGGCCGGTGCGGACGAGCCGAGTGACGCCGACACTGGCAGTAAGGGCAATGGTGACGCAGATGGCAATGGGCATGGCGGCAATGGCGACGGCGGCGGCGCCGAGGACGAGCTGGCCTGCATGGACGTGCCGGAAGAGGGACCCGGCGACGTGTATGCGCATGAGGACGAGGACGACGAGGACATCGACCTCGATATCGAGCGCGAGGAAACGGGCGAGTCGGTCACGATCGAGATCGCCGGGCTGTCGCTCTACACGCATCACGGCGTGAGCGAGGCCGAGCGCGAGGTCGGACAGCGACTTGTGCTCGACCTGCGACTGGACCTCGGCGAAATCGACGCGACCGTGACGGACGCGATCGAGGACACCGTCGACTACGGCGAGGTCTGCCAGCTGGTCGCGCTGATCGCTCAGCAGCGCTCGCACAAAACGCTCGAGCGGCTCTGCGGCACGATCGCCGATCGGCTGCTCGGCGACTACGAGCTCGAAGGCGTCTGGGTGAAGGCAACGAAGCCGGAGCCCCCGATCGCGCTGTCCGTGGATGAGGTCTCCGTCGAGGTATGGCGCGAGGCCGAGGAGTAGTTCCGGGTGAGCATGCGCCGTCAGGGGCGAAGTGCCGCCCATGTTGTGCGCATGAAGCTGATGTTGTCCCGGGTGGCGCATGCGCCACCCGGCCTGACGGTGCATGCACCGTCAGGGGGAGTCGCACATGTGCGACTCCCAGGAGGGGCTGCATGCAGCCCCTCCGGTCATGCCGCATGCGGCATGACCCTCCGCTGACTCAACATTTCCCTTGACATTAGTTAGCACTCACTTATAATCCTGGGAGAGGGGTGCTGCTGGTGTAACGGCAATGCTCGAGGACCAGGAGGCACCATGATCGACCAGCTTGCACGGCTCGCGACCGAGCGCACGCGGCGCATTCTGCTGATCGCCGGCGCGGTGTTCGTGCTCGCCGCGGCGATCGGCGTTCCGGTCGTAACGATCCTGAAGAGCGAATCCTCGGACTTCCAGGATCCGCACGCCCAGAACCAGCAGGTCCTGCGGGAGGTCGAACACGCGACCGGGCAATCCGCCTACTACGGCGTGGCCGCGCTCGTGTCGAGCCGCACCGATGTTCGCACCGACGCCACCGCCCAGGCCCAAGCTGCGCACGTCGTCCTCCTGCTCTCTCGTCAGCCCGGGTTTCAGCGTGCGCTCGACTACGGGGGGGCGGGCCCCAATTCTCACCTGCCCGTTCTCGTCTCGCGCAACGGCCACGAGACGCTCGTGCTGGCCGCGTTCGCCAACCGCGAACGCTCGGCCGAAGCCGTCGAACACGTGCGCCCGCAGCTTTCCGGCAGCGACGACGTGCGCCTTGGGGGCAACGACGTCGCCTTCCACGAAATCACGAAGCGCACCTCGTCCGACCTCGCGACCGCCGAGGCGCTCGCGTTTCCGCTCCTGCTGCTGCTCTCCTTCTGGGTCTTCCGCGGTCTCGTCGCCGCCGCCCTGCCGCTGCTCGTGGGCGGGTTCGCGATCGTGATCACGTTCCTGGCGCTGCGTCTGATCGATCAGGGCTTGGGACTGTCGATCTTCGCGGTCAACCTCGTCACCGGCATCGGACTCGGCCTGGGCATCGACTACAGCCTGTTCATCCTGTCCCGCTACCGCGAGGAGCTCGCGCGCGGCCTCGACACGCACGCGGCGATCCGGCGCACGCTGCAGACCGCCGGGCGCACCGTGCTGTTCGGCTCGCTGACGGTCGCCGGCGCGCTCGCCTCGATGCTCGTCTTCCCGTTGCGCTTCCTCTACTCGATGGGGATCGGCGGCGCGCTCGTCACGCTCTCCGCGGGGGCCGTCTCGCTGATCGTGCTCCCGGCCGTGCTCGTAGCGCTCGGCCCGCGCATCAACGCGCTCGCGCCCGCCCGCCTGCAGCGCAACGCCGCGCTTGCCTCCCAACCGGCCGAGCACGGCGCTTGGTACCGGCTCGCGCACGGGGTGATGCGTCGCCCGGGTCTGATCGCCCTGGGTACGGCCATCGTCTTGATCGTGATCGCGCTCCCCGCCCTGCGCCTGCAGCTGATCCCCGCCGACGCGCACGTGCTGCCCTCATCCGCGCAGCCGCGCCAGGTCTCCGAAGCGATCACCCGAGACTTCGCCGTCGACGGCTCGCAGACGGTCACGATGGTCGTGCGTGCGCCTCGGAGCGGTGTGAGCACCGTTGCCGCGCTCGCGCACCGCGCGCAGGTCGCGGCTCACACCCAGGCGAGCTTGGCCGGACCCCCGCGCTACCTCGGCCGCGGCGCGTGGGAGATCGAAATGCTGCCTCACGGCACCGACGGCGCGCCCGCCAATCAGCAGCTGATCCATCGTCTCCGCGCCCTCGCAAGTCCGCCGACGCTGCTGGTGGGTGGCGCTACCGCGTGGTTCGTCGACCAGAAGGCCGCGATTGCCGCGAACACGCCCCTTGCGCTGTTGATCCTCGCGCTCGTCACCGGAGGGTTCCTCTTCTTGATGACCGGCTCGCTCGTGCTGCCGCTCGTCGCGCTCTTGATGAATCTGCTCACGGTCGCCGTCGGCGCGGGACTGCTCGTGCTGATCTTCCAGGACGGCCACCTCTCCAGCCTGTTCGGGTTCAGCCCGATCGGGGGTCTGGAGGAGTCCAACCTGGTCCTCCTGTTCGTCGTCGCGTTCGCGCTCTCGACCGACTACGGCGTCTTCTTGTTCGGGCGCATAAAGGAGGCTCACGACGATGGCCTGCCGACGCGCGAGGCGGTCGCTTACGGCGTGGAGCGCACGGGACGCCTGATCACCGCCGCCGCGCTCCTGTTCTGCGTAGCGGTCGGCGCGTTCGTGACCTCGCACATCTTCTTCATAAAGCAGTTCGGTCTGGGAACCGCGCTGGCAGTCGCGATCGACGCGACATTCGTGCGCGCGCTGCTCGTCCCCGCGCTGATGGGCCGGCTCGGCGAGCGCACTTGGTGGGCGCCCCGACCGCTGCGCCGCCTGCACGCCCGAATCGGCCTGCGCGAGGAGCTCGGCGAGCCCACTGGCGCGTAGGCTACCGTTGCAGGCGATGACCGCCCGGATCGGATTGCTCGGCCTCGGTTCGAACGTCGGTGATCGCCGTGCCCAGCTGCAGGGCGCCGTCGACGTGCTCCCCGGCGCTGATATTCGTGTGCTCGCGTGCTCGTCGGTCTACGACACCGACCCCGTCGGCGAGCTGCCCGACCAGGCGAGCTTTCTGAACGCTTGTGTCCTGATCGAGACTTCGTTCGAGCCGTTGTCGCTCCTCGACGCCGTCAAGGCTCTCGAGCGCTCGCTCGGACGCGCCGCCGAAGGTGTTCGCCACGGTCCGCGCGCGATCGACATCGACATCCTGCTCCTTGGCGACATCCTCTTCGCGCACTCCCGCATGACGCTCCCGCACGCGCAACTGCTGGCGCGTCGCTTCGTCTTGATTCCCGCGCTGGAGCTGGACTTCGAGCTGATCGCCCCTTCCACCGGAGCTTCCGGGTCCAGACTCGCCGACGCACTGGCCGCGCTCCCGCTGGACGAAGGTGTGCGCTGGGATGGCCCACCCCTGGACGGCCCACATCTGGCCGACTCCACCTCTGTCAGAGTCCCTCTCTAGTCACCCCTGGCCGACTCCGCCTCTGGTACCTCTCGCCGGCCACCCTTGGACGGCCCTGAGAGCACCTGACAAGTCCGTTTGTCCGGCGCTCTCACCGCACCCATACGCGCTGACAAGACAAGCACAACCGCGTATCGGGTCCCACCGACGGTGAGCTCAGTGGACGACGATCTTGCCCCTCATCCCTTCGCTTTCATGGATCGTGCAGCGGTAGGCGAACGTTCCGCTTTTCGTGAACCTGACCGTGTACGACCCTCGTTCCTGCGTACGCGAACGGAAGCCGTGGAACGTGACGTTATGTTCGGAGTTGTCCTCCCACAGCCACTTCACGCTGTCCCCGCGATTGATGCTGAGCGTCCCTGGATGAAAGCGAACGTTCTTGAGGATCACCGTATGTGTGCTCGCAGCCCTCGCTCCGTCGAGCGTGCCGAGCGCGACCGTCGGGATCGCCGCTCCGACCGCGATCGCGAGGATTGCAAGCGTGGCGAATGTCTTCTTGCTCATACCTCTCCAGACGCCGCCGGCTCGAAGACCTTCCCACTGGCATGTTTCGCGTATCGCGCGTGTCCTGATCGCCTTCCGGCTTTGGCTGTCTTCCGGTTCGGGTTTCGATCTGCGAGCCACGTCTTGCTCATGAGGGAAGCGGACCGCCATCATCACTCCAGCCGGCGAGTCCCAGCAACGTCGCGCCACTCACACCTCTGCCCGAGAGCACACACAGCCGCCCGTCGCGCTCCCACGTAACGACCGGCGCGCCATGCTCGCTCAGCAGCCGGTAGGGCACTCCGCCGCGCCAAGAGATCGTCCCGCCGCTCGTCGACGGCGCCGGCGTGCCGCTGACGATCGCATAGCCGATCTTGCTCCCCCTCGCGCCTGAGTAGAACACGGTCGTCACCTTTCGCCCCCCGACCGTATCCGTGCGGGAGCCGGTGCTGCGCCAGCCAAAGTGCTCCTCCCAGTATGGAAACGCGACGCCGTCGACCGCGATGTCGAGCTGGGCGGCGTGCGTTTGACTCTCGCTCGGCGCGCTCATCGTCGCGGTCCGCAGCGTCAACGCCGACGCCTCGCTGAGGTTGAGACTCTGTTGTGTCGCTCCGCCGCCCGTAAGCAGCGCGATCGCCGCGCCTGCGAGGGCGGCAACAGCCACCGCCGCGAGCGTCGGCTTCAGCCGGCGTCCGATCAGGGCACGGTTTGGATGCCGTCGCGAGCGCTGCGAATCGTCGACTCGGCGTGATCGGGAGGCCGATGCCCTCCCGCGCCTCTTGCCGGCCACCATTGTCTGCACCTGCTCGTGCAGCCGCTCGGGAGCCCGCACGTCCACCGTATGCAGCAACTCTGCGACGTGCTCGTGCTCGTGCTCGTGCGCTGCCCGCTCGGATTGGGTGTGTGTATGCGGATCGGTCATGTCATTGTGTTCCTCTACTGGGCAAGACTCCGCCCGCGCGCGTCTCTTCCCGGCCGGTCTGCTCTCCTCGGCCGCTCTGTTCCCCCCGGCCCGTCTGCTCTCGGCCGGCCTGTTCCCCTCGGCCGGCCTGTTCCCCCCGGCCCGTCTGCTCTCGGCCGGTCTGCTCCTTGCGCGGCTGCTGCGGCTGGACGTCCTCGCGCACGAGCTCCGGGTCGAGCGCCCGCGCCACCTGCCCACGCGCGCGGAACAGCCGCGTCGTGATCGTAGCCTCGCGCACCTTCAGCGCCCGCGCCGCTTCCCGGTAGGACAGTCCGAGCACGTCGACTGCGACCAACGCAAGCCGGAAGTCCTCCGGCAGCTGCGCGACCTTCGCGTAGAGCTCCTGCACCTCGATCGCCTTCTCCGGTCGCCCCATCGGCCGGGGGTCGGCCACGACGACATCCTCGAGCGTCGCCCCCGTCACCGGCCTGCGACTCGCCGTGCGCCTGGTCGTGTAGAACGTGTTCCGGAGGGCTCTCATGAGGTAGTGCAGCTCGTCCTCGCCCCGCACGATCCGGGGCCTTGCGAGCACCCGTGCGAACGTCTCCTGCACGAGATCCTCCGCGTCCTCCTTACGCCCGCACAGTGCCCAAGCCGCGCGATACAGGCGGTCGACGTGCTGGGTCAGCGATTGCGGATCGAGCGTTCTCATGGGTCTGTGACGGCGTCCCCGACCCGTCCGCGGGGGGAGCGCGCGGGGGAGATGACCATCGTTCCCGTCCCGCGACTGTAGCGCCGGGAAGGATCGTTGTGGGACGGCGTCCTTCTCTAGCGACGGCTTCGCACGCGCTCGCGCAGTCACGACGAGCGTTTGCCGTCGCGGGTCATCAAATCGAGGAAGGGGCTGGACGGTGATGCGAAGACTGCACAGGCGCTTGTCGATCCTGACGTGCGCCGTAATGCTTGCCGTGGAGCTTTTGCTGGTGCTGTCAGCTGCAGCGGGCTCGGAAACGAGTCCGACGATCACCGCGATCAACACGCCCGGGGGTGGCCTCTATGGCGAAGAAACCCACGCTTGGTCGCCCGCGACGACCACGGTGGGCGCCGGTGGGGTCGTCACGTTGAGCAACCCGGGTGAAGTGCCGCATGGTGTGGACTGGGTTGGTGGCCCGGAAAAGCCGGCTTGCAGCAGCGGAGTTCCGGTCGGCAGCACTGAAGCCGCGTCTGGGACGAAATGGAGCGGCACCTGCACGTTTGCGACACCCGGCGCCTATGTCTTTTACTGCACCGTCCACGGGCCTGCGATGACCGGGCGCATAACGGTCAATCCCTCTGGCGGCACGACAGTCGAAATGCCGTCGATGCCATCCACCGGTGGGTCCGTCCCGCCCACGGGCTCGAGCGGCGGATCGCAGCCCGGCGGCTCCGGTCCGGGAGGATCCTCCGGCGCCAGAGGATCGGTGCTCGTGGGAGGGTCCAGCGCGTTGAAGCTCGCGACGGTCCAACATGGACCGTCGCTGCGCGGCTCGATCGATGTCTCTTCAGCCGGGGCGGGCGGCCGGCTTGAAGTCGCCCTGCTTGCGTCGAACGCGTCGCTGGCGAAGGCGCCCCGTCCCTCGACGGTCCGCGTCGGGCATTTCCTGCGCTCGTCGGTGAAGGCCGGTCTCGTGCCGTTCACGGTGGTACTGACCGCGCGAGGGAGGTCGGCGCTGCGTCATCACAAGCGCCTGACCCTGACCTTGCGACTCGTGCTCACGCCCGTCACCGGTATGCCGGCGAGGGTGAACAAGGGTGTCGTGCTGCATGGCTGAGCTGGCGGGAATGCGACATGGCTGAACTGGCGAGGATGCGACATGGCTGAACTGGCGAGGATGCAGCATGGCTGAACTGGCGAGGATGCAGCATGGCTGAACTGGCGAGGATGCAGCATGGCTGAACTGGCGAGGATGCAGCATGGCTGAACTGGCGAGGATGCAGCATGGCTGAACTGGCGAGGATGCAGCATGGCTGAACTGGCGAGGATGCAGCATGGCTGAGCCGGCGAGGAGTCGGGGGTGGAGATCGCGCAGGCTTCGCCGGTGGCTGGCGGCGCTCGGGGGGCTTGCCGCGGCGCTCGTGGTGCTGCCAACTGTCGCCGGCTGGGCAACGAGTCCGACGATCGAAGCCGTCAACAGCATCGGCGCCTACAACGAACAGCATCATGCCTGGTCCCCGGCCCAGGTCACCGTCGCCGCCGGGGGCACGGTGACGCTGAGCAACCCCACGGCGGTCGAACACGGCGTGCGTTGGGTGAGCGGTCCGGAAACGCCGGTATGCACCGGCGATATCCCCATAGGTACGAGCTCGGCCACGAAGGGGCCCAACTGGAGTGGCGCCTGCACGTTCACGAAACCCGGCGCCTACACCTTCTACTGCACAGTTCACGGCCCGGAAATGACCGGCACGGTGACGGTCCCTGGGACACCCACTGCAGTGACCGAACAGCCCGCAGAACTGACTCAGACCGGCGCCGGCCTGCGGGGGACTGTCAATCCCCAAGGCAACGCGACGGAATACCGCTTCGAGTACGGCACGGCCACCGTCTCCGAACATACGACAGGCACCATCAGCGCCGGCTCGGCCGACTTCAACAGCCATGCCGCGTCGGTGTCGTTGGCGGGCCTCGCCCCCAGCACGCAATATCACGTCGAGCTCCTAGCTGCCTATGGCCCCGGCAAAACCACACTGCTGGGGGGCGAACAGGTCTTCACGACGCCCGCAGTCCGGGCCCCCAGTGTGACCGCCGGCCCGGCTACGGGCGTGACGGAAACGGGCGCGACACTGGGTGGCGCCGTCGATCCCGAGGGACTGGCAACGACCTATTTCTTTGAATACGGGCTCAGCATGAGCTATGGACACGTCACCGGTGCGCAACTGAGCGGCGCGGAAGGAGGCAGCCGAGCTGCGGCCGCTGAGGCGACGGGACTGGCGCCGAGCACGCTCTACCACTTCAGGCTCATCGCCGAAAACGCATCCGGCGGTCCCATCGCCGGCGAAGACCACACCTTCACCACCGCCTCGCCACCTCCACCATTGCCGCCTCCGCCTCCGCCGATGACTGCGATCACGACCCAACCGAGCACGACGGCCGCGCTGGGTGCGATCAGCGGCTCCGCGCAGAGTCCTCCCGGAGGCTCTTCGGGTTCGGCCGGGGGAGCCGGCACGTCGCTGCTCGCGGGAGGGTCCGGCGCGTTGAAGCTTGCCGCCGGACAGCACGGATCGTCGCTGCGCGGCTCGATCGATGTCTCTCGGGCAGCTGTTGGCGGTCGCCTCGAAGTCGTGCTGCTGGCGACCGGCGCGTCGCTCGCGAAGGTCCGCCACCCGTCGACGATCAACGTAGGGCATTATCTGCGCTCGTCCCTACGGGCCGGCCCCGTGTCCTTCGCGGTTCCGTTGAGCGCCCGCGCTCGCTCCGCGCTGCATCGCCACAAGCGCTTGGCGCTGACCGTCCGGATCGTCCTCACGCCTGTCCACGGCGCTGTGCTGACCGTGACGCGGGGCGTCGTCTTGCGGCCGGCCCTCTGAGCGCCCAATATCTAAAAACCTGCCCCCCGCTTCCAGCGGGTTTCTCTTATAGCGGGGGAGCAGAAGTTGGCAAACCAACGCCCCAAAACACTACTGGCAGCGCGAGTTTGATGACCTCTATGGGGAGGGTCTGCGTGCGATGCAGCGCGGCGATCTCGTCAAGGTCGACCTAGACAGCTTCGGTCCGGACGACTGATGAACGCATCGGGTGTCCGCGCCGGGGCGACGCGGGTCGAGCAGCTTCTCAGCCTGCTGCGGGTGATAACGGCGGGTGCGAGCCCGATGATCAGGTTTTTCGGCCACGCGCTACGGAGTCACAACTGCGCCATGCCGCCGACCTGCGTAAAAGACCATGCATGCAGTGTGTTGCAGGTGATCGAGTTCTTGCAGCAAGTGGTAATCTCCTACGTATAATACTTACCTGCAAAATAATAGTAAGGGTGCGATAAATGCAGGAAGGAGCCTTGGCGATCGAGCGGGAGGCGACCCATCGCCTGCCAGAGATCATGGCTGAACTGATGGACGAGCCTGGCCTGCGCCTCGCTGCGCCTCCCGCATCGGACGGCGGAGTCGATCTCGTTGGCCACGACGAGCGCGGCCATCGCTGGGTCTTCCAGATCAAGACGTCGAGCCAGCCAGGTCGCGTTGCCGACGCGGCGAGGCGGATGCTCAGCCTCCGACGCGGCGACACGATCCCGGTCCTCGTGGTGCCATACATGTCCCCCGCGGGAGCCCGTGCGGCGGAGGAAGCGGGGCTCAGCTGGATCGACCTGTCCGGCAATGCCCACATCCGCAGCAACGATCTCTACGTGCGGGTCGAGGGTCGCCCCAACCAGTTCCGCTCACGAGGACGGCCATCGTCCCCGTTCGCACCCAAGAGTGCCCGCGTGACGCGTGTTCTACTCGAGGACCCCGGCCACTGGTGGCGCCAGAAGGAGCTCGTGGCGACCACCGGCCTCGATGACGGCAGCGTCTCGCGCATCGTGCGACGGCTCGACGAAGAGCTGCTGCTGGAGCGCCGCGAGCGCGAGCTGCGCCCACGCGATCCCGATCGCCTGCTGGATGCCTGGGCACAGGATTACCGCTTCACCCACCACGATATCCTCACCGGCCACATCAGCGGCAGCGGGATCGAGCTCGCGCACGACCTCGCACAACGCCTCGGCGCGCTCGACGTCCGCCACGCATTCACCGGGCTCCCAGCCGCGTGGACGATAGACCACTTCGCCCGCTTTCGTCTCACCACGGTCTACGTCGAGGGCGATCCCCGCGACGCCGCCAAGCGCCTGGAGCTGCGCCAGGCCTCCGCGGGCGCCAACGTGCAGCTCATCGGACCGGACGACCTCGGCCTCTTCATCGGCGAGCACCCTCACGATGGGCTCAACTGTGTCTCCCCAGTGCAGGTCTACCTCGACCTGTTGCACCTCCCAGAGCGCGCGCACGAGGCTGCTGAGCACCTACGCCGCTACTACCTCCACTATGCCTCCGCCGGATAAGCCCCGACACCACAGCGGCTACCAACGCGAGGAAACCGCTCTGGTCGAAGCCGCCTGCCTGACGGTGGCCGTAACCCTCGGCACGCTGATGGACCGGCTGTGCATCGTCGGCGGGCTCGCCCCCAGCCTGCTCATCGACCGCCAAACAGACGTCGACGCCGCAGGCGAAGCCGGACACGCCGGCACCAACGACCTCGACGTCGGCCTCGCCGTCGCTCTGCTCGACGAGCAGCAGTACAGCGAGATCGCAAGGCGCCTGCGCCAAGAGGACTTCGAACCCGACATCAACGACCGCGGCAACCCCACACCCCAGCGCTGGCGGCTCGGCGAGCTCAATGTCACCATCGACTTCCTCATGCCCCCCATCCCGGGCGCCGAGCAGGGTGGCCGCGTGCAGCCACTCGAAGGCGACTTCGGCGCCCTGATCGCCCCCGGCCTGGAACTCGCCTTCCAGGAGCGCGAGCTGATTCAGATCGACGGCCACACCCTCAATGGTGAGCAGGTCAGCCGTACCATCCCCGTCTGCGGACCCGGCGCCCTGATCGTGCTCAAGGCCCTCGCCCTCGCCGACCGCGGCGAGCCCAAGGACGTCTACGACATCGTCTACGTGCTGCGCCGCTGGCCAAATGGCATCACCGATATCGCTGACCGCCTCGCCCGCCACGCAGCTGAGCACCGCGAGGTGGTCGAGCGCGCGCTCAAGTCACTCGCCAGCGATTTCGCCGAGCCCGACAGCCTCGGCCCTCGCCGCGCGGCGCAATTCGAGAGCACAGGCGACCTTGACCCCGCAGCAACAGCCGACGCCCACGGGTACGTGGACGACCTCCTGCGCGCCTGCCGCGAACGCGAGCTGCCCGCCCGGTAGCTCCGACGCTTCTAGCCGGGTGACCGCTACCGGAGGGAATGGCCCCTACTTCCAAGACGTGTACGACCATGTGCTTCGCGCGACGGAGTGGACGGAGTCGCTGCGCGACCTCGTGAGCACGATCCTCGAGACGAACCTCACGATCCAAGGCAACCGGATGAACTTCGTGATGAAGAAGGTCACGAGCTGGGCGGCGATCATCGCCGTCCCGACGGCGATCACCGGCTTCTACGGGCAGAACGTGCCTTATCCCGGTTTCGCGTCTCATTGGGGATTCTGGTTTTCGACGGCGCTCATCATCGTGCTGTCAGGTGGCCTGTACCGGGGCTTCCGACGTCGCGACTGGCTCTAGCACGCAAGGGACTCGATCTGGACGTGGTGTGCCGGGGTGCCGGGTGCAATTTGCAGGAAAATCCTGCGCAACGGCGTACAACCTCTGCAACCGTCGTTGCACCGTGCTAGGGTGCCGCGATCAACGCCGAATCCCTGATCAGACATCGGGGAACGGGGGACCCAGTTCGTTGGGGCGAATCACACGGTGGAACCGTGAGAAGCGCAGGCTCTTTCAGCGCTAGCCCGTCAGCTAACCCCGCAGGCCCACGAAAGAGGAGTTGCTTTGCGGGTGCGAACCCTAGTAGCGGTGCTTTGCTTGAGCTTGACGGTTGTGGTCTTTACGGTTGTCCCCGCTGTGGCCGGCGCGAGCAGCTCAATCGCGGTCGCCGGTGGTGTAGCCGCGCAGACGAACACCTCCGCCAGCGGTGGCGCCTCCCCGGCGAGCCCGACCACCTCGCCCAAGCCGCCCAAGCCGCCGCTGCACCTCTCGCCGATCACGGCCAAGACCCCCAACGTCACCTACACGGGCCCGGTCTATGAAAAGACCACGACCGGTCAGGTCGTCCCCTACGTGCAGCCCGTCTCCGGCCAGGCGCCCGACACGACCGGCGGCAGCGCCGTCGCGGCCACCGCGGGCGTCAAGCCCGACCTGCTCGTCCCCGGCTCGCTCGCCCGTTACGTCAACGGGCTCGCCGCGGCGCCGATGTCCGCACCCGCGGTCGTCCAGCAGATTATCTGGGCCGGCAACCAGATCATCGGCCTGCCCTACATCTTCGGCGGCGGCCACGCCTCGTTCATCTCGCCCGGCTATGACTGCTCGGGCACCGTCTCGTTCGCGCTGCATGGCGGCGACCTCCTGCAGAGCCCCGAGGACTCCTCTGAATTCGAAGTCTGGGGCTCGCACGGCGCCGGACGCTGGATCGCGATATTCGCGAACGCCGGCCACGCCTACATGACGGTTGCCGGACTGCGTCTGGACACGAGCGCTGCCGACGATCCGTCTGACCAGCAGGGTCCTCGCTGGCGTCCGCTGCGCCCGGAAAACGCCGGGTTCGTCGTACGCCACCCGCTCGGGCTGTAAGACCCGAGCCCGAGCGGCGTGCCTTGTGTGACGCACGACGGCCCCTGACTGCCCGACCGGCCCCCCCGACTGACACCCGGACGCTTGGCGGCGTAGGTGTGCGAGCCTCGGTCGGCTACGCTTGAGCGAACCGTACGCGTGACCAGCACTAGGAGGATCAGATGGCCGGCCTGACCGGGCGCATGTCAACCGTTGTGAAGGCGAAGGTCTCGAAGCTGCTGGACCGCGCTGAAGATCCCGCCGAGACGCTCGACTACAGCTATCAAAAGCAAGTCGAACAGCTCCAGAACGTGAAGAAGGGGATCGCCGACGTCGTCACCGCGAAGAAGCGCTTGCAGATGCAGGAGGCGACGCTGAAGCAGTCCGTGGTCAAGCTCGACACGCAGGCCCGCCAGGCGCTGTCCTCCGGACAGGAGGATCTCGCCCGGACGGCCCTCGAGCGCAAGAACGTCGCCCAAACAGAGCTCCAGGGGCTCGACACGCAGGTCACCGAACTGGAAGACCAGCAGCAGAAGCTGACCGACTCCGAGCAGAAGCTTCGCGCGAAGATCGAGTCCTTCCGTACGAAGAAGGAGGTGATCAAGGCGCAGTACTCCGCCGCCGAGGCTCAGGTCCGCATCTCCGAGGCCGCCACGGGTGTCGGCGAGCAGATGGCCGACGTCGGCCTGGCGATGCAGCGCGCGGTCGACAAGACCGAAAACATGAAAGCCCGCGCCGACGCCGTCTCCGAGCTGGAAGCTGCCGGCACGTTCGATGACGTCACCGCGCTCGGCTCCGGCGAAGACGACATCGACCGCCAGCTGAAGTCCCTTTCCAGCCAGTCCGCCGTCGATGACGATCTGGCGAAGATGCGAGCTGAAATCGGCGCCGGAGATGGAGGGGGCGCCCCCGCTGGGGAGATCGCCGCTCCCAGCGAGCCCGCGCCGGCCGAGGCCGCACCACAGAGCCCGCCGGCAGAGGGCCAGTCATGATCGTACGGATCTCCGGGGAGGATCAGTACCGGCTCGCCGACAGCGACGCCCCGCGCTTGAACGAGCTGGAGAACGCGGTCATCGCGCTTGTCAACGGAGGTGAGGAAGACGGCTTCGCCGACGCATACGCGACGCTGCTCGACTACGTCCGCGCGCAGGGCGAGCGTGTCGGAGACGACGAGATCGAGACCTCCGAGGTGATCCTGCCGCCCTCAGACCTGACGTTCGCCGAGGCCGGGCGCGAGTTCACGGGCGAGGGCCTGATCCCGGACTAGGAAGCCGCTGGGCGGCGCTGGATCCGCGTCCTCGGTCACTCGCGTACGTAGTACGCCACGTTCCCTGCGTCCTTGCCCATCGACTCCCTAGTCGGCGCAGCTCAACTTCTTTAGATCGGGATGCCCCAGAGCGGGAACCAGCGCTCGAGTTCAGGCTCGATCGGCAGTTCGCCGGCCATCTGCGCCTTCAGCTGCAGCTCGCGCTCGGTCGAGCGTTCGTTCGTCGCGCCGGGCACGGGCACGAACGGATACCAGTAGCCACGCTTGTAGTTGTAGATCATGTACACAGCATGCTTCTGGGCGTCGGCGAACGCGAACACGGCGCACAACAGGCGCTCGCCGTGCCCGGCCGTCTCGATCGAGCCCGAGACGGCGTTGATGCCGACCGCAAGATCTTCGACGCTCGGCTTGCCCTCGGGGTTGCGCAGCACCATCCAGCGATAGCCGTAGTCGTCGTCCTGGGTGGTGACCGTCGTGCCCGTATCCCCGCCGGTGGCCTTGACGACTTCCTCCATTTCGCGCAACGTCGCTTCGAACTCGCTCGTCGCCAGCGCCTGGAACACGATTGCCGCGACCCCGGTCGGGTCGATCGAGTGTTCGGACTGCAGCGCGATGTATGCGGTCGTGATCGCGAATAGCCGGTCCGGCGCGGGCCCGGCGACCGTGTGGCGGCCCGTGATGATGTCGCGCAGGCCCACTGTTGAAGCTAGGCGACGGCCGTTGTGGCGCCCTGCAGCTGAGACTCCAGCCGCGACAGCGCCTCCAGGCGGGCCTCCAGCGGCGGGTGGTCGGAGAAGATGTTCATCAGCGATTTCTTCGTCCGCGCGGGCAGGATGAAGAACGCGCTCATCCCCTCGGCCTTCCGCAGGTCCTGCATGGGCACCCGCTCCATCGTCCCGCTGATCTTCAGCAGCGCCGAAGCGAGTGCGCTGGGACGCCCCGTCAGCACCGCCGAGCCACGGTCGGCGGCGAACTCGCGATAGCGCGAGAGGGCCCGCAGCAACAGGAACGACACGGCGTAGACGAGCACCGAGACGAGCACGACGATCATGATGTCCTCCTCCTCTTCGCGGTTGCCGTAGCCACCGCCGAAGAAGAACGCGAACTGGGCGATCGTCGAGGCGAGCGTCGCGAAGAAGCTCGCGAGCGTCATCACCATCACGTCCCGGTTGATCACGTGTGTGAGCTCGTGCGCCATGACGCCTTCGAGCTCCGCGGGCTCGAGCAGTTCGAGGATGCCCCGCGTGGCGCAGACGGTGGTCGACTTCTTCGCACGTCCCATCGCGCAGGCATTGGGCATCGAGGTCTCGATCACCCCGACCCGTGGCTTGGGCAAGTTGGCCTGCACGCACAGCCGCTCGATGATCCCGTGCAGCTCTGGCTCTTGCGCGGGGGTCACCTCCTTGACGCCCATCGTCGCCAGCGCGATCTTGTCCGAGGCGAAGAACTGGACGACCAGCAGCACGACCGCGACGAACACGATCAACCCGGCGCCGGCCCCGACGGCGAACAGCACCCCCACGAACACCGCATACACGAGTCCCAGCAGGAACAGCGTGAGCACCATCCGTGCCTGCAGGCCAGTGTCTTTGCCGAACTTTTCGGGTCGTTTCGCCATCGTTCGCATTGTCGCAGACACGGCTCACGGCGCCATAAATCAGGTCACAGCCGGCGGCACGCGCGGGGAGGGATTCTCCGTAGAGTGCAGTTCACGATGGCCCGCGAGGATCAGCGATGAAACCTGAAGTGCACGTGCTCGGCATCTCGATCAAGACGTTCGGGGTGACCTTCGCCCTGGCGTTTCTCGCCTGCGGCCTGGTGATCGCCCGCCGGCTGCGCGAGCTGGAGAAGCCGGTCGATTGGGCGTATGAGATCGTGTTCGCCGCTCTGCTCGGCGGAGTGATCGGCGCGCGTGGGTACTTCCTCATCCAGAACTACTCGACTGTCAAGCACGACTTGCTCGGCAGCGTGTTCTCCGGCTCGGGCTTGGTCTGGTACGGCGGTGCGATCGGCGGCGCGATCGGGGTGCTCGCGTGGATGCGCTGGCGCGACGCGCTGGAGTTGAGGATGTTCGACATGACCGCGACCGCGCTCGCGCTCGGCTACGGCATCGGACGGATCGGCTGCCAGGTCTCCGGCGACGGTGACTACGGGATCAGGTCGAGCTTGCCGTGGGCGATGGGCTATCCGCACGGCACCGTGCCGACCGCGCCCGGCGTGCGCGTGCAGCCGACCCCGATCTATGAGACCGTCTCGATGTGCCTGCTCGCATATTTGCTGTGGCAGCTGCGCGACCGTGTCCGCCCGGGCGTGGTGTTCGCGCTGTACCTGGTGCTCAGCGGCCTCGAGCGGTTCCTGGTCGAGTTCGTCAGGCGCAACAAGGAGGTCTTCGTCGGACTGACCGCGCCGCAAGTCGAGAGCCTCGTGCTGGTCGTGATCGGCGCGCTGTGGCTGGCGTGGATGGCACGCGAGGGCGGCTTGGCGGGGCCAAGCGCGGGGCACGGCAGGAAGCAGGGACGAACCCCCCAGCCTGCTGGCGCTTGAGGCTTGCCTGTCGTGATCGGGCATGTCGCGACGGGGACGTGTCTCAGGTCCAGCGGCGTAGCAGAGATGCTAGTCCGAATGTTGGCGATCCTTCAGGGTCCTCGCAATGCATCCTAAGCGGGAAGCGAGCCCTGATGCCAAACGGCCGAAACTGCCCAACAAAGACATGGACAAGCTCGTCCGCCTGGCTGGGAGCAAGGTTGGTGGTGCGAGCGAGCTGGAAACAAGCACGTCAAGTGTTGGCCGCCAAACGACGCGGCGATGGTGCCCATCCCTTCGACGCCGAGCGGTTCACGGACATCGGCCAACAAGTTATCTGCCCTTAAGCGCCGCGGCTTGAAAGCCTAGGTATCCTTACAGCGACCATGACGGGGACATCTATGATTGGTCAGACGATTGAGATGGAGGCGATCCTTGGCTTGGCGCCGGTCAATCCAGTCGACCGAGAGAGCCTCGAAGCGGTGACGATGGAGGTCGAGCAGGTACTCGAGCAGCATGCGCTCGGCATCACCGATGGCACGTCGGCCAGTGCGAATTTTGAGACCGGCGCAATCGAGATCGACGTCGTCCTTACCGGCGAAACGATGAGTGAGCTGTATCAGAAGGTTGCGCTCATCGTTACGCAGCTGGACCGGCACTGCAGCAGCATGCGGGTCGCCCCGCCAACCCCGGGCGCTGCCGACCTCCCGGCGATGGCGGTTCAAGGCTCGCAGATGCGGCGCCTCACGCCAGATCCCGGCCCGCTGGTTCCCGCATAGCCTGCTCACGCGATTCAAACCTGGATACCACCTGATGGTGATTGCTCACGCGGCTGCGACAAATCGCTGTGGGCAGCGATAATCCCGGAATGCCTTTGACCGGAACCACCTCGCCCGCGATCGGTGTCTCGCCGGTGCTGCCCCTCGGCAGCTGTCTGAACGAGCACGGGCGATTGGAGATCGGCGGGTGTGACACGATCGAGCTCGCGCGCGAGTACGGCACCCCTGCGTATGTCGTGGCCGAGGACGATCTGCGCGCGCGGGCACGGGCGTTCCTGGAGGCTGCTCGACAGACCGGGCATGAGGATTTCAATGTCGTGTTCGCCGCCAAGGCCTTCCCATGCACTGCCGTGCTCAGCCTGTTCGCCCGGGAGGGCCTGTGGTGTGACGTGGCCTCCGGTGGCGAACTGCACCTGGCGCTGAATGCGGGATTCGGGCCGGAGCGGATCGTGCTGCACGGCAACGCGAAGTCCGAGGACGAGCTGCGCATGGCGCTGGAGCAGCGAGTGGGGTTGATCGTGATTGACAACTTCGACGAGATCGATCGCCTGGAGGGGCTGCTGTCCGATCGCGCGGCCGTGCGTGCGTGGCCGGACCAGGACGTGCTCGTCCGGGTGACGCCGGATGTCAGGGGAGACACGCACGAGAAGATCTCCACTGGCCAGGCCGACTCGAAGTTCGGGTTCGCGATCACCGACGCGGCCGAGGCGATCGCACGGATCCAAGCAGTCGCGGGGCTGCGGTTGGTGGGGCTGCACGCGCACATCGGCTCGCAGCTGCTCGACCTGGAGCCGTTTCGTCGCGAGCTGGCCGGGCTGGCCGAGCTTGGCGAGTTTTCCGTGTGGGACGTCGGTGGCGGGCTCGGTGTGCGCTACACCGCCGATCAGGCCGAGCCGCCCTCGATCGAGTCCTACGTCGGCGCGCTCGGGGAAGCGGCTCGCGAGCATGGCATGAGCGCGCCCGGCCGCAGGCTGCTGATTGAGCCCGGACGGGCGCTGACTGCGAACGCCGGCGTCACGCTGTATACCGTCGAGAGCGTGAAGCACAACGTCTCGCGCTGGGTAGCGGTGGACGGCGGGATGTCTGACAACCTGCGCCCGATGCTGTACTCGGCGCGGTACGAGGCTCACGTCGCGGACCGGCTTGGCGGTCAGACCAGGTGCGTGCTCGCGGGCAAGCACTGTGAGTCTGGCGATGTGATCGTGCGCGAAGCGCTGCTCGACGATCCTCGACCCGGCGACGTGATCGTCACGCCCGCGACCGGCGCGTACGGGTATGCGATGGCGTCCAACTACAACGGCGTCCTGCGACCGCCAGTGATCTTTTGCAGTGGTGGACAGGCGCGCGTGGTCGTGCGCCGTGAGACGTTCGACGACCTGATCGTGCGCGATGTCCGCTAGCGAGACCACACCGCCCGCGCGCACGGGCGAGACCGAAATCGGGGCCCACACGGCTGCGTCAGGCGCTGGGACGCGATCGGGGCCGTTTCGCATCGGCCTGCTCGGCCACGGCACCGTCGGCTCGGCGTTCGCGACGCTGCTGGACGAGCGAGCCGCGGAGATCGAGCGGTTCAACGGCCGCGCTCCGGTGATCACCGGTGTGCTGACGCGATCACGGGGGGACTACGCGGAGATTCTCGACGGCGCGGAGCTGATCGTCGAGGTGATGGGAGGGACTGAGCCCGCGCGTGAGTACCTGCTCGCGGCGATGCGCGCCGGCCGTGATGTGGTCAGCGCGAACAAGCAGCTCCTCTCCCAGCACGGCGAGGAGCTGTTCGGGGTCGCTCGTGAGCACGGCGTGCTGCTGCGGTTTGAGGCCGCGGTGGCCGGGGCAGTGCCGATCGTGCGCCTGCTCGAGGAGTCGCTGGCCGCCACGCCGATCGAGCGCATCCACGGGATCGTCAACGGCACGACCAACTTCATCCTCTCCGAGATGGCTCACGGCAGCTCCTACGCGCAGGCGCTGGCCGAGGCGCAGCGCAAGGGTTATGCCGAGGCGGATCCCTCAGACGACGTCAGCGGCCGTGACGCGGCGGCGAAGATGGCGATCCTCGCGCGCTTGGCGTTTGGCGCCCCCGTGCACCTGGACGACGTGCCGTATGAGGGCATCGAGCATCTGCAGAGCGATGATCTGGAGTACGCCCGCGAGCTGGGCCTTGGCCTGAAGCTGATCGGCGCCGCCGAGCGTCGCGATGGCGGGCTGTCGGTAAGGGTTCATCCCGCGTTCCTCTACGCCGGACATCCGCTGTCCTCGGTGTCGGGACCCTTCAACGCAATCACGGTCGAATCCGAGACGATCACGGAGATCACCCTGTCCGGGCCCGGCGCCGGTGGGCGGCAGACCGCAAGCGCGGTATTGGGCGATGTCGTGAGCGTGATGACCGGCGGCGCACGACCGCCCGCGCCACCGCTGCAGCTGCGCCTGCTGGAGGACCTTGCCAGCGCGTTCTACCTGCACCTGGAAGTCGACGACCATCCGGGTGTGCTGGCTGCCGTGATGCAGGTGCTGGGCGAGCAGCACGTCTCTATCAAGTCAGTCGTCCAGCGTGGTCTTCACGAGCACGCGCGGCTGGTGATGGTCACGCACGCAGTCGCCGAGTCACGCATGCGCGCGGCGGTCGCGCTGCTCGAGCAACGCGATTTCGTGCGCTCCACCCCGCGCACAATCCGCGTTATCGAAGAGGAGTTCATATGAACCAGGCGAGCATAAAGGTCCCCGTGGTGGAGGGCATACCGCCGACAGGCGCCCACG
Source organism: uncultured Solirubrobacterales bacterium (assembly GCA_963705245.1). Lineage (GTDB taxonomy): Bacteria > Actinomycetota > Thermoleophilia > Solirubrobacterales > Solirubrobacteraceae > Palsa-744. The sequence continues at coordinate 204,683 of OY970062.1, read as the reverse complement.
TGCCGCTGATCGAGCGTTATCGCGAGCGCCTCCCGTTCGTCCCCGGCGATCCGCTGGTCAGCCTGCAGGAGGGCTCGACGCCGCTGCTGCGCGCCCCCGTGCTGTCAGAGATGGTGGGTGCCAGCGTGCGGCTGAAGCTGGAGGGCGCCAACCCGACCGGGTCGTTCAAGGATCGCGGCATGACCTGCGCGGTCTCGGCGGCCGTGCGCGACGGCGCCAAGGCGGTGATCTGCGCTTCGACGGGCAACACCGCCGCGAGCGCGGCGGCCTACGCGGCGCGTGCGGGCATCACCTGCGCGGTGATCGTTCCCGAGGGCAAGATCGCGCAGGGCAAGATGGCCCAGACGCTCGTCCACGGCGCGCGCGTGATCTCGCTGGCCGGCAACTTCGACCAGGCCCTGACGCTCGTCCGCGAGCTCACCGACACCCACCCGATCGTGCTCGTCAACTCTGTGAACGAGTATCGCATCGAAGGTCAAAAGACGGCCGCGTTCGAGATCCACGAGGGTCTCGAGGGCGGTCTGGAAGCGCTCTGCATTCCGGTCGGCAACGCAGGCAACATCACTTCTTACTGGCGTGGCTTTCGCGAGCTGGGCGCGGCCCCCAAAATGTTCGGCTTCCAAGCTGAGGGAGCCGCGCCGCTGGTGGAGGGCAAAGTGATCGAGCATCCCGAAACGGTCGCAAGCGCGATCAGGATCGGCAACCCGGTTCGCTGGGAGGACGCGATGGCGGCGGCAACCGACTCGCGCGGCTCGATCAGGGTCGTCAGCGACCGGGAGATCCTCGCGGCCTACCGGCTGCTCGCATCCAAGGAAGGCATGTTCTGCGAGCCCGCCTCGGCGGCGTCGGTCGCGGGCCTGCTCAAGTACGGCGCCGATGGCGCCGAGCAAGTCGCGTGCGTGCTGACCGGTCGTGGCCTGAAGGACCCCGAGACGGCGATCGCCAACAACGACGGCATGGTGATCCATTGCGGCGTCGAGATGAGAGCGATCGAGGAGGCGGTGCTGGGTGATCCGTAGGCGGGTCGTCCGGGTGCCCGCATCCTCGGCCAACCTCGGCCCGGGCTTTGACTGCATGGCGGCGGCCGTCGGTCTGCACCTGGAGCTGGAGGTACGTGAGACCGGGCAGTTCGCCGTCGAGTCCGAGCTGCAGGTCTCCCACGGGCGCACGAACTTGTGTGTCCAGGCCTTCGAGCGGTTGCACTCCGCGGATGGATTCACGTTCACGATCGACTCCGAGATCCCCCTCGCCGGGGGCTTGGGATCGAGCGCGGCGGCGATCGTGGCGGGGCTGATGGCCGCCGACCACCTGTTCGAGCTGGACGCCGACCTGCTCGCGCTGGCGAGTGAGATCGAGGGTCATCCCGACAACGTCGCAGCGGCGCTCAGCGGTGGCTTCGTCGTGTGCGCGGACGGGCAGGCGACACGCTTTGACCCACCTACGGGCCTGGAGGCGATCGCGGTTGTGCCCGAGCAGCCGGTCCGCACGCGGGCCGCGCGCGACATGCTCCCGGAGGAAGTGCCTTTGCGCGAGGCCGTGTTCAACGTCGCCCACGGCGCGCTGCTGACGCTCGGTCTGGCGCGAGCTGACTGGGACGTGGTCGCACGCGGGCTGCACGACAGTCTGCACGAGGCGCGCCGCTCGAGCCTGTTCCCGCGCTCGTATGAGCTCGCTTTGCGCGCGCGCGAGCTGGGAGCGCTGGGTGCGACGATCTCCGGCGCGGGACCGACCGTGCTGGTCTGGTGCTTCTATGAGCAGACCGGCGCCGTCGTCGAGGCGCTCCGCTCGGAGGTCGAGGGCTGGGCGACGCTCCTGCGGACTCCGTTCGAGGCTCAAGGGGCTTACGTGGGTGAGATGTGAGATGGACGACCATCCGCTGGTGCGCTACGCCGATGGACCCGCCGGCCGTCGTGCGCGGCTGATCGGTGGCCCGGATGTGTGGGAGGTGATCGCGATGGCGCATGACAACGACGGCGACCTGGATGAGACCGCTGCGTATCTTGAGTTGCCCTTGGGGCTCATACAAGCCGCCGCCGCCTACTACGGGGCCTACCAGAGGGAGATCGACGAGTGGATCGAGCGCAACCGCCGCGCGGCGGATGACGCTCATGCCGCCTTCCTTGCCGGGCGCAAGGCCTTAGCGCGGTCACTCACGAAGCGTGGTCACTAACCAAGCGTGGTCACTCACCCAGCGCGGTCACACGCCCGCGCGCGCCGTCGAACCCGTCCAGCCGCGCGAGCGCTTCCCCGGCCACCGCCAGATAGTCCGCGCCAAGGTCCGGCCGATGGTCGAGGATCGAGCGGGCGCGCTCGGCCGACTCGGCGTAGGCGATCGAGGAGCGGATCGCCGTGTCGAACACCAGCTCACCGAAACGCTCCTTCAGCGAGACGAGGGCCTCACGCGAGTGCACGGTGCGCATGTCCGCGAGGTTCAGCAGCACGCCGAGCAGCTGCAGATCCGGGTTGAGGCTGTCCCGCGCGAGTTCGATCACCTCGATTGCCTGCTCGACGCCCTGCAGCGCGAAGTACTGGGCCTCGGCCGTCACGAGCGCGCGGTCGGCGGCGACGAGCGCGTTGACCGTCAGCAGCCCGAGCGAGGGTGGGCAGTCGATCAGGATCAGCTCGTACCCTCCGGGAACCTCGGCCAGAGCGCGGCGCAGCGTCAGCTCGCGGCCCATCTTCCCGCCGAGCATCAGCTCGGCCTCGGCGAGGCTGAGGTTGGCGGGGATCAGGTCGTCGTGGATCGCCTCTCCCGCCGACGCTCGCCCGGACAGCACGTCGGCGATCGTCGGCTCGATATCTGGCGCCAGATCGAAGTAGTCAGACAGATTGCCCTGTGGATCGAGGTCGACGGCGAGCGTCTTCACGCCCGCTCGCCGGAACGCGTCCGTCAGGGTCCGCACCGTGGTCGTCTTACCGGTTCCTCCCTTCTGGGAGAGCACGGCGATCGTCGTCGTCGTAGGCGTGCGGGACCGGTTCATTGAGGCGCGATACTACGCGCCACGGCTCGACGGACTCAGCTCGCGCCGTGCAAGCCGGTCGAGACCGGAACCTCGCCCGGCACGGGACGGATGTCGAGGAAGCGCAGTCGATAGCGCCCGACCACGATCTCATCGCCGTCTTGCAGCACCTTCCACTCGATCCGCGAGCCGTTCACGAACACGCCGTTCAGGCTGCGGTCGTCCAGCACGCGCACGCCGTCGGCCTGGCGCACGACCAGGGCGTGCCGTCGTGAGACGGTCGGATCGTCGAAGCGCACATCCGCCGCGAGGCTGCGCCCGATCCGGGTCCACTCACGTGTCAGCGCGACCGTCTTCAGCTTGCCGGCGTCTTCGTAGACGAGATACTCGCCGGGCTCACCGACCTGCTCGCGTGCGTCTTCCAACCACGCTTCGCTGTCGACCGGCTCGGGCTGAGACAGCGTGCCGCCCAGGACACCAGGTCTCAAGGTGTCGGAGTCGCTCGCCATCTCGCCGACCCGATTGGGATGCGCGGCGTTTGAATGACCGGGGCTGGCGAGGATCCGACGTCCCGGCTTGGCGGGCATGCTCGCCATGGTCGAGCCGCTCGAACGGCCGCGGGCGAGACCGCCGGCGCTGAACAACGAAGCACGCACAAAGTCGCGACCTCCGCAGCCCGGGCAGTCACTCAGCGTGTCCGTCCCGGCGAGCGTCAGCATGTATCCGCAGCTGCCGCAGCGGAATGAGCCCGTGCCGGCCATGGTTCCCGAAGTAAGCGATTCCATCCTGTGCGTGCCCCTTTCTGCTCCGGATTCCCCAGGGTGCTATCCATCAGGAAGAGCTCGTGACGATCATAACAAGCATGTCGATGTAAGACCCAGTCGCGAGTTCTGGCAACGAAAATTTAGCACTCTGTCCCCGACTCTGAGGTCTCGTGACTTCCGACCTTGACTTTCGGCCTTGACATCTCGTCGAGCTTGGAATACGCCCGACGTCTGGCTTGGAATGCGCCTCTGTCTGCGTGGAAAGCACCTCCCGTCTGCCTACCCGTCCATCGGCCCGCATAAACGCCAGATCGACGGCAGGAGCCTGGCCGGTTGGAGCGAACTCCGACACCATGAGTCAGGGTCCCAAGCCCGTCGAGCGTGACATCGAGCAGTTCGAGCGTTTCCTGCTGCGCCGCGGTGTCGGCGCGCTGGAGGCCGACCGCGACCAGTGCGCGGACTGCGGGCGCACGCCGCTCGTGGGCGAGCAGGTCCATCTGCACGTGCGCGTCCAAGGCATCGTCTGTGAGCTGTGCAGCGTGCTGCGCCGCGAGCACCCGGTCGCGACCGAGCTCGTGCGCCACGCCGGGCACGGTCACACCGTGCGACTGACTCGCGCGGCGTAGGAACCCCAAGACGTAGGACTCGGCGGCGTAAGGCCCGGCAGCCTTGGGTCCGGCGGCGTAGGACCCCGAGGCGTAGGGCCCGGCAACGTGAGACTCGGCGGCATAGGCCCAGTGGCATAGCGGCTGTTCGGCCCGGCGTCTAGACTGGCGCTCGATCATGGACCCAGTTACCGTGTCGATCGTCGTGGACCGCCCGCGCGAGCAGGTGTTCGACTACCTGCAGGACATTGCGAACCATCCGGAGTTCACCGACCACTACCTGGTCGACTGGCACCTGACCCGCATCGACTCGATCGGCCGTGGTGCGGGCGCGCGCTTTCGTGTGAAGGCCCCCGGCGCGCGGTTCGCCTGGGGCGATGTCACGTTCGTCGAGGTCGACCGGCCGCACCGGATCGTCGAGGTCGGTCGTACCGGCAAGAACAATCGTGTGCGTACGCTCGGTGTCTACGAGCTTGCGACCGGCGCGTCGGGCACGACCCACGTCCAGTTCACGCTCGAGACCGAGCCCGCCACGTTCTCCGATCGTCTGCTCGAGGGGTTCGGCGCGCGTGGCTGGATGCGCCGTAAGAACGTCCGTGCGATGCGCCGTTTGCGCACGATCCTCGAGCGTGACGAAGGCCGTGGCAGCCGCGTCACGGTCGCCGGCGGATAGGTTGTTCCGGCGTGGACCCAGATAGACTGCCGCGCGCAATGTTCAGCCGCCTGCGCAAGCCAACGCTCTCCCTGGGCCTCGCTCTGCTGCTCGCGCTCGCGCTCGGCGCGTGTGGGGACTCGCATACCCGTGTGACGACCGGCACCTACGCCGGCGAGTCCGGCCAGAACGCTCCGTATCTGAACGTCGGTCCGCTTGTCTATGAGGTGCAGCTCTCGCGTGAGCTCAACCCGAATAACGTCGAAGACGCCGCCTACCTGCAGGGGCTCACGCCCGCACAGCGGAAACTCGCTCCCGGCGAAGAGTGGTTCGCCGTCTTCATCCAGGTCTACAACCAGACCTCCGTGCCGCATCTCGGCGCCACCAACCTGACGATCAGCGACACCCAGCGCAACGTCTACACCCCGATCGTCCCGGGACCGACGAACAGCTTCGCCTACCGCGGTGGGCTCGTCCCCGCCGAAGGCCAGATCCCCGTGCCCGGCTCGATTGCGGCCAATGGGGGCACCCAGGGTGCGCTGCTGCTGTACAAGATTCAGGTCGTCTCGCTCGACAACCGGCCGCTGGAGATCCATATCGTCGATCCCTCGAACGCGGCCCAGACGGCCTCGGCCGAGCTCGACGTTTAGCGGGGGCCGAGCTCGACGTTTAGCGGGGGCCGAGCTCGACGTTGGGCGGGGGCCGAGCTCGACGTTTAGCGGGGGCCGAGCTCGACGTTGGGCGGGGGCCGAGCTCGACGTTCAGCGGCTCGCCTGCAGTCCTGCTTCCAGCACCTGACGCGCGACGGGCGCCGCGGTGGCTCCACCCGCGCCGTCTTTGACGAGCAGCACTCCCACTGCGATGCGCGGGTGCAGCGCGGGCGCGAAGGCTGCGAACCAGGCGTCGGTGTTGCTCGGTTCGCTCGCTGCCCCCTCACAGCCCGACGCGCCGGCTTCTCCTGAGCTGCCTTCTTTCGCGCCGCCTTCTTCGCCGCTGCCCGAGCACGAGTCAGCCGAGCCCAGTTCAGCCGTGCCGGTCTTGCCCGCCACCGTCACCCCCGGGATCGCCGCCGAGGTTCCCGTGCCTTCGCGCACGACACCGATCATCAGTCGTCGTACCGTGTGTGCGACCTTCGCGCTCGTCGCCGCCGGCCCCGGCGGGGACTTTGCCCCAAACGCGAACGTTGGCCGCGGACGGCGCCCACCGTCGGCGATCGTGGCCGCGACCGTCCCCATCTGCAGGGCGCTGGCCTGCACCTCCCCCTGGCCGATCGCGGTCGAGCCGACGTCCAGTTCACCTTGGATCTGCGAGGCCGCCGGCAGCGTGCTCTGCGCTGCGCCGGGAATCCCCGGTTCGTGGTTGAAGCCGTAGCGTTCAGCCATCGCCACCAATCGCGGGGCGCCCAGCTTGACCCCGAGGGGCGCGAACACCGAGTTGCAGGACACCGCGAACGCCAGTGCCAGCGAGCCGCCGCATTCCTCGCCGTTGGCGTTGCTGAGCTTGACCCCGTCGAGCGTCGCGTAGGTCGCGTAGGGGAAGGTGCTGTGCGGGCTGGCGATCCCAGCCTGCAGGACGCCGCTGAGCGTGATCATCTTGAACGTCGAGCCCGGTGGCTGCAGATCGTCGATGCCGATCCCCGCGACCGCCAGGATCTGTCCGGTGCTGGGCTGCATCGCGACGACCCCGCCGAGCTGAGCGCCGAGCGCTGTGACCGCGGCACGTTGCACCGCGGGGGAGATCGTCGTGCGCACCGTGGGCGCGGCCTTCGGCGCGGCGAAGGCAAGCACCCGAGTTTGGCCACCGATCCGTTGGCTGTCTGCCAGCAGCTCGCCTCCCGGAGTGCCTCGCAAGCTTTCGTCCAGCGCCTCCTCGAGCCCGCTCACGCCGACGATCGCGCCGGTCGGGACCCCTTCGGCTTCGAGCTGTTGGGCGCGTGAGGCCGGTAGGTGTCCGACTTCGCCCAACACCGCGCCGGCGGCCGAGCCCAGCGGCGAATCGCGTTGACCCGCTTCGCTGGCTGCGCCTTCGGCCAGGACCGATCCGTCGCGTGCCAGCAGCGTCGCTCTGCGCGGCAGCGTCATCTTGCGAGTAAGCAGCTCTCCCGCCCGCAGCCCCGGGAACTCCAACGACCGCGACCATACGATCCCACCGGACGCGCTGTTTGCGCCGACGATCTTCAGCGCGAATGCGAGCCGCAACGTGCCGAACAGGCGTGTGCTCACGCGCACCGGCACCGCCACCAGCCCGCCCGAGGCGTCTCTTGGCTTGCCGGTCACCTGCAGGCGTGTGGCGGTCGCCGTCCTCAGCGCGTGCTGATAGTCCTCAGCCAGCTCCTGCGGGGAGACGGCTCGCTTGGACGGCGCGTCGATGTCGTCATACATAGTCGCGTAATCCCTATGCGCCCAGGCGGTGACGAACCGTGCCGCGAGCGCCTGCGACGCATCCTGGCCGTGGTTCGCGCCGACGATCGCCCCGACCACGAACGCCAGTCCTGCCAACGCGATCATTGGGCGCGCACGTCTCATTCGCCGATTCTGGTTCTCAGTCAAGGCGCGATAGAACATGGCAGATGACAGAGCTCGACTGGATCATCGTCGCGTTCGCAGTGCTGCTCGCGGGATTCGGTTTCCGGCGGGGGTTCATCGTGGGCGCGCTCTCGTTTGCGGGCTTTGCTATTGGTGCATTCCTCGGAACGCGCCTCGGTCCTCTTCTGCTGCCGCGCGGATCGACCTCGCCGTATGCGCCCGCGTTCGGATTGATCGGAGCGCTGCTGGCCGGTGCGATCCTCGCGAGCGGTCTGGAGGGCCTGGGCTTCCGGCTGCGTCGCACGCTGCGCGTTCCGGGCTTTGGTTTGTTCGACGGCCTGCTCGGTGCGATCCTTGGCTTGGCACTTGGCCTCGGGATCGTGTGGATCTTGGCGGCTGTCGCGGCTCAGACTCAAAGCGACAGGCAGTTGCGCGCGGACATCCAGCGCTCGGCGATCCTGCGCGAGCTCAACCAGCTGCTGCCGCCGTCAGGGCCGATCCTGAACGCGCTCTCGCGTCTGGATCCGCTGCCACAGGTTGCGGGTCCGTCGCCCGACGTGGCGGCGCCGCTGCCGCGGATCGGCCGCGCCCCGGGCGTGCGGGCGGTCTCACGCAGCGTCGTGCGCGTGCTCGGCACCGCCTGCGGCCTGGCGATCGAGGGCTCCGGCTGGGTGGCGGCCCCGCAGGAGATCGTCACCAACGCGCACGTCGTCGCCGGTGAGCGGGACACGACCGTCGAGGTCGGCGGACACCCACCCGAACTGCCGGCGCAAGCGATCGCGTTCAACCCGACCGATGACATCGCGGTGCTGCGCGTTCCGGGACTCGGCCACTTGCCGTCGCTGAGCCTCGTCGGCGAACCCGCCTCGGGTCGGGCGGGAGCGATCCTTGGCTATCCCGAGAACGGGCCCTACGACGTGCAGCCCGGACGTATCGGGCGCACGCAGACGATCCTCACCGACAACGCCTACGGCCAGGGTCCGGTTTCACGGCTGCTGACACCGCTGCGCGGGCTGGTGCGACCCGGCAACTCCGGCGGCCCGCTGGTCGATACCGACGGTGCTGTGTTGACGACTGTCTTCGCGGGCACCGTCGGCGGCGGTCCCGCCGGCGGCTATGGCGTTGCGAATGCGACCGTCGCCCGTCTGCTGGCCGACGCGGGATCGTCGTCGGTGAGCACGGGTCCCTGCGCGGCGGGATGAGCCTGCTCGTGACGGGCGCAGCGACTGGAACGCTGGCTTGCTCTCAGGTTCCGGCTGCTGCCGGGCGAGGGGTGGAGCGCGGCCTTGCCTTGCGTTTGGGACTGGGTGCGGACGTCGACGAGGGAGGGTCGGGGTCGGGCGTTGACGTGTTGTCTTTTTTGGCGTGACCGCGGGCGCGCGCACGCGCACCCGCGCGCGCACGCGATGGCACGACTTTTTTTTGCATAGCTCTCCCATCCGCGGCTTCGGCCATCGCCCGCTCGTCGATCGCAGTCTGCACCGCGGCCAACCGTCGCACCAGCCCCGAGCGCACCTGCTCGAGCTCCTCCGCGCTCAGGAGCGCCGGGCCTGGACCTCGGCGGGTCGCAGTGGGCCTTGGCGCCACGCCGGGGTGTTCGACTTCGATCTCGCCGATCGCCTGCTCGAGGGTGGCTATCTGTGAGCGCAGCGCACGCCGGCGCTCGGCGGCGGCCTGCTCGTCGCTGACGCGACCAGCGGCTGAGCCTTGCCCGGACTGAGCCGCGCCGGTCTGGGGCGTCGAGACGGTCTGGGATGTTGAGGCGGTTCGGTGTGTCGAGACGGTTTGGGGTGTTGAGACGGGCTGGGGTGTCGAGATGGTTTGGGGCGTAGCCACATACAGGGCGGCTGCGACCTCGCGCGGGTCGGCCCCGGTCGCACGGGCCTCGCGCGCCGCGTCGGCCGCGATCGATGTCACGCTCGAGGGCTGTGACGGATGGGGGGCCACGAACGTGCCGCTGCCCTGACGGCTGTCGATCAGGCCTTCGCGCTCCAAGCGCTGGTAGACGGCACGGACTGTGTTGACGTTGACTCCGACGGCGTCGGCGAGCTCGCGTATCCCCGGCAGCCGCTCGCCTGGCGCGAAGCGCCGATCGCGAATGCTGCCGCGCAATGCCCAGCCCAGCTGCACGCCGATCGGGATCTCACCATTGCGGTCTATGGTGGCGGTGAACCCATTCGGTTCGAGGGTCTCAGGCTGTGTATTCACATCATCACGGTAGCGCTCGCCCGCGAGAAACACGGTGTGCTGGTGAACTAGTACACTAGTGGAATGGGAAGGGCGTTTCTACCGGCAAGGAGCTTGCTGGAGGAAATCGGGGACATGATGATCCTCACCGGCAAGACGATCTCATCTGTCTTGCGTCCGCCATATCCCTATGGCGGGGAGTTTATCTCTCAGTTTCTGTTCGCGCTGCGATCTTGCTGGTTTCCACTGCTTGTCTCCACCGTCGCGCTCAACTACGGGCCGGCGGGGCTGGAGGCGGCGAACTTCCTCACGCTGATCGGGGGTCTCGATCGTCTCGGCGGATTCTTCGTGCTCGCGGCGATTCGTCTGATCGCTCCGCTCGTCACCGCCACTGTGCTCGCGGGCGTTGCCGGGACCGCTATCACCGCGGATCTCGGGGCGCGGAAGATCCGCGAGGAGCTCGACGCGCTGCAGGTGCTGGGGGTGGATCCGGTCAAGAACCTCGTCGTGCCGCGCTTTCTCGCGCTGATGCTGGCCACGGGCCTGTTCAACATCTATGCGCTGCTGTTCGGGATCTTCGGAGGGATCATCACCGCGACCACCAAGGGCCAGCCGCTGGGACCGTTCTGGACGACGCTGTTCGCCAACGTTTCGACCACCGACCTGTGGGGCTCGGTGCTGAAGACCACGCTGTTCGGGGCGATCATCGCGATCGTCTGCTGTTACAAGGGCATGAGCGCATCAGGCGGCGCCGAGGGCGTCGGGCGCGCGGTCAACCAGGCGGTCGTGATCGCGTTCCTCGCGATCTTCTCGTTCAACTACGTGTTCGAACAGGTGCTGCTTGCCACCCACCCCCAGATCCTGATCATCAAATGAGCAATCTGGCATCCCCGAGCTTGCAGGGGGCATATCCGGGCTCTCAGGGGGCATACCTAAGCTTTCAGGGGGCGCATCCGAGATCTCAGGGGACATACCCAAGCTCTCAAGGGTCATATCCTAGCTTTCAGGGGGTTGGACGGATCGGGGAGGGGCGATGAACGAACTGCTGGCGATGCCGCGTGAATGGGTCGCCGCGGCCGGTGAGATCGCGGGATTCACAGGGAACATCGTTCGGGACGTATGGGGCCTGCGGGTGTTTCGCTTCTTCGGGGAGGCGCTGCGGCAGTCGGGCATCCTGATCGTGTCTTCGACACTCGTGATCTGCAGCACCGTGTTCATCTTCGGGCTCTCGTGCGGGATCGAGGGCGCGTACTTCACACAGTCTCAGGGCGCGCCGTCGTTCGCGGGGGTGTTCACCGCGTGGTGCAATCTGCGTGAGGCGGCGCCGCTGGTGTTCGGATACATCATGGCCGCGAAGATCGGCACGGGGATCGTGGCCGAGCTCGGGGCGATGCGGATCAGCGAGGAGATCGACGCACTCGAGGTGATGGGCGTGGACTCGCTGACGTTTCTGTGTGCCACGCGCCTGCTCGCTGCCTGGCTCACGCTGCCGTTCATGTACATCGTCGCGCTCGGATCGGCATTTGTCGCCTCCTACCTCGCGGTCGTGTACCAAGTCGGGTACGTGTCCTCGGGTGGGTACCTGCTGATCTTCTGGCAATACCAGAACGCGCCTGACTTTCTCTACAGCATGATCAAGGCCATGAGCATGGCTACGGCGGTCGTGCTCGTCGGCTGCTACTACGGCTACAACGCCAACGGTGGACCCGTCGGGGTGGGCAAAGCGACCGCCCAGTCGATGGTGCTGAACCTCGTGCTCGTGAACCTGATCGGCATGTTCGGCACGCAGGTGTTCTGGGGCTCCAACGCACGCGCTCCGATCGGGGGATAGGGATCGCGGTTGCGCTCCCCAGACATCCGCGGTTGGATCACCCGCTAGGCTGACCGCCATGTCCAAGACGCTGCTGATCGCCGAGAAGCCCTCCGTGGGGCAGGATCTCGCGCGCGTGTTGAAGGGACCGTTCCAGAAGAAGGAGGGGTGGCTGGAGGGGCCCGAGGACGTCGTCACCTGGGCGGTGGGGCATCTGGTGCAGCTGGCCGAGCCCGACGAGTACGACCCCAAGTTCAAGCGCTGGCGGATGGAGGACCTGCCGATCGTGCCGGATCGGTTCAAGCTCGTGATCAGAGACGAACGCTCGCGCAAGCAGATGTCGGTCGTCACCAAACAGCTTGGTCGCGATGACATCGACCTGGTCGTCAACGCTTGCGACGCCGGGCGCGAGGGCGAGTTGATATTCGCGTATCTGTTCGAGAAGGCCAAAGGCGACAAGCCCGTCAAACGGCTGTGGTTGAGCTCGATGACGAATGCCGCGATGAAAGAGGCGCTTGCGTCGTTGCGGCCCTCCGAGGAGCTTGCGTCGCTGGAGCAAGCGGCCAGGTCGCGCTCGGAGGCCGATTGGATCGTGGGGATGAACGCCACGCGCGCGGCGACGATCCGCCTTCGGAGTTCCTTTGACGGGGCAGTGTCGCTGGGGCGAGTGCAGACCCCGACGCTGGCGATCGTGGCGCGGCGGGAGGAGGAAATCAAGGCGTTCAAGCCCGAGCCCTACTGGCTGGTCGACGCGAAGTTCGCGGCCGGGCCACTCACCGGCGCCGGCGATGGGTCCGGCTTGGCCAACGGCGATGGGTCCGGCTCAGCTGACGGCGATGGAGCCGATTCCGCGCACGGCGATGAGACGGACGGCGAGCGGGTCTACCGCGGGCGCTTCCACGCCGGGACCAAGCCCAGGATCGCGACCGAGCAAGAGGCGGTCGCGATCGTCGAGGCGTGCGAGGGCAAGACGGCGAGGATCACGAAGCTCGAGAAGAAAGAGCAGCGCGAGAAAGCGCCCATGCTGTACGACCTTACGACGCTTCAGCGCGAGGCGAACACGCGCTACGGGTTCTCCGCGAAACGGACGCTTGCAGCGGCGCAGCGCTGTTATGAGGAGCACAAGGCGCTCACCTACCCCAGGACCAACTCCAGGTACCTCACCAAAGACATGGTCGCCGAGATCAAGCCGACGGCCGAGCTGGTCGGCTCACACAAGGAGTACGTGCGGGCAGCCGAGTACGTCATCGGGTTGGACGTGTTGCCGCTCGGAAGGGTCGTGAACGACGCCAAGGTGACGGACCACCACGCGATCATCCCGACCAAGTCCCAGCACGACATCGATCGGATGGGCTCGGATGACAAACGTATCTACGACATGGTCGCCAGGCGGTTCCTCGCGGTGTTCCACCCGGAGGCGGTGTTCGAGAACACGCGGGTGGAGAGCACGGTGCCGGTGGGCGAGGACGAGCGCGACGGTGGGTACGTGTTCAGGACCCGCGGCAAGCTGCTGCTTGTCGTGGGCTGGCGCGGGGTCTACGACGAGACGTCTGCGGCGAGCGCGTCGAAAGGGGCACGGGCCGAGGGCGAGGAGGACGAGGGGGCAGACCAGCAGCTGCCGAAGCTCGAGCAGGGGGAGCAGGTGAGCACACGCGAGATCAAGAGCGCGCGCAAGGAAACCAAACCTCCGCGGCGCTACAGCGATGCGTCGCTGCTGGGCGCGATGGAGACGGCCGGGAAGCTCGTGGATGACGACGAGCTGCGCGAGGCGATGAAGGACTCGGGGATCGGCACGCCGGCGACGCGGGCGGCGATCATCGAGCGGCTGATCACGGTCGGATACATCGAGCGCGACGGGCGCTCGCTGGTGGCCACGGAGAAGGGCGTGAACGTGATCAGGCTGCTGAACGAGCACGCGCTTACTTCTCCTGGCTTGACCGGGGATTGGGAGAATCGGTTGGGGAAGATCGAGCGCGGAGAGGACTCCAGGGAGAAGTTCATGGGGGACATCGCGGGGTTCGCCAAAGAGACGATCGCGGAACTGGACGAGAAGCTCAAGGACGTGCGCATTCCCCGGGCGAGCCTCGGGCCGTGCCCGATCTGTGGGCACGAGATCATGGAAAATCGTAAGGGGTACTCGTGTTGGGCGCGTAATGACTCCGGCTGCGGGTTCGTGATCTGGAAGGGGAAAGCCGGCAAGCAGCTGCCGGTGGAAGTCGCGCGGGAGCTGATCAAGACGGGTTACACCGCTCGTGCGATCACCGGGTTCAAAGGGCGCAGCGGACGTAACTTCAAAGCCCACCTCGCGCTCAACCAGACCGAGGAGGGCAAATGGCGGGTCGAGTTCGACGAGCCATGGGCCAAGGAGGGCGCGAAACCCCCGGAGGTGGAGGCGGAGACGGAGGCCGTGACGCCCGAGACCCCGCGGGCGGAGAGCGATGTCATCGAGGCTCGTACTGCTGCGTAAGGGGCTGGTTTTGGGGGGAGACACGTTCGCCAGTCGACCCCCCGGTCCGTAGTGGCGCCGGTCACCGCACTGGCCGGCGTTGCGGGAGCGGCGCCCCAAGGGCGGGGAACGGGCCCGGCGCCGTTGCGCGACCCGCGGATCCTCGACGAACTGCGCGCTCGACCCTGGTCGGCGTCCTCGCTTGAGCTGTGGATCGGGTGTCCGACGAGATGGTTCGTCGAGCGGATGCTCCGCCCGGAGAGCCTCGATCCCGATCCGGAGCCACTCGCGCGCGGGGGACTGGCGCACGCGGTGCTGCGGGATACGCTTGCAGGGTTGCGCGAGCGGACGGGGTCCGCCCGGTTGACTGCTGTCCGATTGGGGCTCGCACGCGAGCTCCTGCAGGCGGCGTTGAGGGAGCATGAGCGGGACTTCCCGCTGTCGGCCCTACCCGAGCGCGTCCCGGGGGTGCGGCGCAAGCTGGAAGCCGATCTCGAGCGCTACTTGCGGCACGCGGCGGAGCAGGACAGCCCGCTGGAGCCCAAGTGGCTGGAGTTGGGGTTCGGGTTCGACGACGAAGAGGGCGGGCTCCCGGCGTTGGATCTCGGCGCAGGGGTGAGGCTGCGCGGGCGGATCGATCGGATCGACGTCGGTCCGGGGGGAGAGGCGGTCGTGTACGACTACAAGGGGTCCTACGTCACGCCGGGGGCGAGGTGGATCGAGGATGGCAAGGTGCAGCTCGCGCTGTACATGCGCGCGGCCGAACGCCTGCTCGGGCTGCGGGTCGTCGGGGGGATGTACCAGCCACTGGGTGGCGGGGATCTGCGCGCGCGTGGCGTGCTCGACGGCGAGGCGGGCGTGCAGTTGGAGTGCGTGCGCACGGACGTGGTGGATGGGCATGAGCTCGACGTGCTGGTGCAGGGCGCGGTCGGGCTCGCGCGCGAGGCGGCGGGACAGGCGATAGCCGGCGCGATCGAGGCACGGCCGCGGACGTGCGCATACACCGGTGGCTGCGAGCACCCGGCTATATGCAGATGCGGACGGTGATCGTGGAGCGCATGGAGCGGCTCACAGGATGGGATCTGGCCGATTCCGAGACGGTCGTCGACCCAGGGCTCGCGGAGGGGCTGGTCCCGCGCAGGCTGACTCCCGAACAGGAGCACGCGATCGGGCGGCGCAGCGAGCCGTTGCTGCTGGCCGCGGGGGCGGGAAGCGGCAAGACGTCGGTGCTGGTGGAGCGGTTTGTCAGAGCAGTGCGCGAGGACGGGATCGCGCCGGGTCGGATCCTGGCGATCACGTTCACCGAGCGCGCGGCGGGCGAGCTGAAGGAGCGGGTGCGTGAGCGACTGCTCGGGCTGGGCGAGGTAGCGGCGGCGCGCGCGACGGAGAGGGCGTATGTCGGCACGTTCCACGGGTTCTGCGCGCGGGTGCTGCGTGCACACGCGCGTGAGGCGGGCCTTCAGGATGAGCACGAGATCCTGGACGAGGGGCTCACGGGGCGGTTGCGCCGGCAGGCGTTTGCCGGGGTGCTCGGTGAGTTCTTGCAGGGCGAACGCGACGAGGCGGTGGACCTGATCGCCGCATATGGCGCGGATCGCGTGCGGGCGACCGTGTTGGGCGTGTATGAAGAACTGCGCAGCCGCGGTCAGCGCATGCCGCGGCTGCCGATCCCCAGGCTCGGACTCGAGCCTGCCGGACAGGCCAAGCTGGACTTGGAGGGCGCCGACATGGATATGCAGGTCAGGCGGGAGGCTCGGGCCGAGCTGGACGAGCAGGGCGCCCGCGCGGTCGCGCTGTGGGGCGAGCTGCTCGAGCGCTTCGGCGAGCGCTGTGAGCAGGCAAAGGGGCAGCGAAACGGGCTCGACTTCGACGATCTCGAGTTGCGGGCAGGCGAGCTGCTCGCGGGAGACGAGCACGTCAGGCGGGAGTGGGCAGAGCGGTTTGAGCTGCTGATGGTGGACGAGCTGCAGGACGTCAACCCGCGACAGCTGGCCCTGGTGAAGGCGCTGGAGCGCGAGAACTTGTTCACCGTCGGGGATGAGTGGCAGTCGATCTACGGGTTTCGTCACGCCGACGTCAGCCTGTTCAGGGCTCGCGACAGAGTGCTGGCCGCGCAAGGTCAGAGCCTGCGGTTGGAACATAATTTTCGTGGCCGGGGTGAGTTGCTGGAGGCTGTGAACGTGGTGTTCGCCAAGCGCTTCGGGGAGACGTTCACGCCCCTGCGCGCGGGCCGTGAGCGTGAGCGCGAGCGCGAGGCCTCGCAGGGCGAGCCGGTGGTGGAGCTGCTGCTGACCGACAGGCGTGGTTGGAAGGGGGGCGAGGGGGGTGCCCTTGCGGCCGGCGGCCGGATTTCCAGTGCGGTGTCCTGGCGGGAGGCGGAGGCGCAGGCGCTGGCGGGGCGGGTCGCCGAGCTGGTGCAGGGCGGAGGAGCAAGGTCTGGCGATATCGCCGTGCTGCTGCGCGGGACGGGGGATATCGAGTGCTACGAGCGAGCGTTGCGCGAGCAGGGGCTGCGAACTGTCGCGAGCGCCGGGGCGTTCTGGGCGCGTCAGGAGGTGGCCGATCTGCTGGCGTACCTGCGCGTGCTGGCGGAGCCGCTCGATGAGGTCGCGTTGTACGGGGTGCTCGCCTCGCCGCCGGTCGAGCTGTCAAGTGACGGGATGGGATTGCTGGCGCGTGCGGCGAAGGCGGAGGGGTCGAGCGTCTGGGAGGTCGCACGCGACCCCGGGGCCGGCGGCGGCGGCAAGCGCGTCGCGGAGCTGTGCGCGTGGATCGAGCGGGAGCGCGAGCTGATGGGAGAGCTGGCGCTGGGAGAGCTGCTGGAGCGGGGGATCGAGCATGGTGGGTACGAAGCTCGGCTGCGCGAAGGGGGCGAGGACGGGGAGCGCAGGCTCGCTAACGTACGCAAGCTCGTGGTGCTCGCGCAGGAGTGGGAACGCAGCGAAGGGCGCGATCTGCGCGGGTTTCTCGACGAGGCTGCGTTCCAGCGGGGAACGGGGGGACGTATCGCGAGCGCGGAAGCAATCGCGGAGCCCGACGCGGGCGTGGCGGACGAGGCCCGGGACGCTGTGCGGCTGATGAGCGTGCATGCCGCCAAGGGACTGGAGTTCGACGTGGTGTGCTTTGCCGACCTCGGGCGTGCGCCGAGCATGGGCGTGCCAGATCTGCTCGTGCGGGGAGAGCGGATCGGGGTGCGACTGGTCGGCCTGGAGGACCCCGAGCCGCACCCCGCGCTGGAGTATTCAGAGCTCGCCGACGAGCGCCGGCAGGAGCAAGCCGACGAGGAGGACCGGATCGTGTACGTAGCCATGACCCGCGCCCGCGAGCGGCTGCTGTTGAGCGGGGCGGTGGATTTCGCGAGCTGGCCGCGCGAGCGCCCGGGCGCCGCCCCGATCGTGTGGCTGGGCCCGGCATTGGCGGCAGATTTGCCCGCGCGCTGCGCTGAGGCTCGACCCAGGGTCCAGGCGGCCGATCCTCGCGCTGAGGCTCGAGCCAATGCCCAGGCGATGGATCCTGGCGCCGGGGCGCCCAGTCGAGCGGCCGGAGATCCGCTCGCGCCAGTGCTGACCGTGGAGGGGACCGATGTGCCGCTGCGCTGCCGGCTGAACATCCCGGGGACGGCTGCATGAGCGAGCTGAGCGACACGGGTCCGTCCGACGGCGATCTGTTCGCCCGGGCTCGCGGCGGGAACGAGCACGCGCGTGAGCAGCTCGTTGAACGGTACCTGCCGCTCGCACGGCGGCTCGCGCGCCGCTATCAGCGCAGCGAAGAGCCGCTGGAGGATCTGGTGCAGGTTGCGTCGCTTGGTCTGTTGAAGGCTGTCGACCGTTACGACGCGACGCGCGAGACGGCGTTCTCGAGCTTTGCGGTGCCGACGATCCTCGGCGAGCTCAGACGCCACTTCCGCGATCGCACCTGGTCGGTGCGGGTCCCGCGCGAGCTGCAGGAGCTGGCGCTGCGCGTCGATCGGACGGTCACGGAGCTGTCCTCCCAGGAGGGGAGGGCGCCAACGGTGGGGGAGATCGCCGTGGCGGTGGACGCCACCGAGGAGCAGGTGCTGGATGCGTTGCAGGCGGCGGGGGCGTATCGCGCGGGCTCGCTGGACGCGCCACGGTCCGCATCGGGCGAGGATTCCTCGGGCGAGAGCGTGGCCGACGCGATCGGCGCCGACGAGGGCGGCTTCGAGCGGGCGGAGGAGCGCGCCACGCTGGGGCCGATGCTCGAGCACATCACCGAGCGTGAGCGCATGGTGCTGACGCTGCGGTTTGGCCAGGATCTGACCCAGGCTGAGATCGGGGAGCGGATCGGGGTGTCGCAGATGCAGGTCTCGCGTTTGATCCGCCAAGCGCTCGCGCGGTTGCGTGAGGGTCTGGGGTCCGAAGAGAAATAAATCGTGGCCTGGATGCACTCATCTGGCGGCGCCAGCCGTCACCCACGATGCTCGACGTGCAACCAGCACGCCTGCGCTCGCGTGCGTCGTCTGGCATCCACCATCCAAGCACCCCAGCCCCCGATTTCTTTCTCTACGAACCCGTGGGCGAAGATTCGCCCACGGGTTGACAGCGACGGAAAAGCCGTCAACACTGTGAGGATGGCTCGATCTATGTGGATGGGCACGCTGAACTTCGGTCTCGTGAGCATGCCCGTGAAGCTGTACAGCGCGGTCAGCAGCAAGAGCGTGCACTTCAACCAGCTGCACGGCGCCGATCACGCGCGGATTCAGCAGAAGCGGGTGTGCTCGGCCGACGGCGAGGAGGTGCCGTTCGAGGAGATCGTCAAGGGCTATGAACTGGCGCCCGAACGGTATGTGGTGATCGAGGACGCGGAGCTGGCGGCGTTGGCGCCGGAGGCGACGCGGACGATCGAGATCCAGGACTTCGTCGAGATCGACGAGATCGACCGAATCTACTTCGACCAGCCGTACTACATCGTTCCCCACCGAGGTGGCGCGCGTTCGTACAAGCTGCTGCTGGAGGCGATGCGCTCGACCAGCAAGGTGGCGATCGCGCGGGTGGTGCTGCGCTCGCGCGAGCGACTGGTCGCCGTGCATCCGCGCGGAGACGTGCTGATGATGACGACGATGAGCTACGCCGACGAGATCAACCCGACGAGCGAGCTGCGTGAGCTGAACGGTGAGCAGGAGACGTCGGTGGGCGAGCGCGAGCTGGATGTCGCGCGACGGTTGGTCGAGTCTCTCGCTGAGCCGTTTGACATCAGCCGCTACAAAGACACCTATCGCGAGGCCGTGCTCGACCTGATCGACCGCAAGGCCAGTGGCGAGGAAATCGTGGTCGAGCCGCGTCCGGCCGCCGCGGAGCTGCAGTCCCCGGACCTGATGAGCGCGCTGCAGGCGAGCCTGGAAAAAGCGCGCGAGCGCGGCGGGGGCGGGGACGACGCGAAGGGCAATGGCAAGGCCAAGACCAAGGCTCGCAAGAAAGCCCCGGCCCAGCCGGTCGGTGACAAGCCGGCCAGTGATAAGCCGACCAGTAAGTCTCCAGCGAAGACGAAGGCCAGCTGAGCGGGCGAAGGCCGGCTGATCAGGTGAAGGCCAGTTGATCAGGTGAAGGCCGGCTGATCAGGCGAAGGCCAGTTGATCAGGCGAAGGCCGGCTGATCAGGCGAAGGCCGGCTGATCAGGCGAAGGCCGGCTGATCAGGCGAAGGCCGGCTGATCAGGCGAAGGCCGGCTGATCAGGCGAAGGCCAGTTGATCAGGTGAAGGCCGGCTGATCAGGTGAAGGCCGGCTGATCAGGCGAAGGCCGGCTGATCAGGCGAAGCCGAACGTGAGGACCAGCTCGTCGCCGCCTCCGTCCCGAGCGGGTTCGATGCGGCGGCTGTCGGAGAAGCGCTCGATCACGTTGCCGACGTCGGGGAGCAGGGCGTCGTCGATCAGCCCAGAGGCGCCACCGGCGCGCAGCTCTGCCACGCGCAACTCGATCGCGCGTGTGTCGGCGGTCAACGTGAATGAGAGATGATCGTCGCGCGTGTGTGCGGGCCCGTGCGCGGAGATCGCGTCACACAAGATCAGCGCGTCGTCGAGCCGGTCGAGCGGACAGGCGGCACGGCCGAGGATCATCGACACGACTCGGGACAGGACCGGCGCCGCTAGAGGACCGTTCGCTACGCGCAGCGCGACGGGGCTGGGCGGCCCGGTTGGCGGCGGGGAGGCATCCGGGACGGGGATGGTCGGCTCGCTCACGTCAGCGCGGCCGGGTCGATCTGGCGCTGTGGTCGTGGTCTTCTTTGCGTTTGTGAGAGGTGTCGGACAGCGAGAAAGTCATGCGTACCTCGGTGCGCTCGTGCTCGTCGCGACCGAGCTTGACAGACTCCGTCAGCGAGGCGATCAACGGCAGGCCGAGACCGAGGCCGGGGCTGCCTGGACGCGGGCTGATGCCTGGCCCCTCGTCGCGAACGACGACGGTCAGCTCGTCGCCGCTCCGAGTGGCAAAGACCTCCAATGGGCCGGGGGGACGATCTGCGTAGGCGTGGACGACGACGTTGGCACAGGCCTCGGTGACCGCCAAGCGCACGTCGGAAAGCTGGTGCTCGTCGACGGCGAACGCCTCACCGAACGCGCCGAACGCGTGGCGGACCAATGGGATGTTCTCTGCCCGAGCCGGGAGCGAAAGCTCCATGTCCGGCATCATTTTCGCTCCTGAGTTCCTCGAGATGCTCTCGTCATGGGTAATGGTGCCCGAAAAGAGCTGTTCTCACACGCCGAGCATACGCGAGCATCTCCACGGAAGCTGGCGCGCGGCGATTTCGCCCGTCACATAGCATGCTCTGGAGCTCGACGCGCGGCTGGTTTCGCCCCGCGCGCACTGATACCCTTCTGACTCGCCTCAGGTGTCCGCCCGTGCCCGCGCGGGAGATTGCACGCGCGGGATGAACCGCCCCCAGGGAGCACTTCCATGACTTCGCACACCATGCAGCCGCCCAAGGCCGTCGGACTCTACGACCCTCGCTTCGAGCACGATGCGTGCGGCGTGGG
Organism: uncultured Solirubrobacterales bacterium; assembly: GCA_963705245.1. Classification (GTDB taxonomy): domain Bacteria; phylum Actinomycetota; class Thermoleophilia; order Solirubrobacterales; family Solirubrobacteraceae; genus Palsa-744. Next base: position 183,745 of record OY970062.1, on the reverse strand, counting down.
GATGGTCGTGCGCCTGGACAACACCCCGACGCACGAGGTCGTCGAGCGAGGGATCGCCGCGCTGAAGAATCTCGAGCACCGGGGGGCATCCGGCGCAGACCCGTGCACGGGTGACGGCGCGGGGATCTTGATGCAGATGCCCGACGAGCTGCTGCGCGGGGTGGTCGAGTTCGCGCTGCCGCCGGCGGGTCGATACGGGGTGCTGATGTGCTTCCTGCCTGCCGAGGATGAGGCGCGTCGCCGGCGGCTGGAGGGTCTGTTGGAGCGGACCGTGCTGGATGAGGGCCAGACGGTGCTCGGGTGGCGCGACGTGCCGGTGGCACCCGAGCACACCGGTGAGGTCGCCGGTGCGTGCCGTCCGGTGATCCGCCAGCTGTTCGTCGGCGCGGGCTCTCAGGTCATCGCCGGAACGGGATCGGATAGCGCGAGTGTGACCGTCGTGGAGGGTTCGGGCGCCATGACAGGGTCTGGCGGCGCCGGGGCAGGCGAAAGGTTTGATCAGGACGCGTTCGAGCGCAAGTTGTACGTGATCCGGCGCGTCTGCGAGCTGAGCCCGGACGGGGCGGGGTTGTATGTCGCGTCGAGTTCGTCACGGACGCTGAACTACAAGGGGATGCTGATCAGCTACCAGCTGGCCGAGTTCTATCCCGACCTGCAGGACGAGCGCTGCAAGAGCGCGTTGGCGCTCGTGCACTCGCGGTTCTCGACGAACACGTTTCCCAGCTGGGAGCTCGCCCATCCCTACCGGACGATCTGTCACAACGGCGAGATCAACACGGTGATGGGGAACGTCAACTGGATGCGCGCGCGCGAGTCGGAGCTGCGCAGCGAGCTGTTCGGCGAGGACCTGGGCAAGATCCTGCCGGTCGTCACACCCGGGAACTCGGATTCGGCGACGTTCGACAACGTGATGGAGCTGTTGCTGCTCGCCGGGCGCTCGCCGGCGCACGCGGCGATGATGATGATCCCCGAGGCCTATCGCGATCGCGAGGACCTGCCCGACGAGCTCAAGGGGTTCTACGCGTTTCACTCCTGCCTGATGGAGCCCTGGGACGGGCCGGCATCGGTCGCGTTCACCGACGGGCGGGTGGTCGGCGCGACGCTCGACCGTAACGGGCTGCGCCCGGGACGCTGGGTGGAGACGGCCGACGGGCACGTGGTGCTTGGCTCTGAGACGGGCATTCTCGATGTCCCCCCGGGGGAGATCGTGCGGCTGGGACGGCTGCAGCCGGGCAAGCTGTTTCTCGTCGACCTGGAGCGTGGGAGGATTGTGCAGGACGGCGAGGTCAAGCACGAGGTCGCCACGTATGAGCCCTACGGCGAGTGGTATGAGCGCAGCTCGGTGGCGTTCTCGGAGCTCGATCCTTCCGATCAGGTCACGATCTCCGACCAGCCGTTGCACCGCCGTCAGCGCGCGTTCGGCTACAGCCAGGAGGATCTGCGCGTGCTGTTGAGCCCGATGGCGCGCGACGGGGCCGAGCCGATCGGCTCGATGGGCAACGACATCTCCCTGGCTGTGCTCTCCGACCAAGCGCCGCCGCTGTTCTCCTACTTCAAGCAGCTGTTCGCCCAGGTCACGAACCCGCCGATCGACCCGATCCGCGAGGAAATCGTGATGAGCCTGGAGACGACCCTGGGCAGCGAGCGGAACCTGTTCGAAGAGACGCCCGAGCACGCGCACAAGCTCGTGCTGGAGCGCCCGATCCTGCTCAACCGGGAGCTGGAGACGCTGCGGCACGTCTCTCATGAGCTGTTCGCGGCGCGCACGATCGACATCACCTGGCCCGTTGCCGAGGGCGCCGCCGGGATGGCGGGCGCGCTGGAGCGGGTCTGCGAGCAGGCGCGTGAGGCGATCGCCGCCGGTGTCAACATCATCGTGCTGTCCGACCGTTTGCTCAGCCCGCGGCGAGCGCCGATCCCGTCGCTGCTGGCGGTCGCCTCCGTCCACCATCACCTCGTGCGAGAGGGCACACGGTTGCGCGTGGGGATCGTGCTCGAGTCCGGCGAGCCACGCGAGGTGCATCACTTTGCGACGCTGATCGGCTACGGCGCGAGCGCGATCAACCCCTACCTTATGCTCGAGACGCTCGACGAGCTGGTCATCGAGGGGCGGATCGGACCCGACGGCGGCGCATCTGGCCGCGGTGCAGCCGGCGGTCTCCCCGATGGTGCAGCCGGTGGATCGTCCGACGGCGCGAGGCGATCGGAGACCGAGGAGCTCAACAAACGCCTGGAGGTAGCCGCCCAGAACGTCGTCAAGGCGATCGGCAAAGGGCTGTTGAAGACGATCTCCAAGATGGGCATCTCCACGATCCAGTCCTATCGCGGCGCGCAGATCTTCGAGGCGGTCGGCCTGGAGCGCGAGCTGATCGACCGGCACTTCACCGGCACGGCCTCGCGTATCGGTGGGGTCGGGCTGGACGTGCTGGCGATGGAGGCGCTGGAGCGCCACCGCCGCGCGTGGCCGGCCCTCGAGGACGACCTGCTGCCGGTTGGCGGGGTGTATGCGTGGCGGCGCGACGGTGAGCACCACATGTGGAACCCGGAGACGATCGCGCTCGTGCAGCACGCGGTGCGCGCGGCCAACGGGAACGTCGCGGCCGCGCTGTCCGGCGAGGACGAGGCGCTCGCGGAGGTGCGCTCGAGCGAGGCGTATGTGAAGTATCGCGAGTACGCGAATGCGATCAACGAGGACGCGGCGCGCAAGGCGACCCTGCGCGGGTTGCTGCAATTCAAGGGCGCTGACGGGGCCGGCGCGCGGGAGTCGATCCCGCTGGAGGAAGTCGAGCCGGCGGCGGAGATCGTCAGGCGGTTCTGCACGGGCGCGATGAGCCTTGGCTCGATCTCGCGTGAGGCGCACGAGACGCTGGCGATCGCGATGAACCGGCTCGGGGGACGCTCGAACACGGGTGAGGGTGGCGAGGATCCCGCGCGGTTCGCGCCCGACCCGAACGGCGATCGACGACGTTCGGCGATCAAGCAAGTCGCCTCCGGGCGGTTTGGCGTCACGATTCACTATCTCGTCAACGCTGACGAGCTGCAGATCAAGATGGCCCAGGGGGCCAAGCCAGGTGAGGGAGGGCAGCTGCCCGGGCATAAGGTCGACCGCTATATCGGGTCGATCCGGCACACGACTCCGGGCGTCGGTCTGATTTCGCCGCCTCCGCATCACGACATCTACTCGATCGAGGATCTCAAGCAGCTGATCTACGACCTGCGCTGCTCGAACCCGAGCGCGCAGGTGTCCGTCAAGCTCGTCTCCGAGGTCGGCGTCGGCACGGTCGCGGCGGGCGTGTCGAAGGCGAACGCCGATCGTGTGCTGATCTCCGGCCACGATGGCGGCACGGGCGCGTCGCCGCTGAGCTCGATCCAGGCAGCGGGCGTGCCGTGGGAGATCGGGCTGGCCGAGACGCAGCAGACGCTGCTGCTGAACGACCTGCGTTCGCGTATCGTCGTGCAGACCGACGGTCAGCTGAAGACCGGCCGCGACGTGGTGATCGCGGCGATGCTGGGGGCGGATGAGATGGGGTTCTCCACCGCGCCGCTGATCGCGACGGGCTGCATCATGATGCGGGCCTGCCACCTGAACACGTGTCCGGTGGGGATCGCCACGCAGGACCCCAAGCTGCGTGAACGCTTCAAGGGCACACCCGAGCATGTCGTCAACTTCTTCTTCTTCGTCGCCGAGGAGGTGCGCGAGATCCTTGCCTCGCTCGGGCTGCGCTCTCTGGATGAGGCAATCGGCCGCGTGGATCTCCTGCAGGCGCAAGGCGCGATCGAGCACTGGAAGGCGCGCGGGGTCGACCTCACCCACATCCTCACGCATGTCGAGCTGGCCGAGAATGCTCCGCGCCGGCGCGTGCAAGCGCCGCCGGAGGTGCTGGCCGATGCGCTGGACTGGGAGCTTGTGAAGCGCTCGGCGGGCGCGATCGAGCGGGGCGAGCGGATCAAGTTCAAGCTCGAGATCCGCAACGTCAACCGTTGTGTCGGCGGCATCCTCTCCAGCCACATCGCTCGCGCGCATGGCGCGGTCGGTCTCCCAGAGGGCTCGATCGAGGTGGAATTCGAAGGCTCGGCCGGGCAGAGCTTTGGCGGCTGGCTGGCGCCGGGGGTGACGTTCAGATTGTGGGGGGACGCCAACGACTACACCGGCAAGGGCCTGTCGGGCGGCGTGCTCGCGGTGCGCCCGCGCGAGGGCATGGCGCCCGAGTTCAAGGCCGAGGAGAACGTGATCGTCGGGAACACGCTGCTGTACGGGGCGACCGCGGGGCGGGCGTTCTTCCGGGGCCTGGCGGGCGAGCGGTTTGCGGTGCGCAACTCCGGCGCGAGCACGGTCGTCGAGGGCGTCGGGGACCACGGCTGCGAGTACATGACCGGAGGATGCGTGGTCGTGCTCGGCCCGACAGGGCGCAACTTCGCGGCGGGTATGAGCGGTGGGACCGCGTACGTGCTCGACGAGGAAGGGATGTTCGCCGGGCGCTGCAACATGGGGATGATCGGCTTCGAAGCGCCCAGCGCGCAGGACGCTGTCGAGCTGAAAGGGTTGATCGAAGAGCATGCCGAGCGCACGGACTCGCCTGTCGCGGCGCGGGTGCTCGCCGAGTGGGATGAGCTGCTGGGGCAGGGGGCTTTCGTGAAGGTGATGCCTCACGATTACAAGCGCGTGCTGGGCGAACGGGCGGCCGAAGCGCAGGCCGGCTCGTCGTCCGCGGAGATCTCCTCGCCGGCGGTAGTGGCCTGATGGGCAAGCTCGGCGGGTTTCTGCAGATCGAGCGCCACGGGATTCCCTACCGGGATCCGGTGCAGCGCGCGCACGACTATCGCGAGTTCCTGCTCACCCGTCCGACCGAGGAGCTGCGCGAACAGGGCGCGCGCTGCATGGATTGCGGCGTGCCGTTCTGTCACAACGGATGTCCGCTGGGGAACCTGATCCCCGATTGGAACGACCTCGTGTATCGCGACCGCTGGCAGGACGCGATCGTGCAGCTGCACGCGACGAACAACTTCCCCGAGCTGACCGGCCGCCTGTGTCCCGCGCCGTGCGAGGCCTCGTGCGTGCTGGAGATCAGGGAGGGGGATGCGGTCACGATCAAACAGATCGAGCTCGCGATCATCGACCGCGCCTGGCAGGAAGGCTGGATCGTGCCCCAGCCGCCCAAGCACGAGACCGAGCAAGCGGTTGCCGTCGTCGGCTCCGGACCCGCGGGCATGGCCGCCGCCCAGCAGCTGCGCCGGGCGGGCCATCGGGTCGTGCTGTTCGAGCGCGACGAGGCCGCCGGTGGCCTCGCAAGGTTCGGGGTGCCGGACTTCAAGATCGAGAAGCGGGTCGTGCAACGGCGCGTCGACCAGCTGATCGCCGAGGGCGTGGAGCTGCGCTGCGGTGTGGACGTCGGCGGGGGTCCGGGTGCCGGTGCGGATGGCGGTGATATCGCCGGTGCGGGTGACAGGGCAGCTGGCGGTGAGGCTGCCGGCACGAGCGTTGGGCGCGCGGATGCTCGCGAGGTCGTAAGCGTCGACGAGCTGAAGGGGGCCTTCGATGCGGTTGTGTTGGCGACCGGCTCGCGTGTGCCGCGGGACCTGCCGGCTCCCGGACGCGAGCTGGACGGGGTGCATTTCGCGATGGACTACCTGTACGGGCGCAACCGCTGGGCCGCACGAGAGCTCGGACCGCTGCCAAGCGCCCCGCAGCCCGCGGCCGATGTGGAGATCAGCGCGAAGGACAAGGACGTGGTCGTGATCGGGGGCGGGGATACGGGCGCGGACTGCGTCGGGAACGCGCTGCGCGAGGGCGCGCGCTCGATCGTCCAGCTGGAGCTGCTGCCCGAGCCGCCGGAGCACCGTCCGGACGACCGCACGCCGTGGCCACAGTGGCCGTTGAAGTACCGCATGAGCTACGCGATGGAGGAGGCGTTGAAGGAGGGCGTGGGCGAGCAGGACTATTCGATCGTGACGACCCACTTCTCGCCCGCCGCGGACGGAACGTCGGTCGCGGCGCTGCACGTCGCCCAGGCCGAGCCGGCGCCCCCATTTGGCCCGGTCGCCGGCACCGAGCGCGAGCTGCCGGCCCAGCTCGTGCTGCTGGCGATGGGCTTCCTGGGACCCGAGCAGGGTCTGCTCGACCAGCTCGGCGTCGAGAAGGACCCGCGCGGGAACGCGAAGGCCGTGAAGCCATACACAACCTCGGTAGAGGGGGTGTTCGCCGCCGGAGACGCCCGTCGCGGGCAGTCATTGATCGTGTGGGCGATCAACGAGGGACGCCAGTGCGCGCGGATGGTCGATCGTTATCTCGCAGGCAAGCGCAATGGCGCAGCCGCGATCGGTGAGGCTCTACCTGAAGACGAGGCGATTGCCGGTCACGCCGATGCGGACGAAGGCCCAGAGGGCCCGCCGACGCATGTCGGGCCGGGCGTGCCCGCGGGGTGAAACGCGGCGGGTGGCGGATCTGCCAGCGGTCGGCCGCGATGCCGTCTCGGGCTTTTTCGGGTGAGCCGGTAGCCAGTTCTTGCATCGGTTTGCAGTCGGCGCCGCTCACCGCAGCGGTTGGCGTCGCGGAAGCGCTTTTGGTGGCGTCAGGCAGCTGTGGCGTGGGGCTTGCCCGCTAGGGGCAGCGCGGCGATCATCTCGGTGGGGAGGATGGTGGAGGCCTCCCAGATCTCAAAGCCCATCAGGTGTCCGTCATCAGGATGGCGTTCGATCAGGCCCCAGGAGTGCCTCTCACCGATGGCGCGTCCATTCTCGAATGAGATCAGCGCAATGTCGACTTCGGGATCGTAATGCAGGTGTGGCTTCATGATGTCTCCATGATACTGCTCGAGATTGGGGTTCAGATATCCCACACGCTGACGATCCGCACCGTGGTGTGGTCATAGCCGTGGGGATGGTCGTAGACGATTTCGAAGCGTCGCCCGTCGATCAGCAGGCCACGGATCAGCCAGTCCGCCGCTCCATGGTTGATCTGGCGATCGGCGTGGCCAGCGAGGATCGCGCTCTCCAGCTCGGAGCGGTCGAGCAGTCGCCGGGCACGTTTGTCCTCGGCGTGGGTAGTCCAGACGAAGCGTTGGATGGTCATCGCCTCCGAAGCTACGCAGCGCTTGGGACGAAACTCTCCTGTGCTCCGGCTGGGGAAGCCTGATTTGGCTCTGTGGTACGGGTTTTGGGGGTCTAGGGAAGGTGTTGCGGGGTGGGGACTTGACAACTGCCTTGAGATGTGTCTAAAGTGTGCAGGAGCCCGGTTGTCATTTGAGGCGACTGGGGTGTTTTAGACATAGGTCTGGTTTTGGGTTCTCCGGTTTGGCGGACCTGCAGGAGCCAGTTTTTCGGGATATGTGAGAGGGATCGGGTCGCTCGTGATGAGGGAGTGCTTTCGCGTGGAGTCTTGTTCGACAGACGTGATGGGGATCGCTGCGTGGCCTGTTGGTCCCGTTGGTAGATGCGTCAGCAGCGCTGACTCATCTCTCTCTCTCTCTCTCTCTCTCTCTTGTCCCAGTAGCGCTCCTGGTTTAGCGACTGAATCTCGCTGGGCCTTCAGTCCCCTCGTGGGGAGGGGTAGCTCTTGTTCTTCGCGCCGACTACGTGCGGTGTTTTCTCGTGCCCGTGTTCGTGCCGGGCATCTAGGTGTGCGTTTGGGTGGGGCGGCTTTGCCGTCTCGTTTGGACGTGCTGTGCAGTGAGACCGGTGTTGGGGCTGGGTCCGTTTTGGGCTGGGTCTTGATGCTGAATGAGACGAATGAGAAAGGCATGAGTGTTGTTTATGAGATCCAGAATGAAGGCTGTTTTGGCTGGGTTGGTGGTTGTCGTGGCTGTTAGTGCGATGGCGGCTGGTTCGGCTTCGGCGGCGTCGTGGTATGTCGGGGGCACCGAACTGGCATCCTCGACGCCTTTGGCCAGCACGACTACTCTGACGGAACCTACTATTTTCAACTATCTCGGAGTGGTCACTGAATGTTCCGGCATCGAATTGAAGAAAGCGAACATTGCTGCACACACTGGTGGTGAAATCGAACATTTTGTTTTCACCGGATGTGTCCTCGAGGCGGCCGGTTGCAGTATACAAAATGGTGTAATTGAAAGCAAGCCGTTGAAGGTCGAAGCTGCGCTGGGCAGCAAAAGTCCGGAAGACACGGTCGTGTTGAAGCCCGTCAAAGGCGTAGATTTTGCGAGGTTTATTATCAAAGGCACTTGCGGTATTGCCGGCGAATCTGAACTTGGGGGTAAGATTAAGCTTGTCTTGCCGAAAGGGCGTGAAGAATCTGCTCAGCAGGAATTTCGTGTCAATACCGGGGAAAATGAATTGCTTTGGAACGACACTTCGGTACATCTGATTGCCGGGGCGAAGGCTAAATTGGAATCCGCAAAAGGCTGGAGCTTTCATTAGCGGCAAAGATTGATTACAAAATTGTTGTGGGCTTCTTGCGTAAGTGAGTGAGTCTTGGGGTCGTTCGCGTAGGGGCGGGCGACCCCACAACGACTGAAGGTGGAGCAGAGCGCGCGGTTGAGCGCGGTGACTTTGTGATGAGAACTGGAATGGGAGGAATAGTGATGGTATTGCGCCGGCGAGGACGTCGAAGTGTTGCAGGGATGGGTGTCCATAGGTCATTTTTTGCCGGCTTGATGGCTCTTGGTGCTCTTGTTGCGGGGTTCTCGTCAATGGTTGCTGTTGCCCATGCTGAAGGCTCATGTCCCAACGAAGCGTTGCGCAGCGAACTGAACTCCGGTTCGCTTGCGGATTGCCGGGCGTACGAGATGATGACACCGGCGTATAAGGAGGGCTATCCGATGCTCGCGTTGAGCTATGCGTCAAACGGAGAAAGAGCGATCGTCTCGAGCCTTGGGAATCTTGCGGGCACTCCCGGTGAGGGTGAAACGGTGACTGATGTGGGGGTGTATCTGGATTCGCGCACCGCGCTGGGGTGGCGGCTTGCGCCGTTCAATGCGCCACTATCGCAGTTTGTCGGGCAGATACCAGTTGCATCTGAAGCGAACGGCGGTCTAACGCTGTGGGATCAACACACACCTCAGCAGTCGGCTAACACGCGTGGGCTCTATATTCGCTCGGCTGCCGGTGAATATAGCTATGTTGGGCCGCTAGTCTTTCCCGCCATGGGCCAAGAAGAACCCAGCAACTCTATTAATGCGGAAGCATATTTCGACAAACCGATGGCCGCGACTAATAACTATCAACATGTAATACTTGCCGCTAATCTACAGGCGGCCTACTGGCCTTTTGACGGGACGGTGGGTACGGAAGGTTCATTGTATGAATATAGTGGTGTGGGGAATAGCGAACCGATATTGGTGGCGGTTGAAGGGGAAAAAAAAGGTAGTAAGAGTTTGATTGGGCAGTGCGGCTCGCGGCTCGGTGGCGGGACGGTCTATAACGCGTTGTCGAGTGATGGTGAATCGGTCTTTTTCACGGTCGAGCCTACTGGTGCGAAGGGTTGTGAAGGGGCGGGGCCTGAAGTTCAGGAGGTGTACGCGCGTTTGCATGGTGCGCTGTCTAGTGCGGCGCCGGCTGTGACGGTGCATGTTTCAGCGAGTGAGTGCACAGTTGGGTGTGAAGTGGAGTCGGGTAAGAATTTTGAGGGTGCGTCGGAAAGTGGAGAAAAGGTGTTCTTCACGAGTACGCAGAAGTTGACGGTAGACGCGGTTGACGGAACAGAAAGCGGTAGCGCGATTAGGGGCGGTTGTGCGGAAATTGAAAGTGGTGTTGGTTGTAATTTGTATGAGTATGATTTTGGTATGTCGGGGAGTGAATGCCAGGTGGCGCGGCGGTGTTTGAGTGTGGTTTCTGTGGGTGCTGGGGTGTTGGGGGTTGCGGGTATTTCGGAGGATGGTTCGCGTGTGTACTATGTCGCGCGTAGTGTGCTGGCTGGTGCTGGTGGGAATGAGTATGGTGCTGTGCCGGTGGAAGGGCAGCCGAACTTGTATGTGTATGACACTGTGGGCGGAGTGACCAAGTTCATCACGACGCTCGGCGGGGGAGACGCAGAGGATTGGCAAAAAGAACTTCAGCGGCCTGTGGAGATAACGGGTGATGAAGGTCAGTTTGTGGTGTTTGCGAGCTCGAGGCCGGGTGTGACACCCGATGATAGGAAGAGCCAGACGCAATTGTTCGAGTATGACGCGCTCACCGGAGAACTCGTCCGAATCACCCAAGGCGAAAACGAATACAACGAAAACGGCAATGGGGTAACCGAAGGTGCGGACGCACAGGCGCTAGGAGAAAGAATCGAACAAATCGGACGGTTTGATGACTTTAAATCGTCGACGAATCGTTTGGATGTGTCGAGTGATGGGCGTACGGTGTTTTTTGAGTCGAGTGGTGCGTTGAGTCCGCGTGCGTCTTCGGCTGCGAGGGGTTGTTTGAGTTTGTATGAGTTTCATACGGGTGGGTTGATTTCGCAGGGTGTGGTGCATTTGGTGTCTGATGGTCAGGATGTGCAGTTGGTGAAAGGTAATTTTTGTGGTACGCAATTTGCGGGGATGGATGCGTCGGGTGCGAACGTGCTGTTCAACACGGATGATCCGTTGTTGGGTAGTGATGTGGATGGTGCGCAGCGCGATATTTATGATGCGCGTGTGGAAGGTGGTTTTCCGCCGGTTGTCTCTGACCAGTCTTGTGATGGGTCTGGTTGTGAAGGTGCGCCGAGCACTTCGCCGCCGGTGTTCGGCGCTCCGCTTAGCGCGGGTGTGACCGGAAACGACAATCTCACACCCCCCGTGCCGTCGGTAAAGAGGGTCATACCAAAGAAGGCTGCGGTCAAATGCGCGAAGTCAAAGAAGCTTGTTCATGGCAAATGTGTTGGGAGCAGGGCTACGGGTAGAAGCAAGTCGAAAACCAAGCGGGCGAGAAGAGCCGGCTTCAATCGGAGGAGCATGTCATGAATATTGCTATGGGCTCTGGTCGCTCTGCGCGGCGCGTCTGTGTTGGTGTCGGGGTGGCGCTGTTGCTGGTCGTTGTCGGTTTGGTGGGTAGTTCTGGCGCGGCTTTGGCGGCTGCGCCCTCGCCGGCGTGGCATGTGACGACAGCTGCGTTCCCGTCGGTTGTGCCTGCGCAGGTTGGTAAGCAGGGGAAGTATGATGTTGTTGTTGAGAATGTTGGTGGGAAGAGCAGCGTGGGTGCTTTCACGGTGAAGGATGTGCTGCCGGCTGGGCTTAGCGTCGTGAATTTCAGGGCTGGGCCGGGCGAAGCGGAATGCACGGGTGAAGGGACGACGGAAGCGACTTGTACTTTCCCGGAATCGGTCGTCGTGCCGAGCGGGTTCGTTACCCTGGAGGTACACTTCGAAGTCACGGGCAGCATCACAGGTCCGTTGACGGACGTCGCGAGCATCAGCGGTGGCGGCGCGGCGACCGCGAGCGGCGAAGCCGATACGCGAGCTGGCGCAGTGGGCGAACTGGCTCCGTCGGGTGTGGCGCAGTTTCATTTCGAAGCGACAGGCCCGGCCGGCGAACCGGTTACCCAGGCGGGTGCTCACCCGCATTTCTTGACGACGACGCTCGTCATGAACAGCATGTTCGGTGAAGAACTGGGGCAGCCGAGCAAACCGGTTGAACCGATAAGGGATCTGGTTTTTTATCTTCCGGTGGGGATGCTCGGTAACCCGGCGGTCGCGGATACGTGTCCGGCGTCGATCGTGGAAACGGGGACAAATCAGACGGGCTGCCCGCCGGGGAGTCGCGTGGGGACGATTCTGCCGTTCATCTTGAGCAACGTGCTGGCGAACACCGGCGATCCCACTCATGTGCATGGGATTTACAGCATCACGCCGGAGAAAGGCTATGCGGCGGAGTTCGCGTTTACGACTAACAACTACACGTTCGTGTTTTATGCGTCGGTGGTGCGTCATGATGGCGCGTATGTGTTGCGGGTAGCGACGCCGGGGTTGCCACCGATCGCGGGGTTGGCTGGTCTGGTGGCGACGTTCTATGGTGATCTGGAAGAACATTTCTTGACTGGCGAAGAAGAACCCGCGAGCTATGATCGCGGGGCGTTCCTGACGAACCCGAGCGATTGCGGGGAGGAACAGGGTGCGCGTGAAGCGTCGGTGTCGCTGGATACGTGGGTGCATCCAGAAAGCACGTTCTCGAAGTCGGCGTTGGCGTTTTCCAGTCTCGAAGGGTGCAATCTACTTCAGTTCTCTTCGGTGTTGAGCGCCGGCCCGGACGTTCGTAATGCCGGTGATACGAGCGAGGCGGATGAGCCCTCGGGCTATAAGGTTGGTCTGGAAGTTCCGCAGGCGCCGGGTGGTGGTTCGGGGTTGGGTACGCCGCCGTATAAGAGTGTGACGTTCACGTTCCCTGCAGGGACATCACTGTCGCCGGGTGCGGCGAACGGCTTGACTGCGTGTGTGGCCAGTGGGCCTCACGGGATTGATCTCCCCAACGGCGAAGGGGCCCCTGGCGCTCCGGGGACGGAAACCGGGGAAGGCGAAGTCGACGGTCCCGATGGGCTGCCCGCACTGACGGCAGGGCACTGTCCCTCATCTTCAGAGGTCGGTACGGCTCGTGCGAGCACTCCGTTGCTGCGTGAAGAACTAGAAGGCCATCTGTATCTAGCGGAACCGGAATGCGGGAACGGTGCTCATCCGAACCCGTGCACACCAGAAGACGCCGCGAACGGTTCGCTGTATCGCTTGTATCTGGAACTGGAAGCTCCGAACAGGGGCGTGATCATCAAGCTCGCGGGTAAGGCGCTGGTGAACCCCAGCACGGGGCAGATCACTTCGGTGTTTGAAGGCACCCCGCAGTTCCCTGTTGATGATCTGAGGATCGAAACGAGTGGTGGTCCGCGAGCGTCGCTGGCTAATCCGCAAACGTGTGGTGCGGCGACCACGACGGGTGTGATCGCACCGTGGAGTGGGGGAGCGTCTTCTGAACCGTCGGGTAGCTTTCAGGTCAACGAAGGTTGTGGTGTGCAGGGGTTCGCTCCGGGCTTCAGCGCGGGCAGTACCTCTACCCAGGCTGGGGGACACACCTCGTTCACGTTGACGTTGAAACGTGAAGATCGCGAACAGGACATCTCAACGGTCTCAACCACATTGCCGCAGGGGTTGCTCGCGGATGTCGCGAGTGTCGCGCAGTGTCCTGAGCCGCAGGCTTCTGTGGGTGGGTGTCCGGAATCCAGTCGTGTTGGCAGTACGACGGTGGGTATCGGGTCTGGTTCTGAGCCTTACTATCAGACGGGGCAGGTCTTTTTCACCGGACCGTATGGGGGAGCACCGTTTGGGCTGTCGGTAGTGGTTCCCGCTGTCGCGGGACCGTTCAACCTTGGGAACGTGATCGTGCGTGCAGCGCTGCACATAGATCCGCATACTGCGCAGGTCACAGCGGTCAGCAGTCCGCTGCCGCAGATCATTGATGGTGTTCCGCTGCGGATTCGTACGGTCAACGTGACGCTGAACAACCCCGCGTTCACGTTCAACCCGACTAGTTGTGTGCAGCAGAGCATCACGGGAGTCCTCGCTTCGACCTTAGGTGCGACGGCTGATGTGTCTACTCCGTTTAACGCTGAGGGTTGCAAGAACCTGCCGTTCAAACCGTCCTTGTCGGCGAGCACGAAGGGCAAGACCTCTAAAGCTAGCGGTGCGAGCCTCACGATCAAGCTGGGGTCTGCGACGGGCCAGGCGAACATCGCGAAAGTTCGTCTCGTGTTCCCAAAGCAACTACCTGCGCGTTTGACGACGCTTCAGAAAGCGTGCACCGAAGCGCAGTTCAACGCGAACCCGGCGGGGTGTCCAGTGGGGTCGGTGATCGGGACAGCGACGGCACATACTCCCGTGCTCGCGCATCCGTTGACGGGGCCGATCTACTTGGTTTCTCATGGTGGCGCCGCGTTCCCTGATGCGGTCGTGATCTTGCAGGGCGAAGGTGTCCTGTTGTATCTGGACGGGAACACGAACATCAAGAAGCAGATCACGACGAGCACGTTCAACAGCGTCCCCGATGCTCCGATCTCTAGTTTCGAAGCGGTGTTGCCGCAGGGAGCACACTCCGCGTTCGCGACAGACATCCCCACGAAGGCGAAAGGTGATCTGTGTGGGATGTCGTTGACGTTGCCGGCGACGATCACCGCACAGAACGGTGCCGTCATCACCCAGAACACAAAGATCGGTGTGAGCGGCTGTCCCAAGAAGAAGGCGAAGAAGCAGCGGTCCAAGCACAAGAGCAAGGCAAAGCACGGAAGAAAGAAGTAGGCGGAGATCGGTGAAACGGTGATGAGTCACGGCGCGATATGACCAATAAAAGGCGGTTAGGCATGAGTACTCATAGATTGTTCTTGGCGGGACTGGCGGCTTATGGTGTGCTCATAACGGCACCGTTCCTGGCTGTCCCCGCTCACGCCGAAGGCTCGTGTCCTAACGAAGCGTTGCGCAGCGAACTGAACTCCGGTTCGCTGGCGGATTGCCGGGCGTACGAGATGGTGACGCCGGCGTATAAGGAGGGCTATCCGATGCTCGTGATGAGCTACGCGCCGGATGGGGAAAGCGCGATCGTTTCAAGCCTTGGGGATCTCGTGGATACGCCCGGTGAGGGTGAATCCGTACTAGAAGTCGGAATATACAGGGATTCGCGTACGTCGTCGGGTTGGCGTCTCTCGCCTTTGAACGCTCCGCTGTCTCAGTTTATTGGGCAGCAGCCGGTAACGTCTGAAGCGAGTAGCGGCGTGACGCTTTGGGATCAGCACACGCCGGGGCAATCGGCGAATACGAGGGGGCTCTACATCCGCTCCGCTGTTGGTAAGTATAGCTTCGTCGGGCCGCTGGTTCCTCCAAACGCGGATCAAGAAGAACCGAGCAATGTGATCAATACGGCGACAGTCATAGATGAACCGGTGGCGACGAGCAATGAATATGGGCATGTGGTGCTTGCGGCGAACGACGCCGTTTATTGGCCGTTCGATGGGACGGTTGGTACTACGGGTTCATTGTATGAATACAGCGGGACAGTAAGCAAACGCAGTGGCATCTATAAGGAACAGCCGATACTGGTGGCGGTTGAAGGAGAAAAAGGTAGTAGGAGTTTGATTGGGCAGTGTGGTTCGCGACTTGGTGGGGGGACGGTGTACAATGCACTGTCGAGCGATGGTGAATCAGTTTTTTTCACAGTTGAACGGATCGGAGTGTTTGGTTGTGAAGGGGTGGGTCCTGAAGTGGCGGAGGTGTATGCCCGTTTGCATGGTGCATTGTCGAGTTCTGAATCGGCTGTGACGGTGCATGTGTCTGCGAGCGAGTGCACGGTTGGTTGCGAAACGGAGTCGGGTAAGAATTTTGAGGGGGCGTCGGAAAGTGGGGAAAAGGTGTTCTTCACGAGTACACAGAAGTTGACGGTAGACGCGGTCGATGGGACGGAAAGCGGTAGCGCGACGGAAGGTGGTTGTGCAGCGATCGAAGTCAGTGTTGGTTGTAATTTGTATGAGTATGATTTTGGTATGTCGGGGAGTGAATGTCAGGTTGCGCGGCGGTGTTTGAGTGCGGTTTCTAATGGTGCTGGGGTGTTGGGGGTTGCGGGTATTTCGGAGGACGGTTCGCATGTGTACTATGTCGCGCGCGGGGCACTCACCGGTGCAGGTGTGAATGAGTATGGTGCGGCGCCGGTGGAAGGCCAGCCGAATTTGTATGTGTATGACACCGTGCGCGGTACGACCGGGTTTGTAGCGACACTGGGCGCGGGAGACGCAGGGGATTGGCAGAAGGAACTTCAGCGGCCGGTGGAGGTTACTGGTGGTGAAGGTCAGTTCTTGCTGTTTGCTAGCTCGAGGCCGGGTGTGACACCTGACGACACGGGTAGCCAGACGCAGTTGTTCGAGTACGACGCGCTGACCGGAGAACTAGTGCGAGTCACCCAGGGAGAAGATGAATACAACGAAAACGGGAATGGCGTAAAGACGGGGGCGGATGCACAGGCGCTTGCAGAAATCGTTGAACAGGTAGGTAGAGTTCGTGATTTTAAATCGTCGACAAATCGTTTGTCGGTGTCGGGTGATGGTAGTACGGTGTTTTTTGAGTCGGGTGGTGCTTTGAGTCCGCGTGCGGTTTCTGCCGCGAGGGGCTGTTTGAGTTTGTATGAGTTTCATACGGGTGGGTTGATTTCGCAGGGTGTGGTGCATTTGGTGTCTGATGGTCAGGATGTGCAGTTGGTGAAAGGTGCTTTGTGTGGTACGCAGTTTGAGGGTATGGATGCGTCGGGTGGGAATGTATTGTTCGCGACGGATGATCCGTTGTTGGGTAGTGATGTGGACGGTGCGCAGCGCGATATTTATGATGCGCGGGTTGATGGTGGTTTCGCACCGGTTGCCTCCGATCAGTCTTGTGAAGGGTCCGGTTGTGAAGGCACGACCAGTACTCCGCCGTCTGTGTTTGGTGCGCCTGCCAGTGCGGCGGTGACCGGTGCGGGTAACCTCACTCCCACTCCGTCGGTCAAGAAGAAGAGCGTGGTGCTAACCCGAGCGCAGAAGCTCGCGATAGCACTAAAGGGATGTCATGCTAAGCCAAAGAAGCGCCGGGCGGCGTGTGAAACTAAGGCTCGCAGGCAGTACGGCCCGTCGGTGAAGAAGGCCAGGAAACCAACTGGGCGTGGGAGAGTCACAAGGTGAGCCAAGCGGAGCGGGCTTTTCATTCCGGCCGATCCGCGAAGCGGATCTTACGCCCGGATGAAAAGTCCCGCGTGGCATCCATTCAGCGCGCAAGGATTCTCGCTGCGACTGTGGAGGTAGTGCGCGAGGTCGGTGCAAGTGAGGCGACCGTCGCGCGGGTCGTAGCGCGTGCGGGCATTTCACGACGCACCTTCTATGAACTCTTCGCTGACCGCGAAGACTGCTTCCTGGCAACATTCGATCACGCCGTCGCGCTCGCAGCCGCGTGCGTCATCCCTGCATATGAGTCCTCTTCCTCTTATCGTGAGAGTATCCGTGCGGGGTTGGACGCGCTCCTAGGCTTCCTCGATGACGAGCCCGGCCTAGGCGGAGTGCTTATCGTGGATGCCCTCGGTGGCGGTCCCCAAGCGCTTTCCCATCGCGCACGAGTGCTAGACGTGCTGATCGCGACCGTTGATCGCGGGCACACCGAGAGCAACATCGGGCGCGACGCACCACCCTTGGCGGGGGAGGGCATCGTCGGAGCGGTCCTCTCGGTGATCTACTCCCGCATGTCCCTACCCTCGCGCCGGCCCCTCGGTGAGCTCTTGAACCCCTTGATGAGCATGATCGTGATGCCCTACTTCGGCACAGCAGCAGCCCGACGCGAGCTTGACCGGCCCATCACTCGATCCCGTCGCCCCGCGCGTCCGCGCCGTGACCCCTTGAAGGACCTAGACATGCGCCTGACCTACCGCACGGTTCGTGTCCTGCTCGCGATCGGTGCTCACCCGGAGATCAGCAACCGTCAGGTCGCCGAGCACGCGGACATCACAGACCAGGGCCAGATGTCCAAGCTCCTGACACGACTGGACCACCTCGGTCTGATCCACAACAACGGTCACGGTCCCGCCAAGGGAGAGCCCAACGCATGGACGCTCACACCCAAGGGCCGCGAAATCCAGGAAGCAGTCCGCACCGAGTCCAGCGGCATCCCGGCATAGCCCGGTACATGCAGCCGTATAGCCGGTACCGGTAGGAAGAAGGTAGTACGATATGGGGGGCATGGCCGTGCAGAAGGTGTCTATTTCCCTTGACGAGTCGGTGCTCGCAGATGCTCGGCAGGCCGCCCAGCGCCGCGATATGAGCCTGTCAGCCTGGTTGAACGAGGCGTCCGAGCGCGCTTTGGAAACCAAGGTCAGCCTGGAGGAGGGTCTGGCCGGGATCGCGGAATGGGAAGCCGAATGCGGGTCGATCTCCGCGGAGGAGCTGGCCAAGGCCGACGCGGTGCTCGACGCCGCGGGGATAGGCCGTAAGCGCGAGTCCCGCCGCGCTGCGTGAGCGGCGTCACCTACGACACGGGCGCATTGATCGCGGCCGAACGAGACTCGCGGTCCTTGTGGCGACTGCACAGACGTCTGATTGAACGTGGGATGCACCCGACGCTCCCCGTCTGATCCCCCGGGTGGCTCTGTGGATGGTGGGGGGATGAAGATCATGGGCTGCTCGGCTTGTGATGTTTGGGCTTAGGCAATGCAGCGCGTGGCGACACGCCTGTCTGTTCAGCAGGATCTCTTTTGACATCGCTTTCGATTCAGGGACGCGCTGAGCCGCGGTAACTTCGTTCTTGTCGCCTTGCGCTTGGTCTCGGCACCCTGGGCACCCCGCACCTTTTTCTTCTACGCTTGATCTCATGCCTTCCGCGAACGGATCTCTTCCTCGGGCGTGCATCATCGGCGCGGGCTCTTCCGGCATCGCCGCGGTAAAGGCCCTGCATGAGCGCGGCCTTCCCTTCGACTGCTTCGAGGCCTCCGATGAGGTTGGCGGCAACTGGGTCTTCGGCAACCGCAACGGCATGTCCGCCGCCTATCGCGACCTGTTCATCAACGTCTCGCGTGAGCGCATGTCCTATTCGGATTTTCCGATGCCTTCTTCTTATCCGGACTTTCCCCATCACACCCACATTCGCGAGTACTTCAACGACTACGTCGATCACTTCGGCTTGCGCGATCTGATCACGTTCAACACCTCCGTCACCCACGCTTCCCGCCTCGACGACGGCTCTTGGCGGGTCCTCCTCGACACCGGCGAGACCCGCTCCTATGACGCCCTGCTCGTCGTCAACGGCCATCACTGGGACCCCCGCTGGCCCGAACCCGCCTTCCCGGGCTCTGACACCTTCTCCGGCGAGCAGCTTCACGCGCACTCCTACGTCGACAACTCCCTCTTCACCGGCCGCCGCGTCGTCATCCTCGGCATGGGCAACTCCGCGATGGACATCGCCGTGGAGTCCTCCTACGTCGCCGAGCGCACTTACCTTGCCGCGCGTCAAGGCGCGTGGATCATCCCGAAGTACGTCTTCGGCCGCCCCGTCGACCAGCTCCCCAACGACGCGCGCATCCCCTTCTGGATTCGCCAGCGCATGATCCATCGGGTGATCAAAAGCTACACCGGCGATCCCGAGCGCTATGGGCTGCCGAAGCCCAACCACAAGTTCGGCGAGGCCCATCCCACCGTCTCCGGGCGCATCCTCGATCGCATCGCCCACGGCACGATCACCCCCGTCCCCAACATCGCCTCGCTCGAAGGCTCTCAGGTGCGCTTCACCGATGGCACCGTCGTCGACGCCGACGTCGTCGTCTACTGCACCGGCTACCGCATCACCTTCCCCTTCTTCGACACCGACTTCATCTCCGCGCCCGACAACCACATCGAGCTCTTCCGCCGCGTCTTTCACCCCGACATCCCCGGCCTCTACTTCATCGGCCTGCTCCAGCCCCTGGGCGCGATCATGCCGCTGGCCGAGGCTCAAGGCGAGTGGGTCGGCGATCACCTGCTCGGTGACTACGTTCTCCCATCCGCGGCCCAGATACGCGCCGACATCGCCGCCGACCAGGCTGCGATGCACGCCCGCTACATCGCCTCAAAGCGCCACACGATCCAGGTCGACTTCGACGACTACCTGCGCGACCTCGCCTCCGAGCGCCGCGCCGGCGCACAGCGAGCCCGTGCCAACCTTCTGCCGGCATAACCGCTTCATCGAGCGCTGCCCGATCTGCAGCCGCACGCTTCCCGGCAACACCCCTTCGACCGGCGCAGGACGACGGCAGTCCGCTTCGCGCGGCGCCGGGTCCGGCGCCGCCGGCGCGGGTGGGGCGCACGGCGCCTCCGCCGGCCGAGCTTCGATCGGTGGCCGGCATCGCCGCCTGCGCGCCGGCGGGCGTGAGGTGCGCGTCCACCGCGAGGTCCGCGCCGAGGACGACGGCTACAGCTCCGCCTCAGCGCCGGGGTTGCACGCCTCGGGGGACGCCGCCCGCCTGGCCGAGGAGATCGCCTTCGCCAGCGGCCGCCTCTTGCGTCTGCACGCAGCCCCGCCCGACCTCTTCAACGAGATTCGCGCCCTGGCAGGCGACGGCGACTTGGAGCGCGCGACATGGATGTGCTTCTTGACCGTCTACCTCTCTCCCTTGCAAAGCGATGACCCCTTCTCGGGCATTCGCCTGGCGTTGGAGCGCGGCGAGCGCAATGGCGACGCTGGCGGGGATGGGGATGGGGATGGCTACGGGGATGGGGACGGGGACGGGGACGCCGACATTCCCCCGCTCGACGGGATCCCGCTCGGACCGCGCACCTCGCACGACCCCGCGCGCGGGGATGAGACGCTGCTCGCCTACCGTCACTGGGCTGCTTACGCCGGCTCTCAGGCGCTTGCCCTCATCGGTGATGAGTCCTGGACACCCCAGCGCCGCTTCGAGCGCGCATTCGAGCGGCTTGCACTCCCCGGCCTCGGCCGCATGGGGCGCTACGAGCTTTTGGTCACGCTCGGACGCCTCGGCCTGTATGAGCTGCAGGCCGACTCGCTCCATCTCGCGGCCGGGCGCGGCGCCGGTCCCGACGATCTGACGACGCTCGCCGCAAAGCGCGTGCTCGCCGTGGGCGATCCGATCTACCTGGAGCGTCGTGCGGTTGCGTTCGCCGCGGAACTATCCGTGCCGGTCGACGTCCTCGACCTGGCCTTCGCCAACTGGGGCACCGGCGAGCGCGCCACCCTGGGCTTCAGAACCGACACCATCGATCCGCATGCACACGAGCGCGTTCGTGACGCGCTCGGACTGGATACCGAGGGGCCATAGCGGCCGTCACGCTGCTGTTCAGCAGACAGAGGTCACGCGCTGCGCCAGCGTAAAAATACCGTCCACCCTGGCGCCTACAGTCCTTGACAATGCCGCTCTGCTTTATCGAGCCTCAAGACGCAATCCGTGTGATCGCCGAGTCAGTCGGCCGTGAGGCTCGCCGCCAGCTCGTCGGTGAGGTCGTGCGGGCGTGGGTGGACGACATCCCCGACCAGGAGCTCTCCGTCCACTACGCAAAGGCGATCGCCGATCTGGATGAGGACGACCTGCACTTGCTCGCCGCCTGGCACGCCTCCTTGGAGGTCGGTCAGCCGATTCCCAACACCGATTTTCTGGTAGGCGTGTTTCCGAGCCTGGGCGACAACCGCCGCGAGGCATTGAAGATCGCCGCGGGCTTTCGCGGCGAGGAAGCCTTTCAGGCCGGCGTCTCCGAGGAGCAGGCCCTCGACACGGTGCTTCCCTGCCTCTCCCGCGAGCGCTCGATCGAGCTCGCCCACGAGTGCATCCAGCTGTATGCCTGGGACAGGTTGGGCTGCGACAACTAAACTTAGGCCTATGCCCACCGTCGATGATGTGATGGACGCTCTGTCGAACGTGATCGATCCCGAGTTGGGGTTGGACTTCGTAGAGCTCGGGCTGATCTACGGCGTGGAGGTCAGCGACGGTGCCGTGAACGTCACCTTCACGCTGACCACCCCCGGCTGTCCGATCGGCCCGCAGGTGACCGAGCAGATCGAAGAGTTCGTCGGCGAACTGGAGGGCGTCCGCACGGTCGCTTCGGAGATGGTGTTCACGCCGCCGTGGTCTCCGGAGAAGATGTCCGAGGATGCCAAGTTCGCCCTGGGTTATTGAGGCGTAGGCTCAGGCCGGCGCTGCGGTCGACTCCCGCGCCAGCGAGACGAGCGTGCCCAGTTCTTGGGCGATCGTCTCACCGATCAGGTCGATGTCCGGCAGAGCGTCGAAGTCTCCGAGCAACCCGAAGTTCATCTGGCCGTTGTAAGACATGATCGCGATCGCCAGCGCGTGGTTTTCGGGCAGAAACGCGACCGGATAGGCCTCGAGCATCTCGCGCCCCAGCACGTACAGCGGGAACTGCGGGCCGGGCACATTCGTGACGAGCAGGTTGAACAGCCGCGTGGAGAAGTTCAACCGCGACGCCTGCGCGAGAATCGTCGGCGGCGCGAAGTTCTGCACGCCCGCGATCACCTCCGCCCCCAGCGCCTGCTTGGACTCCTTCAACCCATCCATGGCATGAGACACGAACCGCAGTCTCTGCACCGGATCGGCGATATACACCGGCAACGGTCCGCGCATCACGACGATACGGTTGCCTCCCTGGTGGTGCTCGTCCTCGCCCCGCACCGACACCGGCACGAGCGCGCGCAGCTCCACGCCCTCCGTACGCAGGCCGCGAGCGATCAGGAACGTGCGCAACGCCCCCGCGACGACCGCGAGCACGACATCGTTGACCGTCCCGCCAAACGCGTTCTTGACGAGCTTGAAGTCCTCCAGCCGGCTGCCGATCCCGATGAAGCGCCGGTGCGGGCCGATATCGACGTTCAACGGCGTCTCCGGCGCCGGGTTCAGCCCCGCCCACACGATCTCCCCGATCCCCTCCGCCGCCTCGCGCGTGCGCGCCAGCGCGTGCTCGGGGTGGGCGAGTGCGTCCAAAGCGCCCTCCGCCAGCTCGATCCCGGCGCGCACCGCCCCCTTCAAACCCGCGGCGATCAGCTCCGCCGTACCCGGTTCGCTGTGTGGACGCCAGGCGCGCCCGGAGTGCTTCAGCGGCGGCGGGTCCGGGCTGAGATCGAACAGCACCGTCGCAAGGTCGATCCCGGCGATCCCGTCGATCAGCGCATGATGGGTCTTGGAGATCAGCGCGAACCGGTCTTCCTCCAGCCCCTCGATCAGCCACATCTCCCACAGCGGCTTGGAGCGATCCAGCTGCTGGGAGAAGATACGCGCGGTCAAACTGCCCAGCTGCCCCCAATCGCCTGGCGTCGGCAGCGCCGTGTGGCGCACGTGATAGTCGAGGTTGAAGTTCGGATCGTCGATCCATACCGGACGCCCGCTGTCCAATGCCGTGAACGCAAGCTTGTGCCGGTAACGCGGCACGAGATGCAGCCGCTTGCGGATCTGCTCGAGGAACTCCTCCATCGGCGGCGGTGGCCCTTCCACGATCGTAAGTCCACCCACGTGCATGTGTGAGTTCTGTCCCTCCTGGTGCAGGAACGACGCGTCGATCGGAGTGAGCCTGTCAAGGTGCCTTTGCGCCATGCACGGTTAGCGTACCCGCCCGCTTTACAATGGGCAACGTGGCCAACACAGTCGAGAAGCTGCTGCTCGCAGCGCCGCGCGGTTACTGCGCGGGCGTGGATCGCGCGGTCCAGACCGTCGAACGCGCGCTGGACGCCCACGGCCCGCCCGTATACGTACGCAAGGAGATCGTCCACAACAAGCACGTCGTCGAGCGTCTGCGTGACCGTGGCGCGATCTTCGTGGACGAGCAGACCGATGTGCCCCCAGGAGCCCTCTGCGTATTCTCCGCGCACGGCGTCGCTCCCAGCGTCCGCACCGGCGCGCAGGAGCGCGGCCTGCGCACGATCGACGCGACCTGCCCGCTGGTGACGAAGGTCCACCGCGAGGCCGCCAGCTTCGCGCGCGACGGCTACACGATCGTGCTCGTCGGCCACGACGGCCACGAGGAGGTCGAAGGCACGATGGGCGAGGCCCCCGAGCGGATCGTGCTCGTGCAAAACGAGGCTGACGTCGACGCCTTGCAAGTCGAGGACCCCGAGCGGATCGCCTACGTCACGCAGACCACCCTGTCGGTAGACGAAACCTCTGCCATCGTCGCGCGCCTGCGCGAGCGCTTCCCGGCGATCGTCGGTCCCCGCACCGACGACATCTGTTACGCGACCACCAACCGCCAGGCCGCCGTCAAGCAGCTGGCCGGCGACTGCGATCTGATGCTCGTAATCGGCTCGCGCAACTCGTCCAACTCGGTGCGCTTGGTCGAGGTCGCGCGCGACTGTGGCACCGACGCCCATTTGGTCGACAGTGCCGACGAGGTCCGCGAGGAGTGGCTCACCGACCGCCGCGTCGTCGGTGTCTCGTCGGGGGCCAGCGCGCCCGAGAACCTGGTCGCGGAGCTGGTCGACTATTTCCGCGCGCGCGGCGTGACCGACGTGTCCGAGGTCGACGTGATCCGCGAGGACGTTCGCTTCATGCTCCCCAAGCCGGTTCGGTAGATCTGCGAACCCTGATCATCTCCGACCTGCACCTCGGCGGCCTCTCCGGCGTCGATCTGCTGCGCCGGCCCGCGCTGCGCGCTGCGCTGCTGGCGGAGCTCGACGGCATCGACCGCTTGGTCCTGCTCGGCGACGTGCTCGAGCTGCGCCATGGTCCCCCGCACGAGGCGCTCGCCGCCTCACGCTCGTTCTTCGAAGATGTGGGTCGCGCGCTCGGCGGCGATCGCGAGCTGATCGTGACCGCGGGCAATCATGATCATCTGCTGGTCGACACCTGGCTCGACGCGCGCGCGTTGCACGAGCCTGCGCCCGCTCCGTTGGGACTTGAGCAGCGCATCGACCCCGCCGCCGCCTCGCCGATGATGGCGCAGATCGAGCGATGGGCATCCCCGGCCCGCGTCACCGTCGCCTATCCGGGCCTATGGATCCGTCCCGACGTGTATGCGATGCACGGCCACTACCTCGACGCCCATCTGACCGTCCCCACCTTGGAGCGTCTCGGCATCGGCACGATGGGCCGTCTCCTGGAACGCCCTCTCGGCACGCTCGACACGGTCGATGGCTACGAGGCGGTCACCGCACCGATCTACGCATGGCGTGACGCGATCACCCGCTACACCCGCGCCGGCCCGGCCCTGAATGGTCTGGCAACGGCGCGCGCGTGGCGTGCGCTCGGGGGCAGCGGCGGGAAAGCTCGCCGCGGCGTCGCGCACGATGGTGCGGGTGCGGATGGGGCGGGGGCGGATGGGGCGGATGCGGATGCCAGGAACGGGGCATACGCTCCCAGCCGTGGCCAGGTCATGCGGGCGACTGTTGCCGGGATGCGCGCGCGTGCGCTTCGAGGAGCGCTGAAGGGCACGTTCCCGCTGATGGTTGGCGGGCTCAACCGCGCCGGGCTCGGCCCTGTGAGTGCGAACATCTCCGGCGAGGAGCTGCGCCGCGCCGGTCTGCGTGCAATCGGTGAGGTCGCGGCGCGACTGGATCTTGGCGACACCTATGTCGTCTTCGGCCACACCCACCGCGCCGGCCCGTTTCCAGGCGATCCCGAGTCGGAGTGGCGCGGGCGGACAGGCGCGCGCCTGGTCAACTCCGGCTCCTGGGTCTACGATGCGATCTTCCTCTCCGCGACCCCCGGCGAGAGTCCCTACTGGCCCGGAACCTGCGTGCTCGTCGAGGACACGAGGCCGCCGGTACTCAAGCGCTTGTTGCTGGACCGCTCGCACGTCGAGCTCGGGCCGCTGCCGGTTTGAGAGCGCGAGCGGTTTATGCAATTCACCTCCGTCTAGATCATTCGTCCAGTTCACTTGACGGGTCTGCCCACCGTTGTGTAGTTATTCCGCCGTAGGACCAGGGGAGTCCTTAAAAGGTGACCTTTGGTGAGACAAGTGCCGTAATTCTCGCGGTCCGAGTGTGACCTGACCGATCCATCACGCATCGAAAGGGACTTCAAGATGCCAGCCAAAAGCGCGAAGTTCACTCTGGAGGTTCCGCTCGATGTCTCACAGATCGGGACCGAGGCCGAGACGCAGCAGCTGCGGGTCCTCGCTCGCGCCCAGGACGGCTCGCTGAGCTCTGAGACGGTGCGAGCCAAGCCCGGCGGACACGCCTCGGTCGTGCTCTCCTTTCCCGAGCCTCCCGGTCCGCTGCAACTGCTGGTGGGCCCGGCGAGCGCATCCGAGTCCGACCTCGTCAACCGCCAGACGATCAGCGTCGACGTGCCCGGCCGCCAGTTGGTCAACAACGCAAAGCTCTCGATCGAGCCGATCGTCATCACGCCGTATTACTGGTGGTGGTGGCTGGAGTGGTGCCGTCGCTTCGTGGTCCGCGGCAAGGTCGTCTGTGCCGATGGCAGCCCGGTGCCCGGCGCCACCGTCTGCGCGTACGACATCGACTGGTGGTTCTGGTGGACCAGCACCCAGGAGCTGGGCTGTGCCACGACAGCCCTGGACGGCACGTTCGAGATCGACTTCACGTGGTGCTGCGGGTTCTGGCCCTGGTGGTGGTGGCGCGACCGCGTGTGGGAGATCGATCCCGACCTGATCGCCCAGGTGAGCGCAACGCTGGAGCAGGATCCACGCATCAAACTAGGTCAGGTCAGCGCGCAGCCGAGCCTGAGCGTGTTCAGCGAGCTGCTTGGTCCCGCCACCGCGATCCGCGGGCCGCTGGCCCCGACCGACGTGCAGCGACTCGAGCAGCTCCGCAGCACTCTCGTCGCCAAGCTCCCGAGCTCGGCCGAGCTCAGCACGCTCGGGATCTGGCCGTGGGCGCCGTGGCGCCCGTGGTGGGACTGCGACGTGGACGTGATCTTCAAGGTCACCCAAGACTGCACCGCGCCCGGCACCGTGGTGTTGGGAGAGGGGATCGAGCAGGTCCGGTTTGACATTGGGCAAACCACCCAGGTCACCCTCGTCGCCAACGACCTTGCCTGCTGCCGGCACACGTGTCAGACCCAGCCGTGCGTCGAAGGCGAATGCCTCGACGTTGCGGAGGTCTGCTCGGCCCCGATCAACGACATCGGCGGGAACCCTCCCGGCACGCCGACCTCCCCCGTTGGGTACCTGTACCCGGGGGCGGTCACACCGGGTGTCGCCTCGGCCAACGGCGACCGGGCCTTCGGTGGCACCGTCGATATCTCCAACGCCAACATCATGACCGGCGTGGATTACTACGAGGTCCAGTACTTCGACGGCTCCGACTGGGTCGACCTGCCGCCCGGCGCGGCCGAGGAGTTCTTCCGGACGTGGCTCGAGCCGGTGCCTCCGCCGACTGTCTGGCCGTCGGGCGCCGTGCCATTCCAGTTCATCAACCGGGTCGTCGCCGGCAGCTCACCGACGGCCACGGTCACCGTTGTCGAGAGCCGGGAGCACTACGAGGCCTCGCCCGGGCTCCCCGGCGCAGCGTTCTGGACCTCGAACGAGTTCCTCATCATCCCGATCGACTCATCGAAGTTCGCCGACGGCACCTATGAATTCCGGGTCGTCGGTTGGCGCGACGCAGGCGGCGGCGAGGTCACTGGCCCGCCGGTCATCTCGGGTGGGACCTACACGCCGCTGGGTGGCGAGGTCCTCCCGGTCTGCGGCGATCCTGAGCAGACCAACGGCTGGGTGCTCGCCTTCAACAACCGGCTCGAACCCGACCCGTCGGCGATCGAACCGTGCGGCAGCGGCTCGACCCACCTGTGTGTCACCGAGCCCAACACGAACATCGTCTCGGTCATGGTCGACGGCGAGACGGTGTCGGAATGCGGCACGGTCGACGCCGCGGACGGCACCCTGGAAGTCGAATTCCTGGCCCAGGACCTGAGCGGCAACCTCGGTTACTACTCGCTGATCGCCGTGTACGGCAGCAGCCATGCGGTCGATCTGCTGGAGCTGGTTGAAACACATCCAAAAGAATGCTCGTTGACGCTGGTATCCGGCGACGCCCCGGGTCCGTACTACGGCCAGGCGCTCGCCCAAGGCGCAACGCCACCGGTCTGGAAAGGCGGGACGATGCTGCTGCGAGTACCCGCGGACTTGGCCTTTCCCGAGCCGTGCTGTTATGACCTGGAGTTGCAGGCATGGTCCCGGACCGTCGTCAGCTGTGACGGCGACTTCGCCTATTGGAACCGCAGCGACTTCACCATCGGCGTCGGTGTCTGCCCGCCCCGGCTGCGAGCTCCCGGCCGGCGAGGTCCAGGAGCTCGGGGTATCGTCCTGAGGGTGGACGCGCAGTGCACCGAGATCGGGGCCGGCGAGCGAGCGTTTCGGTTCACGCTCGCCGGCTTGGCGGTATGGCGGCTGACGCATCTGCTGGCGCTGGAGGACGGGCCGGCAGACGTGATCGTCAAGCTCCGGATCCGAGTTGGCAGCGGGCCTCTCGGAGCGCTGATGGATTGCTTTGACTGCCTGAGCATCTGGGTCGCGGCCGGCTTCGCGCCGTTCGCAGCGCGACGTCCACGCGAGTGGATCGTCGGCTGGCTTGCGCTCTCCGGCCTGGCCTGCACGCTGCAGCGAATCGCGGGAGCGGACGATGAGCAGGAGCTGGACCTGATGGCCGACACAGGGGCGCTCCCGGGATGAGCTGTTGCGGCAACAAGCGGGCGGCGGCGAGCGCTGCGCTGCGCCGGGCGACGTCACAGGTTGCGCCGGTCGCCGCCGCGCGAGCAGCCGACACGCACGTGCGCTACCTCGGTGCGCGACCGGTCCGGGTTCGCGGTGCGGCGAGCGGACGGCTGTACCACACCTCCTCAGCCAACTCGATGCTCACGATCGACGCTCGTGACGCTGCCGCGCTGATCCGCACCGGCCTTTTTCGGATGGCCGCGGGGGCAACTTGATTGCTTCGCGTCAGGCCACGCCGGGCGTAAAGCACGTCGCGTAACACTGCACCCCCGGGCCAATCTCCAGCTCCACTGAGCCGGCAGTGTGGCGATCGTGCTCGATCAGGGCGTAGGCGCCCGGGTGGGAGACCTGCCGTTCATGGCCGTTGACCCACACCGCGCCCGATCCGTCGAGCACCGCCCATACCCCACCGGCCTCATATGGCCCGGAGTAGGCGCCGGGCTGGTCCTCGGTCTGGGGTGCCAGCCGCGCGTCGGGAGCGTCCTCGGGGCACAGCGGCGCCAGTGGCTCGCGCTCCACGCCCAGGAGCTCCTGGATCGCGAGCTCGGTCTCGGCGTAGCCGCCCTCGCCGTAGTGGTAGTCGAACAGGCGCGCGCGGCCGTCGAACAGGTAGCGGGCGGGCCAGCCGGCGTTCTCGTACTCCTGCCACACCTCGAGCTCTGAGTCGATCAACACCGGGTACTCGATACCCAATCGCGCGACGGCGTCCCTGACCGCCTGCTCATCACGTGAGGGATCAAACCCGGGGCAGTGCACGCCGATCGTGCGCAGCCCCTGCTCGGCGTAGCGCTCGTGCCAGGCCTTCAGGTATGGCAACGTGCGCAGCGAATTGGGTCGGCAGAAGTCCCAGAACTCGACGAGCATCGGTCGCCCGCGTTGAATAATGCTCGCCTGTCCGCTCCCGCCGAGGACGTTCACCCACGGCAGCTTCGTGGGGAACAGCGGTGCGGCGATTGTGTCTACGGGCGCTCTCAAGATCGAGCGCGCTCTAACCTATGGAGCCGACCATCTCCAGCTGAATCAGGCGGTTCAGCTCGACCGCGTACTCCATCGGCAGCTCCTTGGTCACGGGCTCGATGAACCCGTTTACGATCATCGCGGCGGCCTCGTCCTCGGTGAACCCGCGTGAGCCCATGTAGAACAGCTGGTCGTCTGAGATACGCCCGACGGTGGCCTCGTGGGCGACCGTCACATGCGGGTTCTGGATCTGGATGTCCGGCCACGTGTCCGATTTCGATTCGCCGTCCATCATCAGCCCGTCGCACTGCACGCGGGCTTTGGAGCCGGCGGAGTTGTGCCCCATCTTGACCAGTCCGCGGTAACCCATGATCCCGCCGTCCTTGGAGATCGACTTGGCGAGGATGTTCGAGGTCGTGT
Source organism: uncultured Solirubrobacterales bacterium (assembly GCA_963705245.1). Lineage (GTDB taxonomy): Bacteria > Actinomycetota > Thermoleophilia > Solirubrobacterales > Solirubrobacteraceae > Palsa-744. The sequence goes on along the minus strand of OY970062.1, from coordinate 154,309 downwards.
TCGGCGCGAGATGCACGACCTTCGCGCCCGTGTCCTTGTGCACGCCTTTACCCGCCACCCCGACGTTGAGATGGTCGGCGCGCGCGCCTTCGCCCATCAGGAACGAGCCCGGGTAGAGCATCACGTACTTGGCGCCCATCGAACCGCCGACCCACTCGACCGTCCCGTTGGCGTCGACGACGGCGCGCTTGGTGTTGAGGTTGTAGACGTCCTTGGACCAGTTCTGCACGGTCGTGTAACGCGCCTTGGCGCCCTCGTGCACGAAGATCTCGACGACCGCCGAGTGCATCGAGTTGACGCTGTAGGTCTGCGCGGTGCAGCCCTCAATGTAGTTCACCTCCGAGCCCTCGTCAGCGATGATCAGCGTGTGCTCGAACGTGCCCTCTCCCGCCCCCTCCATGCGGAAGTAGGACTGCAGTGGCAGGTCGCACTTGACGCCCTTGGGGATGTAGCAAAATGCTCCACCGGACCAGACGGCGCCGTGCAGCGCTGAGAACTTGTTGTCCTGCGCCGGCACACACTTGGTCATAAAGTATTTCTGCACGAGCTCTGGGTACTCGGTGATCGCGGTATCCATCGAGCAGAACAGGATCCCCTGCTTGGCGTACTCCTCCTTGAGGCCCTCATACACCGGCTCCTGGCGCCACACCCCCACGACGCCGGCGAGATGCTCGCGCTCAGCCTGGGGGATACCGAGATCCTCGTATGTCTGCTTCATCTCCTGGGGAACTTCGTCCCAGCTGTTGAAGCGCCCCGCGGTCGGAGGCGAGTACAGCACGAGCTCGTCCAGGTTCAGGCCGCTCAGGTCCGGTCCCCACGTCGGAATCGGCTTGCGTTCGAAGATTTCCAGCGACTTGATCCGTTTCTCGGCCATCCAGTCGGGCTCGCCCTTGATCTTCGACAGCTCGCCGACGACCTCGCGCGAGATGCCCTGGCGGGCGCACAGCTGACCCTGGTCGTCCTCGACGATCGGGCTGGGCTTGGCAATCCTGGTGCGGTCAATCGTGGCCATGAGACTCCTTGCTGCGGGTGGGTTCCGGGACTGGGTGCGGTGGGTTCGAGGTGGCTGGATGCGAATTCCGTGCTCCAGAGTAGGAATTGTATCGCGAGCGTCCGTCGGGGTCGGGATCGGCGCCGGGTGGGCAGGCTCCCCGCCCAAGTGCATGTGCGTTCAATCGCCGCTTACATGTATGGCCGGCCGGTACGGACGGCAACTGACTTCGTAAAGATCCATTCGGCACTGACTCCTATCCGGCAAGCCCACAGGCCGTGTGTCGCCATGCGTGTCAGCGGCGTAGCTCTGACTCCACCCGCTGCGGACCCTGCACGACGCGTAACGTCTCGCCTGCGCTCAGGCCGGCCAGGTGTTATCGCCCGTGACAGCGCCGCGGACGACCTTGAGATTCAGCAGCGCGCACTTGCGCCGCGTGGCTGAGACTGGGATACCCAGCAGCTCGATCATCCAATCGGCGTCCAGCTCTCCGATCTCGTCCAACTCCATCCCGATCAACTCATCAGAGGCGATCGAGGCCGATGCTTGCGAGATCGCGCAGCCGTGGCCATGGAAACGCAGTTCCTCGATGCGCCCGTCGGCAACGCGGATATGCACGCCGAGCTCGTCCCCGCACAGCGGGTTGTGCTCGTGGTTCTCCAGGTCGTGAGGCTCGAGCTCGCCGAAGTTGTGCGGGCGCTTGTAGTGGTCGAGGATGTAATCGCGGTAGAGGTCGTCCATGGTAAGCGGGGGTTGATCTGGGGGAGGGGGGAGGGGGGGTCGATCCGAGGGTCGACCCGGGGGTCGATCGAGTGAGTGGTGGGTGGAGAAGATGTCTTTGTTTTAAAAAGTTGTTTGCATTGGTATCGCGTATATGCATAGGTGCACGTTAATCGTATAATCTACGTATATACCGACATACCATGGTTCACAAAAAGCAAAAAGTTAATACACACACTCTCGACGAGGCGTGCGCGTTGTCGTCATCACAGTCCGAACACTTCGCGTCCAGCCAGCAGTGCATCCACGAGCGCGTCGATGTCCGAAGGCTCGTTATAGACGCCGACGCTCGCCCGTGCGGTCGCGCCCACGCCCAGGCAGCGCATCAGCGGCTGCGCGCAGTGGTGGCCGGCGCGAATGCACACGCCCCCGCGGTCTGCCAGCTCGGCGACGTCATGTGGGTGGATGCCCTCAATCGTGAACGACGCGAGGCCGCCCCGGCGCTCGGCCTCTGGTGGGCCGACGACGCGCAGGCCTGGGACCTCGGCGAGGCGATCGAGCATGCAGCCGGTCAGCGCCTGCTCGTGTTCACGCACGCGCTCCATCCCGAGGGCAGACAAGTAGTCCACGGCTGCGCCCAACCCGACGGCCTCTGCGATCGGAGGGGTGCCGGCCTCGAACTTGTACGGGAGCTCGTTCCAGGTCGCAGACTGGAAGTCGACCGAGGAGATCATGTCCCCTCCGGTCATGAACGGCTCCATCTGCTCGAGGATCTCGGTGCGCCCGTGCAGCACGCCGATGCCTGTGGGACCGAGCGCCTTGTGGCCCGTCCAGGCGTAGAAGTCAGCGCCGATCGCATCCACGTCCACGGGCATGTGCGGCACAGCCTGAGCACCGTCGATCAGCGACAGCGCACCGGCGGCGCGGATGCGGGCGGTCATCTCCGCGACTGGCACGATCGTCCCGAGCACATTGGAGACGTGTGAGAACGCAACGAGCCTGACATCGCCCCGCGCCAGCTCTGAGTCGAGCTGCTCCAGCGACAGTTCGCCGCGGGCGTCCACCTCCAGGTAGCGCAGCGTCGCGCCGCGCTCATGGCACAGCACCTGCCAGGGAACGATGTTGGCGTGGTGCTCCAGCTGCGTGATCAGGATCGCATCGCCTGGGCCCACGTTCGGCCGCCCTGCGGTGTTGTGGTCATCGGCTGCGTTCGTGTGTGTGTGTGCGCGCGCGAACGCAGCATTTTTGATCTGTCCGTTCTCTCCATGCCCAGCTCGTCCGCGACCCCAGGCATAGGCGACCAGGTTGATCGCCTCCGTCACGTTCTTCGTGAATATCGTCTCCTGTGACGCAGCCCCCACGAATGCGGCGACCTGACGGCGCGCACCGTCATAAGCCGCGTCGGCCTCTTGCGCGAGCGCGTACACGCCGCGATGGACATTGGCGTTGTGGGCACGCAGATGCTCCGCCAGCGCATCGATCACGACCCGCGGCTTCTGCGAGGTCGCACCCGAGTCGAGATAGATCAGCGGACGACCGTCAAAGCGGCGGCTGAAGATCGGGAAGTCGTCGCGAACACCCAGCGAAGGTGGCCCGGTGCTCGCATCGGTGATCGTCGCGTGCGGCGTCGATGCCCTAGCGACTGGTGGCATACGCCTCGATGTCCTCGCGCGCCGAAGCAAGCTTGTCCGCGAGCTTCGCGCGGATCAACTCTTCCAGCGGCTCGTCGCGCAGCTCGGCGAGCACCGGCTCGAAGAAGCCCTCGACGAGCACCCGCACCGCCGCGGGCCGGTCCAGGCCACGCGACTGCATGTAGAAGATCGCGTCCTCGTCCAGCTCGCCGACGGTCCCCCCGTGCGAGGCGGAGACGTCGTCGGCGGAGACGAGCACCGACGGGATCGCATCGACGCGAGCCTTGGGGGACAGCATCATCGTGTGGATCTGCAGGTAGGTGTGGGTCTGCTGGGCGCCGGGGTCGATCTGGATCAGGCCCTCGAACGAAGCGCGGCTCTCACCGGTGGCGGCCCCGCGCCAGTGCACGTCCCCGCCGGAAGGCCCCGTCTCGTGCAGGTCCACCGCGAACGCGTCGAGATGCTCGGCGGCCTCGGTGAAGAACAGGCCGCGAAACGCCATGTCACCGCCGGGCTCGGACACGGCCAGCTCCAAATGCTGGCGCACGAGGTGGCCGCCCAACAGCGAAGGCAGCCAGTGACAGTACGCGTCGCGCCCTACCCCGACAAACCGGGTTGAGACGTCATAGACCTCGCCACTTCCCCAGTCCTGGAATTGGGCTAGGCGACAGCGCGCGCCATCCTCCAGATACAGCTCGAACGCCCCCGCGTGCAGGGCCTGGCCCTCGAAGTCCTCCGCGAGGTCGTACTCGTGCACACGAAACTCGCTGGTCCGGTCACCGACGACGAGCGTGCGCCCGTACTGGGCAACGCCGGGACGATCGATCGCGTAGACAATCTCGAACGGGTCCTCGACAACGACCCCCGGCGGCACGTACAGGAACGCCCCGCCGCTCCACAGCGCGGCGTTAGCCGCCTCGAGCTTGTGACGATCGATCGTGAGGCGCTTGGAGTAATACGGCTCGACGAGGTCGAGGTGCTCGCGAAAGGCGTCCTCCAGCGAGCACAGAATCAAGCCGCGCGTCTGAAGGACGGGGTCCAGCTCGACGTGCACGACCCTACCGGCGTTCTGCACGATCCTCCCGGCCCGGGGACGGTCGGGGAGAGTGCGCTTTACGACCTCGGGTACACCCTCGGACTCGACCGCGTCGGGTGTGGTCTGCAGTGCGGATAGATCGAGTGTGTGCAGGCTGGTGGACCAGAACCCCGAGCGCCTCCAGATGGGCATCTCCGAGGTGTAATAGTGCGCGAGCGCAGCCTCGCGCAGCTGTGCGAGGCTGCGACGTTCAGGCCCATGGCCGGCCCCGGCGCCACCCAATGCGTGATAGAGGGTTGCCTCGCGATGGCGGCCCGGCTTGACCGCCACGGGCTCCGCCACCGATTCAGGAGGCACCTGCGCCGACCTCCTGGCGGATCTGGTCATAGCCCTCGCGCTCCAGGCGTTCGACCAGCTCGACACCGCCCTGCAGGACGATACGGCCGTCCATCAGGATGTGCACGAACTGGGGCTTGACGTAATGCAGGATGCGCTGATAGTGGGTGATGATCAGCGCGCCAAGCCCCTGCTCGTCGTGCAGTCTTTGCACGCCCTCGGCGACAGTCCGCAGCGCATCGATGTCCAAGCCCGAGTCGGTCTCGTCGAGGATCGCAACGTCAGGTTTGAGCATCGCCATCTGCAAGATCTCCGCGCGCTTCTTCTCCCCGCCGGAGAACCCGTCGTTGAGATGACGCGAGGTGAAGGCTTTGTCGACGTCAAGCAGATCGATCGCGTGCTGGAGCTGAGTGCGGAACTCCTTGACCTGGATCGGCTCCTCGCGCTTGGCGTTGATGGCCATGCGCAGGAAGTTCGCCACCGACACGCCCGGAATCGCGACGGGGTACTGGAAAGCGAGGAACAGGCCGGCGTGAGCGCGCTCGTGGGGCTCGGCCTCGGTGATGTCCTGGCCCTTGAAGGTGATCGTGCCCTCGGTGATCTCATATGAAGGATGCCCGAGCAGCGTGTTGGCGAGCGTGGACTTGCCCGAGCCGTTAGGCCCCATCAGGGCGTGGACCTCGCCGCGTGAGACGTCCAGGTCAACCCCTCTGAGGATCTCGCGCTCCTCGATGCGCACGTGCAGGTCTCTGATCTCTAGGTCGGCCATATTTGGTGGTCAAGCTCCGGTCGTGAGGGATTTGGATGTGGATCGCTGGGTCAATCCAGCGGCAGCAGTGGCGGCGCGCGTCGCCGTCGGCAAGGTCGGCAGGGTCGTCGTGGCCATCGCACTGCCCACAGGCAGCGGGGTGTCGGCGATAAGCGCCGGAGGGGCGGGGCTCAAGACGAGATCGGCGAGCGTCGTATCTTGCAGGGTCCGCACGATCGCCCCACGAACGCGCGTCCACAGCAGCTTGGTCGGGCACACGTGAGGTGGGTGGGACCCCGAATCGATCGTCTCGCGCGAGCAGACGATCGAGCCGTCGGACGCTTGAGAGATGCATTCGATCGGCGCGATCGACCCCTCCAGCGCCTCGACGACCTCGGCCATCGTGATCTCGGTAGGCGAGCGCGCGAGCAGGTAGCCGCCACGCGAGCCCCGCCGCGAATCGACGAGGCCCGCCTTACGCAGGCGCGCGACCAGATGCTCCAGATAGGCGAGCGGCAGCCCGTCGTGCTCGGCGATCTCCGCCAACGGAATGGGCTCCTCGCCGGCTCGCCGAGCCAGCTCCACCATCACGCGCACGCCATACTCGGCCTTGGTTGAGAACATCATCGCTGGAATACCTACCTGCGCGCTAGGGTATCAGCCGGGTGTGGGGTATCCGGGTGCTGGCTATGCGGATGACCCGTGAGTGGGTTCCTGCGTACTGCCCTGTTGGCACCGGTCATGCAACGGAATGCCTTGGCCACGCGTATGTGTCGCAGCGACACGGCTGAGGCGGCCGAGCACATCGGTGGTGGGAGCGACCTTGGCGTTCTCGTAGGCGGACAGCCGGGGCGCTGAGGTGCCGGCCGCCAGGGCGAACTGGCGCAGCGTCATACCGGCCTCCGTCCGCCAGGAGCGAATCTGCGCGGCGTACTCGGTCCGTCCTCGCAGGGTGACGTCCTCGCGAGCATGGCGAACCACGTTGGACATCAGCGTGTCGACGCCGTAATGCTCGTTCCAGGAGATCACGGTCTCGGTCGTACGTGCAGCTGGGCCCCAGGGGCTGCGCCGGATCGCGTCGGCGAGCCGGCGCCAATCGGACAGAGAGCCGCGGTCGATGACCGTCTCGATCGCCTCGGCCGGCCATAGGTCCATCGGGGCGGTCGGATCGAAGTCGAGGTTGCGAAACTGCATGGTCATCGAGCAATCCTCTCGGCTAGGTCCGCAAGCACCACCTTGACCGCGGACCACTCATGCCAGCGGGGGTCGAGCGACTTGTAGCTGGCGAGCTGCGTGGTGACCTCGACGTCTCGCGGCAACGGGTCCGCCAACTGCCTGACGAGTTGCGTGGCAACGGCCTCCGGCCGGCGATTGATGTCGGCGTAATAGTCATCTATGCCTCGCAGCACAGCAGCCGCCTCGTCAAGTCCGATGCGCTCCGCGAGGGCCGCGATGTCGAGGTAGTCGCGGGTCTGGTTGCGACTCAGGGCGAGCCACGCCTTGATCCGCAGGATCTCCGCGGCGGTGGGTATGACAAGCCGCTTGCTTCGCACCTCAATCTCGACGCTCTCCAGCGGCCGGCTGCGAATCAGCTGACGGACTCCGGTCTCGATGCCGCCGAGCTCGCCCAGTATGATCTTCCCTGGCTGAGCCTTGCTCGTCGACCACTCTCCAAGCGCCTCCAGGTTCTCCAGGATCGTGTCGAAGCGCTCCGCGAGGTCCATGACGACGTGGTCGTGATCGAGCGACTCTCGATGGTGGGCGTGCAGCGCCGCCGCCGACCCCCCGACCAGGACGGCGCCGGGAACCAGTGCTTGGAGTTGCGCGGCCTTCTCCAGGACATCATCGAGCGAAGGCATCTAGCGATGTTATCAGAACTGATAACAATAATAAAGGCTGGGAGGGGGTGATGTCTTGGATCACCAGGGCGCGACGCTCGGCGACGTTATTCCGCCTCCAGCTTGCGGATGTCATGGGCGAGTCCTTCGGGGGTCAGCTGTTCGACGGGGAACAGGACCCGCTCCAAGCCCGAAGGGTCGATCAGGAACACCGAGGCGGAGTTCGTAAACGCCGCGTGGCCGGCGCTCGCAGGGATTGCGCCATATGCGTGCCACACCGCGCGCAACTGGGTGGCTGAGCCGGTGAGATAGTGGACGCGATCGCTGAGCGAAACCTGCCCGAGGAATCGACGAACGTGCGCGGGGGTGTCCGCCGAAGGGTCTGCGCTGACGATCAGCACGGGCACGGGATGCGGGAGTTCGTCGAGCGCTCCGCGGATCTGCTGGGCGATGACGACGCAGGTGGATCCACAGGTGGAATACAAAAACGCGAGCACAACCACCTGGCCGCGATATGTCGACAGCGAGATGGAACGTTCTCCGGACCTCGCGGACCTCGCGGGGCCCGCGGGCCCCGCGGGCCCCGCGGGCCCGGTGGGCGCAAGCAATTCGGTGAGCGTGAAATCGTGCGCGCGAACGCGAGCAGGCAACGCGGCCCCGTCGAACCCCGATGCAGAGGGAGTGTTCACGGGCGAGCTGTTCGAGCCCCTCGACCCGCTCGCCGGCGAGCGGGTCGTCGGCCGGTCGAGCATTACCGCGAGCGTGAACGCCACGACGAGGACGGTCACGAGAGAGATGAGGACGATCCTGGCGCGCGGACTCACAGCGTTCAGAGGCTACGGGTTCATCGACGTCTGTCCGGGGGGATGAGCGTTCTATTGGAAACGCTCGCGCTCTGCACACGCGCGTGGCCGCGGGAACTGCGTCATGTTCAGCTGAGCGGGGCGAACTTTTATCCGACCGGTTCGCGAAGCCGATTTCCGGCCAGATGAAAACCGTCCGCCCCCACACGCGTGGTCTCGGCGCCTACAGCCCGAGACCTGGCGCCCTGCCCAGGATGCTCCATCACCCGCTATACTTTATGAAGTCTCCATGAATCCCGACCATGATTTAGGAGTTTCATCATGAGCCCGTCAGGCGCGGAGCTGCTCAAACAAGTGAAGAGTCAGATCGACGAGATCGATCCATCGAAGGTCCGCGAGCTGATCGGCGAGGGCGTGGCGATCGTCGACGTGCGTGAGACCGACGAGTTCGCAGCTGGACATCTGCCCGGCGCGAAGCATGTGCCAAGAAGCTATCTCGAGACCCGCATCGAGGGCGTGGTCTCCGATCGCGACTCCCAGATCGTGCTCTACTGCCAGTCCGGCAACCGCTCGGCCTACGGCGCGCGCACGCTCACCGAGGACCTCGGCTATACGAACGTCACCTCGATGACCGGCGGCATCACGCTCTGGAAGGACCGCGGCTACGACGTGGTCATCCCGCGCGCGCTGAGCCCCGAACAGCGCGAGCGCTACTCGCGCCACATGCTCGTCCCCGAGATCGGCGCCGAGGGTCAGCAGAAGCTGCTCGACGCGAAGGTCCTGCTGCTCGGCGCCGGTGGTCTGGGCTCGCCGACGGCCCTGTATCTCGCTGCTGCCGGCGTGGGCACGCTGGGAATCGTCGACGACGACGTGGTCGACCTTTCCAACCTGCAGCGCCAAGTGATCCACACGACCGAGCGCGTAGGCGTCCCGAAGGTCGACTCCGCCGAGGAGTCGATCCGCGCGCTGAACCCCGACGTGACCGTCGTGAAGTACCCGGTTCGGATCGACTCGTCGAACATAATCGACATCATCTCCGGCTACGACGTGATCGTCGACGGGGTCGACAACTTCCCGACCCGTTACCTGCTCAACGACGCGACCGTACGCTTGAAGATTCCCGTCGTATCGGCTTCGATCCTCGGCTTCGACGGCCAGCTGTCGGTCTTCAAGCCCTACGAGGGCCCGTGCTACCGCTGCCTGTTCCGCGAGCCTCCGCCGGCGGAGCTCGCCCCGTCCTGCGGCGCCAACGGCGTGCTCGGCGTGCTCCCCGGCACGATGGGTCTGCTGCAGGCAACCGAGGTCGTGAAGCTGATCCTCGACATCGGCGAGCCCGCGATCGGGCGGCTGCTCCTCTACGACGCGCTGGGGGCGACACTGACCGAGGTGAAGGTCCACCGCGACCCGGAATGCCCGATCTGCTCGCGCGAGCCCGAGGAGATCTCCGACGATGAGATGGGTGTGTTCCCGGACTACGAGGCGTTCTGCGCCGCGGCCGGATAGTCTGCTCGCCCAGCATGGCGACGATCAAGATCCCACCCGTCCTACGCGCGTCCGTCGGCGGCGAGAAGCAGGTGAGCGCGTCCGGCGCCAACGTCGGCGACGTGCTCCGCGACCTCGCCTCCAGCCACCCGGCGACCCAGGACCAGCTGTTCTCGACCGAGGGCGAGCTCAATCGCTACGTCAACGTGTACCTCAACGACGAGGATGTGCGTGTCCTGAACGGCCTTGACACGGCCGTGGGCGACACGGACACGTTGGTCATCCTGCCGGCGATGGCTGGCGGGGGCTGACGTTCCAGGGTGAACGAACCACTCACTTTTGAGTGAGCGAATGGTTCACCCGGAAGGTGGCGACTACCACCCTCGGCACGGCGTGAGCGCCGGCGACACACTGGTGACCCTGCGGCAATAGCCGGTGGGCCGCGCTAGCCGGCGCTCGGACGCTGATCCTTGCGCCGTTGACCGCGCGCGCCTCGGCACGCACGGTTTCCGCCGCGGCCCAATCTAGCCTTCGCGTCCAGGTTTGACGCCGACACCTAAATCTTTCCGACTTACCGAACGATCGGATGACGTTCCATGAGAGCGACCTGCGTTTCCCTACCCGAACTCGACTCCTCTCCCAGCAGGCGAGTCATCGCTGCCCGCCGCGCTGCGCGCCTGGTGCTTCCAGTCCTGCTGGTGCTCGGTGCAAGCGCGCCCTCGGTCGCGCCGGCGGTTGCATCAGCTGCAAAAGCTCCCTCGTACTCTCTGTCGGTCGTCGAGGGGGAGAGCACGCAGCCCGAATATCAGATCGCCCATACAAGCGGCAGCGTCGAACCGAGGACCTCGGTCGCCGTGTCGATCATCCGCGCTGGCATCGTCGTCGCGAAGAGCACTGGCACCGAAGGCGGCGTCTGGATGTCGCAGGTTCCACTGCCGGGCGACGTCGTGACGCTGGAAGCAGGTGGAACGACGGTCGGATCGGTCGTCTATGACGGGCTGCCCTCGATCGACCCGACCGTGTGCGCGGGCTCGGCGAACTTCTCCGGCCAGCGCACCGGGGTGGATCCGGTCGAAGGTGGCTACTACTCGGCCTTCCTCAATCCCTACGGCTTTCACAGGGCAGGTCAAGGTCAGGCTCAGGTCACCATGCTCTCCGGATCGGCGTATGGCGGCGCCTTCCTGGCCCCGCTGGCCATCGGACAGACGGTCTTTGCCAGCGAGTCTCTGCAGACACCCCTCGCCGGCGGAGCGGTATTCACCTACTCCAGTGAAAACGATCGTCCTGTGGGCGCCTGTCCCGCACCGCCGCCGCCTCCGCCCCCGCCGCCTCCGCCTCCGGCCTTGCAGGGCCTCCTCAAGCTCACGCGAACGACGATCCACAGACTGCTCCAGCATGGCTGGCTGGACCAGGTGACGATCAACCAGCCCGGCACGATCGTCCAGGATCTCTACCTCCAGGACGGCAAACTGCCGGCGTTCGCGGCAGCCGCCGGCAAGGGCAAGGGCAAGCGCCACGCGCGCAAGATCCCCCCGGCCCAGCTGGTGGCGCGCGGCTTGGCCTCGGCAAAAGGCGCCGGCACGGTGAATGTGCTGATTCACGTGACCTCGACGGGTCGTCGCCTGCTCCGCCACCGCAGCAAGGTCCGGCTGGTGCTGGTGACGACGCTGCGCAGCAACACGGGCGCCAAGCTGAGCTTGGCACGTCGCACGGTCACGCTCACGCGTTAGAGCCCCACCACGGTGCGGTCCCAAGCCCTCTCGGCGGCCTGTCTCGCATCGCTCGCCGCCGGGATGTTGAGCGCCCTGATCGGTACGCCAAGCGCCGGCGCGAGCGCCTGGCTGCAGCCACCGCCCGTCCTGCCGCTGCCATCCCGCAGCGGCCCCGAAGGTCCGCCGCAGCCATTCGGGACGGAGCCTCCGCCTGGCTCTGAGCCCGCGCCGACAGGCCCTGGTCTGACGCGCGCACAGAACCGCGCGCTGCTCGTCGGCCCGTTCCCGCGGGGTGGGCTCGTGCGCGGAGTCTCAGACGGCACGCTCCTGTTGGACGAACACGCCGATGTTCGCGATCTGGCGCTGACCCGCATTCGTGAAGCCGGAGCGGCGACAGTCCGCATCCCCGTCGATTGGAGCGATCTGGTCAGCGCCGATCCACCCGCGGATTTCAACGCGCGCGACCCTTCGAGTCCGACCTACCGGTTCGCGCTGATCGACGCGGCTGTGAGGAGCGCCGTCGCCAGCGGGCTGACTCCGCTGCTCGTCGTCTCCCACGCTCCGGCATTCGCGGAGGCGCCGAATCGATGGCCTTACTCATATCCTGGCAGCTGGGCTCCCAACCCTGAGGCCTTGGAGGAATTCGCCGCGGCTCTCGCCCAGCGCTATGACGGCTCGTTTCCCGACCCGTCGACGCCTGGAGGGATCCTCCCAAGAGTGCGGCTTCTCCAAGCCTGGAACGAGCCAAACCTCGCGCGCTATCTGGAGCCGCAATGGGTCGTCAAAGGCGGGCATTGGACCGCCTTCTCGCCGCTGCTCTACCGCCAGCTGCTCAATGCGTTCTACGCAGGCGTCAAGTCCGTTCAGCCCGCCGCCGTAGTGGTCGCCGCCGGAATAGCCCCAAACGGAGACCCCGCGGGCGTGGGCCGAATGGCGCCGGTGACCTTTTTGCGAGAAATGCTCTGCCTGCCTGCCCACCTGCGCTGCTCAGACCCTCCACATTTCGACGTGCTCGCGTTTCATCCGCTGTCTGTCGGCAACCCCGACCTGCCGGCGGCGTCCTCGCTGGACGTCTCGATCTCCGACGCCGCCAAGATCACGGGGCTTTTGCGACAGGCCGAGCGTCTGCGCACCACGCTGCCGGCAGGCGTCAAGCCCGTGTGGGTGACGGAGCTCAACTGGGAAAGCTCACCCCCGGCGCCCCGAGGCGTGCCCGATCGTTTGCAGGCCGAGTGGATCTCGCGCGCTCTGCACCGCCTGTGGGTCGCCGGGGTGGACCTCGTCGATTGGCAGTTCCTGATCGACCCTTACCCCGCTGAGCGTGCGAACACGCCGACCGGTGGAACGGTCGAATACCAGCGCCCCGCCGGGCTCTACAGCGCCGGTATCGGCGGCGACCCGGCGAGCGCTCGCCCCAAGCCGTTCCTGCGCGGATTCACATTCCCATTTGACCCCTTGCGCGTGGACCGCCGCCACGTGCGCGTGTGGGCGCTGCTCATGCGCCCCGGCCAGGCGGTCTTCCTGCAACGGCAGACTCGTCCCGGTCTGTGGCGGACTGTCGCCCGCCTGCATGCGAATCGCGACGGTGTGCTGAACGCTCTCATCGCGCTCACCGGCTCTGCGCATTTGCGTCTGGCGAGCGGATCGCTCAGCAGCGCGACCTCCGTCGTGCCGCCGGCTCGAAGCCCGGACGGCGCCAGTTGACCGCTAAGCGGCGGTGATCGTCTCTGGAGAGGCAGGCTCGGCGGGCATGCCCGCCACCGGTATGTGGCTCATCGCGTGCTCGGCGAGGGCGGTGATCGTCAGCGAGGGGTTGACGCCGACGTTTGCCGGGATCGCCGAGCCGTCACAGACGAGCAGATTTTCGTAGCCGAACACGCGCTGGCGCGCATCGATCACGCCGCGGGAGGGATCGGAGGCGATCACCGCGCCGCCGAGGATGTGGGCGGTCGTGGGGATGTTGAACAGCGCCTCGGTGACTGAGCTCTGGGCGATCCCGCCGGTCCGCTTGGCGAGCCATTCCGCCGCTTGGTTGGCGATCGGGATGAACGTCGGGATCGGCTTCTCGGGGTCCTGTTCGGTTTTCAGCCAGAACGATCCGAGCGGGCCCTGGTGTGGACGCAACGCGATCGCGTTGTCGAGCGTCTGCATCACCAGCACGATGATCGTCCGTCGCGACCAATGTTTCGGGAACAGCACCTTCGCCAGTCGTCGCGGATGCAGCAGGATCTGGGTGAGCAGCTTCAGCGGGCGCGTGACGCGCGTGCCGTCGCCGACCAGCAGGGTGTAAAGGCGGTGCATCGAGTCGCCGTCGTCGCCGTAGGTGACGGTCTCGATGTGCGTGTTCGGATCCGGGTAGATGCTGGAGGTGATCGCGACGCGTTTGATCAGATCGTCCGGATAATCCTCGGGTACGGTCACGGTCAAGATCGACTCGCTGTTCGTGCGCACGAGCTCGCCCAGGCGCGCTGAGATCTTCCCCAGCGACCCGTTCAGCCGGCAGCGCGCCAGCAGCTTGTTCGTGCCGAGCGGCCCCGCCGCCACGACGACCCCCCGCGCGCGATGGATCTGGCGGTCCTTGCGCAACCACGCGCCCGAGCGCACGGATTCGACCTCGTAGCCGTCCGTCCCGGAGTCGTCCCCGAGCGGGCGCACGTCCACGACCGTGCGTTCGGCCATCACCCGCGCGCCGCGCTTCTCCGCGAGATGCAGATAGTTCTTGACGAGCGTGTTCTTCGACCCGTGCGGGCAGCCGACCATGCAGCGACCGCATTCCCTGCAGCCGGTTCGCTCAGGTCCCTCGCCGCCGAAGAACGGGTCGGAGACAGTTACGCCGGGATCGCCGAAATAGACGCCGACAGGAGTCTTTTTGTAGGTGTCACCCACGCCCAGCTCATCGCCCAGCTCGCGCAGCAGCTGGTCGGCGGGATCGTCATTCGGAGTTTGCACGACGCCGAGCATCCGCTGCGCTTCGGTGTAATGCGGCTCCAGGGCCGACTCCCAGTCGTTCATCTCCGCCCACTGGCGGTCTTCAAAGAAGGCCTTCGGCGGCACGTACAGCGTGTTCGCATACCCGAGGCTGCCCCCGCCGACGCCACAGCCGGAGACGACAGAGACATCTTTGAACGTCGTCAACCGGAAGATCCCCTTCATCCCCAGCATGGGATTCCAGAAGTAGCGCTTGAGGTCCGCGGTCGAGCTCGGCAGCTCGTTGTCGGCGAACCGTCGCCCGCACTCCAGCACGCCGACCGAGTGACCTTTCTCGGACAGGCGCAGCGCCGACACGCTGCCGCCAAAGCCCGAGCCGATAACCAGCCAGTCATAGTCGTAGTCGCGCATCCCGAGCCTCATCCTAGTGCCTCGCCAACACCAGTGTCAGACCTCGCTATATTCCGTGAAGTAATGGCCGTTCAGCCTCTGAAGAACAGGCCCTGTGGAGGGCGCTACGGGGATATCGTGCAGTCGATCGGCAACACGCCGCTGATCGAGCTTCCCCGCCTGTCGCCGAAGCCGGGGGTACGCATCTGGGCGAAGCTCGAGTCGCGCAACCCGACCGGCTCGGTCAAGGATCGCGTCGCGCGGGCGTTGATCGAAGACGGGGAGGAGAAGGGCGAGCTCTCGCCTGCTCGCACGATCCTCGAGCCGACCTCTGGCAACACGGGGATCTCGCTGGCGATGATCTGCTCGCTGAAGGGTTATCGATTGAAGGTCGTGATGCCCGAGAACGTCACGGCCGAGCGCACGCAGCTGCTGCGCATGTACGGCGCGGAGATCGTCTACTCCGAGGGTTCCCTGGGCTCAAATGGCGCCGTCGAAAAGGCCCTGGCGATGGCCGAAGCCGACCCGTCCGTCTACATGCCCTACCAGTACGGCAACGAGGCGAACCCGAACGCCCACTACAACGGCACGGCCCTGGAGATCCTCGACGAGCTCGACGAGGTCTCGGCGTTCGTCGCCGGGCTCGGCACCGGTGGCACGCTGATGGGCAACGGGCGGCGGCTGAAGGAGACGCTCGGCGATGCCGTGAAGATCGTCGCCGCCGAGCCGATGCAAGGCGAGCCGGTCCAGGGGTTGCGCTCGCTGGATGACGGATTCATCCCGCCGATCATCGACATCTCGCTGCTGGATCGCAAGATCTTCGTCACCAACCGCGACGCGATCCTGTGGACGCGCCGGCTGCTCGACGAGGAGGGCGTGTTCGCGGGCGTCTCCAGTGGCGCGATCGCGAGCATCGCGGTGCGGATCGCTCGTGAGATGGACGAGGGCTCCAACGTCGTGTTCGTCGTCGCCGACGACGGCTGGAAGTATTTGTCGAGCGGCATCTACACGCTGCCGGTCGACGAGGTCGAGAACCTCGACGCCACAGTCTGGTGGTAGACCCTCGCCGCGGTTCGCGCGCTCGGCGAAGGACGGGTGGGGGCGGGGTCTGCCTTGGAGGCCTCCCGATATCGCCGGTGTGCGTGCGCGTACGCGCGGGCGCGCACGTATCGCCGCCTGACAAGCCATGAACATCTCTCGGCCGATGCTCGAGGACCTGATCGCGCACGCGCGCGAGGAGTATGACGCGGAGTGCTGCGGCATGATCGCCTACGCGCATGCTGACTCAAACGGTGAGCCGCGCGCTGCGAAGGTGCATCGCGCGAGGAACATCTACGCGTCTCGCAAGCGCTTTGAGATCGACGGGCTGGAGGTGCTCCGGACGCTGAACGAATTCGAGGACGAGGGCTGGGAGCTGGGCGCGATCTATCACTCCCATACCCACACCGCTCCCTATCCATCCCAGACCGACATCAACTTCGCGGCGCAGTGGCCGGGCCTTGAGTGGGTGATCCTCGGGCTTGCCGACAGCGAGCCCGAGGTGCGCTGCTATGAGATCGAGGGCGGCGAGGTCCGGGAGGTGGCTCTCGAAGTGCTGTGATCAGTGTTATCCCCGACAGCGCCCTCATCTGCCCGACGTGCGCGCGGGAGCATCCCCCGAGCGAGCGCTTCTGTGTGTCGTGTGGCATGCCGCTCGTCCATGCCGCAGGGGTCGAGCAAGCGACGAGCGAGCGTCAGCAGGCCGCCCGCAAGATCAAGCCCCAGTACGCCGAGGGTCCGCTCGTGAAGATCGCTCGCGCCGAGAATCTGGTCCAAGCCGAGTTCATCGCGGGACTGCTGCTCGAGGAGGGGATCCCCAGCATGCTTCGCGGCTCGATCGCAGGGTATGCGCCGGTGGTCGGCGGACGCGACATCCTCGTGCCGGAGTCAGGAGCCGAAGCGGCTCGTGAAGCCTTGAAGGCGCCCCCCTCGGACCAGTGTCCTGAGTCGTAAATTTCGGTCAGTGTTTGCCGGATGGATGGGCGTCAGGCGCGTTCAGGCGTCCCGGGAAACGCCTAGCCTGAGTCACGCAGCTCTGGCCCAGCCCGAGTCACGCAGCCCTGCGACCGTCTAGACGAGGGCGGGGGTGCCGGCGGCTTCACCGGCGATCGCCTGGATCTCCTCCGAGGCGCGCTCGAACTCGGCATCGGAGAGCACCGGGGTGCCCTCGAACGGCAGTTCGCGCTGAAGCTCGACCCATGCTTGGGAGCCGTTGTACTCGTCCTTGACTTTCACCGTGACTGGACGCGGGATGCGATAGGTGCGCAGCAGCAGCACGTGCAGCGGCTGCTGGCGGCGCCAGCCCAGGCGCTTTTCGGCGTAGCTGGGCGTCCACACGTAGAACGGGGACAGCGCGTCTACGCAGCGCGGGTCGGTGATCGTGAAGTGTCCTGCGACCTCAGCCCAAGCGCGAATTCGCACGCGGTCGGGCTGCTGGACGGGCGCGCCGGAGGTGAACGCGTGCAGCGGTGGTTCGCCGTCGCTCCACACGCCCTCCTCGAGCGCCCGGCGCAGCTCGGGCTGGTGGGACTCCCGTACCAGATCGCCACTCTGATTATCGAACGTTGGATACAGGAAGAAGCGCTCGTGGGCGAGCCGGAACGGCTTGCCGGGCTCGCGCAGGATGCCCTTGCGCAGCGTGAGCAGCTGCTCACCTTCCGCGAGAGCACGGACGGTGACGGCCCATTCTTTGAAAGCAATTGGCATAGAAATGGCTTACGAGGTGATGGAAAGAAAGAAAACGTCTTGATGTCAGTCCTGCATGCCGCCCGCGATTTCAGGACGGCCAGCCCATTAAAGATACGAAATCCGGGAGGAAATCCCAAATGTCCTGCAAATGAGCCGCTTTTTTGAGGCTTTGTCGTCAATGGGACGCGTGCGCGGCGCCCCTATGGCCGCTCGGGCGATCCACAGCCGCCGCCGCCGGGGGTTTCGATTCGCAGCCGCTGTCCGTGCCGCAGCGTGCCCGTGGCCTTGCCCGGAATCGAATGGCCGTCGATCGAATCGTGCCCCGGCAGACCGGGCTCGCCCCCGTCGGCGCCGCGTGGGCTGTGGTGACGGCGCTCGGCGATCAGCGAGAAGGTCATCGCTCTCAGCGCTTCGATCTCGCGTATGACTCCCTCGCCTCCCCGATGCGCGCCTGCGCCCCCGGAGCCCCGGCGCAGCGCGTATTCGACCACACGCAGCGGGAATTCGCGCTCCAGCGCCTCGACGGGGGTGTTGAGGGTGTTGCTCATCGCGACGTGCACTCCGCTCGGCCCATCTGCGTCCGCACACGCCCCCTGGCCGCCGCCGAGCGTCTCGTAGTAGGAGAATCCCTCGGCGCTCCGCTCGTCAGCGCTCCGTTCCTCGGTCGTGGCGCCGAGCGTCAGGTTGTTCATCGTGCCCTGTCCCTGCGCCCGGCCAAACGCCGCCAGCACCAGATCCGCGACCCGCGAGCTGGTCTCAACGTTCCCCGCCGCCACCGCGGGCCTGGAGATGAGCCCGCTTGCCCCGAGGGTCGGGCCGGCGTTGAGGATCGACCCTTCCGGGACGACGATCTCGATCGGCCGGTAGGCCCCTGCGGACGGCGGGATGTCGGGGTCGGTCAGCACCCGTGCCGCGAACAGGCAGGCCGAGCGTGTGACCGCGAGCGGACAGTTGAGGTTCCCGGCGTGCTGGTCGGCGCTGCCGGTGAAGTCGAGGGTGAGCCGCTCGCCCGTGACGGTCGCGCGCAGACGCAACGTCAGGTCGCCGTCGACGGCCTCGAGCACGTCCTCGGCCTCGTGCTCACCGTCTGTCAGCGCCGCCACACAGGCGCGGGCGCGCCGCTCGGAGTAGTCGAGGACCGCGCCGCACACGTAGTTCAGCCGCTCCGCGCCGATGCGTCGCGCGAGCTCGGTCAGGCGCAGCGCGCCCATGCGGTTGGCGGCCAGCTGGGCGCGCAGGTCGGCTTCGCGCTCGGCCGGCTGGCGCATCTGCGCGCACAGATGTCCCATCGTCGGCTCGTCCAGACGGGTCGGGCCGATCACCACGCCCTCTTCCTCCAGCGTGCGGCTGTCCGCCGGCATCGACCCCGGAATACGCCCACCTACGTCGGCATGATGCGCGCGGTTGGCGGCGAACCCGATGAGCGTGTCGTCGAGGAGCACCGGTGAGATCACGGTGATGTCCGGCAGGTGGGTTCCCCCGGCGAACGGGTCGTTCAGGACCCAAGAGGCGCCTTCGGAGTGGTCCTCGCCCAAGACCACTTGCACCGCCGCGGGCATCGAGCCGAGGTGCACCGGGATGTGCTCGGCCTGCATCAGCATCTCGCCCGCCGGGTCGAACAGCGCGGTCGAGGCGTCGTGGCGCTCCTTGATGTTCGACGAGCGGGCCGAGCGGATCAGGACCGCGCCCATCTCCTCGCAGGCCGCGCGCAGCGCTCCGGTCACCACTTGGAGCTCGATCGGATTCAGCCCGTTCATGTCGCCCTCGCCCTCGCGCAGAGCTCCGGTCACCACTTGGGGCTCGATCGGGTCCAGCCCGTTCATGTCGGCCGCGCGCGGCGTTCCAACCGCACGGTTCCCCACTCGTCCGCCGTCCCTGACCACCCGGGCGGGACATAGAGCGTCGCCTCTGGCAGCGAACAGACCGCCGGTCCCTCGACCCGGTCGTGATCGGCGCCCGCTCTTTGCAGGCTCAACTCCGGGGCGGCGCCCCATATCGACGCTCGGATCGTCACCAGCTCGACCTCACCGTCGTCGTCACGGTAGCCGTAGCGCTGCTCGTGTGCTCGACCAAACGCCTCGCCGAGGACCTCCGGATCGACAGACTCCGATTCGACGGGCAGCTCGTAGGACTGTCCGCGATAGCGCAGCTCGTAGACCATTCGCTTACGGGCCTCAACGCGTGTCAGCCCGGCTTCCGCGAGCAGCTCGTCGCGAACACGGGCGAGGCGGTCTTCGGTGAGCGTGTCCCCGCGCAACATGACCGTGCGCGAGATGTCTCGCCGCGGCGCGGCGGCGGCCAGGCCGAGGGCGCACAGCACTCCGGACGTTCGCGGGCACAGGACTTGCGCGATCCCCAGCTCGTCGGCCAACGCACAGGCGTGCATCGGCCCGGCGCCGCCGAAGGGCATCAGCGCGTAGTCACGCGGGTCGATCCCGCGCTCGACGGTCATCACGCGCAGGGCGCGGAGCATCTCGGCCTCGGCGACCCGGACGATACCCGCCGCGCACTCGCGCAGGTCCAGGTCCAGCTCGCGGGCGAGTCGTGCGATCGCGCGCTCGGCGGCGGCCCTGTCCAGTCGCAGACCGCCGGCGAGCGGCGCGTCGGCGGGCAGGCGGCCGAGCAGCAGGTTCGCGTCGGTGACGGTGGGTTGCTCGCCGCCTTGGCCGTAGCAGGCGGGGCCGGGGACGGCGCCGGCGGACTCGGGGCCGACGCGCAACGCGCCGCCGGGGTCGCGCCAGGCGATCGAGCCTCCGCCCGCCCCGACCGTGTGGATGTCCAGCGAGGGCAGCGCCAGCGGGCGTCCTGCGACGGTGCGTTCCGCCGTCTCCGCGACCTGCCCCTCGGAGATCAGGCAGACGTCGCAGGAGGTGCCGCCCATGTCGAAGCACAGCACGTTCTCCACGCCCGCGAGCCCGGCCAGCAGCAGCGCGCCGCCGACCCCGCCCGCCGGGCCGGAGAGGACCGTCAAGGCAGCGTGCGAGGCCGCACGAGCCGTCGATGCGAGCCCGCCCGAGGATTGCATGATCTCGGGCTCGACCAGCCCCTGGGCGGAGGATGCGGTCGCGAGCCGGCGCAGATATGCGCCTAGGAGGGGGCTCAAGGCCGCGTCGAGCACGGTCGTCGCGGTGCGCTCGTACTCGCGGAACGTCCCGACCAGCTCGCTGGAGAGCGACACGTGGGTCGTGGCTGGAAGGCGCTCGCGCAGCAGTCGTCCGAGCAGGCGCTCGTGCTCGGGGTGCGCGTAGGAGTGAAGCAACGCGACCGCGATCGCTTCGGGCTCGGCGCGGGCGATCTCGTCGACCAATTCGCGTGCGCGCTCGGGGTCGAGCGCGACCAGGGGGCCGTCGGGAGCACAGCGCTCGGGGGCGGCGAATCGCAGCTCGGCTCCGACCAGCGGCTCTGGCGCCGCCTCGCACAGCCGGTACAGGTGTGGGCGCGCTTGGCGGCCCAGCTCGATCACGTCCGTGAACCCGTCCGTGGCGATCAGCGCGGTGCGCGCGGCCCGTCCCTCCAGCAGCGCGTTCGTCGCGACGGTCATGCCGTGCGCAAAGCCCGTCACGTCTCGCGGCGTGACATGCGCCCGTGTCAGCACCTCGCGAATGGCGGCGAGCACTCCTTCAGCCTGATCTGCCGGCGTGCTCGGCACCTTGGCCGTGTGCACGGCCCCGTCCGCTCCGACGAGCACCGCGTCGGTGAACGTCCCGCCGACGTCTATGCCAAGCAGCATCCCCGAGAGCGTACGCGCATCTATCAGGCTGCCGCGAGCTCCCGGTCCTCGGTCTCGGCGAGGTGTTGATGGGAGGGGCAGTACCCGTTGTGCGGCAGCGGCACCCGCTGGCAGGCCGAGCCCTTGCGGGTGGTCGCGCGGCACTGCGGGAGCTCGCCGCTGACGGACGTGTACGCCGCGACCGGGTTCTCGACGAGGAAGCGCTGCGCGTAGGCGATGTACCGTCCGACGACATGGTGGACGTGACCTTGCTCGCTCATCGCGAAGTAGCTGCGAATGTCGCAGTAGAGCGTTCGCTCGGGATGGGCGAAGTAGTGGCGGTCGGTCGCCATGCGCTCGACTACGGCCTCGCACGCACGCAGCACATGCTCATGGTTGGCGCTCGCGCAAGCGCCGTTCGTGGGCTGGAGGATGTGCGGCGCGAGCTCTCTGTATATGGCCCGGCTGAACTGGTACATGGCGTGGTCCCTCTCCTATGTCGATCTTGACTCTGAGCACACCCGCCGTATCCAAAGACTCCGATCGTCCCCCGTTCTTTCCACCCCTTACAACACTCGCCCTACCAAAAAAGATGCGGTCTCGCGCCGGCCAGGTTTTTTTTGGGGGAGACCCGTGCGCTTGCCGCTTCCTACAGCGCTGTCGGCGCCGGTCACCGCACCGGTCGGCATAGCGGGAGCGGGTCCCGGGCGCGCATGTGACCGGGGCGCGGCGATCGTCTCCGTCCGCGGTCGACCCCGAGGTCCAGGCCCCAGATTTCCGTCCGCAGTCGATCCTGGGCAAGGCCCACGTCTCCGTCCGCGGTCGACCCCGGGTTAGGCCCAGGTCTCCCAGGAGACCCCGTCCTCGCCGGCGACGACCGCGTGGCGGTGGTCCAATGCGGGATCGCGCTCGGGATAGTCCAAGCGCAGGTGCGCCCCGCGGCTCTCCTCGCGCGCGAGCGCGCAGCGCGCGATCAGGCGGGACAGCGGATGCGGATCCTCCAGCAGCCGGCGCAGGCTCTCGCCCGTGCGCTCGATCCCCGCGTCTCGCCACAGCGCCGCGCGTGTCGCGGGCGTGGCCTGGGGCAGCGCGGGCGTGTCCAGCAGCGCGTCGACGTCCCCCGCGCCAGGGGCCGCAGGCGCGGGCTCGGACAGCGCCGCGGTCACCGCGCGGCGGGCGAACACGAAGCACTCGCTGAGCGAGTTCGACGCGAGCCGGTTGGCGCCGTGCAGGCCCGTGCAGGAGACCTCCCCCACGGCATACAGCCCCGGCACACTCGCTCGCGCGTGCAGGTCGACCACGATCCCGCCCATCGCGTAGTGCGCGGCCGGCGCGACCGGCACGAGCTCGCGCGCGGGGTCGAGCCCCGCCTCGCGCAGGGCGGCGATTACGTTGGGAAAGTGCGCTTGGTCAACTCCCCGCATGTCAAGTCCCACCGAGCTCGCCCCGGTCTCGCGCAGGCGGGCCTGGATCGCGCGCGAGACCTCGTCGCGCGGGGCGAGCTCCTGGACGAAGCGCTCGCCCGTGCTCGCGTCGTGCAGAGTCGCCCCCTCGCCGCGAATCGCCTCGGTCACGAGAAACCCTTCACGGCCGGGCACTCCGATCACCGCGGTCGGATGGAACTGCAAGAGCTCCAGATCGGCGAGCCGTGCGCCCGCGGCGTGCGCGAGCAGCAGCCCGATGCCCTGCGAGCCGGGGGGATTGGTCGTGCGCGCCCAGAGCGCGGCTGCGCCTCCGGTCGCGAGCACGACCGCGCGGGCGGACACGATGCTCGCGCTGCTGCGATCACCGCCATTGCTCCCATAGCTCCCATTGCTCCCATTGCTGCGCCAGTCCTCGCAGAGGACGCCGCGGCAGCGACTCGCCTCGTCGCCGGCGGACACGACGGCCGGGGCCGCTTCGCCAGCGTCTGTCGACGAGGCTCCGGGTTCCCTGCCATGAGGGTCTGCGGACCGTGCGTCGCGGTCGTCGCGGTCGGTCCACAGCGCGCGTGCGCGAGCGCCCTCGAGCACGACGATGCGCGGATCGGCCGCCGCGAGCGCAGACAGCTGTCTGACGACACGTCGCCCTGTGGCGCTCCCACCGGCGTGCACGATACGCCTGATCGAGTGCCCGCCCTCGAGTCCGAGCGCGAGCCGCCCGAAGCGGTCGGCGTCGAAACGCACCCCAAGGGATTGCAGGTCCGCGACGCACGCGGGCGCCTCGCGCACGAGGATCTCCGCGGCCGCATGTCTGACGAGGTCGCGTCCCGCTCGCTCGGTGTCGGCGAGGTGGCGCTCGGGGCTGTCATCCGCGGCGAGCGCGGCGGCGAGCCCGCCTTGGGCCCAGTAGCTGGCGGTCTGCGCGAGGGGAGTCGCCGAGACGAGCACGACGCGGGCTCCCTCGCGGGCGGCGCACAGCGCCGTGTACAGACCGGCTGCGCCGGCGCCGACCACCACGAGGTCGGTCTCCGTATCAGTGGTCCGGGAACGGACGGAAGGGCTGAGCATCGCGGTGGATCGCCGGGCCGGCGGCTATTTCTTGGTGCGCGGCAGGAATCCGGCTTTGCGCAGCGCTTCTTCGTTGGCGTGCTTGGATCCGGTGCCCGTTGTCGTCGGGGTCGTTGTCGTCGCGGTAGGAGCGCCGGTCGTCCCCGTCGGGGTGAACGGCGTGGATGTCGTGGGCGTGCCAGGGGTGGGGCTCGTGGTCGTGGGTGCGATCGTACCGCCGGGACTCGTCCCGGGCGTGCTCGGCGTTGTGGTCGTCGGGGTCACCGTGGTCGGGACGGCGCCTGGGGTGGTGGGGATCGTGGACGTAGGCGTTGTCGCGACGACGATCGTCCTCGTGACGGGAGCGACCGCCTTGGTCGTGGGATTCCCACCGCTGAGTTTGACGAGCGCGGCGGCGAGCACGCCGAGCGCCAGCGTCGCGATCACGGCGATCGCGACGATCGGGGCCTTCCAGTTGGTCGGGGCGGCCAGGCGCGTGCGCGCGGCCGCGCCACAGCTCAGGCACCACTCCTGGGCGGGGTCCAGCGGGGCGCCGCACAGCGGACAGGCCGCATCCACGGGCGGCCCTGTGCTCGCGCCGGGTGACGTGGTCGTCGGCGGTGGCGTGGCGACGCTCAAGGCTGGGGGACCCTCACGGGCTTTGTGCGGGTGGGCGGACGATCTCGGTGGGCTGGTCCACGCTGGACTGTTTGTCCGGTTTGTCCGCGCCGGCTCTCTCGCCTGTCGAGGGCTCGGGATCCTTGGGACGGGTCGCACGCGAGGCGGGCACGGGCGCCGCCACCGGTTTGGTCGGCCCCGCGGGATCCGGGGCGGGTGCGGCTGGGGGACGTGGGGCCGGTGCGGTGAGGTCTGGGGCGGGCGCAGACATGGGTGCGGGGGCTGGAACCGGAGCGGGCGTGGGCGCCGACGCGGGGGGGCCGGCCACGGGGCGCTCGGCGCGAAGATCCATCGCGAGGCCGCAGTTGGGGCAGAAGCGGTCGTCGCTGCCGTGGATCGCGGCGCAGCGCGGGCATGCCGCCACGCCCGCCTCCCGCAGGACCGTCACGGGCTGGCGCTCGGACATGCTGTCTTGCAGCGCGCGCAGCTCGCTGTCGATACGCCCGATCGTCTCGAGCTTGGCGAGGACGAGCGCGTCGTTGCGCCGGCCGAAGCGGTGCAGGTCGAACACGAGCCCGCCGAGATCGCGGTAAGCCAGCTCACGCGCCTTGCGCAGGAAGCGCACGCGACGACGCATCCGCCCGCGCTCGCTGAACCCGGGCGGGCCGGTCGGCGCGTCCTCTCCCGCAGGCGTCTGCTCCTCGGTCGCCTGACTGGTGGCTTGGGCATCTTCCATCGACCCATCAATGCTATCCGGCGTCGCGGAGGGCCGCGCGCCAGGCGGCGACGACGCGTTCAGCCATGCGTAACGCCGAGAACGGCTCGGCGTGGGATCGCCCTGCGATGCGCGGATCCGGGTCGTGCAAGTGGGGGGCGAGCGCGTCACGCCAAGCGTTCAGCTCGAACGGGGCGCACAGCGTGCCCGCGACGTCGCGCAGCGCCTCGGGATGGATGCCGACTGGCGCAGCGAGCACGGGCACGTCGCAGGCCAGCGCCTCGAGCACGGCCAGACCGAAGCCCTCGCGCTCGGAGGGGACGAGGACGGCGTTGGCTGCGTTGACCCACAGCGCTACCCGCTCGGGCGCCACGGCGCCGAGCGCGCGCAGTTCCACGTCCGCGTCGCGTGCCAAGGCGAGCGCGTGGTCATAGTGCTTCTCCGGGCGCGACGGGGAGGCGAGAAACAGCAGGAACGGCTCATCGGGGTCGAGCTCCAGCTCGGCCCGCGCGTCCGCGCGGGGAATCGCGTGGAAGCGAACGAGGTCCACGCCGCACGGCAGCACCTGCGCCCGCTCACGGCCCGTGGGCAGCCGCTGGGCCAGCGGCGCCGAGGCGGCGGCGAGGATGTCCATGCGCGGGATGACCCTGCGGGTCAGGCGACGTGTGCGGGGATGGCTGAGGTCGGTCCCGTGCACGGTCAGGGCGCGCACCTTGGCGCGGACGGTCAGCGCGGGCCAGGCGCTGAGGCCGAAGTGGGCGTGGACGACGTCGAACCGCTCACGCCCGTAGCGGCGGCGCAGATCCCACGCGCCACGCACGAGCTCACGTGGGCCGGGCGCCAGCTCGTGCAGCTCCACCTCGATACCGTCGAGACGGCGCAGCGCGTCGACCTGGTCGCGCACGAACCGTCCGCGCTGAGGATGGGCGGCGTCGGGCAGCATGTTCGAGACGACGAGCGCGCGCACGGGCTCGCGTCACGATAGAGATGGTGGTTGAGGGATGGCCTGGCGGCAAGAGGGAATGGTCGAGACCGCGCGGGCTCCACGGGCGTCGTCGAGGGACCCTGTGGAATGATGGCCCGCATGGACAGCCCATCCGCCGGATCGGACCCGCGCGCGCGGCCGATCGCAGTGTTCGACTCGGGTGTGGGCGGGCTGACCGTCTTGCACGAGCTGCTGGTGCGGCTGCCGCGCGAGGATTTCGTCTACCTGGGGGACACCGCCCGGTTCCCGTATGGCGAACGCGCACCGGAGGAGATCGAGCGCTTTGCGGCCGAGATCGCCGAGGATCTGCTGCTGCGCCGGCGCGCGAAGCTGCTTGTCGTCGCGTGCAACTCCGCCACCTCGGCGGCTTTGCCGAGCCTCAGCGCGCGCATGCGTCAGACGACGCTTGGCATCGACGTGATGGGGGTCGTGCGCCCCGAGGCTTTGCGTGCCGTCGCCGCCACGCGCAGCGGGCGGATCGGGCTGTTGGCGACGCCGACGACCGTGGCCAGCGGCGCGTACGAGCGGGCGATAGCCGCCGTCGACCCACACGTGGCGCTGCACGCGGTCGCGTGTCCGACGCTCGCGTCGATCATCCAGGCGGGCGAGCAGTTCGACGAGCAGGCCGTCGCGACGGTCCGCGCCGCGTGCGAGCCGCTGCGCCAGGCGGATGTGGACACGGTGATCCTGGGCTGCACCCATTACCCGCTGATCAGCCCGATGTTGCAGCGCACGCTCGGTCCCGACGTCGAGCTCGTGACGTCCGGGGCGGCGCTCGCGCGCCAGGTCGAGCACGCGCTGAGCACGCGCGAGTTGCAGAACCCGCGCGCGAGCGGCGAGGGCGACTACAGGTTTTTCTGCACTGGCGATGTGCCCACCTTTCGCGAGCTCGGGACCGGCTTTCTGCAGATGCCGCTGGGCGCGGTCGAGCACGTCGAGCTCGCGGGCGTCGAGGCGATCGCGTGAGCCCGCGGAGCGGGCGCATGGTCGAGCGCGGGGAGGTCGAGGCGTGAGCAAGCGCAGCTATGACCGCGCGCCGGACGGGCTGCGCCCGACGACGATCGAGCCGGGGTTCGTGCGCACCGCCACGGGCTCCGCCCTGATCTCGATCGGGGAGACGCGCGTGATCTGCACGGCCTCCGCGCAGGAGACGGTGCCACGCTGGATGGCCGGCAAGGGCCGGGGCTGGGTCACGGCCGAGTACGCGATGCTGCCCGCCTCCACGGGAGATCGCAAGCAGCGCGACATCTCCAAGGGCCGCCTCGACGGGCGCAGCGTCGAGATCCAGCGCCTGATCGGACGCTCGCTGCGGGGCGTCGTGGACTTCAAAGCCCTGGGCGAACGGACCATCTACCTCGACTGCGACGTCCTGCAAGCCGACGGCGGCACGCGCTGCGCCTCGATCACCGGCGCGTACGTCGCGCTTGCGCTGGCCTGCGCGACGCTGCGCGAGAAGGGCCGGCTGACCGGGAGCCCGTTGACGGGATCCGTCGCGGCGGTCTCCTGTGGGATCGTCGCCGGCGAGCCGCGCCTCGACCTCGACTACGGCGAGGACTCCAACGCCGAGGTCGACGCGAACGTCGTGATGACGGGAGAGGGAGGCCTCGTGGAGGTGCAGGCCACAGCCGAGCGCACGCCTCTTTCGCGCGCGCACCTGGACGAGCTGTTGGCGCTCGCGGCGGGAGGCATCGAGACGCTGCGCGGACTCCAGGCGATGGCGATCGCCGAGGCGACCGTCGCCACGTGAGGGTCAGCCGCGTGAAGTGCCTCACGACTGACTGCGCTCGCGTGCGGCGCCCGCCAATCACCGCCCGGCCGCCTCAACTCGCAGCATGACGATGTCGAAGCTGCTGCTAGCCACGCGCAACGAGCACAAGCGCCGCGAGTTTGCGCGTCTGCTGCCCGGCTGGGCGCTCGACGCGCTGCCTGACGAGGTGCAACTGCCACCCGAGGACGGCGCCACCTTCGCGGAGAACGCGCTCGGCAAGGCTCGGGCGGCCGCCGCGGCGACTGGTCGTGCGAGCATCGCGGATGACTCTGGCATCGAGGCGGCCGCGCTCGGCGGCCGCCCGGGCGTGCGATCGGCCCGGTATGCAGGGGAACACGCGAGCGACGCGGAGAACCTGGCGTTGCTCTTGCGCGAGGCGTCGGCCGGCAGTGGGCTGGAGTACGTATGTGCGCTTGCGTATGCAGACCAGGTCGCGGGCGTGGAGCGCGTGTTCGAGGGGCGCTGCGCGGGCATGCTCGCGGCCGAGCCGCGGGGCGCGGGGGGTTTCGGCTATGACCCGGCGTTTCTCCCTGATGACTGGCCGGGGGATGAGACGATGGCCGAATTGACTGACGTGCAGAAGGATCAGATCAGTCACCGTGGGCGCGCTGCTCGTGCGCTGCTCGCGTGGCTCGACACTCGCCGGACCTGACGACACGGACGAGACGCGTACCTGACTTTGGCTCTGCGGCAGCGTTTCCGCGCCGTCCCATGGGGTTTTGGCGGTTAGGACTTGACATGGCACCACGGGTGCATGTATGGTTCTTGTTGTCAGGTCCCCTTTTGCGAGGACCGGCATATAAAAATAGGTCTGGTTTTGGGTTCTCCGGTTTGGCGGACCTGCAGGAGCCAGTTTTTCGGGATATGTGAGAGGGATCGGGTCGCTCGTGATGAGGGAGTGCTTTCGCGTGGAGTCTTGTTCGACAGACGTGATGGGGATCGCTGCGTGGCCTGTTGGTCCCGTTGGTAGATGCGTCAGCAGCGCTGACTCATCTCTCTCTCTCTCTCTCTCTCTTGTCCCAGTAGTTCCCCTGGTTTAGCGACTGAATCTCGCTGGGCCTTCAGTCCCCTCGTGGGGAGGGGTAGCTCTTGTTCTTCGCGCCGACTACGTGCGGTGTTTTCTCGTGCCCGTGTTCGTGCCGGGCATCTAGGTGTGCGTTTGGGTGGGGCGGCTTTGCCGTCTCGTTTGGACGTGCTGTGCAGTGAGACCGGTGTTGGGGCTGGGTCCGTTTTGGGCTGGGTCTTGATGCTGAATGAGACGAATGAGAAAGGCATGAGTGTTGTTTATGAGATCCAGAATGAAGGCTGTTTTGGCTGGGTTGGTGGTTGTCGTGGCTGTTAGTGCGATGGCGGCTGGTTCGGCTTCGGCGGCGTCGTGGTATGTCGGTGGCACCGAACTGGCATCCTCGACGCCTTTGGCCAGCACGACTACTTTGACGGAAAATATTACTTTCAACTATCTCGGAGTGGTCACTGAATGTTCCGGCATTGAATTGAAGAAAGCGAACATTGCTGCACACACTGGTGGTGAAATCGAACATTTTGTTTTCACCGGATGTGTCCTCAAGGCGGCCGGCTGCAGTATAGAAAAAAGCACGATTGAAAGCAAGCCGTTGAAGGTCGAAGCTGCGCTGGGCAGCAAAAGCCCGGAAGACACGGTCGTGTTGAAGCCCGTCAAAGGCGTAGATTTTGCGAGGTTTATTATCAAAGGCACTTGCGGTATTGCCGGCGAATCTGAACTTGGGGGTAAGATTAAGCTTGTCTTGCCGAAAGGGCGTGAAGAATCTGCTCAGCAGGAATTTCGTGTCAATACCGGGGAAAATGAATTGCTTTGGAACGACACTTCGGTACATCTGATTGCCGGGGCGAAGGCTAAATTGGAATCCGCAAAAGGCTGGAGCTTTCATTAGCGGCAAAGATTGATTACAAAATTGTTGTGGGGCTTCTTGCGTAAGTGAGTGAGTCTTGGGGTCGTTCGCGTAGGGGCGGGCGACCCCACAACGACTGAAGGTGGAGCAGAGCGCGCGGTTGAGCGCGGTGACTTTGTGATGAGAACTGGAATGGGAGGAATAGTGATGGTATTGCGCCGGCGAGGACGTCGAAGTGTTGCAGGGATGGGTGTCCATAGGTCATTTTTTGCCGGCTTGATGGCTCTTGGTGCTCTTGTTGCGGGGTTCTCGTCAATGGTTGCTGTTGCCCATGCTGAAGGCTCATGTCCTAACGAAGCGTTGCGCAGCGAACTGAACTCCGGTTCGCTTGCGGATTGTCGGGCGTATGAGATGGTGACCCCGGCGTATAAGGAGGGCTATCCGATGGTTACTGCGAGTTACGCGTCGAACGGCGAAAGTACAATAGTTTCCAGCTTGGGCTCTCTTTCGAGTACGCCCGGCGAGGGGGAAACGCCGTTTGAAGCCGCGGTGTATCTAGAGTCGCGTACTACTACTGGCTGGCAGCTCTCGCCTTTGGATGCTCCGTTGTCGCAGTTCGTGGGGCAGCTACCGGTTTCAGCTGAAGCCGATAATGGAATGACACTCTGGGATCAGCATACACCTCAGCAATCGGCCAATACTAGAGGTCTTTACGTTCGCTCTGCAGACGGCGTTTACAGTTTCGTTGGACCGCTGGCACCTCCCACTAAAGGCGTGGAAGAATCGAGTGATGTATTCAACACAGCGACGGTCTTCGACGAACCAGATGCCGCTACCAATAACTATGGGCATGTCGTGCTAGCCGCCTCTGGTCCAGAAATTTATTGGCCGTTTGATAAAACCGTCGGCATCGAAGGGTCATTGTATGAATACAGCGGGACAGTAAGCAAACGCAGTGGCATCTATAAGGAACAGCCGATACTGGTGGCGGTTGAAGGAGGAAAAGGTAGCACTAGTTTGATTGCAGGGTGCGGGGCAAGGCTAGGTGGTGGGACCGTGTATAATGCGCTGTCGAGCAGTGGAGAATCGATCTTCTTTACCCTCGAGCCTAGTGAAGAATTTGGTTGCACAGAGGGCCCCCCGGTAGCTGAGGTGTATGCGCGTTTGCATGGTGCCTTGTCGAGCTCTGCACCGGCTGTGACTGTACATGTGTCAGCGAGCGAGTGTACGGTTGGTTGTGAAACGGAGTCGGGTAAGAATTTTGAGGGTGCGTCGGAAAGTGGAGAAAAGGTTTTCTTTACGAGCACGCAGAAGTTGATGGAAGGTGCGGTCGACGGAACAGCTAGTGGCAGCGCAACGAGGCCTGGGTGCGCAAGGATCACAAGTGGTGTGGGTTGTAATTTGTATGAGTATGATTTTGGTATGCCTGGGAGTGAATGTCAGGTAGCGCGGCGGTGTTTGAGTGTGGTTTCTGTGGGTGGTGGGGTGTTGGGTGTGGCTGGTATCTCGGAGGATGGTTCGCGTATTTACTATGTGGCGCGTGGTGTGCTTGCGGGTACGGGGGTGAATGAGTACGGTGCGGCTCCGGTGGAAGGTCAGCCTAACTTGTATGAGTATGACGCCGTGAGCGGCGCGACAAGGTTCGTCGCGACGCTTGGGGCGGAAGACGAAGCCGACTGGGCAAAGATTCTTCAGCGGCCGGTGGAGGTGACTGGCGGGGAAGGTCAGTTTGTGGTGTTTGCGAGTGCTAGGCCTGGCGTGACACCGGATGATACGAGTAGTCAAACTCAGTTGTTTGAGTATGACGCGCTTACTGGGGAACTAGTACGTGTCACTCAAGGCGAAAACGGATACGGCGAAAACGGTAACGATGTCACGATCGGCGCAGACTCACAAGCTTTGGCAGAAGTCGTTGAACAGATTGGCAGGGGGCGTGATTTTAAATCGTCGACGAATCGTTTGGCGGTGTCTGGTGATGGTGGGACGGTGTTTTTTGAGTCTGGTGGTGCGTTGAGTCCGCGTGCGTCGTCGGCTGCGCGTGGTTGTTTGAGTTTGTATGAGTTTCATACGGGTGGGTTGATTTCGCAGGGTAGTGTGCATTTGGTGTCTGATGGTCAGGACACCCAATTGGTGAAAGGCGCTTTGTGTGGTACGCAGTTTGAGGGTATGGATGCGTCGGGTGGGAATGTGTTGTTTGCGACTGATGATCCGTTGCTATCAAGCGATGTTGACGGTGCGCAGCGCGATCTTTATGATGCGAGGGTTGATGGTGGTTTCCCGCCGGCTGTCTCTGCCCAGTCTTGTGGAGGTTCTGGTTGTGAAGGCACGACAGGCGCTTCGCCGTCGGTGTTCGGTGTTCCGTCCAGTGTGGGTGTGGCCGGCGGGGAAAACCTGACGCCGGCGCCATCGGTGAAGACGGCTGTGCCGAGGAAGGTTGTTGTCAGGTGCGCCAAGTCGAAGAAGTCTGTTCATGGCAAATGCATCAGGAGTGAGGCTGGGGGCAGGGGTAAGTCGAAAATCAAGCGGGCGAGAAGAGCCGGCTTCAATCGGAGGAGCAAGTCATGAATACTTCTATGAGCTCTGGTCGCTCTGCGCGGCGCGTCTGTGTTGGTGTCGGGGTGGCGCTGTTGCTGGTCGCTATCGGTCTGGCGGGTGGTTCTGGTGTGGCGTTTGCGGCGGCTGTGCCTCCGCCGGCGTGGCATGTGACGACGGTGGGGTTCCCTTCGGTTGTGCCTTCGCAGGTCGGTAAGCGGGGGAAGTACGATGTTGTCGTTGAGAACATCGGCGGGGGCAACAGCACCGGTGTGTTTACGATAAAGGACGTTCTGCCGGCGGGGCTTAGCGTGACGGGGTATAGCGCTGAACCGGGTGAAGCTGGGTGTACTAGCGAAGCGGGTGAAGTGTCGTGCACCTTCCCGGAATCGGTGGTCGTGCCCAGCGGGTTCGTGTTGCTGCAGGTCAACTTCGAAGTCACGGGTAGCATTTCTGGTCCTCTGACGGATATAGGGAGCGTGAGCGGTGGTGGCGCGGCGACGGCTAGCGGCGAAGCCGAAACACGGGCGGGCGCAGTGGGCGAAATGGCTCCGTCGGGGGTAGCGCAGTTTCATTTCGAAGCGACAGGCCCGGCCGGTGAACCGGTTATCCAGGCAGGTGGTCACCCGCATTTCTTGACGACAACGCTGGCGTTGAACAGTATGTTTGGTGAAGGTTTGGGGCAGCCGAGTAAACCGGTTGAACCGATAAAGGATCTGGTTTTCTATCTCCCGTTGGGGATGCTAGGTAACACGTCGGTCGCGGATACCTGTCCGGCGTCGATCGTGGAAACGGGGACCAACCAGACGGGCTGCCCGCCGGGAAGTCGCTTAGGGACGATCCTCCCGTTCATCTTGAGCAACGTCTCGCCCAATACTGGCGATCCGACGCATGCGCATGGGATTTACAACATCACACCGGAGAAGGGCTACGCGGCGGAGTTCGCGTTCACGGCCAACAACTACACGTTCGTTTTCTACGCGACGGTCGTGCGTCACGAAGGTGGGTACGTGTTGCGCGTCGCGACGCCGGGATTGCCGCCGATCGCCGGCTTGGCCGGGTTGGTGGCGACGTTCTATGGTGATCTGGAAGAACATTTCTTGACTGGCGAAGAAGAACCCGCGAGCTATGATCGCGGCGCGTTCCTGACGAACCCGAGCGATTGCGAAGAGGGACCGGCGGCGCGCGAAGCTTCGGTATCGGCGGACACGTGGGTGCACCCTGAAAGCACATTCTCCGGGTCGACGGTGGCGTTCCCCGGCCTCGAAGGGTGCAATCTGCTGCAGTTCTCTTCGGTGTTGAGCGCCGGCCCGGACGTTCGTAATGCTGGTGATACGAGCGAGGCGGATGAGCCCTCGGGCTATAAGGTTGGTCTGGAAGTTCCGCAGGCGCCGGGTGGTGGTTCGGGGTTGGGTACGCCGCCGTATAAGAGTGTGACGTTCACGTTCCCGGCAGGCACCTCACTATCGCCGGGTGCGGCGAACGGCTTGACTGCGTGTGTGGCCAGTGGGCCTCACGGGATTGATCTCCCCAACGGCGAAGGGGCCCCTGGCGCTCCGGGGACGGAAACCGGGGAAGGCGAAGTCGACGGTCCCGATGGGCTGCCCGCACTGACGGCAGGGCACTGTCCCTCATCCTCAGAGGTCGGTACGGCACGTGCGAGCACTCCGTTGCTGCGTGAAGAACTAGAAGGCCATCTGTATCTAGCGGAACCGGAATGCGGGAACGGTGCTCATCCGAACCCGTGCACACCAGAAGACGCCGCGAACGGTTCGCTGTATCGCTTGTATCTGGAACTGGAAGCTCCGAACAGGGGCGTGATCATCAAGCTCGCGGGTAAGGCGCTGGTGAACCCCAGCACGGGGCAGATCACGTCAGTGTTTGAAGATACCCCGCAGTTCCCTGTTGATGATCTGAGGATCGAAACGAGTGGTGGTCCGCGCGCGTCGCTGGCTAATCCGCAAACGTGTGGTACGGCGACCACGACGGGTGTGATCGCACCGTGGAGTGGGGGAGAGTCTTCTGAACCGTCGGGTAGCTTTCAGGTCAACGAAGGGTGTGGTGTGCAGGGGTTCGCTCCGGGCTTCAGCGCGGGCAGTACCTCCACCCAGGCTGGGGGACACACCTCGTTCACGTTGACGTTGAAACGTGAAGATCGCGAACAGGACATCTCAACGGTCTCAACCACATTGCCGCAGGGGTTGCTCGCGGATGTCGCGAGTGTCGCGCAGTGTCCTGAGCCGCAGGCTTCTGTGGGTGGGTGTCCGGAATCCAGTCGTGTTGGCAGTACGACGGTGGGTATCGGGTCTGGTTCTGAGCCTTACTATCAGACTGGACAGGTCTATTTCACCGGACCGTATGGGGGAGCACCGTTTGGGCTGTCGGTAGTGGTGCCCGCTGTCGCGGGACCGTTCAATCTCGGGAACGTGATCGTGCGTGCAGCGCTGCACATAGATCCGCATACTGCGCAGGTCACAGCGGTCAGCAGTCCGCTGCCGCAGATCATTGATGGTGTTCCGCTGCGGATTCGTACGGTCAACGTGACGCTGAACAATCCCGTGTTCACGTTCAACCCGACTAGTTGTGTGCAGCAGAGCATCACGGGAGTCCTCGCTTCGACCTTAGGTGCGACGGCTGATGTGTCTACTCCGTTTAACGCTGTGGGTTGCAAGAACCTGCCGTTCAAACCGTCCTTGTCGGCTAGCACGAAGGGCAAGACCTCTAAAGCCAATGGTGCGAGCCTCACGATCAAGCTGGGGTCTGCGACGGGCCAGGCGAACATCGCGAAAGTTCGTCTCGTGTTCCCAAAGCAACTACCGGCGCGTTTGACGACGCTTCAGAAAGCGTGCACCGAAGCGCAGTTCAACGCGAACCCGGCGGGGTGTCCAGTGGGATCGGTGATCGGGACAGCGACGGCACATACTCCCGTGCTCGCGCATCCGTTGACGGGGCCGATCTACTTGGTTTCTCATGGTGGCGCCGCGTTCCCTGATGCGGTCGTGATCTTGCAGGGCGAAGGTGTCCTTTTGTATCTGGACGGGAACACGAACATCAAGAAGCAGATCACGACGAGCACGTTCAACAGCGTCCCCGATGCTCCGATCTCTAGTTTCGAAGCGGTGTTGCCGCAGGGAGCACACTCCGCGTTCGCGACGGACATCCCCACGAAGGCGAAAGGTGATCTGTGTGGGATGTCGTTGACGTTGCCGGCGACGATCACCGCACAGAACGGGGCAGTCATCACCCAGAACACAAAGATCGGCGTGAGCGGCTGTCCCAAGAAGAAGGCGAAGAAGCAGCGGTCTAAGCACAAGAGCAAGGCAAAGCACGGAAGAAAGAAGTAGGCGGAGATCGGTGGAGCGGTGATGAGTCACGGCGCGATATGACCAATAAAGGGCGGTTAGGGATGAGTACTCATAGATTGTTCTTGGCGGGACTGGCGGCTTATGGTGTGCTCATAACGGCACCGTTCCTGGCTGTCCCCGCTCACGCCGAAGGCTCGTGTCCTAACGAAGCGTTGCGCAGCGAACTGAACTCCGGTTCGCTGGCGGATTGCCGGGCGTACGAGATGGTGACCCCCGTGTATAAGGAGGGCTATCCGATGGTTACTGCGAGTTACGCGTCGAACGGCGAAAGTACAATAGTTTCCAGCTTGGGCTCTCTTTCGAGTACGCCCGGCGAGGGGGAAACGCCGTTTGAAGCCGCGGTGTATCTAGAGTCGCGTACTACTACTGGCTGGCAGCTCTCGCCTTTGGATGCTCCGTTGTCGCAGTTCGTGGGGCAGCTACCGGTTTCAGCTGAAGCCGATAATGGAATGACACTCTGGGATCAGCATACACCTCAGCAATCGGCCAATACTAGAGGTCTTTACGTTCGCTCTGCAGACGGCGTTTACAGTTTCGTTGGACCGCTGGCACCTCCCACTAAAGGCGTGGAAGAATCGAGTGATGTATTCAACACAGCGACGGTCTTCGACGAACCAGATGCCGCTACCAATAACTATGGGCATGTCGTGCTAGCCGCCTCTGGTCCAGAAATTTATTGGCCGTTTGATAAAACCGTCGGCATCGAAGGGTCATTGTATGAATACAGCGGGACAGTAAGCAAACGCAGTGGCATCTATAAGGAACAGCCGATACTGGTGGCGGTTGAAGGAGGAAAAGGTAGCACTAGTTTGATTGCAGGGTGCGGGGCAAGGCTAGGTGGTGGGACCGTGTATAATGCGCTGTCGAGCAGTGGAGAATCGATCTTCTTTACCCTCGAGCCTAGTGAAGAATTTGGTTGCACAGAGGGCCCCCCGGTAGCTGAGGTGTATGCGCGTTTGCATGGTGCCTTGTCGAGCTCTGCACCGGCTGTGACTGTACATGTGTCAGCGAGCGAGTGTACGGTTGGTTGTGAAACGGAGTCGGGTAAGAATTTTGAGGGTGCGTCGGAAAGTGGAGAAAAGGTTTTCTTTACGAGCACGCAGAAGTTGATGGAAGGTGCGGTCGACGGAACAGCTAGTGGCAGCGCAACGAGGCCTGGGTGCGCAAGGATCACAAGTGGTGTGGGTTGTAATTTGTATGAGTATGATTTTGGTATGCCTGGGAGTGAATGTCAGGTAGCGCGGCGGTGTTTGAGTGTGGTTTCTGTGGGTGGTGGGGTGTTGGGTGTGGCTGGTATCTCGGAGGATGGTTCGCGTATTTACTATGTGGCGCGTGGTGTGCTTGCGGGTGCGGGGGTGAATGAGTACGGTGCGGCTCCGGTGGAAGGTCAGCCTAACTTGTATGAGTATGACGCCGTGAGCGGCGCGACAAGGTTCGTCGCGACGCTTGGGGCGGAAGACGAAGCCGACTGGGCAAAGATTCTTCAGCGGCCGGTGGAGGTGACTGGCGGGGAAGGTCAGTTTGTGGTGTTTGCGAGTGCTAGGCCTGGCGTGACACCGGATGATACGAGTAGTCAAACTCAGTTGTTTGAGTATGACGCGCTTACTGGGGAACTAGTACGTGTCACTCAAGGCGAAAACGGATACGGCGAAAACGGTAACGATGTCACGATCGGCGCAGACTCACAAGCTTTGGCAGAAGTCGTTGAACAGATTGGCAGGGGGCGTGATTTTAAATCGTCGACGAATCGTTTGGCGGTGTCTGGTGATGGTGGGACGGTGTTTTTTGAGTCTGGTGGTGCGTTGAGTCCGCGTGCGTCGTCGGCTGCGCGTGGTTGTTTGAGTTTGTATGAGTTTCATACGGGTGGGTTGATTTCGCAGGGTAGTGTGCATTTGGTGTCTGATGGTCAGGACACCCAATTGGTGAAAGGCGCTTTGTGTGGTACGCAGTTTGAGGGTATGGATGCGTCGGGTGGGAATGTGTTGTTTGCGACTGATGATCCGTTGCTATCAAGCGATGTTGACGGTGCGCAGCGCGATCTTTATGATGCGAGGGTTGATGGAGGCTTCCCACCGGTTGCCTCCGATCAATCTTGTAAAGGGTCCGGTTGTGAAGGCACGACGAGCACCCCATCGCCTGTGTTTGGTGTGCCTGCGAGTGCGGCGGTGACCGGTGCGGGTAACCTCACTCAGGCCCCGTCGGTCAAGAAGAAGAGCGTGGTGCTAACCCGAGCGCAGAAGCTCGCGATAGCACTGAAGGCGTGTCATACCAAGCCAAAGAAGCGCAGGGTCGCGTGTGAAACCAGGGTCCGCAGGCAGTACGGCTCATCGGTGAAGAAAGCCAAGAAACCAGCTGGGCGTGGGAGAGTCACAAAGTGAGCCAAGCGGAGCGGGCTTTTCATTCCGGCCGATCCGCGAAGCGGATCTTACGGCCGAATGAAAAGTCCCGCGTAGCGTCGTCCGGCGTAGCGTCCATTCAACGCATACGGATCCTTTCCGCGATGGTGGACGTAGCCCGCGAGCGCGGAGTAGCAAACGTCACCGTCGCGCACATCGTCGCCCGCTCAGGAGTATCCCGCCGCACGTTCTATGAACTATTCGACAATCTTCAGGAGTGCTTCCTCGCCGCTTTCGACCAAGCAGTAGAACAAGCATCCGTTAGGGTCCTCGCAGAGCATTCGACCCCGGGAAAATGGAGTGAGCAGATCAAGCGTGGCCTTAGCGCTCTGCTGGAGTTCCTAGAGGACGAGCCCGGACTGGGAGGCCTGATGATCGTGGATGCGCTCGGGGCGGGCACAGGAGCCCTTACGCGCCGCGCAGCAGTCCTCGCAAGGCTGATCGACGCGATAGATGAAGGCAAACACGAAGCTAAGCCAGGCTGTGTACCCACGCGCCTGACAGCAGAGGGAGTCGTCGGCTCAGTCTTTGCGGTCCTGCACGCCCGCCTGATCGACCCCGACCCCCAACTCCTGACAAGCCTATTGAGCCCCTTGATGGCAATGATCGTGCTCCCCTACCAAGGCCCGGGCGCCGCACAGCGAGAGCTCGACCGCCCCGCGCCCACCACGCCTCCCAGAACCACCCAACATCGCGTCCACCGCGACCCCCTCAAAGACCTCGACATGCGCCTGACATACCGCACCGTCCGTGTCCTACTCGCGATCGGGGCACACCCCGGCGCATCAAACCGCCAGATCGCCCGGCACTCCGACATCACCGACCAAGGCCAAATGTCAAAGCTACTCACACGCCTAGACACCCTCGGTCTGACCAAGAACACCGGTCACGGCGCACCCCGAGGAGAACCCAACGCATGGACACTCACCCCCAAAGGAGAAGAAATCAGACAGACGATCCAGGCCCAGATCGGAGGATGAGGCCCAAAGAGGATATACTGTTGGTATGGCCAAGGTGATGGTGTCGTTTCCCGACGAGCTGCTAGAGCAGGTGGATGCGGAGGCTCGCAGGCGTGCGACTACGCGCAGCGCGCTACTGCGCGATGCCGTCAGTCGCGAGCTTGACCGGTGCGATCCCGCTGCGGTGCGCCGCGCGATCGAGGAAGCAAGGGCGCTGTTCGAGGGCACGGGCGTATTTGAGTCCGGTCAGCTGATCCGGTCCGAGCGTGACCGGCTGAACACACGCGACGGCCGGCGCGCAGGCCTGATGAGTCCGCATCGGTGACAGATGTTCTCTGTGACACGTCCGTTGTGGTCAAGTGGTTCCACGAGGCGGGCGAGGCCGAAGTCGCGCAGGCCCGCGCGATCCTCGAGGCGCACACCGCCGGCACGCTGACCGCGGCCGTTCTCGATCTGACGGTCTACGAGCTGGGCAACGTGGCGGCACGGGCACTCGGTCTGCCGGGAGAGCACGTCGCCACCATCCTCGATCGCCTCGAGTTGATCTGCGACGAGGGTCTGCGCTTATCGCCCAAGGCCCGCAAGGACGCAGCAGCGCTCGCGGCGGCCCATCGGCTCACCTTCTACGACGCGGCCTACTGGGCCGTCGCGCGTGAGCGGAACATCGCGCTCGTGACCGCCGACGCCGAGCTGCTGCAAGCCGGCGCCGGTCTCACGCCGACCGACTTCATCGCGACCCACTGCCACTGCCCTCGATGAGCCGGCTCATGGTTTGATCGAAGCACTGTCGCCGTCTACGCCGGGCCATCCAGGTCAATACCGGCTGATATCAGACGCCACAGGTGATATCATTCTGCTCATGAAGCAGTTGCTGCTGCGTGTGCCGGAGGACCTTCATCGACGGATCGCCGCGCGGGCGGCACGAGAGGGTCGCAGCATGAACGCCGTCGCCGGCGCGATACTCGATTCCTCCATGGATGCCGATATGGGCGGTCCCCGCGAGCGCCTGCGCGCCAGGGCGGCGGCTCTCGGCATGCTGAGAGAGGTTCACGCCCCTCCGGTGAGCGAGGCCGATCGCGAGCGCGTCATCGCGTCGACCCGTGGCCTCGGTCCGATCGTGGATCGGCTCATCGACGAAGAGCGCGACCGCCTGCGGTGATCGTCTACCTGGATTCGTCAGTCCTCGTGCGGTCCTACCTGAGCGACGAGGATGGTCACCAGGAAGCCCGCGCTCTGCTCGAAGATCAGGAGATCACGCCCGTCACCGGGAGCTGGACGCGGATCGAGGTGTCCGGAGCGCTGATCCGCGCCGCACGATCGAGTCGAGGTGACGCCGACGAGCGCGGCCTGCTCGCCGCCCTGGACGCGGATCTTGCCGCCGACGGACGGGTGGCGGAACTCACGGCCCCTCAGGGAGACATCGAGGACAGGGCGCTGGGTCTGGTCCGCGAGCACGCCCTGCGAGCGCTGGACGCCTGGCACCTCGCGGTAGCCGCGCTGACAATGCCCGCGCTCGCGGAGCCGGAGGACGACGAGATCGCGTTCGCCTCCCGCGACGAGAATCAAGCTGCCGTCGCTGCATTGCTCGGCTTCACGCGTCTCTGATCGACGCCACGTGGGAGCCGGCGGAGGCCTCGGGAGAATAAAGAAATTGTAGAACGATTTGTGATACATTGAGCGTGTGGCTCGCGCTCTGCATGTCCGACTTGACCCTGACGCGGAAGCGGCGCTTGCCGTCCTGCGCGCGGAGGGGATGAACGATTCGCAGGCGGTGC
The DNA here is from genome assembly GCA_963705245.1 of uncultured Solirubrobacterales bacterium. Taxonomy (GTDB): domain Bacteria; phylum Actinomycetota; class Thermoleophilia; order Solirubrobacterales; family Solirubrobacteraceae; genus Palsa-744. The sequence continues at coordinate 113,809 of OY970062.1, read as the reverse complement.
GGAGCGCCTTGACCGAGGCCCGCGCGCGTCGACGTCAACGCGTGGCGTTGCGCGAGGAGGCACGGCGACTGGCGGCCGATCCGGCTGATCGCGCGGAGTTGGCGGCGCTGCGCGACGAGCTCGACGAGCTGGCCCCGCCCTGGCCCGCAGACTGATGATTCGCGGTGAGGTTGTACGGGTGGCGGCGCCACGCCGGGCGCGCGGCCATGAGCAGCAGGAAGCGAGGCCCGGAGTCGTCGTGCAGGCGAACGAGCTGCTGGATCTCAGCACCGTGCTGATTGCTCCGACCTCGCGCTCCGCGGCGGCGGCGACGTTTCGTCCGATGATCGACCTGGAGGGGACACCGACGCATGTGCTCACCGATCAGCTGCGCCTCGTAGATGCGCGGGCGGTCAAGGGCAGCCTCGGTCATCTGGACCATGGCGAGATGGCGGCGGTGGACGACGCCCTGGCGCTCGTCCTCGGACTCTCCGGCTGATCAGACGCGCTCTACAGCAGGTTGATCGCCGCAGCCGCGCCCACGGCGGTGGACAGGCCGGCATAGCCGGTGTAGCCCGCCAGCAAGAGGAAGAACGCCGTCAGCAACGCGACGAGCACGGTCAGGGTCCAGGCGACGCGTTCGAATGTCATCGCGCGCATTGTCGCCGATCCCCAGGTCGTCACCTTCCTCCGACCAGGCTCAACTCGTCCGCCCGTGCTGTTAGCGTCAACGCAAAGTCTTCACGAACGAGGAGGATGAGGTGACGAAGTCCGAGCTGGTCGACCAGGTGGCGGATCGCTCTGGCCTGACCAAAGGCGAGGCCACGCGTGCGATCGACGCGGTGCTGGGCACCGTCGAGGATGCGTTGCGACGTGGCAGCGAGGTCACGCTATCCGGGTTCGGCAAGTTTCACGTCGGCGAGCGCGGCGCGCGCCAGGGAGTCAACCCGCGCACCGGCGAGCGCATCCAGATCGCCGCCTCGCGCGTGCCACGATTCACGGCCGGCAGCGGCTTGAAGGCCGCGGTGAAGAGTCGCTGAGATCGTTTGGCGACACGCTCGCAGCACGAGTACGTGAGCGCGAGTCCCAGATCGTCCTCGGGCTCGACCCCGACCCGAGCGCACTGTGGCCGGGGGTGGAGGGCCACGCGGACGGAGCCCTCTCCGCGGCGCAGCGGACCGCGAGTGCGGTCGAGCATCATTGCCGTGGGCTGATCGACGCCGTGGCGCCCGCGTGCGTCGCAGTCAAGCCCCAGCTCGCATGCTTCGAGCGACTCGGCGCCCCCGGACGCACGGCGCTGGAGGCCGTCACAGGACACGCTCGTGCCGCGGGACTGCTCGCGATCGCCGACGCCAAGCGCGGGGACATCGACGTCAGCGCTCGCGCCTACGCCCAGGCGCTCTTCGGCGGCCTGCAGACCCCGTTCGGCGAGGTCCCGGGACTGGGTATGGACCTGGCGACCGTCAACCCGCTGATGGGCATAGACGCCGTCGAGCCATTCGTATCGGTCGCGCGCGTGGCTCACAGCGGCGTGCTGCTGCTCGTGCGGACGTCCAACCCGGGCGCGGCCGACATCGAGGACTTGCAGCTCACCAGCGGAGGGACCGTGTGGGAACGGCTGGCCGCGATCGTGGACGAGCTGGGCCGACCCGGCGTGGGGGAGTGCGGTCTGAGCGACGTCGGCGCGGTCGTCGGCGCCACCGCCCCCGGCCACATCGCGCGCGCACGCGAGCTGATGCCCAACGCCGTGTTCCTGCTCCCCGGCGTCGGCGCTCAGGGGGGCCGCGTCGAGGATCTCCAGCCGGCCTTCGCGCCCGGGCGCGCGGGAGGCTTGGTGACCGCCTCGCGCAGCATCGCGAGCGCCCACACGGCCTCTGGCGGTGACCCGGCCGCGGCGGCCCGTGCCGAGGCGGAGCGGATACGCGCGGCCGCATGGGCGTTGGGGTAGTCTGAACTCTCGATGATCATCACGGTCACGCTCAACGCGGCGATCGACAAGTCGCTCTCGGTGCCGAACTTCAGGCTCGGGCGCCGCCACCGCACCGTCGAGCAGCGCACGATGGCCGGCGGCAAGGGCGTCAACGTCGCACGCACCCTGAAGACGCTCGGCCAGCCCGTGATCGCGACCGGCTTCGCGGGCGGCGCCACCGGCACCCACATCGTCGAGCAGCTCACCGACGAGGCGATCCTCAACGACTTCGTGCGCATCCGCGAGGAGTCCCGCACGAACACCTCCGTGCTCGACCCGACGAGCGGTGAGCAGACAGAGATCAACGAACGCGGTCCGGCCGTATCCGAGCACGAGGTCGAGCTGTTCGCGGACAAGCTCTTGTATCTCGCGCGTGGCGCCGCGATCGTCGTATTCGCCGGCTCGCTTCCCCGCGGCGTCGACCCCGAGCTCTACGCTTCGCTGATCCGCGAGCTCGCGCGAATGGAGGTGACGACCGTGATCGATACCGACGGCGAGCCGCTGCGCCACGCGGTTCGCGCCGAGCCCGACGTCGTCTCGCCCAACATGTTCGAGGCCGAGGAGCTGGTCGGCCACGAGTTCGCCGGCGAGGAGGAGCGCTCGCTCGTCGTCCACGAGATCGCCGCGCTCGGCCCGCGTGAAGCGATCATGACGCTTCCCGACGGCTGCTTCGCGCAGGTCCTGATCGACGGTCGCCCCTGCTTGAAGCGTGTGCGCATCGACGCGCGCGAGCCGGTCGCCAAGCGTGGCTCGGGCGACGCCTTCCTCGCCGGCTATCTCGCGGCGCGCTACGAATCGCGTGCGCCCGACCAGTGCCTGCGCTTCGGCGTCGCCTGCGGCGCGGAGTCCACCGGACGTCTCGGCGCCGGGCTGATCGACCCGCGCGAAGCCCGCCGCTTGATGGGCGAGGTCGAGCTCACCGAGGTCGAGCTCCCAGCCGGCGTCGGCTGAGGCTGAGCAGGGTTCCGAGCTGCGCGAATTCTTCGCCGGGCTTGTATAGTGCCGACCCTCTGATTATCAGAAGGTCCTAGCTGCAAGGGGTCGACATGGGTCGCAGATTCGGTAGGCAGGAACGGTCCGGCACGGCTGGCACAATCGAGATAACGGGCATGCGCCGCTCGATTCGGCTCGCCGGCGTCATGGCGTGTCTGTTCGTGACGCTCGCGATCGCCGGCTGCGGCGAAGGTTCCGGCAAGTCGGCGAGCGTCGCAACGGCCACCACGTCCGGGACCACGTCTGCGGCCACGACGCCGACTGCGCCGACGACGCCCGCGACGACCTCCACCGCGGGCAAGCCCCCGGCTTCGAAGTCCTCGACATCGTCAACCACCCCTGCACACACGACCTCCACCCCGGCGAAGCCGCCCGCGGCGAAAACCTCCACCAAATCGAGCGAAGTCTCCGAACGGCCGACCTTCGGCAAGATCAAGCTCGCCAGCACCGCCTTCAAGGCGGGCGGGCCGATTCCCACCCGCTACACCTGCGACGGAGGCGGTATCTCGCCGCCGCTGGAATGGCGCGGCGTTCCCCACGGCACCGCCGAAATGTTCCTGCTCGCGATCGATCTGAGCGGCAGCTCCAGCGACGCGATCCAATGGGCCGTAGCGGGGATTCCACCGAGCGCCAATGGCATCCCCGCCGGCCGCCTCCCCGCGGGCGCGGTCGCAGGCCTCAACAGCTCAGGCAAGGTCGGCTGGGGCGGGATCTGCGGCTCCAGGGGACTGCTCCACCACGTCGGCTTTCTGTTCTACGCGCTGAAGCACAAGCTCGGCTTGAAGTCGGGGTTCAATCCCGTGACGGCACGCAACGGCCTGAAGGGCGCGACTTTGGGCACCGGGTTGACGCTGGGTACTTACCAGCGGCCCTGAGACGGTCGATAGCCTGCGCATAGCTGTTGCGTTCTCAGTCGCCGTCTAGGGCGCGGTGATGGTGAACATGCTTCCTGCAGGTTAAGAAATAACGCTACTCAGAAGCTGATGTAGAGCGCGCCTCTGGTTGCAGCCACCCTGGGACGTCTCCCGCGTATAGATACGAGATTGGCAGCACACGCCGAGCTGCGGGGAGTCAGAAACGTTACTAGCAAAATGCCTTATGCAGCTATTAGGGTGCATAGGGCATCGTCGGATCAATAACTGTTTTGGAAAACAAATAGCGGGGGGATGGCACAGGCAGTGGTGGAACTGGTGGTAGATTCGTGGGTAATGAGGATCCAGGGTTAACGCCCGGCGCACAATGTGCAGGTGGCGTCAATTCGAAGAAATACAAAAAAGAACATAAGAAGCTATATCATGAAATCGAATCGAATCCGACGGAACCATTTGACGTGTTTTGTGCCACGTTCTGGTGGACCAACCCGGTAGTGGCCGCGGGGTGTGCAGCGGGCGGTTCGGCGCAGTATTACGCGGAACACCACTAATCGAAGAGGAGATCAATGCAGCCGAGCTACGGATCTCAGACGAAGTGGCGCCGGATATACCGCGTATTGGCAGCGACCGGAATAGTTGTTGGTGTGGCTCTCGCCGTGGCGTATATCATCGGTGGCTTTTATTTGATGGTGGTTGTTGGCGCTGGGAGTGCCTGTCGGTTGCTGATCTATTTTGCGTGGGGGCAGCGAACACCGCACAAGATGCTTCCAAATGAATCGCAGATTGCCATGTGGCGAACTCGCAAGTGAGCGGAGTGGGAGCTGGAGCTAGGGTGCGTATTCAGAAAATAAGCTCGGCTGCGCTCTGGATTGCTTACCCAGTGATCGCGGCGAGCACTTTTGCAATACGCTCTGGTCACTCCAGCCTGGTCTGGGTAGTTCTGCAGGGTTGTGGACTGGTGGTCGGAGGCTTGACACTTGCAAGCCTGGGTTATTGTTACTGGCGGCGACGGAGGAACGTGTACTTCTCTAATGCGAAAACCGATTGATCTCACCCAATACGCGCTTCTGGAAATAAATCGTTCATCGTGGGGCTTCGTGACGTCGCTCGCTTCTGGCCTTGATTGCACCAAAGTTCTCACGTGCCTTGTGTTTTGAGTTGTTCTTACAATGGAGCTGCTGACGATATAACCATGAAAATGGCGAGATGTCCCCATAGCAGTCGCGGTTGCAGTTGGGTTTGTGATATTCGATCATTGCGTTTCCGGCGTCAGTTGGCGACACAGTGTGATCAGCGGCGTAATTATCATGGCGGCGGGAGCATTAGGGGCTTCCATCAGGCGCTCGAGCTCATAAAGGTGACCACCGAGCTGAAGGTGGTTCAGCCCCCAGCCACGTCCCGTCGCAGAAACACCAGATAGGCGGCGAAGAGCGCCGGGATTGCATACAGCGCGCAAACCCAAGCCGAGTGCCAGATCGGCGCCCAATCGGTTGGCGTGCGCAGCAGGCCGTGCCAGTTCTCGTACTGTTCGGTGAGCAGATAGGGCTTGACTCCTTCAAGGCCCGGGATTTGCGCGACGATGAACAACAGGATTGTCAGGCCAACGGTGCCGACCACGGCCGCGGCGCTGTTGCGGGTCGTGGTGGAGAGCAGCACGCCGATGGCGACGACGCTCAGCAGTGGGATCAGATAGCAGGCGTTGGCGGCGAATACGAGCAGCAGGCCTTCCGGGGCGGAGACGACCGAGCCCGAGAAGGTGACGACGTGATGAAAGCCCCACGATGCGACACCGGCGACGGTTGCCACTGCGGCCGACAGGAAGACCGCGATCGTCGCGTATGTCATCGCCGCGAGCGTCTTGGCGGCAAACACCTGGCCGCGATCGACCGAGCGCGTCAAGATCGTCTTCAGCGTGCCGTTGCCGTCCTCGGCCGCGACGATGTCCCCGGCGACAAGGGCAGCGATCAGTGGCAGCATGAAGACCGACAGGAACAGCAGCATCAGCACCGGCGTGGCGAGGCCGGATTCGGTGATGTGCGAGGCGAAGATGTTGCCCTGTTCGTGGCCGCGATGGTCGTGCAGGTGCTGGACGATTACGAAGATCAGCGGCAGGATGATCGCCAGCCCGAGGCCGAGATAGGTGCGCTTCTGAGAGACGAGCTTGCGCAACTCCCAGCGCCAGACGGTCAGTGTCGAGGGCCGGCGCGTGTGGGGGATGGTCGATGCGCCCACCGGGACGGGTGAGGCGTTGGGAGATGTGGCCGCCGCGCTGCTCATACGGTCGTTCCCGCGCCGATCGGCGTCTCTGGCTGGGCGCCGTTTTCGGTCAGCCGGAAGAACAGGTCCTCGAGCGTCGCCAGCTCGGGGGTCAGCGCGAGGATGCCGATGCCCGCCTGTCCGAGCGCGAGCGACAGTGCGCCAACGTCGCGCTCATCGGCTTGGAAGCTCAGACCGTGCTCGCCGCTGCTGGCATGCTCGATGCCGGGCTCAGCGCGCGCCAGCTCCAGCGCGCGCGCATTATCGGTGCTGTGCAACCGGTAGCCCGCTCCGCCCTGGCGGCGCAGGTCCGCCAGCGCGCCCTCGTAGACGACGCGCCCGGAATCGACGATCGCCACGCGGTCGCACAGCTCCTGCACCTCCGGAAGCTGGTGGCTTGAGAGCAGCACCGTGATGCCCTCGCTCGCAAGGCGGAGGATCAGCCGGCGCATGTCGCGCATCCCCGCCGGATCCAGACCCGTCGCGGGCTCGTCGAGGATCAGCAGGCGCGGGCGGCGCAGCAGCGCCGCGGCGATTCCCAGCCGCTGGCGCATCCCGTGCGAGTAGCCACCGACCCTGTGCTCGGCGCGAGGGCTGAGATCCACGATCTCCAGGACCTCGGCGATGCGCTGCTTAGCGCCCGCTCCGTCCAGTGCCGCGAGCAGCTCCAGGTTCTTACGCGCGCTCAGGTATGGATAGAAGCGCGGCGCCTCCACGAACCCCGCCACGCCCTCCAGGGCGCGCGCGCCCGCGTGCATCGGGTCGCGCCCGAACAGCTCGACCGTGCCCTCGGTCGGGACGATCAGGCCGAGCGCCATGCGCAGCGTCGTCGTCTTGCCCGCGCCGTTCGGTCCCAGGAACCCATACACGTCACCCGCGCGGACATTCAGGTCGATGTGGTCGACCGCGAGGACCTCCTTGTAGCGCTTGACCAGCCCCCTCGCTCGTACCGGCGGCGCCGCGCCGTTCTTGCTCGCGTCCTCGATCGCTCGCGCGTCTGGCGTTCTCTCGCCCGCCGTTCTGTCGTCCGCCGCCACCGCAGGCCGCGTCGTGTCCGCCACGCTAGAGACCTCGCGCGATTGCCTCGATGGCCGCGGGTGTCACCGAGCCGACGAGCAGGTAGCGCACGCCTGAGCGCTCGAAGCTGAGCAGCGTGCCGAGCGCCGTCGGCAGCTCGGCCGCTTCGATCCCGTTGACCTTGACCTTCTGGAGGTCTTCGGGCAGCGCCTGCGAGGACTGCTCGGAGGCGCCTTCCTTTGCCTTGCTTTCGATCACGGCCACCGCGGCGACGCCGTGGCCGTGGGTCGTGACGTGCGGGCGTTCGCCTGAGCTCGTAGACGGATCGGCCGGCTTGGCGCCATCTTCGCCGGGCGCGACGATTTCTTCGATCTTGGCGTTCGCCGGCGGGGTGAATTCGAATACCGAGCTTTCCACCGGGCCGTAGGAGACTTCGGTCGCCGCCAGTTCGATCGTCGGCGAAGAGCTGGTCGAGGAGTAGATCGCCGCGCGCAGCGGCACGCCGTGGACGGCGTCCCAAGAGAGCTCGGCGCCGCCGATCAGGCTGCCGTTTTCCTTGGGGGAGACGTGCACCGTGTACGCGGCCTGGCCGGCGACGTCGGTGGGCGTCGCGCCCGAGACGTTCGCGTGCTCGCTCAGATGGGAGATCGCTTCTTCGATCTTGGCGACGGTCGGGACTTCGTGGTGAGCGGTGGGGTCGCCCGATCCGGAGCTTCCATCAGGTGCTGCGCCGCCCATGCCATCTTCGCGGTTCTTGGCGGGGACCGTATAGCGGTAGAGCGTGTTCGAGGACGCGTCGTATATCGACACCGTCTTACCGTCGTAGAGCACCTGGGTGTCACCTTTTTCGGCTTGCAGTTCCAGGCGCACACGGCCATCCTTGGCGATCCACAGCCGGCCGGAGCCACCGGAGAGCAGCGGGCTGGAGGTGAGCTGACTGGCTTCGCCATCGCCACTGGTCAGGTTGGCGCCTTCGAGCAGATGATCGGTCAGCTGGATGCGCGCGCTGACGCCTTGGACCGGCTGCCCGCCCGCCCCGGTGAGGGCGTCGTGGACCGCGTCGGCGAGCGGCTTCGGCGGCGGCGTCGGGCCTGTGCCCACCGCGAGCGCGAGCGCGGTCGCGCCGATGCCGAGGACAACCACCAGCCCACACAGGAGCACGAGGCGCGACAGCGGAAGTCTGCGAAGGAGATAGGTCATCTGGTCTGCACTTCCAGAGTAGCGCCACAGCTTGCGCCAGGCTAAAGGTGAGAGAGCTCTCATCGAGCGGTGCGCGTGCGAGCACAGCCTGGCCGTCCGGCCTCGCTCGGGTCGAGCGTCGCGGGATCGTTCGGCCTCGGCAGGCGATATTGTCCCCGCCTGCATGATCTACGCGTTCATCGCATTCTGGGTCCTGCTGGGCCTTGGCGTGTTCTTCGTCGCGATGCGCGGCGGTCCGCGCGGCGCGCGCGAGTCGCTGCACACCGAATCGAAGGCCAGCCGGCGTGCCGTCACGCTCGGGGTCGTGCTGCTGTTCGCCTTCGGCCTGATCGTGCCCGGGTTCGTGCTCGCGTTCAACGCCGAGCACAAGGCGGGCGTCACGGTCGGCGGCCTGCACCTGAACGCCGAACAGCAAAAAGGTCGCGAACTGTTCGCGCACACCTGCGCCGTCTGCCACACGCTCGCCGCCACCAAGTCCGTCGGTCGCACCGGCCCGAACCTCGATGTGCGTGTCGGCGATGACATCTCCACTCCGGCCGGGCGCAAGGCGCTCGTGCTGAACGCGATCGCCGAAGGTCGCGCCCGTGGGCTCGGGCAGATGCCCGCCCTGCTGTATCAGGGCAAGGAAGCCGAACAGATCGCCTCCTTTGTGGCCGCGGTGGCAGGTCACTGAGCGCGGGGCAGGTCACTGAGCCGCTGAGCGGTTTGGCCAACGGTCGATAGCGGGACGGGGAGCCATCTACTAAGGTCCGCCGGGATGGGCGAGCAGCCGATACGCGAGCAGGCGCAGAACGCGGAGGATGTCAAGGCGCTCGTCGCCGAGCACGACATCCGCTTCATCCGCTTCTGGTTCACCGACATCCTCGGCCAGCTGAAGTCGTTCTCGATCAACGCGGCCGAGCTCGACGACGCGTTCGAGGCGGGGATGGGCTTTGACGGCAGCTCGATCACCGGGTTCAACGCGATCGAGGAGTCCGACATGATCGCGATGCCCGACCCACGGACGTTCGCGGTGCTGCCCTGGCGCCCGGACGAGCAGGGCGTGGGCAGGATGTTCTGCGACGTCGTCACGCCCGAGCGCACCCCGTATGAGGGAGATCCCCGCCACGTGCTGCGCCGCGCGCTGGAGCGAGCGCACGCGATGGGATTCGACACGTTCAACGTCGGTCCCGAGCTCGAGTACTTCCTGTTTCGCGACAGCAAGGGCACCGAGGTGCTCGACGAGGGCGGCTACTTCGACCTGACGACGCTCGACGCCGGCTCGGACGTGCGCCGTGAGACCGTGCTCGCATTGGAGCAGCTCGGCATCCACGTGGAGTACACCCATCACGAGGTCGGGCCGAGCCAGCACGAGATCGACATGCGCTACGCGGACGCCTTGAAGATGGCCGACGACTGCATGACCTACCGGATCACGGTCAAGGAGTACGCGATGAAGTACGGCTGGCACGCGACGTTCATGCCCAAGCCGCTGTTCGGCGAGAACGGCTCGGGCATGCACACCCACCAGTCGCTGTTCTCAGATGGCAAGAACGCGTTCTATGACCCCGACGACCAGTACTTCCTGTCAGACGTCGGCAAGGCGTTCATCGCCGGACAGCTCAAGCACGCGCGGGAGATCTGCGCGATCTTCGCGCAGTGGGTCAACTCCTACAAGCGGCTCGTGCCCGGGTTCGAGGCGCCCGTGTATGTCGCCTGGTCGCGGCGCAATCGCTCAGCGCTCGTACGCGTGCCGCTGTATCACCCGGGCCGGGAGAAGGCCACGCGCATGGAGCTGCGCTGCCCCGATCCCGCGTGCAACCCCTACCTCACGTTCGCCGTGCTGTTGCAGGCGGGCCTGGAGGGGATCGAGAAGGGCTATGAGCTGCCCGAGCCGATGGAGAAGAACCTGTACCACCTCTCAAACGAGGAGCGCAAGCGCCTTGGCGTGGAGCAGCTGCCCGAGTCGCTTGGTGAGGCGATCGAGCTCGCGGCCGAGTCCGAGCTGGTGCTGCGCACGCTCGGCGAGCACATGTTCAACCGCTATGTCGAGATCAAGCGCCAGGAGTGGGAGGACTATCGTGTGCAGGTCACCAGCTGGGAGCTCGATCGGTACCTCTCGATCCTTTAGCGCTCCGATGACACGGCGCCGGATCGGCTCCGATGACACGGCGCCGGATCGGCGCCGATGACACGGCGTCGGATCGGCTCCGATGACACGGCGTCGGATCGGCTCCGATGACACGGCCCGGAGCGGATCGCCGCGCCGCGTGCCCGCGTCGGACTCAAGCCGGCATGCCAGGCACCGCACAGGCGATCGGGCGGGCGGGGGCGAAATGCCAGTGCAGCGCTTGCAGCAGGTGGCCGAACGCGGTCGGGTGTCGCGGGGCGATCTCGGCGAGCAGCAGCAGGACCGAGACGGCATGACGCTCGTACTCCTGCTCGCCGGTCAGCTGCGCGAGGCGCAGCAGACCCATCGCCGCGCTGGAGGCGCCCGCGGGAATGGGCGAGTCCTCGAGGTCCTTGCGGCGCGCGATCAGCTGCTCACTATCTGAGGCGGTCGAGAAGAAGCCGCCGTTCTCCGGGTCGGCGAAGCGAGCGATGAGCGTGTCTGCGAGCGTCACGGCCTCCGTGAACCAGCGCTCCTCGCAGGTTGCTTCGAACAGGATGATCAGAGCCTCCAGCAGGAACGCATGGTCCTCCAGGTAGGCGCCGATCCGGGCCTGGCCGTCGTTGCAGGTGCGCAGCAGGCGCCCCTGCTCGTCGCGCATCGTGCCAAGTATGAACTCCGCGCACTCGACGGCGGCATCGAGATAGCGGGGCTCATCCAGCGTCGCCCCGGCATCGGCGAGAGCGCAGATCATCAGCGCGTTCCAGCTCGTCAGGCGCTTGTCGTCGAGCCCGGGCCGCGTTCGGTCAGCGCGCACGTCCAGCAGCCGCGCGCGTATCCGCTCGCGCTGTTCTGCCGGGGGCTGCCGGGCGATATTCGATCGGTCTCGCGCCTGGAGCACGTTCAGCCCCGGCTCGGAGAACTGAGGCCCACCCGCCCCGTCGGCGAAGTTGCCCTGCTCGGTGGCCGCGAACCAGGCGATCGCGGCGTCCGCGTCCTCGCCCAGGGCGGTTCGCAGCTGGGCGATGGTCCATACGTAGTATCGACCCTCGACGCCCTCCGAGTCGGCGTCCAGGGCGGCATAGAACGCCCCCTCTGGGCCGCGCATCTCGCGCAGCGCCCAGTCGAGCGTTTCACGGCACACCTCCGCCAGGCACGGGTCGTCGCTCGCTTGGAAGCCGTGCAGGTAGGCGCGCGCGAGCAGCGCGTTGTCGTAGAGCATCTTCTCGAAATGGGGCACCGTCCAGGTCGCATCGACGCTGTAGCGCGCGAACCCGCCGCCGAGCTGGTCGCAGATCCCGCCGCCGGCCATCGCGCGCAGGGTGTTCAGCGACATGTCGTGCTCGCCTCGGCACAGCAACAGCTCGATCGCCGACGCGGGCGGGAACTTGGGCGCGCCGCCAAAGCCGCCGTTGCGCGTGTCGAATGCGGCTCCCAGCACTGTGAGCGCCTCACTCAGCGCGCTTTCCCGGAGCGGCTCAGTCGAGGGCTTCAGCAGCGCGCCGCCGGACAGCCGCTCGCGCAGCCGCTCGCCACCGGCGACGATCTCGTCGCGGCGCTCGTTCCAGGCCTCACCGATCGCCTGCAGCACCTGCGTCCACGCGGGCATCCCCGGACGCGGGTCCGGCGGGAAGTAGGTGCCGCCGTAGAAGGGAAGCTGCTCGGGCGTGAGAAACACGTTCAGCGGCCAGCCGCCGTGGCCGGTCATGCTCTGGACCGCCTCCATGTACAGCGCGTCGACGTCCGGGCGCTCCTCGCGATCGACCTTCACACACACGAACCCCTCGTTCATCAGGGCTGCCGTGCGCTCGTCCTCGAAGGACTCCCGCTCCATCACGTGGCACCAGTGGCAGGCCGAGTATCCGATCGAGACGAGCAGAGGCTTGTCCTCGTCTCTGGCGCGGGCGAGCGCGACCGGCCCCCAGGGGAGCCAGTCGACCGGGTTCTCGGCGTGCTGGCGCAGGTACGGTGAGGTCTCCTGCGCGAGGGCGTTTGGCACGCGTTCAGCGTAGCTCGGCAAGGCCCGGCAGCGGGAATGCGACCTTGCCCGTGGGCCATTCCTCGCCGGTGGGAGATCGCACGCCGGCGGCCCGCGCGAGCTTCACTTTGGCGATCTCCACGTCGAATCGCCTGCCACCAAGCGTGCCGCTGACCGTCGCGCCAGACCCCACCCTGACCGCTCCCGCCGATGCGGCCGGGCCGGAGATGCGGATCGTGGCGGTCTGGAGCTGACCGTCCTTGACCGGGAACGTGCCGCTCAGCCGCACGCCCGTCACGAACGAGAAGCTCTTCAGCACGACCGAGGATGTCGCGAGCTGGGCGTAGCCCCCGCGCAGGCCGCCGAAGCTGGAGCCGACCGGCAGTTCGGCGTTGGCCTGCAGCGTCGCGCCGATCACCTGGCGGTTGAGGTCGAGGATCGTGTCGAGGACCGCCGTCAGCGTCTGTCCGGGCTTGCCGGGAAGCACGGCCGGCGGGTGGATGTAGGCGAGCCGTGTCGGCGTGATCGGCGTGGGGGAGAAGGTGTTCGGGGTGGATGAGCACGGCTGGATCGGTTGCCCGCCCACCCCGCCGCCGAAGAACGCGCCGACTGCCAGCTGGGCGCAGCCGCTGAAATCGCTGCCGAGCACCGAGTGGCCCGTGAATGGCACGACCAAAAGCTGCGAGCCCGGGATCCGCGCGGCCACGCCGCGCGCGTTGGCCGTTGGCGTGCGCAGGTCCTGCGCTCCGGAGAGGATCAGGGTCGGCACGTCGGGCAGCGGCGCCGCCGACGGAGGTGGCGGGGAGGCGTCCGGCCAGCTCGCGCAGACGGAGACGAGGCTCGCGTTCAGCGCGGTGGTCGCGTCAAACGGGTAGAAGTCACCGCTGGGCAAGCTGTGCAGCGAGCCGAGCGCTTCGGCGAGTCGTGCCGGAGACGCGGCCGAGCGCTGCCAAGGGAACGGCAGCTCTTCGCAGGAGGTATCGACGAACAACGTTTCGTCGATCGACTCCGTGCTTTCGACCGGCTGTTTGCCCGGCACGTTCGGAATCAGACCCTCCGAGAGCAGCTCCAGGCGCAGCAGCGGGTCGGGATCGTGGCGCAGAGCCGAGACGACGGCCGCCGGCAGCAGCGCGCGCAGAGCAGGGTTCAGGTCGCCTGCCTGCAGGATGCCGAGCAGGTCCGTCTCGCTCAGCCTTGCGGCATGCCGCTCACCCGAGCCGTCATACACCGAGCCGCTGAGCGCGTGCTTGCGCAGCTGCGCGATCAGGCGCGCGAGGTCGGCGAGTGGATTCGACGTGATGCCGGCGCAGGCGCGGTTCGCGCAGAGCTCTCCCAGCACCCCACTGATCGCTTGGAACGTCGGAATCGCGAACGGTTCCGGGCCATCGGTCGGCACGACCGAGTCGAGCACGAGCGCTTCCACGTGCTGGGGATAGCGTTCGGCGTACTCGAGCGCGACCTTCGTCCCGTAGGACGTTCCGTAGAGGACGAGCTTTTCATAGCCTCCGGCCTGCCTGATCGCCTCGATGTCTTCCACCGATTCCTGGGTGGTGTAGGCGCCGCGCGAAGGTCCGAGCTGCTGCGCGCAGTGACCGACGAGTTCACCGATCGAGTGCGCTTGCGTCACTTCCTGCGCGCTGCTCAGCGCGGGACAGCTCAACGGGCTCGATTCGCCGGTGCCGCGCTGGTCGAACACGAGCAGATCGCGCGCTCCCAGGCCCGGGGCCATCGCTTTGGCGATGAATTCACCCAGCCCCAGCGCTGCCTGACCCGGGCCGCCCGCGAGCGCGACGACGGCATCTCTGCTCGGTTGCAATCCGGCCTGCTTGCGCTCGAGCTTCAGCGAGATCGCGCCGGGGGTCAGACCGCTGCGATCCAGTGGAACAGTGACGGTCGCACAGGTGAAGCCCGCCGGCGCTTGGGCGGCGCAGGGGATGCTGCTAAGGGATGCGCTCGATGAGGCCGGCCAGCTGATGAGCAGCAGCGCGGGCAGCAGAGCCGCCAGGAGCGTGGGGGCTGGCCTGCGCATCCATCCGGACAATAGCGGCACTTGCGCCGGCTGCGTCGAGGCTCCTGCCGGTGTTTATGCGCCGACCGCCCAATGTGCCTGCCAGCTTTCGGTGAGCTGCGAGCCGCAGTGTTCCTCGCGCCGCCGCCGGTCCGCCGACGTGAAGCACGATTGCGGTGGCGGTGAGCTTGCCGGTGACGGTCACACCCGGCACGTAGGAGTAGCCGTGGAAGGTGAATCCGGCTTTTGCGTTTGCCGCCCAGCCGGCGCGCAGGCCGCCGATTCGCAGCGAGCTCAGGCTGAGAATGTTGCCGGACTGAAGCGCTCCGAGCGCTTGCAGCGCCACCTGGCGCAGGAAGTCCGCCAACGTCAGCTCGACCGCCGTCAGCGTGCGCCCCGGCAAGCCGCGGTTGTTGCCGGTGGGCGGCACCGTGGATAGGCGCGCCGGCGCCAGTGGTGTCAGCTTGAGCAAGCTCAGGAATTGAGGGCCGCCGCTGCAGGGCTTGACCGTCGCTGACTTGAACAGCGCCTGCAACGCCTTGCTCGCGCACCCGCTGAGGTCGGCGCCGAGAACCGAGTGTCCGACAGCGGGCACGACCACCAGATGTGAGCCCGGGATCTGCGCGGCGACTTCACGTGCGTTGGCCGTCGGCGTGCGCAGATCGTCAGCGCCGCTCAGGATCAGCGTGGGCGCGTTCGGGAACGGCGCCTGCACGGGCGCCGGCGCCGGCGCCGTGTATGGCCAGAACGCGCATGCGGGAATGTCGCTGATGGCGAGCACGTTCGCCGGACCGAACGGCGCGATCTGACTCGCGGGCAGGCCTCCGATCTGCCGCTTGGCTTCGGCCAGACGCTTGGCCGGGGTGGACGCGCGGTTGAATCCGAACAGCTCCTCTTCGCAGCTGGTCGCGAAATACAACGGCGTGTCGAAGCTCTCGCTCGGACTTTCTTCTTCACTGCCTTCGCCCCGCTCGGAGGCGTTGCGCAACAGGCGCGCGAACGGCGCCGTGTCGCCGTTCGCCGCCGAGCGCGCCGCGGCTGGAAATTCGGCGCGCAACGCCGGTTCGAGATCGCCGGCGATCAGCACGTTCAGCAGCGTGTTGGCCGAGAACGAGAGCTTGTGGGCGTGCCCGTCACCGTCGATCCAGCGCCCGCTCAGCGCGCCTGCACCCATCCTCTTGACGAGCTTTGCGAGATCGGCGGCCGGTTCGGGCGTGATGTGCGCGCACGCCCGCGCCGCGCACAGCTGGCGCAGCACGCGCGGGATCGCCGCGAACGTGGACAGGTTCAGCGGTTCTGGGCCATTCGGAGGCACGACCGAGTCGAGCACGAGCCCCGAGACGTGGCTCGGGTATGTCTGGGCGTAGCGCTCGGCCACCTTCGTGCCATAGGAGGTCCCGTAGAGCACGAGCTTTTCATAGCCTCCCGCCTGCCGGATCGCCTCGATGTCGGCGACGGTCTCGGCGGTCGTGTAAAACGTGCGTTCCGCCCCGATCTGAGCGCCGCATTCGGCGATCTGCGAACCGGCGGGACCGCCGGTGTTCAGTTCGAAGCGGTGACAGGACAGCGGGTGTGACAGGCCGATGCCACGCTGATCGAACACGATCAGATCGCGCGTGGCCACGATCGGCCCGAGCAGATGCGCGAAGTCTTCG
Source organism: uncultured Solirubrobacterales bacterium (assembly GCA_963705245.1). GTDB lineage: Bacteria > Actinomycetota > Thermoleophilia > Solirubrobacterales > Solirubrobacteraceae > Palsa-744. The sequence goes on along the minus strand of OY970062.1, from coordinate 97,793 downwards.
GCAAACGGGATCGCCGCCTGGCCCGGCCCGCCCGCGAGCGCGATCACCGCTTCGCGCGCTTCCCCGACCGGAGCGCGGTGGCGACGCAACGCCAGCGTGATCGTCCCTGGCGTCGTCCCGCTCGGGTCCAGCGGCACCGTCAGATGACCGCACGCGTACTCGTTGCTGTCGCCGCACGGAGCCCACCCGATCTGGGCCTGCGCGCTCGCGGCCCATCCGCATGTGGTCGCTCCCAGGAGTGCGACGACGACGAGCAGCCCCTTCAGTCGCATAAGCGAAATCTATTTGATCGGGGTTGCCCGCGCGCTAGTGTCAGCCAATCGTTTCTGCTCGCGAGACAGTCTCCGCCGCCGGCGCTCCGCCCGCGATCGGCCCCTACAGCCACGCGGTGCGCGTCGGCGAGCTGCTGTTCTGCTCGGGTCAGATTCCGCTCGATCCTGCTACGGGCGAGCTGGCGGGAACTACGGCGCCTGAGCAGACGCGCCAGTGTCTGGCCAACCTGCAGGCCGTGTGCCAGGCCGCGGGCACCTCCCTGGCGCGGGCGCTGCGCCTGACGGTGTATGTGACCGATCTGAAGGACTTCGTGGCCGTCAACGAGGTGTACGCGTCATTCTTTGCCGACGACGATCCACCCGCGCGAGTGACAGTCGAGGTATCGGGCCTGCCGCGCGGGGCTCAGGTTGAGATCGACGCGATTGTGGCGCTGGAAACGCAGGGCTCAGCGGGCTCGTCTGCGTCCGGCTCATCCGCAGCCGGCTCGGCGCCGTAGAGCGCGCGGGTCAGCAGCTGCCACAGGGTGGCGCGCTCGCTTGGGTCGAGCGCCCTCAGAACGTCGTCCTCGATCGCTTCTTGGGCGCGCTCGGCGAGGCTCAGCGCCTCACGGCCCGCGGGGGTGAGCTGGACCACGTGGCGACGGCGGTCGCTGGGGTCGCGCAGGCGCGTGACATAGCCCAGCTGCTCGAGCTCGTTGAGGAGCAGCACGACGTTGTTGGCGTCCATGCAGAACGCGTCAGCGAGCTCGTGCTGAGGACAGGCGTCGTGGTCGCGCACGTAGCTGAGCGCGACCAGATGGCGCAACTGCATCCCCAGCAGCTCGTCGCTGCTGCGCCGGTAGACCTGCTTCGCCAGCCGCGTGAGCAGGACCATCGAGCCCGGAGCACATGACGCCCTCTCAGCACCCATAGCGCGTGATTTTACACCATTCCGCATCTGTTCTCACTTTAGCAACGATTATAAATTTTATGCAGATCATCCCTACTGCAAGGATGATCCTTGCTATGGTGTGCCCTCGCCACGAATCGAAGGGAGTACATCCATCATGAGCACCACCACCGCAGACCAGCTCGGCAGCACCGCAGATCAGCTCGATCCTTCCCACTCCAGCGCCCTGGAGAGCTCGCGGCGCAGCGAGCGTCGGCGCTGGATCGCGCTCGCGGTGCTGTGTCTCGGTCAGCTGATGATGGTGCTCGACGCGACGATCGTCAACGTCGCACTGCCTTCGATCCAGCGCGATCTGCACTTCACGCAGAGCAACCTGACGTGGGTGATCGATGCATACCTGATCACCTTCGGCGGGTTTCTGCTGCTCGCGGGCAGGATGGGCGACCTGGTCGGGCGTAAGAAAGTGTTCCTCTCGGGGCTTGTCCTGTTCACCGCAGCCTCGGTGTTCTGCGGTGTCGCGGACAGCCAGGCGATGCTGATCGCCGGCCGTTTCGTCCAGGGGATCGGCGGCGCGGTGGCCTCGGCGGTGATCCTCGCGATCATCGTCACGGAGTTCCCCGAGAAAGCCGAGCAGGCGAAGGCGATGGGCCTCTACGCGTTCGTCTCCGCTGGGGGCGGCTCGATCGGGCTGCTCGCCGGGGGCGCGCTGACGCAGTCGCTGAGCTGGCACTGGATCTTCTTCGTGAACGTGCCGATCGGCGTGTTCGCGTTCGTGCTCGGCTCCGCGCTGATCGAGGAGAACCGCGGCATCGGCCTCGCCGGCGGCGTCGACGTCGCAGGATCGGTTCTGATCACGCTCGCGACGATGCTTGGCGCCTTCGCGATCGTCAAGTCGACCGAATACGGCCTGCTCTCCGCGCGCACGCTCGGTGTCGGCGGGGCCGCGCTCCTGCTGCTCGGCGGCTTCTTCTGGCTGGAGTCGCGCATCTCCAACCCGATCATGCCGCTGCGGATCCTGCGCTTGCGCATGCTGATGGGATCGAGCCTCGTCCGCGGGCTGCTCGTGACGGGGATGTTCTCGGCCTTCTTCCTCGGGGCGCTGTACCTCGAGCGGGTGCTCGGGTACGACGCGATCGACACCGGTCTCGCGTTCATGCCGTTGACGATCGCGATCGCCGCGCTGTCGATGGGGCTCGCGGTGAAGGCGGTCAATCGCTTCGGCCCGCTGAACACGCTCGCGGCCGGTCTCACCGCGATCGCCGCCGGTCTGCTGCTGCTCGCGACCCAGGGTGTGCACGCGGGCTACTTCCCCGGCCTGTTCGGCGCGTTCGGACTGATCGGGCTCGGCGCGGGCGCCTCGTTCCTGCCGCTGCTGACGATGGGCATGGCCGACGCGCCGCCGAAGGACGCCGGGCTCGCCTCGGGGATCATCAACGTCTCGGTGCAGCTGTTCGGCGCGATCGGCCTCGCGGCGCTCGGCACGATCGCGACCGATCACACGAAGGCGTTGAGCGCCAGCGGGCACTCGCTCGCCAGTGCGCTCACGGGGGGATATCACCTCGCCTACGTCGTCGCCGCCGTGTGCGTGGGGCTCGGCATCCTCGCCGCGCTGCTGATCCTGCGCCCGCCCGCGAGCACGGTCGCGCAGGAGGTCGAGGAACTCGAGCGCGACTTCGGCCGCGCAAGCGCCACCGCCCAGACCGCGGAGCAGCTGGTCTGAACTGGCGCTCGCCGCTCGCTGCCCACTCCAGGGTGGCGGGCGGCTATGGCTCGCTCCGCAGCTCGGCCCGCTTGACCTTGCCGCTCGCGGTCTTTGGCAGCTCGCGCGCGAAGTCGATGATCCGGGGGTACTTGTACGGAGCGGTTTCGCGCTTGACGTGCTCTTGCAGCTCGCTTGCCAGAGCGACAGAGGGGGTATAGCCGTCACGCAGGACCACGACCGCGCGCACGACCGATCCGCGCTCCTCGTCCGGCGCCGCCACTGCCGCCGCCTCCGCCACCCCAGGGTGGGAGATCAGGGCGGACTCGACCTCGAACGGTCCGATCCGGTAGCCCGCCGAGACGATCACGTCATCAGCCCGTCCTTCGAAGTAGAGGTATCCATCCTCATCTTCGCTCACTCTGTCGCCCGTAGGCCACGGGCGACCCGTGCGACGATCCTCGACTCGCCATGTTCCGTCCTCGTCGCGGATCACTTCCTCGCCGAGATAGCCGAGGAAGAACGTCGGGACGGTCGCAGGGTTCACGGTCAGCTCGCCCTGTTTGACGAGCAGCCCGACGCCCGGCAGCGCTCGCCCCATCGAGCCGAGCCGGGCTCGCGCGCCGCGTGGCATACCGGTCAGCTGTCCGGTCTCTGTCTGGCCGTATCCATCGCGGATCTCAAGGCCTGTAACCGTTCGCCAGGTGCGCAGGACCTCCGGGTTCAGCGCCTCGCCGGCAGCCACCATGCCGCGCAGGTTCGGGAGCGCTCGCAAGGTCGCACGCTTGGCGATCACGCGATACTCGGTTGGGGCCATGCAGAGCACGTTCACACGCTCGCGTTCGAGCAGGTCCAGCCGCTCGGCCGGGTCGAATCGCGCGTCGTGCAGCAGCGCGGTCGCTCCACACAGCCATGGCGCGATGAACGTGTTTCGCGCCGACTTGCTCCAGCCCGAGGCGGCCGTGCACCACACCAGCTCGCCCGTCCGCGGGCCAAGCCAGCTGGCCGCCTGCGTGCGCTGACCGTGCAGGTAGCGCTGCGCGTGAACGACAGCCTTGGGCTCGCCCGAGGTGCCGCTTGTGAATGTGATCAGGCAAGGGTCGTCATCGGCCAGCTCGATCGCGGGCGCGGGCTCGGCCGCAAACAGCGATTCGTCGGGCAGGAGCACGACCTCGCAGTCCGGCTGGGCTGCCTCCAGCTCGGCACGGTTGCGGGCGTCGGCGAGGATCAGCGACGGTTTCGTGACGGCCAGGCGCAGGCGCAGGTCGTGCGCGCGCAGCTGCTCGGTGCACGGCAACGCGACCACGCCGATGCGAAAGCAGGCGCACATCGCGACCACCCACTCTGGACGGTTGCCGATCAGCGTCATCACCACGTCGCCTTTGCCGATCCCACGCTGTTGCAGCGTGCCCGCCAGGCTCGCACTGCGATGGGCGACCGCGGCGGACGTCCACTCGCGCCGGGACCCGTCGCGGGCGAGCTCGATCAGCGCGATCTGTTTGGGAGGAAGCCGGTCGAGGATGTCGCGAGTGAAGTTCACGCAGGTATTCTCCCTGCAGGAGCCGACATGACATGGACAACGACCCTGGAGGCGCTGAGCGAATGGCCGTAGCCGCCGAGCCCTACACCGAGAAGACCGACGAGCAGCGTGCGATCACCGAGATGGTTCGCCAGTTCGCCGACGAGCAGATTCTGCCCAACGCCGAGCACTTCGACCACGAGGACTCCTTTCCCGAGCCGATCGTCGAGCAGATGAAGGAGCTGGGTCTGTTCGGGGTGACGATCCCCGAAGAGTACGGCGGCATGGGGCTGGATTTGACGACGTACGCGATGATCGTCGAGGAGCTCTCGCGCGGCTGGATCTCGATCTCGGGCGTCGTCAACACCCATTTCATCGGCTCGTATCTGCTGATGAAGTTCGGTTCCGACGAGCAGCGCCAGAAGTATCTGCCGAGAATGGCCACCGGTGAGATCAGGGCCGCTTTCTCGCTGTCCGAGCCCGAGCTCGGGTCCGACGTGCAGGCGATCAAAACGGCGGGGCGCAAGGGGGATGACGGCAAGTATGAGATCAACGGCCAGAAGATGTGGGTCACGAACGGGCTGCTGAGCTCGCTCGTGTTCGTGCTCGTCAAGACCGACCCCGAGGCCGAGCCGCGCCATCGTGGGTTCACGTGCTTCATCGCCGAAAAAGAGCCCGGTGTGGGCGAGAACACCGGCGAGCTCGCCGGGCTGAACGTGCCGCCGAAGCTCAAAAAGATGGGCTACAAGGGCGTCGAGTCGACCGAGCTCGTGTTCGACGGCTACCGCTGCCCGGCCGAGAACATCCTTGGCGGCGAGGCGGCAGGCCTGAACAAGGGGTTCTCGCAGATGATGGACGCGCTGGAGGTCGGCCGCGTGAACGTCGCCGCGCGCGGCGTCGGCATCGCCCAGCGCGCGCTGGAGCTTGCGCTGCGCTACTCCCAGGAGCGCAAGACGTTCGGCAAGTCGATCGCCGAGCACCAGGCGATCCAGTTCAAGCTCGCAGACATGGCTACCCAGGTCGATGCCGCCCGTCTGCTCACGCTGCGGGCCGCCCGCTTGAAGGACGCGGGCGAGCGCTCTGATCTGGAGGCCGGCATGGCCAAGCTGTTCGCCTCGGAGGCCGGTCGCTTCTGCGTCGAGGAGTCCTTCCGCATCCACGGCGGCTACGGCTACTCGAAGGAGTATGAGATCGAGCGCCTCTATCGTGACGCGCCGCTGCTGCTGATCGGCGAGGGCACTTCGGAGATTCAGCGCATGGTGATCGGACGCAAGCTGCTGCAGCGCCATAAGATTTGAACAGCGATCGCAGGGTGGTCTGCGCCGAGATGGCCCAGACCGGGGAGGGGAAGTGAGATGGCAGAAGACGCCAAGGCTCTGATCGAGCTTGCCGTTCGCAGATTCGTCGGCGAAGTTCCCGCCTTGGAGCCGATCAAGCTGGTCGTCGGCGTCGAACTGCGCGGGCGCGGTGACGTGCAGCAGTTTCGGCTGGAGATGCCCGGTCTGAAGGTCACGAAGGGCCCCGCAGCGGATGCTCGTGTGCGCGTGGACATGCGTCGAGAGTTCTTCAACGTGATGGCTCGCGAAGCCAAAGTCGCCGACTGGGTGGAGGCCTTCACCTACGGTCAGGCCAAGGCATCCGGTCCCGAGCAGTTCTTGCGCCTGATCATCAGCGTCGTCGACAAGCAGCAGGAACGCCAACGCGTGCGCAAGGCTCGCCGGCCCTGATCTGTGCGCGTAAGGTCTGCCGGCCCCTGAAGCGTCCGCAAGGCCGCTGGCCCTGACTGGGGCGGCGGTGGTCAGGGGTCGAAAAGTGACTGCTGCTACGCGTCTAGTGGTCGTCTAGTGGTAGGCGGTCAGCTGCTGCGCCAAAAACGCCAGCGAAGCCAGCAGAAAGATGCACATCACGATCAGTGAGAAGTTTTCATTCATGCTCGGCCGATGCTCTCCTGCTTACAGGATAGGGGACGTAGCGGTCCTTCGGCGACGCGGCGCTTCTCAGGCGAGGACGGCGCTGTCGTCGTAGAGCTTGATGATCGTCAGGGCGCCCTCCGGGGCGGCGTCGAGGCAGAGGCGACAGAGGACGCACTCGTCGAGGTTCTGCTCCACGATCTCCAAACTGCCGTCGGGCTTCTGGGCGAAGATGTCGACCGGGCAGGCCTCGGTCAGCCGTCGCGCCAGCTCGGTGTCCCCAGCTGCCTGGTCGTCGACTTCGACCGCGATGAAGAGGGCGTCCTTTCTCACGCCGCGCCTTCCTCTCTGCGATCTTTGCCTTGACGAGATCGGGGATCTCGTCGATCCGCTGCACGACAGGGATGCCGGCCGCCTCCAGACGGGCGATCTTCTCGGTCGCTGAGTCCTCCTTGCCCTCGACGATCGTGCCGGCGTGCCCGAAGGACATGCCCTGCATCTCCTCGTCGTCCATGAACTTGCCGGCCATGAAGGCGACGATCGGCAGGCGCGAGTCGTGCTCCTTGACCCACTGCGACAGCTGCGCCTCCATGCGCCCGCCGGGCTCGGTGTAGATCACGATCGCCTGGGTCTGCTCGTCGGCCTCGAAGTGGGGCATCAGCTCGGCGTAGGTCGAGCCGATGATCGCGTCGCCGCCGATCGAGACCGCCGTGGAGACGCCGAGTCCCGCGGCCGTCAGCGTGGAGGAGATCTCTGTGGTCATGCCGCCGGAGCGACTCATCACGCCGACCGCGCCGGGCTGGTAGGCGACGGCGGCGTTGCGTGCCGGCCCGCCGATGCCGCCCATCTTGGCGACGCCCGGAACGATCACGCCGAGGCAGTTGGGGCCGATGATCCGCGCGCCCTTGGCGTCGGCGAGCTCGACCATCATCGCGACGTCGCGGCGCGGGATCCGCTCGGTGACGATCACGATCGTCTTGATGCCGGCGTGCAGCGCCTCGAACACGGCGTCGCGCGTGCCCGCGGGCGGGACGGTGACGACCGAGCCGTCGGGCACGACGCCGCCGTTGTGCTTGACGACCTGCTCGACCGTGTCGAAGACGGGAACGCCGTGGACCTCACGGCCCTTGCGACCGGGGGTCACGCCGCCGACGATCTTCGAGCCGTAGTCGAGGCACTCGCGCGTGAGGTTGACGGCCTCGCGCCCGGTGATGCCCTGGATGATGAACGTCGTGTCCTGGTTGATCAGGATGGACATGACTAGGAGGCCCCTTCGATCTTGGCGACCGCGCGACCGGCGGCCTCCCACAACGACACCGAGCGGTCGCAGTACTCGATCCCGTAGCGGTCGAGGATCTTGAAGCCCTCCTCCTCCCAGGCGCCCGGGATGCGGAAGATCGCGATCGTCTCGCCGGGGTCCTTGCCGAGCTCCAGACAGGCCTTGATCACGCCGCGGGCGACGATGTCCACGCGCGTGTTCGAGACGATCGACATCATCACGGCGATCTTCTCGACGCCGTCTTTCTGGAGGACCTGCTTGGCCAGGCCGCAGGCCTTGGCGACGGACGGGTTGCCGCCGATCTCGGAGTAGTTGGCGGGCTTGCCGCCCTGCTGGCGTACGGCGTCGGTGAGCGTCAGCGAGCCGCCGCCCGCGCCGATCACCAGGCCGATGTTGCCGCTGAAGCCGGTGTCCTTGCCCTGGATCACGCCACGATGATCGGCGGCGTCGATCGCCTTGACTGCCTCTTCGAACGCGGTCGGCGTGTGATTCTCGCGGGTGCCCTCGTCGGCGCCGATACCCAGCGCCTTGATCAGGCCCTTCTGCCGCGGCATGCCCTCGTTCTCCATCTCCATGTGCGCGTCGAGTGCGACGAACGAGCCGTCCTTCAGCTCCGCCAGCGGGTTGATCTCGGCGAGCGTCATGTCGGCATCGAGGAACAGCCGGGCCAGGCGCGCGAGCACCGGGGTGGCGCGCTGCAGGGCCTTGCCGGTGACGCCGGCGGCGGCGATGACCTGCTTGGCCTGGAAGTCGGAGAAGGGCTCGAGCGTGGAGAAGTGGCCGCGGCCGACGTGGTCGGGGTGCTCCTCGGCGACCTGCTCGATGTCGATGCCGCCCATGTCGCTGAAGAGCATCAGCGGCTTCTTCGCGGTGCCGTCCCAGACGACACCCGCGTAGTACTCCTGCTCGACCTCGGCCTTCGGGTCGACCAAAACTCCGCGCGGCATGTGCCCGCCGATCTCCAGCTCCAGGATGTCGCGCGCGTAGGACTCGGCTTCCGCGGGCGTGTCGGCGAACTTCACGCCGCCGGCCTTCATCCGCCCGCCGGCGAGCACCTGCGACTTGATCACGGTCGGACCAGCGATCCGCGCGGCAATCTGCGCCGCCTCGGCGGGGTCGGTCGTGAAGCCGTAGTCGGTGACGGGGATGCCGGCGCGCTTGACGATCTCGCGCGCCTCGAACTCGAAGAATCTCATCGTGTGGTGTCCAGTTTGAGCATGGGCGTCGGAAACCCTATATGGAGGCGTGCTGCCCGTGACGCGTGGTCTTGCGCAAGAGCCTTCGCCGACGGACACAAAACACAGTCAGAAAGGTGATATGGTTATATGGGTGAAGACAACCATAGATATTGCTGCAGGCTTGCTGGCGGAGGCGAAGGAGCGCGCGCGTCGCGACCAGACAACGCTTCGGGAGCTCGTCGAACGGGGTCTGAGGACTGTTTTGAGCGAGCCGGAGCTCTCCACCCGCCCTCCATTCAAACCGGTCACCTGCCGGTTGGAGCCGTTGCCCGGCATCGACAATCCCTACGACTGGGACGCCATCCTCGACTCCGTCTACGACATGAGCGATCGAGTTTGATCGCCGTCGACACGAACGTTCTCGTTTACGCGTGCGACGAGTCCTCGCCCCTGCACGAGCGGGCGTTCGCCGCGGTGGACCGGCTCGTGAGCGAACCCGCCTGGGGGCTGCCCTGGATCGTGGCCGGCGAGTTCTACTCGGTGCTCACGGATGGTCGCCGCTGGCGGGAGCCTCAGGTCGACGCCGCGCTTGCCGCGCTGGACGCCTGGATCGGCACGCCCGGGGCACGGCTGCTCGCCGAGCCGCCCGGCCATTGGCAGCAGCTGCGGTCTCTCATCGCCGCCGCACGACCCCAGGGTCGCAAGGTCCATGACGCCCGGATCGCGGCGGTCTGTCTCGCGGCGGGCGTGTCCGAGCTGTGGAGTACCGACGGTGACTTTGGCTGGTATCCGGGGTTGCGCGTGCGCAACCCGCTGGTCGGCACGCCCGACTGACCGCGGCCGGCAGCCCAGGCTTATGAGGCAGGTCTTGTCCGTGTATGTCTCTACACGGCTGCCGGCACGAGCCCGTAGGCCTCGGCCAGCTCGGGGTCCTTGCGCGCGAGCATTTCCGCGAGGTTGACCATCACCTTGCACTGCTTCCAGGTCGCGTCGTCCTGCATCTTGCCGTCGATCATGTGCACGCCGCGCCCGTCGGGGATCGCGGCGATGACCTTTTTGGCGAACGCGACCTCGTCGGGGTCGGGCGAGTACACGCGCTTGGCGATCGCGATCTGTGCGGGGTGCAGCGACCAGGCGCCGACGCAGCCGAGCAGGAAGGAGGCGCGGAACTGGGTTTCGCAGCCCTCGGTGTCCTTGATGTCGCCGTAGGGGCCGTAGAAGGGCAGCGCGCCGACGGCGGTGCAGGCGTCGACCATGCGCGCGATCGAGTAGTGCCACGGGTCCTGCTGGTAGCTGGGGCGCGGCGCGTCGGGATTGTCAGGATCGGGGTCGGCGATCGTGCGATAGCCGGGGTGCCCGCCGCCGACGCGCGTGGTCTTCATCCGCCGCGAGGCCGCGAGGTCGGCGGGACCGAAGGACATGCCCTGGATGCGCGGCGAGGCGGCGGCGATCTCCTCGAGGTTGGCCACGCCGAGATGGGTCTCCAGGACGCAGTGGATCGAGCAGCGGGCGCTCGCAGCCCGGCTTTGGCCTCCAGCTGCGCGAGCAGACGGTCGGCGTAGTGGATATCCCACGGGCCCTCGACCTTCGGGATCATGATGACCTCGAGCCTGTCGCCGATCTCGGCGACGAGCTGGGTGATGTCGTCGAGGAAGTAGGGCGAGGCGAGCTCGTTCACGCGCGTCCACAGCGCGGTGTCGCCCAGCTCCATCTCCTTGCCCACGCGGATCAGCCCCGCGCGCGCGGCCTCCTTCTTTTCCAGCGGCACGGCGTCCTCGAGGTTGCCGAGCAGGATGTCCACCTGGGGGGCGATGTCGGGGACCTTCGCGACCATCTTCTCGTTCGAGAAGTCGAGGAAGTGGATCATCCGGGAGGGCTTGAAGGGGATCTCGCGCGCGGGCTCGGGGGCGTCGATCGCGAGGGGCTGGAAGAAGTCGCGGGGGTTGCGCAAGTCTGTCTCGTCTCCTGTGCGGTCGTGTTCTGTCGTGGGCGAGTCGTGGGCGAACGCGTTCTATTCTGAACGGATGCGCTCTGCTCGGAGCGATTGTGCTCTGAGCAGAACCGTACCTGCTGGGCCGTCCCCAATAGAGTCCGGGTGCAACGCAGACCATCATCAGCGCGACAGGAGACCCCGCAACCTAATGAGCGAGATCGCCGCAGTAACCGAGACCGTCGAGACAGACCAGGCCGCGCGCGAGGCGAGCGGCGCCCACCCGTATGGCCGCTACCTGGAGGAGTTCGAGGTCGGCGACATCTACAAGCACTGGCCCGCGAAGACCGTGACCGAGTCAGACGACCACCTGTTCTGCCTGATCACGATGAACCACCACCCGCTGCACCTGAACGACGTGTATGCGGCGAAATCTCAGCAGGGGCGAAACGTCGTGGTGGGTCCGCTCGTGTATTCGCTCGCGCTGGGCATGTCCGTCTCAGACGTCAGCGGCAAGGCGATCGCGAACCTCGCGACAGAAGAACTCAAGCACCCTGCCCCCGTCTTCCACGGTGACACCCTGTTCTGCGAGTCAGAGGTGCTGGAGAAGCGCGAGTCCCAGTCAAAGCCCGACCGCGGCACAGTGCGGGTGCACACGCGCGTGCTCAACCAGGACGGGGTGCTCGTGGCGGAGTTCAAGCGACTGGTGCTCGTGCCGCGCAGGAACCCCGGTGGGGGCGAGGCCGAGGGGAACGTCGAGTAGGCACTGCAGGCTGATGTTGTCCCTGGCGGCGCAAAGCGCCGCCAGGCGAGACCTCGCATGCGAGGTCTCGTGACGGGTCGCATGCGACCCGTCTACCGACGGCGCATGCGCCGTCGGCGGAGCCGTACATGTACGGCTCCGGTCAGAGCCGCATGCGGCTCTGACGACCAAATCAGCCATGCAGCCCGTAGGCGTATTGCGGCGTGCGATAGGCTTTCTGGACCGCCCTCCAGGGGGCGTTTTTCCGTTCCCGGAGCCAATCCTGGCCCGGCAGCGCGTCAGGGACGACGGCGCGCCGATCACGACCGCGACACCGAGGAGCCGCTTGCATCTCATGAACACGACCGCTTCCGCCCCCACCACCAACGAGCGCCTGCTGGCCTGGGTCGGCGAGGTGGCTTCCCTCACCGAGCCCGACGAGATCCACTGGTGCGACGGCTCGGCCGAGGAGTACGACAGGCTGTGCCAGACGCTCGTCGACGCGGGCACGTTCGAGAAGCTCTCCGACGCGAAGCGACCCAACTCCTACCTCGCCCTGTCCGATCCCGGCGACGTCGCGCGTGTCGAAGACCGCACGTTCATCTGCTCGGCGACTGAGTCCGAGGCGGGGCCGACGAACAACTGGCGCGATCCCGCCGAGATGCGCGAGACGCTGACCGAGCTGTTCAGCGGCGCGATGCGCGGGCGCACGATGTACGTGGTGCCGTTCTCGATGGGTCCGGTCGGCTCGGACAAGAGTCATGTCGGCGTGCAGCTGACCGACTCGCCCTACGTCGCCGTGAGCATGCGGATCATGACGCGCATGGGTCAGGGCGCGCTCGACGCGCTCGGCTCCGAAGGCGAGTTCGTGCCCTGCCTGCACTCCGTCGGCATGCCGCTGGGCGATGGCGTGCAGGACGTTTCCTGGCCGTGCAACGCCGATAACAAGTACATCGTCCACTTCCCCGACACGCGCGAGATCTGGTCTTATGGCTCGGGCTATGGCGGTAACGCGCTGCTCGGCAAGAAGTGCTTCGCGCTGCGGATCGCCTCGGTGATGGCCCGCGACGAGGGCTGGATGGCCGAGCACATGCTGATCCTCAAGCTGACCTCGCCCGAGGGTGAGGTCAAGTACATCACCGGCGCCTTTCCCAGCGCGTGCGGCAAGACGAACCTCGCGATGCTGATCCCGACGCTGCGAGGGCTGGACGGTGGAGACGATCGGCGATGACATCGCTTGGATGAAGTTCGGCGATGACGGTCGTCTGTACGCGATCAACCCCGAGTATGGCTTCTTCGGCGTCGCGCCCGGCACGGGCGAGCACACGAACCCGAATGCGATCCACACGATCGAGCGCAACTCGATCTTCACCAACTGCGCCCGCACCGACGACGGGGACGTCTGGTGGGAGGGCTTGACCAGTGAGAAGCCCCCACACCTGATCGACTGGCACGGCAACGATTGGACGCCCGACTCGGATAAGCCCGCGGCGCACCCCAACGCGCGCTTCACGACCCCGGCAGCCCAGGATCCGGCGATCGCGCCGGAGTGGGAGGACCCGGCCGGCGTCCCGATCGACGCGATGCTCTTCGGCGGCCGGCGCTCGACGGTCGTCCCGCTCGTGACCGAGGCTTTGGATTGGGAGCACGGCGTGTTCCTCGGTTCGGTGATGAGCTCCGAGAAGACCGCCGCGGCTGCGGGCACCGTCGGCGAGCTGCGCTTTGACCCCTTCGCGATGCTCCCGTTCTGCGGCTACAACATGGCCGACTACTTCGCTCACTGGCTCCAGATGGGCCGCCGCGACGGTGCAGTCCTGCCGAAGATCTTCTACGTCAACTGGTTCCGCAAGGACTCCTCCGATGGCCGCTTCCTGTGGCCAGGGTTCGGTGAGAACTCTCGCGTCCTGTCTTGGGTCTTCGCCCGCTGCGCCGGTCACGGCGCGGCGAAGGAGACTCCGATCGGCATGATCCCGCCCGTCGGTGGCGAAGGCATCGACACTCACGGCCTGGACGTCTCCGACGAGGACATGGCGGAGCTCCTGCGCGTCGAGACCGACGAGTGGCGCGCCCAACTGCCCCAGTTCCGCGAGCACTTGGCGAAGTTCGACCGTCTCCCGGCCGAGCTGAACGCCCAGCTCGACGCGCTCGAACAGCGCTTGGGCTAGTCGTGGCCGTGCATCTCGCCGGCCGCTGCCGGCGGGCGCGACTCCTCGGCGAGTGAGGTGATCGTCAGCGCGCCCCGGGCGGAGGACTCGAGCACCTCGGTCGCCTCCTCCAGCGAGCGCGCGTACAGCTCCACGAGCAAATGCACGATGATCCGCGCGTCCTCTTCGTGCTTGTGAAATCGCACGTGCGTGAAGAACTCGCGCACGCCATGATCGCCGAACGCGGCGTATGACAGCGCATCTCCCGCCTCCGGGCCCGAGCAGCTCTCGACGTCGTCGGCGTCGACCGAGACCGTGCACGAGGCGACCCAAGGCGTGCCCGCGATCATCCGCTCCCAGCGGTCCTCGATCGGTTCGACCCGGCCGTTGTTGAAGCCGAGGTGGGGCTGGTCGTGCATGCAGTCCAGGCACTGCACGACAGCCTCCTGCAGCTCGTCCACGACTTCCGAGCGCTCGCCCGTGTCGGGGTCGATCTTGTGAATCCCCTCGTAGTGGACCTGAACCTCGAGATCTTGTGACCAGCAGCGGTAGCACCGCAGCCAGCTGCGCGCGCTCGTCTCGGACAATGAGCCCTCCATGGGGTCATTGTAGGCCACCTACCAACACCAAGCACCTATCCCGCAAAGCGGACGGGGCGCCTCCTAAGCGCCCCGTCCATACAGCCGCTGCCCGGATTAGCCGTGGCCGGGCTACTTCTTGTGCTTGCCGTGATGCTTCTTCTTTGGTTTGAGATGCACCCTCACGAATTTGGTGTTGAGGATGTGTGTGGTGGTGCCCGCAGGCGTGAACAGGAGCGTCACTTTGACGTTCAGTGTCTTGCCTTTCTTCAGCGCTGCGAGCGCCTTGCCGCTCGGCTTGAGCTTGAACTTGTATTTGCCCGCCGACGGGATAGTGAGCTTGACCCGCCCGTATTGCACGGGGGCGTTGTTGACGCACTTCTTGCCCTTCTTGACGAAGCCCTTCTTGCATTTCTTGCTCTTATGCCTGGCGGTCACCGCCGTCGACTGGCCGAGCTGCGCTACGAGCGAACCAGGTTGGAAGCGTGCCGCTTCGGCGCCATCGTCAACTTCGCCGCTGTATTCGGCTTCGCCACCCTCGGGGAATTCGAATTCATCTTCGATTTCCCCGCCTTCGAGGACCACGATCGTCTTTGGAATCGGTGGGGCTGAAGACGGGACTTTGATCGGAGGGGTCACGATCGGAGTCGGCATGATCGGGTTGCGGACACAGGGCAAACCCGGGGCACGGCTGAATCCGGGAGGACACGGAGGTATGCCTTCAGCGCCTTCAACGATGTCCGTTGTGAGTCTTGATGAGAGTTCTTTGCCGTTTTCTTGGGCTTCCAGAGCCTGGCCACCTGTCGCTGCGGACCAGTATTCCCAGTAGTGGATGTAGTCGCCTTCGGTGTCGTGGTAGTCGACCATCTCCAGCGGCTTTTCGTCACTGCCAAGCTTGCGCAGAACTTCGTGAAACTCGATTTTTTCGTCTGCTTTGAGTTCTGTCCCCGGTATGCCCCATTTTCCGGGAAGTTCTTCTCCGGTTTCAAAGGGTGATTGGGCCCAGAATTCCTCTGGGATGCCTTCGTTGACGTTGGGCGTGTGCGGCACCTGATCAGCAACCAGCACGATCAGATGACGGGCGCCGCTCCTCCATTGCACATTTGGGTTGGTGTCGGTCTCCCACAGGGCACGCCCGTAGGATTCAGGTGAGTCGCCGCCGCCTCCGACGGTAAGGCCTTCGATTGCCGTGGTGATTTTGGTGGGATCGGACGTCACCGCTTGGTCGAGTTTCCAGGGTTTTTCTGAAGATTCTTCGTATTCTTTTTCGGTTTTTGTTTCCTCAAGCACGCCGCCGAAGTAGCCGGGGTAGTCTTCCACCTGAGATACGCCGTAATCCACTTCAGGTAGGGATGCGCTGATCCGGGCCATGACTTCTTTGATTTCCTGCTTGGCTTCTTCGAGTACGCTGCCCATCGACCCACTCGTGTCGAAGACGAACATAACGTCCGTTTTCGCTGGCTTTCCGGTCGATGCGCCCGCGGGCGCGACTGCCGGCCCGAAGCCGATCGCGGCAAGCGCGGTCATGGACGCGATCACAGAACAGGTACGTCGCGCGAGACTCTTATCGAGCCGGCCATCACCTACGTGCATGTGCAAAACCTCCGTAGTGCTGATCGGTAGTCGGTGCTCTTCGGGCCGGCAATGCTAAAGCATGATGCGGCGGAGTTCGGAGTGTCTAGACAGATTGATGACCCCGCGTTGATGACCCCGCGTCGAGTGTCCTCGAAACCCCGGCACGGAACGCGAGGCGGCGGGGCTTACCCGAACGTGAACGCATACCCCGTCACTCCCGGCGCGAAGCGCAGCGTCAGGAGGTGCTGTTCGTCGCGGGGGAGCGAGGCGAGCGTGTACAGGCGCTGGCGGCGCACCGTGACGACGCCGTCGTGCACGTCGGCGCCGGCGTCGGCGGCCGGGATCGGGCGTCCGTCGAGCAGGACCTGCACGGGAAGGGGGCGTTCACCGGGCGAGCTGAGCACCAGATAGGCGTTCTTGGCCTCGAACTTCACTTCGACTCCTGCGTTCGACACGGCCTGGGCTGGCTGGGCGGCAATGTTCCAGGTGCCTGTGTAGGCGAAGTCGCTCACGCCGAGGCCTTGGTGTGGCCCGGGGCCGTAGTCGTGCGTGCCGGCATGGGGCCCGTTGACCCAGCCCTGGGCGCGGGCGGTGCCGAGATAGGTCTCGGGCGTGGCTTGTTCTGAGGGCACGATCACGTCGGTCGGGTGGCTCATCCCGCCGACCTGCGCGCCCGCTTCGGCGAGCAGCGCGCGGATCGCGGTCTCGGTCTTGTCGTAGTCGCCCTCGCCGAAGGCGGCATAGCGCACGTGTCCGCTCGAGTCGATCAGATAATCGGCGGGCCAGTACTCGTTGCCGTAGGCGTTCCACGTGCCCATGTTGTTGTCCTGGACCACCGGATAGCGGATGCCGAACTGGCCGATCGCGTTGGCGACGTTGCTGGCATCGTGCTCGAACGCGAACTCTGGCGTCTCGACGCCGACGATCGTCAGGCCGTCATGGCGGTAGGCGGCGTCCCATGCCTTCAGGTAGGGGAGCGTGCGAATGCAGTTGATGCACGTGTATGTCCAGAAGTCGACGAGCACGACGTGCCCGTGCAATCCCGCGAGGCTGAGGGGCTGATCACCTGGCGTGTTGAACCAGTCCTCCGTTTCGGTGAATTCGGGGGCGACGCCGAGATCTTTCAGTCCGTGAGCGTCGGCCAGCAGCTTTGTCTGGCTGACGTTTTGCGGCTCGGACGGGGTTGCGACGCTGGCCTGGAACTTCGCGCTGTGGCCGGTGAGCTCGCCCAGACGGCTTTCGACGGCGTGCGATTTCTCAAGCGATGCGGTGAGGTTGACTTCGGGAATGTGCTGGGCGACGTACTGATCGAAGTTGACGTCGAGTTCGGTTGCGATCGCGACCGCCGTGACGACCATGATCGCGCCGAGCGCACGATTGAGATTGGGTCCCCACCCACCCCCGCGACCGGCCCGGCGGACACGGTCGAACAGCCTGTGCCCCCCGAGCGCGAGCGCCAGCAGCACGATGCCCGAGCCGAATGCGTAGGCGATCGCCACGGCGATTGTGCGACCGGACGCCGCGCTGACCGAGATGACCGCCGCCAGGATCGGCCCCGCGCAGGGTGTGTAGACGAAGCCAAGCGCCGCGCCGACAAGCAGCCCCGAGGCGAACCCGTCGCCACGTGTGCGCGGACCGAAGCGCGCCAGCCGCGACATGCGCGCCTCCACGCCATCGGTGAGACCCGGCACGATCAGGGCGATGCCCATCACGAGCAGCACCGCAACGGCGAGGTCGCGCAGCGGGTCCGACCCGAGCCCGACGCCCCCGACGACACTGGCGATGCCCACGATCGTGACCGTGAACGTGACCATCAGCCCGAGCACGACCCCCAGCGGCCGGCGCCGACCGCCCACGCCCGCGGCGGACAGCATCGCGGGCAGCACCGGCAAGACGCACGGGGACAGGGCGGTCCCGGCCCCGGCGAGCACGGCGAAGAGGATTAGGATCAGCATCGGCGAGAGGAGGCTAGTTCAGAGAGGAAGCTAGTCCAGCTTCCTTAACGTTTCATGACGCCGAATGGATGCCTGACATTCCGGGAGTGCGCTCAGCGCCAGTTCGGCGATGCGCTCCTGACGTTCGAGAGCCATGCTGGCCGATTGGCAAGGACGCCGTATCGCGCCTGCTCGGCGATGCGCTCCTGACGTTCGAGGGCCAAGCGAGATCAGGACGAAGGGAGCGTGGCGTGCTGCGCACGCGAGCGACCGAGGACGCAATATCGCGCCGTGCTCTCGAACGTCAGCGCTTGACGATTACGTAGACGGTGGTTATCGCAAACGCGATCTGCCCGAAAGCGAGCGCCGTACCGAGATTGACCGCTCCGAGCGCACCCGCCAGCGCCGCAGCGAGCACGAACGCTCCAAACATCATCAGCAGGTCGCGCGCCATCTCAGCCGCCCGCCCGCCGTTCGAGCGCAGCGACCAGCGAGGGCACGTCTGCGCCCGGGTCCTGTTCGGTCAGTGCGTCCTGCGCCGCGCGACGGCCCCCAAGAGCACTCAGCCCGCGCTCGCCGTGCTCGCGCGCATAGTCAGCCAGCGCGCTGGCCCGGCGCGCATGCAGACGGCGCGCAGCGAGATCGAGGCCAGACCGATGCTCATCCAGTGCCGGGACGAGCTCATCGATGCCTTGCGGTGGGGGCAGCGAGGACACGGCGATCACTCGCGTAGAGCGCGACCCGAGCGAGCGCAGCGCAGCGGTCAGGTCGCGCCTGGTCCGCATCGCTATCTGGCCCAGGTCGGCCTTGGTGACGACGAGCACATCGGGGATCTCCATGATCCCCGACTTCAGGAACTGCAGCACGTCGCCGCTGCCGGGCTGCACGACCACGACTACCGTGTCGGCGACGTCGGCGACATCGGTCTCGGCCTGGCCCACGCCCACGGTCTCGATCACGACCACGTCGTAGGCGGCCGCCAGCGCCTGGGCGGCAGCGCGGGTCGCGAAGGCCAACCCACCCAACTGCTCGCCGGCGGAGGTCGAGCGAATGAACACGCCCGCGTCGGAAGGATCGAAGTCGATGCGCGCGCGGTCGCCCAGCAGCGAGCCGCCCGAACGCCGTGAGCTCGGATCGACGGCGAGCATCGCCACCGTCCTGCCGTCATCCCGCCAGGCTCTCAGCAGCGCGGACAGCAGCGTCGACTTCCCGGCCCCAGGCGGTCCCGTCACGCCGACGATATGCCCTTTGGCCTCATCACCGAGCGAGGCGGGGGAGAGCTCCCCCAGCAGCGCCGCGGCCTGCTCACGGTCGGTTTGAGTCGTGCTCTCCAGCAGGTTGAGCGTGTCAGGCGCGGCGCTCAGATCCCGCGCCCGCAAGCGCGCGCCGAGGGCGGCACCGTCGGCGCTCACGCCGCGGTGGCCGAGCCACTGGGAGTGGGGGCGCCGCTCGAGTTGCCCGACGCGCTATCCGTGCCGTTGTGACCGTTGCTCGGCGATCGGTCCGCATCTGCGCCGACGAGCCTGACGATGTCGCGCATGATCTGGGTGATGTCGAAGTCCTTCGGCGTATACACAGCGGCGACGCCGGCCTGCTTCAGCGGCGCGACGTCCTGGTCGGGGATGATCCCGCCGACGATCACGGGTGCGCTCACGCCCGCGTCGCGCAGCGCGCCGATCACGGCCGGGATCAGCTCGCGATGTGAGCCCGACAGGATCGACAGGCCGATCACGTGCACGCCCTCCTGGCGCGCGGACGCGGCGATCTGGGCAGGAGTAAGGCGGATGCCCTCATACACCACGTCCATGCCCACGTCCCGTGCGCGCACGGCGATCTGCTCGGCCCCGTTGGAGTGTCCGTCCAGACCAGGCTTGCCGACAAGGATCTTCGGCCGGCGCCCGAGCTGCTCTCCCAGCGCTGCGACCTGGTCGCGCAGCTCGTCAAGCTCGGTGTCCCCGGGCGCCGACGCTGCCTCGCCGACCCCTGTGGGGGCGCGGTAGCTGCCGAACACCTCGCGCAGCGTCCTTGCCCACTCGCCGGTAGTCGCGCCTGCGCGCGCGGCCGCGATCGTGGGAATCATCAGGTTCTCATCGCTGTCGCTCGTCTGGTCGATCCTGGCGCTCGTCCGGTCAGTGCCAGTGCCTGTCTGATCAGCGCCAGTGCTCTTCCGATCGGCGCCGATGCCCGTCTGGTGATCGGTTGTCTGCGCCTCCAGCGCGGCGACCCGCGCCAGCTCCCCCAGCGCGGCATCGACCGCGGCCTGGTCGCGCTCTGAGCGCCAGCGGCGCACCGCCTCGACCTGCTCGGCTTCGACGGCGGGATCGACGACGAGGATGCCGCCGTCGCCATCGGCGGTCAACGGCGAGTCCTCGGTCTCGGTGAACCGGTTCTGTCCGACGACCGTCAGCTCGCCGGACTCGATTCGCTGGATGCGCTGGCGATGAGCGTCCACGAGCGCGCCCTTCATGTAAGGGACGGCTTCGACCGCGCCCCCGTGCTCGGCGACGACCGCGATCTCCGCACGCGCGCCCTCCAGCAGCTCGGCCACGAGTCCTTCCATCACATGTGAGCCCTCGAATATGTCCGGGTACTCGAGGATGTCCGTCTCATATGCGAGCACTTGCTGGATGCGCAGCGACCACTGCTGATCCCACGGGCGCGGCAGGCCCAGCGCCTCGTTCCATGCGGGCAGCTGAATCGCGCGCGCACGCGCATCGCGCCCGAGCGTGACCGCCAGCGCCTCCAGCACGATCCGCTGCACGTTGTTCTCCGGTTGTGACTCGGTCAGCCCGAGCGAGTTGACCTGCACGCCATAGCGAAACCGCAGATGTTTGGGATCGGTGACCCCGTAGCGCTCGCGCCCGAGCTCCTCCCACAGGATCCCCATCGCGCGCAGCTTCGCGTGCTCCTCGACGAAGCGCACGCCGGCGTTCACGAAGAACGAGATGCGACCGAACACCTGCCCCATGCGCTCCGCCGGCACACGCTCGCGCGCGGCGTCGAGCACGGCGATCGCGTTGCTCATCGCGTAGGCGATCTCCTGCACCGGCGTCGCCCCCGCCTCCTGCAGATGGTAGGAGCAGATGTTGATCGGGTTCCACTTCGGCACGTGCTCGACCGTGTAGGCGATCATGTCCGCGATCAGCCGCAACGACGGCGCGGGCGGGAACGCGTAGGTGCCGCGCGCGAGGAACTCCTTGACGATGTCGTTCTGCGTCGTCCCCTGCAACTCGTCCTGGCTGACGCCCTGCTCCTCGGCGGCGACGATATAGAGCGCCAGCAGCCAGGCCGCGGTCGCGTTGATCGTCATCGAGGTGTTCATCTCCCCGAGCGGGATCCCATCCATCAGCGCGGCCATGTCGCCGCGATGGCAGACCGGTACGCCGACCTTGCCGACCTCTCCCCGGGCGAGCTCGTCGTCGGGGTCATATCCTGTCTGGGTAGGCAGGTCGAACGCGACCGACAGCCCCGTCTGGCCCTTGGCGAGGTTACGCCGGTACAGCTCGTTGGATGCCTTCGCCGTCGAGTGCCCTGCGTAAGTGCGCATCATCCATGGCCGATCGCGCTCCTTCAGCCGCGGATTGTGATTCTCGTCCATGCAACCATTGTACGGACGGGTCGCGCCCATTATTCTCCGGTCGATGAGCCAGACGATCGAGCGGCCGCACGTGGGCCCGCCCGGGGGCGGCCTGGGGGAGTCCTGGAAGGTGATCGTGCGCAACGATGACCACAACACCTTCGACCACGTGGCGCGCACGCTCGCGCGCTACATCCCCGGCACGACCCTTGAGCGCGGGTACGAGATCGCCAACGTGATCCACAACGCCGGCAAAGCGATCGTGTTCAGCGGCCACCAGGAGCGGGCTGAGCACTACTGGGAGCAGCTCAAGGGCGCCGGCTTGACGATGGCGCCGCTGGCTTGCTAGGCGAGGTCGCCCGTGGTGACGCCGTTGGTGTGGCCGTTGGTCAGACCGTTTTCTTGACCATTGCCCTGACCATTGCCCTGGCCGTTGCCGATGATCGCCGGCTCCTCGGTCAGACCGCCGCTGACCGTCAGATCCCACCAGCCGTACAGCACCGGCACCTGGTAAGCGCCGGAGCAGCGCACCCTCAGCTCGGTCATCTCCGGGCCGTCCCAATACCGTTCCCAGTCGAGGTGACGCTCGAAGTACGCGAGCTGCTGGAACTTGTAGCGGTCATCGCGTGAGCGGTAGACGGCGTATGAGCTGGCGCCGTAGCGCAGCGCGATCGGCGCGACCTCGTTCACCGCGGACTCGATCGTGTCGCCCTTGAACCCCGTGGCGTACCACGGGATGACCACCGTTCCCGGCTTGTCGATGCCACCTGCCATCAGATTCCCGTCCTGACCGGCTGCAACTGCGACCTCCTAGCGGGCATCGGAATCATCTTAGGCTCCGACCTCGGCATGAATCGCGCCCGGACCGTCCGTGGTCTTGCCCTGGCCCTCGGCGTCGGCCCCCACTAGGATCGAGATCTTGCCCAGGTGCTTGTTTTCGAGCATCAGCTGATGGGCTTGCGCGACGCCCTCGAACCCGAGCGTACGCCACAGCACGGGGCGGATCTGGCCGGACTCGATCAGCTCGTTGGCCTTCATGCACTCGTACGCGTTGGCGAAGTGCGAGCCGAGGATCTCCTTCTGGCGCATCCACAGGTAGGCGACGTTGAAGTCGAGGTCGATGCCGGTCGTGCCGGCGCAGATCACGATTTTGCCGAACGTCTTGGCGGTGAACACCGATGTCGGGAAGGTCGCTTTGCCGACGTGCTCGAAGACGATGTCGGGGGCGTCACCGAGGATCTCCTTGACGCGCTTGGCGAAGCCCAGGGAGACCTTGAAGCGGGCCTTCTCCTCATCGGGACTCTCGCCGCCCTTGCGCATCATCCCGGCGAAGTCGCCCCGGTCGATGTAGTCCACGGCGCCCAGCCGCTTGACGAGCTCACCCTTCTCCGGCGATGAGACGACCCCGACGCAATTTGCGCCCGCGGCGGCGCAGATCTGAGTGGCGAACACGCCGAGCCCGCCGGCGGCGCCCCAGATCAGCACGTTCGCGCCGGCCTGCAGCTGGCAGCGCGTGATCAACATGCGATACGCGGTGAAGTACACCAGGCCGTAGGACGCGGCCTCCTCCCAGGTCAGCGCGTGCGGCTTGGGCAGCAGCTGCTGGGCCTGCACCTTCGTGAACTGCGCGAACGAGCCCCATGTCGTCTCATAGCCCCAGATCTTCTGCGAAGGCGCCGCCATCGGATCGAGGCCATGCACCTCCGGATCCTCGTAGGAGGCCTGGTTGCAATGCACGACCACCTCGTCGCCGACCTTCCAGCGGGTCACTCCCGCGCCGACCTTCCACACGATCCCCGAGGCGTCCGAGCCACCGATGTGGTGTCCGAACTCCGGATGGTCGCCGTACTTCATCACCGACACGGGCTTGCCGAGCGCCGCCCACACGTTGTTGTAGTTGACGCCCGCGGCCATCACGCGCACGATCACCTCGAACGCGCCCGGCTCGGGCACCTCGATCTCCTCCACCTGGAAGGCGTCCTTCGGTTCGCCGAAGCGCTCCTCGCGGATGACCCATGCGGCCATCGTCTTGGGCAGCTCGCCTGGCTCGGCGGTTACCTCGGATACTCGCTGCAGATCGATCGCGGCCACGTGCTCTTGAACCTCGCATGTCGGGAACGGATAGCCACGCATCCTACCCTGACGGCCTCGCGAGAGCTATTGAAACGGCAGATCGACGACCGTCGCCCGGGCCTCGCCGTCCGCGACCGACAGGCTCGCCCCGGGCTCGGCCTCGCGGCGCACGAGCGCCAGCCCGATCGGGCCGCGGGCGGGGGAGACCACCGCGCTGCTCAGGTCCCCGACCACCCGTTCTCCCAGGCGCAGCTCCGCGCCCGATGCAGTCGGCTCGGACAGGCGCAGCCCGCGCAGGTGCCGGTTGGGCTTGCCCCTGTAGTGAAGACGCGCGACCGTCTCCTGACCGACGTAGCAGCCCTTCGTGAAGCTCACCGCACGCTCGTTCAGCCCTGCCTCCTGGGGGATCGTGCCGTCATCGAGATCAACTCCGTAGCGTGGACGGCCGTGCTCGACGCGCACGATCTCCGCGGCGTCCTCCGATACCGGCACGGCGCTGCGCGTACGCAACATCTGCGCCAGCTCGTCCGTGTCGGCGGCGTCGCAGATGAGATCCACGCCGGTGTCAGTGCGCGCGGCGATCGCCGCGATGCCCTCGATCTTCACCGGCAGGTTCGCGTGCTCGATGTCCGCCAGCACCCCGGCGTCAGCGATACGTCCGGCGTCCGGACCGATCAGCGACAGCAGGCCGCGCTCGATCGTACGCTTGTGCAGCTCGATCTCGTATCCGATCTTGAATCGGTGGATCATGTCGAACAGCGCTTGCAGCGCTACGCGCTCGGTGTCCAGCAGCAGCTCGTCGCCGACGTCGAGCACGCGCAGGTCGCCGAGCATCTTGCCCTTGGGCGTGAGGAACGCCGCGTAACAGCCGCTCCCGGGCACCAATGCCTCGATGTCGTTGGTCACCTGACCAGAGAGGAACTCCTTTGCACCGGAGCCGCTCAACGCGAGCTTGCCCCGCTCGGAGCGGTCGATGAGGCCGCAGCCCTCGGTCAACGCTCGGTACTCGATGCCGAGGCGGTCGGTGTCTCGGTTGGTATCTGTGTCGATGGCGGCCACTGGTTCGAGGATAGTCCGCCCGGTCAGACCCCGGCTCTGACGCCCAGTCTCGCCGCTTGCACCATGGAGACACAGGCGGGACTGGCTTCGGATATCGGCTGTCGAGATCGCTACGCTTCCCGGCAATGGCCTTGGCCGACGACTTTCAGCGGATCATCGACTCGCTTCCGGACGATTGGACCGACCTCGAGCTCGATCTGCGCATCGCTGATGAGTCGCGCTACGTCGAAGCGGCTGTCTACGTCGTGACGTGCAACGCGCGCCCTTACTCCCACAACGACTGGCACTGGCGGCTGCTCGTCGCCCACCGCTTCGGACACGCCGCCTCCGCTCCGACGGTTCATGGCACGCTGACATTGCTGGACGACGCTGGGATCGAGGGCGAGATGGCTGTGCGCGAGCTGCGTTCCGGTCGCGTCGAGGTCACACAGATGTGGGGCCGTCCCCAGTCCGCACGCGAAGAGTTTCAGCGTCTGCGCGCGCAATAGCAATGGCGCGGGTGCTCGCGCTCACGGCGGATTTGCTGTTCGGTTCGCGCATTCAGGGCGATCTCACTGCGGCGGGTAACGAAGTGGAGCTGATTGGAGGCGAGGCGCAACTGCGGGCTCGGTTGGCGGACGCGGAGGCTGCCGTTCCGGCCGGGACCGATGAGCCCGCGCCGGATGTGCTCGTGGTCGACCTGATAGACGCCCAGCTCGATGGCGCCGGTGTCGTGGCAACGCTCATCGCCGAGGGTGCGCTGGGCGCGATCAAGACGCTCGGCTACTACTCGCACGTGGACGTGACCGCGCGGGAGCGGGCCGAACAGGCCGGGTTCGATTTGGTGGTGCCGCGCTCACGGATGGCCC
The DNA here is from genome assembly GCA_963705245.1 of uncultured Solirubrobacterales bacterium. Classification (GTDB taxonomy): domain Bacteria; phylum Actinomycetota; class Thermoleophilia; order Solirubrobacterales; family Solirubrobacteraceae; genus Palsa-744. Next base: position 72,587 of record OY970062.1, on the reverse strand, counting down.
GCGAGGGGGCGACAATCGTCAGCGATTTGGTGGACTGACGTTGGATGCCGATGGAGGCCGCCCTGAGTGAAAGCCACGCATCCGAATGCCGGCGCCCGGCGGAGCCATCGTCCGCCATACGCCCAGCGCAGCGAGGAAGATGCAGACGGCGACATACCAACCCTGTGTTGCATGAACGCTGGCCAAGAACACGCCAGAAAGGGGTGCCAAGACACACATCGCGATGACGACCACGAGGAACATCTTCAGTCGTTCCATGACAGACATCTTAGCCGCCCGTCCATGTTGCAAGCAGGTAGACCACGATAGAGATCAGGCACCCAAGGAAGCCGCCTATGGCGGCGCCCAGTGCGAGGTCTTCAAGTGATTGTCGTGATTTTGGTGTTCCGCCGAGAACCAAGCCGATGATTCCACCGACGACAGTTGCGCCGGCGCCCGCTTCGGCGAGCAGGTCGGGGAACGCCACTATTGCGGGGAGTGCACGTATCACACCGCCAATGCTGTACGACAAGGTATGGCACGGGCATACAAATGTGCCAACTTTGTGACAAGAGAGCGACGATTCCCTGACTTCCGGCCTCTCGTCAGGCTCAGCTCGCCTGCGTCGCGCTCTCGCCGTCGAGGTCCGTGCGCGCGAGCTCGTCCGGATCCAGCGGCACGAGCGCGCCGTTTGCCACCCGCTGCCCGTTTGGCAGCCACTGCCCGGTGCGTGCCGACAAAGCTGCTCGGATGACCATGCCGTGGCAGACCACGAGCACCGGCAGCAGGCCCTTTTCGACGTCCTCCAGCGCAGCACCCACGCGTACCTCCTGCTGTGCGAACGACTCGCCGCCGGGGAACGCAAAGCTCGGGTCGCCGGCGATGAACTTGGCGAACAGCTCGGGGGCTTCGGCCTGCACGTCGCTGAACGGTCTGTCCGTCCAGTCGCCCGCGTCGGTCTCCATCAGCCGGGCGTCTTGCGTTGGCTGCAGCCCGATCCTGGCAGCGACGATCTCCGCCGTTTCTCGCGCGCGCAGAAGCGTGCTGGACCACAGCGCCTTGAATCCGTACTCGGCGGCGCGGTCGGCCAGTTCTGCGGCCTGTGTGCGGCCCGTGTTGTCCAGCGGCACCGGCAGCTGACCCTGAAACCGACCCTCGAGGTTGTATCCCGTCTGACCGTGCCGGGCGAGGTAGACCTGCGCTGCCACCTCTAGGCGGTCTCGCCGGCCCTGGGCTCCAATACTCCGCTGTCAGAGGATCCGACAGCCTCCAGTTCGGCTGGACGCAGGTACAGGAACTCGTAGACGATCGCCGCGACGGCCGCACCGGCGATCGGGCCGGCGTACCAGACCCAGGCGTTGGACCAGTAGCCGCCGACGAGCTGCGGACCGAAGGCGCGGGCGGGGTTCATGGCGGCACCGGTGAACGGGCCGCCGAAGAGGACGTCGATCGTGATCGTGAGCCCGATTGCCAGGCCCGCGATCGACTTGAACGTGCCGCGCTCGTCGACGGCGCTCGCGAACACCACCCAGGCGAGGAAGAACGTCATGATCGCCTCCAGGCCGAACGCTGATGCGGCATCCACGCCGTTGCCGATCGCCGGCACGCCGAGCTTCACGGCTTCAGTGGTCGCGTGAGGGATCAGGTCGTGCACGAGCAGCGCGGCGAGCGCCGCGCCGGCCAGTTGGGCGATCCAGTAGAGGACTCCGAGCGCGGGCTTGATTCGCCGCGTTATAAGAAAGCCGAACGTGATCGCCGGGTTGAAGTGCGCGCCGGAGATGTGCCCCATCGCCGAGACCATCACGCCGATCGCAAGGCCGTTCGCGATCGCCACGCCGATCAGGGTTGGGTCGTGAACCTGGTTGGCCGCGACCGCCGCGCCTGCGCCAATGAAGATCAGGGTGAAGGCGCCGATGAACTCGGCCACCGCTCGCCGGAGAGCATCCTCGGCATCCTCGAACATGCCTCAAACCTACGATCCCGATCGGACGGAACTCCCAAGACCTTCGCTCAGCCGATTCGTTTGATTTGGCTGGAGATATTGCGCTCTAAGGCGGCCCGTCTCAGACCTCGCTCGCCGACGGCATACACTGCGGAGGGTGCGCCGCAGAATCACCTTCTCGCGCAACCTGACGCTGTCGCTCTCGCGGACTTGCCAGTGCTACTGCAAGTACTGCTCGTTCGCGACGCACAAGGCGCATCTGCACTCGCCCGAGGACGTGATCGAGATCCTCGACGGCGCCGCGCGGCGCAACGTCAAGGAGCTGCTCGTGCTGACCGGCGAGAAGCCCGAGGTCAACCCCGGGGTCGCCGCGCGGCTGGCCGAGTACGGGCATGAGGACTTCACGGGATACGTCGTGTGGACGTGCGAACGCGCGCTGGAGCGCGGCCTGCTGCCGCACACGAACCTCGGCGTGCTCTCGCGCGAGGACCTGGCGCGTCTGCGCGAGGTGACGGCCTCGCAAGGGCTGATGCTCGAGTCGATCTCCGAGCGCCTGATGGAGACGGTGCACGCCGGCTCGCCGACGAAGCATCCGGCGCGCCGGCTGGAGACGATCCGCGCGGCCGGCGAGCTGCGGATTCCGTTCACGAGCGGAATCCTCGTCGGGATCGGCGAGAGCGAGGAGGAGCGCGTCGCTTCGCTGCAAGCGATCGCTGCCGTGCACGCCGAGCACGGACACATCCAAGAGGTGATCCTGCAGAACTTCGTGCCGCACCAGCGTTACTACGGCGAAGAGCCTGCCGAGATCGCCGATGCGGCCGCGCGCGCGTACTGGCGGACGGGCGTCGCCGAGGACGGCGACGGTACGGCGTTGCAGCGCCCGAGCCTGCCGCTGCCCGACTGGGCCTGGGCGGGTGGGGGTCCAATCAATATCGATGACATGAAGCGGCTGATCGCCGAGTGCAGGCGGCTGATGCCCGACGTCGGCATCCAGATCCCGCCGAACCTCGCCGACTGGTGGTCGGAGCTCGTCGGTGCCGGTGCGACGGACCTCGGCGGGCTGAGCGCAAACGGCGATCACATCTCGCCCGAGCACCCGTTCCCCTCGCCGCATCAAGTGCGCAAGCAGCTGCAGCGCGACGGCGTCGCGCTGACCGAGCGCCTGTGTGTCTACTCGCAGTACATCGACCCCGAGTGGATCGCGCCGGCCGTGCTCGACACGATCAAGGTCAAGTACTGGAGCTTCATCCCACGCCGCGGCTCCGGGCGCACCGACCCGACCTTAAGCGGCGCCCCGCCGATCCGCCCCGATCTCGTCGCGGGTGCGATCGACAAGGGTCGCGACGGGCTCGCGCTCAGCGCCGCGGAGCTGACGGCGCTGTTCGCCGAGACGCGACCGGAGGCGATCGAGGACATGCGCGAGGCCGCCGACGAGCTGCGCGCCGAGCTCGCGGGGGAGACCGTCACGTTCGTCGTCAACCGCAACATCAACGTGTCGAACGTCTGCACGGTCGGCTGCGCGTTCTGCGGCTTCGGCCAGGGCAAGCGCTCGCCGGATGCCTACGAGCACGACCGCGACGAGTTCGCCAGGCGCGTGCACGAAGCCGTCGACTACGGCGCGAGCGAGCTGTGCATCCAGTCGGGAATCCACCCCGATTGGCAGCTGCGGGACTACCTCGGCTGGCTGCGCTTCGCCAAGGAGCTCGCGCCGCAGCTGCACCTGCACGCCTACAGCCCGATGGAGATCGCGCACATGTGCGACATCTCAGAGCTCCCGCCTGACGAGGTTTTCGCGCAGCTGCGCGACGCCGGCCTCGGCTCGACCCCGGGGACGGCCGCCGAGGTGCTGCACGACGGCGTGCGCGAGCGGATCTCGCCGAACAAGCTGCCCGTCGCGCGCTGGGTGCAGATCATCGAAGCGTCGCACCGCGCGGGGCTGCGCTCGACCTCGACGGTCATGTTCGGGCACATCGAGGAGCCGTGGGAGCTCGCCGAGCACATGCGCGTGGTGCGCGAGCTGCAAGAACGGACCGGCGGGATCACCGAGTTCGTGCCGCTCTCGTTCATCCCGTTTCAGACGCTGCTCGGCCGCACTCACGGGGTGGAGGAGATCTCACGCGAGGAGAATCTCAAGCACACTGCAGTGTTTCGCCTGGCGCTCGGGCGCACGATCCCCAGTCTGCAGGCCAGTTGGGTCAAGATGGGCCTCGACGCCGCGACCGAGTCGTTGCGCTGGGGCGTCAACGACCTCGGTGGCACGCTTATGGAGGAGTCGATCAGCCGTCTGGCGGGCTCCTATCACGGGACGCGACTCGATCCCGATCAGCTCGTTGCCGCAGCACACGACGCGGGGCGTCCCGCGTCCGAGCGCACGACGCTGTACGAGATCAGGCGCCGCTACGAATTGCCGGTCGCGGCGTAGTCGATTTGCCGACGGATTGGGCCGCTGGCGACCTACGCCGGCAGTAGTTCGAGCGCCGCGACATGGCGTGGACGCATCACTGAGAAGTGGCGATGGTCGAGCGTCGCCAGCTTGGGCTCGCGCAGGCGCTCGACAACGGCCAAGACAGCAACGTCCACGAAGCCGACGCGCAGGTCGGCGTATGTCTGGAGAAGTTGCTTGGCGCGGCGGTAGTCTTCGGGAACGAGGTCCTCGACAAACAGACGACGCTCGTCGATCGCTTCGAGCACTCCGCAGAAAGCGCCTGGAGGCAGAGACTTTGCACACCAGAACTCGAGCTCAACGAGTACAGGAGAAGGAACAACTCGTCGCTCCAAGGCGTCGTTGAGCAGGACCGCGCAGCTGGCGTGCGCATTGTCCTTCGGCTCCATGGCCGCCAGCAGTACTCCTGTGTCTAGGAGGAGCGGAATGGCGGCGGCTCGTACTCGTCTTCACTGGCGCGCCGGCTCAGATCGCTGTTACCGGATGAAAATGCCCCGATGAACTTCAACGGCGGCTGTTTAACGCCGGCGTCATCGCCCAGCTTCTCGGCGATTGCCTCACGCACGACCTGGGCAACCGAAACCCCACGCTCGGCTGCCTGGCGCTTGGTCCTTTCGATCAACTCCGGCTCAGCCTGGATCATCAGCCTCTGCATCATGGTGCAATCATGATAGCACTATCAGGGATATCGTCAGATCTGGCGCGTCGAACATAGTCTCGCGTCGCCGGTAACGCGTGCACGCGTGTACGCATTGATGCAAAAAAGAACAACAACATCGACGGAGCGGGTTCGTCGAAACGAATCCTTTTCTGGCGCGACGGCGCAGCCTCTCATCGGAGCGAATACGCCTGATTCAACGAAACAGGTCCTCGTCGAGCGGGCGCAGCAGCGCCGTCGCGCCCGGGCCATCCGCGGAGGTGACGAACCGCTCCAAGCCGTCGATCACGACCACGGGCTCGCGCGAGTCCTTGGCGCGCGCGAGGTCGGCGGTCCCGGCGGCGGCATCGGCGACGGCCAGCCATGTCGCCCGCAGCTCCAGGCCCGAAGCGTCTGTCTGTCCGCGCCAGTCATCCAGCGGCGTCATCCCGGCACAGCCGATCGCCACGTCGCACTGACCGTGACGCCAGGCGCGCCCGAAGCTGTCGGTGATCAAGACCGCGACCGTTGCGCCCGTCAGCTCGCGCAGGCGCTCGCGCAAACCCCGCGCGGAAGCGTCCGGGTCGCGGGGAAGGGTCACCAATGTGGCTTGACCCGAGGCATTGGAAGCGTCGACTCCCGCATTGGCGCATACGAAGCCATGGTGGGTGCGGCAGATCAGCACGTCGCGCTGTGAGCGCACGATCTCCGCCGATTGGTCGAGCACCACCTGGACCGCGCGCGCGTCCTTGCCCTGCTCTGCTGCCAACTCGAGCGCGCGCGGGCTGGGATTGACATCGGCCAGTGCGACGACCGACCCCTCGGCCTTCGATACGACCTTGTGTGCGAGCACCACGATCTGACCGTCTCGCAGAGGCTCATCCCCCGTGGCTGTGGCGATCAGTTTCGCGAGGTCCTCGCCGGCACGCACCTCGGGGATGCCGCTGAGGGCACGAGCGCTGAGGCTTGCCATGCCAGTCGCCCTCGGTCAGCCGGCGCCGACGATGGCGCCGGCGCCGGGGGTGGTGCTTGGGACAGGGCCGGGGTTGGAGGTGGCGTCGGTATTGGGGGTGGTGCTTGGGACAGGGCCGGGGTTGGAGGTGGCGTCGGTATTGGGGGTGGTGCTTGGGACAGGGCCGGCGCTGGGGGTGGTGCTTGGGACAGGGCCGGCGCTGGGGGTGGCGCTTGGGACAGGGCCGGCGCTGGGGGTGGCGCCGGTATTGGGAATGGCGCCGGGGCTGGGGGCAGCGGACGTATGCTCGTGCGGGCCAAGGCCGAGCACAGCGCGCGTGCGCGGGGCGCGAGTGCTCGCAGCAGACAGTCGTTCGCGCAGGACCGTGAGATCCGTGCCCGTGTCGATATCGAGCAGCAGGGACGCCGGCCGCTCGATCCGCCACGGCGCGCCTGCCTTCCGCGCCAGGGACTGATGACGCTCGCAGCTGTCGGGACCGAAGCTGGGGAGGATCGCGTCGGGGGGCGCCAGCAGCAGCCCGTTGGTGCCGGTCCCATGACGGTCGGGAACGATCGTCACCGACGGCACCCCAGGCGCGTCTGCGTCCGCCAGCAGCAAGTCGAGCTCCGCCGGGTCCAGGGCGGGACAATCCCCGGGGATGCACAGCACGCGCTCAAAGCCCTCGGCGATCGCGGATTCGACGCCCAGGACGACCGCTGCGCTCTGACTCTCCTCGGCGGTGTCCTGCACGACCAGCGCGCTCAGGCAGCGCGCGGCGGTCGCGACCGAGTCCTCGCGTGTCACGACGATCGTGCGCTCGATCGAGGCGGTCGCGCTCAGAGCGACGAGCACGTCGCCGACCATCGCTCGCGCAAGGTCGTCGCGCAGATCGTTGGCGATGCTCGCGCCAAGACGGCGCTTGGCCCGGGCGAAGCTCTTGACGGGGAGGATTGCGGCGGTGCGCATGTGTTCGCAGACGATAGTGTGGCGCTCGCTGTCCTCCGGGACCAGGCAAACGCCGACGGCTTGCCAAACGCCGACGTGTTGGCGTGGTCTTGCAGCCGGAGCGGGTAGGGCTATCCGGCCAGCGCCTCGGTGAAGTCCAGCGTCTGGCGGGCGACGTGTGCTCGCGAGGCGGCGTCGTGCATGTGCGTGTCGATTTGCAGGGTGGGCAGGCGGGCGACGTTCTCGTCGGCGACGATCCCGTCCAGCAGCTCGCCGTAGAAGTCGGCCACGCCGTCGGCGCTGCACTCCAGCGCGGCAAACGCCATGAACGCGGCGGTCGGACCCTTCAAGATCTCCCCGTCCACCACCGGGCTGACGGCGACGACGGGTGCAGCGGCCTCCGTCAGCGCCTCGCGGATGCCGGGGACCGCCAGGATCGGTGCGATCGAGGCAAGCGGGTTGGATGGGCCGATCACGATCGCGCGCGCGTTCGCGATCGCGCTGAGCACCTGCTCGGTTGGCTGCGCCGGCTCGGCGCCGCGGAACTCCAGGCCCTCGACGATGCCCTGGGCGCGCTCGCGGATCATGAACTCCTGAAATGAGCACCACCCGGCGCTCGTGCGGACCCAGGTGCGGACGGGATCGTCGCTCATCGGCAGGACGCGCGCGCGGACCCCGAGCGTGGCATTCAGATGGGTGAGGGCTGCTGTCGGGGAGAGCCCCTCGGTCGTCAGTCGCGCGCGCTCCATGCACCACGCGAGGTCGCGGTCGCCGAGGTGAAACCAAACATCGCGCCCGAGCGCGCGCAACGCGTCCATGACCGCGAACGTGTCCTCGCGCAGGCCCCAACCGCGCTCGTCGATCAGGTCGGCCAGCCAAAACGAGACCAGGTCCGGGTCCGGGGAGACGTGCGCGCCATAGATCTCGATGTCATCGCCCGTGTTGACGATCACTGCTAAGCGCTCGGATGGCTCGACTATGTCGGCCATGCCCCGCGCGAGCTTGGCGCCACCGGTGCCACCGGCGAGAATCACGACCTCGCCGTCGATCGCATCATCGTCATCTTCATCCGCCGTCACAGCTATGTCCTATCGCGTCGACCTTGTTCCTCGTCCCTGCGTCTCGTCCCTGCGTCGTCATGCTCCGCCCGGTCGCGGAGGTCACTCCCAGGGTACGTCAGGCAGGCCCGCGAGGCGAATCCCGGCGTGGACCTTGTAACGGGCGTTGACCCCGATCAGCAGCGCGGTCAGCGACTCGGTCGTGCGGGACATCTCCAGGCGACCGCAGTCGACGCAGCGCAGGCCCTCGATTCGCTCGATCAACAGCGCCGCCTCGCGCTTGTCATCGCGCGCGTCACCGCAGACCGGCACGTCCTCTTCGAGCACGCGATCCAGGTCGTTCAGCTTGGCCGCGCTGACCGTGTGCAGGGCGGAGACGACGCGCACTCCCGCGGGCGCCATCTCGGCGGCCTGTTGCGCGGCGGAGCCCTGCCAGACGCCCAGCATCCGGGTCGCCTTGCCGCTTACTGCGGCCGCCAGAGGCACGGTCGCGTCGATCAAGAGCTGGCCGGGGCGCAGAGCGTCGCGGAGGTTCGCGAGCGTCTCGGACTGGTTGCGAAACGGGACGCTCAGGATCACCCGGCTTGCCTCGCGCGCTGCCCCCGCGTTGTCGTACGCGAGGAAGTCTCCGTCTGGAACGGCGGTTTGCGCTCGTGCGACGGCTTCGGAAGCACGATCGGAGTCGCGCGATCCGATCGCGATCGGAACGCCGGCTCGCCCCAGCCTGATCGCGAGACCGAAGCCGAGAGAGCCCGAGGCGCCGATGATCGCGACCGGATCGGTGGGGGAGGGCGTCGACGGCACGGCGGCCGAGTATAGGTCTGTCGAGAACCCATAGGCTTAGGCAGATGAGGCTCGAGGGCAAGACAGCGCTCGTCACGGGCGGCGCATCTGGCATTGGGGCCGCCACGGCACGCCGCCTGGCTGCGGAGGGCGCGCGTGTGGCGATCGGCGATCTCGACGAGCAGGGCGCACGCGCGGTCGCCGGCGAGCTGGACGGGTTCGCGTGCACGCTCGATGTGTCCGACGCCGGCTCCGCGCGCGCCGGGGTCGCCGCCGTGGTGCAGGAGCTCGGCGATATCGACGTGCTCGTCAACAATGCCGGCACCGACCGGTTCGCGTTCTTCGTCAACTCCGACGAGGAGCTGTGGGACTTCGTGCTGGGCGTCAACCTGCGCGGTGTGCTCGCGGTCACGCACGCGGTCCTTCCCAGGATGCAGGAGCGTCGGACCGGCGCGATCGTGAACGTCGCCAGCGAGGCCGGACGTGTGGGCTCGCAGGGCTCGGTCGTCTACTCGGCCGCGAAGGCCGGTGTGATCGGCTTCACCAAGGCGATCGCTCGCGAGTCGGCCCGCTATCGCGTGCGTTGCAACGCCGTCGCGCCGGGACCGATCGAGACGCCACTGCTGAACAATGCGCCGCAGGTCCTGGGCGAGATCGGCGAGCGACTGAAGCAGGGCATGGTCAACGCCACCGTGATGGGTCGCTCGGGCGAGCCCGAGGAGGTGGCCGCCGCGATCGCGTTCCTGGCCAGCGATGACGCGTCGTACGTGACTGGGCAGACGCTGAATGTCAGCGGCGGACTGTCGATGTGGTGATGTTCACCGGGCCGCATGCGGCCCGGTGGGAAGGGTCGCATGCGACCCTTCCTCGGGAGCGCGCATGCGCGCTCCCGCCGGTCGGCGCATGCGCCGACCGGAACGACGGCCTCACCGGGTGATACGGATATAAAGATGGTCGACACGGTCCAGATCCGCGAGGTCGGCCCCCGCGACGGGTTTCAGAACGAGCCCGAGGTGATCTCGACCGAGCGCAAGATCGAGCTGATCGACGCGCTCGCACGTACCGGTGTCAGACGGCTGGAGGTGACGAGCTTCGTGCGTCCCGACGTGATCCCGCAGCTCGCCGACGCGGCCGAGGTGCTCGCGCGGATCGATGTTCCCGACGGGGTGGCCGTGAGTGTGCTGATTCCCAACGAGCGCGGTCTGGACCTTGCGCTGGCGCTGCGTGAGGAACTGCGTTCCACGGCAGCCGGTGGCAGGCGGGCGTTCGACGAGGTCAACGTGTTCCTGTCCGCCTCGGAGACGCACAATCGCATGAACGTGAATCGCTCGATCGATGAGTCGCTCACCGGGCTGGAACGCGTGCTCGCCCGCGCTCGCGAGGAGGATTTGCGCTGCGAGGGCGTGATCTCGACGTCGTTCGGGTGCCCATACGAGGGTCACGTTCCGCCAGAGCGGGTGCTGGAGATCGCGACACGCTTGCGCGACGCGGGCGCGCAGGAGATTGGGTTCGGCGATACGACGGGGATGGCGAACCCGCGCCAGGTCGGGGAGCTGTTCCCGTTATGGCGCGACAGGCTGACAGGGCTGCAGCTGACTGCGCATTTTCACAACACGCGCGGTCAAGGTCTCGCGAACGTGCTGGCGGCGCTGCACGTGGGGATCGACAGTTACGAGTCGAGCTTCGGCGAGCTGGGGGGCTGCCCCGTGCCAGCGGGAGCTACGGGGAATATCGCGACCGAGGATCTCGTGTCGATGCTGGGAGAGATGGGAATCGAGACCGGCATCGACCTGGACGCGCTAGTGGCCTGCGCGCGGCGTGCACAGGAGGTGCTGGGCAGGCCGCTGGGTAGCCACACGCTTGTGGCCGGGCCGGTGGAGTGGGGTCAAGAGCGACGCGGCATGTGACACGAGAAGGCGTGCGGCATTCGCTATGCGTTCCTCGGCTCGGCGCTTGGGCTCAGCCCGCCGGCACCACTTCAGCCTCGGCAGCCTCAGCCAAGCGGGCAGCCTCCCGCATGGTCGCCACGCAGTACTCCTGAACCGCGACCTCCATCTCCAAGGTCTGCGAAAGCGCCGGGCGCGCGGAGGCGTCCATCACTAGCTTGGCGCGTCCGACCGCGACGTGCGAGTTTGCGAGCAGCTGGTCCACGAGCGCCTGCGTGGCCGCCTCAAGCTCCTCGGCCGGGACGACACGGTTGACCAGCCCGATGCGATGGGCCTCGTCAGCGTCGATCGTGCGCGCGGTCATGATCAGCTCCTTCGCCCGCCCGAGCCCGACGACCGCGGGCAGGCGTGAAGATCCGCCGACGTCGGGGATTATCCCGAAGCGGACCTCGGGGAGGCCGAACTGGGAGTCTTCTGAGGCGATGCGCAAGTCGCAGCCGAGGGCTACCTCCAGCGCGCCGCCGACGCAGGTGTGGTGAATCTGGCAGACGACGGGCTTTGGCATCTGTTCGCAGAGGTTCGCGCAGTCCAGGAACACGCCGCGGAAGGGGCGCAGGACGGAGGGGTCGCCGGCGAAGGCGGCGAGCTCGTTCAGGTCGACGCCGGCGGAGAACACGCGCCCGGCGCCGCGCAGGATCACGCAGTGCACCGACCCGTCGTCGGCGGCGTCGCGTAGGGCGTGGGCGAGCTCCACGAGCAGCGCCTGGCTCATCGCGTTGCGCTTGTCGGGGCGGTTGAGGACGACGTGGCGGACGGGGCCGTGGTCGTCGGTGAGTATGAGGCTCATCTGCGCGTCCTTCCTGTCAACGGAGTGGGGGAGGAGCATTCAATTTTGAAACTTGGTGCACTTACGTACATACGTATATGCATAAGTTATACGAATTGAATGTATTATGTCTCTTAGACGTATAACTTATGAATATACCGAGATACGATTGCGCACAAAGTTCTTTTTTTATAACACCACACCACACCCTCAGCTACCACACCCAGTCACACCACCACACCCCAACCACACCACCACACCTCAGCCACACAACACGCTCAGCCGATGCACCCATCCGTCCTAGAGGCTTGCTGACCGATCACCGGGATAGATCATGGCCTCAGCTCAGATCCAGCACGGTCGTGGGTGCCTGGATCTCCTCGTCGTGCCCCTCGCGCGGCACGATCGCGGTGCCGACGGCGAAGAACTCGATCGTGTGGCTGCCCCAGCCGTGGCTCTTCTCCTGCAGGTCCACGCCGACGATCCCCTCGGCGCCGATTTCCTGGGCCTCGGACTGCATCCGCTCCATCGCCAGCTCGCGCGCGTCGTACAGGGCTTGGGTGAAGTTGGACAGCTCGACGTTGCGGCCGGTCTGGGCCATCGACTGGAGCATGCCGCGATGGGCGACGTGGTAGACGCAGCTGCCCATCACCATCCCGACAGGGCGGTGGCCGGTGCGCAAAAGCGTCCAGAAGTCCTGGCCGGAGAGGTCGCTCGTGAAGGGCCGGCCGCTGGGGGCACGGTGCAGGACGCCGTCGCGGTGCTTGACAGCGGTGCCGATCGCGATGAACTCAGCCATGTCCTGGCCCCATTCGTAGCGGCCGATGTCCAGGCGCACGCCCACGACGCCGTCGGCGCCGAGCTGGTCGGCCTCCTCCTCCATGCGCGTCATCGCCAGCTGTCGGGCGCCGTACATGGCCTCAGAGAGGACGGTCATCTCCTGGCTTTTCTTCCAGCCCGAGAGCTGGATGCCGATGTGGTAGATCGAGCTGCCGACGACGAGGCCGAGCGGCTCGAAGCCGGCCTGCTTGACGAGCAGGAACTCGTTGACCGACAGATCTGACGTAAACAATCCCTGCTGGTTCTGCGCCAGACGGGCGCGGCCAGCCTCGGGGACACCCTCCAGAGAGGATGGGTCGTATGCGGTCTCGTGCTCCTCGGTCATGGTGTGCTCCTTGAGATCGTTGTCACGCCGTTGTCAGGCGAAAAGGTCGACTGCGAGTTCAGGCGCCTGGACGGAGGCGTGGGTGTGCTGGTGGATGGCGGTGCCGATCGCGTTGAAGGTCACCATCATCCCCCTCAGCTCGCCCCCGCCAAACCCGCCGACCGCCCCGCCCATTCCGCCGCTGAGCGTGTGCGGCTGCAGCGTGTGGCCGATTCTCACGCCGACGACACCAGAGGCGCCGAGCGCGGCGGCCTGGCCGGTGATCTTGCCCATCGCCCGCTCCCGCGCGCTGTAGAGAGCCTGGGTGAATTCGCGTAGCTCGTAGGGCTGCATCGAGCCCATCGACATCGGGCCCGCACCGAGCATGCCGCCGTAGGCGTAGCTCGCGAAGAACACCGAGCTCCACGCGACGATCCCGGCCGGCTCGATGCCGGCCCGCAACAGCAGGGCGTAGTCCGCGACCGACAGCTCGGTCAGCACGGGCTGGCCGATCCCGGACGATCGGTCGCCGCGCTGGCCGATCTCGGATGAGCGATCCGCGCGACGCACGGCGGTGCCGAGCACGACGTGCTCGAGCGCGAGCTGGCCACCGCCCGCGCCGGAGCCCAGGTCGCTTTCGCCCGCGCGCGTTTCCACGCCGACGACGGCGTCGGCGCCGACGTGGCGAGCCTCCTGGCCGAGCCGGTCCAGCGCACGGGTGCGAACCTCGTTGAGCGCCTGCGACAGCGTGTCCAGCTCGATGAGGCCCATGCCACCGAAACCCGTCGCTCCCCATGAGGACTGGTAGCCCATCTGGTAGATCGAGCTGCCCATCACCTGCGAGAGCGGGGTCAACCCCAGTTGGTGGCAGAGCGCGAAGCCGTTGACGGAGAGGTCTGAGGTGAACGACGACGACCCTCCCCGCTCGCTCAGCTCGCTCAGGCGTCGCTCGGCGGAGAGGGGGATGCCGCCGGCTTCTACACGTGCGAGCGATTCCTCCTGATCGCGCTCCAGAGCCTGCTCGTCAGCCGTCTGCTGGGCGTCTCCGGTCACCTGCACGTCGGGCTCAGGGTCTGAGTCGGTCACCGCAGAAGCCTCTCAAGCGCGTCGCGCGCCTCCACGCTGCGCTGCGCCTCGGTTCGCAGCTCGGTGGTGAGCGCGGCGACCCACTGGTCAGGGGTCAATGTCTCGCGCTTGATCGAGATGCCGCCGACCTCGCGCTCGCGAAAGCCCTCGACGCGCTCGCCGGCGACGCGCAGCTCGTAGGTGCTGCCGCCGAGGTCGATCGCCACGTGGCGCACGTGCTTATCGCCGCGGCCCAAGAGGCCCCCGCCGTGGCGCTCCACGCGGCAGCGTCCGGGCAGCGCCTGCTCAAGCTTTGCAGCCAGCACCTCGACCGAGATGCGCAGATCCGTGCCGTCGGCGCGCAGGCCGGCCGCGGCGAGATCGAAGGTCTCTTCGTCGGTCATGCAATGGAGGCTACCCCTCCTTGGGGAGCCAAGACCATCACATATGGCGGGTGTGGGTCTTGGGGTATGTGGTCGTGGGGGTCCTCCCGAGTTGCCGAGTCGAACGGGTTATGGGCGGAGCCGGCTTTGCGCCGACCCCGCCCGGGAAGCCCGTGTGATCCGATCCCACACAATCAGGATCAGATCAGTGGGTCAGTGGAACAGATCCAGCGTGTTGTCGGCGTCGTTGACGAAGAAGATCCCGCGAGGGTACGGTGCGACGGTCAGCCCGAACAGCCCGCCGCCGCCGGCGCCGGTGTCGACCGGTTGGAACTCGGCGCCGATCGGGGTCGTCTCGACGAGGTTCCCGTCGTTTGCGTTGGCCGTGAGGATGTCGCCGTTCGGGGCGAGGGTGAGCCCGAGCGGGTTGTTGAGGTAGCCGCCTGCTGCGACAGTGATCCCGCCACCGCCGAGCGGCGCCTGCCGGTAAAGGGCGCCGGGAACGGCGGCGATGCGGTTGCCCTGCGTGTCGGCGACATACAGCGTGCCTTCTTCACCCAGGGCGACCCCGGTGGGGCCGACCACGAGCGCGGCGGGGTCGGTGCGCTCGGGAAAGCCGTTGGCGATCACGTCCATCGCGGTGACCCGCAGGTCGCCGTGCCGGCGGCTGGGGTGCACGCGGATGCGCACGACCGTGCCTTCGTCGATCGGCGTTTCCCCCGAGGCCACCGTGCCGTTCAAGACGTTGGTGACGAACAGCGTTGCCGCGTCACCCTGATTGACCGTGGTCATGTCCCAAGGGCCGTTGATCGGCGGCCCGGAGATCGTCTGCACCACGTGGCCGGTGCTGTCGAGCACGATCAAGCATCCCGCCTGGGCGGTGGCGGCCATGCCATTTGTCGTCGGCAAGCTGCCTACGACAACGAATCCGTCGGGCAGGATTGCCAGCGCGGTGGTCAGGCCCACCCCTCCGGGACAGGGACCGGGGAGGGTTGCGGGGTTGATCTGGGCGAACAGGGACTGGCTGCCGGAGGGGGTCATCTGCACGATCGTCGTGCCCGTCCCCTGCAGGTTTTCTGAGTTGTTGAAGTTGCTGATGAGCAGGTCTCCGCGCACCAGCGAACCCACGTTGCTGGGCACGTTGACGATTCCGTAGGGGTTCACGTCACCGTTGGACGGCACCGTGCTGCCGACTGAGGTGAACGTGCTGAACAGACCGGTGAATGGGTGGTCGAACGCTGGCGCGCTCCCGGGTGCGAGCAGCGCGCAGGCGAACAGGGCCACGAGCACTCCAAGCAGGCGTGTGCTCAGGGCGGACGGCGTTGATCGAGGGATGTGGCGCGGCGTGACCGGCGGGGTCACGGGGCCTTGGGGATGGTTGGACATGACAGCACCTCCCGTATAGATAAGGCTTTCAAGAAACAACTCCGTCAGGAAAGACTCCGAGATCGAGAAGACCTTCCCGGTATGGCGAGATCTGCTTGCTGTGCGGCGGCGATCCGCAGGTGCACGGGCGCGCGTAATAGGCTTCCAGGCTCCCGTCGGCGAACCGGAGAGCAAACGGAGGTCTCATGGCGCAGCAGATCGAGAAGGTGGGAGTGCTCGGAGCAGGGTTGATGGGGCATGGGATCGCGCAGGTGGCGGCGCAGAGCGGCTACGAGGTGGTGCTGCGCGAGGTGGACGACGGGACGCTCGCGAAGGGGATCGGGAAGATCGAGAAGCAGCTCGCGCGGGCCGTCGAGAAGGGCAAGTCAAGCCAGGAGGATGCCGACGCGCTGCGGGGGCGCATCCACGGGACGACCGAGTACGGGGACCTCGCGGACTGCGATCTCGTGATCGAGGCGATCACCGAGAACCTCGCGCTGAAGCTCGAGATGTGGAAGGAGGTCGATCGGATCGTCAAGCAGGAGGCGGTGTTCGCGACGAACACGTCCTCGCTGGCGGTGATCGACCAGGCGGCAAGCACCAGCCGGCCCGGACAGTTTGTCGGGTTGCACTACTTCAACCCGGCGCAGATGATGAAGCTGGTCGAGGTCGTGCGCTGTGTGACCACCTCCCAAGAGGCATTCGACACGGCCTTGCAGTTCGCGCAGTCAGAGGGCAAGCTCGCGATCGGAACGAAGGACAAGGCGGGGTTCATCGTCAACCGGCTGCTCGTCCCGTACCTGCTCGACGGGATGCGGGCTTACGAAGAGGGCGTTGGCTCGGTAAGCGAGATCGACGAGGCGATGAAGGCCGGGGCGGGTCATCCGATGGGGCCGCTGACGCTGTCGGACTTCGTCGGATTGGACACGCTCGGCTCCATCTGCGACGTGCTGTTCGACGAGTTCCGTGAGCGGCGGTTCGCGCGTCCACCGATGCTGCGCAAGATGCTGAGCGCTGGCTGGTACGGGCGCAAGTCGGGGAAGGGGTTCTATGACTATGCGGGCGAGTCGCCGGTGGAGAATCCCGGGATCTGAATCGCCGGCAGGAACCTGAAGGTGCCTGAAGGCGCCGCCGGCAGGAACCTGAGGGGTGCCGGATTGTCGTTGCCTATTTTTTTTCTTGCGTATAACGATAGTCATACTGAGTTTTTTGAGACATACAACCTCACCCACCTCGATCTTCCACGGCCCGCAAGTTGACTGATCTGCACGAGGCGAAGGCCCGCGCGCTGGCGGGCGGTCCCGAGCGTCACCACGACAAGGCGCGCGAGCAGGGCAAGCTGGCGGTCCGTGAGCGGATCGCACAGTTGCTCGACGAGAGCTCGTTCGCCGAGGAGGGGTTGCTCGCGAACTGGCAGGCGGAGGATAGGCTGGGCGCCGACGGGGTCGTGACGGGCGTTGGCACGGTCGCGGGTCGGCCGGTCGCGCTGATGGCAAACGACCCGACCGTGAAGGCCGGCTCTTGGGGTCCGAAGACGGTGGAGAAGATCCTGCGCATCCAGGAACGGGCGCTGAGCCTGAAAGTGCCGATGATCTATCTGGTCGACTCGGCGGGGGCACGGATCACCGAGCAGGTGCAGATGTTCCCGGGAAGGCGCGGAGCAGGGAGGATCTTCTACAACGAGGTGAGGATGTCGGGGGTCGTGCCGCAGGTGTGCGTGCTGTTCGGCCCGAGCGCCGCGGGCGGGGCATACATACCGGCGTTCTGCGACATCGTGATCATGCGCGAAGGGAATGCGTCGATGTACCTGGGCTCGCCGCGGATGGCGGAGATGGTGATCGGCGAGAAGGTGAGCCTGGATGAGATGGGCGGCGCGAAGATGCACACGGGCGTTAGCGGGTGCGGGCATCAGCTGGTGAAGACCGACGAGGATGGAATCGCACTGGCCAAGCGGTATCTGGGGTATATGCCGGAAAATTGGGAGACCCACCCACCCACGGTCCACTCGCCCCCGCAGTCATCGCCGCAAGCAGGCCAGGGAGAGCCCGCGTCCAAGCCGTCGATCGGTGAGATCGTGCCGGAGGACGAGAACAAGCCGTTTGACATGAAGGCGCTGATCGAGGCGCTCGTGGACGAGGGCTCGCTGCTGGAGATTCATCCGCGCTGGGCGAAGGAGATCGTCGTCGGGTACGCCCGCCTGGACGGGAAGGCGCTCGGGATCGTCGCGAACCAGCCTAAGCACAAGGGTGGGGTGCTGTTCGGTGATTCCGCCGATAAGGCCGCAAGGTTCATCTGGACGTGCAACGCGTTCAACGTGCCGCTCCTGTTCCTCGCCGACGTGCCAGGGTTCATGATCGGCACGCAGGTCGAGCGCGAAGGGATCATCAGGCACGGCGCGAAGATGATCAGCGCGGTCAGCGAAGCGACCGTCCCGAAGATCTCTGTGATCGTGCGCAAGGCTTACGGGGCCGGGTTGTACGCGATGGCGGGGCCGGCATTCGAGCCGGACTGCTGCATCGCGCTGGCGAGCGCGTCGATCGCGGTTATGGGCCCGCAGGCGGCGATCAACGCGGTGTATTACAACCAGCTGCAGGCGATCACCGACGAGGACGAGCGCGCGCAGAAGACCGAGGAGCTGCGCAAGGAGTATGGGGAGGACATCGACATCCTGCATCTCGCGTCAGAAATGGTGATCGACGCTGTGATCGAGCCGCAAGAGCTGCGCGCAGAGCTGATAACGCGGTTCGCGCACGCGCAGTCAAAGCAGCGCGAGTGGCCGCTGAAGCGCAACGCTGTGACACCCGTGTAGTCACGGACCGGGCGGCGCACCCTGGCCGATCGCCGATTCTTTCGCTCTGCGATCGGTCCGGCGGAGGCGCACATGGCTCATAAAAGCTGATGTTGTCCCGGGCCTCGCATGCGAGGCCCCGTGACGGGCCGCATGCGGCCCGTCATCCAGCGGGCGCATGCGCCCGCTGGCGGGACCGCGCATGCGCGGTCCCGTTCCCAACGGTCGGCTGGGCGATTCAGGAGGCTGACGGATAATCCGGCGCTGGCGCCGGCGGAGTGGGCGTGCCCGTGCCCGCGGCGCGCGTCTGCTCATCCTGGAAAGGCGGATAGGTCTCGGTGAGCAGCCCGACGTAAGCGTCAGAGCGTGCGATGTATGAGTTCGCGAGGACCATCAGGTCGAACAGGCCACGCGGCATCTTGCCCGTGATCAAGATCACGATCCAGGCGCCGATCGCGCCGATCTCCAGCAGGATGCTCATCACGTAGCGTACGATCAGGATCGGGATCGCGAGGATGATGCGAAAGAAGGTCCGCAGGCGGCTGTAAGGGTCGAGCGGTCCTGAGAACTCCATCCGAACGGGGTAAGCGGGATCGTCTGAGCCGCCGAAGGAGGGGTAGGGGTCGCACAGCAGCGCCGCGTAGGCGGTGAAGCGCGCGAGAAAGCGCGTGAAGCCGGCGACGAAGTCATACAGGCCCTGCGGGTAGCGTCCGGTGATGACGATCGCGAACCAGGCGATCACGATCACGACGAGTGCGGCGATCTCATAGATGTAAAGCCAGATCGCAAGCGGGATCGCGAGGATCAGACGGAAGAAGGCCGTGAGGCGGTTGCGACGCTCGACATAGTCGGCCTCGAACGTGACGGGATAGGACACTTGGTGTTCCCCCTTGTTGTAAAGCAGCGATTGACATCCCCCTCCGAGCCCAATGCTAAACCGCCGGGCGGCGGGCGTGTCGATTTTTTGTGTTCCGCGGGCATCCTGGCCCGAGCCGGCGATACGCGGGCACGTCGCTCAGGGCCTTGGCTCGCTGGACCTCGAGCTGGGCCGATCGGCTAGATTCCAGGCAAGTGGATGCCGCCGATCTCGCATACGCAGGTATCGCCCACCAGGCCGAGCTGATCGCCTCCGGGGAGCTGTCCTCGCGTGACCTGCTGGAGGTCTACCTGGAGCGGATCAAGCGGTATGACAAGCAGCTGAACGCGTTCAGGGTCGTGTTCGCCGAGCGGGCGCGGATGGAAGCCGATCAGGCCGATGCCCGCCGGCGAGCTGGCAGCTCGCCCTCCGAGCGTCCGCTGCTGGGGGTCCCGATCGCGATCAAGGACGACGCGGACGTAGCCGGCGACGTGACGATGTACGGGACGCGCTCTGGAGAAAAGCCCGCGAGCGTCGACCAAGAGGTTGTGCGCCTGCTGCGCGCGGCGGGGGCGATCGTGATCGGCAAGACGAACGTGCCGGAGATGACGCTCTGGCCGTTCACCGAGACCCCGACGTACGGCGTCACACGCAACCCATGGAACGTGGAGCACACCCCGGGAGGCTCGAGCGGCGGATCGGGCGCCGCGGTGGCCGCGGGGCTCGTCGGCGCGGCGCTCGGCTCCGACGGGCTGGGCTCGATTCGCATCCCGTCGAGCTTCTGTGGTCTGTTCGGGATCAAGCCCCAGCGCCACCGCATCGCACTCGCGCCTCACACCGAGAAGCTCTACGGCTGGCATGGCTTGGCCGTATATGGTCCGATCGCGCGCAGCGTGCGCGACGCCGCGCTGTTCCTCGACGTGACCGCTCAGACGCCGCCCTCGGAGGGCACCTTCAGCGGGGCTGCCGCCCGTGCGCCCGGCCGTCTGCGGGTCGCCGTCTCGACCAAGCCGATCCTGCCCCAGCCCGTCGACGCGCGAGCGCTCCGCGCGGTCGAGCAGACGAGCGAGCTCCTGCGCTCGCTCGGTCACGAGGTGAGCGAGCACGACCCCGACTATCCACCGTGGCTCGGTCCGCACATCGTGGCGCGCTACCTGCGCGGCGCGTATGACGCGGCGATGGATCTCGGGAACGTCGAGCGGATGGAGCGCCGCACCCGGCAGGTCGTCCGCATGGGACGGATGCTGGGGGAGGGCGGTCTAGCTCGCGCCCGCGCCTCTGAGCCGGCGTTGGCCGCCCGGATGGGGCGCGTATTCGAGGACCACGACGTTCTGCTGACGCCCACGACGGCCCGCCCGGCTCTGCGTCTGGGCGAGTACGAGGGCAGGGGGGCGTTGTGGACGATGAACGGCGGCACCCGGGTGATCCCGTTCCTCGGCACGTGGAACGCAACCGGCCAGCCAGCGGTCTCGGTCCCTGCGGGCTTCACCGAGGACGGACTGCCGCTGGGGATCCAGCTCGTGGGCCGGCCGGATGACGAGACGACGCTGATAACGCTGGCCGCTCAGATCGAGGCAGAGCGCCCGTGGGCTCAAGATCGTCCTCCTGGGTTCGACTGACACAGCGCTGCGCGCTCGGCCATCTCGGCTGCGTACTCGGAGGTGCAGCCATCTCCGAGATCAGGCCCAAGAGATATGTATAGCTTGTCGAGGAAGCGAACTGAAGTCGTGCTCAGATACCCGACAGCGCGATATCAATCGCGGTAAGCCCGTCCCCGGGGCAAGACTCTCATGACGTGAACTACGCCTGTCTCTGCGTCGCGTTCGAAGCGTATACGCCAATCGCCAACCCGCAGGCGCCATTCGTCGGTATTCGCCAACTTGACGACATCCCCAGCCGGCGGATCGCCCGTCAGCCGGTCCAGGGCGCTGACGATACGGCGCTGGACAGGAGGATCGAGACGCTTGAAGTCACGCTCGGCGCGCGCCGAGAAGCTCCAACCGCCGTCGCTCAAGCGATCTCACGCCTGATCTCATCCGCTGAGAGCACTTCTCCTCGGACGATCTGCTCCTTGGCTTCACGTACGCCCTCATCTTCCTCCGGTGTCGTCGGCTCATCGTCGAGCGGAGCGCGCTCGAGCAGTTCAGCCAACGCATCGCGCTTGCCGCGGCGATGAACGATGAAGCCGAGCGTGTCCTGAGCTTCCGCCTCTGAGAGCTCCTCGACTGTTCGGCGCAGCTTATCCTTCGCGGTCATGGAAACAAGGTAGCGGCTCTGCGAGCAGTCGACGTAGAGCAACCGCAGTCAGCCCTCCAGCCAGCCCGACTCGGGGATACCCGGTCGTCGTTCGTTTATCAGCAGCAGCTCGGGTTTCGACAAGGAGCGAAGCCCCTCGGAAATGCGGCGGGTGGGAGTCGAACCCACACGCCCTTGCGGACAGAGGCTTTTGAGGCCTCCGCGTCTACCGTTCCGCCACCGCCGCATTTGAGTAGGACAAATATAAGGCCAGCGAACCCAGCCAGCCGTCGCCCGAAGCTAGCCCTAGCGATATGCGCCCTCGGCTGGTAGGTCGCAGCCTCGCGCCGAGTGGTTCGAGGCAGTACGCTCAGGCGGGATGCGGCGGCGGCGCGTCCATGTAGGCGCGGCTCCCGCCGGACATCGGCGCGGGCCGCTCCAGCTCGACGTTCCAACCTTGGGAGAACCCGCGCATCGCGAATGCGATCAGGAGCATCTGGACGGGGACGATCAGCAGCGTGACGACGCCAAGCAGCCCGGAGTTGAGAGCCGGTTGGGCGAAGCCGGATTTGTCGCGGTCAAACCAGCCTGGCCCGGCGACAAGCGCGAACACGAGCAGCAGCACGGCCAGTGCCGCGGCGACTGGCAGCACGCCCCGGTTCCAACGCGCGGCGAAGAACGCCAGCACGAGGTAGACGATGATGTAGCCGACCTGGATGATCCAGGCGCCCTCGAGCACCGACCAGCCGCCCACGGTCACGATCAGCACGAGCCCGGCGGAGATCAGGAGCAGCAGAACGACAGTCGCGCGCGTGGCTTGCACGACCGCCTTGTCGCGGTTGGGATGCGTGACGACGATCGCGCCGGACTGGGCTGTGGGACCGGTTGTCGAGGACATCTCAGGCTATGACCATACAATCTCAGGCGGTCCCCGTGCGCGCTACCGTGCGCGAGGGAACCGATGCGCGCGTGGTGGAATTGGCAGACACGCCGGCTTTAGGTGCCGGTGGGCGCAAGCCCATGGGGGTTCAAGTCCCTCCGCGCGCATGCTGTCCCGAGACATCAGTCCACTATGTCCTGCAACCACACACCTCCGCGCGCATGCTTGTCCCGAGACATCAGTCTACTATGTGCTGAAACCACACACCTCCGCGCGCATGCTGGAGCAAGAGACCGCTGCGAGCTCCGCAGTGGGCAGCCCGTCTATTCGCCGCTCGGTGAGGTTTCGCGCGAGATTTTCCAGCCTGCATCGAGCGGGGCGAGGAAGTAGGGGGGCTCGTCCGTGGCGAGACGTTCGTCGTATTTGTAGTCCTTGATGTAGCCCGATGAGCCGACCTCAGTCACGATCCCGCGGAACTTCTGTGCGATCGCGCCGTAGACGTGCAGGTCGCCGAGCAGGTTTCCGCATTCGTAGTTGTCCACGAGGAACGAGTGGCTGGTCGAGAGGATCGCGGCGTAGATCCAGAGATTTTCCAGTGGGGTCCCCGAGCATGGGTGATAGACGCGCACGAAGCGAGTCGCCATCAGGCCCAGCGTGGTCGTGCCCGTGGGGGCGTTGCCCGCCGTCACGCCTGTGGGCGTGAGGGCGCCATTGACGATCAGGTCAGTTTCGGCCCCGATCGTGAGCGATTTGCTGTAGGTGCCCTTGACGTAGACGCTGCCGCATTCGCTTTCTTTCGCCTTCGTTGTCGAAGTGTCAGAGCCGAATTCGCCCTGGGAGTATTCATAGCCACAGCCGCTTGAGCCCGATTGCACGAAAATGAGCCCGTTTGCGGGCCATGCGATCGGTTTTGACACACCACCGTTTTCGACGGTGATTTTTTCACCTTCCAGATTCAGTGTGGTCAGGCCGGTGAATTCATAGCCTGGTTCAACGTACGCCCGCAGGCTGGTATCGCTCTGCGGCGGAAACATTTCGGCACCTTTTTCGTATTCCCCTTTTTCTGTATTGATCGTCGGACTGCCTGAGGAACACGGTTTTTCAGACGTTTTTTTTGTAGGAGTCGTTTTGGACGACGACCACATACCGCCATTGATTTCCACGTGGTCGCGGGGGGTGTGTTCCGCCCGTCCAAACGAGACTTTGCCGCTGCATTCGACAAATGCAGAATCGTCGGTGTGCATCGGCCCGTTGACACTGTCTTCGTTGTTGAAAAGGATATTACCGCACGACGATGAACGCGTGGACGTTCCTTCGTAGTAGTATCGTTCGCAGTTTTTCACTTTTGTGAGGTACGGATCCTCGTCCTCATATTGTGTGAAATAGACGTAATCAAGAAAGCCGGTGACCTTGAAAGTTGAGACGATCGACCTTTTCTCGGTGCCGACAGTGCCGGTCGACTTGATGCGGAACGTGTTCGCATTGGCGCCGGCAGTTTCTATCATCGTTTCAAACGGTTTAAGGGCATTGCATGCGCTCGCTTTGTTTGCGGGCAGGAGCGTCACTTCGTAGCTCTCGGTGGTTTCACTCGAAATCGTGCCTTTGGGAGCTTCACACGTCTGCCAGTAGTTGGGGTTGACCTGCAGTTTGTACTCGTATTCCTGCACGCCGGCGCGGGCTGCATAGTAAGCCTGCTTGCGGTTCGTATCTTCGTGGGAGAGATGGATGTCGCCGTTGGCAGCAGTGAAGGCGGCGAGAAGCAAGAGGCCTGTGACAAATAGAACTCCAAGCGTGATGATCATCGTAAAGCCATCTGCGGTGGCAGCTCGTGGACGTCGATGGGTGGGGGGCATGATCACTGACATGGGGCATCCACGATCGGAGTTTCTGCGTAAGGCGCCGTAAACGCAAATGTAACCTGACTGTTGAGTTCGGCGGGGCGGCCGAGCGCGATATTGTTATCGGCTGCCGCTGCTCTGAAAGTTACGTTGACTGAGCTGATTTCCTTAGCTTCGGTCGCGGTTTCGGGCGATTTGACTTCTTCGAGCGTGCTTTGGCCAGTTTCCGAGCTGCTGCTCGATGAGGCGGCGTACTTGTAGTAACGAAATATCGGGAGCTTCACTTTTTTGCCGCCTTTTTCGACTTCGGCTTGGTAGATGTTTTCAGCGAGCAGCTTGCCGCTTGCGGGCGTAGGGCTGGATGAGAACGTAAATTTTGGCCATTCTCCACTGCTGGCCAGATATGTGTAGTCAGTCAGCGTCTTCGAGCTTTCGTTCCATACCAGCTTGTGCTCATGGGCTTCGGTTTTTTCGATCACCGACTTTTCGCTGTTGGCATTGACGAACCACAAGGTGCTTTCCGTGCTTTTTTCCTGAACGGGCGTAAATTCAGGTGATAGACAAGCGGAGTGAAGCTCACCGACGACTTTGTTCATCGCTGTCCGTCCGAGCTGGTTAGCTTGGACGTAGTCGGTAAGGCGCGAGGTCTGGTGCAGCGAGACTTCGAGGATCGCAAACAGTGCGCCGGTGACGACGACCCCGGTCAGGATCGCGACCAGAGTCTCGATCAGGGTGAAGCCACGCTGGTCTCGTGCGCTGAGATGTGCCCGATGAGGGTTTTTTATGAGCATTTAGCTTCACCCGATGAAATTTTCGCGACTTCCACGGTCGCTGATTCGTGTGTTTTAGAAGGGAGACGTTCCACCGTTTCGGTATAGCTGCTTGCCCCTGTTTTTTCCAGAAAGATATTGCGTGGGTATTGTTCTTCGGTTGTGAGCTTGTATGTTGTCGTAAAGGTGTAGTGTTTAGTACCGCTGTTGTACGCAAGGCAGAGCTTGCCTTCGCCGAGCGGTTGGAACGGATGTTCGAGATGACCGCCGTATTCCTGTGTATTCCCGCTCGTCGTCAGGTGCTGTTCGCGTTTTGGTTCGCTGAACGATGTCTCGTTATCGGGTTCGATGCTTTTACATGCTTTGTCCGTCAGCATGATCTGACTTGCGCCTGTTTCTTCAAATTCTGTGGGCGAGGCTGTGGTTTTCTTGTAGACGTTGAGAAGCAGATAGGCCGTAGGAATCTTGATGGATGTGGTGGTCGCTGCTTTTACGTAACCGGTTGGGTTGGTGATGGCGGCGTTGAGGTTGTTTGGGTTGTTGGCCGTGCAATCGCCGGCATACACGGTCCATGCACCGGGTGAAAGAAATGGGAAGAGGTTGCCGTTGGGATATTTGGTGGATTCCTTGGGTGTAGTGGCACTGGCTGCATACGTTCCGGTGGCGACCTGGTATTCGCCTGCGGCGTTGAAGGTTCCTTTTGTGCTGCCGACCTCGAAATCCGGTGTGGATTCCATCTCGCCGTTGTATGCAACAAATGTGTCGCCGGTGACAGTTTCCGTAAATTCTTTTGTGCCTTTATTGCTTTTGTTTTTGTAGGCGGCGGCGCCTTCGTAGTTGAATTCGCCCTGGATCGCCCCACCTTCGTTGAGCGTGACCGGATAGTGCGTCGTGATGTTGGGTGCGATCGCGACTTCTTTGGTGGGCCACTTGGATTCGCCGCTGGGAGTCACGAACCCCTGTTTTTCGGCGATTTCGACTATGGCCGAGGTCGACGGGATGGCTGCAAACACGACGCAGCCGTTTGCCTGGGTGACCCCTTCCAGGGATGTCGTGGTGGTCGATTCGGCGGGCGTGTATTTGACGAACGCGGTGACGCCGCTGATGCCCGCGGTCGGGGTTGCCGCGTTGCCGACGTCGATCTCAAGAGCCGATCCGCTCGGTGGGGTGACCGTGCTGGTCTCGGTGACGGCAGGGCGGCTGCCGAGCTGTGGCCAAGTCACGCTGGAGGCGATCCTGTACTTGTTGGCTTGCTGGCGTTTCGTTTCGGTGACGCTGCAAGCCGTGTTTTCGCTGGTTGCGTTGAGGAACACAACCGACTGGTTGACCGAGTAGGTCGTCCCGCCGATGGTTGTCTTGTAGGAGTGTTCGTAGTTGTTCTGCGCCGTGTCGAACACGGTCGCGGCGTCGGTTCTGAGCTGTTCTTGAGATTCGGCCGCGAGGAGCGCGCCCTCGCTGTGATGGCGCTCGTCTGCGCTGACACGGTTGGTCGCGTCGAAGCCGTTGAGGGTCGCGATCGCGATCAGCCCCACGAGCATCGCGCTGATCATCACTTCGATCAGCATGAACCCGCCCTCCGACTTGACGGAATGGCTGATAGAGGGCGCCGGGCGGGGCAACTTTGAGAAGAACGTATCAATCATCACAAGCACATGGGTATAGGTCCACCCAAGGCTTCGGCATTCGTCCCATTTGGCTTTAGGTATTCGGCGCTTGTACTACGCGGCCGTTCTCAGGCGGGCGATCCCAGCTGGGATCGCCCGCCTGAGTGCACGATCACGCGCTCGCCCAGAACCGACGGCTCGCGGGCCCGTTATCGCTCTAAAGAGCCGGCTGTGGGACAGCTGCGCTCGTGTCGGCCGCGGCGCCCGTGCGCCGGTACATCAGGATGCTCACGACGATCGACCAGATCACGAAACCGAGCAGGGCTGGAAAGCTGGCCGGTGGGATGATCGCGGCGATCCCCAGCACGATCGCGACCCAGCCCAGCCACTTCGGCAGCGCTGCGCCGCGCAGGATCGCCAGGCCGCTGCAGACCGCGAGCACGAACGCGCCGCCGAGGACCGGCAGGAACAGTTCCTGGCTGAGAAAGTTCAGCGTACGGGCCGTTTCGGGGCTCAGGCTATGGAGGTTATGGGCAAGCCCGTATTCCACCCCGGTGCCGATGAGCGCGCCGGCCGTCATCAGGATGCCGCCGGCCAGCACGAGCGCGCCAAGTCCCTCGGCCGCAGGCGTGCGGCGCAGGTAGGAGCGCAGCGCCCCGGCGAACAGCACCAGCACGAGGAACGCCAGTGCGAACAGGATCGCGGACGTCTCGACTTCCGAGCGATGCACGCTGTAGAACGCGACCACCTTGACGGCGCCTGCGCTCGCCTTCGGTGTTTCTGCGCTGTTCGAGAATATTGCGGCCACGACGAGCACGGCGAACAGCACACCCGTCAACGGCGCGAGCTTGCTCCAACGATCAGTCATTCTCCCTGTACCCCCTTGCATTTGACCAACAATTGACCCTTGCACGCGACTTTACATGTCGAGCCGTAGAATCCCCTTCTCCCGACGGCTCGCGCCCGGCTGGATGGCGGGCTGGAACGATCGAGGCGCGGGCGGCCAGGGGGACTGGTGTAGTGGTAACACGGCGGTCTCCAAAACCGCAGCTCGAGGTTCGATTCCTCGGTCCCCCGTTTCAGCAGAGCCCCAGGTTTCCGGGGTTTTTGGCTTTCTAGAGGCGATCGCGGCATCAGGAAGAAGGACGTGATTCTGCGCCGGCGCGTGGCGATTCGAGCCGCGAGCGGAGGATGGTCGTGCGTCCCTGTTGGCTCCTAACGTTCGGTCTCTGATGAGTGATCTGGCACGGCGTCGGCGGCACGGACGATGAGCAAGCGCAGGAAAAGCTCCGAGGCCGCTCGGCGGCCGCCGACGTCGCCTGTCCGGACATCCTCTGGCTCTTGGCCCGTTCGCTATCACCCGAAGGCCCGAATCGAGGCGGATGCGATTCCTGTCCCGGAGCGCAAGGCGATCGACAACGCGATGGACAAGCTGGCCTCGCTCGGCCCGACGCTGCCCTTTCCACACTCCAGCAAGGTCATGGGCGACCCAGGTGGCTCGCTGAGAGAGCTGCGCCCGCGGGCCGGACGTAGCCAGTGGCGGTGCATCTACGAACGCATCGGCGACGTATTCGTGATCGGCGCCGTGGCTCCCGAGGCTCAGAAGGACAAGGCGGGATTCGACGGCGCCGTCAATGCGGCCAAGGCACGGCTCGCCGAAGTCGAGCGGTGACTATCACAAGTTTGGTATGATGATCTGCGTGAAGCTGTCCGATCTGCCCACTCACGAGGAGGTGCTCGCCGAGCATCTCGATGCCGACCCTGACTACCGCCGGGACTGGGAGCACACAGCCCTGGCCCGCGCCGTGGCCGTGAAGGTGATGGCCTACCGCGCGGAGCACGGTCTCAGCCAGACCGCGCTGGCTAAGCGCCTGCGGATGAGTCAGCCGGCCGTCGCACGATTGGAGAGCGGTGAGCACAACCCGACGTTCCCGATGTTGCTGCGCATCTCCGATGCGCTCGGCGTCGAGCTCGCGATCGACATCACGCCCGGCGGCAACGAGCCGCAGCTGATCGGCAAGCGCGCCCGTCGCAACGCGCTGGAGTCCTTCCAGGGCAACGGCTACGCGGTCGTCGTCGCGGCCACCTGAGCGCACCCGCTCTCGATACGCCCTGAGTCGCGCCGAAGTCTTCGATGCCCAGCGACGCTGAACACGCCACCGGACAAACCACCACGACATCCGCACCCACCATTCTCATACCGGTATGTCAAGGTCTTGCCGCAGTTTGCGCGTTTGTTGGCGACCCTCTCTTCGACGGCTGGGTGTGCCGTGAAAGGATCTGTCGGTGTCGCGGTCGACATTCGTGCGTCAGCCCTTGACGGGCGTAGCGGCTGGCTACGACCGGATGGCGCGCTGGTACCGTCTGGCTGAGCCGGCCGTGGGTTTACCGTTCGGTCTCCGCCGGAAGGCTGTGGGCCGACTAGCTTTGAAGCCCGGGGACACGGTGCTTGAGGTGGGATGTGGCACGGGGCGGAATTTGCGCTTGCTGCGGGAGGCCGTCGGGTCGGCCGGGGAAGTGGTCGGTGTCGATGCGTCGTCGGGAATGCTGGAGAGGGCGCGTCGCTTGGTCTCTGATAATCGTTGGGGCAATATTCGTCTGATCCACCAAGATGCAGCGACGTTCACGCTCGACGCAGACATCGACGCGGCGCTATTCAGCCTCAGCTACTCGGTTCTTCCCGACCGAGATGCCGTGCTCGACAACGTGTGGGGAATGATGCGCCAGGGCGCGCGCATGGTCGTGATGGATGCGGGTCTTCCCGCTAATGGGCTCGGTCGGGCGCTCACGGCCTTTGGCGAGCTCGTCGCGAGGATCTTTCCGGGTGATCCGTATTCCCGACCGTGGGAGGATCTGACGCGCCTCTCGCCCGCGGTCGCGACCGAAAGACTTCAGTTCGGGACCTATTTTATTTGCACCGTCTCCAAGCCCGAAGAAGCGACGTCCGCCGATCGGTCCGGTGGCTGAAGCAAGTTCCCGGAGCAAGCTCCCGGTCCCCTGCACGCTGACAGAAAGAAAGACAGATACGTCGACCCAAATCTGCTATTGTCCATAAAACTGATCGACAATCTCTACTTTAGGCGGGAGTGGCGTTGCTGTGACTGCCTATGGAGCCGACCGAGCCTGACTTTCATGCAGATCGACGTTCATCAGCACTTCTGGACCGAGCCGCTCATCGACGCGCTTTCGCGTCGGCGCGAGCTGCCTTTCGTGCGCTCTGAGTATGGCCTCACCGTGCTCTACCTCGCTGGCGAGCGCCCTTTCGTGCTCGACCTCTCCGTCGAGTCCTTCGAGGATCGTTCAGCGCTTGTCCAGCTCGACGGCCTCGACCGGGCCTTGCTGTGCCTCTCCAGCCCCTTGGGGATCGAGTCGCTGCCGCGCGAGCAGGCTGTGCCCTTGATTGACGCTTACCACGACGGCGCCCTTGGACTCGGCGAACCGTTCGGTGTTTGGGGGGCGCTTGCGCTTGACTCCCCCGACCCTGACGATGTCGACCGCGTGCTGGATCGTGGCTGCATCGGCGTCTCCCTGCCCGCGGGCGCGCTCTCATGCGTCTCTTCCTTCACGCGTCTGCGCCCCTTGCTCTCGCGTCTTGAGCTGCGCGGCGCCCCACTCTTCATCCATCCCGGCCCTGGCACGGTTCTGCGCGCGCACGAGTCCTCCCTGGAGGATCCGCTTTGGTGGCCTGCCCTCACGCGCTACGTCTTTGACATGGACGCCTCCTGGCTTGCTTTCCTCACGGCCGGACGCGCCGCCCATCCGGAGCTTCGCGTCGTCTTTGCGATGCTCGCCGGTCTCGCTCCCCTTCACGCCGAGCGTCTTTCCTCGCGGGGCGGGCCCACCCCCCTTGAGCCCGACCCGCTCACTTTCTACGACACCTCTTCCTATGGCCCCTCCGCCATCGTTGCCCTTGCTGACCTCGTCGGTCCCGCCCAGCTGCTCTATGGCTCGGACCGCCCGGTCGTCGAGCCTGACCCGTTGCTCTCACCTGAGGGCCTTGGGTTTGATCTGTCCGCGCACGCCGCCTCGGCCGCGCAACGTGTGTTCGCGGACCCGGCCCTTCACACCCCGGAGCGTATTGCGGGGCAGGACTCGGAGCGTATTGCGGGGCACGACTCGGAGCGCATTTCGGAGCGTGCCTCCAAGCAAGCCTCGGAGGTCGTCCTGAGATGACCCGCTCCATTGCCGACATACCTCGCCCGCGCGACCGCGATCTCACGGGACCCGAGCTTTCCGCCTTCGTCGCTGAGCTAGCCGATCGCCCCGAGTTGTGGATTCACCTCGTCCGCCATGATTCTTTCCAACGCGTCTACGAGGATCTGTTCAGTGACGCCTTCCTCGCTGTCTGGCTGATCTGCTGGTCTGAGGATCACGACACCGGCTACCACGACCACGATGTCTCTTCCGGCGCCGTCTCGGTCGTCGGCGGTCGCGTCCGCGAGGAGCGCCTTACGATCGACGGCTCGCCCCGCAATCGCACCTTCTTGGCGGGCGACTCCTTCCACTTCTCCGCTGCCGACATCCATCGCGTTCGTCACGCCGGCGCCGACCCCGCCGTCACGCTTCACGTCTACTCCCCGCCGCTCTCACGCATGGGCGCTTATGTCATCGGTGAGGACGGTGTCCTCGCGCGTCATTCCGTCTCATCTGGGGACGAGCTTCGTCCCTTGCAGGTCGCGGGATCGCTCGGCGCCGGTCCTTCCGACTGCTGAGACGGCGTTGTCCGACTTGCTTGTCCGACTTGCTTTGTCCGGAGCCTCTAGGACACAGGTTTGCGGCCCGCGCGACGCTTGACTGCATCCACGCCTGCGATCACGACTTCGCTGACCATCTCCGGCGCGAACAGTCCGTGCTCGACTACGCCCGGGGTTGCGCTCAGGCGAGTTGCGAGCCCTCGCGCATCCTCGACCGGGCCGGCATAGTCGGCGATCAGGTTTCCGTCCGGGCTCAGCTCCGTGTCGCGAAGCGTGGCATCGCCGACTGTTGTGAGCGTCAGTCCGGCGCCGAATCGCAGCACCTCCAGCGGCACTGGAGGACCCAATCTCATAACCATCTTCTCGGCCGAGACGATCACCACGAAGCGCTTTGCAGCCGCTGCCACGATCTTCTCGCGCGTATGCGCTCCGCCGCCGCCCTTTATGAGCCATCCTTGCGGATCGACCTGGTCGGCGCCATCGATCGCGATATCCAGCTCGCCAACCTCGTCCAGCTCTCCCACGCTCAACCCCAGCTCCCGTGCGATTCGCGCTGTCGCAGGCGAGGTCGCCACGCAGCGCACATGTTGCAGCTCGTCCGCTCGCTCGCCAAGCGCAGCCAACAGATACGCGACCGTCGAGCCTGTCCCCAACCCAACCTTCATTCCGTCCTGCACGAGCTCCGCCGCAGCTCTAGCCGCCGCGTCCTTATGCCGGTCGATCGTCTCCGGATCGAGCTCTTCGTCGTTCAGCGGCGACGGTGCTTCAGACGCGCGATCGGATGCCATGGCGCGTGCGAGCGTATCGATCCCGGGGCTTCCTCGCGATTGGTCGGCTCGCGCCGCAGCTCCTCGTCGAACAGCTCCAGCCTGTGTCCGCCCGCACGCTTTGCTCGATACATGGCCACATCCGCCTCGCGCAGCAGATCCTCCGGGTCGGCCTCGGCGTCGCGCGAGATCGACACGCCGATGCTCGCGAACATCGCCACTTCGATCGATCCGACCTCAAACGGCTCTTCCAGCGTGTTCACGACGCGTTCGGCGACAGCCAGTGCTTCGGCGTCGCTTTCCAGATCCTCCGCCAGCATCACGAACTCGTCTCCGCCCAGCCGCGCGACCGTATCGCTGTCTCTGAGAGTCCCCGCCAAGCGCTCGGCGACCGACACAAGCAAATGATCTCCGACTGCATGTCCGAGACTGTCGTTGATCGCCTTCAGCCCGTCCAGATCGATGAACAGCAGCGCGACCGGTCCCTGGCTGCGGTGCAGTCTCGCGAGTGCTTGATGCGCGCGATCCATCAGCAAGAGGCGGTTCGGCAGCTTTGTCAGCGGGTCATGCAACGCTTGGCGCTCCAGCCACATCCGGTCGGTCACGTCCTTGGCCGCGGCGTACCACACCTCCCCGTCGCACCTTGCGCTCCACAGCAGCCATCGCCACGAGCCGTCTTTGTGGCGATAGCGGTTCGTGAAGTTCACCAGTTGCGCGCTGCGATTGCGCCCGGCGAGCATCAGCGCGAGCGTCTGCTCGAGATCGTCCTGGTGCACCCGCTCCTGCATCGGCTGGGCCACGAGTTCCTCGATCGTCCAGCCAAGCGCGTCCTCCCACGCGGGATTCAGCAGCGTGAACCGCCCGTCGAGCGAAATCACCGCGAGCAGATCGCTGGTCATCTCGAACAACCTTTCGATCCCACTTGCGTCCGCATGTTGTGCGACCGGGGCGCCGGGGACCCTGGTGGCGGCCTCGGCATGGCCGTTGGGGGGAGTGTCGATGCGCATCGTCACTTATCCCGTCGGCGCGCGTACCCCGTTGGGGGGTCCAGCATTCATGCACTGGACGAATGATCTAGGCGGGGCTCTCAGAGATCTCTAGGACGGGGCCGCGCCGAGCGGTGGTACGGCCGGCTCCGATCCGTCGGTCTGGGCGCGCGCGCGTGCCATCGCATCGACATCCCCACGCAGGAAACGCCACACTGAGAGGCACATCATCACCGTCATGAGCACGGCGCTCGACACGCACCACTCGCAGATTTTGTGGAGCGTAAACAGCTCGCGGTAGGTCAGGTAGGCGCTGAATCCAAAGCCGCCGACGGTAAGCGTCACCGTCACAAGCCTGGCTTTCTCGCTTTCAGGAGCCAGCAGCGAGCCGAGGATGGCGATGTACCCGATCAGGCCTATCAGGGCCACGGGAACACCAAGGAGCTCCGAGTACCGCGATTTCTGCACTTGGCTGCAGGGGTTCCCCTTGATGGAGCAGGGTGGTGTGGTGCCCGAGTAATGCAGGTACGTCAGATAGCTGGCCAGACACAGCCCGATCGCCGCGAGGACGATGAGCGTGGTCCTCAAGGTCCGCGCGCTCATGGCGCTATGCGGCGAGCAGCTTTTCGATCGCTTCGTTGAACGACGTCGGGTCGGTCAGCGAAGCGTATTCGAGCTTCTTCGCCGTCCCGCCCGTCTTGCCGATCAAGAACGACGGCGTGCCCGTGAACCCGGCGTTGTTCGCCGCCTGCGAATCGGTCGCTACCTGGTTTGCGAAGGCCGGGTCGCTGCGGTCGTTCGTCCACGTCGTGAGGCTCAGTCCCGGCACCTGCTGCGCCAGGTTCTGCAGGTAGCTTTCGGTCACATAGCCGCTGTCCTCTTCGCCCTGCTCGTGGTAGAAGGTCTCGATGAAGTTCCACATCTTCTTCTGCTTCCCCGCCGCCAGCGCTGCGATCTGCTGGGTCTTGAACACTTCCGGTTCGCGCGTAGCCGTCTCCAACGAGCGGTATTCGATCTTCACCTTGCCCGTCTTCACCCACTTCTGGATGATCGCCGGCAGCGCTCCGAGCGTGAACTCCTTGCAGATCGGGCACTCCAGGTCGCCGAAGTACTGAAGTGTCACGGGCGCGTTGGGATTCCCCAAGACGTTCCCGTTCTGAGGGATATCGCCGACCAGGGAGCTCACCGCAGTGGTCGTTTCGCTCGCCGCTTTCGTGCCACTCTGGACCTTCTTTGTGCCGCCTCCGCCTGTCGCGATCAGGATCACGACCACGATCGCCACGACGATCGCCCCGACGATCCCCAGCTGCGTCAGCCGCGCCTTGCGTTTGGCGCCGGCCGCTTCCGCTTCCTCCAAGGCCTTGCGCTGTTCGCGCGCCTGCTCGCGTCGCTGCTTGCGCGTCAAGTCCGCCTCGTCGTCCTCCACTCCCGAGCTGTGACTCATGCCCACTTTCTACACGTTTTTGCTCAACTTTGCCTAAGTCCTTATGCACGTGCGAGGATTCGGAGGTTCCGGTTTGCCACGGACCTTATGAGCCGTCGCTCGCCAGATCGCCCGCCCTCGTAGCTCAGCTGGATAGAGCAGCGGACTTCTAATCCGCAGGTCGCTGGTTCGAATCCAGCCGGGGGCATTCGTCAGTGTGGTGTTGGTTGTGGGGGGTTCATGGGGGGAGCTTGCTCCCCCCATGCTTGCCGATCGGAAGGACACAAAGTCGGCAGCGGGAATACAGGATCATCGTGACGATTCGCTCGGCAGTCGATGATCCCAACGGGAGAACAGTCGAGCTGACTGACGAGCGATGGGAGCATATTGTCGAGCGCCATCCCGATCTCCAGACGCTCGATGAAATAGTGCTGCAAGCCGTCCGAGCCCCCGATCACCGCATGGCCGGTCCCCTCGCCAACGAGGAGTGGTACTACGCCAAGACGGATACGCCCTACGCTGAAGGGCGTGGGCACATCGTTACGGCCTACGCAAGGAGATCTATGCCATGACGATCACGATCGGCTCATCCACTTTCGACAACGTCTTCTACGACGCCGACGTCGACGTGCTCTACCTGCACGTGGGCGATCCCTCGTCGGCCGTGGATTTCGACGAGTCGCCCGAGGGCCACGCGCTGCGCTTCGGTGGCGATGGACGCCTGGTCGGCGTTACGATCGTCGGCGCCAAGTCGCTGATCGAGAGGGAAGGCGAGATCACGATCATGGTCCCGGAGATTGTCCACGTCGATTCGGACACCGTGGCTCCCGCACTCATCGGCGCGTAGTTTCGGGCGGCGTCAGGACACGTGAGATAACGCACCGGTCACACGACGGCTGCACCACGGTCACAAGCTCGACCTTCCGCCGCGGATACGTCAGGCGCAGAGGGGAGATTTCTTTGTGGACAAGCTCTTGCCGGGAGGCTGAGGGGGAGAAGCTCTTTGTGAGAGAGATCCTTGACATCCTGACCGGTATGTGATTGCATACTCCACGGTATGCGAACCTCATCCGTCGGACTTCCCCCCGGACCTCGTCTCCCTCGTGCGATCCAGAGCTTGATCTGGTACCGCCGCGCGCAGTGGATGCTGGACACATGCCAGGCGCGGTTCGGGGACATGTTCACGTTGAAGATCGCCAATGAAGGCACGTGGGTCGTGACGTCTGACCCAGAGGTGGTCAAGCAGGTGTTCACCGGCGACCCGCGCCTGCTGCACGCGGGAGAGGCGAATCGAATCCTCCTGCCGATCCTCGGGCCCGACTCGGTGCTGCTGCTCGACGATGCTCCGCACCTGGCCCAGCGCCGGTTGATGCTGCCCGCGTTCCATGGTGAGCGGATGCAGCGCTACGGCGCGCTGATGGCCGATGTCGCCGCCGCGGAGATCGAGCGCTGGCCGATCGGCGAGCCCTATCCCTTGCGCCCGCGCATGCAGGCGCTGACGCTGGAGATCATTCTGCGCGCGGTCTTCGGCGTCTCCGAGGGTCCGCGCATGGAGGCTTTGCGCCAGGAGCTCCGTCGCCTGCTGGATATCGTCACCAACCCGCTGAACGGCGTCGTGCTGCTGGCGCTCGGGCCCGATCGCCTCGCGCGGCTGGGTCGCTTCCAGCGCGAGATCGCGCGCGTCAACCGCCCGATCTTCGAAGAGATCGCCGACCGCCGCACCGCCGCTGACCTCACCGAGCGCGACGACATCATGTCGCTGCTCCTGCAGGCGACGCACGAGGACGGCAGCCCGATGAGCGACTCCGAGCTCCGTGACGAGCTCGTCACGCTGATCGTCGCCGGCCACGAGACGACCGCCAACGCGCTCGCCTGGGCAGTCGAGCGGCTGTGCCGCCATCCCGCGCAGATGCAGCGCTTGACCGAGGATGTGCGCGCCGGCGAGAGCGCTTACCTGCAGGCCGTTATCCAGGAGACGCTGCGTCTGCGCCCGGTGATCTCGATCGTCCTGCGCCGCCTCGTCGAGCCGATGGAGCTGGGTGGGCGTCTGCTGCCCGCGGGCGTGTCGATCGTGCCTTCGATCCACCTGATCCACCGCCGCCCCGATATCTACCCCGAACCGAACGAGTTCCGGCCCGAGCGCTTTCTCGAGACCTCTGAGGGACTCGCGGGTGGGCAGGTGGGGGGGCGGGCAGCCAATAGCTACACCTGGATTCCGTTCGGTGGTGGCATTCATCGCTGCCTGGGCGCCGCCTTCGCCCAGTTCGAGATGGAGGTCGTCTTGCGCGAGCTCGTCCTCCGACGCACTTTGGCTCCCTCGCGGCCGCAGTCCGAGCGCGTCTACCGCCGCGCGATCACCGAGACGCCGCGCCACGACGCCGAGGTTTTGATCGGACGCCTGTCCACCCGCTGCCCCGCGGACACGCAGGCGCAGCCGGCCGTAACCTCGTCTGTGGGCGACGTAACGCCTGCACCGGCCCTCCCGTCCACGCTAGAGGCAATGACCGCTCCTGACTCCGAGCCTGGGGCTGCTTCTGAGGCGATCTCCGAGGCGACACCGGCTTGAGCGCCGTCGCACGTCGCGTCGGCAGACGCGCCCCCACCGGCCCGACGCGCATCGAACGCAGCGACGCGACCCGGGCCGCGCTTCTGCGCTCAGCCTCGCGTCTGATCTGCGAGCTTGGCATGCACGGCGCTTCGATCGACCGCATCGCCGCTGACGCCGGCTACACGAAGGGCGCGTTCTACGTGCACTTCGCGTCCAAGGAGGACCTGTTCCTGGTGATGCTCGACGAGCATTTCGCGACCGAGCTCGCACGTCTTGACGCCGTGCTGGCCGGCGCCGCCGAGCCCGTCGTCGAGGCTCGTCGCGCGGCCGAGGACTTCCTCGTCCATATCGGCTCCGATCCTGAGTGGCGCAGGCTCTACCAGGAGTTTGCCACCCATGCCGCTCGCCACGACGTGTTTCGCGCCGAGTTCGCAGCGCGCCAGCGCGCCCTGCGTGCCCGCATGGCCGAGGTCTTCACGCGCTGGGCCTCGGACTTCGGCGTCGCCCCGCCTGTCCCGCCTGACGACATCGCCGCGATGACGTTCTTCATGGCCGACGGCTTCCTGCTCGATCAGATCATCGACCCCGAGCTCGATCCCGCCCTTTACGCGACGATGTTCGAGGTCTTCATCCGCGGCCTGCTCGCGATGGTCGACTGATTTGCTCAGCGCAAATCGGCCGAGGTCTTGCCGAGCAACAGTCGCGCGACGATCAACAGCTGGATCTGCTGGGTGCCCTCGAAGATGTCGAGGATCTTCGCGTCCCGCGCCCACTTCTCCAAGAGGCCGCTCTCGTCGTAGCCGATGCTCCCGCACAGCTCCACGCAGCCGAGCGCGATCTGCACGCAGCCGCGTCCCGCCTTGGCCTTCGCCATCGACGCTTGCAGCGAGTTGGGCTTGCCGTTGTCGGCCATCCACGCGGCCTGCAGCGTCAGCAGGCGCGCCGCCTCGTAGTCGGCCTCCATCGCGATGAACCGGGCCGCGCCCGCGTGCTGGGTCAGCGCGGGCGCCGAGTAGTCGATCTCCACGCCCGCCTGCTCCAGCTGGGCTCTGGTCTCATCCAGGCACGCCCGCGTCAGGCCCACGGCCATCCCGGCGACGAGCGGGCGCGTGTTGTCGAACGTCTGCATCGCGCCGCCGAACCCCTGCTTGGCGTCGACCTCGGCGCTGCCGAGCATGTCCTCCCGCGGGACACGACAGTCCTCCAGGCGGAACGCCGCCGTATCCGAGGCGCGGATCCCGAGCTTGTGCTCGAGCCGGTCCAGCTTCAACCCCGGGTTCTCGCGTTCGACCACGAACGACTTGATCGCCGCGCGACCCTTGCTGCGGTCGAGCGTCGCCCAGACCACGACGAGGTCGGCCCGCTCGCCCGAGGTGACGTAGATCTTCTCGCCGTTGAGCACATACTCGTCGCCGTCAAGCACCGCTGTCGTACGGATCGAAGCCGAGTCCGAGCCCGCCTCCGGCTCGGTGATCGCCATCGCCGCCCAACGGCCCTCGAATCGCCGCAGCTGCTCCTCGCTGGCGACCGAGGCGATCGCGGAGTTGCCGAGACCTTGGCGCGGCATCGACAGCAGCAGGCCGACGTCGCCCCAGCACAGCTCGATGATCCCGAGCACCGTCGACAGGTTCGTCCCGTTGCGGTTCCTCGCGTCGTCGTTTGCGCCGGCGTCCCGCCGGACACCCGCCGCGCCCGCGCCGCCGGTCTCGCTGCCGGCGTTCATCCCGTCGATCAGCGACGCGAGCATGTCGAGCTCCTTGGGGTACTCGTGCTCGGCAAGGTCGTACTTGCGCGAGATCGGGCGGAACACCTCCGTGGCGACCTGATGCGCCTGGCTGACCAGCGGCGCGAACTTCTTGGGTATCTCCAGGTTGATCATCGCCTCACCGTTCTCCGCCTTCTTGTCTCTCTTTCACGGACATTTCCTTTACTGCGCTGTCGACACATCAGCATCAGACGAGCAGGGCGCCCTCCATGACACCCACCGCCCGCAGGTCGCGATACCAGCGCTCCACCGGATGCTCCTTGACGTAGCCGTGCCCGCCGAGCAGCTGCACGCCTTCGGAGCCGATCCGCGCGCCCTGCTCGACGCACAGCCGCCTGGCGAGGGCCGCCTCGCGCTCGAAGCTCTTCCCGTGGTCGGCGCGCCCGGCGGCGCGGCAGGTCAGCAGCCGCATGCCCTCCAGCTCGATCCCGATGTCCGCGACCGCGAACGCCACCGCCTGGCGGTTGGAGATCGGTTCGCCGAAGGCCGTGCGCTCGTTGACGTAGGGAATAACGTAGTCCAGCACCGCCTGCGCGGTTCCGACCGCAAGGGCGCACCACGCGATCCGCGCGCGCTGCACGCACTCGCGATAGATCGCCCCGCTGCCTTCGCCCAGCAGCGCTCCCGCGGGTACGCGGGCGTCTTGCATCACCAGGCGCCCGGTCGCGGCCGCGCGCAGGCCCATCGCGGGCTCTGGCTCGACGAACAGGCCGGTCGTGGAGGACTCGAGGATGAACAGCGCCGGCCCGAGGCCGTCGGCGTTGGCGGCGATCACGAACAGCTCGGCCTCGCCGGCGCGCGGCACGAGCGACTTGACCCCGTCCAGCACCCAGTCGCCGCCCTCGCGCCGGGCGCTCGCGCGCAGCACGAGCGGGTCGAACAGCGCGCGCGGCTCCAGCAGCGCAAGCGCCGCCGCGGGAGCGTTCTCGGAGCTGAACGCCGGCAGGTAGCTCGCCTGCTGCTCGGCGTCCCCCCACAACCCGAGCGCAGTCGCGACCGCCCCCGGGGCGAGCGCGGCCAGCGCGATGCCCATGTCCCCGTGCGCGAGCGCTTCGGCCACGACGACGGCGGTGACCGCCGACTGCTCGGCCATGACGCCCCCGAGCTGCTCGGGGATGCCGAGCATGCTCACGCCCAGCTCGTTGGCTTGATCCAGCAGCTCCGCGGGTGTCGCGCAGGCATCGTCGGCCGCCAGCGCGGCCGGGCGCAGCTGCTCGTCGGCGAACGCCGCGACCGCTTCGCGCAGCATCTGCTGCTCGTCGTCGAGCGAATTGTCGAACAGCTCGCTTGTCCGGGCTGGCTTCTGGCGAGCCGGGCGGGCGAGCTTGCTCGCGGCGCTGAACGTCCGGTTGGCGGCCCCGACCGTGCGAAATCCGCTGCGCGTGCCCCTGTACAGAGCCCGCTCCAATGGCTTGCGCATGCCCGTCCGGTCGAGCACCTGCGAGCCCGCGAGTCGATTCAAGGCGCGCAGGCCAAGGCCCATGCCGCGCTCCGTGGTGCTCATGATTCGTATCCGCCTCTCATCGCTTGGGGGTGCTGACGCCGGCGTTCCTCGTAGAGGTTTCCGTTTCGGCCGTGGGAGTACTCGCCGAGGGAGTGTCGGCGGTGGGCGTGGCGGTGAGCGGCTCGATGCGGCCGTCCAGGTGCCGGGTCTCGCGCTCGCCCTCGACGGCTTGGGTGACGGCAAATCGGATCGACGACGATGCGCCCTCCTCGAGGCTTCCGAACGCGACCTGCGCCGGCAGCAGGATCGGACGGCGAAACTCGACCTCCACGCCGAACGCGTCCGGCAGGCGCTGCTCGAGCGCGGCGAGGCAGCGCGCCTTGGTCCACATCCCGTGGGCGATCGCGCGCGGGAACCCGAACAGCTTCGCGCTCAGCGCGTGCATGTGGATCGGGTTGCGATCTCCCGACACCGCCGCATACCGCCGGCCGAGGTCGCCGGGCAGGCGCCATGCAGCGCTGCGAGGCGGGCGCTCCGGGCGCTCATCCCGCGGGCCATCGTCGCTACTGCCACCGACACCGTTGCCACTGCCACTGCCGCGGCTGAGCATCGTGCTGTGGTCCTCCCACACAAGCTGTCCGTCGACCCGGGCCTCTGAGACGAGCGCGAACGTGTGGCCGCGAGGATGCTCTTGCAGCGGCGTCGTCCCGACTCGCAGGTCCAGAGCCTCCGCGAGTCGGATCGGCCGGTGCTGGACGATCCGATTGGCGAGATGGACCAGGCCGACGGCCCTGAGCGGGAAGCTCTTGTCGGTCATCAGCGCGAGGTGCAGCGGGAACGCGAGCACGTGCGCATAGGTGGCCGGCAATTGCTCGCGCAGCGAGAACCCACATACGCGAGCGTACGCGGCCAGATGATCGGGGTCAACGCGCACCTGTGCCAGCGTGAGCTCCAGGTCTCCCAGCTCACCTCCGCCTCCATCACCGACGAATGGCAGCAGCGACGCGCCCGGGAGCAGGGGCGCGACCGTCCGCGCATACAACCCCAGCATGCTCGGTGGACTGCTCAGCTCGCGGGTCTCCATCACGCTCCCAGCAGGTTCTGGCCACAGACTCGCACGACGTTGCCGTTGACTGCGCCGGAAGCAGTGTGGGCGAGCCAGACGATCGTCTCGGCCACGTCGATCGGCAGCCCGCCCTGGTACAGGCTACTCATCCGCCGTCCGACTTCACGAATCGCGATCGGCATCTTCGCGGTCATCGCGGTCTCGATGAAGCCCGGGGCCACCGCGTTGATCGTAAGTCCGCGCGTGGCGAGCGTGGGCGCGAGCGCCTGCACCCGCCCGATCACGCCCGCCTTGGAGGCCGCGTAGTTGGTCTGGCCGGCGTTACCCGCGATCCCGCTCATCGAGGACACGCACACGATGCGACCGCCCGCGCGCAGCACATCACGCTCGAGCAGAGCGTCGTCTATGCGCTCTTGGCTGGAGAGGTTGATCTGCATCAGCTCGCTCCAGCGCTCGGTGGGCATCTTGGCGAGCGTGCGATCGCGCGTGACCCCGGCATTGTGAACGACCACGTCGAGTCCGCCCGCGAAGCGCTCGGCGATCGCGCCCGGAGCCTCGGCTGAAGTGATGTCAAGCTCGAAATTCTCGCCGCCCAAGCGCTCGGTCACCCGCTTGAGATCCTCCGCCAGCGCCGGCACGTCGAGTCCGACGACATGTGCACCCTCGCGGGCAAGGGTCGAGGCGATCGCCTCGCCGATTCCGCGCGAGGCGCCGGTAACGAGCGCGACCCGGCCGGCGAACGGGCGCTCCCAGTCGATCTGTGTGTGCGGTTGGGACGGCGTGCTCGATGGGGCATCGGGTCGAGGGTCGGGCTGGATCTGGGCGCCGGGAGTCATACCCACGCGCACCACCTGGCCCGAGACATAAGCCGAGCGCGGTGAGAGCAGGAAGCGGAGCGTCGAGGCGAGGTCCCCCTCGGCGCCGGGGGCGACCTGCACGAGCTGCACCGTCGCCCCGCGCCCGATCTCCTTGCCG
The DNA here is from genome assembly GCA_963705245.1 of uncultured Solirubrobacterales bacterium. Taxonomy (GTDB): domain Bacteria; phylum Actinomycetota; class Thermoleophilia; order Solirubrobacterales; family Solirubrobacteraceae; genus Palsa-744. The sequence continues at coordinate 30,540 of OY970062.1, read as the reverse complement.
AGCGAGCGGGTGAACCCCTCCAGCGCGCGCTGCGCGGTCGCCTCGCGAGTCGACTCGCACTCTGCCGGTGGGGTGCTGAGCACGACGACACGCCCGCAGCGCTCGATCCGGCTGACGGCAGGGTGGAAGAACTCCTGCAGCGTGACCAGCTCGCTGGAGTCGACGATGCCGGTCGCGTCGAATACGAGCGCCTTGAAGCGCTGCTCGCCGGGCGCGTCGGGGTTGAATACGGCGGCATCCAGACCGGCCGCGGCGATGGCTGAGCGCACGGGCCCCGCAAGGCTGGTGGCGGCATCGACGATTGTGGTGAGCGCGGCGTGCGCGCCGGCCAGCACCTCGGCGACGGGGACGGCCAGTCGCCCTCCGGGCGCGGCGCCGAGCAGCACGCGTCCGCGCACGACCGGATCGCCGGGACGGTGACGCTCCAGGGGCACGGGGCGCGGCAGGCCTACCCGGCGTGCGATCTGGCTTGCCACGGGAGAGTTGACGAGCTGGGCGTAGCGGTCGCTCATCTGGTGTTTGCCTTGGGATCGTCCGCGCGAGTCGGTTGGCTCAAGCGGCCGTGGGCGCGGGGCCTCCTACCCCGCGTCCAAGCGTTGGGGGCCGGCCATGAGCGTGGACTCATGGGGCGGCCTCGAGGATCGCGACGACGCCCTGACCGGCGGCCGCGCAGATGCTGATCACGCCGCGCCCGGAGCCGCGCTCGTGCAGCTCCTTGGCCAGCGAGGCCACGATCCGCCCGCCGGTCGCGGCGAACGGGTGGCCGGCGGCCAGCGAGCCCCCGTTGACGTTCAGGCGCGCGCGGTCGATCGCGCCCAGCGGCTGCTCGCGTCCCAGGCGCTCGCGGCAGAAGACCGGGTCTTCCCAGGCGCGCAGCGTGCACAGGACTTGGGCGGCGAACGCCTCGTGGATCTCGTACAGGTCGAAGTCGCCCAGCGCGAGTCCGGCCCGGTCGAGCATCCGGGGCATCGCGTAGGCCGGCGCCATCAGCAGGCCTTCGCGCTCGTGCACGTGGTCGATGGCCGCGGTCTGGGCCTCGGTGATGCAGGCCAGCACGGGCAGTCCCCGCTCGCGTGCCCACTCCTCGCTCGCCAGCAGCACCGTCGAGGCGCCGTCGCTGAGCGGCGTGGAGTTGCCGGCGGTCATCGTGCCGTGCTCGCCGCCGAACACGGGCTTCAGCTTCGCGAGCTTCTCAGGCGTCGAGTCCGCTCGCAGGTTCTGGTCGCGCTCCAGGCCGAGGTAAGGGGCGCTCATCAGATCGTCGAAGAAGCCGCGCTCATACGCCGCGACCATGCGCTGGTGGCTGTGCGCCGCGAGCTCGTCCTGCTCGGCGCGGGCGATGCCCCAGTCGCTCGCCATGATCGCGCAGTGCTCGCCCATCGACAGGCCCGTGCGCGGCTCTGCGTTACGCGGGATGTCGGGCACGATCTGGCCAGGGCGCAGGCGCGTGAGCAGACGCAGGCGCGCGGCCGTCGACTTGGCGCGGTTGAGGTCCAGCAGCAGTTCGCGCAGGTCGTCGTTCATCGCCAGTGGGGCATCGGAGGTGGTGTCCGCGCCGCCCGCGATCCCGACGTCGATCTGGCCGAGGGCGATCTTGTTGGCGACGAGCACGACCGCCTCAAGGCCCGTTCCGCAAGCCTGCTGCACGTCATACGCCGGCGTCTGCGGCGCGAGGCGGGTGCTGAGGACCGCCTCGCGGGTCAGGTCACGGTCGCGCGAGTGCTTGAGGACCGCTCCCGCGGCGACCTCGCCGAGCCGCTCGCCCTCCAGTCCGAAGCGCTCGATCAGCCCGTCGAGGGCGACCGTGAGCATGTCGTGGTTGGAGGCGTGGGCATAGGCCGCATCCGAGCGCGCGAACGGGATCCGGTTGCCACCGAGCACGGCCACGCGCCGGGTCTCGCGCGTCATGGCTGTGGATGTGGGTGGGAGGTCGATGGCATCTGGGCTTCCGGGCTTGGGGCTGGGCTTTTGCGCGGGCCGCGCCGAGCGCATACTGCTGGACAAAGATGGGTGGTACTGTAAACTAGATTGACAACTATGGGTCGAGCGACTTCGGAGGATACACATTCATGTCAGCTGTAACGGCACCGTCGAACGATGACTTCGCCTCTGGGCCGGCAACCGGGGAGACACTGGACCAGGCTGGGTGGCGGGACGCGAAGCGCTATCTGTGGCTGCTCGGCCTGTTCGTGCCGACGATGCCGTTCCTGGCCTGGGGTCTCGTGCAGGTCACGGGACTGGGGATCTTCTGGTTCTACGGGCCGGTGCTCGTGTTCGGGATCTTCCCGCTCGCAGATCTGCTGTTTGGGATGGACGCGGAGAATCCGCCCGACAGCCTGATCAAGTGGCTGGAACAGGATCGCTACTACCGCTGGTGCACCTACCTGTACATCCCGATCCAGTACGCCGGGCTGGTGTTCGCCTGCTGGCTGTGGTCCAGCGGCAAACTGTCCACGATCGAGGACGTCGGGCTGGCGCTGACGGTCGGGATGGTCAGCGGCATCGGGATCAACACCGCCCACGAGCTCGGCCACAAGCGCGCGAGCTCCGAGCGCTGGCTGAGCCGGGTCGCGCTGGCCCAGAGCGGCTACGGGCACTTCTTCATCGAGCACAACCGCGGTCACCACGTGCGCGTGGCCACGCCCGAGGATCCCGCCAGCTCGCGGCTGGGGGAAAGCTTCTACGCGTTCTGGCCACGGACGGTCAGCGGCAGCCTGCGCTCCGCCTGGGGCCTCGAGCGCACGCGCCTGGCGCGCATGGATCGCTCGCTCTGGACGCTGCGCAACGACATCCTCGGCGCGTGGGCGATGACCGTCGTGCTGTTCGCCGCGCTCTGTGTCGTGTTCGGGATCGTCGTGCTCCCGTATCTGATCTTGCAGGCGGTTCTCGGGTTCTCGCTGCTGGAGGTCGTCAACTATCTCGAGCACTACGGCCTGCTGCGTCAGCGGCGCAAGGACGAGGACCGCTACGAGCGGACCGCGCCGGAGCACAGCTGGAACAGCAACAGCGTCGCCTCCAACGTGCTGCTGTACCACCTGCAGCGCCATTCCGACCATCACGCCAACCCGACGCGCCGCTACCAGGCGCTGCGCCACGTCGACGATGCCCCGCAGCTGCCGACGGGGTACGCCGGGATGATCGTGCTGGCCGCGATCCCGCCGCTGTGGCGACGGGTGATGGACCCGCGCCTGCTGGATCACTACGAGGGGGATGTCGCGCGCACGAACATCGCCCCGCGCCGGCGAACCCGCATGCTGGCGCGCTATGGCCCGGAGCACAGCCGATGAGCCGCTTCCGCTGCCCCAGCTGCGGGTACGTTTACGACGAGGAGCAGGGTCATCCCCATGAGGGTTTTCCCGCGGGCACGCCCTGGAGTGAGGTGCCCGACGACTGGGCTTGCCCGGACTGTGGGGTGCGCGACAAGGTCGACTTCGAGCCCGTGCCATGAGCGTCGCGACTTCCTCTCCGACTTCGACCCCCACGCCGACCCCGACCCCCTACGCGGTCGCGGCCCGTGAGCTGCTGCGCGAAACGCTGCTCGACGCCGCGCGCCGGGAGCTCGAGCATCGCGGCTGGAACGAGGTGACGATGGCCGACGTGGCGGCCGCCGCCGGTGTCAGTCGCCAGACCCTGTACAAGGAGTTCGGCTCGCGCGACGAGTTCGCCCAGGCGTTTGTCCTGCGCGAGGCCGAGCGTTTCATCGGCGCGGTGGAGGGCGCGCTCGACGCTCATCTGGACGATCCGATCGAGGCGCTGGCGGCGGCCTTCGGGCTGTTCCTGGCAGCGGCCGCCGAGGACCCGTTGATCAGCGCCGCGATCGCCGGTCAGGGGGAGATGCTGCCGTTCGTCACGACCCAGGGCCGGCCCCTGGTGCAGGGCGCCGCGGAGCGCCTGTGCGCCGCGATCCTCGTGCGCTGGCCACAGGCCGCACCGCCCGACGCCGCCCTGCTCGCTGAGTGCCTGGTCCGCCTCGGGATCAGCTACGTCACGCTCCCCGTCGGCCCCGCCGGCATGACCGCCGCCTCGATCGCCGAGCTGCTCGGCCCCTACATCGACCGCGCGCTCCAGGGCTGATCACGGCCGCTGCGCCGATTAGCCTTGCGGTTCGTGCCAACCGCTCACGCCCCCGACGCCGACCAGATCCTGCTCGGTGACAACCTCGATCTGCTCCCGCAGTTCGCCGACGGGTCGTTTCAGCTGATCTGCATCGACCCGCCGTTCAACACCGGCCGCGCCCAGGCGCGCCAGACGCTCAGCACGGTCCCCGACGCGGACGGCGACCGGACGGGGTTTCAGGGGCGGCGCTATCGCACCAGCTTGCTCGCCGAGTCCTCCTATCGCGACTCGTTCGAGGACTATCTCGCGTTTCTGGCTCCGCGCCTGCAGGAAGCCCGCCGGCTGCTCGCGCGCGAGGGCACGCTGTACTTCCACATCGACTATCGCGAGTCCCACTACTGCCGCCTCTTGCTCGACGAGCTGTTCGGCCGCGACTGCTTCCTGAACGAGATCGTTTGGGCCTATGACTACGGCGCCCGCGCCAAGCGGCGCTGGCCGACCAAGCACGACACGATCCTCGTCTACGTCCGCGACCCCTCCGCGTACTATTTCGACTCGACCTCCGTCGATCGCGAGCCCTACATGGCCCCCGGGCTGGTGACGGCCGAGAAGGCCGCGCGCGGCAAGCTGCCGACGGACGTGTGGTGGCACACGATCGTGCCGACACGCGGGCAGGAGAAGACCGGCTATCCGACACAGAAGCCCCTCGGCATCGTCCGGCGCATGGTCCAGGCCTCAACCCGTCCGGGTGAGTGGTGCCTGGACTTCTTCGCGGGCTCGGGCACGCTCGGCGCGGCGGCAGCCGAGCTGGATCGCCGCTACGTCCTGATCGACTCCAACCCCGAGGCCGTTCGCATCATGCACGCTCGCCTGGGCGTCACAGCTGAACCGGCCCCGCCGGACCAAGCCGGCGCACGTGCGCGCGGACTTTGAGCCGACGCTCGGAGTGGCGGCCGGCGCACGTGCGTGCGGACTTCGAGCCGACGCGCGGAGTCGCGACGTGCGAGCCTCTCGGTCATGTTTCACGTCCAGCTGCGCCAGTTCCCGCATAACTTCTGCGCGTTCAACCTGACCGAGACCGAGCTGTTGCAGACGCTCGTCGAGCCCTGGTCCCGCGATCAGTGGGTCGAACTGGGCGAGCGCAAGTGGAGCCCGCACCAGGCCCGCCTGATCGTGCTGGAAGGCCCGCATCTGCCGGTCGAGGAGCTGTCGATGGGCCGTGGCTGGCCCGCCGCCCAGCATCAGGGCGAGGACGTCACCGAGCGGGTGATCGCGCAGGCGAAGGCGTCCCAGCAGGCTGGGGGAGACGCGACGGGCGGGAACGTCGCCGTCTCCAGTCACGACGGCGTCATACCGGCCAGCGCACCCGGAGGTGGCGCCGCGGGCGGAGGTCCAGCTGTCGGCTCGCTCGAAGCGGAGCTGTTGCCCTTGCTCGGTGGCGATCCGATGGCGCTGCTGCAAGCCTGGCGACTCGCGATCCAGCGCCGCCCCGAGCTTTCGCCCAGCGAGTCGCTGGCGCTGGCGGAATCGACGCTCCGGTCGCTGGACGGGCACTCGTCCTGAGCGAGTCGGCGCTGAGCCGGCCCCGGGGACGCCGCTAGACTTCCTCGCTCACTTGGTGGGCGTAGCTCAGTTGGTAGAGCTCCTGGTTGTGGTCCAGGCGGTCGCGGGTTCGAGTCCCGTCGCTCACCCCTCTTGAAGGGCGAAAGCCTGCATGCCGACCAGGGCGACCAGAATGCGAGCCCTTCACGGTCTGGTGTGGGAAGTGCTGGCCATGACTACTTACCGGCGTTGCCGTTTTTGGCATTGCTGTTTTTGTCGTCCTTGCTGCTTTTGGATGTTCTCGGGACTGGGGTATTCGGTCTCTCGTCGCTCGTGCCGATGAGGATCGTGAGCAGGTCGCTGATCCGCTGCACGCGGCCGAGGCGGTCGGGAAGCGGAAGGCCGGATTGGATCGTGTAATGGTTGCGACGTCCGTTGCGCTCTCGCGTGATGTAGCCGCCGTCGGTGAGCTCGGTGACGATCCGGTGGGCGGCCCGTTCGGTGATGCCGACTCGCTCACTGATCTGTCGTAGAAGCACGCCCGGGTCGTGGGCGATGCAGGCAAGGACCTGGGCGTGGTTCGTCAGGAACTTCCAGCGGTGAGTCGTCTCCTCGACCATGGACTAAGACTAGCGTATCTAGATTTCGACTTCCTAGAAATGTATTTCCTAGATCTAGATTTCATGCTATGTTGTTCAAGTCTGCGGTGCTCTTCAGGTCGCTGGCGCTCATGCGCACATCAAACGAAATGAGGTCCACCGTGCCCAGCTCAGTAATGCCCCATCCGTCCGCCACGACCGCCGGCAACGGCGTCCCGCCCCTCGAAACTGCCGATCCTGTCGCCAATGGAGCACCCCAGCCCTCGCCGCGCTCTCAGTCACCGCGCAGTCCACTGCTGGCGAAACTCACCGGCCTGACCTCGATCGCAACCGTCGCCGCGTTGGGCATCATGATCGTCGGAGTCATCGCCGTCGTGGGAGGCAACTACGACAAGAAGGTCGTCCACGATCAACTCGTCCCACAGAAGATCTTCTTCCCCGCCTCCAACAGCCCCGAGTTGCTGCCCGGTGTGAAGCAGTACGCGGGTCAGCAACTCACAACAGGTAGCCAGGCCAAGGCGTACGCGAACAACTTCATCAACGTGCACCTCTCCAAGATCGCCGGTGGACAGACCTATGCGCAGATCAGCACAGCAGCCCTCGCCGCGCCGACCAACGCAAAGCTGGCCGAAGAGAAGGCAACCCTCTTCCAAGGGGAGACCCTGCGCGGCCTGCTGCTGAACGCTTGGGGATGGTCACTGGTCGGGACTATCGCCACTCTCGCTGGATGGATACTCATAGCGTTGGGGGCGATCCTGTTCCTGCTCCCGCTGGCCAACTGGCAGGTGAACCTCAGAGGCCGACGCGCTGCGGCGTCGGGTGCATGATGAAACACGTCGCATTCGAGGACACCATGGGCGCGTACGACACATTCGCCGGAGCGTCTCAGCAGGCACCGAGATCCCTGCTGCTCCAGACGGGCAGCGCTAACTCGCTCAGCGGGCTCTGAGCTCGCCGGCTAGGCCAGCGACGATCCAGACGAGCGCCCCCGCCCCGAGGAGGCGACGGAACCAGTTGACCCCGGTCGCCGCCTCCTTCCATGCCCACACAGCGAGGCCAAGCGTGAAGACCGCGCGACCGACCTCATGTGCAGTGCCATCGGCCTCGGCCGCCAGTCCCCACCCCGCGAACGCGAGCAGCAGCGACGGGTTCGGGAACTGCGCAATGGGAAAGCGTCGTGGCCAGCCGACCTGGCTACGACGCCAAAGCTCGGCGATAGTCACTGCGCTCATGTTGGCATGCGATCGGCTCGAGTGCTCAGATCGGGCTGTTCGTGACTCCTGTACCGTGTGGTTTGCTCTTGACAAGGTGTGTGGAAGACGGTATGTTCTTTGGTGTCATGGCTCTCCGTTGGTGGGGGGTTGGGCGTTATAGGTCGGGTTTGGGTCGGTCTTCTGGATCGACGTCAAGCGCTTTTGCAGGGGATGTGTGGGAGAGGGACCGGATCGTATGAAGAGGGGTTGTGTTCGCGTGAGTTCGTTGGGGACATTCGTGTCGGGAGTCGCCGCGTGCCCGTTGGGGGCCGTAGGTAGATGCGTCAGCAGCGCTGACACATCTCTCTCTCTCTCTCTCTCTCTCTTGTCCCGGTAGCACCTCTGGTCTAGCGGCTGAGTCGCGTCGGGCTCTTTCCCCTTTTGTGGGGAGGGTGTTGTGATGGCGCGTGCGGGTGTTGGTGCTCGGGCGGGTGGTGCTGCGCGTAAGCGCGAGGGTGTTTCTTCTTCTCGTGGGCGTGGGGTTGTTGTTGGGTCTCCGCGGGTGCGTGTGTCTGAGATGCAGCGTGCGCGGTTGTTGGGTGCGGCTGTGGCGGTGGTGGATGAGTTGGGTTATGCGCGTGCGACGGTTGCGTTGATCACTGCGCGTGCGCGGGTGTCGCGGCGTACGTTTTATGACTTGTTCTCTAGTCGTGAGGATTGTTTGTTGGCGGTCCTTGACGATGTTGTGGAGTTGGTCGCGGCGGAGATTGTGTTGGTGGGTGTGGGTGGTTTGTCTTGGCGTGAGCGTGTGCGTGGTGGTTTGTGGGTGGTGTTGTGTTTGTTTGATCGTGAGCCTGCGTTGGCGCGGGTGTGTGTGGTGCAGGCGTTGCGTGGTGGTCCGGTGGTGTTGGAGCGTCGCGCGGAGATCCTTACGTGGTTGGCTGGGGTCGTGGATGGGGGTCGTGGTGAGCGTGCGCGCGGGGCCTCGGAGTGCCCGCCGTTGACGGGGGAGGGGTTGGTTGGTGCTGCGGTTTCGATTGTGTATGCGCGTTTGTTGAGGGGTGAGCGTGAGCCGTTGAGTGGTTTGCTGGGTGAGTTGATGAGCATGATCGTGTTGCCGTATTTGGGTCCGGCGGTTGCGCGTCAGGAACGTTCACGTCCTGTGCCCGCGCCGGAGGGGCTATCGCCTGCCTCCGGTATTGCGTCTGATGGGCCATCGCCTGTGGATCCGTTGCGGGATATCCCGATGCGTTTGACGTATCGCACCGCGCGGGTCTTGGAAGACGTCGCGGAGCACCCGGGTGTGAGCAATCGCCTGGTCGCCGAGCATGCGGGGATCGCCGATCAGGGGCAGGTCTCAAAGCTCTTGGCGCGTCTCGAGCGTTTGGGGCTATTGACCAACACGGGGGAGGGGCACGCCAAGGGCGAGCGCAACGTCTGGAGCCTCACACCCACCGGCGAGCATGTCACGCAGAGCATCCGTGCGCGCGTGCGTTATCCGGGAGCGGCGTCGTGATGAGACTCGCATGCAGCATCGTGGCGGGGAGTGACCTGGCGGCCTGTTTGATGAGAACGGATCTTGTGGAGGGATGATGGTTTTGTGGTGGCGTCGACATGAGGGTGGTATGAAGATGAGTGTTCGTGGATTGTTGTTACTGCTCGGGCTGATGGTGATCAGTGTGCTGGTGGGAGGATCACTCTCGGTTGTCGCCACCGCCGACGCTGAAGCATGTCCGAACGAAGCATTGCGAACAGAACTTGGCTCTGGCTCTCTGCCGGATTGTCGTGCGTATGAGATGGTGACCCCGCCCTATAAGGAGGGCTACCCCCTGTTCGCGTTTCGCTATGCGGCTAATGGTGAAAAAGCGATCGTTGGTGGACTGGCCAACCTCGCGGGCGCATCGGGTGCGGGTGAAGCGCCGTTGGAAGGCGATCTGTATATAGATGCGCGTACTCAGTCTGGCTGGCAGCTTTCGCCGTTGAATGCACCATTGTCGGAGTTCGTGGGACAGATTCCGCTGGGCTATGAAGCCGCTAAAGGTCTTACGCTGTGGGATCAGCACACGCCAGCCCAGTCTTCTACCACACGGAACATGTATATACGCTCTGCCACGGGCGGGTATAGTCTGGTGGGGCCGCTCACTGTCCCGTTTGCCAGCGAGGAAGAAGAAGAAAACGACTATATCTCTACAAGAGAAATACATTACGACCAGCCCGTTGCGACGACGAGTGACTTCGGCCATATAGTGCTCTCCGCGATCGCCCCCGAAGATTATTGGCCGTTTGATGAAACTTATGGGTCGGCGGGGTCCTTGTATGAATATAGTGGTCTGGATAACACGGAACCGATTCTGGTTGGGGTGAGGGGCGGGAAGAAAGGCAGTAGGGAAGTGATCAGTGGCTGCGGGACGCTACTAGGTGGCTGGGCTGGCGGGGGTTCGACGTATAATGCGTTGTCGGCTGATGGGGAATCGGTGTTCTTTACCGCGACGGTGTGTGAAGGGCGCCCGGCGGAGGTGTATGCGCGTTTGCATGGGAGTTTGGTGAGTCCTGGGGTTGCTAAGACGGTGGATGTGTCGGGGAGTGAGTGCAACCCGGCGTGTAGCGGGGAAGCTTCGGGGAAGAATTTTGAGGGTGCTTCTGAAGATGGTGGGATCGTGTTTTTCACGAGTACGCAGAAGCTGACCAACGATGCGGTGGATGGTGCGGCTAGTGGCAACGCTGCCGAAGGCAGGGGTTGCGCGAGGACACCGGAAGGCTTTGGTGGCTGCAACCTGTATGTGTATAACTTCGGTAAGCCTGGTGTTGAATGCCAGGAATTCGGTAAGTGTTTGAGTTTGGTTGGTGGTGGTGAAGTTCTTGGTGTGGCGGGGATCGCTGAGGATGGCCAGCGGGTCTACTACGTCAAACGAGCGTCCGGCAACATGCCAGACCTATACGTATACGACGTAGCGACCGGTGAAAGCAAGCTCGTAGCCACGTTGAGTTTCACCGGCGAAGAAGAAGAAACGATCTGGCAGCGCGTGTTCCGTCATCCGGTTGAGGTGTCTGGTGAAGATGGGCGGTTCTTGTTGTTTGTGAGTGCGACGCCTGGTTTGACTGCGGATGATCATGCGAGTACACCGCAGTTGTTTGAGTATGACGCGGTGACGGGTGAACTGGTGCGGGTCAGTAAAGGCGAAGACGGCTACAACGAAAACGGCAACGCCGCCGCAGCCGGTGTCGGCCCAGAATCAATCTCGGGTATAGCCCAGGAACTCGGCCATGGCTTTGATTTTAAATCTGGTGGGGATCGGTTGAATGTGTCGTTTGATGGTCGGACGGTGGTGTTCAAGTCGCGTGGGCGGTTGAGTGGTTTGGCGACGTCGGCTGAACGTGGGTGTTCGAGTATTTATGAGTTTCGGACGGGGGGGTTGCTCTCGGAAGGTAGTGTGCATTTGCTGTCTGATGGGGTGGATGTGCAGGCGCGGGGCGCTGAATGTGGTGCGGGATTTGAAGGTATTGATGGTAGTGGGGATGATGTGTTGTTCTCGACGGCGGATCCGTTGTCGTTGGGGGATGTGGATGGTGTGGAGCGGGATATTTACGATGCGCGGGTTGAAGGTGGGTTCCCGGTTGCGCAGGGTGGGTCGTGTGCGGTGGGGTGTGTGGGTCCGGCGGGTAGTGTCGCTCCGGGTTTGCCGGTGGTGGGGAGTGTCTCGCAGGCCCCCGAAGGACCAGTTGCTGTTCCTACGCCTGTGCCTGTGGTGAAGTCGAAAGGCAAGGTGCAGAAGAAGGTCATCAAATGTGCCAAAGATAGAGAGCTGGATCACGGTAAATGCCTGAATGTGAAGAATAAAAAGATAACGAGGAAAGCCAAGAGGGCTAGCCGCGAGCAGAGGGGCAGGTCATGAGAACTCGGGTGTCACAAGTTTCGGCGGCTGGCAAGCCAGTAGACTGTCAATCGTCACATGTGAGTGATATGTCCAGGATCAATATCCTCCGTTTGGTTGTTATCCGGCTGGTGATGTTGGGTGTTTTTGTCGGCGTGTTCGTCTTTTCGGCTGCTTCGGTGTCGGCAGCTGCTTCACCACCAGTACCGTCTCTGCACGTAACGACGTTGGCTGTTCCGACTGTTGCTCATTCGGCGGTAGGTAAAAAGGGTGAGTATGCGATTGTGGTTGAGAACGTTGGGGGGGCTCCTACCGAAGGTGAAATCACGATCAAGGACTCCTTGCCAACGGGACTGACAGTCGAAAATACGATTATGCAGCCAAGCGGTGGATGCAGCGCAAGCAGCAGCAGTGAAGAGGTTTGCAGTACTACTGAAGGGATCGTGCCGGGTGGCTTCCTGGTGGTGGACGTCTTTGTCGTGGTGTCGGGCCCTACGGGCCCCGGACCACTTGTAAACCGAGTGATCGTCACTGGTGGCAACGCACTGCCTGCTTCTAGCGAAACCAGCCAGCGTGTGGGGGCCGAACACGAAACGGGCCCGGCGGGCATATCGCATTTCTCGTTTGAAGCTACTGGCCCGGCGGGTGAACCTGTGACGCAGGCGGGCGGTCACCCGACCTTTCTGAATACTTCCATTTTGGTGAATAACCTCCAGGCGATTAACTCTAATGAACCGACCAAACCGGTGGAGGCGACAAAGGACTTGGTGTTCTATCTGCCGTTGGGGTTGCTGGGTGACCCGACGGTTTCTTCGTTGTGCCCGGTGTCGCTTGTGGAAACGACTACCAACCAGACTGGTTGTCCGCCATCGAGTCGTATCGGGACGATCTTGCCGATGATCTTGTCGACGGTGGTTGCTGATACGACTGATCCGACGCACGAGTTCGGTATCTACAACATTGTTCCGGAGAAGGGTTATGCGGCGGAGTTCGCGTTCGCTGAGCTGAACTTGACGTTCGTTATCTACGCGAGCGTGGTGCGTCATGACGGGCAGTACATGGTGCGTGTCTCTACACCGGGGTTGCCGGCGATCGCGCAGCTCGTTGGGCTGGTTGCGTCGTTTGACGGTGATATCTCCGAACGCTATGTGTCGGGTTTCGAAGAACTGACGTTTGACCGGGGTAGTTTCCTGACGGATCCGAGTGATTGTGGGGAGAGCGCGAGCGCGCGCGAAGCGTCGGTCGCTGCTAATACATGGGAGAACCCCGATCCGGCGCTCCCGATCCAGGCGTCTGCCCCTGCTTTTCCGGCGATCGAAGGCTGCGAACTTCTGAAATTCGCTGCTGGGCTCGGTGTGACGCCCGACACTACGCAGGCGGAAGCACCGGCCGGCTACCAGGTCGGGTTGGAAGTCCCACAAGCACCGAAGGACTCATCGGGCCTGGGGACACCGCCGGTGAAGAAGGTCGAATTGAAACTGCCCGAAGGCACGACGATCTCGTCGTCTTCGGCGAACGGTCTTGTCGGCTGTGAAGAACTGGGGCCCGCGGGGATCGATATCGAAGGCCCTGAATCTGAAGCGGTCGGTCCAGATGGTCTGCAGCGGATGGTGGCTGGTCATTGCCCGTCGGCGTCGCAGATCGGTACTGTCTCGGCGAGCACACCGCTGTTGCGGGAAGATCTCTCGGGGCATTTGTTTATCGCGACACCGCATTGCGGTGGCGCGGGGCAGCACGAATGCACCCCGACGGACGCACAGGATGGCGAACTCTTCGGGCTGTACCTGGAAATGGAAGCCCCGAACGCTGGTGTCATCATCAAGCTGAAGGGCACCGCACAACTGGACCCCGTGACGGGTCGTATCACCGCGGTTTTCGATGACAACCCGCAGTTCCCGTTCAGCAAGCTGGTGGTCTCGATGAAGAGCGGCCCACGCGCTCCGCTGGCTAACCCGCAGGGTTGCGGGGTAGCCAGCAGCGAAGGTCTCGTGGAGCCATGGAGCGAACCGGTGACAGCGGGCGCTAGCACCACGAGCGCCTTCAGTGTGGACTGGAATGGCACCGGCGGGACCTGCCCCGCGAGTGCACCATTCGCACCGTCGTTTACGGCGGGAACGACCACCCCGGTGGCGGGCGCGTTCAGCACGTTCTCGTTGACGCTGAAACGCGAAGATCGCGAACAGGATGTCGCGTCGCTGTCGAGTACGTTGCCGCAGGGATTGCTGGCGGCCGTTGCAAACGTGGGACGTTGCCCTGAGCCCCAGGCCTCACAAGCATCGCTTAGCGCATGCCCAGCGAGCAGCCAAATCGGGACTACCACTGTCAGTGTGGGGTCCGGTAGCGAACCGTACTACGTAACGGGGAAGGTCTTCTTCACCGGCCCCTATGGTGGAGCGCCGTTCGGGCTGTCGGTGGTGGTACCGGCGGCTGCGGGCCCGTTCAACCTCGGGAACGTGCTGGTGCGGGTGGCGTTGTTCGTGGATCCGCATACTGCGCAGGTGACGGCGGTGAGTGGTCCTCTTCCTCAGAAACTGGATGGTGTGCCGTTGCGTATCCGCACACTCAGCGTGTCCCTGGACGCACACGAATTCGTATTGAACCCAACGAACTGCTCACAACTGAGTATCACCGGGATCATTCATTCCACGACGGGCACGAATGTCAGCGTCGGGAGTCCTTTCGCGGCTTCTGGTTGCAAGAAGCTGGCGTTCAAACCATCGTTGTCAGCGAGCACGAAGGGGAAGACTTCGAAAGCTGGTGGCGCGAGCCTGACGATCAGGGTTGGTTCTGGGACTGGGCAGGCGAACATCAGCAAAGTACGTCTGGTGTTCCCCAAAGAGCTCCCTGCGCGTTTGACGACGTTGCAGAAAGCGTGCACCGAAAGCCAGTTCAATGCGAACCCTGCGGGATGCCCGGCGGGATCGGTGATCGGTACCGCTACGGCGCACACTGCGATCCTCAAGAGCGCACTCACGGGACCGATCTATCTGGTGTCTCATGGTGGTGCGGCGTTCCCTGACGCGGTGGTGGTCCTTCAGGGCGAAGGCGTCCTGCTGTATCTGGATGGGAATACGAATATCAAGAAGGGCATCACTACAAGCACGTTCAACAGCATCCCTGATGCCCCGATCAGCACGTTCGAAGCGACATTGCCGCAGGGAGCTCACTCGGCGTTCGCGACAGATATCCCCACGAAGGCGAAGGGCAACCTGTGTGGGCTGTCGCTGACGCTGCCGGCGACGATCACTGGGCAGAACGGCGCGCAGGTCTCCCAGAACACGAAGATTGGTGTCAGCGGGTGCCCGAAGGTCAAGAAGGCTAAGAAAAAAGTCAAGCACAAGACTAGACATGAGAAGGCAGGCAGGAAATAACACGAAAGCGGCTGGAGCAAGGACGATGGTCTGGGCCATCGGCCGTGTCTTCTGGATTGGAAGCGGGGCCCCAAGTCGTTGCAGCGCTCACGCAACTACTTTGGCTTTTCGATCTCACGCCCCCGAGTGCGCCAGCCTCGGGTTCCAGATGACCTCCCACAGGTGCCCGTCGAGGTCGCGGAAGTAGCCCGAGTAGATGCCCCATGGACGATCGTGCGGCCGGTCGGTGAGCGTCGCGCCGGCGTCCTCGGCTCGGGCGAGCAGAGCATCGACATCCGCCCGGCTGGGAACCACTTGGCCGATGCTGAACTCGCCGCTCTGCGCCGAGCCGGGCGCAATGTTGGCATCCTTCGCGAGCTCGCTCCGCGGGTACAGCATCAGCATCAGCCCACCCGCGAGCTTGAACATCGCTGCCGCTCCCGCCGGCGTGAGATCGTCGCCGGGGTACTCCGTGCCGACAAGCTCGGATGATTCGAGGCCGAGGCCATCGCGGTAGAACTCGAGCGAGCGCTCTAGATCGCTCACGGCGAGCGTGATCAGGTCGATGTGCGGCTCCATTTCCTGCCTTTCCGCCGCCGCCCGATGAGTCTCGCCTCGGGTGGCGGTCTGATCTCCTGTACCAGCGAGCATAGGAGGATGACATGCCGGCGATCTGTCGAGCTGCTGGAAGGCGAAGCACCGACCGGCGCCCTGGGTCTGTTTTGGGTGTCTTGTGTGGTTTGCTCTTGACAAGGTGTGTGGAAGACGGTATGTTCTTTGGTGTCATGGCTCTCCGTTGGTGGGGGGTTGGGCGTTATAGGTCGGGTTTGGGTCGGTCTTCTGGATCGACGTCAAGCGCTTTTGCAGGGGATGTGTGGGAGAGGGACCGGATCGTATGAAGAGGGGTTGTGTTCGCGTGAGTTCGTTGGGGACATTCGTGTCGGGAGTCGCTGTGTGCCCGTTGGGTGCTGTAGGTAGATGCGTCAGCAGCGCTGACACATCTCTCTCTCTCTCTCTCTCTCTTGTCCCGGTAGCACCTCTGGTCTAGCGGCTGAGTCGCGTCGGGTTCTTTCCCCGTTTGTGGGGAGGGTGTTGTGATGGCGCGTGCGGGTGTTGGTGCTCGGGCGGGCGGTACTGCTCGTAAGCGCGAGGCTTCTTCTTCTCGTGGTCGTGGGGTTGTTGTTGGGTCTCCGCGGGTGCGTGTGTCTGAGATGCAGCGTGCGCGGTTGTTGGGTGCGGCTGTGGCGGTGGTGGATGAGTTGGGTTATGCGCGTGCGACGGTTGCGTTGATCACTGCGCGTGCGCGGGTGTCGCGGCGCACGTTTTATGACTTGTTTTCTAATCGTGAGGATTGTTTGTTGGCGGTCCTTGATGATGTTGTGGAGTTGGTCTCGGCGGAGATCGTGTTGGCGGGTGTGGGTGGTTTGTCTTGGCGTGAGCGTGTGCGTGGTGGTTTGTGGGTGGTGTTGTGTTTGTTTGATCGTGAGCCTGCGTTGGCGCGGGTGTGTGTGGTGCAGGCGTTGCGTGGTGGTCCGGTGGTGTTGGAGCGTCGTGCGGAGGTTTTGGCGCGGTTGGCTGGGGTTGTGGATGGGGGTCGTGGTGAGCGTGCGCGTGGGGCCTCGGAGTGTCCGCCGTTGACGGGGGAGGGGTTGGTTGGTGCTGCGGTTTCGATTGTTTATGCGCGTTTGTTGAGGGGTGAGCGTGAGCCGTTGAGTGGTTTGCTGGGTGAGTTGATGAGCATGATCGTGTTGCCGTATTTGGGTCCGGCGGTTGCGCGTCAGGAACGTTCACGTCCTGTGCCCGCGCCGGTAGGGCTATCGCCTGCCGCTGGTATTGCTGATGGGGCATCGGCTGTGTTGGATCCGTTGCGGGGTGTTCCGATGCGTTTGACGTATCGCACTGCGCGGGTCTTGGAAGATGTGGCTGAGCATCCTGGTGTGAGTAATCGTCTGGTGGCTGAGCATGCGGGTATCGCTGATCAGGGGCAGGTCTCAAAGCTCTTGGCGCGTCTTGAGCGTTTGGGGTTGCTGGCCAATACGGGGGAGGGGCATGCCAAGGGTGAGTGCAACGTGTGGAGCCTGACGCCGATGGGGGAGCAGGTCACGCAGAGCATTCGTGCGCGCGTGCGTTATCCGGGACCGGTGTCGTGATGAGACTCGTGTGCAGCATCACGACTGCAATGGGCCTGGTGGTTTGTTTGGTGAGAACGGATCTTGTGGAGGGATGATGATGGTTTTGGGATGGCGTCGACATGAGGGTGGTATGAAGATGAGGATTCGTGGATTGTTGCTGCTCAGCCTGATGGTGACCAGTGTGCTCGTGGGAGGGTCATCCTTGATTGTCACCACCGCCGACGCCGAAACATGCCCAAACGAAACCCTACGCGCGGAACTCGGGTCGAGCGGGTTGCCTGACTGTCGCGCCTATGAGATGGTGAGCCCCCCATACAAGGAGGGCTACCCCTTGTACTCCCTTAGCTACTCGGCGGACGGTGAAAAAGCGATCGTTAGCGGGTTGGCGAATCTAGCGGGAGCACCTGGTGCGGGCGAATCGGCGTTGAACGGCGACTTGTATTTGGACACGCGCACGGAGACTGGCTGGCAGCTCTCGCCGTTGAATGCGCCTCTGGCGCAGTTCGTGGGCCAGCTCCCGATAGCTTATGAAGCTAATAGCGGTGAAACGCTGTGGAATCAGCACAAGCCCTCGCAATCCTCGACGACACGGGAATTGTATGCGCGTTCTGTGTCGGGTGTTTATAGGCTGATTGGTCCGCTCAGTGTTCCGTTTGCCGGTGAAGTAGAAGAAGAAAATAATTTCATCCTACTCCAAGGCTCACACTATGATAGGCCAATCGCGGCTACAAGCGACTTCGACCATGTCATCCTGAGTGCGAAAAGCTCTGATGGCTATTGGCCGTTTGATGAAACGAGTGGGTCTGCTGGTTCTTTGTATGAATATAGTGGTGTGGGTAATAGCCAGCCGATTCTGGTGGGGGTGGAAGGCGAAAAAGGCAGTACACGCTTGTTGAGCGATTGCGGCACACTGCTGGGTAGCCTCCCGGGAGGCGGGAATTATAATGCGTTGTCGGTGGATGGTGAATCGGTGTTCTTTACGGCGGCGGCGTGTAAAGGGCGGCCGGCTGAGGTGTATGCGCGTTTGCATGGTGCGCTTGTGAGTCCTGTGGCGGCGGAGACGGTGGATGTGTCGGGGGGTGAGTGTAGTGGTGTGTGTGGGCCCGCGTCGGGGAAGAACTTCGAGGGTGCCTCTGAAGATGGGCATGTCGTGTTCTTCACGAGCACCCAGCAGCTGACCGATAACGCGGTGGACGGCACGGCGAGCGGCAACGCCGCGGAAAGAGAAGGCTGTGCGCAGACAAGTGAAGGCGCGGGTGGTTGTAATCTTTATTCGTATGATTTCAGCTTGCCGGGGGCGGCGTGTCAGGTGGAACATAAGTGTTTGAGGCTCGTGGCTGGTGGTGAAGTGCTTGGTGTGGCTGGTATGGCGGAGGATGCTCAGCGGATCTACTATGTCAAACGCGAAGCGGGTAACCAGCCAGACCTCTACGTGTACGACCTCGCGAGCGGCCAGACCAAACTCGTAGCCGCACTGAGCTACACCGGCGGCGAAGGAGAAGAAAAGATCTGGACACGGGAATTCCGGCATCCGGTTGAGGTGAGTGGTGAAGACGGCCGGTTCATGGTATTCGTGAGCTCCACGCCGAAACTGACCGCGGATGATGAAGCCGAAACCCCGCAGCTGTTCGAGTACGATGCGCTCACCGGGGAACTGGTGCGGATCAGCAAAGGCGAAGACGGCTACAACAACAACGGCAACAACGCAGCAGAAGGCGTCAGCCCCGAAGCGATATACGCCTTCGCCAAAGTGCCCGGGTTTAATGGAGATTTTAAATCCGGCACGGATCCATTGAATGTGTCGTTCGATGGGCGGACGGTCGTGTTTAGGACGTCGGGTCGGTTGAGTCAGTTCGCGTCGTCGGCTGAACATGGCTGTTTTAGTATTTATGAGTTTCGGACGGGCGGCGCGTTGTCTGCGGGTAGCGTGCATTTGCTTTCGGATGGGGTGGATGTGCAGGCCTTGCATGCGTGGTGTGGCGCTGGGCTTGAAGGTATTGATGGTGATGGTGGTGATGTGTTGTTTTCGACTGCTGATCCGTTGTTGTCGGGTGATGTGGATGGTGTGCAGCGGGATATTTATGATGCGCGTGTTGAGGGTGGTTTTCCGGTGGTGCGTGGTGGGGTGTGTTCTGGTGGGTGTGGGGTTCCGGGTGGTAGTGTCGCCCCGGGTGTTCTGCCGGTGGGGGGTGGTAGTTTGACACAGTCTCCCGAAGCGCTGGTTGGGGTGCCTGCGGCTGGTGAGCCTAAGGTGAAAGCAAAGCGGGAGCGGAAGGTGGTCGAGTGTTCTAAAGGTAAGAGGCTAGAGCATGGTAGGTGTGTAGGTGTTAGGAGTAAAAAGATAGCGAGGAAAGCCAAGAGAGCTAGCCGCGAGTGGAGGGGTAAGTAATGAGAGCTCAGGTGTCACAGTTTTCAGCGGTTGGTGGGCTGGCGGGTCGCCGGTTAGCGTATGTGAGTTGCGTTCCCAGGAATCGTATCCTCCGTTTGGTTTTTATTCAGTTGGCGATGTTCAGTGTGTTTGTCGGTGTGTTTGTCTTCTTGGCTGTTTCGGTGTCGGCGGCGGCCGCACCCGCGGCGGCTCCGTCTTTGCGTTTGACGGTGTCTGCTTCCCCGTCGGTTGCGCATCCCGCTGTTGGTAAAGGCGGTGAGTATTCGATAGTGGTAGAGAATGTCGGTGATGTTGCTAGCTCTGGTGCGATAACGATTAAAGATGTGTTGCCGGCGGGTATTGCCGTAGAGCACACCGAAATGCAGCCGGGAGGGAGCTGCGGCACGGGTAGCGCAAACGAAGTGGTTTGCAGCACCGGTGGAGAAGTTCTCCCGGGTGGGTTTATCGCTATCAGTATGTTTGTTGCGGTTACTACCGAACTCCATATTGGTTCTACCTTGACAAATGTGGTTTCCCTGTCCGGTGGCGGATCGCTCGGATCTCACAGCACGACGAGCCAGCGGGTAGGCACCGAACACGAAACGGGACCGCCCGGCGTGTCAGAGTTTTCTTTTGAAGCGACCGGTCCAGCCGGTGAACCCGTCACGCGGGCCGGCGCGCACCCCACGTTCATGACGACGTCGCTGCTGCTGAACAGCATCTATGCGACTAACTCCAATGAACCGGTGAAACCGGTTCAAGCAGCGAAGGACCTCGTTTTCTACTTGCCGATCGGGTTCTTGGGTAACCCAACAGTCTCAGAGTTATGCCCCGCGTCACTAGTAGAAACGACCTCCGGACAGACCGGGTGCCCGCCATCAAGTCGAGTCGGGACGATACTGCCGATGATCCTCTCCGACGTCGTAGCGGACACCCCCGATCCGACGCATGAGTTCGGGATCTACAACGTAGTCCCGGAGAAGGGCTACGCGGCTGAGTTCGCGTTCGCGTCACTTGGGTACACGTTCTTCATCTACGCGACCGTGGTACGCCACGACGGCACATACATGCTGCGCATCTCCACACCGGGGCTGCCCGCGATCGCGCAGCTCGTTGGGCTCGTCGCGACGTTCTACGGCGACATCAAAGAACAGTACGTATCGGGATTTGAAGAAGTCACGCTAGACCGCGGTAGCTTCCTGACCGACCCGACCGATTGCGGAGAGAGCAAGGGTGCGCGTGAAGCATCGGTCGCGACGAACACGTGGGAGGACCCCGACCCCTCACTCCCCCTCACAGCATCCGCCCTGACGTTCCCCGCCCTTGAAGGCTGTGAACTGTTGAAGTTCTCCCCAAGGTTGAGCGTGACCCCGGAAACGACACAGGCCGATGAGCCCTCAAGCTACCAGGTAGGCCTCGAAGTCCCACAGGCACCGTTGGACGCTTCTGGTCTGGGAACCCCTCCGGTGAAGAACGTCGAAGTGAAACTACCCGAAGGTACGACGATCTCACCATCCTCGGCTAATGGTCTTCAGGGCTGTGAAGAACAGGGCCCATCGGGGATCAACATCGAAGGCCCCGAAGCCGAAGCACCCGCCGCAGACGGCCTCCAGCACGTCATAGCAGGACACTGCCCAGCAGCCTCAGAGATCGGGACAGTCACAGCCAGCACACCCCTGCTGCGTGAAGGCCTCACGGGCCACCTGTTCCTCGCGATGCCGCACTGTGGTGGTGCTGGTCAGCGTGAATGCAGCGAAACGGATGCCCAAGACGGGGAACTCTTCGGGTTGTTCCTCGAAATGGGAGCTGAAGATGCTGGTGTTGTGATCAAGCTGAAGGGCACCGCGCATGTCGACCCCACCACAGGCCGTATCACAGCGATCTTCGATGAAGCTCCGCAGTTCCCGTTCAACCAGCTCACGGTCACGATGAAGCAAGGGCCCCGTGCACCGTTGGCTAACTCGCAGTCCTGCGGGGCTGCGAGCACTGAGGGTGTCATCGCGCCATGGAGTGAACCCACCACAGCGCCGGTCAACACGGGTAGCTCGTTCAGTGTGGACTGGAACGGCGCTGGCGGCGCATGCCCCGCCAGCTTGCCTTTCGCTCCATCCTTCACAGCTTGGACGACGAGCCCAGCGGCGGGCGCATACAGCGCGTTCTCACTCACGCTCAAACGCGTAGACCGCGAACAGAACATCGCGTCGCTGTCAACCACGTTGCCGCAGGGATTGTTGGCGGCCGTCTCGAAGGTCGGGCGTTGCCCCGAGCCCCAAGCCTCCCAGGCATCACTCACCGCGTGCCCCGCATCGAGTCTGATAGGCAGCACGTCGGTTGGTGTGGGTTCGGGCAGCGAACCGTACTACGTGACGGGGAAGGTCTTCTTCACCGGCCCCTATGGTGGCGCGCCGTTCGGCCTCTCAGTCGTCGTCCCGGCCGTGGCGGGCCCGTTCAACCTTGGGAACGTGCTCGTGCGTGTCGCGTTGTTCGTGGACCCCCATACCGCGCAGGTCACGGCAGTGAGTGGTCCGATCCCGCAGAAACTGGATGGTGTTCCGTTGCGTATCCGCACACTCAACGTGTCCCTGGACGCACACGAATTCGTATTGAACCCCACGAGCTGCTCACAGCTGAGCATCACTGGTGTTGTGCACTCAGCGACGGGTACGGATACGAGTGTCGGGAGTCCGTTCGCGGTATCGGGTTGCAAGAAGCTGGTGTTCAAACCATCATTGTCAGCGAGCACTAAGGGGAAGACTTCGAAAGCTGGTGGTGCGAGCCTTACGATCAGGGTTGGGTCCGGGACTGGACAGGCGAACATCAGCAAAGTACGCCTGGTGTTCCCCAAACAGCTCCCCGCGCGCCTGACGACACTCCAGAAAGCGTGCACCGAAAACCAGTTCAATGCAAACCCCGCAGGATGCCCGGCGGGATCGGTGATCGGTACCGCTACCGCACACACCGCGATACTCAAGAGCGCGCTCACAGGACCAATCTACCTCGTCTCTCACGGTGGAGCGGCGTTCCCTGACGCTGTGGTGGTCCTTCAAGGCGAAGGCATCCTGCTCTATCTCGATGGGAACACGAACATCAAGAAAGGCATCACGACAAGCACGTTCAACAGCATTCCTGATGCCCCGATCAGCACGTTTCAAGCGACACTCCCACAGGGAGCACACTCAGCGTTCGCGACGGATATCCCCACGAAGGCCAAAGGCAACCTGTGCGGACAGTCGCTGACGTTGCCGGCAACGATCACAGGACAGAACGGCGCCCAGATCACCCAGAACACAAAGATCGCTGTCAGCGGATGCCCCAAGGCCAAGAAGGCGAAGAAGAAAGTCAAGGACAAGACTAAGCATAAGAAGGCAAGCAAGAAATAACGGGAAAGCAGCTGGAGCAAGGACGATGGTCTGGGTATCGGGCGCTTTCTGATCGTTCGGTGTCGTCAGGCTCGGATGACGGTGATCGCTGGGAAGGTCGTGAAGTCGTTGTCCTGGGTTACGACCGCTGCGCCGTGGTGCAGTGCGGTGGCGGCGATCCAGGCGTCGTGTCGTCGCAGCTTGCGGCCGGCGTCGAGCTCGTGAGCGGCGATGCGTGCGAAGCAGGAGGCGATCTGCGCGTCGATGTCGAGCAGTGGGTAGGTTGCGCGGACGTGTGAGAGTGTGGCTAGGCGCTGGGCGCGTGTATCGGTGTCTTGGGCGCGCAGTACGCCCAGCTCCAGCTCGGCGGTGGTAATCACCGAGACCGCGATCTCATCGGGCAGCTCTCCCAGCTCGCGCCCGACCTCTTGGGCGATGAAGACGGAGGTGTCGGCGATTCCGCGTGTCACGCGTCTTCGACGAGTGCCCCGCGTACGTCGGCGAGGTCGGCCATCAAGCCGTCATCGGCGGGTGCATCGCGAACGATGTCCCGCAGCGCTTGCGAGGACACCCACGGGCTTCGTCCGTCGTTCTCCGACCGCTCGGTGTGGGGGACGATGTCGGCCACGGGATCGCGATTGACGGTCAGCGTCACCTGCTCACCTGCTCGCACCGCGCTTACAACCGCGGCGGTGTCATTGCGCAGATCACGGACGGAGAACTCACGAGCCATGTGCACAACTGTAGCACATGCGTGCTACGGCGATCGGGTCGGGCGGGCGATCGCCGACCGGCTGATGTGCTTGCCCGCAGCGTCGTCGGTGAAGCTCTCTGTGGGGCCGTCTCTCGCTGCCGGTAGGGGGGGCTTGGACTGTTGTGGTGTTGTGTGGGTCTGTTTTGAGTGTCTTGTGTGGTTTGCTCTTGACAAGGTGTGTGGAAGACGGTATGTTCTTTGGTGTCATGGCTCTCCGTTGGTGGGGGGTTGGGCGCTATAGGTCGGGTTTGGGTCGGTCTTCTGGATCGACGTCAAGCGCTTTTGCAGGGGATGTGTGGGAGAGGGACCGGATCGTATGAAGAGGGGTTGTGTTCGCGTGAGTTCGTTGGGGACATTCGTGTCGGGAGTCGCTGTGTGCCCGTTGGGTGCTGTAGGTAGATGCGTCAGCAGCGCTGACACATCTCTCTCTCTCTCTCTCTCTCTCTTGTCCCGGTAGTACCTCTGGTTTAGCGGCTGAGTCGCGTCGGGTTCTTTCCCCGTTTGTGGGGAGGGTGTTGTGATGGCGCGTGCGGGTGTTGGTGCTCGGGCGGGCGGTGCTGCTCGTGGGCGTGAGGGTGCTTCTTCTCGCCGGCGTGAGGTTGGGTCTCCGCGGGTGCGTGTGTCTGAGATGCAGCGTGCGCGGTTGTTGGGTGCGGCTGTGGCGGTGGTGGATGAGTTGGGTTATGCGCGTGCGACGGTTGCGTTGATCACTGCGCGTGCGCGGGTGTCGCGGCGCACGTTTTATGACTTGTTTTCTAATCGTGAGGATTGTTTGTTGGCGGTCCTTGATGATGTTGTGGAGTTGGTCTCGGCGGAGATCGTGTTGGCGGGTGTGGGTGGTTTGTCTTGGCGTGAGCGTGTGCGTGGTGGTTTGTGGGTGGTGTTGTGTTTGTTTGATCGTGAGCCTGCGTTGGCGCGGGTGTGTGTGGTGCAGGCGTTGCGTGGTGGTCCGGTGGTGTTGGAGCGTCGTGCGGAGGTTTTGGCGCGGTTGGCTGGGGTTGTGGATGGGGGTCGTGGTGAGCGTGCGCGTGGGGCCTCGGAGTGTCCGCCGTTGACGGGGGAGGGGTTGGTTGGTGCTGCGGTTTCGATTGTTTATGCGCGTTTGTTGAGGGGTGAGCGTGAGCCGTTGAGTGGTTTGCTGGGTGAGTTGATGAGCATGATCGTGTTGCCGTATTTGGGTCCGGCGGTTGCGCGTCAGGAACGTTCACGTCCTGTGCCCGCGCCGGTAGGGCTATCGCCTGCCGCTGGTATTGCTGATGGGGCATCGGCTGTGTTGGATCCGTTGCGGGGTGTTCCGATGCGTTTGACGTATCGCACTGCGCGGGTCTTGGAAGATGTGGCTGAGCATCCTGGTGTGAGTAATCGTCTGGTGGCTGAGCATGCGGGTATCGCTGATCAGGGGCAGGTCTCAAAGCTCTTGGCGCGTCTTGAGCGTTTGGGGTTGCTGGCCAATACGGGGGAGGGGCATGCCAAGGGTGAGTGCAACGTGTGGAGCCTGACGCCGATGGGGGAGCAGGTCACGCAGAGCATTCGTGCGCGCGTGCGTTATCCGGGACCGGTGTCGTGATGAGACTCGTGTGCAGCATCACGACTGCAATGGGCCTGGTGGTTTGTTTGGTGAGAACGGATCTTGTGGAGGGATGATGATGGTTTTGGGATGGCGTCGACATGAGGGTGGTATGAAGATGAGGATTCGTGGATTGTTGCTGCTCAGCCTGATGGTGACCAGTGTGCTCGTGGGAGGGTCATCCTTGATTGTCACCACCGCCGACGCCGAAACATGCCCAAACGAAACCCTACGCGCGGAACTGGGGTCGAGTGGGTTGCCTGACTGTCGCGCCTATGAGATGGTGAGCCCCCCATATAAGGAGGGGTATCCCTTGTTCGCGTTTAGCTACTCGGCGGATGGCGAAAAAGCGATCGTTGGTGGCTTGGGGGACCTCGCCGGGGCGCCCGGTGCGGGCGAATCACCGCTGGAAGGCGACTTGTACATAGATACGCGGACGGGTTCGGGGTGGCAGCTCTCTCCGTTGAATGCGCCCTTGTCGCAGTTCGTGGGCCAGGTCCCGGTGGCCTATGAAGCTAATAGCGGTGAAACGCTGTGGAAGCAGCACAAGCCTTCGCAATCCTCGACGACACGGGAATTGTATGCACGCTCCGCGGCTGGCGCTTATAGGCGGATCGGTCCGCTCAGCGTTCCGTTTGCCGGTGAAGTAGAAGAAGAAAATAATTTCATCCTACTCCAAAGCTCACACTATGATAATCCGATCGCGGCTACAAACGACTTTGGACATGTCCTCCTAGAAGCCCCACGTCCTGAAGGCTATTGGCCGTTTGATGGTACGAGTGGGTCTGCTGGTTCTTTGTATGAATATAGTGGTGTGGGTAATAGTCAGCCGGTTCTGGTGGGGGTGGAAGGCGAAAAAGGCAGTACACGCTTGTTGAGCGATTGCGGCACACTGCTGGGCAGCCGCCCGGGCGGCGCAAGTTATAATGCGTTGTCGGTGGATGGTGAATCAGTGTTCTTTACGGCGGTGGCGTGTGAAGGGCGGCCGGCTGAGGTGTATGCGCGTTTGCATGGTGCGCTTGTGAGTCCGTTGGCGGCTGAAACGGTGGATGTGTCGGCGAGTGAGTGCAGCGGCGTGTGCGGGCCAGCGTCGGGGAAGAACTTCGAGGGTGCCTCTGAAGATGGGCATGTCGTGTTCTTTACTAGCACCCAGCAGCTGACCGATAGCGCGGTGGACGGCACGGCAAGCGGCAACGCCGCGGAAAGAGAAGGTTGTGCGCAGACGAGTGAAGGAGCGGGTGGCTGTAATCTTTATGCGTATGATTTCAGTTTGCCTGGGGTGGCGTGTCAGGTGGAACATAGGTGTTTGAGGCTGGTAGCTGGTGGTGAAGTGCTTGGTGTGGCTGGCATGGCGGAGGATGCTCAGCGGATCTACTACGTCAAACGCGAAGCGGGGAACCAGCCAGACCTCTACGTGTACGACCTCGCGAGCGGCCAGACCAAACTCGTAGCCGCACTGAGCCACACCGGCGGCGAAGGAGAAGAAAAGATCTGGACACGAGATTTTCGGCATCCGGTTGAGGTGAGTGGTGAAGACGGCCGGTTCATGGTATTCGTGAGCTCCACGCCGAAACTGACCGCGGATGACGAAGCCGAAACCCCGCAGCTGTTCGAGTACGACGCGGTCACAGGTGAACTGGTACGGATCAGCAAAGGCGAAGACGGCTACAACAACAACGGCAACAACGCAGCAGAAGGCGTCAGCCCCGAAGCGATATACGCCTACGCCAAAGTACTCGGTGATGGTGAAGTTTTTAAATCTGGCACGGACCCGTTGAATGTGTCGTTCGATGGGCGGACGGTTGTGTTTAAGACGTCGGGTCGCTTGAGTCGGTTTGCGTCGTCGGCTGAACATGGCTGTTTTAGCGTGTATGAGTTTCGGACGGATGGCGCGTTGTCTGCGGGTAGTGTGCATTTGCTTTCGGATGGGGTTGATGTGCAGGCGCGGCATGCGTCGTGTGGCGCTGGGTTTGAAGGTATGAGTGGTGGTGGGGATGATGTGTTGTTTTCGACTGCTGATCCGTTGTTGTCGGGTGATGTGGATGGTGTGCAGCGGGATATTTATGATGCGCGTGTTGAAGGTGGTTTTCCGGTGGTGCGTGGTGGGGTGTGTTCGGTTGAATGTGGGGTTCCGGGTGGTAGTGTCGCCCCGGGTGTTCTGCCGGTGGGGGGTGGTAGTTTGACACAGTCTCCCGAAGCGCTGGTTGGGGTGCCTGCGGCTGGTGAGCCTAAGGTGAAAGCAAAGCGGGAGCGGAAGGTGGTCGAGTGTTCTAAAGGTAAGAGGCTAGAGCATGGTAGGTGTGTAGGTGTTAGGAGTAAAAAGATAGCGAGGAAAGCCAAGAGAGCTAGCCGCGAGTGGAGGGGTAAGTAATGAGAGCTCAGGTGTCACAGTTTTCAGCGGTTGGTGGGCTGGCGGGTCGCCGGTTAGCGTATGTGAGTTGCGTTCCCAGGAATCGTATCCTCCGTTTGGTTTTTATTCAGTTGGCGATGTTCAGTGTGTTTGTCGGTGTGTTTGTCTTCTTGGCTGTTTCGGTGTCGGCGGCGGCCGCACCCGCGGCGGCTCCGTCTTTGCGTTTGACGGTGTCTGCTTCCCCGTCGGTTGCGCATCCCGCTGTTGGTAAAGGCGGTGAGTATTCGATAGTGGTAGAGAATGTCGGTGATGTTGCTAGC
Organism: uncultured Solirubrobacterales bacterium; assembly: GCA_963705245.1. GTDB lineage: Bacteria > Actinomycetota > Thermoleophilia > Solirubrobacterales > Solirubrobacteraceae > Palsa-744. The sequence continues at coordinate 3,078 of OY970062.1, read as the reverse complement.
TCTGGTGCGATAACGATTAAAGATGTGTTGCCGGCGGGTATTGCCGTAGAGCACACCGAAATGCAGCCGGGAGGGAGCTGCGGCACGGGTAGCGCAAACGAAGTGGTTTGCAGCACCGGTGGAGAAGTTCTCCCGGGTGGGTTTATCGCTATCAGTATGTTTGTTGCGGTTACTACCGAACTCCATATTGGTTCTACCTTGACAAATGTGGTTTCCCTGTCCGGTGGCGGATCGCTCGGATCTCACAGCACGACGAGCCAGCGGGTAGGCACCGAACACGAAACGGGACCGCCCGGCGTGTCAGAGTTTTCTTTTGAAGCGACCGGTCCAGCCGGTGAACCCGTCACGCGGGCCGGCGCGCACCCCACGTTCATGACGACGTCGCTGCTGCTGAACAGCATCTATGCGACTAACTCCAATGAACCGGTGAAACCGGTTCAAGCAGCGAAGGACCTCGTTTTCTACTTGCCGATCGGGTTCTTGGGTAACCCAACAGTCTCAGAGTTATGCCCCGCGTCACTAGTAGAAACGACCTCCGGACAGACCGGGTGCCCGCCATCAAGTCGAGTCGGGACGATACTGCCGATGATCCTCTCCGACGTCGTAGCGGACACCCCCGATCCGACGCATGAGTTCGGGATCTACAACGTAGTCCCGGAGAAGGGCTACGCGGCTGAGTTCGCGTTCGCGTCACTTGGGTACACGTTCTTCATCTACGCGACCGTGGTACGCCACGACGGCACATACATGCTGCGCATCTCCACACCGGGGCTGCCCGCGATCGCGCAGCTCGTTGGGCTCGTCGCGACGTTCTACGGCGACATCAAAGAACAGTACGTATCGGGATTTGAAGAAGTCACGCTAGACCGCGGTAGCTTCCTGACCGACCCGACCGATTGCGGAGAGAGCAAGGGTGCGCGTGAAGCATCGGTCGCGACGAACACGTGGGAGGACCCCGACCCCTCACTCCCCCTCACAGCATCCGCCCTGACGTTCCCCGCCCTTGAAGGCTGTGAACTGTTGAAGTTCTCCCCAAGGTTGAGCGTGACCCCGGAAACGACACAGGCCGATGAGCCCTCAAGCTACCAGGTAGGCCTCGAAGTCCCACAGGCACCGTTGGACGCTTCTGGTCTGGGAACCCCTCCGGTGAAGAACGTCGAAGTGAAACTACCCGAAGGTACGACGATCTCACCATCCTCGGCTAATGGTCTTCAGGGCTGTGAAGAACAGGGCCCATCGGGGATCAACATCGAAGGCCCCGAAGCCGAAGCACCCGCCGCAGACGGCCTCCAGCACGTCATAGCAGGACACTGCCCAGCAGCCTCAGAGATCGGGACAGTCACAGCCAGCACACCCCTGCTGCGTGAAGGCCTCACGGGCCACCTGTTCCTCGCGATGCCGCACTGTGGTGGTGCTGGTCAGCGTGAATGCAGCGAAACGGATGCCCAAGACGGGGAACTCTTCGGGTTGTTCCTCGAAATGGGAGCTGAAGATGCTGGTGTTGTGATCAAGCTGAAGGGCACCGCGCATGTCGACCCCACCACAGGCCGTATCACAGCGATCTTCGATGAAGCTCCGCAGTTCCCGTTCAACCAGCTCACGGTCACGATGAAGCAAGGGCCCCGTGCACCGTTGGCTAACTCGCAGTCCTGCGGGGCTGCGAGCACTGAGGGTGTCATCGCGCCATGGAGTGAACCCACCACAGCGCCGGTCAACACGGGTAGCTCGTTCAGTGTGGACTGGAACGGCGCTGGCGGCGCATGCCCCGCCAGCTTGCCTTTCGCTCCATCCTTCACAGCTTGGACGACGAGCCCAGCGGCGGGCGCATACAGCGCGTTCTCACTCACGCTCAAACGCGTAGACCGCGAACAGAACATCGCGTCGCTGTCAACCACGTTGCCGCAGGGATTGTTGGCGGCCGTCTCGAAGGTCGGGCGTTGCCCCGAGCCCCAAGCCTCCCAGGCATCACTCACCGCGTGCCCCGCATCGAGTCTGATAGGCAGCACGTCGGTTGGTGTGGGTTCGGGCAGCGAACCGTACTACGTGACGGGGAAGGTCTTCTTCACCGGCCCCTATGGTGGCGCGCCGTTCGGCCTCTCAGTCGTCGTCCCGGCCGTGGCGGGCCCGTTCAACCTTGGGAACGTGCTCGTGCGTGTCGCGTTGTTCGTGGACCCCCATACCGCGCAGGTCACGGCAGTGAGTGGTCCGATCCCGCAGAAACTGGATGGTGTTCCGTTGCGTATCCGCACACTCAACGTGTCCCTGGACGCACACGAATTCGTATTGAACCCCACGAGCTGCTCACAGCTGAGCATCACTGGTGTTGTGCACTCAGCGACGGGTACGGATACGAGTGTCGGGAGTCCGTTCGCGGTATCGGGTTGCAAGAAGCTGGTGTTCAAACCATCATTGTCAGCGAGCACTAAGGGGAAGACTTCGAAAGCTGGTGGTGCGAGCCTTACGATCAGGGTTGGGTCCGGGACTGGACAGGCGAACATCAGCAAAGTACGCCTGGTGTTCCCCAAACAGCTCCCCGCGCGCCTGACGACACTCCAGAAAGCGTGCACCGAAAACCAGTTCAATGCAAACCCCGCAGGATGCCCGGCGGGATCGGTGATCGGTACCGCTACCGCACACACCGCGATACTCAAGAGCGCGCTCACAGGACCAATCTACCTCGTCTCTCACGGTGGAGCGGCGTTCCCTGACGCTGTGGTGGTCCTTCAAGGCGAAGGCATCCTGCTCTATCTCGATGGGAACACGAACATCAAGAAAGGCATCACGACAAGCACGTTCAACAGCATTCCTGATGCCCCGATCAGCACGTTTCAAGCGACACTCCCACAGGGAGCACACTCAGCGTTCGCGACGGATATCCCCACGAAGGCCAAAGGCAACCTGTGCGGACAGTCGCTGACGTTGCCGGCAACGATCACAGGACAGAACGGCGCCCAGATCACCCAGAACACAAAGATCGCTGTCAGCGGATGCCCCAAGACCAAGAAAGCAAAGAAAAAAGTCAAGCGCACGACCAAACATAAGAAGGCAAGCAAGAAATAACGGGAAAGCAGCTGAAGC